>CAVPAG010000015.1:0-569225 GCA_963701425.1 uncultured Actinomycetota bacterium | reverse complement strand
TCAAATCCTGCCCCCGCTACTGTGTGTGATGTCTCAGGACATCGCGGACGGCCGAACCCACGCTGATTGGGTTCGGCCGTCCCTCGTTTCAGCGGGATGTGTCCTTCTTGGGGATCTGCTGGTAGCGCTTGGTGGGGTCGAGCGTCAGTTCGCGAAGGAGCTCGCCGGTGGCGTGGTCGATGATGCGGACGTCGAGGTCTCGGACGAGGATGACGACGCGGGTTCGGGCGTGGGTTCGTCCGATGCCGATGGAGTAGAGCCGGCCCTGATAGCGCAGCGTGATCTTGCCGCTGGTGTCGACGCGGTCGCGGCGGACCCTGTCGTGGGTGTCGTCTGTGCGGTCGCCTGGGGTGGCCTTGGGCCGGCTGGTGTAGACGGCCGCGGGGGTGGCTCGGTGCGGTAGGGACCGGTGGGGTCGGCGGTGGTTGTACTCGTCGACGAAGCGGACGATCAGGGCTTGGAGCTCGGCGATGGTGGTCGGCTGTGGCTCCTGGGCGCGCAGCCAGTTCTTCATGGTCTGCTGGAACCGTTCGACCTTGCCGCAGGTGGTGGGGTGGTTGGGTCGGGAGTTCTTCTGGATCACGCCGAGACGTCTCAGCTCGTGCTCGAAGCCGTTGCGGCCGCGGGTGCCGCGCAGGCTGCCACCGGAGAGTCTGGTCGTGAACACCATTCCGTTGTCGGTGAGCGTGGAAGCCGGAATCCCGTGCTGGGCAACGGTTCTGCGGAACTCGGCGAGCACGATTGAGCCGGTGACCCTGTGGTGTGCGGTGACCCGCAGGGCGAAGCGGGAGCAGTCATCGAGCCAGGTGAGGATCTCGCAGTCGGGCCCGGGACGGTCTTCGGTGCGGGTGAGCCGGTAGTGGGTGAAGTCAGACTGCCAGCACTCGTTGGGCATCTCGGCGGCAAAGCGGATGTAGGACGACCGCGGCTTCTTCTTCGGCTCGGGGATCACCAGGCCGTGGGCGGTCAGATGTCGGGAGATGGTCGCCCGGGCGACCTTGATGCCGTGATGGTGCTCCAGGTGCCAGCCGATCGTGTCCGGGCCGGAGTCCAGTCCGGTGGCGGTGAGCTTCTCGCGGAGCTCGACGATCAGCTCGACCACGTCCTCGGGCGTGGCGTTCGGTGTCCGCCGCGGGCGTCGGGAGCGCGGCTCGAACGCGGCCTCGCCCTCGTCGCGGTAGCGGGCCAGCAGCTCATACAGCCAGGAGCGGGAGACGCCGTACTCGGCGGCGACTTGGGCAACAGGACGATTCTGGATCACCACGGCGGTGATCACCAGTCTGGTTTTCGACATGGCCGGAGACTCGGGCCGGCCCCGGCCTCAGTCCGGGATCTCCGAAGACATCAGTCCGGCATGTCTTGAGACATCTGTCCGGGATGTCCTGAACCAGCACACTGCCCCCGCTACAAAGTAAAACCGCAGGTCAAGGCGCTACTCCGTCTCAGGAGTGGCGCCTTGTCTCTGTTCCACCGCGTCCCGTCGACCCGTGTTGCGTCCCAGATGCTGCCACGAAGACGGACGCAGTCATCTGTGCGTCACCCCGCGGTGGGGATGGACCGGGACGCGCTGGGACGTGGCGGCAGGGATTGGAGCGATCTCCGGCTGGTCGTTAGGCCGAGAACCCAGAGGTGATGGATGAGCGCCGCCGTGCCTCGGATTTCGAGGCTGGGCCGATAGCCGCCTGCCGGTGTTCAGGGGATCTGACTCGCGCATCGCACGCAAGCCGGGGTTTCCCTCAACGCGGCATAGAAAGACGTTCTGCAAGCAGGGTCTGGACGTAGGAACGTCCTCCTGCTGCGCTTTTCGGGCTTGGTGTCCCATCGCAGACAGGAGGACGTTCATGACCCACGGTAATGGTGTTTCTCGGGGCGACCGGAACCGTAATGCGCGGCTGGCGCGGCTGCGTGAGCTGGTGCCGCTGGACAACGCGATCGTCGCCATCGATCTTGCCGACCGGAAGCAGATGGTGGTTGGTGACAGACCACGATTCCAAGGTGCTGGCCCGCAAGACGTTCCGCTGCCGCGCGTGGGACCTGGGGACGGCGTTGGACTGGGCCGCTGAACGCGCCGCGGTCAAGGGCTGGGCCGGGGTAACGGTGGCGTGTGAGCCGACCGGGCACCGGTGGCGGGTGCTCGGTCAGCTCGCCGCGGACCGGGGCATGCCGTTCGTGTGCGTGCAGCCGCTGGTGACCTCCTGGGCGCGCCGTGCCGAGGACCTGACGTTCGACAAGACCGACGACAAGGACGCGGTGCTGATCGCCCGGCTGACCGCACAGCTGCGCTGCTACATCCCCGAACCGGTCGACGAGACCTGGGGCCGGCTGCGTCACCTGGGTGCCCGCCGGGAGCGGTTGATCGTGGAGGCCAGCGCCCAGGTGCAGCAGATCCGCGACCTACTCGAGTGCGTGTGGCCGGCCGCGCTGGAGACCGCGAACTGGCCGTTCCGGTCCAAGACCTGGGCAGCTGCGATGTGGGTGATCCTGGACCGCGACGGCGGCGACCTCACCCGCACCCGCCGACTCGGTGCCGCTCGGTTCGAGCAGCAGGTGCGCCGCGAGATCACCAGACGCGGTGGGCAGCGGCCGTGCCTGCGGATCGTCCGCAAGCTCTTCGAAGCCCTGGCCGATCCGACCGGCGTGATCGCGCACCGCCGCGGCGCGTTCGAAAGGGTGGCCTTGCTGTTGGAGGACTGGGCCGACACCGGTCGCAAGCTGGTCGACACTGAGACTCGGATGGTCGCGGTGCTCGACGAGCTCGAGCTGACCGAGCTGGTCACCAGCATCCACGGGCTGTCCCCGGTCGGGGCGGCGGCGATTCTCGCCGAGACCGGTGATCCGACCCGGTTCGCCACAGCGCGGGCGTTGGTCAAGCACGCCGGGCTGGCACCCCGGGAGAAGCTGTCGGGGACCTTCACCGGGCGGACCAAGCTCACCGGCCAGGGCCGACCCAAGCTGCGATTGGCGGCCTGGCGCGCGGTGTGGGGTGCTCTGCAGACCAACACCGTCTACGCCGCCCGCTATCGGCACCTGACCACGCGGGAGACCAACAAGCTCACCCCGACCCAGGCGCAGACCGTGATCGCCGCAGCGATCCTGCGACATCTGCACGCGGTGATCACCACCGGCACCGCCTGGGACCCGCTGATCGCCACCCACGGCACCCGACGCAAGGAGGCCACCACGCTCGCCGCCTGACCACAGCGGCCGGCGCACCAAGCTGACGGTCGGGGCGAGCCCTACGCGGCATCGAGGACCCTCGCGTACCTCGCCGGACATCATGGGCAGCCCCGTCCGTCGTCTCCTCAACCCGATTACACGCTGTCGGGCACAGCCCGATTCACCGCTATGCAGGGACAGACGACGGACGCGGCACCGACCAGATGCTTGACGCAAACCGCCTTACGCTGATGTCCGGATGGCCGCAGCGCACGCTGTCTGCGGCGGGAGCGGACGTTGCGCTCCGTTGCATCGGTGAGTCGCGGGCAGCGGTGGCCCCCTTCGCGCGGCGCGGATTCCGCGAGTCCCCGCGGCCGGGTCAGCTGGGCTCGTAATCTGCCGCCTGTGACCGAACTGGAGCCTCCGTATGTCTACGCCGCATTCAAGACTGCGCTGGTGAGCCTCCTGCTGGTGCTGACCGGTTGCGACGGTGGCCCTGGACCAGGGGTACAGCAGCCGCCCAGCGCTCTGCCGCCATCCTCGTTGCCGGCAGAGCCGCTTACGCCTGTTGAGCAGGTGTTCCGGTTGTCCACTCCCCTCGATGGGCCAGGAGCGCAGCTGGACGACGTCCCCACCGAGTTCCCGTCGTCGTTTGCCGAGGTGCCCGACGTGATGTTCGGTCCAGAGGCGACTGGTGTGCAGGTGAGCTATCGGCCCCGCGAGGCTCCCGACGACGGAACGGGATGGTCGTCGGAGACCGTCGCAATGTGGCTGCGCGACAACACGTGGGCCAAGCTCTCGCTGGGATCAATCGGACTGCCCGCCGATTTGTGGCCCGGCGCGGACCCGATGGGTGCCGGTGAGCTCAACGGCGACGGCAGCCGGCTGGCGTTTCGTGCCTCCCGCGGTGTCGTGGTGATCGACCTTGCTTCCGGCGGGTTTCGTCACTACGCCGGCGATGAAGGCGAGGTGGGGGAGATCCGGTGGCATCCCGGAGGTACCCGATTCACAGCGGACCTGTTGACCCGAGGCCCGGACGTGGTCGTCGACGTGTCGTCGGGCTCTGTCTCGCCGGCTCCCGTACCGGCCCGGGGCCTGGGCTTCCTCGAGACGGGCAACGCGGTCTCGGTCACGAGGAAGAAGGACCGCGACGTGCTGGTCGACTCCGCTAGGGCTGGCGACGTCACGGAGATCGCGAGCGTGGCCGCCAGTCCCTTGATGGCCGGGCGCCAGTTCATGTCCTGGTTCTCTGGCGACAAGGTCGCGTACTACAACTGGGAAGCCGTTCGGGGGCGGTACGCACTTAGAGTGGCGCATGTGCCATCGGGTCAGCCCGTGGCCATCTTGACCTGGTCGCGTCGCACCGGCACGTTCTTCTCAATGCACGGCTGGTGGGACCGCAACAGGATCCTGTTGTCGGTGGACAGAAGCGTGGCCACCTGGGCGCCCGAGACCGGCGAGATCGTTCGTGTGGCGACGCTGCCTCGATCCGACGTGCGCCTCGCCCATGAATCAGTGGGGGTCAGTTTCCCCGAGTCGGTGGACTGAGGCGACGGCGAACGCTCGCTCATTGGCACGGCCGAGCGGATCGCGGCATGAGCGGACGCCCCTTAGAGTGATGAGTCGTGCGTCAGCCGCAGACGAACCTGCAGATTCTCCGCCGTTCCAACAAGAAGCCTCAGCAGGGCGACCTCTTCGTGATGCAACCAGATGACGCCTTCTTGTTCGGCCGAGTCATCAGAGCGGAGCCGGAGCCAGCGCCCATGCCGCTCTCCTACCTCATCTACGTGTACGCGGACCGCTCACGAACGAAGGAACCGTCCGCCGTGCCACTGCGCCCCGACCGGCTGCTGTTGCCCCCCGTCTTCATCAACCGCATGCCCTGGACAAAGGGCTACTTCGAGACCGTGGGGCACGAGGCCTTGGACACGGTCGCGGTGCTGCCGCAGCACTGCTTTTGGGACGCGGCCCGAGCCCACTACGTGGACCTCCATCACAATCCTCTGCCGCGTGAGATTCAGCCTTGCGGCGACTGGGCGTTGTCCAGCTACCGCTGGCTCGATGACCAGGTGAGCGATGCCTTGGGAATCCAACGGGTTCCCGAGGACTGACCCCGACTACCCGTCCGCTCATCGGCTGCTAGTTCCATTGACGTCACGGCCGGGTTCTGACGAGTCTCGGTCGAGGTGCCCGGGACTGTCGCTCTCTCATCGGCTGCCCACCTGTTGGTGTGGCTCTCTCATGGCCTGCGCGGTCCCGGTCACCGCTGGGTCGGAGTGGCTCAAGAAGGGATTGCTCAGCTCATAGCAGCGGTGCCCTCTCGACCCGTCCAACCGAACGGATCGAAGGAGCAGCAGATGGCAACGAGTGAGCGAGTCGTGATCGGGATGGACCCGCACAAGCGGTCGGTGACGATCGAGGTGATGACCGCCGACGAGGAGGTCCTCGGGGGCGGTCGCTTCGGCACCGACATCGACGGCTTCGCGGCGATGGTCGAGTACGTGGAGCAGTGGCCCGAGCGGATCTGGGCGATCGAGGGATGCAACGGGATCGGCCGGCACATTGCGATGCGGCTCCTGGCGGAGGACCAGCACGTGGTCGACGTCCCGCCGAAGCTCTCTGCCCGGGCGCGGGTGTTCTCGACCGGCCAGGGACGCAAGACCGACGCCACCGACGCCCACTCCGTGGCGCTTGTCGGGACTCGCATGTCCGGGCTGCGCTCAGTGGTCGCCGACGACCAGCTCGCGGTGCTGCGGATGCTGGCCGACCGACGCCGCGCACTGGGTGAGGAGCACACCCGCAAGATGTCCCAGCTGCACGCGCTGCTGCTGGAACTACTGCCCGGCGGGGCGAAGAAGGACCTCTCCGCAGCCCAGGCGAAGGCGCTGCTGGCGAAGGTGCGTCCGCGCGACCTGGTCGGCAAGACCCGTCGCCGGCTCGCCGCCGAGCTGGTCACCGACCTCGAGCAGAACTACGCCCGCAGGAAGGCCGCCGACAAGGAACTCACGGACACTGCTCGCCGCGACCGGCACCGGCCTGCTCGACCTGCACGGCATCGGACCCTCCGGTGCGGCCCGGCTGCTGGTCGAGGTCGGCGACATCACCCGGTTCCCCGACCGCAACCACTTCGCCTCCTGGACCGGCACCGCACCCGTCGACGCCTCCTCCGGCGACCACGTCCGGCACCGGCTGTCCCGCGGCGGGAACCGTCAGATCAACCGCGTGCTGCACACCATGGCGGTCGTCCAGCTGCGCAACCCCACCGAGGGCCGCGCCTACTTCGACCGCAAGAAGTCCAACGGGAAGTCCTCGAACGAAGCCATGCGCTGCCTGAAGCGGCGACTCTCCGACGCCGTCTACCGCGTGATGATCGACGACCTCGCCGCAACGACAAGGACGGATCCGGGAGGGCAACCGGGCAACGACTCTGTCTCCAGCGCGACCGGCTCACAGCCCAACACCGGCTCTTCGGACAAGCCACTTCCCGGACCCGTCACACGCAAGCCTAGAACCCCACTCCCGGCGGCGTCTTGACACAGAAGGGCGCCATGAGAGTGAAACTCGGTAGCCCTTAGGCGGCGATATGACGCAGCTATCCGACCGCGCGGAACGCGGCTGGTGGTGCTCAGGTCGCAGGCTCGTCGAGAACGAGGCGCTGTCCGCCGTCGACCAGCTCACGACATATGTCCAGGTGGCCGGCGTGGGTCGCGGTCTCGACGATCACGTGTAGCAAGACCTCTCGCAGCGAGGAGTAGGGAGGGTTGCCGCTGCCTTCGAACCACCAGGCTGGCTGCGTGTCCAGCTCCAAGTGTCTGACAGCCGCTGTAGCCAGTTGGCACTCGTTCGCGTACTGCTCGAGGAGCTCTTCGTCGCTTTGGGTTTCTGGTGCCGTCCAGCCGTTGTACCCCGTGGGGATCTCTACAGGCTCGCCCGCCATGACTGCGCGGAACCACACTCGCTCCACATCGAGGGTCAAGTGCCTGATGAGACCTCGTGGCGTCCAGCCCGAGGGGACGTGTGAACGACGACGAGCCTCGGCGGGCAATGCGCTTACCTGTTCTACGACATGTGCCCGCTTGGCGTCGAGCCATTCCATGAGTTCACTCTTCGTGGTCTGTTCCGAGTCAATGTCCACCCGGCCAGTCAACCTAACGAGGTTCGTGAGCGCACCATCGGGTGGCGAGCAGCGCCCTCTAATCGGCTACTGGAAGCGGCGGCCAGCCGACAGGGGGAGGCAAGGCACGCCTCGCCGCCAACGGAGCGAGACCGGAGCGTGCTTCGCGTTGGACTTGTCGTCGTTGCCCTAGAGTCGGCGCGTGAGTGATTCCGCGATCAGCGAGCGCGATCGGCTGCAGCACTTCCTCGACCAGCAGCGCAACGCCGTGCTGGCGATCATCGAGGGTCTGGACGAGGCTCAGCTGAACACGCCGGTGCTGCCGTCGGGCTGGACGCCCATCGGGCTGATCCGGCACCTGGCTGGCGCCGAAGCGATGTGGTTCCAATGGGTCGTCCGCGGGACCCAGCCGCAGGTGACCTGGAACGACGGAATTGACGACGCGCCCTACGATCCCGAGGCGCCATTCACCAGCAAACATTCCAGCGCCGCGGTGATCGAGCAGTACCGCCGTCAATGTGAGATGTCGAACGAGATCCTGCGAACACGGGACCTGCACACGGCTCTGCTGGGCGAGCTTGGCTTCGAGTGGCCTGACGAGCCCATCACCGATCTTCGCTGGGTCGTGCTGCACATGATCGAGGAGACCGCCCGCCACGCTGGCCACCTTGACGCCGCGCGAGAACTCATGGATGGAGTAACCGGCCGCGGCCCTCGATAGCCTCCATCAGCGATCGTGCTGGCCTCGGTTTATGGTGGATCCTGAAGGCGGAAAGCGGCGGAATGACGCACCCTGATCCGCGGGCAGGCCGGCCCGGTCGCTTTGTCTACCTCGCCGCGGCATGGTGGGACGTTCGCTCGTAATGGGCCCGATTCGCGGGCCGCACCCACTGAACAGTCAATGAGTTCGTCGCCGTCAGGTGGTGAGCGGAAGCGCCCGTGAGACGGTGATGCTGTTCCGGGTGGTGACGTAGCCGAGGTGTTCGTTGAGGCGCCGCATCGGCGCGTTGCCGACCTGTGTCCAGGTGTAGATCTCCTCGAGCCCGTTCAGCGCACTCCAGTGCAGGGTTCGGCGCTTGAGATGTGACGCGATGCCACGGCCGCGCCAGGTGCGGCGGACTGCGGTCAGCGCGTTCTCAGCGCGTTCGGGCCGGTCGGTGTCGCGGTTGAGACCAGCGCAGCCGATCACCTCGTCGTCGTACAGAGCCAGGAACATCGGGTCGCCGTACCACGACGTGTTCCACTGCTCGGCGCTGATCTGCAGCGGCGAATACAGGGCGAAGTCGGCGAGCACCTCCTTGCCGAAGGTCTCGAAGCAGGCGGCCCACAAGTCGGGGCGTCGGCTCGCCTCGACCACCTCGACGCCGGCCGGCAGACCCGTCGGAGCCGGTTCGTCGCCCACCGCGCGTACCTGTTCGACCTCGCGGTCGACCTCGACGAACCCGTAACGCTCGGCGAACGCCAGGGCCCCCTCGTCGTCGACACCGGCCACGACCGTGGACAGACCTAAGCCGCTGCAGTGCTCGGCCAGGACTCGCAGGAGCGCCGACCCCGCACCCATGCGACGATGCCCGGGCACGACGCGCGGGGCGACGAATCCCGCCCCGGCGGTATCTGACCGATCCGCGATGCCGGAACCCACCACGTCGCCGTCCTTGACTGCGAGCAGCAGCAGGCGATCTGACGAGTCCTGCTCACGCATCTCCTCGACGGTGAGGCAGCGCTCCTCTGGCACGACAGCGAGCCGGACAGCGCGCCACGCTCCGTACTCTTCGTCAGTGACACAGACCGACAGCTCCATGACCGCAATGTAGTCGGCTGGTCGCCGATTCCAGGGTGAGCCCGCCTCGCAACTCGGCAGTTCCGGTAAACAGCTCGTCCAGCGCTGGCGTGCCCGCGTCGCGGCGGAAAGACGCTGTTCTCCCAGCGGGCCGGACGGCAACGCTTAACGGCAAGTT
Organism: uncultured Actinomycetota bacterium; assembly: GCA_963701425.1. Taxonomy (GTDB): domain Bacteria; phylum Actinomycetota; class Actinomycetes; order Propionibacteriales; family Nocardioidaceae; genus Nocardioides_C. The sequence goes on along the minus strand of CAVPAG010000015.1, from coordinate 559,997 downwards.
TGGTTCTCTGAGAAGACCACTATCACCGCCAAACCGGTTCGTTTCGAGTCAACCTGCGGTGGGATCTACGAAGGGCTCAAGCGAGCTGATGGGGTCGGAATCGAGAGCCCACGTGGCCAAGTCGTAATTGTGATGGTGGCCGAGGGGCGAGGTCCCCTTGCGGAGCAGCATGAGGTTGAACGCCCGAGCTGCCTCAATCACGGCCCCGTTCATCAAGAGGGGAAGCCAGGAGATGCCGAGGAAGCGGATGCGCAGTCCGTCTCCACCGGACGTTTCGTAGCCGGCTTGCTCGAAGTCGACCTGGTTGGGGTCAACGCCGAGCGCCGCACTGAAATCGGTGGTTCCGAGGCGGTCGGTGAGCAGAGATCGCGACAGTTGAAGGTAACCCCAGGGGAACTGCTCACCGCCGATATCGGTGCTGAACAGCCAGAACACCTCGACCTTACTACCCCCGCCCGGACCCGCTGCGAACCCCCACGCGGGCTCGGCTCCCCGGCCCCCGCGCCGACGCGCCAGAGCCGTCAAGGTGCAGCGCCCCACCGGACGAACGACCTTGACGGCGACAAGCGGCGGCGCACACTCCACAAAGCCGAAACCGCGCTCTTGACACAGAGGGGAACCAGATCCGGTCGTGTGCGATCAGTACTGACGGACTTCAAGGAGGATCTCGCACGGCTCGGTCTCGTCATCCCCCCAGACAGTGAGGAGCACGCTGCCAGGGTCGACGCCGATCGCCTCATACTCGCGGTTGTAGACGTCGCGAATGGACACGGTTCCCTCGGTCTCGATGGTGAACTCGGCGAGTCGAATCAGGTCGTCGCGCGCAGCGGCGGCCGCGAAGGACGCGAACGTGGGAGCGTCGTCAACGCTCATCACTCCGATAGCGACGCAGTCATTCGTGGCCACGCAAGAGCGGCCACCGAACGTTGCGGGAGGGGTGAACTCCTCTCTCCCGACGACGAGGAGAACGGAGTTCGGGGGTTCGATCATCGGTGCCACCCCCGAATACTGCCGCATCCAGGCGGTCGGCTGCGCAAACGCGCGCGTCCGCACGTCGGCTGTTCCGCGACTTCACTCTCGGCGGCAGGAGCGGACAGAGTGGTCCGCTTCTTGGCTCTTCTGACGATGTACGGTCCGGCTATGCAATCTCGCCGCACTGGGACGGTGTGCCTCGTGGGCGCTTGCCTCTTGCTCATCGTCGGATTGTTTCTGTGGTTCGACAACCCCACGGTGAACGTCAGCGACCTCGGCCCGCCGCACCCACTGGCGCAACGACTCCGGTGAGGTGATCCCCAACTTCCCCGCGATCGAACGAATCGCCTCGTACTCGCTGGGATAGTCGGCCCGAGACTCCAGGACCATCCGTACCGCGCGCTCACGCAGCTCTGTCGGGGTACTTCGAGGGACGTGCCATGAGAGTGATCCTTCCAACGAAAGGACTCTCCAGACTCTCCGGGGCGGTTCAGGTTGCCTCCTTCACTGCGAGTGACAGGACGGTTGGACCGGTCGGCGGACACATCTCAGTGGGGCACCGACGATATGAGCCAGACACCGGGTGATCAGGATCCAACCACCGCATGAGCGGCAGCCTCCACCCTGACACTGAGAACACGGCGATAACGACAGCCGCAGCGACGAGGAGACCGATCACCATCAGCGTCTCCCAGCCTTCTGGGCGCTCATCGGGGGTACCACGACGGTGCGCCGGACGTGCAGCGCGGTGCGAGGTCGGGGGTGTTCCCCGTTGCCCAACACGAGCCCCCGTAGAACTCGAACCAACCGGTCGGGAGGGTGTTGTTCACATAGTAGATTCCGGTCGGGACGCGTGTGCCGTCCGAGACGCCGTGGCCGATCCTGCTGATCGTGTTCCCCTGGATCAACCAGTCCTTCGCGTCGTACACATACAGTTCGCCGACCTTGCTGTCGACGATCGAACCGTTCGCGGTGTTCTCGAGCAGCACGTTCGCGAGGCCGGTGTCGCGGATGAAGTTCTGCGTCCCGACGCTGCCGTCGTTCTGGACCGTGCGGCCACCGGCGGCGGTTGTGACGTCCGTGTCGACGACATCCACGACCGCGCCGGGTTGTGAGACCTTGAAGTCGAAGTGGTCCTCGCCGGGGTGGTCGGAAAGCGTCGAGCACGACACGATGGAATGCCCGGCGTGTTCGTCGCCGTTGATGCCGCCCCATTGGATCGAGTCCTCGACGGGTGCACCGGCCCAGAGGGAGTTGCGTATTTCGACGGAGCCGCCGCGCTTGACCTCGACGGTGTGGCCGGTCGCGCCGGTGCCCCGACCCTTGAACGTCACGTGGTCGAAGATCACGTGTGCGCCGTAGACCCGGACCAGGTCGTCGGTGTGGGTGCCGTCGTAGACCACGTTGGAGATCGTCTGGTTGGTCGTGTATGTCGTCGGCCCCAGCACGGGTGAGCCAGACGGTGCGCCGTCCGGTGCGGGGTCACAGCCCGGTGTGCCTGTGCCTGTGGCTGTGGCGGTGGTTGTCGCTGGGGCGGTGGGTGTGGCTGTGGCGGTGGGTGTGGCTGTGGCGGTGGGTGTGGCTGTGGCGGTGGGTGTGGCGGTGGGTGTGGCGGCCGTCGTGGGCTTCGGCTTGGGCCGTGCGTGAAGGGCACGCGCGGACGACGCGGACGTGTTGGTCATGAGGCCCGCGAACAGGGCGACGAGGACGGCGGCGGCGAAGGCGCCAAGCCGGTTCACGTTCACGCCTCGGGGTCGGCGTTCGCGGGGGTCCGGTAGCTGGGTCGGAGGCGGCGGGACCAGCCGGCGCTTCGCTCTGTGCAACACGTGCTTGTGGCGGAGTTGCGCCACGGGGAACCACCATCCTGAAATCGACCGGTGTGCGCGAAGCACGAGCCGGGCATGGCCCCCGTCGCGGACAAACTGCCACCACTCGGCACGGCCGAAACGCACTTTGAGGGGCGTCCAGACCAGTTTCGGAACCGGGCCACGACAGATGCGACCATGGCGGACCTTTGCCGGCTCGTGCAGACACATTCCGAGGCCCAGATGTGGCTGTTCGGATCGGCCCTCACAAGCCGCATCCCCGCCGACCTCGACGTGCTTCTCATTTACCGTTGCGCCGGCCGGCTCATCATCGAGCAGGCCAAAGGCGTGCTCGCGGCCAAGCGAGAGACCACCGTCGATGACGCCCACACTCCGCAAGTACGCCCGCGACCACAACGCCCGCATCCACGATGTCGCCCGCTCCGTTGTTAGGGGCGACCTCCTCCTCTAGAACCGCGTGTGTAGCCGTGCGTGTGGAGCGGCAGGACCGTCATGGCCGTGTGTGGGGTGCTGATAGATCGGCACCCGTGACCAGACCCGTGACCAAGACGCGGGGAGACGCGTCGACACGTGCGGAGACGAACGAGGCACCGATGGCTAGGTCGCCGGTAATCGGCAGGGACGGTGGGGACTGGAGGGGAGGGTTGAGACGCCCGTTTGGGTGCTCATAACCCAGAGGTCGCAGGTTCAAATCCTGCCCCCGCTACAAAGTGAAACCGCAGGTCAAGGCGCTACTCCGTCTCAGGAGTGGCGCCTTGTCTCTGTTCCACAGCGTCCCGTCGGCCCGTGTTGCGTCCCGGATGCTGCCACGAAGACGGACGCAGTCATCTGTGCGCCACCCCGCGGTGGGGATGGACCGGGACGCGCTGGGACGTGGCGGCAGGGATTGGAGCGATCTCCGGCTGGTCGTTAGGCCGAGAACCCAGAGGTGATGGATGAGCGCCGCCGTGCCTCGGATTTCGAGGCTGGGCCGATAGCCGCCTGCCGGTGTCCAGTTCAGGGGATTTGACGCGCGCATCGCACGCAAGCCGGGGTTTCCCTCAACGCGGCAAATCAGTGAAACGGTTAGCTGGCTGACCTGGCGGCCGCCTCAATCTCCTCGCGCCGCTCCGCCCAGAAGGCAGGGTCGTGCCGCACCTCGGCCATGTCCTCCGCGTCGGTTCCCACCGCTCCGTCGAGTGCTTCGCGCAGGATGTCGGCGTGGCCGGCGTGCCGACTGGTCTCGGCAAGCAGATGGACGAGGATGTTGAATAGGGGCACTTCGGCGTCCTGCCACCAGGCCACGCGGCCCGTGGCGTCCAGGGTGAGGGCGTCCACCGTCGCGTCGCTGTGCTTCCACACTCGTCGGTAGCGGTCGATGATGTCGCTGCGGGACTCGCGCTCGGTCGCCCACATGTCGGCGAGTCGCTCGGCTTCGACGTCCCACCGAGGCAGGGGTTCAGGAAAGGGACGGTCGAAGACCTCGCCGAGGTACCTGGCCTCCCATGTCGCCAGGTGCTTGACCAGGCCCAGCAGGTTGGTTCCGGTGACGGTCAGCGGGCGACGGGCGTCGTACTCGGACAGCCCGTCTAATTTGGCAAGCAGCGCCTCGCGCTCGTGCTTCAGGTAGTTGTACAGGTTGGCCTTCGCAGCGTCGTCAATCATGGGACAGCACCCTGCCACTCGTGCCGCGGCTCACGCGCCCGTCGACGGCAATGGCTTCCGCACAAGCCGAAGGTTCTGCGGTTCGGGGAACAACCGCAGTGCGGCTCCGGACGTCTGTGCGCCCGTGGAAGTCCGTCGGCACTACGCTGGCGAAACGCTCATGCCGGCGAGGCGAGCTACCCGGCGAGGGGAAGGCAGGGAGGCATTCATGAGCTGGAAGCGAACCTTTGCGATCGTCTTTGTCTCCGGCTTCTTCTCGGTTCTCGTCGACGCGGGCCTCGACGGCAATTGGCCGAACTTCAGCCCGTCGGACTTTCTCATCTTCGTCGGTGGCCTCGTAGTCATCAGTCTCGCTTTCATCGGGTTTCAGTCGATGTACGAGGCCAGGAAGAATCGTTAGCCTTCACCCTCCCGGCGGCATGGTCGGGCCGTTCATCCTGCGGATGTTGGGGCCCTAGTCGATGGTCTCGATGCGGTCGCCGGTCGTGACTTCTCCGTCGTTCAGAACGTCAACGCGGAGGCCGCCGCGGTGGATCAGTCCCCGGAGCGCGCCCTTGGTGGTGAGACGTTCCAGGTGTGAGCACGGCTCGCAGAGACGCTGGCCCAGGCACTCGACGTCGCCCACCCGGAAGCGTCGGCCGACCAGGGCGTTGAGGGCGATGCCGCGGGTGACGACGTTGCGCCGTGCCTCGGCGTAGCTAAGTCGGCGACCGTCCGGCAGCGTGAGGCCGTCGAGCACTTCCGCCTCGATCAGGGTGAGGTCGTAGCCCCGGGCGGTGTCGTTGGCCGGCGTGAAGGTGCCTGCCTTGGCGGCGTACCGGTCACCGTCCAGGCCCCGGTTCGCGAGCGCCCTGGCGTGGCCCACTGGGTGCATCTCACCGGTGGCCCGCTCTGCCAGCGCGATCGCCGCAACGGTGCCAGTCAGTCGCGGAAGCGGAGTGGTGGGTGCGATGAAAGCAGGGTCGAGGCCGCACAGGACGTAACCATCTCGGATCGGGAGGTCGGTCGCAGCACGACCGACCAGGTCCGGGTCCTGAGGACTCAGCACGACGCCGGACGTGGTGCCGAACATCAGCACCGCCGTGAGCTCGTCAGCGTCGGGGTTCGGTCCCGGCTGCCCCAGAACGGCGAGCCAGTAGCCCGGCCAGTTGAAGGTGGCTGGTTTCGCGAGCGTCACCAGCCCAGCGCCCCTGCCCGCGAGCCAACTGCGCCAGTGGCTGATCGCACCCGCCAAGTCCGCCTGCGGCTGCGGTATGTCAGCAATCGGCGTCTCGGTCACCGACGCCACGCAGGCGGCGAAGGACCGCGTGACTGAGGGGACCGCCTCGTCCTGGGGGAGGTCGACTTCGATCATGCAGGCATCCTCACACGGACAGCGGCGGTGCCGCCCACCACGTGCTCACGGGGCTTTGCCGTCCGTGCCCGTCGGCGCCCTCATCTCGGCACGTTCGCGCACCATCTGCGGCATGACGGGACCTGCCTTCGAAGATTGGGCCGGAGCGTAATGAGACGCGTCCTAACAAGGCAGGGCGAATCGTAGGATTCAGCGTCATGAACTGGAGTCCCGACGACATGCCGTCACTCGGAGGCCGGACCGCGGTTGTCACCGGGGCCAACTCAGGGATCGGCTGGTACACCGCCGTCGAACTCGGGAAGCGCGGAGCCGCGGTCACGCTGGCCTGCCGCAACCTCGAGCTCGGCGAGCAGGCTGCGGCGAAGATGCGCGACGCCGGGGCGGGGGACGTACGCGTCGCGGAGCTGGACTTGTCCTCGCTGGCGTCGGTGGAGCAGTTCGCCGCCCGCTGGCGGGGCCCGCTGGACCTGCTCGTCAACAACGCCGGGGTGATGACGCCGCCCCGCTATCGTGAGACCGCGGACGGGTTCGAACTTCAGTTCGGCACGAACCACCTTGGGCACTATGCGCTTACCGGAAGGCTGCTGTCGGCGCTGCTGAAGTCGACCGAGCCGCGTGTTGTCACGGTCGCGTCGATCGCGCACTTCCGCGGCAAGGCGGACCTGCTCGACGGGAACGCCCAGGAGCGCTACCGACCGGAGCCGGCGTACGGCAACTCCAAGCTGGCCAACGTTCTGTTCGCCTTCGAACTGCAGCGTCGGGCGTTTGAGCACGGCGTGGCGCTCACTTCCACCGCGGCCCACCCGGGGGTGTCGGCGACGAATCTGGTCACCTCGACCCAGGGCATGGGCGCCATTCCCGGGGTCCGGCTGCTGGCCCCGCCGGTGTTGAAGCTGCTGTTCCAGTCCCCGGCCGCCGGTGCCCTGCCGTCGTTGTACGCCGCTACCGAGGCTGGGCCTGGCTCCTACACCGGCCCGCAGTCGCTGCGTGAGACCCGCGGCCGGATCGGGCCCGCGAAGCTGAACCCGTTGGCCCGCGACGAGGGGCTCGCCGCGAAGCTGTGGGACCTGTCCGCGGAGCTCACCGGAGTGGTCTACCCGTGGGCCTGACCGAGGGGGAGCTTCTTGTCACCGAAATCGTGGAGCGTCGGCGCATCCACTACAAGCTCCAGCTCGTCAGAGACGCTCCGCGACCCGGGCGACGGAACCGATCAGACTCAGCGTGAAGAGGACGTAGGCCGCCCACGCCCAGCCCTTGTTCATACCGCCAGCCTAGGACGGCCGCCTGACGACAGTCCGCTCATCGGCAGTACGCGCTTTCACTATCCGACGCATGAGCGGGCACTCATGACTGGCTTGCCTCGCACGGGGTGCGGGCATCGCTCGCCGTCTTCTCGGGTAACTTGCAGCCATGGACTGGCATCAGGCGCCGCCGTGACGGCCCGCCGCTCGTACAGCCGACGGATGGCGACATGGATGGCGGCCGTATCCCTCGTGAGCGCTTGCTTGTTCTGCGTAGCGACGTACCTGCAGGACTCAGCGTTGCTGCGCTACTGGTACGGCGCCATCGCGATTGTCTTCTTCCTTGTGGCTCTCGGCTTCCTGCGGCATGTCTCGCGCGCGGTCGACTAGCAGCCAACTCCGCGTCGTCGCCGCTGGAGTCGGGCGCCCGCTCGGCAGTTCCGACTTTCACTATCGGCGGCATGGTCGTGCGGTCAGCCTCCCTTTGATCTGGATCCTCGGCCGCGCCAGTAGCGCCTGACGGACACGCCCACGTTGGGTGGAACGGTTGACTGGACCTCGGCAATCTGCTCGGTCTCTGAGTCAGCGGGCGCGTCGTTGGGAATCCAGATCTGGACCTGCTGGGGGTGCTCTGCGACTCGACTCCGGATCAACTCGCCAGCCTCTTCGATCGGCGCAAAGTCTCCGCCCAGGAACTCTGGCGCCACGTCTCTGAGCACACTTGCCCAGAACCTGAGCTGATGATCCAGTTGAGCGGCGGTCAGGCCGCTCAGTTTCCCCGCATCCTCCAGGCGATGGGGCTGGCGCGCCTCCACGACGTTGTCGAGGAGGGTCCAGTCGATCCTGTCCTCGGTGATCCAGATGGGATACGTGGGTACTTCGCCGTCGACGAGCCGGATCAGTCGGACCTCGGCACGAGTCGTTTCATTGCTCTTGCTGATCCGAACGGCCGCCGTCCCGGAGCGGTACTGAACCCAGAGCGCCCAGAACGAACTGTCATCGACATCAACAACCGTGAAGCCGTGGTCGGAGAGGAACCCGAAATGGGGCTCCACCTGCTTGCGCCACTGCTCTGCGGTCTTCCCCATGACCCGATACTGCCTCATCGCGCGGCGTCCGCTCATCGGCTGTCCGTGAATCTCGAGCCGCGCCGGCAAGCGGCGCATTGACGCACCTCAGCAGGGAGATCGCGCGTTGTACGTGGACGGGGCCCAGAGCCGGGGACGGGGCCGGGAAGTCGGGCTAGGGTCACGAGCATGGCCACCAGTTCCTCCATCGGTTTCGCGGCGTCGATCGGCGGCGTTGCGGGTGCATCGCTGGCCGCGCACCGCGGGATCAGATCGGCGGCCGGCGCCGCGCTGGTCGGCGCGGTCGTTCTGGGCGCGTCGGAGGCGGTGGCTCGGGCGCGCCAGAAGGAGGGCGAGATCCCGGCGCTGTGGCAGCGCATCGCGGTGAGCACCGCACTGGCGGCGCCCCTCGGGTGGGCGGCGGAGAAGCTGACCGACGCGAGTCCGCTCGTGGTCGGCACTGCCACCGGCGGCGTGGTCGGGGCGCTGGGGTTGCGGCCGCAGAAGGTGGCGATGGGCCCGGTGGTGGGTGTTGCGGTCGGGCGGGCACTGTCCTCGGGCCCAGCGCCGGCGGCCGTGGTGGCGAGCAGCACCGTCCTGGCCTACCGCAGCCTGTCCGCCCTGCTCTTCCGCGACGCACAAGTCAGCCTGCTCGCCGACCGGGTCAGCGCCGCCGATCTGCCGTTCGTGGTGGCCCGGCCGGCGCGGTCGAGGTATGTCGGCACCGGCTTTGTCCGGGATCTCGCCGAGGAGCTCGGAGCCGACTACACCGCCGACGCCCAAGACACTGGGATCGTGGACTCCCTCGACGCGCTGGCCGGGCCGGAGTTCGACCCGACGCAGGTCGACCCGCTGGTGAAGGAGTTCTACGAGCACACCACCCGGTTCACTCTCGACATCGTCCCGCAGTGGCGGCTGTGGGTGCGTCCCGGCTACCTGCTTTATCGAACGCTGGTCGCGCGGCCCCTGGGACAGGCCAACGTCCCGATGAATCAACGCGAGGCCGAGCGCGGGATCCGGAGCCGTATCGACACGATCGCCGGCGTCGACGGCACGGTGACGGTGCGCGGCTGGATCCGGTCGTTCGCCGACGACGACAGGCCCATCATGATCGGGATCTACACCACCTACACCCACGGGGGCCGCGGCTACGTCAGCGTCGGGTTCCCTGTGCCGGAGGGCAGCTTCACCGCCACCCTTCTTCCCCGGCCACGGCCAGACCGCGGCCTGATGCTGACCAGCCGCGTCCACGACGGCCAAGCAGGGCACTACCTCACCTACGTCGACACCGCGGCAGACGAGCTCACTGCCCTGGCGGTGCATGGCTTCGAGGAGCAGCTCGACGTCTTCGTCGAGGACGGCGCCCTGCGCGCGGAGCACGCTTTCTGGGTCTTCGGTTTCCCGTTCCTGACCCTGCACTACCGGATCGCCCGCACGCCCGCCAACTGATCTCTTCGCACGGCCCGGCTCGATGTGCGTTCCGCGCCCTCCGTGTCGCCGACTGGCGGCGGAATGGGGCAGCTCATGGTTTCTGCAGCACCCGCGCTGCGGCCCGGGATCGGGGGCCTGTCCACGTGCGGGACGTCTTGTTCCACTCAGTGGTCTGCGCGGGGCTCATGCACCTTGGTCGCCGTGCACAGAAATACGCCGAACTCGCGGTCACCCTTGAGGATGGTCGTGGCGTCGACGAAGCTGACGTCCGCGTATCCGGCGCGGGCTAACTGCTCGGCAAGGCGTTGCCTGTCGAATCCGTGATGTCCGTCGAAGTCGACCTTGTCGGCGTGGAAGGCGCCGTCGGGATCCTCGTCAAGGTCCGCGATGCACACCCGGCCACCATCGACCAGGAGGCCCGCCACGGACCGCAGCAGTCCCTCCAGGTCCTGAACGTGGTGCAACGCCATGGAGCTCCACACCACGTCGTACGTCCCATCGAGCCGGTCTATCGTCAGGTCTGCCTGGACAGCGCGCAGTCGGTCGCTGAGCCCGGCCTCCTCGATCCGCTCCCGTGCGACCTGCACCATTCCGGCGGACGGGTCGGTCACTACAACGGAGCCGACCAGGTCGGCGAGCAAGATGCTCAGCCGGCCGGTGCCACCGCCAACGTCAACAGCGCTCATCCGAGGGGTGAGTTTCACGGCCTCCTTGATGGCCTGGGCCACCGCCACCTGACGCTTCTCGTGGCCGGGGTCGTCGTCCCACGTCGCTGCCGCGTCGTCGAATCGCTTGTGTTCGTGCACGTGCTCGACCCTAGTCCGGCGCTGCCAGCCGAGACCATCCACCGGGCGGGTCGAACCGAGGCGGTGGCCTGGGCACACGCACGCGCCGGCATGACACCGCCGCTTCGCGGCGGAAAGACCGACCCCTCGCTGTCGGCCCAGTGGGCGGGCGAAACCAGGGAGAGCTGCGTCCCGAAGTGCGGCCCAAACGCTGCGAGATCGCGCTCGACGGCGAGGACCCGGCGAGACGACAGAGACGCAAACCCGCAGATCAGGCGGCCAATGGGGGAGGAGACGGGACGGCTGGGACCAGACTTGAAGAGGCTCATAACCCAGAGGTCGCAGGTTCAAATCCTGCCCCCGCTACAAAGTAGAACCGCAGGTCAGAGGCCCCTTCTGTCTCAGGAGGGGCCTCTTGCTTTTCCCACCCGTGACCAGATCCGTGACAGGACCGTGTCCGTTTCGGTGTCCGGGCGTGAGACATGGCGTGACGTCGGCGCCCACCTGGGTCGGGCGAGTAGCACTGAGACCCTGACCGCTGGGTCGGATTCCCGGAGGCGACCGGGAGCCGATCTCGTTCGATGACGGCACGATGACCTTCCCCGAGGGGGGATTTGCTCCGCCGTGGCCAAGGCCGCGCACGAGGTGGTGCAGGGGCTCGCAGGACGCCGGCGTGTGGGTTGTCGGCGGCGGACGGGAAAGCCAGCGCGCCGGCGTCGTGGCCGCCGGCGGGACGGTCGCCGACGGCCCGTGCCCGGAGGCCCAGGAGGTCCTCGGCGCGTTCGCGGAGCTCAGCCTCAAGGATGCTTCTGCCGCGGCGGCCGCTGTACGAGCTCGGCAAGGTGACGCGGAGCCTGGAGGCAGTAAGAATCGGTGAGCAGCTCTTGCAGTTCCTCCCAGTCCGTGCCGTCGTCGAGCAGAAGTCCGACAACATTGCGCCCCCATCCCGCCCGAAAGTACGGATCACCCAGGTGCTGGAGCGCCATCACCTCGTCCTGCTCGGCGCGGAAGGTCACGCGGAACAACTGGTCCTCACCGCCGAAAGCGTGCGCCACGGTCGCCTCGCGGACCCGCCACCGGATGCCGACCCACGCCGCCTCCTCGCGACACTCCGGCAACGCGGTCAGCACCTGACCGATGCGCTGCACCATCCATTCAGGTACCTCGGGTCGCTCCGCCACATCAGGAGCCTGCCACGCTTCCTCGCGAAGGTAGTAGCACCCCACTCCACCCGGATTTCCCCCGCGGTACCTTCCGCGTCAAGATGCGGCGGTAGTGCGTAGGTGCATGAACCGAGTCACCGCTGCATCTGCGGACGTGGCTCCTCGTTCAGGCCGGGTTCCTCGATCTACGGACCGCACGTGCCGGATTCGCTGTGAAGCTCACCTGAGTAGTCGAGCTCCGGGCCGCGTACCCGCGATGTGCGCACCCCGCCAGACCGGCGTCTTGGCGTCTTCCGCTGTCTGCCTGCGCTGTGGTTGGATACGGCGTCTTCCGAAGGGATAAATGGTGATTCTGCTGCGCGTCGCGCTCGTGGTGCTACTGGCTTTGGGTGTCGCAGTGTTTGAGGGGGCTCCCGCGCAGGCGGTCTCAAGGTTGCTGCTGAGTTCCCAAAGCGACGTCGTCGAGGGCGATGCTGTCGTCTTCAGGGGTCTTGCGAGCGGGACGAGGCCTGGAGCCGTCGTTGCACTACAACGGCTCGTCGCGGGCAGCTGGACGCGGGTCGACCGCATCAGGTTGGGCCACCGGGATGGGTTCCGCTTCACCACCGTGCCCCCGCGCGGGCGTCAGCGGTACCGGGTGAGGATGGTCAGGCAGGCGGGAGAGCGCCTGTCGCCTTCGACCGCCGAGACCGTGCGCGTCCACTGGCGGCCTGACCTGAGAAACGTGGCGGCGGCGTACGACGCCGACCAGGCTTCCGGCGATGTCCGCGCCGAGGTCGGCGGCCGTGTCGCCGCGGTGCCGGATGGCACCGTGCTGACCCGGGAGGACTTCGACGGCACCACGTGGGTCGCGGTGGGGACCACGACGATCACCGATCACCGGTGGCGCGACGAGTTCACCACGTCGTACGGGAGCAAGTACCGCTACTCGATGGCCGCGGCGGGGCTGCGGCTGGCGGCGTCGTCGCCGGCGATGCAGGCGCTGGGCCGGGCTTCGCTCCCGGTCGACGCCACGACGAGTGTGGCGTTCCCGACCGAGGAGCGGCACCTTAGCGTGGCGCTCGAGGCCGGCCAGACCTACACGTACTTCGGGCCGTACTGGGTCGATCCCCGGCTGACCGACCCGACCGGCCAGCCGGTCCCCGGGTTCGGCGGCAGCTACGACATCATCACCTTCCGGGCGCCGACGAGCGGCTCCTACGCCCTCGACCTCAGGGGCAACCCGGCCGAGGAGCAGCCCGCCCGAATCACGCTCAGCCGGCCCGTCGAGGTGACCACCACCCTCGACGGCGCGGGCCTCGACCTCGCCAACAGTCTCCCGGGCCAGGTGGTGGATCTCCACTTCGAGGCCCAGCCGAGCCGGTGGCTACGTCGCCCAGCACGATGCCGAGCCCTGGGCACCGTTGCCGCACGGCGTGCGCCTGCTCGCCCCCAACGGCGAGGTAGTCCCACTGGTCACCACGCTCGAGGACCGCACCAGGGTGTGGCGGCTGCCTGACGTGGCCGGCCGATACACGCTGCGTGTCACGCCCGCGTACGCCACCGTTGACATCCCTGACTTCGAGGTGGGCTCGGTAGTCGAGCGAACGATGCCCTTGGACGCGGAGGCGACGACGGTCGACTTCGACCGGCCGGGGCGCGTGGCGGTGCTGGACACGCCGACACCGGGGGGCGCCGACGTCTCTTTCACCTCCGCTCCCCGGCGCACCCACGTGCTGCTGGCGCCGGACGGGACCCCCGTCAGGGGAGTGCCCGCTGTGCTGCCCACCCAGGAAGGGGTCTACCGGATGGTCGTGTCCGCGCCCGAAGCCGGCAGCGTGGACTTCTTCGCCTCGACGGCAGTGTGGTTCGACGCCACCATCGACGGCCCCCGCGTACCATTCGACCTCGGCCCCGCGGTAGGTCGCGACGCGCTGCTCCATATCCCTGCCGAGGCTGGTGACGTGTTCTCGGTCGCCACGCAGTTCGCTGACGGCAGCCGCTGCGCAACCAACTCCGACCCCCACCCGACGTCCAGTACCGTCACCCTCCACAACGGCGGCGGCGCCCACCCGACCGTGGTGGTCGCGGAGGAGGCCGGGACGGTTGTCGTCCGTCTCACGCCATGCCAGCAGCAGGGGTCGTTCTCGGTTCGACGGGTCACCCCCGTGACGATGGAGCCGGTCTGGCCCAGAACCCAGCGGGCACGCGCGACCTTTGAACAGCCCGGCGACGTCGCGATGCTGATGTACGACGCCGGCGAGGTGGGTAGCGGCCCCTACAACTACGGCGTCACCTTCTCGATGACCGGAAGCGACCTCACCGACGCGGACGACGTGACCTTCTCGGGCCCCCGCTTCCTGGGCATCTTCGACGAGCCGATCGGCCGGATGATGTCCGGCCTGGTGCCCGTGATCTTCTGGGGCGGTCCCCGCGCCACCGGCTGGGTCGACATAGAAGCAACGTGGAGCATGGCTTCGCCTTGAGCGGCGGCAGCCCCCCGTCGGTGGTCAACCGCGACGACCGGTGTTGAGCCGTGCCGCCTGTGGGTCGGCGAAAGTTGAATCTTCGCCCGCTCGACGGCCCGGCGTGCGGAGGACCTGACCTTCGACAAGACCGACGACAAGGACGCGGTGCTGATCGCCCGGTTGACCGCGCGGCTGCGCTGCTCCGTCCCCGAACCGGTGGAGGAGACCTGGGGCCGGCCACGGCACCTCGGTGCCCGCCGGGAACGCCTGATCGTCGACGCGGCGGGCCAGGTGCAGCAGATGCGCGATCTGCTGGAGTGCGTGTGGCCGGCCGCGCTGGAGACCGCGAAGCAACCGTTCCGCTCCAAGACCTGGGCCGCGGTGATGTGTTGAGCGGACGGCCGTGCGCTGCGGGCACCAGCTGACGCTTCGTTGATGCCCACGGTCTTGACGCAGCTGTCTGCGGCTAGATGAGTGTTTCGGTCAGTCGCGATTCGTCGGACCAGCGACGTGCGATTCCGGCTGGGGAAGCACGACGACTAGCAGGGTTGCGAGCGGACCGAGCAACAACGAGAGCAAGAACCAGGCCAGTCCGCTTCTTCCCTTGCTCTGGGCCAAGCCAGCGTTGATCAACGTGAGTGTTCCCCAGCCCACGACGTACTCGTTCTGGTCCACCCAAACGCCGTAGTAGCGTCTTGTCCCCTTGCCCGGTACCTCTGCACGAACCGCGCGGGTCGCGGCATGAGAGGAGGACTCTAGTTCCATCGGCGACGCCCTGACCAGGTGCGAGTGCTCCCAAGTGCGAGGTGCGAGGATGACACGGTGAGCGTCGACGGGGGAGCCGAGCAGCCGGGAGCCGCGCCACCACTGCCGAGTTCGATCTGGGTGGTCGCCTGGGCTTCGCTGGCGGGCCAGGCGGTGCTGCTGGCCAGGCAGGGCGTCCGGCTCGACGATGAGGTCTCGCTTGTCCTGTCCGTCGTCCTCGGCGCGCTCCTCGTGGGCTACGTCTCCGCCGGCGTCGTGCGGGCCCGCACCGTCCGGCTCGCGTTCGCCTGGGTCGTGCTGGTGCTTAGCTTGATCGTCGAACTCGTCGGCTTGGTCTCGGTCGACGACCTGGGACAGGCCGCCCTGGTCGCGCTCTCGTTCGCGACCACGGCCCTGGCGCTGGCCGGGCTGGCGAGGTTCCGCCGCACTGAGTGGTACGCCTGGCAGCGCACGAAGCCGCCGGCCCTCGAGGTCGCCCCGATCGGCCAGCTGGTCGCGATGGGCGTGCTCGTCGGCGTGCTGGGCGGGCTCATCGGACCGGTCGACGACGGGCTCGACGTACGCATCAGCGTCGCCGACCGCTGAGGGACAGCTACGTCCGCTCATCGGCACGACGGAGCCTCACTCTCCGCGGCAGGTCCGGTTGTTCGTTGCACCAGCGCTGCGGGCTGAATCAGGGATAGGGTCCCGGTCCATGGACATGCTGAAGGGCGAACAGATCGCCGAGGCCAACCTGACCGACTGGCGCAAGCTCGCCCAGGGACTGCACGCCCGGTACGTGGTCGACGACTTCGGCGCCGGCGCACGGTTCGTCGCCGCGGTGGGCGAGGCGGGCGACGCGCTCGGCCACCACCCGCGCGTGTCGATCGGCAATGGGTACGTCGACCTCAAGCTGGTCACCGACGACGCCATCTACCGCGACGACGAGGGCACCGAACACGTCGTCGAATGGGTGACCCAGCAGGACGTCGACCTCGCGCGACGGATCACCGAGATCGCCGCCGACCACCAGTTCGAGGCCGACCCGGCCTCGGTCAGCGACATCGAGCTCGGCCTCGACACGGCGAACTCTGCGACCATCGCCCCGGTGTGGGCCGTCCTGCTGACCGGGAGCGCTGAGGCCCAGGGCCGCGGAACCCCCAGCGACGAAATCCGAGACGCCACGGCACGGGTACCGAATCTGTGGTTCGGGGACGCCGAGGAGCACGAGACCCAGCGTCAGCGGTTCCACATCGAGGTCTATGTGGCGCCCGAAGTGGCCGAGCAACGGATCGCCGCCGCCGTCGCCGCGGGTGGGACCGTCGTCGATGACGGCAACGCGCCCTCGCTCACCGTGATCGCCGACCAGGACGGCAACAAAGGAATCGTCTGCGTCGACGTGTCCGCTGCGAAGAAAAGTTGAAACGCCGACTCGGTTGACCCGCGGTCGCGGCCCAAGTCGACCACCTCGCACAAGCTGAAGCGTTGCGTTGACCGCCTGAACTCGCAGGCGGATCCGGTAAACGCCGGGCGCCGACAGGCGGCGATATGACGCACCTCTTGATACGGGTTCCGGCTGTGCCAGATGAGGATCCGCCAGCGGCACTTGACCGTCGGTCCGGTCTTATAGTTTGGCAGTTGTGACGATCACTCTCCGCGCGCTCAGTGATGACGATCTAAACGACCTCTTCCGGTGGGAGAGTAATCCGGCGGCGGCCAGTATGGCGGCCTTCACCCGTCCCGACCCCACGGACCGGGCGGCGTTTGACGCTCACTACCAACGCGTGCGGTCCGACCCGGAGAACTGGACGCGGGCGATCGATGAGGACGGCGTGCTTGTCGGGATGATCGCGAGCTTCACCTTGGAGGGCGACCGTGAGTTGACCTACTGGGTCGATCCATCGCGGTGGGGGCGCGGGATCGCATCTGGAGCCGTGCGACTCTTCATCCCGGACGAGCCTCACAGGCCGCTCTACGCGCGAGCTGCGGAGCACAACCTTGGCTCGCACCGGGTGCTCGAGCGGAACGGATTCGTGAAGATCGGTGAAGAGACGTCTTGGGCCGACGGTGTCGGCAAAGACGTCGTTGAACACATCTACCGGCTCGACTGACTCCCGCTCAGACCGCTGGGGGATCGTCCGCCGACCAGGCAGCAGGTTGACGGCCGAGAGCGGTTTCGCGGCGGGATGACGCACCCTGATCTGCGCGCAGGCCAGTCGCTCTTTACCTCGCTGCGGCAAATCCGGGCGTTGATAGCGGCGCTGGCAGACCTGGGGGATGCGCAGCAAGCATGTCCCGGATGAATCGCTTGAGCCCTTTCGCGATGGCGTCGCTGAGCTCCGCCAGACGGACGCGGTCGTAGGCCATCTCGCCACTCAGGTCGACCGGTTCTGGGCACTCGGCGGGCACCAAGAGAGAGTTTGGTTGCTCATCACCTGGTCCGACGGACGCCGAGAGCGCATCGAGGAGGACTACCCGCCCTGGACCTCGGTCGATGAACTCCGCGTCGGCTTCCTCCGCTGGAGCGTCGACGGACAAGAGCTGGAGCTCAAGGTGGTCTGGCTGCACGGTGACGAGGCACGCCGGGCGTGGCAGCGATACGGGATTCACGAGCCAGTCGGCCACTATCTATGACCGCGGCCTGCGCCTGACTTACTGCTCGCGGCAGTTGCGGACGTTCTTGGTCGGATGGTCATGCTCTAATCCCACCCATGCACGAGGTCGTTGCCGCGGCGCTGGTTCGCGAAGGTCGAGTCCTACTCGTCCACCGGAGTCCGAACCGCCGCGCCTACCCGGGCGTGTGGGATCTGCCCGGCGGACACATCGAGACAGGCGAGACAGAGCTGGCTGCGCTCACCAGGGAGATGCACGAGGAACTGGGCGTGCAGATAGCAGCACGCTCGGCGATCCATCTGTGTCGGCTGGGCGCAGGCCGCGGAGGGGAATCCGTACGCCTCAGCGCCTGGCTTGTCGGCGAGTGGCAGGGGACACCGACAAACGTCGCTCCCGATGAACATGACGAGATCCGTTGGTTCCGGCCTGAGGAGTTGCCTCCGTTCGCCCACGAACTCCTAGGCACGGCGCTGGTGGAAGCGATACGGGGTGCCCGCGCCTGAACTTCAACGCGCTGTCATCGGCATGTTCGACCTTCACTATCGCCGGCATGAGGGGACGCTCGTCCTGGCTGGCTCCTTCTGGCTCAACGCATACGAGCGAGATCCCGTCGGATGTAGCGCAGGTGCGCCCACTCCTCCTCCAGGATCACGCGAATGCAGTCACCGACGCTCGGACGCCAGTCACCGCCGCCCCACGGGTCCTCGCGTTCCTCCGCGAGCAGCTCCGCCGTGGCCGTGGCCAGGAAGTCGGTCACCAGCCGCTGTCGCTCGGCACGCACCGCGAGGATCTCCGCGTAGACCGGCGGGTCCACGCGGAAGATCGACATGTCGAAGCCCATCTCGTCGGCACCGGTGAAGATCTGGCCGATCTCGTGGAACGGCTGCTGCATCCGCAGGATCCCGCCGCGGAGCCAGGCGTCGGTCGCCAGGATGAGGTGCCGCAGGGTCTGGGCCAAGGACCACTCGTCCTCGACGTGGGCGTCCACCAGGTCCGACGGCGTGCCCGCCACCGTCGTCTGCCACGCGGACTGCACAGCGACCCAACCCTCGCGCAGGCCTTCGGGCGTCTGCGCCTTCTGCAGCTCGCGGCCCGGGAACTGCCGGTTGAGCTCGGCATCCACGAGCGGCACCACGTCGACCCCATTGACGAAGAGGCTGCCGAAGAACAGGTCGTGGCTGTCGATGTCGAGTCCGTCCACATCGACGCTGCGCAACGTCACACCGCTGACATCGGAGAATCGCAGGGTGGCGCCCTTGAAGCTCGCCTTGACGAAGGTCGCGCCTTCGAACTCCTTCGTGCCGGAATAGGTCGTCATCGCACTATCATCACCGCTGTCGGGTCCTTCTTGTCGGCAATTCGTGGGCGGTCTCTCCGTCCCCGGGTGCTCGGCGAGTGGTCGCCGGCCGCGCTGGGAGCAACTGAGGTCTGGTTCTGGCCCGCGGTGACATTCCCGTCAGCCGAGGCCCCACGACAGCTCATGGAAATGGTCGCGCTTTCACTATCTGCGGCAGTGCCAAAGCTGCGCGTCGCTCGACGTTGTCAGCGGCGCCCGCTGGCTTGCCTCAGCTAGACCAGGGGAGGCTGACCAAGTCGGCACTCACCTGCCAGAGGCGCGCGGCGGTGGCCGGGTCGTAGCTGCTCTTGGAGGTGCGTTTCGGCTTGCTGTTGGCGAAGTAGCGCCCGGTCACGTGGTGAAGATCTGGCGAGGACGCTACGTGGATGGGGGTTGCTGCGCCCTGGTGAGGGTCCTTCATCAGGGGGCGGATCAGCGGGACTATCCAGCGCTGCAGGTGGCCGGGATCCTCGCTCCCGAAGCCGGTACTGACGACGCCGGGGTGCAGTGCGTTGGCGGTGACGGAGCTTCCTTGCAGGCGCCGGGCTAGCTCGTAAGTGAACATGACGTTGGCGAGCTTGGACTGGTTGTAGGCCCGCGCACCGGAGTAGGAGCGTTCCCCCTGTAGGTCGCCGAAGTGGATGCGACCCTGGGCTTGGGTGTTCGAGGCGACGGTGACGTCACGGGCACCACCGGTCTCCTCCGTGCGGTCCAGGAGCAGGCGGGTGAGTAAGTACGGCGCGAGATGGTTGAGCGCGAAGGTGTGTTCGAACCCGTCCACGGTGACGTGGCGTGTGCTCCAGTAGCCGCCCACGTTGTTGATCAGGACATCGAGCCGGGGGAGGCGGTTCATCACCTGGTCGGCGAGGAGCCGCACCTGCGCCTGGGAGGCCAGATCGGCGACGAAGATTTCCACGCTGGCCCCGCCGGCTGCCTCGATGTCGCGAGCTGCTTGCTGGGTGCGATCACGGTCCCGGCCGACGATGGCGAGGCGCGCACCCATCCGGGTGCCAGGCCGAGTGCCGTTGCCTTGCCGATGCCCTGGGTGGCGCCGGTGACGAGCACCGTCTTGGTGGTCATCGCGCCGTTGTGATTGTGGTCCATCAGGATGCCTTGCTCGCTGTCGTGGGCGCGTCAGCGTGGCCTCATGTGCGCGCGCAGAGGGAGATGGCGACCTTTCCCCGGACCTTTCCGGCGGCGAGGTGCCTCATGGCGTCGGGTGCTTCGTCAAGCGGGTAGACCCGGTCGACACTGGGGGTCACGCTGCCAGCCTCGATGAGGTCGGTGAGCCGTTCGAGGTCGCTGCCGCGTTCGTTGTTGACGAACATGGTCACGCGTTGGGACACGAACCGCGACAGCAGCAGACCACGGAGCTGCCTGTTCATGCCGCCGGTGAGGCTGCCGCCGTCCTCGCCGCCGGTGATGACGGCGGTGCCGGTGGGTGTGAGCGCGCGACGAAGCCGGGACAGGGTCGGGTTGCCGGCGATGTCGAGGATGAGGTCGTACCTGTCGCCGGTCTCGGCGAAGTCCTCACGGGTGTAGTCGATGACGTGGTCCGCGCCGAGGGATCGCACGAGCTCCAGTTTGGCGGTGCTGCACACGCCGGTGACCTCGGCGCCGAGAGTCTTGGCCAGTTGCACCGCGAAGCTGCCGACGCCGCCGGAGGCACCGATGATCAACACGGTCTGTCCCGGTTGGACGTGGCCGACGTCGCAGAGAGCCTGCAACGCGGTCCCTGCCGAGACCGGTACGACAGCGGCCTGCTCGAAGGAGAGGTTGACCGGCTTGCGGGCGATCTTCTCCTCGTCGGCGACCGTGTACTCGGCCAGCGATCCGGCTGCGGTCCCGTACACCTCATCACCGAGGGCGAACTTCGTGACCGCGGGGCCGACGGTTTCGACGGTGCCCGCGAGGTCTCGCCCAGGGACCGGATTCTTCGGTCCGCGGAGTCCGAACCCGAGGCGAAGCAGGTAGGGCCGGCCGGTCATCAGGTGCCAGGTGCCGCGGTCGAGTCCGGCTGCGTGCACGCGGATGAGGACTTCGTCCTCGGCCGCCTCGGGGCGGGGTACCCGGGCGTGGCGCCAGACGTCGGCGGTGCCGTAGGTGTCCTGCACGATGGCTCGCATGGTGGCGGTCTTGGTGGTGGTGCCGTCGGGGGTCATGGCGTGCCTCTCACGAGGTTGAGTGGGGGCCGGTGCGATGCCGCGGGTGCTGGTGATCGGTGACGGGCGGGTGGAGGGTCATGCCGCTCGGGGTCCGGAGCTGGCGCCTGCTACTGCCGTCGACTCGGGGGCGGAACGGTCAGCCGGGCAGCGCGCGGGTCGTCACCGCCCTGATCCAGGCGGAACGGCGGGTACTGGTCGGTCATGAGACCGGCGTAGGCCGCAACCCGCAGCATCCACCGGTTCATGCCGAGCACCAGGTCGTAGATCGATTGGGGATACCGGCCGGTGACGAGCAGCACCACTGCTGCGAACAGCACCAGCAGTCCGATCAGCCCGCTGCCCCAGTTCCAGTAACTCTGGTCGCTGGTCGTTGCCTCATTGGCGAGGTACACCCCGCCACCGGCGAAAAAGGCGAGGACGAGGTAGTGCGGAATCGCCAGCAGCCACCACTTCACCAACACCAGACCACGTGAGAGATGCTCGGGGTAGTCCACTTCGAGGTGGGCTGGGTAGCCCGGGACCTCGGCCAGCGTGAAGGGCGGGTACCGGTCGGTGCCGAGCGCACCGTAGGCGTAGTAGCTCACACGCCAGCTCCAGCGCATCACTCCGACGTTGAAGTCGAAGATCGGGCGCGGATAGCGGCCGGTGAACGCGATCGCGAAGAAGGCCACCACGCTGCAGACCACAAAGGCCAACCACAGGAATACCAGGACGACGTAGTGCGGGATGACGAGCACCCACTTGACTAGCCACAGCCAGCGGTTCAGCCCTGGATCGAGGTGTGCGTCCACGCGCACGGGATAGGTCGACACGCTCATGACGTTCGCCTCCAGGCCAGGATGGCGAGCGCGATGGTCGCGCAGGACGTCCTGCTTCGACACTCCTCCTGATTTGCCGGCAGGGTCAATGGCACGGATGAGCACGGACCGCACAGGGTGCGGGAGTGGGCGGCCTCCGCGCAACGCGTTCACCAAGACCGGCGCCGCCGCCTCCTGCGGCGGCCTCGCCCACCTCGACGTGGGCTGAACCGCGCCTCGCCGTTTGCTACTCCGCACAGCAGATGATCGCGTTGATTCGGGTTTGCCGGACAGTGAGCTGGGTAAGTGAAGGCTGGATACGCCTGGTGCGGTCCAGACCCAGCCTCCAGGCCTACGCGAGTACTGCCGGAGAGCAGGGACACCATGGGTCAGACAAGTTCTTGGTGGCACGAGGCAGCGATGCCGGGTGAAGCCGTGAGCGTGTTGAGAGCGCGGCGCTTCGTCTGTGTCCACCTCGTTGAGCACCGCCTGTTGTACATGATCGACGATGTGCGGCTGGTGGTGAGCGAGTTGGCGGCGAACGCGGTGCGGCATGCGCATTCGCCGTTCACGGTGAGCTTGGGCCAGGCTGACCGGGCGGTGATCTTGAGCGTGCAAGACGACTCACCCGGCGCTCCCGTGCTCCTCGCCCCGGAACTGTCGGAGACGGCAGGTCGTGGCGTCTCCATCGTGGACATGGTGAGCGAGGACTGGGGTGTCACCCAAGTTCCAGGCGGAGGCAAGTCGGTCTGGGCATCATTCTCCACGCGGTGAGTGTCACGGCCCGAGTGGGCGTATGGTGGTGAACAATCGCCTTGGCACTCGTCCAGTCCCCGCTTTGTCCCGGCCCAGAATGTAGCGAGCCCGGGGGGCGCCGAATGAATCAGATACCTGGCTGGTCACACGAGACAGTCCTCGTGGCCGAGCCCGTGAGTGCATCGAAGGCTCGTGACTTCATCTGTCAGCACCTCGTCGCGCATGACCTCCTGTACCTGGTGGAGGACATCCGGCTGGTCGTGAGTGAGCTCGCGACGAACGCCATGGTGCATGCGCGCACACCGTTCGTCGTGACCCTGTCGGGGATGAACGGGGTCGTGCTGCTGGCCATCCGAGATGGCTCTACCTCGGTCCCGGTCAGGACCACGCCGCAGGTCATGGACATGGGCGGTCGCGGGTTGGTGCTCGTGGAGCAGCTGAGCCACGAGTGGGGTGCGAGCACCGACGGTTCCGGCTCCAAGTCGGTCTGGGCGTCCTTCGCCACCCGAACCAGGCCCGGGCCGGCACAACTGGTGACGTGAACCCGGTTCGACGCCTGCCCACCGTGGGCAGGTCGGTGCTTCCTGCTTCTGCGGTCAGGTTGGCTCGCCGGCAGAGTGCTGGTCGAGACCGAGGACGGCGTTCGTCGGCAGCGCCCTGCGGACCAGGGAGTGCGCGACGTGGCTGAGCTTCTCGTTGTGGTTGCGGGAGTAGGCGCGTAGGGCGGTGAAGGCGGCGTCCATGTCGACGTGTCCGGACTCGGCGAGGAGCCCCTTGGCCTGCTCGATCACGATTCGGCTGTTCAGTGCGCTCTGGAGCTGTTCAGCGAGGATGGAGCCGCGGTGGACGCTGCGCTGCTGGAGGATCCCGATGGTGGCCACATCGGTCAACGCGCGGGCGATCCGCTGGTCCGCCACGCCTAGTGCCGGCCCCGGCTTGTTGAACAGGTTCAGTCCGCCGATCGTCTCATCACGCAAACGCATCGGCACCGCATGCATCGAGGTGAACCCGACACTGCCCGCCGCCTCGGCGAAGCGGGGCCATCGGGTGTCGCCGGCGAGGTCCTCCACGGTTACGGACTGCCCGGTTCGGACGGCCTCGACGCACGGGCCACCCTCTTCGCTTTGGAGCTGGAAGAGCTCGAGCAGCCGCGTGGCCTCACTCGAGGACGCCATCAGCTGGAGGCTGCCCCGTTGGTCGATGAGCAGCAGCCCGGCCTCGGCGACGTCGAGCAGTTCCACGCAGGTGTTCACCAGGCGGTCCAGAAGGTCGACGACGTCGTAGTCGGCGACGAGCGTGTCGGCGAGCATCGCGAACCGTTCGGCGAGCAGCGTGTCTCGCCCGGTCTCAGTGCTCGGGAGCGTGGCTCGCGGGTTGTTCATCGGTTCTCCTTCGACATGCGCCGGCGGCCGTTGACCACGTCGGCGGCGAGCTCGTTGATGGTCAGGCCTTCGGCGAAGGCGGTGGCTCGCAGCCGCACCATGGCCTCCTCGATACTGCTGTCGAGCTGGCCCATCACCATCCCGGCGGCCTGGTGGACGATCATGTTGGTGGTGACGGGGGCCTCGGGGTCGCCGTAGCGGTTGGGCGCCTCCAGCACGGCCAGGCCCACTTCCTCGACCGAGGACAGGGCAGTGCTGAGCTCTGGTTGGCTCAGCGGGCCCGGTGCCTGGCGGTAGAAGTCGACCGCTCCCAGCCAGATCGCGCCGATCCGGATCGGGAAGGCGAAGATCGCCCGTGCGCCGGTCCTCATCGCCTCATTCCGGAAGACCGGCCAGCGGCTGGCCACGACGTCTCGTGGATCGGTCAGGTCGGCGACGAGTACCGGGGTGCCCGTCGCGGCCGAGTCGACACAGGGACCCTCGCCGAGGGTCAGTTGCAGACGTTCGATCACGGTAGCGACCTCATCGGAGGCGTACAGCGGCTCCCGTGTGCCGTCCCAGTCCACGATGGACACCCCCGCACCGTCGAGGCCAGTGGCCCGGCAGCAGGACCGCAGCAGACCGTCGAGCTCAGGAGCGGGAGTGCCGATCATCGCTGGCTCCCTGTCGAGGTCGACGAACATTGCTCGGTCCGCATTGCGGCGCCCTGTTCGACGTCACACGAGGTAAATTTCGCGTTCAGTCGCAGTCTACGCCTCCAGGCGGCCCGGACAGTTCACTGTCCGGGCCTCTTGCGTTGTGCAACAGGTTCAGTTCCGAAACGACACCTTCTGGGTGGGTCGGTGCGACGATGGGCGCCATGGACGTCGAGCTGTCGGAGATCCGCGACTTCCTGTCACAGCACGCGCCGTTCGACACGCTTCCCCCGGACGTCCTCAGCGGGATCCCGCGGGAGTGCACCCTGCGCTATGCCCGTCGCGGCACGGTGGTGCTCGACGTGGGACAGCAGGGGGAGGGGCTGTACGTCGTCCGCTCCGGTGCGGTCGACGTTGTCGACGAGGCAGGCCGCCTGGTCGAACGGGTCGGCACCGGCGCCGCGTTCGGGATGAGCTCACTCCTCGAGCACCGCCCCACGCGTTATCGGTCCATCGCCACGGAGGACACGCTCCTCGTCGTCCTTCCGGCCGAGGTCTTCGACGCCCTCGCACGCGAGCACACCGGCTTCGCCACCTTCTACGCCGCCACCCATCACGACCGGCTGTCGAAGGCGATCGCCAACTTGCAGCAGGCCGCGTCCGGCGCCACCGTGCTGAGCACACTCGTGCGGGACCTCGTCTCCCGCGAACCCGTGACGATCTGTCCCGACGACGCCATCGTCGATGCCGCGGCGGCGATGTCACGAGAAGGAGTGTCCAGCATCCTCGTGACCGACGAGGGCAGCGTTCGCGGGATCGTCACCGACCGTGACCTGCGAAACCGCGTCCTGGCCGTCGGGCTCGACCCGCGCAAACCAGTGCGAGAAGTGATGACGTCTCCGGCCCTGACGATGCGCGCTGACGCCCTGGCCTTCGAGGCCTTGCTCGAGATGGTGAGCCGCGGCATCCATCACCTGCCCGTCGTCGACGACCACGGCTCGGCCCTGGGGATGGTCACCACCACTGACCTGGTGCGCCTGGAGAACTCGAACCCTGCGTACCTGGCCGCCGACATCGGCCGACAGACGACTTTGTCGGGGGTGGTCGAGCTGGCCCGCCGGATCCCTCCGGTCCTCGGGGAGCTGGTCGACCGAGACGTGTCCGCCGCCGACATCGGCCGGATCATGACCGCTCTCGGAGACGCAGCACGGCGACGTGTGGTGGCGTTGGTCGAGGCTGAGCTGGGGCCACCGCCCGTGGCGTACAGCTGGGTCGTGCTCGGCTCGGTCGCGCGTGAGGAGGAGGCGCTCGCCGCCGACCAGGACCATGCGCTCGTGCTCGCGGAGCCGGGGCACGAGGCGTGGTTCGCCGAGCTCGCGAGCCGAGTAACCGACGTCCTGGAGCAAGCGGGCTGGCCCCGCTGCCCTGGAGACGTGATGGCCACCAATCCGATGTGGCGCGTGACGGTGGACGAGTGGCGACAGCAGTTCGCCGCGTGGTCGCGAGAGCCCGAGCCTGAGGCGGTGCTGGACGTGGCGATCTTCTACGACATGCGGCACCTCTCCGGCGACCCCCGGCTGACGGAGGCCGTACGCCGCGCGGCCTCCTCGTACGTGTCCCCACGGCTGCTCGGCCACCTGAGTGTGCAGGCGTTGCGGATGCGGCCACCACTGGGCTTCTTCCGCAGCTTCGTACTGGAGCACGAAGGCGAGCACGCCGAGACCCTCGACATCAAACGCGGCATCGCCGCCGTGGTGCAGCTGGCCCGGGTGTACGCGCTGCGTGCGGGACCGGCGGCCGCCCTGTCCACGCGCGGCCGCATCGCCGCCGCCGAGGAGGTCGGCGTCCTCGACGCGAAGACGGCCGCGGACCTTCGCGACGCGCTGGAGCTCATGTCCTACCGGCGGCTGCACCACCAGGTGAGACAGCTACGTGCCGGTGCCCGACCCGACAACCACATCGCCCCCGCGGACCTGACCGACCGCCAGCGTCGCCACCTCAAGGATGCCTTCGCGATCGTCCGCTCGGCCCAGCATCAGATGGCGAACCGGCTGGAACCGGGATACGCCTGATGGTGCGCTGGTTGGCTCGTTGGCCCGGCCGCGCGCCCGACCCGCTCTCCTACCCGGCCGGACCGGCCCGCGACCTCGCCGCGGCCCCGCCCGCAAGATCGGCGACCCCGGTCTCGGATGTCGACTTCCTCGCCGTCGACCTCGAGACCACCGGCCTGAATCCGCGTCGGGACCATGTGCTGGCCGTCGGGTGGGTGCCGGTCACCGCCGGCCGGGTGGTGCTGGGCGGTGCCCGCGAGACGGTGGTCCGACCTCCCCCGGGGGTCGATGTGGGTGACTCGGCGACTGTCCACGGCCTCACCGACGACGCGCTCGCGAGTGCACCGACGCTGGTCGACGTACTGCCCGACCTGCTGGCTGCACTGCACGGCCGGGTCCTGCTCGCCCACCACGCTCCCATCGAGCTCGAGTTCCTGGCGCGGGCAGCCCGCGCCGCGTACGGCGCTCGGTTGCCGCTCACCGCCGTCGACACACTTTCCCTGCAACGCCGGCTCGTCGCCCCTTCGCACGCGGAAGTCGCTCCCGGTCTGTTGCGCCTCGACGCCGCGCGGCGCCACTTCGGCTTGGCGCGGTACTCCGCCCACCGCGCGGTGACCGACGCGATTGCCACCGGCGAGCTGCTGCTGGCGCAGGCTGCCGAGCTGGGGCACCGGTTGGGCCACGAGCCCACGCTGGCGGACCTGTCGCCGATCCGCCGGCGCTGATGGCGGCCACCGTCGCAGCCGGTGGTCACCTCGGCTGCGGTGTGTCCGAGTTGTACGCCCTCGAACGTGATGGTGGTGGTCCGTGTCCGAGCGTCATGTCTCCGAACTGGTCAAGGGGCGCTACGATTGGTGCAGCACCGATTCCCGGCACCGTCTCTTGTTCCCTGAGCGACACGCGTCATGTGGTCGGTGACCCGGCCGTCGACTGACGGTCGTAGGTACCCACCGGGGGCGGGCCGTCGGGGCCCGCCGCGTCGATCTCTCGTAGATCCGTGGGTCCGAGTCGCGTCGCGGAGCAGGCCACAGCCCGGCTGCGTCCGACGTTCTATCGCCCCGGCCGCGCGACTGTGTGCGGATGCCTCATCCCGCCGCAGGCGAGTGTGCCGGTCACTCCAGAGGAGGAGTCCTTGGCTCGACGCCAGCCCCAAGCGGGTGCTCGCCGTGCGGCCTCGCGGACCCCGCGCAGGGTCCGTGTCCGCGACAACGACGGCGTCATCCCGGTACTCGCCCGCGCCGTGCGTGAGGTCGAGTCCGCAGTTCAGCGCGGATCCGTGATGCCGTCGGTGCGCACCAAGTTCCAGGTGGTCGCACTGCTGGTCCGTGAGGAGCGTGCCCGCGTCAAGGCGGACGAGACCAGCAACGAAGCGCATCGAGCCGAACAGCTCAAGCGTCTCGAAGGCATCGCGACGATCCTCGCGAAGACGGCCGCCCGCGACACCTCGCTCTTCGAGCTGCTCGGCGAGGACGCGGTCGTGTCCGACGCGTCCAAGTCGCTCAAGCGCGACATGCTGAAGGCCGCCGGCCTCGAGGCGCCCGAGGACGAGGTCGCGCCCAAGCAGTCCGCGACTTCCCCGACCGCCGAGCGTCGCGTCGTACCGCAGTCGATCGTCTCGCGGCAGCTCGCCAACCCCTTCCTCGCGCCCGACTTCTCGGCAGCCGAGCAGCAGCGCAAGGCAAGTCCGCGCAGGCTGGCGGGCTGGGAGCTGCTCGGTCCCCTCTTCAGGTCCTTCGAGTACGCCGGCGGTGGCCCGGCCTGCATGGCCCTGCCGGAGCCGTCCTCGGTGCGAACACCGGGCGACCTGGAGCTGATGCCCCACCAGGCGCGGCTCGTCGCAGCGGCCGCCGACGGACACCGGACCTTCCTGCTCGCGGACGAGCCCGGCCTGGGCAAGACCGCCCAGGCGCTCCTCGCCGCACAGGCCGCGAACGCCTACCCGCTGCTCGTGGTCGTGCCCAACGTCGTCAAGACCAACTGGGCCCGCGAGGCCGGGCTCTGGACGCCCAACCGTCCGGCCACCGTCATCCACGGCAACGGCGACACCATCGACGGCTTCGCCGACATCGTCATCGTGAACTACGAGGTGCTCGACCGCCACGTCGGCTGGCTCGGGGACCTCGGCTTCCGCGGCATGGTCGTGGACGAGGCCCACTTCATCAAGAACAAGACCTCTCAACGCTCGCAGCACGTGCTGGAGCTGTCCGAGCGCGTCCGGGCCCGTGTCGCCCGCCCGCTGCTGATGGCCCTCACCGGCACTCCGCTGATCAACGACATCGAGGACTTCAGGGCGATCTGGCAGTTCCTCGGCTGGATCGACGACAAGAAGCCGCTCGGCGAGCTGATGGATGCGCTCGAGGAAACCGGTCTGGAGCCGGGCGATCCCGGGTTCTATCCGGCCGCTCGCGGTCGCGTGGTCGACCTCGGCATCGTCCGTCGCCGGAAGGCCGAGGTCGCGGCCGACCTTCCCGCCCGGCGCGTCGCCGACCTTCCCGTCGAGCTCGACGACGAGGTCGGCCGTTCGATCAGGCAGGCCGAGCGTGACCTGGCACGCCGCCTGGTGGCGCGGTACCACAGCGCGCTGGAGAACCGCACGTCCGGCAAGCGCGTCGACGGCATCGACCACGAGCTCGTGCGACGGGTCGCCACGTGGGAGCGGGAGGACACTGCTGCGGCGGAGACCGGCGAGAACGTGTTCAGCATGATGCGGCGCATCGGTCAGGCGAAGGCCGGCCTCGCCGCCGACTACGCGGCACAGCTCGCACGCAACGTCGGCAAGGTGGTCTTCTTCGCCAAGCACGTCGACGTCATGGACGCCGCCGAGGAGACCTTCGCCAAGCGCGGGATCGGCTTCACCTCGATCCGCGGTGACCAGTCGACGAAGGCGCGGCAGAAGAACATCGACGCCTTCATGAACGATCCCGACGTCTCGATCGCCGTCTGCTCACTGACCGCGGCCGGCGTCGGCCTGAACCTCCAGGTCGCGTCCAACCTCGTGCTCGCCGAGCTCTCCTGGACCGACGCGGAGCAGACCCAGGCCATCGACCGGATCCACCGCATCGGTCAGGAGGAGCCGGTCACGGCCTGGCGGATCATCGCCGCGCAGACCATCGACACGAAGATCGCCGAGCTGATCGACAGCAAGGCGGGTCTTGCCGCCAGAGCGCTCGACGGTTCGGACGAGGAGGTCGGGTCGTCGGCCGACGTACAGCTCGAGGCGCTCGTCGCACTGCTCACGGAGGAGCTGTCGGCGTCGGCCTAGCCGCCGGCTCCCCACCACCCGACGAGCGGGGTCGACGGCGTCGTGTCGGCTGCCAGGAGGCCCTGTCGCAGCTCGGTCAGGTTGTCGGTCTCGAGGTAGTCGACCCCTGCCGCGAGTCCCTCCTCGCGAATGTTCTCTCGTGCGGAGGACGGCAGGTCCGAGGTGCCCCAGAACCGCACCCGTCGGCCGCTCCGGTGCGCCCGGGCGACGATGTCGCGCAGCTTCCGACGCTCTGACTGCGGCATCAGGCCCTCGCCTCGCCAGGTGAACGTCCGGGTCCAGCTGTCGCTGACGAGGGGGACGAGGCTGGCGGGCAGGCCGCTGCCGAGGTCGGTGAGCCGGCCGTCGTACGCGGCGTACCGCACCTGTTGCTCGGCCATCGAGGTCAGGTCGCGGTTGCCCGAGATCGTGACGGTGACCGCGCCGCTCCTCACCCCGTCGGGCAGGAAGCGCGTCAGCATCTGCCGGTAGGGGCGCAGCGCCCGGTGGATCGCCTGGTAGGTCGGCCGGGCGTCGGACTTCACGTCGATGAGCAGATGGAAGGTGTGCCCCCAGCCTGCATGGACGCTGCCGCCGTTGGCGCGGACCCGCTCGGCGAGCGGCTTCAGGTACAGCGTCTCCAGCGTCCCGCCCGGCGCCACCTCGCCGCGGTCGTGGGCGACGAACAGCTCGTCGCCTATCAACCAGACGTCCGTCTCCACACTGGTGAAGCCGTGGTCCAGGGCGTCGAGCAGGGGCCGGTCGTTCGCGTAGTCGTTGTGGGCGTGTGCCTGGGCCAGTGGGGTCACGTCTTCGGGCTGGTCGGAGCTCGCGGCCGAGATGGAGACCACGAGCAGTCCGAGCACCGCGGTGACCGCTACGAGCAGCTCACCGAGGCCGCGCGGCAGCGACATGCGTCGCTGGGGCATGCATCCTCCAGGCAGGCGGTGGTCGGGCCACCCCTGTCAGAGCCGCGCCCGTCGTCGGCGAGCGGGCGTGGAGTCGGGGGCCCACGGATGGGCCGCCCCACAGACCCGCGGTGGCGGCGTCGGCGGCCCGGTCGTGCTGCAGGAAGACTGCCCAGAGGTGGACCAGGCAAAACGTGCATGGGGGTCAAAGCTGGTGCCGGTGTCGGGGATTGTGCGCACTCAGTCGAGAGGGAGAGGTCCTCCGAGCGGGCTCAGCCGTGGCCGACGCGATGCGTCAGGCCATCGCCTCGCGGGCGACGCTGAGCCTCCCGGAGGCGACGGCGTCGACGAAGGCGGCATGGTCGCGCTCGTTGAGGTCGGCGTACGCCTCGGCGAAGTCGGCGACGGCCTGCGCTACGTGGTCGTCGTCGCCGAGGTAGGCGGCGATGGCGATCCGGTCGCCCGACCGCGCGTGGGCGCGCGCCAGCGTCCACCCGCACAGCTGTCCGTACAGCCGCATGCCCTTGGGCACCATGCGCTCGATCGTGACCGAGCCCTTCCAGTCGTGCAGCTGACGTACGTAGAAGTCCCGCGACTGTCCGTCCAGGCCGACCGCCCGTTGCCAGCCCAGGAAGATGTCGCTCGCCGCCTGCATCACCCGCTGTCCCGACACCACCCGTGCTCCCTCGTTGCGAGGTCCGTGGGCGCTGAGATGGCCTGCCAGGACGGAGGACTGCGCCTCCTTGATCTGGAGGAACAGCGGGTCGTCGTCGTCCCGACCGCGCATCAGGACGATCCAGCACCGTGTGCCGACGCTCCCGACACCGACGACCTTTCTGGCCATGTCGACGAAGGTGTAGGAGCGGGCGAGGTCGCGGTGCCCCGGAGCCAGCGAGGCGGTGTACTCCCAGAGGAGACGCTCGACGCCTTCCTCCACCTCGTCACGAGCCACGCCCGGGGTCAGGTCGGCGATGGGTACGACGAAGGGCGGGTCGCCGATGATCCGGCGGTGTCCGTCGACCACCTCGGTGAGCTTGGCCAGGGAGTGCCTGTGGTCGCGGCTCTTGGCCTTCGCCACGGCCTTGTCGAAGCGTTTGCTCATCCGTGGGTCGAGCACGTCGGCAAAGTCCCGCTGCGCCTCGACGATGTCGACGCGGGCGTACCAGACCTCGAGGTTGCCCTGCCTCGCGAACGCTGCCATCGCGTCGCGGTACTGGCCGACCGTCGCCAGCACGGCCTTGCGGATCTGCTTGCGTGAGAAGTCGTTCTCGCGCCCGGCCACGACGAGGCTCGCGGCCAGCCGCTTGAGGTCCCACTCCCACGGACCGGGGTACGTCTCGTCGAAGTCGTTGATGTCGAAGAGCAGGTGTCGCTCGGGCGAGGCGAACGTGCCGAAGTTCGACAGATGGGCGTCGCCGCAGAGCTGGGCCTGGAGACCCGTGTGGGGGGAGCGGGCGAGGTCGGCCGCCATCACGGCCGCCGCCCCGCGGAAGAACGCGAACGGCGACGCCGACATGCGCTCGTGCCGGACGGGCACCAGCTCCGGCAGCCGGGAGGGAATCTGCTCGGCGAGCACGCCGACCGGGTCCCGCCCGTCCGTCGAGACAGTCGCGTGAGCCTCGGGTGGCACCAGCTCACGGGCTGTCATACCAAGCTGTGCTCGCTCGTTCGGTGAGCCGAGCGCGTTGCGTCGTCGGGTCGTCACCATCCAGCCCTCCTCGCACGACCGTCGCGAGGTCGCCTGTCCAGCGTCGCTGCCTGCGTGACGCCCTGCCTCATGCGCAGCGGGTGAGGTGGGCGGCGGGTACGGCGTCGGGGACAGGTCGATTCACCCGGGCCGGGGGAGGCAGCGGGCTCCCGACCGACCGAGGCTGAGGTCATGACGAGATCACGACGCGTGGCAGCGAGCCTGTGCCTCATCCTGACGCTCGGCTCGGGGGTAGCCGCGTGCGGCGACGACTCCGACGCGCTCTGCGACGACGTGGACGCGTTGCGGGACTCGATGGCCGAGCTCCAGGACACCGAGATCGAGCGCGGCGCGCTGTCGGTCCTCGCGGACGAGGTGCGCGCCATCCAGGCGGACGTCCAGCAGGTGGCCGAGGACGCGGCGGCGGAGTACTCCTCCGAGGTCGAGGCGCTCAGGTCCCGGGCGACCGCGCTGGGCTCGAGCATCGAGACAGCCGCTGCGGACCCCTCGGCCGCGACGGTCACGCAGGTCCGCGACGACGTGAACGCTCTCGGCTCGGCCGTCACGGCTCTGGGTGACGCCGTCGCGGACACCTGCTGACCGGTCCGGCACCCTGGCTGGGGGGACCACGGGTCGCGGGATCACGGCCAGCTCGTCTGGACCGGGACCTTGGTCACTGGCGTCGAGCGCGTCGCAGGCGCAGCCTTGGACAAGGCCTGCGAGACGGGCGAGGGAGCCGAGAGGCTGAGAGGCCGGACTGTTGAAAGACGGACCGGCGACCCCCAACCACCTGATCCGGACAATGCCGGCGAAGGGAAATCGCCTCGCAGGTCATTGCATGCCCGAAGGCAGCCCCGTCAGCGGCTGAGGCCCCGGAGCCGCTCGGCGTGGCGGCCGATGAAGGCCACGACCTCGTCCTCGGCCTTGTCGGGAAGGCCCCAGATGGCCTCGGTGACGCCGGCCTGCTCCCACAGTGCGAGGACCTCGGAGGAGGGGCGGACCGTGGCGAGGACTGCGATCTGCGGGCTGCCGGAGCGGCCCGCGTCGGCCCAGGCCTGGTGGAGCGCCGCGCACTTCGTGCCGATGTCCTCCTCGCGAGGAGTCGTCATCCAGCCGTCGGCGTGAGCCGCGATCCAGGCGAACGTCTTCGGCCCGCCGCCCGCTCCGATCATCAGCGGCAGGTGGGCCTGGACGGGCTTGGGCCAGGCCCAGGAGGCGCCGAACGAGACGTGCTCCCCGGCGTACGAGGCCTCGTCCTGCGTCCACAGCGCGCGCATCGCCTCGACGTACTCACGCAGGACCGTGCGACGCCGTTTCGCGGGCACCCCGTGGTCGGCGAGCTCGTCGGTGTTCCAGCCGAAGCCCGCCCCGAGGGTGACCCGGCCCCCGGAGAGATGGTCGAGCGTGGCGATGGTCTTGGCCAACGTGATCGGGTCCGACTCCACCGGGAGTGCCACCGCCGTCGACAGCCTGATCCGCGTCGTCACGGCCGCCGCGGTGGCGAGGGAGACCCAGGGGTCGAGCGTCCGCATGTAGCGGTCGTCGGGCAGGGTCTCGTCGCCGGTCCCGGGATGGGCGGCCTCGCGCTTGACCGGGATGTGCGTGTGCTCGGGGACGTAGAACGTGTCGAAACCGTTCTCCTCCGCGGCCCGGGCTGCTGCTGCCGGCGTGATGCCGCGGTCACTGGTGAAGAGGACGATCCCGTGTCGCATCCCCCAAGACTAGAACGAGTTCTAGTCTCCTGAGAAGCCCTCGGGCGCGCCTGCCCCGGGAGACGAGACGGCCGGGACGCAAGGAGCCGGGGCACCTGGAGAGGTGCCCCGGCCCACGATGTGGCGACGCGACGCCGCCGGGTTGCGTCAAGCCGTCGACTTGAGCTCACCGCCGTGCGCCGTGATCGCGTAGATGATGATGACGTCGAGCGTGATCATCATGAGCGCCCAGAGCGGGAAGGCTGCGATGAACGCGAGGTTGACGATCGCACTGATCATCGCCACCGCGACACCGGCCACCCGGGCCCACATCGCCCCCGTCATCAGACCGAGGCCGGCCGCGAGCGCGACCAGTCCGATCACCAGGTGAGTCCAGCCCCAGGTGTCGTAGTTGACGCTGACCAGGAGCTCGTCGTTGACGACGAGGTAGTACCCCTCGTCGAACAGCGCTACGAGTCCGGCGATCGCCTGGAACGACCCGAGCAGGATCATCATCATTGCGCCGAAGACCACCCAGCCAGTCCAGGCTGAGGGAGTCGGCGCTTCTACCTGTCCGCGCTGCTGTGGGACGCGCGTGGTCCCGGCAGCGGGCGCCTGCTGCCGTACGTCACTCATGTCAGGCCTCCTGTTGAAAGTGACTCTGCACTCTCAGGGTGGCCCTCGTCCCCCTTCCGCACATCACCCTGGAGGGGTGAGGACGGTGGCTGTGCGGCCCGCGAGAGTGTGAGGTGGAGACGACTGATGGAACCCGAGACACGCGAGCAGCCCAGCACCACGTCGATGGTGCTCTCTCCGCATGAACGTCGACGGCAGGGCTTCTGGTTCATCCTCCAGTCCACGTTGCTCTCGATCGCCGTCGTCGTCGGCTACTTCGTGCTGCCGTTGACCACGTCGCTCGCCACGGACACGATCCTCGAGCTCTTGCTCGGGCTGCTGCTGATCGGCCTCCTGATGGCCTGGAACGTCCGTGAGATCCTTCGGTCGCCGTTCCCGGGGGCCCGTGCGGTCGGCGCGCTGCTGCTCGCGATACCCCTCTTCCTGACGCTCTTCGCGACCAGCTACTACCTGATGGGAGACGCGGAGCCGAGCGCTTTCTCCGAGCCGCTGACACGGCTCGACGCGCTCTACTTCACCGTCACCACCTTCGCCACCGTCGGGTTCGGCGACATCACAGCCGTCTCCGAGGCTGCTCGTGCGGTCGCCACCGGGCAGATGCTCGTGGGACTCGTCCTGGTCGGGCTGATCGCTCGGGTGCTCCTCGGTGCTGTCGAGCACAGCCGCAACCGGCTCGCACGCAGCGGTCCCGAGTAGGGGTTCGCGACCACCAGCGCCCAGGACGGAGCGAAGCGGCCACCGGAGGCGTCCGGTGGCCGCTCACTGCTCGGCTCAGGACCCCAGGATCCTCGCCTTCTGTGCGGCGAACTCCTCCTCGGTGAGGATGCCCTGGGCCTTCAGCTCGGCGAGCTCCTTGAGCTGCTCGATCGGGTCGGCTGCGGGTGGTGCCGCGGCAGCGGGCGGGGGAGGGGCAGTCTCCGGCGGCGGCGCAGTCTCCTCGTAGGCCGCTTGTCGCTGGGCGACGATCTGTGCGTCGCGGTCCGCGAACTTCTCGGCCTGCCGGCGTTGCACGCGGCCGCTGACCGCGCTGGCGGTCCCGGCCACGACGGCTGTGCGGGCGACTCCTCGGATCAGTCCAGGCATCGTGGTCTCCTCAGGTGGGGGTGGGTTCGAGGGCGTCGAGGGCCGCCATGATCTCGGCGGCGGGGATGCGTGCGCTCGCGATGAGCTCACCTCCGCTGTTCCTCGCGGCCGCGACGAAGGGGATCGCCCAGCTGTTCTCGTAGACGATCAGCGCCGCGACGGTGCCGGGGTTCATCGCGGAGGAAGCCTCCTGCATGTCTTCGTCGTCGATCAGGCCGGAGCGGGCGCCCGCGAAGTAGGCGAAGCCGGCGGCCTCCGACAGGGGGTCGGTGATCTCGAGGACCTCGATCGCCCCGTTTTCGTCCTTGCTGATCACCACGAGGTCGTAGAGGCGGACGGTTCCGCGCTCCACGAGGTCCATCAGGGCCTTGCCCGCCTCGCCGGTGAGCCGGTCGCGCGGAAACTCGAGGAGCACGAAGTCGATGGGGCCGTAGACGTCGGCAGCTGGCGTGGTCACTGTCACTCCTGGTCAGGTAGGTGGAGCTGGATCTCCTGATGGCAGAACTCTTCGCGTTCGCGCGGCGACGGGCATCACCCGGCACGGATGAGACCCGTCGAGCGCGGACCCGAGGGTCAGGGCTGGGTGATGTCCCGGCCGTGCGTGGTGACGGCCCAGATCACGAGGACGTCGAACACCATCACGACGAGGCTCCAGATCGGGTAGTAGGGCAGCCACATGAAGTTCGCGATGATGCTGACCGACGCGACGAGGACCGCGACGGTGCGCGCCCACACCGCGCCCTGGAAGAGCCCGATTCCGGCCGCGGCCACCACGACGCCCAGGATCACGTGGAGCCAACCCCAGGTGGTGAGGTCGAGGTCGAAGACGTACTCACGGGTGACCACGTAGAAGTCGTCGGAGTTGACCAGACCGACGAGTCCCTGGATCACGTGGAAGAAGCCCGCGAGGACCATGAGGATCCCCGCCGTGGCGGTCACGGTGACGGCGCCGCCGCTGTACTCGCGTTGCGGGGTCTTGCGACCCGTGGTGGTGGCCATGATGCCTCCGGTCTCGTGCCCGCCGTCCGGCGAGCCAGGTGGGTGCTTCACCCAAAGATCACCGGTTCGCCCACCGCTGCGCCTCACCCGCCGGGGATGATCCGCCTCCGGCGTCGGCCGGTGTGCAATGAGAGCCGAGCAAGGAGGATCACATGTGTCGATGGCTTGCGTACTCCGGATCCCCGGTCAACCTGGAGGATCTCCTCTACCGCCCCCAGAACTCCCTCGTCGTCCAGAGCAAGCACTCGCGGCTCGGCGCGGAGACCACGAACGGTGACGGGTTCGGCGTCGGCTGGTACGGCGAGATGCCGACTCCCGGCATCTTCCGCAGCACCGAGCCGGCGTGGAACGACCGGAACCTGCAGGAGCTCTCGGCGCACGCGACCTCACGCCGGGTCTTCGCGCACATCCGAGCTTCCACGGGGTCCGCGGTGCAGCAGACCAACTGCCACCCGTTCCGGCACGGGCAGTGGCTGTGGATGCACAACGGCCTCATCTCGGGCTTCCGCCACCTCAAGCGCGACCTCACCCTGGCCGTCGCCCCGGAGCTCTTCCCGGACATCGAGGGGTCGACCGACTCGGAGCTCTTCTTCTACCTCGCGCTGACCTTCGGGCTCGAGGAGGACCCGCCCGCCGCGGTGGCGCGGGCGGTCGGCCTCATCGAGGAGACCGGGCACAAGTACGGTGTCCCGCACCCGATCCAGATGACCGTGGCCACCACGAACGGCGAGACCACGTGGGCGTTCCGCTACTCGAGCGAGGGCCGCTCCCGCACCCTCTTCCACAGCGCCGACATCTCGACGCTGCGCGACCAGTACCCTGACCTCCCGGTGCTCCAGCAGCTCTCCGACGACGCGCGGCTCGTAGTCTCCGAACCGCTCGGGGACCTGTACGGCGCCTGGCAGGAGGTGCCGGAGTCCACGTGCGTCGTCGTCCGTGGCGGTGAGCAGGAGCTGCGGCCGTTCTCGCCCACCGTGGCCCACGGCGTGCGCTGACCATGTCCAGGTCAGCCCACCAGCCGACCCGCCCGCGAGCGCTCGTGCGGGGCGAGCCCGGTCGTCGCCGGTCGACGTCGCTGTCGGCGCTTCGGCGCTGGCCGCGATGGCTACCACCCGGCGTGGCCGCTGCCGCCGGGGCGGTGCTCGGTCCCGTGGCACGGGTCGTCCTCCGTCCGCCGGGTGTCTCGCCGAGCCTGCAGCCGGTACGCCTCGTCGAGTCGCTCGCCCGGCTCGGGGCCGAACGCCGCACGCGGGCTCGCCCACGACCTCAGCCGTGAGCTCGGACGGCGGCTCGACGTCCTCGTCCCGGTCGTCCTCGCCGAGGTGCTGCGCCGCGCACGCCTCACGGAGCTGGTGCTGGAGTACGTCGACCTCGACGAAGTCGTCGCCGCGGTCGACCTCGATGCGGCAGCAGGCACGCCTCAGCGTCGAGGACGTGCTCGACCGGGTCGACCTGACCTCCGTCGTACTGGAGCGGGTGGACCTGGACGCTGTGCTGGGCGCGGTGCTGGACCGGATCGACCTGACCTCGGTCGTGCTCGAGCGGGTGGACCTGGGTGCGGTGGTGGACGCGGCGCTGGCGAAGGTGGACCTGACCTCCCTCGTCCTGGAGCGGGTGGACCTGGGTGCGGTGGTGGATGCGGCGCTGGCGAAGGTCGACCTGATCGCCCTCGCCGAGGAGGTCATCGACGGCGTCGACCTCCCGGAGATCATCCGGGAGTCGACCGGCTCGATGGCCTCGGACACGGTCCGCGGCGTGCGTATGCAGGGCATCAACGCGGACGAGGCCGTCGGCCGTGCGGTCGACAGGCTGCTGCTCCGACGCGGACGCCGGGTGACCGAGGCGCCCGCCGGGACTGCGCCGGGCGCGCCACCGGACGAGGCGCCGACCCCGCCGGTGATCCCGTCTCAGACCGACCGAAGACGTTGAGGTAGCCATGTCGGAGGGTGGGGTCTCTCCTCTTCCGCGTGAGGCACGGCCTTACCAGGGGCAGCGTGCGGGCCTCGTGACGCGGCTGGTCGCCGCGGTCATCGACGGTCTCGTGGTCATGGTCGTGCTGCTCGCCGGCTATGTGACATGGGCGGGCCTGCTGTTCCTCGTGGACCCGCGTGGCTTCAGCTTTCCCGACGCGAACCTGTTCATGAGCCTGGCCGCCGGCTTCGTGGTGGTCGTCGTGTACCTCGGCGGCGCCTGGTGGATCAGCGGCCGCAGCTACGGCTGCCTCGTGATGGGCCTTCGCGTCGTGAGCTTCCGCGGTGAGCGCATGACGTTCGTCGGCGCCCTCGTGCGTGCCGTGCTCTGCGCGGTGATCCCGATCGGCCTTCTCTGGGTGGCGGTCAGCCGGGAGAACCGCTCCGCCCAGGACGTCTTCCTGCGGACCTCGGTGATCTACGACTGGCAGCCGCGGGGTGCAGCCGGTCGCCAGAACCACCCGTTCGAACCGGTCTGAGCACCGCCTCGCCGGGCCCCCTTCAGATGGGGACCCGGCGAGAAGGAACTTCCCGGCTCAGCGGTCCTTCGAGCCCCCCACCTCGGCCGGCGGCTCAGCCTTCGACTCCGCCGTCGACTCCGCCGTGGTGCGGGGCATCTGCCGCGGGACCTCCGGCGCCTCGGCCGTCGCCGGTGCTCCGGGTGCCGTGGATGGGGCCTGGGCCGCCGTTGCCGCGGCAACGGGTGGCTGCGCGAGGAACTCGATCACGGCGAGCGCGAGCACGACGGCAAGGGCGATCCCTAGGACGACCCACCCGCTCGGCTGCGTCCAGAAGATCAGGAGGAGGCCGCCCGTGATCGCCGCGGTGACCTGGAGCGCCCGCTTGTGGGCGTAGGTCCAGGTGCCGACCCGCCCGGTCTGCCAGCCGGCTCCCTCAGCACCTTCACGAGCGGATCCGATGCTGCGTTCGAGGGTGGCGCGGGTCTTCACCGCGGCGCTGGAGGGTCCGGCGAGGAAGGCGCCGATCGCCACGACCAGGGCGAGCACGCCGACGGCTCGGATGGCAGTCCGCAGGAAGCGGACCATCGTGTCGAAGACGCTGCCGGCCGCGGCCTCGTTGAGGATGTCCGCCGGTGTCGTGTCGACGTACCACATCCGCCCCAGGGCCAGGACGACGCCGAGGAGGATCATCGCGCCGGCGAGGCCGAGGGAGCCCTTGATCAGGGCACGGCGGCGGTCTCGAGCGAGCACCACGCCCGCCACGAAGAGGACGAGAACCGCGATGGGCAACCAGAGTCCCAGCGTGTTGAGCAGGCTGTAGAAGCCCTGTGCATCCGCGATGGCGTCGGACTGGACGAGGACGAACGTCCGGTCGATCGTCGGGATGTTGGCGGCGAGGTCGAAGCCGCGTTCCACCAGCCGGTCCTGCACCGCGGCCACGATGGGCCCGAGGTTGAGGGTGATGGTGTCGCCCTGAGCGCTGACCGCACCGCCTTCGTTGCCCTCCAGCAGCGTCACGACCTGGTCGTGAGCGATCCGGTTCACCTCGGCCCAGAGCGTGGCGAACTGCGGACTGGCGAGGAGCGTCTCGACCTGGTCACGGGTGAAGCTCTCCACCCCGTTGACGATGGGCACCGCCAGGCCGGGAAGGGCAGCGGCCACGCGCGGCGGGACGTCCGGTTGCGCTGCGAACGTCTCGAGTGCCTCGGTCGTCACCGCCTCGACGTCGAGGTTCGTGAAGATCGCCGTGGTGACTTCGTTGGCGATGGCGTCCTGGACCGCTGGGTCGTCGGCGAGCGGCGCGACCGTCTCTACGTACTGGTCGGTGTCGGAGAGGACGTTGCTGGCCCACACCGAGGTGACCGAGAGCGGGGCGAGCACACACGCCACGGTGATCAGAATGGCGGCCGAGACCGCCCACCAGACGGATCGTCTGGCCGGCTCCCGGGGCCGGGCGGGATCGTCTTTCTTCGACAGGTGGGTCTCGAGCTCCGCCACACGCGCGCGGAGGCGCTCGACCTCGTTCGGATCGTTCATGGTTCTCTCCTCGAGCCGTTGTCAGGTCACACCACCACCTTCACGGCGCAAGGTCATCCAGGCATCCCCCTGCCCGGATGACCTCGCCGTGCCGGCGACTGCCGCTCAGATACCGGCGGTCTTGACTTCCTTGCCGTGCATCGCGATCGCGTAGATGACCAGCACGTCCAGGGTGATCACGATGATCGACCAGAGCGGGTAGGCCTCGATGAAGGCCAGGTTCACGACAGCGCTGACCAGAGCCATCGCGATCCCGACCACGCGCGCCCACATCTGGCCCGCGAGCAGGCCGAACGCGGCGCCGACGGCGATGGCGCCGAGGATGATGTGCGCCCAGCCCCACGCGGTGAAGTCGACGTCGACCAGCAGGTTCGCCTCGCCGACGAGGTAGTAGCCGCTGTTGAAGAGGGCGGTGAGTCCCGCGATGATCTGGAACGTCCCGACCATGATCATCATCATCGACGCGAAGACGACCCAGCCGACCCAGCCGGTGGGCTCGGGGGGTCCGGCGACAGGCTGCGGGGTGGCGGCCGGCGCCTCCTGGGTCGGCGTGCTCATCTCCTCCTGGCCGCGCGTCTGCGGCGGGACCTGTGCCGAGGTGGTTTGCTGCTGTGCCTGTGGCGTCTCACTCATGACTTTTCCTCCTGGTAGCGACCACAGATGGCTCTTCCACTCTCCGGCACCTGCCTCGGGTATGCCTCATGCACAGGGGATGAGGTGGGCATCGTCCAGACCGGTGGACGGAGCAGATGCCGAGAAGTCCTTCTTTCTCGGGCGACCTGACGACTCACCCTGTTCGGGACCTCATCCCCCGCGGATGAGCCCGTCGATCCGCCCTTAGGTCCCGTGACCAGCGGCTCAGACTCGTCATGTGCTCGCGGGGGTCGGCGACCTAGCGTTGAGGGAAAGGCAACGGTGTGCCATCCGACGGATTGTCGGGACATCGAGTCTTGCGGGGGAGAAGGGCCAGTCGATGGCGTGAAGACCAACCAAGCGCACCCAGCCGCCTCGCGCTTTCCCACCGCGCAGGAGCTGCTGGCCGCTGCGCGGTTCGGCATACCCGAGCCTCCCGGCACCCAGGTGACCCGTTCGCGGCTGCTCGAGACCCTGGCCGACGCGGAGGCGGTCCCGCTCGTGCTCGTCAGCGCCCCGGCGGGGACGGGCAAGACCTCGCTGGTCGCCGAGTGGGTGAGGAGCAGGCGGGACGAGGCTGCGCCCGTCGGCTGGGTCACGTTCGAGAGCGGTGACACCGCCTTCTGGGCGTACCTGCTGGAGTGCCTCGACCGACTCGGTCTCGACCTCGACGGCCTGACCCCGCCCGCAAGAACTGATGCTCCTCTCGGCAGAGAGCGGCTGATGAGGCTGGCGGCGGCCGTCGCCGGCTCACCCCGGCGGTGGACCGTCGTCATCGACGGCTATGAGCTGGTGTCCCTGGCCACGGCCCGGGAGGTCGACTTCCTTCTCCGGCACGCCTTCGGCAACCTGCGGCTGGTGTTCGTCGGGCGGGTCGACCCGGTCCTGCCGCTGTACCGTTACCGGCTCGACGACAGGCTCGTCGAGGTCCGCGCCGGCGACCTCGCCTTCACCGACGAGGAGGCCTCCGCGCTCTTGAGCGCCTCGGGCGTGGGCCTGAGCACGGATTCGGTCCACGACCTCAACGAGCGGCTGAAGGGCTGGGTTGCCGGTCTGCGCTTCGCGGCGCGGGCGCTGGCCGACCAGGAGGACCCCGAGCAGTCGGCCGCCACGGTGGTGGCCCAGACCGGCGACATCAACGAGTACCTCCTGG
The DNA here is from genome assembly GCA_963701425.1 of uncultured Actinomycetota bacterium. Taxonomy (GTDB): domain Bacteria; phylum Actinomycetota; class Actinomycetes; order Propionibacteriales; family Nocardioidaceae; genus Nocardioides_C. The sequence continues at coordinate 517,590 of CAVPAG010000015.1, read as the reverse complement.
GCGAGGTTCTGGAGGCCCAGGCGCCCGAGGTCCGTCAGTTCCTGCTCGACACCTGTGTCCCCGACCAGCTCTGGCCGGGGCTTCCCGAGGAGCTCGCCGGCCCCGCGGCCGCACACATCCTCGCCGACCTGGCCAGGTCGAGCGCGTTCATCGAGCCGGTGTCGAAGGACCCGGGCTGCTACCGGTACTACCCCTTCTTCCGCGAGCTCCTGCGCGTGCAGCTCGCCTACGAGCAGCCTCAGCACATGGCCGAGCTGCACCGCCGTGCCGCGGGCGTGGTTCAGGAGGCAGGACCTCCACGACAAGGCAGTCGCGCATCTCGCCGCCATTCCGGCGTGGGACGAGGTCGCGACGGAGCTCCTCGACCCGCTGCTGTTCGGCCGCCTGCTCGTCGAGGGCCCGAGCGGGCCGTTGTACGACGTCGCGGTCCGGCTCCCCGGCGACCTCGAGGCGCGCGCTGCCTGCCTCGCGCGAGCGGCAACGGCTCTCGCCGCCGGTGACCGCCCGCGGTGCGCGGAAGAGCTCGCCCGAGCCCGACGCGCGCCGGAGGATCCTGCTCGGGACGGGGCCTACATGGCCGCGGCAGCCGTCCTGGACGCCCTGCGGGCATGCCTCGCGGAGGACGCCGACACCGCCGCGACCCTGGTCGCGGAGGCTGAGCGGACGGTCGGTTCGCCGCACCTCCCCGCGTCACCTGGATCAGAGGTCCAGGCGCTCCTCCAGCTCAGCGCCGGCATCGCCACGATCCGTCGCGGTGACCTCGCATCAGCCAGGGAGCTCCTGAGGAGCGCAGCCGGGCTCGGTGCCCCCGGTGAGTACCCCGGCTTCAAGGCCGACTGCCTCGGCTACCTCGCGCTCGTCGAAGCCCTGGAGGGCCACCTGACGACGTTCGACCCGGACCGCGGGCGAGTCCCTGACGGCCGCCGCGGCCGCCGGTCGGCCCCTCATCGAGCGTTCGCCCGCCGCACGGGTCGCGCTCGCGCGGGTCGCCCTCGAGCAGTACGACCTGGACGCAGCGCGGGAGCACGTGCCCGCCGCGACCTCCTCCAGGAGGCTGGAGGAGGACCCGGTCTCGCGAGCCGTCGCCGCGAGCGTCGTCGCGGGGCTCGAGAGAGCGGCCGGAAAGGTCCAGCCGGCGCTGGAGCGACTCGAGAGGGCGGCCTCGGAGCTGGCCGGCACCGACCCGTGGCTGGCGGACTACCTGCGCGTCGAGGCTGCCCGGGTCGGCCTCGCCGGTGGGCAGCCCGACGTCGCGCTCCAGGAGCTCGAGTCGGTGAAGCAGTACGACGGTCGGGAGGCTGCCGTGATCGCAGCGGCCGCCTACGCGTCGCAGGGCATGGACGCCGCCGTCGAGGGCTCCTTGGCCGATGCGCGGGGGAGCGACCTGCCGCTCCGGGTCGAGGTCTCGAAGCTCCTCGTCGAGGTCGCGCAGGAGACGCGACGCAGGTCGCCCGGCCGGGCGCGCGTCGTACTGGCAAGGTCGCTGCGGCTCGCCGCGCCGGAGGAGCTGCGCAGACCGTTCCGCGAGGCCGGGCCGGCCGTCCAGCGCGTGCTGTCCTCGGACCCGCGCCTGCTCCGCGAGCACGAGTGGCTGAGCCGACCCGGGCCGCACGTCCCGGCCCAGCGCAGCGGCGGCGAGGGCCGGGACCTGGTGTCGCCGGACCTGGTCGAGCCCCTCACGGCCAAGGAGCTGGAGGTGCTCGGGCACCTCGAGGAGCTCCTCACCACCGAGGAGATCGCGCAGAAGATGTTCGTCTCGGTCAACACCGTGCGGACCCACGTGCGCAGCATCCTTCGCAAGCTCGGGGTGAACCGCCGCAACGCCGCGGTGAGGAAGGCGCGCGACCTCGGCATGCTCGCGGACTGAGTGATCATCCGCCTGGGATGAGGCAGCGGCGACTGTCGTGCGGTGTGCTGGAGGCACTCACGACCTCACACGAGAACTCCACTCAGATGACAGACCGCACGTATGAAGTACGCGTCACCGGACTCGTGCCGACCAAGGATCTGCTCGAGGAGCTTGGTGACGTCGGAATTGCCGAGCACGAGCTCAGGACCGTGCTCAGCGGGCGCTTCCCCGACCAGGCCGCGTTGTACGGCTTCCTCCACCGTCTCCGGGCCTATGGCCTCGAGGTGGTGGAGGTCAGACGGGTGCCGAGCGTGGACGAGCCGGCTGGCGAGGAAGGTGAGTGGCGATGACCGAGACCGGGTCGGGTGCGGCGCCGATGTACGAGCTGGTCGTGGTCGGCCCGATCGGGCCCGCCCTGCGCCGAGCGCTCGAGCCGTTCGCGACGGCCTGCTCGGAGGTCCAGACGATCCTGCGCACCGAGGCGCCTCACGGCAGCGACCTGGTGGACCTCATGGTGGCGCTGGAGTCGCGGGGTCTCGACGTCGCGGACATCGCCGCGCTGGCCTGATGTCCAGCAGCAGGACCGGGACCGAGATCCTCGCCGCCCACGAAGGGTCGAACGCCTGGGCGGCGAAGGCGCGGATCTCTCGGGTCACGGTGTGGGCTGCGGCGACGCGCGCAGGCCAGGTGCCGCCTTGATGACGCTGATCTCCTCGGGCGTCATCTGCACGACCTCCGCGCAGGCAGGTCTCCAACGTCTCCTTACGGCGGCCCTGGGGCCAGGCGTGTGGCGAGGGCGCACGACCGCAGCGCGGCGCCCGTCCGGAGCCCGAAGCCCAGGTCGGCGAGCCGCGACAGCCCCGCGAGCAGGTCCGCCAGCCTTACGGCCACCACTGCTCGAGTCTAGGGCGGGGCAGCCGTCCGGGGCTCGTCGGCGGAGCCCGAGGACTAACCTCGGACCATGGTTCTTCGCGTCGTCTTCGCCGAGGACAACTTCCTCGTCCGCCAGGGCACGGCTGCCCTGCTCAGCGAGCTTGACGAGGTCGACCTCGTGGCGGTCGTGGAGGACCCGGCGTCGCTGCTGGCGGCCGTGGCCGAGCACCAGCCGGACGCCGTCCTGACCGACATCAGGATGCCGCCCACCTTCACGACCGAGGGCATCGAGGCCGCCAAGCAGATCCGCGCTCAGCATGCGGGGACCGGCGTGGTGGTTCTCTCCCAGTACGTCGAGGAGGACTACGCCTTCGACCTGCTCCAAAACGGCGTTGCGGGGCTCGGGTACCTCCTCAAGGAGCGGGTCTCCGAGGTCGACGAGCTGCTCCGGGCCCTGAGCGAGGTGGCGCGCGGAGGGTCGGCGCTCGACCCCAAGGTGGTCGAGGGGCTGCTGGCGCGCCAGACCCGGAGCGCAGCCTCGCCTCTGCTCGGGCTCACCGACCGGGAGCGCGAGGTACTGCAGGAGATGGCCACCGGCAAGAGCAACGCCGCGATCGCCCGGACGCTCTTCATGAGCGAGCGGGCGGTGGAGAAGCACATCACCAGCGTCTTCCAGAAGCTCGGTCTCAGCGAGGAGGGGGAGCTGAACCGACGGGTGAGCGCGGTGCTGGCCTTCCTCGAAGCGGGGGGGAATCCGTCCGACCGGCGGTGACCGGGTTCCGCGCTGCCGACAGGCGTGAGGGCCGGTGCCCCCCGACGTGGGGGACACCGGCCCTGCCTTTGTCGCCGGCTCCTAGTCGGTCACGACCGCCTTGAGCACGTCGACCCTCGAGGCCCGCCGCGCCGGACCGATGGCGGCGACCACTCCCGCGACGGCTGCCGCCAGGACGTACAGCGCGAGCTGGACGCCCGGGACAGCGACCTGGTCGATGCCCTGGTCCGCGAGCGACCGGGTCAAGGCCAGGCCGAGGCCGATGCCGAGCGCGGACCCGAGCACGGCGCCGATGGTGGAGATCACCACGGACTCCCACCGCACCATCGCCCGGACCTGGCCTCGAGTCATGCCCACGGCGCGGAGCATCCCGAGCTCGCGGGTGCGTTCGAACACCGAGAGCGCGAGCGTGTTCACGATGCCGAGCAGTGCGATGACGACGGCCAGGAGAAGCAGGACCGTGACCAGGCTCAGCAGCTGGTTGACCACGGCACCGAGCTCACCTTCGAACTCCTCCTGGTCCATGACCGTGGCGTCCGGGTGGTCCGCCAGCACGTCGTCGATCCGCTCCTCGACGGCGCTGACGCTCTCGCCGTCCTCGACGACCACCATGGCGGTGCTCTCGAGACGTTGCGGGTCGGCGAGGTCGTGTGCCCGGTTCGAGATCACGTAGTCGGCCCCGACGAAGCCACGGACGTCGTACACGCCGGCCACCCGGAACTGCTTCTCGCCGGTGCTCCCGAACGCGGCCGGGACCGGGTCGCCGATCGCCAGGCCCAGCTTCTCGGCGATCTTCTCGTGGACCAGGACCCCGTCGTCGGTCAGGTCCGCGGGGCTGCCGCTCACCATGCCGAGGTCGAAGGCCTGCTCGGCGGTCGCCGGGTCGATGGAGGAGAAGCCCTGGCCGATGCCGTTGAACTCAGCCATCCCGTAGCCGGTCGCGGAGACGACCGACACGCCCTCGACGTCGCGCACGGCATCTGTTGCCTCGCTGCTGAACCCCTCCGACTCGCTCGTCGGGGTCAGCACGTACAGGTCTGCGTTGGTGGAGGTCAGCACGTCGCTGAACGACGCCTTCAGGGAGGCCCCGAAGACCGCCACCGCAGTCACCATGGTGAGGCCGATGACCAGGGCCATCGCCGTCGACGCGGTGCGACGGGGGTTGCGCATCGCGTTCTGACGGGCCAGGTCGCCGGACACGCCCCTGGCTCGGAGCGGCGCTCCGATGACCGCCGCCATCGGGCGGACGAACAGCGGCGCGAGCGTCGCGACGCCGAACACAACCCCGAGCATCCCGGCCGGGACGAGCAGGCCCGGAGCCGAGCCGAACAACGCCGACAGCATCGCCGCGGCGCCGGCCGCGACCGCGACCAGACCGGCCGCGAGCCGTCGCCGAGGGAACCTCGGCGTGCCCTGGGTGGAGTCCCGCAGCGCCTCGACAGGCAGGACGCGGGTCGCCCGGCGTGCCGGGGCGATCGCCGACACGGCCGTCACCAGCGTGCCGACCAGCAGCCCGGTGACGAGGACGTCGGTTCCCACGCGTACGCCGGCCGTCGGCAGCGTCCAGCCGAACACGGACATCAGGGCGGCCAGCCCGCGAGCCATGCCGATGCCGAGAGCGACGCCGGCCAGCGAGGCAGCGAACCCGAGGAGGACGGACTCGGTCAGGATCGTGCGCATGACCTGCTTGCGGGTGGCACCGATCGCGCGCATCAGGGCGAGCTCACGGGTGCGCTGGGCGACCTGCATCGAGAAGGTGTTCCAGATGATGAAGGCGCCCACGAACAGCGCGATGCCGGCGAACCCGAGGAGGGCGACGTTGACGAACGCGAGCTCCTCCTTGACGGCCGCGGACTGCTCGTCCGCAACGGCCTCGCCGGTCAGCGCCTCGACGCCATCCGGGAGGGCGGCGTCGATGCGCTCGGCGAGAGCATCGTCGGTGACGCCCTGCGAGGCCTTGACGACGACGGTGTCGAAGGTGCCGTCCCGTCCCAGGACCTGCTGCGCCGTGGCCAGGTCGAAGAACGCCGAGGTGGACCCGCCCAGGTCGTCGTTCTCGCCGAAGCCGACGACGCCGACGACGGTGAGCTTCTCGGGCCCGCTCTGGAACATGACGCGGGTCTCGTCGCCGACCGCGAGGTCGCCCTGCTCCGCCGACGTGGCGTCGATGGCCACCTCGCCGGGACCCTGGGGCGCACGGCCGGAACGGAGGGTGATGTCGCCGCGCAGGTCCGGGTCGGCCGGCATGCTCGTTCCGAGCGTGGGCGCGCCCTTCGGCTGGATGGGCTTGCCGTCGGAGCCGGTGATCAGGGCGTAGCCCTGGACGCTGCCCTCGGCGCCGGCGACCCCGGCCACCTGACTCACGTCGCCGAGGACCTCGGCGGGGAGCAGCGGGCGGCTGTCGCCGGCGCCCGAGGCGAGGTCGGACTCCGCGCGGACGACGACGTCGGTCCCGGAAGCGGCGTCGGCGAACATCTCGTCGAACGCGCGCTCCATGCTGTCGGTCAGCATCAAGGTGCCGGCCAGGAAGGCCACACCCAAAGCGATGGACGTGGCGGTGAGGAAGAGCCGGAGCTTGTGCGCCAGCATTCCCTTGACGGTGGCTCGCAACATCTCGGTCACGCTCCCAGGTGCTTCATGTAGTCGAGGACCTCGGCGGCGGTCGGCGAGAGCATCTCGTCGACGATGTCGCCGTCGGTGAGGAAGAGGACGCGGTCGGCGTGTGCGGCTGCCGCCGGGTCGTGGGTGACCATGACCACGGTCTGGCCGAGGTCACGCACCGCGTGCTGGAGGAAGCCGAGCAGCTCTCCGCCGGACTTGGAGTCCAGGGCGCCGGTCGGCTCGTCGGCGAAGACGATCTCCGGCTTGCCGGCCAGGGCCCGTGCCGCCGCGACCCGCTGCTGCTGGCCGCCGGACAGCTCCGAGGGCCGGTGCGAGAGACGCGGGCCAAGACCCACGGTCTCGACGATCGACCGGACCCAGAGCGGGTCTGGTCTTCGACCGGCGATGCGGAGCGGTAGGGAGATGTTCTCCTCGGCCGTCAGGGTGGGCAGCAGGTTGAACGACTGGAAGATGAACCCGATCTTGTCGCGGCGCAGGAGCGTCAGCCGCTTGTCGTTCATCCCGGTGATCTCGGTGTCGCCGATGTGGATCTCCCCGGACGTGGGGCGGTCCAGACCGGCGAGGACGTGCAGCAGCGTGGACTTTCCCGAGCCCGACGGGCCCATGATCGCGGTGAACCGGCCGGACTCGATGTCGACACTGACGTCGTCGAGTGCGAGGACCTGGGCGTCGCCCTGGCCGTAGGCCTTGGTGACGCCGGTCGCCCGGGCGGCGGTCGTGCCGGTGGCCGTCGTGCTGGTGGTGCGGATGGCTGTGGTGGTCATGGTTGCTCCTCTGGAGTCGGATCGCCGCCCTCTGGCGGCCACGTCCAGTAGAGGCCCGCGAGGCGGTCCCACCCCATGGGGCCAGACGCACCGTTGCCGAGGCTGCCCACCCGGTCGGTGACGGTTCGCCGGCGGGCAGCGCCACCGGGGGTGTGCGGTTGACCGCACCCATCGGATCGGGAAAGCACCTGCGCAGCCACACCGGGTCTGGCGCACACTGAGGACCATGTCCGACCGCCTGCCCCTCAGCCGCCGGGTCAGCCCTCAGGCGGCCCTCGGCTGGCTCGGCACGGCTGTCGTGGTGGTCGTGGTGTACGTCGTCGTCGTGCTCGGCGGGGGGCTGCTGCTCGACGCACCGTCGTCACAGCTGCTGCTCTCGGTGCTCGCGACGGTTGTCGTGGCGGCGACGATCGACGGGGTGCAGCAGCGCTCCGAGCGGCTGGCGGCGCGCCTCCTCCATGGCGACCGGCAGTCGCCCTACGACGTGCTGACCAGGTTCTCGTCGCGCGCGGTCGAGGCGGACGCCCTGGGTCGCCTCCCCGAGCAGATGGCACGGTTGCTCGCCGAGGGCACCGCGACCGCGTGGGCGCAGGTCTGGCTGCTGGTGAACGGCCGGCCGACCCTCATGGCGACCCACCCGCCCGACGCCGAGGCGCTGACCGTCCCGCCTGCGATCGGGGCGACGACGGAGCGCCACGACGGACTGCGCAGCGTCGCCGTCGGCCACGCGGGCCAGGTGCTCGGGATGCTGCGGGTCCAGGAGCGCAAGGGCCGCCCGTTGACCGGGGTCGAGGAGCGCCTGTTCGCGGGGCTCGCCGCCCAGGCGGGTCTGGCGCTCCACACCGCCCGGCTGAGGGCGGAGCTCGAGGCCCGGCACCGGGAGCTCACCGCGAGGGCGGAGGAGCTGCGTGACGCACGCGCCCGGTTGGTCGCGGCCCAGGACCGGGAGCGGCAGCGGCTCGAGCGGGACATCCACGACGGTGCCCAGCAACAGCTCGTGGCACTGCAGATCAACCTGCGGCTGGCCCAGACCCTGGCCGACCGGGCGCCGGAGCGGGCCGCTGAGCTGCTGGGCGAGCAGTCCGGTGCGGCCGAGGACGCCATCGAGACCCTCCGGACGCTGTCGCGGGGTCTCCAGCCCCGGGCGCTCCGGGAGGGCGGTCTGAGCGAGGCGCTCGCCGTCGCCACCTCGTCCTCCCCGCTGCCGGTCCACCTCGTGGTGGAGGACACCGGCCGGTTCTCGCGGTCCGTCGAGGGCGCGCTCTACTTCTTCTGCCTCGAAGCGCTGCAGAACGCGGTCAAGCACTCCGGCGCCACCCGCGTCGAGGTGAGGCTCGGGGCCCACGACGGGACCGTTGAGCTCTCCGTGGCCGACGACGGCAGCGGGATCACGCCGGGGTCGACCGGTGGTGCCGGCCTCCGGAACATGCAGGACCGTCTCGAAGCGGTCGGCGGGACCTTGCGGATCGACTCGCGACCGGACCTCGGCACGACTGCCACGGCCGTCGTACCCGCGGTGCGCGTCCCCGTCCAGAGGGCGGTCTGAGATGCGGGTCCGGCTGGGTTGGTCGCTGTTCGCGGTGACGGTGCTTCTCGCCGTGGCGCAGGTGGTGTTCCTCGTGCTCGCCGAGCCGCCGCTGTTCTCGCTCGAGACCCTGGAAGAGGGGTTCCCCCTCGTCACGGTGGGAGCCGTCGCCGCGTCCGCGATCGGGGCGCTGGTCGTGACCCGCTACCCGGGGCACCGGATCGGCTGGCTGTTCATCGTCGGCCAGCTCGGCACGCTCCTCGGCCTGACCGCACAGGCCTACGGCTCCTATGCCCTGACCCAGGGAGCCGGCCCGGCCGGCGCCGGGCACCTCGCGCTCTGGGTGGCCGGCCACCTGGGCGGGACCTTCGCGCTGACCCTGATGGCGCTGCTGCTCCTGCTCGTCCCGGACGGGCACCTGCTGTCACGGCGATGGTCCTGGGCGATCGTGGTGACCCTTCTCGGGCTCGCCCTGCACGTGGCCGGGTGGCTCACGGTTCCGCCCGGGGAGGTCACGGCGGACGGCACCGACCCGGAGGCGCACCAGCTCGCCCAGGTGCTCGTGCTCCTGGCGGTCATCGCCCTCTTCGTCGGCCTGATCGCAGGGACGACCTCGCTGGTCGTCCGGTTGCGCCGGGCGGCGGGTGACGAACGGGCGCAGCTGCGCTGGGTCGCGACGGCAGCGGCGGGGCTCGCGCTCAGCGTTCCTCTCGGCGTGGTCCTCTCGCTGCTGCCCGGCGCGGGGACGTGGGTCTCCTCGGTGACGGTGATGGTCGCCTACCTGTTCCTGCCGGTCTTCACCGGGATCGCCATCCTCCGCTTCCGGCTGTACGACATCGACATCCTGCTCAACCGGTCCATCGTGCTGACCGTCCTCACGGGGTTCGTGGCCACCGGCTACATCGCCCTGGTCGTCGTCTTCGGTGAGCTCGACGACGTCTCGGACGGGGACGCCTTCTGGCCCTCCCTGCTGGCCACCGTGCTCGTCGCCCTCGCCTTCCAGCCCCTGCGCCGACGGGTGAACCGGCTCGCGGACCGGCTGGTGTACGGCGCGCAGGCGGCGCCCTACGAGGCACTTGCGGAGTTCAGCGACGAGGTCGGGCACAGCAGGTCCCTCGCGGAGATGCTTCCGCGGATGGCCGAGGCGGTCGGTCGCGCGGTCGGGGCACGGCACGCCGAGGTGTGGGTCGACGTACCCGGCCACTCCTCGGAGGGCGCGTGGTGGCCGGTCCCTTCGTCGTCGGCACACGACCACGTGGTCCCGGTCGTGGACGGCTGCGAGACCTACGGCGGACTGGGGGTCGCCATGCCCGCCGATCGGGGCCTGCGTCCGGCTGAGCACCGGCTGCTGACGGACTTCGCCGCCCAGCTCGCGAAGGCCTTCCAGAGCTTCCGCCTCGAGGCGGAGCTCGCGGACCAGGTGGACCTCCTTGCCCAGCAGGGTGAGGAGCTGGAGCGGTCGAACCGCCGCCTCGTCTCCGCGGAGGCCGTGGAGCGCTCGAGGTTCGAGACCGCCATCGCCCGGGAGGTACTCCCGCACCTGGGGACGATGCCTCAGGAGCTGGCCGCCCTACGGTCGGCCGAGCCGTGGCCGCGCGAGCACGTCGAGCAGCTCCTGGTGCGCAGCAACACCGCGCTGGAGTCGCTGCGGTCACTGACCCGCGGTGTCTTCCCGGCACAGCTCGCCCACAGGGGACTGGGCACGGCCCTGGTCTCGCACGCGGAGCTCGCCGGCCTGGGCGAGGCGCTGACCATGGACCTGTCCGTCCGCGGCCGTCGTTTCGACCCGCAGGTCGAGTCAGTCGCCTACTTCTGCGCGGTCGAGCTCCTGAGAGCGCTCGACGAGCCCGGGCTGAGCCTGGTCGCGGACGAGCGGACGCTGAGCCTCGAGGCGACAGGGAGGGCCGAGGGGAGGCTCGGGCCTCAGGTCGAGCACCTGCGCGACCGGGCCGAGGCGGTCGGCGGGGGACTGCACGTGACGCAGACCGACGCGATGGTGCGGGTCGTCGTCGAGCTCCCTGCGGGATCAGCCGCGCACGTCGAGCCAGACCCGGCGGAGGAGGTCGGGCTCGAAGGCTGACTTGCTGAGGTACGCCGCGGCGCCGCAGTCGTGCGTCTCGTCGCCGTAGTCACTCTGGTCGTACGTCGACAGCAGCACCACGACCGGGGCGGGGTCGATCCGGCGGAGGAGCCTCGCGGCCTCCAACCCGTTCATGCCGGGAAGGTTGACGTCCATCAGGACGAGGTCGGGGGTGAGCGCCCGGGCGAGCTCGACCGAGTCCTCGCCGGTCTCCGCGACACCGACCAGCTCGAAGTCGTCCATGGCCTCGATCACCGCTGCGCCGGCACGCCGGAAGGGCTCCTGGTCGTCGACGATCACGACGCGAACCGTCTCCACGAGGTCACCTCCGGGATCGAGTGTTCCGGAAACGGTCGGTTTGCGGCCAGGGGGCCAGCACCCCGCCCCGGTGCGGAGAACCGCACCTGCTGCTCGCCCGCGCGGCGGAACCGCTCGGAAAAGTTCACCAGCCACTGTCGAAGCGGTCGGCTTCCGGACGACGCGTTCATGACGCATCTGCACGGGACGTCCCCGTGCACTCACCCAGGGAGTCGTCATGTCCACCATCACCAACACCACAACCACCACCTCGACCGCGCGGGCCGCAGCGCGCCTCTCGTTCGCGTGCAGCGGACTGTTCCTCGCCGTGCTCGCCGCGCTGCATCTGGTCAAGGACGAGCTCGACCCGTCCTGGCGGCTGATCAGCGAGTACGAGATCGGCCGGAACGGCTGGTTGATGCAGTCAGCCTTCGTCGTCCTGGCCGTCGGCACGGTGGCGACCGTGCTGGCGCTGCGGGCCCACGTGGTCGGGCGGACCGGCAAGGCGGGCCTGGTCCTCCTGCTCGTCTCGGCGGCGGGGATGGCCCTCGCCGGCTTCGCGGTGGCCGACCCTGTCACGGCCACCGCGGACGAGGTCACCGGCCACGGCAACCTGCACGGCCTGGGTGCGCTTCTCGGGATCCCGACCTTCCCGGTGGCTGCCGCGCTCATCGCTCGCGGGCTGAGCCACAGTGCCACCTGGCCCGGGACGTTCACGGCGGTGCGACGGGCAACCCTCGCCACCTGGTTCGGGCTGGTGCAGTTCCTGGTCGCGATGGCGGTGCTCCTCCCGGCCAACGACGGCGTCTTCGGACCCGAGACCCCGCTGGGCTGGCCGAACCGCCTGCTGATGGTCACCTACGTCGGCTGGTCGCTGACGGTGGCCGTCCACGCGGGCCGGGTCGCCGAGCCCGAGGCGTAGGTCGTCCGGCAACAGGGCGAGAACCTGCAAGACCTTCTGAAAGGTCTTGCAGGTCTTGCCAGATTTTTGCGTGCTGGCTTAGTCTGGCCGAACTCTTAACTTTGTCCGGCTTCTCCCTTACGCACCCTTTGGAGATCCTGTGCACCGTCGCGCACCCCGTCGGCTCGCCGCCTGCCTGGCCGGCCTCCTGGCCGCACCCCTCGCGTTCACCGCCCTCGCCGCTCCGGCCGTGGCCGAGCACACCGACCGTCCCGCGACGGTCACCCTCGTCGGGTCCCTGCAGGACGAGGTCGGCTGCGACGGGGAGTGGTCGCCCGGCTGCGACGACTCCCGCCTGCAGCCGGTGCCTGGCACGTCGACGTACCAGGCGGACTTCGTCGTCCCGGCTGGCACGTACGAGTTCAAGGTCGCCCTCGACGGCACCTGGGACGAGAGCTACGGCGCCGACGGTGCCAACATCCCGCTGCACCTCGAGCACGAGGCCGAGCTCCGCTTCAGCTACGACCACGGCACCCACGCGGTCGCGGTGGCACCGGCCGAGCTGCCGACCTCCGAGGTCACCGGCGCGGACCGGGCGATGGCGACGGCGTCCCTGCGTCAGCCGACCACGCGCGAGAACTTCTACTTCGTCATGCCCGACCGGTTCGCCAACGGCGACACGTCGAACGACACCGGCGGCCTGGACGGCGACCGGATGACGCACGGCTACGACCCCACGGACAAGGGGTTCTACCACGGCGGCGACATCGCCGGTCTCACCGACAAGCTCGACTACATAGAGGGCCTCGGTACGACGGCCATCTGGCTCACGCCGTCGTTCAAGAACCGTCCCGTGCAGGGCACCGAAGGCAACGCGTCGGCCGGCTACCACGGCTACTGGATCACGGACTTCACGCGGATCGACCCGCACTTCGCCACGAACGCCGAGCTGAAGGCGCTCATCGAGAAGGCGCACGCCCGCGGGATCAAGGTCTTCTTCGACATCATCACCAACCACACCGCCGACGTCGTCGACTACGCGGAGAAGGAGTACTCCTACATCAGCAAGGAGGCCCAGCCCTACAAGGACGCCGAGGGCAACACCTTCGACGACGCCGACTACGCCGGCACGGACTCCTTCCCCGAGCTCGACCCGGAGATCTCCTTCCCCTACGAGCCGGTGGTGCGCGACGAGGACGCCGAGGTCAAGAGCCCCGCGTGGCTCAACGACGTCACGAACTACCACAACCGCGGTGACTCGACCTGGGCCGGCGAGTCAGTGACCTACGGCGACTTCATCGGTCTCGACGACCTGTTCACGGAGAAGCCCGAGGTCGTCGACGGGATGGTCGACATCTACAAGACCTGGGTCGACTTCGGCATCGACGGCTTCCGCATCGACACCGTCAAGCACGTGAACATGGAGTTCTGGCAGGAGTTCGCTCCTGCGATCGCCGCCGAGGCTGAGCGCGTCGGCAACGACGACTTCTTCGCCTTCGGCGAGGTCTTCGACGCGGACCCGCGGCTGATGTCGCCCTACACGACCCAGGGCCGGCTCGACGCAACCTTGGACTTCGCCTTCCAGTCGGCCGCGGTCGGCTTCGCGCAGGGCAAGGCCACGACCGGACTGCGGGACCTGTTCGCCGGCGACGACTACTACACCGACACCGACTCCAACGCCTACTCGCTGCCGACCTTCCTCGGCAACCACGACATGGGCCGGGTCGGCTTCATGCTCGCCAAGGGCGCCTCGGGGGAGGAGCTGCTCGAGCGCGACAAGCTGGCGCACAGCCTGATGTACCTCACACGGGGCCAGCCCGTCGTGTACTACGGCGACGAGCAGGGCTTCACCGGCGCCGGCGGCGACAAGGACGCTCGCCAGGACATGTTCGCCAGCCGGGTCGCGGACTACAACGACGACGACCTGATCGGCACCAGTGCCACGACCGCGCAGGAGAACTTCGACAGCGGCCACCCGCTCTACGAGCAGATCGCGGACCTCGCGCAGCTGCGCGAGACCTACCCCGCCCTGGCCGACGGTGCCCAGCTGCACCGCTACGCCAGCAGTGAGCCCGGCATCTACGCGTTCAGCCGGATCTCGGCGGAGGAGAACCGCGAGTACGTCGTCGCCGTCAACAACGCCGGGACCGAGCAGACCGCGACCTTCGACACGCTGATGAAGCAGGGCACGTTCAAGCAGGTCTGGCCGTCCGGTCGCACCTCCACGAAGTCGGACCGGGAGGGCCGCCTCGAGGTCACGGTGCCCCCGCTGTCGGCGGTCGTCCTGCGCGCAGCCGGCACGGTCGCCGAGCGCGAGGCCGCACCCGCGACGTACTTCAGCACTCCCACCGCGGGCGGCACCGTCGGCGGCCGCCAGGAGGTCGGTGTCTCCGTGCCGGACGGCGGCTTCAACCAGGTGACCCTCGCCTGGCGTCTTGCCGGCGCCGACGAGTGGACCGAGCTCGGCACCGACGACAACGCGCCCTACCGGGTCTTCCACACTCCCGGGGAGCTCGACGCCCTGCCCAAGGGCACCCTCGTCGAGTACCGCGCGGTGCTCGAGGACTCGTCGGGCAACCTCTCGGTGGCCTCGACCTACGCCGCGGTCGGCAAGCCCTCGTCCGGCGGCGGTGGCGACGCGGGAGGCGGCGGTCCGGTCACCCAGCCCGACGCGGTCTCCATGCCCGGCAGCCACAACAGCGAGATCGGCTGTCCCGGAGACTGGCAGCCCGAGTGCGACCAGGCGCAGCTGACCCTCGACCCCAAGGACGAGATCTGGAAGGGCACGGTCGACATCCCGGCGGGCGACTACGCCTACAAGGCGGCGATCGACAAGAGCTGGGACGAGAACTACGGCGTCGGAGGCGCGCAGAACGGGGGCGACATCCCGCTGCGGGCTCCCGGCGGCCAGGTCTCGTTCTTCTACGACCACGCGACGCACCACATCACCACCGATGCCCAGGGCCCGGTCGTGACCGCGGCAGGGAGCTTCCAGGACGAGCTCGGCTGCCCGGGTGACTGGTCCCCGGACTGCATGGCGGCCTGGCTCCAGGACGCCGACGGCGACGGGACGTATACGTTCGCTACGACGGAGCTGCCCGCGGGCTCCTACGAGGTGAAGGTGACCCACGGGCTGTCATGGGACGAGAACTACGGAGCCGGAGGTGCACCCGGTGGTGCCAACATCGGTTTCGACGTCCCCTCGGACGGTGTCCAGGTGCTGTTCTCCTACGACCTGGCGAGCCACGTGCTGACCGTGTCGTCCCGTGCGGCCGGGGCCCGTCCCGACCTGTCCAAGCAGAAGGCTCACTGGGTCCGCGAGGGTCTGGTCGCCTGGGACGTCAAGGCCCCTGAGAAGAAGAGCTACCGGCTGCACTGGTCGGAGGACGGCGACCTCGCCGTCGACGACGAGGCCGTCACCGGCGGCGACTCGGTGCCGCTGACCCACGACCCCGCCGGCCTGCCGGCCGAGGTGCTCGCCGACTTCCCGCACCTGAAGGCGTACGAGGCCTTCAGGCTCGACAAGTTGGACACCAAGCGCGTGCCCGACATCCTGCGCGGGCAGCTCGCCGTCGCGGCGTACGACGACCTCGGACGCCTCGTCGACGCGACGGGCGTCCAGATCCCCGGCGTGCTCGACGACGTGTACGCCGGCGCGCAGGACCGGGCCCTCGGCCTGACCTGGGACAAGGGCACCCCGTCGTTCGCGGTGTGGGCGCCGACCGCGCAGGACGTCGACCTGCTCGTGTGGCCCGAGGGCGCGGACGAGCCGCTGCGCAGGCCGATGAGCAGCCAGGCCGACGGGTCCTGGACGGTCCGCGGTGACGCGACCTGGCGCGGCGCGTCGTACCTCTATGACGTCTCGGTCTACGCCCCCTCGACCGGCAAGGTCGAGCAGAACCGGGTCACCGACCCCTACTCGCTCGCCCTGACCACCAACTCCGAGCGCTCGGTGGTCGCGGACCTCGACGACCCGACGCTGAAGCCGGCCGGCTGGTCGACGCTGCAGCCGCCGGCGCTCGCGCAGGACGAGGACCGCAACGTCTACGAGCTGCACATCCGCGACTTCTCCATCGGTGACACCTCGGTGCCTGCCGACGAGCGCGGGACCTACCGTGCCTTCACACGCGCCGGCTCGGACGGCATGAAGCACCTGCGTGAGCTCGCGGGCGCCGGTCTCAACACCGTGCACCTGCTTCCCGCCTTCGACATCGCCACGATCGAGGAGCGCCGGGAGGCCCAGGAGGAGCCGGCCTGCGACCTGGCCGCAATGGCGCCTGACTCGACCCAGCAGCAGGCCTGCGTGGACGCGGTGCGCGGGAAGGACGGCTTCAACTGGGGCTACGACCCGTACCACTACACCGCTCCTGAAGGCTCCTACGCGACCGACCCGGAGGGGCCGAGCCGCACGCTGGAGTTCCGGCAGATGGTGCAGGGCCTCAACGAGGCAGGGCTCCAGGCCGTGATGGACGTCGTCTACAACCACACCGCCGCCTCGGGACAGTCGGCGAGGTCCGTGCTCGACAAGGTCGTGCCCGGCTACTACCACCGGCTCTCCGCGACCGGTGCGGTGGAGAAGTCGACGTGCTGCGAGAACACCGCGACCGAGCACCGGATGATGGAGAAGCTGATGATCGACTCCGTGCTCACGTGGGCGCGGGAGTACAAGGTCAACGGCTTCCGGTTCGACCTGATGGGACACCACTCGAAGCAGAACATGCTGAACCTGCGCGAGGCCCTCGACGAGCTGACCCTCGAGCGCGACGGCGTCGACGGCCGGTCGATCTACGTGTACGGCGAGGGCTGGAACTTCGGCGAGGTGGCCGACGGTGCCCGTTTCGAGCAGGCCACGCAGCTCAACCTCGGTGGCACCGGCATCGGCTCCTTCAGCGACCGGCTCCGGGACGCGGTGCGCGGCGGCGGGCCGTTCGACGACGACCCGCGGATCCAGGGCTTCGGCTCCGGGCTGTTCACCGACCCGAACGGCGCGGCCGTCAACGGGACGGCCGACGAGCAGCGGAAGCGGCTGCTCCACGCCCAGGACCTGGTCAAGCTCGGTCTCGCCGGGAACCTCGCCGACTTCGCGTTCACCGACTCCTCCGGCAAGGAGGTCACCGGCCGCGACGTCGACTACAACGGCTCCCCGGCCGGCTACGCCGAGGACCCGAGCGAGACCGTGACCTACGTCGACGCCCACGACAACGAGACACTCTTCGACATCCTCACGCTGAAGCTGCCACAGGCGACGCCGATGGCCGACCGGGTGCGGATGAACACGGTGGCGCTGTCCACGACGGCCTTCTCCCAGGGCGTGGTCTTCTGGCACGCCGGCGCGGACATCCTCCGCTCGAAGTCGCTGGACCGGAACTCCTACGACTCCGGCGACTGGTTCAACCGGGTCGACTGGACGAGGGAGAAGAGCACCTTCGGGTCCGGGCTCCCGCTGAAGGCCGACAACGAGCCGAAGTGGAAGTACATGCAGCCGCTGCTCGCCGACGCTGCCTTGAAGCCGGGCGGGGCGGACATGGACGCGGCCCGCGCCGCCGCGGCCGACCTGCTCCGGATCCGCATGTCGACGCGGCTGTTCCGCCTCGGCAGCGCCTCCGCCATCCAGGAGAAGATCTCCTTCCCGGCCGCCGAGCCCGGTGTGGTCGCGATGCACATCGACGACACGGCCGGCGAGGACGCGGACCCCGCGCTCGAGGGCGTCCTCGTCGTGTTCAACGCCTCGCCGTCGCAGACCACGGTCAGCGACGTCGGGGACGGCTGGACGCTCCACACGGTGCAGGCCTCCGGGGCCGACCAGGTCGTCAAGCAGGCCGTGGCGAGCGGCGGAGAGGTGACGGTTCCCGGGCGTACGACGGCCGTCTTCGTGCGTCGCTGAGCGGTGCCCGCCGGGTCTTTCGGCCCATGGACCCGGCGGGCACACCGCCACACACTGGATGCAGAAGCCGTTCTTGAGGGGGACGACATGAATGCAACCGAGTGCGTGATCGTGTGTGGTGTGGACGGGTCACCCGCGGGCCAGCGTGCCCTCCACTGGGCGATCGACGAGGCGATCCGCCGCTACGGCAAGGTCCGCGCCGTGACCGCCTGGTCCTGGGACGGTGTCGAGACTCTCGCCGCCCCCGGTACGCCGGCGGAGGCGCTCGGCAGCGCCCGACAGCTGCTCGACGCCGCGGTCGAAAAGGCCATCAGCGGCATGCAGACCCCGCCCGTCGTCGAGCGCGTCTGTGAGCGCGGCGTCCCGAGCGAGGCGCTGTGCGCAGCCGCCGCCGACGCGGAGCTGCTGGTCCTGGGCAGCCACGGACACGGGGCCGTGCACGACAAGCTTGTCGGCTCGACGAGCGAGCGCGCGATCCACCATGCCCCCTGTCCGGTCGTGGTCATCCCCGACCCGCGCCACGTCGAGAAGAACCTGGAGCAGGCCAAGGCACGCCGCAGCAAGCAGCAGCCCGAGCACCCGGTCCAGGTCGTCTGACGTTTGGCCCGACGACGGTTGGTTCCGGCAGGCCGGTTCAGGCGGGCTGCACCGTGTAGACGACCGTCTGCACCCGGATCATGCCGTCCCGGAAGATGAACGTGTCGATGCCGTCCTCGACCTTGCGGCCACCGCCGGTCGCCTTCCACTCGAGGTAGAGGACGTCGTCGGCGAAGACCGTGCCGAGCTCCCACTTCGCCTGCGGCACGTCGCCGAGCAGCTGGGTGAACACCTGCCGGGCACCGTCCTTGCCCCGGTACACCTGCTTCTGCACGACGAGGATCGCGTCGTCGCTGTAGTCCGCCACGATGTCCTCGAGGTCCTCGGCACCGAGTGCCTGGCCGTGGTGTGCGAAGACTTCCTCGGGGGTCCTTGTCGCCATGGCCCGTTCCTTCCCTCGGGGACCTGAGTCCTGGAGCCGCCGAGCCGGCTGATAGCAAGCAGTGTCCGCCGCGGCCCCTTTCCTTGTCCATGCCAAGGGGAGCGGGAGTCGGTACAGTCCGAAGCCAGACCAGCATGTCGTCCAGGTTCGGGAGGCGTGATGAAGGCGGTTCGGCTCCACACGTACGAGATGCGACCGGTGGTCGAGGAGGTCCCGGAGCCGGAGGCGACCGGCCCCTTCGACGTGGTCGTGAGGATCGGGGGCGCGGGGCTGTGCCGCACCGACCTCCACATCGTCGAGGGCCAGTGGGCGGAGAAGAGCAACGTCGCCCTTCCGTACACCCTCGGTCACGAGAACGCCGGCTGGGTCCATGCCGTCGGCCCCGCCGTCGCACATCTGCAGCCCGGTGACGCGGTGATCCTGCACCCGCTGATGACGTGCGGCTTCTGCCGGGCCTGCCGCGCAGGGGACGACGTGCACTGCGAGGCGAGTGCCTTCCCCGGCATCGACACCGACGGCGGGATGGCCGAGCTCATCAAGACCTCCGCGCGTTCGGTGGTCAAGCTCGCCCCCGGCGTCGAGCCCGCCTCGGTCGCCGCCCTCGCGGACGCCGGCCTCACGGCGTACCACGCGGTGAAGAAGGCCGTGCCGATGCTGTACCCGGGAAGCACCTGCGTCGTGATGGGGGCCGGCGGTCTCGGCCACCTCGGCATCCAGTGCCTGCGGGCGATGAGTGCGACGCGGATCGTCGTGCTCGACCGGAACGAGGAGGCGCTCGCGCTGACCCGTGAGTGGGGTGCCGACGAGACCGTCACGGTGGACGGCTCCCACGTCGAGAAGGTGCTCGAGATGACCGACGGCAACGGTGCCGAGGTGGTCCTCGACTTCGTCGGCGAGCAGGGCGCCGAGCACGACAGCTGGGCGATGACCAGGCGGGCGGGGAGCGACTTCGTGATCGGGTACGGCGGCCGGGTGGACATCCCGACGATCGACGTGATCTCGACCGAGCGCAACGTCGTCGGCAACCTCGTCGGGAGCTACAACGACCTCGTCGAGCTGATGGCCCTGGCCGCAGCCGGACGGGTCGAGATGCTCACCCACACCTACCCGCTCGACGCGGTCAACGACGCGATGGACGATCTCGACGCGGGTCGCCTGCGCGGGCGCGGGATCCTGGTCCCGGCGTCGTCGGGAGGCTGACCTCAGGGCGGGTCGCCGGAGGACCTTCGCCTCGTGTGGACCGCCCTGGGACGTCCTAGCGTGAGGACCAGGACGGGAGCCGGGAGGTCGTCATGTCCGAGTTCATGCGCAACAGCGACGCGTTCGCCTGGGCGATGGAGCACGACGCGAGTCTGCGCTCGACGGTCGTCACCATCATCATGCTCGACAAGTCGCCGGACTGGGACGTCCTCGTCGACAGGTTCGAGCGCATCGGCCGTGCTGTCCCGATGTTCCGGCAGCGGGTCGTCGAGATGCCGCCTCCGGCCCCGCCCCTGTGGGAGGTCGACCCCGACTTCGACATCGACTTCCACGTGCGCCGCGTCATCGCACCGCACCCGGGCACGCTCGACACTGTTCTGGAGATGGCCCGCCGCGCGGAGATGGACGAGTTCGACCGCGCCCGGCCGCTGTGGGAGACGACCCTCGTCGACGAGCTGGCCGACGGAGGCTCGGCGCTCATCTGCAAGGTCCACCACTCGCTCACCGACGGCATCGGCGGCGTCCAGATCGCCATGCTGCTGTTCGACCTCACCGAGGAACCCCGCGACCTCGGGCCGCTCCCGCCGGAGCCCGAGGCCGCCAGGCCGGGACGGCTCGAGGGCCTCCGCCACGTGCTGCAGTACGACGCCGGCCTCGTCACCAGGCTGGCCCGCGGTGTCGTCACGGACGTGCCGGTCGTGGCGGCGAAGGCGATGCTGCACCCGCGACAGACCGCCCGTGACGTCGTGGAGACCACTGCGTCCGTCTACCGCACCGTGCGTCCGATCAACGAGACGGCCTCGCCGATCATGAAGGACCGTCACCTGGTCCGAAAGCTCGGCGTCCACGAGGTGCCGATGCCCGCTCTCAGGGAGGCCGCGCACCTTGCCGGGGGCACGCTCAACGACGCCTTCCTCGCCGGGGTCACCGGCGGGCTCCGTCGCTACCACAGCCACCACGGGGTCGACGTCGGAGACCTCCACGTGACGATGCCTGTCAGCATCCGCAGCGACGGCGACGCGATCGGCGGCAACCGCCTCACGCTGATGCGTTTCGACCTGCCTGCTGGCGTGGTCGACCCGGCTGAGCGGATCAGGCAGAACCACGAACGGGCCGGGGCGGTGCGCCACGAGCGGTCGCTCCCGTACACGCAGCTGATCGCGGGTGGTCTCAACCTCCTGCCGCGCTGGTACATCGCGGCGATCCTGCGGCACGTCGACTTCCTCGCCAGCGACGTGCCCGGCATTCCCATGCCGGTGTACCTCGGCGGCGCGGCCGTGCGGATGCAGTACCCGTTCGGGCCGACGATCGGAGCGGGCGTCAACGTCACGCTGATGAGCTACGTCGACACCTGCGCGATGGGCATCAACGTCGACACCGGGGCGATCCCGGACTACGACGTCTTCTTCGAGTGCCTCGTGGCGGGCTTCGAAGAGGTGCTGGCCCTCGCGGCTCCCGCGGAGTCGGCCGTCCCGGCGCAGCGGCCGGCGACACGGTCCAAGAAGCGCCCTACACGGCGGGCCCCCGCTGCGGCGACCTGAGTCAGCCGTCGGCCTGGGTGCCGACGTCCTGGATGAGGGGGAACGGCCTCGCCGCCTCGAGCTCGAAGGCGAGCTCGAGCAGCGTGCGCTCGTCGCCGAGGTCGGCGGAGAGCTGGCAACCGATGGGCAACCCGGTGCCGGTCTGTCCGAGCGGCAGGGAGATCGCCGGCCCTCCGGAGGCGTTGTTGAGGGGCGTGAACCCGACGTACGCCTGAAGCCTCGGGAAGAGCTCCTCGAACGGCAGCGTCGGAGACAGGTGCCCGAGCGGGGGAGTGGTGTGCCCCAGCACCGGCGACAGCAGTACGTCGACCCGCGTGAACAGCTTCCGGTACTCGTGCGTGCTCCGGCGCAGCCGCACGAGCATCCCGGGTGTCCGGGCCAGCTCGCGCCGGCACATCTTCGCGAGGCCCCGCGTGAGGTTGTCGGTGCGGGAGACGTCGAAGGCCCGGTCGATCACGCGGGTCCCGGCGCTCGCCACGAGCAGACCCAGGAGGCCCCAGTAGAGGCTGAAGTCCTCGGCGAACCGCGTCGGCACGGGGAGCGCCGTCTCCTCGACGTGATGGCCCAGGTCGCCGAGCAGCTCGGCCGTGGACGTCACGGCGGCACGTGTCTCGTCGTCGGTCGGGACCCCCGTCACCGAGTCGACCACGACGCCGATTCGCAACCGGGTCCGGCTCGGCCCCTCGACGGAGCGGATGGGCGGCAGCTTCGGGTTCCGCCAGTAGGCCTCTGCGCCCGCGTAGAAACGGGCGGTGTCCCGGACCGACCGGGTGAGCACGCCCTGGGTCACGATGCGCACCGGGAGCCTGGTGTCCGCGGCGTCCGGCACGAGCCTGCCCCTGGTCGGCTTGAGGCCCACCAGCCCGCAGACCGCCGCGGGGATCCGGATCGACCCGCCTCCGTCGTTGGCGTGCGCGATCGGCACGACGCCCGCGGCCACGAGCGCCGCCGCCCCGCCTGACGACGCACCCGCCGAGAACCCCCGGTGCCACGGGTTGCGGACCGGGTCGCGGCGCATGTACTCCGTGGAGGCGCTGAACCCGAACTCGGGAAGCCTGCTCTTGCCCAGCACGTTCAGGCCCTGGGCCTTGAGCTGCTCCACGACGGCGCTGTCGTGGGCGGCCGGCGCGGCGACGAAGGCGTCCGTGCCGTGGTTGGTGGGCAGCCCGGCGACGTCGACGTTGTCCTTGACGAAGGTCGGCACCCCCGTGAACGGGCCGTCCTGGGTGTCCTCCGCCGATGCCAGCGCCCGGTCGTAGTCGGTGCACTCGACGGCGTTCACCAGAGGCTGCATCGCCTGCGCCCGGCGTACCGCTGCCTCACACGCCTCGGCCGCGCTGACCTGCTTCGTCCGGACCAGCTCCGCGAGCCCGGTCGCGTCCGCGTCGCCGAGGGCGTCGTCACCGAACGCATGGACCCGGTCAGGTGTCGTCATGGTGTGATCATGCCCGGCCCGCCCACACCTACCGCTCGCTGCCCTGGGCAGTGGTCTCGGTGTCCGGGAGGAGGCGTGCGACTGCCTGCGAGAGCACCATGGAGAAGATCGAGATCAGGAGCGCTGCGCCCACGCCCGCGAGGAAGCCGTCGACGGTGAGGTAGTCGGTGAGGGCGGAGACGAACCAGACCATCAGGCCGTTGACCGCGAGGGTCAGCGCGGCGAGCAGCAGGAACGACGAGGGTCGCGGGACGAACCGCAGCGCGGCCTGGACGACCACGTTCGCCAGCGCGACCAGCAACGCCACCCAGAGCGCGGCCCACACCCCACCCTCGAGCGACACGTCGGGCATCACCCAGGCGGAGAGCGCGACGGCTGCGGCCAGGAGCACCCAGCGGACCAGGATCGACAACCACACCATGCTCCCGACGGTACCGCCGCGGCGACGTCCGGCTCGGCACAATGTCGTCATGACCCGTTCCTGGGTGCTCCACGTGGACCTCGACCAGTTCATCGCGGCGGTCGAGGTGCTGCGTCGGCCGGAGCTCGCGGGCAAGCCGGTGGTGGTCGGTGGCCGGGGTGACCCCACCGAGCGTGGCGTGGTCTCCACCGCCTCCTACGAGGCCCGCGCCTTCGGGGTCGGCTCCGGCATGCCTCTCCGGCTGGCGGCGCGCAAGTGTCCCGACGCCGTCTTCCTTCCGGTCGACGCACCGGCCTACGAGGCGGTCTCGACCACGGTCATGGACACGCTCCGCTCCTTCGACGTGGTGGTGGAGGTGCTCGGGTGGGACGAGGCCTTCCTCGGCGTCGAGACCGACGACCCGGAGGCGCTCGCGGCACGGGTGCAGGGCGCGGTGCTCGAGGCCACCGGCCTGCACTGCTCGGTGGGCATCGGCGACAACAAGCTGCGGGCGAAGATCGCCACGGAGTTCGGCAAGCCGCAGGGGATGTTCCGGCTGACGGAGGAGAACTGGTACGCCGTGATGGCGGACCGGCCCACCGACGCCCTGTGGGGGATCGGGAGGAAGACCGCCAAACGCCTTGCGGGGCTGGGCATCACGACGGTCGGCGAGCTCGCACTGGCCGACCCGCGGCACCTCGCCGCCGAGCTCGGACCCACGATGGGGCCGTGGTACCGGCGGCTCGCCCGGGGCGTCGACCCGTCTCGCGTCGAGGGCACGCCGTGGGTGGCCCGCTCGCACAGCAGGGAGAGCACCTTCCAGCAGGACCTCACCGACTGGGCCCGGGTCGAGGACGAGGTGCGCCGGCTGGCGAGGCAGGTGACCGAGGACATCCGACGTGAGGACCGGCCCGCCGTCAGGGTCGCGGTCAAGGTGCGGTTCGCGCCCTTCGACACCCACACGCGCAGCCTCACCCTCGACCACAGCACGAGTGACGCCGGGACGATCGAGCGGGCCGCCGTGGAGCTCGTGAACCGCTTCGACCGGACCCGCGCGATCCGCCTGCTCGGCGTACGCGCCGAGATGACGCCGCCGGTCGAGACGCCCGCCTAGGTCAGCCGCTCGGGCACTCCGCCGTGCCCGGCGGGAGGCCGGGATGGATCGGGCCGGACCGGTCGCTGATCGACCCGCCGCTCACGCCCCGGCGCAGCGCGATGATCTCGGCCACGATCGAGACCGCGATCTCGCCGGGGGTGTTCGCGCCGATGTCGAGGCCGGCCGGGCCGCGCACGTCGTCGAGCTCGCTCTCGGACACACCGTTCTCGAGCAGCCACGCGCGCCGTCGCTCCTGGGTCTTCCGGGACCCCATGGCACCGACGTACGTCGCGTCGCTGGCGAGTGCGGCCGCGATGGCCGGTCCGTCGAGCCCCTCGTGGTGGCTGAGCACCACCACCGAGTCACACCGGCCGAGGCCCTCGACCGTCTCCGCGTGCGAGTCGACGACGGTCACCGACCACCCGAGGGCACGCGCGATCGCCTCGAGGGCTGTCGCCACCTCACCGTGACCCACGACCAAGAGACTCGTGCCGTCCATGAGCACGAGTCTCGCAGAGTCGCGAGGTCGTGAGGCGGGTCAGTCGGGCTTGCGGGCCCAGACGGAGGCGCCCTGCCAGTCGATGGCGACGACCGGATCGTCGCCCACCACCCAGGCGTCGTGCCCTGGCGGGATGGAGATGACGTCGCCGGGGCCGAAGTCCGCCTCGGTGCCGTCGGCCATCACCAGGTGCATCCGGCCGGAGATCATGTACTGCTGGTGCGGCGCCATGCACAGGTCGGTGCCGGCCACCGGCTTCACGTGCTCGGTCCAGCGCCAGCCGGGGTGGATGGTCATCCGGCCGACCTGTGCCCCTCCGGCGAGGTTCACCAGCTCGAGTCGCCAGTTGTCGCCCTCACGGACCTCGTCGGGCTTGTCGAAGGAAGTGTGCTCGAAGATCTGCTGGGTCATAGCCCCTCCCGTGTGTTCCCCTCCGCCTTTCGACACTGCGCCGGTGCGCGAGGCCGGTCAATGACCCGTCCGTGCTCGCCCTCCCGCGCGGCTCCACCGATTCGCCCCCTTTCTGCCCTACGGTCGTCGCGACCCACGATCGACCTGGAGCAGAGGCAGAACGGTGCTCGCCGCAATCCGCGCCCACAACCGACGACCTCGACGAAGTCTCGTCGCCGTCGTGGTGGCGCTCAGCGCCGCCCTGAGCCTCGCCACGGTTCCCTCCGCGCCCGCCCCCGCCAACGAGCTCGACGACCGCGAACGCCGGGTCCACCGGGAGATCGAGCAGGCCCAGAAACACCTCCGGCACTCCAGCAAGGCACTCGTACGTGCCACGGCCCGCGTCGAGAGGGCGGAGGCCCGGCTTGCCGAGGCGGAGGGGGAGCTGAGCCGTCGCCAGGCCGAGCTGACCGCCGCTGCGATCGTCGACGCCCAGATGCAGTCGGAGCTCGACGCCGCCACCGCACGCCTGCGGCGGGCCCGGGCCGCGCTCGCCCAGGGACGCCGCAGCCACAGCGCCCAGGAGGAGGTGCTGCGCCACATCGCCGCGGAGACGTACCAGGCCGGTTCGCCGGAGCTCATGGGGCTGACGCTCGTGCTGACGTCGCGTGACCCCGCGGAGCTCAGCAACCAGCTCAACGTCGTGCAGAACGTCCTCGACCGTGAGGCCGCCACGCTGCGCAGGCTCGAGGCATCGCGCGTGCTGCTCCAGCTGCAGCAGGAGCGGGTCGCCGAGGCCCAGAAACAGGTCGCGGCCCGTCGGAAGGCGGCGGCCGAGACGCTCGCACACAAGCAGGACCTCGAGGTCCGAGCCGCGGTCGCCTCGGCCCGGGTCGCCCACCGTCTCGAGGAGCGCACGGAGGCCCGCAAGGCGGCGCTGCGCACCAAGAAGTCGGACCAGGCACGTCTGCAGCAGCTGCGCAAGGAGCGCGACAAGATCGCCGACCTCATCCGCAAGCAGGAGGCGCGCATCCGGAGGCAGAAGTCGAAGGCGGCCATCGCGAGGGCGAAGGAGGCGTCGAAGTCCCGCAACGCCCCCATGACGCGGCCGGTGGACACCTACATCACGTCCTCCTACGGCATGCGGCTCCACCCGATCTACCGCCGCTGGCGGCTCCACGACGGCACCGACTTCGGCGCCCGCTGCGGCCGTCCGGTCCGGGCAGCCGCCGGAGGCCGCGTGATCGGGCGGTACTACAACGTCGGCTACGGCAACCGCGTGATCATCGCCCACGGGTACATGCGCGGGGTCTCGGTGACCACGACGTACAACCACCTGAGCCGCTACTCCACCTACGTCGGCCAGCGGGTACGACGCGGTGAGATCATCGGCTTCGTGGGCACGACCGGCTTCTCGACCGGCTGCCACCTCCACTTCATGGTCTTCCGCAACGGCCGCACCGTGAACCCGATGAACTGGCTCTGACCGGACGAACCGGGTGACCTTGGGCCCTGGCCCGGTCGCTCCCGGGAGAGTGTCATGGGCTCAGGAGGTGCGCCATGACCCGTCTTCCCGACGACCCCGCGTCCCTGACCTTCCTCGGTGCGGCCCGCACCGTCACGGGCAGCAAGTTCCTGATCGAGAACGACGGCAACCGCGTCATGGTCGACTGCGGGCTCTTCCAGGGCGAGCGCGTCTGGCGCCGCCGCAACTGGGAGCAGCTGCCGGTGGACGCCCACAAGGTCGACGCCGTCGTCCTCACCCACGCGCACCTCGACCACTGCGGCTACCTTCCCGTCCTGGTCCGCAACGGGTTCAGCGGCCCTGCCGTGTGCACGCCCGAGACGGCCAAGCTCGCCGCGATCGTGCTCCGCGACGCCGCCCACCTCGCCGAGGAGGACGCCGAGCACGCGAACGTGTACGGCTACTCCAAGCACAAGCCCGCCCTTCCGCTCTTCGACTCCGCCGATGCCGAGAAGGCGATCTCGCTCCTCACCCCGGTGGACCATGGGACGCCCACCACGCTGCCGGGCGACGTGGGGCTGGAGCTCCGCTCGGCAGGCCACATCCTGGGCTCGGCGTTCGCGCGGCTGCAGGTGGCCGGCGTGCGGCTGCTCGTCAGCGGTGACATGGGCCGCCCCGGCCACCCGCTGCTGCTCCCGCCCGAACCGCCCGGCGACGCCGACGTCGTCGTGGTCGAGTCGACGTACGGCGACCGGCGGCACGAGGAGCAGGGCGACGAGCTCGTCGCCGACGCGATCCGGCGCACGATCGGCCGCGGCGGGGTCGTGCTGATGCCGGCCTTCGCCGTGGACCGCACCTTCGTGCTCCTGATGACCCTGGCCCGGCTCGAGACCGAGGGCCGTATCCCCGCGGTCCCGGTGTACGTCGACAGCCCGATGGCCCTGCGCGCGCTCGACGTCTACAAGGAGGCGATCCGGGAGCACGACGCGCAGCTGCGCCCGGAGGTCACGATGGCCAGCACGGCCTACCGGCCCAGCCACCTGAAGCTGATGCCGGGCCGGGAGGAGTCGGTGAAGCTCAACAAGCCGGGCAAGCCGTGCATCGTCGTGTCCGCCTCGGGCATGGCCACCGGTGGCCGGGTTCTCCACCACCTCGAGCACCAGCTGCCCAACGGCCGCAACAGCGTGATCCTGACCGGCTTCCAGGTCCCGGGCACCCGGGGACGGGCGCTCGCCGACGGGGAGAAGCAGCTGAAGATCCACGGCCGCTACGTGCCGGTGCGCGCGGAGGTCCACGTGACCAACGCCTACTCCGCCCACGCCGACGCGGCCCAGATGGTGGAGTGGCTCTCGGGGATGAAGCCGCCCGAGACCGCGTACGTGGTGCACGGCGAGGAGGACGCGGCCCGGGCGCTGGCCGACCGGCTGACCGACGAGCTCGGCTGGAACGCCGTGGTGCCGCGTTACCTCGAGCGCGTGCGGCTGACCTGACTCGCTGGCTACGCTCGCGACATGACGAGGTACGTCGCCATCGGGGACAGCACGGTGGAGGGGCTCGAGGATCCGGGCCCCGACGGGGTGTACGTCGGATGGGCCGACCGGCTGGCCCACCACCTGCGCACGGTCCACCCCGACCTGACCTACGCCAACCTCGCGGTGCGCGGCATGACCGCCCGCGAGGTCCGCGGCACGCAGCTGGGGCCGGCGCTCGCGCTGGAGCCCGACATCGCCGTCGTCGTCGCGGGGGTGAACGACGTCCTCCGGCCGCGGTTCGACCGCGAGGCGTTGCGGGACGACCTGCTCGCGATGCACGCCTCCCTGCACGACTCGGGGGCCCGGGTCGCGGCGTTCACGATGCCGGACATGGCGAAGGTGGCTCCCCTGGCCGTCGTGCTCCGCGGACGTCTCGACGCGCTCAACGAGATCGTGCTCGAGGCGGCCGACCGGTACGGCACGGCGGTGGCGGACCTGGCCGCCGAGCCGCTCGCCTCCGACCCGGCGGTGTGGCACGACGACCGGCTCCACGCGAACAGCGAGGGCCATCGCCGGATCGCCCTCGCGCTGGCCGAGAGCCTCGGTGTCGATGCCGGCGACTGGCGGACCCCGCTGCCCGAGGTGCCGACGGAGCCGCTCCCTGCCGTCGTGGTGCGCGAGGTCGCCTGGGTGGCCACCCACCTCGCTCCGTGGCTCTGGGCCCGGCTGCGCGGGCGGCCGGTCGCCGAGCCCGCAGTGTGCAAGCGTCCCGAGCTGAGGCCGGTCGAGTGAGCGCCCGGTGAGCTCGCTCCGGATCACCTGGCTCGGTCACTCCACGGTGGTGATCGACCTCGACGGTGTCCGGATCCTCACCGACCCGCTGCTCCACCCGCACGCGGGCCTGCTGCGGCGCATCGCTCCCCGGCCCGAGCCCGCGCACTGGGAGCGACCCGACGCGGTCCTCCTCTCGCACCTCCACCACGACCACGCCGAGCTCCGGTCGCTGCGGATGCTGCCCCGCGTGCCGCTGCTGACGGCGTCCGCCAACGCCTCCTGGCTCCGGCGGCGGGGACTGCGCCACGCGGTGGGCATGGAGCACGAGTGGGAGAACCTGGGCCGGGTCGACGTCCGACTGGTCCGCGCGGACCATCACCACCGACCCATGCCGCACCGCCCCAACGACGCCCACGGCCACCTCGTGCGCGGCCCCTCGGCCACCGTGTGGGTCGCCGGTGACACGAGCCTCCACCCGGAGATGGCCGACCTCCCGCGGCAGGCGGGCAGGGCCGTCGACGTCGCGGTGGTGCCGGTGTGGGGCTGGGGCCCCCGGCTCTCGGCGGGCCACATGCACCCCGGCCAGGCGGCGGAGGCGTGCGCGCGGTCCGGTGCGCGATGGGCGATCCCGGTGCACTGGGGCACGCTCCATCCACCGCTGTTCGCCCGGTTCGGCCGGGGATGGCTGGACCGTCCGGGTCAGGAGTTCGCCGAGGCCCTGGCGCGGGAGGCCCCCGGCTGCGAGGCCCTGGTGCTCGAGCCCGGCGAGACCCGAGACCTCCCGGTCGCGGGGGCGGGCCGCTGAGCCGGCTCAGACCGTCTCGGCCGCCGACTCCCGTACGTCGTACACCGGCCGCCAGCGGTCGTAGAGCGTCACCACCAGGGAGAGCAGGAGCAGGAAGAACATCGTCGTGACGAGGTGGAGACCGCCCTCGAAGTGCTGCAGCACGATGTCGCTCACCAGCACGAAGACGGAGTTGGCCACCGCGAGCAGCGCGAAGGCCCAGAACGCCGACGCGATCGTCCGGCCGGCACGCGCCTGGCGGATCGTGAGGAACGAGTTGAAGGTGACGACGACGGCCACGCCCACCGTGAGCTGGAGCGGCGTCGCGTCGACCTCGGGCAGCACCTGCGCGAAGATCACCGTCACCAGCGAGACCAGCACGATCTTCTCGACGAGGTGCACGTCCACGACCCGCCAGTGGACGGCCAGGAACGACGCCCTCTCACGCGCCTCGTCGATGCTCTCCGGGAACGGCCCGGCGGCCAGGGTCGTCGGGTGCTGTGGCGGGGGCAGGAGGCGGACCGCTGCCGCCAGGACCGCGAGTACCAGTGACGCCGCCACGAGCACGAGTACGCCGGTCGTGGCCGGCCGCTCCTCGACCGCCGCCCCGACGAGGTCGGTCACGTCGAGCTCGGCCACGTGGACGAAGTACTCCTGCGGGAGCTTCACGGACGAGCCAGATGACGGCCGCCGAGACGAGGAAGAACCGTCGGCCCAACCGCTCCGGGGACCACCGGCTGCGGACGGCCTCGTAGAGGACGAAGAAGTACTCGAAGACGTTGGGGAAGACCAGCAGCAGCGGCCGCCAGCCGGTGAGCTCGAAGGCGGTGACACCGACCAGCCGCAGGTAGAAGAGGACCCGGGCCGTCCGGGCCGCGAACGGGTGGGTCCAGTTCCGCAGGACCGCGAGCATCGCGACCGTGAGGTAGAAGGTGTCGAGCGCCTTGTCGATGCCCTGGTACCCGCTGAGGTCGAGCTCGGTGAAGACGACGAGGAGCTCCCGGTCGGCCGCGTCGAGCAGGAGGCAGGCGAGGATCCCCGGCAGGGGGAAGGCGGGGATGAACAGCGGGGCGACGAACCGCGCGAGCACGACGGCCACGAGCAGGGCGGTGTCCGCGGCGGTCGCGTCCATCTAGCCGCTCCTCGACAGGGGGCTCTCGTCGAGGGCCTTCTCCGTCAGCTCCCGGCCGAGCGCGATCATCTCGCCGGCCTTGTGGAAGTCCAGGGTCCGGCAGGCGTTCTTGGGGATCGTGATCAGCAGGTCGGGCGGGTACCCGGCCATCCGGTACCTGGTGACCACGCTCTGCATCGCGTCCAGGGACAGCTCCATGACGTCGAGCATCCGCAGACCCGGAGGCAGGGCGCCGAAGAGCTCCTCGGCCACCTCCTCGGAGGCGCTGCCGGGCGTCGTGCTGCGGCCCGCCCCGAACCTGCTCGTGACGAGCCGCACGAGGTCCCGGTCGAGCACCGCGGACGCCGTACGCCGGAAGCGCTCGACCCACTCCTCGGTGGGGCGCGGCTCCGCGGACTCCTTCGCCGGTGCCGGCCCGGCCGGGGCCTCGAGCTCGCCGGCGAGGGAGACGGCCACCGTCGCGTCGGCCGCGGCCGACGTGGTGGGGGCGATCGGGATCGGGTTCATCAGTCCACCGTCGGCGAGGAGCCGGCCGTTGAGCATGACCGGGGTGATGATGCTCGGCAGCGCGATGGAGGCGCGGATGGCCACGTCGACCGGTCCGCGCTGGAACCACACCTCCTTGCGCGCCAGGAGGTCGGTGGCCACGGCGGTGAACGGGATCGGCAGGTCCTCGATCAGCGCACCCTCGAGCAGCTCGCTCACCCGGGCGAGGATCTTGTCCGCGCGGATGGCGCCCGGCGCCTTCAGCGAGGGGTCCAGGAGCCGGAGCACGTCCCGCTGGTTGAGCCCGGACACCCAGTCGGCGTACGGCGAGAGCCTGCCCGCGGCGTGGAGCCCGCCGACCAGGGCGCCCATCGAGGTCCCGGCGACGCACACGATCTCGTAGCCGCGCTCCTCGAGGACCTCGATGACGCCGATGTGGGCGTAGCCTCGCGCGCCGCCACTGCCCAGGGCGAGGGCCACGCGCGTCGGTTCGGCCACGTCTCGATGCTAGCGACGGGGACCGGTCCGCCGCGGTCGGAACGAAGCACCCGATTGGTCCCGATGGTTCGGGTCCTAGGGCCCTTATTCCGGGTCCGCCTGCAACCTAGCCTCCGAGTGAGGAGGCGCTGATGATGTTCGCTGTACGGATTCACGGGAGGGGCGGCCAGGGTGCCGTCACCGCGGCCGAGATCCTCTCGGTGGCTGCGTTCAACGAGGGCCGGCACGCGCAGGCCTTCCCGACCTTCGGGTCCGAACGCACGGGGGCGCCGGTCGTGTCCTTCTGCCGGATCGACGACAAGCCGATCCGGCTGCGCGAGCCCATCACCGAGCCGGACGCGCTGATCGTGCAGGACCCGACGCTGCTGCACCAGGTGAACCTCTTCGGAGGGCTGAGTCCCGAGGGCTACCTCCTGGTCAACACGTCCCACAGACTGGCGGAGCTGGGTCTCGAGGACCTCGTCGGCACCCTCGACGGGCGCGCGGTCGCGGTCCCGGCGACCGAGATGGCCAGGGAGCACCTGGGCCGTCCGCTCCCCAACGCCGCTCTGCTCGGCGGGTTCGCCGCCCTCACCGGACAGGTCTCCCTCAAAGCCGTCACCGGCGCGATCCGCGAGCGGTTCGCCGGTCAGGTGGGCGAGGGGAACGTGCGGGCGGCCGAGGCGGCCTACGACTACGTGCACAAGGTGATGAAGGAGCTGGCCGATGCTTAGGCAGATCGAGGGTTCCCAGGCGGTGGCCAAGGTCGCCGGGCTCTGTCGTCCCGAGGTCATCGCGGCGTACCCGATCTCCCCGCAGACCCACATCGTCGAGGCGCTCTCGGACATGGTGCGTTCCGGTGAGCTGAGCCCGTGCGAGTACCTCATGGTGGAGTCGGAGTTCGGGGCCCTCTCGGCCTGCATCGGCGCGTCCGCCGCGGGTGCGCGGACCTACACCGCCACCTCGAGCCAGGGCCTGCTGTTCATGGCCGAGGCGCTCTTCAACGCCTCCGGTCTCGGCCTGCCGATCGTGATGACCGTCGCCAACCGCGCGATCGGGTCGCCGATCAACATCTGGAACGACCACTCCGACGCGATGTCGATGCGCGACTCCGGCTGGATCCAGCTCTACGCCGAGTCGAACCAGGAGGCGGCGGACCTGCACATCCAGGCCTACCGGCTCGCCGAGAAGCTGTCGCTGCCCGTGATGGTGTGCATGGACGGCTTCGTCCTGACCCACGCGTTCGAGCAGGTCGACCTGCCCTCGCAGGAGCAGGTGGACGCGTTCCTCCCCGGCTTCGTGCCCCAGCAGATGCTCGACCCCGACGACCCCGTGACGATCGGGGCCATGGTCGGTCCCGAGGCTTTCGCCGAGGTGAAGTACCTCATGCACGCCAAGCAGATGGAGGCCCTCGACGAGATCCCGGTGATCGCGCGCGACTTCGCTCAGGCCTTCGGCAGGGACTCGGGCGGCCTGCTGCGGCCCTACCGGGTCGAGGGCGCCGAGACCGTCGTGGTCGCCCTGGGGTCGGTGCTCGGCACGATCGACGACGTCATCGACCAGCTCCGAGACGAGGGCGTCTCCATCGGCTCTCTGGGCGTCACGTGCTTCCGGCCCTGGCCGAGCGCGGAGCTCCGCGACGCGCTGAAGGATGCCGAACGTGTGGTCGTCGTGGAGAAGGCGTTCGCCGTCGGCGCCGGCGGGATCGTCGGCCAGAACACCCGCGACGCCACGCGCGGGCTCCCGATCGAGGTGTACGACGTCGTGGCCGGTCTCGGAGGCCGCCCCATCACCCGCGCCTCGCTTCGTGGCCTGCTCGACGACGTGCTCGGGTCGCGGCTCGACCCGCGCCAGCTGCACTTCCTCGACCTCGACAAGGGGCTCGTCCAGCGCGAGCTCGAACGGTCCCGCCACGGCACCCGGCCGGGCCCCCACGCAGAGGCCATGCTGCGCGACATCGGCACCGTCGCGTCCGGGGCCTACGAGTAGGAGAGAGCGATGGCGTACCAGGAGATCAAGCTCTACCAGGCCGGGACCTTCGTCGCCGGAAACCGCCTGCTCGACCCGGACCAGCGCTCGGTCCAGGCTCGGATGGGTCGCTCGAACACCCTGACCTCCGGGCACCGGGCCTGCCAGGGGTGTGGTGAGGCGCTCGGCGCGCGCTACGTCCTCGACGCCGCGATGCGGGCGACCGGGGGCAAGGTGGTCGCCGCGAACTCGACCGGTTGCCTCGAGGTGTTCTCGACGCCCTACCCCGAGTCGTCGTGGCAGCTCCCGTGGCTGCACTCGCTGTTCGGCAACGGGCCCGCTGTGGCCGCCGGGGTCGCG
The DNA here is from genome assembly GCA_963701425.1 of uncultured Actinomycetota bacterium. Classification (GTDB taxonomy): domain Bacteria; phylum Actinomycetota; class Actinomycetes; order Propionibacteriales; family Nocardioidaceae; genus Nocardioides_C. The sequence continues at coordinate 483,565 of CAVPAG010000015.1, read as the reverse complement.
GCAGCGCTGAAGGCCAAGGGCCGCGACGACCTGAGGGTGGTCGGGCAGGCCGGCGACGGCGGCACCGTCGACATCGGTTTCGGCTGCCTTTCCGGGATGTTCGAGCGCAACGACGACGTGCTCTTCGTCTGCTACGACAACGAGGGGTACATGAACACCGGCGTGCAGCGCTCCGGCGCGACGCCACCCGGGGCGCGCACGGCCAACACCAAGGCGATCGGCGCCGAGCCCGGGAACGTCTTCGGCCAGGGGAAGAACGTGCCGCTGATCGCCATGGCGCACGAGATCCCGTACGTCGCCACCGCGACCGTCGCGGAGCTGCGCGACCTGGAGTACAAGGTGGAGAAGGCGATGAGCTTCCGCGGCGCCCGCTACCTGCACGTGTTCGTCCCGTGCCCCCTCGGTTGGGGTGCGAGCTCGGCGGACACGATCCGGCTGGCGCGTTTGGTGAAGGAGACCGGGATCTTCCCGGTGTTCGAGGCCGAGCACGGCCAGGTCACCGAGGTGTCGAAGATCCGCCGACGCGTCCCGGTCGAGGAGTACCTGCGGCTGCAGAAGCGCTACGCCCACCTGTTCGGGGACCACCCGCGGCCCGACATCGTCGCCCGGATCCAGGCGGGGGCGGACCGCAACATCGAGAAGTTCGGACTGCTGTCCGACGAGGAGCCTGCGGGTCCGGGAGCCGCCCAGGACGTCGCGGGTGAAGGAGCAGTGTGATGGACAAGCCGTTCGCGATCACCCTCGACATCGGCTCCAGCAGAGCCAACAAGACGGGCTCCTGGCGGACCGAGCGCGCCGTCTACACGAACCGCATGCCGCCGTGCAACGACGCCTGTCCCGCCGGGGAGAACATCCAGGCCTGGCTCTACGAGGGCGAGGAGGGCGGCGCCGGCTACGAGCGCGCCTGGCGCAAGATCATGGACGACAACCCGTTCCCCGCGATCATGGGCCGGGTCTGCTACCACCCGTGCGAGACCGCCTGCAACCGCGGCCAGCTCGACGAGTCGGTCGGCATCAACTCCGTCGAGCGGTTCCTCGGCGACGAGGCGATCCGCCAGGGCTGGACCGTCTCGGTCGACGTACCGGCGACGGGGCGGCGCGTCCTGGTCATCGGCGCCGGCCCGTCGGGCCTGTCCGCCGCCTACCACCTCGCGCGCCGCGGACACTCGGTCACCATCAAGGAGGCCGGCCCGATGACCGGCGGCATGATGCGCTTCGGCATCCCGAAGTACCGGCTGCCTCGCGAGGTGCTCGACGCGGAGGTGCAGCGGATCCTCGACCTCGGTGTGACCCTCGAGCTCGACGCGAAGGTCACCGACCTGACGGCGGTCAAGGACGACTACGACGCGGTCTTCCTCGCCGTGGGTGCGCAGCTCGGCAAGCGCGCCTACATCCCGGCCGGGTCCGCGGCGAAGATGCTCGACGCGGTGACCATGCTGCGCGACCTCGAGACCGGCGAGAAGCCCTTGCTGGGCAGGCGCGTCGCGGTGTACGGCGGCGGCAACACCGCCATGGACGCGGCACGCACCGCCAAGCGTCTCGGGGCCTCGGAGGCGATCGTGGTCTACCGCCGGAACAAGGACAAGATGCCCGCGCACGAGTCGGAGTTCATGGAGGCCACGGAGGAGGGGATCCTCTTCAAGTGGCTCACCACGATCAAGCAGGTCGACGAGGGCAAGCTCGTCATCGAGAAGATGGAGCTCGACGAGTCCGGCTTCCCGCAGCCGACGGGTGAGCTCGAGGAGCTCGAGGCGGACTCGCTGGTCCTCGCGCTCGGCCAGGACACCGACCTGTCGCTGCTCGACGGCGTGCCCGGCCTCGTCATGGACGGCGGCGTGGTCTCGGTGGGCCCGGACATGATGACCGGCTGCCCGGGCGTCTTCGCCGGTGGCGACATGGTGCCCTTCGAGCGGTCGGTCACGGTCGCGGTCGGGCACGGCAAGAGGGCCGCCAAGAACATCGACGCCTACCTGTCGGGCGCGGCCCCCGAGCCCGTCGTACGGCCCGCCCTGGCGACGTACGACACGCTCAACACCTGGTACTACGCCGACGCCCCGCGCAGCCGGCGGCCGGTGCTCGAGCGGGCGCGGAGGGAGTCGACGTTCGACGAGGTCGTCCAAGGCCTCGACGAGTCGACGGCGCTCTACGAGGCGCGCCGGTGCATGTCGTGCGGCAACTGCTTCAGCTGCGACAACTGCTACGGGGTCTGCCCGGACAACGCGGTGATCAAGCTCGGCCAGCCGGGGGAGAAGTACCTGATCGACCTCGACTACTGCAAGGGCTGCGGCCTCTGCGTCGCCGAGTGCCCCTCGGGCGCGATCCAGATGGTGCCCGAGGAGATCTAGCTCGGCGTCTGGGAGCATGGCCGGATGCTCCGCATCCCCTCTGACGAACCGGTCGTGGAGGCGGAGGGGCTCGTCCTCCGGGAGTGGCGTGAGGACGACGTACCGACGATGGTCGCGCTCTTCGACACCGCCGAGATGGACCGGTGGACGCCGCTCCCGTCGCCGTTCGACGAGGCCGTCGCTCGTGAGTACGTCGAGCGCGCCCGTGGCCGCTCGGGCCGGCGGGACGTGGCAGCTCGCGATCACCGGTCGACGGGGGAGCGGCGCACGGGGAGGTGCTGCTCTTCCCGACCGAGCACGAGGAGATGTGCGAGCTCGCCTACGCGGTCGGTGCCTTGCATCGCGAGGCCGGTCCGCTCGGTGCTCGTCGCGGTCGCGCGCCGTCCTGCGGGCAGCGCCCGGCAGCGCCGGCTACGAGCAGGCGCGGCTGCGGATCGCGGTCGACAACGTGCCCAGCCGTCGTGTCGCCGAGGCATCGGGCTTCGCGCTGACGCCCGAGCCGCTGGTCCGCCGGGAGCGCAAGGGGTACGTCCTGGACATGGCCACCTGGGAGCGGCCGCTGGGCGGTGCGAGAGACTGCTCCTTCTGCCTGAGGAAGGAGCCGCATGATCACCGGTCTCATCGCCCTGCTGCTGTGCCAGCTCGTCGGCGAGCTGGTCGTGCGCACGCTGGACCTCCCGCTGCCCGGTCCGATCGTCGGCATGGTGCTGATGCTGGCGCTGCTGCTCTGGCGCAGGCCGCGGTCGAGGTCCGGGCTCGTCCGCGGGCCCCAGGCGCTGCTGCGCTACCTGCCCTTGCTCTACGTCCCCGCGGGGGTGGGGGTGATCGCCCACCTCTCCCGGCTGGGCGAGGACGCCGTGCCCATCGCGGGCGGCCTGGTGGTGTCCTGGCTGGCCGGGCTGGTCGTGACCGCGGCCGTGGTGGCCGGCGTGCTGCGAGCGTCCGGTGCGCGGAAGGTGGTCCGGTGACCTTCCAGCCGGAGGAGGCCTGGGACTGGCTGCTCGGGTCGCCCCTGTTCGGGATCACCCTGACCCTCGTGGCCTACAAGGCGGCGCGGGTGGTGTGGGAGCGCACGGGACGTCATCCCTCGCTCAACCCCGTCATGGTCGCGATCGTCCTCACCGGCGGCACCCTCCTCCTGCTCGGGGTCGACTACGACGACTACATGGAGGGCGGTCGCTACATCGCCATCCTGCTCGGCCCCGCGACCGTGGCGCTGGCGCTGCCGCTCTACTACGAGCGGCGGCTCGTGCGGCAGGCGGCCGTCGCCATCCTGCTGGGTCTCGTGGTGGGGTCTGCCGTGTCGATCGTGGTGGCCTACACCGTGACTTCCGGTCTCGGCGGGGACGAGACTCTCGCGCTGTCCATGGCGCCCAAGTCGGCCACCACCCCCGTGTCCATCGCGCTCGCCGAGTCCTTCGACGGGATCCCCGCGCTGACGGCGGTGTTCACGATCCTCGCGGGGGTGCTCGGGGCGGTCGCCGGCCCCGCCGTGCTGTCCCTGCTCCGCTTCCGCGACCTGCGCGTGCGCGGCCTCGCGATCGGCGCGTCGTCCCACGGCATCGGTACGTCCCGGGCTCTCGAGGAGCACCCGACCGAGGGGGCCTTCGCGGGCCTTGCGATGGGGCTCAACGCGCTCGCCACGGCGATCCTCCTCCCGCTGCTCCTGCTCGTGCTGCGGTAGTTCCGACCGGGGCCCCCGCCTCGTCTCCTCCCGGCCGCGTCAGCGGGTCCGGCGGCCCAGGAAGGCGAGCAGCCGGTCGCTCGCGGAGTCGCCGGGCTGAGTCTCCAGGGCGGGGGCGAAGCGACCGGGTCGGTCGAACGGCGTCACCAGGACCGGTGCCACCCGCAGCAGGTCGGTCGCGAGCTCTTCGGGGAGGGGACGCTGCGCCCCGCAGGCGACGGCCACGTCCCAGCCGTGCACCGCCACCTCGAGCGCGCCCGCGCTGGTCAGCACCGGAGTCGTCAGCGGGCGGCCGTCGACGAGAACGTCCGCCGACCCTGCTCCGGACATCAAGGACTCCCAGTCGGCGCTCCACTCCGCCAGCAGCTGGCAGGCCCTGTGCCGTATCGAGTCGACCAGGTCGGCGTCGGACCGTCCCGGCCACGTCCAGCCACACCCGTCGTACCGCCCCTGCTTCGTGCAGGGACGTGAGGGAGTCGTCCATGTGCTCGAGCAGCGCGCGCAGGTCCCAGCGGTCACAAGGCGTCGGCGCCGACATCAGCTCAGGGGTGACGAGTGCCAGGCTGCCGCGGGTGTAGCCGATGGCACGTTCGAGGAGCTCGACGCCGCCCCAGGGGGGACGTCGAGCCGAGGCGGGGGTGGTCACCCCGGGTACACCTCAGGGAGTCGGAACGCCCTGAACAGGCCCGTGTCGAAGAAGCAGCCGACGTGGGAGACACCCTGGTCGGTCACCGTGAGCACCTGGATCTGGAAGGCGCGGTGCACACCGTCCGGATCCCGCATGTACAGCGCGAACGCCGGCTGGCCGTTGGCGTCGGCACGGAGCATCCGCATGTCCGCCGGACCGCTCGCCGGGCACTGGCTCGAGATGAGGTTCCCGATCGTGCGCGCGCCCTGGTACCAACCGGTGAAAGGGGGCATCTCCCACACCGCGTCGTCGGTGAACATGCTGACGATCGCCTCGACGTCGTAGTTCTCGAACGCCGCGACGTACTTGTCGAGCAGCTCGCGACGCTCAGGCTCGTCCGGCTCGATGACGTCGTCGCGGGTGAGGCTCACCTGGTCGAGCTGGGCCCGCGCCCGCTGGAGCATGCTGTTGACGGCTGCGGTGCTCGTGCCGAGCAGCTCGGCCACCTCGGCCGCCTTCCAGGCGAGCACCTCGCGCAGCACGAGCACGACCCGCTGCCGGGGCGGGAGGTGCTGCAGCGCGGCGACGAAGGCCAGCCGGATGCTCTCCCGCGAGGTGACCACGGAAGCGGGGTCGTCGGGCAGGTCCGAGACGAGTACGTCGGGCACCGGCTCGAGCCAGGGCACCTCCGGCTGCTGCACGAGGGTGCCGAACGGGTCGGACGCCTCCTGGCCCAGCCCGGTCGGCAGGGGACGCCGGCCCCGGCTCTCGAGCGCGGTGAGGCAGGCGTTCGTGGCGATCCGGTAGAGCCAGGTGCGCATCGAGGAGCGCCCCTCGAAGGTGTCCTGCGACTTCCAGGCGCGGAGGTAGGTCTCCTGCACCAGGTCCTCGGCGTCGTGCACCGAGCCGAGCATGCGGTAGCAGTGCGCGAGGAGCTCCGGGCGGTAGCGCTCCAGGTTGGAGAGGTCCTGGCCGTCGGCCAGCCGGGCTCCCTCAGGGAGTGGTGTGCGCTCGGGGCGGACGGTGGGGTTGTCGACGGTCGCCATAAGTCAGACCTTCTGCTCGAGGGCGGCGGGGTTCATGTAGAGGAGCTCCCACAGGTGGCCGTCGGGGTCGTGGAAGCTCCGGCTGTACATGAACCCCTCTTCCTGTGGCTCGTTCGCGGGAGAGCCACCTGTGGCGAGGGCCCTCTCGGTCAGCTCGTCGACCTCCTCGCGGCTCGACGTCGAGAGGGCCATGATCGCCTCGGTCTGCGCCTTCGCGTCGGCGACCGGCTTCTTGGTGAAGGTCGAGAAGAACTTCTCGGTCAGGAGCATCACGTCCGCGTCGTCGCTGATCACCATGCAGGCGGCGTTCTCGTCGGTGAACTGCGGGTTGAAGGTGAAGCCCAGTCCGCTCCAGAAGTCGACGGACCTCCGGAGGTCGGCCACGGGGAGGTTCACGAAGATCATCCGGCTCATGTCGGTGCTCCTGACGGGTGAGGGTGAAGGCGTTCGGGAGTTGGACCTCCTCGGTGGCCAGAACTCATCGGTCGCGGGTGCCCGTCTCGACACTCACCTCCCAGGTCTACACCCGCGACGGCATACTCGGGAACACGTTTTGGACGACAGGAGGTCGCACATGTCGGTGGCGAACGCACTTCTCGTCGATGCGTTCGGGCGCGTCCAGGAGGCCGTGCACGGCGCGGTCGAGGGGCTGACCCGGGAGCAGCTCACCCACCGGATCGACCCGGAGGCGAACACCATCGCGTGGCTCGTCTGGCACCTGACCCGGATCCAGGACGACCACGTCTGCGCCCTGGCCCGAGTCGAGCAGTCGTGGCACGTCGACGGTTGGATGGAGCAGTTCGGGCTGCCGTTCGGCCCGAAGGACCACGGTTACGGACACCGGTCCGAGGACGTCGCCGCGGTCGACGTACCGGGGGAGCTGCTGCTGGGCTACCACGATGCCGTCCATGACCGGACGGTCGCCTATGTCCAGGGGCTGACCGAGCCGGAGTACGACGAGATCGTCGACCGGTCGTGGGACCCGCCTGTCACCCGGGCGGTACGCCTCATGAGCGTCGTCGGGGACGACATGCAGCACGTCGGCCAGGCCGCGTTCATCCGCGGCGTCGTCCGGCGGCGCACGTGACGCAGGTGCGCGCCACGGGGCGGGCCTCGAGCCGTTCGGGGGCGATCGGTCGGCCGCAGCTCTCGCAGATGCCGTAGCTGCCGTCGGCGACGCGTGCCTCGGCGGCGTCCAGCTCCGCCAGGTGGTCGCGGGCCTGGGTGATGAGAGCGCCGACCTGAGAACGCTCGAACGCGATGGTCGCGCCCTCCGGGTCGTGCTCGTCGTCGGCGTTGGACGACTGCGACGCGTCGACGATGTCGGTGAACGTCCCGGTCAGGCCGGCGAGGCGCTGCTCGGTCGCGAGGCGCTCGGCCTGCAGCAGTGCCTGGGCGTCGAAGTCGTCGGTGCTCATCGACGTACTCCAACACCCAGGCGGCTGCCGGTGTTCCGTTCTCGGGTTTGGTCGGTGGCTCTGTCAGGGGTTCTTCGGCATCGGGCCGACCTGCATCAGCACGTTGCGGCGGGCCGTACGGACGTCGTCGCCGGCGGGATTCGCCACGACCTTCAGCAGCCGGTCACCCTTGCGGTAGAGCACGATGCGCACGCGGTAGCGCCCCTCGCTGTTGGTCGTGACGCGGGCGCCCTCGATGTCGACGAACCGGCCGTTGCTCCAGGTGCGCACGCGCACCGGAGCGCCCACGACGGGCACGCCCTTCGAGAGCATCCGGCCGCGGACGACGAACTGCTCTCCGGGGTCCACCTGGAACGCGCTCGGGATCGCGGTCATCCGGCTCGGTGCCGGCTCGTCGGCGACGGCCGGGGCCGTGACCAGGAGCGAGGCGGCGGTTGCTGCCGTGGCCCCCGCGATGGCGGTACGTCGGAGCGGGGCCGATGCTGCGGCGAGCGCTGTGGTGCGTGTCGTGGTGGGTGTCGTGGCGGGTGGACGGGAAGGTCACGGGATCCCCCTGATCGGCTGGAGCGGCTCCTTCGCTCTCACTGCTCTTGAGACGTCCGGGGTGGTTGTTAGGTTGCCGCCCTGCTTGACCTGTTTTCAGCACGTCGGTGCTGAAAGTCATTGCTGCGGTACTGGTCGGGGGATCGGTGGGGGTACGCGCTGCGAGTCAGCGGCTGCCGGGTGATTCCCGACGCCGCGCTGTCAGCACCTGGGTGCTGACTGTCCGGGCTCGGTGCTGACCGTTCGCATTCAGGGCTTGGCCGAGACCCGCCGGGTAGGCCGGGGGCGATCGAATCTGGTTGCGATTCCACCGGTGCCGCCCTTCCGGGAAGTCAGCACGTGGGTGCTGACTTCTCGTGAAGCCGTCATTTCGTGAGGCTGTCGGTCGACCGAGGTGGTGACGACCGACAGCCTAGGCGCGGTCCCGCTCTGGCCATGGGGCGCGAGTCAGCACGTGGGTGCTGACTGTCCGTCTCCGAGCTTGGTCGGGCTCCATGCAGCCGGAGCACTCGAGCCCGGCGTGCGATTCCACGATGGGGCCCGCCCTCCTGGGGAGTCCAGCACCTGAGTGCTGACTTCTTGTGAAGCCGTCTTTTCGCCAGCCTGTGGGGTCGACCCACATGGTGACGCCCGGGAGCCTTGGCCGCAGTCGGGCCAGTCGCAGGCCGTGGGGCTTGAGTCAGCGCCTAGGTGCTGACTTCCGCCTCCAAGTTTGGCCGTCCTTCGGGTAGCGGGAGCAGTCGAAGTGGCCAGCGCTCGCACGGGCCGCTCTCCGGGTAAGGTCAGCACCTGAGTGCTGACTTCGACGCCTGCCACGTACTAGGGGAGCGACGTTGGCGGCCCTACGTACTAGGGGAGCGATGCTGGCGGCGCGGACGGGGGGTGACCGACGGTACTCGTGCCTGTCAGCACCGAGGTGCTGACTATCGCTCGGCACGTCACCCATGGGCTCCGGCGCCTGTCTGGTCGACATTCCTTCGCTCGAAGTCATCAACACCAGGGTGCTGACGGGCGACCACCGATTTCTGTCGGCGGCTGCCAGTAGGGTCGAACAAACGTTCGAACGATCTTCGGGGATGTCGATGAGCTGCACACCGACAGCAGAACCAGACCTTGTGTCCCGCCTGACTCGGCAGGGCAACCGCCAGGATCATCCCGACCTCACCTCCGGAGTTGGCTGAGCTCTCCGACCACGAGCTCCTTGCGGAGGTGGAGGCCACGCAACGCGCCATCAACAAGGCGGATGCGCTCCGACTCGCCGGGATCCTGGAGTTCTACGAGAGGCGCCGGAGCGACCACGAGGCCCGCAAGGCTGAGCAGCCGCACTTCACGATGACGCCGCTGGCCGAGACCGCGATGGAGGTGGCGCCGTTGGTCGGGGCGACCGAGGGGCGGGTCAAGCAGGAGGTCCGGGTCGCTCGTTCGCTGAAGACCAGCTTTCCCGAGATCTGGGCCCTCGTCGTGGCCGGACAGCTCGATCTGTACCGAGCCCGCATCGTCTCGGACGCGGCCGACAAGCACCTCTCGAATCCGACCGCCGTTGCCGAGCTTGCCGAAGCCATGACGACGTGGTTCCGGCGGCACCTCGAATCAGTTCAGGCCGCACGATCGAAGAACGGCGACGAGCAGGACGATCCGCCACTCGTCATGCGAACCGCCCGCCAGATCGGCAACCACGTGAACCACCTCGTCAGGAAGCTGCGCCCCAAGGATTCCGACGAACGCTTCCGCCGCGGGTTCGAGCGCCGCGCGGTCCACACGAACTCCACTGGCGACGGCCTGGCGCAGCTCACCCTGTCGCACGATGTCGTGTCGTTGAGGCTCGTGGACTACCGGCTGACACTGATCGCCAAGGAGATGCGTCGGAATGGTGATCCGAGGAACCTCGAACAGCTCCGATCAGACCTTGCCGTCGACCTTCTCCTCGGTCGGCTGACCATCAGTGCGTCCACGGGCGAGTTCGAAGATCCCGAGACCTCCCCGACCGGATCACCGCTCGACAGCGTCAAGGAGTGGCCGACTCAGCGGTGGGCCCGGCCGATCATCAACGTGACCGTCCCGATCCAGACCCTGATGGGGCTTTCGGACGCCCCCGGCGTGATGTCAGGCGGGGAGGCCGTTCCCGCGGCGCTGATGCGCAAGCTCGCCCAGGACCCGGACTCCACCTGGTACCGCATGCTGACCGACCCTGCTCGCGAGTGTGTGGAGCTCTCGACGAAGTCGTACAAGCCCACCGGCCCGATCTGGCGGCAGGTCGTTGCACAGGCGAACGCGTGCTTCGGGCCTGTGTGCACCCGGCCCGCAACCGAGAGCGAGACGGACCATCAGGTCGCCTACCCCGAGGGCGAGACCAGCACCGAGAACCTCGGCCCTGGCTGCAAGACACACCACACGGGCAAGCACTCGCCGGGGTTCGGTCTCGGACGCGGACCCGACGGGCAGCTTCGGTTCACCACCCGGGCCGGCTTCGCGCATCCGGTCGAAGCCTTCGAGCAGCCGGTGGAGGACGGTTGGGGCCCGGCGGAGATGTGGGAGTCCGAGTTCACTCCGGCCGAGGTTCGCGACGCTCTGCTGTACCTGGCGCAGGAGCGGAGGCTGGCCCGTGAAGCGCGTGAACTGATCCGGGAGGAGGAGCAGCAGGTAGCCGACTACCGCGCGTCCTACCCCGACGCCAGCGACGAGCAGATCGACGGATGGGTGCACGACGACGACCCGCAGGCACCGACTCCGCCGCCCATCCTGAAGAGGGGCGAGACGCTCAGGAGGGTCCTGGCGCGAGAGGCGGTCACAGACCGACCCGGACCGTTCTGGGACGACCCGGAGGCCTATGACGAGATCGCATGATGTGCCGTGTCCGTCGAGCCGTGTCTGTCGCGGTGGGGTCAGCCACGAAATCGGACGGTCATGACTCCCTTGACCGACCCGGCGACGACCTCGGCGACCCGGCGCTTGTGCGGGTCCTGGGAGCCCTCGAGGATCACGTGGCCGTCCACGACGTCGACCTGGTACTCGAGCTCAGCGCTTCGCAGCAGGTCGTCGATCTCGGCGCAGATGTCGTCGTCGCTCCGTGCGAGAAGCCGCACGATGTCGCTGCGACTGACGACACCGACGACGTGGCCTTGCTCCACGACCGGCAGGCTCTTCACGGCCGTACCGGTCATCAGCTCGACGGCCTCGCTCAGGTCGCTCTCCGGCGAGACCGTGAGGGAGAGCGTCGACATGACGTCCTCGACGTTGCGGGGCACGGTGAGGGTCTGCTCGTGCGGGATGAGGTGGGCGCGCTCGTCGTGGCGCACGGCGTCACGCAGCAGGTCGGCCTCGCTGACGATGCCGACCAGGTGTCCGTCAGGAGCGACCACGGGCAGTGCCGTGACCCGATTCCTGTCGAGCACGCGCAGCCCTTCCTTGACAGACATCCCCGGCGACACCGTGATCGCCGGCGAGGTCATCACGTCTCGGACGAGCATCTCCGCCACCTCCTGGTCCAAGTCCCATCTGGTGACGTCATCGTCGCGCTCGTCGTACATGTCCAGACAGGGCCGAACGTCCCCTGGGCGGGGTGTCCCCCGGCACTCGCGTGGCCTGTCCCCCTGAGCCACGCTGAGAACGTACGGAACAGGAGGATCCGCCATGACGAAGGAGACGAACCTGCCCGTCGTCGTCGGGGTCGACGGCAGCGAACAGAGCGACCGCGCGGTGCACTATGCCGTGGCCGAGGCGCGCCGGCGCGGCACCGGGATCACCCTGGTGCACGCGGTCCACGAGACCGCCCCGATGGCCGCCATGCTGCCGCTCTACAGCGTCGAGGCGTTCGCCGAGGTGGGCCGACGGCTGGTGGACGACGCCGAGCGGCTCGTCCTCGACCTCGACCCCGGGATGGAGGTCGGTACGTCGGTCAAGGGTGGCAGCCGGGTCGGAGTTCTCGTCGACGCCGCAGCGCACGCCTCTGTCGTCGTGCTGGGTCACCGTTCGCGTTCGCTGGCCGGGCGGGTCCTCACGCACTCGACCAGCTCGGGAGTGGCCGCGCGAGCGCACTGTCCCGTCGTGAGCGTGCCCGACACCTGGGCCCAGGGCGGCGAGCTCGGCCGTGTCGTGGTCGGCATCGACGAGTCGTCGGCCTCCCACGACGCCCTGGATCTTGCCTTCCTCGAGGCCCGCCGCCGCAAGGCGACCCTGGACGTCCTCCACGCCTGGCGACTGCCGACGGCGTACGACGACATCAGCTACTCCCGCCTGGCCGTGGACGAGTGGATGGGCGAGGCGTCCGCCGAGATAGAGAAGACACTCGCGCCCTTCCGCGAGGTCTACCCGGAGGTGCAGGTCCAGCTCGCGCTCCGTCACGAGTACGCCGGACCTGCGCTCGTCGCGGCCACCGAGGAGGCCGACCTGGTCGTGGTCGGGCGCCGGGGTCATGGGGCGCCGCTGGGCATCTACCTCGGCTCGCTGGCCCGCCTCTTGATCCGCGAGGGCAAGTGCCCCGTCGAGGTCGTCCCGCAGCACCCGCGTCACGCGCCGCGGGCGGAGGAGCGGCTGCTCGCCGAGGACGAGATCGCGCCCCAGCTGTAGCACCACGCAGAATGGGACGTCGTGCGCACCCTCGACGTCCCCACGACCCACGCCCGCAACGCGGTGGCGGCGGTCTTCGCCCTCAACGGGTTCGCCTTCGCCACCTGGGTCTCCCGCATCCCCGAAGTACGGTCTGCGCTCGGTCTCACGCCCGGCCAGCTCGGGACCCTCCTTCTCGCGCTGTCGCTCGGCGCGGTCGTGGCGCTGCCGACGGCAGGCATGTGGGTCCACCGTCTCGGTGCGGCACGGGTCGTCGCGGCGGGTGCGATGCTCGCCGCCGTGGGTCTCGTCGTCACGGGACTCGGCGCCGGTCCTCTGACGCTGTCCTGGGTGGCAGCGCTCGGCCTGTTCCTGCTCGGCTATGGCTCGGGCACGTGGGACGTCGCCATGAACGTGGAGGGCGCCGCCGTGGAACACCGGGCCGGGCGCACGATCATGCCGCGGTTCCACGCCGCGTTCAGCCTCGGGACGGTCGCGGGTGCGGCCGTGGGAGCCGCGGCGGCAGGCCTCGGCGTCCCCGTCCTGTGGCACCTCGGCCTCGCATCGGTGCTCGTCCTCGTGGGGCCGCTGGTGGCCGTGCGCGCGTTCCTCCCGGCCGGCGCCGAGCAGGAGGAGACGGCCGATCGCCGCAGCGCGTGGCGGGCGTGGCGGGAGCCCCGCACCCTCGCGGTCGGCCTCATGGTGCTGGCGATGGCCCTCACCGAGGGGGTCGCCAACGACTGGCTCGCGGTCGCGCTGGTCGACGGGTACGACGTGCCGGCGTGGGTCGGTGCGAGTGGCTTCGCCCTCTTCGTGGCCGCGATGACGGCAGGACGGCTCGGCGGCACCGCGCTGCTCGACAGGTTCGGCCGGCTGCCGGTGCTGTGGGGGAGCATGGCGGTCGCCGCGGTCGGCGTACTCCTCGTGGTGCTCGGCCAGGTCGGACCGCTGGTCGCGGTCGGCATCGTCCTGTGGGGCCTGGGCGCCTCGCTCGGCTTCCCGGTCGGCATGAGCGCCGCCGCCGACGACCCGGCGCAGGCGGCGGCGCGCGTCAGCGTGGTCGCGACGATCGGCTACACCGCCTTCCTCGCCGGGCCGCCGGTGCTCGGTTACCTCGGCGACCGGGTCGGTGTCCTCAACGCGCTCCTTCTCGTCGCGCTCATGCTGGTGCCTTCCGCCCTCGCGGTGCCGGCGGCGCGACCACTTCGGACTCCGGCACCCGCTCGCCGCTCAGCAGAGGACTGAGCCACTGCGACCGCGGGTCCGCGTCGACGAGCAGAGCCTTCGCGAAGAGCGTCAGCGGCACGGCCAGGAGCGCACCCACGGCGCCGAGCGCGTAGGCCCAGAACACCAGGGAGACCATCGTCAGGGTCGCCGACAGCCCGACCACCTCGCCGACGATCTTGGGCTGGATGATGCTCTGGATCACGACGTTGAGCACGCTGTAGGTGATCAGGACGTAGATCATCAGCCGGGGGCCGCCCTCGAGCAGACCGATGATCGCGGGCGGGATCACGCCGATCACGAAGCCGATGTTCGGGATGTAGTTGGTGATGAAGGACAGCAAGCCCCACAGGATCGCCACCGGAACGCCCAGCCAGGCAAGGGCGATGGTGTCCAGCACGGCGACGATCAGCCCGAAGACCGTGGAGACGACGAGGTACCGGCGTGTGGACGAACCGAACGCGGTGAGCGCCTTGGTCAGCGGTTCCTTGTCGGACGGGAGCAGGCGCAGCTTCGTCGAGAACCTGGCCGCGTCGATCACCATGAAGAGCACGAGCGTGATCACCAGGAAGAGGGAGGACAGTACGTCGAGCAGCCCGGTCGCCAGGTTGCCGGCGAGCTCGACGACCCGGCCGAGGTCGAAGCCCGCGACGAGCTCCTGGATCTGCTCCTCGCCGACGCCCTGGCTGCCCAGCCAGTCGACGACCCACTGCCTCATGTCGGCGGCCTCCTCCTCGTAGGAGGGGAGCAGGGTCGCGAAGCGGGCGACCGCCACGGTCATCGACAGGGTGAACCCGATGAGGCCCGCGTAGATCGCGACGAGCGCAGCCACCGCGCCGACCCATCCGGGGATTCCCCGTCGCTCCGCGGCGACGCGCATGGGCTGGGTCGCGAGCGTCAGGACGAGCGCCAGGAACACCGGCCCGACGATCCCGGAGAGGTCGCGAAGACCGGCGACCACGAGGAACGCCGCAGCGATCCCGACGAGCGCGACGACCGGCCGGGGCAGCCCGGGTCGGGTCTCGGGGCCCTCGCGCATGCCCTCATGATGGACCCTTCAGGCGCTTCGTCGCACCAGAAGGGCTGCACAGGTCGCGGTGGTGGTGAGCTCGGGGTAGTCGTCCTCGTCGATCCGGACGCCGCTGTCGCCGACGAGGAGCTCGACGAAGCTCAGGAAGTCGAGCGAGTCGAGCTCGAAGGTACGACGGAGGTCGGCGTCCTCGGGGAGCGCTTCGACGTCGGCGTCCGGGACGATCTTCCGGACCGCCCGGGCGATGATGGACCGGGCCTCCTCAGGCGTGATGCTCATAGCTCCTCCGGGTGCTGCAACAGGCGTTCCAGGGTGTTGAGGAACCGTGCTCCGGTCGCCCCGTCGGTGGCCCGGTGGTCACCGGAGAGCGTGAGCCGCACGGTCGGCCGTACGCCGATCAACCCGTCCACCGCCCACGGCCGCTCGACCACCCGGCCCACGCCGAGGAGGGCGACCTGCGGTGCGTAGATCACGCCGATGACCTCCTCCACGCCCTGGTCGCCGAGGTCGGTGACGGTCAGGGTCGGGTCGGCCATCTCCGCACGGCGGAGCCGACCCGCTCGAGCACGCTTGACCAGGTCGCGCAGGGCGGCCATGACCTCGGGAAGGGCGAGGTCCGCCGTGTGGTGGATGGCGGGTGCGACGAGAGCGCCGTCGCGCACGCGGACGGCCACGCCGAGGTGCACGTCGTCGCCGGGCACGAACCCGCCGTCGACCCAGAAGCCGTTGAGCTCGGGGTGCTCCCGCGCCGCCAGAGCCGTCGCCTTCAGCACCGCGGCAGCGGGCACGATCCGCTCGCTCACGGCCCGCTCCTTGTTGGTGCGGCGCAGCCAGTCGGTCAGCTGCCAGAGGTCCACGGTCGTGGCGACGTAGTAGTGCGGGATCTCCCGCTTGGCCCGTGACATGAGGGCCGCGATCGTCGCGCGAGAGCCTCGCGCGGCTGCGGGCTTCTCCTCCGCGGCTCGCTTCTCCGCCGCGGCCGTGGCGGTGGGGGGCGCCGCGGGGGAGGGCGCGGGAGGTGCGGCGGGAGGGGCCGCCGGCTGCGCGGCGGCTGACCGCACGTCCTCCGCCCGGACCGAGCCGTCCGGACCGGAGCCGGTGACCGCCGCGAGGTCGACGCCGAGCTCGTCGGCCAGCCGTCGTGCGTACGGCGAGACCCGAGCACCGCCTGGCGCCGTCGGCTGCCTTGCAGCCGGTGCCGCAGTGGGTGCGGCAGCTGGTGCCGCCGTTGCCGGAGGTGCTGCTGCGGGCGGGTGTGCTGCGGCCGTCACCGCCGCTGCCGCTGGCCTTGTCACTGTCGTCTTCGACGACGCGTCTGCCGCTGCGCGGTCCACGTCCGCGCGGGTGATCGTGCCGTGGGCGCCCGTTCCGACGACCTTCGTGAGGTCCACGCCGAGCTCAGCGGCGTGATGCCGTAACGGCGGTGTCCCGACAGGGGCTCGACGACCTGGCTTCCTCGGCGCGGGGATCCGCGTCTCCGCGACGGCGCCAGTCTCCGCGACGGCGCCGAGGGGGGTCAGCGTGGCGAGCGGCGTGCCGACCGCGACACGCGCGCCCGGCTCGACCAGGAACGACTCGACGACGCCCTCGTCGAACGACTCGACCTCGATCGCCGACTTGTCGGTGTCGACCACCGCCATCGGGTCGCCGCGGTGGACCGTGTCGCCCTCGTGCACGAGCCACTCGACGAGCGTGCCGGCGTCCATGTCCGCACCGAGGGAGGGCATCGTGAACTTCGGCACTCAGCCCACCGCCCTCCGGGCCGCGGCGACGATCGCCTCGGGCTGGGGGAGCGCGGCGTCCTCGAGGTGCTTGGCATAGGGCATCGGGACCTCGGCGGAGCACACGCGCTCGAGCGGGCTGTCGAGGTCGTAGAAGCACTGCTCGGTGATCCGGGCGCTGATCTCGGCCGAGAGGCTTCCGCTGCGCCACCCCTCGTCCACGATGACGGCGCGGTGCGTCCGGCGTACCGACGCGGTGATCGTCTCGTCGTCGAGCGGCCGCAGGCTGCGCAGGTCGATCACCTCGGCGTCGATGCCGTCGGCCGCCAGTGTCTCCGCCGCCTCGAGGGTCTTGGTCAGCGAGCCGCCGTAGCTGACCAGGGTGATGTCCTGGCCCTGCCGTCGTACGACGGCTCG
The DNA here is from genome assembly GCA_963701425.1 of uncultured Actinomycetota bacterium. Classification (GTDB taxonomy): domain Bacteria; phylum Actinomycetota; class Actinomycetes; order Propionibacteriales; family Nocardioidaceae; genus Nocardioides_C. The sequence continues at coordinate 466,964 of CAVPAG010000015.1, read as the reverse complement.
CTGGATGTCGACGTGACCGGCGTCCTCGGCGAGGGTCCCGCTCATGTTGTAGAGCGAGCCGTGCTCGAAAAGCAGCACCGGGTCGGGGTCCTGGAGCGCGGTCCACAGCATGCCGCGGGCGTCCTCGAGGGTCGCGGGGGCGATCACCTTGATGCCGGGGATGTGGGCGTACCAGCCCTCCAGGCTGTGGGAGTGCTGGGCGGCGAGCTGGCGCCCGGCGCCGGTGGTCATCCGGATCACCAGTGGCACGTGCACCTGCCCGCCGGACATGTGCTGCAGGGTGGCCGCGTTGTTGAGGATCTGGTCGAGCGCGAGCATCGAGAAGTTCACGGTCATGATCTCGACGATCGGGCGCATGCCGGCGATCGCGGCGCCGATGCCCGCGCCGACGAACCCGGACTCCGACAGCGGGGTGTCGCGCACGCGCTCGGGCCCGAACTCCTCGAGCAGGCCGAGGCTGACCGCGAAGCAGCCGCCGTACATGCCCACGTCCTCGCCCATCAGGAAGACGCGGTCGTCCTCGCGCATCGCCTCCCGGATCGCCTCGCGCAGGGCCTCCCGGTAGGTGGTCTCGACGGTGCCCACCGTTGCCGTGGTCATCTCGCTGCACCCCCGTCCTCGCTGTAGACGAAGCGGGTGAGGTCCTCGACGGGCTCGAGGGGCGCGGCCTCAGCGGCTTCGACGGCACGGTCGACCTCGGCGTTCACCTCGCGGCTCAGCTCGTCCAGGTCTGCCGGGGTCAGCTCGCCGTCGTCGGTCATCCGCCGTGCCAGGAGGTCGAGCGGGTCGCGCTCGCGCCAGCGGGCGATCTCCGCCTTGTCGCGGTACCGGTCCGGGTCGTACATCGAGTGCGCGCGGAAGCGGTAGGTCCGCAGCTCGAGGAAGCAGGGTCCGCCACCGTTGCGGATCCGGTCGACGGCGTGCTGCGAGGCCTCCTCCACGGCGACGACGTCCATCCCGTCGACCGCCCAGGAGGCGATGCCGTACGACGCCGCGCGGAGCGCCAGGTCGGTCTCGGCCTGGGCCCGCTGGATCGCCGTGCCCATCGCGTAGAGGTTGTTCTCGCAGGCGAACAGCACCGGCAGCTGCCACAGCGCGGCGAGGTTCACGCACTCGTGGAACTCGCCCTCGGCGAAGGCCCCGTCGCCGAAGAAGCAGACGGTCACGTTGGGCCGGCCCTGCATCTTGTCGGCGAGGGCGAGGCCGATGGCCAGCGGCAGCCCGCCCGCCACGATCGCGTTGCCGCCGTAGAAGCGCCGGGACACGTCGAACAGGTGCATCGACCCGCCACGTCCACGGCTGCAGCCGGTGACCTTGCCGTACATCTCGGCCATCACCGACTCCATGGGCACGCCCCGGGCGAGCGCGTGGCCGTGCTCGCGGTACGTCGAGACCACCGCGTCGTCAGGGGTCAGGGTCTGCATCACGCCGACCGCCACGGCCTCCTCGCCGATCGCGACGTGGAGGAAGCCCCGGATGCTCCCGGCGCTGTACAGCTCGACGCAACGCTCCTCGAAGAGGCGGATCGTGGTCATGCCGCGCAGCAGCTCCGCCCGGTGACTCGCCGCTGCCGAGGCCGGGGGCTTGGTCGCCACGGCGTGTCGCCTGCTCATGAGCCACGCTCCAGGGTCGAGAGGTCACCCTCGGGCAGGCCGAGCTCGCGGGCCTTGAGCAGGCGTCGCATCACCTTGCCGCTGCGGGTGTGGGGGAGGTTCTGGTCGAAGACGACCTCGCGAGGCGCCACCGACCCGAGCCGACGGCGGCCGAACGCGATGAGGTCCCGGCGGAGGTCGTCGGTCGGCTCGAACCCGTTGCGCAGGGTCACGAACGCCTTGACCACCTCGCCGGCGACCGGGTCGGGCTTGCCGATGACACCCGCCTCGGCGACCGCCGGGTGCTCCATGAGCGCGCTCTCGACCTCGAACGGGCCGATCAGGTGGCCGGCGGACTTGATCACGTCGTCCCCGCGACCGACGAACCAGTAGTAGCCGTCCTCGTCGCGGCGCACGAGGTCGCCGGTGAGGTACCAGCCGCCGACGAAGCAGCGCTGGTAGCGGGCCTCCTCGCCGAGGTAGGTGCGGAACATCGACGGCCACCCGGGGCGCAGCGCCAGCTCACCGGTCCCGCCGGGGCCGAGCTCGGCGACCTCGCAGTCGTCGACGAGCACCTGTCCGCTCTCGTCGCGTGCCAGGACGGCGGCCTCGACGCCGGGAAGCGGAAGCCCCATCGAGCCGGGGCGCACGGGCATGTCCGGGTGGTTGCTGATCATGATCGCGCCGGTCTCGGTCTGCCACCAGTTGTCGAGGACCGGGCGCTGGAAGGCCTCCTGGCCCCACACGACCACCTCGGGGTTCAGCGGCTCCCCGACGCTGCCGATGTGCCGGAGCGACGAGAGGTCGTACTCCTTCACGAGCTCGGCGCCGGCGCGCATCAGCATCCGGAGGGCGGTGGGTGCGGTGTACCAGACCGTCACGCGCTGCTCCTGGAGGATCCGGTACCACCGGCGCGATGCGAACTCGCCGCTGTCGGAGACCACGGTGGCGCCGTGCGTGAGCGGCGCGATGATGCCGTACGACGTGCCGGTGACCCAGCCGGGGTCGGCGGTGCACCAGAAGACGTCGTCCGACCGGAGGCCCAGGGCACTCTCGGCCGTGGCATGGTGTGCCACCACGGCCTCGTGCACGTGCAGCGCGCCCTTCGGGGTGCCCGTCGTACCGCTGGTGAAGTGGAGCAGCGCGGGCGTCTCGGGGTCCGTGTCCGGGATCTTGTACGACGCACCGGCCCGGCCCATCAGGTCGTGCAGGGACAACGTGCCCTCCACGTCGCCGGGGTCGGCGTCCACCAGGAGCACGTGCTCGAGCTCGGGCAGGTCGTCCCGGAGCCCGGCGATGCGGCGCTGGTACAGGTCGGCCGTCGTGACCAGGACGCGGCCGTGGCCCAGCACCAGCCGCTGCCGGATCGGCTCGGGGCCGAAGGCGGTGAACAGCGGACAGAAGACCGAGGTGTGCTTGAGCGTGCCCAGCGCGGTGACATAGATGTCGAGCCCGCGCCCGAGCAACGAGACGACCGTCTCGCCGCGCCCGACCCCGAGCCCGTCCAGGACGTTGGCGAAGGCGGACGTCAGCTCCGACAGCTCGGCATAGGTGAACGCGGTGACGGTGCCGTCCTCCGCGATGCAGCGCAGCGCCGTGGTGCCGCCCGCGCCGTGGCGTACGTGCCGGTCGACGGCCTCGTGGGCGATGTTGAGCCCGCGGCCGTCAGGCAGCCCGTCGAGCCTCCGACGGGCATCTACCCATGCGTGGCTGACGGCTTCCTGCGTGCCCGTGCTCATCACGGGCTCCGCCGGTCGCGCTTCTCCTTCTCGGCAGCGGCCTTCTCGGCGGTCTCCTTCTCCGAGGCCGCCGCCTTCCGGGCGTGACGGGCCTCGGCCGCGAGGTACTTGGTGAGCCCGTCCCACATCCGCTCACGCGTCGACTTGTCGGTCTTCCCGAGCGTCTCGCGCTGCGCCTCCTGCTGGGCGTCGAATCCTTCCCGCTCGTCCATGACACTCTCCCTGGGTGGTCTACCCCTTCATCCTCACGGTGCTCCGTAGGGCGGTGGGAGAGCAGGGCCGTTGGACCCGAAAGCGTGTGACCCAGGCCTCGTGGCCCGGCGCATCGACCGGAGGTTAGGCTTACCTTAGATCGTCTTGCCGCCGTCCGAGCCCCGAGAGCTCGTGAAGGAGAGAACCCCTGATGCGTCGACGTCCCCTGCTCGCTGTGTCCGCTGCCGCCGCACTCGCGGCGGCGCTCTCCGGTTGCGGCGTGCTCGGTCTCGGCGACGAGCCGGCGGACCTCCAGATCTACACCGCGCGCCACTACGACCTCGAGGAGGCGTTCGGGAAGTTCACCGACGAGACCGGCATCACCGTCGAGTTCCTCTCCGGCGACGACGCCGAGCTCCTCCAGCGGCTCAAGGCCGAGGGCGACGAGACTCCCGCGGACGTCTTCATGACCGTCGACGCCGGCAACCTGTGGAACGCCGCCCGCCAGGACCAGCTCGCGACACTGGACTCGCCGGAGCTGGAGCGGTCGGTGCCGGAGGACCTGCGCGACCCCCAGGGCAGGTGGTTCGGCCTGGCGATGCGGGCCCGCACCATCACCTACAACCCGGACAACGTGGACCCGTCGGAGTTCGACACCGAGGAGACCTACGCCGGGCTGGCCGACCCGAAGTGGAAGGGCCGGCTGTGCATGCGCGACGCCACCGCGTCGTACACCCAGTCGCTGGTCGCGAGCCTGATCGACCTGCACGGCCGCGAGAAGGCGCTCGAGATCGTCGAGGGCTGGGTCGCCAACGACGTCGAGATCATGAGCAACGACATCCTGCTGCTCGAGGCGATCGACGCGGGGGCCTGCGACGTCGGGATCAACAACCACTACTACCTGGCCCGCGAGCTCGCCGACAACCCCGACCTGAACGTCGACCTGTTCTGGGCCAGCCAGGACGGCGCGGGAACCCATGTGAACGTCTCCGGCGCCGGTGTGGTGAAGAGCTCCGACAACCCCGAGCAGGCGCAGCAGCTCCTGGAGTGGCTCGCCGACGAGGGGCAGAACGCCTTCGTCGACGCCAACCACGAGTACCCGGTCAACCCCGACGTCGAGCCCGAGCCGCTGATCGCGGAGTTCGGCGACTTCGAGCGCATGCCGCTGAACGCCGAGGCGTACGGTGACCTCAACGCCGAGGCCGTCGACCTCCTGGCCGAGGCCGGCTACGAGTGAGCCGCAGGTGACCGAGACCCCTGTCCTCGCCGAGACGGCGACGCCGAAGTCGAGACCACGCCGGACCACCGCCCACGGGCGTCCCGCGTGGTCCTTCGCCGTTCTCGTGATCGCCGTGCTGGTCGCGACACCGGTGCTCGCCGTGGTCGCCGACGGCATAGCAGGTCTCGACGACCTCAGCCTCCCTCGGGGGCTGGGCGGGATGGTGCTCACGACCCTCGCCCTGATGCTGGGTGTCGGCGCCGGGACCCTGGTGGTGGGTGGCGGCCTGGCCTGGCTGGTGACGGCCTACCGGTTCCCGTTCCGCGACGTGCTCGTGTGGCTGCTCGTTCTCCCGCTCGCCATGCCGGCGTACATCCTCGGCTTCGTCTTCCTCTCCACCTTCGACGTCTCCGGGCCGGTCCAGAGCGCGCTACGGTCGCTCTTCGGAGCCGACGTCTGGGTGCCCGAGGTGCGCTCGCTGCCCGGCGCGATCATCGTGATGACGCTGACGCTCTACCCCTACGTGTACCTCCTCGCGCGCAACGCCCTGGTCGAGCAGGCGCCGGGGACCTACGACGCCGCCCGCACCCTCGGGGCCGGTCGCCGCCGCGCGCTCCGCAAGGTGCTGCTGCCGCTGGCCCGCCCTTCGCTGGCCGCAGGTCTCTCGCTGGTGATGATGGAGACTCTCACCGACTTCGCGACGGTGCAGTACTTCAACGTCAAGACCGTCTCGGTCGGCGTCTACCTCGTGGGGAAGGGCAGCTTCGACTTCCACTCAGCCACCCAGCTGTCGGTCCTCGTGCTGCTCTTCGCGGTCGCCGTCCTGGCCGGTGAGCGGCTGATGCGCGGCAGGGCGCGCTTCCACCAGAAGGGTGGCCGCGGCCAGGGCCTCCAGGCCGAGCACGCTCAGCGGCTGGAAGGGTTGGGGAGCAGCGCTCCTCGGAGTCCTGGCCCTGGCCACGGGCTTCGTCATCCCGGTCGTCCAGCTGCTGATCTGGGCGTTCGGCGACGTGCTCGCCGACCCGCGGTCCCTGCTGGACCCCCGGTTCGCGGACTACCTCGTGAACAGCCTCGTCGTGGCCACGATCACCGCGGCCGCCTGTGTCCTGCTCGCCGTGGTCATCGGCCACGCCTTGCGGCTCGGCGGTGGCCCGATGGTGAGCTCCGCTGCCCAGGTCACGACCTTCGGGTACGCCGTACCCGGGTGTCGTCGTGGGGATCGGCGTGCTCGTCGCCTTCGCCCGGCTCGACGACCTGCTCGAAGGCCTCGGCGTCCCGGGCGGCACGGGACTGCTCGTCACGGGTTCGGTGCTCGGCATCCTCTACGCCTACGTGGTGCGCTTCCTCGCGCCGGCGTACCAGGCCGTCGACGCGAGCTTCTCCAAGGTCTCCCCGAACATGACGCTCTCGGCGATGAGCCTGGGGGCCAAGCCCTGGCGCATCCTCACCCGGGTCCACCTCCCGCTGGTCCGACCGGGCGTCCTGGTCGCACTCGTACTGGTGATGATCGACGCGGTGAAGGAGCTGCCGATGGTGCTGCTGCTGCGTCCTTTCGGGTTCACTACGGTGTCCGTGTGGGTCTACGAGCTCGCCCGGGAGAACTTCTGGGAGAAGGCGGCGCTGCCGGCGCTGGTGATCGTCGCGGTCGCCGTGGTGCCGGTGTTCATCCTGTTCCGGCAGGTGCGCCTCGTGGACCGCAACGGGAAGGTGGGATGACGTGGGAGCCGACCTCGTGAGCGCCACCCACGCGCCGGTCCACACCGAGGTGACGCCGGCGCTGGTCCTCGACGGCGTCACGAAGCGCTACGGCTCGACCGTGGCCGCCGACTCCCTCGACCTCACCGCCGCTCCCGGCGAGCTGATCACGCTGGTCGGACCCTCCGGCTGCGGCAAGTCGACCACGCTGCGCCTGGTGGCCGGCCTGGAGCGGCCCGACGACGGGACGATCCGGATCGCCGGGGAGGTCGTCGCGGACCGGCGCCGCTTCCAGCAGCCCGAGCAGCGCCGGGTCGGCCTGGTGTTCCAGGACCACGCCCTCTTCCCCCACCTGAGCGTCGCCCAGAACGTCGCCTTCGGCCTCCACACGATGCCGCGCGTCGAGCGCCAGGCGCGGGTCGGAGAGGTCCTGGACCTGGTCCGCCTCGGCCACCTCGCCGGGCGCTACCCCCACGAGCTCTCGGGCGGGGAGCAGCAGCGGGTCGCGCTGGCCCGGGCCCTCGCCCCGCGGCCCGCGGTCGTCCTGCTCGACGAGCCCTTCTCGAGCCTCGACGAGAGCCTGCGCGCGCAGGTCCGCGCCGACACCGTCGCGGTGCTCCGCGAGACCGGCACGACGGGCATGCTCGTCACCCACGACCAGACCGAGGCGCTCTCGGTCGGCGACCGGGTGGTCGTGATGCGCAACGGCCGGATCGAGCAGGCCGACACCCCCGAGCGGGTCTTCGAGCAGCCCGCGACACGCTTCGTCGCCTCGTTCATGGGCGACGCCGACTTCCTCCGCGCCCACGTCCGCGACGCCCTGCTCACGTGCGAGATCGGCGTCGTCTCGACGGTCCCCGGCTGGGCCAACTGCGACCTCGACGTGGACGTGGTGCTACGGCCCCACGAGGTCGCGCTGAGCCTCGACCCGCAGTCGCCCGCGCACGTGGTCGCCGTGGAGTACCACGGCGCGTTCGTCCTCCACACGGTCCGGCTGTCCTCGGGCGCGACGCTCCGCTCCTGGCAGCCCCATGCCGTGCGGCACCCCGTGGGCACGGCGGTCGCCGTGAGCGTCGTACCCGGCATCACCCCGACCCTCCTGATCGGGGACGAGGCGGTCACGTCTCCTCCCGGCTCGGGACGCGTCGGCTAGGTTCGGGCCCGTGACAACGACCCCCACTTTGGACATCGGTGCCGACCCGGCCCTCGACGAGAACCGCCGGGCCGGCCTGCGGCGGATGCGCACGCTGGCGGTCTCGCTGCTGCTCTTCGCCGCGACCGTCTACCTCCTGACGCTCGACCAGGAGGGCTTCCTCGGTTTCGTCAACGCGGGCGCGGAGGCGTCGATGGTCGGCGCGATCGCGGACTGGTTCGCCGTGACGGCGCTGTTCAAGCACCCGCTCGGCATCCCGGTGCCGCACACCGCGCTGATCCCCACCCGTAAGGACGAGCTCGGGCGCAGCCTCGAGGAGTTCGTCGGCGCCAACTTCCTCCAGGAGTCGGTGATCCGCGACCGGCTCGCCCACGCGGAGGTCAGCAAGAGGGTCGGGCACTGGCTGGCGGAGCCCGACAACAGCAAGCGGGTCGTCGACGAGGCGGCGGCCGTGCTCCACCTCGGCCTGTCCAGGGTCCGTGACGAGGACATGGCCGCCCTGGTCAAGGACGCCCTGCTGCCGCGCTTCATCGAGGAGCCGATCAGCCCGATCGCGGGCAGCCTGCTCGAGGAGATCGTCCGCGACGGGGCCCACCACGGGCTGGTCGACCTGGTCCTGGAGGAGGCGCACCGCTGGCTCCTGGGCAACGAGGGGACCTTCACCGACGTCGTGGGGGAGCGGGCACCCTGGTGGTCCCCTCAGGCCGTCAACGAGCGGGTCACCCATCGCCTGTACGTCGAGGTGGTCGCGTGGGTCGACGACATCCGCCGCGACCCGTACCACCACGCGCGCACCGCGCTCGACAGCGTGCTCGCACAGCTCGCGCAGGACCTGCTGCACGACGAGGCGACCCAGGAGCGGACCGAGCGGCTCAAGGAGCGGGTGCTGGACCACCCGCAGGTCGTGGTCACCGCGACCTCCCTGTGGAACGCCTTCCGCACCGCGCTCCTCAACGCACTCGCCGACGACGACGGCCCCCTGCGCCATCGCGGCGTGCTGGAGCTGACCCGGTTCGGCACACGGCTGGTGACCGAGGAGCGGCTGCGCAAGCGCCTCGACGGCCACGCCGCCGACCTCGCGGTCTTCGTGGTCGGCCGCTACGGCGACGAGCTCACCGCGGTCATCACCCACACGGTCGACCGCTGGGACGGCAGGGAGGCCGCGAAGCGCATCGAGCTGTACGTCGGACGCGACCTGCAGTTCATCCGCATCAACGGCACCATCGTGGGCGGCCTGGTCGGTGTGCTGATCCACGCCGTGACCGTGATGGTCCACTGAGAAGCGTGCGAGTCCACTGAGAGAGGATGTCGACCGTGAGTGATCCCCGCGACGTGCCGATCCGTGACGAGTCGATCCGTCTCGGCCAGTTCCTCAAGCTGGCCGACCTCGTCGACAACGGCGCGGACGCCAAGCCGCTGCTGATGCAGGGCGACATCCTCGTCAACGGCGAGGTCGAGACCCGTCGAGGACGCCAGCTCGCCAAGGGCGACATCGTCACCCTTGGCGAGGAGAGCGTCCGCGTCGGTTAGACGGTCCGGGGCTCAGACGCCGATCGACGCCCAGGGGCCCCAGATGGCGAAGGTCATGCCCTTGCTCGACTGGATGTTGACGAACAGGGTGTGCCCGTCGGTGCTGAAGGTGGACCCGGCGAACTCGTCGCCGTAGCGCCCCGCAATCCGATTCACCGCGATGTCCCAGAGGTTGCCGTCGGGCGTCAGCCCGCGCAGGTAGTTGTCCCCCGAGCTGTCCTCACACAGCACGAGCGTGCCGCTCGGCGAGACGGTCACGTTGTCGGGGAAGTCCAGCGTCTCCTGGTCGGGCGACTGGTAGACGCACGTGAGCGTCTGGTTGCGGGTGTCGTAGCCCCAGACCTGTCCGAAGCCGTTGCCGTACCCGGCCGGGTCGTGGGTGCCGTCCTCCGGGGCGCCGCCGCCCTGCGTCGAGGTGAAGTAGACGACGCCGTCGTCGTAGACCTGTCCCTCGAGGCGGGAGAAGTACGCCGCGCCCTTGGCCCGACCCTGGTTGCCCACGAAGACGATCGCCTCGTCGTTGCTCGTGGGCGCCTCCTCGCCCCTCTCGTAGTCGAACAGGAAGTCGGGGTCGTCGATCACGACCCACTCGACGTCGTAGGTGACGCCCTGCGCCTGAGCGCCCTCCAGGTGCTTGTTCGGCTCACCCTTGACGGCGAGCATCTCGAGGACACCGTCGTTGTCGAGGCGACCGGCCACCATCGGGTTCCGGCGGGGCGTGTAGCGGTAGAAGCCGGACGCGAACGCGAAGTTGTCCTCGGTGAGGTACAGCGCGCCGCCGACCGGGTCGAACGACACCGCCTCGTGTGCGAAGCGGCCGGCGCTGGTGATCGGCTGATGCCCGGAACGTCCGTCAACGGGCACCTCGAAGATGTAGCCGTGGGGCTTCTTGAGGCCGGTGTTGGACGTCCGGGTGAAGTCGGGGCCGACGTCGGGACCGTTGACGGTCTCCTCGCAGGTGATCCAGCTGCCCCACGGCATGATCCCGCCGCTGCAGTTCATCATGGTCCCGCTGAGGCTCGTGTAGGAGTCGAGCACGTCACCGTGCTTGGTGACGTGGACTGTCGTCGTACCGCCTCCGGCGGCCTTGTCGTAGACCGGGCCGTGACCGAACCGGCCGGGGGAGCCGTTGACCTCGTGGTTGCGGACGAGGATCACGCTGTCGCCCTGGCCTCGGAAGGCGCCCATGCCGTCGTGACGGCCGGGAAGCACGGTCTTGTCGCGCAGGACGATCTGCTCGGTCGTGTCGTGGAACGAGCGGTACTTGAAGCCTTCAGGCAGGTGGAGGCGGACCACCCCGTCCCGCTCGTCCTTGATGGGGACGAGCTTGGTGGAGGTCCCGGCAACGGGTGTCGCTCCGGCGGCGCTCGATGCCGCGAAGCCTGCGAACGGGCCGCCGAGCAGCGCGGCGGCGGCTCCGGACTTGAGGACGGTTCGGCGTTCCATGGTCATGTGGTGCTCCCTCGGGGTGTGATCTAGACCACGTCACCCTAAACCGACCCGAATCCGCTGCCAACAGGCCCTAAGGGACGACCACCGCGGCGTCTATGGTGACCACGCCGCCCCGCTCCACGTCGGCGACGACGCCGAGCGCGCCCTCGGTGAGCTCGGTGACGCTCTTCAGGAGGCCAGGGTCGACGGGCAGCCCGTCCTGGGCCGCGTTGACCATGACACAGCGCGGCATCACGTCGCGGATCCTCAGCACGACCTCGGGGCCCACCCTCACCAGCCGGCCGACCCAGCCGTGCTCCGGGAAGCCCTCACCCTCCAGGGCGACGAGCAGGTTCGCGCGGGTCCTGCGCCAGTCGACCGGGCTGCCGTGGGCGCGCGAGAGCGTGGCCAGGGACGATGTCGTCACGAGGTGCACCGGGCCCTCGTCGAGGTGGGAGACCGCCTCCTCGCGTGCGAGCGACACGGGCCGTCCGACATGGTCGCTGAGGACACGGTCCGTCTGCGGGCCCGGGCCGCGGAGCACCCGGCCGTCGGGGAACGTGATCACGGGGACCTCGCCGTCGTACGCGGACGCGAGGTCGAGCAGGCCGTCCATGCGACGGAAGCGCGTGGTCGTCTTGCCGCTGCCGAACTTCCCGTCGGGGTCGCGGACCGACCACAGTCGGTCACCGACCAACCCACGGGAGTCGACCGCGACCTCCTCGAGGCGCTCGCCGACGAGTGACTTGACCGGAAAGCGCTCGATCGCCGCCACCCGACCGACGGGCGGGTTCACCGGACGTCGAGCAGGTCCACCACGAAGATCAGGGTCTCGCCGGGCTTGATGACGCCGCCGGCGCCGCGGTCGCCGTAGCCGAGGTGGGGCGGGATGACGAGCTTGCGGCGTCCGCCGACCTTCATGCCGGCGACCCCCTGGTCCCAGCCGGCGATGACCTGGCCGACGCCGACGCGGAACGACAGCGGCTCGCCGCGGTTGTAGGAGGCGTCGAACTCCTCGCCGGTGGAGTGGGCCACCCCGACGTAGTGCACGACCACGGTGCTGCCCGGCGTGGCCTCCGTGCCGTCACCGAGGCTGAGGTCGGTGACCTCGAGGTCGGCGGGCGGGGGAGAGTCGGGGAAGTCGATCTCGGGCTTGTCGGGCTGGTGCGAGCTCACGAGCGAGGATCTCCTCAGGACTGGGCGGTGTGGATGTAGGAGTCTAGTTGGTCGCGCTCGAACTCGAGCTCGCTCAGGCGGCTCTTCACCACGTCGCCGATGCTGATGATCCCGACCAGCTCGTCGCCGTTCATCACGGGGAGGTGGCGGATCCGGTGCTCGGTCATGACCTGCATCAGGTCGTTGACCCGGTGGTCGCCCTCGCAGGTGCGCACCTCGGAGGTCATGATCGAGTCGACCCGCGCACCGAGGAGGTCCTCGCGATCGGTGAGCCGACGGACGACGTCGCGCTCGGAGACGATCCCCTCGAGCTTCTTCCCGTCACTGCTGACCACGAGGGCGCCGACGTTGTTGCGGGCCATCAGCTCGAGCAGCTCGCGGACGGTCGCGTCCGGGCTCACGGTGATGACCTCTTGGCTCGCCTTGGCGGCGAGGACCTGGTTGATCCGCATCGGTACCTCCCAATGGTTCGGCGTCTCGTGCACCTGCGAGTGGTCGATCGACCCGCTCTTGCAGGCTAGTGCCCTCTGGCCGGTATGCGGTAGATCTCACCGGAACCGTCCCGCCAGATGGTTTGATGGGCCGGGTGAGCACGACGGTGGCGGCGACCCGCGGGACGGCATGGCCCGCCGGCTCGGGGGCACTCGCCGCGGTCCTCATGATGGGCTGGCTGACCGTCGTCCTCTGGCTGGACCGCGCTTCGGCCGGAGGGAGCATCTGGCTCCAGCGGGGCCTGGGCGTGCTCACGTGGGGCGTGCTTCTCCTCGCGCTGCGTCGGGTCACGCCGATGGTGCGCGTGCAGACGTCCGTGGTCGTGGCCTTCGCGACGCTGGTGGAGTACCTCTTCAGCCCGACGCTCGAGGTCTACCTCTACCGGTTCGAGAACGTCCCGATGTACGTCCCGCCGGGACACGGGCTGGTGTACCTCTCGGCGTACGCCCTCGGGCACACGCCCTTCGTCGAGCGGCACCTGCGAGCGGCGGTGGGAGCGGTCCTCGTGGTCGGCGGCGGCTGGGCGGCGTACGGCTGGCTGCTCGCCGAGCGGCCCGACGGGCTGGGCGCGTTCTGGTTCGCCTGCCTCGTCGCGTTCCTGCTGTGGGGCCCTTCGCGCCCGGTGTACGTCGGGGCGTTCGTCGTCGTGAGCTACCTCGAGATCGCGGGCACCGAGCTGCGGACCTGGGTGTGGCAGACCGAGGACCCGATCCTCGGCGTGACCATCGGGAACCCGCCGTCGGGGGCGGCAGGCGGCTACGGCTGGTTCGACCTCGCGGGGCTGTTGCTCGCGCCGTACCTGCTGGACCTGCTCAGTCGGCGTCGGCGCCGGGATCTTCTTGCTGAGCATCCGCCGGAGGGCGCCGACGTGCACTGAGGTCGTGCACGGACCCGGGGCCGCGACGAGCCATGTCGGGATCGTCCTCGTCGTAGACCGAGCCGAGGAACGCGAGCGCCTGCTCGTGCAGCCTGCCGTTGGTGGCGAGCGCGTTGCCCCCGAACGGTCCCGGCTTCCCGTCGAGGGAGGTGAACTTCCCTCCCGCCTCGCGCACGATCACGTCGAGCGCGGCCATGTCGTAGAGCTCGAGCTCGGGCTCGGCGGCCAGGTCCACCGCCCCCTCGGCGACGAGCATGTAGGACCAGAAGTCGCCGTAGGCACGGGTACGCCAGCAGCGGCGGGCGAGCGCGAGGAAGTCGTCGAGGCGGTCGCGGTCCTCCCAGCCCGACAGCGACGAGTACGACAGCGAGGCGTCCTTGAGGTCGGAGACGTCCGAGACGTGGCACTCGGTCGCCTTCAGCAGGGACCGGCCGGTCCAGGCGCCGCCGCCCTTGGACGCCCACCAGCGACGGTTCAGCTGGGGTGCGGAGACGCAGCCGACCACGACCTCGTCGTCGACCATGAGCGCGATCAGGGTCGCCCACACCGGCACGCCGCGCACGAAGTTCTTCGTGCCGTCGATCGGGTCGACCACCCACCGCCGCTGGCTGTGGCCCGTGGACCCCTGCTCCTCTCCGACCACGGCGTCCCGTGACCGGGCGCGGGACAGCGTCCGACGGATGCCGTCCTCCACAGACTTGTCCGCGTCCGTGACCGGCGTCAGGTCAGGCTTGTTGACCACGTGGAGGTCGAGCGCCTTGAACCGGTTCATCGTCAGGGAGTCGGCGTCGTCTGCAAGGACGTGCGCCAGACGCAGGTCGTCGGTGAATGGGGAGGACATGGCCACAGGCTATTCCTTTACCGCGCCGACGTGACGCACGGCACCGCTTACCGGGAACGGTTGTTCCCTCAACAAAAGGGCTGGACGCGAGTAGCCTCCGAACATGGAGATAGCCGGTCTTCCGCTGCACCCGCTCGTGGTTCATGCGGCCGTCACTCTGATTCCGCTGAGCGCGGCACTCGCCATCGCTTTCGCTGTGCTGCCCCGCTGGCGCTGGCTCTCGCGGTGGCCAGCCGCTGTCCTGGCCGTCGGGGGCGCAGCCGTCGCCTGGGTGGCGCGGCTCAGCGGCTCCTCCCTGCTCGACTCGAGGCCCGAGCTCGCGCGACTCGTCGCCGAGCACCAGGACCGCGGTGAGCTGCTGTCACTGGTCTCGCTGCCCTACGCCCTCCTCGTGGTGGTGGCCGCGTGGTCCATGGCGGGGACTTCCGCCCTGGCCAGCGGCCGTGGTGCGCAGGAGAGCCGGATCCCGGCCCTGGAGAAGGTGCTGCCTGCCCTGGTCGTCCTGGCGTCGCTCGCCGTGATCGTGCTCGTCGTGCTCGCCGGCGACTCCGGTTCCCGGGCGGTCTGGGGCTAGACGGACGGCCTCGGCCGTCGCGCCGTCCTGCCGCGACAAGTGGTCACGAACGGCACGAAACGGCATGGTGAATCCGTCGTGTTCGCCCACTTCTCGGAGAGCATGTCCACCATGACCCCTCCCCGCGCTGTCGCCGTCGTGCTCCGCGACGACTGCGTCCTGGTCATCAAGCGCCACCGGGACGGGGTCGACTACGCCGTGCTTCCCGGCGGCGGCGTCGAGCCGGGCGAGTCCTCGTCCGAGGCCGCCATGCGCGAGCTGCACGAGGAGACCACGCTCACCGCTGCTGTCGATCGGCTGCTGTGGACCAGCGACCACGGCGGCCGACCCGCGTCGTACTTCCTGATGAAGGAAGTCTCCGGCGAGCCGGTGCTGTCGGGACCCGAGGCGCTGGTGCACTCTTCGGCCAACAGCTACGACCCGGCCTGGGCGACGGCGGACGACCTGGTCTCACTGGGCCTCCAGCCGGAAGGCATCCGCGACCGGGTGGCCGAGCTGCTGGCTCCGAAGGGATGAGCAACGTCCCCGAGGCCCACGACCGGCACACGAGCCGGCTCACCGGCTGATCCTCGTGGGCTGGACGAGGGGCTCACCGCGCTGAAGAAACGCTGCCGGATCCGGTTCCGGACGGGATCTCTTCGAGGCACTGGCCTGCTGGGGCTCGGGCTCGGGCTCACCGCGCTCGCCGTACCAGCCCGCCAGCCTGCCGGCCCTGCTGACCGCGCGGAGCCTCCGCTCGGTCGCGGCACGACCGGCGTTGGTCGTGACGAGGAGCAGCTGGTCCCCCCGGCGCAGGGCAGTGGTCGGGTCGGGCACGAACGCGGCGCCGCCGCGAACGACCAGCGTGACCAACGAGCCCGGAGGCAGCCTGAGCTCGGAGACGTACACCCCGGCCAGGCGCGAGCCCTCCGTCACGGCGAGCTGCATCATGGTCGCGTCCACCTCCTCCAGCGGGGCGGAGTCGATGGTGACCTCCCGTGTCGCGCCGTCCTCGCTGACGCCGAGCCGGCGAGCCAGGAACGGAAGGGTCGGGCCCTGGATCAGGGTGAAGACGACCACGAGCAGGAAGACCACGTCGAACACCTGGTAGGCGGCGGGCAGCCCCGCGGTGATCGGGATCGTCGCCAACACGATCGGCACCGCACCCCGCAGGCCGGCCCAGGACATGAACGCCTGCTCCCTGAGTGGAACCCGGAAAGGCGTCGCCACGAGGAGAACGGAGAGCGGCCGGGCGACGAGCAACAGCGCACCTCCCACGATCAGCGCGGGCAGCAGCGCCGCCGGGAGCCGTGACGGGCTCGCGAGGAGACCGAGCATGACGAACAGCCCGATCTGTGCCAGCCACGCCATGCCCTCGGCGAAGCCGAGGGTGTTGCCCTTGTGCGGGAGGTCGGCGTTGCCCAGCCAGAGCCCCGCGACGTAGACGGCGAGGAACGGGCTGCCCCCGGCAACGCCGGCGACCGCGAACGCCAGCATCGCGATCGCCATGGTCGCGAGCGGGTAGAGGCCGGGGGAGGGCAGCGCGCTGCGGGAGAGGACCCACTGCCCGAGGCGGGCGATCGCGAGTCCTGCGGCGGCACCCACGACGAGCTGGAGGAGCATCATCCCGGCGGCGGACAGCGGGCCGGTCTTCCCCCACGCCTCGGAGGTCACCAGCGTGACGAGGATGATCACCGGAGGGTCGTTGAAGCCCGACTCGGCCTCGAGGGTGGCGCGCGTCCGCCGGCGGATCGGCAGGGTGCGCAGCACCGCGAACACGGCGGCCGCGTCGGTCGAGGAGACCACGGCACCGAGCAGCACGGCCGTGCGCGCGTCGACGTCGAGGAGCAGGTACGCCGCACCCGCGGTGACCGTCACGCTGATGGCCACGCCGACGGTCGCGAGGGCCCCGGCGAGGCCGACCGCCGGCTTGATGACCTCCCACCGTGTCGTGATGCCGCCCTCGGCGAGGATCACCGCCAGGGCGAGGGTTCCCAGGACCTGCACCAGGTCGACGTCCTCGAGGCCGATCCCCAGCCCCGACTCGCCGATCGCCAGGCCGATCGCCAGGTAGAGCAGGAGGCTGGGCAGGCCGGCGCGGGTCGAGACGCGGACAGCCGCGACACCCGCGAGGAGCACGCAGGTAGCAACGAGCAGGACGAGGTTCAGGTCGGATGGGTCCATCGTCACCAAGCCTCGCCGACGGAGCCGCCGGGGAGTATCCGTGCCACCACCCATCTTTCTTCCTAGGGTGGAGCCGTGAGACCCACCGCCGCCGACCTCTCGTTGTACTGGCGCGTCGTGCTCATCAACGGCGTCGTCCTCGTGGCGGGCACGGTGGCGCTGGCGCTCTCACCGGCCACGGTCTCGACACGCGTGCTGCGCTCGGAGGCGGTCGTCCTCGCGGTCGGGCTCGCCGTCATCCTCCTCACCAACGCGCTCCTGCTCCGCCGCAGCCTCGCGCCCCTGGACCGGCTCGCCTCGAAGATGGCGACCGTTGACTCGCCCGCACCGGGACAGCGGCTTGCGCAGGAGGGCAGCGGTGTCGTCGCGGAGCTGATCGCCAGCTTCAACGCGATGCTCGGCCGGCTCGAGGCGGAGCGAAGCAGCAGCAACGCCAAGGCCCTGGCCGCCCAGGAGAGCGAGCGGCAGCGCATCGCCCGGGAGCTCCATGACGAGATCGGGCAGACCCTCACCGTGGTCCTGCTCGGGCTCAAACGAGCAGTCGACCAGGCCCCGCCCCACCTCGCCGAGGAGCTCGAGGCGGTGCAGGACGCTGCCCGGATGAGCCTCGAGGAGGTACGACGCGTAGCCCGTCGGCTGCGACCGGGGGTGCTCGAGGACCTCGGTCTGATGAGCGCGCTGTCGGCCCTGGCCACGGACATCGCCGGCCACAGCGGCGTACACGTCAGGCGTCGTTTCGCGCCGGGGCTGCCTTCCCTCGACGAGGAGGCCGAGCTCGTGGTCTACCGGGTGGCGCAGGAGGCGCTCACCAACGTCTCCCGGCATGCCGACGCCCGGACGGTCGAGCTGTCGTTGTCGAAGCAGGGGGAGGCGCTCCTGCTCCGGGTGGCCGACGACGGCAAGGGCATCCACGGCGCGAGTGAGGGATCGGGAGTCCTCGGCATGCGGGAGCGGGCGCTGCTCGTCGACGGCCGCCTCGACATCGGACCAGGTCACCTCGGCGGCACCGAGGTGCGGCTGCTCGTGCCGGTGCGGACGTCGCCATGAGCCCGACCCGCATCCTGCTGGCCGACGACCACGCGCTCGTGCGGCGGGGCGTGCGCCTGATCCTCGACGGCGAGCCGGACCTGACCGTCGTGGCGGAGGCGGCCGACGGCGCAGAGGCGGTGGCCCTCGGCCGCGAGCACGAGATCGACCTCGCGATCCTCGACGTCTCGATGCCTCGGATGACCGGGCTGCAGGCTGCTCGCGAGCTGTCCCGCCGGAAGCCGGGCCTGCGCATCCTGATGCTGTCGATGCACGACAACGAGCAGTACTTCTTCGAGGCGCTCAAGGCGGGCGCGTCGGGCTACGTGCTGAAGTCCGCGGCCGACCAGGACCTCGTCGAAGGGTGCCGCGCAGCGATGCGTGACGAGCCGTTCCTCTACGCGGGCGTGATGAGCACGCTGGTGCGCGACTATCTCGAACGCGTACGTCGAGGTGAGCGGGTGCCCCGGGGCGTCCTCACGCCGCGGGAGGAGGAGGTGGTCAAGCTCATCGCCGAGGGTCACTCGTCGAAGGAGATCGCGGGACTGCTCACGATCAGCCTGAAGACCGTCGAGAGGCACCGGGCGAACGTGCTGTCGAAGCTCGGGATGCGGGACCGGACCGAGCTGACCCGCTACGCGATCCGCGCCGGGCTGATCGAGCCCTAGTTGTCCTCGCCGGCCTCGCGGCTGGCCAACAGGCGCCGGAACGACTCGACCCGTGGCTCGTCGGTGTCCCCTCGCTTCACCGCGTCGTCGAGCGCGCACTCCGGCGCGCTCTCTCCGTGGGTGCAGCCGCGCGGGCAGTCGTGGGTCAGCTCGTCGAGATCCGGGAAGGCCCGGATCAGGTGCTCCGGCTGCACGTGCGCGAGGCCGAACGACCGGATGCCAGGTGTGTCGATGATCCAGCCGGAGTCGTCGGGCAGGCGCAGCATCACCGCCGACGTGGAGGTGTGCCTACCGCGTCCGGTCACGACGTTGACCCTTCCGATCGCACGGTCGGTACCGGGAACCAGGCCGTTGACCAGGGTCGACTTGCCGACGCCGCTGCTGCCGATGAGGACGCTGGTGCGTCCGGCGAGGCGTTCGCGGATGTCGGAGAGCTCCCGGCCCTTCTCGGTCACCACGTAGGGAACCCCGAGCGGCCGGTAGATCGACAACAGCGTCTCCGGGTCGGCGAGGTCGGGCTTCGTCAGGCACAGCAGCGGCTCGAGCCCGGCGTCGTAGGCCGCGACGAGCGCCCGGTCGATGAGCCTCGGCTGCGGCTCCGGGTCCGCCAGGGCTGCGACGACGACGAGCTGGTCGGCGTTGGCCACGATGACGCGCTCGACCGGGTCGGTGTCGTCGGCGGTACGGCGCAGGACGGTACGACGCTCGTCGACCTCGACGATCCGCGCGAGCGCCCCCTCGTCGCCGCTGATGTCGCCGACGACCTTGACCCGGTCGCCGACCACCACGCCTTTGCGGCCGAGGGGCCGGGACTTCATCGCGGTCACCGCCCGGCTGCCGTCGTCGTCCTCGACCAGCAGGGTGAACCGGCCGCGGTCGACCGTGACGACCGTCGCGGTCGTGGCGTCCTCGTAGGTGGGCCGCTCCTTGGTACGAGGGCGAGTCCGACGCCGAGGACGCTCGAAGCGCTCGTGGTCGTACTCGTCGTACCTGCGACCGCCCACCTAGGCCAGCCTCGTCCAGGCGTCGGCGAAGCCGGGGTAGGTCTTCGAGGTCGTCGCGATGTTCTCCACGAGGACGTCGTCGACGGCGAGGCCGATGATGACACCGGCGTGGGCCATGCGGTGGTCGGCGTAGGTGCCGAACACCCCGCCGTGCAAGGGCGCCGGCTTGATGCCGAGGCCGTCCTCGGTCTCTGTCACGTCACCGCCGAGCTCGGTGAACTCGTGCGCCAGCGCGCTGAGCCGGTCGGTCTCGTGGCCCCGGATGTGCGCGATGCCGCGCAGGTGCGAGGGGGAGTCCGCGAGCAGGCAGAGCGCGGCAACGGCCGGGGTCAGCTCGCCGATGTCGTGCATGTCGAGGTCCACGCCGTGGACCGTGCCCGTGCCACGCACGATGAGGCCGTCGTCGGTGAGCTCGACCTCACCGCCCATGAGCGTGAGGATCTCGCGCAGCGCGTCGCCGGCCTGGGTCGTACGGCGCGGCCAGTCGCGCACGGTCACCTCGCCCCCGGTGACCAGGGCGGCGGCGAGGAAGGGTGCCGCGTTGGAGAGGTCGGGCTCGATGTCCACGTCGACCGCGCGGATCGTGCCGGGCGCCACCCGCCAGCGGTTCGCGTCGGTGTCGTCGACCTCCACGCTGTGCAGACGCAGCTGGTCCACGGTCATCTCGATGTGGGGCAGCGAGGGCACGGGCTTGCCCACATGGCGTACGTCGATCCCGTGGTCGTAGCGGGCCCCCGCGAGCAGGAGCGCCGAGATGAACTGGCTCGAGGCGGAGGCGTCGATGGTCACGGTGCCGCCCGGGACGCGGCCCGAGCCGACCACGGTGAACGGCAGTGCGCCGCGTCCCTCGTCCTCGATGACCACGCCGAGACCACGCAGGGCGCTGAGCACCTCGCCCATCGGGCGCGTGCGCGCATGCGGGTCACCGTCGAAGGTCACCGACCCCTGGGCCAGCGCGGCCACGGGCGGGACGAAGCGCATGACGGTGCCGGCGAGGCCGCAGTCGACCGACGCGGGACCCATGATCGGCCCCGGGGTGACCTGCCAGTCGTCGCCGGAGGTGTCGACCGGTGAGCCGAGCGCGGTGAGGGCCTGGGCCATGAGCTCGGTGTCGCGCGAGCGGAGCGCCCGTCGTACCACCGAAGGGCCGTCGGAGAGCGCCGCCAGCACGAGGGCGCGGTTGGTCAGCGACTTGGAGCCTGGCAGCGAGACCGTCGCGCGCACGGGACCCCTGGCACGGGGGGCGGGCCAGGGGTCGGCAACGGCGGTCGGGGAGGTCTCGGTCATCGCAACCGAGCGTATCGGCCGCCGGAGCCGGCGACGAGCACGGCCACCAGCGTGGTCAGCGGCACGGCTGCGATGATCCCGAGCCCGCCGACGAGCCCGCGGGCGACCTCCTGGGCGACTCCGTCGCTGAGCAACGCGTCGTTGAAGCTGGTCGAGATCAGCATCAGGAAGAGCAGCAGGGGCAGCATCGCGCTGACGTAGGCGAGGACCAGGGTGTTCACCGCGGCGGCCACGTGTGCCCGGCCGATGCGCATTGCGGAGGCGAAGAGCGAACGGCGGCTCGCCGTCGGGTCGGCCGCCTTCAGCTCCCACACGGCTGCCGCCTGGGTGACGGTCACGTCGTCGAGCACGCCGAGGGAACCGATCACGAGCGCGGCGAGGACGAGGCCCTGGTAGTCCACCTGACCCTGGATGGCGGCGAGGTACTTCGTGGACTCGTCGCTGAAGCCGGTGAAGTGGGACGCCGCGGTGAACACGACGCCCAGGACTCCGGTCAGCGCCAGCGCCAGGAGGGTCCCGACAAGCGCGGACGAGGTCATCGCGTTGAAGCCGTGGCCGAGATACAGCGCGACGATCATGATCGCGGCGGCAGCGACCACGGCGACGAGGAGCGGAGGCGTGCCGGCCAGCAGGTTCGGGAGCACGAAGAAGATCACGAGCGCGAGCGACAGCGCCAGGCTCGCCAGGGACGCGAGGCCGCGCCACCGCGAGAGCACGAGGACCGCGAGCGCGAACACTACGACGAGCGTGTAGATCGCACGGCTGCGGTCGAAGTCGATGAACTGCCACTGCTGCGACGGCGGGGCCTCCGGCACCTCGAAGAGCAGCACCCGGTCACCCGTCTCGATGACCGGCGCGCCGCTGCCGAAGGGAAGCTGCGCCTCGACGTCCTCGTCCTTGCCTGTGACGTCGGCGGTCGCGGAGGTGCAGTTCTCCGGGACCTGGCCCCCGAAGTCCTGGGCGAACGACTCCGGGCAGGGGTGGACATCGGTGACGACTGCCGAGATCCGCTCGACGTCCTGGTAGCCCTCGGCCCGAGGGGTCGGGCCGTCGGGCCAGAGCAGGAGAAGCCCTGCGACCGTCGCCAGTGTCAGTGGAACCAGGACGACGGTCAACAGGGTCTGCGCGGTACGGGTCAGCTCGATGTCGCCGGAGGTCTCACGGCTTGCCCGGTGGCTGTGAGAGTGGCCGCGATGACCGGTGATGCTGGGCTCCTCGGGTGGGAGTCGGGTCAGTCGTGGGTCAGAGGCTCTTGCGAGCGAGCTTCGCCTCACGCTTGGCGGCCTTGCGGACGTGCTTGGCCTCGCGGCGTACGTCCGACGCGGCGCGCTTGGCACGCCAGGCCAGGCCGGGACGTCCCTCGGTGTCCATGCCGGCGATGATCAGCCCGCCGAGCATCGAGACGTTCTTGAAGAAGTGGATCTTCTGGTTGGCGCGGGCCTGCTTGTCGCTCTCCTCCCAGAACCGGTGGCCGGCTGCCGTCGTCGGCACCAGGGTGGCGGCCAGGGTGAGCGCGGACAGGCGGGGCAGGCGGCCGGTCGCGAGGGCCAGCCCGGCCGCGATCTGGGCGGCCGCGTTGATGCGGACCAGCGTCTTCGGGATCGGTCGGGATCGGCGCGCTGGGAGCGATCTTCTGCGCGAGGGGCACCATCGTGTCCGTGACGGGCTTGGCTCGCGTGGCCGCAGCCTCGGAGTCCTTGAGGGCGTTCACCCCGCCTACGACGAACATCGAGGCGAGCATGGGGCGGGCGAGCAGTCTCGTGACGGTCATGGTCCATTCATACCCGATCGCCTCGATAACACGCGCCCGCCCCATCGGGTCAGCCGCTATGGCTCAGGGGGTGAGCCGGTGCAGGTCCCGCGGGAAGAGCCGGGCCTCGCGGATGTTCTCCGCGCCGGTCAGGCGAGCCACCCAGCGCTCGAGGCCGATCGCGAACCCCCCGTGCGGCGGCATGCCGTGGCGGAAGGCCTGCAGGTACCCCTCGTACGGCTCCTCCGACTGCCCGCGTGCGGCAAGCGCGGCACGGTAGTCCGAGTACCGGTGCAGCCGCTGCCCGCCCGTGGTCAGCTCCAGGCCGCGGAAGAGCAGGTCGAACGAGTTCGACCACCGCGGGTCGTCGGGCTGCGGGTGGGTGTAGAAGGGGCGCTTGCGCATCGGGTAGCCCTCGACGGCGAGGAACTCGCTGCCGTGCTCCTCGACCGCCCAGGCGCTCAGCGCCCGCTCGTGGGCAGGAGCGAGGTCGGGCTCGTCCTCGGGTGCACCGACGATCTTCAGCGCGTCCGCGAAGTGCACGACCGGGATCTCGGCGGGTACCTGGGGCAGGTCCACGCCGAGAGTCGCGAGTGCGGGCGCCGCGAGCTCCGTGGTCGCCTCGAGCATCCCGGCGAGTGCGGTGCGGAGCACGGCGAGCACGTCCCGGTGGTCCTCGATGAAGCCGAGCTCGGCGTCGAGGGAGACGTACTCCGCGATGTGGCGCACCGTGTCGTGCGGCTCGGCGCGGAAGACCGGCCCGACCTCGAAGACCCGCTCGAAGACGCCGACCAGCGTCTGCTTGTAGAGCTGGGGCGACTGGGCGAGGTAGGCCTTCTCGCCGAAGTAGTCGACGGTGAAGACGTTCGCGCCGGACTCGGTGCTCGTGCCGACGATCTTCGGCGTCGCGATCTCGGTGAACCCCTCCGCGGTCAGCGCGCGCCGGAAGCCTTGCATGCCGGCCGAGCCGAGCTGCCACATCGCCTTGCTGCGAGGGTGACGCAGGGTCACGGGCGCGTTGTCGAGCAGGGTGGGCAGGCCCGCGGACAGGCTCGGCCGCCAGAGCTCGACAGGGGGTGTCTGGGCCGGCTCGGAGAGCGGCGCGAGGACCGGGTCGACGAGCTCGACGCCGCCGGGTGCGGACGAGTTCTCGACCACGGTGGCCTGGACGGAGACGACGGTCTCCTCGCCGAGCCCGGCGACCTGGGCCACCGTGCCGGGCTCCTTGACGACCACCTGGGCGAGGCCGCTGCGGTCGCGCAGGACCAGGAACGTCACCGACGCGAGGGTGCGCCGGCGGTGGACCCAGCCCTCGACGCGGACGGACGTGCCCGGCGCGACGGACGGTAGCTGTGCTGCAAGGGTGCGATGCATCTCTTCACCTCCTAGGAGAGCCCCAGGAGGTGTGGGCGACGGGGGATTTCGCTGTGCCACCACACCTTCACCGGTCCAGGACGGACGCGGCCTCGTTCGTGAAGCATGCTCGGGAGTGTCTTCGACGCCGGGATGGACTCCGCCCTCTCAGCAGTTCGGGCGGTTCTCTGTGCTCCACCGGTCGGCGGCTACTCGTCTCCGTCAACGCAGTGCGAGGAGTGTACGGCGGACGTGCCCGGTGTCGCCAAACCATTGCTCGGACGAGTCGGGGGCGGGCGAGGCGAAGCCTCAGGGCTTGCCGTGACCCTCGGAGGAGACCAGCTCCTGGCTGCTCGGGTCGGCGCCCTCGAGCAGGCCCTCGACGAACACGGACTTGTCGCGCCCGGGGAGCCAGACGTCGAACTCGTACTCGACGACGGTCTCGCTGTCGTCGTCGTCGAACCTGCCGTCCACGTCGGAGACCTCGAAGGTCAGGGTCTGGCTGCCTGCGGGGGAGCAGTCCTCCTCCTCGCAGAACCACACGCCCTTGGCTATCGGGCTGTCAGGGAGGTCGTTGTCCCTCAGCGTGAGCCTGATCTTGTCGCCCTCCACGACTCCCTTGAGCCTGACGCGCACGGTGTACCGGTGAGTCCCGCCTGCCTCGGACTCGGTGACCTCCGGGTCGCCGATGAACCCGAAGCCGGGCGAGTCCGCCCCGTCGTCGAGGGACTCCTGGTTCTCGTCGGCCTCCTGGACCTCGTCGGCGTCGTCCCGCTCCTCGCCCTCGCCTGACTCCTCGCCCTCCGACTCCTCGATGCTCGGCTGCCCGGCTTCGACCACCTCGTACTCGAGGACGGTCGAGGTCTCACCGGAGACGTTCTCGTCCGACGAGGTGACGGTAAGAGTGAGCGTCGCCGAGTGCAGGTCCGACCGGATGTGCAGCGGGATCCTGAGCTGGCCAGGAGCGGTGCTCTCGGTGACGGCACGAAGGCCGAAGAGGCCTGCGCCGAGGAGGTCGGGAGCCGTGCTGCAGCTGGCGGTCGTGGACGAACCGTCGGCCTCGCTCGGCTCGACGAGCTCGCAGCTGCCGCCCGCGGAGAAGGTGATGCCCTCGGGATCCGAGGTCAGCGTGACGGTCACTTCAGCGGGAAGCGGGTCGCCCTTGACATCCAGCAGGAGCACTCCGTCGTCGATCGTCGGCGTCACCGCCAGAGTCGTGTGGACGGGGGAGGCCGGCGGCTGCGTGGTACCGCTGCCCTGCTCGTCGTTCTGCTGACCGTCGGTGCTGCCCTGCCCGGCGTCGGGGTCGGGGTCGGTGGCGCCGGCACCGCCCGAGCCGCCCGTCTGGCCGCTGGTGTCACCTGACTGGCCGGAGCCTCCGGTTGCGTCGCCGGTCTGACCGGAGCCCCCGGTCTGACCGGAGCCGTCGATCTGCCCGGAGCCATCAGCCTGCCCCGAGCCGTCCGTCTGGCTCGACCCACCGTCCGTCGTTGCGGTGGAGTCGGGCACGGTGCCGCCGTCCGGCAGGTTGGCCGACGCGCCGACCGAGTTGTTCTGGTTGCCCGCACCCGCGCCGTTGTTGCTCGGCGGCGGGATGTCGTCGTTCCCGGTGCCCTTGGTGCCGTCGGACTTACCAGGGCCGCCGTCGGTCTCCGGGAGACTCTCGCCATCGCCTGGGGTCGGGTTCGTGACTGTGCCGCCGCCGTCCGGGAGGGGGTTCGTGCCCGCACCGTCGCCGTCGGGGAGGGGGTCGGTGACTGTGCCGTCGCCCGGGGTGTCATCTGGGGCCGTGTCCGGCTTCTTGACCGGAGGCACCGGCGAGTCCGCTGGGGGCAGCGGGATGTCGACCTGCGGCACGCCATCAAGAGGCCCGTCACCGGTGCCGTCACCGGGTCCGTCGTTCGGGCCGTCGTTCGGGCCGTCCGGGTCGCCACCGGGGGAGCCGCCCGGACTGCCGCCGGGGTCGCCCGCCGTGCCGTCACCCGGGCCCGGGGCGGTGCCCTGGTCGGTCCCGGAGCCGGGCTGTCCGGCGGGCGGAGCCACAGGCTCGACGCCCGCGGGTGCTCCTGCGTCCTGAGCGGACTCGTCCGGGGTGATCAGAGTCGTGTCGGTGGGGCCTCCGGGTCCGTCCTCGGCGGTGTCGGAGCCGCCTGTCTCGTCCTCGGATCCGGCGGCGTCGTCCCCGCCTGCTGCGGGAGGAGTCTGGACGATGCCGACCTGCTGGTCGGCGTCGGTGACGACATCCTTGGGTGCGCCGCCGAACACGAACGCCGCGGTCGTCACCGCCGCGACGCCGGCTGCGATCACGCCCCCGGCCGTGATCAGGCCGCCGGCCGTGACCGCGCTGCCCGCGGCCACCCCGCTCGCGGCAGCTGCGCCTCCGGTCGAGGCGGCGCTGCCTGCGGAGCCTGCTCCACCTGCAGATGCGCCGCTGCCGTTGGCACCCACCGCGTCGCGGATCCGCCCGAAGAACGCGGAGACACCGGTGAGCCCGGCGCCCCCGGCGGAGGAGATGTAACCCGCAGCGGCCGCGCCGAGCAGGAGCGGCGCGATGATGCCGGCGAGGTTGGAGTTGACCTCGTTGAGCTCGAGGTACATCGCCGTGCAGCGGCGACAGCCGTCGAGGTGCTGCTCGACCTTCGTGGTGTCGCGGCGGGCGAGCCCCTTCCGGACGTACGCGCCGAGGTGCTCGTTGACCCAGCGGCACTCCTCGGTCGGACAGTCGGCCAGGTGCATCGTCAAGAACGCCTGCCGTAGTCCCTCGCGGGCCCGGTAGGCAAGGGCGGAGACGGAGTTGGCACTCATGCCCAGCAGGGGAGCGATCTCCGCGGGCTTCTGTCCCTCGACCTCGAGGTGCCACAGCACGAGCTGCCAGCGCTCGGGGAGGGAGCTGAAGGCCTTGGCCGCGGCGCCGTTCTCGAAGTTCGCCACGGCGGTGTCCTGGAACGGCAGACCGTCGTCGTACACCGACATGTCGTCGGTCGGCTGGACCCTCTTGGCGGCCCTGATCCGGTCGACGTGCAGACGGCGTACCGATGTGAGCAGGTAGGCGCGGAAGGCGACGTCGGGGCCACCCCCGGCCTGGAGCACCTGAAGGGTCTTCGCGAAGGCGTCGGACACGAGGTCGTCGACGTCATGCCCGCGGACGAGCTGGCGGCCGAGGCGACGGGCGGCGTCGACGTGGCGGGAGAACAGCTGGCCGTAGGCAGCGACGTCTCCCCCGCGGACACACGAGATCAGCTCGGCGTCGCTGGGTGCCTCGACCCCACTCAGCAGCTCTGTCATCGGATGAATGGCCTCTGCATCGGATGCGGGACCTTTACGAACCCCGTCCGGCTCACGATAGCCCTGGAGAAACGATGCCGGGAGGTGTGTCCGATATCTCCCTTTTGCCGGACGCGGGAACAGCGGTCGGAAAAAAATCTCGGTTTCCGCGTCATGGGCCCGTCAGAGTGCCGTCTCAACCATGTACACGCCCGGAAGTGGGAGAAGAACGGCGCGCAAGGGGAGGCGATCGAATGGCGATCTTCACGTCGTTCGGTCGCCGCAGGTCGGCGGCCGTCGGTGAACCAGAGCAGGAGCTGCCAGAAGAGGTGCGGGAGGCGTTGCCTCCTCGCTTCGAGGCAGTAGGGGAGGCTCTGGTCGCCGCCGCCGATACGAGACCTGCCTGCGCCGTGGTCGGTCGTGACGTAGCCCGTGACGGTGCCGCCCTGGGTGAGGCACTGGACGGGCTACGTACGACCTTCGACCTCGTCATGGGGATCGAGCCGGACTTCGCCTCCGTCGAGGCGCTGAGCGTGGCGTGGAGCGAGGCGACACTCGAGTTCCTCCACGATCTCTCGTGCGAGGACCCCTTGACCGGGATGGCGAGCTTCGCGCACCTGCGCACCCGGCTCGACGAGCTCTACCGTGAGGCCGACCAGACCGGCGAGAGCATCTCGACCACCCACGCCCTCGTGGTCGTGGAGATGGCGGCCGTCGACCTTCGTCGTCGTGCCGAGCACCAGTTCACGCGGGCGCTGCACCTGGTCCAGGTCACCGAGATGATGCGGGCGGTGTTCACCGGAGGGGAGACCATCGCCCGCCTCAGCGCGGACCGCGCCGTGGCAGTCGTGCGACGGGTGCCGCAGCTCGGGGCGTCGGTCGCGATGCTCCGCGAGCTCGTCGGCGACCTGGACCTCGGCGCCACGGACGTACGCGTCTGGATCGAAGGGCTCCCGCCGACCCCCGAGTCGGGGACGCGACTCCTCGACGAGCTGTCTCGCTGAGTCTCGCCGGCACCTGCTCCACGAGGAACTAGCCTGGCCACCATGTGTGGTCGTTACGCCTCCAGCCGGCGCCCCCAGGACCTCGTCGAGGAGTTCGAGATCGAGCAGTCCGAGGTCCGCGAGACCCTGGCTGCGGACTACAACGTCGCGCCGACCAAAGAGGTGTACGCCGTCCTCTCCCGGCCGCCGTCGCAGGAGAAGGAGCGTCCTGCGCAGCGTCAGCTCCGCGTCCTCACCTGGGGTCTCGTTCCGTCGTGGGCGAAGGACCCGGCGATCGGGAACCGTCTGATCAACGCCCGGGTCGAGACCGCTGCGGAGAAACCTGCCTTCCGCAAGGCGTTCGCCGCGCGCCGGTGCCTGCTGCCCGCCGACGGCTTCTACGAGTGGTACACCCCTGAGCAGGAGGCCGAGGAGGAGTCCGGCGAGGGCCGGGGGAAGAAGAAGCGTCCTCGCAAGCAGCCGTTCTTCATCCACCACGCGGACGGCTCGGTGCTGGCGATGGCCGGCCTCTACGAGATCTGGCGGGACCCGACGAAGGACGACGACGACCCGGGGCGGTTCCGGTGGACCTGCACGATCCTGACCACCACCGCGCAGGACGACCTGGGGCGCATCCATGACCGCGCTCCGCTGCTGGTGGACCGTGACAAGTACGCCACCTGGCTCGACCCGACGGTGTCCGACCAGGAGGTGCTCGGAGCGCCTGCTCGTCCCTGCGGCGCCCGGCCGGCTGGAGGCCTACCCGGTCTCCACCCTGGTCAACAACGTCAAGAACAACGGCTCCGAGCTGGTGGAGCCTCTCGCTGTCGAGCCCGAGCTACCGGCATGATCGAGCGATGAGTACGACGCGCACCATCCCGACACCCCACGGCGACGCGCGCCTGGAGGTGCACCGGTCCGCGGAGCCCATGGCGACCGTGCTGCTGACCCATGGCGCCGGCGGCGGGATCGAGGCCCCGGACCTGCAGGCCCTCGCCACCGAGCTGCCTCGGCTCGGGATCACCGTCGAGCTGCTCGAGATGCCCTGGCGGGTCGCAGGCAAGAAGCTGGCCCCGCGCCCGGCCGTCCTCGACGAGTGCCTCATGGCCGTGGGGGCAGCGCTCCGCCCTCGGACACCTCGCGTCGTGGGTGGACGGAGCGCCGGGGCCCGGGCGGCGGCCCGGTGCGCGCAGGCACTCCGCGCGGAGGGCTACCTCGCGCTCGCCTTCCCGCTGCACCCGCCCGGCAAGCCCGAGAAGTCCCGGGTCGACGAGCTCGAAGGGGCAGGGGTGCCCACGCTGGTGATCCAGGGGGAGCGGGACCCGTTCGGCCGGCCCGACGAGTTCCCCCAGGACGTCGACCTGACCGTCGTACCGCTGGCGGACCACTCCTTCCACGTCCCGCGCAAGGGCGAGGTCAGCCAGGAGGACGCGCTCGGGATCATCGTCGAGGCGACGCTCGAGTGGGTGGTCCGCGAGGTCGTGGGGAATCGAACCAGCGCCTGAGGTGTTCTTCCCCTGCTGGTGTCGTGCCGACTCGACTCGTGAAGGGAGCCCTGGTGCTGGCAACGCTTCCCTCTGAGGGATCGCTCGCCGCCGAGTGGTCTCATCCCTTGCCGGTAGGCTGGGGATCGATGAACGATTCAACCAACCAGCCGGACCCTGACGTGCCGGAGACCGACGAGCAGCGGTCGGCGCGCTTCGAGCGCGACGCCATGCCGTACCTCGACCAGCTCTACTCCGCCGCGATGCGCATGACGCGCAACCCGCAGGACGCCGAGGACCTGGTCCAGGAGACGTTCGCGAAGGCCTACGCAGCGTTCCACCAGTACAAGCACGGCACGAACCTCAAGGCGTGGCTGTACCGGATCCTGACGAACACGTTCATCAACTCCTACCGCAAGAAGCAGCGCGAGCCGCTGCAGTCGATGAGCGAGGACATCGAGGACTGGCAGCTCCACCGCGCCGAGTCCCACACGTCCTCGGGGCTCAAGTCGGCCGAGATGGAGGCGCTCGAGCACCTTCCCGACTCCGACGTGAAGAACGCCCTCCAGCAGCTGCCCGAGGACTTCCGGCTCGCCGTCTACCTCGCGGACGTCGAAGGGTTCCCCTACAAGGAGATCGCCGAGATCATGGGCACGCCCATCGGCACCGTGATGTCGCGGCTCCACCGCGGCCGTCGCCAGCTGCGCGAGATGCTCGAGGACTACGTCCGGGACCGTGGCCTGCTCCCCGCCGGCCAGGACGGCACGGGGGGTGCGTCGTGAACCCCTTCGACGAGGCCCACGACCAGCACTGCTCCGAGATCCTCCAGCGGATGTTCTTCTTCATCGACAACGAGCTCGAGCAGGCCGACTGTCAGGAGATCCAGCAGCACCTCGAGGACTGCGGGCCCTGTCTGGAGAAGTACAACCTCGAGCGCACCGTGAAGGCGCTGGTGCAGCGCTCCTGCACCGAGCACGCGCCCGACACGCTCCGCGACCGGGTGCTGCTGCGGATCCGTCAGGTCCGGGTCGACATCCACATCGACCCCGCCTGACCCCGACGACAAAGACCCCGCGCCGATCACCGGCCGGGGTCTTTCTCGTGTGTGCGCGTGACGCGCAAGAAACGCCTGGGGTCAGGCGTTGGGGCGCTTACCGTGGTTGGCGCCCTTCTTCTTGCGGGCGCGGCGCTTGCGGCCGGTCTTACCCATGGTGTCCTCCTCAACGCGGGACCCGCACCAGGTCGGCACGGGTCGAGGGCCATTGTCGCAAAAGTCGGCCCCCTGCTGCCAATCGACCCCCTGCCGCTGCGTCTCGGCCGGGTCGGCAGGATGAGGGCATGGACACCGGACAGTCAGCGACGTTGCAGTTCGAGGTCACCGAGGCCGACACGGCGGCGGCCGTGGGCTCGGGAGACCTGGCCGTTCTCGGCACGCCGAGGCTGCTGGCCTGGTGCGAGGCCGCGACCTGCGCAGCCATCGAGGGGTCCCTCGACGATGCGCAGACCAGCGTCGGCACCCGCGTGTCCCTCGAGCACCTGGGGGCCAGCCCGGTGGGGGAGCGGGTCGAGGTCCAGGCGAGCGTGGCGTACGTCGACGGGCGGCTCGTCCGGTTCTCGGTCGCCGCGAGCCATGTCTCGGACGGCAAGGTCGTCGGCACCGGCGAGGTCACCCGGGTGGTCGTGGACCGGGAGCGGTTCCTGTCGCGGCTCCGGGGGTCGCAGCCCGGCTGAGGGGTCAGCGCATCCCGGCCGGGCTGAGCTCGAGCCGGAACGCCAGCAGGTCCACACTCGGTATCGGCTTCCAGTCGAGGTCCGGCGTGCGCCGGAAGCCGAGCCGCGCGTAGATGCGCTGTGCCTGCTGCTGCCTCGCCATGCTGCTGAGGACCACCGCGGAGTAGCCGAGCTCCGCGGCCCGCTCGATGCACGTCCGCACCAGCGCCTCCGCCACTCCACGTCCGCGGGACTCGGGCACGACCGCCAGCATGCGGAACTCGCCCTCCCCGGGGCCGGCCACCTCGCGGAAGGGGGAGCCCTCGGCGCAGAACGTCACCGTGCCGAGCAGCTTCCCGTCCTCGCCGAGCGCGACGTAGAGCTCGGCCTCCCTCGCCCGGGCGGCGGCGTCACGGAGGTCCTCCGCGTAGTCCGCACTCGGGTCGACGAACCCGTCCGCGGCGTAGGCGTCGACGGTCAGCTGCCCGACCGCCGCGAGCTCCTCGGCGTGCGCCGGTCTGATGACCAGCGTCATCAGACGCCGAAGGTGTTGCGGGGGTAGGCCGCCTCGACGTCGGTGATCACGTTCACCAGGTAGGGCACGTCGGCCGCGAACGCCCGGTCGAGGGCAGCGCCGATCTGACGCGGGTCGGTGACCGTCTCGCCGCCGCCGCCGAGCGCCGTGACCACCTCGTCGTACCGCGTCTGCGGGGCGAGGTCGGCGACCACGTCGTAGCCGTAGAGCATCTGCATCGGGCCCTTCTCGAGGCCCCAGGCGGAGTTGTTGCCGACGACCATCACGACCGGGAGCTTGTGACGCACGAGGGTGTCCACGTCCATGAGCGACATGCCTGCGGCGCCGTCGCCGAGCAGCAGCACGACCTGGGAGGAGGGGCGGGCGATGCGGGCGGCGATCGCGGCGCCGAGACCCGCACCGAGGCAGCCGTAGGGACCCGGGTCGAGCCAGCCGCCGGGCTGCTTGGGCTCGACGTACTTGCCGGCGAACGAGACGAAGTCGCCGCCGTCGCCGATCACGACCGCGTCGTCTGCGAGTCGGGGGAGCAGCTCGCCGTAGATCCGGGCGGGGTGGATCGGGTCCGCCTCGGCGGCGAGCAGCGCGTTGTCGCGCTCGACGGCAGCCGCGACGCCTGCCTGCAGCTCGGTGACCCACGGCGACCAGTCGGGCTTGCGAAGCTGCTGCTCGAGAGCGGAGAGCACGCCCTCGAGGACGAGCGTGAGGTCGCCCGAGGCGGAGGCGGCGAGGTCGGCGTGCTGGGAGACCTGACCCTCCGAGTCGGCGATGTGCACGACCTTGGCCGCGGGACCGCCGTCCTTCCCGCCGAAGACGCCGTAGCCGAGCCGGAAGTCCAGGGGCGTGCCGACCACGACGACGAGGTCGCTGGTGCCGAGTGCGGCTCCGCGGGCCTTGGTCATCAGGAGGGGGTGGCCGCCGGGGACGACGCCGCGTCCCATGCCGTTGGTGATCGCGGGGAGGCCGGCCTGCTCGACGAGGCGCAGCGCGGCCTCCTCGGCTCCGTCCGCCCACACGTCGGTGCCGAGCACGACCACGGGCCGCCTGGCCTCGCCGAGGAGGGCGCCGATCTCGGCGACCGCCTCCGGGTCGGGCTCGACGCGCCTGCGCGGGGCGGGCGTCGGACGCTGCACCGCGGCGCGGTTGAAGAGCTCGTCCATGGGGATGTCGAGGAACGTGGGCCCCCGGTGGGAGGAGCCGGCCAGCGTGAACGCCTCGTCCGTCGCCGCCGCGATGTCGGCGACCTGGTGGACGGTCCTCGCGGACTTGGTGACCGGACCGAGCACGGCCGGGTGGTCGAACTCCTGGAGGCTGCCCATGCCCCACCGGTTGGCAGGGGCGCGGCCGCCGACCACGACGAGCGGCGAGCCGCTGAAGGAAGCCTGGGTGATCGCGCTGACACCGTTCGTGACCCCGGGGCCCGCGGTCAGGACGGCCAGGCCGGGGGTCCGCGTCAGCTTGCCGAGCGCCTCTGCGGCGAAGACGGCCGTCTGCTCGTGGCGCACGTCGAGCAGGCGCATCTTCGGTTCGGCGTTGACCGCGCCGTCGTACATCGGGAAGACGTGGGCGCCCGAGAGGGTGAACATCGTGTCGACCCCATGAGCAGCGGCGACGGCCACCGCGTGCTCGCCTCCGTGCCCGTCGGTGAGGTCGTGCGTACCCCCTTCGGCGAGGTCGTCCTGGTCGCTCTGCTCGGCCTGCGTGATCCCTGTGACGTCGGTCATGGCGGGCATGTTACCCGGCGGTAGACCTCGCGCCCAGGGGGACCGGCGATTCACCGGTAGGTCAGTCGCGGGCGCCGGCGGCGAGGTAGTCGGGGTTGGAATCCCGCAACCGGTCGAGCACGGCGAGCAGCATGTCGGAACGGTTCGCGGGCGGCCGCGGGGCGAGGGCGAGCTGGAGGTGCAGCGCCCGCAGGTAGCTCTGCACGTTGCCGGTCACCAGGTAGGGGTCGGTCTCGCCGAAGCCGTGGGCACGGGCGTTCTGGCTCAGCCGGGCGAGCCACGGCTCGAGCACCTCGAGGCTGACCAGGTCGCGGCGCAGGACGCGCATCGTCGCCCGGGCGAGCCGGTCGGTCTCACCGTGCACGAGGAAGTGGTCGGTCGGGAGGAGCAGCCGGTCGGCGAGCACGTCGAGGAGCACGGTGAGCTCGAGGCGGCCCATCGCCTCGGAGGCCGCGAGCGCGGCGATCGCGTCGGCGCCGTGCGCGACCGCGTGGGCCCAGCCCTTGCCCGCGACGAAGCCGCGGAGGTCGCGCTCGCGGACGAACCAGCTCGCGACCCGGTCGCCCCAGCGGACCATGGTGCCCGCCGGCACGAGGTGAGCGGCGTTGTCGCGCTCGACGCACTCGGCCAGGACGAGCACCGAGAAGCTGCGGCGGAAGACCGTGTCGGTGCCGTCCTCACCGAGGCCCACACCGAGCCCGGCGGCCATGCCGTCTCCGAGGCCTTCGAGGAGGTCGTCGTACACGCCCTCGCCGATCCAGGTGGCGAGCGTGGGGTAGGCGATGCCGTCGCGGACGCGGGGGTTCGGGTCCCCCAGCATGGAGGTCAGCTCGGCGGTGAGCTCCGAGAGCGGGCGGTCGACGGGGACCTTGAGGCCGTTGGCCTTCACCTGCTCCCAGAACGTCGACGACATGGGCTCCATCCTGCCACTGCGCGCGTCCGGCCGACGATCGGGTTCACGGCCTCCCCTAGGCTGGGGCGGTGCCCTCGTTGAACGACCTGGTCAAGGCCCATACCGACCTGTCCGACGACGACGTGGCCTGGCTCAACCTCCTCATGGCCGACTGGCAGATCATCGCCGACCTCTCCTTCGCGGACCTCGTCCTGTGGCTGCCCGACCGGGAGGGGAAGGGGTACTGGGCGGGGGCCCAGATGCGTCCCACGACCGGTCCCACGGCGTACGTCGACGACCTGGTCGGCGCCTTCATCCCGCGCGGCAGGCGGCCCCTCCTCGACTCGGCCTACGACCGCCAGCGGGTGGCCCGCGAGGGAGACCCGGAGTGGCGCGACGACATCCCCGTGCGGGTCGAGGCGATCCCGGTGCGCCACGGCGACCGGATCATCGCCGTCGTAGCCCGCAACACCAACCTTCTCGGCGTACGCACTCCCAGCCGTCTCGAGCTCTCCTACCTCCAGACCGCGACCGACCTGACCCAGATGATCAGCAACGGGTTCTTCCCCTTCCCGGGGCAGCGGTCGGACCACGTGGACTCACCGCGCGTGGGCGACGGGTTCGTGCGCATCGACGCCGCCGGCCGGGTCACCTACGCCAGCCCCAACGCGCTGTCGGTCTACCGCAAGCTCGGCCTGACCGGTGACCTCACCGGGCTCGACCTGGCCGAGATCACCCGGGCGCTCGTGCCGCCCCGGCACCGGCCCGACGAGGAGACGCTCAGCGCCGTGCTCTCGGGGAAGCGGCCGCTCGACACCGAGGTGGGCAACGACGTGGCGACACTGATCGTGCGTGCCATCCCGCTACGTCCCACCGGAGAGCACCTCGGAGCGCTCGTGCTGCTCCGGGACGTGACCGACCTGCGCAGGCGCGACCGCGAGCTGGTGACCAAGGACGCCACGATCCGCGAGATCCACCACCGGGTGAAGAACAACCTCCAGACCGTCGCGGCACTGCTGCGGCTCCAGGCCCGCCGGATCGGCATCCCGGAGGGCCGCGCGGCGCTGGAGGAGGCGGTACGCCGGGTGGGGTCGATCGCCATCGTCCACGAGACGTTGAGCCAGGCGTTCGACGAGAACGTGGAGTTCGACGAGGTCGCCGACCGGCTGCGGCAGATGGTGGCCGAGGTCGGGTCGCGGGGACACGAGGTGGTCACGACCCGCGAGGGGAGCTTCGGGACGCTGCCGTCGGAGACCGCGACCCCGCTCGCGATGGTGCTGACCGAGCTGCTCCAGAACGCGCTCGAGCACGGCTTCGTCCACGAGCATCATGCGACACCCGTCGCAGGTGTCGACGGTGCCGTCGAGGAGGCCGTCGAGGGGGCGGAGCCGCGGCTGATCACCCTGACCGCGCAGCGCCTCGTCGGCCGGCTCCACGTGACGGTGGAGGACAACGGCAAGGGGCTGCCCGAGGACTTCGACCTCGACTCCTCGACCAGCCTGGGCCTGTCGATCGTGCGCACGCTCGTGGAGTCCGAGCTCGAAGGGATCCTCGAGATGGGGCCTCGCCCGGGAGGCGGAACCCGCGTCGCGGTGGACCTGCCGGTCCACTGAGCGGGTCAGCCGAGGGCGCGGAGGCGGCCGGTCCAGACTGTCCGGGGATGCGTCTGGGGAACGCGGTCCCGGGGTCGGAGGTCGTCGTCCCGGATGCTTCGGGGGTCGTTCAGGCGGTGCGAACCTTCGCGCGGGCGTTGCGACGCTTGAGCGCGCGACGCTCGTCCTCGCTCATTCCGCCCCACACGCCGTGGTCCTGGCCGGCCTCGAGCGCCCAGGCGAGGCACTGCTCGCGCACCTCGCAGCGACGGCACACCTGCTTGGCCTCCTCGATCTGCAGGATGGCCGGACCGGTGTTGCCGATCGGGAAGAACAGCTCTGGGTCCTCATCGAGGCAGGCAGAGCGGTGGCGCCAATCCACGGCGACGACTCCTTAGCTTGTCAGGTTGGCCGCTCGCGGGGTGTGCGAGCCGGTCCTTTCGTGCGTCGTGCATGTGCCTCACTGGTGGTGAACACATGCACGAAGTCCCGACGCAGGGCCCACCTAGTCTGTGGGTCGAGGTCGGAGTGGCGGCCACCGGATCCCCAGTCTCGGGCAGGGCACTTCCCACCTGTCGCCCGGTGACGACGTCGATCGTTGCAAGAGAACCGAGTGCAAGCAACCCCTTCGCGAGGTCACTTTGGTCACAGCCGACTAATTTAGCCCGCTTCGCGAGCGATGTCGTCGTGACCCGCCGGGGGCCGGGCAAAGTCCCCCCGGGCCTTCGAACAGCTCCCGAGTAGGCTCTGTCGCCGTGACCGCCACCCCCGACGACGCCCTCCCGCCCTCCGGACGACCTGCCCCGCTGGCCGTGGCCGCCTCGCTGACCGTGGTGGAGGCGATCATCTTCGTGGTCCTCGCGGTCACGGAGCTCGCTGCTTTCGAGTCCGACAAGGCCGCGATGGGCGCGACCACCACGATCTTCTTCCTCGGCTACGGCGCGGGGCTGGCGCTGTGTGCCTGGGGGCTCGCCCGGCTGCGGTCGTGGGCACGGTCGCCGGTCGTGGTGGCCCAGCTCATCCAGCTGCTCGTCGCGTGGAGCTTCCGCGGTGGCGAGACCACGTGGGTCGCGGTCGGTCTGGCCGTGGTCGCGGGGATCGTGCTGGCCGGCATCTTCCACCCGCAGTCGATGGACGCGCTCGGGCGCGACTGAGGGTCCGGGGTCAGCTCCTCAGCGCGCTGCCACCGTCGAGGGACGGGTCCTCGGTCAGCCGCTCGCGCAGCTGCGCCAGCGTCTTGTTGAGCAGACGCGAGACGTGCATCTGCGAGACCCCGATCTCCGCGGCGATCTGCGACTGCGTCATGCCCCGGAAGAACCGCAACGTGAGGATGTGCTTCTCGCGCGGGTCCAGCGCCTCCAGCAACGGCTTGAGGGACTCGCGGTTCTCGACGTGCTCGAGTGCCTCGTCGTCCTCGCCGATGGTGTCGAGCATGCTCAGTGCGCTGTCCTCGGCGGAGTCGCTCGCGTCGAGGGAGAGCGTCGTGTAGGCGTTCGCGGACTCGAGGCCCTCGATCACCTCCTCGTCCGTCACACCGACCTTCTGCGCGATCTCCGCGACGGTGGGGGACCGGCCCAGGTCCTGGGTCAGCTCGGCGGTGGCGGCGGAGATCGACGCGCGGAGCTCCTGGAGCCGGCGCGGCACCCGGATCGCCCAGCTCTTGTCGCGGAAGTGCCGCTTGATCTCGCCCACGATCGTCGGCGTGGCGTACGTGGAGAACTCCACGCCCCGCTCGGCGTCGAAGCGGTCGATCGCCTTGATCAGACCGATCGTGCCGACCTGCAGCAGGTCGTCGTAGTGCTCGCCGCGGTTGAGGAAGCGGCGGGTCAGGTGCTCCACGAGCGGCAGGTGCAGTCGCACGAGGTCCTCACGCGCCTGCGCCTGCTCGAGGTCGCTCGACGCGTGACCGTGGAGGACCAGGAAGAGCTCCGCGCTCCTTGCCCGGATCGCGGCGATGTCCGTAGGCCCGGACTCGTCCAACATCGTCAACCCGTCTCCCCGCTCGTCCGAGACAACTTGACCGTCAACATGTCTCCATCCACGTCGGCGTCCAGCGAGGACGTCAGTGCGGAGAGCACCGTCCACGCGAAGCCGTCCTTGTGCGGCGGGCGAGGTGAGTCGCAGTGCGCGGACACCTCGACCTTCAACGTCTCCGGCGCCAGGTAGAACGCGCACGTGAGGTCGGACTCGGGCCTGGCCTGCGGCAGGACGACCGCGCAGGCCTCGTCGACGGCGATGCGCAGGTCCTCGATGTCGTCGAGGGTGAAGTCCAGGCGTGCGGCCAGGCCTGCGGTCGCGGTGCGCAGGACCGAGAGGAAGGCCCCGTCGGCGGGGATCCTCAGCTCGACGTCGGGTCGGTTGTCTGCCACGGATTACCTCTTTGCAGGTGGCTGTTCGTCGGATTATCGGCTCGTACGGGACCCGTCTTGAGGCTCCGGGCCCGCGACTTTCGTCCTGAAGCCTAGACGGGGCCGGGCACCCATGTGCCCGACCCCGTCCGTGTTGCGCGATGAGTCACCCGGCTCGGGTGACCTCACCATGGTCTCAGCCCTGCTTGGTCTCCGCGAAGATCTTGGCGATCTCGTCGATCTTGGCCAGCAGGTCGTCGGCCGCCTGGGCGTCCATGGTGCCCTTGGTGCCCGCGGCGCCGGCCAGCTTGGTGGCCTCGTTGAAGAGCGCGTGCAGCTGCGGGTACTTCTCGAAGTGCGGCGGCTTGAAGTAGTCGGTCCAGAGCACCCAGAGGTGGTGCTTGACCAGCTCGGAGCGCTGCTCCTTGATCAGCACCGCGCGGGTGCGGAAGTCCGGGTCGTCGTTGTCGGCGAGCTTGCCGATGATTGCCTTGATGGACTCAGCCTCGATCCGGGCCTGCGCCGGGTCGTACACACCGCACGGCAGGTCGCAGTGCGCGCGGACTTCGAGGGTGGGTGCGAACAGTCGCGAAAGCATCCTGTTGTGTCCTTTCTGTCGACGATCTCAGTCGGTAAGTCTCGTACAGCACCTGCGACACTACTCCCGGTCGAGGTCGCGGCAACAGCAGGGCGGTGAGCGGTGAGGGAGGGTGCGGCAAGGCAGACCAGGGCCCCGCGCCGGCTCGGCTTCGCGGTCGTGCGAGGCCGGTCGATGCAGCCCACGCTGTACGACGGGGACCGGCTGCTCGTGGTGCACGGAGGCCGCCCCCGCAGCGGGGGAATGGTCGTCGTACGACTGCCCGACGGGGTGGTGGCGGTCAAGCGGGCCACGCGGCGGGAGCAGGACGGCTGGTGGGTCGAGCGGGACAACCCCCGCGAGGGCGTGGACTCCTGGTCCGTGGGCGCCATCGCCGACGGGGACGTGCTCGCACGCGTGCTCGTCCGGGTTTGGCCTCTGGTGCGACGAGTGTCACGTCCGCCACATTGAGTCTGGACCAGCAGGGCCTGTGTGACAGACTGAGGGTTCAGGGAGACCCCCGCCGACACACGTAGTTCCGCCGCTCCACCGCGCGCCGCGTTGAACTGCCTCGCACGTTTCCCCACAACGAAGGTCAGCTCAATGGTTGCATCCGCAGCAGTGCCCCAGCCCGAGAACCCTCGCGCCGGTGACCCGGTCTTCGACCTGCACGTCGGCGGCAAGATGGAGGTCGCCTCGACGGTCTCCCTCACGGGTCCCGAGGACCTCTCCCTCGCCTACACGCCCGGTGTCGCCCGCGTGTGCGAGGCCATCGCCGAGGACGCCTCGCTCGCAGACGACTACACCTGGGTCTCCAACACGGTGGCGGTGGTCACCGACGGCACCGCCGTCCTCGGCCTGGGCGACATCGGCCCGCGCGCGGCGATGCCGGTGATGGAGGGCAAGGCCGTGCTGTTCAAGCAGTTCGGCGGCATCGACGCGGTGCCGATCTGCCTGGACACCACCGACCCGGACGAGATCGTCGAGACCGTGGCCCGGCTGGCGCCGAGCTTCGGCGGGATCAACCTCGAGGACATCTCCGCCCCGCGCTGCTTCGAGATCGAGCAGCGGCTCCAGGACCGCCTCGACATCCCCGTCTTCCACGACGACCAGCACGGCACCGCGGTCGTCGTGCTCGCTGCTCTCGAGAACGCGCTGAAGCTCACCGGCCGCACCCTGGAGGACTCCCGTGTGGTCATCTCCGGGGCCGGTGCCGCCGGGGTCGCCTGCGCCAAGATCCTGCTCGCCGCCGGCGTCCGCGACCTCGCCGTCGTGGACCGGCAGGGAGTGCTGAACTCCGCCCGCGGTGACCTCACCCCGGTCAAGCTGTCGCTCGCCAAGGAGACCGCTGACACGACGGGGCGCGAGGGAAGGCTGGTCGACGCGCTCGCCGGGGCGGACGTGTTCATCGGCGTCAGCGGCGGGAGCGTGCCCGAGGAGGCCGTCGCGAAGATGGCGCCGGAGGCGATCGTCTTCGGCCTGGCGAACCCCAACCCCGAGGTGCACCCCGACATCGCCCACAGGCACGCGCGGGTGGTGGCGACCGGGCGCTCGGACTACCCCAACCAGATCAACAACGTGCTGGCGTTCCCCGGCATCTTCCGCGGCGCCTTCGACGTTCGCGCCACGGCGATCACCGAGGGCATGAAGCTCGCGGCCGCGGACGCGCTCGCCGCGCTGGTGGGAGCCGAGCTGAGCGAGGCCTACGTCATCCCGTCGCCGTTCGACCCTCGGGTGGGGCCGACCGTCGCGGCAGCCGTGGCGGAGGCGGCCCGCAGGGACAAGGTCGCTCGCCGATAGGGTCGGGTGCATGTTCGCTGTCTACGCCGAAGGCTTCTCCACCGAGGACCCCCTGTCCGGACTCGTCGTCGGGGAGCGCCCCGACCCGGTCGCCCCTGAGGGTTGGACGACCGTCACGGTCAAGGCCTCGTCGCTGAACCACCACGACCTGTGGTCCCTGCGCGGCGTCGGCCTGCGCGAGGAGTCGCTGCCGATGATCCTCGGGTGCGACGCCTCCGGGTACGACGAGGACGGGAACGAGGTCGTCGTCCACGCGGTGATCAGCGACCCGGCGTGGTCGGGCGACGAGACCCTGGACCCGAAGCGATCCCTGCTCAGCGAGCGCTACCAGGGAACGTTCGCGGACAAGGTCGTCGTGCCCAAGGCGAACGTCGTGCCCAAGCCCGCCTCGCTGTCGTTCGAGGAGGCCGCGTGCCTGCCCACCGCCTGGCTCACCGCGTACCGGATGCTGTTCACCCAGGGCCGTCTCAAGCCGGGTGACACCGTCCTCGTCCAGGGCGCGGGTGGTGGCGTCGCGACCGCGCTCATCGCCCTCGCCCACGCCGGCGGGCTGCGCGTCTACGCGACGAGCCGCGACGAGAGCAAGCGCGCCCGTGCGCTCGAGCTCGGCGCCGACGCCGTCTTCGAGAGCAACGCGCGGCTGCCCGAGAAGGTCGACGCGGTGATGGAGACGGTCGGCGCCGCGACCTGGTCGCACTCGCTCAGGTCGCTGCGGCCCGGCGGACGCCTGGTGATCTCCGGCGCGACGAGCGGCCCCAACCCCGACAAGACCGAGCTCAACCGGATCTTCTTCCTCCAGCTCGAGGTGATCGGCTCGACGATGGGCACGAGGTCCGAGCTGGCGTCGCTGGTCAACCTCCTCGACGTCAGCGGCGTGCGGCCGGTCATCGACCAGGTGCTCCCGATGACCGAGGCCCGGGACGGGTTCGCGGCGATGGCCAAGGGCGACGTCTTCGGCAAGATCGTCTTCACCCGCTAGGCGCCGGCATGCCGACGCACCTCCTGACCGGAGCCGGCGCGGGCATCGGTGCCGCCCTGGCGCAGGCGCTCGCCGCTCGCGGCGACGAGCTCGTGCTCCTCGCGCGCAGCGAGGACCGGGCCCGCGACCTCGCTGCCGAGTACCCCGGCTCCCGCACGCTCATCGCGGACCTCGCCGACCCGGCCGGTCTCGCAGACGCGCTCTCCGCGCAGGACCTGCCGGAGCGGCTGGACTCGCTGGTCCACGTCGCCGGGGTGGCGGACCTCGGCAGCGTCGGGGAGCTGACCACCGGCGTGTGGCGGCAGACCGTCGACGTGAACCTCCTGGCCCCGGCCGAGCTCACCCGGCTCTGCCTGCCGGCCCTGCGCGCGGCTCGCGGCCACGTCGTCTTCGTGAACTCGGGCTCGGGGCTGCGGGCCAACCCGGAGTGGTCGGCCTACGCCGCGAGCAAGCACGGTCTCCGCGCCCTGGCCGACGCCTTGCGCGCCGAGGAGCAGGCGGCAGGGCTGAGGGTGACCTCGGTCTACCCCGGACGCACCGCGACCGCCATGCAGGCGAAGGTCCACGAGCACGAGGGAAAGGAGTACCACCCCGGCGACTGGATCGCGCCGGAGTCGGTCGCCACGACGATCCTGACGGCCCTCGACCTGCCTCGCGACGCCGAGGTCACCGACCTCACGGTCCGTCCCGGCCCCTGAGGAGCCTCAGCGCAGGACGGTGTTGAGCAGGACCGTCAGCACGACGGAGGCGACCAGTGAGACGAGGATCATCACGAGGCATCCGGCTGCGCCGCCGAGAGGTCGGATCCGAACAGGGCTCACCGAAACACCTTTCACAGTCGGGCGGACCCGGCGTCGTACCCGGAGAGCCTCCGGCCAAACCGGTCCGCCTTCCGTCGCTTGCCTGCACGGGACAGCGGGTACGACCCGGTCATGCACCAGCTCGTTCACCGCACCCAGGAGCTCGCGTCGTCCGCCGCGGGGGCGGGGCTGGCCGGCGCCGTGAGGCTCGTCGCCGCCGCCAGGCCCGGAGCCAAACCGCTGCACCCT
The DNA here is from genome assembly GCA_963701425.1 of uncultured Actinomycetota bacterium. Taxonomy (GTDB): domain Bacteria; phylum Actinomycetota; class Actinomycetes; order Propionibacteriales; family Nocardioidaceae; genus Nocardioides_C. The sequence goes on along the minus strand of CAVPAG010000015.1, from coordinate 424,268 downwards.
CGTGGTGACGTGGTCACGGCACGGCTGCGACGTACCGGAGCGAACCCGCCGACCGGATCAGCGTGGCTCGACAGATCCGGCAGCGACGAGGTGCTGGTGCGTCGCTCACGCGCCGTCGGCCTCCCCGACGGCCTGCCCGACATCCACGGGCTCGCCGTCCGTGTGCCGCTGGAGGACGGCGGTCACGGCGACCTCCTGCTCGCGACCACGGGGACGGGCAGGCTCACCAGGTTCGTGCTCACGGTCGGCCGGACGCCTTGGTCGCGCCCGATGACCACGCTGCTGCCCTACCGGACCCCGACCGGCCCGAGACTTGTCGCGGCGGTCGCCCGGAGCGAGACCCGCTACGTGCTCGCCCACGCCTCACCGGGAGGCGCCTGGCACCCGTTCGCAGACCTCGTCCTGTCCGCCACGGAAGGACCCGACCCGCTCGTGTCGTTCGACCCCGTGCGCAACACCCTGCCGGGGCTCGAGAACTACGAGTGGGTACGCCGGCTGCGCGAGCCCGGCTACGGGACGGCCCGGCTCAGTCGTCGGGGTCGTCGAGACGCGCCAGCCAGGTAGCCAGCCGCTCCACCGCGGTCTCGAACTCCGGGTGGATGTCGGTGAACTCCTGCAGTCGGTCGGCGAGCCACGCCAGGGTGACCTCCTCGTCACCCCGGCGCTTCTCGAGCTCCTCGATCCCGCGGTCGGTGAAGTACATCGGGCCGGTCCGTCAGGAGAACGCCTGCTGGAGCAGGGCCTTCTGCTCGTCGACGTGGCGGGAGTGCTGGCCGACGGACGGCGAGGACGACTCCGCCCGCGAGATGGGCTGCAGCGATACGTCGATCTCCGACGACAGGTGCAGCGCCATGTGCGGCCACGCGCCCATGTTGGCGGGCTCGTCCTGCACCCAGCGGACCTCCTTGAGGTTGCCGAACCGCGCGAGCTCGGCCTTGAGCGCCTCGCTCGGCCGCGGGTAGAGCTGCTCGACCCGGACGATCGCGGTGCGCTCGTCCTGGCGCTTCGTGCGCTCGGCGACGAGGTCCCAGGTGATCCGGCCACTGCACAGCAGCACCTTCTCCACCTTGTCGGGGTCGACCGTCTCGTCGCCGATCACCGGGCGGAAGGTGCCGTCGGTGAAGTCGGTCGGGGAGGACATGGCCTCCTTGCGACGCAGCATCGACTTCGGCGTGAAGATGATCAGCGGGCGGTGCTCCTCGCCGAGGGAGTGGCGACGGAGCAGGTGGAAGTGGCTCGCGGCGCTCGACGGCTGGGCCACGGTGAACGCCTCGTCGGCGGCCATCGTGAGGAAGCGCTCGATGCGCGCGGAGGAGTGGTCGGGGCCCTGGCCCTCGTAACCGTGGGGGAGCAGCAGGACCACGCCGGACTGCTGGCGCCACTTGGTCTCGGCCGAGGAGATGAACTCGTCGATCACCGTCTGCGCGCCGTTGACGAAGTCGCCGAACTGCGCCTCCCACAGGACGAGCGCGTCGGGGCGTGCGACGGAGTAGCCGTACTCGAAGCCGAGCGCGGCGTACTCCGAGAGCAGGGAGTCGTAGACGTAGAACTGCCCCTGCTCCTCGGAGAGGTTCGCCAGCGGCGTCCACTCGTCGGCGTTGCGCCGGTCGATGATCGTGGCGAAGCGCTGCGCGAAGGTGCCTCGACGCGAGTCCTGCCCGGCCAGGCGGACCGGTCGGCCGTCCATGAGCAGCGAGCCGAAGGCGAGGATCTCGCCGGTCGCCCAGTCGATCGGGCCCTCGGTGATCGCCGCGGCACGGCGCTGGAGCTGGGGGAGCACCTTCGGGTGCACCACGAAGCCTTCGGGCGTGTTGACGTGGGCGTCGGCGATCCGCTTGAGGGTCTCCGGGCTGATCGCCGTGGTCGCCTCGGTGACCCCGCTCTTCTCGGGGTAGTCGGGGACCGTGGTCCAGCTCGACGGCGCGCTGGTCGCCTCGCGGACCTCGGTGAACACCCGCTCGAGCTGCTGCTGGTAGTCCCGCAGCACCTGCTCGGCCTCCTCGAGCGTGATGTCACCACGACCGATCAGCGACTCGGTGTAGAGCTTGCGGACCGAGCGCTTCTGCTCGATGAGGTCGTACATCAGCGGCTGGGTGTACGACGGGTCGTCGCCCTCGTTGTGTCCACGGCGGCGGTAGCAGACGAGGTCGATGACGACGTCCTTCTTGAACGCCTGGCGGTACTCGAAGGCGAGCCGTGCGACGCGGATGCAGGCCTCGGGGTCGTCGCCGTTCACGTGGAAGATCGGCGCCTGGACCATGCGCGCGACGTCGGTGCAGTACAGCGACGAGCGCGACGAGGCCGGCGAGGTCGTGAAGCCGACCTGGTTGTTGACCACGACGTGCACGGTGCCGCCGGTGCGGTAGCCGCGCAGCTGCGACAGGTTGAGGGTCTCGGCCACCACGCCCTGGCCGGCGAACGCCGCGTCACCGTGGATGAGCAGCGGCAGGACCGGGAACTCCGCCCCACGGTTGAGCATGTCCTGCTTGGCGCGGGCGATGCCCTCGACGACCGGGTTGACGGCCTCGAGGTGGGACGGGTTCGCCGCCACCGACACCTTGATCTTCGCCCCGATGCCGGAGGTGAACTCGCCCTCCGCGCCGAGGTGGTACTTCACGTCGCCGGAGCCCTGCACCGTGCGCGGGTCGATGTTGCCCTCGAACTCGCGGAAGATCTGGCTGTAGCTCTTGCCGACGACGTTGGCGAGGATGTTCAGCCGGCCGCGGTGGGCCATGCCGATGGTGACCTCGTCGAGCTCCTCCTCGGCCGCGGCCTCGCAGATCTCGTCGATCAGCGGCACGGTGGTCTCGCCGCCCTCGAGGCTGAACCGCTTCTGGCCGACGAACTTGGTCTGCAGGAAGGTCTCGAACGCCTCGGCCTGGTTGAGCTTCAGCAGGATCCGCAGCTGCTCCTCGCGGGGCGGCTTGATGTGCGGCTGCTCGACGCGCTGCTGGATCCAGCGCCGCTGCTCGGGGTCCTGGATGTGCATGTACTCGATGCCGACGGTGCGGCAGTAGGAGTCACGCAGGATGCCGAGGATGTCGCGCAGCTTCATGAAGCGACGGCCGGTGCCGCCGAAGGAACCGGTGGCGAACTCCCGGTCGAGGTCCCACAGCGTCAGGCCGTGCGACTCGACCTCGAGGTCGGGGTGGCTGCGCTGCTGGTACTCGAGCGGGTCGGTGTCGGCCATGATGTGGCCGCGCACGCGGTAGGCGTGGATCAGCTCGAGGACCCTGGCCTGCTTGCTGATCTCGTCGTCGTGGGAGGTCGAGATGTCCTTGGCCCAGCGGATCGGCTCGTAGGGGATGCGGAGGGCCCGGAAGATCTCGTCGTAGAAGCCCTCCTCGCCCAGGAGCAGCGCGTGGACGCGACGCAGGAAGTCGCCGGACTGCGCGCCCTGGATGACGCGGTGGTCGTACGTCGAGGTCAGGGTCATGACCCGGCTGACCGCGTTGCGCTGCAGGGTCTCCTCGGAGGCACCCTGGTACTCCGGCGGGTACTCCATCGCACCGACACCGATGATCGTGCCCTGGCCCTTCATCAGGCGGGGCACGGAGTGGTTGGTGCCGATGGTGCCCGGGTTGGTCAGCGTGATCGTGGTGCCCTGGAAGTCGGTGACCGCGAGCTTGTTGTTGCGAGCCTTGCGGACGATGTCTTCGTACGCGGTCCAGAAGGCCGCGAAGTCCATGCTCTCGGCTGCCTTGATCGACGGCACGAGAAGCTGGCGGGTGCCGTCGGGCTTCTGCATGTCGATCGCGAGACCGAGGTTGATGTGTGCGGGGGTGATCAGGGTCGGCTTGCCGTCGATGACGTCGAAGCCGTTGTTCATCTCCGGCATCGTCTTCAGCGCCTTGACGAGCGCGTAGCCGATGAGGTGGGTGAACGACACCTTGCCGCCGCGGGCACGGGCGAGGTGGTTGTTGATGACCGTGCGGTTGTCCCAGAGCAGCTTGACCGGCACGGAGCGGACGCTGGTGGCGGTCGGCACGCTGAGCGAGGCGTCCATGTTCTGCGCGGTGCGGGCCGGCGCACCGCGCAGCACGGTCAGCTCGGGCTCGTCCTTCACCTCGGCCTTGGCGGCCGGCTCGGGCTCCTTCGGCACCGGGGCGGCGGTCTTCGGAGTCGCCTTGGCAGGGGTCTGGTCGGCGCGCGGGTTCGCGGCGGCCGCGCTCTTGACCTGCGGGGCCTTGGCCGGGGCGGGCTTCTCGGCAGCCTTCGGCGCCGGCTTCTCAGCGGCCTTCGGGGCAGCCTTCTCGGGTGTCTTCTCCGGGGCCTTGCCGCCGTTGGGGTGGGCCGTCTTGCCGGTCGCGTGCTCACCAGGGGTGTAGTTCTTGAAGAACTCCCACCAGGCCTTGTCCACGCTGGTGGGGTCCTGCTGGTACCTCTCGAACATCTCGTCGACGAGCCACTCGTTGGCTCCGAACGCCGACGGTTCGACGGGGCTGCTCTGGGAAGACTCGGCCACGGCCTGAATCGCCTCTTCCGGTGCGTCTTTTAGGGTGTGTGAACGGCTACAAGGCTAGACCGTCGTGGCAAGTTGATGCAGCCGGGACCGGCAGATGACCGGCGGGTGTAGCCGGGCTCACGCGAAACCGACCCCCAGGGATGTGAACAGACCCGTGAACCAGCACCGAACGAGGCCCAGCAGGGCCGTCGCCGGCGGTCTGGCGGCCGTGATGCTCGTTCTCACCGCCGGCTGCACCGGCGACGACGAGAAGCCGGAGGAGAGCGCGCCGTCGCCGCTGCCGAGCCGGTCTGTCGGGGTCGAGCCGACCCTCGAGGCCAAGCCGGTGCCGACAGAGGTCACCGTGGCGAAGGTGATCGGTGGCAAGCTGAAGCGACAGCAGCGGGAGCGTCTGGAGAAGCAGGTCTCGAGGGTCGTCTCGGCCTACTTCGACGACGCGTTCCTGGCCGGTGAGTACCCCCGCAGCGACTTCGCCGGCGCGCTCGCGACGTTCTCGCCCGGTGCGGTGGAGCGCGCTGCCTCCGACCGTGCGCTCCTCACGAACGCCGAGGTCGGTACGTCGACCGCGGCGGTCGTGGCGCGCACCAAGACGGCGCGGCTCGACGTCCTCGTCCCGAGGAGGCTCGTCGCGGGGCTGACCGCGAGGATCCGGCTGGTGTTCGTCCAGGAGCGCACCGACGGGGCGGACCAGCGGGTGACCGTCGCGGGGCGGCTGCTGATCAACCGCAAGAAGTCCGGGCCGTGGCAGATCTTCGGCTACGACATCACCCGGTCGTCCGCGCCGGCCGCGAAGGGATCCGACCGATGAACCTCACCAAGCCGATGCTCTCCCGCCGGGTGGCCCGTCTGCGCCGGGTCGTGCCGCTGGCCGTCGTACTCACGCTCACCGCGCTCGTCGTACCCCCGGCCGCGGTGAGGGAGGCGCCGACCAGCCTGGTGAAGATCGAGGGCGCCCACAACGTCGACATCTCGAAGAACGTGGTCTGGGTGCTGTTCCTCGGCTCGGACGCCAGGAAGGGCCAGGCGGTGCTGCGCAGTCGGGCCGACGCGATCCAGCTCGTCGGCATCAACACGCGCACCGGAGCGGCCACGGCGATCGGGATCCCGCGCGACTCCTACGTCAACGTGCCCGGCTACGGCCGCAACAAGATCAACTCCTCGATGCTCTACGGCGGACCCCAGCTGATGGCCCGCTCGGTCGGCGACATGGTCGGGATCCGGCCCGACTACGTGTTCACGGCGAGCTTCTGGGGCTTCGCCCGCATGGTCGACGCGATCGGCGGGGTGACCGTCCAGTCGAAGTACGCCTTCTCGGACCCGCTGCGACCCCGGGGGTACCGGGTCGGCCAGAACAAGCTGAACGGCATCCAGACGCTGGTGTTCTCGCGGACGCGCAAGGCGTTCCCGGGTGGTGACTTCGACCGGTCGGCGAACCAGCAGCGCACCCTGGTCGGCATCCTCAACCAGGTCCGGCGCAACGCCGACAAGCCCGGCTTCATGGAGCGGGGCGTGATGGCCGCGCTGAACAACCTCGACACCCCCAACGTCGGCCCCGTGGAGCTCTACCGCCTCGCCCAGGCCGCGGCCCGGGTCAACCCGAACAAGTTCCGCACCTGCGTCGTGCGCGGAGGCACGGGCTTCGTCGGCTCGGCCAGCGTGGTCTTCGCCGACATCGGCCAGGCTCGAAGCATCGCCAACCGGGCACGGAACGACGCGACGCTCGAGGGCTCCTGCTAGGAGGCTCGAGCGCCGCGTCGCCGGTCGCTGAGGGCCGCTGTCCGGTGCCCTGTCGGGTCAGCGCAGGATCTTCGCCTTCGCCGTGCCGACGTTCAGCACCAGGCCGGTGCCGTCGAGGAGCTCGATGCGCAGCGCGTGCACCCGGACTCCACGCTTGCCGAGGTTCTGCCGGACGCCGGCCTTGATGAAGGCCACGCCGGGGATCTCGAGGCTCTCGCCGGGCGCCGGGATCTCCTGCGGCTCGCCGTCGGCGATGATCGCGGCCACGCGGGTCCCGTCGAGGGTCCGGCGGATCACCCGTCCGGCCTTGTTCTGGAAGACGTTGACCTGGCCGACGATGCCCTGGATCTCCAGCGCACCCCCGCCGAGGCTGATCTCGGCGACCGAGGCGCGAGCCCGGGCGATGGCCCGGCCGTCACGGAACGGCTTGCCGTAGGTCTCCGCCTTGAGCGCGCTGGCGTTCAGCTGGGCGTTCTGCGGGGCCTCGGCGAGCGGGTTGGCGCGCCACTCGCCGTCGGTGCCGATGCAGGGCAGGTTCTGGTACGGCGTACGGCCGAGCCCGGCCACGCCCTCACCGACGACCGCCTCGTAGCCGTAGGCGTGGCCTGCGAAGACGCCGGCGGGGTAGGCGGTCTGGATCCTCGCCCAGGCGCGGCCGATGTTGACCTGGGAGCCGTTCTCCAGGATCACCCGGATGCCGTAGGCGTTGGCCGTCGCGCCCCTGGCGCTGGTCGGCGTCGTGTGGGAGCCGGCCGGGTAGATCTTGCCGAGGCCGGGGATGTCGATGCCGTTGGTGCCGGCGCCCTCGATGATCGCCTCGACCGCCTGGTTGTCGGCCTCGTCGATCGCGTCGAGCAGGTCGCCGAGCGGGCCAGGGGTCTCGCTCCCGTCCGGAGCGATCCCGATCGCGTCGACGCCGACCAGGTTGATGTCCGCTGCGGCGCGGAACCTCCCCTTGTCGTTGTAGGCATGCGCGGTCGTCGTCAGGGCGGCGAACTTCAGGCGCGGGCCGCCCTCGGGGCCGAGGGTGATGTCGGCCACCTTGTTGACGCTGCGCGAGCCGAAGACCTGCTTCTTGGGGCGGCGGTAGCTCGAGGTGTAGCTGGTGACGGCGCCGACCTGGAGGTAGTCGTTGGCGTTGACCTTGCCGACGTTGCTTCCACGGTCGTTGTGGATCGGGGCCATCGCCGTGCAGCCGAGCACCGACCAGGCGGTGCGGCCGGAGGCGACGCCGCCCTGGTTCGGGTCGCCGGCGCTGACCCGGGTGCCGTAGGCGGAGCCCTGGTAGGCGAAGGGCGTCTCGTACTTCTTGGTGGCGGCCTGCGACGGCGTCGCCGCGAGCACGACGGTGCCTGCAAGCGCGACTCCCGCGGCCGTGACGGTGGCGGCTGCTCTTTTGAGCAGGGTGGTGCGTGAGGTCAAGTGACTCCCCGTTCACTCGTGTTCGGACAGGCGTAGGAGATGTAACTCCCCCCGAGAGGAGCCGATCTGTGATCCCCCCACATGACCGGCGTCACGCCGGCTGGTGGTGACAACTACTTACCCACTGGTAACGAGTGACTAACCAAAACGTGACGGCTGGGTCCAAGAAGGGCCGAGGAGGACATAAGACGACGCACCGGGCATCGCGCAAGAGCGAGTAGACCGGAGGTTAGACCGGTGAGGGGCCCCGAAGTTTGGCGCCCGACGCGTGGGGGAACCAAGGAAGATTGAGTGGCGCCCCCGGTAGGATTCGAACCTACGCACCCGCCTCCGGAGGGCGGTGCTCTATCCCCTGAGCTACGGGGGCTCACGGGCTGCGCGAGAGAGCGTACATGACCCTGGCCGAGAACGTGATTGGGGGCGTTGGTGTTCGCTGACCCTGTGCTGCGTGCGCTCGTCGTCGACGACTCCGCTGTCATCCGCGAGCTGATCGCGGTCAACCTCGAGCTCGAAGGCTTCGAGGTGACGACGGCCGGCGACGGCGAGAGCGCCGTCGAGCTCGCGAACAGTCTCCAGCCCGACGTGATCACCCTCGACGTGATGATGCCTCGGTTGACGGGCTTCGAGACCGTCGTACGCCTGCGCGAGGAGCCGAAGACCGCCGGGATCCCCGTCGTGATGGTCACCGGCCGCGCGCAGGCCGCCGACCTGGCCCGCGGCGAGGAGGTCGGCGTTGAGGCCTACCTCACCAAGCCGTTCGAGCCCGCCGAGCTGATCGAGGTCGTGACCAGGCTCGCCAAGGAGCGCCGAGCCGCCCGCTGAGCCGTCCCGAGACGAATGTGAGTGCGGACGGGCGCGCGGATACCCTTGACCGGTGACTCCCGAACAGCTCTCCGACCGGATCGTCCACGTCCTCACCTCACTCGCCGACGAGGGGTCGCTGACCCTGCCCGACGGCGTGCCCTCGACGGTGGTCGTGGAGCGACCCAAGGTGCGTGAGCACGGGGACTACGCCACGAACGTCGCGCTCCAGCTCGCGAAGAAGGCGGGCATGCCGCCGCGCGACCTCGCCAACCTGCTCGCGGAGCGGCTCGGCGCGGACGACGGGGTCGCCTCGGTCGAGGTGGCCGGTCCCGGCTTCCTCAACATCCGGGTCGCCGCCGGCGCCCAGGGCGCGGTCGCCGCCCAGATCGTCGCCGCGGGTGCGTCGTACGGCTCCTCCGACATCTTCGCGGGGGAGAAGATCAACCTCGAGTTCGTCTCGGCCAACCCCACGGGCCCCATCCACATCGGCGGCGTCCGCTGGGCCGCGGTCGGCGACGCACTCGGCCGGATCTTCACCATGACCGGGGCCGAGGTCACGCGGGAGTACTACTTCAACGACCATGGCGCCCAGATCGACCGGTTCGCGCTGTCGCTGCTGGCCAGCGCGAAGGGTGAGCCGGCGCCCGAGGACGGGTACGGCGCCGACTACATCGCCGAGATCGCCCAGCAGGTCGTGGCGAAGGAGCCTGGGGTGCTCGGGCTCGACGACGAGCAGGCGCAGGAGGTGTTCCGCTCCGTCGGCGTGCACCTTATGTTCGACGAGATCAAGAAGAGCCTGCACGACTTCCGGGTCGACTTCGACGTCTACTTCCACGAGAACCAGCTGCACCTGACCGGTGCCGTGGGTCGGGCGATCGCGCGCCTCACCCAGCTCGGCAACACCTATGAGAAGGACGGCGCCGTCTGGCTGGCCACCGAGAAGTTCGGGGACGACAAGGACCGCGTCATCGTCCGGTCCAACGGGATGCCCGCCTACCTGTCCGGTGACCTGGCGTACTACCTGGACAAGCGCGAGCGCGGATTCGACCGCTGCCTGATCATGCTCGGGGCGGACCACCACGGGTACGTCGGACGCCTGATGGCGATGTGTGCGGCCTTCGGCGACGAGCCGGGCAAGAACCTCGAGATCCTCATCGGCCAGATGGTGAACCTCCTCCGCGAGGGCCAGCCGCTGCGGATGTCCAAGCGCGCCGGCACCGTCATCAGCCAGGAGGACCTCGTCGACGCGATCGGGGTCGACGCGGCGCGCTACGCCCTCGCCCGCTACACCACCGACACGACGATCGACCTCGACCTCGAGCTGTGGGCCAAGCAGACCGCCGACAACCCGGTCTTCTACGTGCAGTACGCCCACGCGCGGCTCGCCTCGATCCTGCGGAACGCCGCCGACCTGGGGGTGGCCCCCGCCGGAGACGACTTCGACCCGGCGCTCCTCTCCCACGAGAAGGAGGGCGAGCTGCTCCGGGCGCTCGCGGAGTTCCCGCGCGTCGTGGCCGCGGCGGCCCAGCTGCGCGAGCCGCACCGGGTGGCGAGGTACCTCGAGGACACCGCGTCGGCGTTCCACAAGTTCTACGACGTCTGCCGGGTGCTGCCGCAGGGCGACGAGGAGGTCAGCGACCTCCACCGGGCCAGGCTGCTTCTGGTCGCAGCGACGAGGACGGTCTTCGCCAACGGGCTCGGGCTGCTCGGGGTCTCCGCGCCCGAGCGGATGTGAGCCGCTGATGCATGCACACGAGGCAGGCTGGGCCCACGCGGAGGTCAGCCACCGGGGTCCGTCGTGGCTGCCGGTTCCGGCCGACGTCAACGACCTGGTGCCCCTGCTCTGGTCGGGCACCGCCCGCAAGAACGACCACGGCGCGCTCGAGGTGGGTGGTGTCGACGTCCGGGACCTCGTCGCCGAGCACGGCTCCCCGGCGTACGTCCTGGACGAGGCCGACTTCCGGGCCCGTGCGCGTGCGTTCCGGGAGGCGTTCGCCGACTACGACGTCTACTACGCCGGCAAGGCGTTCCTCTGCACGACGGTGGCGCGCTGGGTCGCGGAGGAGGGCCTGAGCCTGGACGTCTCCTCCGACGGCGAGCTGAGCGTGGCCCTGCGGGCAGGCTTCGAGCCGGGCCGGATCGGCTACCACGGCAACAACAAGACGCGAGCCGAGCTGCACCGCGCCGTGCGCGAGGGCGTGGGCCGGATCATCGTGGACTCCTTCCAGGAGGTCGACCGGCTCGCCGAGGTCACGGCCGAGCTCGGGGCGACGGCCGCGGTGATGGTGCGGGTCACGGCCGGCGTCGAGGCCCACACCCACGAGTACATCGCGACCGCCCACGAGGACCAGAAGTTCGGCTTCTCGATCACCTCCGGCGACGCGTTCGAGGCGGTCCGCCGCGTGCACGAGACGCCGGGCCTCGAGCTGCGCGGCCTGCACTCCCACATCGGCTCGCAGATCTTCGACACCTCGGGCTTCGAGGTCGCGGCCCGTCGGGTGCTGACCCTGCACGCCCGCGTCTCGACCGAGCTGGGCGTCGAGATGCCCGAGATGGACCTCGGTGGTGGCTTCGGCATCGCCTACACCACCCAGGACGACCCCGCGGACCCCGCGCAGCTGGCCACCGAGATCACCAAGATCGTCGAGCACGAGTGCCGCGGCTTCGGGCTGGCCGTGCCCGAGCTGTCCATCGAGCCGGGCCGCGCCATCGTCGGGCCTGCCATGTGCACGGTCTACGAGGTGGGCACGGTCAAGCCCGTCGAGCTCGACGCCGGTGCCGTGCGCACGTATGTGTCCGTCGACGGCGGCATGAGCGACAACATCCGGACCGCGCTCTACGACGCCGACTACTCGTGCACGATCGCCTCCCGCCGCAGCGACGCGGTCCCGGTCCTCGGCCGGATCGTCGGGAAGCACTGCGAGGCCGGCGACATCGTGGTCAAGGACGAGTTCGTCCCCGGGGACCTCGTGCCCGGCGACCTGATGGCCGTTCCCGGCACGGGTGCCTACTGCCGCTCGATGGCGAGCAACTACAACCACGCGCTGCGGCCGCCGGTCGTGGCCGTGAAGGACGGCGTCGCCACCGTCGTCGTACGCCGGGAGACCGAGGACGACCTGCTCCGGACGGACGTGGGGGCGTGGTGACCATGCATCTCACGGTGCGGACGAGGCGCCCCGGACCGTGGACCAGGCGAGGAGATGGCCCAAGATGAACGCCATGGACGGCGAGAGTTACCAGGACCCTGCGCGCCCGCCCTTGAAGCTCGCCCTGCTCGGGTGCGGCTCGGTCGGCAGCCAGGTGGTCCGTCTCCTGCACGAGCAGGCCGACGACCTGGCCGCCCGGGTCGGCGCGCCGATCGAGCTGGCCGGCGTGGCGGTGCGACGGCTGGACGCACGCCGTGAGGTCGACGTACCCCCGGGGCTGCTGACCACCGACGCCGAGGGTCTCGTCACGCGCGGCGACATCGACCTCGTCGTCGAGGTGATCGGCGGGATCGAGCCCGCCCGCTCGCTGATCCTCTCCGCGCTCGAGAACGGTGCGTCGGTCGTCACCGCCAACAAGGCGCTGCTCGCCGAGGACGGCAGCACGCTCTTCGCCGCGGCGGAGAAAGCCGGCCGTGACCTCTACTACGAGGCCGCCGTCGCCGGGGCGATCCCGATCCTCAGGCCGCTGCGCGAGTCGCTGGCCGGCGACAAGGTGCGCCGCGTGCTCGGCATCGTCAACGGCACGACGAACTTCATCCTCGACAAGATGGACTCCTCCGGCGCCGGCTTCAGCGAGGCGCTCGAGGAGGCGCAGGAGCTCGGGTACGCCGAGGCCGACCCGACCGCCGACGTCGAGGGCTTCGACGCCGCGGCGAAGGCGGCGATCCTCGCGAGCCTCGCCTTCCACACCCGCGTCACTGCGGCGGACGTCTACCGCGAGGGGATCTCCGACGTCACGGCTGCGGACGTCGCCTCCGCGCGCGACATGGACAGCGTGGTCAAGCTGCTCGCCATCTGCGAGCTCACCGAGGGCCCCGACGGGCCGTCGGTGTCGGCACGCGTCCACCCCGCGATGATCCCGCGCAGCCACCCGCTGGCCAGCGTCCGCGAGGCCTACAACGCCGTCTTCGTCGAGAGCGACGCCGCAGGGCAGCTGATGTTCTACGGCCCAGGTGCCGGTGGGGCGCCCACCGCCAGCGCCGTGCTCGGCGACCTCGTGAGCGTGGCCCGCAACAGGCTCAACGACGTGCGCGGGGTCGGCGAGTCGTCGTACGCCCAGTGTGACGTGCTGCCGATGGGCAGCACCCGGACCCGCTACCACGTGGCGATCGACGTCGACGACAAGACCGGTGTCCTCGCCCAGGTCGCCCAGGTCTTCGCCGAACACGGCGTCTCGCTGCAGACGGTCCGGCAGGAGGGCCACGGCGACGACGCCCAGCTCGTGGTCGTCTCGCACACCGCCACCGACGCCGCGCTCGCGGCCACGGTGGAGACGCTGCGCACCAGGGAGTACGTCCACGACGTGTCGTCGATCATGCGAGTCGAGGGAGACGCCGAATGAGCAGGCCCACCACCCACCAGTGGCGTGGGGTGATGGAGGAGTACGCCGAGTGGCTCAACGTCCCCCAGGGCACGCCGACGGTGACCCTCCGTGAGGGCGGCACACCGCTCGTCGACAGCAGGTGGCTCTCCGAGCTGACCAAGGCAGACGTGTGGCTCAAGGTCGAGGGCAGCAACCCCACCGGCTCCTTCAAGGACCGCGGCATGACCGTGGCCCTGTCGGTGGCCGTGGGACAGGGCGCCGAGGCAGTCGTCTGTGCGTCGACCGGCAACACCTCGGCCTCGATGGCCGCCTACGCCGCCCGCGCCCGCGTGAAGCCGCTGGTCCTGATCCCCCAGGGCAAGATCGCCGCGGGCAAGCTCGCGCAGGCGATCGTCCACGGCGCCCAGGTGATCATGGTCAAGGGCAACTTCGACGACTGCCTTCGGATCTCCCGCGAGCTCGCCGAGACCTACCCCGTGGCCCTGGTGAACTCCGTGAACCCGATGCGGATCGAAGGCCAGAAGACCGCCTCCTTCGAGATCGTCGACTTCCTCGGCGACGCCCCCGACGTCCACGTGCTGCCGGTCGGCAACGCCGGCAACATCTCGGCGTACTGGAAGGGCTACGTGGAGTACGAGAAGGCCGGGATGAGCACCCGCAAGCCGCAGATGCTCGGTTGGCAGGCCGCCGGAGCGGCGCCGTTCGTGCACGGCGGGCCGGTCAGCGACCCCGAGACCGTCGCGTCGGCGATCCGGATCGGCAACCCGGCCTCGTGGCAGCTCGCCGTCGACGCCGCGACCCAGTCGGGGGGCCGGTTCCGTGCCGTCACCGACGACGAGATCCTCGCCGCGCAGCGACAGCTCGCCCAGGAGGACGGCGTCTTCGTCGAGCCGGCGTCCGCTGCCGGTGTCGCGGGCATCCTGCAGGACCTCGCGGCAGGGGAGAGCTTCGCGGGCAAGACCATGGTCGTCACGGTCACCGGCCACGGCCTCAAGGACACCGACACCGCGCTCTCCACGTTCACCGACCTCGTCGACACCGTGGTCGAGCCCGACGTGGCCGCCGCCGCAGAGGCCGCCGGGCTGCACTGACGATGCCGACCTTCGTGACCGGCCCGGTCGAGGTGTCGGTGCCCGCGACGAGTGCCAACCTCGGCCCGGGCTTCGACTCGCTCGGCCTCTCGCTCAGCCTGCGGGACCTCCTCGTCGGCGAGGTCACCGGCGAGCGCGGTCTCGAGCTGACCGTCTCGGGCATGGGCGCCGGCGAGGTGCCGCTCGACGAGACGCACCTCGTCTACCGTGCGATGAGCGAGGCCTTCGCGGAGATGGGCTGTGCGGTCCCGGGCATCCGGCTGCACTGCGACAACAAGATCCCGCACAGCCGCGGGCTCGGCTCGTCCTCGGCGGCCATCGTCGGCGGCATCTGCCTTGCCCGTGGGCTCGTGGCGGGCGGTTCCCTGCTCATGGACGACGACGCGGTGTTCGGTCTCGCCGCCCGGATGGAGGGCCACCCCGACAACGTCGCGCCCGCCTTCTACGGCGGCTTCACGATCGCCCTGCCGCACGAGGGCGGCTTCCACGCGACCGCCGTCTCCGTCGACCCGCGGGTCAAGGTGGTGGTGTTCGTGCCGCCGGAGCCCTTGAAGACCACGGTCGCGCGCGGCCTGCTCCCCGACACCGTGCCCCATGCGGACGCCGCGGCGGCCGCGGCCCACGCCGCACTGCTCGTCGTCGCGCTCAGTGGCCGGCCGGAGCTGCTGCACGCGGCCACCGAGGACTTCCTGCACCAGGACTACCGCGAGCCGGCGATGCCCGAGAGCCTGGGCCTGGTGCGGGGGCTCCGGCGTGAGGGTGTCGCGGCAGTGGTCTCGGGGGCGGGGCCGTCCGTGCTGGCCTTCGTCGACGGGTCCACGGACGCCGACGTACGCCGGAGGGTGCCGGCCGGCTGGGACGTGGTCAGCCTCGCCGTCGACCCGACCGGCGCAAGGGTCTCCGGAGGCTCCTGAACAGCCGCGGGCGGAAATTGCCGAAGGCACGCCCGCGTTGTGACCCATACGACGCCAGGCACCATGGATGGTGCTACGCTGCAAGAGCGCCACACGATCCGGCCCGGTGGCACATGATGGGCTGGTTTATGGGGGGCGCAATCTCTTCCTCGTCACCTCTCTCCGGAAGCATGCCGGTCTGTTGCGACCCATGCCCTCGGACACGACGCAGGAACATCCACAACAACATCGGCCACCGGTCTTCACCGGGTCGGCCGCAAAACGTGGGAAGGACCTCACGTGACGGAGTCAACCGAAGCCGCCCCCAAGCGCCGTTCAGGCAGTGGGTTGAGCGGCATGCTGCTCCCCGAGCTCAAGCAGGTGGCAGCCGGTCTGGGTATCAAGGGCGTCGGCGGCATGCGCAAGAGCCAGCTGATCGACGCGATCAAGGCGGCCCAGTCGGGCCAGTCGGGCAGCCGGTCGAGCGGACAGGACGGAAATCCGGCCGAGGGTGGAGCACCCACCGCGGCTGCTGCCGAGAAGACCCAACAGCGGGTCACCGAGAAGGCCTCCGACAGCTCGCCCGCCGAGCAGCCGCGACAGGCGGCCCAGGACCCGCAGGCCAAGTCCGAGCCGCAGCAGCGCGGCGATCAGTCCCGTGGTGAGCGCAGCAAGGGCCGCGAGCACCGCGGTGAGCAGGCCGGCGACCGCGGAGGCGACCAGGGTGGGGACCGCGGCGAGGGCCGCGAGGGCAACCGCGCAGAGAAGCAGGGCGGCGACCGCAACGAGAACCGCGACAACCGCGGCGACAACCGCGACCAGGGCGACAACCGCGACCAGGGTGACAACCGGGGCGACAACCGCGACCGGGGTGACAACCGGGGCGACAACAGGGACCGGGGTGACAACCGCGACCGCGGGGACAACCGGGACCGGGGTGACAACCGCGACCGCGGGGACAACCGGGGCGACGACCGTGACGGCAGCGGCCGCCGCAACCGTCGTCGCCGGGGCCGTGACCGTGACCGTGGCCGTGACGGCGGCCGTGACGGCGGCCGTGACGGTGGCCGTGACGGCGGCAGGGCCCCGCGCCGCGAGGAGGCGGAGCCGCAGATCACCGAGGACGACGTCCTCGTCCCGGCGGCCGGCATCCTCGACGTGCTCGACAACTACGCGTTCGTGCGGACCAGCGGCTACCTGCCCGGGCCCAACGACGTCTACGTCTCGCTCTCGATGGTGCGCAAGTACGGCCTCCGCAAGGGTGACGCGATCACCGGCCTCGTGCGCCAGCCGCAGGAGGGCGACCGCAAGGAGAAGTTCAACCCCCTCGTCCGGCTCGACACCATCAACGGTGGTGACGTCGAGCTGGCCAAGAAGCGCGTGGAGTTCTCCAAGCTGACCCCGCTCTACGCCTCGGACCGGCTCCGGCTCGAGACCGAGTCGAACCAGCTGATCACCCGCGTGATCGACATCGTGGCCCCGATCGGCAAGGGCCAGCGTGGTCTGATCGTCTCGCCGCCCAAGGCAGGCAAGACGATGGTGCTGCAGTCGATCGCCAACGCGATCACCACCAACAACCCGGAGACCCACCTGATGGTCGTCCTCGTGGACGAGCGTCCGGAGGAGGTCACCGACATGCAGCGCACGGTCAAGGGCGAGGTCATCGCCTCGACCTTCGACCGACCTGCGACCGACCACACGACGGTCGCCGAGCTCGCCATCGAGCGGGCCAAGCGTCTCGTCGAGCTCGGCCACGACGTGGTCGTCCTGCTCGACTCGATCACCCGGCTCGGACGTGCCTACAACCTCGCCGCGCCGGCGAGCGGGCGCATCCTGTCCGGTGGTGTGGACTCCTCGGCGCTGTATCCGCCGAAGCGCTTCTTCGGCGCCGCCCGCAACATCGAGGACGGCGGCTCGCTCACGATCCTGGCGACGGCTCTGATCGAGACCGGCTCGAAGATGGACGAGGTCATCTTCGAGGAGTTCAAGGGCACCGGGAACATGGAGCTGCGCCTGCGTCGCGAGTTCGCGGACAAGCGCATCTTCCCGGCCATCGACGTCGACCAGTCCGGTACGCGTCGTGAGGAGCTCCTCATGAGCAAGGAGGAGCTCGCCATCGTCTGGAAGCTCCGCCGGGTGCTCTCCGGCCTCGACGGACAGCAGGCTCTCGAGCTGCTGCTCGAGCGTCTGAAGAAGACGCAGAGCAACATCGAGTTCCTCATGCAGGTGCAGAAGACGACGCCGACCGCCGGAAACGGCCGCGACGGCGACTGACGCGCCAGAGGCACCGAACAACGAAGGGCGGGACCGTCTCGGTCCCGCCCTTCGCGCGTCCCACCCAGGCTTCTCGTTTTGCACCCCAGGGTGTTCCCGGTTGGTTATCCTCGGCCTGGAAGCGGGACAAACCCGACACTTCTCTCACTCGGGGTGGCCATGGCCAAGATCGTCGTCGCCGATGACGATGCCGACATCCGCGACCTGGTCGTCTTCAAGCTCCAGCAGTCCGGCCATGACGTGGTGCCCGTCGGCGACGGTGCGGCAGCGGTCGAGGCCTGCCGCGACGAGCTGCCCGACCTCGCGGTCCTCGACGTGATGATGCCGGGCATGAGCGGGTTCGACGCCTGCCGTGAGCTCCGGGGCGACCCGGCTCTCGCAGGCATCCCCGTCATCCTGCTGACCGCCCGGGCCCAGGAGACCGACATCGAGCAGGGGTTCAACGTCGGTGCCGACGACTACGTCGTGAAGCCGTTCAGCCCCCGTGAGCTCGCCTCGCGAGTCGCGGCGGTGCTCCAGCGGAGCGGTGCGTGAATGAGCCCCTGCGCGCACTTCTCCTGACGCTGCATAGAGGGTTCACGCAGCGATGAGGACCGTAGACAGCGTCCGCGACCGGGTGGTCATGCTGCTGCTGAGCATGGTCCTCCTCGTGACGGTCGTCGCCGGCGCCGGCGCGGTCGGGGCCACCTCGCTCACCGAGGACGTCGACGTGCTCGTCGACGACCTGCGCCCCGCGGCTTACAGCAACATCGCCCTGCGCAACGACATGAGCCGGGCCCAGGCGTCGGCCCGTGGCTGGGTGCTGACCGGAGAGGCCAGGTTCCTCCGGGAGTACCGCCGTGCGGTTGCCGAGGCACGCGCCGAGCTCGACGGGCTCCGCTTCCTCGTGATGGACGAGGAGCCGCTCGCGACGACCGTGGCCCGTCAGGACGCCGCGGTCGAGAGCTGGGTCGCCTTCGCCGAGGGGCTGGTACGCCGGGAGCCGGGACCGGTCCCCGCGGTCTACCTGCTCGACGGCCAGGTCGCCTACGACAGGTTCGCCGCCCTCAACGACGCGGTCTCCTTCCAGGTCAACGACGGGGTCGACCAGCGCGGGGAGGAGGCCCGCGAGGGGGCCCGCTACGTGATCGCCTTCGTCGCGCTCGTCTCCCTGCTCGGCCTCCTGGTCACCGCCCTCATCGGACGGTCGATCGTGCGACGGATGAACGGCCCCCTGCTCGACATGGAGCAGGCAGTCGCGCGCCTCGCCTCGGGCGACCTCTCGGCACGGGTCTCCACCGACGGCCCGCGCGAGATCCGGGGCGTCGCGACGGCGCTGAACACCCTGGCCGAGGAGAACCAGCGCGCCCGCGAGATGGAGGAGCAGGTCGTCACCCAGCTGCGCCAGCTCGACCGGGCGAAGGACGACTTCGTCTCCACGGTCTCCCACGAGCTGCGCACGCCCCTGACGAGCATCTCCGGCTACATCGAGCTGTTCGAGGACGGCTTCGGCGAGCTCAGCCCGCAGCAGCGGGGCATGCTCGGCGTGGTTCGGCGCAACGTCGTACGCCTGCGCAACCTCATCGAGGACCTGCTGACCCTCTCGCGGGTGGAGGCCGACGCCTTCCGGACCTCCTTCGACCTCGTCGACCTCCGACGGCTGACCGCCGACGTCGCGCGTGACGTGACCGAGATCGCCGCGCGTGCAAAGGTGCGTGTCGCGGAGGCGGGGCCCGACGGCCAGGTGCTCGTCCGCGGTGACGCGGGGCAGCTCACCCGCGCTGTGCTCAACCTGGTCACGAACGCGATCAAGTTCAGCCGACCGGGGGACGAGGTCCTGGTCCGGCTCGGGGAGCGCGACGGCAGGGCGGTCGTGTCGGTCCTCGACCACGGCATCGGCATCCCGGCGAAGGAGCTCGCGACCCTCGGGACCCGCTTCTTCCGCGCGTCGAACGCCGTGCAGGCAGAGATCACGGGCACCGGCCTCGGCCTGCGGATCGTGCAGACGATCGCCGACAACCACGGCGGCCGGCTCGAGCTCGAGTCGACAGAGGGGGAGGGCACGACCGCCCGCCTTGTGATCCCCGTCGCACATGACGCCCAATCGGGGAATATCCCGCAGCTCGAGAGGATTACGGAGGGGTGAGCCCCGGACCCGTAGCGACGCAGAGCATCCCCGCAGCACCGGTCCACGGACGTCCCGAGGGTCCGACGGGGAAGAAGTACGTCCAGCTCGTGCTGGTGCTCGGTGCGCTGATCGCACTCGGCCCGCTGACGATCGACATGTACCTCCCGGCGTTCCCGGCGCTCTCCGCCGAGCTCGACGCCTCCGAGTCCGCCATCCAGCTGACGTTGACCGGCATGCTGGCGGGCCTGGCGTTCGGCCAGCTGGTGATCGGACCGCTCTCGGACGCCTTCGGCCGCAAGCGCCCCCTCGTCACCGGCCTGCTCACCCACGCCGTCGCGTCCGTGCTGGCCGCGGCAGCCCCGAGCATCTACCTGCTCGCCTCGGTGCGCGTGCTCCAGGGCTTCGCCGGCGCCGCGATCTCCGTGGTCGCGATGGCCATCGTCCGCGACCTCTTCTCCGGGTACGCCGTCGCCAAGCTCATGTCGCGTCTGATGCTGGTCATCGGGCTCGCCCCGATCCTCGCTCCGTCGATCGGCGGGGTGATCCTCGAGTGGACCTCCTGGCGCGGGATCTTCGGGGTGCTCGCGACGGCAGCGGTCCTGCTCACGTTCGTGGCCGTGCTCGGGCTGCGGGAGACCCTCCCGGTCGAGCGGCGGCGCGAGGCCAACCTGCGGGCCACCCTCTCCACCTACCGCAGCCTGATGCGTGACACCTCGTTCCTGGCGCTGATCTTCATCGGCGGCTTCATGATGTCGGCGATGTTCGCCTACGTCGCCGGCTCCTCGTTCGTGTTCCAGGACGGCTACGGCCTCGACGAGCTCGCCTTCGGCCTCGTCTTCGGGGCGAACGCCGCGGGCCTGACGATCTCCTCCCAGGTCAACCCGATGCTGATCCGCAGGTTCGGGGTGCTCAACGTGCTGACCGGCGCGATGCTCGTCGGCGTGGTCGCGGCGTCGGCCCTCGTCGTGGCGGGACTGACCGGTGCAGGCGGGCTCTTCGGCGTGCTGGTCCCGCTCGGCGTCGTGGTGGCCTCGGTCGGGCTGTCCCTGCCGAACACCCCCGCGCTCGCGCTCACCAGGCACGGCGAGGCTGCGGGCACGGCCGCGGCGATGCTCGGTGCGGTCCAGTTCGGGATCGGTGCCCTGGTCGCCCCGCTGGTGGGTGCCTTCGGGTCGACGAGCGCGGCGCCGATGGGGGCGATCATGGTGGCCGTCACGCTGGCGGCCTCGGTGCTGATGTTCGGCGTCGTACGCCGGGATTCCTCGGTGGGCTTCGACTGACCCCGGGCGAGGCGGCGGGAATTACCACCCGGTCCCGATTGTTTGGCACACTTGAGCGCTGGTTCCGGTTCACGTGCCCCATCCCGCGGCGGCACGACCCGGCGGCCGTAACCCTCGAGAGGACACCATGAAGAAGGACATCCACCCCGCGTACAACGAGACCCAGGTGACCTGCACCTGCGGCAACACGTTCACCACGCGCAGCACCGCGACGAGCGGCTCGATCCACGCCGACGTCTGCTCCCAGTGCCACCCGTTCTACACCGGCAAGCAGAAGATCCTCGACACCGGCGGCCGCGTTGCCCGCTTCGAGGCCCGCTACGCCAAGAAGGACGCCGCGAAGAAGTAGCTTCCACAAGGCGCCGGTCCCGCATCTCGCGTGGGCCGGCGCTTTGCTTGTCTCCAGCCCACAACGTCATACGGTGGGGTCGCTGTCGCGACCAGAACGGATGACGTCCTTGAGAGATCCGAGGGGATGCACATGTTCGAGGCCGTCGAAGGCCTGGTCGAGGAGCACGCCGAGCTCGAGCAGCGCCTCGCCGACCCCAGCATCCACGCGGACCAGGGGCTGGCGAAGAAGCTCAACCAGCGGTACGCCGAGCTCAGCGCGATCGTGCGGACCTACCGCGATTGGCAGCAGCTCGGCGACGACATCGAGGCAGCGCGCGAGCTCGCCGCCGAGGACCCGTCCTTCGCGGAGGAGGCCGAGGCCCTGGCGACGCGGCGGGACGTTGCCGAGGAGCGGCTGCGCCACCTGCTCGTCCCGCGCGACGCGAGCGACTCCAAGGACGCGATCCTCGAGATCAAGTCCGGTGAGGGCGGCGAGGAGTCCGCGCTGTTCGCCGGCGACCTGCTGCGGATGTACACCCGCTACGCCGAGCGCCGCGGGTGGAAGGTCGAGCCGATCGACGCGACCGAGTCCGACCTCGGCGGCTACAAGTCCGTGACCGTCGCGGTGAAGGCGAAGGGGACGCCCGAGCCGGGCGAGGCGCCGTACGCCCTGCTGAAGTTCGAGGGCGGCGTGCACCGGGTGCAGCGCGTGCCCGTCACCGAGAGCCAGGGCCGGGTCCACACGTCGGCAGCCGGGGTGCTCGTGATGCCGGAGGCCGAGCAGGTCGACGTGACGATCGAGGACAAGGACCTGCGCATCGACGTCTACCGCTCGTCCGGACCCGGTGGCCAGAGCGTGAACACCACCGACTCGGCCGTGCGGATCACCCACCTCCCGACCGGGATCGTGGCCTCCTGCCAGAACGAGAAGAGCCAGCTCCAGAACAAGGAGCAGGCCATGCGCATCCTGAGGGCCCGGCTGCTCGCCGCCGCCGAGGAGGCGGCGAACGCCGAGGCCTCCGACGCCCGCAGGTCGCAGGTGCGCACCGTGGACCGGTCCGAGCGGATCCGCACCTACAACTTCCCCGAGAACCGGATCTCCGACCACCGCACCGGCTACAAGTCCTACAACCTCGACGCGGTGCTCGACGGCGACCTCGCCCCGGTGATCGACTCCTGCGTGCAGGCCGACCTCGCCGGGCGCCTCGAGGCCCTCGAGTCGTGATGCCGTCCCGTCAGTCGCCGTCGCGACACGCCGCCACATGAGTGGGAAGCCGACGGCCCGGCGGCTGGTCGAGGAGGGCGCGCGACGGCTGGAGGCGGTCGGGGTCGCCTCGCCGGAGTACGACGCACGCGAGCTCCTCGCCCACGTCCTCGGCACGACCCGGGCCGGCCTGGCGCTCGTCGACGAGGTCGCGGAGCAGGACGCGGCAGCCTTCGAGAAGCTGCTCGTCCGGCGTGAGGCCCGCGAGCCGCTGCAGCACCTGACCGGCACCGCCGCCTTCCGGTACGTCGAGCTGGCGGTCGGCCCGGGTGTCTTCGTGCCACGTCCCGAGACCGAGATGCTCGCCGGCTGGGGGGTCGACCGGGCTCGTGAGGTGACCGCCTCGGGTCGCGCGCCTGTCGTGGTGGACCTGTGCACCGGTTCGGGCGCGATGGCCCTGTCGCTGGCCACGGAGGTCCCCGAGGCCGAGGTCCACGCCGTGGAGCTCGACGAGCCCGCGCACGCCTGGGCCGCGCGCAACCTCGAGGGCAGCGGGGTCGACCTCCGCCAGGGCGACATGTCCGAGGCGTTCCACGACCTCGACGGCACCGTCGACGTCATCGTGTGCAACCCGCCCTACATCCCGCTGGAGGCCTACGAGTCCGTGGCCGCCGAGGCGCGCGACCACGACCCGTCGCTCGCGCTGTGGTCGGGTCAGGACGGCCTCGACGCGATGCGCGTCCTCGAGAGGGTGGCCGCCCGGCTGCTGAGGCCCGGGGGAGTCGTGGGCGCCGAGCACGCCGAGGTGCAGGCGGAGTCCGCGCCGGCCGTCTTCGCCGCGGCAGGGCGCTGGTCCGACGTACGCGACAACCCCGACCTGGCAGGTCGCCCGCGCTTCGTGACAGCGCGGCTGGCACGATGAGTCGCGTGAGCAACCGGTTCGACACGCATGAGGAGACCGAGCGTGAGGCGGGCATCGCCGCCGCGGCACTCGCCGTCCAGCGGGGCCAGCTCGTGGTCTTCCCCACCGACACCGTCTACGGCATCGGCGCGGATGCCTTCGACCCCGCCTCGGTCCGCCGGCTTCTCGCCGCGAAGGGCCGCGGGCGTGACATGCCGCCGCCGGTGCTCGTCTCGGCGCCGACCACCCTGGACGCGCTGGCGGTCGGCGTCCCGTCCTACGCGCGGGCGCTCATCGCCGAGCTCTGGCCGGGCTCGCTGACCGTCGTGTGCCGTCAGCAGCCCTCGCTCCAGTGGGACCTCGGCGACACGCGGGGGACCGTGGCGGTCCGGATGCCCGACCACGAGGTGGCGCTCGAGCTCCTTTCACGCACCGGTCCGCTGGCCGTGAGCAGCGCCAACCTCACCGGCAAGGACGCAGCCACCGACGTCGACCAGGCGCAGGAGATGCTCGGCGCGTCGGTGGAGGTGTACCTCGACGGCGGCCCGACCCCCGGCTCGGTGCCCTCGACGATCGTGGACGCGACGGGCGACAACGCCCGGGTGCTGCGGGTCGGCGCGATCCCGGTCGAGCGGCTCAGGGAGATCCTCGCGCCTCTCGGGGTGACCATCGAGGACGAGGAGTAGCAGCCGCCCGTGCGTGAGTACCTCACCGTCTTCCTCGTCGCCGCGGTCGTCACCTACCTGCTCGGGGTGATCGCGCGCGAGATCGCCCTGCGCACCGGGGCGGTGGCGAAGGTCCGGGACCGGGACGTCCACGCGATCCCGATCCCGTACTTCGGCGGGCTCGCGATGCTCGGCGGGCTCGGGGCGGGGTACGTCGTCGCGCGCCAGCTGCCGTTCCTCTCGCTCAGCGACGAGAAGATCTTCCGCGACGCCGGCGTCGTGCTCGTCGCGGGAGGCCTGATCTGCGCGGTGGGCGTGCTCGACGACCTGCTCGAGCTCGACGCGCTGACGAAGTTCGGAGGCCAGCTCCTCGCCGCCGGGTTCCTGGTCTTCTTCGACGTCCAGTACTACTCGTTCCAGCTCCCGGGCGGCGGCCAGATCGCGCTCGACACGACCCAGGCCGCCCTGGCCAGCGTGATCGTGGTGGTCGCGACCGTGAACGCCGTGAACTTCGTCGACGGCCTCGACGGGCTCGCCGCCGGTGTGGTCGGCATCGGCGCGGTGGCGTTCTTCGCCTTCTCCTACCAGCTCGCCGAGGCGAACGGCGAGACGCTGGCGATCTCGGCGGCGCTGCTGACCGCGGCGCTCGGCGGGGCGACCGCGGGCTTCCTGCCGCACAACTTCTTCCCCGCACGCATCTTCATGGGCGACTCGGGCTCCATGCTGATCGGGCTCGTCCTCGCCGGGTCGGCGCTCACGCTCACCGGCCAGTTCGCCTCGGTCGACCTGCGACAGGGGGCCGGGGGGAGCGAGGCGAGCCTGCTGCCCACGCTGCTCCCGATCATCCTGCCGATCGCGATCCTGGTCGTCCCGTTCGTGGACCTGGTGCTGGCCGTCGTACGCCGGACGCGGGCAGGCCGATCGCCCTTCGCCCCCGACAAGCAGCACCTGCACCACCGGCTGCTCGAGATCGGCCACTCCCACCGCAGGGCGGTGCTGATCATGTGGCTGTGGGCGGCGCTGATCGCCTTCGGCGGGGTGCTCGCCAGCCTGTACTCCGGCACTCTCACCACCGCGATCCTGGTCGCCTGGGTCCTGCTGACCGTCGTGCTCACCTTCGTCCTGCCTCGCGCCCACCGCCGCGGCACCCCCGCGCCGGGGCTCTAGACCGCCGATTTTCGCCGGTTCAGGACTTTGTGCTAGTTTTCACAAGCGTTCCCGAGGTTGCCTTGTGAGGCCCTCCGGACCACCGTGATCAGCCCCTGACGGACGACAGAACGGCCGCCTCATGACGACCGCCCAGCCGACGCCCCGCCGGGGCCGTCCTGTGCTCGGGCCGTTGTCGGTCTCGGCCTCTCTTGGCCTCGTGCTCGTCCTCGTCGGCGCGCTCGTGACCGGCTCCGCGGGAGCCGCCGGCGCCGCGATCGGCGCCACCATGGTCTGTGTCGTCTTCGCCTTCGGAGCGGTCGTGCTCGGCGTGGTCGCCCTCGTCGCGCCCGCCGCCTCGCTCCTCGTGGCGTTGCTCACGTACACCCTTCAGGTCGTCCTCGTCGGGCTCGTCTACGTGGGCCTCAGCGGCGGGGGAGCGCTCGACGGGACGGTCGACGCGAAGTGGCTCTCCGGCGCCGTGATCGCCTGCACGCTCGCCTGGACGACCACCCAGATCGTGGTCTCCATGAGGGCTCGCGAGCCGATCTACGACCTCGGTTCCCAAGGGGCGGAGGCGAGTGTCAGATGACCCGAGGTGGCTGCTATTGTCCGGTGCGCGATGACTCAGCAGAATCCCGGCTCTGCTCCCGATCACGATTCCCCCAGAGGCGATCCGTGGCATGCCTTCGGCTATCTGGTTGCGGGCGTGGGCATGTACGGGTTTCTCGGGTGGCTCGCGGACCGGTGGCTCGGGACCTCGTTCCTGGTGGTCATCGGGATCCTTCTCGGCGCCGGCCTCGGTCTCTACATGACCTTCGCGCGGTTCAACCGCAGCCAGGATCAGCAGTCCAAGCAGGAGAAGAACTAGTGCAGGAGAACACGTGAGTTTCGCTCTCAGCCGCCTGGGCGCCGCCGCTCCGACCGCAGAGGAGGAGTTCACCCCTCCGGGTCCTGGTGACTTCAACCTGCCGCCGATCGGCCCGCACAGCGAGTTCGAGTTCCTCGGCCAGACCATGTACCTCGGCGTCACCAAGCCGATGATCCAGCTCGTCCTGGCCGCAGCGCTGGTCTTCTGGTTCCTCTACGCCGCCTCCAAGCAGCGCGCGATGGTCCCCGGCAAGCTCCAGTACGCCGGTGAGGGTGCCTACGGCTTCGTCCGCAACAGCATCGGCCGCGACATCATCGGCAGCCACGACTTCATGCGGTTCGTGCCCTACCTCGTGGCGCTGTTCCTCTTCATCCTGCTGAACAACTTCTTCGGCTCGATCCCGTTCATCCAGTTCCCGACGTTCTCGCGGTCGGGGATGGTCTACGGCCTCGCGGCGCTGAGCTGGGTCGTCTACAACGCGGTCGGCATCAAGAAGCACGGCTTCGTCGGCTACTTCAAGCTCCAGAGCGTCCCCGCCGGGATCAAGGGCCCGATGCTGCTCCTGCTCGTGCCGCTCGAGTTCATGTCGAACATCCTGGTCCGGCCGGTCACGCTGGCCCTCCGTCTCTTCGCCAACATGCTCGCCGGCCACCTGCTGCTGATCCTCTTCGCGCTCGGCGGTGAGTACCTCCTCCTGCACGGCGCGACCCTCGTCAAGCCGGTCGGCATCCTGGCCTGGCTGCTCTTCATCGCGATCAGCTTCCTCGAGCTGCTGATCCAGTTCCTGCAGGCCTACGTGTTCGTCCTGCTGAACGCCATGTACATCTCCGGTGCTCTCGCAGACGAGCACTGAGAGTCGAGTCAAGACCCGCACAACCAGTAGAAACAACCGAAAGGAAGAAGCCGTGGAAGGCTCCGCAAACATGATCGGCTACGGCCTGGCTGCCATCGGCCCCGGTGTCGGTATCGGTCTGATCTTCGCCGCCTACATCAACGGTGTCGCCCGTCAGCCCGAGGCGCAGGGTCGCCTCCAGTCGATCGCGATTCTGGGCTTCGCCCTCGCCGAGGCGCTCGCCATCATCGGTATCGCCCTCGCGTTCGTGCTCTGACCCCACCTATCAGCACTGACGAAGGACCACGCCCATGAACTCGATCACCCTTGCGGCTGGTGAGGAGCTGAACCCCCTCATCCCGCACCCGGTGGAGATCGTCCTCTCGCTGGTCGTCTTCGCGCTGCTCTACTTCGCCGTCAAGAAGTGGGTCGTCCCCAACTTCGAGAAGACGTTCGCGGAGCGCACGCAGGCGATCGAGGGTGGCCTGGCCGCCGCCGAGACCAAGCAGGCCGAGGCGGACGCCAAGCTGGCACAGCTCAACCAGCAGCTGAGCGAGGCGCGTCACGAGGCCGCCCGGATTCGCGAGGATGCTCGCGAGCAGGGCGCTGCCATCGTGACCGAGATGCGGCAGCAGGCCCAGGCCGAGGCGGCACGCATCGTGGAGCACGCGCACACGCAGATCGAGGCCGAGCGCCAGCAGGCGGTCACCTCGCTCCGCGCCGAGGTGGGCAGTCTCGCCACCTCGCTCGCCGGGCGGATCGTCGGTGAGGCTCTTGACGACGAGGCTCGCCAGAGCCGCGTGGTCGAGCGCTTCCTCGCGGACCTCGAGACCCAGCAGACGTCTGGAAACGGGGTCGGCTGATGCGGGGAGCTTCCGCCGGCTCGCTCGAGAGGCTGACCGAGCAGCTCGGCTCGGCCATCGGGAGTGGCGCGGACGCAGCCAGGATCGCCGACGACCTGTTCGCGGTCTCGGCGCTCCTGCGCAAGGAGCCGAGCCTGCGCCGTCTGGCCACCGACCTCTCGCTGCAGCCGGCCGCCAAGTCCGACTTCGTCCGCGGGCTGCTCGCTGAGCAGCTCGACGGCGCGTCGATGGACCTCGTGGCCAGCGCGGTCGCCCAGCGGTGGGCGGCGACGCGTGACCTCGCCGACGCCCTCGAGGAGCTCGGGGTCATCGCGGTGGTCAAGGGCGCCGACCGGGAGGGCCAGGCCGACGCGCTCGAGGATGAGCTCTTCGGCTTCGGACGCCTGGTCTCGGAGAACCCCGAGCTGCGCGACGCGCTGTCCGACCCGGCCCGTTCGGCCGAGGACAAGCACGCGCTGCTCGCCGGCCTGCTCGAGGGGCGCGCCACGGGTGCGACGATCCGCCTGGCCAAGCAGGCCGTGGTCAGCAGCCACCGCACGGTTAATGTGGCTGTAGAGCAGTACCAGAAGGTCGCGGCGAACAACCGCAACCGGCTGGTGGCCACCGTCCGGGTGGCCAACGAGCTCGCGGACGCGGACCGCCAGCGTCTGCAAGGCGCGCTGGCTCGACAGTATGACCGGCCCGTGCACCTCAACGTCGTCGTCGACCCCGAGGTGGTCGGTGGCGTCAAGGTCGAGATCGGTGACGACGTCATCGACGGAACCGTGGCAAGCCGCCTCGACGACGCACGCCGCCGCCTCGCCGGCTGAGCCAGCCGGACCGCAGACCAGACCTTCAGAAGACGAAAGAGCAGGGACAACGAAATGACGGAGCTTTCGATCCGTCCGGATGAGATCCGGGACGCGCTTCAGCGCTTCGTGTCGGACTACAAGCCCGACACGGCCAGCCGCGAAGAGGTCGGCGTCGTCGCCGAGACCGGTGACGGCATCGCGCGAGTGACGGGCCTGCCTTCGGCGATGGCCAACGAGCTGCTCGAGTTCGAGGACGGGACGCTCGGTCTCGCCCTGAACCTCGACACCCGCGAGATCGGCGTCGTGATCCTCGGTGACTTCGAGAAGATCGAGGAAGGCCAGAGCGTCCGCCGCACGGGCGAGATCCTCTCGGTCCCCGTCGGTGAGGGCTACCTGGGCCGCGTCGTGGACCCCCTCGGCAAGCCCATCGACGGCATGGGCGAGATCGAGACCGAGAGCCGCCGCGCCCTCGAGCTCCAGGCTCCCGGCGTGATGGCGCGCAAGTCGGTGCACGAGCCGCTCGCCACCGGCATCAAGGCGATCGACGCCATGACGCCGATCGGCCGGGGTCAGCGCCAGCTGATCATCGGCGACCGCGCGACGGGCAAGAGCGCCATCGCGCTCGACACGATCATCAACCAGAAGCAGAACTGGGAGTCCGGCGACCCCACGAAGCAGGTCCGCTGCATCTACGTCGCGATCGGCCAGAAGGGTTCGACGATCGCTGCCGTCCGCGGCGCCCTCGAGGAGGCAGGCGCGCTGGAGTACACCACGATCGTGGCTGCTCCCGCATCGGACTCCGCGGGCTTCAAGTACCTCGCTCCCTACACCGGCTCGGCCATCGGCCAGCACTGGATGTACCAGGGCAAGCACGTCCTCATCGTCTTCGACGACCTGACCAAGCAGGCCGAGGCGTACCGCGCCGTGTCGCTGCTGCTGCGTCGTCCGCCGGGCCGTGAGGCGTACCCCGGTGACGTCTTCTACCTGCACAGCCGCCTGCTCGAGCGTTGCGCGAAGCTCTCGGACGAGATGGGGGCGGGCTCGATGACCGGCCTCCCGCTGATCGAGACCAAGGCGAACGACGTGTCGGCCTACATCCCGACCAACGTCATCTCGATCACCGACGGCCAGATCTTCCTCCAGTCCGACCTGTTCGCGGCGAACCAGCGTCCTGCGATCGACGTCGGCATCTCGGTCTCCCGAGTCGGTGGCGCCGCGATGACCAAGGCGATCAAGAAGGTGACCGGCTCGCTCAAGGTCGACCTCGCGCAGTTCCGCGCGATGGAGGCCTTCGCGATGTTCGCCTCCGACCTCGACGCCGCGTCGCGTCAGCAGCTCGACCGCGGTCAGCGCCTCATGGCCCTGCTGCGTCAGCCGCAGTACTCGCCGTACCCGGTGCCGGAGATGACCGTCTCGCTGTGGACCGGCACGACCGGGCGTCTCGACAAGGTGCCCACCGAGGACGTCCTGCGCTTCGAGCGGGAGTTCCTCGACTACCTCCACCGCGAGCACAGCGGGATCCTCGACGGGATCCGGGAGTCCAACGACTTCTCCGACGACACCGCGCATGCTCTCGACGGTGCCTACAACTCCTTCCTCGACCAGTTCGAGACCTCCGAAGGCGGCTCGATCAAGGCCGGCAAGGAGGAGCACGAGGCCCTCGAGGACGAGGACGTCGAGCAGGAGCAGATCGTCAAGCAGAAGCGGGGCTGACCCATGGCCGTTTCGCTGCGTGAGTACCGCGCCCGGATCAAGTCGGTCGAGTCGACCAAGAAGATCACGCGCGCCATGGAGCTCATCGCTGCGTCCCGCATCATCAAGGCGCAGCAGCGGGCCCAGGCGGCCGCGCCGTACGCCCGTGAGCTGACCCGTGCGGTGTCCGCGGTGGCGACGTACTCCAACGTCGACCACCCGCTGACCACCGAGCCCGAGAACCCGACGCGCGCCGCGATCCTGATCGTGACGAGCGACCGGGGTCTGGCCGGTGCCTACTCCTCCAGCGTCCTCAAGGAGGCGGAGCGTCTCGCCGAGAAGCTGCGGGCGGAGGGCAGGGAGGTCGATGTCTACATCAGCGGCCGCAAGGGCGTGGCGTACTTCAACTTCCGCCGCCGTCCGATCGTGGAGCAGTGGACCGGGTTCTCCGACCAGCCCACCTACGACGTGGCGCGCGAGATCGGCGACCGCCTGATCGAGGCCTTCCTGTCGGAGGAGGAGACCGCGACCGAGGGCCGTGGTGCCGGCGTCGACGAGGTCCACGTGGTCTTCACCCGCTTCCGGTCCATGCTGATTCAGGAGCCCACCGCGGTCCGCCTGCTCCCGCTCGAGGTCGTGGAGGGGGAGGAGCGACCCGCCGACGAGGAAGTGCTGCCGCTCTACGAGTTCGAGCCGTCCGCGGCCGAGGTGCTCGACGGGCTGCTGCCTCGCTACGTCCAGAGCCGGATCTACTTCGCGCTGCTCCAGGCCGCGGCCTCCGAGCTCGCGGCCCGCCAGCGGGCGATGAAGTCGGCGACGGACAACGCCGAGGAGCTCATCAAGAAGTACACCCGTATTGCCAACCAGGCCCGCCAGGCCGGTATTACCCAGGAAATCAGCGAGATCGTCGGTGGCGTCAACGCGCTGGCCGATGCGACTGCCGGGAGTGAGTGAAGGAAATGACTGCCACGATTGAAGAGCGCGGCGCCGAGCACGGTGCCGGCGGGGTTGGTCGCATCGCGCGAGTTATCGGCCCCGTGGTCGACATCGAGTTCCCCTCGGACTCGATGCCCGAGATCTACAACAAGCTCACCGTCGACTACGAGCTCGGCGGGGAGACCCTCACGCTTCCGCTCGAGGTGGCTCAGCACATCGGTGACGGCATGGTCCGCGCCATCTCGCTGAAGCCCACCGACGGCCTGGTCCGCGGTTCGCGGGTGCAGGACACCGGCGGCCCGATCTCGGTGCCGGTCGGCAGCGAGACCCTCGGCCACGTGTTCAACGCGACCGGCGACGTGCTCAACCTCAAGGACGGCGAGCGCTTCGAGGTCAACGAGCGTTGGGGCATCCACCGCAAGGCTCCCGCCTTCGACCAGCTCGAGTCGAAGACCCAGATGTTCCAGACCGGCATCAAGGTCATCGACCTGCTCACGCCGTACGTCCAGGGCGGCAAGATCGGCCTGTTCGGTGGTGCGGGCGTCGGCAAGACGGTGCTCATCCAGGAGATGATCGCCCGTGTCGCGAAGGACCACGGTGGTGTGTCCGTGTTCGCCGGTGTCGGCGAGCGCACCCGTGAGGGCAACGACCTGATCGTGGAGATGGAGGAGGCCGGGGTCATCGGGCAGACCGCCCTGGTGTTCGGCCAGATGGACGAGCCGCCGGGCACGCGTCTGCGTGTGGCGCTGTCCGCGCTGACGATGGCGGAGTACTTCCGCGACGTCCAGAAGCAGGACGTGCTGCTGTTCATCGACAACATCTTCCGGTTCACGCAGGCCGGCTCCGAGGTCTCCACGCTGCTCGGCCGGATGCCGTCCGCGGTGGGTTACCAGCCGAACCTCGCCGACGAGATGGGTCAGCTCCAGGAGCGGATCACCTCGACGCGTGGTCACTCGATCACCTCGATGCAGGCGATCTACGTGCCCGCCGACGACTACACCGACCCGGCGCCGGCCACGACGTTCGCGCACCTCGACGCGACGACCGAGCTCTCGCGTGAGATCGCCTCGCTCGGTATCTACCCGGCGGTGGACCCGCTCACCTCGACCTCGCGGATCCTCGACCCGCGGTTCATCGGTGAGGACCACTACAACACCGCGATCCGGATCAAGCAGATCCTGCAGCGCAACAAGGAGCTGCAGGACATCATCGCGATCCTCGGTGTCGACGAGCTCTCCGAAGAGGACAAGATCATCGTGTCCCGGGCCCGTCGTATCCAGCGGTTCCTGTCGCAGAACACCTACGTCGCGAAGCAGTTCACCGGTATCGAGGGTTCGACGGTTCCGATCGAGGACACCATCGAGGCCTTTACCAAGATCGCCGATGGTGAGTACGATCACGTCGCGGAGCAGGCCTTCTTCATGTGCGGTGGCCTCGACGACGTCGAGCGCAAGTGGGCAGAGATCCAGAAGAACCTCTGAGTTCTTCCCTGAAGCGACCCCGTCCCGCGGGGTACCGGTGACCACACCGGGCCTCGCGGGACGGGATCACCAGACCTCTACCAACCGATATCGAACACATGAGGAGTCCGCGTGAGTGACGACCTGCTTCAGGTTGAGCTGGTCGCAGCCGACCGGCTCGTGTGGTCCGGCGAGGCCAAGATGGTCATCGCCCGCACCACCGAGGGTGACGTCGGCATCCTCCCGCACCACGCCCCGATGCTGTCGCTGATGGTGGACGGCGTCGTCGACGTCCAGACCGCCGACGGCGAGACCTGGGTGGCAGCGGTGGACGCCGGCTTCCTGTCCGTGGCCAACAACCGCATCTCGATCCTCTCCGAGCACGCCGAGATGTCCCACGAGATCGACCTCGAGAAGGCACGCGCCGAGCTCGAGCGCGCCAGGTCCGCAGGCGAGTACGACAGCGAGGCCGAGGCCGAGGAGGCGGTTCGCCGCGCCGAGGCTCGCATCCGGGCCGTCGAGCGGGCATCCTGAGACCTGCCCTGGGTAACAGGGTGGTTGGCCGGGAACGAGCATGAAGATGCGGAGGCGATAGATGCCGTGGTGGGCGTGGCTGCTCGATGCAGTCGGTGTCCTGCTGCTGCTTGCCCTGCTCTACGGCATCGCCCTGGTCGTCCGCCGTCGCTGGATCTCCCGCGACGGCGGGACCTTCGAGTTCAGTGTCCGCGTCCGGTCCGCAAGGGCCGGGCGCGGATGGGTTCTGGGGGTGGGCCGCTACAGCGGCGACACCCTCGAGTGGTTCCGGATCTTCTCCCTCGCCCCCGGCCCCAAGATCCGGTTCTCGCGCAGTGACCTCGAGTACGTCGGGCGCCGGGAGCCCGAGGGGGCCGAGTCGTACTCCCTCTACTCCGGCCACACGATCGTGCTCTGCGAGACCCTGTCAGGGCCGCTGGAGGTCGCGATGAGCCCTCAGGCCCTCACCGGGTTCCTGGCCTGGCTCGAAGCCGCGCCGCCCGGCCGCAGCCTCCGCCGCCGCTGAAAGCTCCCGCCTGTCCTACGCGGACCCGCTCGCTCTCAGCGCTCGCCGCCGGGCTTCCACAGGACGTCGCCCTGCTCCCGGTTCGCGTGCCGGGCCAGGATGAACAGCAGGTCGCTGAGCCGGTTGAGGTACTTGATCGCGAGCACGTTCATCGACTCGCCGTGCTGCTCGTGGGCGGCCCACGCGGCCCGCTCGGCGCGGCGCGTGACGGTGCGGGCGACGTGGAGCAGGGCCGCGCCCGGGGTGCCGCCGTTGAGGATGAAGGAGCGGAGGTTCTCGAGGTCCTCGTTGTACTGGTCGCACCAGGCCTCGAGGCGGTCGACGTACTCCTGCTCGATGCGCAGCGGCGGGAACTCGGGGTTCTCGACGATCGGGGTGCAGAAGTCCGCGCCGACGTCGAACAGGTCGTTCTGGATCGTGGTCAGGACCTTCACGACGTCCTCCGCGAGCCCACCGAGCGCGATGGCCGCCCCGATGTGGGCGTTCGCCTCGTCGACGTCGGCGTAGGCGTGCAGCCGGAGGTCGTTCTTGGACGTCTCGCTCATGTCGCCGAGGCGGGTCCGGCCGGCGTCGCCGGTGCGGGTGTAGATACGCGTGAGGTTGACCATGGAGCCAACCCTAGGGCGACGCCGGACCCCATGGCAGGTGCGGTCGCGTGGGATAAGTCGCAGTATCGTCGTCGGGTGAATGATCGCGAGGCCCGACGGGTCATGCTCTACGGCGTCACGGGAGCAGGCAAGACCACGGCCGCGGCCCGGATCAGCGAGGCCACCGGCATCCCTTGGGTCTCCGTGGACGACCTGACGTGGGAGCCCGGCTGGGTGGCCGTCCCGCCGGAGGAGCAGCGCCGCCTGGTCACCGAGATCTGTGCCGGTGACACGTGGCTCCTCGACACCGCCTACGGCGACTGGCTCGACGTGCCGATGGCCCGGGTGGAGCTCGTGGTGGCACTGGACTACCCCCGGTGGCTCTCGCTGCAGCGCCTCGTGCGGCGTACTCTCGCCCGGGTGCTCGACAAGAAGACGATCTGCAACGGCAACACCGAGACCTTGCGCCAGATGCTCGGGAGTGACTCGATCATCCGCTGGCACTTCAGATCGTTCGCCAGGAAACGCGAGCGCATCGCCGCGTGGGCGGCCGACCCGGAGGGGCCGCGGGTCCTGAGGTTCACGACGCCGCGCGAGCTCGACCGCTGGATCGCGGGGTTGGGACCGGTCACCCGGCGCGCAGAGGAGCAGGCGGGCTGATGGAGGGTTTCCGGGTCCGGTCGGAGGGCCCCCTGTCGCATCCCCTGCAGGGCACGGCGCGCGTGGAGGGTGCCAAGAACAGCGCGCTGAAGCTGATGGCGGCCGCGCTGCTCGCGCCGGGGGAGACGGTCCTGACGAACGTGCCGGACATCCTCGACGTCGCCGTGATGGCGCAGCTGCTCGAGAAGCTCGGCTGCCGGGTCACGGTGGCGCACGACGACGAGGGACGGGTCGTGATCGACGTCCCGGAGGAGCTTTCCCACGAGGCGCCCTACGACCTCGTCCGCCGCCTGCGGGCGTCGATCAGCGTCCTCGGCCCGCTCGTCGCACGGTGCGGCCGCGCAAAGGTCGCCCTCCCGGGTGGCGACAACATCGGCTCCCGTGGGCTCGACATGCACATGACCGGCCTCCAGGAGCTCGGTGCGTCGGTGCACATCGAGCACGGGTTCGTCGTCGCGGAGGCACCGGGCGGCCTGTCGGGAACGAACCTGTGGCTGGACTTCCCGAGCGTCGGGGCGACCGAGAACCTCCTCATGGCAGCGGTCCTGAGCCCCGGGCGCACGGTCATCGACAACGTCGCGCGCGAACCGGAGATCGCCGACCTGTGCACGATGCTCGTCGAGATGGGCGCCCAGATCGAGGGCATCTCGAGCTCGACTCTCACCGTGGACGGGGTCGACCGGCTCCGGCCCGTGCAGCACGCCACCGTTCCCGACCGGATCGTCGCGGGCACGTGGGCGTTCGCCACCGCCATCGCAGGCGGGGACCTCGTGGTCGACGGCGGGCGGGCCCACCACCTCGACATCGTGCTCGACAAGCTCGCCTCCGCCGGCGCACAGGTCGACGCGACGGACACCGGCTTCCGCGTGTACGTCGACCGCCGGCTCGACGCCTTCGACGTGGTCACGCTGCCCTACCCGGGGTTCCCCACCGACCTCCAGCCGTTCGCGATGGCGCTGGCGGCGGTGAGCGACGGCACCGCGATGATCACCGAGAACGTCTTCGAGGCGCGGTTCATGTTCGCCCAGGAGCTCGCTCGTCTCGGCGCGGACCTGCGCACCGACGGCCACCACGCCGTCGTACGCGGGAGGCCCGCCCTCTCCGGCGCGCCTGTGGTCGCGCACGACATCCGTGCCGGGGCCGCGCTCGTCCTCGCCGGGCTGGCCGCCGAGGGCACGACGGAGGTCGCCGAGTCCCACCACATCGACCGGGGGTACCCCCGCTTCGCCGAGACGCTCTGCGGCCTCGGCGCCGACGTCGTCCGGGCCGATCTCGGGGACCTGCCGGCCTGAGCCGGAGCCACCCAGCACCATGGCGGCCCACATCGTGGACGTGCTTGTCCAGACGGGACACTCCATGACCTCGCACAGGCAACCAAATCCGTGTGTTCTGCGTCATAGTGGATACAGAGGTGGCCGGATAGTACGGGGCGGCCGCCTCCCTGCGTGACCTGGGAGTGGTATGGAACTCACCGTGAACGACCGGACGTTGATCCTGCACGGTCATTTCGACGTGCGGTCCACCGGCATGGTCCGTGAGGCGCTCTACGAACGCATCGAGCGCACCTCCGGCAACGTGGTGGTCGACCTCGCCGACGTCGAGGCGATCGATGCGACCGCCCTCCGGGTCCTCGCCGCCGCGAGCAAGCTCATGGAGCGCCAGGGCCGCGCGCTCATCCTCCGAGGATGCAGCCCGGCGCTCCGGCGGGTCCTCGCGTTCACGCGCCTGCGCCGCCTGGTCACCGTCGAGAGGGCGGTCTCCGCCTGAGCGTGTGACCTACTCGGCACGTGAGACAGGCCACGAGGTAGTTACCGACGGGTTCGGTTGGTCGTAGTCTCCTGCTTCATGAGCGAGAAGCCGCAGGACGCCATGCCGGAGACAGACCGGCCGCAGCCCAAGGACAAGCCCTGGGTGATGCGGACCTACGCGGGGCACAGCTCCGCCGCCGAGTCCAACGCCTTGTACCGAAAGAACCTCGCCAAGGGCCAGACCGGCCTCTCGGTGGCGTTCGACCTCCCCACCCAGACCGGGTACGACCCCGACTCGCCGCTCTCGCGCGGTGAGGTCGGCAAGGTGGGTGTCCCCGTCCCTCACCTCGGCGAGATGCGCCGGCTGTTCCAGGACATCCCGCTCACCGAGATGAACACCTCGATGACGATCAACGCGACCGCGATGTGGCTTCTCGCGCTCTACCAGGTCGTCGCGGAGGAGCAGGCGGGCTCGGAAGCGGACTTCGAGGACGTCCACGCCAAGCTCGCGGGCACCACGCAGAACGACATCATCAAGGAGTACCTCTCGCGGGGGACCTACGTCTTCCCGCCCGAGCACTCCCTGCGGCTGACCAGCGACCTGATCGCCTACACGGTCAACAACATCCCGAAGTGGAACCCGATCAACATCTGCAGCTACCACCTGCAGGAGGCCGGGGCGACGCCCACGCAGGAGCTCGCCTACGCGCTCTGCACCGCGATCGCGGTCCTCGACACGGTCCGTGACTCCGGTCAGGTCGCGCCCGAGGACTTCGGACGCGTGGTCGGCCGGATCTCGTTCTTCGTCAACGCAGGGGTCCGCTTCGTCGAGGAGACCTGCAAGATGCGGGCCTTCGTCCAGCTCTGGGACGAGGTCACCCGCGAGCGCTACGGCGTCCAGGACCCGAAGATGCGCCGCTTCCGGTACGGCGTCCAGGTGAACTCCCTCGGGCTCACCGAGGCCCAGCCGGAGAACAACGTCCAGCGGATCGTGCTCGAGATGCTCGGAGTCACCCTGTCCAAGGACGCCCGGGCCCGTGCGGTGCAGCTCGCCGGCCTGGAACGAGGCGCTCGGTCTGCCCCGGCCCTGGGACCAGCAGTGGTCGCTGCGCCTGCAGCAGGTCCTGGCGTTCGAGTCGGACCTGCTGGAGTACGACGACATCTTCGAGGGCTCGAAGGTGATCGAGGCCAAGGTCGCGGACCTGGTCAAGAGCGCCCGCGAGGAGATGGACCGGGTCCAGGCTCTGGGCGGTGCGATCCCCGCAGTCGAGTCCGGCTACATGAAACAGGCGCTGGTCTCGTCCCACGCCGCCCGCAGGGCTCGGATCGAGTCCGGCGAGGACAAGGTGGTCGGGGTCAACTGCTTCGAGTCGACCGAGCCGTCACCGCTGACCGCGGACCTCGACGCCGCGATCCAGACCGCCGACCCGGAGGCCGAGCACGCCGCCCTCCGGAGCGTCGAGGAGTGGAAGGCCCAGCGCGACGAGGCGCAGGTGCAGGCCGCGCTCGAGCGACTCGCCGCGGACGCCAAGTCCGGCGCGAACCTGATGGAGGCCACCCTCGCCGCCGCCCGCGCCGGGGCGACGACCGGCGAGTGGGCCGGGACGCTGCGAGAGGTGTTCGGCGAGTTCCGCGCGCCCACCGGAGTCTCGGGTGCGGTGGGCGTGGCCGAGGCCGGTGGGGAGCTGACCGAGGTCCGCGAGCGCGTCAAGGCGACCGGCGACGAGCTCGGCGGCCGTCTGCGCCTCCTCGTAGGCAAGCCCGGCCTCGACGGCCACTCCAACGGCGCCGAGCAGGTCGCCGTGCGGGCCCGCGACGCCGGCTTCGAGGTGGTCTACCAGGGCATCCGCCTCACCCCGGAGCAGATCGTCGCGGCCGCGGTGGCCGAGGACGTCCACTGCGTCGGGCTCTCGATCCTCTCCGGCTCCCACATGGAGCTCGTGCCGGCGGTCCTCGACGGGATGCGCGAGCACGGTCTCGCGGACGTGCCCGTGATCGTCGGCGGGATCATCCCGTCGGCGGACGCAGCGCGGCTGAAGGAGATGGGGGTCGCGGAGGTGTTCACGCCCAAGGACTTCGGCCTGACCGAGATCATGGGCGGCATCGTCGACGCGATCCGGGCGGCTCACCACCTGGCCTGAGGGGCCGTTGCCGGCCTCCGGCGCCCGGACTAGGTTGCGAGGGAACGGGTACGTCGCAGCGACGTACCCGACCCAGCTGAGGAGCCCTCATGTCGACCGACGCCATCGTCCTGCTCAAGCAGGACCACAAGGAGATCCTGAAGGCCTTCCGGGACTTCGAGAACGCCGGTGAGAAGGCCACGGCCAAGAAGGGCAAGCTCGTCGACAAGATCATCGAGCTGCTCACGGTGCACACCTACATCGAGAACGAGGTGATGTACCCACGCGTGCGCGAGCTGCTGCCCGACCTCGAGGACGACATCGACGAGTCCTACGAGGAGCACCATGTCGCGGACCTTCTCGTGGTCGAGCTCGACGCGATGAAGCCCGACGCCGAGCGTTTCGACGCCAAGACGACGGTCCTCATCGAGAACGTCCGGCACCACATCGAGGAGGAGGAGGACGAGTGGTTCCCGAAGGTCCGTGAGGGCCTCGGCCGGAAGCAGCTCCAGGACATCGGCGCCAAGATGCTCGAGGCGAAGGCACGTGCCCCCAAGCGCCCCTCGCAGCCGAGTGCGCTCAAGAAGACCATCGACGCGGTCATCTCCTGACCGGTCCCGATGTCCGACCTCCAGTGCCCGGCCAGGCTCCTGCTCCTGAGCGAGCCGGACGCGTCGACGGCGGAGGCGTTGCGACACGAGCGCGTCGCCGCGGTGTACGACGGCCCGCCCGGGTCGGGCGCGGCTGAGCTGGGGCGCGCGCTCGGGCTTCCGGTGCAGGTCTTGGCGCGGCCGATCCGCGTGGTCGACGTACTCGCGCGGGAGGCCGGAGCGCTCGACGACCTGAAGGACCTCGCAGACCTCCACCGCGGCGAGACCGTGGTCGTCGCCGCGGTGGGGGAGCCCGGGGCTCGGGTGGACGTCGCGCTCGACGGCGACGGCCTCACGGTCAGCGAGGTCAGCCCGGGGGGCGCGAGGTAGCGGTCGCGTTGGGGCAGAACGCCTCGCGGGGAGAGCCGGTGTGGACCTCCTCGGGGAAGGCCACCTTCACGACATCCTCGACCATGCCCGCCTGCTCGGTGCGCACGTTCACCTCGGTGGCGAAGCTGCCGGCCCGGGCCGAGAGGGTCTCGCACGCGTGCATCAACAGGCTGACCTCGACGGTCGTGCGCTCTCCGCCGCCGATCGTGAACTCCCTCTGCCCGGCGGCGTCGGTGAGGCCGACGTACCGGAAGAGGCGCGGGGTGCGCTCCAGCGGAGCCAGGCCGGTGACCGTCACGGGGAGCCGCCCCTCGTTGGCGAGGGCGAAGGAGTAGACGAGCACCTGCCGGTCGGCGTACCGGACCTGACGCACCGTCCGGTCGCCGATCCGGAACACCGCGCTCTCCTCCGTGCCGGACACGCTCGTCGGGCCGTGGGCGACCAGCGTCGGGGTGGTGCTGGCCACCGTCATCCCGACGCTCCCGACCAGCAGGGCGACGGCGATCACGACGGCCAGGGCGAGGCGGCGCACGGAGCTCAGCCTCGAAGGCCTGCGGCGAGGCCGCGGCGGCGGACCGCTGCGAGCCCGAAGACCATGAGCAGGCCGACGCCGGCGAGCGACGCCGCGAGCGCGGAGGCGGTCTCAGGCCCGTGAAGCCCCGCCGTGGGCCCGGACGGTCCGGCCGGCGCCGCGAGGCCGAGGGGGCTGTCGGACTGCTCGTCCGTCGGCTTCTCGGGGCTCTCGAACCACTCGCACTCCGGCGGGTGGCGCCAGGTCGGGTCGTTGCGGTCGTACTGGCTGCAGCTGAGGAAGCCCGCGTCCTTGACCGGGAGGCCGGGGGTGAACTGCGAACCGCCGTCCTTGCAGGGGCCCGGGTCGACGGCGAAGTTCGTCGTCGGCACGCCACCCTCGCGCGAGGACTCGTTGCCCTCCCAGCAGTTGCCGACCCCCTGGTCGTCCCACCAGTGGTCGAGTCCGTTGTGGGCCTTCGACCCGTCGGGCCGGAGGCCCATCAAGTTGTCGAAGGTGCGGTTGCCGTTGGAGGTGTCGTAGAGCTTGCTCGGGTCGTACTCGTCGCGCAGGGGGGAGGGCACCCAGAACTGCATGGTGCCGTAGCGCCAGTTGTCGAAGATGTGGTTGTTGTCGGTGGAGTTGAAGTTGCCGCCCGCGATGAGCACGCCGGTGCCGACCGGGGTCGGGATGACCGGGCACACCGTGCCCTTCATGTAGCCGCGCTCCTCCATCGGCTTGGCGCAGACCCCGGTGTCGACGTACCGCTCGTAGTAGTTCTCGTTGTTGCTGTAGATCAGGTTGTCGTTCCACCTCGCGTGGTCCTGGGGGAGGCCCGGGTGGCCGGGGAAGAGCGAGTCGGTCGCGATGCCCGTGGCGTTCTTGAAGAACCGGTTGTGGTGGGCCCACACCGAGTTGCCGGCCGTGCCGGAGTAGCCGAGAGCGTTGTGGTGGCTCTTGTTGTTCCGGATCTCGATGGAGTAGCGGGTGGGCTCGAACTCCTCGTTGTCGCCGTTGATGTCCGAGGCGGAGCCGGGGTAGATGCCGGAGTCGCCGTTCCAGTAGGCGTCGACGCGCTGGATCAGGCCGTGGTCGGCGGCGAAGGCGAGGATGCCGTACTCGTCGTTGCCACGGGCCACGACCCGGTCGATGACGAAGCCGTCTGTCTCGAGGACGTAGAGGGCGTTGAACTCCGCCTGCTGAACGGTGAAGTTGCGGAAGTACACCCCGCCCGCCCGGTCGGCGCGGATGGCGTTCAGCTTGGAGAACTTGTTGTCGATGACGACGTCGGTGCGCTTGCGCCCGGTGCCGACGACCTGGGTCCCGCACAGCGCGCTGTCGCACTTGATCGAGTCGTTGTCGGGGGTCTGGTCGCCGAGGATCGCGATCAGGTTCAGGTTGTGCGGGCAGCGCACCTGGTCGGCGTAGGACAGGGCGATCGGCCCGGTGTCGTCGGCGCCGCTGTCGGGGGAGGAGAGGCTGCCGATGTAGGCCGAGGTCGGCAGCGGGTTGTCCGAGTCGGTCTTGAGGTTCGCGCAGTAGTCCGACTTCTTCGCGTTGGCCCAGCGGCGCTCGGTGTAGTACCCGGGCAGCACGTAGATCGACGTACGCGGCTTCTTGATGCTGTTGACCGCGGTCTGGATCGACCCGAAGTCGCACTCGCGCAGCAGCGCCGTGTTGCGCCGCTTCAACGCCCCGGCCGGCATCTTCGCGATGCGCTCGTCGCTGTCCGGGCGGCACACCACCCGATGGCGCGGGTTGTCGAGCCCGAGGAAGGCGGGCACCTTGCCCGAGCCGTCCGGGAACCCGGCCTCCCGCTCCTCGTGAGCGCTCGCCGGTGCGGCGAGACCGGCTCCACCGAGGAGCAGGCCGGCCAGCATCGCCACGAGAACAGGGACCACGTGCATTCGCGTCGTTCGCATCACATACCTCCGATGCGGGGTGTAACGAGTTCTAGCGGCGGAGGTTACGGAGCCGGAGCCTCGAAACCCCTGGCTACGCTGGGAGTTCTCCGGGGAGAGGAGAGGTGCATGGCGGGCTCGCGCTGGGTGGCGACGCTGCTCGCCATCGGAGCCCTTGCGGCGTGCGGCGACGAGGGCGCGACCTCCGGCGACGCCGAGCCGGCGGAGCGCTCCAGCCCGACGCTGGGTGCGTCCGCTCCCGCTCCGTCCGAGCCGCCGCGCGAGCCCATGGACCCGCTGGAGCGGCCCGTCGCCGAACGGCTCGCCCCGCGCCTCGAGGACGAGGGCCTGAGCCTGGAGTACGTGGAGTGCCCGGGCTGGCCCGGCGCCGTCCCGGCCGAGCTCGAGTGCAAGGGGTACGTCGACGGGGTGGTCGGCGAGGTCGAGGTCGAGCTGACCGAGGGGGAGCACGGGCGGGTCGAGTTCGACGCCTGGCTCGACCACGGGGTTCTCGCGACCTCTCGCCTCGTGGAGCGGCTGGAGGACGAGGGCTACACCGACGTCGACTGCGGTCCCACGCCGGCGTACCCGGCGTCCGAGGGGATCCGGATCGTCTGCCGTGTGGACGGGGGTGGCGATCCGACACATGTCGTGGCCGAGGTGACCGACGAGGGTGGGGCCGTGCGGATCGAGGACTACTGAGCCTCTCCGGCGCCCGGTTGGGGCAGACTCTCCCCATGAGCCGGGTCGTGGTCATCGGAGCGGGCGTGGTCGGGCTCTCCTGCGCCCTGCGGCTCCTGCAGGCGGGGCACCGGGTCGACGTGTTCGCGCGGGACCTGCCCCTGGAGACGACCTCGGCCGTCGCCGCGGCGATCTGGTACCCGTACCGAGCCTTCCCGTACGAGAGGGTCACGGCCTGGTCGGCGACGACCTACCACGAGCTCCAGCGGCTCTCGGACGATGCGGACGCGGGCATCCGGATGGTCGAGGGGACCGAGCTGCACCGTCGACGTACCTCCGACCCGTGGTGGCGCAGCGCGGTGCCGACGCTCACCCGGGTGACCGCCATGTCGCCGCCGTACGTCGACGGGTGGACGTTCCGCACCCCGGTCGTGGAGATGCCGGTCTACCTGCGCTGGCTGAGCAAGGCCGTGGTGGACGCCGGAGGAACGATCACCCGCATGGCGCTCGGCGGGATGCCGGACCAGGCCGAGGTCGTGGTGAACGCGAGCGGGCTCGGGGCCCGGCTGATCGCCGAGGACCAGAGCGTCCAGCCGGTGCGCGGCCAGGTGGTCTACGTCGAGCAGTTCGGGCTCGACCGGTGGTGGCTCGACGGTGAGGGTCCGACGTACGTGGTCCCTCGCTCCCACGACATCGTGGTCGGCGGCACCGACGACGAGGGGGAGTGGAGCCGTACGCCGGACCCGGCGACCGCCGCGAAGATCCTGGAACGGGCCGCTGTCCTGGTGCCCGAGGTCGCCCGGGCCCGCGTCCTGCGACACAAGGTCGGCCTGCGCCCCGCGCGGCCGCAGGTGCGCCTCGAGGAGGAGAAGGTCCCGGGCAACGGCCACCTGGAGCGGGTCGTCCACTGCTACGGCCACGGCGGTGCCGGGGTCACCCTGTCGTGGGGCTGCGCCGACGAGGTCGCCTCGATCGTCGGCCCTGTGTGAGCGTCAGAAGAGGCGGGCGGTGGGGTCGTCCATGCCGCGCAGGGCGTCGTAGTCGACGACAGCGCAGGTGATGCCGCGGTCCTGGGCGAGGACGCGGGCCTGGGGCTTGATCTCCTGGGCGGCGAAGATGCCCCGGACCGGGCGGAGCTTCGG
Source organism: uncultured Actinomycetota bacterium (assembly GCA_963701425.1). Lineage (GTDB taxonomy): Bacteria > Actinomycetota > Actinomycetes > Propionibacteriales > Nocardioidaceae > Nocardioides_C. The sequence goes on along the minus strand of CAVPAG010000015.1, from coordinate 380,605 downwards.
GTCGCGGTTGAGGAGCTCGAGGTAGCGGGTGAGCTGCTCGACCCCGTCGATCTCTCCGCGGCGCTTGATCTCGACCGCGACGGAGCGGCCCTCGGTGTCGCGGCACATGAGGTCCACCGGCCCGATCGCGGTCGGGTACTCCCGGCGTACCAGGGTCAGCCCCTCGGCCAGGGTCGCAGGGTGCTCGGCGAGCAGCTCCTGGAGGTGCTTCTCGACGCCGTCCTTCTGGAGGCCGGGGTCGATGCCGAGGTCGTGGCTCGTGTCGTGGCTGATCTCGGTGAGCAGGATGCGGAGCGTGTCGTCGTCCTTGCCGGTGACCGTCCACTCGACGTGGCCGTCGTCGTTCTTGCCCTCGACGACCTTGCAGGGCGGGGACATCCAGTTCAGGGGCTTGTAGGAGCCGCCGTCCGAGTGGATGAGCACCGAGCCGTCGTTCTTGACGAGGATCAGGCGGGTCGCCATGGGCAGGTGGGCGGTGAGCCGACCGGCGTAGTCGACCTGGCACTTAGCGATGACGAGACGCACGGCAGGCAGGTTACCTGCTGTCCCGCCGTCCCCCGGACGCCGCTCCGGCAGGCTCCCCGCGGTTCGGGGCACGTCCCGGCCGGGTCGCCGGAGGAGCTGGCTGGACGGGTGAAGTACCTCACGGCAATTCGTCACGCGGGCGTGCCATGATTCGCCCCATGACAACCGGACGTGACTTCCGCAGTATTGGCGTGATCGGTCTCGGCACCATGGGTGCCGGTATCGCCGAGATCTTCGCTCGCAACGGCTACCAGGTCGTCGGCGTGGAGCTGAACGACGAGTCGCTCGAGCGCGGCCGTCAGCACATCCAGCACTCCACCGACCGGGCCGTGAAGCGCGGCAAGCTGTCCGAGGGCGACCAGCAGGAGCTGATCGGGCGGGTCACTTTCACCACGAACCTCAGCGACGTCAAGGACGTCGACCTCGTGGTCGAGGCCGTGGTCGAGCAGCTCGACCTCAAGCAGGGACTCTTCCGCGAGCTCGACCAGGTCGTGCGTCCGGAGGCGATCCTCGCGACGAACACCTCCTCGCTGTCGGTCACCGAGATCTCCACCGCGACGAGCCACCCGGGCAGGGTCGTCGGCATCCACTTCTTCAACCCGGCCCCGGTGCAGAAGCTCGTCGAGATCGTGCGCACCGTCGTCACCGAGCCCGACGTCCTCGACGACGTCGCGCGCTCTTGTCGAGAAGCTCGACAAGACCCCCGTCGTCTGCGGCGACAAGGCCGGCTTCATCGCCAACACGCTGCTGTTCGGCTACCTCAACCACGCCGTGTCGATGTACGAGGCGCGCTACGCCAGCCGCGAGGACATCGACGCGGCGATGCGCTTCGGCTGCGGCTACCCGATGGGCCCGCTCGCCCTGCTCGACCTGATCGGTCTCGACACCGCCTACGAGATCCTCGACACGATGTACAAGCAGGGCCGTGACCGTCTGCACGCGCCGGCCCCGATCCTCAAGCAGATGGTCACCGCGGGCATGCTCGGCCGCAAGACCGGCCGCGGCTTCTACACCTACGAGGCGCCGGACAGCCCGATCGTGGTCCCCGACGCCATCACCCCGTCGGCCGACGACAAGCCGCAGCTCAAGCACGAGATCACCAAGGTGGGTGTCGTCGGCACCGGCACCATGGCCACCGGCATCGTCGAGGTCTTCGCCAAGGCCGGGTACGACGTGGTGCTACGTCGGCCGCAGCGACGGCAAGGTCGACGGGGTCCGGGCCTCGATCGAGAAGTCGCTCGACAAGGCGATCCAGCGCGGCAAGCTCGAGGAGTCCGCGAAGGACGCAGGTGCTCGGCCGCCTCACCGGCTCGACCAGCCTCGACGACCTCGCCGACGTCGACATCGTGGTCGAGGCGATCGCCGAGGACCTCAAGGTCAAGACGATCCTGTTCGAGAACCTCGACGAGATCTGCAAGCCCGGCGCGGTCCTGGCGACCACGACCTCCTCGCTGCCGGTGATCGACGCTGGCCAGCGTCACCAAGCGTCCGCAGGACGTCATCGGCATGCACTTCTTCAACCCCGCCCCGATCATGAAGCTGGTCGAGGTCGTCAGCACGGTGAGCACCGCCGACGACGTCGCCGAGACGGTCCGGGCGCTGTGCGACAAGGTCGGCAAGGTCGCGGTGTCGTGCGGCGACCGGGCCGGCTTCATCGTCAACGCCCTGCTGTTCCCGTACCTCAACGACGCGGTGAAGATGCTCGAGGCGCACTACGCCAGCGCCGACGACATCGACACGGCCATGAAGTACGGCTGTGCGCTGCCGATGGGTCCGTTCGAGCTGCTCGACGTGGTGGGCAACGACGTGTCGCTCGCGATCCAGCGCGAGCTCTACCTCGAGTTCCGCGAGCCCGGCTTCGCCCCGGCCCCGCTGCTCGAGCACCTCGTCACCGCCGGCTACCTCGGCCGCAAGACCAAGCGCGGCTTCCGGGACTACACCGCCCGGTGACCGACCGGGTCGAGCGCTTCGGCGGTGAGGAGTACGTCGTCCGCCGGGTGACCGGCTCGGCCGCGACGAAGTCCTACCGCTGCCCCGGCTGCGACCACCTCATCCGACCGGCCACCCCACACGTCGTGGCGTGGCCGGTCGTCGCGTCCATGTTCGGCGGCTCCGGCCTCGACGAGCGCCGGCACTGGCACACCCCCTGCTGGAAAGCACGCGACCGCAGGCGCTGAGGCTTCCTACACTCAGGGCATGGACCTCACGTTCACCCGGTTCGACGCCGCCCAGGCAGAGGAGCTCGCCGCCTTCCTGGCATCCGAGACCTGGCCGTTCCACTCGGGTGGCGGCTCGGACCGGGAGGAGGTCCTGCGCCGGGTGGCCGAGGGTCGGTTCGACGACGTGAGCACCCGCTGCTACTGGGTCGGGCTGGCCGGTGAACGGGCCGGCTTCCTGCGGATCTTCGACCTCGAGGACGAGACGCCGCTGTTCGACCTGCGGATCCGCGAGCGCCTGAGGGGCCGCGGCGTCGGCACGCGTACGGTCGCCTGGATGGTCGACCACGTCTTCGCGGAGTGGCCGCACGTGACGCGGATCGAGGCGCACACGCGCCAGGACAACGTGGCGATGCGTCGCACGCTCCTGCGCACCGGGTTCCTCAAGGAGGCGCACCACCGGCAGGCCTGGCCCGGGCCCGACCGCGTCCACGACTCGGTCGGCTACGGGATCCTGCGCAGCGACCGGGAGCTCGGGACCCTCACCCTGGTCGACTGGGACGACGAGCCGGCCGGCTGACGAGACCGTCCCCACCCGAGCCCACCGAGTCCCGTCGGGGACAATGGGGGCATGGCTGTCATCCGAGCGAACTCCGTCCTGCCCGCCCGGCGTGAGCCGATCACTCTCCACACCGCGGACGGCCTCGAGCTCGTGGGCGAGCTGGCGCTCCCGGCCGACCAGGACCCGGTCGCCACGATCGTGTGCCTGCACCCGCTCCCCACGCACGGCGGGATGATGGACAGCCACATCTTCCGCAAGGCCGCCTTCCGGCTCCCGGCGCTCGCCGGCATCGCCGTGCTCCGCTTCAACACCCGCGGCACCGCGAGTGAGCAGGGGCGCAGCGAGGGGGAGTTCGACCACGCGCAGGGGGAGCGGTACGACGTCGTCGCGGCGATCGAGTACGCCGAGTTCCACGACCTGCCGAACATCTGGGTCGTCGGCTGGTCGTTCGGGACCGACCTCACGCTGATGCACGCCAACGACCCGGCCGTGAAGGGCGCGATCCTGCTGTCCCCGCCGCTGCGCTTCTCCGACATCGCGCACCTCGAGGCGTGGGCCGAGTCGGGCAAGCCCCTGACCGCGCTCGTCCCCGAGCACGACGACTACCTCCAGCCTCCGGAGGCCGAGGAGCGCTTCGCGATCGTGCCCCAGGCCGAGGTGGTCGGGGTCGAGGGGGCGAAGCACCTGTGGGTGGGCGACGCCGAGACGGTCCTCGACGAGATCACGCGCCGCGTCGCCCCCTCGGTCGACGTACCCCTGCCGCGGGAGTGGGACGGTCCGATGGAGACCGCCGACACCAGCGCGTACGCCGACAAGAACCGCGGGGCCTTCAAGGACGTCCCCGTGCCGAAGCCGTTGCAGGACTGAGCTACCTGGCCTCCTGGCGCGGCAGGAAGACCTCCTTGGTGATCAGCTGGACCGCAGCCGCCGTGGGCACCGCGAGCAGCGCGCCCACCACCCCGAGGAGGGCTGCGCCGACCAGGGCCGATATCACGATCAGCGAGCCGGGAATGTCGACCGAGCGTGCCATCACCCTCGGGTAGATGAAGTAGTTCTCGAACTGCTGGTAGACGACGTAGAAGATCAGGCACGCGAGCCCGATCTTCGGGTCCGTGGCGAAGCCGATCGCAGTCACCACGAAGGCGCCGAGCGTCGCGCCGATCATCGGGATCACGTCGAGGATCGCGACGACGGCGGCCAGCGCCACGGCGTACTCGCCGAGCCCCACGACCAGCAGGAACACCAGGGAGCTGACCCCTGCCGCGGTCGCGACCAGGAATGCTCCGGATACGTACCCGCCGACGTTGGCGAGGATCTGGTCGCCGAGGTAGGTCACCCGCTCCCGACGGGACGCCGGGGCGAAGCGGTAGAAGAACCGCTTGATCGACGGCAGCGAGGCGAGGAAGTAGAGCATCAGCACGAGCACGATGAACGCGTTCGCGATGAAGCCGAGCACCGCGAGGCCGGCGTTGAGCACGCCGCCGAACACGGAGTTCGTCCAGTTGCCGTCCTGGAGCGTCTGCTCGACCCTGGCGACGATGTCGTACTGGTCGTCGAACCGCTGGAAGGTCCGGTTGGCTCGGAACTCCTGGAACCACTCCGGGGCCCGCTCGGTGAGCGTCGCCACCTGGTCGGTGATGACCGGGACGATGGCGATCACGAAGAGGGTGAGCGCCACCAGCACGCCGATCATCACCAGCAGGACCGACCACATGCGCTTCACGCCGCGCCGGAGGAAGAACTCCACGGCCGGGTTGAGACCGACCGCGAGGAACATCGCGACCACGATCAGGATCAGGATCGAGGCGATGGACAGGATCTGCTGCCCGAGCCAGATCGCGATGAGTGCCCCGACCGCGCCCATGAAGCCCATGTAGAACGGGGAGTGGCGCTTCAGGGGGCGTCCTGGCTCGCCGTAGACGTTCTCGGCGTCCTCGTCCGGCTCGCGGTCGCGCAGGAACTCCTGGGACTCCTCCTCGGCGCTGAGCTCGTGGTTCGCCGCCTGGGCGGCCGACTGCCGAGCGCGTACGGCGGACTCGGCGGCCTCGCCCCGAGCCTTCTCGGCTCCCTCGCGGGCCTCCTCGGCCTCCGCGCGAGCAGCGTCAGCCTGCTCCGCGGCGTCCTCGACCGACTCCTGGGTCTCCTCGACCGACTCCTCGGCCTCCTTGACCTCGTCGCGCAGCCGGCGGATCTCCTCGTCTGCTGTGCTCACTTCTCCTTCGAGCCTGTCGACTGTGCCTCGGGAGCAGCGGCCTCTGCGGGGGCTTCGTCGGTCGGGTCGGCGAACCCGGCGACCACGTCACGCAGCGCACCGAGCTGGGCGACGATCGCGTCGCGGCGACGCTGCACCCGGTCGACATCGGCCTTCAGGGCGGCGAGCTCGCGCTCGGCGTCGGCGTGACCGGAGGCGACCAGGCTGGAGGCCTGGGTCTCCGCGGCGTGGACGATCTGCTCGGCCTCGCGACGTGCCCGCGTGAGCAGGCGGTCGGCCTCGGCTTCGGCCTGCTCCCGCTGGGAGGTGGCCTGCGCCATCGCCTCGCGGGCACGCTGCTCGGCGGCGTTGGCGCGCTCCTCGGCCTCGTGGACGAGACGGGCGGTCTCCCCGATGGCGGTGTCGTGGTGCTCCGCGGCCTCGCGGGTGAGGCGCTCCTTCTCGACGGCGAGGGTGCGCCGGGCCTCCTGCACCTCGCGGTCGGCGGCCGCACGGGCCTGCTCGGCCTCGCGGCGCGCGCTGGTGCGCAGGGCGTTGCTCTCCTGCTCGGCGGCCAGCCGCATCTGCTCGGCCTCACGGCGGGCGGCGGCCATCAGGTCGTCGGCCTCGGCCCGCGCCATGGCGCGCTGCTGCTCGGCGTCGGCGACCATGCGGTTGCGGGTCTCCTCGAGCTCCTTGAGCTGGACGATCCGCATGTCCTCCGCGTCGCGGTCCGCCGCGGCCTTGAGCGCCTCGGCGTCCTTCATCGCGCGCTTGCGGATCTCGTCGGCCTGGACCCGGGCCTGGGTCAGCACCTCGTCGGCCTGCTCCTCGGCGAGGCGGAGCATCTCGCTCGCACGGCCGCCGAGGCCGGCGTACGAGGGTGCGTCGTTCTCGGTGAGCCTCTTCCGCAGGTCGCCGACCTGCTTCTCGAGCTGCGCGACCCGCCCACGGGCCTCCTTCAGGCTGGCCGCGAGGCCCGCCTTCTCCCCGGCGAGCGTGTGCATCTGACGGTCCACGGCTGCCTGGTCGTAGCCGCGGCGCACGACCGGGAAGCTGGCGCCGAGGCCTCCCCCGGCCACAGTCGTCCCCGTGCCTTCCTCGACGGCCGGGAAGACCTGCGTGGCCTCGTCCGCACCGCTGTTGGAGGAGTCGTCGTCAAAGATCGAAAGCCCGGATCGGTCGTTCATCTGCGTTCCCCTACCTCGTTTGCGTGCTCAGAGCCTAAGTGTGTCCGACCGTCCACGGTAAACCCGCGAGGCACGATGGACACACATGAAATGAACCTGACCGCCGTGCCCGGCGAGAAACCGAGTACGACGGTCAGGATGATGGTGTCAAACGGCGGCCCCCGCCGTGCCGGATCCGGTGTCCTCAGACGCCCCGGAAGCGGTTGATCGCGTCGATGTGCTGGTCGCGCAGGTCGTGGTTCAGGACACCGAGCCCGTCCTCCGGGGCCAGCGCGAGGACGCCCACCTTGCCCTGGTGGCGGTTGTGGTGCACGTCGAGCGCCGCCTGGCCGGTGTCCTCGAGCCGGTAGGTCTTGGACAGGGTCGGGTGGATCATGCCCTTGGCGATGAGCCGGTTCGCCTCCCACGACTCGCGGTAGTTCGCGAAGTGCGAGCTGATGATCCGCTTGAGGTTCATCCACAGGTAGCGGTTGTCGTACTCGTGCATGTAGCCCGTGGTCGAGGCGCAGGTGGTGATGGTGCCGCCCTTGCGCGTGACGAAGACGGAGGCGCCGAAGGTCTCACGGCCGGGGTGCTCGAAGACGATGTCGATGTCCTCGCCCCCGGTGAGCTCACGGATCTTGGCACCGAAGCGCTTCCACTCCTTCGGGTCCTGGGTGTTCTCGTCCTTCCAGAACTTGTAGTCCTCCTCGGAGCGGTTGATGATGAGCTCCGCGCCCATGCTGCGGGCGATCTCGGCCTTCTCCTCGTTGGAGACCACGCAGACCGGCGTCGCGCCGCCGTTGAGGGCGTACTGGGTCGCGAAGCCGCCGAGACCGCCGGACGCACCCCAGATGAGGACGTTGTCGCCCTGCTTCATGTTGCCGCCGTTGGCGCTGACGAGCTGGCGGTACGCCGTGGAGTTCACCAGGCCGGGGCTCGCGGCCTCCTCCCAGGTGAGGTGCTCGGGCTTCGGCATCAGCTGGTTGGCCTTGACCAGCGCAACCTCGGCGAGGCCGCCGAAGTTGGTCTCGAAGCCCCAGATCCGCTGCTCGGGGTCGAGCATCGTGTCGTTGTGGCCGTCGGGGCCCTCGAGCTCGACGGAGAGGCAGTGGGCGACGACACGGTCGCCCGGCTTCCAGTTGTGCACGCCCAGACCGGTCTTGAGCACCACGCCGGAGAGGTCGGAGCCGACGATGTGGTACGGCAGGTCGTGGCGCTTGGCGAGCGGCGAGACCCGGCCGTAGCGCTCGAGGAACCCGAAGGTCGACACGGGCTCGAAGATCGAGGTCCAGACGGTGTTGTAGTTGATGGCGCTGGCCATCACCGCGACGAGAGCCTCACCGGGGCCGAGCTCGGGCAGCGCCACGTCTTCGACGTGCAGCGACTTGCGCGGGTCCTTCTCGCGGCTCGCGAGGCCCTCGAACATGTCGACCTCGTCCTTGTGGACGGTCACGGCCTTGTAATGGTCGGGGACCTCGAGGGCGGCGAAGTCCTCCGAGGAGGTGTCACCGGCGAGGATGGCGTCGAGGATCTGCTTCACAGGAGCTCCTGGGGGTTCCGGGCGAGCATGGGGGTTGGGGGGAATCTACCGACGGGTAACCAAGGGTGTCAGCACCCTGTGACCTACTTCTCTAGACAGGGCGGCCACGGCGCCCCGTCAGCGGCCTGAGGAGGCACCGTCAGCGGGACGAGGCAGAGCGCCGCTTCAGTGCGCCGAGTCGTCCGAGGCGGGCTCGACGAGCTCCACGAGCACGCCGCCGGCGTCCTTGGGGTGGATGAAGTTGATCCGGGAGTTCGAGGTCCCGCGACGCGGCGCGTCGTACAGCAGGCGCAGGCCGCGCTCGCGCAGGACCTGCGAGACCTTCTCCACGTCGGTGACGCGGTAGGCGAGCTGCTGCAGGCCCGGGCCGGAGCGGTCGAGGAACTTCGCGATCGTCGACTGCTCGTTCAGCGGGGCGAGCAGCTGGATCGAGGAGCCCGAGTCGCCGACGGCCACCATGGCCTCGCGGACACCCTGCTCCTCGTTGGTCTCCTCGTGGGTGACCTGCATGCCGAAGGCGTCGCGGTAGAAGGCGATCGCCTCGTCGAGGTCGGGCACAGCGACGCCGACGTGGTCGATGCAGAGGAACAGGTGCTCGGGGAGGTCGAGGGGGGCGCTGGTGTTCGTCATGCCGCACATCGTCGTACGACGGCCGCCCAGCCCGCGAGAGACTGTGACCAGCCCGACATGACGAGTCGACGAGGCCCCCTCCCTCTCAGGGGGTGGACGTGGGTATCGTCCCTCGAAACAGGACTTGTTCGTTCCCCAGGAGGCCCCCATGTCCGGATCCGTCATCGTCGCAGGTGCTCGCACCCCGATCGGTCGCCTTTTGGGGGGACTCAAGGACCTCTCCGCCGCGGACCTCGGCGGCGTGGCCATCAAGGGCGCCCTCGAGAAGGCCGGCGTCAGCGGTGACCAGGTCGAGTACGTGATCATGGGCCAGGTCATCCAGGCCGGCGCGGGCCAGATCACCGCCCGCCAGGCCGCGGTCAAGGGCGGCATCCCGATGAACATCCCGGCGATCACGATCAACAAGGTCTGTCTCTCGGGCATCAACGCCATCGCCCTCGCCGACCAGCTGATCCGCGCCGGGGAGCACGAGATCATCGTCGCCGGCGGCATGGAGTCGATGACCCAGGCGCCCCACCTGCTCCCCAAGTCGCGTGAGGGCTTCAAGTACGGCGACACGAAGCTCGTCGACTCGATGGCCTACGACGCGCTCTTCGACGCCTTCACCGCGCAGGGCATGGGCAACCTGACCGACGCGTGCAACGTCGAGGGCCTCAACCTCACCCGCGAGGAGCAGGACGAGTTCTCCGCCCGCTCCCACCAGCGCGCCGCCGAGGGCTGGAAGAACGGCGTCTTCGACGACGAGGTCGTCCCGGTCGAGATCCCGCAGCGTCGCGGCGAGCCCGTCGTGGTCTCCCAGGACGAGGGCATCCGCGGCGACACCACCGCCGAGTCCCTGTCGAAGCTGCGCGCGGCCTTCTCCAAGGAGGGCACCATCACCGCGGGCTCGTCCTCGCAGATCTCCGACGGCGCCTGCGCCGTGGTCGTCATGAGCAAGGCGAAGGCCGAGGAGCTCGGCATCGAGTGGCTCGCCGAGATCGGCGCCTCGGGCCAGGTCGCCGGCCCCGACTCCACGCTGCAGATGCAGCCCGCCAACGCGATCGCCAAGGCCTGCGAGAAGGAGGGGATCAAGCCCTCCGACCTCGACCTGGTCGAGATCAACGAGGCCTTCGCCGCGGTCGGCATCGCCTCGGCCCGTGAGCTCGGGCTGTCCGAGGACAAGGTCAACGTCAACGGCGGCGCCATCGCGGTCGGTCACCCGGTCGGCATGTCCGGCGCCCGGATCGCACTGCACCTCGCGCTCGAGCTCAAGCGCCGCGGTGGCGGCGTGGGCGCTGCCGCGCTGTGCGGTGGCGGCGGCCAGGGCGACGCCCTGATCGTCCGAGTCCCGTCTGCATGAGGCGCGGCGCTGCATCGGTTCCCGAGCTCGTCGAGAGGGCGCGGTCCGGCGATGCCCGGGCCGTGGCCCGGCTGATCTCCCTCGTCGAGGACGCCTCGCCGCTGCTGCGGGAGGTGATGGCCGGGCTCGCGCCCTACACCGGTCGCGCCCAGATCGTCGGCATCACCGGCTCGCCGGGGGTGGGCAAGTCCACGTCCACCTCCGCGCTGGTGACCGCCCTGCGCAAGGCGGGCAAGCGCGTCGGCGTTCTCGCGGTCGACCCGTCGTCTCCGTTCTCCGGGGGCGCGCTGCTCGGGGACCGGATCCGGATGCAGGACCACGCCCTGGACAAGGACGTCTACATCCGGTCGATGGCCTCGCGCGGCCACCTCGGCGGCCTGTCCTGGACGACCCCGCAGGCGCTTCGCGTGCTGGATGCGGCGGGCTGCGACGTGGTCCTCGTCGAGACCGTCGGCGTCGGCCAGAGCGAGGTCGAGATCGCGGGGCTCGCCGACACGACGCTGGTGCTGCTCGCGCCCGGCATGGGCGACGGCGTCCAGGCCGCGAAGGCAGGCATCCTCGAGATCGGCGACGTGTACGTCGTCAACAAGGCCGACCGGGACGGCGCGGAGCAGGTGCGTCGGGAGCTGCGCACGATGATCTCGCTGGCCGACAAGCCCGAGGGCAGCTGGAGGCCGCCGATCGTGCTGACCGTGGCCCAGGTCGGCCAGGGCGTCGACGAGCTGGTCGAGGCGATCGACTCGCACCGTGCCTGGATGGAGGCCTCCGGCGAGCTCGACCGTCGCCGGGTCCGCCGGGCACGCGACGAGATCGAGGCCATCGCGGTCACCGCCCTCCGTGAGCGGTGGGGCGACGTGCACGGTCGCAGCGAGCTCGACGAGCTCGCGGAGCAGGTGGCAGCCGGCAAGAGCGACCCCTACCGGGCCGCCGACGTACTCCTCGACTCGTTCACCGAGCTGGACTCCACGGGCTCCTGACCGCGCGCCTCCCACACCCGCGGGAGGCGCGTTGGTTCAATGCCATGATCTGCAGGCTTGTGTCTGCATGCACATGCAATCTCGGGCAAGGAAGTGGGCGTGATGAAGAAGCCGCTGATCATCATCCTCGTGCTGTTCCTCGGTTTCTACCTGTTGCGCGACCCGGCCGAGCTCGCTGCGTTCGCGGAGAACGCCGGCGTCGCGCTGTGGAAGATGGTGAGCACCCTCTTCGAGGCGATCATCGAGTTCCTCAACGCATTGCTCGGCTAGGCCGGGCTCGTGGCTGGCTGGCTGCGCAGCACCTTCGCCGACCCGAAGATCGGTCGGCACCTGCTCCGCGACGAGGGTGAGGTCATCGTCGACGAGGTCCTCCACCACTGGGTGGTCTACGTCCGGCCCGTGCTGGAGCTCATGGTGGCCGCTGGTCTGCTCGTCCTGGGCCTCTTCATCCCCATGGACATCGCCTGGGTGCCGTGGCTGCTCGCCCTCGCCATCTGCCTGCACGCGGGGTGGAAGGCGCTCACGGCGTACATGGACCGGTTCGTGATCACGAACATGCGGGTGTTCCGTGTCCGAGGCGTGCTCGCGCAGCGGATGGCCACCATGCCGCTCGGCCGGATCCTCGACATCACGGTCGACAAGCCGATCCTCGGACGGGTCTTCGGCTACGGGCACTTCGTGTTCGAGTCCGCCGCGCAGGAGCAGGGACTTCGCGACATCCGTTTCGTCGGACGCCCGGACCAGCGTGACCTCGCGATCCAGCGGGTCGTCGCCCGCGCGGGCCTCCGCGGCGCTGGGCAGCGGACCCACGGCGGTCGTCCCGTCTAGCCCTACGCTTCTGCAACGGCTCGTCCGCGGCGTGCGGTGCGGGCGGGCCTGCGGGGCGCCTGCGGTTGAGTAGGGTCGCGACATGTCCAAGCAGGTGCGCCCCGCGAAGAAGCTGCCGTTCGACCCGATCGACGAGGCGGCCAGGCAGTGGGCGAAGCGCTGGGGCGCGGTCGAGCAGATGCACGCCGTGACCTCGCTGATGCGGGTGCAGCAGCTCGTGCTGGGCCAGCTCGACGAGATCCTGCGCCCCCACGGGCTCACGTTCGCACGCTACGAGGCGCTGGTGCTGCTGACGTTCTCGCGGGCCGGGTCGCTGCCGCTGGGCAAGATGGGGGAGCGCCTCCAGGTGCACCCCACGTCGATCACCTCGATCATCGACCGGCTCGAGTCCGCGGGGCTCGTCGTACGCCGCAGGCACCCCGACGACGGTCGGGCCGTCCTCGCGGAGATCACCGAGGAGGGCCGGGCGGTCGTGGAGGCAGCCACCGCCGACCTGGTCGAGGCGGACTTCGCCCTCGGAGCCGTCGGCGCCGAGCAGCTGCGCCTGATCTCGGAGGTGCTCCGCCCGGTGCGTCAGGCAGCCGGCGACTTCTGAGCTGCTGGCCCGGGTCGACACAGTTAGTTGGACGTCCTACTATTTTCGTATGACCCAGGACACGCCGTCGACCTCGTCCACGCCCCAGACCGGAAGCCGGTCCGCCCGTGAGCGGTGGCAGCAGCGCTACGAGAGGTCCCGCGTCCGTGAGGCGGACTTCACGACCGTCTCGGGCATGGAGGTCGAGCCCGTCTACGGCCCCGCCGACGAGAGCGCCTACCCGAACTTCGAGAACATCGGCTACCCCGGTGAGTTCCCCTACACCCGCGGCCTGTACCCCACGGGCTACCGCGGACGGACCTGGACCATCCGCCAGTTCGCCGGCTTCGGCAACGCCAAGCAGACCAACGAGCGCTACAAGATGATCCTGGGTCGTGGCGGCGGCGGCCTGTCGGTCGCCTTCGACATGCCCACGCTCATGGGTCGCGACTCCGACGACCCGAAGAGCCTCGGCGAGGTCGGCCACTGCGGCGTCGCGGTGGACACGGCCGCCGACATGGACGTGCTCTTCGACGAGATCCCGCTCGGCGACGTCACCACGTCGATGACGATCTCCGGCCCGGCGGTGCCGATCTTCTGCATGTACCTCGTCGCCGCGGAGCGCCAGGGCGTCGACACCGGCGTCCTCAACGGCACGCTCCAGACCGACATCTTCAAGGAGTACATCGCCCAGAAGGAGTGGCTCTTCGCGCCCGAGCCGCACCTGCGCCTGATCGGCGACCTGATGGAGCACTGCGCCGAGAAGATCCCGGACTACAAGCCGCTCTCGGTGTCGGGCTACCACATCCGCGAGGCCGGCTCGACTGCCGCGCAGGAGCTCGCCTACACGCTCGCCGACGGGTTCGCCTACGTCGAGCTCGGCCTCTCCCGTGGCCTCGACGTCGACGTCTTCGCCCCGGGCCTGTCGTTCTTCTTCGACAGCCACGTGGACTTCTTCGAGGAGATCGCGAAGTTCCGCGCAGCCCGTCGCATCTGGGCCAAGTGGCTGCGCGACGTCTACGGCGCGAAGAGCGAGAAGGCCCAGTGGCTGCGTTTCCACACCCAGACCGCCGGGGTCTCCCTCACCGCGCAGCAGCCCTACAACAACGTCGTGCGCACCGGCATCGAGGCACTCGCCGCGGTGCTCGGCGGCACGAACTCCCTGCACACCAACGCCCTCGACGAGACGCTGGCCCTGCCGAGCGAGCAGGCCGCCGAGATCGCGCTGCGCACCCAGCAGGTGATCATGGAGGAGACCGGCGTGGTCAACGTCGCCGACCCGCTCGGCGGCTCCTGGTACGTCGAGGCGCTGACCGACAAGATCGAGGCCGAGGCCGAGGCGATCTTCGACAAGATCCTCGCCATGGGCGGCTCGACGCTGACCTGCAGGGACACCGAGGCCCTGGCCGAGACCATGCGGGCCAGCACCTCCGACCCGAAGAACGGCACCTGGCCGGTCACCAAGGGCATCCTCCGTGGCATCGAGGAGGGCTGGTTCATGTCCGAGATCGCCGAGGCGGCCTTCCAGTACCAGACCGCGCTCGAGAAGGGCGACAAGAAGATCGTCGGCGTGAACTGCCACGAGGACTCCATCACCCACGACCTCGAGATCCTGCGGGTCTCCCACGAGGTCGAGGTCGACCAGGTCCGCGAGCTCGCCGAGCGCAAGGGGCAGCGCGACAACGCCGCCGTCGAGGCAGCGCTCAACCACCTCGTCGAGGTCTCGCGCACCGACCAGAACATGATCCCCGCGATGCTCGAGGCGTGCCGCGTCGAGGCCACCCTCGGCGAGATCTGCGACGTCCTTCGCGCGGAGTGGGGCGAGTACCGCGAGCCAGCGCGGTTCTGACGGCCGACTCTGAAAGCATCCGGGCATGGAGAGTCTTCGCCGCGCCCTGTCCGGACTCCCGGAGCAGCCACGAGTCGTGGCCTCGGGGAACTTCGCCACCCCGTGGCAGCTCCTCGAAGAGGTGGATGGGGTGCTCCCGACGTACCGGCTGTGGGTCCTCAACGCCCAGCCTGGCATCCCGGACCGTGAGGGCGTCGAGCTCGAGACGTCGTTCGTGGGTGTCGGAATGCGCTCGAGCCCGCGGCTGCACTACATCCCGTCACGGCTGTCGCTGGTGCCGACGCTGTTCGAGCGGGCGAACCCACCCGACGTCGTGCTCCTGCACACCTCGACGCCGCGCGACGGCAAGGTGTCGCTCGGCACCGAGGTGAACGTGCTGCCCGCGGCGATCGAGGCGGTACGACGCAGGGGCGGGGTCGTCATCGCCCAGGCCAACCGCCTGATGCCCTACACGTTCGGTGACGCCGAGATCAGCCTCGACGACATCGACCTGGTCGTCGAGGCCGACGCGCCGCTGGCCTCCCCGCCGGACATGCGGCTCGACGACGCCTCGGCCCGGATCGGCGAGCTCGTCGCCGGCCGCGTGCACGACGGGGCGACGCTGCAGGCCGGCATCGGCGCCGTCCCCGACGCCACCCTCTCCGCGTTACGCGACCGCCGAGGGTTACGGGTGTGGACGGAGATGTTCAGCGACAGCGTGCTCGAGCTGGAGCGGGTGGGCGCGCTCGACACGGAGCGTCCGATCACGACGTCGTTCCTCTTCGGATCCCCGGAGCTCTACGCCTGGGTCGACGGGAACCCGCGGGTGCAGATGGCCCGCACCGAGACGACCAACAACCCTGCCTCGATCTCGGCCAACGTGGCCATGACGAGCGTCAACTCCGCCCTCCAGGTCGACCTCTTCGGCCAGGCCAACGCCTCGCGCATCGGCGCCAAGATCTACTCCGGCTTCGGCGGGCAGACCGACTTCATCGTCGGCGCCCTGCACAGCAAGGGCGGCCAGGCGATGATCGCGCTCCGGTCGTGGCACCCTCGCGCGAACCGGTCCACGGTCGTGCCCCTGGTCGACGAGCCGGTGACCTCGTTCCAGATGACCGCCGTGGTGACCGAGCAGGGCGTGGCAGAGGTGTTCGGCCACGACCAGAAGGCGCAGGCGCGCCACCTCATCGAGAACGCCGCCCACCCCGACGTCCGCGAGGAGCTGTGGGAGGAGGCCCACGCGCTCAGCCTCGCGTGAGTCTCTCCACCCCTGTCGGGACACGATCTACCGCGGTCGAGCGGACCACCCGTCCCTACGCAGGGTCTCTTGCGGTGGATGTTCCCGGCGTACGCGACATCGAGGCGGCCGGCGTGTAGCCCGGCATTGCAGCGGAGGCCCGACAAGCGAAGAGTGCAAGGCCTGAGGTCGCGGCGCTGAGCCGCAACCGAACCTCGAGGACCCTTGGAGGTCCACATGTCCCAGTTCCTCTTCCAGGTCGCCTACACCAGCGACTCCTGGGCCACCCAGGTCCGCGATCACGGCAACGTGCTCGAACGGATCCAGCCCCTGCTCGACGGCTGCAGCGGCAGCGTCACCGCCTGCTTCTACGCGTTCGGCGACTACGACCTCGTCCTTCTCGCCGACTTCCCGGGAGACGAGGAGGCAGCCGCCTTCTCCCTGGCCGCGACGGCCGGAGGGTCCGTCAAGTCGCTCAAGACGACTCCGCTCCTCAGCATCGACCAGGGCATCACGGCGATGAAGCGCGCGGATGAGGTCGGTCGCAACTACCACCCACCGGTCGGCACGAGCGCCGCACATCGCGCGTAGACCAGACCGGGCGGGGCGGCGTCCGCTCGGGCAGCATGCTGCGATCGCCCACGGCCCCCGTTCTGACGCCGGGGTCCGTGGAGGTCGGCCGGACCGATCCGACAAGATAGGAGCATGAGCACGCCTTCGTTCTCGCGCCCCGGCGCCGTCGACCTGTCCGCCCTGAAGCGTCCAGCCGCCCCCGCCGGCGCCGCTCCCGGTGCCCCTGCCTCAGGTGGAGGCGGGTCGTACTCCGTCGAGCTGGACGAGCAGAACTTCCAGGCCGAGCTGCAGGGCGCCGCGGACGTCCCCGTCGTGCTGGTCTTCTACTCGGCGAAGATGCCCGCCAGCGTCACGCTCGCCGACGACCTCGACACGATCGCGACCGAGCTCGAGGGCCGCTTCCTCCTCGGCCGGGTCGACGTGGACGGTGCCCCGGGCATCGCCCAGGCGCTCCAGATCCCGTCCGTGCCGCTCGTCGCGCTCGCCATGGGCGGCCAGCTCGCACCGCTCCTCCAGGACGCCCCGCCTCTGGCCGAGCTGCGCAACCTGATGCAGCAGGTGCTGCAGGCCGCCGCCGCGCAGGGCATGACCGGGCGGGTGCAGCCGCGCGGCGGTGCGCCCGAGGGGGAGGAGGGCGAGCCGCAGGTCGACCCCAGGTACGTCCCGGCGCAGGAAGCGCTGGCGGAGGGCGACGTGGACCGCGCGGTGGCGGAGTACCAGAAGCTCGTCGACGCCAACCCCGCCGACGCCGAGGCGGCCGGTGGCCTCGCCATGGCGAAGGTGCTCCAGCGCACCGCCCACCTCGACGCGGCCGCGGCCCAGGAGGTCCGCACGGCAGGGGCGGAGCGTCCCGACGACGTGGAGGCGCAGACCCTGGTGGCCGACCTCGACCTGCTCGGTGGTCACGTGGACGACGCGTTCGCCCGGCTCATCGACCTCGTGCGGCGTACGTCGGGGGAGGACCGGGAGAAGGCACGCACCCACCTGGTGGGCCTCTTCGCGGCGGTCGGCAACGAGGACGCCCGCGTGCTCAAGGCCCGTCAGGCGCTCGCGTCCGCGCTGTTCTGAGTCAGCTGCCCCTACGCCAGCCGGCGAAGGCCCGGCTGGTCCAGCCCGCCCCCGATGTCCCCGGAGCCGGGCCCAGCCGCCGTCCGCCGTACACGACGCTGCCGTCGGCCTCCTGGTAGGTCTGCCAGGCGCGGGCGTCGACCTGGTCCACGCCGGGCTGCTCCCAGTCGCACACGCCGTCGGGGAACGCCCGGCGCAGCCGTGACCACTGGGCGTCGGTGAAGGTCACGGGGTAGTAGTCGGTGCGGCGCAACGGCATCAGCGTGCACTTCTGCACGTCGGTCTCGATGCCCTCTCCTGCCACGGTTCGCGGGGTGCCGTAGCGGGTCTGCACGTCCGGGAGCTCGCAGACCACGCCGATGCCGGGTACGTCGACCTGCTCGACGCCCGGGAGCTGGCTGCACCGGTCCTGGAGGTCGTCGGGCCGGTTCCGGACGATCTTGCGGGCGAGCGGCAGGCGGCGGCGGTCCTTCTCGACCGCGGTGAGCCAACGGTCCATCGCGACCAGACCCTCCCGGGTGTAGGAGGTGTCGCCGATGAGGGGCGCCGCGCCGTACCAGAGGACGTGGTTGCGGTAGTGGCCGTGCTCGCGCTCGAGCCGCGCACGGATCGCGAACGAACGGTAGGCGTCGTGGAACGCACCCGGGTCCGGCCCGCGCAGGTCGATGATCGCGACCCGGTCGAGGTTGTTGGCAGAGTTCACGCCGCCGCTCACGTAGGAGTTGCGGAGGGCGGGCCGGTTCGCGGCGAAGCGCTCCGGGCGCGGGTTGATGTCGATGTCGCTGCCGCCGACCTCGGCGTTGAGGTCGACGAACTGGGCCGGGGTGATCCGTCCCTGCCGCAGCGCCTCGAGACCGTACTGGACGCCGACGTTGTCGAGGGGAAGGCCGCCGAAGCCGTGGCCGACCTGCTTCTCCTGAGGACCCCAGTCGGCGGGCCGCCGCGGGCCGACCACGTTGATGGCGTAGTCGTGGAGCGTGCAGCGGACGCCGTCGGGGTTGGTCTGCGCGTCGTACAGCTGCTTCTCGCTCACCCCGGCACAGCCGTTGTCGGGGTCGCCCAGCGAGGTCCAGTAGAGCGAGTCGAGGATCACCGAGTTCACGTGGTTGGGATGTCCCTCGACCGCGGCGATGGCCTGGGGGTCCCAGACCACGCCGGGAGCCCACCGGTCCGGTGCTCGAGGTAGGCCCGGAGCAGGTGGTAGTCGACGAGCTGCTGCCCGGTCGACCACGCGTCGGGGAAGCTGCACTGCGGGAGGATGCCCTGGTAGATGCCCGGGTAGGCGTTCGCCACCTGCTGCTGGGTCAGCGAGCCGCCCGAGCACCCGGTCCCGATCGTGAAGCGGATGCGGCCGTACCGCTCGACGATGCGCTCCTTGGCCATCACCATCGACTCCGCCTGGGTGACGAGGTTGCAGTTGTGGCCGGCGTTGTTGAGCGCCGTCGACATGACCAGGTAACCCCTGCTCAGCGCCTCCAGCGGGGCGCCACCGCCCGTCAGGTCACTGGTGACGCTCGGCGCCTCACCGGCCTGGCGGTCGATGCCGCAGCTCTGCCCGTGCGTGATCAGGACCTTGTGGTTCCACTGCCTCTGCGGTGCCCACGCCGTCCAGGGCCTGCCGGGACGGTAGAGCGCGGCGATCTTGTACTGGTCGCGGGCCTGGTAGCCGGTCTCGACCCGGACGACGAACGGGACGCGGTGGCCCTGGTCGGTCGTCGTCTCGGCCAGGTCGGACGGCGGGTTCTTGGGGTCGTAGGGCCGGAACTGGCCGGTCACCGACGAGCGGTAGAGAAGCTCGTAGCGCGGAGGCTGGTTGCACTGCTCGTCCTTGGCGGTCTCCTGGCAGACCCACGGCTGGACCTGTGGACCGCTGAAGACCGGGCCGCCGTTGGGGTGGTTCGTGATCACGACCCGGTCGCCGGTGGCGCCCGGTGCTGACGCGGCGAGCCCGTTCGACCCGACCCGGAGGCCGTGGACGAGACCCTCGAAGCGGCCGTTGCGCCGGAGCGCGAACCGCGTCGTGACGTCCCGTCCGTTCACTCTCACCTCGACGTCGCGGGCACGCACGCCGCGGGGGAGCCGGACCGTCACCAGCGCGTCACCGGCGGAGACCAGGTCCGCGCGGTTCGAGACGACCGAGACCGCGAGAGCAGGCGCGCCGTCCCGGGTCGCGGCGGGGAGCGCCGCCGACGCGGTCGAGGCGGCGATGCCGAGGGGAGCGGCGAGGGCCAGGGAGACGAGCGTGACGAGCAGGGGGTTGCGCCAGCGGCGAGACGACGTCATGAAAACTAGAACGAGTTGTCGTTCCTGAGGTCACGCCGAGGTGCCGAGGACGAGCCCCCGCGGCGGGTCAGCGCCGGCCCGACTCCGTGTACGTCGATCCTTCACCGCGCGCGTTCGCCAGGGCAGACTCGACGCGACGCGCGGTGAAGTCGGCGCAGCGCTCACGGACCTGCTCGATCGTGCAGAACTCCGCGGCGCGGATCTCGCGGGGCTGGACGACGACGCCCTCGAGAATCGCCGGGTCGTGCACGCCGCCGTCGAAGACCAGGCACAGGGCGTCGTCCCACCCGCTCCACGAGGGCAGCCAGTCGGTCAGAAGGAGCGGTCCGGCCTCGACGACGAGCCCGAGCTCCTCCTCGACCTCCCGGGAGACCGCGAGCTGCGGCGACTCGTGCACCTCGACGACCCCGCCGGGCAGGTCCCAGTCGTTCTTGTAGGTGAGCCGGCAGAGCAGCACCCGGCCCGAGGTGTCACGCAGCAGCATCTGCGAGATCGCCCGCTTGCGGGGAAGGAAGGAGTTGAGCAGCTCGCGGAAGCCACCCGGGTCGGTGATCGGCGGGTCGGTCGCGAGCCGGGCGAACAGCACCGTGTCGTGCTTCTCGCCGAAGAGGGTCTCGCGGCCTCGCAGGAGGCCCTCCCGGCGGAGGCCGGCCCGGGTGGCGACCCGCATGGAGCGCTCGTTCGCAGGGTTCACGTAGGCCTCGACCCGGGTGAGGCCGAGCTCCTCGATGGCGTAGTTCACGAGAAGGGCGACGGCCCTGGAGGCGAGCCCCTGACCGCGGTGGCCGGAGTAGAGGGCCCACCAGAGCTCGCCGATGCCGCCCTCCTTCGTGCGCACCTCGACGTTCCCGACCGGGACGCCCTCGAAGTCGATGACGAAGTTGACCGTCGAGCGGTTGTCGGCGTACGACCGGCGCCAGTGCTCGACCGCCGCGGCGTGGCGCTCGTGGGAGGGGATGACCTCCTCGAAGCCGAACCAGCGCGCGATCTCCTCGTCGTGCCCCAGCCGGGTCGGCTCGATGTCCTCGTCGCGCCAGGGACGCAGCACGACGACGCCGTCGGTCAGCTCGGGCTGCGGGCCGAACTCGGGCACCTGCTCGTCACTCATCCGAGCAACCTAACCCACGCCCCAGGCGACGACCCACGGCCCGTCGCAGGGCCGTGGGTCGAGGGTCGAGCGACAGGATCAGTCGCCGGCGTACTGCAGCCACAGGGCCCCGAGAGGCGGCACGCTGAGCGTCGTCGAGGCGGGCTGGCCGTGCCACTCGGCGTCCTCGGCGACGACCTGCCCCATGTTGCCGACGCCGGAGCCGGAGTAGCCCTCGGCGTCGGTGTTGAGCAGCTCGGTCCAGCGTCCGGCCGCGGGCAGACCCACGCGGTAGTCGTGGTGCGGGACGGCGGAGAAGTTGACGATGCAGGCCAGCTGCGAGCCGTCCTCACCACGTCGAAGGAAGCTGAAGACGTTGTTGCTCGCGTCGTTGGCGTCGATCCACGCGAAGCCGTTCTCGTCCTGGTCCAGCGACCACAGCGCCGGGGTGTCGGCGTAGAGGCGGTTCATGTCGCGGATCAGCGACTGCACACCGCGGTGCTCCACGTGGTCGAGCAGCCACCAGTCGAGCTCGCGGCTCTCGGCCCACTCGGCCTCCTGGGCGAACTCCGAGCCCATGAACAGCAGCTGCTTGCCCGGGTGGGCCCACATGAAGGCCAGGTAGGCGCGCAGGTTGGCGAGCTGGCGCCACCGGTCGCCCGGCATCTTGCGCAGCAGCGAGCCCTTGCCGTGCACGACCTCGTCGTGGCTGATCGGGAGGATGTAGTTCTCGGAGTAGGCGTAGACCATCGAGAACGTCATCTGGTGGTGGTGGTACTGCCGGTGCACCGGGTCGTTCTGGATGTAGCCGAGGCTGTCGTGCATCCAGCCCATGTTCCACTTGAAGCCGAAGCCCAGGCCCCCCAGGTGCGTGGCCCTGGTGACGCCCGGCCACGAGGTGGACTCCTCGGCGATCGTCATCGCGCCGGGCACCCGCTTGTAGCAGGTGGCGTTCATCTCCTGGAGGAACTCCACCGCCTCGAGGTTCTCGCGGCCGCCGTAGACGTTGGGGGTCCACTGGCCGTCCTCGCGGGAGTAGTCGAGGTAGAGCATCGAGGCGACCGCGTCGACGCGCAGCCCGTCGATGTGGAACTCCTCGAGCCAGTAGAGCGCGTTCGAGACGAGGAAGTTGCGGACCTCCTTGCGCCCGAAGTTGAAGACGTAGGTGCCCCAGTCGGGGTGCTCGCCGCGGGTCGGGTTCGGGTCCTCGTAGAGCGGGGTCCCGTCGAAGCGGGCGAGCGCGAACTCGTCCTTGGGGAAGTGGGCGGGCACCCAGTCGACGATCACACCGATGCCGGCCTGGTGGAGCCGGTCGACGAGGTGGCGGAAGCCGTCGGGGTCGCCGAAGCGGGCGGTCGGCGCGAAGTACGACGTGACCTGGTAGCCCCACGAGCCGCCGAACGGGTGCTCCATGACGGGCAGGAACTCCACGTGCGTGAAGCCGAGCTCCTGGAGGTACGGCACCAGCGCGTCGGCGATCTCGGCGTAGGTGTAGGGCTCGCCGGAGTGGTGCTTGCGCCACGAGCCGAGGTGCATCTCGTAGACCGACATCGGCTTCTTGTGCACGTCGGTGCTCTTCGCCCGCGCCGTCATCCAGGTGTCGTCGCTCCAGGTGTAGCCGGAGTCATAGACGACCGAGGAGGTGTGCGGGGGGATCTCGGTGTGGAAGGCCATCGGGTCGGCCTTCTCGCGCCACTGGTTGTCCGCGCCGAGGATCAGGTACTTGTACCGCGTCCCGGAGCCGACGCCGGGCACGAAGAGCTCCCAGACGCCGGAGGTGCCCATCTGCCGCATCGGGTGCTCGCGGCCGTCCCAGTCGTTGAAGTCGCCCTTCACGCGCACACCACGGGCGTGCGGTGCCCACACCGCGAAGGAGGTGCCCGTCACGGGGCCGCCCGGCGCGTCGTAGCGGCGGACGTGCGCGCCGAGCACCTGCCACAGGTTCTCGTGGCGACCCTCGTTGATCAGGTGGAGGTCCATCTCGCCGAGCGTGGGGAGGTAGCGGTAGGCGTCGTCCGCGCGGTGCGGCTCGCCGCCGGCGTAGGCCACCTCGAGGCGGTAGTCGGGGACCTCGGGTACGTCGAGCACACCGACCCAGATCCCGCCGTGCTCGTGCTCGAGCGCGACGGAGCCCGCGTCGTACACGACCTTCACGGAGTCCGCGAGCGGGCGGAGCACACGCACCGTCACGGCGCCCCCGTGCTCGTGCGCGCCGAGGACGGCGTGCGGGTCGCCGTGCTCGCCGTGCACGATCTGCTCGAGGACGTGCTTGTCGAGTGGCAGAGCCGTGGCTGTGCTCATCGTTCGGTCGCCTCCTGCGAGTTGTCGCCGGACTCGGGGGTGCTGGTCAGCCGCGCGATCGCCGCGAGCGGGATCGACAGCCAGGTCGGCCTGTTGCGCGCCTCGTAGACGGTTTCGTAGACGGCCTTGTCCGCCTCGTAGGCGCGCAGCAGCACCTGTTGCGCAGGGGTCATCCCTGCCTCTGTCGTCTCGGACGTACCCTCACTCGCCTCGATGTAACCGGCCAGGAAGGCGGCGCGGTTGCGCTCGGCCCACTCGTTGGCGCGATAAGCGATCTGCGGGCCCTGCTCCTCGACGTCGGCCTCCACGGCGTGGGCGGCGTAGTCGAACGAGCGCAGCATGCCCGCGACGTCGCGCCAGCAGGAGTCGGGCCGGACGCGCTCGGCGAGCGGCTTGGCCGGCTCGCCCTCGAAGTCGACGATCTTCCAGCCGCGGACCGTGCGGAGGGTCTGGCCGAGGTGGTAGTCGGCGTGGATCCGCTGGACCTGCACCGGCTCGTCGAGGTCGGCGACGGCCGCGAAGGTGCCTTCCAGCGCCTTGCGGTGCGGCTCGAGGTCGCCCACCACCGCCACGGCTTCGTCGAGCCGACGTCGCATCGCGGCGGAGAGCTCGGCCAGCTCGCCCGCACCCCACGTCTCGGTGGGGAACTCGCGGGCCAGGGTGTCGTGGACCTCGGCCGTGGCGACGCCCAGGCGGTGCGACTCCGCCGCGAAGTCGCCGCCCACCTCGTCGGCGTGCAGGTCAGCCTCGGCGAAGAGGTCGCGCACGCTGGCGAGAGCGAGGTCCCAGCCGTCGCTGGCGGTGCGCAGCAGCTGCTGGAGCATGGCGAGCTGAAGGGGCTCGTCGTGGCCGTGGGCGGGGGCCTCGACCCAGCCGTAGAGCTCGGCGATGTGGTCGCTGCCGGCCCGGGTCAGGGCGTCGTGGATCTCGACGTCGGGGTTGCGGCCCGGGGTCACCTTGCGGAAGACCTTCATCAGGCTGTCCTCGCCGAAGCGGACCGAGGAGTTGCTCTGCTCGCCCGAGAACAGCGAGGAGTGCACGTCGAGGTCGAGCTCGTGGCCCTCGAGGCGGTGGAAGACCATGTCGTCGGTCTCGAGCTGCCGCGCGAACCCGGTCAGCCACTGGTGGGTGGCGAAGCGGTCGTGCATCGCGTCGTACGCGTGGACCTCTCCGAGCTCGTCGTCGCGCCAGGCGCCCACGAGCGCGTGCGCGATCCGCTCCTGCGGCTCGGCGTAGTAGGCGAGCGGCAGCTGGTAGAACTCCCGGTCGCCGTCGTCGTACTGCACGGTCACGAGCTCGATGCGGACGTGAGGTGTCTCCGGTCCGTGCTCGGCGGGGAGCCAGCCGAGCCGGCGTACGCCGGACACGTGCATGCCGCGACCCTTGCCGCCGAACCACCTCGCCTCGGAGACGTAGGCGGTCATCGACCGCAGGATGTTCTCGTCCATGTCTGAGGTCACGGTGCGAGTGCCTCCTCGGCAGGGTTGGGGCGCGGCAGCCGGAACCAGTAGAACCCGTAGGCCCCCAGCGTCAGCAGGTACGGCAGCTCACCGATCTTGGGGAAGCGCACGCCGCCGAGCAGCTCGATCGGCTCGATGCCCTCCCAGCGGCGGAGGTCGAGCTCGACCGGCTGGGGGAACCGCGAGAGGTTGTTGACGCACAGCACGGAGTCGACGTTGCCGTCGGGGGCGACGTACTCCCGCACGTAGCTGAGCACGCTCGGGTTGGAGCCGCCGAGGTCGGTGAAGCCCCCGAGCCCGAAGGCCTCGTGCTTCTTGCGGGCGTGGATCATCCGCCGGGTCCAGTGCAGGAGCGAGGAGGCGTTCTCCAGCTCGGTCTCGACGTTCACGCGCTGGTAGCCGAAGACCGGGTCCTGGATGACCGGGAGGTGCAGCTTGCCGGGGGTCGCGACGGAGAAGCCGGCGTTGCGGTCCGGGGTCCACTGCATCGGGGTGCGGACGCCGTCACGGTCACCGAGCCAGATGTTGTCGCCCATGCCGATCTCGTCGCCGTAGTAGAGGACGGGGGAGCCGGGCAGGGAGAGCAGGAGCGCGGTGAAGAGCTCCATCTGGTTGACGTCGTTGTCGAGCAGGGGCGCCAGGCGGCGGCGGATGCCGATGTTGGCCTTCATCCGCGGGTCCTTGGCGTACTCGCCCCACATGTAGTCGCGGTCCTCGTCGGTGACCATCTCGAGGGTCAGCTCGTCGTGGTTGCGCAGGAAGATGCCCCACTGGCAGTTGTCCGGGATCTCCGGGGTCTGCTCGAGGATCTCCGAGATCGGGAACCGCGACTCGCGGCGGACAGCCATGAAGATGCGGGGCATGACGGGGAAGTGGAAGCACATGTGGCACTCGTCCCCGCCCTTCTCGAAGTCGCCGTAGTAGTCGACGACGTCGGAAGGCCACTGGTTGGCCTCGGCGAGGAGGATCCGGTCGGGGTAGTGCTCGTCGACGTACGAGCGCACCTTCTTGAGATACTCGTGGGTCTCCTTGAGGTTCTCGCCGTTGGTGCCGGGCCGCTCGTAGAGGTAGGGAACCGCGTCGAGCCGGAAGCCATCGATGCCCATGTCGAGCCAGAACTTCAGGGCCTCCAGCATCGCGTCGTGGACCTTGGGGTTGTCGAAGTTCAGGTCGGGCTGGTGGGAGTAGAAGCGGTGCCAGAAGTACTGCTGGCGGACCGGGTCCCAGGTCCAGTTCGACGGCTCGGTGTCGACGAAGATGATCCGGGCCTCGTCGTAGAGCTCGTCGGTGTCGGACCAGACGTAGAAGTCGCCGTAGGGACCGTCGGGGTCGTTGCGGCTGGCCTGGAACCACGGGTGCTGGTCCGAGGTGTGGTTCATGACGAAGTCGATGATCACCCGGATGCCACGCTCGTGGGCCGCGTCGAGGAACTCGTGGAAGTCGTCGACGGAGCCGCACTCTTCGAGGATGTTCGTGTAGTCGGCGACGTCGTAGCCGCCGTCGCGCAGCGGCGAGGTGAAGAACGGCGGCACCCACAGGCAGTCCACGCCGAGCCACTCGAGGTAGTCGAGCTTCTCCGTCAGGCCCTTGAAGTCACCGACGCCGTCGCCGTTGGAGTCCTTGAACGAGCGGACGAGGACCTCGTAGAACACCGCCCTCTTGAACCAGTCCGGCTCGTGAGCCGGGAGCCCTTCCGCCGTCGCCGGCATGTCGTGGGACTGGGTCTCGGTCCCGGGGTCGGTCACAGGCTGGGTCACAGGCTGGGCCTCCGAACGGTGAAGATGTGGGCGGGCTGCTGGTGCGGGTCGAGGCGGACGTAGTTCTGCTCACCCCAGGTCCAGGACTCGTCGGTGAGCTCGTCGTGCACCGTGAACCGATCGTGCCAGTCCATGCCGAGTGCCGGCATGTCGAGGCGGACGGTGGTCTCACGGGTGGCGTGGGGGTCGACGTTGACCACGATGATCATCAGGTCGTCGCCGTGCCGGCCGTCGCCCGGGCCCTTGGCGAACTTGCTGAAGACCAGGATCGAGTCGTCGTCGCTGTGGTGCACGGTGAGGTTGCGCAGCAGCTGGAGCGCGGGGTGGCGGCGACGGATGTCGTTGAGCTGGGTGATGTAGGGCGCCAGGGTCCGCCCGGAGCGCTCGGCGCCCTCCCAGTCGCGGATCCGGACCTGGAACTTCTCCGAGTCGAGGTACTCCTCACTGCCCGGCTTGACCGCGACGTGCTCGAACAGCTCGAAGCCGGCGTAGACGCCCCAGGTGGGGGAGGCGGTCGCCGCGATGGTGGCGCGGATCTTGAACGCCGCCGGGCCGCCGTACTGCAGGTAGGCGTGGAGGATGTCGGGGGTGTTCACGAACAGGTTCGGCCGCAGCACGTGGCTGGTCTCGCGGGAGAGCTCGGTGAGGTACTCCTCGAGCTCCCACTTGGCGTTGCGCCAGGTGAAGTACGTGTAGGACTGGTGGAAGCCCACCGTCGCGAGCGTGCGCATCATCGCGGGCTTCGTGAACGCCTCGGACAGGAAGATCACGTCCGGGTCGGTCTTCTGGACCTCGGTCAGCAGCCAGTCCCAGAACTCCACCGGCTTGGTGTGCGGGTTGTCGACCCGGAAGATCCGCACGCCGTGCGACATCCAGTGGCGTACGACGCGGAGCACCTCGTGGTAGATCCCCTCGGGGTCGTTGTCGAAGTTGACCGGGTAGATGTCCTGGTACTTCTTCGGGCGGGTTCTCCGCGTAGGCGATGGTCCCGTCGGCCCGGGTGGTGAACCACTCCGGGTGCTCCTTCACCCACGGGTGGTCGGGCGCGGCCTGGAGGGCGAGGTCGAGCGCGACCTCGATGCCGAGCTCGTTCGCCCGCGCCACGAAGTCGTCGAAGTCCTCGAGGGTGCCGAGCTCGGGGTGGATCGCGTCGTGGCCGCCCTCGTCGGAGCCGATCGCCCACGGCGACCCGGGGTCGCCCTCCTCGGTCACGAGGGTGTTGTTGGGGCCCTTGCGGTTGACCTTGCCGATCGGGTGGATCGGCGGGAGGTACAGCACGTCGAAGCCCATCGCGGCGACCGCGTCGAGCCGCTTGGCCGCGGTGCGGAAGCTGCCCGAGACGACCTTGCCGGTGTTGCGGTCGACATAGGCCCCCTCGCTGCGGGGGAAGAACTCGTACCAGGAGCCGTAGAGCGCGCGGGGACGGTCGACGTACAGCTCGTAAGGGCCCTCGGTCGTGACGAGGTCGCGCAGCGGGTGGCGCTCGAGGACGTCGTCGACCGCGCGCGAGACGGCCGCGGCGTAGCGCACGTCGGCCGGACGGCTGGTGTCCTTCATCGCCTTGATGGCGTCCTCGATCGTGCGACGGTCGTCGCCGCCTGCGCCGCCGCGTGCCTTCGGCGGGAGGTCCTTCAGCACCCTCTCGAGCAGCAGCACGCCCTCGGCGAACATCAGCTCGACGTCCATGCCGACCGGGATCTTGATCTCCGCGGCATGGCGCCAGGTGGCGATCGGGTCGGACCATCCCTCGACCGCGAACGTCCACGGGCCCTCGCTGTCCGCAGCGACCTCGGCCCGCCACAGGTCGGGGACCTCGGCGTCCTTGGTCATGCGCACCCACGGCCGGCGTTGGCCGTCGGGGTCCGTGAGCACCACGTCAGCGCTCAGCTTGTCGTGGCCCTCGCGGAAGACCAGGGCGGTCACCTCGAACGGCTCACCCACCACAGCCTTGGCGGGGTAGCGGCCGAGGTCGACCACCGGGGCGACGTCCATGATGGGAATTCGTCCAACCATGCCCCCAATCTGTCCGATCGTCAGCACCTCTGCAAGTGAGGGTTGGATCGATCCAGATGTGGGTACGGGGCCCGGTTGGACCCCGCCCCGCGCCCCGTCCCGCTGACGAATACCAGGGGATGCAGGCAGTCCGTCCCTTCCCACGGCACGTTCACCGTGGGAAGGGACGAGTCGCCATGGGAAGCGCCCCCGGCTGCAGAAGTCGAGCCGGCTCAGCCGCGCCCGAACACCTGGAGCTCCGCGGCCCGGACCGAGAGGTCGCGGTCGGAGGCCGCCTTGCAGTCGGTGTCGTTGAGCGGGTCGTTGTCCTGCTCTCCGGCGTACCCGCCGAAACCGGTGCACTGGTTCTCCAGCGCCACGAACCGCACGTGCGTGGCGACCGTGTCGGGTACGTCGAACGAGCGCAGCTGGAGGTTCGGCGCCACGGGCCGCGGACGGACGGCCGGGAACGCGCTGTCCGGGCTCGTGTAGATGCGCTTCCACGTCGCGTCCTTGCCGGCGCAGCCGCTGGTGCACACCTCGATCGCGAACTTGCGCAGCGCCGTGAAGCGGCTGCCCGAGAGCGAGTCGTTGTCGTCCTCGGCCGCGGGGCGCAGCATCGCGCTGACGTGCACCCGGCTCACCGTCTGCCGGCCACCGGCCAGGTCGACGACGACGAAGGGGCTCTTGCCCTTCGCGTCGACGCTGTCCGCCTCGTTGACCCCGGCCCAGTTCGTGGCCTCCGTGTCGTCGATGAGGCTCGCGGCGTTGAGCGAGCCTGCGCTCGAGCCCACGACCTTGGCGCCCGCGTGCTTCGAGGCGAGGTTCCGGCTGACCTTCAGCGTCTTGGTCGTCCGCTGGCCCGCCTTGACCGTGAACCGGCTGCGGTGCAGGCCGGTGCCCTTGCCCTTGAAGAGCAGGTCGTAGGTGCCGGGGACCAGCTTCACGGTGGCGCCGAGCTTGGTCGTGCCGATCGTGTCCGCGACCGGAGTGACCCGGGCCTCGTAGCGACCCACGAAGAACTGCCCGGCCGCCTTCTTGCCGCCGGTCCTCGCGGCGAAGGTCACCGTGCCCGGACGGACGCCGGGGGCGCGGTAGCCGGGAGTCGGCTCATGTGCGTCGGCGTTCGGGGTGCGGGCGTCGACGCCCATGCCCCGGCGGGCGAAGGCGGTCCACAGCGTGCGCTGGTTCGCGCCGCCGAAGCGCATCTGGTCGGCGGCAAGCATCGCGTCGCGTGCGTCGAGCATGCTCGTCGCGCCCTGCTGGAGCAGGAACGAGTCGAACATCAGCTGGAGCCAGCGACGGTTGCCTGGGCACCGGTCGGCAGGCAGCGGCGACCTGGTGGCAGTGCCCGTGGCGCAGCGCAGCTGCAGCTGCTTGTCGCTCGCAGGGAACCGCGCGTTGTACTTCCGGATGAGCGCCTGGCGCACGTCGTACTGCACGCCGTTCCAGATCTCGCCGTCGGCGTGGACCTCGGGGCCCGTGCTGTCGAAGCCGTAGTCGCCGTACTGCAGCGGGTTGCGGTTGATCGGGTAGTCGCGGATGCCGGCGCTCTTGTTGCCGGTGGCGTAGGGACCGACGGCCCACGGGTTCGAGCCGGTCGAGTAGCCGTGGGAGATCATGTACTCCGCCGCGACCAGGTCGCCCCAGGACTCGCCCATCGCGCCGCCCTGCTCGGAGGTGATGCCCTCGTCGGGGCCGCCGATCATGCGGTTGGTCGTGGCGTGGGTGTACTCGTGGCCGATGATGCTCATGTCGAAGCCGCCGTCGGTGCACGGGGAGTAGAACGCCGCGGCGATCGGCTGGAAGAGGTACTGGTTGGTGATGCCGGGGATGCCGTCCTGCAGGGTGATCTGGTTGGCGTTGTCACGGCCGAGGTAGCTCGGGGTGCCTCCGGAGAGGGCGCCGGCCTGCGCGTCGCCGATCTCGGGGTCGTTCTCCCGCGTCGGGTCGGCGTTGCCACCGAGGTTGCGCACCTGCATGTTGTAGTTCTCCTCGGTGAAACCGAGGAAGTATGCGTGGTCGTGCATCCGGTTGTGGGCCACGAACAGGTTCGTCACCGACGCGTCGATGTCGTTGCCGCCCGGCCTGAGGTTGCTCGGGTCACACTTGCTGTTCTGCCAGGCGTCGGTGAACTCCGCCGTGTAGCTGCGCTCAGGCGAGACCGGAGCCTGCGCGCCACCGGGAGTCAGCGGTGAGGCCCACGCCTCACGGGTCATCGCGTTGTTGCCTGCCGTGGTCAGGGTGGGGAGACCCGTGACGAAGTCGAAGTCCCACGGTGCACGGGACGCGAGGTTGCGCAGACCGCCCGGAGGCGTGTCGCACTCGGGGATCCGGGTGCCCTGGTAGCGGGTCTCCCAGCAGCCCGTCACGCGGTTGCCGGGGACGTGCGTGGTCGAGAAGTTCAGCGCCGGGTTGGCGGTGAAGTAGGTCCACTTCGGCGGGTACGGCGCGCTCACGGCCGGTGTCTCGCTGTCGGAGGTGGTGATCACGCCGACGTAGTCGCCCGGCTCGACGAACGGCACGGTCGGACTGTCGTAGGGGCAGACCTGGGCGCTGTAGGTGCCGGCGGGGATCTTGTCGGCGGTGTAGGTCGCCGTCTCCGGGCTGGTGCCGAGGTCGCCGTTGGTGAGGACCTCGCCGCCGGGGCCGAAGATCTTGATCACGATGTCGTTGGCGGGGTTGACGGCGGTCGCCGCGACGGCGATCTGCTTGGTGTTGCCGTCGGTCAGCTCGAACTCGTGCTTGGGGCCGCACTCGGTCGCCGTGATCGCGCCCTGCATCTGGGTCGCGCCTTCGCTGGCCGCGGCGTACGCGTGCTCGACCTTGTTCTCGCGGTACAGCACCTTGCCGGTCGCGGCGTCCACCATCAGCGTGTAGGCGAGAGCCTTGCCGCCCTGGGAGTCGACCACGTTGGTCTCGAAGACGGGCCGGACCGAGCCGTCCGCCAGCGCGAGCGCCCGGAGACGCACCTGCTGCTCCTGAGCGAAACCCTTGACGTCGAGGCGGGTCCAGCCGTTCTCGACCACGTCGCTGATCGCCGAGAGGGGCGTCTCCCGGCCCACGCTCGTGGCCGCGATCTGCCAGGCCTGGACCGGCGTGAGCCGAGCCGTCTCGAGGCGTCGCCGTCGTGCGGGTGAGCGAGGACGAGACGTAGACGATGCGGCCGTCGGCGACGCCGACGGTGACCATGCTGCCGAGGGCGGCGGAGAGCTCGCCGAACTTCTGGCGGAAGAGCACCGCGCGGGCGGGGCTGTCGGCGAGCTTCTGGCTGGAGACGAGCTCGAGCGAGCCGACCTGGTCGGCGGTCAGCCCGAGTGCCGCGCGGTTGCGCAGCAGCCAGGCCCGGGCGGACGTCGACCTCGTCGCTCCCGGTGGCCGGCGCCGAGGTCGCCGTCGGTCGCGAAGATCGACGCGGGCGTGCCGAAGCTGTTCCAGCGGACGGAGGCGCCGAGGCGGGACGGCAGCGGTGCGCTGGGCCGCGGTCGGCAGCGCGGAGCCGCGCAGGTCGAGGTCGGGGAGGGCCAGCGGCGAGTCGCCCCAGGTCGCGAGGACCCGGTCGGCCGAGTCCTCCAGGGGCGCCACGCCTGTGCCGGTGGCGGGGATCTGGGTCAGGCTGAGGATGACGCCTGCTGCTGCCAGGGCGCTGCAGGCGCGGGCAGCTCGTGGGCTGAAGGGCATGGGTGTGCCTCTCGCGGTGCGATGCGGATGTGGTCACTGGGACCTGGGATGCACCTCTAACGCCGGAGGATATGACCGGGTTACGTCCGTCCTGGTCCAGAACCCCCCACCCGGCGGTAGTTGGAACGATCCATTCTCGGTAAGGTCCGGGGCGTGAGAGCTATACGTCGATTCACCGTCCGACCCGTTCTGCCCCAGCGGCTGGCTGCGCTGGGCGACCTCGCCCAGAACCTGCGATGGTCGTGGCACCCCGAGACGCAGGACATCTTCGCCGCCATCGACCCCGAGGCCTGGGCGTCGTGCGGGCACGACCCGGTCCACCTGCTCGGCAGCGTCTCGGTGGACCGGCTCGACGAGCTCGCGCGCGACGAGGCCTTCCTCGGCCGTCTCGACGCCGCGCGCGCGGACCTCGAGGAGTACCTCTCCGGTGGCCGCTGGTACCAGAGCCTCGGTGAGCGGGCTCCCCGCTCGATCGCCTACTTCTCGCCGGAGTTCGGCATCACGGCCGTGCTGCCCCAGTACTCCGGCGGTCTCGGCATCCTCGCGGGCGACCACCTCAAGACCGCGAGCGACCTCGGCGTCCCGATCGTCGGCGTCGGCCTGCTCTACCGGCACGGCTACTTCCAGCAGGCCCTCTCCCCTGAAGGGTGGCAGGAGGACACCTACCCCCTTCTCGACCCCGACGGGCTCCCGCTGTCGGTGCTCCGCGAGGAGGACGGCAGCCCGGCGCAGATCACCATCGG
Source organism: uncultured Actinomycetota bacterium (assembly GCA_963701425.1). Taxonomy (GTDB): domain Bacteria; phylum Actinomycetota; class Actinomycetes; order Propionibacteriales; family Nocardioidaceae; genus Nocardioides_C. The sequence goes on along the minus strand of CAVPAG010000015.1, from coordinate 348,101 downwards.
CCTGCCCGGCCAGGACAACCTCACCGCCCGCATCTGGGTGGCGCAGGTGGGCAGGGTGCCGCTGCTGCTGCTCGACTCGGACGTGGAGGAGAACACCGACTTCCTCCGCGACGTCACCGACCGGCTCTACGGCGGCAACACCGAGCACCGGCTGCGCCAGGAGATGCTGCTCGGCATCGGCGGTGTCCGGGCGCTGCGCGCCTTCTCCCGCATCACCGGCGCCCAGGCGCCCGAGGTCTTCCACACCAACGAGGGCCACGCGGGCTTCCTCGGCCTCGAGCGCATCCGCGAGCTGACCGAGGGGCCGGACGCGCTCGACTTCGCGACCGCGCTCGAGGTCTCGCGAGCCGGCACGGTCTTCACCACGCACACCCCCGTGCCCGCCGGGATCGACCGCTTCCCGCGCGACCTCGTCGAGCAGTACTTCGGCGGCGAGAACGCCTGCCCCGGCGTTCCCGTCGAGCAGATCCTCGCGCTCGGCTGCGAGGACTACGAGGGCGGCGACCCCTCGGTGTTCAACATGGCCGTGATGGGCTTCCGCCTGGCGCAGCGCGCCAACGGCGTCTCCCAGCTGCACGGCAAGGTCAGCCGTGGCATGTTCGGCGGCCTCTGGCCCGACTTCGACGTCGACGAGCGCCCCATCGCCTCGATCACCAACGGCGTCCACGCCCCGACCTGGGTGGCGCGCGAGGTCTACGAGCTCGCCGCCGAGGCGGGCGTCGACACGGACATGGTGCAGCCCGAGGAGGCCTTCGAGGCCGCCGACAAGATCTCGGCCCAGCGCATCTGGGAGACCAAGCGCAAGCTCCGCGAGCGGCTCGTCGAGGACGCCCGGTCGCGTCTCTCGGCCTCGTGGGTGCATCGCGGCGCGGCGCCGGCGCAGCTGAAGTGGATCGGGTCGGCGCTCGACCCCGACGTGCTGACGATCGGGTTCGCGCGGCGCGTCCCGTCGTACAAGCGGCTGACGCTGATGCTCCGCGACCCCGAGCGGCTCAAGCGGATCCTGCTCCACCCGGAGCGGCCGGCCCAGCTCGTGATCGCAGGCAAGGCGCACCCCGCCGACGAGGGCGGCAAGAAGCTGATCCAGGAGATCGTCCGGTTCGCCGACGACCCGGAGGTCCGCCACCGGATCGTCTTCCTGCCCAACTACGACATCGCGATGGCGCAGCCGCTCTACCCGGGCTGCGACGTGTGGCTGAACAACCCGCTGCGCCCCTACGAGGCCTGCGGCACCTCCGGCATGAAGGCCGCGCTCAACGGAGGCCTGAACCTGTCGATCCTCGACGGCTGGTGGGACGAGTGGTTCGACGGCAACAACGGCTGGGCGATCCCGTCCGCCGACGGTGTCGACGACCCCGACCGTCGTGACGACATCGAGGCCACCGCGCTCTACGACCTCATCGAGAACGAGGTCGCGCCGCGCTTCTACGACCACGACGAGGACGGCGTTCCGATCCGCTGGATCGAGATGGTGCGCCACACCCTCAAGTCCCTTGGTACCAAGGTGCTCGCCACCCGGATGGTCCGCGACTACGTCGAGCAGCTCTACACGCCGTCGGCGCTGACCTCGCGGGCCCTGAACCACGACTACGCCGGGGCGCGCGACCTCGCGCAGTGGAAGCATCGGGTCGCCGCCGGGTGGACCGACGTCGCGATCGACCACGTCGACTCCAGCGGCGTGGGCGACACCCCGGAGATCGGGCAGACCCTCGGCGTCAGCGTCTACGTGTCCCTGGGCCAGCTGAGCCCCGAGGACGTCGACGTCCAGGTCGTCCACGGCCGGATCCGCCACGACGACGAGCTCGTCGACACGCACATCGAGTCCCTGAAGGTCGCCGAGACCTACGAGGCAGGCAGGTACCGCTACGAGGGCTCGGTCGAGCTCAAGCAGAGCGGCCCGTTCGGGTACACCACCCGGATCCTGCCGCGCCACGAGATGCTGGCCTCGCCCGCCGAGCTCGGCTTCGTCGTCGACCCCTGACAGGTCCCGCTCGCAACGTCATACGCCCCGGTCGCAGTAGCGGCCGGGGCGTATGACGTCCCGCGGGACGTCATGCCGCGGGGTCGCTATTAACGGCCAGAACGTATGACGTCCCGTGGGGGAGTCAGAGCTGGCGCAGGACCAGCATCGAGCGCGGCGCGATCTCCATGACGTCGCCGGCCTCGACGTGCTCGCCTGCCGGGTGGTTCTCGTCCGTGCTCAGGACGACCTCCCCGGCCTTGACCCAGTCCTGGTCGGGCAGCGCGACGGTCCCGGGCTCGGGGTGCGCGTTGAACCAGATCAGGAACGACGCGTCGTGGAGCTGCTCGCCACGCGGCCCCGGAGCGCGCAGCGGCTCACCGGAGAGGAACATCCCGAACTGGTGCAGACCGTCGTCGTACCAGTCGCTCTCGGCCATCTCCCGGCCCTCGGGGTGGATCCAGGCGAGGTCCTTCGGGCCGCCCACGACGGTCGGCCGACCCTCCAGGTAGTGCCGCTGCCGGAGCGCGGGGTGCTCCCGGCGAAGCCTCAGGGCAGCCTTGGTGATCTCGTAGATGTCGAGCCAGGCGTCGTCGGGGCGCCAGTCGATCCAGGAGATCTCGTTGTCCTGCGTGTACGCGTTGTTGTTGCCGCGCTGCGTGCGCCCGCGCTCGTCGCCGGCGGTGATCATCGGCACGCCGTTGCTCAGGCACAGCGTGGTGATGAGGTTCGCCGCCTGCCTCCGGCGGAGGGCGATGACCTCGGGGTCGTCGGTCTCACCCTCGACGCCGCAGTTCCACGAGCGGTTGTTGTCGGTGCCGTCGCGGTTGTCCTCGCCGTTGGCCTCGTTGTGCTTCTCGTTGTAGGAGACCAGGTCGCGAAGCGTGAACCCGTCGTGCGCGGTGATGAAGTTGACCGAGGCGTACGGCGACCGGCCGTCGTCGGCGTACAGGTCGCTGGACCCCGCGATGCGCGAGGCGACCCCGGCGATGCCGCCCGAGCGCAGCCGCCAGAAGTCGCGGATGGTGTCGCGGTACTTGTCGTTCCACTCGCACCACGGCGGCGGGAAGCTGCCGACCTGGTAGCCGTCCATGCTGGCGTCCCAGGGCTCGGCGATCAGCTTGACGTGACGGAGCACCGGGTCCTGACCGATGGCCGTCAGGAAGTGGCTGGTCATGTCGACGGTGAGCCGAGAGCGGGTCAGGGCCGAGGTCAGGTCGAAGCGGAAGCCGTCGACGTGCATCTCGGTGACCCAGTAGCGAAGGGAGTCGAGGATCATCCGCAGCGCGTGGGGCTGCGAGGCGTCGACGGTGTTGCCGCAGCCGGTGACGTCCCAGTACGTCGACGGGTCAGCGTCAGGGTCGACGTGCTTGTAGTAGCCGCGGTCGTCGAGGCCGCGGAAGCTGAGGGTCGGGCCGAGCGGGCTGCCCTCGGCGGTGTGGTTGTAGACCACGTCGAGGATCACCTCGAGGCCGCCGGCGTGCATGGCCTTGACCATGTTCTTGAACTCGGTCACCTGCTCCCCGCGGTCGCCGCTGGAGCTGTAGGCGTTGTGGGGAGCGAAGAAGCCGATCGAGTTGTAGCCCCAGTAGTTGGTGAGGCCCTTCGACGCCAGGAAGGGCTCCGACACGAACTGGTGCACCGGCAGCAGCTCGACGGTGGTGATGCCGAGGTCCTTGAGGTAGTCGACAGCCGCGGGCGTCGTGAGCCCGGCATACGTGCCGCGCAGGTGCTCGGGCACCCGGTCGTGCAGCTTGGTGAAGCCCTTCACGTGGAGCTCGTAGATCACCGTGTCGGTGAGCTTCACCCGGGGCCGGACCAGGTCGTCGTCGCCCCAGTCGAAGTCGTCGTGCACCACGACGCTCTTGGTCATGAACGGTGCGGAGTCCTGGGTGTTGAGCGTGCGCTCCTTGCGGGTGTGCACCGCCTTGCTGTCCACCTGCTCGGGGAGGACGTAGCCGAAGATCTCCGGACCGGGTACGACCGAGCCGCTGACCGCCCGGGCGTAGGGGTCGAGCAGGAGCTTGTGGCGGTTGAACCGCTGGCCGTTGTCGGGGTCCCACGGCCCGTCGGCGCGGAAGCCGTAGCGCTGTCCGCGCGGGACGCCGGGGATCGCGCCGTGCCAGATGCCGAGGGTCTGCTCGGTGAGCTCGTAGCGGCGTTCGGCGACGCCGTACTCGTCATCGTCGAAGAGGCAGACCTCGACGCTCGTCGCCTCGGGGGCGTAGACCGCGAAGTTCGTCGCCTCCTCGCTCCACGTCGCACCGAGCGGCTGGTGCTGACCGGGCCACACCTCTGCCTGGTCCTGCTCGTCTGTCCACACTCCGGGGTTCACGGGTCCATTCTCTCCGAGCACACCGCACGACAAACCGCCCTACCCGCGGGTCGTCACCCACCTGTGACCGTCGATCGGGCCAGGTCTAGGCTCCGACACAGGTTTCCCGGCTACCGGAGGAGTGCAACGTGGGCGAGTTCGTGCGGGTCGAGGTCGAGGACGGCGTCGCGACGATCCGGGTCGACCGACCCAAGATGAACGCGCTCAACGCGCAGGTCCAGGAGGAGATCCGCGCCGCGGCCGCCGAGTGCACCGAGCGCGAGGACGTGAAGGCGGTCGTCGTCTACGGCGGCGAGAAGGTGTTCGCCGCGGGGGCGGACGTCAAGGAGATGGCCGACATGTCCTACACGGACATGGTCCGCCGCTCGGGCGCGCTCCAGTCGTCGTTCAGCGCGGTGGCCCGCATCCCCAAGCCGGTGGTGGCGGCGGTCAACGGCTACGCCCTCGGTGGGGGCTGCGAGCTCGCGATGTGCGCCGACATCCGGATCGCCGCCGACAACGCGGTGCTCGGGCAGCCCGAGATCCTGCTCGGCATCATCCCCGGCGCCGGAGGCACCCAGCGCCTGACCCGGCTGGTCGGCCCTGCGAAGGCCAAGGACCTGATCTTCACCGGTCGTTTCGTCAAGGCCGACGAGGCACTCACGATCGGCCTCGTCGACAAGGTCGTCCCCGCGGAGCAGGTGTACGCCGAGGCGGTGGCGTGGGCCAAGCAGTTCACGGGTGCCGCGTCGTACGCCATCCGTGCCGCGAAGGAGTCGATCGACCGGGGGCTCGAGGTGGACCTCGAGACCGGCCTGGAGATCGAGCGGCAGCAGTTCGCGGCGCTGTTCGCGACAGAGGACCGCAGCATCGGCATGACGTCGTTCGTCGAGCAGGGGCCGGGCAAGGCGCAGTTCGTCGGCCGCTGAACCGGGCTCGCGGGCCGGTCGGAGGCGGGTGGCGGGACGTCTGGGCCACCGGTCGGGACGAGTTCTCCGGGGTCCGCGGGGTCGGCTATCGTGCGGGTACCTCGGACAAGGAGAGACAGTGGCTGACGTGAGCAAGCGCACCGACGACACGGGGTCGGAGACTGCTCAGGACGGGCGCGGGCGCCGCGCCGCCGGGACCGGACCCTCGAAGCTCAGGACCGGGACGAACGCCGTGCGCAGCAAGGTGGCCACGGTCGTGTGGCTGGTCGCCGTCGTCTGCGCGCTGTTCCTCGCCGTCGGGGCGCTGCTCATCGCGCTGAAGGCCAACGAGGACAACGCGGTCGTCGCGTTCATCATCTCCGGGGCCGAGACCCTCGACGGCCCGTTCAGCCTGAGCGACGGCATCTTCACCTTCCCCGAGGACCAGGACGGGCGCGTGAAGAGCGCTCTGACGAACTGGGGGATCGCGGCTGTCGTCTACCTCGTGATCGGCAAGATCCTCGACCGGATCATCCGTCCGTGAGTCCCACGCAAGGCCGCTCGCCAAACCCTGGGAGCGTGTGATCGAACCCACCCGAACGTGTGTTCCTCTGCTTGCTACGCGCTAGTAACCTCGGACGAACACGTGGGCGGGCGACCGTCAGACCGAGTACACAGGAGGGGCCCTCAGGGCCGAGACTGCCATGAACATTGTCGTGTGTGTGAAGTACGTTCCGGATGCGACTGCCGACCGGCATTTCGAGGGTGACAACACTGTCGACCGGGTCGGCGTCGACGGTCTGCTGTCGGAGCTCGACGAGTACGCCGTCGAGCAGGCGCTGCAGCTCAAGGAGAAGAACGAGGGGACCGAGGTCACCGTTCTGACCGTGGGTCCCGAGCAGGCCGTGGATGCGATCCGCAAGGGCCTCCAGATGGGTGCCGACAAGGGCGTCCACGTGGTCGACGACGCGATCGCCGGCTCCGACGCGCCCGCCACGTCGCTGGTGCTCGCCGAGGCGATCAAGAAGCTGGAGTACGACCTCGTCGTCTGCGGCATGACCTCCACCGACGGCACGATGGGCGTGCTCCCCGCGATGCTGGCCGAGCGCCTCGGTCTGCCGCAGGTCACCCTTGGCTCCGTCATCGAGATGCAGGGCAAGGAGGTCCGCGTCAGGCGTGACGGCGACACCGCCACCGAGATCATCGGTGGCACGGCTCCGCTCGTGCTCAGCGTGACCGACCAGTCCGGCGAGGCCCGTTACCCGTCCTTCAAGGGGATCATGGCCGCCAAGAAGAAGCCGGTCGACACCTGGTCCCTCTCCGACCTCGGCGTGGACGCCTCCCAGGTCGGGCTCTCGGCCGCGTGGACGCAGGTCGAGGACACCGCCGCACGCCCGCCGCGCACGCAGGGCGAGATCGTCACCGACGAGGACGGCTCGGGCGCCACGGCGCTGGCCGAGTTCCTCGCGTCGAAGAAATTCATCTGAGGAAGGTCGGGTAGCTGACATGAGCGAGATCCTGGTTCTCGTCGACCACGTCGACGGTGCGGTACGCAAGACCACCAACGAGCTTCTGACGATCGCCCGCCGTCTCGGCGAGCCGTCGGCCGTCTTCATCGGGTCGCCCTCGGACGACGCGGTCGCGGCGCTGAAGAGCTTCGGCGCCGAGAAGATCTACGTCGTCGACGACGCGGAGATCAAGGGCTACCTGGTGGCCCCCAAGGCCGAGGCGCTGCAGCAGCTGGTCGAGAAGACCAGCCCGGGCGCGGTGCTCATCTCCTCCAACGCCGAGGGCAAGGAGGTCGCGGCCCGGCTCTCGGTCAAGACCGAGTCCGGCCTGATCACCGACGCCGTCGACGTGCAGGAGGGCCCGGTGACGACCCAGAGCGTCTTCGCCGGCAACTACACCGTGCGGGCCAAGATCACCAAGGGCACCCCGGTCATCACGGTGAAGCCGAACGCCGCCACGCCCGAGCAGGCCGAGGGCGCCGGCGCGGTCGAGCAGGTCGCGGTGACGATCTCCGATGCCGCGAAGACCGCGAAGATCGTCGCGTCGGAGCCCCGCAAGGCGACGGGCCGTCCCGAGCTGACGGAGGCCGCGATCGTCGTGGCGGGTGGCCGTGGCACCGGCGGCAACTTCGAGCCGGTCGAGAAGTTCGCGGACTCTCTCGGTGCCGCCGTCGGCGCCTCGCGTGCAGTGGTCGACTCGGGCTGGTACCCCCACGCCTTCCAGATCGGCCAGACCGGCAAGACCGTCTCCCCGCAGCTGTACGTCGCCGCCGGTATCTCCGGCGCGATCCAGCACCGGGCCGGCATGCAGACCTCCAAGACGATCGTCGCGATCAACAAGGACGAGGAGGCCCCGTTGTTCGAGCTCGTCGACTTCGGCGTGGTCGGCGACCTCCACGCCGTCCTCCCGGCCGCGACCGAACAGGTCAACAAGCGCAAGGGCTGAGCCCGCGGGACCTGGGGGGCGTTTTCCCAGGTCCCTTGAGAAAGCGTCACTCCCCTCAGGACATTTCCTGAGGGGAGTGACGTTTTTCGCGGGGAAGTGGCGCCGGTACGTCGCTCCCGAGGCGGCCTCGCACGCCCCGCACCACCCGGTACGTCGACCCGCAGCGGCCGTGTCAGAGCGCGAGCACGGACCCCTGCCAGCGACGGCGCAGCCACCGGTCGTGACTCGCGACGACCACCGTCCCCGCGGACCGCTGGAGCGCCTCCTCGAGCTCCTCGGCCAGGGCGAGCGAGATGTGGTTCGTCGGCTCGTCGAGGAGGAGCAGGTCGGGGCGGCGCGCGACGAGGATCCCGAGCGCGACCCGTCGCTGCTGGCCGACGCTCAGCACGCCCACCGGGCGCGAGAGCTCCCGCGGATGGACGAGCCCGAGCTCCGAGAGCGCGGTCGGCGAGCCTGTCGCGGCGTCGTACACCTCGAGCACCGAGCGGTCCGGTCGCGCGAAGGTGACCTCCTGGGGGAGGTGGCCGACCCTGCGTGCCGAGACCTGGACATGGCCCTCGGCGACGAGCTCTCCGGCGAGCACCTTCAGCAGCGTCGACTTCCCCGACCCGTTGTGACCCGTCACGAGCAGGTGCTCACCCGTCGCCACGTCGAGCCGGGGCACGTCGACGCGTCCCGGGACGACGAGGTCGCGCGCGAAGACACTGCCGCCACGGTGCTCACCCGTCAGGTCGCCGCGGAAGCTCAAGGGCTTCGGCGGCTTCGGCACCCGCTCGCGTTCCAGGACCTCGATCCGCTTCTCGGCGTCGCGTACCCGACGGCTCACCGTCTTGGCGACCTTCTGCCCCTGCCCCCAGTGGACGTTCTTGTCGTTGTCGCGCGGAGGCCGGTTGTGCCCGACCACCCGTGCCGTGGTGGCGGCTGTCCGACGCAGGTCGTCGAGCTCCTCCTGCTGGGCGAGGAAGGCCTCCTCCCAGCGAGCGCGTGACGCCCGCTTGGCCAGGAGGTAGTCGGAGTAGCCGCCGGAGAAGCGGTTTCCGCCGTCGCCGTCCACGCCGAGGTGCATCGGGTCGAGGTCGACGACCGTCGAGCAGACGTTCTCGAGGAACGTGCGGTCGTGGCTGGCGACCACGACCACCCCGGGCAGCGCCACGAGGAACTCCTCGAGGAACGCCACGGCAGCGTCGTCGAGGTGGTTCGTCGGCTCGTCGAGCAGCACGCACTCGGGGCGGCGGGTGACGAGCGCGGCGAGAGCCAGCCGCATCCGCTGGCCACCCGACATCGACGCCACGAGGCGGTCCCGTCGAAGGTCACCGAGACCGAGGCGTGCAGCAGCCGTCTCGGCGCGGTGGTCGGCGTCCCACGCGTCGTGGAGCTCGGCCCAGTCGAGCACCGCGGCGTACTCGTCCTGTGCCCAGGTCTCGTCGAGCCGCAGAGCGAGCTGCTCGAGGCGGGCGACCGCGTCGTTCAGCGGGGCGAGCGCCTCGTCGAGCACGTCGCCGATCGTGGCGCCGGCCGCGAAGGTCGGCTCCTGGCCCAGGTAGGCGAGGTCGGCCGGGACGGCGATCGAGCCGCTGTCCGGCCGTTCCTCACCCGAGAGCAGGCGCAGCAGCGTCGACTTGCCGGAGCCGTTCTCGCCGACCAGCCCGAGGGGCTGTCCGGGGTTGGCGACGACGTCGACACCGTCGAGGACGACCCGGTCGCCGTAGGCACGGACGAGGTCGCGCGCGACCAGGGAGGACACGGAGGAGTGCAGTTGGGTAGACATCAGCGACACCGATCTGGTGAGAGGGTGCACTCGCCGGGCATGGGCTCCGATGCGGAGCGGCCGCGGGCGCGAGTGAAGGCCGACGTCAGTTCTTCATGGTGGTTCGAGTGTGAGTGATGCCCGCGCGTCGCGCAACGCGATTTTTCGCGGGACCTTCGGGAGGCGGCGTCGCTAGGGTCGACGACGTGGCACAGACATGGGTGCGAGGCCGCGTCGTCACTCCCGCGGGGGTCGTCGACGACGGGCTCGTCGTGGTGTCCGGGGGACAGATCGAGTACGTCGGACGGGCCGGTGAGCTCCCGGCCGTGGCCGCAGGTCCCGGGCCTGAACGGCGTCAGCGACTCTGGCGGCGACCCCGCCCGCGGCGACGCACCGGTCGTCGTCGAGGCGCCCGGCGGTGGCTACGTCCTGCCGGGGCTCGTCGACGTCCACAACCACGGTGGCGGAGGCGACTCCTTCACGGCGGATGACCCCGACGCCCTCCGCCGGGCGGCGGCCCACCACCTCCGGCACGGGACCACGTCCGTCGTGGCGAGCGTGGTGACCGACCGTCCCGAGGCGATGGTGGCTGCGGTCTCCCGAGCCGCGTCCGCCGCTGAAGACGGCACGGTCGCGGCCGTCCACGTCGAGGGGCCGTTCCTGGCTCGCGCCCGCTGCGGGGCCCAGGACCCGCGACATCTGCGTGCCCCGGACGTCGGGCTCGCCCGCGAGCTCGTGTTGGCCGGACGCGGCAACGTCCGGGTGATGACGCTGGCCCCCGAGCTGCCCGGCGCCGACGACCTCGTGCGACTCCTGCTCGAGCACGGGGTGGTCCCGGCCGTCGGGCACACCGAGGCGGACGCCGACCTGGTGCGGCGTACCCTCGGCGCCACACGCCAGGCACTCGGCCGACCGGGGCTGGTGACCCACCTCTTCAACGGCATGCCGCCCTTGCACCACCGCTCACCCGGTCCGGTGGCGGGCGCCCTGGGCGCGGCGGCCGCGGGGGACGCCCGGGTCGAGCTCGTCGCCGACGGCGTCCACCTCGACGGCGACACCGTGCGCATGGTCTTCGACCTCCTGGGGCCGGACCGGGTCGTGCTGGTCACGGATGCGACGGCCGCGGCCGGGATGCCGGACGGGGACTACGACCTCGGCCCGCAGCGGGTGCGGGTCGTCCACGGGGTCGCACGCGTGGGTGAGGGGAGCGAGGCGCCCCTCGCGGGAGGGACGGCCCACCTGGTCGACGTGGTCCGCCGTTGCGTGGACGCCGGGGTCGACCTCGTCTCGGCGGTGACCGCGGCGACGACCTCGCCGGCCGCAGCGATCGGGATCGACCCGAAGGCCGCCGCGCTGTCACCGGGGAGCCCGGCAGACCTGGTCGTGACCGGCGACGACCTGCGACCCGTGCGTGTCATGCGGCACGGCGAGTGGCTCTCCCCTGCGAGCATGGCGCCATGACGGAGGAGCTCTGGGACCCTGCTGAGGCGCAGTACTGGGAACGGCTCTACGGTCCGTGGCGCTCCTTGACCCCGCGTGAGGTCGCCGACCTCATGGACGGCTTCCGGGCTCCCTGGTGGCTCGTGGGCGGCCATGCCATCGAGGCGTTCACCGGAGTCCCGCGACCGCACGAGGACGCCGACCTGGGGTTCTTCGGTCGCGACATCCCCGAGCTCCGGCGGCACTTCGAGGGCAGCCACCACCTGTGGAGCGTCGACAGCGGGACGCTGCGGCCACTGACCGACCAGCACCCCGAGCCGCTCGACTACCGCAGCCAGGTCTGGATCCGCGAGCACGCCGGGGCACCGTGGCTGGTCGACGGTGTGCTCACCCCCGACGACGACGGGCGGTGGGTCTCCAAGCGCGATCCCGACCACGTCGCGGACCTCGACGAGGTGACCTGGGTGCACAGCGACGGCGTGCGTTATCTCGCCCCGGAGATCGTGCTGCTGTTCAAGGCGTCCGCCGACCGACGCAAGGACCGGCGTGACCTCGAGGTCGCCTGGCCACTCCTGGGCGAGTACCGACGTCGCTGGCTCCGGGAGACCGTGGCGCGGCTCTACCCCGACCATCCGTGGAACGAGGTGCTGGCCGACGACGGCATGCTCCGGTGGCCGGTTCGCGAAGGTGCTGCCGGTGGCGGCCAGAGGGACATTTAGCCCGGTTCGCCGCACGCCGTACCCTGGTAAGGCGATGAACCACCCCCGAACGACGAGCGCCGCGAAGGCCCGCCCGGTCTACCTCGACCACGCGGCCACCACGCCGATGTACCCCGAGGCCGTGGCTGCGATGACCGAGCAGCTGACCCGCCCCGGCAACCCGTCGTCCCTCCACGCCTCGGGCCGCGCGGCTCGCCGGGTGGTCGAGGAGTCGCGCGAGACCATCGCTCGGGCCATCAACGCCCGCCCCGGGGAGATCGTGTTCACCTCGGGCGGCACCGAGTCGGACAACCTCGCGGTGAAGGGCATCTACTGGGCCCGGCGGGAGGCCGACCCCCGGCGTACCCGTGTGCTCTCGACCGCCGTCGAGCACCACGCGGTCCTCGACAGCCTCCACTGGCTCGAGGAGCAGGGGGCCGACGTCGAGCTCCTGCCCGTGAACCGCTGCGGCAGGCTGGTGGTCTCCGCCCTGCGGGAGTCGATCGAGCGGGACCCGGAGTCGGTCGCCCTGGTCACGGTGATGTGGGCCAACAACGAGGTCGGCACCATCCAGCCGATCGCCGAGGTCGTGGAGATCGCCCACGAGCACGGCATCCCGGTCCACACCGACGCCGTCCAGGCCGTGGGCCAGGTCGAGGTCGACTTCGCCGCGAGCCAGGTCGACGCCCTGACGCTCACCGCCCACAAGCTCGGCGGCCCGTTCGGCGTCGGCGCGCTCGTCGTACGCCGGGAGGTCGACCTCACGCCGCTGCTCCACGGCGGCGGCCAGGAGCGCGACGTCCGGTCCGGCACCATCGACGCCCCTGCCATCCGGGGGTTCGCGACCGCGGTCGAGCTGTCCGTCAAGCGCCAGACCGAGCACGCCGTCCGCGTCGCCGCCCTCCGTGACGACCTGCTGCGCCGGGTCTCCGAGCGGGTCCCCGACGCGGTCCTCAACGGCGACAAGGACTGCTCGCTCACCAACCGCCTTCCCGGCAACGCGCATATCCAGTTCCCCGGCTGTGAAGGGGACTCGCTGCTGATGCTGCTCGACGCCCGCGGCATCGAGTGCTCGACCGGGTCGGCCTGCTCCGCCGGGGTTCCCCAGCCCTCCCACGTGCTGCTCGCGATGGGCGCCGACTCCGTCGCCGCCCGCAGCGCGCTGAGGTTCTCGCTCGGACACACCACGACCCAGGCCGATGTCGACGCCCTGGTCGAGGCGATCACCCCCGTCGTGGAGCGCGCTCGCGCGGCCGGCATCGCGTCGGGCTTCGGGCTCGCGACTGCTGCGGTGAAGGCGGGCTGAGCCGTGCGCGTGCTTGCTGCCATGTCCGGCGGCGTCGACTCCGCCGTGGCCGCCGCCCGGGCCGCGGAGCTGGGCCACGACGTCACGGGGATCCACCTCGCTCTGTCCCGCAACCCGAAGTCCTACCGGACCGGCGCACGGGGCTGCTGCACGATCGAGGACGCCAACGACGCCCGACGTGCGGCCGACGTCATCGGGATCCCGTTCTACGTCTGGGACATGAGCGACCGGTTCCACGAGGACGTGGTCGAGGACTTCATGACCGAGTACGTCGAGGGCCGGACCCCGAACCCCTGCCTGCGCTGCAACGAGAAGATCAAGTTCGCGGCCGTGCTCGAGCGCGCGCTGGCACTCGGCTTCGACGCGGTCGCCACCGGCCACTACGCCCAGCTCGTCACGGGTGAGGACGGCCTCATCGAGATGCACCGGGCCGTCGACATGGGCAAGGACCAGTCCTACGTGCTCGGCGTGCTCACCCAGGAGCAGCTCGCGCACTCGCTCTTCCCGCTCGGCGACTCGCGCAAGGAGGACGTCCGGGTCGAGGCGGAGCGCCGCGGGCTGTCCGTGGCGAAGAAGCCCGACAGCCACGACATCTGCTTCATCTCCGACGGCGACACCGGCGGCTGGCTCCAGGAGAAGCTGGGGGAGCGGGTGCCCGTGACCTCGGGGGAGATCCGCGACCACGCGACCGGTGAGGTGCTCGGTACCCATGAGGGGACCTACCGGTACACCATCGGCCAGCGCAAGGGCCTGCGGATCGGCCGGCCCGCTCCGGATGGTCGTCCCCGCTACGTCCTCGACATCGAGCCGGTCAGCGGCACCGTCACGGTCGGCCCCCGCGAGGAGCTCACGATCGACCACATCACCGGCTTCCGGCCCCGGTGGTGCGGCACCGTGCCCGCCGAGCCCCTGCACGGGACGGTCCAGCTGCGTGCCCACGGCGAGGAGCACCGCGCGACGGTGACGGTCACCGACGACGCGGAGCCCGAGGTGGTCATCGAGCTGCACGAGCCGGCCCAGGGCGTCGCGCCGGGCCAGGCCGCGGTGATCTACGACGGCACCCGCGTCGTCGGCTCGGCCACGATCACGCGCGCGGTGCGCCGGGAGCGCCAGGACGCATGACGCTTCTCGCCAGCGGCGTCGGGTCGTTCCCCGGCGAGGACGCGGCCGCCTTCGACGAGGCCCTGCGCGTGGTCCTCGGTGCGCTTCCCGACCTCCCGCACCTGCCCGAGCTCCCCGGCCGGGGCGCCGCCGCGAACATGACCGGTCGCGCGCTCGCGGTCGTCGCCGAGCTCGGTGCGGACCTCCAGCCGGCAGGGTGGCGGCTCACCGGCGGCGCGCCGGGCATCGACCAGCGACGGGCCTCGTCCCTGCTCGCCCAGGACCTCGACGCGCTCGAGGAGCAGACCCAGGGGTACGACGGCCGCCTGAAGGTGCAGGTCGCCGGCCCCTGGACCCTCGCGGCCACCGTCGAACGACCCCGGGGCGACCGGATCCTCGCCGACCGCGGCGCGCGACGCGAGCTCGCCCAGGCGCTGGCCGAGGGGATCCGGACGCATGTCGCGGACCTGCGGCGCCGTGTGCCGGGTGCCTCGCTCGTCGTACAGGTGGACGAGCCCGCGCTGCCCGCGGTGCTGTCCGGCGCCATCCCGACCGCCTCGGGCTTCCACCGTCACCGCAGCGTCGACGACCCCGAGGCGTCGCCGGCGCTGGAGTGGGTGATGAGCGCGATCGCCGAGAGCGGAGCGACACCGGTGGTGCACTGCTGCGCCTCCGACGTGCCGTTCGGGCTGCTCGTCGGGGCCGGCGCACAGGGCGTCTCGGTGGACCTCTCGGCACTGGCGCCGGCGTCCTTGGACGGTCTCGCGGAGCTGCTCGAGAGCGGACGGACCCTGATGCTCGGGGTCGTGCCCTCGACAGACCCCGCGACGTGGCCGGACGACGGCAGCCTGACCGAGCGGGTGCTTCGCCTGCTCGACATGCTCGGTATCGACCCGGCCGGGGCCGACGGCGTCGGCGACCTCGTGGTCACCCCGTCGTGCGGCCTGGCCGGCGCCTCTGCGGCGTGGGCGCGACGTGCCTGCGAGCTCAGCGCGCGAGTGGCGCGGAACCTGGCGTCCGGCTGAGGCTCTCGTCGAGGGCGTGGAGGAGGTCCACGGTCAGGTCGTCGACGTGCTCGAGGCCCACGGAGATGCGCACCACGGAGGCTCCGGGGCGTGCGTGGGGGGCGACCGGCCGGTGGGTCAGCGAGGCCGGGTGCTGCACGAGGGTGTCGACGCCGCCGAGCGACACCGCGTGGGTGGCCAGCTCGCAGCTCTCCACGAAGGTGGCCGCCGCGTCGTAGCCCCCGGCGAGCTCGATGGCGAGGATCGAGCCCGTGCCGTGCATCTGCCGGCCGAGCACACGGTGCGGGTCCTGTCCGCGGCTCGGGTAGTGCACCTCGCGAACGGCCTCGTGCGCAGCCAGGCGGTTGGCGAGCTCGGCCGCGGTGGCCTGCTGCGCGCGCACCCGGATCGGGAGCGTCCGCAGTCCTCGGTGGAGCAGGTACGCCGCGAGCGGGTGCAGGATGCCGCCGGTCAGCGCACGGACCTGCCGCAGCGAGGCCGCCCACTGCTCGTCGCAGGCGACGACGCCGCCGACGACGTCGCCGTGGCCGCCGAGGAACTTGGTGGCGCTGTGCAGGACCAGGCGGGCGCCGTGACGGGCCGGCTGCTGGAGCACCGGCGTCGCGAAGGTGTTGTCGACCAGGACCGGTACGTCGCCGGCCGCGGCCACGACCGCCTCGATGTCGACGAGCTCGCAGGTCGGGTTGGCGGGGGTCTCGACGACCACGAGGCCGGTCTCGGGGCGGATCGCGGCGGCGACCTCGTCCTGCTTCTGGCACCAGGTGACCTCGGTGCCGAGGAGGCCCGTGGCGAGCACGTGGTCGGTGCCGCCGTACAGCGGGCGGAGAGCGACCACGTGGGGACGCCCGTGGCTGACCGAGGCGATGAGGCAGGCGCTGAGCGCGGCCATGCCGGAGGCGAAGGCGACCGCGTGGGTGGTGCCCTCGAGCTGGGCCAGGGCCTCCTCGAACCGCGCGACCCCGGGCTGCCACAACCGCTGGTAGACCGCGGTCTGGCCGGCGGCGAGCGTGTGGCCGGTGGCCAGGGCCTCGTAGGCGTCGCCGCCCTCCTCGACCGAGGGGAGCGGGTTCGTCGTCGACAGGTCGATCGGGGGGACGTGCGAACCGGCTTCGGTCAGGCCGTCCATCCCGGCGTGGACGGCGAGGGTCTCGAGGTGGCGGACGTGGGTGCTCATGGGCAAAGGGCAGCACTATCGGCGGTTCCTGACAACGACCTCGCACGGACCTTCGACGTACTAGGGTCTTTCTCGAAGATCCTGTGAGGTCGATCACGAGGGGAGCCCTGATGGCGAAGAAACCGGCACTCGACCGGATCGACCGTGCGCTGCTCCGCGCGCTCTCCTCCGACGCCAGGGCGTCGGGCGCGGCCCTCGCGACCGCCGTGGGCGTGGCGGAGTCGACCGTCTCCACCCGACTGCGCAACCTCAGGGCCAGCGGGCTCATCCGGGGCTACCGCGCCGACATCGACCTCTCGGTGCTGGGGCTGTCGCTCCAGGCGCTGATCGCGGTCCGGCTCGGCCAGCACAACCGCGAGGCCGTCGACAGCTTCCGGTCCGCGGCACCGACCTGGCCAGGTGTGCTGTCGATGTTCCACACGGCCGGCGCCGACGACTACCTCCTGCACGTCGTGGCGGAGGACGCCGAGGATCTCCGCGACTTCGTGCTGACCCACCTGGCCACCCATCCCGCGGTGTCGCACTCGGAGACCAACCTGATCTTCGAGCACGTCGAGGGCAGCGGCTGGCAGGCGCTCGTCGACGCCAAGCAGTAGGCGCCGAGGACTAGACCGGGCCCGGACAGGCAACGAGGGGAGCCCCGGGTACCGGGGGGCTCCCCTCGCTGGTTCTACCGGCTGGCTAGCTCCTTGCCGGTTGCCGGGGTGCTGGCCGTTCTCGGCGCAGTACTCCTCGACGGACTGGTCGGCAGCCTCGGCCGCGGCCTCGAGACGCGGCGAACGGCGGAGCCTTGCGCTTGTGCTCCTGGCCGGTCTCGGAGCCGGCGAAGTAGGCGGTGCAGAGGCCGAAGGTGTTGTTGCCGTTCGGGCCGGGGTCCGCGATGGCGGTGGTGGCTGCGCCGCCGATGGCGAGCAGCGTCACTGCGGCAGGCACCAAGAGAGTCTTGACGCGCATGGTCGATCCTTTCGGGGGGTTAGGGCGGTGGACACCCCACGCTGCTGGTGCAGTCCCTCCCCGGTGGCACCTTGGGTTACCAAGCGGTAGTTTGACCTACCACTCGTTGCGGACACAAGAGGCAAAATCGATGAAGTTTTACCTCCCCGGACAGCTCGGATGGCTCGTCGTGCCGGCGCTGCTGCTGACCGGCTGCGGGGCGGCTGCGGACGACGAGGTAGCCGCTGGTCCCGGCATGACCGACCTTGCCCCGACGTACGACGCACGGCCGGCCGAGGACGGCAGCGCGTCGCCCACGAAGCAGGCGCTCGAGAAGGCAGACCGGCCGCGAGCCGGTGCCGGCACGAAGCAGACCGCCACGCGACCCACGCGGAAGCCGCAGCAGGTCGAGCCGCAGCAGACCGGGACCGCGGCGAAGCCGACCCAGGGCACTCGCAACGGCACGTCCGCACGGAGTGGTGCGGTGGCGGCCCCGTCCGGACCGGTGCGCGTGAGCGACCCGTCGGGAGATCTCAGCCGCGGGCTCGAGGGCGCACCGGCCTTCGCCGACATCGTGGCCGTGCAGGTCGACAGGAGCGGCGGCACGGTGACGGTCCGCACCACCTTCGCTGCCGCAGTCCCCACGAAGCAGACCGACAACAAGGGCATGAACGTCGCGTCGTTCTACGACGTGGACGACAACGGCGTCATCGACTACGAGGTGTGGGCGAGCCTCGCCGACAACGGCTGGGGCACGGGCCATCTCGACCGGCGCGAGGAGAAGGCCGCCTTCGGCCCCTCCACCGGCATCGAGGTCACGGTCGAGGGCGACACCCTCGTCACCAGGTTCCCGGTCGACCGGATCGGCGGCGCCGAGGTCTTCCGGTGGTCGGCGGCCTCGGAGTGGGGGAGCTACGAGAGCATGGCTGCCTCGACGACCGCGCGCGACTACGCCCCGGACGAGGGGTCGGTCGACTACCCGGGCTGAGCCGGCCGGGCTCAGGGGCCGCTGGTCAGCGGTCGGCGTGCTCCTGCAGGAAGGTCAGCGACGACGTGACCGCGAAGTCGTTCCAGGCCCTCAGCCGCCGGAACATGTAGTGACCGGCGCGGCCCATGTCGACCATCTCGGTGCTCGCGGCGACCGACCCCGCCCGGCGTACGAACTGCTCTGTCGCCCGGAAGCTCGTGATCCGGTCCGCCCTGCCGTGAGCGACGGCCAGGTGACGTCCGGCGAGCGGGTGCACGGGCTCGTTCGCGGGCAGCCAGGGCGCGAGAGCCACCACGCCGGTGACCTGCGGGTCGTCCGCCACGGCGACGGCGGTCCGCGCCCCCATCGAGTGCCCGAGGAGTACGACGGGCAGCGGACCGAGCTCGCGGCGCACCTCGTCGAGCGCCCACCGTGCGTCGGGGACCGGGGACGGCGCGGGTCCCGCTCCGGCGTTCCAGCCCCGGCTGACGTAGCGGAGCAGCCAGAGGCCGACCCCGTGCGCGTGGGCCCGGCCCGCGATCTGGCGCTGCATCAACCGGCTGCGCCGCCAGGACGCGCTCCGGTCGTCGACGGGCGCGTGGCTGTTGGCCTGGCCGCCGTGGAGCATGAGCACGAGGCCAACGGGACGCCCGGGTGCGTCGAGGCGGTGGAGCTCCGGAGTGGGCATGCGGACATCCTTTCAAGACGGTGGTGAGAGGTTCGCTGCTCGAGGGGTCGCGGACTGCTCCGAGCCGTCGGCCTCGGCTTGCCGGGCTCGCCACATCCTGTCGGTGCCATTGGGCAAGATAGGCGCCATGAGCGAGTCCGATGAGCTGCCCGAGTCCACCGGTGTGACCGTCGCGGAGACACCGCCGGAGGCTCGTGAGGAGCACCAGGAGATCGCCGAGCAGGTCGACGAGGCGCGCTGGCGCTACTACGTCAAGGACTCCCCGACGATCTCCGACGCGGAGTTCGACCGGCTGATGCGCCGTCTGGAGGAGCTCGAGGAGCTGTACCCCGACCTGCGCACCCCCGACTCGCCCACCCAGAGCGTGGGCGGCGCGGTCTCCACGGAGTTCACGCCGGTCGAGCACCTCGAGCCGATGATGAGCCTGGACAACGCGTTCTCGCCCGAGGAGCTCGAGGCGTGGGCGGCCCGGCTGCGGCGTGAGGGCGTGGCCGACGCCGAGTTCCTGTGCGAGCTCAAGGTCGACGGGCTCGCGGTGAGCCTGCTCTACGAGAACGGCCGCCTGGTCCGCGGCGCGACCCGCGGCGACGGCCGCACCGGAGAGGACGTCACCCCCAACGTCCGCACCATCGACAACGTCCCGCACCGGCTGAAGGCCAGCGACGAGTACCCTGTGCCGCCCCGGGTCGAGGTGCGCGGCGAGGTCTACCTGCCGGTCGAGGCGTTCGAGAAGCTCAACGAGACCATGCTCGACACCGGCCGGGGGCCGTTCGCCAACCCGCGCAACGCGGCGGCCGGCTCGCTCCGGCAGAAGGACCCCCGGGTCACGGCCACCCGTCCGCTCGCGCTGGTCTGCCACGGGCTCGGCCTCCGCGAGGGGTTCGAGCCGGCCCGGCAGTCGGAGTCGTACTCCGCGCTCGCCGCCTGGGGCCTGCCGGTGAGCGACCTCGCGAAGGTGCTCCCGGACCTGAAGGCGGTGGGGGAGTACGTCGACTACTACGGCGAGCACCGGCACTCCGTCGCCCACGAGATCGACGGTGTGGTCGTCAAGGTCGACCAGGTCTCCCTGCAACGGCGGCTCGGGTCGACCTCGAGGGCGCCGCGGTGGGCGATCGCCTTCAAGTACCCACCCGAGGAGGTCAACACCAAGCTCCTCGACATCCGCGTCAACGTCGGCCGCACCGGTCGGGTGACCCCGTACGGCGTGATGTCCCCGGTCAAGGTCTCGGGATCCACCGTCGAGATGGCGACCCTGCACAACGCCCAGGAGGTCCGCCGCAAGGACGTCCGCCCCGGCGACACGGTGATCCTGCGCAAGGCAGGAGACGTCATCCCCGAGATCGTCGGGCCGGTCCTCGACCTGCGGCCCGAGGGCCTCGCGGAGTGGGTGATGCCGACGGAGTGCCCGTCGTGCGGCACGACCCTCGCCCAGGAGAAGGAGGGCGACGCCGACCTGCGCTGCCCGAACCACCGCTCCTGCCCGGCACAGCTGCGCGAGCGGGTCTTCCACGTCGCCGGCCGGGGAGCCTTCGACATCGAGGTCCTCGGCTACGAGGCGGCCGACGCGCTGCTCTCCGCCGGGGTGCTCGAGGACGAGGGCGACATCTTCACGCTCACCGAGGAGAAGCTGCGCCGGGTCCCGATGTTCACCCGCGCGCCGAAGAAGGACGAGGGCGACGCCCCCGTCCTCTCGGCCAACGGCGCCCGCCTGGTCAAGAACCTCGAGGAGGCCAAGCGCCGGCCACTGTGGCGGGTGCTGGTCGCCCTCTCGATCCGCCACGTCGGCCCGACCGCGGCCCGCGCGCTGGCCACCGAGTTCGGGTCCATGGACGCGATCAGGGAGGCGACGGTCGAGCAGCTCGCCGACGTCGAGGGTGTCGGCATGACGATCGCGGAGTCGATCCGGCGCTGGTTCGACGGCGAGGCAGCCGACTGGCACAACGCCATCGTCGACAAGTGGCGCGACGCGGGAGTCACGATGGCCGACCAGATCGACGAGTCGATGCCTCGCCACCTCGAGGGGCTCAGCATCGTCGTCACCGGCTCCCTCACCGGCTTCAGCCGCGACCAGGCGAAGGAGGCGATCATCGCGCGCGGCGGCAAGGCTGCCTCGTCGGTGTCGAAGAAGACCCACTTCGTCGTCGTCGGCGACGCACCCGGTTCGAAGTACGACAAAGCGGTCTCCCTCGAGGTGCCGGTCCTCGACGAGGACGGTTTCCGTGTGCTCCTGGGTGAGGGACCGGACGCGGCTCGCAAGGTCGCCCAAGTTGGGGAATAATCCCGCTTCCGCTTCCTCGGGTCTCCCGGCCGTGCTGACAATGGCAGGTGCTCGACTCCGTGCTGCTCCTGCTGACGGTGTCCGCGGTGATCCTTCTCGTCCCCGCGTTCGTCGGCCTGCTCGGTGTCGAGAAGCACAGGCATCTCGCCCAGAGTGAGGACTCCGGTCGCTGGGCGCGCGTGGCCGTGGCCGCCACCGTGGTGGGGCTCGCCGCGCTGGCGACCGCCGCGGTGCTCGGGGCGGACGCGGTGCCGGCGCTCGCGGTCGCGGTCGTCCTGGCGGTGTCGGTGCTCGTGTGGGCACCGCTGAGCCGCTCCTGGGCCGTGCGCGGCGTCGTCGTCTGGGCTCTGCTGGTGATGGCCGTGCTGGGCTTCATGGCCTGGCTCGCCCAGCAGATCTGGGTGTCGTCGCTGTCGACGACCGAGCGCGTGGTGAGCGTCGCCGGCTGGCTGCTGCTCCTGCTCGCCGTGACCCGCGTGCAGCACTACGTGCGACCGGTGATCGGAGCCCAGGCCGGGCTCGTCCCCGGAGAAGCTGTCGCCCAGCACATCCCGATCCTCCGTCCCGTCCTCTCGCTCGTCGCCCTCCTCGCGGCCAGCGGAGTGGTCGTGGCGGTCACCACGGACGACACCGGTCCCGCAGGCGAGGGACAGTCCCCGCAGGCCGGGCTGACCGGCTCGACCGGCGGCACGACCGGTGCGCCCACCGTGGGCCCGACCCTGTCCGCATCTCCGACGACGACGCCCTCCGCCACGAGGACGGGCGGTCCCACGACCGCGGGCGGCGGGGTCACCGACGCGCTCTGGGACGGCGACGAGGACGTCGTGGCCGGCGTGTCGTTGGTGCGCCCCGCGGCGACGATCGTTCCTCCGGGGGCGAGCTGCCCCACGACCGGACCTGCGGCCCCGGGTGGCGTCGAGGCGCCCGCCGGTCCGTCCAAGACCGTCGTCGCCCAGCCGAGACCGACCACCAAGCCGACCACGAAGCCGGCGACCGGCCGTACGCCGAAGGGGCCGAAGCCTTCGGGTGCCCCCGCCACCTCCGGGCCGCTCCCGTCGCACCCCGGGACGGCGCCCGCGCCCGGAGTCGGCGAACCGACCAGGACGGCGAGGCCCGCGCCGCCCCTCGTCACGAACCCCGATGCGCAGCCCTCAGCCGTGGTCACCGAGATCGCGCGCTCGCTGGGATTCCAGAAGGAGAAGCCGAACCGCCCCGCAAGCGCGCCGGCGCCCGCGGCGGGGCGTCCCGACCACGCCCACACGCCGGTGCTGCCCGACCCCGGCCCCCCTGCGACGCTCCCGCCGTACCCGATCACGCCGCTGCCGTTGCCACCTGCCCCACCGGAGCCGGTGCCGGTCGACGACAAGACGTACGGCTACGAGAAGGAGAAGCCGAACCGTCCCGAGGGTGCGCCCTCCCCGGGTCACGGGCGCCCCACCGCGCACTGACTGTCCGTTTTCGTCCGGACTCGTCCCGGGTACACAATGACCCGTGCTCGGCTCGCTCCTCCTGACGCTCACGCTGTCCGCGGTGACCCTCGCGGTCGCGGCGGGAGTCGCGCTGCTCCGGGTCGGACGGCACGCGCACGTCGCCGAGACCGAGCGCTCGGCGCGGCTGGTCCGTCTGGCCGTGGCGTCGACCCTCGTCGGCCTCGCCGCGCTCGCGCCAGCAGCCGTGGTCGGTTCGGGTGCACTGGCCGCATCGGTCACAGCCCTCGTGCTCGGGGGCTCGGTGCTGGCCTCTGCCCCGGCGGGCCGGAACTGGGCGGTCCGTGGCGTCGTGACCTGGGCTCTCCTGGTGGTCGCGGCCGTCGGCTTCCTGGGGTGGCTGGGTCACCGCCTGCTGGTCTCACCCCTGTCGGCGACCGAGGTGACCGTTGCTGGTGCCGCCTGGTCGATGGCCGCGCTGGCGATGGTGCCCCTTCACGGTCACGCGCGTGCGTGGATCGGGTCTCGGGCAGCACGCCCGGTCGGCGCTCGCGACGACGCCGGCTCCGAAAGCACGGGCGCGGACCGGCGGCCGCTGCTCTCGCTGGCCGTGCTGCTCGCGGCGGCCGGGGTCGCTGTCGCCGTCGCCTCCGGTGACCTGGGCGTGACGCCGTCCCGACCCGTCGAGGCCGGCAAGAGCGGGTCTCCCGACGCCGATCGGGGCCACGCGTCCACGGGTACGTCGACGGGGCCGACGTCGCCGTCGTCCGCAGCGACGGACCGGGCCGACAACGGCCTTCCTTCCGGGGCGTCGAGCGAGGACCAGGAGGGCCCGGGGGCCGACAGAGGCGACGAGCCGGGCAGCGACTCGGGGACGACCGGGCCTACGTCCGGCGGCGCCGGTCGAGGGGCATCCACGACGCCCGCTCCGACGTCGACCTCCACGTCGCAGCCGACCACGTCGCCCGCGGCGGATCCGTCGGAGTCCGTCAAGACGCCGGGCTACGCCAAGGAGAAGCCGAACCGGCCTTCTGACGCTCCGTCACGCGGCGGCCCCAAGCTGCCCTGACAGCATCCTCGTGGCGACGGGGTGCTCTGCCATCACCGCACGCAGCCCGGCCAGCACCTCGCCCGTGACCGTCTCGGGGCATTGCCGGTGGCGCATCACGTCGTCGAGCCAGTCGACGGCGTCGACGAGGACGGTGCGGTCGTCCGCGACCAGCGCACCGGCCAGGGCGCCGACGAGATGCGGCAGGTGGTCGAAGAGCGCGCTCTGCCAGCACGACCCGAGTCCGCCCATCGGGTGGTTCGCCGCAACCCGCTCGCGCAACCGGGCCGTGATCTCCTCGCGGTCGGCGTGGACGGCGAAACCCTCGTCGGCCCCGTCGTGGGACAGCCGGTCGACCGGTGAGACAGCCGTCGGCAGCCCCCGCACGGTCTCGGCGGCGCGTGAGCCGCTGACGGTGAACGCCGTGGCGCCGAGGACGGCCGCCCGCCTGCCCGCGGCGTCGAAGGCCGCGCCGCCCACCAGCACCGGTGTGCCGGTGGCCCGGACGGCCTCGATCTGTCGACGTACTCGCGGCAGCGAGGCGCTGAGCGAGCAGCTGAGCGCCACCGCGCGCGGCGCGGCGTCGTGCACGTGGCGGACGAGGTGCTCGGCCGAGGCGTTCGCGCCCAGGTAGCTCACGGGGATCCCGGCGGCGCGAAGATGCTCGGCGACCATCAGCGCGGGGAGCGCGTGCCACTCCTGCTCGACGCAGGTGACGACAACCGGCGGGGCCGGGTCGGGCCGCGAGGGGATCTGTGCGCCGAGGACGCCGAGGACGGCCTCGCTGACCGCGGTGGCGGCGTGCTCCTGGGCGACGCTCCAGACATCTGACGCCCAGAGCTCACCGACGCGGGTCTGGGTCGGGGCGACCACGTCGCTCATGATCTCGAGCGCGCCGACCCCGGCGGCCTGGAGCCGGCCCACCACCGCCAGTGCGGCGGTCCGGTCGCCCGCGGCGACGGCGGTGAGGTACTCCTCGCAGGCGGCGTTCACCGCAGACCCGCGGCGTTCTGCACGCCGAGGATCGCGATGTCGTCGTGGGCCCGGTCGCCGACGTGCTCGGCGAGCTTCATCGCCACGGTCTCGACGACCGCGTTGACGTCCGCGCGCGATGCCCCGGACAGGACCTCGTGGAGCCGCTCCTCACCGAACTGCTCCGCGAAGCCCGGGGCCTCGAGCACGCCGTCGGTGAAGAACAGGCACGTGTCACCGGGGTCGAGGACGACCTCGGTCTCGGTGTAGTCGTGGGTGTCGAAGAGGCCCAGCACCGTGCCCTCGGCGTCCACCCGGTCGAGGCCGCCGGAGGAGCGGAGGAGGTACGGCGGAGGATGGCCGGCCGCGGCGACGGAGAGCGCCAAACGGTCGCCGCGTCGACGTACACGAGCGCACAGGGCCGTGACGAAGGTGTCCTCACCTTCGCTGACGAGCACCCGGTTCACGAGGTCGAGCACCTTGGCCGGGCTGCGGTCGACCAGGGCTGCGGTCCGCACCGCCTGCCGGACCCGGCCGGTGAGCACGGCGGCCTCGACGCCCTTGCCGCACACGTCGCCCACGACCGCGGTCCAGTCGTCGTCGTCACCGTGCACGTCGTAGAAGTCGCCGCCGAGGGCCTCGTGCTCGAAGGCCACCCGGTAGTACTTCGCCAGGCGCGCTCCGGGCATCTCGGGGAGGCTCGGCGGGGCGAGGTCGCGGCTCAGCACACCGGCGACCCGGCGGGAGTCGGCGAGGTTGCGGGTGGCGTCGAGGGTCACCGCGAGGCTGTGGGCGAGCTCCTCGAGGAAGCCGATCGCGTCCTCGTCGAAGCCGTCACCGCCCCGGCGTGCCAGCGTGAGCGCCCCGAAGCCGCGACCCCGGGCGGTCAGCGGGATCACGAGCAGGTCGACCGGCCGGACGCTGTTGACCGACTCGCGCAGCTCGGGGGCGGGCACCGCCGAGACGAGCGCGCCGTTGTCGCTCTCGTCGGTCCCCATCGTGACCAGGGAGAGCTCGCGGAGACCGCGCGACATCACGCGGCTCAGCGTCGAGCTGCCCTCGCGAGGGGCGGGCACCGTGGCGTGCTGGACCGGTCCGCCGGCCAGGGTGGCGTGGCAGTGCAGGAGCCCCGCCTGGCGCAGGACCACCTGCGCCCAGTCGACGACGTCGGGGACGAGCATCTCCAGGATCAGCTCGACCGCGCGCTCGGTCTGCATGGAACCGCCCACCGTGCGCGAGACGCGGGCGAGGAAAGAGGCGCGGTCGGAGCTGAGCCGCAGCCGCGACTCGGTCGTGGGTCGGCTGGGGGTGACCAGCAGGTCGGTCGTCTGGTCCTGGACGTCAGAGGTCACGGGCACCTGTCCCTTCCTGGACAATTCTCCCGATACTGCCACACCACGCCGGATCGGTCAGGTCGGCGCCGGGGAGCACGTGACGTACGTCGCGCAGCCCGTGTCAGGGGGTCGCAGGCCAGGCGTCGGCCCTGTGGGGCGCTGACCATAGGATGGGTCCGACCCCGAGACCACACCCTCCCAAGGGAGCGAGCAGCCCCATGCCCGACATCACCCGTGAAGAGGTGGCGCACCTCGCCGACCTCGCGCGGATCGACCTGAGTGACGCCGAGCTCGACCACCTTGCGCCGCAGCTCGCCGTGATCCTCGACTCGATCAAGTCGATCAACGAGGTCGCCGCCGAGGACATCCCGCCGACCTCGCACCCGATGCCGCTGACCAACGTCTTCCGCGAGGACGTCTCGCGTCCCGGCCTGACCGCCGAGGAGGCGCTGTCGGGTGCGCCCGAGGTCGAGCAGCAGCGCTTCGCGGTGCCGCGGATCCTGGGGGAGGAGTGAGCATGAGCGACCTCACCCGTCGTACCGCCGCCGAGCTCGCCGACGCGCTTGCCGCCGGTGAGACCACCTCCGTCGAGCTCACCCAGGCCCACCTCGACCGCATCGCCGACGTCGACGGCGACGTGCACGCCTTCCTCCACGTCGACGCCGAGGGGGCGCTCGAGCAGGCCCGAGCCTCCGACGAGCGCCGTTCCGCGGGCAGGGCAGCGGGTCCGCTCGACGGCGTTCCGGTCGCGGTCAAGGACGTCCTGGCGACCAAGGGGCTGCCCACGACCTGCGGGTCGAAGATCCTCGAGGGCTGGATCCCGCCCTACGACGCCACGCTCGTCACCCGTCTCCGCGAGGCCGGGCTGCCGATCCTCGGCAAGACCAACATGGACGAGTTCGCCATGGGCTCCTCCACCGAGCACTCCGCCTACGGCCCCACCCGCAACCCCTGGGACCTCGACCGGATCCCCGGCGGCTCCGGTGGTGGCTCGGCCGCTGCGGTCGCCGCCTTCGAGGCACCGCTCGCGATCGGTACCGACACCGGGGGCTCGATCCGCCAGCCGGGTGCGGTCACCGGCACGGTCGGTGTGAAGCCGACGTACGGCGGGGTCTCGCGCTACGGCCTCGTCGCGCTGGCGAACTCGCTCGACCAGGCGGGTCCGGTCACCCGGACCATCCTCGACTCCGCCTTGCTGCACGAGGTCATCGGCGGCCACGACCCGCTCGACTCGACCTCGATCGACCAGCCGCTGCCCTCGCTCGTCGACGCCGCCCGCCAGGGTGCGGCCGGCGACATGAAGGGCCTGCGGGTCGGCGTCGTGAAGGAGCTGACCGGCGAGGGCTACCAGGCCGGCGTCCAGGCACGCTTCGACGAGTCGGTCCAGCTGCTCGTCGACGCCGGGGCCGAGGTCGTCGAGGTCTCCTGCCCGAGCTTCGTGCACGCGCTCGCCGCCTACTACCTGATCCTGCCGAGCGAGGCGTCCTCGAACCTCGCGAAGTTCGACGCGATGCGCTACGGCCTGCGGGTCTTCCCCGAGGGGATCGACAACCCGAACGCCGAGGAGGTCATGAGGGCGACCCGCGACGCCGGCTTCGGCGACGAGGTCAAGCGCCGCATCATCCTCGGTACCTACGCGCTGTCGAGCGGCTACTACGACGCCTACTACGGGCAGGCGCAGAAGGTCCGCACCCTGATCAGCCGGGACTTCGCGGCCGCCTTCGAGTCCGCCGACGTGCTCGTCTCGCCGACCGCGCCCACCACGGCGTTCAAGCTCGGCGAGAAGCTCGACGACCCGGTCGCGATGTACCTCAACGACATCGCGACCATCCCCGCGAACCTCGCGGGCGTCCCCGGGCTCTCGCTGCCCAGCGGCCTCGCGGACGAGGACGGGCTGCCGACCGGCTTCCAGATCCTCGCGCCGGCGATGGCCGACGACCGGCTCTACCGGGTCGGCGCCGCCCTCGAGGCCGCGCTGCTCGACCGGTGGGGAGCCCCGCTGCTCGACAAGGCGCCCGAGCTCGCCGCTGCCCCGAAGGAGGCCGTGCGATGACCACCGCACCCGCACTCATGTCCTTCGACGAGGCCCTCGAGAAGTTCGACCCCGTGATGGGTCTCGAGGTGCACGTCGAGCTCAACACCGTGACCAAGATGTTCTGCGGCTGCCCGACGGAGTTCGGCGCGGAGCCGAACAGCCAGGTCTGCCCGACCTGCCTGGGCCTGCCCGGCGCGATGCCGGTGGTCAACGGCAAGGCCGTCGAGTCCGCGATCCGCATCGGTCTTGCACTGAACTGCTCGATCGCGTCCTGGTGCCGCTTCGCGCGGAAGAACTACTTCTACCCGGACATGCCGAAGAACTTCCAGACCTCGCAGTACGACGAGCCGATCGCCTACGACGGCTGGACCGAGGTGGAAGTCGATGACGGCGAGGGCGGTGTCGAAAGGTACCGGGTCGACATCGAGCGCGCCCACATGGAGGAGGACACCGGGAAGTCCCTGCACGTGGGCACCTCCGGGCGCATCCACGGCGCGGACTACTCCCTCGTGGACTACAACCGCGCCGGGATCCCGCTGATCGAGATCGTCACCAAGCCGATCGTCGGCACCGGTGACAAGGCACCCCTCGTGGCGAAGGCCTACGTCGCCCACCTGCGTGAGCTGCTGCTCGCCCTCGGGGTGTCCGACGTGCGCATGGAGCAGGGCTCGCTGCGCTGCGACGTGAACCTCTCCCTCAAGCCGAAGGGCGAGGAGAGGTTCGGCACCCGCACCGAGACCAAGAACGTCAACTCCCTGCGATCGGTCGAGCGCGCGGTGCGCTACGAGATCGGTCGTCAGGCGGCCCGCCTCACCGACGGCGAGCGGATCGTCCAGGAGACCCGGCACTGGCACGAGGACACCGGCGTCACCACCTCGGGTCGCGAGAAGTCCGACGCCGAGGACTACCGCTACTTCCCCGAGCCGGACCTGGTCCCGATCGCGCCCGACGCGGCATGGATCGAGGAGCTGCGCGGGACGCTGCCCGAGCCGCCGCGTGAGCACCGCGCCCGTCTGCAGAAGGAGTGGGGCTTCAGCGACCTCGAGATGCGCGACACCGTCGGGGCGGGGGCGCTCCACCTCGTGGAGGAGACCATCGCCGCAGGGGCGACGCCCGCGGCTGCCCGCAAGTGGTGGCTCTCCGACCTGGCGCGCCGCGCGAACGAGCGTGGCGTCGACCTCGCCGACCTCGGGGTCTCCCCGGCCGACGTGGCTCGGGTCCAGGCACTGGTCGACGAGGGCAAGATCAACGACAAGCTCGCCCGCCAGGTCTTCGACGGCGTGGTCGCCGGTGAGGGTACGCCGGACGAGGTGGTCGCCTCACGCGGGCTCGCCGTCGTCTCCGACGAGGGAGCGCTCTCCGAGGCCGTCGACCGCGCGATCGCCGCGAACCCCGATGTGGCGGACAAGATCCGCGACGGCAAGGTCGCCGCTGCGGGCGCTCTCATCGGCGCGGTGATGAAGGAGATGCGCGGTCAGGCCGACGCCGGTCGCGTCCGCGAGCTGATCCTCGACAAGCTCAGCTGAGTCGCCCAACCAGGGTATGCAGGGGAACTGTCGCTCCCCACGGTGATCCTGCCGTGGGAAGCGACAGTTCTCCGTGGGAAGCCGGCTGATCGGCCCTGATCCTCAGCGGAGGGCGACCCGGAGGATCCGGTCGTCCTGCGGCGCGGGCTCGCCCCGGCCGTCGCGGTTGCTCGTCGAGAGCCACAGGCTGCCGTCGGGCGCGACCACCACGGTGCGCAGCCGGCCGTAGTCGCCGACGAAGAACCCCTGCGGCTTGCCGATCGTGCCGTTGTCGCGGACGGGCACACGCCACAGCCGCTGCCCGCGGAGCGAGGCCATCCACAGCGCGCCCTCCGCGTAGGCGAGGCCTGAGGGCGACGCCTCCGAGGTCCGCCACTGCGCGAACGGGTTGCGGTACTCCTCCAGGTCGCCGCGCCCCTCGACGAGCGGCCATCCGTAGTTGCGGCCCCGCTCGATCCGGTTGAGCTCGTCCCACGTGTTCGCACCGAACTCGCTGGCCCACAGCCGGTCCTGGTCGTCGAAGGCGAGGCCCTGGACGTTGCGGTGGCCCATCGTCCACACGGGCGAGCCGTCGACGGGGTTGCCCGGAGCGGGCTTGCCGTCGGGGGTGACGCGCAGGATCTTCCCGGCGAGCGAGTCACGGTCCTGGGCAAGCTGCTCCTCGCCGATCTCGCCGGTGGAGATGTAGAGGTAGCCGTCAGGCCCGAACTCCAGCCGGCCGCCGTCGTGGATGAACCCGTTCGGGATCCCGTCGAGCACGACCCTTGGCTCGCCGAGCCGTCGTCCGTCGTACTCCATCCGGACGACGCGGTTGTCCGAGGCCGTCGACATGTAGGCGTAGACGAGGGAGTCCTCGTCGTACGTCGGGGAGACGGCGAGTCCCAGGAGCCCGGCCTCGCCCTGGGGCTGGGCCGCCTCGAGACGGCCGACCTCGCGGGGCCGCCCACCGTCGGCGGGGATGGCGAGCACCTTCGTGGTGTCCCGCTCGCTGACCAGCGCGCTGCCGTCGGGGAGGAAGGCGATGCCCCACGGCGCGACGAGGCCGCGCGCGACCGTGCCCACGACGCGTGGCCGGGCGGGACCGACGTCCTCGGGAGAGGGGCTGGTCTCGGGGGAGGGAGTCGGCTCGGCCTCCACGGTGCGCGTGCTCGGTTGCGGGGACGGTGACGGCGTCCCGAGGCCGTTCGGGTCCCCCTCGGCGGAGCAGGCGGCCAGCGCGAGCAGGGCGATGAGCGTGGTCGCAACGGCCTTCATGTCGGTCAGGCTATGCGGCCGAGCAACCCCAAAAGCTCGTTATGGACGGGTTCGGGGTGCTCGAGCTGGAGGAAGTGGCTCCCGGGGAGCTCGACGTACGTCGCGTCGGGGATCCGCTCGGCGGCGGTGGCCATGTCCTGAGAGCTCGCGAGCAGGTCGTACCTCCCGGCGACGAAGGCCGTGGGCACCTTCACGTGTCGCAGCGAGACACGAGGGTGCTCGGCAGCGGCGAGCGCGAGGTGCATGTACCAGTCGACCGGCGTCGTCAGGAACTCCTTGACCGCGCGGCGCACCGCGGGGATCTCCTTGGTGGGGAGCATGAAGCCGCTGTGGCTGAGGAGGTGGGCGAAGGCGACGCCGACCGGCAGGTTGCTCGCGATCGGGGTGAGCAGCTTGCCGGTCCGGCGCAGGAGCCGGGTGACGCCGAGCGAGATGGGGCGTCGCGCGATGCGCGGAATCATCAGGGGCGCGCCCATGGACGCAAAGGTCCCGCCGGGGACACCGGCGACCGCAAAGAGCCCGGTGACGCGGGAGGGGTGGAGCACGGCGAGCTCGAAGGCGGTGTTCACGCCGATCGACCAGCCGGCCACGGCGCAGGCGTCGATGTCCGCGTGGTCCATGACAGCAAGCGCATCCTCGAGGAACGCGTCGATGCCCACGCGGCGGTGGTCGTCCGGACGGTCGGACCCGCCCACGCCACGGTGGTTCCAGGAGATGACCCGGACGCCGCAGTCGGGACGGAGGAGAGCGGGCCACGCGTAGGGGTTGGTGCCGAGACCGTTGCAGAGGAGCAGCGTGGGACCCTCGGCGTCGTTGGTCCAGGCCTTGATGCGGGTGCCGTCGGCGCTCGTGACGTCGTAGTAGCGCAGCGAGAGCTGCTCGATGGGGGCGGCGGACATGCCGCAAAGTGTGCCGTAACGGACATCCGCGGGGCCGAGATGGTGCCTGAGATCACGTCGACCGGTTCAGGCCGGGCGGACCCGGACCTCGATGGTGGTCGGTCCGGCAGCCCGGGCGGCGGCGCGGGCTTCGAGGTACTCCTCCACCTCGACGACCTCCCGTCGCCGCTCGGCCAGGACGGTGCACGCGACGAGGGCGTTGCGTCGCGCCACCTGCTGGCTGCGCACGTGCCACTGGGTCACGGCCTGGACGAGCTGTGTCGGTGCGGGGAACATCGGGCCTCCCGGTGGCGCGGACCCCGGCGGACGGGGTCGGGTGCGTACGACGCTAGGGCGCACGTGCTTCGCCTCCGTCAACGTGATGTGACGGCTGTGTGAACGCACGACGGCTCGCCGCATCCCGGCCTGGGGACCTGCCTGGCTAGGGTCGGACCATGACCGACACGCGCCCCCTGGTCTGGATGCCCTTCGACCCCGAGGACCTCGGCTCACCGCCTGCGTCGCTGCGCTACGAGAGGTTCCTGCCCGAGGAGCACGACGGCGTACCCGCCTCGGTGGCGGAGGTCGAGTTCTACGTGCCGCCGTACCGGTTCACACCGTCGGACAACGAGCTGATGAAGCTGATGCCGAGGCTGAAGGTCGTGCAGACGGTGACCGCCGGCGTCGACCACGTCCGGCCGTACGTGCCCGACGGGGTGCTGCTCTGCAACGGCCGGGGGATCCACAACGCCTCCACCGCCGAGCTCGCGGTCGGCCTGGTCATCGCGTCGCTGCGCGGGATCCCTGGTTTCGTGCGCGCACAGGACCGCGGGGAGTGGCGACCCGTCCGGGCGCGCTCGGTGGCCGACCGCACCGTGCTCATCGTGGGCTACGGCGACATCGGAGCCGCCATCGAGGAGCGTCTCGGCGGCTTCGAGGTCGACATCGTCCGGGTCGCGCGCCGAGCGCGCGAGGGTGTCCACGGCTTCGACGAGCTCGGCCACCTGCTCCCGCACGCCGACGTGGTGATCCTGATCGTGCCGATCACCGACGAGACGCGGGGGATGGTCGACCGCGACTTCCTCGCCCGCATGAAGGACGACGCGCTCCTGGTCAACGTGGCGCGCGGGCCCGTGGTGGACACCGACGCACTGGTGGAGGCCCTCAACACGAAGCGGATCCACGCGGCGCTCGACGTGACCGACCCCGAGCCCCTGCCGGCGGGGCACCCGCTGTGGAGCGCCCCGAACCTGCTGGTCTCGCCGCACGTCGGCGGTGCCTCGAGCGCGATGTGGCCGCGTGCCTACCGGCTCGTCCGCGAGCAGCTCGAGCGCTTCGCCGCAGGGGAACCGCTCGCCAACGTCATGGACGGTGACTACTAGGCATTCCGCGTCGACACGCCGACACACCTCCAAAAGGCGATGCCGTCAGCCCCTTTGCCCCGAATACTGACATCACAGGTGCCGGAAACCCGGCCCGGAGGAGGAGGCAGGGGCATGGTCAAGGGAAGCGGAAGCAGCAAGACTCTCGGGACAGTGGTCGCGGTCATCGGCGCGATCATGATCGTGGCCGGAGGCGTCACCTGGTTCATGGTCCAGGAGGAGCTCTCCGAGGCGAAAATCGTCGTGGCCGAGGACGCCGACATGCTCGCCGGCGACGAGGTGGACGGCCCGTTCTCGGCGTACGCCCAGGCGGAGATCATCGACCAGCACGCGCTGGAGGCGACCGGCGGCAAGACCTACGCCGAGCTCGACCGCGAGGACCCGCTGCGCGAGACCGCGATGTCGGCGTCCTTCCTGCGGGCCTCGTTGTTCACCTCGGTCGTGGCCTTCGGCGTCGCGGCGATGGCGGTGGGCGTCGGCCTCGCGCTCATCCTGATCGGCATCGCACTCGCGTCCGCGGCCAACGCCGCCAACCGGGCGGCGCAGGTCAGGCCGACCGCCTGAACCACGTGAAGCGAGGCCGGCGCCCCGGAGCGCCGGCCTCGTCGGTTACCGATGACTTCTGGGTCTCCGAGGAGTCCAATGAGTCGAGGACTTCTGAGCAGTACGACGGAGGAGTGGTGACATGGCGCAGCCGGGGCAGTGCTTGATGTTGGTGGGAACCCGCAAGGGGCTCTGGATCGGCAGGTCGGACGACCGCCTCACCTGGACCTGGGAGAAGCCGCGGTTCCTGATGGAGGAGGTCTACTCCTGCATGATCGACACTCGCGGTGGCAGGACCCGGCTGCTGGTGGGCACCGGCTCGCCGCACTGGGGCCCCCACGTCTACCGCTCCGACGACCTGGGCGAGACCTGGCAGGAGACCCCGAACATCATGGTCCTGCCCGAGGACGCCGGCTCCGGCGTGCAGCAGGTGTGGCAGCTGTGGCCGGGTGGCGCCGCGGAGCCCGACGTCGTGTACGCCGGGACCCAGCCCTCCGCGCTCTTCCGCTCCGAGGACCGGGGCGAGACCTTCGAGCTCGTCCGGTCGCTGTGGGACCACCCGCACCGGCCTGAGTGGGGCGCCGGCTTCGGCGGCCAGGCGATCCACACGATCCTCCCGCACCCGAACGACCCGGACCGCATGGTCGTGGCGATGTCGACGGGCGGGGTGTACCGCACCGACGACGCCCGCGAGTCCTGGGCTCCCGCCAACAGCGGCATCGTCGCCGACTTCATGCCCGAGGGGCAGCAGTACCCCGAGTTCGGCCAGTGCGTCCACAAGGTCAGCAGGCACCCCGAGCACCCCGACCGCCTCTTCGCCCAGAACCACGGAGGTGTCTACCGGTCCGACGACGGCGCGGACACCTGGGTGTCGATCGGCGACGACCTCTCCTCGGACTTCGGCTTCCCGGTCGTGGTCCACCCGCGGGAGCCGGAGACGGTCTTCGTCTTCCCGAACGGGGCCGGGCGACACCCGGTTCCCGCCCGAGGCGAAGGCCCGCGTCTGGCGTTCGCAGGACGCCGGCGCGACGTGGGACGCACTCGGCGCCGGCCTGCCCGACGGCTTCTACTCCGCGGTCCTGCGCGACGGCATGTCCGTCGACGACGCCGACCGCGCCGGGCTCTACCTCGGCACCCGGGTCGGCAACGTCTACGTCAGCACCGACTCCGGCGAGAGCTGGCAGGAGGCCGTGAGGTACCTGCCCGACGTGGTGGTGGTCCGGGCGGCCATGGTGTGACCTGCCGACCCGCCCCTCAGTTCGGGGCGGGTTCCGGGCTCGGCTCTGCCGATCGGGTGGCGCCGACACTGGCCAGGACGACGCACCCGACCGCGGTCCACTGCAACGGCGTGAGGAACTCCGCGAGCAGGACCATCGCGGCGAGCGCCGCCGCGGCAGGCTCGAGGCTCATCAGCACGCCGAAGACTCGCGGCGGGATCCGACGGAGCGCCTTCAGCTCGAAGCTGTAGGGGATCACCGACGACAGCAGGCCGATCGCGACACCGAGCGCGAGGATCTTCGGGTCGAGCAGGTCGGCACCGGACTCGACCAGGGCCGGCGGCGCGAGCACCACGGCGCCGACCACGCTGGCCACCGCGAGCCCCGAGATGCCCGGCCAGCGCCGACCGGTGCTCGCGCTGAGCAGGATGTACGCCGCCCACGCGGCGCCGGCGAGAAGGGCGAAGAGCACACCGGCCACCGTGAGGTCACCCGGCGCGATGCCCAGCAGCGCCACCCCCGCAGCGGCGAGCAGGACCCACACCAGGTCGCGTGGCCTCCGCGACCCGAGGACCGCCACGGCGAGAGGACCGAGGAACTCGATGGTCACCGCGATGCCGAGCGGGATGCGCGCGAAGGACTGGTAGATCGCCCAGTTCATGGTCAGCAGGCTGACGCCGAAGCCGAGGGCGACCCGCCAGTCGCCGGCCGACCGGCCACGCAGCCGGGGCCGCGCGATCGCGACGAGGATCACCGCGGAGGTCACCAGCCGCAGCCACACCATGGCGGTCGGGGGCACGAGGTGGAAGAGGTCCTTGGCGATGGCGGCACCGACCTGCACCGACACGATGCCGCCGATGACCAGCCACACGGCCTGGGCCTGGGTGGCGGTCCGGCCTTGCAGGGAGTCGTTCGCGGTCACCGGGCCACCCTAGACAGCCGACGCCCCGACGAGGTCAGGCAGGATCGTGAGACACCGGGGCTGCGCGCGAACACCCCGGCGTAGTCTCTGGCCATGGCCGAGAGCACCCCTCCCCAGGACCAGCCGGACATCAAGCCCCGCAGCCGCGACGTCACCGACGGGCTCGAGCGGGCCGCCGCCCGCGGCATGCTCCGGGCGGTCGGCATGGGGGACGAGGACTTCGCGAAGCCGCAGATCGGCGTGGCCTCGTCGTGGAACGAGATCACCCCGTGCAACCTCTCGCTCGACCGGCTCGCCAAGGCGGTGAAGAACGGCGTCCACGCCGGAGGCGGCTACCCGTTGGAGTTCGGCACCATCTCGGTCTCCGACGGCATCTCCATGGGCCATGAGGGGATGCACTTCTCGCTGGTCTCGCGTGAGGTGATCGCCGACAGCGTCGAGACCGTGATGATGGCCGAGCGCCTCGACGGCTCGGTGCTCCTCGCCGGCTGCGACAAGTCCCTGCCCGGGATGCTGATGGCGGCCGCGCGGCTCGACCTCGCCTCGGTGTTCCTGTACGCCGGGTCGACCATGCCCGGCCAGGTCGACGGCAAGGACGTCACGATCATCGACGCGTTCGAGGCGGTCGGCGCCTGTCTCGCGGGCCGGATCACCCGCGACGAGGTGGACCGGATCGAGCGGGCGATCTGCCCCGGTGAGGGCGCCTGCGGCGGCATGTACACCGCCAACACCATGGCCTCCATCGCGGAGGCGCTCGGCATGTCGCTCCCCGGGTCGGCCGCACCGCCCGCCGTGGACCGCCGTCGCGACGGGTTCGCCCACCGCTCCGGCCAGGCCGTCGTCGAGCTGCTCCGTCGCGGGATCACCGCGCGGCAGATCATGACCAAGGAGGCGTTCGAGAACGCGATCGCCGTGACCATGGCCCTCGGCGGCTCCACGAACGCCGTGCTCCACCTGCTCGCGATCGCCCGCGAGGCCGAGGTGGACCTCACCCTCGACGACTTCAACCGGGTCGGCGACAAGGTCCCGCACCTGGGTGACCTGAAGCCCTTCGGCCGCTTCGTGATGAACGACGTCGACAAGGTCGGCGGCATCCCGGTCGTGATGAAGGCGCTGCTCGACGCTGGGCTCCTTCACGGCGACTGCCTCACCGTCACCGGCAAGACCATGGCCGAGAACCTCGCCGACATCGCACCCCCGGACGTCGACGGGGAGATCATCCGCAAGCTCTCGGAGCCGATCCACAAGACCGGCGGCCTGACCATCCTCAAGGGCTCGCTCGCGCCCGAGGGAGCCGTGGTGAAGACCGCCGGGTTCGACGACGAGGTCTTCGAGGGAACCGCCCGTGTCTTCGACGGCGAGCGCGCCGCGATGGACGCGCTCGAGGCGGGGCAGATCGTGGCGGGCGACGTGGTCGTGATCCGCTACGAGGGCCCCAAGGGCGGTCCGGGCATGCGCGAGATGCTCGCGATCACCGGCGCGATCAAGGGCGCCGGCCTCGGCAAGGACGTGCTCCTGTTGACCGACGGCCGCTTCTCCGGCGGTACGACGGGCCTCTGCGTCGGCCACGTCGCCCCGGAGGCCGTTGACGGAGGGCCGATCGCCTTCGTCCGCGACGGTGACCCGATCAGGCTCGACGTCGCCAACCGCCTGCTCGAGGTGACCATCGACGAGGCGGAGCTCGCCACCCGCAAGGACGGGTGGGTGCCCCACGAGCCGAAGTACACCAAGGGTGTGCTGGGCAAGTACGCCAAGGTCGTGCAGTCCGCCGCGCACGGAGCCATCTGCGGCTGAGCCTGGCCTCCTGTCGGCGACAGAGGAGCCCAGCAGCTGGTGACCGGAACGCGCCCTCGTCGCTGTCGGCAACCTCGCATCTTGGACGACCCCTCTGGGCTATGGAGGCCAGGAGTGGAAAGGCGTTGCATGGTGGGAACCCCCGGACGAGCTCGTCCCGGGCCGCCCGGCCACCCATCCTTCTCGGAGGTGCACGATGGGACAGGCACGCGAGGTCATGGACCGGGCCACCGAGGCCTACTTCGCCAAGGACCGCGACACCCTTCGGACGCTGTACGTACCCGACGTGGTCGCCACCACCCCGGACGCCGGCACCCTGAACGGCATTGATGCGCTCATGGAGTGGAACGACACCCTCGACGAGGCGTTCCCCGACCTGCGCTACGAGCTGACCGCGGCGCACGAGGCAGGGGACTGTGCCATCGACCAGGGAGACGTGATCGGCACTCACACCGGTCCCTTCCGGCTTCCCGACGGAGGCCGGATCGAGCCGACGGGGAGGCAGGTGAGGATGCGCTCCGTAGACATTGCCACCGTCCGCGACGGGAAGATCGTCCGGCACGACTTCTACTTCGACCAGCTCGACATGCTCGCCCAGCTCGGGCTCATGGAGGCGCCCGCGACGCCCGCGACCTGACGACCCGAAGCCGAGCACCCGGGCGAAATCCCCGGTCTGCGCCGGCCGCGGGCCTAGCGTGGGTCCGTGGCGTGGCTGTCGTGGGTGCGTGGGGTGTCCGGTCTGCTGTTCGCTGCCTCGGTCGCGGGCCTCATGTCGTGGCCGTCACCCGGTCGGCCCGCCGTCGCCGCGGCCCAGACGAGTACGACGGTCGCCGCGTCCGGCGTACCTCTGGCAGCTCGCTCGGGAGTCGTCGCGGCCGGCAGCCTGACTCGCGCACGGCGTCCGGAGCTGCCCCTGGGCGGGCGCACGATCTTCCCGGGACACGTCCTGGTCGCCTTCTACGGCACCGCCACGACGCCGGTGATGGGCGTGCTCGGTGAGGACACGCCGGACCGGATCACCGAGCGGCTGCGCGCGGCCGCCCGGCCCTACGCCGGGAGCGGTCAGAAGGTCCAGATCGTCTACGAGCTGATCGTGACGATCGCCGACAGGACCCCGGGACCCGACGGCGACTACAGCCACGACATCGCCCGGGAGCACGTCGAGCGCTACCTCCGCGCGGCCCGTCGCAACCGGGCGCTGCTCGTGCTCGACCTCCAGCCCGGCCGCTCGGGCTTCCTGGAGGTCGCCAAGCGCTGGCGCTGGGCCCTGGAACGCCCCTGGGTGGGCCTTGCGCTGGACCCGGAGTGGCGGATGGACGCGGGCCAGGTACCTGCGGAGACGATCGGCCAGGTCCGCGCCGCGGAGGTCAACCGCGTCTCGCGCTGGCTCCAGCGGATCGCGGTGCGCCACGACCACCCGCAGAAGCTCTTCCTCCTCCACCAGTTCCGCCGGGACATGGTGGTCGGCATCGAGAACGTGGTCGACCGGCCCCGCCTGGCGATGGTGCAGCACGTCGACGGGTTCGGCACGCAGGCACAGAAGATGGAGACCTACCGGACGGTCGCGCGGCCGGAGCAGTTCGTGATGGGCTTCAAGCTCTTCTACGACGAGGACACCGACCTGATGACCCCTGAGGAGGTGCTTCGGATCCGGCCGCGCGTCCGCTTCGTCAGCTACCAGTGACGCCTCCACGATGTGGGACCGCCGTTCCAAATATTGGGACCCGTGTCACACTCGATTGACGAGGGAGCGCGCTTCCGGCGAAGGTTGGCGTATGCGTTTGGAGATTCTTGTACGCACGCGACGCGTCTGCTGAGCGGCTCACGAGCCAGCAGCACACGCGTCACCCCTCGCTTGCCCACCGGGCCGAGGGGTTTTTTGTTGGGCGAGGCACGGGACAACAGGGAAGGCGAACATGAGCGAGCAGGCCACGGGCACCCGCATGACAGGGGCGCAGAGCCTCATCATGGCGTTGGAGTGCGCGGGTGCCGAGAACGTATTCGGCATCCCGGGAGGCGCGATCCTCCCCGCCTACGACCCGCTCTTCGACTCGGTCAAGCTCCGCCACATCCTCGTGCGCCACGAGCAGGGTGCGGGCCACGCCGCGCAGGGCTACGCCGCCGCCACCGGCAAGGTCGGTGTCTGCATGGCGACCAGCGGCCCCGGCGCGACGAACCTGGTGACCCCGCTCGCCGACGCCTACATGGACTCCGTGCCGATCGTCGCGATCACCGGCCAGGTCGCCAGCGCCGCCATCGGGACCGACGCCTTCCAGGAGGCCGACATCCGCGGCATCACGATGCCGATCACCAAGCACAACTTCCTGGTCACCGACGCGGCGGAGATCCCGCGCACGATCGCCGAGGCCTTCTACATCGCCTCGACGGGCCGGCCGGGCCCGGTCCTGGTCGACATCTCCAAGGACGCGCTGCAGTCGACGACCACGTTCGCGTGGCCGACCGAGCTGAACCTCCCGGGCTACCGCCCGGTCACCCGCCCGCACGCGAAGCAGGTGCGCGAGGCCGCCAAGCTGATCCTCGAGGCACGCCGCCCCGTGCTGTACGTCGGAGGTGGTGTGATCCGCGCACAGGCCGCCAAGGAGCTGCGCGTGCTCGCCGAGATGACCGGGATGCCGGTCGTCACGACGCTGATGGCCCGGGGCGCCTTCCCCGACAGCCACCCCCAGCACCTCGGCATGCCCGGCATGCACGGCACCGTCGCTGCCGTCGCGGGTCTCCAGCGCAGCGACCTGATCATCAGCCTCGGCGCGCGATTCGACGACCGGGTCACCGGGAACCTCGAGTCGTTCGCGCCGAACGCGAAGGTGGTCCACGCCGACATCGACCCCGCCGAGATCGGCAAGAACCGCGCCGTCGACGTGCCGATCGTGGGCGACGCACGCGAGGTGATCGCCGACCTCATCGTGGCCCTCCAGGCCGAGGCGGACGCCGGCCACCAGGGCGACTACGACGCGTGGGTGGAGTTCCTCGCCGGAGTGAAGGCGAAGTACCCGCTCGGCTACGACACCC
This sequence comes from uncultured Actinomycetota bacterium, assembly GCA_963701425.1. Classification (GTDB taxonomy): domain Bacteria; phylum Actinomycetota; class Actinomycetes; order Propionibacteriales; family Nocardioidaceae; genus Nocardioides_C. The sequence continues at coordinate 307,746 of CAVPAG010000015.1, read as the reverse complement.
CCGAGGACGGCTCGCTCGCGCCGCAGTACGTGCTCGAGCGGCTCGGCCGGATCGCCGGCCCCGACGCGGTCTACGTCGCGGGCGTCGGCCAGCACCAGATGTGGGCCACCCACTTCATCGGCTACGAGCACCCCAACACCTGGATCAACTCCGGCGGCCTCGGCACGATGGGCTTCTCCGTCCCCGCGGCGATGGGCGCCAAGGTGGCCCGGCCCGAGGCGACCGTGTGGTCGATCGACGGTGACGGCTGCTTCCAGATGACCAACCAGGAGCTCGCCACCTGCGCGATCGAGGGGATCCCGATCAAGGTCGCAATCATCAACAACTCCTCGCTCGGCATGGTGCGCCAGTGGCAGACGCTCTTCTACAACGAGCGCTACTCCAACACCGACCTCCAGCGGGTGGAGGAGGTCCGCATCCCCGACTTCGTCAAGCTCGCCGAGGCCTACGGCTGCGTCGGCCTGGCCTGTGACTCTCCCGACGACGTCGACGCGACCATCCAGAAGGCGATGGAGATCAACGACGTGCCGGTCGTCATCGACTTCCGCGTGCACCGCGACGCGATGGTGTGGCCGATGGTCGCCGCGGGCACGAGCAACGACGACATCAAGTTCGCCCGGGACATGGCTCCCGAGTTCGATGAAGACGACCTCTGAGGGGCCAGAGCAGATGAGCAAGCACACCCTGTCCGTCCTGGTCGAGAACAAGCCCGGCGTCCTGGCCCGCATCGCAGGCCTCTTCAGCCGCCGCGGGTTCAACATCGACTCCCTCGCCGTGGGGCCGACCGAGCACCCCGAGATCTCGCGGATGACGATCGTGGTCAACGTGGAGGACTCCCCGCTCGAGCAGGTCACCAAGCAGCTGAACAAGCTCGTCGAGGTGATCAAGATCGTCGAGCTCGACCAGCCCGCCTCGGTCACCCGGGAGCTGCTGCTGGTCAAGGTCAAGGCCGACGCCGAGAGCAGGGGGCAGGTGCTCGAGACCGTGCAGCTGTTCCGGGCCAAGGTGGTCGACGTCGCCACCGACGCGGTGACGATCGAGGTCACCGGCAGCGCCGAGAAGCTCGACGCGTTCCTTCGGGTGCTCGAACCCTTCGGCGTCCGCGAGCTCGTCCAGTCCGGGATGGTCGCGATCGGTCGTGGTGGCCGCTCGATCACCGACCGGACGCTGCGCCCCGTGCCCGTCCCGGCGCCCCCCGCGGCGGTCTGACGCGCCGCTCCCGGCGGTTCCCGCCCACCCACGACGGCCAGACCTCCGTCGTACCCCCGCAGAAGACCCGAAGCACCGAGAAGACACAGAAGAAGGAGAGCCCACCGTGGCTGAGATGTTCTACGACGATGACGCCGACCTGTCCGTGATCCAGGGCCGCAACGTTGCGGTTCTCGGGTACGGCAGCCAGGGCCACGCCCACGCGCTCTCCCTGCGCGACTCCGGTGTCGACGTGCGTGTCGGCCTGCCGGAGGGCTCCAAGAGCCGGGCCAAGGCCGAGGCCGAGGGGCTGCGCGTGGTGACGCCGTTCGAGGCCTGCGAGGAGGCCGACCTGATCATGATCCTCGCCCCCGACCACGTGCAGCGGAACCTCTACAAGGAGGCCGTGGAGCCCAACCTCGTCGAGGGCGACGCGCTCTTCTTCGGCCACGGCTTCAACATCCGCTTCGGGTACATCACCCCGCCCGAGGGCGTCGACGTCGCGATGGTGGCGCCCAAGGGGCCGGGTCACCTCGTGCGTCGTGAGTACTCCGAGGGTCGCGGCGTGCCCGTCCTCGTCGCCGTCGAGGAGGACGCCACCGGCAAGGCCTGGGAGCTCGCGCTCTCCTACGCCAAGGGGATCGGCGGCCTGCGTGCGGGCGGCATCAAGACCACCTTCACCGAGGAGACCGAGACCGACCTGTTCGGCGAGCAGGCCGTGCTCTGCGGCGGCGTGTCGCAGCTGGTGCAGTACGGCTTCGAGACGCTGACCGAGGCGGGCTACCAGCCAGAGGTCGCCTACTTCGAGTGCCTCCACGAGCTCAAGCTGATCGTCGACCTCATGTACGAGGGCGGCATCGCCAAGCAGCGCTGGTCGGTCTCCGACACCGCCGAGTACGGCGACTACGTGTCGGGCCCGCGCGTCATCGACCCGCACGTGAAGGACAACATGCGTGCGGTCCTCGCCGACATCCAGAACGGCGCCTTCGCCAAGCGCTTCATCGACGACCAGGACGCCGGCGCGCCGGAGTTCAAGGAGCTGCGCGAGAAGGGCGAGCAGCACCCGATCGAGACGACCGGGCGCGAGCTGCGCAAGCTCATGAGCTGGGTCAAGTCGCACGACGCCGACTACACCGAGGGCACCGCCACCCGCTGACCTCGGCCGCCCGAGGCCGCTTTCCCAAGGGCCCTTGGGAAAGCGTCACTCCCCTCAGGGAATTCCCTGCGGGGAGTGACGCTTTTCGTGGGGGAGTACGGCTGGTTCGAGTCCCGGCCCTCGGTTTGAGGCCGACCCCGGAGGGCACCCCGACCACGATGCAGACCTTCCTGCCTTACCCGGACTTCGAGGCATCCGCGCGGGCCCTCGACCAGCGCCGGCTCGGCAAGCAGCGGGTCGAGTGCATCCAGGTGCTGCGCGGCCTGATCCGCCCCGGCTACGGCTGGCGCCACCATCCCGCGGTGAAGATGTGGCAGGGGTTCGAGGAGGCGCTCGCCCGCTACGCGTTCACCTGCTGCGAGGTCTGGGTCGAGCGCGGCTTCGGCGACACCTGCGCGGCGACGATCGCGGCCGACCTCGCCGAGCACGGCATCACGGCGGTGCGGAGCCAGACCGAGCTCGCGGAGGCGGGTGCGCTCCCGCCCTGGCTCGGCGACCCGGAGTTCCACCGCAGCCACCAGTCGTCTCTGCTGCGCAAGGATCCCGAGCACTACGGTCCGCTGTTCCCAGGGGTCCCGGACGACCTGGACTACGTCTGGCCGGTACGACGCACGGCCTGAGGTCCCACCGAGTGGGGGGATCCGGCAAGGGGGTCCGGGCCCGGGCGAGACGCCCGCCGAACACACCCTTCTCGCGTGGCCCGCGCGGTGAGAACGCCCTCACTCGATCCGCTAGAGTTGCCCCTCGGGCACAGCGTCGTGCGCGGCCGCTCTCGCTGACAGCGAGATGCAGAGCCAGAACATGCCGACTCACAACACTCTGAGGGATATCTCGTGAGCAAGCCCGTCGTACTCATCGCAGAAGAGCTGAGCCCCGCCACCGTCGACGCGCTCGGTCCCGACTTCGAGATCCGCAGCTGCAACGGTGCCGACCGCGCCGAGCTGCTTCCGGCCATCGCCGACGTCGACGCCATCCTCGTGCGCAGCGCCACCAAGGTCGACGCCGAGGCGCTCACTGCCGCCAAGCGGCTCAAGGTCGTCGCCCGCGCGGGTGTCGGCCTCGACAACGTCGACGTGAAGGCGGCGACGCAGAACGGCGTCATGGTGGTCAACGCGCCCACCTCGAACATCGTCTCCGCCGCGGAGATCGCGGTCGCGCTGATGCTCGCCGCCGCACGTCACATCGCGCCCGCCAACGCCGCGTTGAAGAACGGCGAGTGGAAGCGCAGCAAGTACACCGGCATCGAGCTGTACGAGAAGACCGTCGGCATCGTCGGGCTCGGCCGGATCGGGGTCCTCGTCGCTCAGCGACTCTCGGCGTTCGGGATGAAGGTCATCGCCTACGACCCCTACGTCCAGGCCGGCCGCGCTGCACAGATGGGTGTGCGCCTCGTCAGCCTCGACGAGCTGCTGGCCGAGGCCGACTTCATGTCGGTCCACCTGCCGAAGACGCCCGAGACGGTCGGGCTGATCGGCGAGGAGGAGCTGGCCAAGGTCAAGCCGAACCTGGTCCTCGTCAACGCCGCCCGCGGCGGCATCGTCGACGAGCACGCGCTCTACGTCGCCCTCAAGGAGGGCCGGGTAGCGGCTGCCGGGCTCGACGTGTTCGCGAGCGAGCCGTGCACCGACAGCCCGCTCTTCGAGTTCGAGAGCGTCGTGGCGACCCCGCACCTCGGTGCCTCGACCGAGGAGGCCCAGGAGAAAGCCGGTGTCGCGGTGGCGAAGTCGGTGCGTCTCGCGTTGAGCGGCGAGCTGGTGCCCGACGCGGTGAACGTCCAGGGCGGTGTCATCGCCGAGGACGTCCGCCCGGGCATCCCGCTGGTCGAGAAGCTCGGTCGCATCTTCACCGGGCTCGCCGGTGAGGTCGCCCAGCAGCTCGACGTCGAGGTGCGCGGTGAGATCACGCAGTACGACGTGAAGGTTCTCGAGCTGGCCGCCCTCAAGGGCGTCTTCAGCGACGTGATCGAGGAGCAGGTCTCCTACGTGAACGCGCCGCTGCTCGCCGCCGAGCGTGGCGTGGCCGTACGCCTGGTCACCGACCCGGAGAGCCCCGACCACCGCAACCTGATCACGCTGCGCGGCACGCTTGCTGACGGTTCGCAGGTCTCGGTCTCCGGCACGCTCATCGGCATCGCCCAGCGGGAGCGGCTGGTCGAGGTCAACGGCTACGAGGTGGACATCGAGCCCGCCGAGCACCTCGCGTTCTTCCGCTACGCCGACCGCCCCGGCATGGTCGGCACCGTGGGCCAGATCCTCGGTCAGGCCGACGTGAACATCGCCGGCATGCAGGTCGCCCGCGACGCCAAGGGCGGCCACGCGCTCGTCGCGCTCTCGGTCGACTCCGTGATCCCGGTCGAGGTGCTCGGCGAGATCAAGACCGCGATGGATGCCGAGTCCGTCTGCGCAGTCGACCTCACCGAGTAGGTCCCCACAGCACCCAGAGGCCCCATCCCCATCGGTCCGTGCGATGGGGGCGGGGCCTTTGCGTGGCCCCTGCGCCCGCCGAAAGGTACGTCGAACCGCCACATCGGCGTCGGCAGGTGGACGGCGGACGTTCACCTCGGCCGCCGAGGGTGCAGATGTGCCGGGACGCCCGGCATCTCACTCATGGAGGCGAATTCTCTTGAACAAGCACCTCATCACCGGCGCGGCTGTCTGCGCTGTGTTGTTCGGCTCCGCCGGCCTCGCCGTGGCCGCGGAAGGCCCCATGGCGTTCGAGCCGATCGAGGGCTCCGCCTACGGCCAGCAGACAGCGGCCTGGGACGTGCCGCTGGTCGCGCCGGAGGGCTTCACCCAGAAGCTGGTCAAGGACGAGACCGAGCTCGACATCTACGGCGGCGGCACCGACGACCTCACGGACATGAACACCGTGAACGAGACCGGTCCGGCGGCCGGCCGGTACCTTCTCCGCACCCACGAGGTCGGCTCGAACGGGGCCGTCTCCGTGGTGGATCTGGAGACCGGCGAGGCGCACGTAGTCGCGCAGGACGAGACGTTCAACCGCCTCGACGGGATCCGCTGGACGCCCTGGGGCACGGTCCTCTTCGCCGAGGAGACCGGCGGGGGCAGGCTGTTCGAGGGCTTCTTCGACCCCAAGGACCCGTTCGCCGAGATGGAGTGGGTCGAGCGCACCGAGGTCGGGGTGATGCGGCACGAGGGCATCGAGGCGATCGCGGACGGCACGGTCTTCGTCATCGACGAGCTCAACGGCGGCTCGATCTACAAGTTCGAGCCCAGCAGGCGGGGTGACCTCTCCGACGGCCAGCTCTACGCCCTGAGGCTCACCGGGCTCACGGACGCCGAGCAGGCCTGGAGCCAGGAGACCTACCGCGCCAAGGTCGGGGCCTTCGAGTGGGTCGCCCTCGACATGGAGCAGGTCGTCACCGACACCGACGCCGCCGCCGACGCCGTCAACGCCACCGAGTTCGGCCGTCCGGAGGACGTCGAGGTGATCGGCGAGAAGCTCTACGTCGCCAACACCTCCGAGGACCGCGTGGTCCAGATCGACCTCGCGAAGGAGGTGCTCTCCGGCTTCGCCGAGGCTGGCGTCAACGCGCCCGTCGAGGACGAGGACAACGAGGTCACCGGGTTCGACAGCCCCGACAACCTGGCGCAGGGTCCCGACAACCGTCTGTGGGTCGTCGAGGACAACGTGCCGAGCGACATCTGGGTGGCGGCGGAGGACGCCGGCGACGACGGCGTGGCTGAGTCCGTCGAGCTCTTCGCCTCGCTGAAGGACCCGGGCGCGGAGATCTCCGGCATCTACTTCGGCAAGGACCCCAGGACGCTCTTCTTCAACGTTCAGCACCCGCAGAAAGCTCTCGCGGACGGCACCTGGACGATCAGCAAGGACTGACGCCCACGGGGGTAGGCAGACGCGCGCCGCGTCCCGGGTCACGCATCCGGGGCGGGGCGCGTTCGTCTACTCGGGCGCGTCAGCGCTTGGCGGCGATGAGGACTGCGGCGTCGGAGGCCACCATCACCTCGACGGTGGTGAACCGTTCGTCGGTCAGCCATTGCTCGCGCAGCACGTCCACCCGGCCCTCGAAGACCGGGGGCCAGGACGCGCAGGGCGTGAAGTCGTCGAGCACGACGACCCCACCGGGCTCGATCAGGTCGACGACGGTGTCCGCCCCGCTGCTCTTGGGCTCCTTCGCGTCGAGGAACAGCAGGGAGAACGGGCCGCGGTCGCGCAGGATCGACCAGTCGGCGGCGACCACCTCGACCTGCGGATCGTTCTCGAAGATGTCAGCCGCGGCGTCCGCCAGCTTCGGGTCGAGCTCGGCGGTCAGGATCCTGGCGTCGCCCCGGATGCCGCTGCGCAGCCAGGCGGTGCCCACGCCGCAGCCGGTGCCGAACTCCGCCAGCGTCCCGGTCCGGGTCGCGGCCAGCGTGGCAAGGAGCCGCCCGGTCTCGTTGCGGCAGAAGGAGACGTAGCCACTGCGACGCGAGAGGTCGAAGGCCCGGGAGACGAGGGTGGGGAGCTCGAGGGGTGCGCTCATGCGTGCAGTGTGTCAAACCACGTGTGCCGGTCCACGTAGCGGTACGCCGTCTCGCATCGTGAGAAGGCTTGGAAAAGTCAAGGCATACGCGGGGACGCATGTCTACGCTGGTTGCATCATGCGGAGCTTCTTCGTACTTATCAGCCGCCGCGGCGAGGCCTCTTAAGTAAGGCCACCTCGCCGCGGAGTTCGGCGTTGCCTGGCCCTACGAAGAACCTCCGCAGCGAGAAGCACGAAGCACGCATCACCTGCACCCCTCGTCAGAGATCCCCTCGCAGACGCGCAACCCGCACTCGAGGATCGAGTCTCATCGGCTCGCAGCGGAGCCGGCCGTCGAAAGTCCGACAGGCCACCTGAGCACCAGATCGCGGCACGGACATCCCCGTGCGATCCGCTGCAGCACACCACCGAAGACAACCAGCGCCGGCACGGCGCATCGATCCTTGGAGCACACCATGTACGACATGTATCCCGAGTGGGGCCCGGCCCGACACGACTACAACGCCGCAGCGAACGAGGCGGCCCTGCAGGCCTCGCTCGACCTGCGGGACAACGGCGGTCAGCGCCCCGACGACAACTAGAGTCGCGTTACATGACCCAGTCGTTGAAGCTCGCCGTCATCCCCGGCGACGGCATCGGTCCGGAGGTCACCGCAGAGGCGCTCAAGGTGCTCGAGCAGGTGACCCCGGCCGGTGTGAAGTTCGAGTCCACCCGCTACGACCTCGGTGCTGAGCGCTACCTCGCCACGGGGGAGGTGCTGCCCGACTCGGTGCTCGCCGAGATCAAGCAGCACGACGCGATCCTGCTCGGCGCGGTGGGCGGGAAGCCTGGCGACCCGAACCTCCCGCCGGGCATCCTCGAGCGGGGGCTGCTTCTTCGACTGCGTTTCGAGCTCGACCACTACGTCAACCTCCGTCCCTCGCGGATCTTCCCGGGCGCCCGCTCGCCGCTGGCCGACCCGGGCGACGTCGACTTCGTCGTGGTCCGTGAGGGCACCGAGGGGCCGTACGTCGGCAACGGCGGCGCGCTGCGGACAGGTACGCCGCACGAGATCGCCACCGAGGTCAGCGTGAACACCGCCTTCGGTGTCGAGAGGGTGGTGCGTGACGCGTTCGTCCGCGCTGCCAAGCGGCCCCGCAAGAAGCTCACCCTGGTGCACAAGACCAACGTCCTCGTCCACGCCGGTGCCGTCTGGTCCCGGCTCGTCGCCGAGGTCTCGAAGGAGTTCCCCGGCGTCGAGGTGGACTACCTGCACATCGACGCGGCGACGATCTTCATGACCACCGACCCGTCGCGGTTCGACGTGATCGTCACCGACAACCTGTTCGGCGACATCATCACCGACCTCGCGGCGGCGATCACCGGTGGCATCGGCCTCGCTGCGAGCGGCAACGTCAACCCCGACCGAACCGCCCCGAGCATGTTCGAGCCCGTACACGGCTCGGCCCCGGACATCGCAGGGCAGCAGAAGGCCGACCCCACTGCGGCGATCCTCTCGGTTGCTCTCCTGCTCGAGCACCTCGAGCTCGACGAGGCGGCCCGCAAGGTCGAGGAGGCCGTGGTGGCCGACCTCGCCGAGCGCGGCAGCGGCCCCGCCCGACGTACCTCCGAGATCGGCGACGCGATCGCCGGCCGAGTGGCCGGCTGAGTTCGTCCCTCCAGCTTCAACCCCCTCCTGTTGCCCGGGCGTCCCGGGAACCGGCCACGGAAGTCCGTGACCGGTCCCGGGTCTTGACGGCGCCTGGACCTGCTGGCGCCGCCTTGGTCACCAGCTCTCGGTCAGCGTCGCATCACCTACGCGACTTCGAGTGGTTCCAGCTGTTTCCGCAGCTGCAGTCACGCTCCTTCTTGTTCTTGGAGGCCCGGCACTCGCCGGCCGGGTAACTCCGGGACTCCCCGGTCTGGGCGGTGGAGGTGCTGTTGGCGTCGCCTCCGTCGCCGCCGACGTTGACCGCGGACTGGTCGATGTCGGTGGTGGCGTTGTTGCTGTCGTTGTCGACGTCCTGCTCGGTCTCGCACGTGGCGAGGAGGCAGGCGTTGCCGCCGACGTTGACGTTGTTGCCGGTGAGCAGGGCGGTGTTGCCGCCGTTGTCGTTGGCCTCCTGGTTGCTCTCGGCGTCTCCGCCGTCGCCGCCGTCGGCCTCGCTCACCGCGATCGCCTCGGTGTCACCGGTGCCGTGGGAGCCGCTGCTGCGGGTGCTGGGCGAGTAGCTGGGCTCCTGGGTGCCGGTCTGGGCGGTGGAGGTGCTGTTGGCGTCGCCTCCGTCGCCGCCGACGTTGACCGCGGACTGGTCGATGTCGGTGGTGGCGTTGTTGCTGTCGTTGTCGACGTCCTGCTCGGTCTCGCACGTGGCGAGGAGGCAGGCGTTGCCGCCGACGTTGACGTTGTTGCCGGTGAGCAGGGCGGTGTTGCCGCCGTTGTCGTTGGCCTCCTGGTTGCTCTCGGCGTCTCCGCCGTCGCCGCCGTCGGCCTCGCTCACCGCGATCGCCTCGGTGTCACCGGTGCCGTGGGAGCCGCTGCTGCGGGTGCTGGGCGAGTAGCTGGGCTCCTGGGTGCCGGTCTGGGCGGTGGAGGTGCTGTTGGCGTCGCCTCCGTCGCCGCCGACGTTGACCGCGGACTGGTCGATGTCGGTGGTGGCGTTGTTGCTGTCGTTGTCGACGTCCTGCTCGGTCTCGCACGTGGCGAGGAGGCAGGCGTTGCCGCCGACGTTGACGTTGTTGCCGGTGAGCAGGGCGGTGTTGCCGCCGTTGTCGTTGGCCTCCTGGTTGCTCTCGGCGTCTCCGCCGTCGCCGCCGTCGGCCTCGCTCACCGCGATCGCCTCGGTGTCACCGGTGCCGTGGGAGCCGCTGCTGCGGGTGCTGGGCGAGTAGCTGGGCTCCTGGGTGCCGGTCTGGGCGGTGGAGGTGCTGTTGGCGTCGCCTCCGTCGCCGCCGACGTTGACCGCGGACTGGTCGATGTCGGTGGTGGCGTTGTTGCTGTCGTTGTCGACGTCCTGCTCGGTCTCGCACGTGGCGAGGAGGCAGGCGTTGCACCGGTGACACAGCGTGTCGGCCGGGTTACCCGGCTGACACCTCAGGTGACCCGCTCGCCCCTCTCACGCCCGCGACCCGAGTCAGGTAACTTGCACCTCATGGACAGCGCATCCCGCGAAGGCTCTCTGCAGATCGAGTTCTCACCCGCAGCCCAGCGGGTCGACGGCGGCAGGTTGGCCGAGATCCATGCGAACCCCGGCTTCGGCCTGCACTTCACCGACCACATGTTCCTGGCCGAGTGGACTCCTGAGTACGGCTGGCACAACGCGCGCGTCACGGCGTACGCGCCGATCTCCATGGACCCCGCGACCGCTGTCCTGCACTACGCGCAGGAGATCTTCGAGGGAATGAAGGCCTACCGGCATGCCGACGGATCCGTGTGGACCTTCCGGCCCGAGGAGAACGCCGCGCGCATGGTCCGCTCCGCGCGCCGCCTCGCGCTGCCCGAGCTGCCCGTCGAGGACTTCGTCGCGTCCGTCGATGCGCTCATCCGCGTGGACGAGCACTGGGTCCCCGACCCCGAGGGGGAGAAGAGCCTCTACATCAGGCCCTTCATGTTCGCCTCGGAGAAGTTCCTCGGCGTGCGTCCCGCCCGCCATGTGACGTACATGGTGATCGCCTCACCCGCCGGCGCCTACTTCGCCAAGGGCATCCACCCGGTCAGCATCTGGCTCAGCGAGGACTACTCGCGCGCGGCCGTCGGCGGCATGGGCGCCGCCAAGACCGGCGGCAACTACGCCAGCTCGCTCGTCGCGCAGCAGGAGGCCACCGAGAACGGCTGCGACCAGGTGGTGTTCCTCGACGCGGTCGAGCGCAGGTGGGTCGAGGAGCTCGGCGGGATGAACCTCTACTTCGTCCACGACGACGGCAGCATCGTCACCCCCGAGCTGTCCGGCACGATCCTCGAGGGCATCACCCGGTCCTCGATCATCGAGCTGTGCCGTCAGCAGGGCTGGAAGGTGGAGGAGCGCAAGGTGTCGGTCGACGAATGGCGCGATGGCGTCGCGTCCGGTCGGATCACCGAGGTCTTCGCCTGTGGTACGGCGGCCGTCATCACGCCCGTGGGCCAGCTCAAGTGGCGCGGCGGCGAGGTCGGCAGCCTCGACGAGATCGGCCCCGTCACGCAGCAGGTGCGCCGCTCGCTCGTCGACATCCAGTACGGCCGCGCCGAGGACACCTTCGGCTGGATGCACAAGGTCCTCTGACGTCGCGGTGAGGCGACGCCGGCTCAGCGCCTGAGACCCTCCACGAAGCGGGCCGCGTCGGCGATCGAACCCGGCAGGCGCACCACGCCGGGGTGAAGGTCGGCGGCCTGGGCGCCGCCTGCTGCCACGACGACGTCGGGGCTGTTCGTGAGCAGGGCCTCGGCGGTCCGGGCCGCCACCTTCCGGTCATCGACGGTCGGCACCGCCAGCACGGCCACCCGGGTGGGGAAGGCCCGGACGGCGCGCTGCCAGCTGTCGACGGGGAGGTCGGCGCCGACGTAGACCACGGCCAGGCCACGACGCCGGGCGGCCGTGGCGAAGGCGAGTGCGCCGAGCTCGTGATGCGACCCTCCGGGCAGCCCGACCACAACCCGCGGGCCGTGGCTGACGCTCGACGCGGCGGCAAAGGCTGCCGAAAGCCGCCGCATCACCGCATAGCTTGCGGCGTGCTCCCCGGCGACGTCCACACGACCCTCGGCCCACGCCTCGCCCAGGGCGTACAACGCGGGCATCAGCCAGGCGTCGGCGACGGCCTCGAAGGGCCCCAGGGCGAACGCCTGGTCCAGCACCGCCTCGACCCTGGTCACGTCGACCGTGGAGGCGGCGTCGAGGAAGTCCTGGGTGAGCGACTCCGCCTCCCGGCCCGCGAGTGCCCACGAACCGGTCCCGACGGGCCGTGTGGGCGGGGCCGTCGACGGCGCCTCCCCGGAACGGATCGCCGCGGCAGCAGCTGCGGGGGACCAACCCTCGTCGACGAGCCGCCGCATCGCGGACAGGGCCGCGATCGCCGCTTCGTCGTACAGCCGGTAGCCGCTCTCCGTCCGACGAGGCGCGACCACGTGGTAGCGGCGCTCCCAGGCGCGGAGCAACGCCGCTGAGACGCCCGCGCGGGCAGAGGCTTCCTTGATCGTGAACATCGCACGTCCAGCCTAGGATGGCGAACAGTCGTTTGACAAACATTGGACATACATTTGACAGAGGAGCATCGGGCCTGTCAGTGTCCTCTCAAGGGGACCGGGTCACTCGCTGATCCGGATGGGGGGTCACGCACCCACACCCGATCGCCGTTCCGCCGGCCTCCCTGAAACACCGGCGGAGCGGCGATCGCCATGTCCGGGGGCGGTCGACCGCCGCGCTGAAGCAGGGATCCCGGGGTTCGCTCGGTTACCGTAGAGCGGTGAGGACGACCCGCTCCGAAGCCGCCACGCCCCCGCCCGGGCTGCGTGTCGGCGACTACCAGCTGCTCGCCAAGATCGGCGAGGGCGGCATGGGCGTCGTCCACCTCGCGCAGGCGCCAGATGGCCGGCGGGTCGCGCTCAAGGTGCTGCGACCGCACATCATCGGTGACGACGAGGCACGGGAGCGCCTGGCCCGTGAGGTCGCCTCGCTCCGCCGCGTCCGCAGCCCGCGGATCGCCGAGATCATCGACGCCGACCCCTGGGGCTCCACGCCGTTCGTGGCCACCCGCTACGTCCCCGGGCTGTCGCTGCACGAGCACGTCCGGCAGGAGGGGCAGCTCGAGGGCGACGACCTGCGCTACTTCGCCGCCGGCCTGGCCGAGGCGGTCCTGGCGGTCCACTCCGTCGGCGTCCTCCACCGCGACATCAAGCCCTCCAACGTCCTGCTCGAGGGCAGGGCGCCGGTGCTGATCGACTTCGGCCTGGCCCGCCTGGCCGACGACCCGCGGCTCACGGTCACCGGCTGGCTCCTCGGCACGCCGGGCTACCTCGCACCGGAGATCCTCTACGGCGAGGACGCCACCACCGCCTCCGACGTGCACTCCTGGGCAGCGACCGTGGTGTTCGCGGCCACCGGCAAGCCGCCGTTCGGCCGTGGTCCCGCCATGGCGATCATGGACCGGGTCCGCCGCGGCGAGCACGACCTGTCCGACGTGGCCGACGAGCTCCTGCCGATGGTCCGGGCCGCGCTTGACCCCGACCCCGCTGCTCGTCCGACGCTGTCCGCGCTGCTGGCCGACCTGCAGCCACCACAGCGCCGGGGACCGAGGTGGGGCCGCCGGCCGGCGGACGAGGCGACCATGCCGTTCGCGCTCGCCTTCGCGCGCGAGGACGACGACGCGACCGACGTCATCGCCACCGACCAGCACGCAGCGCAGCTCGACGAGGTCCGGACCGTGGCCGAGACGCTGGTCGACGGACCGCCGGCCCAACCTGCCTCGCCCACGACGCCGCTGACCTCGGCCCAGCCTGCCCCGCGCACGACACCGCTGACCTCGGTGCAGCAGGCCGCGCGAGCGCCGTACCAGCAGCCCGCCCCTCCCGCAGAGACCGCACCGCCCGCGACGTGGCAGCCGCCGCCGAACGGTGCGGCTCGCGTGCAGCGCGGACTGCTCCTGGGTGGCTTCTTCGCGCTCGTCGCAGTTGGCTTCGCGCTCGCGCCGTACCTCTCCCTCGCCGCCGTCGGCGTCGCTGCGCTCGCCCTGCGCACCTGGTCCTGGACCAGCGAGGCGGCGCGGGAGCGTGCCTGGCGCCGCGGCCGCCGGTGGTACGACGGGCCGCTCGCCGCCGCCTCGTCCCCGTGGTACCTGCTCGTGGCCACCGGAGGCACCGTGATGCTGGTCGTGTGGTCGGCGGCGCTGGCGTTCCTGGTCGGGGCCGGGCTGCTGCTCTTCCGGTTGCCGGTCGAGCCGGGGCTGCTCCTCATGGGTGCGGTCCTGGCCTTCTCGATGTGGTGGGGCCCCGGCGGCAGGAGGGTCCGCGTCCCCACCCGGTCGCTCGTGCTGGGAGCGACCCGGAAGGTCTGGCTGGGCTGGACCAGCGCGGCGGTCGTGGGGGTGTCCGCTGCCGTGAGCGCGTACCTCCTGTTCACCGCAGGGGTGACCTGGGACCCGATGCCCGGCCCGCCCTGGCGCGAAGGCACGATCCTGGGCGACCTGGCCCGCTGGCTCTGACCCGGCGGGGGAGCGGCCAAGACGCCGCGTGCCCGGATCGCGAGACCCGGTTCCGTGCCTTGGACACGTCTGTCACACTCGAATGGTGACCAGGCAGCAGATCATTATCAGCTAGCGCGTCGAGACTCTCGATGCGCTGACCTCTCGTGACCACGGGAGGTTTTTTTGTTGCCCGACCCGCCCCGAGGCTTGAGGAACCACGATGAGCACAGCAGGCAGCACGCCGGACGGCTTCCACGTCTACGACACGACGTTGCGCGACGGCGCCCAGCAGGAGGGGCTCAACCTCTCGGTCGCCGACAAGCTGACGATCGCGCGGCAGCTCGACGGTCTCGGCGTCGGCTACATCGAGGGCGGGTGGCCCGGGGCGAACCCCAAGGACACCGAGTTCTTCCGCCGCGCGCGGGAGGAGCTGAAGCTCGAGCACGCGCAGCTCGCGGCGTTCGGGGCGACCCGGCGTGCCGGGATGAAGGCCGCCGACGACCCCCTCGTGGCTGCGCTCCGGGACAGTGGCGCGGGGGTGGTGACTCTCGTGGCGAAGGCGCACGACCGTCATGTCGAGCTCGCGCTGCGCACCACGCTGGAGGAGAACCTCGCGATGGTGCGCGACACCGTCGAGCACCTGCGAGCAGAGGGGCAGCGGGTGTTCCTCGACGCGGAGCACTTCTTCGACGGCTACCGCGCCAACCGTGACTACGCCCTCGAGGTCCTGCGCGTCGCCGCCGAGGCAGGTGCCGAGGTGGCCGCGCTGTGCGACACCAACGGCGGGATGCTCCCGCCCTGGGTGGCCGACGTGGTCGACGACGTCATCACCACCACCGGCGTACGCGTGGGGATCCACTGCCACAACGACACGGGGTGTGCGGTCGCGAACACCCTCGCCGCCGTCGACGCGGGCGCGACCCACGTGCAGGGGACCCTGAACGGCTACGGCGAGCGCACCGGGAATGCCGACCTGGTCTCGGTCGTGGCGAACCTCGAGCTCAAGCTCGGCCGGCAGGTGCTGCCCGAGGGCCACCTCCGCGAAGCGACCCGGATCGCGCATGCGGTCGCCGAGGTCACGAACTTCCCGCCGGCCTCGCGCCAGCCGTACGTCGGCGTCAGCGCCTTCGCGCACAAGGCCGGCCTGCACGCGAGCGCGATCAAGGTCGACCCGAACCTCTACCAGCACATGGACCCGATGCTCGTCGGCAACGACATGAGGCTGCTCGTCTCCGACATGGCGGGCCGGGCCAGCATCGAGCTCAAGGGTCGCGAGCTCGGCTTCGACCTCAGCGAGGACAAGAGCCTCCTCACCCGGATCACGAACCGGGTCAAGGACCTCGAGTCGCGCGGCTACACCTTCGAGGCCGCGGACGCGTCGTTCGAGCTGCTGCTCACCGAGGAGGTCGAGGGCACGCGTCCGTCGTACGTCGAGATCGAGTCGTGGCGCGTGATCACCGACTCCAAGCCGGGCGACGAGGCGGTCTCGGAGGCGACCATCAAGCTGCGAGCGGGCGGCGCCCGGATCATCACCACCGGCGAGGGCAACGGCCCGGTCAACGCGCTCGACCAGGCGCTGCGCGAGGCGATCGGGCAGGCCTACCCGGAGGTCGCGAAGTTCGAGCTGATCGACTACAAGGTGCGCATCCTCGACCAGGGGCACGGCACCGACGCGGTGACGCGGGTCCTCATCGAGACCAGCGACGGCGAGAGCTCGTGGGTCACCGTCGGTGTCGGCCACAACGTCATCGAGGCGTCGTGGGGAGCGTTGCTCGACGCGGTGACCTTCGGGCTGCGCCGCCACGGGGAGCGGCCGCAGTAGTCCGGGGCTGTGCGGTCACCCTGGACAGGACCGGGGTGACCTGTGCCACGGTAAGCGCGGAGCAGGGACGTCCGCCACGCCACCGGGAGCACGTCGATGACCGAGATCAAGCAGCACAAGATCCTCCTCTCCGAGGACGAGATGCCGACGCGCTGGTACAACGTGCTGCACGACCTGCCCACGCCGCCGCCCCCGGTGCTGCACCCGGGCACCGGCCAGCCGGTCGGGCCCGACGACCTGGCGGGGCTGTTCCCGATGGACCTGATCCTGCAGGAGGTCTCCTCCGAGCAGTACGTCGACATCCCCGACGAGGTGCTCGACGTCTACCGGCTGTGGCGGCCGAGCCCCCTGTACCGGGCGCACCGCCTCGAGAAGGCGCTCGGCACGCCCGCCCGGATCTACTACAAGTACGAAGGGGTCTCGCCGGCGGGCTCGCACAAGCCGAACACCGCGGTGCCCCAGGCCTTCTACAACGCCAAGGCCGGCGTCAGGAAGCTCACCACCGAGACCGGGGCCGGACAGTGGGGGACCGCTCTCGCCTTCGCCTGCGCACAGTTCGACCTCGAGTGCGAGGTCTGGCAGGTGCGGGCGTCGTACGACCAGAAGCCCTACCGACGGATGATGATCGAGACCTTCGGCGGCACGGTCCACCCGAGCCCGTCGGACCTCACCGAGGCGGGCCGGAAGATCCTCGCCGAGCACCCGGACTCGACCGGGTCGCTGGGCATCGCGATCAGCGAGGCCGTCGAGATGGCAGCAGGTGACCCCACCACGAACTACGCCCTGGGCAGCGTGCTCAACCACGTGCTCCTGCACCAGACGATCATCGGCGAGGAGGCGCTGCTCCAGCTCGCCAAGATCGGAGAGACCGCCGACCTGCTCGTCGGCTGCACCGGCGGCGGCTCCAACTTCGGCGGCCTGATGTTCCCGTTCCTCCGCGAGAAGTGGGCCGGACGGATGGCGCCGACGGTCCGCGCCGTGGAGCCGGCTGGTTGTCCCTCGCTCACGCAGGGCACCTACGCGTACGACTTCGGCGACACCGCCGGGCTGACGCCGCTGATGAAGATGCACACGCTGGGCCACGACTTCGTGCCCGACCCGATCCACGCCGGTGGTCTGCGCTACCACGGGATGAGCCCGCTGATCAGCCACCTCTACGAGGAGCGGGAGATCGAGGCCGTCGCCAAGCCGCAGACGGAGTGCTTCGCCGCGGGCGTGCTGTTCGCGCGCACCGAGGGCATCGTGCCGGCCCCGGAGCCGACCCACGCCCTCGCGGCGGCGGTCGACGAGGCGGTCCGCTGCAAGGAGACGGGCGAGGAGAAGGTGATCCTCACCGCTCTGTGCGGCCACGGCCACCTCGACCTCCCGGCCTACGACGCCTACCTCTCGGGCCAGATCGTGGACCACGCCTGGGAGGACGCCGACATCCAGGCCGCTGTGCACGAGGCGCTGTCGAGGTTGCCGGTCGTCTCCTGACAACGCCCGCTCAGGAGCCCTCGGTCTGCCTCCGGGCCGCGGTGGGACGCTCGCAGTAACGTCGGCGGCATGGCCGACCTCCATGACCTCACCGCGCTCGAGCAGGGTGCTGCGATCCGCGCCCGCGAGGTGTCACCGACCGAGCTGGTGGACCACTACCTCGAGCGGGTCGGACGGCTCTCCGACACGGTCGGGGCCTTCGTCACGGTGACGGAGGACCAGGCCCGTGAGCGCGCGGCCCTAGCAGAGAAACGGCTGCGCTCCCGCGACGGCGAGGACCTCCTGCCGCCCCTGTTCGGCGTGCCTACGGCGGTCAAGGACCTCAACATGACCGCCGGCGTCCGCACGACCTTCGGCTCGGCAGCCACGGCCGACTTCGTGCCGGACGTCTCCGACGAGGTGGTGCTGCGGATCGAGGCCGCCGGGATGCTCAGCCTCGGCAAGACGAGCACGCCCGAGTTCGGCTCCCCCTGCTACACCGAGCCAGAGGTGGCGCCACCCTCGCGCACGCCCTACGACCTCGAGCGGATGGCCGGCGGGTCGAGCGGTGGGGCTGCTGCGGCGGTCGCCGCCGGCCTCGTGCCGCTCGCGCAGGGGTCCGACGGCGGTGGGTCGATCCGTATCCCCGCGAGCTGCTGCGGCCTCTTCGGGCTCAAGCCGAGTCGGGGGCGGATCAGCGCAGGACCCGTGTACGGCGACCCGGTCGGGCTCGGCGCCAACGGGCCCTTGGCGAGGAACGTCCGCGACGCCGCGGCGATGCTGGACGTGATGGCCGGTCCCGCGGTGGGTGACCCGTTCTGGGCGCCGCCCCTGCCGGAGGGGCAGACCTTCCTCGACGCCTGCACCCGCGACCCGGGACGGCTGCGGATCGCCCGGTTCAGCAGCCCCGTGATCGCCTCCGCCCCGGTCCACGAGGAGTGCCTGCGCGCGTATGACGACGCCACCCGGCTCCTCGAGGGCCTCGGCCACGACGTCGAGGAGATCGACGTACCACTGGCGGCGGAGGCGGTGCCGACGTTCGAGACCTGCTGGTCGGTGCTGAGCACCCTCGCCCCGTTGCCGGAGGGTGGCGAGGAGCTGCTGCGACCGCTCACCCGGTGGCTGCGGTCGCGCGGCGACGCGGTGAGCGGACCGGAGTTCGGGCTCGCGGTCGGGGAGCTGCGACGGGTCGCCGCGGTGGCGCTGCAGAGGCTGGCGCCGTACGACGCGGTGCTCACGCCGACCCTGGCGCAACCGCCACTGCGCCTCGGGGAGATCCGTGACGACGCCAACCCCGCACGTGACTTCGAGAACCAGAAGCAGTTCACGCCCTACACCTCGGCCTGGAACCTCACCGGCATGCCGGCGGCCTCGCTGCCGCTGCACATGACGCCCGACGGCCTCCCGGTCGGCGTGATGCTGGCGGCCCGGCCGGCCCAGGAGCAGCTCCTGCTGTCGCTGTGCGCCCAGGTCGAGGCCGCCGCGCCGTGGCACGATCGGCGACCCGACTGCTGGTGACGCCGGATTCGGCACCCTTGTCGGACCGGCCGCCGTGCACGAGAGTGTCGTTGACCGACCAGGGCGGAGGGGACCGATGAGCGAGCTGACGCCGTACCTTGCCGTCCGCGACGCCCGCGCTGCGATCGACTGGTACGTCGAGCACCTCGGCGCCGAGGTGACCTATGAGCCGATCGTGATGCCGGACGGCCGTATCGGGCACACGGAGCTCACGGTCGACGGCGCCCGCTGGATGATGTCCGACGAGCATCCCGAGCTCCAGGTCGAGGCGCCGGACCCTGGGCGGGGTGCCGCGGTGACGCTGCACCTGACGGTCGACGACGTCGACGGTCTCGTCGACAGGGTCGTGGCCGGAGGCGCAACGCTCGACCGCGGGCCCGAGGACAACCCCGCCGGACGGGTCGCGGTGTTCCGTGACCCCTTCGGCCACCGCTGGTTCCTCAACCGGCCCGAGCAACCCGCCTGACGCGCCGGGCCAGACGGGGCACGACCCTCCCGGCGCCATTCGTGGAAACCGGTGCGAACAGGGGATCGCTGCCGGGAGAATCGCCGGATGATCGACCACATGTCCATCCAGTGCTCCGACCCCGCGCGAAGCGCCGCGTTCTACGACGCGGTGCTCGCCACCGTGGGCGGCGGGCGCGTGATGTCCCTCGGCGAAGTCATCGGCTACGGCGTCGACGGGAACCCCAGCTTCTGGATCGGCCCGCTGACGACCGGGGAGCCGAACCGCGAGATCCACGTCGCGTTCCAGGCGCCCGACCGCGACGCGGTCCGTGCCTTCCGCGAGGCCGCGGTGAGCCAGGGGGTCGAGGTGCTGCACGAGCCGCGGGTGTGGGAGGAGTACCACCCGACATACTTCGGCGTCTTCGTGCGCGACCCCGACGGCAACAACGTCGAAGCGGTCTGCCACCGACCCGAGTAGGCAGGTCCGGTCAGACCGCCAGCAGCCGCTCCACCTCGGCGATGAGGCGCGCGCGAAGCGGACGACCGCGCTCGGCGAAGGTGCGCTGCGCGGCGACGTACTCCTGCTTGCCCTCGGGAGTCTCGACGCGCACGGGGGAGTAGCCCAGCCCAGCGAGGTCGTACGGCGACGCGCGCATGTCGAGGACCCGGATGTCGTGGGCCAGCTCGAAGCAGTCGGCGACCACCTCGGACGGGACCATCGGGCTGAGCCGGAAGGCGTGCTTGTAGAGGTCCATCCCCGCATGGAGGCAGCCCGGCTGCTCGAAGTCCGCCCGGTCGTCGCGCCCGGGGTCCAGCGTGTTCCGCGGCCGGGCCTCCTCGGTGAAGAACCGGAAGGCGTCGAAGTGCGAGCAGGCGATCCGGTGACGCTCGACGACCTCGTCGGTGCCGTCGGGGCCGAGCCGGAGCGGCCACGACGCGTGCCGGACGTCGGACGGGTCGAGCCGGTAGACCATCGCCCACTCGTGCATCCCGAAGCAGCCGAGCTGGGGCGGGCGCGAGGCGGTGGCGGTGAGCAGGTTGTGCAGCCCGCGGAGCAGCCGGGCCTGCCCCACGACGTGCTCCCGGGAGACGGTGGCCCCCCTGCCTGTCGAGCCGGCCGTGACCTCGACGTACCCCTTGAGGTCGACGTACTCCTCGGCGTCCTCGAGGACGACGCCGAACCCCGGGTGCCACCTGCGCAGCGCCGCCGGCCGCTGGGAGTAGTAGGTGAAGAGGAAGTCCTCGACCGGGTGCGCCTCGCGGGCGCGGCGACGCTCGAGATGGGGCTGCACCCATACGTCGACCCGCCGCTCGTGGGCGGCGCGACGGGCCTGCCAGGTGGGTGCGTCGAGCACCTCGCGGGTCAGCGTCGCCTCCTTGTCCACACCGTCGAGGGTAGACAGCGGCCGGGGCACCCTCCGCAGGTAGGCTCGACCCCGTGCGTATCGCAAGGTTCACCACCGGAGAAGAGCCCATGTACGGCGTCGTCACGGGCGAGGTCGACGAGCTCGGCATCCCCGACGACGACGCGATGGTGGTCGCGCTCGCCGGCGACCCGCTGTACGTCGGCGTCCACCTGACCGAGGAGCAGTACAAGCTCTCCGACGTGCGGCTGCTCGCCCCGGTGATCCCGCGGAGCAAGGTCGTCGGCATCGGGCGCAACTACGCCGCGCACGCCGCCGAGCTCGGTCACGACCTGCCGACCGAGCCACTGATGTTCATCAAGCCCAACACCTCGGTGGTCGGCCCGAACGACCCGGTGTTCTACCCGAAGCAGACCCAGGACCTGCACTACGAGGGCGAGCTCGCCGTCGTCATCGGTCGGATCTGCCGAGACGTGTCGCCCGAGCGGGTCTCCGAGGTGATCTACGGCTACACGGTCGGCAACGACGTGACGGCTCGCGACCTGCAGAAGAGTGACGTGCAGTTCACCCGGGCCAAGGGGTTCGACTCCTTCTGCCCGCTCGGCCCCTGGATCGAGACCGAGCTCGACCCCGCCGACCTGAACGTCCAGACCCACCTCAACGGTGACCTGAAGCAGGACGGCCGGACCAAGGACATGATCTTCGACGTGCCGGCGCTGGTCGCCCACGTCTCATCCGTGATGACGCTGCTGCCCGGCGACGTCATCCTCACCGGCACCCCGGAGGGTGTCGGTCCGATGAACCCCGGTGACGAGGTCGACGTGACGATCTCGGGCATCGGGACCCTGACCAACAAGGTGGTAGCACGTGACTGAAGCGCCCGTAGACGTTCTGGGCGGCATCGCTCCCGACAAGGTGAGGGTCCGGTTCCCACCCTCGCCGACGGGGTCCCTCCACGTCGGCAACGTCCGAAGCGCGCTGTTCAACTGGGCCTTCGCGCGGCACTTCGGGGGCACCTTCGTGCTCCGCATCGAAGACACCGATCTCGCGCGGAACACGCCGGAGGGCTATGCCTCGGTGATCGACTCGCTGCGTTGGCTCGGGATCGACTGGGACGAGGGTCCCGAGGTCGGCGGTCCGTTCGGTCCCTACCTCCAGTCGGAGCGCTTCGACACCTACCGCGACATCGCGCACAAGCTGCACGAGGCGGGCTACGCCTACGACTGCTACTGCTCGCAGGAGGAGCTCGACGAGCGGCGTGAGGCCGCCCGGGCGGAGAACAAGACCAGCGGGTACGACGGTCACTGCCGCGATCTCGACGAGGACCAGACGGCCGAGTTCATCGCCAAGGGGCGGATGCCGGTGCTGCGCTTCCGGATGCCCGACCGGCCGATCGTCTTCCAGGACCTGGTGCGCGGCGAGATCACCTTCCTGCCTGAGAACGTTCCGGACTTCGTGCTGGTCCGCGGCAACGGCCACCCGCTCTACACGTTGGTGAACCCGGTCGACGACGCGCTCATGGAGATCACGCACGTGCTCCGCGGCGAGGACCTCCTGTCCTCGACGCCGCGTCAGATCGCGCTCTACGAGGCGCTCGCCAAGCTCGGTATCGGCAACGGCTCACCCCGGTTCGGTCACCTCCCCATCGTGATGGGGGAGGGCAACAAACGGCTTTCGAAGCGCGACAAGGGGTCGGGTCTCGGCGAGTACATCGAGCGAGGCTTCCTCCCCGAGGGGATCCTCAACTACCTCGCGCTCCTCGGCTGGGGCATCGCCGAGGACCGTGACGTGTTCACGATGACCGAGATGGCGGAGGCGTTCGACATCCGCAGGGTCAACCCGAACCCGGCTCGCTTCGACATGAAGAAGTGCGAGGCGATCAACGCAGCCCACCTACGGTCGCTCTCGGTCGAGGACCTCACCGAGCGGATGGTGCCCTACCTCCAGAGCGCGGGGGTGCTGCCCGACGAAGTCACTGCTGAGCAGCGAGCTCTCCTGGCCGAGGCCGCCCCTCTCGTGCATGAGCGGATGGTGACTCTTGGAGAGTCGGTCGAGATGCTCGGTTTCCTCTTCGTCGACGAGTCCCGCTTCGAGCGCGACCCCGCCGACGCCGAGAAGATGCTCGACGACGACGGCCGGGCAGTCGTCAAGGCGGCGCACGACGCCCTGGCGGCGCTGGACTCGTGGGATACCGCCTCCATCGACGCCGCTCTGCGGCAGGCTCTGGTGGAGGACCTCGGCATCAAGCCGCGCAACGCCTTCGGGCCGGTGCGCGTCGCGGTGACCGGCCGACGCATCTCGCCGCCGCTCTTCGAGTCGCTCGAGCTGCTCGGACGCGAGAGGTCGCTGGCGCGACTGAACAGCGCTCAGGAATCCTGAGACGGAGAAGGTGGGGGTGAGACGGTGAGCGAGCAGGGTTCGAACGGCGCTCAGGGGCCGGACCAGGGGGGCGCAGCGCAGCCGGAGGGCCGCCCACCTCAGCAGCCGGGCGTGCCCGCGTGGGGTCCGCCCGGACAGCCCCCGCAGCAGGCACCCACCGGCGCTCCCGGACCGCAGTGGGGCCCGCCTGCCCCGTGGGGTGCGCCGGGCGGTCCGCAGGGTGCTCCGCAGTGGGGGCAGCAGCCCGGCTGGGGGATGCCGCCCGCGCCGTACGCCGGGGGGCCGATGGTCGCGCAGAAGCCGCCGCTACCGCGCTTCCCCCACCCGGAGCCGCGCGAGTACCACCAGATGCTCCGCACCTGGAACTACGCCTGGTGGAAGCCGGTGCTCGGCATCGTCCTGGTCATCGTCGGGATGATGGTCGTCGCACCGTTGCTGCTCATGCCGATCCTGATCGGCGGCGTGATGTTCGAGGACGGCTCGTTCTGGGAGAACTTCGAGAAGGCCGCGACGCTCGAAGAGGTGGGCCCCGCGGCGCTGCTCTACCTCAACCTCGCGCTCGGCTCGAGCATCCTGGTCTGCTGGTTCGTCATGCGGGTCGTGCACCGGATGCGGCCTCGGTGGCTGACATCGGTCGTGCCGAAGATGCGCTGGAAGCTGTTCTTCATCTTCGTCGGCATCTCGGTGGTCGCCCTCGTCGCCTCGATCATCGTGAGCCTTCTGCTGCCAGGTGACCAGGAGGCCGACCTCTCGGGCCAGGTCAACGACTTCACCACGACCACGGTCCTGCTCGGGCTCATCGTGCTGCTCACGACGCCCTTCCAGGCGGCCGGGGAGGAGTACGTCTTCCGGGGCTACCTCATGCAGGCTCTCGGGTCGCTGACCCGTAACAAGTGGCTGACGTTGCTCGCGACCTCGACCCTCTTCGCCGTCGCCCACGGCGTCCAGAACTTTCCGCTCTTCTTCGACCGGTTCATGTTCGGGTTCATCGCCGGTTGGCTCGTGATCCGCACCGGCGGTCTCGAGGCCGGGATCGCGATGCACATCCTGAACAACTTCCTGGCCTTCGGGTACGCCCTGACCTTCTCCGACCTCAGCTCTACCCTCAACGTCTCCGAGGTCGGCTGGGAGAACATCCCGCTGACGCTGACGCAGGCCGGCACGTACGCCGCGCTGGTGATCTTCGTCGCACGGAAGATGGACGTGCAGCGACGCACCGCACCACCGGCAGACCTGCTCCCACCCGCGGAGCCGGGCCGGTCTGAACAGGTGCCGACAAACGTCTGATGTGAGGGTCCCCACGAGCCAGGCGGCCCGAACGGGCGCGTTTTGGAGAGGTGCGAAAGGACGTGTATTGTCATGCCTCGGCTTCGCAAGGAGTCACGGCAAGACCCATGGGGTATGGGGTAATTGGCAGCCCGACTGGTTCTGGTCCAGTTAGTCTAGGTTCGAGTCCTAGTACCCCAGCGATTGGCCGAAATTCTCAGCCTAGGCTAGGGTTTCAGTCGCTCAAGGCCCCCGTTGTGTAGTGGCCTAGCACGCCGCCCTCTCAAGGCGGTAGCGCCGGTTCGAATCCGGTCGGGGGTACCACCGGAGAAGGCCAGCAGCTCGATCAGAGCGGCTGGCCTTCTCGCTTTTCCCAGGGCTTTCCCACGACTCGTCGGCACCGTCACGGCCGTGTCCGATTTCCGCTAGCGAGAGGCGGCTCGGGCAGCGAGGATGGGCACGTGCTCATCAACGACACCGAGTCCTGCTACCGGGCGGTGAAGAGCCGCGACCGCAGGTTCGACGGCGTCTTCTTCACCGCGGTGCGCTCGACCGGCATCTACTGCCGCCCGTCGTGCCCGGCGATCACGCCCCAACGCAAGAACGTGGTCTTCTACCGGACCGCCGCGGCCGCCCAGCAGGCCGGGTTCCGGGCCTGCAAGCGCTGCCGGCCGGACGCGACACCCGGCTCTCCGGACTGGGACGTCGCCGCGGACACCGCGGGCCGCGCGATGCGGCTGATCGCCGACGGCGTGGTCGACCGCGAAGGCGTCGAGGGCCTGGCGACGAAGGTCGGGTACACCTCCCGCCACCTGTCGCGGCTGCTCGTCAAGGAGCTCGGTGCCGGCCCGCTCGCGCTCGCCCGGGCCCAGCGCGCCCAGACCGCCCGGATCCTGATCGAGACGACCCCGATGCCGTTCGCAGACGTGGCCTTCGCGGCGGGGTTCTCCAGCATCCGCCAGTTCAACGACGCGGTGCGCTCCGTCTACGCGACCACGCCTTCCCAGATGAGGGGCCGGGCAGCGCCCGCCCACGACCAGGCGGGCGTGCTCGAGCTCCGGCTGGCGGTTCGGCGGCCCTTTGCGGCCGAGGAGCTGCTCGCGTTCCTCGCGGCCCGTGCCGTTCCCGGCGTGGAGGAGGCAGGGCCCGGCTGGTACTCCCGCACGTTGCGGCTCCCGCACGGCGCAGGCCAGGTGCACCTGTCGCTCGACGGCGCAGGGGACACGGGGACGGTGCGCTGCGCGCTGCGGCTGAGCGACCTGCGGGACCTCGCTGCGGCCGTCGAGCGGTGCCGGCGGCTTCTCGACGCTGACTGCGACCCCGAGGCGGTCGACGACCACCTGGGTGCGGACCCCCGTCTCGCGCCCATGGTCAGGAGCCTTCCGGGGATTCGTGTCCCGGGGCACGTCGACGGTGACGAGCTCGCGGTCCGGGCGGTGCTGGGCCAGCAGGTCTCGGTCGCGCGGGCGCGGACGCTCGCGGGCATGCTCGTCGAGAGGTACGGCGAGCCTGTCCCCGACGGTGCCGGACACCTGTTCCCGTCCGCCGCCACGCTCGCCGAGGTGCCTGCCGAGGACCTCCCGATGCCCCGCGCCCGCGGACGGGCGCTCGCCGCGGTGTGCGCGGCACTGGCCTCCGGCGACATCGCGCTGGACCGGAGCGCCGACCGGGGCGACGTACGCCGGGCGCTCCTGGAGGTCCCGGGGATAGGCCCCTGGACCGCCGACTACATCGCGATGCGGGCGCTCGGCGACCCGGACGTCTTCCTGCCCACCGACGTGGGCGTGCGCAACGGTCTGCGTGCCCTGGGGCTCGGGCAGACGGACGCCGACACGGCGGGGGAGGCGTGGCGACCTTGGCGCAGCTACGCGCAGATGCACGTGTGGAGCGTGGCGACCTCCGCGACCAGAACACTCTCGGGCGAGCGGCGTACCGTCTCGTCCGACCGGACCGGAAGGCTGTGACGGATATGTGGACGACGATGGACTCGCCCGTGGGGGAGCTGCGGATCATCGCGGGGCGCACCGCCATCACGGCGATCGAGTTCTCCGGACCGGTTCCCGCCGGGGTCTCGAAGCACTCGTCGATCAGCCGTGCGGCCGCGATCTCCGCGGGGCGACCGGTGGGGGACCGCGACGACGCTCACCCGCTGCTCCTCGAGGCGGTTCGTCAGCTTCGTGCCTACTTCGACGGCGAGCTCAAGGAGTTCGACCTCCCCGTGGACCCGCAGGGGACGTCGTTCCAACGGTCGGTCTGGGAGCAGCTCCGCAGGATCGGCTACGGCGAGACGGCGTCGTACGGCGAGATCGCCCGTCGTCTCGGGATGACCGGTGCGGCCTCGCGGGCGGTGGGGCTGGCCAACGGCCGCAACCCGATCCCGATCGTGATCCCGTGTCACCGGGTCGTGGGCGCGAACGGCACGCTCACCGGCTACGCCGGCGGCATCGAGAGGAAGCAGACCCTGCTCGACCTCGAGCAGGGCGCCCTGTTCTGACGCCGACGGGTCACTCTCCCACCGCGTCTCGCGGCGTCGCGCGGGGAGCCGACGGTCAGCAGGTCACTCCGAAGCGCGACGCAGGGACTCCGAGAGCCGCTCGGCGGCAGCGAGCACGGCGGGGGCGTGCATCCGCCCGGGCTGGCGCGAGAGGCGCTCGAGGGGTCCGGAGACGGAGACGGCCGCGATGATCTTGCCGGAGGGTGATCGCACGGGTGCGGAGACCGAGGCGACGCCCTGCTCGCGCTCGCCGACCGACTGTGCCCAGCCGCGGCGGCGGATGCCGGAGAGCGCGGTCGCGCTGAAGGCGGCGTTCTGGAGGCCGCGGTGCATGCGCTCGGGGTCCTCCCACGCGAGGAGCACCTGGGCGGCCGAGCCGGCGCGCATGGTCAGCTGCGAGCCGACCGGGATGGTGTCGCGCAGACCGGAAGGGCGCTCAGCTGCCGCGACGCAGACGCGGTACTCACCCTGGCGGCGCCACAGCTGGGCGGACTCACCGGTGATGTCACGAAGACGGGCCAGGACCGGTCCCGCCGCGGCGAGCAGCCGGTCCTCGCCGGCGGCCGCCGAGAGCTCGGCGAGCCGCGGCCCGAGGACGAACCTGCCCTGCATGTCACGCGCGACCAGACGGTGGTGCTCGAGGGCGACAGCCAGTCGATGTGCCGTGGGACGCGCCAGACCCGTGCCGGCCACCAGTCCGGCGAGGGTCGCGGGGCCCGCTTCGAGGGCCGAGAGAACCAGTGCGGCTTTGTCGAGAACGCCGACTCCGCTAGTGTTGTCCATATCCTGATAATGCCGTCTCGCATCCTGGGATGCAAGTCAGACTGGGTGCTCAGGCAGTCGGATCCGTGACGTAGTCGAACTGGTGAAGGGAGCAGGCAATGGGCAAGACCCTTGCTGAGAAGGTGTGGGACGAGCACGTCGTCCGCAGTGCGGAGGGTGAGCCGGACCTGCTCTACATCGACCTCCACCTGCTCCACGAGGTCACCTCTCCCCAGGCCTTCGAGGGGCTGCGCCTCGCCGGCCGCAAGGTACGTCGACCCGACCTGACCCTCGCCACCGAGGACCACAACGTCCCGACGCTCAACATCGACAAGCCCATCGCCGATCCCGTCTCGCGCACCCAGGTGGAGACGCTGCGCAAGAACGCCAAGGACTTCGGCGTGCGCCTGCACCCGCTCGGAGACGTCGAGCAGGGCATCGTGCACGTCGTCGGCCCCCAGCTCGGCCTCACCCAGCCCGGCATGACCATCGTGTGCGGCGACTCGCACACCTCGACGCACGGGGCGTTCGGCGCCATCGCCTTCGGCATCGGGACCAGCGAGGTCGAGCACGTGCTCGCGACCCAGACGCTGATGCAGGCCAAGCCCAGGACCATGGCCGTGACGGTCAACGGCTCGCTGCCCGACGGCGTCACCGCCAAGGACCTCGTCCTCACCCTGATCGCGCACACCGGCACCGGCGGCGGCCAGGGCTACATCGTCGAGTACCGCGGGCCCGCCATCGAGGAGCTCTCGATGGAGGCGCGGATGACGATCTGCAACATGTCGATCGAGTGGGGCGCCAAGGCGGGTCTGATCGCGCCCGACCAGACCACCTTCGACTACATCGAGGGCCGGCCCGAGGCACCGAAGGGCGCCGACTGGGACGCCGCGGTCGAGCACTGGAAGACCCTCGTCACCGACGACGACGCGACCTTCGACAAGGAGATCGTCCTCGACGCCTCCGAGATGACGCCGTTCGTCACCTGGGGCACCAACCCCGGCCAGGGCGTGCCCCTGGGAGCGTCCGTGCCGTCGCCGCAGGACTTCTCCGACGAGGGCGACCGGATCGCCGCCGAGAAGGCGCTCGAGTACATGGGCCTCGAGGCCGGGACCCCGATGCACGACATCAAGGTCGACACCGTCTTCGTCGGCTCCTGCACCAACGGGCGCATCGAGGACCTGCGCGCTGCGGCCGAGGTCATCAAGGGACGCAAGGTCGCGCACGACACCCGGCTGCTCGTCGTACCCGGTTCGGTCCGGGTGCGCCTCCAGGCCGAGGAGGAGGGCCTCGACGTGGTCTTCAAGGAGGCCGGCGGCGAGTGGCGCGGAGCCGGCTGCTCGATGTGCCTGGGCATGAACCCCGACCAGCTCCAGCCAGGTGAACGCAGTGCCTCCACGTCGAACCGGAACTTCGAGGGGCGCCAGGGCAAGGGCGGTCGCACGCACCTGGTCTCGCCGCTCGTGGCCGCGGCCACCGCCGTGACCGGTCACCTCGCCTCGCCTGCCGATCTGCCCGCCGTCGAGACCTCACAGGTCTGAGGCCGGAAGGAAGAAGAAGATGGAGAAGATCACCACGCACACCGGGACCGCGCTCCCGCTGCGTCGTAGCAACGTCGACACCGACCAGATCATCCCGGCGGTGTACCTCAAGCGCGTCACCCGCACCGGCTTCGAGGACGGCCTGTTCGGTGCCTGGCGCAACGACCCCGACTTCATCCTCAACAAGCCGGAGTACGCCGGCGTCTCGATCCTTGTCGCCGGCCCCGACTTCGGCACCGGATCGTCGCGCGAGCACGCGGTCTGGGCGCTGATGGACTACGGCTTCAAGGTCGTCGTCTCCTCCAGGTTCGCCGACATCTTCCGCGGGAACTCCGGCAAGGCGGGTCTCGTCGCCGCACAGGTCGACCAGGACGTGGTCGAGAAGCTGTGGGCGATGGTCGAGGCCGACCCGACGACCCCGGTCACCGTCGACCTCGAGGCCCGAGAGGTCCGGGCCGGCGACCTGGTCGCGCCTTTCGACATCGACGACTACACCCGCTGGCGTCTGCTCGAGGGTCTCGACGACATCGGCATCACGCTCTCGCACGAGGACGACATCGAGTCCTACGAGGCCACGCGGCCGTCCTGGAAGCCCGCGACTCTCTGACCGACGGGCCACGAACCCCCTCCCTCGACAACGATGGGAGCTTTCCCGGCATCACGTGCCGCGAAAGCTCCCATCAGTCGTTTTCGAATGCAGAATTCCCTTGGAAACAAGGGGAATCGGGCTCGTAGAAGATGCATCCGCCTGTCCGGCAAGGGGTGTTCGACGTCCACGGTGTTCAAGCGCGCCGAAAAAAGAACCGGAAATTAGTGTCGATGTGATTGTGACGAGGCCCTCTTTTCCCTAGCGTGCAAAGGGAAAAGTCGAGCACGGGCTCGGCCTCAAGGTTCACGAAAGGGAAGCCAGTGAACAAGAGTCAGCTGATTGACACTCTCGCGGCTCGTTACGAGGGCAACCGTAAGGCCGCCGCGCACGCGCTGGAGTCGGTGCTGGACACCATCACTCGCGAGGTCGCGAAGGGCGAGAAGGTCGCAATCACGGGGTTCGGTTCCTTCGAGAAGCGAATCCGCCCGGCGCGCACGGTCCGCAACCCGCGCACCGGCGAGCGCATCAAGGCCAAGAAGACGGCGGTTCCGAAGTTCAACGCCGGCGCGGACCTGAAGGCGGTCGTGTCCGGCGCCAAGAAGCTGCCGAAGCTCACGCTCAACGCAGCAACGGGCACCGCGAAGAAGGCTGCCGCGATGGCACCGACGAAGAAGACCGCCGCCAAGACGACGGCCGCCAAGTCCACGACCGCGAAGAAGGCTGCGCCGGCCAAGAAGACCGCCGCCAAGTCGACCGCGGCCACGAAGACGGCCACGAAGTCGACGGCCAAGAAGGCGGCACCGGCAAAGAAGACCGCCGCGAAGTCGACGGCCAAGAAGGCGGCACCGGCAAAGAAGGCCCCTGCCAAGAAGACCAGCACCGCCAAGAAGTCGACGGCCAAGAAGAGCGCCGCCAAGAAGTCCTGATCTCTCAAAGAGAATTGCCTCAGTGACAAAGCGACACTCCCCTCGGTGAATGCCGAGGGGAGTGTCGCTTTATGTCCGACGTGTCTGCGGAAAAGGCTGGTCGGAATGCCTCAGGCGAGAGTGAGGATCTGCAGGCGCAGAACCTGCAGGTCCGCGCCGTCGCCCGCGGTGTCGAGCCGCACCCGCTGCCCGGGCCGCAGCAGCCGCAGGCCGCTGCCCTCGAGGGCCGAGGCCGCGAAGGGGAGCTCGACCCCGTCGTCGAGCAGCACCGCACCGGCGGACGTGGTCGGGTCGAAGGACGACACGGTTGCCTGCATGCTCAGAGCCTAAGCCCCTGCGCGGCCCGGGCGGTGTGAACGCCGACGCCGAGCCGGAGGGCGGTCTCCAGGTCGGCCGGGGTGTCGACGTCCCGACGCAGCGTGGGTACGTCGATCTCGACGATCTCGTGGGCCCCGTCGGCGGCATGTGCCCCCCGGGAGCCATGACCGAACCGGGGCGTGAAGTCCTCGCGTGACGCGGCCGCCACCATCGTCGTACCGTCTCCGGCCGCATCGGCGACGAAGGCGGCCGCATGCCGTGAGGCGACCTCGAGCGCCCTCGAGAGGTCCTCGGGGTCCAGGGCCGGCAGGTCGGCGCACAGAGCGGCGAGGCCGTGGCCCGGCCACCTGCGCTGCGCCTCGGCCGCAGCCTGGACCAGCGACTCGTTGAGGTCGTCCGTCGTGGCGTCGGGCACGACCTGGGCACCCAGGGCTCGCAGGTCGGCGGCGAGCTCGTGGTCGTCGGTGACGACCATCACCGCGCTGACGGCGGAAGCAGCCGAGGGCCGCGGTGACCGTGTCGGCCGCGAAGGCGGCCACGAGCGAGCGTCGAGCGTCGTCTCCCAGGGGAGCAAGCCGCGACTTGGCGCGAGCGACCGGCTTGACGGGAACGAGCACGATGAAGCGGGTCTGGGGAGCGTTCGGCATCGCCTCGATCTTGCCAGGCGCGCCGGAGACGTCGGCATGCGCCGACCCCGGCCGGGCAGTACGCTCGGTCGAGCATCGGAGCAGGAGCGAGAGAAGAGGTGGCCGTGGCGAAGCCGCGTCAGCTGAGGGAGAAGCGCGGATGGGCGTGGGCCTTCTGTGTCTCCATCGTGAAGCCGCTCCTGCTGCTGTTCACCAAGCGTCGTTGGATCGACGGTGAGAAGGTGCCGGCCGAGGGCGGCTGCATCCTCGTCGCCAACCACGTCTCGCACCTCGACCCGCTGACGTTCGCGCACTTCGTCTACGACCACGGCCGCCTGCCGCGCTTCCTCGCGAAGAGCGAGGTCTTCGACGTGCCGGTCGTCGGGACGATCGTCCGCAGCGCGGGCCAGATCCCCGTCTACCGTCTCACCAGCGACGCGTCGCAAGCGTTCCGCGCCGCCGTCGCCGCCGTGGACGAGGGCGAGTGCGTGGCGGTGTACCCCGAAGGCACGATCTCTCGCGACCCCGAGCTGTGGCCGATGACCGGCAAGACCGGGGCCGCCCGGATCGCTCTGAGCACCGGTGCGCCGGTCGTGCCGATCGCCCAGTGGGGCGCCAACGACATCCTGGCGCCTTATGCCAGGAAGGTCCGGCTGCTGCCGCGCAAGACGATCTCGATGAAGGCCGGCGACCCGGTCGCGCTCGACGACCTGCGCCAGGGTCCGGTCACCCCGGCTGTCCTCCACGAGGCGACGGACCGCATCATGGATGCCCTGACGCAGCTTCTTGCGGACCTCCGCGACGAGGAGCCACCGGCAGTCCGCTTCGACTCGAGGCGCGCCGGCGTGCGCGAGATCGGCAACCCCAACGTGGACCCGAGCAGGCGCAGGTTCAGACGGCACACGACGCGTGAAGACAGGAAGAGGGCATGACCAAGGTCGCGGTGATGGGCGCCGGCTCCTGGGGCACGGCGTTCTCGATCGTGCTCGCGGACGCCGGCAACGACGTGACGATCTGGGCGAGGCGCCAGGACGTCTGCGACGCCATCAACGAGCGGCGCGAGAACGTCGACTACCTCCCTGGCATCGAGCTGCCCCCGGCGATCACGG
Source organism: uncultured Actinomycetota bacterium (assembly GCA_963701425.1). GTDB lineage: Bacteria > Actinomycetota > Actinomycetes > Propionibacteriales > Nocardioidaceae > Nocardioides_C. The sequence goes on along the minus strand of CAVPAG010000015.1, from coordinate 275,154 downwards.
CGACCCATGAGCCCGCCAAGGCTCTCGCCGGCGCTGAGTTCGTCGTCCTCGCGGTGCCCTCGCAGACGTTGCGGGACAACCTCACCGACTGGGTGCCCGACCTGCCCGGCGACGCGGTCCTGGTCTCGCTCATGAAGGGTGTCGAGCTCGGCACCCTGAAGCGGATGAGCGAGGTGATCAGCGAAGTCGCCGGCGTCGGGCCCGAGCGCATCGGCGTCGTCAGCGGACCGAACCTCGCGAAGGAGATCGCGCGCCGGGAGCCGGCTGCTGCGGTCGTCGCCTGTGCGGACGAAGAGGTAGCCAAGCGGCTGCGCGACCTTTGCCACTCGCCGGCGTTCCGGCCCTACTCGAGCGTCGACGTGATCGGCTGCGAGCTCGGCGGCGCCTACAAGAACGTCATCGCGCTGAGCGTCGGCATGGCCGTCGGGCTCGGCTTCGGCGACAACACCACCGCCTCGGTCATCACCCGCGGTCTCGCGGAGACCGCACGGCTCGCGACCGCCCTCGGCGCCGACCCCATGACCCTGATGGGGCTCGCCGGCCTCGGTGACCTCGTCGCGACCTGCTCCTCACCGCTGTCGCGCAACCGCACGTTCGGCGAGAAGCTCGGGCAGGGGATGACCACGGAGGAGATCACCGCATCCACGCGCCAGGTTGCCGAGGGCGTGAAGTCGTGCTCGTCGCTGCTCGACCTCGCGAACCGTGCCGATGTCTACGCCCCGATCGTGGGGCACGTGCACGCCGTGGTCGAGGGCGAGATGACCGCCGGTGACATGCTCAAGAGCCTCGTCAACCGCGACACCAAGCACGAGCGCGACTAGCCCCCGCGCGCTCAGGACTCCGCGGACGCCTCGCCGGTGAGCTGGTCGAGGGCGGTCACGAGGTCGTCCCAGAGGTCCTCGACGTCCTCGATGCCGACGGACATCCGCACGAGCCCCTCGGGGATGGTGGCGGGCTCCACCTTCCAGCGGCGCCGCCGCTCGAACGTCGACTCGACACCGCCGAGGCTCGTGGCGTGCACCCAGAGGCTGGTCTTGTGTGTCAGCAGGTCCGCCGCCATCGCACCCTGCGCGAGCACGATCGAGATGATCGCGCCGAAGCCGGGGTACCTCACCTCGCCGACCGCGGGATGCTCCTCCAGCCGCCGCACGAGCTCCCGGGCGTTGGACTGCGCCCGGTCGAGCCGGACGTGAAGCGTGCGCATGCCCCGCAGCGCGAGCCACGCCTCGAGCGTCCCGGGCACCGCCCCGGTCATGTCACGACGCTTCTTGAGTACGTCGAACAGCTCGGCGTCGCGGGTCGCCAACGCCCCGAGGAGGACGTCGCTGTGGCCGGCGAGGAACTTCGTCGCCGAGTGCACGACGATGTCGGCCCCCAGGTCGAGGGGCTGCTGGAGCAGGGGAGTGGCGAAGGTGTTGTCGACGACGACGTACGCGCCCGCGTCGTGGGCCGCCTTGGTGATCTCCGCGATGTCGGCGACCTCGAGGGCAGGGTTCGTGGGTGACTCGACCCACACGAGCGAGGCGTCCTCGCAGGCGGCCCGGACGGCCTCGGTGTCGGAGATGTCGACGAGCGCCGCGGTGATCCGGCCACGCGCCTCGAGGTCGGCCATCTGCAGGATGCTGCCGTTGTAGGCGTGGCGTGGCGCCACCACCTTCTGCTCGTGGCCCACCAGGTCGAGGATCGTCGCGACGGCGGCGAGTCCGGAGGAGAAGGCCAGGGCGCGCCCGCCCTCCAGCTCGCCGAGGGCCTGCTCGAACGCCGACCAGGTCGGGTTGCCGTAGCGGCCGTACTCGACGTCGCCGCCGGCGATGTAGGTGGAGGCCATCGTCAGGGGCTCGTTCAGGGGGTTGTCGGGCTCGCGCGCGGGGCGACCGGAGGCGACCACGGTGGTCGCGGGGCGAAGGGTCTTGCCGTCGTGGGGCTCAGGTGACATGGACCCCACACTAGGCGTCGGCGCGAGGTTCGGGCCGGGGTAGGGTCAGGTCGCTATGGAGAGCCCCACGAACCGTCCCCGCGTCGCCATCGTCTTCGGCGGCCGCTCCAGCGAGCACGCCATCTCCTGCGTCACGGCGGGAAGCGTGCTCAAGGCCATCGACCCCGAGAGGTACGACGTCGTGCCGGTCGGCATCGCCACCGACGGACGGTGGGTCCTCGAGTCGGGCGACACGGACCGCCTGGCGATCACCGGTCCCGACCGGCTGCCGCAGGTCGACGCCTCTCGCGCGACGGTGGCCTTGTCGAACGAGGACGGCACGAGCCGGCTCATGGTCCACGAGCCCTCCTCGGTGCCCCGCACCCTCGGCGAGGTCGACGTGGTGTTCCCCCTGCTCCACGGCCCGTGGGGCGAGGACGGCACGATCCAGGGCCTGCTCGAGATGGCCGGGGTGCGGTACGTCGGTGCCGGGGTGCTCTCCTCGGCGGTCGGCATGGACAAGCACTACACGAAGGTGGTGTTCCAGGCGCAGGGGCTGCCCGTGCTCCCGTACGCCGTGATCACCCCGCGCCAGTGGGAGACCGATCCCGCGGCCTGCCGTGAGGCGGTCGGCGCCCTCGGCTACCCGGTGTTCGTCAAGCCCTGCCGGGGCGGCTCGAGCATCGGCATCAGCAAGGTCCACGACGCCTCCGAGCTCGACGAGGCCGTCGAGGAGGCCAGACGGCACGACCCCAAGGTGATCGTCGAGGCCGCGGCCGTCGGCGGCCGTGAGGTGGAGTGCGGCGTGATCGAGGGGACCGGCAACAAGGCGCCGCAGGCGAGCGTGGTCGCCGAGGTGGTCATCGACAGCACCCACGAGTTCTACGACTTCGCGGCGAAGTACCTACCGGAGGAGCACACCGAGCTCCACGTGCCCGCGGACCTGCCCGAGCACGTCTCGAAGCGGGTCCAGGAGCTCTCGGTGCAGGCGTTCGAGGCCCTCTCGTGCGAGGGTCTCGCCCGCGTCGACTTCTTCGTGCTGCCCGACGACAGCGTCGTGCTCAACGAGATCAACACCATGCCCGGCTTCACGCCGACGTCGATGTTCCCGAGGATGTGGGCCGCGAGTGGGCTGGACTACCCCTCACTCGTCGACCGGCTGCTCCAGCTCGCCCTCCAGCGCGGCACCGGCCTGCGCTAGACGCAGGGGTCGGTCTCCTCGACCGTCTTGTTGATCGAGGCCGCGAGGTCCACCATCGCGGCCGCCGGTGGCCAGTGCTCCGGTGGCAGCGTCACCTCGACGTTCACCGCACGGCCGATCGTGGTCATCGTGATCTCCTCGGGAGACCCGGTCATCTGCTCCTCGGGGATGAACCAGCCGACTCCGTTGGTCTCCTGGCAGGTGGCGAAGTCGTCGAACTCCTCGGGCATCGGCACACCGCAGCGCAGCACGATCGCAGGGTCGCCCCAGGCGGCCGCGGGCGAGTCAGACGGCTCGACGGCCCGCTGCTCCGCGCCGTCGACGGTCGAGGGCAGCGCGTCGACGAGCGACGTACAGGTGCGTGCCGCCTCGCCGGTGAGGTCGGGTACGTCGACCTCGACCGCCCCGTTGCCGCAGCCGGCGAGGAGGAGACCCGTCGCGGCCAGACATGCGACGACGCCCGCCCTCACAGGAGGGGACGGGCGTCGTCGCTGGTTGCTGGGGTGGGACAAGACCTAGATGTGGACCACGGGGCAGGTGAGCGTCCGGGTGATGCCGGAGATGTTCTGCACCTTGGCGACCACGAGCTTGCCGAGCTCGTCGACGTTGCGGGCCTCCGCGCGGACGATCACGTCGTAGGGACCGGTGACGTCCTCGGCCAGCGTCACGCCCTTGACGTCCGCGATCGCGGCGGCGACCTCGGCAGCCTTGCCGACGTCGGTCTGGATCAAGATGTAGGCCTGAACCACCATGTGCACTCCTGGGGTCTCGTGGGGCACCGTCCCCTGTGGTGCTGCGGTCCGGTGCTCTTTGCGGCTCAACCTACCGCGTCGGCCGCCCCCTCAGGAACACGGCCCGCTCATCGGATTGAATAGCGCCCATGACTTCTGCGTCCCTCCCCGCCAACGCCACCCTCTCCGACCTCGGGGAGTTCGGACTCGTCGAGGCGCTGTCCTCGAGGTTCCCCCAGGGCGAGGACGTCCTGCTGGGCCCGGGCGACGACGCAGCGCTCGTGTCCTTCCCCGGCGGACGCGTGGTGGTCTCCACGGACCTGCTCGTCGACGGCCGCCACTTCCGGCGTGACTGGGCCTCCGCCCTCGACATCGGCCATCGGGCCGCGGCCCAGAACCTCTCCGACATCAACGCCATGGGCGGCCGGGCCACCGCACTGACCGTGGGCCTCGCGGCGCCGCCGGACCTGCCGGCGGCCTGGGTCCTGGAGCTCGCCGACGGGATCGCCGAGGAGGCGGGACTCGTGGGCGCCTCCGTCGTGGGCGGTGACGTGACCAGGGCCGACGAGGTGATGATCGCGATCACTGCTCTCGGCGTGGTCGACGGAGAGCCGGTACGTCGCTCCGGTGCACGTCCTGGTGACGTCGTGGCGATCGCCGGCCGCCAGGGCTGGGCCGCGGCGGGTCTCGCGGTCCTGGCCCGAGGCTTCCGCTCTCCCCGTGTCCTGGTGGAGGCCCACCGCCGCCCCGAGCCGCCGTACACGCAGGGGCAGGCGGCCGCGCAGGCAGGGGCGACGGCGATGATCGACGTCTCCGACGGGCTGCTCGCAGACGTCGGCCACATCGCCGAGTCCAGCGGGGTCGCGGTCGACGTGGACGCGGGGGCGTTCGAGGTCGCCGAGCCCCTGAGGGCCGTGGGCGCGGCGTTGGGGGCCGACCCGATGCGCTTCATCCTCACCGGCGGCGACGACCACGCCCTCGTCGCGACCTTCCCCTCCGACGTACCCCTGCCCGAGGGCTGGACCAGGATCGGCCGGGTCGGCGAGGGCAGCGGCGTGACCGTCGACGGGGAGGCCTACGAAGGCCCCGCCGGCCACGTGCACTTCTGACCCGAGAGATCGGAGCCATGACATGTGAGGGGACCAGCCTGGTGACTGGGCCCCTCACATGACGCGGTGACGGTGAAGGCCGAGGACAGACGAAGGGCCGCTCCCGTCGGGGAGCGGCCCTTCGTATGGGTGCAGGTCAGGTCAGCGGGTGACCTTGCCGGCCTTGAGGCAACCGGTGCAGACGTTGAGTCGCTTCGGGGTGCCGTTCACCGTCGCGCGGACGCGCTGGATGTTGGGGTTGAAGCGACGCTTCGTAATCTTGCGCGACCACGGCCGGTTGTGACCGAAGCCCGGCTTCTTGGCGCAGATGTCACAGACGGCAGCCACCGTGAACTCCTGAGAAGACTAGATTGTTCTTACCACTGATGAGTTGCCCCCTGATGGTGCTGAGTGACGCCGGTGGACGGCACAGCGTCACAGCGTCGAGGCAACCGCACAAGAGTATCCGACGGCCCCGCTCGGACGCCAATCGATGCTCACGCACTAACCTGACAGCCTCCTGGACCAGGCGCGCACGAACCGGGACGAAGCAGCGAAGGGGGTGGCCTCGATGTCCGACGACGCGGTCGCGACCTTCGACCTGCCCACCGTCGTGCGGTTCGCCAAGGTCGCCCTCGACGCGCTCGGCGAGGCCCGCGAGGAGATCGACGCCCTCAACGTCTACCCCGTGCCCGACGGCGACACCGGCACCAACCTGTTCCTGACCCTCGAGTCAGCCCGCGACATGATGCTCGAGCGGGTCGAGGGCGGCACCTCCTGCGACCTCCGTGCGGCCCTGGCCGCCTACGCCAGGGGAGCGTTGCTGGGAGCGCGCGGGAACTCCGGCGTGATCATGTCGCAGCTGATCGGCGCGCTGCTGAAGCGGATCGGCGAGGCGGGGCCGGGTGACCGCTCCGCCGTGGTGTTCGCCGAGGGGCTCGACCGCGCGACCGACGCGAGCTATGCCGCGGTGGGCGAGCCGGTCGAGGGGACGATCCTGACCGTCGCGCGGGCAGCGAGCCAGGCGGCCCTCGAGGCAGCCAATGTGCCGGAGCACCGGCTCGGCCACGTCATCCGCGCCGCGGCGGCAGCAGCCCGTGAGGCGCTCGCGCACACGCCGGAGCAGCTGAAGACCCTCCGCGACGCCGGTGTCGTCGACGCCGGTGGCCGCGGCCTGTGCGTGGTGCTCGACGCGGCCGAGACCGTCGTGACGGGGAAGCGGGCGGTCGCCGCCCATCCGGGTCTCGGCGTGCACGCCATCCCGGTGCCGCTGCCCACCGGCGATCTCCACCCCGACGGCCCCGGGTACGAGGTGATGTACCTCCTCGAGGCCGACGACGCCGCCGTTCCCGAGCTGCGCCGCCGGCTCGCCCCGCTCGGCGACTCGCTCGTCGTGGTCGGCGGCGACGGCCTGTGGAACGTCCACGTGCACGTCGACGACGTCGGCGCAGCCGTGGAGGCGGGCATCGAGGCAGGCCGGCCCTACCGCATCCGGGTGACCCACTTCGCCGAGCAGCTCGAGCGCCTCGGTGGCGCGGCGGTCGAGCACCGCCGCGGACCCGTCCTGAAGGGCCGCAAGGTGGTCGTCGTCGCGGCAGGGCAGGGCCTGGAGCAGCTCTTCACCGAGGCGGGCGCGAGCGTCGTGCCAAGCATCGGCAGGCGGCCGTCGACCGGGCAGGTGCTCGCGGCGATCACCGGGTCCGGGGCGGCCGAGGTGATCGTCCTTCCCAACGACCGCGACTCGATCGCGGTTGCCGAGGCCGCCGCCCAGACCGCTCGCGAGGAGGGCGATGTCCGAGTCGCCGTCATCCCCACGAGTGCGCAGGTCCAGGGCCTGGCTGCGCTCGCCGTCCACGAGCCCGGGCGCACGTTCGAGGAGGACCTGCTCCACATGACCTCCGCCGCCCGCCATGCCCGGTCGGGAGCGGTGACCGTCGCGGTACGCCAGGCGATGACCACGGGCGGCCCCTGCGAGCCCGGCGACGTGCTGGGTGCCGTCGAGGGCGACTTCGTCGTCGTCGGGGACGACCTGTTCCGCGTGGCGACCGACGTGATCGAGCGGCTCCTCGGCGGTGGTGGCGAGCTCGTCACCGTCGTCGTGGGCGCGGACGGCGAGGAGCTCGCGCGGCGGTGTGCGACCTACCTGGCTTCGGAGCACCCGACTGTCGACGTCGTGGTGTATGACGGGGGACAGGAGCGCTACCCGGTGCTCCTGGGAGTGGAGTAGGACTCACGTGCCGACGATCAGATGGGACTCCAAGCTCGCGAGCGTCGCGGGCAAGCACGCCCCCAAGATCGAGAAGGCCTTCGGCTACACGACGGTCGGCGACCTGCTGCGGCACTACCCGCGCCGGTACGTCGACAAGGGGAAGCTCAGCGACCTCGGTGGGCTGGTCGTCGACGACCACGTGACCGTCATCGCGCAGGTCCTCTCCGTGGAGCAGCGGACCTATCCGGACCGTCGCACCGGGCGGCCGGCGTACCGGCTGGAGGTCGTGGTCGCGACCGACGACCACGAGCTGATGCTCACCTTCTTCGACAAGAAGAAGCACATCGCCGACTGGCGCAGGAGCAGCATCGCCCCGGGCCTGCACGGGGTCTTCTCCGGCAAGGTCGGCCGGTTCCGCAACAAGTGGCAGCTGACCAACCCCCAGACCCAGCTCTTCGCCGACGAGGAGGACGACGGCGGCGACCGTGCCCGGGAGAGCTGGGAGAAGCAGCCGAACCTGCTCACCCTCTACCCGGCCACCGCGACCGTGCAGTCCTGGCAGCTCCAGCGGGCGATCGGGCTGGCGCTCGACCTCGTCGAGGACGCGCCGGAGACGCTGCCCGCCTCGGTGAGGCTCGCCCACGGTCTGCTGAGCCCGCGCCAGGCGCTGGAGTGGATGCACCGGCCCGACTCGCGCGAGGACCAGCAGGCGGCGGAGCGCACGCTGCGCTTCGAGGAGGCCTTCGTCACCCAGACCGTCCTGGCACGCCGGCGCGTCGAGCTGGCGAAGCTGCCGGCGCAGTCCCGCACGGGCGTCGAGGGCGGCCTCCTCGACCGCTTCGACGCCAGGCTCCCGTTCGAGCTCACCCGGGGCCAGCAGGAGGTGAGCGGGCAGATCCTCGACGACCTCGCCGCGGGACACCCCATGCACCGGCTGCTCCAGGGCGAGGTGGGCTCCGGCAAGACGGTCGTCGCACTCCGGGCCATGCTCCGCGTGGTGGACTCCGGTGGGCAGGCCGCCCTCCTCGCCCCGACCGAGGTCCTCGCCCAGCAGCACCACCGGTCGATCACGGCGATGCTCGGCGACCTCGCCGCGGGCGGCATGCTCGGCGGTGCCGACGGTGCCACCGAGGTTGCGCTGCTCACGGGCTCGCTCGGCGCCGCCGCGCGACGCAGCGCGCTCCTCGACGCGGCGTCCGGGGCTGCCGGGATCGTCATCGGCACCCATGCGCTGCTCGAGGAGAAGGTGCAGTTCGCCGACCTCGGCCTCGTGGTCGTCGACGAGCAGCACCGCTTCGGCGTCGAGCAGCGCGCCGCCCTGGCCGCCAAGGCGGGTGACGCTCGCCCGCACGTGCTCGTCATGACCGCGACCCCCATCCCGCGCACCGTGGCGATGACCGTCTTCGGGGACCTCGAGACCTCGACCTTGACCGAGCTGCCCGTCGGCCGCGCCCCGATCCAGAGCAGCGTCGTCCCGGTGCGCTACCAGCCGTCCTGGCTCGACCGGGCGTGGGAGCGCATCCGCGAGGAGGTCGAGAAGGGGCACCAGGCCTACGTCGTCTGCCCTCGGGTCGACCCCGACGACAAGGTCGCCGAGGGCGAGACGGCGCTTGCCGCCGTCGAGCAGGTCGCGCCGTGGCTGGCCGACGGTCCGCTGACGGGCCTGCGGGTCGAGGCGCTCCACGGCCGGATGACGCCGGAGCGCAAGGACGCCGTGATGCGCGCCTTCGCCGAGGGTGAGGTCGACGTGCTGGTCGCCACCACCGTGATCGAGGTCGGCGTCGACGTCGGCAACGCCACCGTGATGGTGGTGCTCGACGCGGACCGGTTCGGCGTGTCCCAGCTCCACCAGCTGCGCGGCCGGGTGGGTCGAGGCGGGCATCCCGGTCTCTGCCTGCTCGTCACACAGGCCGACAAGGACAGCCCGGCGCTCGGGCGGCTGGTCGCGGTCTCCTCCACCACCGACGGCTTCGAGCTGTCCCGGGTCGACCTCGAGCAGCGCCGTGAGGGTGACGTCCTCGGGGCCGCGCAGTCGGGCAGCCGGTCCGGGCTGCGGCTGCTGTCGGTGCTCGAGCACGAGGACGAGATCGTGGCGGCGCGCGAGGCGGCCGTCGAGGTGGTCACCGCCGACCCGACCCTGCGACACCACTCAGCTCTCGCCGAGGCAGTCCGCCGGCTCGAGGAGTCCGAGCAGGCCGACTACCTGGAGAAGGCATGAGCTCCGTGCACGTCCCGTCCGCTCCTCCCGCACACGAGTCGGGTGCGCGATGACCCGGATCATCGGGGGCTCGGCGGGCGGGCGCCGTCTCAGGGCACCCGCCGGCGAGCGCACCCGCCCGACCTCCGACCGGGTCCGCGAGGCCCTGTTCTCCAGCCTCGACTCCGACCTCGGATCCCTGGCAGGGCTGCGTTTCCTCGACCTGTACGCCGGGTCGGGGGCGGTCGGGCTCGAGGCGAGGTCGCGAGGAGCGGGCGTGGTCACCCTCGTCGAGCAGGACCGCCGGACCGCCTCGCTGATCCGCGACAACCTGCGCACGCTCGGCTTCAACCAGGTCGAGGTGGTCGCGGGTGCGGTGTCGAGGGTCCTGGCGGGACCACCACGGGCGCCGTACGACGTCGTCTTCCTCGACCCTCCCTACGACCTCTCGACCGGCGACGTCGAAGCCGACCTGTCCGCGCTCCTCGAGCAGGGCTGGCTCGCGGAGGGTTCCGTCGTGGTCGTCGAGCGCTCCACCCGCACCGGCGACCTCGCCTGGCCGGACGGTCTGGTCCCCGCCCGGTCGAAGAGGTACGGCGAGACCACGCTTTGGTACGGTCACGCACCAGAGCAGGACAACCTGCCCGAACCCTCCAGCGCCGACACGCCACCGTGAACCGAGGAGCAGCAGTGCGCAGAGCCGTGTGTCCCGGGTCGTTCGACCCGGTCACCAACGGACACATCGACATCGTCTCCCGGGCCTCGGCGCTCTTCGACGAGGTGACCGTGGCCGTGCTGATCAACAAGTCGAAGAAGAGCATGTTCACCGTCGAGGAACGCATCGACATGCTCACCGAGGTCTGCGCCGGCTTCCCGAACGTCACGATCGAGGCCTTCCACGGCCTGCTCGTCGACTTCTGCCGAGAGCGCGACATCCACGCCATCGTCAAGGGCCTCCGGGCCGTCAGCGACTTCGACTACGAGCTGCAGATGGCGCAGATGAACTCCAGCCTCGCCCCGGTCGAGACGGTCTTCGTGCCGACGAGCCCGGAGTACTCCTTCCTCGCCTCGAGCCTGGTCAAGGAGGTCGCGACCTTCGGGGGCGACGTGTCGCCGCTCGTCCCGCCGCTGGTGCTCGAGCGGCTCAAGGCCCGGCTCGCGGAGCGCGCGTCGCAGTAGCGAGTCTGTGACGAACGTCGCAGCCGCGTCGTATCGTTTGCTCAGGGGTGGGGAGTCGTCTTCTGGGTAGAAGGCGGGGGTTCCCCTGACGTTTTGAGAAAGGTCAACGTGGACGTGCGCGCCAAGCTCTCCGAGATCCGGCGAGTGGTCGAACAGGCTCGGTCGATGCCGATGTCTGCCTCTGCGGTCGTGAACCGCGCCGAGATGCTCGAGCTCCTCGACGAGCTCGGCACCGAGATGGACGCTGCCCTCAGCGAGGCCGACAAGATCCGCCGTGAGCGCGACGACGTGGTCGACGACGGCCGCCGCGAGGCGGAGCACATCATCGCTGACGCGCGCAACGAGCGGGACCACCTGGTCTCGGACACCGAGGTCTTCCGGCTGGCCCAGCGGCGTGCCGACGAGGTCGTCGCCGAGGCTCGCAACGAGGCCGACGGCCTGCGCAAGGAGACCGACGACTACGTCGACGGCAAGCTGGCGAACTTCGAGATCACCCTCGAGCGCACGATCGAGGCGGTACGCCGAGGCCGCGAGCGCCTCGCCGGACGGTCCGCCCTCGACTCCCTCACCGAGGACGAGGTCGACCGGATCAAGCTGCCGGAGCACCTCGAGGGCTGACCTGGCCGGCGGGCCGTCCGGCCGCGCAGAGGACCCGGCCTCGTTTTGGTCGCCGATGCCCCCAGACGCTACCCTTGTCGACGGTTCGCCTTGCTCGATCCTGGCCGCGCAGCGCCTCTGGCGGTGTCGGACCCGGGGGAGGACCTGGAGGACTGAGATCTGTTGTGCCCGATGACGGAAGTGACGTAACCGTGTCTCTCGACCCGAGAGCGCCGCTCGTGCTCGACACCCGCGAGCTCGGCCGCCGCCCGGGGTCGCAGCGCATGGTGTCATTCACGGCACCGGCGCCGGCAGATCTCGGCATCGAAGTTCTGCGTGTCCCCGAAGGTTCGCCGGTCGAGTTCGACCTGCGGCTCGAGGCGGTCATGGAGGGCGTCCTCGTCACCGGCACCGCGCGTGCCGACCTGACGGGGGAGTGTGCTCGGTGCCTGGAGCCTCTCGGCGACGACGTCGAGGTGGACTTCCAGGAGCTCTTCGCATACGAGGGGAGCGACACCGCCACAGACGCCGGCGACGACGATGCCAGCCGGTTGGAGGGAGACCTGCTCGACCTCGAACCTCTGCTGCGGGATGCGGTGGTGCTCTCACTGCCCTTCCAGCCGCTGTGCCGGGAAGACTGCCCGGGTCTGTGCACCGAGTGTGGTGCCCGGCTCGCAGACGACCCGGACCACCAGCACAATGAGGCGATCGACCCCCGGTGGGCGGCGCTGCAAGGGCTGGCAGAACAGACCGAAGAACAGCTCGGCCGTGAACCCGGCCCGACCAAGGAGTGAGATAAGTGGCAGTCCCGAAGCGGAAGATGTCGCGCAGCAACACGCGTCACCGTCGCTCGCAGTGGAAGGCTGTTGCGCCCTCGCTGGTGACGTGCAGCAACCCCGCCTGCGGCTCGAAGCACCTGCCCCACCGCGCCTGCCCTGAGTGTGGCCAGTACGGCGCTCGCGCGGACCGTCGCCAGGTTCTCTGACGGAAGCGGTCGTGAGCGAGCCGTCGTACGACGACTTGCGTGCAGCGCTCGGCAGCCCTGAGCTGGGTGCCGAGCTGCTGGACCGCGCTCTCACCCACCGTTCCTACGCGTACGAGAACGGCGGGCTGCCCACGAACGAGCGGCTGGAGTTCCTCGGGGACTCCGTGCTCGGCGTCGTCGTGACCGACACGCTCTACCGCGCGCACCCGGACCTCTCCGAGGGGCGCCTGGCGAAGCTGCGTGCCGCCGTCGTGAACGCGCGCGCCCTCGCGGAGGTCGCGCGCGGCATCGGCCTAGGCGAGCACATCAAGCTCGGCCGGGGCGAGGAGTCCACCGGCGGGCGCGACAAGTCCTCGATCCTCTCCGACACGGTCGAGGCCGTGATCGGCGCCGTCTACCTCAGCGGGGGCTTCGACGCCGCCAGCAAGGTCGTGCACCTGCTGTTCGACCCACTGATGGAGGCCGCCGCGGGGCTCGGCGCCGGCCTGGACTGGAAGACCAGCCTCCAGGAGCTCTCCGCCGAGCACTCCCTCGGCGTCCCCGAGTACGTCATCGAGGACGAGGGCCCCGACCACGAGAAGACCTTCACCGCACAGGTGCAGGTCGGCGACGCCCTCTACGGTCGCGGCACCGGCCGGTCCAAGAAGGAGGCCGAGCAGCAGGCCGCCGAGACCGCCTACCGTGCGATCGCCGCCGAGCGCGGCTCCGCGGGCCGCACCCTCGTGGACGACTCCGTCGCCGAGGCGGCCACCGACTCCGACAGCTGAGCCTGTCGTGCCCGAGCTCCCCGAGGTCGAGGTGGTCCGCGCCGGCCTCGAGGCCCACGTCGTTGGCCGGACCATCACCGAGGTGGAGGTGCTCCACCCCCGGCCCCTTCGTCGCCACCTCGCCGGGCCCGACCACTTCGCGGCCGCCCTGGCCGGGCGCACGGTTGTCGCCGCGCGCCGCAGGGGCAAGTACCTCTGGCTGCCGCTCGACAACGGCGACGCCGTGATCGCCCACCTCGGGATGAGCGGCCAGATGCTCGTGCAGCCGGCCTCCGCCCCGGCCGAGCGGCACCTCCGGGCGCGGTTCTCGCTCTCGGGTGGCCCCGAGGGGGTACAGCCGGCCGACCCCCACCGCCTCGAGCTGCGCTTCGTCGACCAGCGGATGTTCGGCGGGCTCGCGCTTTCTCCCGGAGGCGCCGAGCTGCCGCCCGAGATCGCCCACATCGCCCGGGATCCCATGGACCCGGAGTTCGACGACGACGAGTTCGTCGCGCGGGTCCGGCGCCGGACCTCGGGCATCAAGCGGCTGCTCCTCGACCAGACCCTCGTCTCCGGCGTGGGGAACATCTACGCCGACGAGGCGCTGTGGCTCGCCAGGCTCCACGGCGACCGGCCCGGCAACCGCCTGCGCCGCTCTGACGTCGTGCAGCTGCTCGCGGGGGTGCGGACCGTGATGGCCGCCGCCCTCGCCCAGGGCGGTACGTCCTTCGACGCCCTCTACGTCAACGTCAACGGCGAGAGCGGGTACTTCGACCGGTCGCTCGAGGTGTACGGCCGCGAAGATCTGCCCTGCTCCCGCTGCGGCACGCCGGTGGTCCGCGTGTCCTTCATGAACCGCTCGTCCTACTTCTGCCCGACCTGTCAGCCGCGTCCCCGGCGCCGCTCGGCCTGAACCGGCTCGGGCACCACTCCCGTGTGGTCGATCGGGGTCCACGGCTCCGAGGCCACCCACTGGCTTCCGCACCCGGAGCAGGCGAACAGCCGCCGGCCGTCGAGCTCGGACCTGGTCTCACCCCAGCTGCACAGGCGGCGGCACGCAGCTATGCGAAGACGGGAGGTCATGGGGCGAAACTACCGGGGCGGACGTAACGGGCATCCCCCGGGATTGACCCTGAGCCGGGGGAGTGGGATTCTGAAGGCACACTCTCCCACCTCTCCGGCCACAGCCGGTCCCGCGGTGTGACCTGACTCTTCCTCCGGAGGACACACATGGCCAAGGCGCTCCTCGGCTACATGAGCAGCACCGACCCCCGCGCACTCGCCCAGCTCATGGCGGAGAACCGCCGCCTTCGACGCCAGGTGGCAGATCTCGAAGCGTATGTGCTGCGGCTCCAGGCGGAGAACGACTCGCTGGCCGCCGCCGCTGCGGAGGCACAGCTGCTGTCGCTCGACGAGAGCATGCAGCCCGCCTGACCCGTCGCGGTCCGACCGCGACCTTCGCGGTCCCCCGTAGGCTCGCTGCATGACCCTCCCGGCCTCTCTCGCGCACGGTATCGACGTCGCGCTCGACCGCTCGGTCGTCCTCGGCTACACGAAGATCGGTCCTGCGGTCCGGCGTACCTGGTGGCCTGAAGACCCCGAGCCCGGCTCGCTCGACGGCGCGGTCGTAGCCGTCACCGGCGCCAACTCCGGCCTCGGCAAGGCCACCGCGCTCGGCGCCGCCAGGCTGGGCGCAGAGATCCGGATGCTCTGTCGCAACGTCGACCGGGGCAAGGCCGCACGCGACGAGATCCTGCGAGAGGTCCCGGGGGCGTCGCTCCACGTCGACCGGTGCGACGTCAGCGACCTCGCGTCCCTGGAGCAGGTCGCGGCGGACCTGTCACGCGAGGTCCCGCGTCTTCGGGCGCTCGTGCACAACGCCGGGGTCCTGCCTCCCGAACGGACCGAGACCGCCGACGGCCACGAGCTGACCCTCGCCACGCATGTCCTCGGGCCGCACCTGCTCACCGACGCGCTGCGGGGACCGCTGTCGGCCGACGGCGAGGGCCGGGTCGTGTTCGTGGTCTCCGGCGGCATGTACACGCAGGCGCTCGACACCGCCGACCTCGAGTACACCCGCGGGCGATACTCCGGGGCGATCGCCTACGCCCGCACCAAGCGGATGGCGGTGCACCTCGCCGAGGAGTGGGCACGCCGTCTCGCGGGCGAGGGGGTCGCCGTGCACAGCACCCACCCGGGGTGGGCGGCGACCCCAGGCCTGACAGAAGCCCTCCCGGGCTTCACCCGCCTGCTCCGTCCGCTCCTGCGCACCCCGGAGTCCGGCGCCGACACGACCGTGTGGCTGCTCGCGGCCCCGGACGGGCACTCGACCTCGGGCATGTTCTGGCACGACCGGGCGCCCCGGCCCACCTCGCACATCACGCACTCCGCCCCGTCCGCGGACGAGGTGAGCCGGCTGTGGGAGCTCGTGGTCGACGCGACGGGCGCGCCCGCTCGGACTTAGGGGCCCTCGCCGCCGCGTGACCCATCACGGGCTTCCTCGTTGGTCAGGACACCCGCCGTTCAACCGGGACGGCGAGACCACGAGGACACCTGATGAGCCTGAAGCGACCTCTGTCCCTGCTGGCTGCGGGGGCGGCTGTACTCCTGACCAGCGTGTCGGCGGCCTCGCCCGCAGCGGCACACGGCGACCAGGAGCGCATGGAGCGGCTGCGCTCCGAGCTCTCCGCCGACAGCAACGTGCCCCTGATCGCGAGCCCCAACGTCGAGCTGCTGGCATCGGTCCCGGGCTCCACGGGGATCTCCGGCTGCTTCATGAAGACCGCCCCGCTGTTCGTCATGTCGAACCTCGACTCCGTGCGGGTCTACGACGTCAGCAAGCCCGCTGCCCCTGAGCTCACCGGGGTGCTGCCGAGCCTGCAGTTCGAGAACGAGGCCATGAACTGCGGCGAGCGTCGTACGCCGAAGGGCACCGAGCGGTTCTCGCTGATCGGCGTCGACCTCTACCAGGCCTCGCCCGGCGACATCGAGCACGTCAACGACCCGGCCACGGGCGGCTACGAGCTGGTCGTGGTGGACGTGACCGACCCGGCCGACCCGCAGATCCGGTCCCGGGTCCGAGGCACCACGAGCACCCACACCGTGGCGTGCGTCCAGGAGACCGACTGCCGCTACGCCTACTCGGCCGGGGACAGCCGCGACGGCAAGATCGACACCTTCTCGATCTTCGACCTCCGCAACCTCGACAAGCCCCGCGAGCTCGACAGCGACCCCGACCTGGCGGGCATCCAGCCGTTCACGTCACCGACCGCGGCGCACAAGTGGAACTTCGACAACGCCGGCTACGGCACCCACACGGGCTTCGAGGGCTCCTCGATCTTCGACGTCTCCAACCCGCGCAAGCCTCGGCTGGTGACGACCACCGGCCGAGCGGGGCGCGGGGACGACCCTGACCACGCCGGCTACAACGACTTCATCCACCACAACTCCTTCCGCCCCAACGCCAAGGCCTTCAAGCCGAACTCCCGACCGTCGTTCGCCAACGGCAACGTCCTCCTCGTCACCGAGGAGGACTACATGCAGACCGACTGCACGCAGGCCGGCTCCTTCCAGACCTGGCACGTGAAGCGGCTCAACGGCCGCCCGGGCCAGATCGTGCCGCTCGACAAGGTGGAGCTCTCCGACCTCGGCAACTTCCCGATGCCCCAGGACGCCTTCTGCTCGGCGCACTGGTTCGACTACCACCCCTCGGGCATCGTCTCGGTCGGGTTCTACGGCGGCGGCACGCAGTTCGTCGACGTGAGGAAGCCCCGGGACATCAAGGCGTACGGCCACGCCACGTGGGGTGTCTCGGAGGTCTGGGACGCCTACTGGGTCCCGCGGTACACCAAGGACGGCCTCGCCCGGGGCAAGACCAACCTGGCCTACTCCGTCGACGCCGTCCGGGGTCTCGACGTCTACCGGGTGGGGCTCCCCGGAGATCGGTCGGCCACGACCTCTCCGGCGCTGGGATCCACGAACCCGTTCGCGGTGTTCTCGTGGCCCGAGGACGCCCTGCCGATGACCCTGGTCGGGCTCGGGTTCGTCGGTTTCGTGGTCCTCCGTCGCCGGGGCGTCGTCAAACAGCGCGCGTCGTAACCCGGCTCCCAGGCGGCCGGGGCGGGAACTCACCCGCCCCGGCCGTTTCCACGCGCTGCGCAGGATCGACATGTCGAACGGGTAGGCTGCTGCCTGCTGACTTCCCCACGGCATGATCTGACCGACCCGAAGCCCCGCGCACCCGTGAGGAGCCAAAGCACGTGTACCTCAAGACCCTGACGCTCCGCGGGTTCAAGTCCTTCGCCTCGGCGACGACCCTGCAGCTCGAGCCGGGGATCACCTGCATCGTCGGCCCCAACGGCTCCGGCAAGTCCAACGTCGTCGACGCCCTCGCCTGGGTCATGGGCGAGCAGGGTGCCAAGTCCCTGCGCGGCGGCAAGATGGAGGACGTCATCTTCGCGGGCACCTCAGGTCGTCCGCCGCTGGGCCGGGCCGAGGTCGCGCTCACCATCGACAACAGCGACGGCGCGCTGCCGATCGAGTACGCCGAGGTGACGATCAGCCGCACGATGTTCCGCAACGGCGGCTCCGAGTACGCCATCAACGGCCAGGCCTGCCGCCTGCTCGACGTCCAGGAGCTCCTCTCGGACTCCGGCATCGGCCGTGAGATGCACGTGATCGTGGGCCAGGGGCAGCTCGACACGATCCTCCACGCGACCCCCGAGGACCGCCGCGGCTTCATCGAGGAGGCAGCCGGGGTCCTCAAGCACCGCAAGCGCAAGGAGAAGGCGCTCCGCAAGCTGGACTCGACCGAGGGGAACCTCACCCGACTCAACGACCTCCTCACCGAGATCCGGCGCCAGCTCAAGCCCTTGGGGCGGCAGGCGGAGGTCGCCCGCAGGGCAGCCGTCGTCCAGGCGGACGTGCGTGACGCGAGGGCCCGTCTGCTCGCCGACGACCTGGTGACCGCGCGCACCTCGCTCGAGCAGGAGCTGGCCGACGAGTCCGTCCTGATGGAGCGGCGGCGTGAGCTCGAGGCGGCGATCGAGCAGGCCCGCCAGACCGAGGCGCGCCTCGAGGAGGCACTCCGTGAGGACCTGCCCGCGCTGGCTCAGGCCCAGGAGACGTGGTTCGCGCTGTCCGGGCTCCGTGAGCGTCTGAAGGGCACTGCGAGCCTCGCCGCGGAGCGTGCCCGCAACGCCCAGGAGGCTGCCGACGAGCCCGACGGCGGCTCCGGCCGCGACCCCGAGCAGCTGCTCGCCGAGGCCGAGCGGGTCCGTGCCCAGGAGACCGAGATCAACCGCGAGGTCGAGCAGAACCGGACTGCGCTCGAAGCGACCGTCGCCGCGCGCCAGGAGGTCGAGACCCGCCACGCCGACGAGGACCGTCGGGTCGCCGGGCTGCTGCGGGCCGCGGCTGACCGTCGCGAGGGCCTGGCCCGGCTTCATGGCCAGGTCAACGCGCTGAAGTCACGCTCCGCCGCCGCGGCCGACGAGCTCGGCCGCCTGACCGCCGCCCGAGAAGAGGCGCTTGCCCGCGCCGAGAGGGCGCAGCGCGACTTCACCGCGCTGGAGACCAGGGTCGCCGGGCTCGACTCGGGGGAGGAGGGGCTCGACGCGGAGCACGAGGCCGCCGCCGGCGCCCTCGCCGACATCGAGGACCGGCTCGCCAAGACCCGCGAGGAGGCCCAGACCGCCGAGCGCGAGCGCGGTGCCCTCGCTGCCCGCAAGGAGGCCCTCGAGCTCGGTCTCAACCGCAAGGACGGCGCGGGCGCGCTCCTCGCCGCCACCGACTCCGTCTCCGGGCTGCTCGGGTCCGTCGCGGCACTGCTGTCGGTCCGTCCCGGCTACGAGGCGGCGATCGCCGCTGCCCTGGGCAGCGCCGCCGACGCGGTCGCGGTCGAGCACGTCGACGCGGCTCTCGGCGCCATCGCCCACCTCAAGTCCGACGACCTCGGTCGCGCGGGCCTGCTCCTCGGCGGAGCAGCCGTCGACGACTCCACCTGGCCCGGCCTCCCCACAGGCGCCGTCTACGCCACCGACGTGGTCGAGGCTCCTGACGAGCTGCGCTCCGCCCTGTCGAGACTGCTGTTCAAGGTGGCGGTGGTCGACGACCTCGACGCTGCCAGGTCCCTGGTCGCCGAGCTGGCGGACCTCACGGCCGTGACCCGCGAGGGCGACCTGCTCGGGGCGCACTTCGCCTCCGGGGGCTCGTCGTCCCAGCCGAGCCTGATCGAGGTCCAGGCCGCCGTCGACGAGGCTGCCGAGAAGCTCACCGAGGCCAACCACTCCGTCGAGCGCCTCGCCTTCGACCTCTCCCGGCTGGAGGAGGAGCGGACCCAGGCCAAGCACCGGGTCGACGTAGCCCTGGCCAAGCTCCACGAGTCCGACGCGACTCTTGCGGCGGTCGCCGAGGAGCTCGGCCAGTACGGCTCCCAGGTGCGCTCGGCCAGGGGCGAGGCGGACCGTCTGGCCAAGGCGATCGAGGCGGCAGAGGCCGCTCGTGACAAGGACCTCGCCGGCCTCGCCGAGCTCGAGCAGCGCCTCGCCGCCGCCGAGGACTCCCCGGAGGAGGAGCCCGACACCTCCGAGCGCGAGCGCCTCGCCGAGGCAGCCCGGACGGCCAGGCAGAAGGAGATGGACGCACGGCTCGCGCTGCGCACGGCCGAGGAGCGGGCACGCGCCCTCTCCGGCCGGGCCGACTCGCTCGTGCGCGCCGCCCAGGCCGAGCGGGAGGCCCGCGCCAAGGCGGCAGCCCGCCGCGAGAGGGTGATCCGCGAGGGGCGTGTGGCCGAGGCGGTCGGGCGGGCCGTGACCGTCGTACTCCAGCGCCTGGAGACCTCCGTCGAGCAGGCCGCCGCCGAGCGTACGACGGTGGAGCAGGCGCGCCGGGGCCGCGAGGAGGAGCTCATGGCGGTCCGCGCTCGCTCGCGGGACCTGCTCAAGGGGCACGACGAGCTGGTCAACGCCGTCCACCGCGACGAGATGGCGAGAGCCCAGCAGAAGATGCGCATCGAACAGCTCGAGCAGCGCGCCGTGGAGGAGCTCGGCCTCGACGTCGAGGTGCTCGTCGACGAGTACGGCCCCCACAACCCCGTCCCGCCGTCGCTGCCCACCGAGGGCGCCGCGGAGGGTGAGGAGGGCGAGGAGGGCGAGGCTCCCGAGCCGGTGCCCTACGTCCGCGAGGAGCAGCAGAAGCGGCTGCGGGCCGCCGAGCGCGCGCTGTCGATGCTCGGGAAGGTCAACCCGCTCGCGCTGGAGGAGTTCTCCGCCCTCGAGGAGCGCCACAAGTTCCTGACCGAGCAGCTCGAGGACCTCAAGCGCACCCGCCGCGACCTGCTCGACATCGTGCGCGAGGTCGACGAACGGGTCGAGCAGGTGTTCACCGAGGCCTGGAACGACGTGCGGGACGCTTTCGACCACGTGTTCAAGCGGCTCTTCCCCGGCGGTGAGGGCAAGCTCGTCCTGACCGACCCCTCGAACATGCTGACCACCGGCATCGAGGTGGAGGCACGCCCGGCCGGCAAGAAGGTCAAGCGCCTCTCGCTGCTCTCCGGCGGTGAGCGTTCGCTGGTCGCGGTCGCGTTCCTGGTGTCGCTGTTCAAGGCCCGCCCGTCGCCGTTCTACATCCTCGACGAGGTCGAGGCCGCCCTCGACGACACGAACCTCGGCCGCCTGCTCGAGATCTACGAGGAGCTGCGCGAGAACAGCCAGCTGCTCGTGATCACGCACCAGAAGCGGACCATGGAGGTCGGTGACGCGCTGTACGGCGTCACGATGCGCGGCGACGGCGTCTCCGCGGTCATCTCGCAGCGCCTGCGCGAGAGTGAGGCATCCTAGGGCGGCATGAGCGACCGACCGGGGCCCCCGAGCCGGGGCGACTTCGCCGTGTGGCGTCAGGCCACCACCCGCTGGGCCGACGACGACGCCTACGGCCACCTGAACAACGCCCGCTACTACGAGCTGTTCGACACCGCCGTGAACGCCCACCTGTTCGAGGCGACGGGCACGAACATCCGGCTGCTGCCCGCGATCGGTGTGGTCGCCGAGACCTCCTGCCGCTACTTCCGGGAGATCGGCTTCCCCGAGCCGATCGACATGGGGCTCGCCGTCGAGCGCCTCGGAAGCTCGTCGGTGATCTACCGGATCGGGCTCTTCCAGGGTGAGTCCGACCTCGCCGCCGCCGAGGGCCGCTTCGTGCACGTGTACGTCGACAACGCCGACGGCCCGGGCAACCGACCGGTGCGGCCGGTCCCCGACGAGATCCGAGCCGTCGTGGAGCCGCTGGTGCGTCCCCCGGGGGAGAACGGCTGAGGACCCGCGAGGCATGATGGGGTCATCGCGTTTGGGAGGACGGTCTTCGGGCTACTCCCGCTGTGACTCCTCAACTGAACAACCACGGGAAAGCGGTGTACCTACCCCCATGCTCGCCATCGTCGTCGCGATGCTCGTCATCATGATCCTGGCCGGGACTGTCGTCCTCTACGTCGCCTTCCCCCACCGTGGCGAGGACGTCCCGCACACCCCCTGGGTGGGCGACGCGATGCGCAAGGGCGTGGAGATGCTTCCGACGCTGGACAACCAGCGTGAGCGGGAGTCGTCCGACGTGTGACGAAGAGACCACGGAGGCCTCGCCGGGGCCTTGATGGGGTCTGGTTGGATGGAGCCCGTGGGTGACTATCTCTACCTGATCATCGCCATCGCCGTCGCGGCGCTGGCGCTCGTCGTCGGTCTCGTCACGACCCGGACGCGGGGACGCCGCGGTGTCGAGCAGCGAGAGGGGCGGAGCTCCGGCACGCTCGCTCCGCCGGAGCCGACGGTCGGCGAGGATGCCGAGACCCCTCGGGACACGCCCACCCGCACCATCGAGGACGCCACCCTTCCCGAGGCCCCGGTCGAGCCGCCCGTGGAGGCGGCGCCCGTCCTGGAGCGCCCCGAGTCCGCCGCCAGCCGCCTGGTGCGCCTCCGTGAGCGCCTCGCGCGCTCCCAGGGGCCCTTGGGCCGCGGCCTGCTGGCGCTGCTCTCCCGTGACGTGGTCGACGAGGACACGTGGGAGGAGATCGAGGACACCCTGATCACCGCCGACGTGGGCGTCGGGCCGACCCAGGAGCTCGTCGCGCGCCTGCGCACCCGGATGAAGGTCGAGGGCAAGACGTCCGCGAGCGTCGAGGACATCCTGCGCGAGGAGCTCGTCACGCTCGTCGACCCGTCGCTCGACCGCAGTCTCCACGTGAGCCGCCACGAAGGGCGTCCCGGAGTCGTCCTCGTGGTCGGCGTCAACGGCACCGGCAAGACCACCACGGTCGGCAAGCTGGCCAGGGTCCTGGTCGCCGAGGACAAGCAGGTCGTCCTCGGTGCCGCGGACACCTTCCGGGCGGCCGCCACCGAGCAGCTGGCCACCTGGGGCGAGCGGGTCGGGGTCCCGACCGTCCGTGGACCCGAGGGCGGTGACCCGGCCAGCGTCGCGTTCGAGGCCGTGAAGGCCGGCGTGGAGCAGGAGGCCGACGTCGTCATCGTCGACACGGCCGGCCGGCTCCAGAACAAGGCCGGCCTGATGGACGAGCTCGGCAAGGTGCGCCGGGTGATCGAGAAGCAGGCCCCCGTGACCGAGGTGCTGCTCGTCCTCGACGCCACCACCGGCCAGAACGGCATGGTGCAGGCGAGGGTGTTCAGCGAGGTCGTGAACGTCACCGGCATCGTGCTCACGAAGCTCGACGGCTCGGCGAAGGGCGGCATCGTCGTCGCGGTCCAGAAGGAGCTCGGCGTGCCGGTCAAGCTGGTCGGGATCGGCGAGGGCGCCGACGACCTAGCGCCGTTCGAGCCGGACGCCTTCGTCGACGCCCTGCTCGGCCAGAAGGCCTGAGGTCGCTCGCGGGGCAGGGTTCCGGCCGGCGTCTCAGGCCGGTGGGTCGACCAGGATGCCGCGGATCGTCATCTCGACGAGGTGCGGCACGTCCGAGAGGGCTGGAAGCGGCCGGTTGGTGATCGCGCGCACCGCGATCAGGCCGCCGAGCCACTGCACGCAGCAGTCGAGGTCCACGTCGCCGCGCACCTCACCACGCTCGATCGCGCGCAGGTACATCACCCGTGCCTGGTCCTCCGCACGCTCGGTGGCCTTGCGGTACAACGCCGCGATGCGCTCGTCGCGGACCGACTCCGCGATCGACATCTTCAGGTAGGCCGACCCCTGCGGTGAGCCGACGAAGGTCAGCACCGCGCGGTAGCTCTCGGCGAGGTCGCCGCGGATCGAGCCGGTGTCGGGCTGGGGCATCTCCACGGAGTAGAGGCGCTCCATCGCCGCGACGGCGAGGTCGTCCTTGCTCGGCCAGCGGCGGTAGACGGTCGCCTTGCCCACGCCGGCCCGGGCGGCGACGTCGTCGACGGTCATCCGCTCGAAGCCGCGCTCGCGCAGCAGGTCGGCGGCGGCCTCGATGATCCGCTCGTCCGTCTTGGGGTCGCGCGGTCGGCCCCGCCCCCGGCGTACCGGCTGATCCTGCTGCCTGGGATGGGCGTCGAGCGTCGTCATGGCGCAACGATACCTGCGTATCCGAAACTCCTGTCGGCACGTCCGTCACCAAATCCGTCATCCAGCCGTAACACAACGCTCGGAGACGTCACCTGGCTGCAACATGAGCCGTCGCCGGGCGAAACGTCCCGCGATCAGGGTGTTCTCCATCCGGGCGGGGCGGGCTCGACAACGTGGTCGGCGCCTGCTCCCTCCCTTCCTGAGAGCAACTTCTGGAGGTTCCATGGACACCGGCCACGCAGCCTGGGTTCTCACCTCCGCGTCCCTGGTCCTGTTGATGACGCCGGGTCTGGCGTTCTTCTACGGCGGAATGACGCGGTCCAAGTCCGTCCTGAACATGATGATGATGTCCTTCGGCGCGATGGGCATCGTCACGGTCGTGTACGTCCTGTGGGGATGGTCGATGTCGTACGGCAGCGACGCCTTCGGAGCGGGCAAGGCCGGGTTGATCGGCAACCCGTTCGAGCTCTTCGGGCTCTCCGGCCTCGACGCGGGCAGCTACATCGGCGTCGCGTTCCAGCTGACCTTCGCGATCATCACCGCGGCGCTGATCAGCGGCGCCGTCGCCGACCGGGTCAAGTTCTCCACCTGGATGGTCTTCGTGCCGATCTGGGTGACGCTGTCGTACTTCCCCCTCGCGCACATGGTGTGGGGCGGCGGCTTCCTCAGCGGCGCCGAGGGCGCCCTGGCCACCTGGTTCTTCGACGACGCGGTCCCGGTCGACTACGCCGGCGGCACCGTGGTCCACATCAACGCCGGTATGGCCGCTCTCGTCCTGGTCCTCGTCATCGGCGCCCGCCGTGGCTTCGGCAAGGAGGTCATGCGCCCGCACAACCTGCCGTTCACGATGCTCGGCGCCGGCCTGCTCTGGTTCGGCTGGTACGGCTTCAACGTCGGCTCGTTCATCCCGACCGCGACCCCCGCCGTCGCGGGTGAGGGTGGCGCAGCGTTCGACAACTCCGTGCAGTTCGCGACGAACTTCGTCGGCGAGACCGGGCTCGTGTGGGTGAACACCACGGTGGCCGCGGCCGCCGCGATGCTCGGCTGGCTCCTCGTGGAGAAGATCCGCGACGGCAAGGGCACCAGCCTCGGCGCAGCCTCCGGCGTCGTCGCCGGCCTGGTCGCCATCACCCCGGCCTGCGGGTCGCTGAGCCCGGTCGGCTCGATCGCCCTCGGTGTGGTCGCCGGCGCGCTGGCGGCGCTCGCGGTCGGCCTGAAGTACAAGCTCGGGTACGACGACTCGCTCGACGTCGTGGGTGTCCACCTCGTCGCGGGCCTCGTCGGCACGGTCGCCATCGGCTTCCTCGCCACCTCCGGCGGCCTCTTCTACGGCGGCGGCATCGCCCAGCTCGTGGTCCAGGTCGTCATCGCCCTCTTCGCGATGCTCTGGTCCGGCGTACTCACCCTTGTCGTCGCCCTGGCCCTCAAGTACACGATGGGTTGGAGGATCACCGACGAGGACGAGGTCGAGGGCATCGACTTCGTGGAGCACGGCGAGACCGCCTACGACTTCGTTTCCAGGTCGGGCGTGGCCCGTGGTCCGGCAGCCGCCGTGGCCACCTCCGTCAAGAGTGAAGGAGTCAACGCATGAAGCTGGTGACAGCGGTCATCAAGCCGCACAAGTGGGAAGAGGTCCGCGAGGCCCTCGAGACCTTCGGGGTCACCGGGATGACCGTCAGCGAGGTCAGCGGCTATGGCCGGCAGAAGGGCCACACCGAGGTCTACCGGGGCGCGGAGTACGACATCGCGCTCGTCCCGAAGATCCGGATCGAGATCGTGGTCGACGACGCCGACGCCGACGACATCGTGGGCATCATCGTCAAGAGCGCGCAGACCGGGCGGATCGGTGACGGGAAGGTCTGGGTCGTCCCGGTCGAGAGCGCGGTCCGGGTGCGCACCGGGGAGCGCGACGAGGAAGCGCTGTAAGACCGTCGTGACCGCGGCTGGACGACAGGCCCGCGCGGACGCTGCCGACGCCTTGTGCTCGGCGGCGTTCGCGCGCGCCCTGGAGGGCCGCGGGGGAGCGCCCGCGGACGAGGACACCGGCATCGCGCTGGTCGCAGTCGGTGGCTACGGCCGACGCGAGCTCGCTCCCCACTCCGACCTCGACGTCGTCCTCGTGCACCACGAGGACGCCGACGTGGACGAGGTCGCGACGCAGGTCTGGTACCCGCTGTGGGACGCCGGCGCGGCCATCGACCACTCCGTGCGCGCCCTGCAGGAGGTGGCCGAGGCTGCCAAGCGGGACGTGCGGGTCGCCCTCGGCCTGCTCGACGCGCGGCACCTCGCCGGTGACCCGTCGGTCACGCTCCGGCTCCGGTCCACCCTCCTGGCGCAGTGGCGTCGTGAGGCGCGCGAGCGGCTGCCCGAGCTCCGCGAGATGGTGGTGCGCCGGGTCGAGCGGCTCGGCGAGCTCGCCCACGCGACGGTGCCGGACCTGAAGGAGTCCGGCGGCGGGCTCCGGGACGCCACCATCCTCAACGCCCTGGTCGCCACCTGGCTCGTCGACGTGCCCCACAGCGACCTCGAGCGCAGCCGGCAGGCGCTGCTCGACGTGCGCGACGCGCTCCACACCGTGGCCGGGCGGGCCTCGGACCGGGTCGGGCCGGACATGTGGGACGACCTCGCGATCGAGCTCGGGCACGAGAGCGCGGGCACCACCCAGCGCGTCGTGCGCGAGATCGGACGGCGCACCACGCACATCTCCCGGCTCACCTGGCGCAGGGTCGAGGACGTGCTCGCGCCTCGTGCTGCCGGGGTACGCCGGACGCCGGGACCGCCGATGCAGCCGCTCGGGCACGGGCTGGCCGTGACGGGCGGTGAGGTCGTCGTCCAGCGACGGGGCCCGACCTCCGACCCCTCGCTGCTGCTCCGGGCCGCGGCCGAGGCCGCCGAGCGTGACCTGATCCTCTCGCCCCACACGGCGGCCCGCCTCCTGAGGGACTGCCCTGCGCTCCCCGACCCGTGGCCCGAGGAGACGCGTGACCTGTTCGTACGCCTGCTGGCGGCGGGGCCCGGCCTGCTCCCCGTCTGGGAGACGCTCGACGAGACCGGCGCGCTGGCCCGGCTGCTCCCCGAGTGGGAGCGGGTGAGGCTGCTGCCGCACGCCTCGGTGGTGCACCGGTTCACCGTCGACCGGCACCAGGTCGAGACCTGCATCGAGGCCTCGCGCCTGATCCGACGGGTCCCGCGCCCCGACCTGCTGCTCGTCGCCGCGCTCGTGCACGACATCGGCAAGGGCGGCCTCCAGGAGCACAGCGTCGCGGGGGAACCCGTCGCGGCCGCGATCGCGCTGAGGATCGGCCTGCGACCGGCCGACGTCGCCGTGGTCGCGGCGCTCGTGCGGCACCACCTCCTGCTCGCCGAGGTGGCCACCACCCGCGACCTCGAGGACCCGGCGACCGTCGAGCACGTCCTCGCGAGGGTGGACGACCCGCTGACCTTCGACCTCCTGGCGGTGCTGACCGAGGCCGACGCCCGGGCCACCTCGGCGAAGGCGTGGACGCCCTGGCGGGCCACCCTCGTCCAGGAGCTCGTGACCCGGGTGCGGGCGGTGCTTAGCGAGGGACCCGAGGCGCTCGAGCCCGTGACAGGAGAGCGCCCGGAGGAGCTGCCGGCCACGGTGCTCCGCGACAGCTCCGCGATCGACGTACGCGTGGAGCGGGGTGACCACGGCAGCGAGGTGACCGTGGTGTCGGGGGACCGGACCGGGCTTCTGGCAGCGGTCTCGGGCGCGTTCGGTGTCCTGCGGGTGCCGATCCGGTCGGCCCGGGCCTGGACCCAGGAGCACTACGCCTTCTCCCGCTGGCACGTCGAGGAGACCCACCTGGACGCGGCGGTCCTCCGCACCAGGATCGAGGCGACCCTCGAGGGACGGCTCGACGTGGGGTCCCGGCTGCGGCGGACGGCGGCCCGCAGCCTCGAACCCTCCGTGGCGGTGCGACCCGAGGCCTCGCGGCAGGCGACGGTGATCGAGGTCCGCGTGGAGGACCGCCCCGGCGTCGTACACCTGGTGTGCCGGGCGCTCGCGGACATCGGGGTCACCGTCCGGTCGGCACACGTGGCCACCGTGGGCCCGCAGGCGGTCGACGTCTTCTACGTCCAGGAGGAGGGTGCGGGCGCCCTCGGCGACGAGCGGGCGGCCCGGGCGGCCCACGCCGTGCGCGATGCACTCACAGGACCCGGCTACCCTTGACGTCTGACCTCCCGGGCCGGTAGGACGCCCGGCGGGTCGCGCATGCCTGCGACGTCGACACGAGGACTGACCACCATTGTTTGCGACTCTCTCTGACCGCCTTGCCGAGACCTTCAAGAACCTCCGCGGCAAGGGGCGGCTCTCGGAAGCCGACATCGACGCGACCGCTCGTGAGATCCGGATCGCGCTCCTCGAGGCCGACGTCGCCCTGCCGGTCGTCAAGGAGTTCGTCGCAGCCGTCAAGGAGCGTGCCCGCGGCGAGGAGGTCAGCCAGGCGCTGAACCCCGCCCAGCAGGTCATCAAGATCGTCAACGACGAGCTCGTGACGATCCTCGGTGGCGAGACCCGGCGGCTGCGCTTCGCGAAGAACCCGCCGACGGTCATCATGCTCGCCGGTCTCCAAGGCACCGGTAAGACCACCCTGGCCGCGAAGCTCGCCCTGTGGCTGAAGAACCAGGGCAACAGCCCGCTTCTCGTCGCCGCCGACCTCCAGCGTCCGAACGCGGTCAACCAGCTCCAGGTCAACGGCGAGCGCGCTGGGGTCAAGGTCTTCGCGCCCGAGCCGGGCAACGGCGTGGGCGACCCGGTGGCCGTCGCCCGCGGCGCGGTCGAGGAGGCGAAGCGGACCCTCCACGACGTGGTCATCGTCGACACGGCCGGCCGGCTCGGTCTCGACGAGGAGATGATGCAGCAGGCCCGTGACATCCGTGACGCGGTCAAGCCCGACGAGGTCCTGTTCGTCGTCGACGCGATGATCGGCCAGGACGCCGTCAACACCGCGCAGGCCTTCCTCGACGGCGTCGGGTACGACGGTGTCGCCCTCACCAAGCTCGACGGCGACGCGCGAGGTGGGGCGGCGCTCTCGATCGCCTCGATCACCGGCAAGCCGGTCATGTTCGCCTCCGCCGGCGAGAAGCTCACCGACTTCGACCTGTTCCACCCCGACCGGATGGCCTCGCGCATCCTCGACATGGGCGACATGCTCACCCTGATCGAGCAGGCCGAGCGGACCTTCGACCAGGAGCAGGCGGCCAAGGCCGCGGCGAAGCTCACCGGCCAGGGCGGCGAGTTCACGCTCACCGACTTCCTGGAGCAGATGCAGCAGATCCGCAAGATGGGCTCGCTGACCAAGATCATGGGGATGCTGCCCGGCATGGGGCAGTTCCGCGAGCAGCTCGAGAACTTCGACGAGCGCGAGATCGACCGGGTCCAGGCGATCATCCAGTCGATGACCCCGGCCGAGCGCGAGAACCCCAAGATCATCGACGGCTCGCGGCGCGCCCGGATCTCCCGGGGCTCGGGCACGCAGGTCTCCGACGTCAACCAGCTCGTCGACCGCTTCTTCGAGGCCCGCAAGATGATGATGTCGATGGCCAAGGGCGGCGGCATGCCGGGGATGCCGGGCATGCCAGGGATGCCGGGGATGCCCGGCGTGGGCAAGCGCAAGGGCAAGCAGGCCCCGAAGAAGGGGAAGGCCAAGCGAGTCTCGGGCAACCCCGCGAAGCGGGCGCAGCAGGAGAAGGCCGCGTCCCAGAAGGCACCGGCCGCCGGCGCCAACCCGTTCGGCGTGCCGGCCGGCCAGGACGGCGCGAAGCCGGAGGACTTCGAGCTGCCCGCCGAGTTCTCGAAGTTCCTGCCGAAGCAGTAGCCGACACCTCCGGTAGCGTCGGGCGGCATGAGCGCGCTGAAGTTCCGCGGAGTCGTCCTGCCCGACGGTGAGCCCCGAGACCTGTACGTCGTCGACGGCCGTGTCACCTACGAGGCTCATGCCTCGGCCGAGCTCGTGGCCGAGGGCTGGATCGTGCCGGGTCTCGTCGACGCCCACTGCCACATCGGCCTCGACGCCGACGGGGCGGTGCCGCCGGAGGTGCAGGAGGAGCAGGCGCTCACCGACCGCGATGCCGGCACCCTGCTGATCCGCGACTGCGGGTCGGCCGCGGACACCTCGTGGATCCACGGGCGCGACGACCTGCCCCGGCTCATCCGCGCCGGTCGCCACCTGGCCCGGCCAAGGCGCTACATCCGCAACTACGCCCACGAGATCGAGCCGGAGCAGCTGCCCGAGTACGTCGCCCAGGAAGCCGACCGCGGCGACGGGTGGGTGAAGCTGGTCGGCGACTGGATCGAGCGCGAGGCCGGCGACCTGACCCCGTCCTGGACCCGCGATGCGCTCGACCAGGCGATGAAGGTGGCCCACGACCGGGGTGCCCGGGTGACCGCCCACGTCTTCGGCGAGCACGCGCTGCCCGACCTGATCCACGCCGGCATCGACTGCATCGAGCACGGCACCGGCCTCGACACGGACCTGATCGACGCGATGGTGGCCAACAACGTGGCCCTGGTCCCGACCGTCCGGCAGCTGGAGAACTTCCCGAACTACGCGGCCGCCGGGGAGGCGAAGTTCCCGAAGTACGCCGAGCACATGCGCGCCCTCTACGCCCGTCGCCGCGAGACGATCGGAGCGGCCCACGAGGCCGGGGTCGCGATCTACGCCGGGACCGATGCCGGGGGAGTGCTCCCTCACGGCCTGATCGGCGAGGAGGTCCTCGAGCTCGCCACCTACGGGCTCAGCGCCGAGGAGGCGCTCGGGGCGGCTTCCTGGCGTGCGCGCGAGTGGCTCGGCCTCGACGGGACCCTGGCCGAGGGCACACCTGCGGACTTCGTGGTCTTCGACCGCAACCCCCTCGAGGACCTCTCGGTGCTCAAGGAGCCGTCGCGGATCGTGCTGCGCGGCGCCGTCGTCGCCTGAGTGGTCCGGCCGCCCCGTGGCGGCCGGACGACCGGCGTACTCCTCGCGAGCCTCTCGACCCGCTCATCGGGTCGCGTTACAGCCGACGTGACGCAGGTCTCACTTACGTAACAATGCGGTGTTAAGTCGTTTACGACTCGTTCCCCGCAGAGGTCCCGGGCACTAGGGTCCGGCGCAGAGGCGCGGGGGCTCGTGAACCGTGTCGGACCTGTTGTTCGAGTTGAACGGTGCTGGTCACCGTCTTGGAGGAATCGTGAAGATGAGAAGGTTCACGGCCGCTGCCGCAGTGGCTGCGTTCGGCCTCACAGCCGCGGCTTGCGCGCCGCCGGCCGAGGAGGAGCAGGGCCCGCAGGGCGACACCTCGGTGAACATCGGGTGGAACCAGCCGTTCTACTCGTACAACGACGACACGACTACGGGCAACGCCACCGCGAACGCCAACATCCTCTATCTCATCCAGGGGGAGTTCAACTACTACAACCCCGACCTGGAGCTGGTTCAGGACGAGTCGTACGGCACCTACGAGAAGGTCTCCGACGACCCGCTGACCGTCAAGTACACGGTCGACGACGACATGAAGTGGTCGGACGGCACCGCCGTGGACGCCGCCGACATGATGCTCCAGTGGGCAGCGCTGAGCGGGGCACTGAACACCGTCGAGGGCGACGCGGTCGAGCGTGACCCCGAGACCGGCGCCCCCGCCGAGTCCGCCGGCGGCCAGGTCTTCTTCGACGGCCAGACCCCGGGCATGTCCCTGGTGAGCGAGACCCCTGAGATCAGTGACGACAACAAGTCGATCACGCTGGTCTACGACAAGCCGTTCGCCGACTGGGAGGACGCCTTCGACACGGGTGTGCCCGGCCACGCCACCGCGATGAAGGCGCTGAACATCAGCGACCCGCAGGAGGCCAAGGACGCCCTGATCAAGGCGATCCAGGAGAAGGACAACGACGCCCTCTCGAAGATCGCCAACTTCTGGAACTCCGGCTACGACTACACCTCGTTCCCCGAGGACGAGCTGCTCCGCCTCTCCAGCGGCGCCTACGTCATGACCGCGTTCGAGGAGAACCAGTTCATGACGCTCGAGGCGAACCCGGACTACGAGGGTGACCGCAAGGCGCAGATCGAGAAGATCACGATCCGCTGGAACGAGGACCCGCTGGCCTCGGTGCAGGCGCTCCAGAACGGTGAGCTCGACATGATCTCGCCGCAGTCGAGCCCCGACGTCCTCCAGGCTCTCGAGGGCCTCGAGGGTGTGACCGTCGAGACCGGTGTCGAGGCGACCTACGAGCACGTCGACCTGACCTACAACAACGGCGGCCCGTTCGACCCGAAGACCTACGGTGGCGACGCGGAGAAGGCCAAGGCCGTCCGCCTCGCGTTCCTCAAGACGATCCCGCGCCAGGAGATCCTGGACAAGCTCATCGTGCCGCTCCAGCCGGACGCCGAGCTGCGTGACTCGCAGACGATCACCCCGGGCGCTCCGGGCTACGACGAGCTGGTCGCCGAGAACGGCTCCGCCGACTTCGCCGAGGTCGACATCGAGGGCGCCAAGAAGCTGCTCGCAGACGCCGGGGTCAAGACGCCGGTCGACGTCCGCTTCCTGTTCGCGGCCGACAACGTCCGTCGCGAGGAGTCGTACGAGCTGATCCGCCAGTCGGCGAAGCAGGCCGGCTTCAACGTGATCGACAAGAGCAACGCCGACTGGGGCTCGCTGCTCGGCAGCGGCACCTACGACGCGACCGAGTTCGGCTGGCAGTCGACCTCGACGGCGGTCACCGAGTCCGACGCGAACTACAGCAGCGACGGCGGCAACAACTTCGGCGGCTTCAAGAACGAGGAAGTCGACAAGCTGTACGACGAGCTGCAGACCACGACGGACGAGGCCCGCCAGCTCGAGATCCAGACCGAGGTCGAGAAGATCCTCTGGGCCGACGGCTTCGGCGTCACGATCTACCAGTTCCCGAGCATCACTGCCTACAACGAGAACATCTCGAACGTGCAGCCGATCAAGCTCTCGCCGACCATCTTCCACGGCTTCTGGGAGTGGGAGGCAGGAGGCGGCGAGGGCTGATCAGCCCTCGACCAGCACAGCTTGTTCACACTCGTGGGGGTGCTGCCGCCGACCCGGCGGTGGTGCCCCCACGGGGTGCGTGTGAGAACCCCGCGAGGCGTAGCCTTCGCGCCGGCGAACCGCGCACCGACCTCGAGAGAACCGTGAGGCAACCCCTTCGATGTTCACCTTCATCCTGAGGCGCTTCTTCACCTCGGCGCTCGTCGTGCTCGCGTCGACGTTCGTGATGTACGTCCTCACCGACATCGCGATCGACCCGCTCGACGACCTGCGCACGAGCACCGCACCCAACAAGCAGCAGCTCATCGACGCCCGCATCGACCAGCTCCGGCTCGACGAACCCGTCGTCACGCGCTATCTCGACTGGCTCACCGGGGCCAGCAAGTGCCTCGTCGGGCAGTGTGACCTCGGGGTGGCCTGGCGCTCGGGGCAGGCGGTCACCGACCAGCTCGGCGGCGCCATCGTCACCACCATCCAGCTCGTGACCGCATCGACCCTGCTGGCGATCCTGGTGGGCGTCGCCGTCGGCATCGTCAGCGCGCTGCGCCAGTACAGCGGCTTCGACTACAGCGTCACGTTCCTCTCCTTCCTGCTCTACTCGCTGCCGGTGTTCTGGGTGGCCGTGCTCCTCAAGCAGTACGGCGCCATCGAGTTCAACACGTTCCTCGCAGACCCCGATCTCTCCTTGTCCTGGATCATCGCGATCTCCGTCGTGTCGGGGCTGATCTGGGCGGGCATAGCGGGCGGTTCGCGGGACCGCGCCCTGCGTGTCTTCGGCATAGCGGCGGCCGCCACGTTCGCGGCCCTCGTCTACATCGACGTGACGGAGTGGCTCACGGACCCCGGCCTGGGCATCGTCTTCATCGCGCTCTCCGGTGTGGGCATCGCCTACGTCGCGACGCTCCTGTCCACCGGCCTGCGCAACACCCGCGCCCGCAACGCCGCGCTGACGACCGCGGGCATCGGCGTGGCGCTGTACTACCCGCTCCAGTACTTCTACTACTACGTCGGCGCGAGCTGGCCGATCATGTTCGCCCTGCTCGCCGTAACGATCCTGGTGGCGGTCCTCGTCGGCTGGGCCTGGGGCGGTCCGGACTGGAAGCAGTCGGCCCGCACGGCCGTCATCACCGCGATCCCGGTCGCCGCCCTGCTCTTCATCGACCGGGTGATGTCGGTCTGGCAGGTCTACTCCGAGTCGAACCTCATCAAGGGCCGCCCCATCGCGACCATCGGCCCGCAGACACCCGGGCTCACCGGCAGCTTCTGGATCGAGACGCTCGACTCCTTCACCCACCTGCTGCTTCCGACGCTGGCCCTGGTGCTCATCTCGTTCGCCGGCTACACCCGGTACAGCCGCGCCAGCATGCTCGAGGTGATGAACCAGGACTACATCCGGACCGCGCGGGCCAAGGGCCTCACCGAGCGGACCGTGGTCATGCGGCACGCGTTCCGCAACTCGCTGATCCCGCTCGCCTCGATCGTCCCGGTCGACATCATCACGCTGATCGGCGGTGCGGTCATCACCGAGACGATCTTCAACTGGTTCGGCATGGGCCGGCTCTTCGTGGTCTCGCTGCGCCAGTCCGAGATCGACCCGATCATGGCCTACCTGCTCATCGTCGGCATCCTGGCGGTCGTCGCGAACTTCGTCGCCGACCTGCTGTACGCCGTCCTCGACCCACGGATCCGGGTGAACGCATGACCTCCGTACGCACCTGCCCGTTCAGCTCGCCGACCCGAGGGAGGGACTCATGAGCGTCGACATGCAACCCCCGGGCGCCCCGCGCGGTGGGGACTCCCTCGAGAACGCCATCGAGCTCAAGGAGGTCGAGGGGCTCTCCCAGGGCCAGATCGTCCGCAAGCGCTTCCTGCGCCACAAGGGCGCCATCGTCGGACTCGTGAGCGTGAGCCTCGTCGCCCTGCTCGCCTTCACCTCGATCGGCTTCGGGCCCTTCCCGGGCTGGTGGAAGTGGGACCACGTGGCGCCGCAGGAGGTCGCGAACCCCGGAGGTGCGCCGACGCTCTCGCTGCCGACCTGGCTCGGCGGCGACGGCTTCGCCATCGGCGACTTCCCGTTCGGCCAGGACACGATCGGCCGCGACATCTTCGCCCGCACGATGAAGGGCGTACAGACCTCGCTGATCGTCATGGTGATCATCGGTTTCATCGCCACCGTGATCGGCATCGCGGTCGGCGCCACGGCCGGCTTCTTCCGAGGCCGGACCGACCAGACGCTGATGCGGTTCACCGACCTCATCATCACCTTCCCGGTCATCGTGATCGGTGCGGTGCTCGGACGTCTCGCCGGCGCGGGAGGCGCGATCTGGCTCGCCGTGGCGCTCGGCCTGATCACCTGGACCGGCATGGCCCGACTTGTGCGAGGCGACTTCCTGTCGCTGCGAGAGCGCGAGTTCGTCGACGCCGCGCGCGTGGCCGGCGCGAGCAACTTCCGCATCATCCGCAAGCACATGCTGCCCAATGCGATGGGCGTCATCATCGTCAACGCCACGCTGCTCATGTCGGCGGCCGTGCTCCTCGAGACCGCACTGAGCTACCTCGGCTTCGGCGTTCGGGCGCCCGACGTCTCGCTCGGCGTGATGATCTCGCAGTACCAGTCGGCCTTCGCCACGCGGCCGTGGCTGTTCTGGTGGCCGGGTCTGTTCATCATCATCATCGCGCTGTCGGTCAACTTCGTCGGCGACGGCCTCCGCGACGCGTTCGACCCGCGGCAGCGCCGGATCCCGTCGGCCCGGCGCATGCAGCGCGCGCTCGCCGCGGACCAGGCCCTCGACTCCGAGAAGCAGGCCCGGACGTGACCCGGCCGGCGAGAGGCTCAGCCACCGAGGAGCGACAGGGCGCTGAGCACGAGCAGCGCGGCCGCCGTGGCGAGCGGTGCGGTGTGCACGGTGGTGCGTGCGTGCGGTCGTTCGAGGCGCGGGTCGTCGAGGTACCCCGCGGCGCGCAGCGCGTGCCAGCGCTCCTCGACGAGGGTGGCCGCCTCGGTCGTCGACGTCTCGCGGCTCTCTCGGGTACGTCGAGGGGCGGGCACCGCCCAGGCCTGGTAGGAGCCGTAGGCCGTCACGAGGCGAAGGCCGAGCCGACCCTCGACGTCCTGGAGCGCGGGCCACGGCACCTGCACGGTGCGCCACACGTTGCGGATCTCGACGCCGCCGTCGCTGATCTCGACCTGGGGGCGCCAGTAGGCCTGCCACACCAGGAGTGCAAGCAGCGCCAGCGGTGCGGCGTACCTCCGCGCTGTGTCCATGCCCTCGGTCGTCGCCAGCCACAGCAGCAGCAACGCGCTCAGGCCGACCGTCACGACCGCCAGCGCCTGCGAGAAGGTCGAGCGGTACGTCGTGGTCTCTGCCATGGCGCCACTCTCGCAGAACGCATCTCGACGCAGGAAGGTGAACGGTGACCAGCACCACTGAGCCCACGACGAGCACGACGACTCGGGTCCTGGAGGTCGAGAACCTCAACGTCTCCTTCTGGGTCGACGACGCGTGGTACCCCGCCGCGATCGACGTCAGCTACCACGTGGCGCCGGGGGAGGTGCTCGCCATCGTCGGCGAGTCCGGCTCGGGCAAGACGCAGTCCTCGATGGCGCTCGTCGGCCTGCTGCCCCCGAACGGGCGCGCGACCGGAAGCGCCAGGCTGAAGGGCAAGGAGCTCATCGGGCTGTCCGAGGCCGGTCAGCGCGACGTCCGCGGCAACGAGATCTCGGTGATCTTCCAGGAGCCGATGACCGCGCTGAACCCCGTCTACACGATCGGCTTCCAGATCGTGGAGACGCTGCGCGCACACTTCACGATGAGCCCCAAGGACGCCAAGAAGCGAGCGCTCGAGCTGCTCCGGATGGTCGAGATCCCGGAGCCGGAGCGCCGCTTCGACAGCTTCCCGCACCAGCTCTCCGGCGGCCAGCGCCAGCGCGCGATGATCGCCCAGGCCCTGGCCTGCGAGCCGACCCTGCTGGTGGCCGACGAGCCGACGACGGCGCTCGACGTCACGGTCCAGGCCGAGATCCTCAAGCTGATGCGCGACCTGCGCAAGCGGATCGACGCCGGCATCGTGCTCATCACCCACGACATGGGCGTCGTCGCGGACATGGCCGACCGGATCATCGTGATGAAGGACGGCCGCGTCGTCGAGACAGGCACCGCCGACGACATCTTCCACCGCCCCCAGCACGAGTACACCCAGCAGCTGCTGGCCGCCGTACCCCACTTCGGCCGGCATGCCGCGCAGGCACTGGACGAGGAGGGCGGTGACCACAGCGACGAGATGTACCGCCGCGGGGCAGCCGTGGCGGCGGCACCCGTCGAGACCCCGGGGGCCGAGCAGGGCCCGCCGCTGGTGGAGATGCGCGACCTCGTCCTGGAGTACCCCAAACGCGGGTCGCAGCCGGTGTTCCGTGCCGTCGACGGTGTCTCGCTCACCATCGCGCAGGGCGAGGTCGTCGGCCTGGTCGGCGAGTCCGGCTCGGGCAAGACGACCATCGGGCGCGCCGTCGTGGGGCTCCTGCCGGTGGCGGGCGGCTCCCTCGAGGTGGCCGGGGTCAACATGGTCGGCGCCCGGCAGAAGGACCTCCGGCCGCTGCGCAAGCAGGTCGGCATCGTCTTCCAGGACCCCGGCTCCTCGCTGAACCCACGACTGCCCATCGGCGAGTCCATCGGCGAGCCGCTCTACCTGCACGAGAAGCTGCGCGGCAAGCAGCTCAACGAGCGGGTGGAGGCGCTGCTCGACGACGTCCAGCTGCCCCGGTCGATGCGCAACCGCTACCCCCACGAGCTCTCGGGCGGTCAGCGGCAGCGCGTCGGCATCGCCCGGGCACTCGCCCTCGAGCCGAAGCTGCTCGTCGCCGACGAGCCGACCTCCGCGCTCGACGTGTCGGTCCAGGCACGGGTGCTCGACCTGTTCCAGGAGCTCCAGGCCCACCACGGCTTCGGCTGCCTGTTCATCAGCCACGACCTCGCGGTGGTGGAGATGCTGGCCAGCCGGATCGCGGTGATGCAGTACGGCCAGCTCGTCGAGGTCGGCCCGCGCGAGCAGATCGTCTTCGAGCCCCAGGACGCGTACACCCGTCGCCTGGTCGCCGCGGTGCCGGTCCCGGACCCCGACGAGCAGCGGGAGCGCCGGCTCCAGCGCGACGCGATCCTGGCGGACGAGGCCGTCTCCTGACGCGACCGCCCCGCTCGATTGGAGACCGGGCGGGGCAGTCTGGCAGAATGACCGACCGAGTCATGCGTGCCCGGACCCTCTCACCCGGTCGTGCGTGACACAGCGCAGCGATCTCGGCCTGGCCCCCACCTGGTGCGAGACGCTCACCACTCACAAGTTCTCAAGGAGACACCACACCCGTGGCAGTCAAGATCCGTCTGAAGCGCATGGGCAAGATCCGTGCGCCGCACTACCGTGTCGTCGTCGTCGACTCCCGCAAGAAGCGTGACGGCAGGGTCATCGAGGAGATCGGCAAGTACCACCCCAAGGAGGAGCCCTCGCTGATCGAGGTCGAGTCCGAGCGGGCGCAGTACTGGCTCGGCGTGGGCGCGCAGCCCTCCGAGGCCGTTGCCGCCATCCTCAAGGTGACCGGCGACTGGCAGAAGTTCAAGGGTGAGCCCGGTGCCGAGGGCACGCTGAAGACGGCTGCGCCCAAGCGCGACAAGGCCGAGATCTTCAACGAGGCGCTCAAGGAGGCCGCCAGCGAGCCCAGGGCCGAGGCGGTGACCAAGAAGGCCAAGAAGTCCGAGGCTCCCAAGGAGGAGGCTCCGGCCGCCGCTGAGACCCCCGCCGCCGAGACCCCCGCCGTCGAGACGCCTGAGGGCGCCACCGAGCAGGCCGAGGCCGACGAGGTCAAGGCTGCCGACGCGGAGGCCCAGGAGAAGGCCCAGGCCGAGGACAAGGCCTGACCGCCATGCTGACCGAAGCGCTCGAGCACCTGGTCCGGGGCATCGTCGACCACCCCGACGACGTCACCGTCCGCGACAAGCAGCTGCGCCGTGGCTCGCTCCTCGAGGTTCGCGTGAACCCCGAGGACCTCGGCAAGGTGATCGGCCGCAGCGGACGCACCGCCACCGCCATCCGCACCGTGATGGGGGCGCTGGCGGGACGCGGCGGGGTCCGCGTGGACTTCGTCGACGTCGACCGTCGGCGCTAGCGTCCACAGACGAAAGCTCGAGACGAGTGGGGAGGCCGGTCCGGCCTCCCCACTCGTGCGATATCCGGGTGCCGGCGACCGCCGGCTATCCCATCTGCGTCGGGGTGCACGCTCGCCGGCAGAGGTGAGCGGCGAAGGAGGACGGAACGTGGGTACGGAGGTCGTGGTCGGCCGGATCGGCAAGGCGCACGGCATCAAGGGCGAGGTCTCCGTGGAGCTGCGCACCGACGAGCCGGAGCGCCGTTTCGCCACGGGCGCCGTCCTGCGCACCCAGGCCGCCCAGGGCGGGCAGCCGCACGGCCCCGACCGGCCCGGTGCCCTGACCGTGCGCACCACCCGGTGGCACCAGTCACGCCTGCTCGTGGTCTTCGAGGAGGTCCGCGACCGCAACGCCGCCGAAGCCGTGCGCGGCCTGCTGCTCGCGGTCGAGGTCGACCCGGCCGAGTCGCCCGAGGATCCCGAGGAGTACTACGACCACCAGCTCGTGGGGCTGCGCGTGGTGACCACGGCCGGCGAGGACGTGGGCGAGCTCGCCGAGGTCCTGCACGGATCGGTGCAGGACCTGCTCTCGATCCGTGCCGATGACGGCCGGGAGGTGCTCGTGCCCTTCGTCACCGAGCTCGTCCCCGAGGTCGACCTCGCCGGTGGGCGCGTCCTGGTCGAGGACCTGCCCGGCCTGCTCTCCCCGGCGGTGGAGGACGAGGAAGGCGGCGCCTGAGATGCGCATCGACGTCGTCTCGATCTTCCCCGACTACCTCGCGCCGCTCGGCCTCTCCCTCGCGGGCAAGGCGCAGGAGTCCGGTCTGCTCGAGGTGCAGGTGCACGACCTGCGCCGGTGGACCCACGACCGGCACCACACCGTGGACGACACCCCGTACGGCGGGGGAGCCGGGATGGTGATGAAGCCCGAGCCCTGGGGGGAGGCGCTCGACGAGATCTCGGCAGCGGGCGCGGGGGACCCGCTGCTGCTCGTGCCGACCCCGTCGGGGGAGCGGCTCACCCAGCCGATGGCCGAGGAGCTCAGCAGCGAGGAGTGGCTGGTCTTCGCCTGTGGCCGCTACGAGGGGATCGACCAGCGGGTGATGGACCACTACCGCACCAGGATGCGGGTCCGCGAGGTGTCCATCGGGGACTACGTGCTCAACGGGGGCGAGGTCGCCGCTCTGGTGGTGGTGGAGGCCGTCGTACGCCTGCTGCCGGGGTTCATGGGCAACCCGGAGTCGCTGTCCGAGGAGTCCCACGGCGGCGAAGGGCTCCTGGAGTACCCCGTCTACACCAAGCCCCCGAGCTGGCGCGGCCTCGACGTCCCCGAGGTGCTGTTCAGCGGCCATCACGCCCAGATCGCCCGGTGGCGACGCGACCAGGCCCTCCGGCGTACGGCGGAGCGTCGGCCCGACCTGGTCGAGAGGCTCCCCGGGGAGGCGCTGAGTGAGCGGGACCGGGAGGTGCTCTCCGATTTCGCCGGAGAGTGAGCGCTGTGGCAGACTTGACCCTCGGTCCTGAGCATCACGGCTGCTCGTGCGCCCTCCAGAGCGCACATGAGCCGGCGGTCCACCTGCCACAGGGGGCGAACCGTGTGATGACCCCATGAGGTTGTGGGGAGGACTCGACAACGATCCCGCAAGACCAGCACCGTGGGTGACCTGTGGCGCCGACGAGGAGACATCATGACCAACGCCATCGACACGCTCGCAGCTTCCGTGAAGCGCGACGACATCCCCGCCTTCCGGGCCGGTGACACCCTCAAGGTCCACGTCAAGGTCGTCGAGGGCAACCGCTCGCGTATCCAGGTCTTCCAGGGCGTGTGCATCCGCGTTCAGGGCTCGGGCGTCGGCCGGACCTTCACCGTCCGCAAGGTCTCCTTCGGTGTCGGCGTCGAGCGCACCTTCCCGCTGCACTCCCCGATCTTCGACAAGATCGAGGTCGTGACCCGCGGTGACGTCCGCCGCGCCAAGCTGTACTACCTGCGCAACCTCCGCGGCAAGGCCGCCAAGATCAAGGAGAAGCGCGAGGCGACGCCCGCCAGCTGACGCATCGTTGGCTAGGCTCACTGCGTGACCGACAACGCGCCGCAGCACGTGGACCGCGATCCCGAGACAGGGTCGCGGTCTTCTGCTTCCCAGGCCACCCCGCCTGCCGGGACGGAGCCAGGGTCCGCGGACACCTCCTCGCGTGCGGCGCGCCGGGCCAAGGAGCGGCGGCAGCTTCCGATCTGGCAGGAGATGCT
Organism: uncultured Actinomycetota bacterium; assembly: GCA_963701425.1. Classification (GTDB taxonomy): domain Bacteria; phylum Actinomycetota; class Actinomycetes; order Propionibacteriales; family Nocardioidaceae; genus Nocardioides_C. The sequence continues at coordinate 234,383 of CAVPAG010000015.1, read as the reverse complement.
CGTCCTGCTCGGCATGGCTCTCGTGCTCGCGGTCGTGATCAAGGCCCTCTTCATGCAGGCCTTCTACATCCCCTCCGGCTCCATGAACGACACCCTGGTCCTCGACGACCGGATCCTCGTCCAGAAGGTCTCCTACTGGTCGGGTGAGCCCGAGCGCGGCGACATCGTCGTCTTCTCCGACCCTGGCGGCTGGCTCGGGCCCGGGGAGGTGCGCACCGCGGACAGCCCGGTCGCGCGCGGCCTGGAGATGTTCGGCCTCTTTCCGACCGGTGGACACTTGGTGAAGCGGGTCATCGGGGTCGGTGGTGACCGGGTCGTGTGCTGTGACAAGGAGGGGCGGATCACCGTGAACGGCGTGCCGTTGCACGAGCAGTCCTACCTCGCCGAGGGAGAGAAGCCCTCGCTCATCGAGTTCGACGTGAAGGTCGCCGAGGGTTACCTGTGGGTGCAGGGCGACAACCGGTCCAACTCCGCCGACTCCCGCGTGCACCTCGGTGACCCCGGGGGCGGCTTCATCCCGGTCGACGACGTGGTGGGCAAGGTGTTCATGGTCGTCTGGCCCTGGGACCACGCCACGATGGTCGAGCGTCCCGAAACCTTCGAGACGGTGGGCGCTGCGCCATGACCGTTCTGCCTCGTGGCCTCACCATCCGCCGCGACGCAGGCCTCTACGGCTACGAGCGCGCGTTGCGGCGTGCCGGGCTCGACCCCATCGCGGGGGTGGACGAGGCGGGTCGGGGCGCCTGCGCCGGGCCCCTCGTGGCCGCGGCGGTGATCCTGCCCGAGGGCCGCAGGGGCGAGGTCCCGGGCCTCGCGGACTCCAAGCTGCTCACCCCGCTGGCGCGTGAGCGCTGCTACGACCAGGTCGTGCGCCGGGCTCTCGCCTGGTCGGTGGTGGTGATCGAGCCCGAGGAGTGCGACCGGATCGGCATGCACGTCGCCAACGTCGAGGCGTTGCGTCGGGCCCTCGCACGGCTCGACGTGCGCCCGTCGTACGTCCTCACCGACGGCTTCCCCGTGGACGGACTCGAGGTGCCCGGCCTTGCCGTGTGGAAGGGTGACCGGGTCGCAGCGTGCATCGCCGCAGCCTCGGTGATCGCCAAGGTGACCCGCGACCGCATGATGAACGAGCTCCACGAGACCTATCCGAAGTACGACTTCGTCACGCACAAGGGGTACATAACGCCCAGCCACACCGCGGCCCTCGCCGAGCACGGACCGTGCCCGGTCCACCGACGCCGGTTCGTCAACGTGCGGCGAGCCGAGGGGCTCGGCGACAATGAGCACGAGGAGACCGCCCCCATGCCGGTCCTGGAAGCGGAGGATGCACGATGAGCGCCGAGGATCTCGAGAAGTACGAGACCGAGATGGAGCTCCAGCTCTACCGCGAGTACCGCGACGTGGTGGGCATCTTCAAGTACGTCGTCGAGACCGACCGGCGCTTCTACCTGTGCAACCAGGTCGAGGTGAAGGCGCGGACCGAGGCCGGCGACGTCTTCTTCGAGGTCTCGATGACCGACGCCTGGGTGTGGGACATGTACAGACCAGCGCGGTTCGCAAAGAACGTCAAGGTCCTCACGTTCAAGGACGTGAACGTGGAAGAGCTCAGTCAGTCCGACCTCGAGCTGCCCAAGGGCTGATCTTTACTTTTGTGTGGTTTCCGGCACATGTGAGCCGGGTACCTTCTCCGATGCTCGTTCGGACTACCGAAAGTCCCGAGCAGGAGACGCAGGCCGATCTCGGGCTGGCGCGTCTCGTTCCACAGCAGTGAGTCGGGGGCTTCTGCTGGCCGGTCCTTGGGAGGGGACCGGTTCTGAGTCCGTCTTTGGGAGGAGACGACTTGAGCAGCAGCACCCCCGTGCGCAAGCGCAGGTACCGTGACCAGCGCGGCGCCGCTGTCGTCGAGGCAGCCCTCGTCATCTCGTTCGTCATGATCCCGATCCTGGTCGGCGTGCTCACCCTGGGTGAGCGCCTGTGGCACGCGCAGAAACACCCCCCGTACGAACCACGCCTCACGTCCTCCGACATCGTCGGCACCTTCACCTGCGACGAGCTCGTCAGCCGCGTGAAGACCACGGTCGTCAGCAACGCGGCGGCGGCAAACACCTCGATAGGGGCCGAAGCCGTGGCCGTCAAGGTCGTCGAGACCATGCCCACGGTGGGCGCCGTCGTCGACGTCTCGGTGACGCTTCCCGCGCTCGACGGCGGTGACAGTGCGCTCGTTGCCGAGGCCACGAGCAAGCTCGAAAGCGTCAGCGTCTCGACGGAGAGCTGTCTGTGATCCTGCTGGCGATCCTCGCGGCGAGACGGTGGGGGCCGCCTCTCCTCCAGCGCCACCGCCGCGGCGAGGACGGCGCCATCGCCGTGATCTCCGCACTCGTCGCCGTGGTGCTGATCCTCATCTCGGCTTTCGTGGTGGACCTCGGCAGCACCTGGGCACGCCGTGGACAGCTCCAGATCCAGGCCGACAAGGCAGCGCTCCTCGCGGCTCAGAGCCTGCCCGCCGTCGACGCCGAGTCGCAGAAGAAGGCGGCCAAGTACGTCGCCTACTACATCGCCTGCCACACGCTCCCCGGCCAGCGCCAGCTCAACCCCGACATCCCCGAGTGCCCCGACGGCACCTCACCGAACTCGACCTCCGTGCTGGCCTACGCCCAGACGCTCCTCGACAACGGCTCCGTCTCCTTCCCCAAGGCCACCCAGGTCAAGGTCGTCACGCCCCAGGCACGCATCGACTACGGGTTCGGCAAGGTCGCCGGGGTCGACGGGAGCACCCAGCGCAAGATGGCGATCGCCCAGGCCAGGTCACCGGGCGGCATGCTGCCGATCGGGCTCTCGCTGCCCTGTGCTCTCAGCGCGGTGGGCAACGTGCCGGCGGCGGGGGACCCTGCCTCGGCGATCCTGCCCATCAACTACGTCACTCCCGGACCGCTCACCCCGGCGGCTGCCCCGGCCGCGACCGTGTGGCCGATCAGCCACGTCACCGCCACGGTTGCGGACCAGCCGACGCTGTCGTCGGTGAACACCGTGCCCGACCCGGTGGTCTCCGGTCCCGTTCCGGCGACCTTCACCCTGACCGGCTCGAACTGGGGTGACCTGCTCAGCGCCCAGGTCGTCTTCCACAAGGGCCCTGACACCACTGCACCTGTGCCCGCGGCCTCCCTGCAGGTCCCGACCCTCGACATCCTCACGGGCACCGCTGCGGTGACCGGGGTTCTCCCCGACGTCGTCATGCAGAACCCGGGCACCTGGGAGGTCAAGGTCGGAGTGAACCGCGCACTGGCCGGGCCGTACTGGTCCGACCCGATGCCGCTCGACGTCACGATGCCCGCCGGCGCCACCGAGGCGCTGGGCTGTGCCCGCCTCCTGAACAGCCCGCGCGCGGACGAGCCCGACACGGCCCGGGCGCTGGAGCGGAACCTGCAGGAGGGCCTCGACCACGAGCTCGTCCAACACCCGAACCTGCTCACCGTCACCGCCCCCGAGCTGACGCCCGATGACGCCGTCGCCCTGGCCTCCGACCCCGCGAGCGCCTTCGCCTGCGCGGCGGGGCCGCCTCACGTGCTCGACCTACCCAACCCGTCCGGCACTGCGAACTGCGTGCGGCTCCAGGGCGACGACGCCTGGGTGAGCACGTCGTTCACCGAGGGCATCTTGAAGGCCGACGGCGGGGGTACGGCGGGCAGGCTGGTCTGCTCGGCCGCCCGACCCTGCACCGGCCCGAGCGCGACGGTCCGCGGGGTCTCGATCAACGACGACGACTTCGACGACTTCGTGGTCGACCAGACCCTCCTGCGCGACAGGCTCTTCTTCGGCCTGAGTACCTACATCACGAACGGGCTGCCGTTCCTGACCCCCGAGAACGCCCTGCGGGAGGAGCTCTACAGCTCACACCGGTTCATGTGGGTTCCCGTGATGAGCGCCCCGCTCACGCCCACCTCGGGGGGTGACTACCCGATCCTGACGTTCCGGCCGATCTTCATCACCCAGGACGCCCCGACCGGTTGGGACACCTACGACATGCTCTGGGACGAGTCCAGCGCTCTGCTCGCGTCCCTCGGTCTCGCCGAGACAGACGTGCAGCACGGCCTGCTGATGAGCGAGGACGGACAGACCCTCCGGGGCATGCGGTTCATGACGATCGAGCCGCGGTCGCTACCTCCCGTGTCCGACGACTACAGCGGGCCTACCACCGACTACATCGGTGTCGGGCCGAGAATCGTGAAGCTGGTGAAGTGATGCGCCTTCCCCGTCATCTCGGTCGGCGCCTGGCGCGCAACCTCGCCCGTCACATCGCGCGCAGCCGGGGTGAGTCGGGTGCGGCGGCGCTCGAGTTCGGCCTGGTCCTCCCGGTGGTGCTGCTCGTGATCTTCGGCATCATCCAGTACGGCTACCACTTCTGGTCGCTCCACACAGCCGCTGCCACGGCGCGGGAGGCGGCCCGGCGGCTGATCGTGGGCACCGACTGGGACTGCGCCCGGGCGGACGCGGTGCTCCACGCACAGAGCCCGGCCGTGGGGTCGACGCCGCCCGAGGTGACCCGGCGGTACCACTCGGAGGGTGACGCGACGCAGCCGGCGCCGGTGGTCGGTTCGCTGGTCACCGTCACCGTGACGTTCCAGTCCCTCGACCTCGACATGCCGTTCCTCCCGCTCCCCAATGACGGCACGGTCACCCAGACCGCGACCGGGCGGATCGAGAACGTGCCTCCGACTCCGCAGCGGCTGAAGTGCGACGACACGCAGGACTTCGTCGCGGGGAGCTACTGAGGGTCGTCGCCGCCGTCTGACGCCGCCGCCTCCTGACACAGGCGAACTGCGCTGGTCGGCTCACGACCGTGAAGCCCCGTGTGCCAGGGACTGTCCGGGTCCCGGGGTCGGCTTGCAGGCCGGGTTCCGTGCACCAGGCGGCCGGGTTTCGTCCACAGGCGACGTCCGTCGAGGGCTGTCCTCAGCCGCGCGACAGCCGGTAGGGCACCGGCCCGGTCCTGCGCGAACCTTCGGCCAGGAGGTTCGCGATGACAACGACTGCACGACAGCGCTCCGCGCTCGGAGCGCACGGCGAGGTGCTCGCCGCAAAGCATCTCATCGAGCAGGGCATGGTGCTGCTCGACCGGAACTGGCGGTGTGACCTCGGCGAGATCGACCTCGTCCTGCGACAGGGGCGGATCCTGGTCGTGTGCGAGGTGAAGACCCGCTCCTCGCTCGCCTACGGGTCACCGCTCGAGGGAGTGACCGAGCAGAAGGCGGCCCGGCTGCGGCGGCTGGCGGCGAGGTGGCTCGCAGACCACGAGCTGCGTCCGCCCGAGGTCCGCATCGACCTGGTCGGGGTGCTGGTCCCCGCCAGCGGCCCCGTCGAGATCGATCACGTGCGCGGGGTCGCCTGATGGGCTTCGCGACAGCCCGGACGATCACGCTGCAGGGCGCGAACGGGCACGTCATCGACGTACAGGTCGACGTGACGCAGGGGGTGGTGAAGACCGCCATGGTCGGGCGGCCCGACGCGTCGATCAGCGAAGCCCGCGACCGGTGCAGGTCCGCGGTGACCAACAGCCGTTTCGAGTGGCCGGCGACGCGACGGGTGACGATCCTGCTCTCGCCCGCCGACCTGCCCAAGCGCGGACCCCACTTCGACCTGGCGATCGCGGTAGCCGTGCTCGCGGCCTCGGGGCAGGTGCCTGTGGCGTCGCTGGCAGGAGTCGTCTTCGTCGGCGAGCTCACCCTCGACGGGCGGATCCGTGCGGTGCCTGGCGTGCTGCCCATGGCGATGGCGGCGTCCGCCCGCGACATCTCCTGCGTCGTGGTCCCGGAGTCGCAGGCCGAGGAGGCGGCGATGATCCCGGGGATGACCGTGCTCGGCGCGCGGTCCCTGGGCCAGGTGGTCGCGCTGCTGCGAGGGGACCCCGTCCCGGACGCCCCGCCGGTGCAGCCGCTCTCGCCCGGCCCGCTGCTGTCGTGGCGAGGTGAGAACCGGATCGAGGACGTCGACCTCTCCGACGTCCTGGGCATGGCTGATGCGAAGTACGCCCTCGAGGTCGCCGCGGCAGGCGGCCACCACGTGATGCTCAGCGGGCCCAAGGGCGCAGGCAAGACCACCCTCGCCGAGCGGCTCCCCGGGCTGCTGCCCGACCTCACCCTCGAGGAGGCCCTCGAGCTGAGCGCCATCTACTCGCTGGCCGGTTGCCTCCCGCCGGGACAGACAGTGATGACCCGTCCGCCCTTCCGTGCTCCGCACCACTCCGCAACCAGGACCGGCATGCTCGGCGGCGGTAGCGGGCGGGTCCACCCGGGCGAGGTCAGCCGCGCACACACGGGCGCGCTGTTTCTCGACGAGTTCCCGCTGTTCCAGGCCGACATCATCGAGGGGCTTCGGGAGCCGCTGGAGAGCGGTGAAGTGACGATCGCCCGAGGGGAGGAGATCGCCACCTTCCCCGCGCGCACGATGTTCGTCCTTGCCTGCAACCCGTGTCCCTGCGGGGAGTACCACCCCACGAACCGCGACAACCGCTGCGAGTGCCTCGAGGTCCGCCGGCGCGAGTACCGCCGCAAGATCAGCGGCCCGATCGCGGACCGGATCGACATCATCCGCCACGTGGAGCCGCTGACCCGCACCGAGAGGGACGACCCGCTCGCGAGGAAGGAGACCTCGGCGGTGGTCCGGGCTCGGGTTGCCGCGGCGCGGGAACGCCAGGCAGCGAGGTACGCCGGTACGGGTTGGAGGCTCAACAGCGCGGTCCCCGGACCCGTCCTCCGAGAACGCTGGCCGCTGCCCGCCGAGGCCGACCGGCTCGTGGACGACCGGGTGTACGCCGGCACGCTGACCCGTCGTGGGGCGACCCGGGTGCACCGTCTCGCCTGGACGGTGGCCGACCTGCGCGGCGCTGTGCAGCCGGACCTCGCCGAGGTCGACACGGCGTTGCGCCTGCGATCCGGTGAGCCTCTGATGCTGAGCTCGTTCGAAGCGGTCGGGGGGTGAGCGAGCGTGTGGCCCGAGCGGCCCTGAGCAGGCTGAGCGAGCCGGGCGACATGCGGTTGGGGGTGCTCGTCGGCCGCCTCGGCGCGAACCGGGTCTTCGAGCTGCTCCGCGAGGAGCAGGACATCGCCGGCGTCTACACCGACGTGGCGGCCCGCCTGCGCGGGCTGGAGCCGGAGCGGGAGCTCGAGGAGGCCGAGGCTCAGGGCATCCGGTTCGTCTGCCCCGAGGACGACGAGTGGCCGCATGCCCTCGACGACCTCGACCGGGCCGAGCCGTTGCAGGAGCGTGGTGGCAGACCGCTCGGTCTGTGGGTGAAGGGCGCGCTCCGCCTCGACGAGGCAACCAGCCACGCCGCGGCCGTCGTCGGGTCCCGGTCGGCCACCACGTACGGCGCCGCCGTCGCCTCCGACCTCGCCGCCCATGTATCGGAGAACGGCTTCACTGTGGTCTCGGGGGCAGCCTTCGGGATCGACCAGGCAGCTCACCGCGGAGCACTGGCGACGAAGGGCCTCACGGTGGCTGTCCTCGCGTGCGGCGTGGACCGGGCATACCCGTCGGCGCACCGGAACCTGCTCGACTACATCGCTGACACCGGTCTCGTGATCTCCGAGCTGCCGCCTGGATGCGCTCCGACACGGGTCCGCTTCCTCTCCCGGAACCGGATCATCGCGGGACTGGCGCAGGGCACGGTCGTGGTGGAGGCGGCGGTGCGCAGCGGCGCCCTCAACACCGCGAACTGGACGACACGGCTCAACCGCGTCCTCATGGGCGTCCCGGGTCCGGTGACCAGCGCACCCTCGCAGGGTGTGCACGAGCTGATCCGCAGCCGGGGTGCGGCCCTGGTCACCCGGGGGCAGGACGTGCTCGAGCTTCTCTCGCCGAGCGGGTCCTTCCTGAGCGAGGTCCCGCGGGCACCGGTGCTCGTCACGGACCGGCTGAGCGACCGCGAGCGACAGGTGCTCGACGCGGTCCCGGCGCTTCGGCCTGCGGGCGCGGACTCCATCGCGCGGACCGCCGGTGTTGCCGCACGCGATGTCTCGGGTGCGATGGAGCGGTTGCAGCAGCTCGGCCTCGTGGAACGGACGACGGCGGGGTGGCGGCGCGCGGAGGAGGTGCCGGGCTGAGGAGGCGGGGGAAACGCGTGGCGCTGGGACGAGGCTGTGCCGGACGGCTTGCGACGAGGTGCCCGACGTGAGCCTCGTACATTGGCGGCCGTCGACGGCTGCCGTCGGGACGACTACGGCCCAGTACGACGGCCGCCTGCGATGCCACCGCCAGACTGCCCCGCATGCAAGCGCACCGTGGTGCCGTCGGCCGACAGCGAGGTGCGCACTCGCTGCCGACACGCAGACGCTCACCGATCGGCTGCTGCCACGCCGGGCAGCCGAGGTTCGTGGTTCGCGACCTCGCGATCTTTCTGGCCGTGAACGACCGGCGCACCGGCGGACCCCCGAGGCGACGGTGGTTCGTGGCGGACACGGATCGACCTGCTGGCGAGTGGCCTTCCCGGCGTGCTTCTCCTACCGGCCTACCGCCGCGTCAGCTTCCGCAAGCGAGACGTCCTCTTCTGCCTGCTGCTCCCGTTCTGGTGGGCTCGTCATCGCGTGGAAGGTGGGCTTCCGACTCACCTCGCTTCCGTATCGCGACTGGCCGCCTCGGCCCGACCAGGAGGCGCGGCTCACATCGTCCCCGGCACGCCCTTCCACGTGACGCTGCCCGCACGGCGATCCCCGACAGCAGCGCGAGTCATCCACGCGTAGAACCGCTGAGCGGATGCGGGTCGCGTGTACGCCACGCCGCCGTCTGCGGCCGGAGAACCGCGGACGCCGGGGTCGTGAGACGTAACCTCGGCGTGTGACGACCAGCGAGGAGCAGGAGCGGGCGGCAGAGACCGAGTCTGTCGAACGCGACCTCGCGGAGCCCGATCCCCGCGAACCCGGGGGATCCGGGCTGCCCGAGCGGCTGGCGGAGGCACTCGCGACCTACGAGCGGCACCTCGTCTCCGAGCGCGACCTGACCCCGCACACCGTCCGGGCGTACATGGGCGACGTCGCCGGCATGCTCGAGCACGCCGCGATGCTCGGGCACACCGAGGTCGGCTCGCTCGATGTCCGCACACTGCGCAGCTGGCTGGCCAAGCAGCAGACCATGGGCAAGGCCCGCACCACGATGGCGAGGCGGGCGACCGCGGTCCGAGTTTTCACCGCCTGGGCACTGCGGACCGGGCTCGCCGAGGCGGACCCCGGAGCGCTGCTCGGGTCGCCCAAGGCGCACCGCACGCTGCCCTCGGCGCTGCGTCGGGACGAGGCGCGCGACCTGCTGGAGGCTGCGGCCACGCGGGCTGACGACGGGAGCCCTGTCGGGTTGCGGGACGTCGCGATCCTGGAGCTGCTCTACGCCACGGGGATTCGCGTGGGGGAGCTGTGCGGGCTCGACGTCGACGACGTGGACCATGAGCGCCGGGTGGTGCGCGTCCTGGGCAAGGGTCGCAAGGAGCGCACGGTGCCGTACGGACGGCCCGCGGAGCAGGCCGTCAGTGTCTGGGTCTCGTCGGGTCGGCCGGAGCTCGCGGTGTCAGGGTCGGGTCCCGCGCTGTTCCTCGGTGTTCGGGGACGCCGGATCGACCAGCGAGCGGTCCGGTCGATGGTGCACGCCAGGCTCGCCGACGTCCCGGGCGCCCCGGACCTCGGGCCTCACGGTCTCCGGCACACGGCCGCCACCCACCTGCTCGAGGGCGGGGCAGACCTGCGAACAGTCCAGGAGCTTCTGGGGCACGCCTCCCTGGCCACGACGCAGATCTACACGCACGTCACCACCGACCGGCTGCGACAGGCGTATCGCCAGGCACACCCCCGGGCATGACCGGCTGCTGTCGTCCCCGTCCATCAGAATCGGAACCGTGACCGACCGAGAACGCGGCTCCGGCGAGCCGCAGCTGATCGCCCCGACCCCAAGACTGCACGACTCATGGCTGGAGTCCCGCGACGAGTGGGGACGCGGGGTGCACCAGGACGGGGCCGGTCTGTGGGTCGCCGATGATCTCGACCTGGACACGAGAGAAGGTTTCATTGCGTGGATCGAGCGTCTGCGCCGTGAGTCGGACACGGCGATCCAGCCCGAACCGGGCAAGGTGCACGCGACGTACTGGTGGATCAGTCAGGCGGGCACATACATCGGCGCCATCACGCTCCGGCACGGTCTCAACGACTTCCTGCTCGAGGCCGGGGGCCACATCGGGTACGGCATCAGACCCTCGGCGCGCGGGCGCGGCCATGCGACCTGGGCTCTGCGGGCGGTGCTGCCCGAGGCTCGCGTCCTCGGTCTCGACAGGGTTCTCGTGACCTGCTCTGACGACAACATCGCGTCGGCGCGGACCATCGAGCGCAACGGCGGCGTGCTCGAGGACATCCGGAAAACCGAGGTCGGTCGCAAACGCCGCTACTGGATCACTCTCCGGTAAGTCGCCCGTACACCAGCGCCGGCGACCAGCGAACCGGGACGCGGTCCGATGCGCCGTGCCCAGGCGCCGCGTTCTGAGACGGTTACGCCGCCCCCTGCCCGACGAAGCGCGCGCCTTGGCCGGAGTCGGCCGCGGGACAAGGTCCCGCCGAGCGGCAGGAGACGTACGGGGCCGGCGCCGACCAGAGTCAGGGGGTCGAGGTAGGTCTCGCCCTCGATCAGCCCCCAGTGAAGGCAGACCCGTGGCGCACAGTGGCTGCCGAACGTCTGGAGCGTCCCGATGACCGCCCCGGCGGGCACGATGCTGCCCCGCTCGACGCCGGGCTCGACCGGTTCGTAGGTGGTCCGGGTCGTCCCATGGCTGACCACGACCACGCCGCGTCCGGCCAGTGACCCGGCGTAGGTGACCCGGCCCCCCGCAGCGGCCCGGACCTCCTGCCCGGCCGTGCCCGCGAGGTCGACTCCCCGGTGTCCCGAGCCATAGGTGGACAACGGCGGGTCGAAGCCGGAGACGACCTCCGGCTTCGGGTCCAACGGCCAGACTCCGGTGCTCGGTGTCTCGAGCGTCCCTGCCACCACCGTTGCCGCCGACGACCGCAGCGACCCCTTCGCCCCCGGCGGCTTCTCAACAGCCGCCGGCCCGGGTGAACGGCTCGATGTGGTCGCGTGCCACCTGGAAGTCCCGACGAGGGAGGTGGCCGAGACAGGGGGAGGCGGCCGAGCCAGGGGAGGGGATCGCGGCGAGGATGAGCGTGGCGGTGGCGAGCAGGCCGAGGCGTGCGACGGTGGTGGTCATGCCCTGAGCATCGAGCGGGCCGGCCGGCGTACCCACCCTCGTCGGGGCGGTTGGGGACGGGACGGCGCCCGCGGCCGCTGGGGACGGGAGGCGGCCGGCTCGATTCGCCCCCTCGGGCAGGTCTCGTCTAGACTCGCGGGTGGCAACCCGTGCGAACAGCGCTGGTTGTACTTCGCACGCTCGTTCCGTGACCGAGCCGGTCCGCCGGCTCATCCACGGGCGTCGTCCTCGTCAGTCCTCTCGGCTTCATCGTCGCAGGGGTGGGGACGCGCCGGGCGTCAGGGCAGGGCGACACCCGTCTCCCTGCGACAACTGAGAGCGACCCGCTCGCTGAGCGGCGCACGCGGTGACCGTGAGGTCCACGCGTGCGTGTTTCCGTGCGCGGGTCACAGACAGCAGGAGGAACGATCGGCATGGCCGTCGTCACCATGCGCCAGCTCCTCGAGAGCGGCGTCCACTTCGGGCACCAGACCCGCCGTTGGAACCCGAAGATGAAGCGCTTCATCATGACGGAGCGCAACGGCATCTACATCATCGACCTGCAGCAGTCGCTGGCCTACATCGACCGCAGCTACGCCTTCATCAAGGAGACCGTCGCCAAGGGCGGCACCGTGATGTTCGTGGGCACCAAGAAGCAGGCCCAGGAGGCGATCGCCGAGCAGGCGACCCGCGTCGGCATGCCCTACGTCAACCAGCGTTGGCTCGGCGGCATGCTCACCAACTTCCAGACGGTGCACCAGCGCATCAACCGCCTCAAGGAGCTCGACGAGATCGACTTCGACGACGTCGCGGGCAGCGGTCGCACCAAGAAGGAACTGCTGCACATGAAGCGCGAGCAGGTCAAGCTCGACAAGACGCTGGGCGGCATCCGCGACATGACCCGCACCCCCTCCGCGGTGTGGATCGTCGACACCAAGAAGGAGCACCTCGCGGTCGAGGAGGCTCGCAAGCTCCGGATCCCGATCATCGGCATCCTGGACACCAACTGCGACCCGGACGAGGTCGACTTCCCGATCCCGGGCAACGACGACGCCATCCGCGCCGTCTCGCTGCTGACCCGCGTGGTCGCCGACGCCGTCGCCGACGGCCTCATGGCCCGTTCGGGTGCGAAGTCCGGCGAGGCCGCGACCGGTGCAGAGCTCGGCGCCGAGGAGCCGCTGCCCGAGTGGGAGCGTGAGCTCCTCCAGGGCGACGCCGACAAGGCCGCCGTTGCAGCCACCGGTGGCGACGCGGCGAGCGAGACCCCGGCCGCCGAGGGGACCGGCGCCTCCTCCGAGGCCACCGAGGCCGCTGCCCCCAGCGACGCCCCCGTCAGCGACGCCCCCGTCGAGCGACGCCCCCGTGAGCGACGCCCCCGTCAGCGACGCCGAGAAGGCCTGACGAACACCCAGGTGAGGGTGGGTACGACGGTCGCCTGACCGTCGTACCCGCCACCACCCGCCCGCGGCCGTGAGGAACCACCGCCGCAGCCCAGACCCAGACTCCACCGACGAACCACGAGGGACGAACAGACCCATGGCGAACATTTCCGCCGCAGACGTCAAGCGGCTCCGCGACCTCACCAGCGCGGGCATGATGGACAGCAAGAAGGCCCTCGAGGAGGCCGACGGCGACTTCGACAAGGCCGTCGAGATCCTCCGCATCAAGGGCGGTCAGAAGGCGGCCAAGCGCGGCGCCGAGCGCACCGCCTCCGCCGGGCTGGTCGCGAACGCGGGCGGCGCGCTCATCGAGCTCAACTGCGAGACCGACTTCGTCGCCAAGAGTGACGAGTTCGTCGCGGTCGCCCAGCAGGTCGCGGAGGCTGCCGATGGGGCCAAGGCCGGCGACGTCGAGACGCTCAAGGGCGTGAAGCTCGGTGACTCGACCGTCGGTGAGACCGTCGAGGGCCTCGCGGTCAAGATCGGCGAGAAGATCGAGCTCGGCCGCGTCGCGATGTTCGAGGGCCCGGTCACCACCTACATGCACCGTCGTGCCTCGGACCTTCCGCCGGCCGTCGGCGTGCTCGTCGAGTACGAAGGCGACAACGAGGACGCTGCCCGCGGCGCCGCGATGCAGATCGCCGCGATGCGTCCGCAGTACGTCTCCCGTGACGAGGTCCCCGCCGACGTCGTCGCCAAGGAGCGCGAGATCGCCGAGGCGACCGCCCGCGAGGAGGGCAAGCCCGAGCCGGCGATCGCCAAGATCACCGAGGGTCGCCTCAACGGCTTCTTCAAGGAGGTCGCCCTCCTCGACCAGCCGTCGGTCCAGGACAGCAAGAAGAACGTCAAGGCCGTGCTCGACGAGGCCGGTGTCACCGTGAAGCGGTTCGCCCGCTTCGAGGTCGGGGCCTGATCAACTAGGGTTCACCCGAAGACGACAAGACGTAGGAGGCCGGTCCGTGGAGCTCAGCACAGCATCCGACGGACCGGCCTTCTCGTCTGTCACGACAGGCTGCCACTCGCGAAGGGGAACACTGTGACGGCGTACAAGCGGGTCCTGCTCAAGCTCTCCGGCGAGGTGTTCGGCGGCGGCAAGGTCGGGCTCGACCTCGACGTCATCAACTCGATCGCCCGCGAGGTCGCCGACTGCGTCCGGTCGGGCGTCCAGGTCGCGATCGTCGTCGGCGGCGGCAACTTCTTCCGCGGCGCGGAGCTCCAGCAGCGCGGCATGGAGCGCGCCCGCGCCGACTACATGGGCATGCTCGGCACGGTCATGAACTGCCTCGCGCTCCAGGACTTCCTCGAGAAGCAGGGCGTCGAGACCCGCGTGCAGACCGCCATCACGATGGGCCAGGTCGCCGAGCCCTACATCCCGCGGCGCGCGATCCGGCACCTCGAGAAGGGCCGCGTGGTCATCTTCGGCGCCGGCGCGGGCATGCCGTACTTCTCCACCGACACCGTCGCCGCGCAGCGGGCGCTCGAGATCGGCGCCGAGGTGATCCTGATGGGCAAGCAGGGCGTGGACGGGGTCTACGACGCCGACCCCAAGACCCACCCCGAGGCGGTCAAGTTCGACGCGCTCACCTATGACGAGTTCCTGGCCCGCGGCCTCAAGGTCGCCGACGCCACCTCGGTCAGCCTGGCCCGCGACAACGACATCAGCATGATCGTGTTCAACCTCTCCGAGGAGGGCAACATCCTCCGCGTCGTCGAGGGTGAGAAGATCGGTACGACGGTCTCGCAGACCGTCTGATCCGAGCAGTGGGCTCGCGGGGGGCCCACAGGCATCACGAGCCCCCGCCTGACGTGCAACAGACGAGTACCTAGGAGCAGCCGTGATCAACGAGACCCTCAACGAGGCCTCCCTGAAGATGGACAAGGCGGTCGAGGTCACCCGGGAGGACTTCGCGGCGATCCGCACCGGCCGGGCCCACCCGTCGATGTTCCAGAAGATCACCGCCGACTACTACGGCACCCCCACGCCGCTCCAGCAGCTCGCCTCCTTCACCGTCCCCGAGGCCCGCGTCGTGATCGTCGCGCCCTTCGACATGGGCGCGATGACCGCGATCGAGAAGGCGATCCGCGACTCCGACCTCGGCGTCAACCCGGCGAACGACGGGAAGACCCTGCGCATCGTGCTCCCCGAGCTCACCGAGGAGCGGCGCAAGGAGTACATCAAGATGGCCAAGCACAAGGCCGAGGACGGCAAGATCGCGATCCGCAACATCCGCCGCCACGCCAAGCAGGCCCTCGACAAGATGGAGAAGGACGGCGAGGTCGGCAAGGACGACGTCACCGGTGCCGAGAAGCGCCTCGACGGGCTGACGAAGAAGCACACCGACGCCATCGACGAGATGCTCAAGCACAAGGAAGCCGAGCTGCTCGAGGTCTGAGCACCCCCCTTCATGACCACATCCGAGACGCCGTCGGGCGCTCCGGCCCCGACCGGACGCGCCGGACGCAACCTTCCCGCGGCGATCGCCTCGGCCGTCGTACTCCTGGCGCTGATCGCCGGCTCGCTGTACTTCTGGAAGCCGGCGTTCGTCGGTCTCGTCACCGCGGCGATCCTGCTCGGCGTCTGGGAGCTGAAGGAGGCCTTCGCCGAGAAGGGCATCGTCCTGCCGTTCGAGCCGCTGGTGGTCGGCGCGGTGGTCATGCTCGTCGGGGGGTACGTCTGGGGCGCACCTGCGCTGGCGACCGCCTTGGCGGTGACGGCACTCGGGTCGATGCTGTGGCGGTTGCGCGGGGGCGTCGACGGGTTCGTCCGTGACGCGACGGCCGGCGTGTTCACTGCCGTGTACGTGCCCTTCCTGGCCGGCTTCGTGGTGCTGCTGCTCAAGCCGGACGACGGGCCGCTGCGGGTGCTGACCTTCATCCTGGTCACCATCGCCTCCGACATCGGCGGCTACTTCGTCGGCGTGGTGGCGGGCAAGCACCCGATGGCTCCGGTGATCTCTCCCAAGAAGTCGTGGGAGGGCTTCGCCGGCTCGACGGTCTTCTGTATCGCCGCCGGCTGGGCGACCGTGGTCTACCTCCTCGACGGCGACGGGTGGGTCGGGGTCATCCTCGGTCTGGTCGCGGTGGTGATGGCCACCCTCGGCGACCTGTTGGAGTCGGTGATCAAGCGCGACCTCGGCATCAAGGACATGTCCGCGATCATCCCGGGCCACGGCGGTCTCATGGACCGGCTGGACTCCCTGCTCGCCACGGTCGCCCCGACCTGGCTGCTCCTCTACTACCTCGTCCCGGTCTCCTGACGTCATACGTCCCGGTCGCTATAGGAGCCACAACGTATGACGTCCCGGAAGATCCATCTGATACGCCACGGCCTCTCCACGATGGAGCGCGGCCGGCCTCCCCACGAGTGGGGCCTCGACCCGGCCGGGCACGCCGCCATCGACGAGCTACGTGAGTCGGGGCGGCTTCCCGAGGCCGCGCGCTGGTTCTCCTCCCCCGAGACGAAGGCGCTCGAGACCGCACGGAGGCTCACCGACAGCGAGGTGACGGTCGTGCCGGAGCTCCGTGAGCACGAGCGCCACTCGACGGTGTGGTTCGATGACCCGGCCGACTTCCGTGCCGTCGTACGTCGCGCGTTCGAGACCCCGGGCGAGCCCGCCCTCGAGGGGTGGGAGCCGCTCGCGGCCACCCGCGACAGGCTGCTGCCCGTCGTACGCCGGATCCTCGCCGACCACCCTGAGGAGGAGGTCGTCCTCTCGGGGCATGGCACCGCCTGGACCCTGCTCGCCTCCGAGCTCACCGGGCGGCCGCCGGACCTCGAGGCCTGGGCGCGACTGCGGATGCCCGACCACTGGGTGGTCGAGACCGCCGCCGATTGACAGCCGCCACCCTCTTGTCACCGCCGTGGACAGTCGCTAACTTCGTGTAAACCGCGTGCGCGGGGCTCGCGGAGTCAGGAGCGACGACATGGCAGTGTCCGTGCCCGCCACGACCGTCGAGTGGCGTGACGGCAAGCGTTACCTCTGGATCCTCGGCGCGGTGATCCCGCTGATCCCGATCGCGGCCTGGGGCCTGGTCGAGGCCAGCGGGTCGGACCTGTTCTGGTACTTCGGCCCGGTCTTCGTCTTCGGCATCATCCCCGTGGTCGACCTGCTCACCGGCCTGGACCGCAACAACCCGCCCGACGAGGTGATCGAGGCGCTGGAGAACGACCGGTACTACCGCTGGGTGACCTACGCGTTCATCCCCGTGCAGTACCTCGTGCTCATCTGGGGCGCGTGGCTGCTCGGCGGCAGCGCGCTCGACCTCGTCGACAAGATCGGCCTCGCGCTCGGACTCGGCATGGTCGCCGGGATCGGCATCAACACCGCCCACGAGCTCGGCCACAAGAAGGAGCAGCACGAGCGCTGGTTCGCCCGGATCGCTCTGGCGCAGACCTTCTACGGCCACTTCTACATCGAGCACAACCGGGGCCACCACGTGCGCGTCGCGACCCCGGAGGACCCGGCCAGCTCCCGGGTGGGGGAGACGGTCTGGGGCTTTCTTCCGCGCACGATGTGGGGCAGCCTGAGCAGTGCCTGGAAACTCGAGAAGCGCCGCCTCGCGCGCCGCCATCGGTCCCCGTGGACGTTGAAGAACGACGTGCTCAACGCGTGGGCGATGTCGGTCGTGCTCTGGGGCGCCCTGGCCCTCGCGTTCGGCCCGGAGATCCTGCCGTTCCTCGTCCTCCAGGCCCTCGTGGGCATCTGGCTCCTGGAGTCGGTGAACTACCTCGAGCACTACGGGATGCTCCGGCAGAAGGTGGGCGCACCCGGCAAGGAGCGCTACGAGCGGGTCGACCCGAGCCACAGCTGGAACTCCAACAACATCGGCACCAACGTCCTGCTGTACCACCTGCAGCGCCACAGCGACCACCACGCGAACCCGACACGGCGGTACCAGGCGCTGCGCGACTACAAGGAGTCGCCGGTGCTGCCGACCGGGTACGCCGGGATGATCGTCCTGACCTGGGTCCCCGCGATCTGGCGCAAGGTCATGGACCCCCGCGTCCTGGCCCACTTCGACGGCGACATCACCCGGGCCAACCTCCACCCGCGCAAGCGCGACAAGATCATCGCGAGGTACGGCCGTCGCGACGAGGGAGCGCACGCGGCATGAGCAGGTTCGTCTGCCCCAGCTGCACGTACGTCTACGACGAGGAGCTCGGCGACCCCCGCGAGGGCTGGCCGCCGGGCACCCCGTTCGACCAGGTCGACCCCGACTGGTGCTGCCCCGACTGCGGTGTGCGCGAGCGGCAGGACTTCGAGCCGCTCGACGAGGCCGACGACGCCGATGCCGCGACCGGATAGTGGCTGACGGCTAGCCTGGTGCCATGACCGTCGACGCACCCTCGACCTTCCGCGACTCGGTCCGCACTCTGCTGCGGGACCGCCTCCTCGACGCGGCCGCGTCGATCACGGCTGCCGAGGGCTGGGGCGCGGTGACCATGGCCAAGCTCGCCGACGAGGTCGGGGTCAGCCGCCAGACCGTCTACAACGAGCTCGGCTCGAAGCCGCGGATCGCCGAGGAGCTCGTGATGCGCGAGCTCGACCGCTTCCTCGACATCGTCCGCACCCGGATGAGCGCGGAGACCGAGCTCGTGGAGGCCCTGCGCAGTGCCTGTGAGGGAGCCCTCGAGGCCGCCGCGGCGAACCCGCTGATGAAGGCGATTCTCGAGTCCGCTCACACCGGCGGGAGCGACCTGCTGCCGCTGCTCACGACCGAGTCCCAGGGGCTCATCGAGGCGGCCACCGTGGTCGTGATCGAGTCGCTCGACGAGCAGGGATTCGACACCGGCCTCGACGAGACCGAGCTGCGCACGGCGGTCGACGCGATCATCCGGCTGGTGCTCAGCCACGTGATGCAGCCGGTCAAGACCCCCGCCGAGGCGGCCGCGGACATCGCCTGGGTCGCCGGGCACGTCATCCATGACGTGGCCCACAACGCCGGCTGACGATTCGGAGCCTCACCACCGAGGTGGGACACTGGGACGGTCATGTCTGAAGAGCCCACCAAGTCCCTTCCCCTCGTCTTCGACGAGCCGCGCGGCCGCAAGAAGCCTCCGCGCCACCTCGCCGACCTCTCCGCCGCCGAGCGGAAGGAGCTCGTCGCCTCGCTCGGACTCCCGGGCTTCCGCGCGAAGCAGCTCTCGACGCACTACTTCTCGAGGCTCGTCGACGACCCGGAGCAGATGACCGACCTGCCCGCGGGCGACCGCGCCGCGATCGTGCAGTCGCTCCTGCCGGAGCTCATGACCCCGCTGCGGACGATGGAGGCCGACAAGGGCACCACGCGCAAGACGCTGTGGAAGCTGTTCGACGGTGCGCTCGTCGAGTCCGTGCTCATGCGCTACCCCGACCGCGCGACGATGTGCGTCTCCTCGCAGGCAGGCTGCGGGATGGCCTGCCCGTTCTGCGCCACCGGCCAGGGCGGCTTGCAGCGCAACATGTCGGCCGCCGAGATCGTCGAGCAGGTGGTGGCCGGTGCCCGTGCGCTGGCCAAGGGCGAGGTGCCGGGCGGGCCGGGCAGGGTCTCGAACGTCGTGTTCATGGGCATGGGCGAGCCGCTGGCCAACTACAAGGCCGTGATGGGGGCGGTACGCCGGCTGACCGAGCCGGCTCCCGACGGCCTCGGGATGTCCGCGCGGGGGATCACGGTCTCCACGGTCGGACTCGTCCCGCGGATGCGCCAGCTCGCCGAGGAGGGCATCCCCGTGACGCTCGCCCTGTCGCTGCACGCCCCCGACGACGAGCTCCGCAACGAGCTGGTGCCGATCAACACCCGCTGGACCGTCCACGAGGCGGTCGAGGCGGCGTGGAACTACGCCAAGGTCACCAAGCGCCGGGTGTCGATCGAGTACGCCATGATGTGCGACATCAACGACCAGGGGTGGCGCGCCGACCTGCTCGGCGACGTCCTCAACAGCTACGGCGACTGGGGCTGGGTCCACGTCAACCTGATCCCGCTCAACCCGACTCCGGGCTCGAAGTGGACCGCGTCCCGACCCGAGGTCGAGCGCGAGTTCGTCCGGCGACTGGAGGCCAAGGGCATCCCGACGACGGTGCGTGACACGCGCGGCCAGGAGATCGACGGGGCCTGCGGCCAGCTGGCCGCCACCGAGGCCTGACCCCGGCGGCTGTCCTACCGGTCCGGCTGCTCCGTCGGCGTCCGTAGCTTCTCGAGCCGGGTCCGGAGCAGTGCCTCACGGTGTGCGTTGCCGTGCAGGCCCAGGTAGCGGGCGCCGAAGACTGCCAGCAACGCGTCGTCGAGCCGGCGGACGGCACCCGGTGGGTACTTGTAGCCCATCCGGGCGTTGATGCCCGTGGTGTCGACCGAGGTGAGCATGCCGGCGAGCTCGTCCAGCGACGTGATCCCCAGCTCGAGCAGGAGGCCGGAGATCCACGCGTAGTGGTCGCTGCGGGACCAGCCCGCGTCGGCGTACTGCGCGGCGAGGAACGTGGCGAGGTCCTGGGCGCTGATCCGTGGGTCGCTGACGTCCTGCTCCGGATGCTGGTCTGTAACGGCGGCCTGGAGCCGGTCGTGGATCAGCGAGAACTCGCGGTCGGCGAGCTCGAGCAGTCCGGCGGCGAGCGTGAACCTGCGGTCGAGGTCCGGTGCGTGTTCCTCAGGGATCGTGCCCTTGTAGCGGATGGCGTGCTCGAACTCCGCCCAGGCGTGCTGGAGCACGGTGCGCACCTGGACCTGGGCGCGGCGCCCCCGGAGCGTCTCGTACGCCGGAGGTGCACTCCGCGCCGGGTCGAGCGCGATCAGGAGGTGCCTGCTGGCGTAGCCGAACCGTCCTTGGCTCGCCGTCTCCTGTCCCATGTCCCGGTCGTCGAGGACCGAGAGCTGGTCGCCCAGCAGGTCGGCGACCGCTGTCACGTCGCTGTGCAGGTAGGTGATGACGCGGACGCCGATCTGGTCGGTGATCTCCTCGAGGGGGTCGGCGTAGACCGGTGTGCCACCGACAGTGCGGTCCGCCTTGGCCGCGAACGACTTCACGCTCTTGGCTCGTCCGGTGACGCTGAGGTAGTTGATGCCCGCGTCGTCGAGAAGCGTGGTGACCAGCGCGACGTACCGCTCCGTGGCGTCACGCAGGCCGGGCTGCATCGCGGCGTACGCCTGCACCGCCCGGCGTGCGGGGTCCTGCTCGGCCGTGCTCGGCTGACCCTGCTGCCCTGCTGCCGGGACCCGCTGTCCGAGGGGAGGGGCGGTGGCCTTCGGGCAGGGACGGCGTGACGATGTAGCCGGAGGCGTAGTCGCCGTAGGTGGTGGTCATGTCGGGACGCCGTTCGGCGAACATCGCCACGTAGGCGCACACCACCGCGTCGACCTGGTCCTCGGCCCGGCGCAGCTCGCTCTTGCGCGTTGCGGACTCGACGCCGGCCACGAGCACCTTCCACTCCTCGTGGTCCCTGAGACGAACGGGGAGGCCTGAGTCCTCGAGCCCTTCGAGCAGCCCGATGAGCCGCAGGAGCTCGGACCGGAGCTGCGCCAGTGGTCGCCCGGTCTTGTGCTTGTACTTCAGTGTCCGGCCGAGCCGGAAGAGCGCCACCGTCGCGGGATGCGGGTAGACCTCGATCGCCCGCCGACGCGACGAGGAGGCCGGGTCCATGTCGAGGCCGAGGGTGGCGGCCAGCCGTGCCCCGCGCGGGGTCTCCGCGAACTCGGGCTTGCCGGTGTTGGAGGGGTGGCAGCCGGCGTCGAAGCGTGCGAAGTCGCGGTTGAGCGCGGCTTCGCAGGGTCGGTTGCCGGTGGGGTTGCGCACCACCAGCGGTGCGTCGATGGCGACGAGACAGTCGCCGTCGACGTACGGCGTCAGGGCCGCCACGATGGCCTGGTCGTCTCCTCGTGAGGAGACGTGGACCAGCCGACCATCCTGATCGATGACCGCCACGCCGCTGGGTCGCTCCTGACCCCACGCGAGGTCGACGCCGACGAAGTACATGGGAACACCCTGCCCGGTCGCGGGTCCCGATGCACGGTTGCGGCGTGTCACCCCCGTGTCGCGCTAGCGGGTGAGCGCGGGCGGCGCCGCAACGAGCAGCTCGACGTTGCGGGTCTCGGCGGTGCCGCGCCCGGAGGAGTCGCGCCGCTGCCAGTCGTTCACGGCGAGCTCACGGGCGAGCCCGGCGAGGACGAGCGGGTCGCCGGTGCGTCCGCCGTACGCCGCCGGTCCGTCGTGGTCGAGCATCGTCGCGAAGATCGACAGGGTCCCGTCGCGGTTGTCGGCGATCTCGATGAGCCGCGACTGCTGGGGCCAGTCGATGTGGGCGGCGGTGTTGATCTCCCAGAAGCCGCCCGGGGTGCCGTCCTCGCGGCGGTGCGCCCAGATCTCGTTGCGGTGGGTGTGCCCGTCGACCATCGCGACCACCTGCGGGTGCTGCAGCAGCAGTGACCGGACCTCGTCGCCGAGCACCCGCGGCTCGGCGTCCCCGCCGGTGCCGACCAGCGGGTTGTCCATGGTGCTGATCGTGTGGTGGGCGGCCACCACGACGACGCGGTCCGCCGACGCGGCGAGCACCTCGGTGAGCCAGGCGAACTGCGTGGCGTCGAGGGACCCGTTGGCCTCGCCGTTGGGGTTGACCGTGTCGAGCACCACGAACCGGACCAGTCCGCGGTCGAAGGTGTAGTACGCCGTCCCGTCGGCACGGTTCTTCTCGGTGAACCCGTGGCCGAGCGGCGCACCGACGGTGGCGAAGTGCTCCTCGACGACCTCCGCCCTGGTGAGCACCCGCCGCTGCGGGTCGGGCGTCACGGGACGCACGTGAGGGGTCAGCGCCAGGCTCGCGAGGAACCCGGCGTAGTCGCCCTGGACGGCGCGCAGCAGGTCGTCCTGGCTCATCCCGGCCGGGGGAGAGACCAGCTTGAGGCCGCCCTCGGCCACCTGGGTCAGCTGCAGGGTGGCGGGGAAGTTGCCCTGCACCAGGGTGTCGTGGTTGCCGAACGCGGTGTACCAGGGCATCGCGAGCCCGGTCGCGTCGAAGGGCCGCCGGGCGGCGTCGAGCAGGCCGGCGACGACCGGGAACCCGTACCGGCTGCGGGGGAAGTCGTCGGCAGCACCCGGGGGAGTGCCTTCGGGGTGCCAGTAGTGCGTGTCGTACCAGAGCGGCTCGGAGTCGGCCACGCCCTCGAACCGGGTCAGGTCGCCGGAGTCCGCGCGGACTCCGCTGCCGTCGAGCACGTCGATGTTCCAGCGGACCTCGTTGAGCTGGGCGTTGTCGGAGTTGTCCCCGGTCTGCACGGCGAAGGCCAGCGGTGCTCCGGTGACCGGCCCGACGCCGACCCGGTTCACCGCCTGCACCATGGCCTCGGCGATCTGCGCGGTCAGCATCTCCTGAGGGCGGTAGGCGGAGGACGCGATGCCGGGGCCGACCTCGTTGTCGTCGTAGCGGTCGAAGTACTCCACCCGCATCGGTGACTGGACGTCGACCACGTGCACGTCGGTGAGGTGGGCGAACGCGAGCAACGGCCTACGCCGACTGGCGCGCTTGCGGTCGGCGGAGACGCCGAGGTCGGCACGTACGACGTGGGGCTCTCCCGGGCCGAGGACGACGGGCGCATAGCCACCCGGCCCGGGCGTGCCTCGAAGCAGCGTGCGCTCGAGTGTGGTGCCCGCCGGCGCGGCCAGGCCGGGAGCGGTCCAGGCCGGAGCGGGTCGCACCAGGCCGGTGGCGCTCAGAGCAGAGGCACCGGCCAGGGCGGTGCCGGACCGAAGCAGGTCGCGACGCGAGAGATGCATGCCACATCAACGACATTCGTGGTGGGTGGTCACGCAGGCTCACTAGGCTCGCCTTCGTGAACCCCGAGCGCACCGCCTACTACGACGCCGAGGCGACGGTGTACGACGAGAGCCGCGGTGGTCTGGAGCGGGCCTGTGCGGCCGCGGAGGCGGTCACCTCCCTGGTGCCTGCCGAGGGTCGCCTGCTCGACGTGGCTGGAGGGACCGGGATCGTGTCGGCCGAGCTCGCTCGTCTGGGCTTCGACGTGGTCGTCACGGACCTGTCGCAGGGCATGCTCCGCGTCGCCGACGGGCGGCTTCCCGGCAGGGCGCTCGTCGGCTCGGCGGACCGGCTGCCCGTCGCCGACGATGCGCTCGACGTCGTGTCGATGGTCTGGCTGCTCCATCTGCTGCCGATGCCGGTGGCCGATGCCGCGATCGCGGAGGCGGCCAGGGTCCTGCGCCCAGGCGGGCACCTGGTGACGACGGTGGACAAGGACCTCGCTCACGGCCGCGTGCGTCGTACCGGGGGAGACGCCGCAGACCGGGTCGCCGCGGTCGCACGGGGGTGCGGCCTGTCGTTCGTCGGCCAGACGACGTTCGCGGCCACGACCCGGTGGCAGTCGGCCGAGGGCGGCCAGGTGTTCCCGGTGATGGGCCTGCGGAAGGTGGGCTGACCAGATCGCCTGGGCGCGTCCGGGCTCGTCGGGTTTACCCTCGGACGAGGGAGAGCGATGCATGCCGACACGTTGGTCCAGCGAGGTCGTGCGGCCTTCGAGCGCCACGACTGGGCGGAGGCTCAATCCCTTCTGAGCGCGCGGGACCGGGAGACGCCGTTGGCACGCGAGGACCTCGAGCTGCTCGCCACCGCGACGTACCTCGTCGGCGACGACGAGGGCTGCGTCGAGATCATGGCGCGGGCGCATCGGGAGGCCACCCGTGCGGGGGACGCCGTCGGCGCCGCCCAGACGGCGTTCTGGGTCGCTTTCAACCTGTTCAACCGCGGCGAGGAGGCGCAGGCCAGCGGCTGGTTGAACCGCGGACGACGCGTGCTCGACGAGGTCGACACGGCGTGCGCGACAGGCGGGTACTTCCTCTCGCTGGTGGCGGTCCAGCAGATGTACGAGGGCGACGCCGCCGGCGCGCTGAAGACGTTCACCGAGGTCCACGAGTACGGACGGCGGTTCTCGGACCCGGACCTGCTTGCCCTCGGCCGCCTCGGACAGGGACAGTCGCTCTGCATGCTCGGGGATGTGCGGCAAGGACGCGCCTACCTCGACGAGGTGATGGTGGCCGTCACCGCGGAAGAGGTGTCCGCGGTGGTGTCCGGGCTGGTGTACTGCGCCGTCATCGACGCCTGCCAGCGGATGTTCGACGTCGGCCGTGCCAGGGAGTGGACGACGGCCCTGAGCCAGTGGTGCGACGCCCAGCCCGACCTCGTGCCCTACCGGGGCAACTGTCTGGTGCACCGGGCACAGATCCTGCAGCTGAACGGGGACTGGGGCCAGGCGATGCACGAGGCCGAACGCGCCGGACACCTTCTGGCCACGCCGCCCGGCAACCCGGCACAGGGCGCGGCCTTGTACGAGAAGGCCGAGCTGCACCGGCTACGCGGGCAGCTCGCCAAGGCGGACGAGTGCTACCGCGCGGCCGGTGAGTGGGGCAACGAGACGCAGCCCGGCCTGGCGTTGCTGAGGCTCGCCCAGGGCCGCACCGACGCCGCGCTCGCTGGGATCCGTCGAGCCCTGGACGAGACCCTGCCGCCGATCAGCCGTCCGAGGCTGCTCGCGGCCCAGGTGGAGATCTCCCTCGCCGCGGGTGACGGCGGCACCGCGCGCCAGGCCGCGGACGAGCTCGACCGCATCAGCCGGGACCTCGATGCGCCCTATCTCCGTGCCCTGGCGGCGCAGGCCGGTGCGCGAGTGCTCCTTGCCGAGGACGATCCGATGGCGGCGCTCGCGCTGGCCCGGCGGGCCTGGATGATCTGGCAGCGCCTCGACGTGCCGTTCGAGGCCGCGCGCACCAGGATCCTCATCGGCTCGGCCAGCCGCAAGGTCGGGGACGAGGACGCCGCCCGGATGGAGCTCGACGCGGCCCGGTCGCTCCTCGAGCAGCTGCATGCCGTGACCGAGCTGCGGGCCCTCTCGTCGGCTGAGGCAGTTCCCGAGGGCAGAGCGGGCGGCCTGTCGCCACGCGAGCTCGAGGTGCTGCGGCTGGTCGCTGCGGGAAAGAGCAACCGCGCGATCGCGCACGAGCTCTTCCTGAGCGAGAAGACGGTGGCCCGCCACATCGCCAACATCTTCACGAAGCTGGGCCTCTCGTCGCGGTCCGCGGCCACGGCGTACGCGTTCCAGCACCACCTGGTGTGAGCGCCTCGTTACACGAAATCGCTCACTCAGGTGCGCGCGGAAAGTGCATGGTTGGCCCGACGTGGAGCGAGGTGGTGCGCCCCTAGCGTCGAGGACATGAACCTTCCCGTCGTCGCAGGTGTCGTCTCGACAGTGATCTTCGCGCTCAGCGCGATGCCGATGCTCGTCAAGGCCGCGCGGACCAAGGACCTGGCGTCCTACAGCGCCGGCAACATCCTCCTGGCCAACACCGGCAACGTGGTCCACTCCGTCTACGTCTTCAGCCTCCCGCCGGGCCCGATCTGGGCGATGCACTCGTTCTACCTGGTGAGCACGGGCCTGATGCTCTTCTGGTACCTGCGCTACGCGAAATCACCCATGCCGCGCCGACGGGGCGAGATGCATCGTTCGCCCGACGCGGTGAGCCTCGCGGCTGCCTAGCGTCGTGGACATGAACACACACAGCGAGTACATCGAGACCGTGGTGATCGGCGCCGGACAGGCCGGTCTCGCGGTCGGCTACCACCTCGCCCGCAAGAACAAGCCGTTCGTGATCCTCGACGAGCACGCGCGCGTCGGTGACGGCTGGCGAGACAACTGGGACACGCTGCGGCTCTACAGCCCGGCGTCGAAGGACGGCCTGCCCGGCATGCCGTTCCCGGCGGAGCGATGGGACTACCCGACCAAGGACCAGATGGGCGACTACCTGGAGGCCTACGCCGCCAGGTTCGGGCTGCCGGTTCGCGCGGAGGTGCGGGTCCTGGAGCTGGCTGCGCGAACGGGCGGCTACGTGCTGACGACGAGCACGGGCCGGATCGAGTGCGACAACGTGGTGGTCGCCACCGGGACGTTCGGGCGGACGCCGTACGTGCCTTCCTTCGCCGGCGAGCTCGACCCGGCGGTCCTCCAGCTGCACTCGAGCGAGTACCGACGCCCGTCACAGCTGCGGCCCGGTCCGACACTCGTCGTCGGCGCGTCCCACAGTGGAGCCGACATCGCTTTCGAGATCGCGTCCGACCACCCGACGGTCCTCGCCGGACCGGTCCGCGGACAGGTTCCGTTCCGCATCGAGAGCGGGTTCGCCCACGTGATGCTGCCCGCCATGTTCGCCGTCGCCAGCCACCTGCTGACGATCCGGACCCCGGTGGGGCGGAAGATGCGCCCCGAGATCCGCCAGCATGGTGGCCCGCTTCTCCGGGTGAAGAGGGAGGACCTCGTCGACCGCGGTGTCGAGCTCACCGAGGCCAAGGTGGTCGCGGTTGACGCGGGCCGGCCCGTGCTCGACGGCGGGCGGGTCGTCGAGGCCGCGAACGTCATCTGGTGCACCGGCTTCCGCCAGCGCTTCGACTGGGTGAAGGTTCCCGTGGTCGGTGAGGACGGCTGGCCCGAGGAGACCCGGGGCGTGACGGCTCACCCAGGGCTCTACTTCACCGGCCTTGCTTTCCAGTTCGGGTTCACGTCCATGCTGGTCGGAGGAGCCGGGCGGGACGCCGCCTACGTCGTGGACCACCTCGTGTCCCGCTCGGGAGAACGGGAGTCCGCGCTGGCGTCGTGACCCAGCGGGTGCCGCTTCCTCCGCAGAACGTCACCGGCTGAGCAGCGCGGGGACCTCCTCCACGGTGTCGACCAGGTGTACGACGGGCTCCATGGCGCGTCCCCGCGCCAGCGACTCCAGCAGCGGCCACGCCGGGACCACCTCGGTCCAGTACTCCCGCCCGACGAGCACCATCGGAGCCACGCTCGAGGCGTCGGCGTAGTAGTTCTCGCAGGCATCCTGGAAGACCTCCTGCACCGTCCCGGCCGCACCCGGCAGGAACACGATCCCGCCCGCGGCGACGTGGAGCAGGATGTCCTCCCGGATCGCGTTCTTGAAGTACTTCGCGATGTCCGTGGCGAACGCGTTGGGCGGCTCGTGGCCGTAGTGCCAGGTGGGGATCCCCAGCGACCGGCTCCCGTCCGGCCACCGGTCGAGCACGCCGAAGGCCGCTCGGGCCCAGTCCTGGATCGAGGGGGTGAAGCCGGGTACGGCCGCGAGCATGCCGAGTGCCTCGTCCAGCTCCTCGCGCGAGCGGCCGGCCAGGTAGGCGCCCAGGTTGGCCGCCTCCATCGCACCGGGACCCCCACCGGTCGCGACGGTCAGCCCGCTCGCGGCGAGCTGCTGCGAGAGGTGGGCGGCCGCGGCGTACTCCTCACCGCCACGAGGCAGCGAGTGGCCGCCCATGACGCCGACCAGGTCGTGGCCGTGGACCATGCCCCGGAGCGCGTCGTCGACGGCGTGGTCGTGCAGTGCCTGGGCGAGGCTGACGTCCAGGGTCTGCTCCTGCTGCGACCACGCGTAGACCCGGGCGTCGAGTGTCTCCTCGTATGAGGTGGAGAGCCCGTCGTACAGCTCCTGCGGTGTGTAGAGACCGGCGCGGTAGGCGTCGAACGGGACGTGCGGGACCACCGGGAAGACGAGCGCACCGCGGGCGCGGAGGCTCTCCTCGTCGGCGGGCGCGAGCGGGCAGCCCAGGAAGAGGGCGCCGCACGGGTCGAGCGAGCGCAGGACCGAGCCTCGCTCGCGGAGGTCGACGGCCTGGAGGTGCCAGCCGCTCATGGTGGTCGCGCCCGCTGCGACCCGCTCGTCGAACTCCTCGAGGCTCTCCACCTCGACCGTGCGTCCGCGTTGCTCTCTCACCCGGCAGAACCTAGCCGACCCGTGACTCGCGGCCCGGCACACCGGAGGGTGCGGTGACGACGTGGCGGTTCGGCGGCGTGACGGGGCGGGCGTGGGGCACCATCGAGGCGTGGTGGACCGTGGATCCAGCGGGGACGACGGGAGCCTCCCGCGCTTCGTCGTCCAGCGTCACCGTGCCACGAGCCCGCACTACGACCTGCGCTTCGAGGTCGACGGGGTGCTCGTCAGCTGGGCGGTTCCCAAGGGTCCGACGCTGGACCCGGGCGTGCGGCGCAGCGCCTTCCGCGTCGAGGACCACCCGATGGAGTACCTCCACTTCGAGGGCGTGATCCCATCAAGGCAGTACGGCGCCGGCGACGTCACGGTCTGGGACACCGGCACCTGGGAGCCCCACGGCACCGACGACCCGCGAGCGGCGCTCGAGGCGGGGGAGCTCCACGTCGACGTACACGGGGAGAAGCTGCGTGGTCGTCTGGCGCTGGTGCGACGAGGCGGCCCCGGGGAGAAGGAGCAGTGGCTGCTCGTGCACAAGCGCGACGAGTACGCCGTCGACGGGTGGGACCCCGACGAGCATCCGCGCTCGGTGCTGAGCGGCCGCACCAACGACGAGGTGGCGGTCGCCCCGGAGTGGGTCTGGCGGTCGGACCTTCCGGCGTCCGAGGCGGCCGTCGAGCTGCATCCGGTGCCGGAGCCCGCCGAGGAGGCCGAGCTGGCGGCGCTCGACGAGATCGGGAACGAGGGGACCTGGGAGGTGTTCGGCCGCTCGCTGCGGGTCACCAACCTCGACAAGGTGCTCTTCCCGGCTCGCGAGGGCGAGG
Source organism: uncultured Actinomycetota bacterium (assembly GCA_963701425.1). Classification (GTDB taxonomy): domain Bacteria; phylum Actinomycetota; class Actinomycetes; order Propionibacteriales; family Nocardioidaceae; genus Nocardioides_C. The sequence continues at coordinate 205,175 of CAVPAG010000015.1, read as the reverse complement.
AGCCGGTCACCAAGCGCGAGCTCCTCCGGTACGCCGCACGCATCGCCCCTGTCGCGGTTCCCTACCTCGCGGGCAGGGCCCTCAACATGCGGCGCTACCCGAACGGCGCGGACACACAGGGCTTCTGGAACAAGCAACGGCCCGCCCACGCCCCGGAGTGGGTCACCGCCTGGGACAACCCGGATGCCGACCCGGGCGAGACGCAGACCTACCCCGTCATCGACGAGCCTGCCGCCCTCGTCTGGGTCGCCCAGCTCGGCGGGCTCGAGTGGCATGCCTGGACCTCGCGGGCCGACCAGCCGCACCGTCCGACGTACGCGCTCATCGACCTCGACCCGGGCACCGACACGTCCTGGGAGGACGTGCTCGTCCTGGCCAGGCTGCACCGCACGGCCTTCGAGCACCTCGGCGTGGCGGCGTTCCCGAAGGTGACCGGGAGCCGCGGCATCCAGATCTGGGTGCCGATCGCACTTGGGCCGAGCTTCGACGAGACCCGCGCCTGGGTGGAGCAGCTGTCGCGGACGGTCGGTGCAGTCGTCCCGGAGCTGCTGAGCTGGAAGTGGGAGGTCCGCTCGCGCGGCGGCAAGGCACGGCTGGACTACACGCAGAACGCAATCAACAAGACGCTCGTCGCGCCGTACAGCCCACGTGCCGCAGCCGGTGCACCTGTGTCGGCGCCGATCAGCTGGGACGAGCTCGACGACCCGGACCTCCGTCCGGACGGCTTCACCATCCGGAACGTGCTCGACCGGGTCGCCGAGCGCGGCGACCTGTTCCGCGGGGCGCTGCTCACGCAGCAGACGTTGCCGCCCCTGACCTGACCCTGCTCAGAACGCCGTTGCCAGGAGCTCGCCGAACAGCGCGTGCTCGTCGACCTCGAGGCCGCGTGCGTTGAACCAGGTGGCGATGTTGTGGCAGTCCCGCATGAGGAAGTCCATCCCGGCCGGGTTGCCGACGATGTCCACCGCCTGGGGCAGGTCGATGATCACCAGCCGTTCCCCGGCGGCAAGGATGTTGTACGGCGACAGGTCGCCGTGCGCGATCCCGTGACCCGCGAGCACCGCCATCGCGTCGCGCAGCTGGTCGAAGTAGGAGACCAGCAGGTCCCGCTCCGGCCTCGCCTGGGCCAGGCGAGGGGCGACCTCGTCGCCGACCATGACGAGCTCCATGAGGATCTCGGTGCCGTCGATCTGGACGGGGTAGGGGACCGGTACGCCGACCGACCACAACCGTTTCATCGCCTCCCACTCCGCCCAGGCCCACTGGCCCGCAGCGACGGCGCGGCCGTGGGCGGTGCGCTTGGCCATCGCGCGGGCGTCCCGGCTGTTGCGGGTGCGCCGGCCCTCGGTGTAGGTGCTGCTGCGATGGAAGCTGCGGTGCTCCTCGGAGCGGTAGCGCTTGGCCGCCATCACGGTCGAATGGCCGGCGGCTTCACCCTCGTGCACGGCACGTTCGAGCAGGAAGACGTCGGCCTCCTTGCCCGTCTTGAGGATGCCGAGCTCGGTGTCGACGGCGGCGCGGTCGGTGACCACCCAGTCGGGGACCGGCTCGGGGCCGCGGCACAGGCGCTCGACGTCCCAGTACGTGCTCCAGCGCCGGCCCTCGTCGCCGCAGTCGGCGGGGCCGTCGACGGCCTGGAAGTCGAAGACGAAGAACGGGTCTATGTCGTTGTCGGTGTTGCTGCCGGCAGAGGCGCCGGGCTGGGTGGCCGGTTCGAACCGGCGGCGATCAGCGGAGTCGTGGTCCGCGAAGTTGACGTCCTGTGACATCGGTGGGGTAGCTCCAAGAGTGAGAGGGAAGGCTGGCGGAGAACGCGCCAAGGACAGTCGTGTACATGTCACGCCCCTCTCTGCTCAGGAGGCGACCCGTCGTCGCCCCACCGGGATGAGGGTGTCCGACGTACGCCGAGAAGCGCAAGCGATTTTCGGGCCGACGCCCGCACTGACGCCCGCACTGACGCCCGCGGGACCGCTACCGGCCGTGCCGGGAGCTGCCGCTCGTCGCGACACAGCGCCGCTTGGTCGACGCGTCCGAGGCGTTTCCTGGCCTCGCCCGGGGAGAGCAACCAAGATGGGGCCATGGGATATCGCGAGGAGTACGACCGCAGCATCAAGGACCCTGAGGCGTTCTGGGGCGAGCAGGCACGGCTCGTCGACTGGATCAGGAAGCCGCAGCGGGTCCTCGACGACGAGCGCAAGCCCTTCTACCGGTGGTTCCCCGATGGCACGCTGAACACCTGCTTCAACGCGCTCGACCGGCATGTCGTCGCCGGTCACGCGGACCGCACCGCGCTGATCTACGACAGCCCGGTCACGGAGACCACGAAGCGCTTCAGCTACGCCGAGCTGCTCGAGAAGGTCGCGGCGTTCGCCGGTGCCCTCCGAGGGTTCGGCGTCGAGAAGGGCGACCGGGTGGTCATCTACATGCCGATGATCCCCGAGGCCGTCATCGCGATGCTCGCCTGCGCCAGGCTCGGTGCGGTGCACTCCGTGGTGTTCGGCGGGTTCGCGCCGCACGAGCTCGCGATCCGCATCGACGACGCGCAGCCCAAGGTCGTCGTCTCCGCCTCCTGCGGCATCGAGCCGACCCGGGTCGTGGAGTACAAGCCGATGCTCGACCGCGCGCTCGAGATGGCGACCCACAAGCCCGGTGCATGCGTGGTCAAGCAGCGCCCTCAGGCACGCGCCGAGCTCACGGAGCCGCGCGACGTCGACTGGGACGTCGCGATGAAGGCGGGCGCGCAGCATCCCGCGGGCTGCGTAGAGGTCGCCGCCACCGACCCGCTCTACGTGCTCTACACCTCCGGCACCACGGGCAAGCCGAAGGGGATCGTCCGCGACAACGGCGGCCACGCGGTCGCCATGGCCTGGTCCCTGCCGAACATCTACGACCTCCACCCCGGCCAGGTCTGGTGGGCGGCCTCCGACGTCGGCTGGGTCGTCGGGCACAGCTACATCGTCTACGCGCCGCTCATCAACGGCGCGACGACCGTGCTCTACGAGGGCAAGCCGGTCGGCACGCCGGACGCCGGGGCCTTCTGGCGCGTGATCGCCGAGCACGGCGTCGAGGCGCTGTTCACCGCACCCACGGCGTTCCGGGCGATCAAGAAGGAGGACCCGCGCGCGGAGCTCCTCGGGTCGCACGACATCTCCTCGCTGCGGACGCTCTTCCTCGCAGGCGAGCGGCTCGACCCCGACACATACACCTGGGCCTCCGAGACCCTCGGCGTCCCCGTGGTCGACAACTGGTGGCAGACCGAGACCGGATGGCCGATCGCGTCGAACCTCCGCGGCCTCGAACCCATGGAGATCAAGCCGGGGTCGCCGTCGGTCGCCGTACCCGGGTACGACGTCCAGGTGCTCGACGAGAAGGGCGAGCCCCTCGGCGCGGGAGAGGAGGGCGCGATCTGCCTCAAGCTCCCTCTGCCGCCCGGCACGCTGCCCACCCTGTGGGGCGACGACGACCGGTACGTCTCCTCGTACCTCTCGGCCTACCAGGGCTACTACCTCTCCGGCGACGGCGGGTACGTCGACGAGGACGGCTACCTCTACGTCATGGGGCGCACCGACGACGTCATCAACGTCGCGGGCCACCGCCTCTCGACCGGGTCGATGGAGGCGGTCATCGCGCAGCACCCCGCTGTCGCGGAGTGCGCCGTGATCGGTGCCGCGGACTCGCTCAAGGGCCAGCTGCCGCGAGGCTTCGTCGTGCTGAAGGCCGGCGTCACCGACGACCCCGACGACATCGCCCGCGAGCTGATCGCCATGGTGCGCGACGAGATCGGTGCCGTGGCGGCGTTCAAGGACGTCACCGTGGTCGGCGGCCTGCCGAAGACCCGCTCCGGCAAGATCCTGCGCAAGACCATGCGCGAGATCGCCGACGGCAAGGAGGCCGCGATCCCGTCGACGATCGAGGACGAGACCGTGCTGGAGAAGCTCCGGCCGGCGCTGCGTCGCGAGTAGGAGCGGGCCGTCGGTCCGGCCGGACCGGCGGTCGGGTTCGTGCGCCGGACCGGCGGTCGAGCTCCGGGGGTCGCCGGTCGCTTGGGCGGCGCGTCGACTTCGTCGCCGCGGCCAAGCCCTTTGACGCTCCCTGGCGACACCCTGCGCTCGACCGCCTCTCCTGCCCAGCAGCGTCGATCGCCTCGATCTGACGCGGCGTCCGGCCGCCGGTCAGCCCCAACGGCATCGGTGCGGGTCGTGGGCGTCCACGTGGACGCGAACGACGTCTGGGAATGCGGATCGCCTGCCGTTCCCATCCACGTGGACGGGAACGGCAGGCGATCCGGTGTCGCTACCTGAGGTGGTTCAGCAGCAGCGGGACTGCGGGTTGCGCTCCTGGTGCTCGGCGCGGTGCCGCTCGAACTCGCGTCGGGTCATCGGTGCGGTGCCCTCGCGGGCGCAGCGCTCGACGTACTCGTCCCACTTGGCCTCGCCGGACAGCTGCTTGAGGTACCAGACCAGCCCGCGTCCGGCTCGCGCGAGCGCCGCTGTCATCGCCGGCTACCTCCGACGAGGTCACCGCCGCCCTGCGACGCCTCCCACTCACGCACGGCCTCCTTCTCCTCCTTGGTCGCGAAGAAGTCGGACGGGGCGACGATGTGGGACGGCTGCTTGGGCACCTCGGTGGTGGGCAGCCCGCCGGCCCGGATCGCCCTGACCCAGATCACGACGGCGTTGGCGACGATCACGATCACCAGCAGGGCGAACGCTGCCTGGAGGGTGCCGTTCACGCCGGAGTTCGTGACGATCTGCTGCATCTGGTCCATGTCGGTGGCAGGCGCCAGGACCTCACCGTTGTCCATCGCGGTCTGGTACACCGAGCGCTGCTCCCAGTAGCCGATCTTCGGGTCGGAGGAGAAGACCTTCTGGTAGCTCGCGGTCATCGTGACGATGAGGTCCCACGCGAGGCCGACGCCGGTGACCCAGGCCCACTTGAGCTTGCCGTGCTTGATCAGCAGGGTCGTGGCGAGGGTCAGAGCGATCGCGGCGAGGAGCTGGTTGGCGATACCGAACAGCGGGAAGAGCTGGTTGATGCCACCGAGCGGGTCGGTGACCCCGACGTAGAGCATGTAGCCCCACAGCCCGACCACGATCGCGCTCGCCGACCAGGACGCCGGCCTCCAGGAGATCTCGGCGTACTTGGGCCACACGTTGCCGATCGTGTCCTGCAGCATGAAGCGACCCACGCGGGTGCCGGCGTCGACCGCGGTGAGGATGAACAGCGCCTCGAACATGATCGCGAAGTGGTACCAGAACGCGGCGAGGGCGCCGCCGAAGGCGTCGGTGAAGATCAACGACATCCCGAACGCCAGGGTGGGAGCGCCACCGGTGCGCGAGATGAGCGTCTCCTCCTCGACCGACTGGGCGGCGGCCGTGAGGTCGGCGGGGCTGATCGTGAAGCCGAGGGTGCGGATGAACTCGGCCGCGGCGCCGGGCTCGCCGCCGGTGGCGCCCGCGGGGGCGTTCATCGCGAAGTAGAGACCCTGGTCGATCACCGAGGCGGCGATGAGGGCGCTGATCGCCACGAAGGACTCCATCAGCATGCCGCCGTAGCCGATCATCCGGACCTGGCTCTCCTTGGCGATCATCTTCGGGGTCGTGCCCGAGGAGATCAGCGCGTGGAAGCCGGAGAGCGCCCCGCAGGCGATCGTGATGAAGACGAACGGGAAGAGCTTGCCCGCGAACACCGGCCCGGTGCCCTCGATCGCGAAGTCGGTCACCGCCTCGTTCTGCAGCACCGGCGCGGCGAAGACGAGCCCGACCGCGAGGAGCACGATCACACCGATCTTCATGAAGGTCGAGAGGTAGTCGCGCGGGGTGAGGAGCATCCACACGGGAAGGATCGAGGCGACGAAGCCGTAGATCACCAGGCCCAGCGTGAGCTGCTCCTTGGACAGGGTCAGGGCGTCGGAGAGACCCATCTGGTCGACGTACCCGCCGCCGATGATCGCGAGCAGCAGGAGAGCGACGCCGATCGCGGTGACCTCCATGACCCGGCCGGGCCGGATGTGGCGCAGGTAGTAGCCCATGAACAGGGCGATCGGGATGGTCAGCGAGATGGAGAAGACGCCCCAGGGGGACTCGGCGAGGGCGTTGACGACCACGAGCGCGAGCACGGCCAGGATGATGATCATGATCGCGAAGACCGCGATCAGGGCGGCGATGCCGCCGACCACGCCGATCTCCTCGCGCACCATCTGCCCGAGGCTCTTGCCGTCGCGGCGCATGGAGAAGAAGAGCACCACCATGTCCTGCACGGCGCCGGCGAGGATGACGCCGACGATGATCCAGATCGTGCCCGGCAGGTAACCCATCTGAGCCGCGAGCACGGGACCGACGAGGGGGCCGGCGCCGGCGATCGCGGCGAAGTGGTGCCCGAAGAGAACCCGCCGGTCGGTCACGTCGTAGTCGACACCGTTGTGGTGCCGCTCGGCCGGGGTGGCGCGCGTGTCGTCGACGCCGAGGACCCGGTAGGCGATGAAGCGTGCGTAGAAGCGGTAGGCGATCGCGTAGGACGACAGCGCGGCGAAGAGGATCCACAGAGCGGATACCTCTTCGCCGCGCGAGAGAGCCAGAACCGTCCAGCACAGGGCGCCGACTACTGCGACCGCCCCCCAGATGGCCATCGACCTCGGGGTCATCTTCCGGCTGCGCTGTTCTGTTGGTGTCGTGGTCGACATGGTGGTGGCTCCCTCGTGTGCGTCGGGCTGTGCGTGCCGTCCGGCTGCGAGGACTTGTTTACTCCTAAATCGGACGGAGTGCCACCACCGCGTCCTGGATCAGCTCGTGGCCCTCTCCTCGACCGGGACCTCCTGGATCTCGCCCGAGCGCCGGCCCTCGCGGAAGCTGCGCAGCTCCTCGCGGACCTTGGGCAGGAGCAGGTAACAGGCGAGCAGGTTGACGATCGCGCAGACGAACAACATCGAGTCGGCGAAGGTGAGGACCGAGGTGAAGGTCATGACCGTGCCGATCACGGTGAACACGCAGAAGATGAGCTTGAAGGTCAGCTCGCTGCGCGGGGACCGGCCGAACAGCGTCGTCCAGGCCTTCATCGAGTAGTAGCTCCAGGTGATCAGCGTCGAGAAGGCGAACAGCGCAACCGCGATCGCGAGGATGATGGGGAACTGCGGCAGGAAGGTCTCGAACGCCCGCGAGGTGACCACGACGCCGTCGGGGGTGGCTCCACCGCTCGCGACGGTCTCGCGGGCCTCGCTGTAGTACGCGGTGTCGGCGATGACGATGGTCAGGGCGGTCATCGTGCAGATCACGACGGTGTCGATGAACGGCTCGAGGAGGGAGACGAAGCCCTCGCTGACGGGGTGCTTGGTCTTGACTGCGGAGTGCGCGATCGGCGCGGAGCCGACACCCGCCTCGTTCGAGAAGGCAGCGCGCTGGAAGCCGATGATCAGCACGCCGAGCACGCCACCGGCCACGCCCTCGGGGTTGAAGGCGCCGCTGACGATCGCGCCGAACGCAGCCGGGATCTGCGGGAAGTTGACCATGATGACGAGCAGGCAGGCGACGATGTACAGGATCGCCATGAACGGCACCAGCTTGCTGGTCACGGCGGCGATCGACTTCAGGCCGCCGAGGATGACCGCACCGGTCAGGGCGGCGAGGATGATGCCGAAGATCAGCGCGGAGCCGGGGGTGCCGAGGAGGCCGTCCTCGCCACCGGTGACCTCACGCGCCTGGGCGAAGGTCTGGTTGGCCTGGAACATGTTGCCGCCGACCGCTCCGAAGAGGAACAGGGCGATCGCGAACACGATGGTCAGCCCGCGGGAGACCCCGGAGCCGAACCGCTCGAAGGCGACCGGCAGGTAGCGGAAGGGGCCTCCCGTGACGGTGCCGTCCTCGTGGACCTCGCGGTACTTCACACCGAGCGTGCACTCGACGAACTTCGTGCACATGCCGAGGACACCGGCGACGATCATCCAGAACGTCGCGCCCGGGCCACCGACAGTCACGGCGACACCGACACCGGCGATGTTGCCGAGGCCGACGGTGCCCGACACGGCCGACGAGAGCGCCTGGAAGTGCGTGACCTCGCCAGGATCACTGGCACGTGAGTACTTCCCGCGGACGAGGTCCAACGCGGTCTTGAACCCCGTGAACTGGATCCCGCGGAAGTAGATGGTGAAGATCGCTGCGGCGATGACGAGCCAGAAGACGATCAGCGGCACTTCGGCGCCCATGATGGTGGGGGCGTAGAAGATCGCGCTGCTGACCGCGTCGGCGATGGGGTCGAAGAAGGAGTTGATCGCCTTCTCTGCTTCGGCGAGCCAGGGCCATGTCGTGGTGCCCTCGGCGGCGAGAACGGTTTCTGAATCCATGGGACGTTCCCTAACCAGTTCTCGCCGAGATAAACGTTACCGAAGGGTTCGATTCTGCTCCCGATGGTCGACGGCGGCGTTCACCGACGGCAGACGCGAGAGCGCGTGGTCGGACACGAAGCAGGTCATGCCGAAGCATCGAGCGCGCCGCTCCACGACCGAGGTGAGCGCCGGGTCGGTCGCGTAGTCGAGCGCGTAGAGGTTCAGGTCGTAGCCGAGGAGGGCCTCGGCCATCTCGGCGTTGGCGTCGAGAACGTCCGGCGGCCACAGGGTGCAGGAGCCGTCGACCCAGCGCGAGGAGAACGACTCGAAGAGAACGCCGTCCACCAGCTCGGCCATTCGCGGCAGCATCCCGAAGCCCCGGTTCGCCAGGAGGTACGCCGGACCGGCCAGCTCCCTCAGGTCGCCGATGAGCGAGAGCAGGTGCGTCACGTCCTCGGGGTGGGTCCACTCGATGTCGAGGGAGTCCAGGAACAGCCCGGCGAACCCCGCGTCGAGGTGCCGCTGTGCCTGCCTCCGAACGTGGTCCTGCCACCCGCTGTGGTCGACGTGGACGAGCGCTGTCCCCCGGACGGGGTCGGGCTGGGTCCGTTGCCACGGCGCCGGAGGCCCCGGGTCCTGGGAGAGCGCCAGGTGGGCCAGCGGGGCGGTCCCGCCTGCCCTCAGCTCCGCCAGCTCTTCGCCCGAGTAAAGGGCCGGCTGGAGGACGACCCGCCGGAACCCGAGCAGGTCCTCCAGCCGGCCGGATCCGTTGTAGAGAGCGATGGGTGGTCTGCTCATGAGGTGTGCCTCCCGCGGTCCGCTGGAGCAGGGGCTCCGTGGCGTGCAGGCGGGTGCGGCTTCGTCCGCATCCCCCGTCATCCCCCGGACGACCCGTCCAGCAGACCGCGGACAGGTCGCGGCCTTCAATGACCCGATGGAGCGGTTCGGAGCCGGACCTTGGACCTACGCGGGTGCTGCCGGAATGGCCCTGCGGGACGGCACCATCAGTCAGCACCAGCGCCCAGAGCTCAGTGCCCTCCGAGCAAGGGGGACATGGCGCGAGCGATCCGGCTCGGTCGGCGGGTCAGCCGCTCCTCGTGGTCCGCCAGGCCCATGGCACGCAGCCCGGCGTTGACGCCGAGCCACCGCAGCGGCTCCGGCTCCCAGTCGCGGGAGCGGTGACCGACCCAGGGAAGCTCGGTGAGCTCGCTCGTCCTGCCCAGGACGAGGTCCCGCAGGGTGCGTCCGGCCAGGTTCGTCGTCGTCACGCCGTCGCCGACGTACCCGCCCGCCCACGCGAGTCCGGTCGCGGTGTCGAGACCCACCGACGCGCACCAGTCACGGGGCACGCCGAGCGCGCCGCCCCACGCGTGGGTGACCTTCGTGCCCTGCAGGGCGGGGAACATCTCGCGGAGCGTGGACCACAGCAACGCGAAGACGCGGGGGTCGCGGTCGAACTCAGGCCGGGTGGCGGAGCGGAAGTGGTACGGAGCCCCACGGCCGCCGAAGACCAGTCGCCCGTCCTGGGTCCGCTGGCCGTAGACGATCAGGTTGCGGTAGTCGGTGAACGTCTCGCGCTCGTGCAGGCCGATCTCGTCCCAGGTGCGCTGCGGAAGGGGCTCGGTCGCGATGACCAACGAGTACACGGGGGCGACCCGGCGACGGTGCCCCTTCAACGAGGCGGTGTACCCCTCGGTCGCGCGCACGACGACGTCCGCGGCCACCGTGCCGCGCGGTGTGCGGACGCGGTGCGGCTCGAGAGAGGTCACCGGGGTCTGCTCGTAGATCCTGCCGCCGGCGCTGGACTCGACGACCTCGGCGAGCCCGCGGACGAGGCGGGCGGGATGGATCGCAGCGCAGTCGGGCGTGTACGTCGCGCCCAGGACGTGGGTCGCGGCGAGCCGCGCGCGCGCCTCGGTCGCCGACAGCAGCCGGAGGTCGTCGGTGTCGCGGTCCCAGTCGCGTGCGTGCTCGACGTCGGCGCGGGCCGACCTCAGCTGCGCGCGGCTCCGGGCGAGCGAGATCGTGCCGCCCTTGGCGAAGTGCGCGTCGATCCCTTCGGCGGAGGCTGCGCGTCCGACCTCGTCGACCGAGGCCCGCATCGCCGCGTGGAGTGCCAGCGCGGCCTCGCGGCCCGACCCGGGCAGTGCGGCGACCTTGTCGAGCGAGGCGGGGAAGAGGGCCGATGCCCAGCCACCGTTGCGGCCCGACGCCCCGAACCCGGCGGTCTCCCTCTCGAGGACGACCACGCGCAGGGTCGGGTCGCTACGCAGCAGGTAGTAGGCGGTCCACAGGCCGGTGAGCCCCGCACCGACGATCGCGACGTCGGCGCGGACGTCCCCGGCCAGCGCGTCGCGCGGCACCCAGTCGTCGCCGGCGGTGTCGTGCCACAGGGAGAGCGAGCGGTAGCCGCTCAGCGCACACCCCAGGAGTAGGTCTGCTTGCGGAGCTTGAGGTACATGAAGGTCTCGGTGGAGACGACGTTCTCGATCTTGCGGATCCGGTGGGAGAGCACCTCGAGCAGGTGCTCGTCGCTCTCGCACACCACTTCGGCGAGCAGGTCGAACGAGCCCGCGGTGATGACCACGTAGTCGACCTCCTCCATCTGCGCGAGCTCGTCGGCGATGGGCTCGAGCTCGCCGTGGGCCTTGATGCCGATCATCGCCTGGCGGGCGAACCCCAGCTCGAGCGGGTCGGTGACCGCGACCACCTGCATGACGTTGCTGTCGATGAGGCGCTGCACCCGTTGGCGGACTGCCGCCTCGGACAGGCCCACGACCTTGCCTATAGCTGCGTAGGAACGGCGACCGTCCTGCTGGAGCTCCTCGATGATCGCCTTGGAGACGTCGTCGAGCGTCGCGCCCCCGTTGCGCTCTGACCTCGATGCTCTGCTCACAGGAGAGATAGTGGCAGCAGCGGACGAAACCCGTCAAAGGAACTTGCAGAGAGTGCAAAGGAATTCGTTGCTTTCGTGTTTCATATCTACGAAATCCCTTGTGGGCGCGGATTCGGTTTGACAAGATCCACACAGAAAATGCCACGGCGCCCTTGCGGACGGCTTGCAGGAGGAACGCACATGTCAGAGCACTCTCGATCGGGGCTGGACTCGCTCATGGCGGCGGCTCAGCGCAGGGGGGTCAGCCGTCGCAGCTTCCTCCGTGGCGCGTCCTTGTCCGCCCTGGCGCTCGGCAGCCCGAGCCTCCTCGCGGCGTGTGGCACCGAGGGCGCCCAGCAGACCGCGGAGTCCTGCGTCAGCGACGACCTGTCCGACACCGAGAAGGTGCTCAACTTCTCCAACTGGCCCGAGTACATCGACGTCGAGACCAGGAAGGTCGGGGGGCAGAAGCAGACCGTCATCCCGACGCTCTTGGACTTCGAGGAGCAGACCGGGATCAAGGTCACCTACAACACCGACGTCAACGACAACAACGAGTTCTTCGCCAAGGTCCGCAACCAGCTCGCGGAGTGCGAGCCCACCGGGCGTGACATCTTCGTGCTGACCGACTGGATGGCCGCCAGGATGGTCGGTCTCGGCTGGCTCCAGAAGCTCGACAAGGCCAACATGCCGAACGTCGAGTCCAACCTCAACGCCAGCCTCCAGGCACCCGGCTGGGACCCCGAGCGCGAGTACAGCGTGCCGTGGCAGAGCGGTGTCACCGGGATCGCCTACAACGCCAAGTACACCGGGGAGGTCCGCAGCATGGAGGAGCTCCTCACCCGCGCCGACCTCAAGGGCAAGGTCAGCCTGCTCAGCGAGATGGGCGACACGATGGGCTTCATGCTGAAGATCGTCGGGGCCGACCCTGCCGACTTCACCGAGGACCAGTTCGGCCAGGCGCTCGACAAGCTCGAGGAGTACGTCGCCTCGGGCCAGATCCGCCGGTTCACCGGCAACGACTACATCCGCGACCTCAACGCCGGCAACATCGTCGCCTGCGAGGCCTGGTCCGGCGACATCATGGTGATGCAGGACGGCAACCCGGACATCAAGTGGGTCGAGGCCCCGGCAGAGGGACTCTCGCTCTGGTCGGACAACATGCTGGTCCCGAACAAGGCGACCCACAAGGCGAACGCCGAGAAGCTGATGGACTACTACTACGACCCCGAGGTGGCGGCACGGCTCGCGGCCTGGGTCTGGTACATGTGCCCGGTCGAGGGTGCGAAGGAGGCCATGGAGAAGGTCGACCCGAGCCTCGTCGAGCAGCCGCTGATCTTCCCCGACGAGGAGTTCCTCTCGAACACGTGGGCCTTCATGGGACTCGACGAGAAGACGCGCACGAAGTACGAGCAGGACTTCGCGCAGGTGATCGGCGCCTGAGTCCCACATGTCCCGCTCCGATCTCGTCCTCTCCTCGCTCACCAAGCGCTTCGGGTCGTTCACCGCGGTCGACGACCTGGACCTGACGGTTCCCGAGGGTTCGTTCTTCGCGCTGCTGGGACCCTCCGGGTGCGGCAAGACCACGACCCTGCGCATGGTGGCCGGGCTCGAGGAGCCCACGATCGGGAGCATCAGGCTCGGCGACGAGGACATCACCCACCGCAAGCCCTACAAGCGCCCGGTCAACACGGTCTTCCAGAGCTACGCCCTCTTCCCGCACCTCTCGATCTTCGAGAACGTCGCCTTCGGCCTGCGCCGGCGCGGCGACAAGGACGTGAAGACGAAGGTGCGGGACATGCTCGAGCTCGTCGAGCTGGAGGAGTACGCCGGACGCAAGCCGGCCCAGCTCTCGGGTGGCCAGCAGCAGCGGGTCGCCCTCGCCCGGGCGCTGATCAACCGGCCCCGGGTCCTGCTCCTCGACGAGCCGCTCGGTGCCCTGGACCTCAAGCTGCGGCGGCAGATGCAGATCGAGCTCAAGCGGATCCAGACCGAGGTCGGCATCACCTTCGTCCACGTGACGCACGACCAGGAGGAGGCCATGACGATGGCCGACACCATCGCGGTCATGAACGCCGGCGTGATCGAGCAGATGGGCGACCCTCTCGAGCTCTACGAGAACCCCGCGACGACGTTCGTCTCCAACTTCCTGGGACAGTCGAACCTCGTGGCCGCGACCGTGCTCGAGCGCAACCACGAGAGCGTGCGGATCGACGTACAGGGGAACAAGCTGGTCGCACCGATCTCCCGCGCGCGCTCGACGGAGGGGGACGTGTGGGTCGGCGTGCGTCCCGAGAAGGTCTTCCTCGCAGCGGCCGGGTCCGAGACCGACAGCGGGTCCAACATGTTCCGCGACGCCGTGGTGACCGACGTCAGCTACGTCGGCGTGAGCACGCAGTACCTCGCCCGTCTGCCCTGGGGGCAGGAGCTGATGGTCTTCGAGCAGAACACCGGGGCTCGTGACAGCTTCCGCCGCGGTGACCGTGTGGACCTGCACTGGATGCCCGCGCACACCTTCCTGCTCGACGCCTCGCAGGACGCCTCGGCCGGTGTCGAGATAGAGGAAGACCTGTGAGCGTGGCGGCAGCCCACGCCGGCCCCGGTGAGCAGCAGGTCTCGCAAGGAGGGGACTCGGGCAAGAAGCGGGGCTGGACCGGCTACCTGCTGATGCTGCCCGGCGGGCTGTGGCTGCTGGTCTTCTTCGTGGTCCCGCTGATCACGCTGATCAGCACGAGCCTGTACGACCCGAGCGGCTCGATCGCGACCGGCTACGAGATGACCTTCCACTGGGCCAACTACGTCGACGCCGTGGAAGGCTACGGACCGCAGCTGTGGCGCTCCTTCCTCTATGCGGGCAGTGCGACCGTGGCTGCGGTGCTGCTCGGCTTCCCGCTCGCGTACGCCATCGCGTTCAAGGCCGGACGGTGGAAGAACCTCATGCTGATCCTCGTGATCGCGCCGTTCTTCACGAGCTTCCTCGTCCGCACCCTGTCGTGGCAGCTCCTGCTGGCCGACAACGGCTGGGCGGTCGACGTGCTCCGGGCGATCAACATCCTCGGACCCGACGGGCACCTGCTCGCCACCCCGTTCGCCGTCGTCACCGGGCTCACGTACAACTTCCTGCCGTTCATGGTGCTGCCGCTCTACGCCAGCCTGGAGAAGATCGACCCGCGGCTGATCGAGGCCGGCAGCGACCTGTACGCCGCACCGTTCACGACGTTCCGCAAGGTGACGCTGCCGCTGGCGATGCCGGGCCTCGTCGCCGGGACGCTGCTGACGTTCATCCCTGCGGCCGGCGACTACATCAACTCCGAGCTGCTCGGGACCCCGACCACGCGGATGATCGGCAACGAGATCCAGGACCTGTTCGCCGCCGGCGCCTACCCGATCGCCGCGGCGCTGTCGGTGACGCTGATGGTCGCGATCGTCACCCTGGTGGCGATCTACGTCCGGCGCTCCGGGACGGAGGAGCTGGTATGAGCCCCTCGTGCGGTTGGTTGTCGCTCGCCCTCCGTGAGGGTCGGGCATGAGTCTTGCCTCCGTCCGCACGCGTCGCTGGCTCGGCGACCGGCTCGTGGTCACGTTCGCGATCCTGGTCCTGCTCTACATGCTCGCCCCGGTGTTCGTGGTCATCCTCATGTCCTTCAACGACCCGGCCAGCAGGCAGAGCTACTCCTTCGACGGGTTCACCTGGAACAACTGGACCAACATCTGCGGCCCGTACCAGCTGTGTGACTCGGTCTCGACGAGCATCCAGATCGCGCTGCTCGCCACGCTTCTCGCGACGGCGCTCGGCACCTTGATGGCGTTCGCGATGGTGCGGCACCGGTTCCGTGGCCGGGCGGCGTCCAACGTCGGGATCTTCCTGCCCATGGCCTCCCCGGAGATCGTGCTCGGCTCCTCGTTGCTGGCGCTCTTCGTCGCCGGCGGGTTCGCCGGTCAGCTCGGCTTCTGGACGATCTTCGTCGCGCACGTGATGTTCTGCCTGTCGTTCGTCGTGGTCACGGTGAAGGCGCGGCTGAGCGGGCTCGACCCGCGTCTCGAGCAGGCGGCGATGGACCTCTACGCGAACGAGTGGCAGACGTTCTGGCGGGTCACCTTCCCGCTGGTGTTCCCGGGCATCCTCGCCGCGGCGCTGCTCAGCTTCTCGCTCTCCTTCGACGACTTCATCATCACCAACCTCAACTCCGGCCAGACCGTGACGTTCCCGATGTTCGTCTGGGGGGCCGCGCAGCGCAGCATCCCGCCGCAGATCAACGTCGTCGGAACGATCATGTTCCTGCTGGCGCTCGCCCTCGTCGTCCTCGGTGAGCTGAGCCGGCGGCGTCGGCTCGGCCGGTAGCCGGTGGCCCGTGACGCAGTGCCGGTGACCGGTTCGCAGGTCGAGGCGTCGCTCGCGGACGCTGCGCCTGCCGTGCTGTGGCTCGACGACCCGGCGCGACCGGCCGCGCTGCCGCCTCCGGTCCACGACGACCGCGCGGACCTCGTCGTCGTCGGGGGCGGCTACACCGGGCTGTGGACCGCGCTGCGTGCCAAGGAGCGTGACCCGGGTCGCGACGTCGTCGTCCTCGAGGCGGGACGCTGCGGCGACCAGGCGAGCGGGCGCAACGGCGGGTTCGCCTCGGCCAGCCTGACCCACGGCTTCGCCAACGGGGTCGACCGGTGGGCCGACGAGCTCGCGACCCTCGACGAGCTGGGCGCGCGCAACCTGGCCGAGATCGGTGAGGCGGTACGCCGCTACGGCATCGACTGCCACTGGGAGGAGACCGGCGAGCTCTCCGTGGCCACCGAGCCCCATCAGGTCGAGGAGCTCGCCGCCCTCGCCGCGGAGATGCGTGCCGCGGGCCACGACGTGGAGCTGCTCGACGCCGCCGCCACCCAGGCCCTGGTGCGCTCATCGACGTACCTGGGCGGGCTCCTCGAGCGCACGGGGACCGCCCTGGTGGAGCCGGCCCGACTGGCCTGGGGGCTCCGCGAGGCGTGTCTGTCGCAGGGCGTGAGGATCCACGAACGTACGCCGGTGACGCGTCTGTCCCGGGTCGCCTCCGGGGTGGAGGTGCGCACACCGTCGGCGACGATCCGCGGACATCACGTGGCTCTCGCGACCAACGCCTTCCCGCCCCTGCTGCGACGGCTGAGCCTGATGACCGTGCCGGTGTACGACTACGTGCTCGCGACCGAGCCCCTGTCGGACGAGCAGATGGAGTCGATCGGCTGGCGAGGGCGGCAGGGGATCGGCGATGCCGCGAACCTCTTCCACTACTACCGGCTGACCCGCGACCACCGGATCGTCTGGGGCGGCTACGACGCGGTCTACCACTACGGCAGCAGGATCCGGCGAGGGCTCGAGCAGCGCGACGTCACCCACGGGTTGCTCGCCGAGCACTTCTTCGCGACGTTCCCGCAGCTCGCCGGGGTGCGCTTCACGCATCGGTGGGGCGGCGTGATCGACACGTGCACGCGGTTCAGCGCGTTCTTCGGCACGGCGTACGACGGGCGCGTCGCCTACGCCTTGGGCTACACCGGCCTCGGGGTGGCGGCGACGCGGTTCGGTGCGGACGTGATGCTCGACCTGCTCGCGGGGGAGGAGACCGAGCGGACGAGCCTGCGCATGGTGCGCGAGAGGCCGCTGCCTTTCCCGCCCGAGCCGCTGCGCTTCGCCGGCGTACAGCTCACGCGCTGGTCGCTGGCGCGGGCCGACGCCCGGGCCGGCCGCCGCGACCTCTGGCTCCGGACGCTCGACCGGCTGGGTCTCGGCTTCGACTCCTGAGCGCGGCGCTTGCGGGGTGCCGCTTTCCCAAGGGCCCTTGGGAAAGCACGCCTGGGCGGCGGGACCCCGGTCAGGTGCCCCAGCGCTCGGTGCTCTGGTAGGGCCGCATCGGAGGCGCCTCGGCGACCTCTCGCGGCTCCTCCGGCAGGATCGTCCAGGCCTTCTCGAGGACGACGCGGACCTTCTGCTCGATCTCGTCGAAGTGCTCCTGGTCGCAGATCAGCGGCGGCGCGAACTGGATCACCGGGTCACCTCGGTCGTCGGCGCGGCAGTAGAGCCCCTCGTCGTACAGCGCCTTGGAGAGGAAGCCACGCAGCAGCATCTCCGCCTCGGCGTCGTTGAAGGTCTCCTTGGTGGCCTTGTCCTTGACCAGCTCGATGCCGTAGAAGTACCCGTCGCCGCGTACGTCGCCGACGATCGGCAGGTCCTTGAGCTTCTCGAGCGTGGAGCGGAAGGCGTCCTCGTTGGCGCGCACGTGCTCGAAGATGCGCTCGTTCTCGAAGATGTCGAGGTTCGCGAGGGCGACCGCCGTCGAGACGGGGTGGCCGCCGAACGTGTAGCCGTGGGCGAACATGTTCGTGCCCTTGAGGAAGGGCTCCATCAGCTTGTCGGAGGCGATCATGGCGCCGAGCGGGGCGTAGCCCGAGGTGAGCCCCTTGGCGACGGTGATCATGTCCGGCTCGTAGCCGTAGCGCTCGGCCCCGAACGCGTGACCGAGCCGGCCGAAGGCGCAGATGACCTCGTCGCTGACGAGGAGTACGTCGTACTCGTCGCAGATCTCGCGCACCCGCTGGAAGTAGCCGGGCGGGGGCGGGAAGCAGCCGCCGGCGTTCTGCACCGGCTCGAGGAAGACCGCGGCCACGGTCTCCGGACCCTCGTTCTCGATCGCGACGGCGATCTGGTCGGCGGCCCAGCGGCCGAAGGCCTCGACGTCGTCACCGTGCTCGGGGGCTCGGTAGAAGTTCGTGTTGGGCACCCGGAAGGTCGAGGGCACGAGTGGCTCGAAGACGGCCTTGAGGGCGGGCAGCCCGGTGATCGAGAGCGCCCCCTGGGTGGTGCCGTGGTAGGCGATGGCGCGGCTGATGACCTTGTGCTTCATCGGCTTGCCGGTCAGCTTGAAGTAGTTCTTGGCGAGCTTCCACGCGGTCTCGACGGCCTCACCGCCACCGGAGGTGAAGAACACCCGGTTGAGGCTGCCCGGCGCCATGTGCGCGACACGCTCGGCGAGCTGGATCGCGCTCGGGTGGGCGTAGGACCACAGGGGGAAGTAGGCCAGGTCCGAGGCCTGTCTCGCCGCTGCCTGCGCGAGCTCGGTGCGTCCGTGGCCGAGCTGGTTGACGAAGAGGCCGGCGAGGGCGTCGAGGTAGCGCTTGCCCTGGGCGTCCCACACGTAGGGGCCCTCGCCCCTGACGATCACCGGGACGTCGGCCTGCTCGTAGCTCGAGTGCCGGGTGAAGTGCATCCACAGGTGGTCGCGCGCGGACTCCTGCAGCGAGGCATACGCCGCGCTGTCCATCGCGGTTCCTGCCGCTGATGCTGCGGGGGACTGACCCATCGCGTCAGATGACATGTGATGCTTCCTCCGTGCGTGAAGTTCGTTCCGTTTATCTTGCTCTGCCAAGCCGTTGCAGGCAAGCGATTTCGTTGTTCCGACGGCGCGATGATATTCAACTCGTGCACAAGAGTGCACGTGGACCACTGATTCCGAAGATCCCTGGAGGTGTGGGGTGAGCGCAGGAAAGCCGGTGGTGTTCCGCAACGGGAACGCCTTCGACGGGCGACGGCATCTCCGCGGGGTCGGCGCTGTCGTGAGGGACGGGCGGCTGGCCCAGGTCGCGCCGGACGCGGAGCTCGAGGTGCCGGCGGGTGCGGTGGAGGTCGACCTCGCGGGTGGCCTGCTGCTCCCGGGCTTCCAGGACGCCCACGTGCACCCCGTCCAGGGCGGTCTCGAACGGCTCCGCTGCGACCTGTCCGAGATCGACACCCGAGGGGGCTACCTCGCCGCCGTCCGGGCCTACGCCGACGCGAACCCGGACCGCCTGTGGATCGGGGGTGGTGGCTGGTCGATGGCGGTCTTCGGGCCGGAGGGGCCCACCGCGGCCGCGCTGGACGAGGTCGTCGCGGATCGTCCCGTGTTCCTGCCCAACCGCGACCACCACGGCGCCTGGGTGAACTCCCGCGCTCTCGAGCTCGCCGGCATCGACCGTCGTACGCCGGACCCCGTCGACGGACGGATCCAGCGGGACGCCGCCGGCAACCCGACCGGGACGCTGCACGAGGGGGCGATGAGCCTCGTCGAGCGACTGATCACCGACACCACCGACGACGAGTACTACCAGGCGCTGCTGAGCGCGCAGGAGTACCTGCACTCGCTCGGCATCACCGCCTGGCAGGAGGCGATCCTCGGCGACTACGCGGCGCTCGACGACCCGTCGTCGGTGTACGTCCGCGCAGCCGAGTCGGGGACGCTGACGGCACGCGTGCGAGGGGCGCTGTGGTGGGCGCGCGAGCACGGCCTCGAGCAGGTGGAGAGCCTGGTCGAGCGGCGCAAGGTCCTCGAGCGGGAGCGGTTCGCCGCGGGCGCTGTGAAGGTGATGCAGGACGGCGTCGCGGAGAACTACACCGCAGGCATGAGCGCGCCGTACCTCGACGGGTGCGGCTGCGCCACGGGCAACCGCGGGCTGTCCTTCGTGGACCCGGCGCTGCTCCGTGAGGCCGTCGCGCGCCTCGACGCCGAGGGCTTCCAGGTGCACTTCCACGCCATCGGCGACCGGGCCGTGCGCGAGGCTCTCGACGCGGTCGAGCAGGCGCGTACGACGAACGGGGCCAACGACCTGCGCCACCACATCGCCCACATCCAGGTGATCCACCCCGACGACCGTGCGCGGTTCGCCTCGCTCGGGGTCGCCGCGAACATGCAGCCGTTGTGGGCGGCCTACGACGAGCAGATGGTCGACCTGACGCTGCCCTACCTCGACCCGGAGCGGGTCGCGTGGCAGTACCCGTTCGCCGACCTCGCGCGTCACGGTGCCCACCTCGCGGCCGGCAGCGACTGGCCGGTCAGCTCCCCGGATCCCTTGGCCGGCATCCACGTCGCCGTGAACCGGGTGGTCCACGGTGAGGCCGGTCGTGCCGGGACGGAGCCCTTCCTGCCGGAGCAGGCGATCGGGATCGAGGAGGCCTTCGCGGCGTACACCTCGGGCTCGGCGTTCGTGAACCACCTCGACGAGACCGGCGTGCTGGAGCCGGGGAAGCTCGCCGACCTGGTCGTGCTCGACCGCGACCCGTTCCTCGGTGGCCCGGAGGAGATCGGGAAGGCCTCGGTCGTCTCGACATGGGTCGACGGGGAGTGCGTCTTCGGCTCCTGAGCGAGTTCCGCCCCCGGTTGGGGCCGGTCCTCGCACGACGGAGCGGCTGGCCGGAACTGTCGTACAGCGCGGATAGGTTCGACACATGGATCGCTCGGAGCCCCTCGTGAAGCAGGCCGACCTCGTCCTCGAGGGAGGTGGGGTCAAGGGCATCGCCCTGGCTGGCGCGGTGGTGGGCCTGGCCGAGGCCGGCTACCACTTCCCGCGCGTCGCCGGTACGTCGGCCGGTGCGATCGTCGGGGCCGTACTCGCCGCGCTGCAGCGTCGGGGTGAGCCGCTCAGCCGGATCGCCGAGATCGCCCGCACCCTCGACTACCGGATGTTCCGTGACCGAGGTCTGCCCGGAAGGCTGCTCGGGCCGCTGGGGTTCCTCACGGACGGGCTGTCGGTGCTCGTCGAGGGTGGTGCCTACGAGGGCGACTACCTCGCCGACTGGCTGGGCGGGGTCCTCCGGGACCTCGACGTGCAGACGTTCGGCGACCTGCGCACCGATGACGAGGGCGACGACGGCGCCATGCACCACCGGTACTCCCTGGTGGTGATGGCCAGCGACGTCTCGCGAAAGCGCCTCGCGCAGCTGCCGTGGGACTACGCCGACTACGGGCTCGACCCCGACGAGCAGAGGGTGGTCGACGCCGTGCGTGCCTCGGCGTCGATCCCGTACTTCTTCGAGCCGGTCCGTCTCCAGGGGAGCCGCGGCACCTCGACGCTCGTGGACGGCGGCCTCATCTCCAACTACCCGATCAGCACCTTCGACCGGCTCGACGAGCTGCCGCCGCGCTGGCCGACCATCGGGGTGCGGCTGAACGCGCTCGGCATCGACGGCGGCGACGGACCCGTGCGGCCGGTGAGCGGTCCGCTCTCCATGGGCATCGCCCTCGTCGAGACGGCGATCGAGGCGAACCAGGCGGAGCACGTGCTCGACCGGTGCAACGTCGCGCGTTCGGTGTACGTCGACACCGAGGGCGTCAGCGCCATCGACTTCGACCTGTCCGAGGAGGAGCAGGAGGCCCTGCTGCGCGCCGGGGCAGCCGGGGCCAGCCGCTTCCTCGAGACCTGGGACTTCGAGACCTGGCTGTCGACCTGTCGGTGAGGCAACAGGGGCGAAGTCGTCCGTCCAACCCGCTAGGGACGGAAGATTTCGTGGTTTGTGCCGCGTTCGCTATACCGAATCCGTAGTGGGGTGACTAGGCTCACTTCCGTCGGGCCGGAGCGTCCGACGTACCTGATCTCGACGTATCCCGGCGAGCCCGAGCACCAGGGCGGACCGGGGCGGCAGACGAAAGGCGCACAGGGATGGCCGAGACGGCGAAGCAGTTCCGCAACATCATCGGGGGCAAGGCGGTGGACTCGGCCTCCGGCGAGACCTACGACATCGTCAACCCCGCGACAGGCGAGAAGTACGCGACCGCCCCTGCTTCTGGAGCCGAGGACGTCGACCGTGCCATGAAGGCGGCCGAGGAGGCGTTCGAGACCTGGGGCCAGACCACCCCAGGCGAGCGTCAGGTGGCCCTGCTGAAGCTGGCCGACGCGCTCGAGGCGCGCGCCGACGAGTTCGTCCAGGCGGAGTGCGAGAACACCGGCAAGCCGATCCAGCTCACCGCCGAGGAGGAGCTGCCGCCCTCGGTCGACGAGCTGCGGTTCTTCGCGGGCGCCGCGCGCGTGCTCGAGGGCCGCTCGGCCGGGGAGTACATGAAGGGGTACACCTCGATGATCCGGCGGGAGCCGATCGGCGTGATCGGGCAGGTGACGCCGTGGAACTACCCGCTGATGATGATGATCTGGAAGATCGCGCCGGCGCTCGCCGCCGGCAACGCCGTGGTCCTCAAGCCGTCCGACACGACCCCGGCGACCACGACGCATGTTCGCCGAGATGGCCCAGGAGTTCCTTCCGCCGGGCGTGTTCAACGTGATCTGCGGCGACCGCGACACCGGCCGCGCCATCGTCGACCACCCGACCCCCGAGATGGTCTCCATCACCGGCTCGGTCCGCGCCGGCAGCGAGGTCGCCCAGTCGGCGGGCACCAAGCTCAAGCGCACCCACCTCGAGCTCGGCGGCAAGGCGCCGGTGGTCATCTTCGACGACGCGGACCTCGAGGCGGCCGCCGAGGCGATCGCGACGGCCGGCTACTTCAACGGTGGCCAGGACTGCACCGCGGCCACCCGCGTCCTCGCCGCGCCCGGCGTCCACGACGACTTCGTCGCCGCGCTGACCGACCAGGCCAAGAACACCAAGACCGGGATGCCCGACGACCCGGACATCCTGTACGGCGCTCTCAACAACGAGAACCAGCTGGCCAGGGTCAGCGGCATGGTGGAGCGCCTCCCCGGTCACGCGCACGTCGAGATCGGCGGCTCGCGTCAGGGAGAGCGGGGCTTCTTCTACAGCCCCACCGTGGTCTCCGGGCTGCACCAGGACGACGAGGCGATCCAGGAGGAGATCTTCGGGCCCGTCATCACCGTCCAGAAGTTCTCCGACGAGAAGGAGGCGCTGCGCTGGGCCAACGGCGTGAAGTACGGCCTGTCCTCCTCGGTGTGGACCAAGGACCACGGGCGTGCGATGCGCATGGCCAAGGGACTCGACTTCGGCGTCGTGTGGATCAACACGCACATCCCGTTCGTCTCCGAGATGCCGCACGGTGGCTTCAAGTACTCCGGCCACGGCAAGGACCTCTCGTCCTACAGCCTCGAGGACTACACGCGCATCAAGCACGTCATGTCCTTCATCGGGGAGTGAGCCGGTGCGCATCCTGCTGGTCGGCTCCGGTGGCGTAGGAGCGGCGTTCACCGCGATCGCGGCACGACGCGACTTCTACGAGACGATCGTCGTCGCCGACTACGACCTCGCTCGCGCCGAGAAGGCAGCCTCCGCCGACGACCGGTTCGTCGCGGCACAGGTGGACGCCTCGAGCGCGGACCGCGTGGCCGCCCTCGCGCGTGAGCACGGGGTGACCCACGTGATGAACGCCGTGGACCCGCGGTTCGTGATGCCGATCTTCGACGGTGCGCTCGCCGCCGGGGCGGACTACCTCGACATGGCGATGAGCCTCTCGCGGCCACACCCCGAGAGGCCCTACGAAGAGGCCGGCGTCAAGCTCGGTGACGAGCAGTTCGCCAAGGCGGGGGAGTGGGAAGCGGCGGGCCGGCTGGCCCTCTGCGGCATCGGCGTGGAGCCGGGGCTCTCCGACGTGTTCGCGAGGTACGCCGCGGACCACCTCTTCTCGGAGATCGACGAGCTCGGCACGCGTGACGGCGCCAACCTGACCGTCGAGGGCTACGAGTTCGCCCCGTCCTTCTCCATCTGGACGACGATCGAGGAGTGCCTCAACCCGCCGGTCGTCTGGGAGAAGGACCGGGGCTGGTTCACGACCCCGCCGTTCAGCGAGCCGGAGGTGTTCGACTTCCCCGAGGGCATCGGCCCGGTCGAGTGCGTCAACGTCGAGCACGAAGAGGTGCTGCTGATGCCGCGCTGGGTCGACGCCCGGCGCGTGACCTTCAAGTACGGCCTCGGCAACGAGTTCATCGAGGTGCTCAAGACCCTGCACAAGCTGGGCCTCGACCGCACCGACAAGGTCCGGGCCGGCGGGGTGGAGGTGTCACCGCGCGACGTCGTGGCCGCCTGCCTGCCCGACCCCGCCACCCTGGGCGACCGGATGCACGGCAAGACCTGCGCTGGCCTGTACGTCACGGGCACGGGCAAGGACGGCCGGCCGCGGTCGACGTACCTCTATCACGTGGTCGACAACGCGTGGTCGATGACGGAGTACGGCCACCAGTGCGTCGTGTGGCAGACCGCGGTGAACCCCGTGGTCGCGCTCGAGCTGCTGGCGGCGGGCACGTGGAGCGGCAGCGGTGTGCTGGGCCCGGAGGCCTTCGACGCGGTGCCGTTCCTCGACCTGCTCGTCGAGTACGGCTCGCCGTGGGGTCAGCGGGACGACTAGCCCGGGGAGGGAGGTACCCCCGGCCTCTCAGAAGAGGCCGGGGGTCACCCACCAGCCCATCTCGATCGGGTCCTCGGCCGGCTTGTAGCGGTTGCTGCACAGCCAGTGCGGCCGGGTGTCCACGACCCACTCGAGGTGGTAGCTGCGGTAGTTGCCGCCGACCAGCTCGTTGCACTCGGCCATCGCCGCGCCGTGGAGGGCAGGCGTGACGGCTGGCCCGTAGAGGTAGAAGCCCACGCTGCCGAGCACTCCGAGGACGGAGAACAGAGTCGTCAGGCGCGCAACCGAGTTGCCGCTCGCACCGGTCACCGATACGCCCATGGATGCTCTCCCTCCATCAAGCGGGACCCCCCGAAGCATTCCCTTTTGTGCATCTTAGGAACAGCGCGGGGCATACGTCCCGCAGATGGGCAGTTTCACGCCGTCGCGTCGAACGCCTCGGCGACCACGTCGAAGGCCTCGGCGAGCAGGTGGTCGGGCATCGCCAGCGGCGGGAGGAAGCGCAGGACGTTGCCGTAGGTGCCGGCGGTCAGCGTCACGACGCCTCGGGCGTGGCAGTACGCCGAGACCGAGCCGGCGCGAACGGGGTCAGGGGTCAGCCCGTCCGCGCCGACGATCTCGATCGCCATCATGGCGCCACGGCCCCGGATGTCGGCTGCCGTGGGATGGCGAAGCGCGATGTCGGCCAGCCGCTGCTGCATGGTGCTGCCGATCTCCCGCGCACGCTTCGTGAGGTCGTGCTTGCGCATCGCCTCGATCGCGCCGAGAGCCGCCGCGCAGGCGACCGGGTTACCCCCGTAGGTGCCGCCGAGCCCTCCGACGTGCACCGCGTCCATGATCTCCGCCCGGCCGGTGACCCCGGCCAGCGGAAGCCCGCCGGCGAGTCCCTTGGCGGTGGTGACGAGGTCCGGGACGACCCCCTCGTGGTCGCAGGCGAACCAGTCGCCGGTGCGGCAGAAGCCGGTCTGGATCTCGTCGGCGACGAGGACGATGCCGTGCTCCTGCGTCCACTCCCGCAGCCGGGGAAGGAAGCCGTCGGCCGGGACGACGAAGCCGCCCTCGCCGAGGATCGGCTCGATCACCACGCACGCCAGGTTGCCGGGCCCCACCTGCTTGTCGAGTACGTCGATCGCGCGCTCGGCAGCCTGCTCGCCGCTGATCGCCACGGGCTCGCGGAACGGGTAGGAGACCGGGGCGCGGTACACCTCGTTCGCGAACGGCCCGAACCCCTGCTTGTACGGCATGTTCTTGGCCGTCATCGCCATCGTCAGGTTCGTCCTGCCGTGGTAGGCGTGGTCGAACACCGCGACCGCGTCGCGTCCCGTGTAGGAGCGGGCGATCTTCACGGCGTTCTCGACGGCCTCCGCGCCCGAGTTGAACAGCGCCGACTTCTTCGCGTGGTCGCCCGGAGTCAGCTCGGCGAGCTGCTCGCACACGTCGACGTAGCCGTCGTAGGGCGTGACCATGAAGCAGGTGTGCGTGAACGCGTTCACCTGCTCCACCACGCGGCGGGTGACCTCGGGGGCAGCGTTGCCGACGCTGGTGACGGCGATGCCGGACCCGAGGTCGATGAGCGAGTTGCCGTCGGCGTCGACGAGGACGCCGCCCCCTGCCGCCTCGACGAACACCGGGAGCGTCGTACCGACACCGGATGCCACGTACTGCTGCCGCCGGGCGAGCTTGGCCTTGGAGACCGGACCGGGGATCTCGGTGACAAGTCGCCGCTCCTGGGGGAGACCCGGACCGCCTGGGTGTGTCGATGAACCTTCGTCGTGCATGGTGAACAGGTTAGGGTGCGCGTCGGAGACTTGGCTACGGATCAGACGGTCAAAGTCAGGTGGTCGGTATGGAAACAGTGGCGATAGTGCGATGAGAAGAACGATTCCGTTGCTGATAGCCGGCTCGTGGGAGGACGGACCCGTGGGCGGCCGAGGAGACTCGGCGCTGGTCGGGTGAGGTCATGCGGCTCGACACGGACAGGGCCGCCGAGGGGCTGATGGCCTACGTCCGGCGCGCGCGATAGCGACCAGAACGGATGACGTCCCGAGGAGAGGGGCAGGGAGTGGCCGGTGAAAGGATGAGCCGCATGAGCTCGCGTCGTGACGTCGTCATCCTCGGATCCACCGGGTCGATCGGGACCCAGGCACTCGACGTCGTCCGGGCCAACCCGGGGTCGTTCCGGGTGGTGGGGCTGACCGCGGGTGGGTCGAACCCCGACCTCTTCCGGTCCCAGTGCGAGGAGTTCGCGCCGGCGTACTCCGGGCTGGGGGAGGAGGCCTCCGTCGAGGCGGCGGGCCTGGCGTGCGACGTCGTCCTCAACGGCATCACCGGCGCCGTGGGCCTGCGGCCGACCCTCGCCGCGCTCGACGCCGGCACCACCTTGGCCCTCGCCAACAAGGAGTCGCTGATCATCGGCGGTCCGGTGGTCACCTCGCGGGCCAAGCCCGGCCAGATCGTGCCGGTCGACAGCGAGCACAGCGCGCTCGCCCAGTGCCTGCGCAGCGGCCGGCTCGACGAGGTGCGCAAGCTCGTGCTCACCGCGAGCGGCGGCCCGTTCCGCGGCCGGACCCGCGACGAGCTCCACGACGTCACCCCCGAGCAGGCGCTGGCCCACCCGACGTGGTCGATGGGCCCGGTGGTCACGATCAACTCCGCGACCCTGGTCAACAAGGGCCTGGAGGTGATCGAGGCGCACCTGCTCTTCGGCATCCCCTTCGACGCGATCGAGGTCGTCGTACACCCGACCTCGGTGGTCCACTCGATGGTCGAGTTCCATGACGGGTCGACGCTCGCACAGGCGTCACCGCCGTCGATGATGATCCCGATCGCCCTCGGCATGGCCTGGCCCGACCGCGTCCGCGACGCCGCTCCCGCGGTCGACTGGACGCGGCCCGAGACGTGGGAGTTCTTCCCCCTCGACGACGAGGCGTTCCCGGCGGTGCGCCTGGCCCGCGAGGCAGGGGGCCGCGGCGGCACCGCTCCCGCGGTCTACAACGCCGCGAACGAGGTCTGCGTCGACGCCTTCATGTCCGGAAGGATGCGGTTCACCGGCATCGTCCCGACTATCGAGGCCGTCCTCAGACGCCACGACGTACCCTCTTCTGAGAAGGACCTCACCGTCGAGGACGTGCTGGCCGCTGACGCCTGGGCACGCACCGAGACCCGCAACGAGCTGGAGCACCGTCGATGATCACCGTGGTCATGTACGCCCTGGGCGTCGTGCTCTTCGTCGTCGGCGTGGCCGTGTCCATCGGGCTGCACGAGGTCGGCCACCTGGTGCCCGCGAAGAAGTTCGGGGTCAAGGTCACCCAGTACTTCGTCGGCTTCGGCAACACCGTGTGGTCGCGCCGCAAGGGCGAGACCGAGTACGGCGTCAAGGCGATCCCGCTCGGCGGCTACGTCAAGCTCGTCGGCATGCTCCCGCCCGGGGACCACGACGCGCGACCGGAGCAGGCCCCGGACGGACAGCTCCGGATCCGCAAGAGCAACACAGGGATGTTCACGCAGATCATCTCCGACGCCCGTGCGGCGGAGTACGAGCTCGTGGAGCCCGGCGACGAGGAACGGCTCTTCTACCGGCTCCCGTGGTGGAAGAAGGTCATCGTGATGGCCGGCGGGCCGATGGTGAACCTGGTGCTCGCCTTCCTGCTCTTCGGCGGCGTCTTCATGCTGCACGGCGTGCTCGAGCCCACGACGACCGTCGACGAGGTCTCCGACTGCGTGGTCGCCGCGAGCGAGCCCGACCCGGACCGGACCTGCACCGACGCCGACCCGGTGGCGCCCGCGAGAGCGGCGGGTCTCCAGACGGGTGACCGGATCGTCGAGATGAACGGCACCGAGGTCACCTCGTGGGACCAGCTCAGCTCGATGATCCGGGCCAACGAGGACGGCGCCGCGACGATCGTCTACGAACGCGACGGCGAGCGTCGCACCACCACCACGAACACCCTGGTCTCGGCCCGCCCCGACCTCGAGGACTCCGGCGAGTACGTCCAGGTCGGCTTCCTGGGCGTCGCACCTGAGCTGGTGCGGGAGCAGAAGGGTCCGCTGTTCGTGGTCGTCACGATGGGCGACTACACCTGGGAGACCCTCAAGGCTCTCGGCAGCCTGCCGGTGAAGCTGTGGGAGGTCGGCCAGGCCGCTCTCGGCATCACCGAGCGTGCCGACGACAGCCCGATGAGCGTGGTGGGCGCGAGCCGCGTGGCGGGCGAGGTCGCCTCCACCCACGAGATCCCGATCGGCGACAGGTTCGTCAGCCTGCTCATGCTGCTCGGCGGCATCAACCTCTTCGTGGGCATGTTCAACTTCATCCCGCTGCTGCCGCTCGACGGCGGCCACATCGCCGGAGCCCTCTACGAGGCGGTCCGCCGCGGGATCGCCCGCCTCCTCGGACGCCCCGACCCGGGCTACTTCGACGTCGCGAAGCTGCTGCCCGTCGCCTACGTCATGGCCGGGGTGATCCTCGTGATGAGCGTCGTCCTGATCTACGCCGACATCGTCGCGCCCGTCCGGCTCGGGTAACGTCGAGGCGGACGTCGCGCAGTCCTCACCGGCCACGCGAGCGCCCTCCGGTCGAGCCCGTCGCCTGCTGGTCGAGCCCGCCGAGACCCGCCTGAAGAACAGTGAGAGAAGGAACCGCCCCATGACCTCGGTCGACCTCGGAATGCCCGCCGCCCCGCCGCCGGTGCTCGCCGATCGGCGCAAGACCCGCCAGATCAAGGTCGGCAAGGTCCTCGTCGGGGGAGACGCCCCGATCTCCGTCCAGTCGATGACGACCACCGTCACCTCGGACGTGAACACCACGCTCCAGCAGATCGCCGAGCTCACCGCGGCCGGCTGCGACATCGTCCGGGTGGCCTGCCCCTCGCAGGACGACGCAGACGCGTTGCCGGAGATCGCGCAGCACTCGCAGATCCCGGTCATCGCCGACATCCACTTCCAGCCGAAGTACGTCTTCGCCGCCATCGAGGCCGGCTGTGCCGCGGTGCGGGTGAACCCGGGCAACATCCGGAAGTTCGACGACCAGGTCAAGCAGATTGCGCGGGCCGCCAAGGACCACGGCACCTCGATCCGGATCGGCGTCAACGCCGGCTCGCTCGACCCACGCCTGCTCCAGAAGTACGGCAAGGCCACGCCCGAGGCGCTCGTCGAGTCCGCGGTCTGGGAGGCCTCGCTGTTCGAGGAGCACGACTTCCACGACTTCAAGATCTCGGTGAAGCACAACGACCCGGTCGTGATGGTCCGCGCCTACGAGATGCTCTCCGAGCGCGGCGACTGGCCGCTGCACCTCGGGGTCACCGAGGCCGGTCCGGCCTTCCAGGGCACCATCAAGTCCAGCGTCGCCTTCGGCGCCCTGCTGTCGAAGGGCATCGGCGACACGATCCGGGTCTCGCTGTCCGCGCCCCCGGTCGAGGAGGTCAAGGTCGGCCAGCAGATCCTGGAGTCGCTCAACCTCCGGCCGCGCCGGCTCGAGATCGTCTCCTGCCCCTCCTGCGGCCGCGCCCAGGTCGACGTCTACAAGCTCGCCGACGAGGTGACCGCCGGTCTCGAGGGGCTCGAGGTCCCGCTGCGCGTCGCCGTCATGGGCTGCGTCGTGAACGGTCCCGGCGAGGCCCGCGAGGCCGACCTGGGCGTCGCCTCCGGCAACGGCAAGGGCCAGATCTTCGTCAAGGGAGAGGTGATCAAGACCGTCCCCGAGTCGAAGATCGTCGAGACCCTGATCGAGGAGGCCATGCGGATCGCCGAGGAGATGGGCGAGCCCGTCGACGGCGACGGCGGTGCCCCGACGGTCACCGTCGGCTGACGATCGGCCCCGCCCGTCGTACCTCTGCGCGGGCTGCGGACGCGTCCGGGACCGGCCTCCGCGCTGCGCGGAACGCCCCCCGTGACCGGCGGCCTGTGACGTAGGCTCCCGTACGTGCTCCGGACTCAGCACGGACTGCGCCTTCTCGGCCCCTCCGACCTCCCCGCGATGTCGGAGCTCGTCGCGCGCGAGCCGGTGGTCAACGTCTTCGTCGACTACCGTGCCCGGGTGACCCAGCTCGACCCGCGCTGGATGGGCGGGGAGATGTGGGGGTACGTCGAGGACGGCGAGCTCGTCGCCGCGTGCCACGCTGCCGCGAACCTGGTGCCCGTCAACGCGGGGCCGGAGGCGATCGCGGCCTTCGCCGCCCGCGGCATCCGGCAGCGTCGGCGCTGCTCGACGATCGTGGGCCCTGCGGACATGGTTGCCGGGCTCTGGAGCCACCTCTCGGACCACTGGTCGCGCCCGCGGGAGTTCCGGTGGAACCAGCCGCACCTCGAGATCAGCACCGCGCCCAAGGTCGCCCCCGACCCCGCCGTCTGCCGGACCACGCACGACGACCTGGAGACGCTCTACCCGGCGTGCGTGGCGATGTACACCGAGGAGGTGGGCATCTCGCCCGAGCTCGGCGGCGGGGCCGACATGTACCGCGCCCGGGTCGCGCAGCTGATCGGCAAGGGCTGGTCGTTCGCCCGCATCGAGGACGACCGCGTCGTGTTCAAGGCCGAGATCGCCGCGGTCACGCCGTACGCCTGCCAGGTGCAGGGCGTGTACGTCGATCCCGACCGTCGCGGGGAGGGCCTCGCGACGGCCGGGATGGCGGCAGTGGTCGACCACGCCTTGCGGGAGATCGCCCCGGTCGTGTCGCTCTACGTCAACGACCACAACCTCCCGGCGCGGCGGGCCTACGAGGCGGTCGGCTTCGAGCAGACCGCGGTGTTCTCCACGATCATGTTCTGACGCCTCAGCGGTCGAGGAGCGACTCGGGCGCGAACGTCCAGAGCGGCATCACGTTCCAGGGGTCCCGGCCGTTGGTGCGGTAGAGCTTCGAGATCCGCTCGCAACGCTTGAGCGTGCACCGGACCATGGCGACGCTCTTCCGGTCACCTGCCTGGAGCAGCAGTCGGCTGTCGGTCTCCCACGCGATGACGCCGAACCAGCGCGACCGGTAGGTGTCCAGGAGCCGGCCACGGGCGCCGCGGATCTTCACCTGGTTCGGCCCGGCGCCGTCGCTGAGGATGTGCGTGGTCACCATCCGCTTCCCGTTCGGGGAGAACTCGAGGACGCGGTCGGCGCAGGAGCGCCACAGCCGGGTGCGCGGCGCGGACAGGGCCATCACCTTCTGGCAGCCGCCCATGTAGGGGTCGCCGAGGGAGACACCGAACCGGTCCGCCGAGATGTCGGCCATGTAGCCGGGTTTGTCGGCGATCTCGACGACGCGGTCGTTGAAGGGGTTCCACCAGAAGGTCCTCTGATGTGCGCGCTTGCCTCCCCACTCGCCGAGGACCATCCGGCGCGTCCCGAAGTCGAGCGGGGTGACGGTGATCCGGAACTCGCGCCGCCGGACCAACGCGCCGGTGCTCGTGTCCACCACGCGCACGGCCGCCTCGTCCTGCTTGGTGTAGCCGAGGAGCGCGACGTGGGCACCGCCGTCGGCGAGAAGGACCTGAGGCGCGTCGGTCGGACCACCCGCGATGCGGCTGGAGGTCCCCTCGCGCGTGACCCGCAGCAGCTGCCAGTTCCTGTAGTCGGCGTCTGTGGTCAGGACCAGGTAGTCGGCGCCGCTGCGGCCGACCATCGAGACGTGCTCACCCGCCACCTCGACGCGTACGTCGCCGTCGATGATCGTGGTGCCGACGACGCGGAGCAGCCGCGTGGCCGGCCCCTTGTCGAGGGCAGACGGGTGGATGGTCTCGGCGGCAGGGTAGTCGTCGGCGCCGGCCGAGGGGCTCGTCGCCAGGGGTGCGGCGACGAGGGCTGCGAGCAGGACGCCGGCGAGGCGGGCGGCCCGAGAGCGTGTGTTCATGTGTGTCCTCAGAGCGTAGGTGCACAGCCGAACGGCTGCGTCTTCACCTTGACGCGGAGCGAGCGCCCGAGGTTGCGTTGCTGCGACTCGGATAAAGCGCGCAACAAGGGCTGTGGCTGTCCGGGGTCCGTGTCAGCGCGATGCGAGCCACTCGGCCCAGGCGACGGGAGCGGCGCCGCGCTCGACCTGGCCGACGATCTCCTCGGTCATCCAGGTCCGGAAGGTCCGCAGGTCGGGGGAGGAGGCGAGGGTGAGCAGCCGCCGCTCGTCGCAGAGCACGTCCGCCTCCCGGACGGCCTCGTCGAGGCGGCGTACCCCGTGGCTGAAGTCGGACGGCATCGCCATCTCGACGTCGACGAGCTGCTCGCCCCGGTCGAGAGCCGCCTGTGTCTGGAGCCGGCCGGCGACGCGTGCGTGCGCGGGCGCGCGCAGGATCGCCTCGAGCCTCCGGGCCAGCGCGGCGGACTCCGCGTTGGCCTTGTCGACGTTCATCAGGGTCAGCTCGCGGACGAGCTCGTCGAGGTGCTGGTCCTGGCGGAGGCTGAGCTCGACCGGGCAGCCGACGAGCCTCACGACCGCCCAGCCGTCGGGCAAGGCCGTGTCCGTGCCGGCACGCGACGCCTCAGGATTCGCGGGCGAGCGGCGGACCGGCCGGGCCGCCGCAGAGGTTCCGCCGGGAGCGAGGTCTGCCCACACCCGTTTGCCGTTCTCCAGCTCCTCGACCCCCCAGTCGCTCGCCAGCACGGAGACGATGGCCAGGCCGCGCCCGGTCGCAGGCGCGTCCAGGAGGTGCTCGAGGTCGTCGAGCCCGGCGATCTCGTCCAGCTCGGCGTCGAAGGCCGCGTCGAGGCCGGGAAGAGTGGTGCGTGGTGCGATGGCAGCGGCCGGCGCCGGCCCGTCGTCCTCGACGGCGACCCGGACCGCGGTGTCGAGGTCGACGACGTAGACCTCGATGTAGGTGCCGTTGCCATGGAGGGCAGCGTTGCCGGCCAGCTCGCTCACGCAGAGCTGCGCGTCCTCGACGAGGTCGTGGTGTCCCCAGGCGCGTAGGCCGTCCGCGACGAACCTGCGCGCACCGGGCACGCTCGCCGGGTCCGCGGCGAAACGGACCCGGAGCACCCGCTCGTCGCGGGTCAGCTGCTCGTCGTGCACAGGAGAATCATGCCAAACGTCGGCAGGGACGACCCGGTTGTTTCTGCCTGGCGGACCGACGGGATATTCGGTGTGCGACGCGACCGGGGCCCTGGGTAGCCTTGCGCCCATGATCTTGCGGATGTCGTCCCTGTTCGTGCGTACCCTCCGGGAGGACCCGGCGGACGCCGAGGTGCCGAGCCACCGGCTCCTCGTCCGAGCGGGGTACATCCGCCGAGCCGCCCCGGGCATCTACTCATGGCTCCCCCTGGGCCTGCGCGTGCTCCGCAACATCGAGAACATCGTCCGCGAGGAGATGGACGCGATCGGCGCGCAGGAGCTGCAGTTCCCCGCACTGCTGCCGCGCGAGCCCTACGAGGCGACGAACCGCTGGACCGAGTACGGCGACGGCATCTTCCGGCTCAAGGACCGCAAGGGCGGTGACTACCTCCTCGGTCCGACCCACGAGGAGCTGTTCACGCTCGTCGTCAAGGACCTGTACTCCTCCTACAAGGACCTGCCCGTCTGGCTGTACCAGATCCAGACCAAGTACCGCGACGAGGCGCGTCCCCGTGCGGGCCTGCTGCGCGGCCGCGAGTTCGTGATGAAGGACTCCTACTCCTTCGACACCTCCGACGAGGGGCTCGAGCGTTCGTACGCCGCTCACCGCGAGGCCTACGTCAAGACCTTCGACAGGCTCGGCTTCGAGTACGTCATCGTCTCCGCCATGTCGGGCGCGATGGGCGGTTCTCGGTCGGAGGAGTTCCTCGCCAAGGCCGACGTCGGTGAGGACACCTACGTCCGCTGCACCTCCTGCGACTACGCCGCGAACGTCGAGGCGGTGCGGGTGCCCGAGCCCCAGCCGCAGCCCTACGACGACGTGGCCGCCGCGCATGCGGAGGACACCCCCGCCACCCCGACCATCGAGACGCTGGTCGACCACCTCAACGAGCGGTTCCCCCGTGAGGACCGGCCCTGGCGCGCCGGCGACACGCTGAAGAACGTGGTCGTGCTGCTCGTGCACCCCGACGGCACCGAGGAGGCCTTGGCCATCGGTGTCCCCGGCGACCGGGAGGTGGACCTGAAGCGTCTCGAGGCCCAGGTGCACCCGGCCGAGGTCGAGGCCTTCGACGAGAAGCAGTTCGCCAAGCACCCCGCCCTGGTCAAGGGGTACATCGGTCCTGCGGTGCTCGGCGAGAAGAACGAGTCGGGCATCCGCTACCTCGTCGATCCGCGCGTGGTCGAGGGCACGCGCTGGGTCACCGGGGCGAACGTCGAGGGTCAGCACGTCATCGACCTGGTCGCCGGCCGCGACTTCACGCCCGACGGCACGATCGAGGCCGCCGAGATCCGTGACGGTGACCCCTGCCCGCAGTGCTCGACGACCGGCGGTGACGGCACGCTGGAGACCGCGCGCGGCATCGAGATGGGCCACATCTTCCAGCTCGGCCGCAAGTTCTCCGACGCCCTCGACCTCAAGGTGCTCGACGAGAACGGCAAGCTCGTCACGGTCACCATGGGCTCCTACGGCATCGGTGTCTCGCGTGCGGTCGCGGCGATCGCCGAGAACACCCACGACGAGCTCGGTCTGGTCTGGCCCCGCGAGGTCTCGCCGGCCGACGTACACCTCGTCGCCACGGGCAAGGACGAGGCCGTGTTCAAGGCGGCGGCCGAGCTGGCCGGCGACCTCGAGGCCAAGGGGCTCACCGTGCTGTACGACGACCGCCCGAAGGTCTCGCCGGGCGTGAAGTTCAAGGACGCAGAGCTGATCGGCGTGCCCACGATCGTCGTGGTCGGCAAGGGCTTCGCCGAGGGCGTCATCGAGGTGAAGGACCGGGCGACGGGCGAGCGGCAGGACGTCCCTGTCGCCGACGTCGTCGAGCACGTGGTCGACGTCGTCCGTGGCTGAGGGTCTCGCTGACGGCGTCCGTGCCGTCATCTTCGACTGGGGCGGCACGCTCACGCCGTGGCACGCGATCGACTTCCGGGCCGAGGCGGAGGCACTCGCCAAGGCCGCGGTCGACGCCCATCACACCGCCGCGGACCTGCTCGTCGAGGCCGCGAACGCGGTGTGGGCCCGGTCGCGTGACGAGCACACGAGCGCGACGCTGGCGGACCTGTTCGCCCACGCCGGCCTCTCCCACGAGGAGGAGCTGCTGACGGCGTACCGCGAGTTCTGGGAGCCCCACACGCTGACCGACCCCGACGTTCCGCAGCTCTTCGAGCGGCTCCACGCCGACGGCCTCCGGGTGGGCGTGCTGTCCAACACCGTGTGGCCGCGCGACTGGCACGAGGACTTCTTCCGCCGCGACGGCGTCCTCGACCTGATCCACGGCGCCGTCTACACCAGCGAGGTGCCCTGGACGAAGCCCGCGCCGGAGGCGTTCCGGGCCGCCATGGACGCGGTCGGTGTCGAGCATCCCGAGGAGTGCGTCTTCGTCGGGGACCGGCTCTTCGACGACATCTGGGGCGCCTCGAACGTCGGGATGCGCACCATCCTGGTGCCGCACAGCGAGATCCCCGCGCAGCAGGTCGGGCACTCGGTCGGCGAGCCGGACGCGGTCGCGCACCGGCTCCACGAGGTGCACGGGATCGTCTCCGCCTGGCGTTGAGGGTCCGCGCCTCGTTCGCTCAGAGCTCGCCGATGCCGGGGAAGGGCTCGGCCTCGCCGCCGAAGCCGAGCAGCCGCACGGCTGCGTCCTCGAACGAGTCGAGCGCCCACTGCCGGTTGGCACCCGAGGTGCTGCCCACCATGTCCGCGTAGACCGCCGCGCAGCGGTTCTCGATCTCGAGCGCGGCCTGCTCCTGCTGCTCGGGGGTCATCGCGTCGTTGGGGAGCTCGTAGCTCACCTCGGCGGCGACCGGGTCGGCTCCGGCCGCGCGGACCATTGCGACGAGCTGGTCGCGGCGGCCCCGGTGCAGGTTGTAGGCGTCGCGGACGCGCTGCCACAGCTCGGGCTGTGTCGACACCGACACCCGGCCGCCCACGACCCCGTAGAGGTAGACGGCGGCGTGTTCCCCGGCGAGTGCGGCCTGGAGGGCTTCTTTCGGTGTCACGACGGCCCCCGGCGCTCGGGGGTGGAGAGGACGACCTCGTGCTGGGCGGCCGCCGCGGCCATGCTGCCGAGGAGCCGGGCGAAGGCCCCGCTCTGGGCCCGGAACGCGTGCCGCTTCGTCGCGGTGGCCAGCTCCCGCTCGGCCGCCACGACCCGGGCGAGCGCCTGGCGACGCTGGCGGGGGACGGTGGTGCTGCCGTCGGGGGAGGGGGCCGGCGAGGTCGACGGCGTCGCCGAGACGTCGGCCGGGACCGCCTCCGCGAGCAGTGCCGCGTGGGCCTCGTGGGCAGCGACGACCGGCGCGAGCTGCCGCGTCAGGCGGGGATGGCGCTGCTGCGTCGCGTCGAGCAGGTCGAGCATCTGCTGCTGGTTGCCCAGGGCCTCGGCGGCCACGAGGACGTCCGGGTCGACCCGGGGCTCGACAGGCTCGGGTGGGTCCTCCCCACGACGTCGCTGCCGCTCCGGCGTACACCCGGCCAGCGCAGCGCCCGCCACGGCGGCAACCGTGGCCAGCGCGGCACGGCGGCTCAGCGGGACGCCGGTCAGGGCGCGGGAGGGGGTGGGCACGAAAGCCGACTCTATCGCCGGGCGGCGGGTGCCGCCGATCGACCTCACCGTCGTCCGCGGCGGGGCCGGATGCGGCGGACTCGCGGCGCGGCCCTGGTCCGCTATGGTTGCAGCACAGGCGTGGCTTGCCCCGGCAGGGCTGACGCACGTCCTGGCACGGCCGACAACAGCACAGCGAGGAGGATGCCCGTGAGCACCGTCGATGAGACTCGGGACCGACTTGCGGAGGTACTCACCGCGCCCCTTGCTGCCTCGGGCCTCGACGTCGAGGCCATCGAGCTCACGCCTGCCGGTCGGCGCAGGCTCCTCCGCGTCGCGGTCGACAAGGACGGCGGCGTGACGATGGACGACATCGCCGACACCACCAAGGAGGTCTCGCGCCTCCTCGACGAGTCCGACGTGATGGGGGAGCACCCCTACACGCTCGAGGTCACCTCGCCCGGCACCGACCGGCCCCTCACGCTTCCCCGCCACTGGCGGCGCAACCAGTCACGCCTCGTGAAGGTCACCACCGCCGACGGCGAGACCCTGACCGGCCGCGTGCGCGACAGCGACGACAAGAGCGCGACCCTCGACGTCGACGGCGTCGAGCGGGTCCTGTCCTACGACGAGGTCGCCAAGGCCCGCATCCAGATCGAGTTCAACCGGAAGGAGAGCTGAGCACATGGACATCGACATGATGGTGCTGCGCTCGCTCGAGCGCGAGAAGGAGATCTCCTTCGAAATCCTCGTGGAGGCCATCGAGCAGGCCCTGCTCATCGCCTACCACAAGACCCCGGGCGCCCAGCCCAAGGCACGGGTCGAGCTCGATCGGAAGACCGGTCACGTGACCGTGCTCGCCGCCGAGACCGACGAGGAGGGCAACGTCGTCGCAGAGTACGACGACACGCCGGCCGGCTTCGGACGGATTGCCGCCACGACCGCGAAGCAGATCATCCTGCAGCGGCTGCGCGACGCCGAGGACGACGCGAAGTTCGGTGAGTTCGCCGGCAAGGAGGGCGACGTGATCTCCGGGATCATCCAGCAGGGTCGCGACCCGCAGGACGTGCTCGTGGATCTCGGCAAGCTCGAGGCGCACCTGCCGCTCGTCGAGCGGGTCCCGGGCGAGCGGTACGACCACGGCACCCGCATCAAGTGCCTCGTGGTCAGCGTCCGCAAGGGCATGCGCGGCCCTCAGGTCACCCTGTCCCGCTCCCACCCGAACCTGGTCAAGAAGCTCTTCGCGCTCGAGGTCCCCGAGATCGCCGACGGCACGGTCGAGATCTGCGCGATCGCCCGCGAGGCCGGTCACCGCACCAAGATCGCGGTGCGCTCGACCGTCCAGGGCGTGAACGCGAAGGGCGCCTGCATCGGCCCGATGGGGCAGCGTGTGCGCAACGTCATGCACGAGCTCCACGGCGAGAAGATCGACATCGTGGACTGGTCCGACGACCCGGCCGAGCTGGTCGCCCATGCGCTCTCCCCGGCGCGCGTCTCCAGCGTCGAGGTCGTCGACCGTGAGGCTCGTTCGGCCCGCGTCGTCGTGCCCGACTACCAGCTCTCGCTCGCCATCGGCAAGGAGGGGCAGAACGCCCGCCTCGCAGCCAGGCTCACCGGGTGGCGCATCGACATCCGCTCCGACGAGGCCCCGGCCGCCCCTGTGGCTCCTCCCCTGGGGGAGCAGGGCTGAGGTCGATTCTGTTACGAACCCCAGAACCGCTAGACTCGTCTTCGGTGGCTCGCGAACACGGCGCTGACTCATGCGCGCACACACCTGTGCGGACCTGTATCGGCTGTCGCGTCCGAGCCCCGAAGCAAGAGCTGCTGCGCGTGGTCGCCCGCGGTTCGGGCGACGGGCTCTCCGTGGTCCCGGACCCGGAGGCAAGGGCAGCGGGCCGGGGAGCCTACATCCACCCCACGTCCGCTTGTCTCGAGCAGGCCACACGCCGTCGGGCGTTCGTCCGGGCCCTCCGGGTCCGAGGACCGCTCGGCGAGTCCCCGCTACGGGACTACCTGCAGCGCACAGCAGATCCGTCCGTGTTGACCGACAGAAATTGGAGCAGCAGCTCATGAGCACTCGATGAGTACTTCGCGATGAGCATGCACACCAGCTAACGGTCCGGCCGCAAAGAGGCTCGGACCAGAAGGAGAAGCGTGGCTAAGGTCCGAGTCCACGAGCTCGCCAAAGAGTTCGGAGTAGAGAGCAAGGTCGTTCTGGCCAAGCTCGGAGAGATGGGGGAGTTCGTCAAGTCGGCGTCGTCGACGGTCGAGCCCCCTGTCGTCAAGCGTTTCACCGACAAGTTCGGTGACGAGCTGAAGGCTGCCTCTGAGAAGAAGGCAGCGAAGAAGGCGCCCGCCAAGAAGGCGGCCCCGGCGAAGCCTGCAGAGGCTCCTGCCGCCGAGGCCCCCGCGGCCGAGGCGCCGGCCGCCCCTGCCCCGGCTCCGGCCGAGACCGAGGCGCCGGCCCCCGCACAGGTGGAGACGCCGGTCAGCGAGCCCGCCGCACCCGCGGCGGCCCCTGGTCCCCGTCCCGGCCCCCGTCCCGGCCCGAAGAAGGCTCCCGAGCCCGCTCCCGCACCGGAGGTCCCGGCCGCTGCTGCGCCGGAGGCCCCCGCCGCGCGTGCCGAGACGCCCGCCCCGTCGGCTCCCCGTCCGGCTGCACCGCGGCCGAGCGGCGCCCGTCCGGGTGCGCCGCGTCCGGGCAACAACCCGTTCTCGTCGACCCAGGGCATGGGTCGTCGTCCTGCTGCGCCGCCGCGGGGCGACCAGGGCGGCGGCGACAACCGTCCGCCGCGTCCCCCGGCCGCTCGTGACGGTGGCGCTCCCGGTCGCCCGGGCATGCCTCGTCCGAACCCGGCGATGATGCCCAAGTCCCCGGCTGCCTTCGGCGGTGGCCCCGGTGGTCGTCCCGCTGGTGGCCCCGGCGGGCGTCCCGGCGCTCCCGGTCGCGGTGGCGCTCCGGGCCGCGGCGGTGCTCCGGGCCGTGGCGGTGCAGGTGCAGGTGCCGGCGCAGGGGCCCCCGCACGCCCCGGTGGCTTCGGTCCCGGTGGCGGTGGCCGTCCCGGTGGCGGCGGTCGTCCCGGCCAGCGCGGCCAGACCCAGGGTGCCTTCGGTCGCCCGGGTGGCCCGTCGCGTCGTGGTCGCAAGTCCAAGCGCGCGCGTCGTCAAGAGTACGAACAGATGCAGGCGCCGACGATCGGTGGCGTGCGCGTCCGCAAGGGCGACGGCGAGACCGTTCGTCTCCCACGTGGTGCCTCGCTGACGGACTTCGCGGAGCGGATCGGCGTCGACCCTGCGGCACTGGTGCAGATGCTGTTCTCGCTCGGCGAGATGGTCACCGCGACCGAGTCGGTCAACGACGAGACGTTCGAGCTGCTCGGTGAGGAGCTCAACTACGTCGTGCAGGTCGTCTCGCCCGAGGACGAGGACCGCGAGCTGCTCGAGTCCTTCGACCTGGAGTTCGGTGAGGACGAGGGCGGCGAGGAGGACCTCGAGGCCCGTCCGCCGGTCGTGACCGTCATGGGTCACGTCGACCACGGAAAGACGAAGCTGCTCGACGCGCTGCGTCAGGCGAACGTCGTCGACAAGGAGGCCGGTGGCATCACGCAGCACATCGGTGCCTACCAGGTCGCGACCGAGGTCGACGGCAACGAGCGCAAGATCACCTTCATCGACACCCCGGGTCACGAGGCGTTCACCGCCATGCGTGCTCGTGGTGCTCAGGCCACCGACATCGCGGTGCTCGTGGTCGCGGCCGACGACGGTGTGATGCCGCAGACGGTCGAGGCGCTCAACCACGCCAAGGCGGCCGGTGTCCCGGTCGTGGTCGCGGTCAACAAGATCGACAAGCCCGACGCCGACCCGCAGAAGGTGCGCGGACAGCTCACCGAGTACGGCCTGGTTCCCGAGGAGTACGGCGGCGACACGATGTTCGTCGACGTCTCGGCGAAGTCCGAGCTCAACCTCGACGGACTGCTCGAGGCGATCGTGCTCACCGCCGACGCCTCCCTGGACCTGCGGGCCAACCCCGACCAGGACGCCCAGGGCCTCGTGGTGGAGGCACACCTCGACCGTGGTCGTGGCCCGGTGGCGACGATCCTGGTCCAGCGCGGAACGCTCCGCGTCGGCGAGTCGGTCGTGGCCGGACCGGCCTACGGTCGGGTTCGCGCCATGCTCGACGAGCACGGGAACAACGTGGAGGAGGCCGACCCGTCACGTCCGGTGATGGTCCTCGGTCTGACGGCTGTTCCGGGCGCGGGCCAGAACTTCATCGTCGTGTCCGACGACCGGATGGCTCGTCAGATCGCCGAGAAGCGTGAGTCCCGCGAGCGTGCGGCCATGCAGGCCAAGCGTCGCGTCCGCCGTACCCTCGAGGACTTCATGGCCTCCATGGAGAAGGGCGAGAGCCAGGAGCTCAACCTGATCCTGAAGGGCGACGTGTCCGGTTCGGTCGAGGCCCTCGAGGACTCGCTGGCCAAGATCGACGTCGGCGACGAGGTCAGCATCCGGGTCATCGACCGGGGTGTCGGTGCGATCACCGAGACCAACGTCGACCTCGCTGCAGCCTCCGACGCCATCATCATCGGCTTCAACGTCCGGCCCCAGGGCAAGGCGACCGAGATGGCGGAGAAGGAAGGCGTCGAGATCCGGTACTACTCGGTCATCTACCAGGCGATCGAGGAGATCGAGGCAGCGCTCAAGGGCATGCTCAAGCCGGAGTACGAAGAGGTCTCGCTCGGCCAGGCCGAGATCCGCGAGATCTTCCGCTCCAGCAAGATCGGCAACATCGCAGGTTGCATGGTCACCAAGGGCGTCATCCGCCGCAACGCCAAGGCGCGTCTGCTGCGTGACGGCAACGTGGTGGCCGACAACCTCGACCTGGCGTCGCTGCGCCGCGAGAAGGACGACGCGTCCGAGGTCCGCGAGGGCTTCGAGTGTGGTGTGGTCCTGCGTGGTTACAACGACATCAAGCAGGGCGACATCGTCGAGTCCTTCGAGATGCGGGAGATCCCGCGGGCCTGACCCTCGGATCGCAGGCCGGGCTCACGGGTCCGGCCTGCGGCCGCGGGGCGGCGAGGCATGCAGCCTCGCTCATCCCTTGCTCGCGGCCAGACCCATCCACGCCTCGGCGTCCCGCCCGTCCGGTCAGCCGGATGGGCGGGGCCCCGACGCCGCGTCGAACCACTGAACCAACCCAGGAGAACCACTCATGAGCTCGCCCCGCGTCCGCAAGGTCGCCGACCGCATCCAGGTGATCGTGGCCGAGATGCTCGAGCGTCGGATCAAGGACCCGCGGCTCGGGTTCGTCACCGTGACCGACGTGCGTGTCACCGGCGACACCCAGAACGCCACGATCTTCTACACCGTCTTCGGTGAGGACGACGAGCTCGCCAGCACCGCCACCGCGCTGGAGTCGGCCAAGGGCATCCTCCGCTCCGAGGTCGGCAAGCAGCTCGGCATGCGTCACGTGCCGACGCTGGAGTTCGTGCACGACGCGCTGCCCGACACGGCCCGCCACCTCGACGAGCTCCTCGCCAAGGCGCGGGAGTCCGACGCCCGGGTGGCCGAGGCGGCCGCCGGTGCGACCTACGCCGGCGAGGCGGACCCCTACCGCAAGCCCCACGAGGCCGACGAGCTCGAGGACGAGCTCGACGAGGAGTGAGCACTACTCCCACCCCGCCCGGTCTGGTCGTCGTCGACAAGCCGGCGGGGATGACCTCGCACGACGTGGTGGCGCGGGTACGCCGGCTGGCCGGGACCCGCAAGGTCGGCCATGCCGGGACGCTCGACCCGATGGCCACCGGCGTCCTCCTGCTCGGCGTGAACCGAGCGACCAGGCTTCTCGGCCACCTGATGCTCACCGAGAAGGCGTACGACGCGGTCGTCCGCCTCGGGGTGGCCACCACCACCGACGACGCCGAGGGGGAGACCACGGCCGAGGTGTCCGCCGCCGGGGTCACCGACGACCAGATCCAAGCGGCGTTTGAGGCCCTCGTCGGTGACATCGAGCAGGTCCCCTCGTCGGTGTCGGCGATCAAGGTCGACGGCCAGCGTGCCTACGCACGGGTCCGGGCCGGGGAGAGCGTCGAGCTGAAGGCCCGGCCGGTCACCGTCCACGCGATCGAGGTCGGGGAGCCCGTCCGCCACGGCGACGTGGTCGACGTCCCGGTCTCGGTGCGCTGCTCCAGCGGCACCTACATCCGCGCCCTGGCCCGCGACGTGGGCGCCGCGCTCGGCGTCGGAGGTCACCTCACCGTGCTCCGGCGTACCGCGGTCGGCTCGTTCACCCTCGACGACGCCCACACGCTCGACGGGCTCGCCGACGACTTCCGGGTCGTCCCGATCGCCGACGTCGCCCGACGAAGCTTCCCCTCTCACACGCTGGGCGACGAGGACGCCGCATCGGTCCGGGTGGGCCGCAAGCTCGCGGTGG
The DNA here is from genome assembly GCA_963701425.1 of uncultured Actinomycetota bacterium. Classification (GTDB taxonomy): domain Bacteria; phylum Actinomycetota; class Actinomycetes; order Propionibacteriales; family Nocardioidaceae; genus Nocardioides_C. The sequence continues at coordinate 161,909 of CAVPAG010000015.1, read as the reverse complement.
ACCTCGGCGCGACAGGACCGGTCGCGGTGTTCGACCCGGCGGGTGAGTTCCTCGCGCTCTACGAGCAGCGCGGTGAGACGGCCGCGCCGGTGGCGGTGTTCACCTCCTGACCCGAGGCACGCCCGGCCCCGTGTGGCAGCATTTCGACGTACTTCCGTGAAGCCTGCGAACCCGTCCGCGAACAGGAGTGGTGGCACCGTGCGTATCTGGCGCTCCATCGACGCCGTACCTGCCGATCTCCGCACCGTCGTCACCATCGGGAACTTCGACGGCGTGCACCTCGGCCACCAGCACGTGATCCGGCGCGCGCGGGAGGTCGCCGACGAGCTCGCCGTCCGGGACGTCGTGGCGGTCACCTTCGACCCCCACCCGATCGCGGTGCTGCGTCCCGAGCACGCGCCGCCCACGCTGACCACGATCGAGACCCGCGTCCGCCTGCTCGAGGAGGCCGGCGCCGACGACGTGCTCGTCATCCCCTTCAGCCGTGAGATCGCCGACTGGTCGCCTGAGCGGTTCATCGACGAGATCATCGTCGAGGCGCTGCACGCGAAGGCCGTCGTGGTCGGAGCGAACTTCCGGTTCGGCCACCGCGCAGCCGGCGACGTCGCCACGCTGCGCGAGGCAGGGGAGGAGCGCGACTTCCGCACCGTCGGCATCGCGCTGGACGGAGGCCCCCAGGTGTGGTCGTCGACGTACGTCCGCAACTGCCTCGCCGCCGGCGACGTCGAAGGCGCGGCAGAGGCGCTCGGCCGACCCTTCACGGTCCGCGGCGAGGTGGTCCGGGGCGACGAGCGCGGCCGGGACCTCGGCTACCCGACGGCGAACGTGCCCACCACCGGCGTGCACGCAGCGCCTGCCGACGGGGTGTACGCCGGGTGGCTGCGTCGCCTCGACGAGGACGGTGACCTCCTTCCTGCCGCGATCAGCGTCGGCACCAACCCGACGTTCGAGGGCGACCGCGAGCGCCGGGTCGAGTCCTACGTGCTCGACCGTGACGACCTCGAGCTGTACGGCGTGCCGGTGGAGGTCTCCTTCGTCGCCCGACTGCGCGGGATGAAGCGGTTCGACTCGGTCGAGGGGCTCGTCGAGACGATGGCAGACGACGTACGCCGAGCCCGCGTCGTACTCGGCACTCCGGAGGCAGTGTGAGCGACCAGCAGGCGACGGTGGACCAGACGCTCGCAGAGGCCGAGAAGTGGTTCATCCACCACGGCCTGCCGTACTTCGTCGACTCCGAGAGAGCCGCGGTCCGGAAGGGGCTGCGGCCTAGACGACTGATCCCGGCTCTGCTGGGCTCTGCGCTCCTGGGGGTCGCGGTCGGCATCCTGCTCGGCACGGTGACCGACAGCGTCTCGGCAGGAATCGGGTCGGCCATGACCTTTGCCGGGATCGGCGCCGGCCTGTACGCGGTCACCACGTTGCGGGCGTGGCCGATCGCCCGCTGGGCAGTCGCGCGGACCTTGAAGAGCCTCGGCCTTCTCTTCCCGCTGGTGACGCGTGCTCTGCCGCTGCTGCTGCTCTTCGTGACCTTCCTCTTCATCAACGCTGAGGTGTGGCAGGTCTCGGCGACGCTCGACGGCGGGGTGATGTGGGTGACCATCCTGCTGTTCACGGGGCTGGCGGCCGGCTTCCTGCTGGCGCGGCTGCCGGAGGAGCTGGACCGCGTCGATGACGAGATCGCCGTCGAACGTCTCGCCACCGTCACCCGGGGCACGCCGCTCGCCGAGGCCGCCCGCACGCTCACGGAGTCCGGCCAGGACGTGGTCCCGCACGAGGTCGAGGTCCACGGCTTCCAGAAGGCGAACCTGCTGCTGGTCCTGCTCATCGCCCAGTTCGTGCAGGTGCTGCTGCTGTCGACCTCGGTCTTCTTCTTCTTCATCGTCTTCGGGGTGGTCGCGATGAAGGAGGAGGGTCGTCACGTCCTGGACCGGGGACCCAGCGCTCACCTACCCGTTCGGCGAGGCGCTGCTGGTCAGCACCGAGCTGATCCAGGTCTCGCTCTTCCTCGCCGCCTTCTCGGGCCTGTACTTCACGGTCTACGCGGTGACCGACGAGGTGTACCGCACGCAGTTCTTCACCTCGATCACCGACGAGCTCGAGCGGGCGGTCGGCGCGCGGACGGTCTACCACCACCTGAGGTCGCAGCTCGCCGGCTGAGCCCGAGGGCGGGGAGCCCCACACGCCAGGGCCGGGGAGGACGACACCGGGGACGCCTGGCGCCTCGCGACGACCCCTGCAGTCGAGAGAGGCGGCCCCGGTGTCCCGGGACCGCCTCCGTGTCGTCGAGCGCCTGCTGCGTGAGTCAGGCGTCGAGGTCCTGCTCGACGAGAGCGGCGATCTTGTCGACAGCGGCCTGGTCGTCCCCGCTGACCTCGACCGTGTCGCCCTTGCCGGCGCCGAGAGTCATGATCAGCAGGGCCGAGCTCGCGTCGACAGCATCCTCGCCGGGCTTGCCGATGGTGACCTCGCTGCCGAGCTCTCCGGCTGCTTCGGAGATGAGGGCGGCGGGCCTGGCGTGGAGACCGACGGCCGAGCCGACGATGACGGACTTGGTGGGCATCAGACTTTCTCCTTCAGTTGGGTTGGTTGGCCTTACCGCTGGTCAGACCGCGGCGGCCTCGGCGAGCTCGTCGAGCTCTTCCTTGCTCTCGGTGAAGGTCTTGAGCACGATCACCAGGGTCGTCGCCACCAGCACGCCTGCTGCCAGCGAGATCAGGAACCACAGCACCTGGTCGACGGCGAAGAGGACGAAGATCCCACCGTGCGGCGCGCGCAGGGTCACGTCTGCGGCCATCGCCATCGCGCCCGTGACAGCGCTGCCGGCACAGATCGAAGGGATCACGCGGATCGGGTCGACGGCTGCGAACGGGATGGCGCCCTCGGTGATGAAGGAGGCGCCGAGGAGCCAGGCCGCCTTGCCGTTCTCCCGCTCCGGCTCCGAGAACAGCTTGGGTCGCACAGCGGTGGCGAGGGCCAACGCGAGCGGCGGCACCATGCCGGCGAGCATCACGGCTGCCATGATCTTCAGCTCCGGGGGAGCGCCGGTCGCGGTGGCGGCGGCGCCGAGTCCGGCGGTCGCGAAGAGGTACGCGGTCTTGTTGAGCGGGCCACCCATGTCGAAGGCCATCATCAGGCCGAGGACGACTCCGAGCAGGGCACCGGCGCCGCCTTCGCTCATGCTCTCCAGGCCGTCGGTCAGCGCGTCGGTGAGAGCGACGAGCGGCTTGGCCAGCAGGATGATCATGACCGCGCCCGAGATCAGGGTGGCGAGGAGCGGGATCACGACGACGGGCATGAGCCCCCGGACCCAGGTCGGGATCGTCCACGAGGCGATCCAGTGCGTGACCAGGCCGGCGAGCACTCCGCCGATCATGCCGCCGATGAAGCCCAAGCCAAGCGTTCCTGCGATGGCCCCCATCACGAAGCCCGGGGCAATACCGGGACGGTCGGCGATCGCGAAGGCGATGTAGCCGGCCAGCGCCGGGATCAGGAAGCCGAAGGCAGTCACGCCGAGCGTGAACATCACCGCGCCGACGTAGGCGAAGAAGCTGCTGCCGAACAACGCGTGGTCGAGGTTGTACGTCGAGGGGTCGGGCAGGTTCCAGAGCGTGTAGTTGGCCAGGATGTCCGCGGCGTTGCCGACCTCGGTGCCGTCGATCGTGGTCTTGTTCGCGATCTCGTAGCCGCCGAGCAGGAACCCGAGCGCGATGAGGAGACCACCGGCTGCCACGAACGGGATCATGTACGACACGCCTGTCATGAGCACCCTGCGGATGCGCAGTCCCCACGACTCGTCGCCCGTGTGCGTCCCGCCGGTGCCGCCCGCGCCGGCGCCTGCGCCTGAGCCCTCGACGCGGGGACCGTTCGGGTCCGCGGCGGCGGCGAGCGCCTGGGCGATCATGTTGTCGCCGTCGTCGATGCCGCGCTTCACACCGGCGGCCACGAACGGCTTGCCGGCGAAACGGCCCCGGTCCTTGACGCCGAGGTCCGCGGCGAAGACGACCGCGTCGGCCTCGTCGATCACGCTTTGGGGCATCGGCTTGGAGCCGGCGGAGCCCTGCGTCTCGACGACGATGTCGACACCCGCACGGGCGGCCGCGGCCTCGAGCGCCTCGGCTGCCATGTAGGTGTGCGCGATGCCGGTGGGGCAGGAGGTCACCGCGACGATGCGGCGGCGCGCGGCCGGAGCGGCCTGGTCGGGTGCGGCTGCTCGGCCGGGGCGAGTGGGCTCGGCGGACGCGGTCGGCGCGGGGGCGGCCGCGACGGGGACCTTGACGACCTCGCTGACGATGCGCACGACCTCCTCGGGGGTCTCGGCGGCGCGCAGGGCGTCGGTGAAGTCCTTCTTCACCAGCGACCGGGCGAGCTGGGTGAGCAGCTGGAGGTGGGTCGCGTCGCCACCCGCGGGTGCGGCGATGAGGAACGCGAGGTCCGCCGGGCCGTCCTTGGCGCCGAAGTCGGTCGCGGGGGAGAGCCGGGCGAACGCCAGGGTCGGTACGTCGACGTGCTCGGTGCGGCAGTGCGGGATCGCGATCCCCCCGGGCAGGCCGGTCGCCGAGGTGGCCTCGCGGGCCAGGGCGTCCTGGGTCAGCCCGTCGGCGTCGGTGCTCCGCCCGGCATCGGCGACGACACCGGCGAGCGCGCGGATGACGTCGTGCTTGTCGCTTCCGAGCGCGGCGTCGAGCCGCACCAGCGACGGCGTGATCAGTTCGGACATGTCGTTCCTCAATCTCTGGTGACTGCGAGCGCGTGCAGGGTCACGAGCTCGGGACGGGTGTGGTCGGGGGTGGGGATGGTGGTTCCGGGGAGGCCTGCGGCGGCGCTGCCGTAGGCCACGGCGAGTCGGAGCTTCTCGGCCGGCTCGACTCCCTGGTGGTCGCCGAGCAGGTAGCCGAAGAGGCTCGAGTCGCCGGCACCGACCGTGCTGACGACCGTGGTGGGAGGCGGCGTGGCGTGCCAGGCCCCCTCCGGAGTGACCAGGACGGCTCCGTTGCCGCCCAGGGTCACGAGGACCGCACCGACGCCCTGCTCGACCAGGACGGTGGCGGCCTTGGCCGCAGTGGCGGGATCGGCCTCGATCGCGTCGGCGTCGCCGCCGGTGAGCGAGGCGAGCTCCTCGCCGTTGGGCTTCATCAGGTCGGGTGCGGCGATGGTCAGGGAGGCGGCCAGCGCGGCCAGCGGCTCCCCGGAGGTGTCCACAGCCACCCTGGCCGTCGTACCCCGGAGGTCCTGGACCAAGGAGGCGTACCAGTCAGCCGGGGCGCCCGGCGGCAGGGAGCCCGCGAGCACGACCCACGCGGCGTGCTGTGCGCGGTGATGCAGGGCGACCTTGAGCCGGTCGAGCGACTCGGCGTCGGCGACCGCCCCGGGCGAGTTGATCTTGGTGGTGGTGCCGTCGGGCTCGGTGATCGTGATGTTCACCCGGACCGGACCTGCGGGCGGCTCGGGGCGGCAGTCGATGCCGTCGCGGAGGAGCTCGAGCACGTACGGGTCGTCCTTGTCCGCAGGCAGGACCGCGATGGTGCGCAGACCGGCTGCCACGGCAGCCCGGGAGATGTTCACGCCCTTGCCGCCGGCCTGGGAGATCACCGACTCGGCGCGCAGCACCGCGTGACGCTCGAGGCGCGAGGTCAGCGCGACGGTCCGGTCGACACTGGGGTTGGGGGTCAGGGTGACGATCATGCGACCACGACCTCGATGCCGCGCTGCTCGAAGGCGTTGACGTCGAGCGCGGAGATGCCCGAGTCGGTGACCAGCACGTCGACGTCGTCGAGCTCGGCGAAGCGGACGGTGTTCTCGAGGCCGATCTTCGAGGAGTCCGCGAGCACGACGACCCGCCGCCCGGCGCGGACCATGGCGCGCTTCCCGGCGGCCTCGCTGTGGTCGGGGGTCGAGAACCCGTGGTCGAGGGTGAGGCCGTTGCTGCCGACGAAGGCCACGTCGGTGCGCAGGACGTGGAGCGCTGCAACGGTGTCGTCGCCCACGGCGGCCTGGGTGGTTCGGCGTACCCGGCCAGGAAGCAGGTGGAGGTCGACGTTCCGCAGCCCGGCGAGGCGGGCGGCGATCGGGACCGCGTTGGTGACGACGGTCAGGGCATGGTCACGGGGGAGGTACGTGGCGAGCCGTGCCGTGGTCGTGCCTGCGTCGAGCAGGACGCTGCCCCCTTCGGGAGGGAGGAGCTGCAGCGCCGCCTTCGCGATCCGGTCCTTCTCCTCGCTGTGCGCGAGGTCGCGGTCGGTGACGGCCGTCTCGAGGACGGTCAGTGCCTCGGCCGGCACCGCGCCGCCGTGCACGCGCCGGATGATGCCGGCCCGCTCGAGGACGGAGAGATCGCGGCGGACGGTCTCGGTGGTCACGCCGTACTCCTCGGCAAGCTCGTTGACCGACAGGCGACCGCGCTTGGCGATCAGGTCGGCCATGGCCTGCTGGCGTTCTTCGGCGTACACGCTGTCTCCTGTGTTCGTGTGGCTGTGAATCTTTGTATCTGTTGTTTTACGCCCGTCTCTGTTGACTGTCAAGGGGGTGGCGGGTTTATCGTTCTTGCATGTCGACCACATCCACCGCCACGGACCAGGCCTCGTCGCTGCGTGGGACTCCCGTCGTCCCCGGGGTGGCCTACGGGCCCGTCATCGTCGCGACCGCCCGGATCTCCCGGCGTGCCATCGACGCCTTCGCCGGCGTCCGCCTCGACGAGGAGGAGGCCCTCGCCGCGTACGACGGTGCTGTCACCCTCGTGGCCGACAGGCTCGCGGGGCGGGCGGACAAGGCCAGCGGCTCGGCGGCCGAGGTGCTCACCGCGACCGCGGGGCTGACCCGCGACAAGGGGCTCCGATCGGCGGTGGTGAAGCGCGTCAAGGCGGGCGACCCGTTGCTCGACGCGCTTCGCGGCGCTGTGCAGCAGTTCGCGGACCTGTTCACGCAGATGGGTGGCCTCATGGCCGAGCGGGTCACGGACCTCTACGACATCGAGAAGCGGCTCACCGCCACCCTCGTCGGCGAGGCGGAGCCCGGCGTCCCCACCCCGGAGGAGCCGTCGATCCTGGTCGCCGAGGACCTTGCTCCAGCGGACACCGCCGGCCTAGACGCCTCGCTCGTGACCGCACTCGTGACGGAGAAGGGCGGGCCGACGAGCCACACCGCGATCATCGCCCGCCAGCTCGGGATCCCGTGTGTCGTCGCGGTCCCCGGCCTGATGGAGCTCAGCCCCGGCACACCCGTCCTCGTGGACGGCGGGACCGGCGTCATCGAGGTGGCGCCCGACCACGACGAGGCCACCGCCCGCGTCGAGGCTGCGGCGGCCGCCCGTGCGGCGCTCGAGACCTGGACCGGACCGGCGAGGACGAGCGACGGGACCCGCGTGAAGCTCCTCGCCAACGTCGCCGACGGCGAATCCGCTCGCTCGGCCGCGGCCGGCCCGGTCGAGGGCGTGGGGCTCTTCCGGACCGAGCTGTGCTTCCTCAACCGCAAGGACGAGCCGAGCGTCGCCGAGCAGACCGAGGTGTACGCCGAGGTGCTCTCTGCCTTCGGGCCCGAGCGCACCGTCGTCGTGCGCACGCTCGACGCGGGATCCGACAAGCCGATCGCCTTCGCGACCCTGGAGGGCGAGGAGAACCCCGCGCTCGGTGTCCGCGGCCTCCGGCTCTCCATCGGCAACCCCGGCCTGCTCGAGCGGCAGCTCTACGCCATCGCCGCCGCCGCCCGTCAGACCTCGACGAACCCGTGGGTGATGGCGCCCATGGTGGCGACCGTCCAGGAGGCGGCTGACTTCGCCGAGCAGGTCCGGGCGCATGGCCTCCAGGCGGGCGTGATGATCGAGATCCCGAGCGCCGCGCTCCAGGCCCACAAGATGCTCGAGCACGTCGACTTCCTGTCGATCGGCACCAACGACCTGACGCAGTACACGATGGCCGCCGACCGGATGGCGAGCGGGCTGGCCCACCTGACCGACGCGTGGCAGCCGGCCGTGCTCGCCCTGATCGCGATCAGCGCCGAGGCGGGCAAGCAGGCCGGCAAGCCGGTCGGGGTGTGCGGTGAGGCAGCGGCCGACCCCGCCCTCGCGGCCGCCCTGGTGGGCATGGGCGTCACGTCCCTGTCGATGGCCTCTGCCGCCGTGCGCACGGTCGGAGCTCAGCTGGCGTCGGTGTCCATGGACATGTGCGAGCACGCCGCCGAGGCAGCCCTCGCGTCGGTGGACCCGATGGCTGCGCGCGAGTCGGTGCGGACGGTGCTCGAGCGCGCCTGACCGCGGCCTCGGCTGCTCACAAGAGAGAGGGCTGAGGCTCTGCGACGCGTCACCAGCGCGTCAGGACGGCGCGACGATCTGCTGCAGCGCCCAGCGGTTGCCGTCGGGATCCTCGAAGCGCACGAACCGACCCCAGGCCTGGTCGTCCACGTCGCTGCACTCCACGCCGCGCCCGCGAAGGTAGGCGCAGGCATCGTCCGCGTCCGCGACCACGACCTGGATGAACTGCGAGGAACCCTCGGGCATCATGTCGAGACCGGTCCCGAAGCAGACCGAGCACGCTGAGCCCGGCGGGGTGACCTGCACGAACCGCAGCTCGGGGCTGACGACGTGGTCGTAGTCGACGTTCCAGCCAAGGGCCTTGCCGTAGAACTCGACCGACCGGTCGACGTCCTGCACGGCCAACGGGATCAGCTCGATCTTGAAGTCCACGGCGTTCCTCCTCCGGTAGGCCGACAGTCGGGCGTGCCGCTGTCAGCAGCCTAGGACGATTCTCCGTTCGTCGTCGGTCCTGCTGCCGGCGTCCCCGCGCGAGGCTCGCCTCGGTACCCATGGGTCCGCCGCTCGAGCGGGTCGCGCGCGACCTGCGCCGCCTTCGACCCGAGGCTCTGCGACACCGCCAGGGGACGGCCAACGCGAAGCATCGCGGCGTGGTGCTGGCGTACGACGATCTCCTGCTCGAGGCATGTCGTGCGGTAGAGGTCCAGACCTCCTTGGGCTCGCTGCCCGAGGGGCTCGAGCGCGAGTCGGAACGCCTGCGGATCGAGTACGAGCTCGAGCGGGCCGGAGTCCTGATCCGGACCCGAAGTGACCCGCGACGGCGGTGCCGCGACCCGGCCTAACCGAGCCTGATCGCGTCCTCCCGGTCGCCCGCCTCCGACGGTCCGGCCGGCCGGACGGACACGGGCACGCCGTTGAGCACCGCGTTGCCGCTGGCCCGGTCGAGGACGGCCGGGTCGGTCAGGTCGTTGATCGAGGGCCCCGGGACGCGGGAGGCGTTGCCGAGGAGGACGCCCTCGCGCTGGTGGCCGTAGCCGTGCGGCAGGCTCACCACGCCGCGCATCATGTCGTCGGTCGCCTGCACCTCGACCTCGACCGTGCCGACCCGCGAGGTCACGGCGACCGTCGTACCGTCGGCGAGGCCGCGCTCGGCGAGGTCCTCGGGATGCATGAGCAGGTGGTGGCGGGGCCGGCCCTTCGTGAGCCGGTCGGTGTTGTGCATCCAGGAGTTGCAGTCGCGCTGGTGCCGCCGGCCGATGAGCAGGAGCTCGTTCTGCTCCGGGACGGCGGCCTCGGCCGACTCGAGCCGCGCGAGGTCGTCGAGCACGAGCGGGGGCGCCGCGTGCACCCGTTTGTCCTTCGTGCGGAGGCGACCCGGCAGGACCGGCTTCAGCGGACCGAGGTCGATGCCCTCGGGATGGCGGCGCAGCGTGCGCAGCGAGAGCCTCGGCCGGTCGGTGCGCAGCAGCAGGTCGATCATGCGCGTGGGCGAGAGGCGCATCCGGGCCTGGGTGCGGAGGCGCTTCTTCAGCGGGGCCTTGGCCCCGAGGCGTTTGGCCGTGCGGAGCGTGATCTCCCTGAAGATCTCCCAGTCGTGGCGCGCGTCCTTCGGCTTGGGGAAGACCGCCGGGGTGAACCGGGCGGTGTTGCGGACCGCGAGTACATGGAACGCCAGGTCGTAGTGGTCACGCTCGAGCGCCGAGGTCGGCGGCAGGATCACGTCGGCGTGGCGGGTGGTCTCGTTGACGTAGATGTCGACCGCTGCCATGAAGTCGACGCCCGCCAGCGCGTCCGACAGGCGGGCGCCGTCGGGCGTCGACAGGACCGGGTTCCCCGCGACGGTGAGGACCGCTCGCACCTGCCCCTTGCCGGGCGTGAGGATCTCGTCGGCGAGGGTCGAGACGGGGAGCTCGCCGCCGAACTCGGGCAGGTCCCGCACGCGGCTGCGCCACAGGTCGTGATGACCCTTGCCGATCAGCCCGCGTCCCACGGCGTCGATCGCCGGGCTGGTGAGCATCACGCCGCCCTCGTGGTCGAGGTTCCCGGCGACGATGTTGAGGCACTGGATCGCCCACTGACACACGGCGCCGAACGCCTGGGTCGAGACGCCCATGCGGCCGTAGAGCGCCGCCCGCTCGGTGCGCACGAGGTCCCGGGCGAGGCCGCGGATGACATCGGCGCCGACGCCGCTCACGGCCTCGGCCCGCTCGGGCGTGAACGGCTGCACCGCCGCCTCCACGGCGTCGAGCCCGTCGACGTACTCCGGCGGCTGTGCGAGCCCCTCCGCGAAGACCGTGTGCAGCATCGCGAGCAGGACGAAGGCGTCGGTGCCGGGCCGCACGAAGTGGTGCTCGTCGGCCGCCTTCGCGGTCTCGGTACGACGGGGGTCGAGGACGACCATCCGCCCGCCGCGGCCTCGCAGCTCACGCAGGCGACCCGGGAAGTCCGGCACCGTCATGAGGCTCCCGTTGGAGGCCATCGGGTTGCCACCGACCACGACGAACAGGTCCGTGCGGTCGATGTCGGGCACCGGGATGAGCAGCTGGTGGCCGTACATCAGGTGCGCCACGAGCTGGTGGGGGAGCTGGTCGACCGAGGTGGCGCTGTAGGTGTTGCGGGTGCGGAGCGACTTCACCATCGCGGTGCCGTGCGTCATCGAGCCGAGGCTGTGGACGTTGGGGTTGCCGAGGTAGACCGCCACCGCGTCGCGGCCCTGCTCCTTGATCGTCCGGGCGAGGTTGTCGGCCACGAGGTCGAAGGCCTCGTCCCAGCCGATCTCCTGCCACCCGTCCGGCGTACGACGCACGGGCCGGCGCAGCCTGTCGGGGTCCTCATGGACGTCCTGCAGCGCCACCGCCTTGGGGCAGATGTGACCGCGCGAGAGGGGATCGTCGGGGTTCCCCCGGACGGAGGTGATGCGCCCGTCCTCGAGGGTCAGCCGGAGGCCGCAGACGGCCTCGCAGAGGTTGCACACGCCCAACCGGGTCGACTGCCGGGTGACTTCGTTCGCCATGCCTCCGATCCTGTCACGCCCGGGGGGCGGAGGTCAGTCCTCGGACTCCTCGAGCTCGTCGTCCGCGTCGTCCTCGTGCTCGTCCTCGCAGGCGTCGTCGGAGTCGTCGTCCTCGTCCTCGTCGTCCAGCTCGTCGTGGTCGGAGTCGTCGTCACCGTCCTCGACGCCGTCGTCGTCGGAGTCGTCGTCGTGGACCCGGGTGCCGAAGTCGTTCTCGTCCTCGTCGGGGAGGCCGTCGTCGTCGGCGTCGTCATCATCGGCGACGCACCGCTCGTGAGAGTCGTCCTCGTCCTCGTTGTCGACCCCGTCCCGGTCGGCGTCCTCGTCGCCGTCACGCACGCCGTCGTCATCGGTGTCGCGGTCGTCGACGTCGGTGGCTGCGCGACCGTCGCGCACCTCGTCGCCGTCGTCGTGCCCGTCGTTGTCGGAGTCCTCGTCGTGGGGCCGAACCTCGTTGCGGTACTCACCGATGTTCCGGAGACCGTCGTGGTCAGGGTCGGCCTTGGCGTTCGCCCGGTGCGGGTCGAGGCGGTGCTCGGTCTCCCAGCGGTTCGGCATTCCGTCGCCGTCGCTGTCGCGGGCAGCGCCGACGGCGGGGGTGGTCGTGACCAGCGCGGCCGCCGCCAACGCTGCAAGGACGGCAACCAGGCGAGCTGCGTGTGAGCGGGTGGTGGTGTGACGGGTCTGGGTCATGGGGTTCCTCCGGGGAGAGTGTCTTCGACCGGTATATCGGCATGAGACCCATCTGTCACCGTTTCGAACAGTTCCCTTTACCCGGTGTGTCGCTCAGCGCGCTACTTCGTATCCCGTAGTAGTGTGCACCGCATGGATTCGACCCAGCTCCTCAAGGGAGTGCTCGACCTCGCGGTGCTCGCCGTGGTCGACGACGAGGACGGCTACGGCTACGACGTGCTGAGGCGGCTGCGCACCGCGGGGCTCGAGGGCGTCGGCGACGCCTCGGTCTACGGCACCCTGCGCCGCCTCTACGCCGCCGGGGCGCTCACCTCCTACGTCGTCCCCTCCGACGAGGGGCCGCACCGCAAGTACTACGGGATCACCACCGCCGGCCGTGCGCAGCTGAAGAAGCAGCGCGAGGACTGGCAGGCCTTCGCCGGCGTGGTGACCCGCCTTCTCGACCGTTCGACCACGACCCACCAGCAGGGAGCGCCCGCATGAACGAGCCCACGATCCGCCTCGAGGCCAGGCCCGAGGTGTCGGCCTTCGTCGACAAGGTGCGGGCGAGGCTGTCCGACCTCACCGACGAGGAGCGCGAGGAGCTCGTCGGCGGCCTCGAGGCCGACATCGCCGAGCTCGTGGCCGACGGCGGCTCCGTCGCGGAGCTGGGCGACCCGCGCGCCTACGCCGACGAGCTCCGTACGGCGGCGGGCGTCGAGCGCTCCAGGGGTCGCTCGATCGGCGGCGTGCAGGTGCGACGGCCACGACGTCCGCTCGGATCGCAGCTCGACGCCCTGATGGACGCCGCGCGTGCTCGCTGGATGCGACTCATGGAGCGCCCACGCCTCGCCCCCGCCTGGAGTGTCGCCAGCGCGATCCGTCCGGTCTGGTGGGTTCTGCGCGCATGGGTCGCCGTCCAGCTCGTCGACTGGACCTTCGGTCCGTGGGAGTACCCCACGCCCATCCCGACGCTGGGTGGTCCGCTCGGTGGCTTCGTGCTGCTCGTCGGTCGCCGTCGTGGTGAGCGTCCAGCTTGGTCGCGGGAAGATCTGGCCGGCCACGATGCAGGGCCGGTCGACCTGGGGGCGCGCCGCCCTCCTCGGGCTCAACGCCCTAGCAGTCCTCCTCATCGTGCCGGTCCTCGCCCAGTTCCCGGGACCGAACGCATGGGCGGGTGACCGCGCCGCCTACAACTACTACGACGCGGACTTCCGGCGCCAGCCCGGCCTGAAGGTCAACGGCCGCATGGTGCGTCAGGTCTTCGCCTACGACGCACAGGGCAACCCTCTGACCGGTGTCCAGCTCTTCGACGGGCGGGGGAACCCGTTGGAGATCCACCCCGAGTACGCGCTCTTGGAGACAGGTCCGGGTCACCAGGTGGGGTACGCCTGGGTCAACGGCAACCGGGAGCAGCGCAACGTGTTCCCCTTGGCCTACCGGACGCAGCGACGGTGGAGCCGGGTCGAGGGGGCGTGGACCAGCGACAACCCGCCGGTCATCCCACCGCATCCGCTGGCCGTCGTACCCCCGGTCGCCCTGCCGGGACAGCCCGAGGCGACGGACGCGAGCGCGCCGGAGCCCCAGGACCGCGATTCGGAGAATGCCGAGGGCCGCTGATAGTCTTGAGCGGTTGCCCCGGCCCGTGTGGCCGCGGCGACATCGCCGTCAGAACGGCCGCGGATCGAGAGTGCCCGGGTGAACAGGCCCCGGCGCGCCGCGCAACGAGAACACCGAAGGGAAGTCGCGTGTCCAAGGGTACCGACGCGGAAACCAAGAAGAGCATCATCGCCGAGTACGGCACGTCCGAGGGCGACACCGGCTCTCCGGAGGTCCAGGTGGCGCTCCTGAGCCACCGCATCTCGCACCTCACCGAGCACCTCAAGGAGCACAAGCACGACCACCACAGCCGTCGTGGTCTGCTGCTGCTCGTGGGTCAGCGCCGTCGCCTTCTGAACTACATGCAGAAGGAAGACATCAACCGTTACCGCTCGATCGTGGAGCGGCTCGGCCTGCGTCGTTGATGGCTGACAAGTCCTGAGTGGGAGCGACCCCCGGTACGCCGCGTGCACCGCACGCATCGCCGGGTGGTCGCTCCTGCTGCATCATCGAGACGTTCTCCGACTACGCTCGGAGATGTCTCGCACAACTGAAGACAAGACAACACTCACTGGAGCGACCGCGGACGTCCGGCCCGGTCCTCGGTAGTGGCCTTCGGGACAAGCGCCGGTACGCCGGATCGCCCCGCGGGCCTCGATCGAAGACCGGCCCCTGAGCCAGCGGAGCCAATGCGCACCACTGGTCATCAGGTGATCCCATCTGATCGACATGGGCGCCCTCGCGTGATCGCTCCGCGAACCAGAAAGGGGTATCCCGTGGAGGAACCCACCATCTCCGCCGTCGAGACCGTCATCGACAACGGCAAGTTCGGCAGCCGCACCGTCAAGTTCGAGACCGGCTACCTGGCCCGCCAGGCCGCAGGCTCGGTCACCGCCTACCTCGACGACGAGACCATGCTGCTCTCGGCCACCACGGCCGGGAAGCACCCGAAGGAGCACTTCGACTTCTTCCCGCTCACCATCGACGTCGAGGAGCGGATGTACGCCGCGGGCAGGATCCCCGGCTCGTTCTTCCGTCGTGAGGGCCGGCCCTCCGAGGACGCCATCCTCACCTGCCGCCTGATCGACCGCCCCCTGCGCCCGACCTTCAAGAAGGGCCTGCGCAACGAGGTCCAGGTCGTCATCACGGTGATGGCCCTCGAGCCCGACACCCCGTACGACGTGCTCGCGATCAACGCGGCGTCGATGTCCACCCAGCTCTCCGGCCTGCCGTTCTCCGGCCCGGTCGGCGGCGTCCGGGTCGCGCTCATCGACGGCCAGTGGGTCGCCTTCCCGACGCACAGCCAGCTCGAGGACGCCGTCTTCGACATGGTCGTCGCGGGCCGCGTCACCGAGACCGGCGACGTCGCGATCATGATGGTCGAGGCGGAGTCCACCGAGTCCACCTGGAACCTCGTCCGCTCGGGCAAGCAGGCGCCGACCGAGGACGTCGTCGCCGGTGGTCTGGACGCAGCCAAGCCGTTCATCAAGCAGCTCGTCGAAGCCCAGGTGGAGCTCGCGAAGCAGGCCGCCAAGCCGGTCGCGGACTTCCCGGTCTTCCTCGACTACGAGGACGACGCCTACGCCGCCGTCGAGAAGGCCGCAGCCGCCGACCTCGCCCAGGCGCTGACCATCGGGGGCAAGCAGGAGCGCGAGTCCAAGATGGACGAGGTCAAGGCCGCGGTCATCGAGAAGGTCGCACCCGACTTCGAGGGTCGCGAGAAGGAGCTCGGCGCGGCGTTCCGCTCGCTCACCAAGCAGCTGGTCCGCGAGCGCGTGCTGCGCGACAAGGTCCGCATCGACGGCCGTGGGCTCACCGACATCCGGACCCTGTCCGCCGAGGTCGGCGTCATCCCGCGCGTGCACGGCTCGGCGCTGTTCGAGCGCGGCGAGACCCAGATCCTGGGTGTCACCACGCTGAACATGCTGACGCTGGAGCAGAAGCTCGACACGCTCTCCCCGGAGACCACGCGTCGCTACATGCACAACTACAACTTCCCGCCGTACTCCACCGGTGAGACCGGCCGCGTGGGCTCGCCCAAGCGCCGCGAGATCGGCCACGGTGCGCTCGCCGGCCGTGCGCTCATGCCGGTGCTGCCGACGCGCGAGGAGTTCCCCTACGCGATCCGTCAGGTGTCCGAGGCTCTCGGCTCCAACGGCTCGACGTCGATGGGCTCGGTGTGCGCCTCGACCCTCTCGCTGCTCCAGGCCGGCGTGCCGCTGCGCGCACCTGTCGCGGGCATCGCGATGGGCCTCATCTCCGGTGAGGTCGACGGCAAGACCGAGTTCGTCACGCTGACCGACATCCTCGGTGCCGAGGACGCCTTCGGCGACATGGACTTCAAGGTCGCCGGCACCCGCGAGTTCGTCACCGCGCTGCAGCTCGACACCAAGCTCGACGGCATCCCGGCCGACGTGCTCGCCGGCGCCCTGACCCAGGCTCGTGACGCCCGCATGGCGATCCTCGACGTGATGGCGGAGGCCATCGAGGTGCCCGAGGAGATGTCGCTGCACGCGCCGCGCATCATCACCGTCAAGGTGCCCGTCGACAAGATCGGCGAGGTGATCGGCCCCAAGGGCAAGGTCATCAACCAGATCCAGGACGACACCGGTGCGCAGATCAGCATCGAGGACGACGGCACGATCTACATCGGCGCCACCAACGGCGAGTCGGCCGAGGCTGCCCGCACGATCATCAACGGCATCGCCAACCCGACGATGCCCGAGGTCGGCGAGCGTTACCTCGGCACGGTCGTGAAGACGACGAACTTCGGTGCGTTCGTCTCGCTGCTCCCGGGCAAGGACGGCCTGCTGCACATCAGCAAGCTCCGCGCCCTCGCCGGCGGCAAGCGTGTCGACAACGTCGAGGACGTCGTCTCCGTCGGCCAGAAGGTCCAGGTCCAGATCGCCGAGATCGACGACCGCGGCAAGCTCTCGCTCGTCCCCGTCGTCGAGGAGTCGGCCGAGGCCGACTCCGAGGCTGGGTCCGAGGCCGGTTCCGACGACGGGGAGCAGTGACGACTTCGTTCGCCGCTTCCCTGCAGAAACCGGGTACGACGCGCACCCTCCTGGCAGAGAAGGACTCCGGCGGATCTGTGGTCTCACAGGTCCGCCGGACCGTCCTGCCGGGCGGGCTGCGGGTCGTCACGGAGACGATGCCCGGGGTCCGGTCCGCCACCGTCGGTGCGTGGGTCGGCGTCGGGTCGCGTGACGAGGCGCCGACCCTGTCCGGTGCCTCGCACTTCCTCGAGCACCTGCTGTTCAAGGGCACCCCGACGCGGTCGGCGATGGACATCTCGATCGAGCTCGACACGGTGGGCGGCGAGTTCAACGCCTTCACCGCCAAGGAGTACACCTGCTTCCACGCGCGGGTGCTCGACTCCGACCTCCCTCTCGCGGTCGACGTTCTCGGCGACATGATCACCTCGTCGCTGATCACCGCCGAGGACGTCGAGGCGGAGCGTGAGGTGATCCTCGACGAGATCGCCATGCACGACGACGACCCCGACGACGTGGTGCACAACCTCTTCGCCGAGAAGGCCTGGGCCGGTACGCCGCTCGGGCGTCCCATCGCGGGCACTGCCGCCTCGATCGAGTCGCTGACCCGCGCCCAGATCCTGCGGTACTACCGCACTCGCTACCGCCCCGAGAACATCGTGGTGGCGGCAGCCGGGAACGTCGACCATGCCTCCGTCGTACGCCTGGTGCGGAAGGCCTTCGGCAGGTCGAGCTTCCTCGCCGACGGATCCGTGCGACCGCAGGCGCCGCGGCGGGGGGACCGGCCGAAGAAGACCTCGGCGGGCGAGATCGTGCTGAACCGGCCGTTCGAGCAGGTCAACCTCGTGCTCGGCGTGAACGGGCTGGTCCGCACCGACGACCGCAGGTACGCCCTCGGCGTGCTCAACGCGGTCCTCGGCGGTGGCACCTCCTCGCGCCTGTTCCAGGAGGTCCGGGAGCGCCGCGGCCTGGCGTACTCCGTCTACTCCTTCGCCTCGCACTACAGCGACAGCGGAATGTTCGGGGTCGGTGTCGGCTGCCTGCCGGCACGGATGGACGACGTGCTCGCGGTGGTCCGCTCCGAGATGCGGCTGCTCGCCGAGCGTGGCATCACGCCGGAGGAGCTCGAGCGCGGCAAGGGCCAGCTCCGCGGCGGCCTCGTGCTGAGCATGGAGGAGTCGGGCACGCGGATGTCGCGGATCGCCAAGGCCGAGCTGCTGTACGACGAGCTGCCCGGCATCGACGAGGTGATCTCGCGGATCAACGCGGTCACCGTCGAGGACGTCCAGCTGCTCGCCAAGGAGCTGTTCGACCAGCCCGAGACCCTGGCCGTCGTGGGCCCCTCCTCGGACACCCCCGCTGACTCCTGAGCGACCCGACTAGGTTGGTGCACGTGACGTCGAAGATGAAGGTGGGCGTCCTCGGCGCCCGCGGCAAGGTCGGGTCAGAGGTCTGCCGGGCGGTCGAGGCCGCTGACGACCTGGAGCTGGTGGCGGCGATCGACGCCGACGACTCCATCGACGAGCTGGTCTCCTCAGGAGCCGAGGCAGTCGTCGACTTCACCCACCCCGACGTGGTGATGGACAACCTCGAGTTCTGCATCGACCACGGCATCCACGCCGTCGTCGGCACGACCGGCTTCGACGAGGGGCGGATCGAGCAGCTTCAGTCGTGGCTCGCCGACGCCCCCTCGACCGGGGTGCTGATCGCCCCCAACTTCTCCATCGGCGCCATCTTGATGATGCGGTTCGCGGCCGAGGCGGCGCCGTTCTACGAGTCGGTCGAGATCGTCGAGCTCCACCACCCCGAGAAGGCCGACGCGCCGTCCGGGACCGCCCGTCGTACCGCCTCGCTGATCGCCGACGCGCGACGCAAGGCCGGCTCCGGACCGATCCCCGACGCCACCTCGACCTCGCTGGAGGGCGCCCGGGGCGCCGACGTCGAGGGCATCCGCGTGCACGGGCTGCGCCTGCGCGGCCTCGTCGCCCACCAGGAGGTCATCCTCGGCGGACCGGGGGAGACCCTGACCATCCGTCACGACTCGATGGACCGCATGTCCTTCATGCCGGGTGTGCTCCTCGGCCTGCGGTCGATCGGGTCCGCCCCCGGACTGACCGTCGGCCTCGAAGAGTTCATGGGGCTCGACTGATGCGAGGGCTCCACTGATGCGGTGTCCCGACTGATGCGGACCAAGGCGGTCATCGCCGTCCTGGTCGTCATCCTCGTCTTCTACGCGGTCCTCATCGGAGCGAAGGGCGTCGCCTTCATCGCCAGCGGCGACCCGGTCGCGGTGGTGCTCGGCATCGCCGTCCTCGTGCTCCCGCTCATCGGCCTCGCCCTGGTCTGGCGCGAGATCGTCTTCGGGCGGCGGTCGGCCGAGCTCGCGACCGCGCTGGAGGCCGAGGGCGGGCTGCCCGTCGACGACCTGCCGCGGCGCCCGTCCGGCCGGGTCGACCGCGCGGCGGCCGATGAGGCGTTCGTGTCCCGCCAGGCGGAGGTCGAGGCCCGTCCCGACGCCTGGCAGGCGTGGTACCGCCTCGCGCTGGCCTACGACGACGCCGGCGACCGCACGCGCGCCCGTTCGGCGGTACGACGCGCTATCGAGCTGTACGACGCGCGGGCCGACCGCGCCTGACCGCGGGGCCCCCGACGGCACCTGGACGGCGTGGGGCAGGAAGTGCGGCAGGATGTCCCCATGCCAACCGATATCGCACCCAACTTCGCCATCGTGACGCTCGGCGTCAGCGACCTCGAGCGCTCCATCCGGTTCTACAGCGACCTCGGCTGGGAGCAGCGTGGCAACGTGGACGACGGGATCGTGTGGTTCAAGACCTCGGGGACCTGGATCGGCCTCTTCGGCTACGAGGCACTCGCCGACGACGCCCATCTCGACGCGATCCCTGCTGACGAGCAGCCGAGGTACCGCGGCGTCACGCTCGCCATCAACCTCCCGACCGAGGACGCGGTCGACCTCGCCTTCGTGCGGGTCCGCGAGGTCGGGGGAACGATCGTCAAGCCGGCGACCCGTGCCGAGTGGGGTGGCTACTCCGGGTACTTCGCCGACCCCGACGGCATCCTCTGGGAGATCGCCTACAACCCCGGCTTCCCGATCGACGAGAACGGCCGCATCGAGATCCCCTGAGCGCCAGAGGTGGGCGCCTCGCTGCCCCCTGTGCGCTGAGCGGAGGCCCGCAGGGCAGCGCGAGGTCCGACGGGCGGTCGGCCGAGTCAGATGAGCCGGATGATCCCGGCGGTGAGCGCCGCGACGAGGACCACCACGATGAACGGCGCTCGGAGCAGCAGCGCGACGACCGCCATGCCGAGCCCGGCCGCCCTCGCGTCGATCGTCAGCGAGGGGCCGTCGGAGAACACCTGTACCGCGACGAGCGCGGCCAGGAGGGCGACCGGCATCAGGTCCGCGATCCGGTGGACCAGCGGGTGCTCCAGCACCGAGCCGGGGATGGACAGGCCGGCCAGCTTGAACAGGTAGGCGCCGATCGCCGTGACGATGATCGCGGTCCACATCATTCGTGCTCACCTCCGCTCGGCAGGTCGTCGCGGTCGGGGATCTCCGTGGTGTCTGGGCCTCTGCTGGTGGCCAGGCCCACGCCGATCGCGACGAGGCCGGCTGCCAGCACGGGGACGCCGGCCGCCGTCACCGGGACGAGGGACAGCGCGAGCGCGACGGCGATGACCGCGGTCAGCCGGTTGCGGCGGTCCCGCAGCCGCGGCCAGAGCAGGGCGAGGAAGGCCGCGCCGACCGCGGCGTCGAGGCCGTAGGTTCGTGGGTCGCCGAGCGCCTCGCCTGCGACCGCCCCGCCGAGGGTGGCGAGGTTCCACAGGGTGAACACCGCGATGCCCGTGCTGAGGAAGCCGACCCTGGCCTCCTCGCGCGTGTCCCGGGTGACCGACATGGCCGTGGACTCGTCGATCACCAGGTGGGCGGCTCCGACGCGGCGCCACCCGGTCCACGCGAGAAGCGGCGCGAGCCGTAGGCCGTAGAGCGTGTTGCGCGTGCTGAGCAGGAGGCCGGTCAGCGCTCCGGACATGGGGGCCCCGCCGGAGGCGACGACCCCGACGAGGGCGAACTGGGAGGCACCGGTGAAGACCAGGAGGGACAGGGCGCAGGTCTGGAGGACCGAGAGGCCGGCCGCCACGGAGATGGCGCCGAAGGAGATGCCGTAGGCGCCCGTGGCGACACCGACCGCGATCCCGTCACGGATGATCGTGCGATGGGTGGAGGCGGTCACCCGCCGAACTTAGTCCAGTCGGCGGTGACGCGCCCGGTAGGGCTGCGCCGAGGCGTGGGACTGGTGCACCAGGAGGTACGCGCACACGGCTCCGAGGCCGAGGCCGACGCTGGCGCCGGCGCTGATCAGGATGGGGTACGGCAGCATGAAGGCCGCCCAGGCACCGCCGCCGACGAAGAGCAGCACGGCAGCGAGCGCGACGACAACGCGGTAGAACTTCGGCAACGGTCCCAGCACTGCACCCTCCGTGCATCTGAGGTCTCCCAAGGCCCCCGTATGAGCCTCACACCAGGTTCGACGAACCAGGCGACGACTTAGTTGCCTTTTTCGAAAGTTCCAAACCTGGAATTCAGGAGTCGTCGCCCAGGTCGGTGTGCAGCCGCACCTGCTTGACGAGCACCTCGCCGTCACCGCGCAGGTCGAGCTCGCGGTGCGCGCCGTCCGGCGCCCAGCCTGCAGCCGTCAGGAACTGCCGCAGCTCGTCGTCGGTGCTGTTGAGCCAGAGCACCGCACGACGGAACCGGTCGGCCCGGAGCGTGTCGGCACAGGCCTGGAGCAGCCGTGACCCGTGCCCGTGGCGCGTTTGGTCGGGGTCGACGGTGAGCTCGGAGACCTCGCCGTCCAGGATCGGGTCGGAGTCGGGGTCCTGCGAGGGTGAGGTGATCGCGAACCCGCGGACGGTGTTGCGCTCGAGCGCGACGAGGACCCGGTTCCGGGCGTCCTTCGGCTTGGTGAGCGAGGCCTGCCAGGTGGCGGCGAACTCCGCGGGGTCGAGTGCCTCGAGTACGTCGGCCGGCAGCAGCCCGTCGTAGGCCCGCCGCCACGCCTTGACCTGTACCTCAGCGATCGCCTCGGCGTCGTCGGTCCACGCGACCCGGACGGAGACGTCGGCGGTCGGGCCGCCCTGGGGAGTGCTCATGGCGCCATCCTTCCAGGCACCCGCGTGTTACACCTTTGGGGCCAACCCGCGGTACAGGTGTAATACGACTTTGTTAGGCTGCTCACATGTACGGCAACGACTTCACCACGCCCGAGCGCGCCGCTGCACCCGCTGACGGCACGGCGACCGGCGCGCGGGCCGGTGCCCCCGGCGAGGCGCTCGCGGACCCGCCCGGCTTCCAGGAGCTCATCGACTCCGACGGGCGGATCGAGCCCCGGGACGCGATGCCGGAGGCCTATCGCAAGACGCTGATCCGGCAGATCGCCCAGCACGCGCACTCCGAGATCATCGGCATGCAGCCGGAGGGCAACTGGATCAGCCGCGCGCCGAGCCTGCGCCGCAAGGCGATCCTGATGGCGAAGGTGCAGGACGAGGCCGGCCACGGGCTCTATCTCTACGCCGCGGCCGAGACCCTGGGCGTCGACCGGTCCGAGCTGCTCGACGCGCTGCACACTGGCCGCCAGAAGTACTCCTCGATCTTCAACTACCCGACCGTGACCTGGGCCGACGTCGGCGCGATCGGCTGGCTGGTCGACGGAGCCGCGATCGTCAACCAGGTCCCGCTGTGCCGTTGCTCCTACGGCCCCTACGCACGCGCGATGGTGCGGGTCTGCAAAGAGGAGTCGTTCCACCAGCGGCAGGGGTTCGAGGCGCTGTACACGCTCTCCCACGGCACCCCGGAGCAGAAGGCGATGGCCCAGGACGCCGTGAACCGCTGGTGGTGGCCGAGCCTGATGATGTTCGGCCCCTCCGATGCGGAGTCGACGCACTCCGAACAGTCCATGAAGTGGGGCATCAAGCGCTTTTCCAACGACGAGCTGCGTCAGCGCTTCGTCGACATGACGGTGCCGCAGGCCGAGGCCCTCGGGCTCACGCTTCCCGACCCGGACCTGCGCTGGAACGAGGAGCGCGGCCACTACGACTTCGGCGAGATCGACTTCACCGAGCTCTTCGAGGTGATCAAGGGCAACGGGCCGTGCAACAAGCAGCGACTCTCACACAAGGTGAGAGCCCACGAAGAGGGCGCGTGGGTGCGTGAGGCTGCCGCGGCGTACGCCCGGAAGCAGCAGGAACGAGCAGGCAGTACGACGGGAGCGGTGGCATGAGCGGGGTCTCGACAGGCTCGACCGACGGAGGCGCCCTGACCAGCGGGAGGCGGAGCTGGCCTCTGTGGGAGGTCTTCGTGCGCTCGCGGCGGGGGCTGTCGCACGTCCACGTGGGGTCGCTCCACGCCCCGGACGCCGAGATGGCGCTGCGCAACGCCCGCGACCTCTACACCCGGCGCCAGGAAGGCGTCTCCCTCTGGGTCGTGCCGGCCTCGGCGATCACCGCCTCGAGCCCCGACGAGAAGGACTCGTTCTTCGAGCCGGCCGCGGACAAGATCTACCGGCACCCCACCTTCTACGAGGTGCCCGAGGGTGTGGACCACCTGTGACCGGGACGAACGACGCGCACGTCCGCTACGTCCTCGCGCTCGCCGACGACACCCTCGTCGCCGCGCAGCGGATGGGGGAGTGGATCGCCTCCGCGCCCGAGCTCGAGGAGGACGTGGCCCTCGCCAACATCGGCCTCGACCTCCTCGGCCAGGCCCGGGCGCTGCTGACCCATGCCGGTGCCCTCGAGGGACAGGGGCGTGACGAGGACGCGCTGGCCTACTTCCGCGACGAGCGGGACTTCCTCAACGTCCAGCTCGTCGAGCGCGAGAACGGCGACTTCGCGGCCGCCATGGCGCGGCTGCTCCTGCTCTCGACGTACCTCCACGAGCTCTGGAGCGCCCTCCGCACGAGCGCCGACGAGACGCTGGCCGCCATCGCCGCCAAGGCGGTCAAGGAGGCCGACTACCACGTCGACCACGCGCGGATGTGGGTGCTGCGGCTCGGCGACGGCACGGAGGAGTCGCACCGCCGCATGCAGGCCGGGCTCGAAGCCGAGTGGCCGTACGCCGAGGAGCTCTTCGACTCCGACCCACACGACCCGGCACTCGTCGAGGAAGGCATTGCCGTCGACCCGTCATCCCTCCGGGACAGGTGGCTCAAGCGCGTGTCCGAGGTTCTGACCGAGGCGACGCTGAGCCTGCCCGACGTACGCCCTGCCGTCACCGGCGGCCGTCGAGGCATCCACACCGAGCAGATGGGCTACCTACTGGCCGAGATGCAGCACCTCGCCCGGTCCCACCCGGGGGCGTCGTGGTGACGCCGCCGGCCGTGGTCGACACCGCGGGCTCCCCGGGAACGGGGGGCCGTCCAACCAGGGTCGCTCCTTCGTCGCGACCCGGCCAGTCCCATCCACGGCCGTCCCCCCGTCCCCGGTCCGCCCGCTCTGCTGTTCACGCCCGGACGGTCGCGGCGCAGGTGCCGGACCCGGAGATCCCGGTTGTCACGATCGAGGACCTCGGGATCCTGCGGGACGTCGAGGTGGACGCCGCGGGGCGGGTGCGCGTGACGATCACGCCGACGTACTCCGGCTGCCCTGCGATGGAGGCGATCCGGGCCGACGTCGAGGCGGCACTCGCGGCCGAGGGGTACGACGAGGTCACCGTCGAGACCGTGCTCTCGCCGGCCTGGACGACCGACTGGATGAGCGAGGAGGGCCGACGCAAGCTCGAGGAGTACGGCGTCGCGCCACCGACTCCTCGCGAGGCCGGCGGGCCCGTGTCGCTGACCCTCTCCCTGCGCTGTCCGCAGTGCGGCTCCCAGGACACCCGCGAGCTGAGCCGGTTCGGCTCGACCGCGTGCAAGTCGCTGTGGGTGTGCAACGCCTGCCGGGAGCCCTTCGACCACTTCAAGAGCATCTAGGAGCCGGCGCAGTGAGCAGCAGCCATGCGGTGTTCCATCCGCTGACGATCGCCGCGATCGAGCCTCTGACCGAGGACGCCGCCGCGATCACGTTCGACGTGCCCGAGGAGCTCCGGTCCGACTACGCGTTCACGCAGGGCCAGCACGTCACGATCCGCACCGAGCTCGCGGGCGACGACGTGCGGCGCAACTACTCGATCTGCGCTCCGGTCTCCTCCGGCGTCCTGCGGATCGCGGTCAAGCGCCTGCCGGGCGGGGCGTTCTCCGAGCACGCTCTCGACAAGCTCGGGGTCGGCGACGTGGTCGACGTGATGACCCCGACCGGCCGGTTCTTCACCGAGCTCGACCCCGCGAGCGAGAAGAGCTACGTCTGCATCGCCGCAGGCTCCGGGATCACCCCGATCCTGTCGATCGTGGCCACGACGCTCGAGGTGGAGCCGCGCTCGCGTGTCACGCTGATCTACGCCAACCGCACGCACGCGTCGGTGATGTTCCTCGAGGAGGTCGAGGACGTCAAGGACCGCTACCCGGACCGCTTCTCCCTGGTCCACGTGCTCTCGCGGGAGCCACAGGAGGTCGAGCTGTTCTCCGGTCGGCTCGACGTGCCGCGGATGCAGAGGTTCCTCGACACGCTCGTCCCGCCCGCCGACGTCGACGAGTGGTTCCTCTGCGGGCCCTACGAGATGGTCGCCTCCCTGCGCAAGCAGCTGATCGCCGAGGGCGTGTCCAAGAGGACGATCCACGCCGAGGTGTTCCATGTCGAGACGAGTCCTCCGGTGCGGCGTACCTCTGCCGTGGCCATCGGGGAGCCGACCGGCGCGGACGTGACGATCACGCTCGACGGCCGCCGCTCGACCTTCAGGCTCGCACCTGACGGGCCGTCGGTCCTCGAGGCCGCGCTCGCGGTGCGTCCTGACGCGCCGTTCGCGTGCAAGGGCGGGGTCTGCGGCACCTGCCGCGCCAAGGTCGTCGAGGGCACCGTCGAGATGGACACCAACTGGGCCCTCGAGCCCGACGAGGTCGAGCGCGGCTACGCCCTCACCTGCCAGTCCCACCCCACCTCGGCGAAGGTCGTCCTCGACTACGACGCCTGAGCGCCCTCGGACCCGGCCGCCTGGGGACGTCCGGCACTGTCCGCGCCCGCCTGCCGTGGGCGGTCGAGGTCGCAGACCACTCGGGTCTGGTGCACTGGCACGGTCCGACCGCGACCCGCGTCTAGGAGGACTCAAGAGGTCACCCGGCGCCCGGTGAGGCGACTCGCCGGGCGCCGGCCTTCGTGGGCAGCCGGGTCCCGTCGTAACGCGTGCCGACCGGCGTCGTTGGGCAACTGAGCGCGGTTCTTGCCGTGCCAGTCCACGAAAGGGAAAGCATGCGAATCCTCACCCGTGTCGGCGCCGCACTCGCCGGTGCCTCACTCCTCGCCGCGTCCGCAGGTCTCGGCCCCGCCCAGGCGATCGTCGGCGGCTACCAGGTCCAGGATGGCGACCTCGCGTTCATGGCCTCGATCCAGACCGCGGGTTCCGAGGGCACCGACGGGCACTTCTGCGGCGGGTCGGTCGTCTCCTCCGAGTGGGTGCTGACCGCGGCCCACTGCATGGAGGACACCAAGCCGAGCGACATCCAGGTCGTCGTCGGTCGCACCAACCTCGACGACACCACGGGCGGGCAGACACTGACGGCGGACCGGATCGAGGTACACCCCGACTACGCCGACACCCAGACCTTCGACGCCGCGCTCATCCACGTCACCACTCCGATCGCGTCGCCTGCGATCGAGCTCGTGCCGCTCGGCGAGGAGAGCCTGGAGCAGGACGGCGCCGCCCTGACCGTCTCCGGCTGGGGCACCGAGTTCTTCGGCTCCCCGTTCATCCCCGCCCAGATGAAGGCCGTGGACGTCGAGGCGGTCGCCGACGAGGACTGTACGACCAACGCGCTGATGGGATTCCAGGCCGACTCCGAGATCTGCGCCGAGACCCTCGGCGGCGACTCCTGCCAGGGCGACTCGGGCGGCCCGCTGTTCGGCACGTTGGCCGACGGCCGGCAGGTCCAGGTAGGGATCGTCTCCTACGGCCTCGGCTGCGCGACGCCTCAGTTCCCCGGCGTGTACGGCGAGGTCAACAACCCCTCGATCCACGACTTCATCACCTCGACGGTCGGCGGCACCTCCACGGCGGAGGCGCCGACCGAGCCGGTGAAGGGCAAGGGTCGCAACAAGTAGCCCGCCGGTGGGCCGGGCGGCCACGTCTCCGCCCGGCCCGCCCGGACAGGCCGGGCGCGCCTGGTCAGGCCGGGAGTCACTCGAACGGTGACGGGTCCCCGGCACCTTGCCGCACGACCTCCGGGACACCGGAGGAGAAGTCCACGACCGTCGTCGGCTCGGTGCCCGCGTCGCCCGAGTCGATGACGGCGTCGACCTGGTGGTCGAGGCGCTCCTTGATCTCCCACCCCTGGGTCATCGGCTCGGTCTCGCCGGGGAGCAGCAGCGTCGTGGTCACGATCGGCTCGCCGATCTCCGCGAGGATCGCCTGGGCGACCCTGTGGGCGGGGATGCGTACCCCGACGGTCCGCTTCTTCGGGTGCAGCAGCTTGCGGGGCACCTCGCTGGTCGCGGGGAGGATGAAGGTGTAGCAACCCGGGGTGGCTGCCTTGACCGCCCGGAACACCGTGTTGTCGATGTGCACGAGCTGCCCGAGCTGCGAGAAGTCCTTGCACAGCAAGGTGAAGTGGTGCTTGTCGTCGAGGCCGCGGATCTGGCGCATCCTGGCGAGGCCGTCCTGGTTCCCCATCTGGCAGCCCAGCGCGAAACCCGAGTCGGTCGGGTAGGCGACCACACCGCCCTCCTGCATGATCCGCACGACCTGGGCGATCGAGCGAGGCTGTGGGTCGACCGGGTGTACGTCGAAGTACGTCGCCATGGGCCGAGCCTGCCACACCGTGCGGGAGCTCATCCGCGAATGCGCCGGTCGAGCGCGGACAGTGCGGCCAGCCCGGAGACCCGTCCTTCGCGCATGAACGACGCCCACTCGGCGTTGTCGATGAACTGCCGGTAGAACCCCGCGCCGCGGACCTTGGCGTAGGGGACCGGGTCCACGAGCGCGACCTCGCACGCCTCCCGCAGCCGGGCGAGGTTCTCCCGGGCCAGAGCGGCCTGTTGCGCGGTGCGCACCTGGGAGGCGGCGTACAGGATCGACATCGACCGGTCGTGCCAGCCGGTCTCGTCCTCGCCGACGAACTCGGGCGGGTAGAAGCCGTTCACCGCGACCACCGCGTCGGGTGCCTTCTCGCCGAGGACCGGCTGGACCGGGAAGATGTCCACGACGCCGCCGTCGCACCACCAGCTCCCGTCGAGGGGCACCGACTGGATGAAGAGCGGGAGGGCGACGGACATGCGCACGGCCCGCGCCACGGGAAGGTCCGGGTGCGTCTCGGGCCCGATGTGGACGACCCGGTTGTGGTCGACCTCCCACAGCGGTGCGTAGACCGGTATCTCCAGGTCCGCGAGGCGGAGGTCCCCGAACTGCTTCCGGTACGCCGCCTCGACGGCCTCGCCCTTCAGGAGGCCCGAGAAGCCCCGTGCCGCGCGCCAGGGCAGCGCCATCAGGCCGGCCAGGTCGAGGTCGACGTAGTCACGAGGGCCGAGGCCGAGGACGAACGTGGCCACCTCGTCCGCGGGCATGCCGGTGCCGAGAGGGAACGCGAACAGCGCCGCACCCGAGCAGGCCGAGATGGCCGACGGCCTGATGCCACGCTCCTCGAAGGCCCGGGCCACGCCGACGACCGAGGCGAGGGCGCCGCTGCCGCCGGTGGTGACGATCGCGACCCGTCGGTCGGCCAGGCTGTCGAGCGGACGCACCCGCAGGGGAGGGAAGGGGGACGCGGGGACCTCGACGGGTCCCCTCCCTTCGAAGGGCAGGGGGAGCAGGGCGCGGCGGAGGTCGAAGAGGAACCCGGCGTCCTCGAAGACACCTGCCGCGAGGCCGCGTGCGACCGTGACGGCGTTGAAGTACTGCCGCAGGCGGAAGACGTCGGTGAGCGAGCCGATCATCCGTCCCCTTCCCGGCCCACGAAGGCGTCCATCGAGGCGGTGATCCCGAGGAGGCCGAGGGCACGGTCGAAGGCCCGGGTCGGCAGGATGCGCAGGGGCGAGACCGAGTAGACGAGTGCCGGCATCAGCACGCGCTCGCGGTCCTGCTCGACGGCCCGGACGACCGCGGTGGCCACGTCCTCCTGCCTCAGCATGGGGACGAGGTGACGGGCCCGGACCTGGGCGCCCTCGAACATCCCTGTGTCGATGTAGCCGGGGCAGACCAGCGTCGTACGCACTCCCGGGGCGACCCGCGCCAGCTCCAGCCGCAGGCTCTCGGTGAACCCGACCACCGCGTGCTTGCTGGCGGCGTAGTCGGTCAACCGGGGCGATCCGAGGAGCCCGGCGGCCGACGAGATCTCGACCACGTGGCCCGAGTCGCGCTCGATCATCGACGGCAGGAACTCCTGGGCCGTCCAGAAGTGCGCGAGCGTGTTGACCCGCAACGTCTGCTCGATGTCCTCGGGTGTGAGGTCGAGGAAGGCCTTTCCGTTCACGATGCCCGCGTTGTTGACGAGTACGTCGACCGGGCCCACGTCACGCCGCACCAGGCCGGCCGCCTCGTGCACGGCGGCCCGGTCGCCGACGTCGCAGGTGTGAGCGACCGCTCTGCCTCCCTCGGCAGCGATCTCCTTGACCACGATGTCGAGAAGGTCGCTGTCGAGGTCCCAGAGCGCCGCCGTCGCGCCACGGCGGGCGACCTCGAGCGCCATGAGGCGGCCGATGCCTCGCGCCGCTCCGGTGATCAGGACGGTCTTGCCACCCAGCGTCGTCATGGATCCCCCTCCCGAACCTGCTCCTCCGATGCTGGACCGTGTCCGTCGGGGGTCTCTAGAGGCGATGGTCCCGGTGACAACGCGCCGGTCGGGCGAGACACTCTCCGTCGGTGGGCCGGTGTAGTTTGACTGCGTGCAGCAGTACCTCGACCTCCTCCGCCGCATCCTCGACGAGGGCGTGGAGAAGGGTGACCGCACGGGCACCGGCACCCGGTCCGTCTTCGGCCACCAGATGCGCTTCGACCTGCGAGACGGCTTCCCGCTCGTCACCACCAAGAAGGTCCACACCCGGTCGGTCTTCGCCGAGCTGCTGTGGTTCCTGCGCGGCGACACGAACGTGAAGTGGCTCCAGGACCGCGGCGTCACGATCTGGGACGAATGGGCCGACGAGGACGGCGACCTCGGCCCGGTCTACGGCTACCAGTGGCGGTCCTGGCCCGCCCCGGACGGCCGGCACGTCGACCAGATCGCAGAGGTGATCGAGGCGATCCGGCGTGACCCCGACTCGCGGCGCCACATCGTCTCTGCCTGGAACGTCGCGGACATCCCGCAGATGGCGCTCGCGCCCTGCCATGCGTTCTTCCAGTTCTACGTGGCGCCCTCGGAGGACGGGCCCGGCCGGCTCAGCTGCCAGCTGTACCAACGCTCGGCGGACGTCTTCCTCGGCGTGCCGTTCAACATCGCCTCCTACGCCCTGCTCACGCACATGGTCGCCCAGGTCACGGGCCTCGAGGTCGGCGACTTCGTCCACACGTTGGGTGACGCGCACCTGTACCTCAACCACCTCGAGCAGGCGGAGCGCCAGCTGACCCGCGAGCCCCGGCCGCTGCCGACCCTGCGCCTCGATCCCACGGTCACCGAGATCGACGCCTTCGACCTCGAGCACATCAGCGTGGAGGGCTACGACCCCCACCCGGGCATCAAGGCTCCGATCGCGGTATGACGGACGCTCAGACCGCGGGCCGGCGGCGGGTCGTGCTGGTGGCGGCCGTGGCCGACAACGGCGTGATCGGGGCCGACGGCGACATCCCGTGGCGGATCCCCGAGGACATGAAGCACTTCCGGGAGGTCACGAGCGGGCACCCCGTGGTCATGGGACGGCTGACCTACGAGAGCATCGGCCGGCCGCTGCCGAACCGCGCGAACATCGTCGTCACCCGGACCCCCGGCTGGTCCGCCGAGGGGGTGACGGTCGTGGCGAGCCTCGAGGAGGCCCTGGCCGCGGCCTCCGGCGCCTCAGGTGAGGACGGGGGGGACGTGATGGTGATCGGCGGTGCGCAGATCTACGAGGTCGCGATGCCGGCGGCCGACGTACAGATCCTCACCGAGGTCCACCAGAGCCCGGAGGGTGACACCTTCTACCCGGCGTTCGACCGGTCCGAGTGGGTCGAGACCAAGCGTGTGGTGCGCGACGGCTACGACTGGGTCTGGCTCGAGCGTCGCTGAGCGCGGCGCGCGGGCTCCCGACCGAGGCAGCCGCCTCGTGGCCCGCCCGGCCGCAGCCTCGCCCGCCGCGTGGCCCCCACTGGTCTTGCCGCCGGGGTGCGCAGGCGCGAGACCTCCGTCGCTACCGATAACCTGACCCCATGACTCCCGCCTCTCTTGCGCCCGCGCCGTTCGGGCGGGTCCTCACCGCGATGGTCACGCCCTTCGGCGATGACGGCTCTGTCGACCTCGACGCGACCGCTCGCGTCGCGACCCACCTCGTCGACAACGGCAACGACGGCATCGTCGTGTCCGGCACCACCGGCGAGGCGCCCACGACGAGCACCGAGGAGGACGGCCAGATCCTCCGCGCCGTGATCGACGCGGTGGGGGACCGTGCGAAGGTCGTCGCCGGTGTCGGCACCAACCACACCGCCCACTCGGTCGAGCTCGCCGAGCAGGCCTTCAAGATCGGCGCGGACGGCGTACTCCTCGTGACGCCGTACTACAACAAACCCACCCAGGAGGGCGTCGCCGCCCACTTCGAGGCCGTCGCCAGGGCCAGCGAGCTGCCGGTGATGCTCTACGACATCCCGGGCCGCACCGGCGTCACGATCGCCGAGGACACCTACAAGCGCGTCGCGGAGAACGACCGGATCGTCGCGGTCAAGGACGCCGTCGGCAACCTGTTCCGCGGCGTGCGCATCATGGACGACACGGGGCTGGCGTTCTACTCCGGTGACGACGTCATGAACCTCGGCTGGCTCACGCACGGCGGCTCGGGTGTCGTCTCCGTCGTCGGCCACGTCGCCGGCAACGAGTACGCCGCCATGGTGCGCGCCGTGGAGACGGGCGACCTCGGCGAGGCGATCGCGATCTACCGCCGCCTCGTCCCGGTCGTCGACGCGGTCATGAACCGCGCACCCGGCGTGATGATGGCGAAGGCCGGCCTGCAGCTGCTCGGGGTGCTCGAGAACCGCACCGTGAGACTTCCGCTCGTGCCGGCAGGCGACGATCTCGTCGCCCACCTGCGCACCGAGCTCGTGAACGCTGGACTGCTGGAGAACTGAACAACTTCATGAAGGGCACCGTATGAGCCACCCCCATCCCGAACTGTCCGCCCCGGGTCCGCTCCCCGAGAACGGCCTACGGGTCATCCCGCTGGGAGGGCTGGGTGAGATCGGCCGGAACATGACCGTCTTCGAGTACGACGGTCGCCTGCTGATCGTGGACTGCGGGGTGCTGTTCCCCGAGGAGAACCACCCCGGGGTCGACCTGATCCTTCCCGACTTCGAGCCGATCCGGGAGCGCCTCGACGACATCGAGGCCCTCGTGCTCACCCACGGGCACGAGGACCACGTCGGCGCGGTTCCCTACCTGTTGCGTGAGCGGGGGGACATCCCCCTCGTCGGGTCGCAGCTGACGCTCGGGTTCGTCTCGAGCAAGCTGCGCGAGCACCGCCTCAGGGAGACCGTGCAGCACGTCGTGAAGGAGGGGGACACCCTCACCTTCGGGCCGTACCAGCTCGAGTTCGTCGCCGTGAACCACTCCATCCCGGACGGCCTCGCGATCGCGATCCGCACCGGTGCGGGGCTCGTCCTGCACACCGGCGACTTCAAGATGGACCAGGTGCCCCTCGACGGCCGGATCACCGACCTCCGCGCGTTCGCCCGACTCGGCGAGCAGGGCGTGGACCTGTTCATGGTGGACTCGACCAACGCCGAGGTCCCCGGCTTCACCACCGCCGAGCGCGACATCGCCCCTGTCCTCGACCGGGTGTTCCACCAGAGCAAGCAGCGCATCATCGTCGCCTGCTTCGCCTCCCACGTGCACCGCGTGCAGCAGGTCATGGACGCTGCCGTTGCCCACGGCCGCAAGGTGGCGTACGTCGGACGCTCGATGGTGCGCAACATGGGTGTCGCCCGTGAGCTCGGGTACCTCCACGTCCCGCCGAACACCCTCGTCGACGCCAAGGAGCTCGCCGACTACCCGCCGGAGAAGGTCGTCCTGATCTCGACCGGGTCGCAGGGCGAGCCGCTCTCCGCGCTGTCGCGCATCGCCCAGCGCAACCACCACTTCGTCCACATCGAGGAGGGCGACACCGTCGTCCTCGCCTCGTCGCTCATCCCCGGCAACGAGAACGCCATCTACCGCGTCATCAACGGCCTCTCCCGCTGGGGCGCCAACGTGGTGCACAAGGGCAACGCGCTCGTCCACGTCTCCGGCCACGCCTCGGCCGGCGAGCTGCTCTACTGCTACAACATCGTGAAGCCGAGCAACGTGCTCCCGGTGCACGGCGAGGTCCGGCACATGCGCGCGAACGCCGAGCTCGCCCGCCAGACCGGTGTTCCGAACGTGGTCATCGCCGAGGACGGCGTGGTCGTCGACCTCGTGGACGGCAAGGCGAGCATCGCCGGCAAGGTCAACGTCGGCTACGTCTTCGTCGACGGGTCGTCCGTCGGCGACCTCACCGAGTCCGAGCTCAAGGACCGCAGGATCCTCGGCGAGGAGGGCTTCATCTCCGTCATCGTCGTGGTCGACTCGGTCACCGGGAAGGTGTCGGGCGGCCCGGAGATCCACGCTCGTGGGTTCATCGAGGGCGAGTACAAGTTCGACGAGATCGTGCCCGCCGTGATCGAGGCGCTCGACAGGGCGATGGGCGAGGGCGTCGACGACAACTACCAGCTCCAGCAGACCATCCGCCGGGTCGTCGGCCGGTGGGTCAGCAGCAAGCACCGTCGTCGGCCGATGATCGTCCCGGTGGTCCTCGAGGCCTGAGCGCATCCAGCCGCGCGCTGATGTTCTGAGCTCGGTTCCGGCCGGCGGTTCCCTCCTTGGGAGGGGAGCCGCCGGCCGCCTCGTCCGGACCTCCCCGCAAGTGGTCACGGACGACACTTTCCAGACACGTGGACTTGTCGTTTGTGACCACTTGCGGCCTTCTCCGGCGGGCGGTCAGGTCCTGGCGGTCTCTGTCGCGCCGGTGAGATCGACGACCCGGTCGACGCGGTCGAGGCCGACGGTGCTGTGAGTGATCCAGACGACGCTCCGGTCCGAGGCCGAGTCGAGGAGATCGGCGGCGACGGCCTCGGCGGTTGCCGTGTCGAGGTGTGCGGTCGGCTCGTCGAGCACCAGCACGGGCAGGTCGGCCAGCACGGCCCGCGCCATGCCGATGCGCGCGCGCTCGCCGCCCGACACGTGGGTGTAGCCGTCGCCGAGGATGGTGTCCAGGCCGTCGGACAACCCGTCGAGCCATCCGCCCAGCTGAACACCGCGGAGGGCCGAGTCCACCTCGGCACGGGTGGCGTCCGGTCGCGCCAGGCGCACGTTCTCGTAGACGGTCGAGGCGAACACGTGCGGGTCGTCGTCCACGAGGCCCACGCATCGACGTACGTCGTCCAGCAACAACGACGTCGTCGGGAGGCCTGCGATGGTCACACGACCGGACGTTGGGTCGAGGAAACGCATCAGCACCGCAGCCAGCGTCGACTTGCCGGAGCCCGACGGTCCGACGACGCCGACCCGAGAGCCCGGGGGCAGGTCGAGGTCGAGGTCGCGGAAGGCCGCGGAGGCCCCCCAGCCCGCGGTGACCGACTCGAGGCACACCGGCGGAGTGGGCGTGGTCGCGGGGGCGGGGACAGGGTCAGCCGGGTCGGTCACGGCCGGCTCGGTAGCGGCGAGCTCGGCGAGGCGATGGTCCGCGGCGCGGATCCGTACCTGGAGCGCGCCCACGTCGGCCAGGGGGCTGACCACCTCGAGCAGCGCGAGGGGGAGCAGCACGAGGAGGGCCAGCATCGGAGCGGATACGCGCCCGTCGGCGAGGGCAGGACCACCGACCCAAGAGACGCCGAGGACGCCGAGGCCGCTGACCGCCAGGGCGAGCGCCCGCCCGGACGCCACCGCACGAGCCGACCGGGACGCTGCCGCGGACGCCGCGCGCCCTGCGTCGTCCACCCGCTCGACAGCACCCGTGTCGGCCTGCCACATGATCAGGTCTGCTGCGCCTTGCAGGGTGTGCATGACGGTCGCTGACAGCGCTGCACGGCCGACCACGTAGCGGTCCTCGGCCAACGCAACACCGGTACGGCTCACGACGTGGGCGAGCCCACCGCCGAGCAGCAGCGTGACGCCGGTGACGACACCTGCCGCGGGGAGGACCCAGGCCGCGAAGAGCGTGGCGAGAACAGCGACGGCGCTGTAGGTGACCAGAGGCGTGCGGACACGCAGGTAGCGGTCGACGAGCGAGTCGACGTCGTCGACGATCGAGCTCAGTACGTCGCCGCGCTGACGGCCGAGCCTTCCGGGGACGAGGGGGACGAGTGCGTCGTACACCTCGGCGCGCCGCTCGGCGAGCAGGCGCAGGGCGACGTCGTGGGAGACGAGACGTTCGGCGTAGCGCAGCGCGGGTCGGGCGAGGCCGAAGGTCCGCACGCCCACGATCGCGACCATCAGCATGAGCACAGGCGGGTGCTCGGCGGCGCGGGCGATCAGCCACCCGGCGGTCGCGGTCAGGGCTACGCCGGACGCCGCAGCCAGCGCTCCGAGGACCGAGCCGAGTGCCAGCCGTGTCCCCGGGCGGTCTCGAAGCCGGGCGGGCCGTGCCGGAGCCTCGCGGGTCCCGGCTGATGCGTCGGTGGTGCCGTGACCGTCGGCGGCGAGCGCGCTGCTCGTGACGCGGTCGGTCGTCGCGGCGGGGGTGGCGCGGTGAGCGGTGGGAGCGACGCGCGGGTGGGGGATCCCGGCGGGCGTACGACGCAGGGGCACCTCGACGACGTGGTCCGCCAGGGCCACCATCGACTCGCGGTGCGCCACCACGACGACGCAGGCACGCTCGCCCAGCCAGGTGACCGTCTCGGCGATGACCGACTCGGTCAGCGGGTCGAGGTGCGCGGTCGGCTCGTCGAGGAGCACGACGGGTCGTTCGGCGATCACGGCCCGTGCCAGGGCGAGACGTGCTCGTTCGCCTGCGGAGAGGTCGGCGCCGTCCTCGGCGATCTTCTCGTGGAGCCCGTCGGGGAGCGCGGCGACGACCTCGCCCAGGGCAACCCGTTCCAGGACGTGCCACACCTCGACGTCAGACGCGTCGGGACGGCCGAGCCGCACGTTGTCGGCGATGCTCGCGGTCGCGATCCACGGACGCTGAGGGACCCACGCGATCTGGCTGCGCCACTCGTCCGACGCGGGGTCGATCGTGCGGTCGCCGACGACGACGGAGCCGGCGAGGAGCGGGAGGTGACCCATCAGCGCGGCGAGGAGCGTCGACTTGCCCGAGCCGGAGGGCCCGACCACCGCGGTCACGCCCCGTGCAGGCAGCGTCGCGTCGAAACCGTCGAGCACGGGAACAGGGCGGCTCGGGTATCGCACGGCCACACCGCGCAGCTCGATGTCGTCGAGACCGACCTCAGCGAGTCCCACGTTCCTGGGAGCCGCCTCACCGCCCCCCGCTCTACCGAGGCCGCTTCGCTGCCTACTTCGCCGCGCCCCACCTCACCGAGTCCCACATCACCGCGGCGGCCTCACCATCGCGGTGCTCGTCCACCGTGACAGCGACCTCGCCACGCGCCGAGCGGAGGATCTCGTCGGCGGCCTCGAAGGTCGCGGTTCCTTCCGCCGCCGCGTGGAACTCCGCGCCCACCCGGCGCAGCGGCCAGTACGCCTCCGGCGCGAGCAGCAGCACCACGAGCGCCGTACCCAGCTCCAGGGAGCCGTTCGAGAGCCGCAGGCCGACCGTCACCGCGACCAGCGCCACGGAGATCGTCGCCACCAGCTCGAGCACGGCCGAGGAGGCGAACGCGAGCTTCAGGGTCTCGTTGGTGGCGCGCCGGTACCGGTCGGTCACCGACCGGATCGAGGCCGACTGGGCCTTCGCGCGTCGGTACGCGACGAGGGTCGGCAGGCCGCGCATGACGTCGACGAAGTGGCCCGAGAGCGAGGCGAGCGTCCGCCACTGCCGGTCCGCGCGGTCGCGGGTGGAGAGCCCGACGAGCACCGCGAAGACCGGCACCAGGGGCAGCGTAGCCACCACGATGCCCGCGCTCAGCAGGTCCTGCGTCGCGATCGCGAGCACGGTCAGTGCCGGGAGCACGGCAGCGACGACGAGCGCGGGGAGGTAGCGCGTCAGGTACGGGTCGATCGCGGCGACGCCCCGGGTCGCAAGGAGGGCGACCTCGCCGCTGCGACGCCGGGAGAGCCCGTACGGCCCGAGGCTCAGAGCAGCGGTCAGCAGCCGGTGCCGGAGGGTCGCCGTCACCTGCGCCGACGCCCGCGCGGAGAGTACGTCGACCAGCCAGGAGGTGACCGCGCGGCCGACCGTCACGAGCCCGAGCAGCACCCCGGCGTCGACGGCAGCGTCCCAGGACCCGTCGGACGGGCCGGCGAACAGGGCTGTGATGAGCCTCGCGACGGCGAACGCCTGCAGGACCAGGAGCAGGCCGGATGCCGTGCTCGCTGCGACGACACCGGCCAGGGGGAGCCTGGCCGGTGTCAGGTGTGGAAGGAGTCGGGGGTCGAGCGGCTTCATGACCCTTGTTGTGCAGCCACCGGCGTCGGGATGTGGTGGACCGCGATCCGCTTGCGGAACACCCAGTAGGTCCAGCCCTGGTACATCAGCACGATCGGCGTGAACATCACCGCCACCCAGGTCATGATCGTCAGCGTGTAGTCGGTCGCGGAGGCGTTGGTCGTGGTGAGCGAGTAGGCCGCGTCGATGCTGGAGGGCATCACGTCCGGGAACAGCGACACGAACAACCCGGCCACGGCCAGCCCGATGGCGGCGAAGGTCCCGATGAAGGCCCAGCCCTCGCGGACCCGGAACGCCGCGTACAGCCCGCCGAGCAGGGCGAGGGCCGCGGCGACGAAGAGCGCCGAGGACCACACGTTCCCGGACATGAACTGCGTCAGGGTCAGGAAGAGCACCGCGACACCCGCCGTCGGGATGCCGAGCACGAGGGCCAGCTCGCGTGCCCGGTGTCGGATGTCGCCGTCGGTCTTGAGGGCGAGGAACAGCGCGCCGTGGGTGAGGAACAGCCCCAGCGTGGTCACGCCGCCGAGCAGGGCATAGGGGTTGAGCAGGTCGAGCGTGCTCCCGACGTACTCCTTGTCGGCGTCGATCGCCACGCCGCGCACGATGTTGGCGAACGCGACGCCCCACAGGATCGCCGGGATGAGCGAGCCGAAGAAGATCGCCTTGTCCCAGCGCGCCTTCCATACGACCTCGTCCCGCTTGGCGCGGTACTCGAAGGCCAGGCCCCGCACGATGAGGGCGACCAGGATGATCAGCAGGGGCAGGTAGAACCCGCTGAACAAGGTGGCGTACCACTCGGGGAAGGCCGCGAAGGTCGCGCCGCCGGCGACGAGGACCCAGACCTCGTTGCCGTCCCAGACCGGGCCGATCGTGTTGATGACGACGCGACGCTCGACGTCGTCACGGGCCAGGACGGGCAGCAGCATGCCGACTCCGAAGTCGAACCCCTCGAGCACGAAGTAGCCGATCCACAGCACCGCGATGAGGCTGAACCAGACGGTGGTCAGTTCCATGGGATGAATGTCCTTCTGTCAGTTGTCGCTGCGGTGTCAGTAGGCGAAGGTGAGCGGCTCGTCGGACTGCTCGTTCAGCTTCGGCGTCGGCGGCTCCTCGAACGGGTCCGCGCCCTTGCGGATGAACCTGAGCATCAGCCCGACCTCGATCACCATGAGCACGGCGTACACGAGCGTCAGGGTGATCACCGAGGTCCAGGCCTCGCCGACGCTGACCCCGGGAGAGACCGCGGTGGCGGTCGTCATCAGGCCGAACACCGCCCACGGCTGGCGGCCCATCTCGGTGAAGATCCAGCCGAACGAGTTCGCGGCGACCGGCAGCAGGGGCATCGAGATCGCCAGCCAGACCCACGCCCGGCCCTTCGGCACGAGGTTGCGCCGGGTCGCCCAGAGCAGCAGTGCCGCGCCGGCGGCCGCGACGACCCCGAGGCCGATCATGAGGCGGAAGGTCCAGTAGGTGACCGGGATGATCGGCGTGTAGTCGCCGGGGGAGTAGTACTTCGCGCCCGGGTCCTGGCCGTAGGTCTCCTTGTACTCCTCGCGGAGCTGGTTGATCCCGACCACCTCGGCGTCGAAGTCGTTCTCCGCGAGGAAGGAGAGCAGGTTCGGGATCTTGATCGAGAAGACCTCCTCGGTCCCGTCGAGCGAGCCGATGGTGAAGATCGAGAAGTCGGCCGGCTGCTCGGTGTCGTACAGCGCCTCGGCCGCGGCCATCTTCATGGGCTGTACGTCGGTCATCACCTTGCCCTGGAAGTCGCCGGTGACCGCCACGCCGAGCCCGGCGACGAGCGTCACCACCGAGCCGATCCGGACCGCCTTGCGGTACATCGGGACGGTCGGCGTCCGGGGTCTTGTCGCGCACCATGAGCCAGAACGCGACGCCGGCGATGAACGCGGCACCGGTCAGGTAGCAGGCGGTGACCGTGTGCGGGAAGGTGACCATCTGCACCTTGTTGAACATCACGGCCGCGAAGTCGGTGAGCTCGGCGCGACCGGTCTCGGGGTTGAACTCGTACCCGACCGGGTTCTGCATCCAGGAGTTGGCCGCGAGGATGAAGTACGCCGAGAGCAGGGTCCCGATGTGCACCAGCCACATGGTCGCTGCATGCAGGGCCCGAGGCAGCTTGTCCCACCCGAAGATCCACAGGCCCAGGAACGTCGACTCGAGGAAGAACGCGAGCAGGCCCTCGATCGCGAGCGGGGCACCGAAGATGTCGCCGACGAACCGGGAGTAGTCGCTCCAGTTCATCCCGAACTGGAACTCCTGGACGATCCCCGTGACCACGCCGATGGCGAAGTTGATCAGGAAGAGCTTGCCGAAGAACTTGGTCAGCCGCAGGTACTGCTCGTTCCCCGTCCGGACCCACATCGTCTCGAAGCCGGCGATGATCGCCGACATGCCGATCGTGATCGGTACGAAGAGGAAGTGGTAGACGGTGATGATCCCGAACTGCCACCGGGCGATGTCGACGACGTCCACGAAACGGTCCTCTCGGAGCTCAGGGCGCGCGGCAGCGACGCCGAGTAGCTCCGACCGTATGGGCGGTTCGCGTGGTCCGTGCAGGGACTTTGGGCCCGAGGGACCGGCTCGGAGGTCCCGAGTCGGTGTGGCTCAGACCACGCCGAGGGCGAGCATCGCGTCGGCGACCTGCGTGAAGCCGCTGATGTTCGCCCCCGCCACGTAGTCCCCGGGCAGGTCGTACTCCTCGGCGGTCGTGACGCAGCGCTCGTGGATGCCGGCCATGATCTCCTGCAGCCGCTCCTCGGTGTGCTCGAAGGTCCACGAGTCGCGAGAGGCGTTCTGCTGCATCTCGAGGGCGCTCGTGGCGACGCCGCCGGCGTTGGCCGCCTTGCCCGGGGCGAAGAGGACGCCGGCCTGGCTGAACAGCTCCACCGCGTCCGGGGTGGTCGGCATGTTGGCCCCCTCGGCGACGACCTCGACACCGTTGCCGATCAGGACCTTGGCCGCGTCGCCCTGGAGCTCGTTCTCGGTCGCGCAGGGCAGCGCCACCTGGCAGGGGACGTCCCAGATCGAGCCGCCGGCGACGAAGGACACGTCGCCGCCCTTGGCCTCGGCGTACTCGTTGATCCGCCCGCGACGTACCTCCTTGATCTCGCGGAGGAGGGCGACGTCGATGCCCGCCTCGTCCACGACGTAGCCGGAGGAGTCGGAGGCGGCCACGACCGTGCCGCCGAGCTGGTGCACCTTCGCCGCGGCGTAGATCGCGACGTTGCCGGAGCCGGAGACCACCACGCGCTTGCCGTCGAAGGACGCGCCCTTGGTGGCGAGCATCTCGTCGACGAAGAAGACCGTGCCGTAGCCGGTCGCCTCGGTGCGGGCGTGGGAGCCACCCCAGGTGATGCCCTTGCCGGTCAGGACGCCGGCCTCATAGCGGTTGGTGATCCGCTTGTACTGGCCGAACAGGTAGCCGATCTCCCGGCCGCCGACCCCGATGTCGCCCGCGGGGACGTCGGTGTACTCGCCGATGTGGCGGTACAGCTCGGTCATGAACGACTGGCAGAAGCGCATGATCTCGCCGTCGGAGCGGCCCTTCGGGTCGAAGTCCGAGCCGCCCTTGCCGCCGCCGATGGGCATGCCGGTCAGGGCGTTCTTGAAGATCTGCTCGAAGCCGAGGAACTTCACGATGCCGAGGTAGACGCTCGGGTGGAACCGCAGGCCGCCCTTGTACGGGCCGAGGGCGGAGTTGAACTCCACCCGGAAGCCCCGGTTGATCTGCACGTTGCCGTCGTCGTCGACCCACGGCACCCGGAAGATGATCTGCCGCTCCGGCTCGCAGATGCGCTCGATGATCGAGGCCTCGACGTACTCGGGCCGCTTGTCCACGACGGGGGAGAGGCTCGCGAGGACCTCCTTCACGGCCTGGTGGAACTCGACCTCGCCCTGGTTGCGACGCAGGACGTCGGCGTAGACGGGCTGGAGGGCGGGGTGCAGCGTCTCCACGGTGGTGGGTTCCTCTCTCGGGGGTGCGCTTCGAGGTTACGTGCCCGACGGACGGCCGCCGCAAACAGCCCGCCGCCGGCACCCGGCGTGTGAAGCGTGAGACTGGTGTGACATTCGCTTACTCTCGTCAGCATGGCGACCCGTACGTCTTCCCCACCGGCGTCGCGAAAGAGCAGAGGAACCAGCGCTGCTCCTTCGAGGACCCGGTCGTCCGGCAGCCAGACCCGACGGAAGTCCTCGTCGTCGACCCGTTCGTCCTCCAAGACGAAGCGGCCGGCGCCCCGGGCGGTCCGGAACGGGCCTGGCCCTATTGCAATGCTCTTCGCTGCCCTCGGCAGGGGGATGGTCGCCGTGTGGCTGGGCGTCGCCCACGCCGTCGGCGCGACGGTCCGTCACATCGGGCACACCGCCCGCGAGCTCGAGCCGGAGCACCGCCGCGACGGTGCCGGGCTGTTCATGATCGGTCTGGCCCTGGTGGTCGCCGCCGCGGTCTGGTGGCAGCTGCCCGGCGGGGTCGGCGACTTCACCCGCACGGTCGTCAACGGGTCGGTGGGCCTCCTCGGGTGGTTCGTCCCGCTGCTGCTCGTCTTCGTGGCGGTGCGCAACCTCCGCAACCCCGACAGCAACGGCCCCGCCGGACGCCAGGTCATCGGCTGGGCGGCGCTGCTCTTCGGGGTGCTCGGCCTCGTTCACATCGCCAACGGCATGCCCGAGCCCCGGCTCGGCGACACCGCCGACCTCCAGCAGGCCGGGGGTGCGCTGGGCTTCGTCATCTCGTCGCTCTTCATGGACCTGCTGCGCAGCACGCTGGTCGTCGTACCCCTGCTCGTCCTGCTCGCGCTCTTCGGCGTGCTGGTCATCACCGGCACGCCGGTCTACCAGATCCCCACGCGGCTCGCGGCTGCCCGCGACCGGCTCCTGGGACGTACGCCGGCCACCGGCGACGACCAGGTCGGCGACGAGGAGCCGACCCAGCCGATCAAGCGCAGCCGTTCGCGCCGCCGTGTCGGCTCCATGGCCGGCGACGACGTCGACCCGGACATGGGGGACAAGCCGTACGACACCCCGGTGCTCGAGGACCGCGCGTTCAAGAAGCGCGGCAAGAAGGACGCCGAGGACGACGCCGAGACCTCGGCCGAGGCCACGCCGACGGGCGAGAAGGGCGAGCTCGAGCCGCCTCCGCACACCCCGCTCCCGGCCCGGGTCGAGCAGCTCGCGCTCTCCGGCGACGTCACCTACTCGCTCCCCGCCAACGACGTCCTCAAGCCGGGCAGCGTGCACAAGGCCCGCTCGAAGGCCTCCGACGCCGTCGTCAGCCGGCTCACCGAGGTGCTCGAGCAGTTCGACATCGACGCGCAGGTCACCGGCTACACCCGTGGCCCGACGGTCACGCGCTACGAGGTCGAGCTCGGCCCGGCGGTCAAGGTCGAGAAGGTCACCGCGCTGGGCAAGAACATCGCCTACGCCGTGGCGTCGGCCGACGTCCGCATCCTGTCGCCGATCCCGGGCAAGTCCGCGATCGGTATCGAGATCCCCAACACCGACAAGGAGATCGTCTCCCTCGGTGACGTGCTGCGGTCCAACAACGCCCGCAACGACCACCACCCGATGATCGTGGGCCTCGGCAAGGACGTCGAGGGCGGCTTCGTGGTCGCCAACATGGCGAAGATGCCGCACCTCCTCGTCGCGGGTGCGACCGGCTCCGGTAAGTCGAGCTTCGTCAACTCGATGATCACCTCGATCCTGATGCGGTCCACGCCCGACGAGGTGCGGATGATCCTCGTCGACCCCAAGCGCGTGGAGCTCAACGTCTACGAAGGCGTCCCGCACCTGATCACGCCGATCATCACCTCGCCGAAGAAGGCCGCCGAGGCGCTCGCCTGGGTCGTGCGCGAGATGGACATGAGGTACGACGACCTTGCGGCGTTCGGCTTCCGGCACGTCGACGACTTCAACAAGGCGGTGCGCGCCGGCAAGGTGCAGGTGCCTCCGGGGAGCGAGCGCGTGCTCGCGCCGTACCCGTACCTCCTCGTCGTGGTCGACGAGCTCGCCGACCTGATGATGGTCGCCCCGCGCGACGTCGAGGACGCGGTCGTGCGGATCACCCAGCTCGCCCGTGCCGCCGGCATCCACCTGGTGCTCGCGACCCAGCGGCCCTCGGTCGACGTGGTCACCGGTCTGATCAAGGCCAACGTGCCCTCACGGCTGGCCTTCGCCACCTCGTCGCTCGCGGACTCGCGGGTCATCCTCGACCAGCCGGGAGCCGAGAAGCTGGTCGGCCAGGGTGACGGGCTCTTCCTGCCGATGGGCGCCGGCAAGCCGGTGCGTGTCCAGGGCTCGTGGGTCACCGAGGCCGAGATCCACCAGGTCGTGAACCACTGCAAGGCTCAGCTCGAGCCGAGCTACCGCGAGGACGTCACTGCTCCGCAGCAGAGCAAGCGTGACCTCGACGACGACATCGGCGACGACATGGACCTCGTGGTCCAGGCGATCGAGCTCGTCGTCTCCACGCAGTTCGGGTCCACCTCGATGCTGCAGCGCAAGCTCCGGGTCGGGTTCGCGAAGGCGGGCCGGCTCATGGACATCCTGGAAAGCCGTGGCGTGGTCGGCCCCAGCGAGGGCTCGAAGGCGCGCGACGTCCTGATCAAGCCTGACGACCTCGAGGAAGTCCTCGCAAACTTGCAGGGGGAGCAGTGAGCGCCATGCACAACGACGTCAGCGTGCAGCCGGACGAGACAGAGGCGCGCACGCCGGACGGGTCCGACGAGGCGGTGGTCGCCGGCACACCTGTGGTCGTCCGCCGTCACGCAGGCGTCGCCGCCCTGATCGGTGCGGCCGCCTCGGCGGTTGCCATCGCCTACATGTGGCGGGCCTCGCAGACCATGGCCGCCCTGGACTGGACGCTGTTCGGCGTCATGTCGCTGGTCGCCGCGCTGTACCTCGTCTCGCTCGTCGACGCGCGCACACCGCTCCTGGTCGCCGAC
The DNA here is from genome assembly GCA_963701425.1 of uncultured Actinomycetota bacterium. GTDB lineage: Bacteria > Actinomycetota > Actinomycetes > Propionibacteriales > Nocardioidaceae > Nocardioides_C. The sequence continues at coordinate 117,638 of CAVPAG010000015.1, read as the reverse complement.
GACCTCGGCGTGCGGATCCGGCTCGGGGACGAGTGGCGAGGTCTCCCGTGGGAGGCGATCGGGCAGGTCGTCGTCCGCCCGCGTCGGGGGTTCCTGCGCGACGGGCGGCTGGTGTTCTCCCCGCGCAGCCTCGCCCGCGCCCTCGACGGCCTCGACGCGAGGGCACGCCGCCACGTGGCGCTGAACCAGAAGCTGTACGGCGCCGCCCTTGCCGTCCCGGTCGGGACCACCACCCGGATCTCGACGTCGGGGGAGCGCAGCGTCGCCGATGAGATCGCCGCGCTCGCCCTGGGTCGCGCCGACGTGGTCGAGCTGGACCCGAAGACGCACGACGTCGTCGACCGCGAGAAGTCCGGGGTGACTGGCGACACCCCCGCCGCCGGGACCGACACCCCGAGCGGAGGCCGGTCAGGTCAGCCCGGGGGTCTCACCGCTGACGGTCGGGGCAGCCGTGACGAGGCACAGCCCGGCCCGCCGGTCGCCTCGCCGCCGGCCGAGGACCCGGCCGGCCGCGGCAGCCAGGGGTACCCCGGTGCGGAGGTGCCATACGACAGGCAGGCCGGCCCCGACGCCCGCGGTGTCCAGGGGTACGCCCCGACCGACGCGACCGCGGGGGAGCAGGCGCCCGCGGGGCTCCAGCGCGAGGTCTTCCCGAGGCTCCACGACTCCGAGAGCACCGCACCTCGACCCCAGGTGGAGGCCACGACCGCCGAGGACCTCGTCACGACGGACCCGGCCGTCGGCGACCGTCACGCGACGGACCAGCCTGTGGCACGTACCGCTCACCGCAGCATCCTCGGCGGCATCGGGACGATCATCTCCCGGGTGGCGAAGGGCCGGTCGCACGACGTCGACGGCGCCGGTGAGCCCACGGCCGCAGGGGCATCCGTTGAAGTGCCCGCCGACGACCCGGGGGCACCGTTCCCGCTCGCACCGGCCGCGCCGCTGCGGGAGGCCCGTCCCGGCCTCCGCGCCGAGGCCACCCTGGACGTCCCACCGACCGCAGGGAGCAACGCCCTCGACCCGGCACACGCCGAGGCGGCCGCGCCCGCACCGGAGGGTCGCGGGCTACGACGGCCAGGCAGCGTCGACCTGGTCTTCGAGCGGGTGGAGGTCGACGACCGGGTCCGCCCGATCTCGACGCTCGGCGACCCGGTCGAGCCGCTGGTCATCGACGACTACGTCACCGAGCCCGCGTACGACCCGGTCATCGGTCCCGAGCTGACCGCCGCACGGACCCGTCTGGGTCTCTCTGTCGACGACCTGGCCGAGCGCACCCGGATCCGCCCGCACGTCATCGAGTCCATCGAGGTCGACGACTTCGCCCCCTGCGGCGGGGACTTCTACGCCCGGGGCCACCTGCGCACCCTGGCGCGGATCCTCGGCAAGGACGTCGACCCGCTCCTGGAGAAGTTCGAGGAGCGCTATGCCACCGCCCCCGTCAACGCGCGGCGGGTGTTCGAGGCCGAGCTGGCGACCGGCATGACCGGCAGCATGCGCTCCACGGTCGGCGGTCCGAACTGGAGCCTCCTGGTCGGCGTGGTGCTGAGCCTGGTGCTGGTGTGGGGCGTCGTGCGCCTCTTCACCACCGAACCGGTCGAGATGGTCGAGATGCCGGCGCCGATCCTGAACGGCTCCGCCGGGGTGGACAACGGCTACCCAGCGCCGGCGCCCGCCGGGAACGCCGCTGTCGTCGAGCCCGTGACGGTGCGGCTGACGGCGTCCCAGTCGGACTCCGAGGTCGTCGTCCGCGACGGTGACGGGATGGTCGTCTTCAGCGGCGAGCTGGTCCTCGGCGAGCGCAAGACGCTCCGCCTTGCTCCTCCGGTGCGCATCCGGGCGGCCGACGGCGGGGCCGTGGAGGTCCGGGTCGCCGGGCGCGACAGGGGCCTGCTGGGCGAGCCGGGCGAGCCCGCCCGGCGTACCTTCCGCTGACGGCTCGTCGAGGCTCCTGACGGGCGTCGAGGAGCCCTCACCGGGCCGTTCGCCAGGTGCAGCGCCCGGGCTGGACCACTGCCGTCCGGGTGTGAGGTTCGCCCGCCGGACCGCCGCGGTTCGCCCCCGGTGGTGTCTTCGCGTCATACTCGTAGGTGAATATGACTAGTACTCCAGACACCGCACCCGCCGAGGCGGACCTCACCACCGTCGCGATGCTCACCCTCGGGTGTGCACGCAACGAGGTCGACTCCGAAGAGCTTGCCGGCCGACTCGAGGCGGGCGGCTTCCGCCTCGTCGAGGACCCCTCCGCCGCCGAGACCGTGGTGGTGAACACCTGCGGCTTCGTCGAGGCGGCCAAGAAGGACTCCGTCGACACCCTGCTCGAGGCCTCGGACCTCAAGAGCGCGGGTACGACGAAGGCGGTCGTCGCCGTGGGCTGCCTCGCCGAGCGCTACGGCAAGGACCTCGCGGAGTCGCTGCCCGAGGCCGACGCCGTGCTCGGCTTCGACGACTACCCCGACATCGCGGGCCGGCTCCGCTCGATCCTGGCCGGTGAGCAGCACCACCCCCACACGCCCCAGGACCGCCGCAAGCTGCTGCCGATCTCGCCGTCCGAGCGCGGCGCCTCGGCCGAGTCCGTTGTCGTCCCGGGCCACACCATCGCCGCTCCGGACCTCCCCGCGGACGCAGCCCCTGCCGCGGGGCCCCGCGCGGTCCGGCGTCGCCTCGACGGCGGTCCCATGGCGCCGCTGAAGCTCGCGAGCGGCTGCGACAGGCGCTGCTCGTTCTGCGCCATCCCGAGCTTCCGGGGCTCCTTCGTCTCCCGGCGCCCCTCCGACGTGGTCGGAGAGGCCCGCTGGCTCGGCGAGCAGGGCGTGAAGGAGCTCTTCCTGGTCAGCGAGAACTCCACCTCCTACGGCAAGGACCTCGGCGACCTCCGCCTGCTCGAGACCCTGCTCCCGGAGCTCGCCGCCCTCGACGGCATCGAGCGGGTCCGGGTCTCCTACCTCCAGCCCGCCGAGACGCGCCCCGGTCTGGTCAGCGCGATCGCCGGCACACCGGGTGTGGCCGACTACTTCGACCTCTCGTTCCAGCACGCGTCCAACGCCGTGCTCCGCCGGATGCGCCGCTTCGGCGACCCGGAGAGCTTCCTCGCCCTGCTCGAGCAGATCCGCTCGCAGGCGCCCCTCGCCGGCGTCCGCTCCAACGTGATCGTCGGCTTCCCCGGCGAGACCGAGGAGGACCTCGAGATCCTGTGCGACTTCCTCGAGGCGGCCCGGATGGACGCCGTGGGCGTGTTCGGGTACTCCGACGAGGACGGCACCGAGGCGGCGACGTACGACGGGAAGCTCGACGAGGACGAGATCCGCGCCCGCACCGAGCACGTGACCCGCCTGGCCGAGGAGCTCACCGCCCAGCGTGCGGAGGAGCGGATCGGGGAGCGGCTCGACGTACTCATCGAGTCGGTCGCCGACGACGGGACCGCCGAGGGCCGCGCCGCGCACCAGGGTCCGGAGGTCGACGGCTCGACCACGGTTGTGGACCTGCCGGACGGGGCATATGTAGGTGAGATCGTCCCGGCTGTCGTGACCGGCTCGGACGGTGTCGACCTCGTGGCGAGTGCCGCGACCAACGAGAGGTAGGGCCGTCGGTGTCCGTGGACGCGAAGCCGAGCAACTGGAACATCCCGAACGCGCTGACGACGCTGCGCATCGTGATGGTCCCCTTCTTCGCCTGGGCGCTCCTGGTGGACGGCGGCGAGTCCGTGCTGTGGCGCACGGTCGCCTGGGCGATCTTCGTGGCCGCGATGATCACCGACAAGATCGACGGCGACCTCGCCCGCAAGCACAACCTGGTCACCGACTTCGGGAAGATCGCCGACCCGATCGCCGACAAGGCACTCACCGGGATGGCCTTCATCGGGCTGTCGATGATCGGTGAGATCTGGTGGTGGGTCACGATCCTCGTGCTGGTGCGCGAGTGGAGCGTGACGTTCATGCGCCTCTCCGTCGCCAAGCACGTGGTGCTGGCCGCTAACCAGTCCGGGAAGCTCAAGACCATGCTCCAGGCCGTCTCGCTGAGCCTGCTCATCCTGCCGCTGCGCGAGGTGGAGGGCGCGCTCGCTGCCCCGGCCCTGGTCGTGTGGTGGGTCGCGGTCCTCCTGCTGGCCGCGGCCGTGGTGATGACGGTCTACTCGGGCTACGAGTTCTTCCGCGACGCGTTCAAGCAGCGTCGCCACCACAGGGAGGCCGCCGGCGTCTGACGGCTCCCTCAGCCTGCGGTCGTCCCGGCCGGATGTGCCTCCGGAGGCGGCATCCCGGGATCGGCGTCGGCGAGGGTGACCGCCGCCCCGACCAGCGCGAGGTGCGAGAACGCCTGAGGGAAGTTCCCCGCCATCCGCTGGGCGACCGGGTCGTACTCCTCCGACACCAGCCCCACGTCGTTGAGCAGTCCCAGCATCCGCCTCATCAGCGCGTGCGCCTCGTCCACCCGGCCCGCCAGCGCGTACGCCGAGACCAGCCAGAACGAGCACGCCACGAACGGGTGCTCGTCACCGGGCAGGCCGTCCACCCCCGTCGCGGTGCGGTACCGGTGCAGCAGGCCGTCGTGCATGAGGTCCTGCTCGATCGCCTCGATCGTGCCCAGCATCCTCGGGTCGTCACCGTCGATGAACCCCACGAGCGGCAGCATGAGCAGGGAGGCGTCGACCTCGGTCGTGTCGTAGTGCTGCGTGAACGTGTTCCGCTGCTCGTCGTACCCCCGGGAGAGGATCTCCTCCCGGACCTGGTCGCGCAGCTTGCGCCACTGCTCCACGGGACCGTCGCAGCCGAACCGCTCGACCGCCCGCACCGCGCGGTCGAAGGCAACCCACACCATGACCCGCGAGTGGGTGAAGTGCCGAAGCGGCCCGCGGATCTCCCAGAGTCCGTGGTCGGGCTCGTCCCAGTGCTGGGCGAGATCCTCGACGAGCGCTCGCTGCAGGTCCCAGGAGTCCTCGGTCTCGGAGACGTGGAGCTCACGCGCCATCTCCAGCGCGACCATCACCTCGCCGAGGACGTCGGTCTGCTTCTGGGTGACCGCGCCGTTGCCGATGCGCACCGGCCGCGAGCCGGCGTACCCCGACAGGTGCTCCAGCTCGCGCTCGGGGAGGTCGCGGCCGCCGTCGACGGTGTACATGATCTGAAGGTCCCTCGGGTCGCCGGCGGCCGCCCGGAGAAGCCAGTCGCGCCACAGCCGGGCCTCGGAGCGGTAGCCGCAGGCGAGCAGCGCCTCGAGGGTCAGGGAGGCGTCGCGCAGCCAGCAGAAGCGGTAGTCCCAGTTGCGCACCCCGCCGAAGTGCTCTGGCAGCGAGGTCGTGGGCGCGGCCACGATGCCGCCGGTCTCGGCATGCGTCATCAGGCGCAGGGTGACCAGGGAGCGCACCACCGCCTCGCGGTAGGGCCCTTGGTAGCTGCAGTACGACGCCCAGCGCTCGCTGCGCGCGACGGTCGCCTCGATCCGGGCGTCGAACTCGAGGAGCTTCGGGCACGGCGTGGTGGGACGGAGTCCAGGTCGTGGCGAAGGTGAGCTCCTCACCCGCGAGCACGTCGAAGCTGTCGCGGTGCCGACCGTCGGCGGCCTCGGGGAGCCGGTCGCCTCGTAGGACCAGCCGGTCCGGACCGGCGACCGCCGTGATCACCTCCGTGCCATCGACCTCGTGACGGGTCACCCAGGGGGTGATACGTCCGTAGCCGAGCCGGACGACCCACTCGTGCTGCATCCGCACCCTGCCGCGGAGGCCGACGACCTTGCGCACGATGTCGGCTCGCTCGTCGGCGACCGGCATGACGTCCACGACCATGACCGAGCCGGTCTCGGTGGTGTACGTCGTCTCGAGGACTGCCGTGTCCCCGACGTACCTCCGGCTCGAGGTGTACTCGCCCTCCGGGCCGATCAGCCAGCGGCCGTTGCCGGGGTCTCCGAGGAGGGCGGCGAAGCAGGCGGGGGAGTCGAACCGCGGGAGGCAGAGCCAGTCCACCGAGCCGTCGCGACCCACCAGCGCAGCCGTCGCGGTGTCGCCGATGAGCGCGTAGTCCTCGATGGGGAGAGCCATGCCCGCCACGCTATCGGGGCGGGGGTGGGTGTCCGGTTGTCGGAGGTTTCGGAATCCTCAGCCTGGCTACCATGACCGCCGTGACCTCGAACGATGCCGAGACCCCACAGACCGGCGGGGACACCGCGCCGGCGTCGGACCAGATGACGATCGCCTCCGCGCTGCAGGCGGAGCTTTTCGGCCGCTCGCTGATGCTGGCCACGGCCGAGTCGCTCACCGGAGGCCGCCTCGGCGACGTGCTGAGCGCGGCACCCGGCGCGAGCGACACCTATCTCGGCGGAGTGATCAGCTACGCCACCGAGGTGAAGCAGAAGGTCCTCGGGGTCTCGGACGAGACCGTCGAGAACCACGGGGTCGTCTCCGCGGAGTGCGCCGACGAGATGGCGCTGGGGGTCCGCAACCTGACCGGCGCCGACTACGCCGTGAGCACGACCGGGGTGGCTGGTCCGACCACCCAGGAGGGCAAGCCGGTCGGCTTGGCCTTCGTGGGCGTGGCGGGGCCGCACGGCATCCACAGCAAGCGGTTCCACTTCGACGGTGACCGCGCCGAGATCCGCGAGAAGGTGGTCAAGGCCGCGATCGACCTGGTGCTCGAGACCGTCAGGGCGGACCAGTAGTGACCGGCGCCGAGCCGTCGGCCGGGTCGTCGGCCAGCCTGCGGTCGTCGGCCGGGGCTAGTACCTCTGCCGGATGCGGGATGTTTCCCCCGACCGGTAGCGTTGTCCAGAGAACGTCGTCTGAAAGGAGCAGCGGCATGGTGCTGTTTCGTCGCCTGCTCGGTGAGGTCCTCCGTAGCCGGCGGATCCGCCAGGGCCAGACGCTGCGTCAGGTGTCGGCCGAGGCCCGAGTGAGCCTGGGCTACATCTCCGAGATCGAGCGCGGACAGAAGGAGGCCTCCTCGGAGCTCCTCGCGTCGATCTGCGCGGCCCTCGACGTACCTCTGTCGGAGATCCTCGCCGAGGTCAGCGACGCCGTCGCCATGGAGGAAGCCGCTCTCGCGATCGCGGTCGACGAGGCCGCCGCTCCTGCCGCGGGCACCGGCGACGTGGTCGCTTCCGCCGCCTGAGCCTCAGGACACCGGCCTCGCCTGGACCCGCGGGTTGCCGCGGAGGCCCATCGCGGCGCCCCCGAGCACGGGTAGCACCGCGGCGATCAGGAACGCCGTCGGGATCGAGGACGTGGCGGCCAGCGCCCCCAGGAGGAGGGGTCCGAGCCCGAGCCCGAGGTCGATGAAGACGCTGGTGGTCGCTGCGGCACTGCCCCGCTCGGTGGCCGGGACCGACGCGAAGACCGTCGCGAAGATCGCCGGGGTGATGAAGGCGACCCCTGTGGCCAGCACCACCGTCCCGACCAGGAGCCCCGAAGGGGTCCTCAGCGTCCCGACCAGCAACAGGCCTGCAGCGGAGACGACCAGGGCGGTGCCGGCCAGCCGTGCGGGCCCGGTGCGGTCCGGCAGCTTCGCGAACACGATCCTGCACACGACGACCGTGGCACCGAACACGAGCAGCACGCCGCTCCACCGGTCGATGCCGATGGCGCGGGCGTGCAGCACCGCGAAGGCCAGGAACCCTGACATCGCGGCAATGCCGCAGAACAGCGCGAAGCCCGGCACGACCGCAGCCGGGTGCACGAGCGGTGTGGGCCCCGCATCGTCGTCAGGTTCGGCGCGGGTCTCGGGGATGCGCAGAGCCAGCGTCGCGGCCGCCGCGGCGAGCGCGACCGCTCCGACCCAGACGAGGTCGAAGCCTCCCCAACGCAGAAGTGCCTGCCCCAGCAGGGGACCAGCCGCGATCCCGACGTAGAGGGAGAGAGAGTTGAGGCTCAGGGCCTCCCCAGCGCGCTCTGGGGGCGCCAGGTCCGCGAGCGCCGCGAAACCGGCGACGAAGAACATCGCCTCTGCGGCGCCCAGGAGCAGTCGCAGGAGGACGAGCGCTACGAGGCTGTCCACGAGCAGGTGGCCGAGGGTGACCACCGCGAACGCCGCAGCGCCACCGACCAGCATCCACTTGCGCCCGTGCAGGTCGGTCCAACGTCCCACCCAGGGCCGCAACAGCAGCGTCGTGATGCTGAACGAGCCCATCGCGAGACCGACTCCCGCCTCGCCGGCACCGAGCCGTCCGCTGGCGAACAGCGGCGTCGCTGCCAGCAGCACCCCGGCCGCGGTGAAGTACGCGAGGTCGGAGAGCGAGAGCGCGACGAACGCGGGAGTCAGGAGCCGGGCCTGAGCAGGCTCAGTCATAGGCACGAAGGTACGCCCGGGGGTCGCTCAGAGGGCGCCGAACCGCCCAGCGGTACAGCCAGCCCGGGTGGGCCCTCCCGGCGGGTCAGGTCGCGCGGGCCGGCTGGCAGCGAGGGCACCAGTACGTCGCACGCTCCTGTGCCTCGGGCCCCTGCAGGTCGACCTTGATGGTCGTGCCGCAACGGCGGCAGGGCTGCTTGTCGCGGCGGTAGACCCAGAGGTTCTTGCCACGCCGCGTGTCACCGGTCGTGGTCTGGGCCGTCCGGGTCTTGTTGGCCTCGAGGACCCTCTTGGACTGCCGCAGCAGGGCGCGGACGTCAGGCACGTCCCGGACCGGGAGCCCCGGGTCGAGGCCGAGGAGGAAGCACAGCTCGGACTTGTACATGTTGCCGATGCCCGCGACGTTGCGCTGGTCGAGGATCGCCTCACCCACCGGACGGCCGGGGTCGGCCGTGACGCGGCGGACCGCCTCGTCGAGGTCCCAGTCCGGCCCGAGCAGGTCAGGCCCCAGATGACCGACCACCGCGTCCTCGTCGGCGCGGGGGAGAACCTCGACCAGGCCGAGGGAGAACCCGACCGCGGTCCAGCCGGCCGTCCGGAGCACCACCCGCGCCTGATGCGGAGGACGACGCCAGGGCGTGCCCTCACGGTAGAGGTGCCACGAGCCCTCCATCTTCAGGTGCGTGTGGAGGGTGATGGCCTCGTCGCCCTCGCCGATCCGCGTGAGGAGGTGCTTCCCGCGGGCGACGGTGCCGACGACCCGCCGCCCGGCGAGGTCGAGGGTCGCGAAGGCGGGCACGCGGAAGTCCGAGGCGGTGAGCACCTCCCCGGTCAGTGCCTTGTCCAGGTGCAGCGCCGTGCGCCAGACGGTGTCGCCCTCAGGCACGGAGCCGCAGCCCTCTCGGCGTCGCGACGAACCCGGCCGCTTCGAGGGCCTGCCTCAGGCCGCTGGGGCGTTCGCCCAGGCCGAGGATGTGCTCGCCGTCGGCCCGTTCGACGGTCAGCCGGCCCAGTGCGCCGTGGCGCACCGACGTCGCGAGCGCCTGCGTGGCCGGCCCCAGCACCTCGGGGTCGTCGCCGAACGTCAGCAGGGTCCGGCCGCCTCGCTCGACGTACACGATGAGCTCGCCGTCGACGAGCACCACCAGCGCGCCCGCCTTGCGACCGGGACGGTGCGACGCGCGGCCCGGACCCTCACCGGCGGCGGCGGTCTCCTCGTGTCCGACGACCCGCTCGGGCCAGGGGAGCGCCGCGCCGTAGGGGTTCGCCGGGTCGGTCGCCGCGAGCGCGACGGCAGTCGGTTTGCCGCCGGGCTCGGCCCCGGGCTCGCGGGAGTACGAGCGAAGCCGGTCCACCGCCCCTGGGACCCCGAACTGCGCGGCGCCGAGGGAGGCGATGAAGTACCCCCTCCGGCAGCGGCCGGAGTCCTCGAACGCCGAGAGCACCTTGTACACGCCTGCGAAGCCGCCCGGCACCCGCTCGCTGGTGACCGCCCCTCGGGTCACGACGCCGTGTCGCTCCAGGAGCGCCTCCGCGCTCGCGTGGGCCCGTCGCGTGACGTCGGGCTCGAGCTCGGGCAGCAGCGCCCACCTGCCCGCCACCGTCGGCGGGCCGGTGCGGCTCGGGCCCCGACCCGGTCCGGGTGGACGTCTGCCCGCGGTGCGCGCCCGCGGAGGGGTACGTCGAGCGCCGGTGGAGCGGTGGGCCGTGCGGCCGGTGCTCGTGAGCGCGCGCAGAGGCGCCAACGTGTCACCCGCGACGCGTCCGGCCCACACCAGGTCCCACAGGGCGGCCTGCATCGTCGCGTCGTCGGCGAGCCCGGCCTGCCCCTGGGCCAGGTCGGCGAGCTGCCGGTAGAAGTAGGCGCCACCGCCGGAGAGCACGTCGAGGATCGCCTCGTGCAGGGGCGTGGTCTCGAGCTCCCCGTGGTCGGGCAGGGTGAGGTGGGCCGAGTCGGCAAGGTGCAGCGAGACCCAGCCGTCCGTGCCGGGGAGAGTGCCGTGACCGGCCCACAGCACCTCGCCGCTCGCGGTCAGCTCGTCGAGCATGGCGGGGGCGTAGTCGACGACCCGGCTGCCGAGCACCAGCGGCTCCAGGGCGGAGGCGGGGACGGCGCAGCCGGCGAGCTGGTCGACCACGGCGAGCACCCCGTCGACGCCGCGAAGTCTCCCGCCGACGTTCTGCCAGGCGGGGAGGAAACGCCCCAGCGTCGCGGGCTCGACCGGCTCGACCTCCTTGCGCAGGGCGGCCAGCGAACGACGGCGCAGGCGACGGAGTACCTCGGCGTCGCACCACTCCGACCCGGTCCCGGCAGGGCGGAACTCGCCTTCGAGCACCCGCCCCTGCGCCCCCAGCCGAGCGAGCGTCTGGTGGGCGACGGCCACCCCGAGCCCGAGCCTGGCCGCGACGTCGGCGGTGGTGAACGGGTCCGTGGGTGCGGGCGAACCGTGACACGAGGTCGGCGAGCGGGTCGGCGACAGGCTCGGTGAAGGTCTCGGGGGTCCCGGGCGGCACGGGCACCCCCAGACCGTCTCGGAGGCGCGCGACGTCCTCGACGACCGCCCAGCGCTCCTCGCCGGCCACCCGGACCTGCACGACCCGGCGGGAGTCGCGCAGCAGCTCCAGCCAGGTGGGCACCTCGGGACGGACGCCCTCGAGGGTCCGCGCCACAACCTCGTCGGTGCTCAGCGGCCCGAGCAGGCGGAGCAGGTCTGCCACCCCCTCGGCGTCGCGGGCCTGACGGTCGGGGGCGAGCCGCTGGAGCTCGGCCTCCACCTCGGTGAGGACGTCGGGGTCGAGGAGCTCGCGGAGCTCCGCTCGTCCGAGGAGCTCGGCCAGCAGGCCCTGGTCCAGGGAGAGCGCGGCGGCTCGTCGCTCGGCGATGGGGGAGTCGCCTTCGTACATGAAGGCGGCGACGTACCCGAAGAGCAGCGACCGCGCGAAGGGGGACGGCTGCTGGGTCGCGACGTCGACCAGGCGGATCCGTCGGGAGGAGATCTGCTTCATGAGCCCGACGAGCGCAGGGACGTCGTAGACGTCCTGGAGCACCTCGCGCACGGCCTCGAGGACGATCGGGAAGGACGGGTACTTCACCGCGACCTCGAGCAGCTGTGCCGACCGCTGTCGCTGCTGCCACAGCGGCGAGCGGCGGCCGGGGTCACGGCGGGGAAGCAGCAGAGCGCGGGCCGCGCACTCCCGGAAGCGGGAGGCGAACAGCGCCGAGCCGCCCACCTCGGAGGTCACGATCTCCTCGATCTCGTCGGGCTCGAAGATCACCACCTCGGCGCCGGGCGGCTCCTGGTCGGTCTCCGGGACGCGCAGGACGATGCCGTCGTCGCCGGGAAGGGCCTGGGCGTCGATGCCGTAGCGCTCACGGAGGCGAACCCCGATCGCGAGCGCCCACGGGGCGTGCACCTGGGCGCCGTAGGGGGAGTGCACGACGATGCGCCAGTCGCCGAGCTCGTCCCGGAACCGCTCGACCAGGATCGTCCGGTCGCTCGGGAGGGTGGTGGTCGCCTCGCGCTGCTCGTCGAGGAACGCCACGAGGTTGCTCGCGGCCCACTCGTCGAGCCCGGCCTCGCGCCCGCGGGACACGGCCTCCTCGCGGGTGAGTGCGGACAGCTCGCGGGTGAACGCGCCGATGGCGGCGCCGAGCTCGGCGGGTCGGCCGAGCTGGTCGCCCTTCCAGAACGGCAGCCGACCCGGCTGTCCGGGTGCCGGGGAGACGAGCACCCGGTCGTGGGTGATGTCCTCGATCCGCCAGCTCGTCGCGCCCAGCGCGAAGATGTCGCCGACCCGCGACTCGTAGACCATCTCCTCGTCGAGCTCGCCCACCCGGGAGGCCTTCTCACCGACGAGGAAGACGCCGAAGAGGCCGCGGTCGGGGATCGTGCCACCGCTGGTCACCGCCAGCCGCTGCGCTCCGGGCCGGGCGCTGAGGGAGCCGGTCACCCGGTCCCAGACGATCCGCGGCCTCAGCTCGGCGAACTCGTCGGAGGGGTAGCGGCCCGAGAGCAGGTCCAGCGTCGCGTCGTACGCCGAGCGGGGGAGGGCGGTGAACGGGGCACTGCGACGGACCAGGTCGAAGAGCTCGTCGGCGTCCCAGTCGTCCACGGCGGTGGCGGCCACGATCTGCTGTGCGAGCACGTCGAGGGGGTTGGTGGGCACGCGCAGCGACTCGATCCGGCCCGCGCGCATCCGCTCCACGGCGACCGCCGTGTGCACGAGGTCGCTGCGATGCTTGGGGAACAGCACGCCGCGGGAGACCTCGCCGACCTGGTGGCCTGCACGACCCACCCGCTGGAGGGCGCTGGCGACGGAGGGCGGCGACTCGATCTGCACGACGAGGTCGACGGCGCCCATGTCGATGCCGAGCTCGAGGCTGCTCGTCGCGACCACGCACGGCAGCGTGCCGCGCTTGAGGTCGTCCTCGATCAGCGCGCGCTGCTCCTTCGACACCGACCCGTGGTGGGCCCGGGCGATCACCGGAGATGCGCCGTGCGACTGGCCGGACTGCGCCATGAGCTGGGCGGGCGGTCCGGTCGCACTGCCGCCCAACCACCCTCGCTCCTCCGTCGCTCGGGGGCCAGTCCCATCCACGGTCGGCGGCGCACCGTCGCTCCGCCCGTCCTGTGCCCCGGCGGCCAGGTCGGCGCGCTCGGCGGCGATCTCGTTGAACCGGGCCGTCAGGCGCTCGGCGAGGCGGCGGGAGTTGGCGAAGACGATGGTGGAGCGGTGCTGTCCGATCAGGTCGACGACCCGCTCCTCCACGTGGGGCCAGATCGACGCGCGGCGCTCGGCGTTGCCCGCGGCCGAGCCCTCCGGCACCTCCTCGAGCTGGGCCAGCGCGAGCTCGGTCATGTCCTCGACCGGCACCACGACCTTGAGGTCCCACTCCTTGGCGGAGCCGGGCGCCACCACCTCGACCGGGCGGGAGCCACCGAGGAACCGCGCCACCTCCTCGACCGGGCGCACCGTGGCCGACAGGCCGATCCGCTGCGCGGGAGCGTCGAGCAGCGCGTCGAGCCGCTCCAGGCTGAGCGCGAGGTGGGCGCCGCGCTTCGTACCGGCCACGGCGTGGACCTCGTCGACGATCACCGTCTCGACGCCCCGCAGCGCCTCGCGCGCCTGCGAGGTGAGCATGAGGAAGAGCGACTCAGGGGTGGTGATCAGGATGTCCGGCGGTGAGGTCGAGAGCCTGCGCCGCTCGGGCGCGGGCGTGTCTCCGGAGCGGACTCCCACGGCGATGTCGCGGACGGGCTCGCCGAGACGGTCAGCCGTCTGCCGGATCCCGGTCAGCGGTGCGCGGAGGTTCCGCTCCACGTCGACCGCGAGGGCCTTGAGCGGGGAGACGTAGAGGACACGGCACCGACGCAGCTTCTCCTCCGGCGCCGGCCGCGAGGCGAGCCGGTCGAGGGACCACAGGAACGCGGACAGCGTCTTGCCCGATCCGGTGGGCGCGACGACCAGCGCGTTGCGGCCCGCGGAGATCGTCTGCCAGGCACCCACCTGCGCGGGCGTGGGCGCGGCGAAGGCAGCCTCGAACCAGGTGCGCGTGGGCGCGCTGAAGCCGGTGAGTACGTCGGACGCTCCCGGCGTGGATTCTCCGCTGGCCACCCCACCATCCTTACTCATGCCACCGACAAACCGGGTCTGGCGGCCGACCGTTCGAGCCGCGTGGTCCGAAAAGGCGGTGAAACTGTCGGAGCCGCGATCTAGGGTGGTCTGCTGTGTCGAACCCCCACACAGAGACCGGCGCCATGACGCTCCAGGAGACCCCGACCGCGATGATCCACGCCCGCGGTCTGCGCAAGTCGTTCGGCGACTTCGAGGCCGTCCGTGGCATCGACGTCGAGGTGCGGCAGGGCGAGTCCTTCGGCTTCCTCGGCCCCAACGGCGCCGGCAAGTCCTCGACCATGCGGATGATCGCCGCCGTGTCCCCGCCGAGCGGGGGAGAGCTGAGCATCCTGGGCATGGACCCGGCCACCCAGGGGCCTGCGATCCGCGCGCGGCTCGGCGTGTGCCCGCAGGAGGACAGCCTCGACACCGAGCTGAACGTCCGCGAGAACCTCGTCGTCTACGGCCGGTACTTCGGGATCCCCAAGGCCGACGTCGTCGCCCGCGCCGACGAGCTGCTGGAGTTCGTGTCCCTGACCGAGAAGGCGAAGGCCAAGGTCGAGGACCTCTCCGGAGGCATGAAGCGCCGGCTCACGATCGCCCGCTCGCTGATCAACAGCCCCGACCTGCTCCTGCTCGACGAGCCCACGACCGGCCTGGACCCGCAGGCCCGCCACGTCCTCTGGGACCAGCTGTTCCGGCTCAAGCGCCACGGCGTGACGCTGGTGCTGACCACCCACTACATGGACGAGGCCGAGCAGCTGTGCGACCGCCTCGTCGTGATGGACGGCGGGCGCATCGTCGCCGAGGGGTCGCCGCTCGAGCTGATCCGGACCCACTCCACCCGCGAGGTCGCCGAGCTTCGCTTCGGCGTCGGCGAGCACGACGAGCTCGCCGCCAAGGTCGAGGACCTCGCCGACCGGATCGAGGTGCTGCCCGACCGGATCCTGCTCTACACCCAGGACGGCGAGGAGGCGCTCGCCAAGGTCCACGAGCGGGGCCTGATGCCGGCGGCCGTGCTGGTGCGTCGCTCGACTCTCGAGGACGTCTTCCTCCGGCTCACCGGACGGACGCTGGTCGACTGATGAGCGCACCCACCCGAGAGCGGACGAGGCCGGTCGCGCCGAGCCGCGTCGCGCTGGTGCTCCGTCAGGCGGAGTACTGGATCACCGTCTACCGCCGCACCTGGAAGGGCTCGGCGATCAGCTCGTTCGTCACACCCCTGCTGTACGTCGGATCGATGGGCATCCTCCTCGGCGGCTTCATCGACTCCGGCGACGCCGACCTGGGCGGGGCCTCGAGCTACCTCGCGTTCATCGCGCCCGGCCTGGTCGCCGCCCACGTCATGCAGACCGCGGCCGGAGAGACGATGTGGCCGGTGATGGGGATGATCAAGTGGAACAAGACCTACTACGGCATGATCGCCACCCCGCTCAGCATCCCTGACATCGTCGCCGCGCACCTGACGTTCGTGCTGTTCCGCATCGCCACCACGTCCGCGGTGTTCATGGTCGTGCTGGCGTTCTTCGGCGTCTACACGTCGTGGGCGGGCGCGGTCGCGGCCTTCTTCGTCCAGCTCCTGATCGGCCTCGCCTTCGCCAGCGTCCTGTACGGCTACTCCGCCGGCCTGTCGAGCGAGGCAGGGTTCGCGCTGGTGTACCGGCTCGGAGTGGTCCCGCTCTTCCTGTTCTCCGGGGCGTTCTTCCCGATCAGCAACCTCTCGGCTCCGATGGAGTGGCTGGCCCGGGCCACCCCGTTGTGGCACGGGGTCGACCTGACCCGGATGCTCACGCTCGGCACCCTCGACGGCCCGGCCGCCCTGGTCCACCTCGCCTACCTCACGGTGATGGCGGCGGCGGGATGGTGGTGGTCGGTACGTCGACTGAAGCGAAGGCTGATCGTCTGATGGCGCTCACCGGAATGGCGATGACCCGGGTCGAACGGCGACCGATGCGGGGTCCCGAGGCGTCCTGGCGCCTGGTCGACCGCAACTACCGCGCCTACGTCCGTAACTGGATCTTCTTCGCGACCGGGTTCCTCGAGCCGGTCCTCTACCTGTTCTCCATCGGGGTCGGCGTCGGGAAGCTGCTCGAGACCGTCGAGTTCGGTGGCCAGGCCGTCACCTACGCCGCCTTCGTCGCGCCCGGCATGCTCGCGGCCTCGGCGATGAACGGCGCGATCCTCGACAGCACCTTCAACATCTTCTTCAAGCTCAAGTTCGAGAAGCTCTACGACTCGATCCTCGCCACGCCCATGAGGGTCGTCGACGTCGCCCGCGGCGAGATCACCTGGGCGCTGCTGCGCGGAGGCGTCTACTCCGCGGGCTTCCTGGGCGTCATGCTCGCGATGGGGTTGATCGACTCGTGGTGGGCCGTCCTGGCGCTGCCGGCGACGCTGCTGATCGGCTACGGGTTCGCAGGGGCCGGCATGGCGCTGACCACGTACATGCGCTCCTGGCAGGACTTCGAGTACGTCCAGCTCGCGATCATGCCGATGTTCCTCTTCTCGGCGACGTTCTTCCCCATCGACGCCTTCGAAGGTCCGCTGCGGTGGGTGGTCGAGGCGACGCCGCTCTACCGCGGTGTGGTGCTGTGCCGCGAGCTCACCACGGGTGCGGTGTCCTGGGACTCCGCGATCTCGGTGGTGTACCTCGCGACGATGGGCACGATCGGACTGATGGTCGTCTCGCGCCGGTTCAGCAAGATGCTGCTCTCCTGACCGTGGCTCACGCCGCGGGGCGCGTGTCGGCGCTGATCCGGGCGCCCCAGCGCAGGCCCTGCTCGTAGGCGAGCGGGTAGACCGACCGGGAACGGTCGTCGTCGAAGAGCCCGAGCGGGTTGAGGCCGGCGAGCCTTGCGATCTCCCGGTTGGGCCGGATCAGGATGACCTCGCTGTCGGGGTGCCGGGCCCGCCAGCGTTGCAGCTCTCGCTCGAGCAGGAACCCTGCGGTGCGTCCCATCGCCCCGCAGACCGCTCCGGCCAGCGGCGCCACGACGATCACCCGGTCGGCCTCGGCGGCGGCGTCCACCGAGGTGGCCGACCACATCCCGCCGTCGACGTACAGACGGCCGTCGATGCGGTGCGGGGGCAGCAGCCCGGGCACTGCGGAGGAGGCGGCGACCAGGTCGGCCAGCGGGTAGACCCCGCCGTCGAGGATGTGTCGCCGCTGCGTGCGCACGCAGATCGCCGAGACGGAGACGAGATGGTGCGTCGCCTCGCCGAAGATCTCGCGGGCGATCTCGACCACGACACCCGGGCGGAGGTTCGGGACCGACGGGCTGCGTATGTCGCTGAAGTCGTCGTAGCCCATGCCGAGGGCCATCGCGGACGCGGTCCAGGAGCCGGCCGACGTGCCGAGCGACGGGGCGGTCGCGACGGCGATGCCGGTCTCGGCGAGGCCGGTGGCGACACCCGAGGTGTAGGCGATTCCGAACACGCCACCGCCGCCGTAGACCATCGCAAGCGGGTGCCGGTGCTCGACCAGCTCGGGCCGGCCGTCGAACTCGACGTTGCCGGGCTGGCTGTGTTCGTGCGCCATAGCGACTCCTCCGCCCCCTGTCTCCAGAGTGTGCGGCGGAGGTTGCGCAATGCAGGGACGATCGGCCCCAAGTGCCGGACCTTCGTCCCGCAAGAGGGGGACGGTGCCTCTGCACCGACCGGTCAGTCGGGGACGATGATGTGCGCTGCAGGCGTGGCGTGCTTGACGGGGTGGAGCATCTTCTGGAACCACAGCACGTCGATCCACTGGTCGAACTTGTAGCCGACTTCGCGCATCTGCCCGACCTGCTCGAATCCGCAGTACTTGTGCAGGTTCACGCTTCCCGGGTTCGGCATCGCGACCAGACCGACGGCGGTGTGCACGCCGGACTCCGCCATGGTGTCGAGCAGCGCCGGGTAGAGCAGCTTGCCGATCCCCTTGCCACGCACCGAGGGGTCGAGGTAGATCGAGGTCTCGCGGGTCAGGCTGTAGGCCGGGCGGGGACGGAAGCTCCAGGAGTAGGCATAGCCGACGACGTCCTCGTCCTCGTCGACCGCGACGAGAAGGTGGTCGCCCGGGTGGTTGCCCGCCAGCTTCTCGTGCCAGTACGACGAGTCGGGCGGCTCGAGGTCGAAGGTGGCGATGCTGTTGGCGATCTCGTGCTCGTAGATCGCGGCGATGTCGGAGAGGTCTTCCTCCACGGCGGGACGGATGAGGAACTCGGCGGGCATGATGGCCATTCTCGCAGGCCGTGCACCGCGACGTACTCTCGTGCTCGGGACCGAGACGACCGGCAGGAGAACGCATGCGGCACACCGAGTTCTGGGCACGGATGGAGCAGGCCCTCGGGCCCTCCTATGCCCGGACCTGGTCTCGTGAGCACGTGCTCTCCGACCTCGGCGGCCGAACTGTGGTCCAGGCGCTCGACGCCGGAGAGAGCCCGAAGTCCGTGTGGCAGGCGGTCTGGCGCACTCTGGGCCTCCCCGCCTCCGAACGCTGACCTGCCGCGCGCAGTGCCCTCAGGGTGAGACGATTCACCGCGTGACCCCCCGCCAGCCCTCTGCCCGTGCCGGTCGCCGCGTCGCCGGCTGGGTAGGCGACGGAGCCTCCGGCTTCGCCAGGGGAGTGGTCGGTGGGGTCCGCTGGCCCGACCACCGCATCGAGCACGTGCAGCGGCGCACGCTGTGGACCCTCGTCGCCGCGCAGGGTCTCGGCGGGCTCGGCATCACCATCGGCATCGCGGTGGCGGCGATCCTCGCGGAGGAGATCTCCGGCTCCCCGGACCTCGCCGGTCTCGCGCAGACCATGCAGGTGCTCGGCGCAGCGTTCGCGTCGTTCCTGCTCGCCCACCTGATGGGGAAGCGGGGCCGCCGGCCCGGCCTGCTGCTCGGCTACGTCCTCGGTGCGAGCGGCGGGGCACTGTGCGTCGTCGCCGGCGTCATCGACTCCTTCGCCACGTTGCTGCTCGGCGCGACACTCCTCGGTTCCACCACCGCGGCGAACAACCAGTCCAGGTACGCCGCCACCGACCTCGCCCGCCCGAACCACCGCGCGAGGGCGCTCTCCATCGTGGTGTGGGCGACCACGGTCGGCGCGGTGGCCGGACCGAACCTGACCGGGTTCGCCGGCAACGTCGCGGACGACATGGGCCTGCCCCGGCTCACCGGTCCCTTCATGTTCGGCGTGGTCGGCATGCTCGCCTCCGCCGTCGTGATCGGGGTGTTCCTGCGACCCGACCCGCTGATCGTGGCCCGGGAGGCCGCGGTCGACACCGGCGCCAAGACACCGGTGCTCACCGGCACCAAGTGGTCACGCGTCCGTGAGGTCATGAGGACCCGCACCAACGTGGCCGCCGGCATCGCCACGCTCGCGCTCGCGCACGCCGTGATGATCGCGGTGATGGTGATGACGCCGCTGCACATGCACCACGGCGGCGCCGAGCTCGAGATCATCGGCGTGGTCGTGAGCGCACACGTGCTCGGCATGTTCGCGTTCGCGCCGGTGGTCGGCTGGGCCGCGGACCGCTTCGGTCGCGTCCCGGTGATGATGGCCGGCGCGGCGGTGCTGTTCGTGTCGCTGGCGCTTGCGGGTACGTCGCCCACCGGCGCGTCCTGGCAGATCGGGTGGGCCCTCTTCCTCCTCGGCCTGGGCTGGTCGTTCTGCACCGTGTCCGCCTCGACGCTGCTGTCGGAGTCCGCGCCCCTCGACGCGCGCACCGACGTCCAGGGCTCGGCCGACCTCATCATGGGCCTCGTGGCCGCCGCGGCCGGTGTGGTGGCGGGTCTGGTGATGGGCTCGCTCGGCTTCCAGGCGCTCAACATCTTCGCTGCGCTGCTGGTGACCGGCGTGGTGACCGCGTCCGAGTTCGCGCGGCGTGCGGCGGCCGACGGCGGTACGTCGGACGACGAGCCGCTGGCGCTCTGATCCGGAGCCAGAAAGGGCGTGTCGCGTCTTCGCTCGAACACCTGTTCGGGTTAGGGTTGCTCCACAACCACGATGCAGAGGCTGGACTTCCACAGACGAGCACGTGTGATCTCGAACTGTCGGAGGTGCCCTCTAGTGTCAACCGCGATGAAGAAGAGCTCAGGATCCGCGAGCAGGCGGACAGACGGACGGATTACTTCAATGGCTGGTGGAGACCGCGACAAGGCGTTGGACGCCGCACTCGCGAACATCGAACGGCAGTTCGGCAAGGGGTCGGTGATGCGTCTCGGCGACGAGACCCGCGCCCCGCTCGAGGTCATCCCGACCGGTGCGATCGCCCTCGACATCGCACTCGGCATCGGCGGCCTCCCGCGCGGTCGTGTCGTGGAGATCTACGGTCCGGAGTCCTCCGGAAAGACCACGGTCGCCCTGCACGCGGTGGCCAGCGCCCAGCGCGCCGGCGGCATCGTCGCGTTCATCGATGCCGAGCACGCGCTCGACCCGGAGTACGCCAAGGCTCTCGGTGTGGACACCGACGCGCTCCTGGTCTCGCAGCCTGACTCCGGTGAGCAGGCCCTGGAGATCGCCGACATGCTGATCCGGTCCGGGGCGCTCGACCTGATCGTGGTCGACTCGGTGGCGGCGCTCGTGCCTCGCGCCGAGATCGAGGGCGAGATGGGCGACAGTCACGTCGGCCTCCAGGCCCGGCTGATGAGCCAGGCGCTGCGCAAGATGACCGGTGCCCTCAACGGCGCCGGCACGACGATGATCTTCATCAACCAGCTGCGCGAGAAGATCGGCGTGATGTTCGGCTCCCCGGAGACGACGACGGGTGGTCGCGCGCTGAAGTTCTACTCCTCGGTCCGCCTCGACGTGCGGCGCATCGAGACGCTCAAGGACGGCCAGGAGATGGTGGGCAACCGGACCCGCATCAAGGTCGTCAAGAACAAGGTCGCCCCGCCGTTCAAGCAGGCGGAGTTCGACATCATGTACGGCCAGGGCATCAGTCGCGAAGGTGGTCTGATCGACGTCGGCGTCGAGGCGGGCCTCGTCCGCAAGGCCGGTGCTTGGTACACCTACGAGGGCGACCAGCTCGGCCAGGGCAAGGAGAACTCCCGCAACTTCCTGCGCGACAACCCCGATCTGGCCAACGAGCTCGAGAAGCGCATCCTGGAGAAGCTCGGCATCGGTGCGCACGTCGACTCCCCGGCCCAGCCCGCCGGCCCGGCTGAGCCGACCGGGGTCGACTTCTGACCTGGTCGGTGCCGCACTCCCCGGACGACCGTCCGTCTGGTTCTCACCTCCCAGGGACCCAGGCGGGCGGTTCTGCGTCCGCACCCGACGACCCGGTCCTGCTCGGCCCGGACGCCGATGCGGAGGAGGTCGCCCGCAAGATCCTCCTCGACCAGCTGACCGGCCAGGCGCGCAGCCGTGCCGAGCTGGCCACGAAGCTCGCCAAGCGTCGGGTCCCCGACGAGGTGGCCGAGCGGCTCCTCAACCGGTTCGAGGAGGTCGGCCTGATCGACGACGCCGCGTTCGCGCGTGCCTGGGTCGAGTCCCGCCAGCCGGGGAAGGGGCTCGGGCGCCGAGCGCTCGCCCAGGAGCTGCGCCGCAAGGGCATCGACGACGAGGTCGCCCGCCAGGCTCTGGAGGAGATCGACCCCGGCGACGAGGAGGAGGCTGCCCGCGCCCTCGTGCGGCGCAAGCTCCGGACCCTCCGCCGGGTCGACCGGGCCACCGCGACTCGTCGGCTGACCGGGATGCTGGCGCGCAAGGGCCACAGTGGTGAGCTGGTCTGGCGGGTCGTGCGCGAGGAGCTCGACGCGAGCGGCCTCGGAGACGACTCCGACCCCGCACTGGACGATGCTCCGGCCGGCCACCCCGGCGACGACTGGACCGACTGACCCGGCGGCGAGCCCGGGGTGGACCGAGCGGCTCCGCCTTTCCTTGACCGGCCCCGATCCGCGACCTAGCCTCAAAAGAGCAGGACCCTTCCGAGAAATCGGACCCGAGAAGACATTGACCCGGCACAAGCCGGACATGCGCGACACGTACGTTCGATGCTCAGCGGCAGACGTCCTCTGTCGCTCGGTTCGTCGTACCCGGTCGCGTCCATAGCGACAGGAGCCTGGGATGAACAGACTTGCCGTTCCGGCGGACCAGGCTGGCGACACCTACCCTCTGCTTCTCGGCCTCAACATGGTCGAGTGGCTCCTCGCGATCATCGCGCTGCTCATCGTGGCGGGCGTGGGCACCCTGGCGGTGGTGATTCTCAACCGTCACCGCGCCGCGAAGCACGAGCACGACCTGCACCGCGACCTCCAGGAGCAGCGTCAGGACATCGAACGTCGAGAACACCGCCTCACCGAGCGGGAGGCCCGACTCGACGCCGAGGCCAGGCACCTCGAGGCCCGGACGCAGGAGATCACCTCTCACGAGGCAGAGGTCGAGCACAGACGCGCCGAGCTCCTCGACATCGAGGAGGAGCGGCGGCGGACGCTCGAACGTGTCGCCGGTCTGACCGCACAGGAAGCCCACGACCAGCTGGTCGAGAGCATCGAGGCGGACGCCAAGCGGGCCGCCGCCATCACCGCGCGCGACATCGAGCGCACCGCTCAGGAGGAGGCCGACGCCCGCGCCAAGCGCATCCTCGCCACCGTGATCCAAAGGCTCGCCTCGGACCAGACGACCGAGTCCGTCGTGTCCACGGTGCACCTCAGCGGCGACGACATGAAGGGCCGGATCATCGGCCGCGAGGGCCGCAACATCAGGTCGTTCGAGCAGATCACCGGCGTGAACCTCATCGTCGACGACACCCCCGGCGCAGTGCTCCTCAGCTGCTTCGACCCGGTTCGCCGGGAGATGGCCCGGCAGACGCTGGAGGAGCTCGTCGCGGACGGCAGGATCCACCCGACCCGCATCGAGGAGGTCCACGAGCGCTCCTGCATCGAGGTCGACCGCCTCTGCGTGCGCGCCGGCGAGGACGCCGCCCTCGAGATGGGCATCACCGACCTGCACCCCGAGCTGGTCGCGACGCTGGGCAAGCTGAAGTACCGCACCTCCTACGGCCAGAACGTCCTGCGCCACCTCGTCGAGTCCGGGCACGCCGCGGGCCTGCTCGCCGACGAGCTCGGGCTCGACCGTGCCTTGTGCATGCGCGGAGCGTTCCTGCACGACATCGGGAAGGCGCTGACCCACGAGGCCGAGGGCTCGCACGCGATCGTGGGGGCAGAGCTCGCGCGGAAGTACGGCGAGTCCGAGGACGTCGTCCACGCCATCGAGGCGCACCACAACGAGGTCGAGCCCCGGACCATCGAGGCCGTGATCACCCAGGCGGCCGACGCGATCAGCGGTGGCCGGCCAGGTGCCCGGCGTGAGTCGCTCGAGGCGTACGTCGAGCGCCTGCACCGGCTCGAGGAGATCGCGATGGCCAGGCCCGGCGTGGAGCGCGTCTTCGCGATGCAGGCCGGGCGTGACGTTCGCGTGATGGTGCTTCCCGACCAGGTCGACGACATCGCCGCGCAGGTCCTTGCTCGCGACATCGCCAAGCAGTTCGAGGAGGAGCTGACCTACCCCGGTCAGATCAAGGTCACCGTGATCCGCGAGTCGAGGGCCACCGAGGTCGCTCGTTGAGCAACGCCCCGGTCGGGCTCCGCGTCGAGACCACTGACGGCGCGGTGCTGACCGGGGAGGTCCGGGCGGGGGAGAGCTGGTACGCCGGAGCCGCCCGCCTTCTGGGTGAGCACGGCCGCACGTCCGACGTACCCCTGCCGCTGGACCTCGTCCGGTCGCCCACGCCTTCGAGATCGCGAGGGTGATGGGGTAGCGGCGAGAAGTTACCAGCGGGTAATATCTCGCCCATGGCGAACGTGATGGACCTCTACACCAAGGTCACCCGGCTCCCGGCCGGCAAGAAGCTGTTCTCGTTGCTCTTCGCGCAGAAGGCGCCCTACTTCGGGACGGTGCGACCGCGGTTCGTCGAGCTGCGGCCCAACTACGCCGAGCTGAGGATCAAGAAGCGGCGCGCGGTGCAGAACCACATCGGCACCGTGCACGTGATCGCCATCTGCAACGGCCTCGAGGCGGCCATGGGTGCGCTGGCCGAGGTCACGATCCCGGCGAACAAGCGCTGGATCCCCAAGGGGATGGACGTCAGCTACACCGCCAAGGCGACCAGCGACATCACCTGCATCGCCGAGACCGACCCCGAGGCGTGGACCGGCGACAACCCGGACCTCCCCGTGCGGGTGCGCGGCGTCCGCGACGACGGCACGGTCGTGGTCGAGGGTGTCATCCGGCTCTGGGTGACCGAGAAGCCCGAGAAGGTCAGGAGCCGGCCAGGCCGCTGCGGCCGCCAAGGCCTGACGACCACGTCTGAGGCCGCCGGCCTCGGTCCATCGGTCAGGGCCTGCTCGACCGCGTCGACTTGCGTCGCGGACGATGGCCGCGTCGGCCGATCCGCCTCGCTCCATGTAGCCACAGCTCGAGAAGCTGTAGTTCATCGCGACGAAGATGACCGCGATCAGGCGAGGAGGTCGATCGTCGTGGTTGACGAACTCCGCGATGAGCTTGCCCTGAAGACCAGCTCGCCGTAGGAGACGACACGCCGAGTGAGGTGTCCTTGAGGACGACCACGCACTGGCTGATGATCGCCGGCAGCATGAGCGCACCGCCTGAGGCGCCAGCACCAGGCGGTCATCACCTGGTTCTTGCGCAGGCCGATCGCGTACGCCGCCTCGCTCTGGCCCTTCGGCACCGCGTTCAGCCCGGCGCGGAAGACCTCGGCGAGAACCGAGCCGTTGTAGAGCGTGAGGCCGGCGACGAGCGCGATGAGGCTGCCGCTGTCGCCGAGGTCGTCCGATGAACCCGAGGAACATGAAGATGATCAGCAGCAGCAGCGGGATCGGCGCGGAAGAACTCGACGACGACGCGTGGCCGGCCACCGGACAGACCAGTGGTCGGAGACTCGTCCCGTGACGAGCAGCGCGCCCAGCAGCACCGAGCACACGATCGCGATGCCCGCCGCAGTCAGCGTGGCCTGGATGCCGTCGAGGATCGCGGACCAGACGTTCTCCGCGAACAGGTCCTCCCACAGCTCGGCCTCGAAGTTGCCCTCCTCGGCGAGCTTCCAGACCACCAGCCCGACGACGGCGACGAACACCACCGTGAAGAGGACCGAGTAGAGCCTGTGCCGCTGCCGCGTGCGTGGGTCCGGGAGACGTCGAAAAGAACGCTCGTGCTCATCTCAGGACACCTTCGTCTTCCGCTCGAGCAGGTGGGCGATCCGGAGATCGTGAACACCAGCACCATGTAGCCGGCGGCGAACCCCACGAAGATCGTGAAGAGCTTGTCGGCGTTGTCGTTGGCGAGCCTCTCATCAAGAAGGTCGCCTCGGTGACCCCGAACGCCGCGGCGACGCTGCTGTTCTTGGTCATCGCGATCAGCGTGCTGGCCAACGGTGGGATCACCGCGCGGAACGCCTGGGGGAGTACGACGAGCTGGAGGGTCTGCCCGAAGGTCATCCCGACCGACCGGGCCGCCTCCGCCTGGCCCGCCGCGATCGAGTTGATGCCCGACCGCAGCGCCTCGCAGACGAACGACGCGGTGTAGAACGGCCAGCGCCGACCGTCGCAAAGATGAAGAAGCTGTTGAAGTTCAGCAGCAAGAACGACGTTCCGAAGAGGTCGTTGAGGTTGAGCGTCGGGGCGAAGCCGAGCTCGGCAGCCCGAAGACGAAGATCAGCATGATCAGCAGCAGCGGGGTGTTGCGGACCAAGTTGACGTAGGCGGTGCCGACGAAGCGGCCGAGGGGGATCGGCGACACGCGCAGCGCGGCCAGCACGGACCCGAGAACCATGGCAAGCACGCCGGCCATGAGCATGATCTCGATGGTCCGGCCGAAGGCGGTGAAGAACGGCCCGAGGTTCTCGATGAAGACATCCATCGTCGAGACTCACTTTTCTCGTCTGGGTCCCATGGAGGCCACGGGAGGCGGAGGGGCCGGGAGCACCGTCCGGTGCTCCCGGCCGCCCGTCAGGTACTACTCGCAGGGGTCGAGCTCGGGCTGGTCGGGGTCTCCGACACCCTCGGCATCACCGAGGGTGATGTCGAACGCCTCCTGCCACGTGCCGTCCTCGATCGCGCCTTCGATGGTGGAGTTGAGGAACTCGCACATCTCGGCGTCGCCCTTCTTGTAGCCGATGCCGTACCGCTCCTCGGAGAAGGGCTCGCTCGTGACGACGAGCTCGTCGTTCTCCGCGGCGTACCCGGCGAGGATCGCACCATCGGTGGTGACGGCGTCGACGGTCTCGTTCTCGAGCTGGTCGACGCACTCCGAGTAGGTGCCGAACGGCACGGGGTCGGCGCCGTACTCGTCCTGGACCACGGGCCAGCGAGGTCGAGCCCTCGACCGAGCAGACCTTGACTTCCCTCGAGGTCCTCCGGCGCACTGATCCTGTCCTCGTCCTCCTGGCGGACGAGCAGCTGCTGGCCGGTCACGTAGTAGGGGCCGGCCTGGCCGACGACCGCGCGGCGCTCGTCGGTGATCGAGTAGGACGCGATCACGATGTCGACGGTGCCGTTCGTGATGAAGCTCTCGCGGTTGTCGGAGATCGTCTCGACCCACTCGACGTCGCTGCTGTCGGGGTCGATGCCGAGCTGGGCGGCGATGATCCGGCCCATCTCGATGTCGAGGCCGGTCGGCAGGTCCTCGCCGGGCTCCTTGAAGCCGATGCCGGGCTGGTCGACCTTGACGCCGATCTTGATCGTCCCGGACTCCGCGAGGTCGGCGGGCGTGCCGGACTCGAGCTCGGGGTTCTCCGCGACCTCGACGCTCGATGTGGTCGCTGCCTCGCCCCCGTCGTCACCGCCGCAGGCGGCGAGCGCGAGAGACATACCGGCCGCGGCGATGATCGCCTTGGTTTTCGTGAACCGCATGGTTTCCCCTTCTTTTCCTGGCCGGTCGCAGGTCGGCGTCCGGCCCAACCGTGGGTCGGCGGTCTCAGTGCTTGAGGATCTTCCCGAGGAAGTCCTTGGCGCGGTCCGACTGCGGGTTGGTGAAGAACTCCTCCGGGGTGTTCTCCTCGACGATCCGGCCGTCGGACATGAAGATCACCCGGTTCGCGGCGGTGCGCGCGAAGCCCATCTCGTGGGTGACCACGACCATGGTCATGCCCCGCTGCGCGAGGTCGACCATGACGTCGAGGACCTCTTTGATCATCTCGGGGTCGAGGGCGGAGGTGGGCTCGTCGAAGAGCATCACCTTCGGGTCCATCGCCAGAGCGCGGGCGATCGCCACCCGCTGCTGCTGGCCGCCGGAGAGCTGGGCGGGGTACTTGTTCGACTGCTCGGAGATGCCGACCCGTTCGAGCAGCTCTCTCGCTCGCTTGTCGGCCTCCTCCTTCTTCTGCTTGCGCACCTTGATCGGGCCGAGGGTGACGTTCTCGAGGATCGTCTTGTGCGCGAAGAGGTTGAACGACTGGAACACCATGCCGACCTCGGCGCGCAGCCTCGCCAGGTCCTTGCCCTCGTCGGGCAGCGGCTGCCCGTCGAGCGTGATCGTGCCCTCCTGGATAGTCTCCAGGCGGTTGACCGCGCGACATAGAGTGGACTTGCCGGAGCCCGAGGGCCCGATCACGACGACGACCTCACCCTTGTTGATCGTGAGGTTGATGTCCTGGAGCACGTGCAGATCGCCGAACCACTTGTTCACGTGGTCGAGGACGACCAGGGGGCCTCCGGAGGACGGCGGGGCGCCAGAGGGCGTTGCTTCCGCGGCAGTCATGCCTGCACCGTAGCGACTCAAGGGTCTTTGTGCCTACAAAGACAGGGCCAAGGCCCGTTTCAATACGGTTACGTCCGGGCACGAAACTGCGTCATCGACGAAAGGGAATCACGTGGCACCGAAGAACCCGGTGGGCAAGCTCGCCGAGACCGCTCTGAGCACGTTGAAGGACCCGAAGGCCGCCGCAGGCAAGGCAGTGGGCCAGGCCAAGGGCACCGTCGGCCTGGGCAAGCTGGTCGCCGAGACCGCCGGCTCGATGGCCGGGCAGGTCGTCGCCAGGGCCACCGGTCGCAAGCGCGGGGCCGAGAAGCCGAGCGGTCGGTCGACCACGGTCACGGCCCCGGTGACGACCGAGCCGAAGTCCCGGGCGGACCTCCGCGCGGTGCCTGACGTCAACGAGCCTGCCGCCACCAAGCCGGCGGGCACCGTGAAGAAGGCCGCGGAGCCGGCGAAGAAGCAGGGTGACGCGCTCGCCGAGGCGAAGCCCGCCGCGAAGAAGGCCGCGCCCGCGAAGGCCGCTGCGAAGAAGGCTGCGCCGGCCAAGAAGCAGGGTGACGCGCTGGCCGAGATGACGCCGACCAAGGAGGCCGCTCCGGCGAAGAAGGCTGCAAAGGCTCCGGCCAAGTCATCCACCGGGACCGCCGCCAAGGCTCCTGCCAAGAAGGCGAGCAAGAAGGTCTCGGCCACGCCGGCAGACGTGGCCGAGGTCGTCGAGTCCGCCGTCGCCGAGGATCCGACGAAGACCGGTGCCAAGCCGGCCAAGAAGGCACCTGCGAAGAAGAGCGCCGCCACGAAGGCGCCGGCTACGAAGGCGCCGGCCAAGAAGGCGCCCGCCAAGAAGTCGAGCCCCGGTGGCAAGCTGCCCGCGAAGAAGGCGCGGCCCAAGACCGCTGCCGAGCTGGCAGCCAACGAGGGCGACGAGGTGCGTACGCCGGCCGGGACGCCGGCCGTCTCGGAGGGCACCAACCCCTCGACCAAGGAGACAGGCCTCACCCAGCCGGGCACCGAGTCGATCGTCGACTCCTCGACCGCCAAGAAGGTGGCGAGCGAGACCGACACGCTGCGGAAGGCCGCCGAGTCCAACCCGGAGTGACCTCCTGCCGACCACGACCCCCGGACCCGCCCGTCCGGGGGTCGTTCGCGTCAGGGCGTCCCGGGGGCTAGAACACGTTCTAGCGAGGTCGCTATCCTGCGAGACATGGACATCACAGGTGCAAGCGCAGTCGTCACGGGTGGGGCATCGGGCATCGGGGCGGCGGTGGCTCGGCTGCTGGCCCAGCGAGGTGCGAAGGTCGTGGTCGCCGACCTCCAGGAGGACAGGGGCAGGCAGGTCGCCGACGAGATCGGCGGTCGCTTCGCCAAGGTCGACGTCACGAGGACCGAGGACATCATCGCCGCGGTCGAGACCGCCCAGGAGATGGGGCCGCTGCGCGTGCTGGTGAACTCAGCCGGCATCGGCTGGGCCCAGCGCACGATCGGCAAGGACGGCTCCTACGACTCCGCGCACGACCTCGACGCGTTCAAGAAGGTCGTCGCGATCAACCTGTTCGGCACCTTCGACGCGATCCGCATCGCGGCGACCGCGATCAGCCGCAACGACCCGCTCGACGAGTCGGGGGAGCGTGGCGCGATCGTCAACCTGGCCTCGGTCGCAGCGTTCGACGGCCAGATCGGCCAGGCGAGCTACTCGGCGTCGAAGGGCGGCGTGGTGGGGATGACCCTGCCGATCGCGCGCGACCTCTCCGCGGTGGGCATCCGGGTGAACACCATCGCCCCCGGCCTGATCGACACCCCGATCTACGGCGAGGGCGAGGCCAGCGAGCAGTTCAAGGCGAACCTCGAGCGCGGGGTGCTCTTCCCCAAGCGCCTCGGGGCGCCCGAGGAGCTCGCCTCGATGGTCGTCGAGGCGGTGACGAACAGCTACCTCAACGCCGAGACGATCCGCGTCGACGGCGGCATCCGCATGCAGCCCAAGTAGGCGCATGCGCTGCATGGTTACGCACTGCGCATTCCTGTACCGCCTTCCTGCCCGGTAGGACGTCCCACCTGGGGCAGGATCGGCCGGGCCGTTCGGGCTCTGCCGGCGGCCCGAGGGAAGGAATGCGATGTCCAGGATCTCCACCACGATGGTCGGGGTGTTGACCGCGGGGGCGACGCTCCTCGCGGGACAGCTCGGCGGCCAGGTCACCACGGTCGAGCGCACGGCCGAGTCCACGGGCGATCCGGCGCTGACCGCCGCGATCGACGCTCTGCTCGACGACCGACGGCTCGACGGTGCAACGGTCGCCGTGCAGGTGCGTGACGCGAACACCGGGGAGGTGCTCTACGACCGCGGGTCCGACCAGCGGGTCCTGCCGGCCTCCAACCTCAAGCTCCTGTCGTCGGCGGCGGCGGTCGACGGGCTGGGTGAGGACCACCGTTTCACCACCGCCGTCCTCGCCACGGAGGCCGTCCGCGGCGGCACCCTGACCTCGGACCTGTACCTGCGAGGTGGCGGCGACCCGACCACCCTGGCCGAGGACTACCGCGACCTCGCGGCCGATCTCGCGGCATCGGGGCTCGTACGCGTGTCCGGCGACCTGGTGGCCGACGACAGCTACTTCGACGACGTACCGCTCGGCACGGGGTGGTCGTGGGACGACGAGCCGTACTACTACAGCGCGCCGACCTCGGCGCTCACGGTCGCTCCTGACACCGACTACGACTCCGGCACGGTGATCGTGCGTGTGACGCCGGGGCCGGCAGGGGAGCCCGCCTTGGTGACCGTCCAGCCGCAGACCGGCGTCCTCGACATCGACAACCGGGCCACGACCGGGGCGGCGGGCAGCGCGAGGACCTTGTCGGTCGAGCGGCAGCACGCCTCCGACACCGTCGTCGTGTCCGGCAGCATCCCCGCCGACTCCTCGGCCCGGAACAACTGGGTCACCGTCCAGGACCCGACCGAGTACGCCGCCGACGTGTTCGCCCGTGCTCTCGAGGCAGAGGGCATCCGGCTCGTCGGCGACGTCCGTGAAGGGCGTACGTCGGCGGGCGCGAAGGTTCTCGCCGCCCACGACTCGATGACCGTCGGCGAGCTGCTCAACCCCTACATGAAGCTGTCGAACAACATGCACGCCGAGGCGCTGGTCAAGGCGCTGGGTGCGGAGACGAGCGGCACCGGCAGCTGGAGCGCGGGACTCGCGGCGGTGCGCGACCACCTTGTCGCCGAGGGCGTGGACGTGGGCAACACCCGGATCGTCGACGGGTCCGGGCTCTCGCGCATGGACCTGGTGCGGGCCCAGGACGTCACCGACCTGCTCATCGCCTCTCGTGACGAGCCGTGGTTCGACACCTGGTACGACGCCCTTCCCATCGCGGGCAACCCGGACCGGTTCACCGGAGGCACCCTGCGCAGCCGCATGCGCGACACCGCGGCCGCGAACAACCTCCACGGCAAGACCGGGTCACTCACCGGCGTGACCGCGCTGTCGGGCTACGTCAGCAACGCCGACGGCCGCGAGCTGGTGTTCGCGATGATCTCCAACAACTACCTCACCAGCCCGCGCAGCCTCGAGGACGCGCTCGGGGTCACCCTGGCGTCCTGGAGCGAGTCCGACTCCACCGACGAGTCCGAGGCGCCGCGCGTGAACACCCGCGAGCTGCGCCAGAGGACCGACTACGGTCCCGAGGGGCTCGAGTGCTCGTGGGTCAAGGCCTGCTGACGGAGGAGTCGTTGACCGCGGGTCGGCTGCCGTGCGGTGTCCACGGCAGCCGGCGGCGGTACCCGCCTGAGTCGTCCCTCCCCGCCGTCAGCCGAGATCGACGAAGACGGGGTTGGTCAGCGCGACCATGGCCGAGCCCGCGGAGTCGCTGGTGGGGTCGGTCGGCACGTCCTCGGCGGAGTCTGCGGGTCGACGTACCTCTGCTCTGACGAAGCGGACCGACGCGGCCGGCAGCTCCTGCTCCACGACCGCCGCACCGTCCTCGCCGGCGACGGCGGACGCCAGCGGGCCGGAAGGACCGATCAGTGTCGCGACGCATCCAGGGACGCCCCGAGCCTGCAGCCGCGCGCGCACCAGGTCGTCCGCAGCCGCGACCAGGTGCTCGCCGCACGTCGCCGAGCCGGACGGGCCGCGCACCGTGAGGTCCAGGTGTACGCCGGAGGACTCGGCGACCCAGGCACGCCCGCTCTTGAGCGCTCGCACCAGCGCTCCGGTGCTCAGCGTGTCGGCGAGCACGACCGTCTGGGGGAGCCCGACGGGCTGGTCCGGGCGGTGCGAGTCGGAGCTGCCGACGACGGGGACGTACTCGCCGGCCACCAGCATCGCGTGCCAGCGGGCGAGCGTCCCCTCGTCGTCCATGGTCCAGGGGCCGTTCCACACCTCGATGGCGTCGGCGTCCTCGAAGGTGCCGAAGGTCCACCCGGTCGACGGGATCGGCACCGACGGGTGCGCGACGATCGCGAGACCCCCGAGGCCGCGCACCTGGTCTGTGAACCTCGGCAGCTCGCCGTCGGCGACGCGGTAGCGCCAGTCGACCCAGGCGCCCGCGGGCAGCCCCACCGCGAGCCAGTGGCCGTCGCGGGTCGTGACCTCCTCGCCGTTGAGCACGAGCAGGTCCGGAGGTGGTGTGCCTGCCCCAGACGAGGCTCGCGGAGCTCGTGTTGTGCTCGGTCGAGGCGAAGAAGTCCAGCCCCGCAGCGCGTGCGGCGGCGACCATCTCGGCAGGAGTCCGCCTGCCGTCGGAGTGCACCGTGTGCAGGTGCAGGTCGCCGCGGTACCACCGCCGTCCCGTGCCGGGGACCGCTCGCGGAGCGGGGCTGGGCTCGAGGTCCGGCCCGGGCCGGCCGAAGTGGAGCGTCACGGTCAGCGTCCACTCGACACCCGGCGGGACGATCGCGACCGGGCCGAGGATCACGTGCCAGCGTCCCGGGCTGATCGGTCCCGGGAGGTATCCCGGTGTCGCCCCACCTCGCGAGATCCGGAACGACCGCCGCGCGCCGCCCGACCACCCACGGAACCCGGCCGCGTTGCCGAGGTCCTTCCCGGACGGGTCGAACATCCCGATGTCGATCACGTTGGCGCTCATCCCGGCCGGCGTGGGCGTCGACTCGTAGTCGTAGGACACCTCGATCTCCCGCACGCCGCGAGGCACCTCGACCGGGACGTAGTGCCAGTCGGGAGTGCCGACGCCGGTGAACCGTCCCGACCAGGTGCGGGTGCGGCTACGCCCGGCAGCGGCCGGCTCGAAGAGCATCGGCGTCGAGGCAGTCACCGCGACAGCCGCCGTGCCCGTCGTACGCAGGAAAGAGCGACGGCCGAGGCCGGGGGAGTCGTGGTGCTCGCACATGTACGGTGCAACGCGGCGGCGGCCGACCGGGTTACGTCGTCACGGGCGCCCGGTGGCGCTTCGCCGGTTTTTCCCGGCGCCTCGTCCCGCCGTACCCTGGGGAGGTTATGTCTGCTCCCACTCACGACGCCCCCGCGGCCGCGCGCACCTACGAGGTCCGCACGTACGGCTGCCAGATGAACGTCCACGACTCCGAGCGGCTCACCGGCCTGCTGGAGGACGCCGGCTACGTCCCGACGCCGGAGGACGCGCAGGCCGACGTCGTCGTGTTCAACACCTGCGCGGTGCGGGAGAACGCCGACAACAAGCTCTACGGCAACCTCGGTCACCTCGCGCCGATCAAGGCCGCGAACCCCGGCATGCAGATCGCGGTCGGCGGATGCCTCGCGCAGAAGGACCGCGGCGAGATCACCAAGAAGGCGCCGTGGGTCGACGTCGTCTTCGGGACCCACAACATCGGCTCGCTGCCGGTGCTGCTCGAGCGGGCGCGGGTGCAGGAGGAGGCCCAGGTCGAGATCCTCGAGTCGCTCGAGGTCTTCCCCTCCACGCTGCCGACCAAGCGCGAGTCTGCCTACGCCGCCTGGGTGTCGATCTCGGTGGGCTGCAACAACACGTGCACGTTCTGCATCGTCCCGAGCCTGCGCGGCAAGGAGAAGGACCGTCGTCCCGGCGAGATCCTCGCCGAGATCGAGGCGCTCGTCGCCGAGGGCGTCAGCGAGGTCACCCTGCTGGGCCAGAACGTCAACACCTACGGCGTCGAGTTCGGCGACAAGCTGGCGTTCGGCAAGCTGCTGCGGGCGTGCGGCGAGATCGAGGGCCTGGAGCGTGTCCGGTTCACCAGCCCCCACCCGGCGGCCTTCACCGACGACGTGATCGAGGCGATGGCCGAGACGCCGAACGTGATGCCGCAGCTGCACATGCCGCTGCAGTCGGGCTCGGACAAGATGCTCAAGGAGATGCGGCGGTCCTACCGTCAGAGCAGGTTCCTCGGGATCATCGACCGGGTCCGGGAGGCGATGCCCGAGGCGGCGATCACCACCGACATCATCGTCGGCTTCCCCGGCGAGACCGAGGAGGACTTCCTCGAGACCATGAAGGTCGTCGAGCAGGCGCGGTTCTCGGGCGCCTTCACGTTCCAGTACTCCAAGCGACCCGGCACACCGGCCGCGGTGCTCGAGGACCAGGTCCCGCGCGCGGTCGTCCAGGACCGCTACGAGCGGCTCGTCGCGCTCGTCAACGACATCGCCTGGGACGAGAACAAGAAGATCGTCGGCCGCACGGTCGAGCTC
This sequence comes from uncultured Actinomycetota bacterium, assembly GCA_963701425.1. GTDB lineage: Bacteria > Actinomycetota > Actinomycetes > Propionibacteriales > Nocardioidaceae > Nocardioides_C. The sequence goes on along the minus strand of CAVPAG010000015.1, from coordinate 83,451 downwards.
CTCGTCGCCGAGGGGGAGGGCCGCAAGGACGCCGCTACGCACCGGCTCACCGGCCGCGCCCGCGACAACCGCCTCGTGCACTTCACCGCCGTCGACCATGACGGCCGCGCGGTCGACGTACGCCCGGGCGACATGGTCGAGGTCGAGGTCACCTACGCCGCCCCGCACCACCTGGTCTCCGACGCGCCGGTCAAGGCCGTACGACGCACGCGGTCCGGTGACGCGTGGGAGGCCCGGAACGCCGCGCCACAGCAGGGCTCCGGCGTGATGCTGGGCCTGCCGACGGTCGGCGCCCCGGACCCGCTCCCGGCGACCGAGGGCTGCTCCCTCTGACGGCCCGCCGGCCTACCGATCACCAGGGGATGCAAGCAAGCTGTCGCCGAACACGGTGAACTTGCCGCGGCGCGGGCCCCGAGCTCGTGGTCAGAAACCGTGGGTGACGATCGGTGCGAGCGCCCCGTCGCGGAAGCCCTCGAGCACCTGGAGCTCATGAGGTACGACGGGCGTGGGGAGGTCGTGCAGGCCGAACCAGCGCAGGTCGGCGCACTTGTCGGTCTCGATGATCCGGGGCTCGCCCGACCAGGAGGTCGCGAGGAGGAAGTAGTCGACCCGCTCGTCGATGGGGTCGCCGGTCCGGCCGGTGCGATGCATCGCGCACAGCGGGGTGAGCTCGAGGTCGGTGACACCGAGCTCCTCGGCCGCCTCGCGGGCCGCGGCCTCGAAGACGGACTCGCCCTGCTCGACGTGGCCCGCGGCGGCGGCTGCCCAGTGGTCGTCCATGTAGCCGGTGCCCTGCCGCAGCTGCAGCAGCACCTGCTGACGGCTGTCCTCCTCGCGCACGAAGAAGACATAGGAAGCGGGCACGACGACGAACCTGTCGATCATGCCCGCACCCTATGTGCTCCCGGGGTCGGTTCCGGGACTACGACCCCGAGTGGCCGGGGTTCTTGTTGCCCAGCTCGTGCGAGGGGACCTCGGCGGGGTTCTCGCTCTCGTCGCTCTTCGGGAGCTCCGGGCCGCCCTGCGTGGGCACGCTGCCGTGGGTGCTCGACCGGGCGGTGCCGACCGTGCCGGTGCCCTCGATCTCGTCGAGCTCGCCCAGCCCTCCGGTGCCGGTCTCGTCGGCCGGGCCGGTGCGCTCACTGCTCAGGCCCATGTCGCCCTCGAGCCCGGCCGAGCTCGCGGCGTTCGGGTTCGCGCTGTCGGCGTCGCTCTCGGCGAGCTCGCGGTCGTGGGGCGTGGCATCCGGCTCACCCGTGGTGGGGTTGTAGTCGGTGCCCGTCTCGTCGGACTCGACGTCGCCGGTGGCGTGGTACTCCTCCGCGCTCGTGTCCTCGACAGGACGCTCGTCGAACGTGTCCCGGTTGGTCATCGTGCTCCTCCCTGCGTTCAGTCCTGCTGCTACTCGCTGCCGGAGTCGTCCGACGGCTCTCCTTGCGACGTCTGCGCGTTCACGTCCTCCGTCGAGGACCGGTCCGCGCCCACCGGCTCGTCGACCGGACGCATCGGCTTCTCGGCCTCCTTCGGGTCCCCGGGCTGGACCGGCGTGCCCGGACCGCCGGGCGCGGTCGATCCTGCGGGAGCGTCGCTTCGGAGTGGGCCGCCCGGAGGGGTCGGCGCGTCGAGGTCGCTCGAGCCCTGCGGGTTCGCGGGGCCGGGCTTGGTCGTCGCGCTCTCCTCGGATGAGGCTCCACCTGGGTTCACGTCTGATGCTGCCATGTCCGTCGCGTACCCGACAGCCCCCGCGGCAAACACCGGTCGGACCTGGTTTGGGAGACTCTGCGGCATGAGTCACACCCCTGCCGAGCCGCCCCGGACACCGCCCGTCGTGGCGGTCGTCGGCCCCACAGCGGCGGGGAAGACCGCGCTCTCCCTCGACCTCGCCGAGGCGCTCGGCGGCGAGGTCGTGAACACCGACTCGATGCAGGTCTACCGCGGGATGGACATCGGCACCGCCAAGCTCCCGGTCGCGGAACGACGCGGCATCCCGCACCACCTCCTCGACCTGCTCGAGGTGACCGAGCCGGCCACCGTTGCGGAGTTCCAGCGCTGGGCACGCGAGATCGTCACGGACTGCCGGGCCCGCGGGGTGACGCCCGTGATGGTCGGCGGCTCCGCGCTCTACACGCGGGCGATCCTGGACCGCTTCGAGTTCCCCGGGACCGACCCTGCCGTGCGTCACCAGCTCGAGGAGGAGCTCGCCGAGATCGGTCCGGAGGCCATGCACCGCCGGCTCACTGCCGTCGACGCCGACGCGGCCGCCCGGATCATCCCCACCAACGGCCGGCGGATCGTGCGCGCGCTGGAGGTCATCGCGATCACCGGCCGCCCGTTCAGCGCGACGCTGCCCGAGCTGCGCTACGAGATCGACGACGCCCACCAGATCGGCGTCGACATCCCGCGCGACGTCCTCGACGAACGGATCGCCCTTCGCGTGGAGCGGATGTGGGAGGCGGGCTTCGTCGACGAGGTACGCCGGCTCGCCGAGCGCGGGCTGCGCGAGGGGCGCACCGCCAACCGTGCGCTCGGCTACCAGCAGGTGCTCGCCTTCCTCGACGGCCAGATCACCGAGGAGGAGGCGAAGGAGCAGACGATCTCGGGGACGCGGAGGTTTGCGCGCCGCCAGGACAGCTGGTTCCGCAAGGACCCGCGCATCACCTGGGTGGCGTGGGACGACCCCGACCGGGTGGAGAAGGCTCTCGACGCCGTGCGTCATCCGGCCGCGCGCTGAGCACGGTCGCGACCGCCTCGGGCAACGTCCGGGCCTCGAGGTCGACGTCGTCGCTCGGCGAGCGGCCCAGGGGGTTGAGCCAGACGCTGCGGAGGCCGAGCCTGGCGGCCCCGGCGATCTCCTGCCGCAGGTCGTCGCCGACCACCCAGGCGCCCTCGAGGGTGGCGCCCGCGCGCTCGGCGGCGAGACGGAAGACCCTCGGGTCGGGCTTGGCGAACCCCTCGTGCGACGAGATCACCACCGCGTCGACGAGGGGCAGGATCCCGGCGGAGGCAAGCTTCGCCGGCTGGGTGCGGCGGTTGCCGTTGGTGATCACCGCGATCGACCACCCCTCGCGGCGTACCTCCTCGAGCGCCTCGCGGACGCCCGCCTCGAGCCGGTAGCTGCGCGGCTCTGAGCGTTCGTAGAGCGCGGCCAGCCGCGAGACGAGCCGGTGCAGGCCGTACCGGGCCAGACCCCGCCAGAGCGGATGATCCGCCGCGGGAACGGGTATGGGAAGGTGCCGATCCGCCCAGCGGTGAAGGGTCGCTGTCCTGTCGACGAGGGAGTCGTCCATGTCGACGAGCAGCAGCGGCACGGTCGTCGGCGCTCAGGCGACGCGGCGGTGCGGACTGCCGGTGTTCTCGAGCACCTCGAGCAGGAAGACCGCCGCGTCGCAGCGGGTGCAGCAGTACTCGCAGCCGTCGACCATGCAGCCGTCCTCGACAGCGACGAAGAGGCCCTCGTCGCCACACTCGGCACAGAAGGCCACGACGCTGGTCAGCATCAGGTTGTCCGATGTGTTCTCCATGTCTGAAACGTTAGGAGAACGCACCGACAGAACCGTGACAGACGCGCCCGATACGCTGGAGCGGTGCCTCACACCACCCCCGACACCTTCCCGTTCGTGAAGGGTCACGGCACCGAGAACGACTTCGTGCTCCTGCCCGACCCCGACGGGACCGTCCACGGCGACCTCGCTCCCGAGCTCGTCGCTGCCCTGTGCGACCGACGGGCGGGCATCGGTGGCGACGGGGTGATGCGGGTGGTCCGCTGCGAGGCGTACGACGACCCCTCGGCCGTCGCTGCGCGAGGCGTCGCCGAGTGGTTCATGGACTACCGCAACTCCGACGGCTCGGTCTCGGAGATGTGCGGCAACGGGGTGCGCGTGTTCGCCCGCTACCTCGCCGACCACCAGGGCGTGGACACCTCCCGGCCTCTGCCGATCGGCACCCGCGCCGGCATCAAGACCGTGGTCTTCGAGGCGGACGGGCGGGTCACCGTCGACATGGGGACGCCGACGCTGGGTAGCGAGACCAAGGTCGGCGTGGGGGAGCGCAGCTGGCCGGCGGCCAACATCGGGATGGGCAACCCGCATGCCGTCGCGTTCGTCGACTCCCTCGAAGATGCCGGGCCGCTCCTCGAGAGCCCCGCCTACGACCCGGCCACCTACCCCGAGGGCGTCAACGTCGAGTTCGTCGTCCGCCGGGGCGAGCGCCACGTCGCGATGCGCGTCCACGAGCGCGGCTCCGGAGAGACCCGGTCCTGCGGCACGGGCGCCTGCGCGGTCATGGTGGCGAGCGCTCTCGCCGACGGCGCGGGCAGAGGTACGACGTACCGCGTGGACGTGCCGGGTGGAGAGCTCGACGTCACCTGGACCGACGACGACCACCTGCTGCTCACCGGCCCCGCCGTGCTCGTCGCTGCCGGGGACGTTCTCAGACCTTGATCCGTGCCGAGGTCGGGTCGTACATCGGCCGCAGCGCCACCTCGACCGGGTACCGGCTGCCGGCGACGTCGACCTCCCAGGTGCCCGCTTTCAGCCAGGCCGGCGTCACCGGCTCGCCACCGCCGGACACCATCGCCAGGCCCACCGCCCCGCCGAGCGTCCAGCCGTACGACGCGGCGCGGACGTAGCCGACTGCAACGCCGTCGCGGTGCACGATCTCGGCGTGGTGCAGCAGCGGCTCGGGGTCGAGGACGCGCAGCTGCACCAGCCTCTGGGCCATCCCGCCGGCCGCCGCGTTGGCCTGCTTGCGGGCCAGCACCGCGTCGCGGCCCACGAAGCCGCCGGGCTTGTCGAGCGCCAGCGCGAAGCCCAGCCCCGCCTCCAGCGGGCAGTCGGTGTTGTCGATGTCGTGGCCGAAGTCGCGGTAGGCCTTCTCCATTCGCAGCGACGCGAGCGCCTTGAGCCCGACGGGCCGGATCCCGTGCGGCGCGCCGGCCTCGAGCAGCGCGTCGTACACCCCGCCGGTCTGGCCGGCGGGCACGTAGAGCTCGTAGCCGAGCTCGCCGAGGTAGGTGATCCGGACCAGCAGCACCTGCGTGCCGGCCAGCTCCACCCACCGGGCCGTGCGGAACGGGAACGCCTCGGTCGACAGGTCGGCGTCGGTGACGGCGGCCAGCACCTCGCGGGACAGCGGGCCCTGCACGTTCAGCTGGCCGTGGTCCGCGGTGACGTCGGCGACCGTGACGTCGGAGCCGGTCACCGAGATGTACCGCTCGAGCCAGGCCAGGGCGTGTCCGTGGGCGGTGTCGGAGGCGACCACCCAGAAGTCGTCCTCGGCGAGCTTGGTGACGGTGAGGTCACCCTCGATCCGGCCGTCCTCGTCGAGCCACTGGGTGTAGGTGATGGTCTCGGCCTTCTCGTCGACGGCTCCGGCCGACACCCGGTCGAGCACCTTCGCGGCGTCGGGGCCCTGCACACGGAACTTCGCCATGAAGCTCATGTCCATCAGGCCGACGCCCTCACGCACCGCCCGGTGCTCGGCCTCCCACTGCGCGAACCACGGCGCCCGACCCCAGGTGGGCTCGGCGGTCGGCGTCTCGCCGCGGCCGGCGAACCAGTCGGCGCCCTCCCAGCCCGAGACCTCGCGCAGGTAGCCGCCGTGCTCGACCAGCCGGTCGTGCACCGGGGAGAGCAGTGCGTTGCGGGCGCTGCGCAGCTGCTTGCCGGGCGTGTGTGCGGCGTACACGGTGCCGAGGATCTCGGTGGTGCGGGCGGCGCGGTACGAGTCGTCGGCCTGGTAGGGCCGGAACCGGTCGACGTTGAAGCCGGTGACATCGACGTCGGGTCGGCCGTTCGTGATCCAGTGCGCCATCACCCGGCCGAGGCCGCCGGCCGAGAGGATGCCGACCGAGTTCATGCCCGCGGCGACGAAGTAGTTGCGGATCCCGGGCGCCTGCCCGACGGCCGGCGCGAGGTCCGGGGTGAACGACTCGGGACCGCAGAAGAACGTGCGCACACCGGCCTCGATGGTGACCGGCACCCGCGCCATCGCCTTCTCCAGGAACGGGGCCATCCGGTCCCAGTCGGGCGGGATCGTGCCGAAGGAGAAGTCGGCCGGGATGCCCTCGACCCGCCACGGCGCGGCCTGCGGCTCGAAGAGGCCGACCATCATGCCGCCGCCCTCCTCGCGGTAGTACCCGTACGACGCAGGGTCCTCGAAGACGGGCGCGTCCGGGTCGAGCCCCTCGATGGTGTCGGTGATCAGGTAGTAGTGCTCGGCGGCCTGGTTGGGGATCACCAGCCCGCTGCGCGCGCCGAGCTCGCGGGCCCACATGCCGGCGCAGTTGACGACGTACTCCGCCTCGATGTCCGCGGTCTCACCGGCCGAGCCGGTCGAGACCCGGACGCCGGTCACGGCGCCCCGGTCGGTGAGCACGTCCTCGACCGTGACGCCCTCGACGATGCGGACGCCGAGCCGGCGGGCGCCCTTGGCGAGCGCGGTGGTGACGTCGACCGGGTTGACCCTGCCGTCGCCGGGGACGTGGAACCCGGCGAGCAGGTCGTCGGTCTTCGCCCACGGGAACAGCTCGGCCATCTCCCGGGGAGAGATCTCCTCGACCTCGAGGCCGAGGTGGCGCTGGAACGCGGCGACCCGCCGGTACTCCTCGAGCCGGTCCTCGTCGGCGGCCGCCTCGATCAGCCCGACCGGCTTGAAGCCGGTCGCCTGGCCGGTCTCCGCCTCGAGCCGTGCGTAGAGGTCGCGGGAGTAGAGCCGGATGTTGGTCGACGTCTCCGAGAACGAGCCGAAGCAGGTCATCAGCCCGGCGGCGTGCCAGGTGGTGCCGGAGGTGAGCCGGTCGCGCTCGAGCAGCACCACGTCGGACCAGCCCTCGTGGGCCAGGTGGTAGGCGATCGAGCAGCCGATGACGCCGCCGCCGACGATGACGACGCGGGCGCGGTCGGGGAGCGTGCGTGCGGTCGGGGCTGCGGGGGAGGTGCTCACCGGCCCAACCTACTCGCGCCCGGTGCCGGCGGTGCTCGCGGGAATGGTGGTACGCCTGGGGGCGTTGCACGGATAATCGGGTCGCACCAGGCGGGGACCCGACCTACTCTGAGAGGCATATGACGAACGCACACGCACACCACGAGGCCGATCCGGTCCGCCCTGTCGACGCGCCCGTCGAGGAGTTCGACCTCGACGACGAGCTCGCCGAGACCGAGGAGTGGGAGTCCGGGTACGCCGACGAGGACCCTGAAGAGAGCACGGGCGACCTCGATCTGGCAGAGCGGCACGCGCTCCGTCGCGTCGCCGGCCTCTCGACCGAGCTCGAGGACATCACCGAGGTCGAGTACCGCCAGCTCCGTCTGGAGCGTGTCGTACTCGTCGGCGTGTGGACCGACGGCTCGGTGAACGACGCCGAGAACTCCATGGCAGAGCTCGCTCTTCTCGCCGAGACCGCCGGCTCGCAGGTGCTCGACGCCATCTACCAGCGCCGCCAGAAGCCCGACCCGGCCACCTTCATCGGTCGAGGCAAGGTCGACGGCCTGCGCGAGATCGTCCAGGCCAGCGGCGCCGACACCGTCATCTGTGACGGTGAGCTCGCTCCCTCGCAGCTGAGGAACCTCGAGGACCGGGTCAAGGTCAAGGTCGTCGACCGCACCGCGCTGATCCTCGACATCTTCGCCCAGCACGCGAAGTCACGTGAGGGCCAGGCCCAGGTCGAGCTCGCACAGCTGAGCTACATGAAGCAGCGCCTGCGCGGTTGGGGTGGCAACCTCTCCCGCCAGGCCGGTGGCCGTGTCGGTTCGCAGGGCGGCGGTATCGGTGGCCGTGGTCCCGGTGAGACCAAGATCGAGACCGACCGGCGCCGGATCAACACCAAGATCGCCAAGCTGCGTCGCGAGCTCGCGCACATGCGCACCACGCGTGACACGAAGCGGTCCGAGCGCAAGCGCCACGAGATCCCGTCGGTGGCGATCGCCGGCTACACCAACGCCGGGAAGTCGTCGCTGCTGAACCGGCTCACGAACGCCGGCGTCCTCGTCGAGGACGCGCTGTTCGCGACGCTGGACCCGACCACCCGTCGTACGACGACCTCGGACGGCCGGATCTACACGATGTCCGACACCGTCGGCTTCGTGCGGCACCTGCCGCACCAGCTGGTCGAGGCGTTCCGCTCCACGCTGGAGGAGGTCGCCGACTCCGACCTGATCCTGCACGTGGTCGACGGCTCGCACCCCGACCCGGAGGGCCAGATCGCCGCGGTGCGCGAGGTGTTCGCCGAGATCGGCGCCGACAAGGTGCCCGAGCTGATCGTGATCAACAAGGCCGACGTCGCCGACCCGATGGTGATCGCCCGGCTGCGCCAGCGCGAGCCGCACTCGGTCGTGGTCTCGGCGAAGACCGGCGAGGGTGTCAGCGACGCGCTGATGGCCGTCGAGGCCGACCTGCCGAGGCCGGGGATCGCGTTCGAGGCGCTGCTGCCCTACGAGCGGGGAGACCTCCTCAACCGGATCCACGAGCACGGCGAGGTGGAGCGGCTCGAGCACACCGGCGACGGCACCGTCGTCCACGGTCGGGTCCACGCCGACCTGGCCGGTGAGCTGACGCCGTACCTCACGTCGTCCGCCTCCGCCTGACGGTCACGCTCACGCAGTCGCGCCCCGACTGACGCAAGTGGGCGATGACGACACCTTTCGCAAACCGGAATCGTGTCGTTGTCGCCCACTTTCCGCGCCGCCGACCATCAGCAGTCGTACGTCGACCGCTCAGCCCGCGTCGAGCCGGCCGGCGTAGACATCGGCCGCAGCGAGGAACATGCCGTGGGACCAGAGCAGGGGACGGGCACACGGTCCCCATCGTTCCTCCCACTCCGTGAGTCGCTCGGGTGCCAGCATCGGTGGCACCTGCTCGGGCATGAGCCCTTCGTCGTCTGCTGTGGCGACCACCCAGTCGAGGAGCTCGCGGGCTCGTTCGAGGTCGCCCGCGCGGGAGTGGTGCCAGGCGAGAAGGCTCGCGAGGACCGGCCACTGGCCGCCGCCGTAGAACGTGTCGGACTCGTAGCGGTGGACGCCGCCGTCGACCAGCCGTGACTCGACCGCGGCGACTGTCTCCACGACGACGGGGTGGTCGATCGCGAACACGTCGTACAACGCCGCGACCGCGACCAGCGAGGCGTCGATGTCGTTGCCGCCGAGCCACTTGACGAGGTGGCCGTCGCGGATGCCTTCGCGCACGACGGCGGCGCAGACCTGCTCGGCCTCCTGCTGCGCCGCGGCCTCGAGGTCGTCGTCGAGCGCGCCCATGCGCACGGCTGCCTCCAGCCCTGCGGCGACCCCCGCCAGAGTCGTGACGTGGGTCTGGTCCCGGTTCTCCTCCCACCAGTCGCGGCAGGTGCCCCGGCCGGTGGCAAGGAGGTACTGCACCGCGACCGCGACGGCGTCAGCGAAGGGGGCGGCGCTTCTTCCGGTGCGCCACAGGTGTCGCTCGAGCGCCCACAGCCACGTCCCGTAGCCGTCGACCTGGAAGTTCCACCAGTCGTCGACCTGCCGGGTGCCGTCGAGCCGGTAGCGCGCGGGGAGGTAGGCCGAGTCGTCGGGCGACTGCCCGGCCGCAAGCGCTCCGACCACACGTGTCACCGCTTCCCTCTCGCGCCGAAGCACGTCCGCGCACCAGTCGTGGAACCGCCACGCCTCCTGGTGCAGGCCTGCTGCGGCGGCGCCCTCGGCGATGAAGCAACCGTCACGAAACCACGAGAACTGGTACGGCGCGAACCGTGGCGCCGCGGGCCAGGCCCCGCCGGGATCCTGGGCCTCCCGCAACAAGGAACGGGATCGGTCCAGGTGGTCTGTCCACCCGGCCGGAATCCGGACAGAGGTGTTGACTTCGTCACTCATCGTGCGGAACGTTACGGGATGTAACCGTTTTCAGTAACCGGTTACATCGAACGATTTCGTCCATCTCGGGAGGCGATCGTGAGGGCCACCATCCGTGACGTGGCAGAGCGCGCCGGCGTGTCCATCGCGACCGTCTCCCGGGTCGTGCGCGAGTCCGGCACGGTCCGCCCTGAGACCCAGGAGCGGGTGTTTCGCGCGATCGCCGAGCTGCACTACACCCCCAACCAGCTCGGTCGCCGGCTCGCGGAACAGACGCATGCTGCGAACGGCATCGTCTTCCCCGACCTGTCGGGTCCCTACTACGCCGAGGTCGTCCTGGGCTACGAGTCCGTGGCCGCCGAGCTCGGGCGGTCGGTGCTCATCCTCTCGACCCACGGCAGGGACGCCGCACCGTCGATGGTCGAGGAGATGGCGGGCCGCTGCGACGGCATGGTGATCCTGGGACGCACGGTCCCGGACGACGTGATCGAGCGGATGCACCGGCGCCGGACACCCCTGGTGCTCCTGGCACGGCAACCCATCGGTGACGTCGACTCCGTCTGCGCGGAGAACACCCACAGCGCGGCGCGGCTCGCCGAGCACGTCCTCGCACACGGGGCGCGGCGGCTGGTCTTCGTCGGCGACCCGATCCGCTCCTCGGACATGTCCGAGCGATGGGCCGGCATCTCGAGCGCCGTCGAGGCGACCGAGGACGCCCGGGTGAGCCTGCAGCGCACCCACGGTTTCGGCGTCGAGGACGGCGCGGAGGTAGCCAGGGCCGCGACCGCGGGCGGCGACCTGCCCGACGCCTTCCTGTGCGCCAACGACGAGCTGGCCCTGGGCCTTCTCGCCGAGCTGAGGGACGCAGGCATTGCGGTCCCGGGCCAGGTCATGGTCACCGGCTGGGACGACGTGATGGCCGCGAGCTACGCCGGACTCACCACGGTCCGGCAGCCGATGCGGGAGCTCGGCGTCACCGCCGCGCGGCTCCTCGACGAGCTCATCACCGGCTCCCGGACGGAGCCACGACACGAACTTCTCCCCACCGAGCTGGTCGTCCGTACCAGCACCGGAAAACCCCGAGAGGAATACCGATGAAGAGAAACCGAAGGACACTGACGCGCACGGTGGCGGCGCTGGTCGTCGCCGGCCTCGCGCTCACCGCCTGCGGCCGTGACGAGGCAGGAGGCGACGGGGGGCCCGGCCAGGGCGAGGCCGTCTCCGCCGACGAGGCCAAGGGCACGATCGAGGTCTGGGCGATGGGCGCCGAGGGCGAGATCCTCGGTGACTTCGTCAAGGCGTTCGAGGAGGAGAACCCCGACGCGACGGTCAAGGTCACCGCTGTCCCGTGGGACGCGGCACACAGCAAGATCCAGAACGCCATCACCAGCGGTGAGACGCCCGACGTCAGCCTGATCGGAACAACTTGGATGGGTGAGTTCGCCGAGGCGGGAGGGCTCGACGCCACCCCGGAGGACCTGGTCGACGAGAACGACTTCTTCGAGGGCGCCTGGGGCTCGACCGTCGTCGGCGACACCTCCTACGGCGTGCCGTGGTACGTCGAGACGCGGGTGCTCTACTACCGCACGGACCTCGCGGAGAAGGCCGGGTGGTCCGAGGCGCCCCAGACCTGGGACGACCTGAGCCAGTTCGCCTCCGACATGGAGAGCAAGGCCGGAGCGGAGTTCGGCCTCAACCTGCAGCCCGGGCAGACCGGCTCATGGCAGTCGGTCCTGCCGTTCGCGTGGTCCAACGGGGCAGAGGTGACCAACGACGAAGGCACGGAGTACACCATCGACTCGCCGGAGATGGTGGAGGCGCTGGAGTACTACAAGTCGTTCTTCGACGAGGGCTACGCCCCGACGCGGACGCTCGACGAGGGTGAGCTCGAGACCGGGTTCGCCGACGGCAAGTTCGGCGCGTTCATCTCGGGGCCATGGCACACCGGCCTCGTGGAGGACGCCGGCGTGACCAAGGACCAGTACGCAGTGGCACCCCTTCCCGGCAAGGACTCCGCGCCCGGCACCTCGTTCGTGGGCGGCGGGAACCTCGCGGTCTTCAAGGACTCCGACAACCGCGACTCGGCCTGGAAGTTCGTGCAGTGGATGACCGAGCCCCAGGTCCAGCAGGACTTCTACGACGCGGTCGGGTCGCTCCCGTCGGTCAGGGAGGCCTGGGAGAGCGGCAAGCTCGCTGACGACGAGCAGCTGCAGGTCTTCGGCCAGCAGCTGGACAGCGCCGAGGCGCCGCCGTCGGTGCCGACCTGGGAGCAGGTGGCCGCCCAGATCGACTCCGAGGTGGAGAAGGCGGTGAAGGGGGCCAGGCCGGTCGACGAGGCTGTCTCGACCATGCAGAGCCAGGCCCAGGGGATCGGAACCGGGCTGTGACATGAGCGCCACCACGCATCACGTCGACCCCACGCGGCGGCAGCAGGCTGTCGCCGCGTGGGTGCTCGCGCTGCCGTTCGTGGCACTGTTCCTGGTCTTCACCGCCGGCCCGGTGCTCGCCAGCCTGGGGATGAGCTTCACCGACATCCGCAGCACCGACATGCGGTCGCCGTTCGCGGTCGGGTTCGTGGGTTTCGAGAACTACACCCAGCTGCTCGGTGACGAACTGTTCCGCAAGGTGGCGCTGAACACCGCCCTCTACGTGGTGCTCGGGGTGCCCCTGACGATGGGTCTGGCGCTCGCCGCGGCCGTGGGTCTGAACCGGGTCACGCGGCTCCGCGGGTTCTTCAGGGTGGGCTACTACCTGCCCGTGGTCACCAGCATCGTCGCGGTCGCGGTGGTGTGGAAGTTCATCTACCGGGAGAACGGCGGCCTGTTCAACACCGTGCTCGGCTGGGTCGGCGTCGACGGTCCTGCGTGGCTCGACGACCCGTCACTCGCGCTGCCCTCCGTCGTGCTCATGTCGGCCTGGCGCAACCTGGGCTTCCTGATGGTGATCTTCCTCGCCGGCCTGGATGCTGCTCACGTCTGTCAAGCCCGAGCAAGAGGCGCGTCGCGTTCCGCCCACCTGGTGGCCGGAGACCTTCACGCTCGAGAACTACGAGACGCTGTTCACCAAGCTCGACTTCCCGACGTACTTCTTGAACTCCGTGGTGGTGGCGACGGCCGTCACCGTCGGGAACGTGCTGTTCGGGGCGATGCTCGGCTACGCGCTCGCGAAGCTGGAGTTCCCGGGCAAGCGGCTGGTGTTCGGTCTCGTCCTCGCCACGCTGATGATCCCGGGCGTGGTCACGTTCGTGCCGCTGTTCATCCTGGTCACGAACATGGGCCTGACCAACACCCTGACGGGGATGTGGCTGCCGTTCCTCGCCGCACCCTTCGGGGTCTTCCTGATGCGGCAGTTCATCCTCGGGCTGCCCGACGAGCTGATCCAGGCTGCCCGGGTCGACGGGGCGGGGGAGCTGCGGATCTTCTTCAGCGTGATCATGCCGCTGTGCGGCCCCGCGCTCGCGACCGTCGGGATCCTGACGTTCCTGGGCTCCTGGAACAACTTCCTGTGGCCGCTCGTGGTCGCCACGAGCGAGGAGAAGTACACCCTGCCCGTCGCGTTGGCGCTCTACTCGATCGGTCAGAACGCCACCCAGTACGGCCTGCTGCTCGCCGGAGCAGTGGTCGTGGTCATCCCGATCATCGCGGTATTCCTCGCGCTGCAGCGCTACATCATGCAGGGCATCGCGATGACGGGCATCAAGTAGCACCCGCACGCATAGACGAACACATCCATCTCGGGAGAACACATGACGCTCCGACGTACGACGACGGCCGTCACGGCCGGCACGGCACTCGCCCTGGGAACCGTGCTGGCGACCACCGCGCAGGCCGCGCCCGCCCCGCAGCGGTCCGCGGTGGCGGTCGCCGAGGACCCGCAGAAGCCGCCGAAGGGCCTGCTCACCACCTATGCGAAGGACACCTGGCGGTCGTTCGTCGCCATGACGGACGAGGAGACCGGTCTGCCGGCCGACAACGTCGGCGGCGACCTCGACGCCGGCAGCCGCAGCGGGTACACGTCGCCGACCAACATCGGCGCCTACCTGTGGAGCACCGTCACCGCGCGGGACCTCGGGTTCATCTCGGCGGCCGAGGCGCGCGAGCTGATGAGCACGACCCTGGCGACCACCGCCGGCCTCGAGAAGCACGAGGACAGCGGCATGTTCTACAACTGGTACGACCCGCAGACCGGCGAGAAGCTCCTGGTGTGGCCCGAGAACGGCAGCACCGTCCACCCGTTCATGTCCAGCGTGGACAACGGCTGGCTCGCGATGGCGCTCCTGCTCGTCTCCCGGGCGGAGCCCGCACTCGCCGGCGAGGCCGACGCGATCCGTGAGGAGATGGACTTCGGCTTCTACTACAACGAGGCCGAGAACTACGGAGGCCAGATCCGCGGCGGCTTCTGGGACGAGGAGCCGCCGGGCTGCTCGGTGCAGGACAACTACCGCGACCGCGGCGAGGACGTCTACTACACCTGCCACCACTACGGCGCGTTCAACACCGAGCCGCGGATCGCCTCCTACCTCGGTATCGCCGAGGGGCAGATCCCGCAGAAGCACTACTTCGGCACCTACCGCACCTTCCCGCCCAGCTGCGACTGGTCGTGGACCGAGACGATGCCCAGCGGCGAGTGGCGCGAGTACCTCGGCGTGCCCGTCTTCGAGGGCACCCTGTCCTACCGCGGCATGCAGATCGTGCCGTCCTGGGGCGGCAGCATGTTCGAGGCGCTGATGGTGCCGCTGTTCGTTCCCGAGGACGAATGGGGCCCGAAGTCGTGGGCGGTCAACCACCCGCTCTACGTCCAGGGCCAGATCGAGCATGGCATGAAGGAGGCCGGCTACGGCTACTGGGGCTTCTCGCCGTCGAACAACCCTGTTGGCGGCTACCGCGAGTACGGCGTGGACCAGCTCGGCCTCGACCCGGGCGGCTACACCTCCGACCAGGAGCGCACGAGCGTGGACCAGCCCTACGGCGACTGCCCGGGCCGGGAGGGCTCCCCGGAGCCGGCGGAGTACGGCGACGGCGTGGTCACCCCGCACGCGTCGTTCCTCGCCCTGCGCTACGCGCCTCGGCAGGCGATCACGAACCTGCAGCGCATCCGGGACGACTTCGACGCGTACGGGTCCGGTGGCTTCTACGACGCGGTCGCGGTCCGGAGCGGCCAGGTCAGCAAGCGCTACCTCGCGCTCGACCAGGGCATGATCATGGCCGCTCTCGGCAACGCCCTCGCAGGCGACGCCCTCCGTGAGTACGTCTCCCAGGGCGGCGCGCTGGAGGAGAAGGTGCGGCCTCTCATGGAGGTGGAGGAGTTCGGCACGGAGCCGCGTCCGTGACCACCGTCGCACGACGCCCCGCGTGAGGACGGTCCTCGACGAGCCGGTGCAGGACATCGGCGACGAGATCCCGACCCGCGGCAGGACACGACATCGATGAAGGAGAAGGCGTGACGACAGATGCTCGCAGTGACTGGGAGCAGCGGATCGGTATCCGCAGCGGTGAGGCCACGACCGGCAAGGCGCCGCGGTTGGACCCGCCGCCGGCTCTGGCGGCAGTGGCCGGCGGCTCCCAGGTCACGCTGACCTGGGACCCGGTCCCCGGCGCAGTCGGCTACCAGGTGTACGTCGCCGACGGGCCGGACACCGAGCTCACCCGGCTCGACCACGCGGGGCGCGACGTGCTCTCCGTGCCCCACCCGCCCTACGCCGACACCACCGGCAAGCCGGGGGAGGAGCGCTGGTACGCCGTGGCCACGCTCTCCGACGTCGCGGTCGAGGGGCCGCTGTCCGAGCGGGTCTCGGCCACCCCGACCGAGGAGTGCGGACCCGTGCAGATCCGGGTCGACGCCTCGGGCACCGCAGGTGAGCTGCAGCGCCCGTGGCGGCCGATGATCGGCAGCGAGCACCTCTCGCACGCCCTCGCGACCGACACCACCGGCGGCAGGGTCATCGGCGAGGAGCTGACCTCAGCCCTGAAGGCCGCCCATGACGAGCTGGGGGTGAAGACCGTGCGGGCGCACGCGATCCTCTGCGACGACCTCGGCGTCTACCGGGAGGTGGACGGCGACCCGGTCCACGACTTCTCGGGAGTGGACCGGGTCTACGACCACATCCGCTCGCTCGGTCTCTTCCCGGTCGTGGAGATCTCGTTCATGCCGCGCGACCTCGCCAGCGACCCGGACAAGACCGTCTTCGACTACGGCGCGATCGTCTCGCCGCCGAAGAGCTGGGAGCGGTGGTACGACCTGGTCCGCGACCTCACCCAGCACGTCGTGGACCGCTACGGTCTCGACGAGGTCGTCGAGCACTGGTCGTTCGAGGTCTGGAACGAGGCGAACCTCGAGGTGTTCTGGTCCGGGACGCCTGCGGAGTACATGAAGATGTACGACGTCACGGTGGCCGCCGTACGCGCCGTGGACTCCCGCCTGAAGGTCGGCGGTCCGTCATCGGCTGCGGCCGGTTGGGTCGAGGAGCTGCTCGCGCACGTCGAGCAGTCGGGGGCGCCGCTCGACTTCGTCTCCACCCACACCTACGGCAGCCCGCCGCTTGACTTCCGGGGCTCGCTGGAGCGCTACGGCAGGGCAGGTACGCCGATCTGGTGGACCGAGTGGGGCGTGACCCCGACCCACTTCAACGAGGTCAGCGACGCGGTCTTCTCGGGCGTGTTCCTGCTCCGAGGCATGGCCTCGGCGATGGACCGGATCGAGGCGCTGTCGTACTGGGTCGTCTCCGACCACTTCGAGGAGCTCGGCCGGCCACCCGCCCTGCTGCACGGGGGCTTCGGGCTTCGGACGGTAGGGGAGCTGCGCAAGCCCCGGTGGTGGGCGTTGCGCCTCCTGGAGGAGCTGGGCCGGACCAGGCTCCCGGTCCTGGCCTCCGGCGACGGAGCCGACTCGCTCGTCGAGTGCCTGGCGACGCGGGACGACTCGGGTGAGGTGGCCGTGCTCGCGTGGAACATGACGTTGGACCAGTCGAAGGCTGCGGGGGAGCCGGCCCTGTCCCGGTCGGTCACCGTGACCCTCGACGGGCTGTCCGCTGGTGCGTCGTACACGATCTCTCACGCCCGCGTGGACGAGGACCACTCCAACATCGCGAAGGTATGGCGGGAGCTGCGCGAGGGCGACGAGACGTGGCCGACCGAGGAGCAGTGGGAGCAGCTGCGGGCCGCGGACCGGCTGGAGGAGCTCGAGCCGTCGCGGGAGGTCACGGCTGATGACGGGGGGAGGGTCTCGGTGACCTTCGACCTGCCGATGCCGTCGATGAGCTTCCTCCGGCTCACGCCCCTGGGCTGACCCGCGCTCCCGTCGAACCACGTGACGTCATACGTCCCGGTCGCCATAGCGGCCGGGACGTATGACGTCCGAGGGAGAGTCGGTCGCTAGCCTCGACGCGTGAGACGGCCCAACATCCTGCTCGTCGTCGCCGACGACCACGCCGCCAACGCGGTCGGGTGCTACGGCGGGCCCTACGCGGTCACGCCGAGCATCGACCGCATCGCGCGGGAAGGCATCCGGTTCGACGAGTGCGGGTGCACCAACTCGCTGTGCGCGCCGAGCCGGGCCACGATCCTCACCGGCACCTACAACCACGTGAACGGCGTGACCACCCTGTCCGCCGAGTACGACGCACGACAGCCGGCCTTCCCCGGTCTGCTGCAGGAGGCGGGCTACAGGACCGCGATCATCGGCAAGTGGCACCTCGGCCACGGCGCGAAGCACGACCCGCGTGGTTTCGACCACTGGGAGGTCCTGCCGGGACAGGGCAGGTACGACGACCCCGTGTTCCTCACGATGGACGGCCGGCGCCATGTCCGGAAGGGGTACGCGACCGACGTCATCACGGACCTGTCACTCGACTGGCTGAGGCAGGCCGGAGACGAGGACACGCCATGGTGCCTGCTGGTCCAGCACAAGGCTCCGCACCGGCCCTGGAAGCCCGCTGCGCGTCACGCCGACCTGTTCGAGGACGCCGACCCGGACCTGCCCGACACCTTCTTCGACGACTACTCCCACCGCTCGACGGCGGCTCGCGAGGCCCGCATCCGGGTCGCCCGGGACCTGGGGAAGAAGGACCTGAAGCAGGACCCGCCAGAGGGACTCGAGGGGGACGACTACGCCCGCTGGGCCTTCCGGCGCTACATCGTCGACTACCTGCGTTGCGTGGTGGCCCTCGACGAGGGCGTCGGGAGGTTGCTGGACTTCCTCGACGAGACGGGCCAGGCCGACGACACGGTCGTGGTCTACACCTCCGACCAGGGCTTCTTCCTCGGCGAGCACGGCTGGTACGACAAGCGGTTCATGTATCGCGAGTCGCTCCAGATGCCGCTGGTCCTGCGCTACCCGCGGCTGGTCGGTCGAGGCTCGGTCAGCGACGCGCTGGTGCTCAACGTCGACTTCGCGCAGACGCTGCTCGACCTGGCCGGGGTCGAGGCGCACCCGAGAATGCAGGGTCGGTCGATGCGGCCGCTGCTGGAGGGCGTCAGCCCGGAGGAGGCCGGTTGGCGTACGGCGGCGTACTACCGCTACTGGGAGCACCTCGACGGCTCGCACCGGGTGGCGGCGCACCGCGGCGTGCGCACACGCAGTCGCAAGCTGGTCCACTACTACGGCTCGGGGTGCGGGCAGCCCGGCGCCTCACGGAAGCAGACGGCGCCCGAGTGGGAGCTCTTCGACCTCGAGCGCGACCCTCAGGAGATGCGGTCGGTCGTCGACGATCCGGCCTACGCGCCGGACCTCGAGGAGATGCGGTCGCTGCTGGACCGGCTGGCCGCCGAGGTCGGCGACGACCCCGGGGGACTCAGATGTTGATGGTGGGGACCACGCTGAGGGTGGGTGTCGGCGCCTCGTCGCCACCGCGTTGAGCGGGGATGTCCGCACCCGGCCGTAGTCGCCGTGCGAACTCCTCCTGCGCCTGTGCGGCGCGCACGGCACGGCCTGCGAAGAGTCGAGCCTGGAGTGCGGTCATGATCCGAAACCCCCTTGGAGAAGGATCCCCCCAACGGCCCACGGTAGAGGTGGGCGCTGGTGAGGGGAACCAGCCGAACCGCCGTGTCAGCCGAACCGCGGAAGTTTTACCTTGGCGACCCGGGTGACCGGACAGGCGCCGTGTCCGGCGGTGCGAGCGGCCGGTTCGTCCCGGTTTCCGGCCTCGCGCGGGCTTCGGATCACTAGGCTCGGCCCATGAGACGAGGCGTGCTGACCGCGCTCGCCGCGCTCCTCACCGCCGTCGGCCTGCTCTGGCCGGTCGTCCCTGCGCTCCTCCCGTCCTCGGCGGAGACCACGCCGGACCCGGCCCGGATCACCGACTACCGCGCCGACCTGCGCGTCGACGCCGACGGCACGATGTACGCCGAGGAGCACCTCTCCGTGTGGCTGCCCGCGGGGCGTCACGGGATCTTCCGGTTCTGGGACGTCTCGGACCCGGAGGACCCGCAGGTGCGGCTGGTGCCCCACGACATCGAGGTCCTCATGGACGCCCAGCCCGTCCCGAGCGAGCTCCTCTGGGAGTCGGGGACGAGGTACCGCGTCGCGAAGATCGGCGACCCCGACAGGTACGTCGAGGGAAACCACGTCTACCGGATCACCTACCGCATCGACGGCGTGCTCAGCGAGATGGACGGCGGGTCGTCGTTCTGGTGGGACGCCGTCGCCCGGGGCTGGCAGATGCAGATGGACCAGACGCTGGTGCGCGTCCAGCTGCCTGCCGAGGCCCAGGACGTCGAGTGCAACTGCACCGTCCGCACGAGCGACGACGGGAGGCTGCTCGTGCTGACCACCGGCCCGCTCCGCCCTCGGACGCCGGTCACCCTGCGCACGGCCCTGGACGTCCCCACGCCCGACCGCGAGACGCTGCCCTGGCCCGTCGTCCTGGACGCCGTGCTCGGGCGGTCCCTCCCGGCCGCCGCGCTGCTCGGCCTCCTGGCGGTCCTGACCCTCTTCGCGGGACGTCAGGTCGAGCGACGTACCCACGAGGCCGCCCCCGGCCTGCCCGTGATGTACGAACCGCCGGACTCGCTCGGGCCGGTCCAGTCGGCCTACGTCACCACGGAGCACGCTCCTGGCGAGAGCCTCAGTGCGACGCTGCTCTACCAGGCCGAGCAGGGGCTGACCCGGCTCGAGCACCTCGGTGGCGACACCTGGGTGATCGAGGGCGTGGCCGCCCCGCAGGCCTGGGCCACCACCGACCCCGTGACCCGGGCCGTCGGCCGCGAGCTCGGCGTCGACGTGCAGGGTGCGCGGTTCGCCGCGGACGGGTCCGTCGAGGCGGGCAAGCGGCTGCAGGCCACGAAGGGGGCGATCGGCCCCGCGGCCAGGGACTGGGCGTTGCGGGCCGGCGTCCTCAGCCGGGTGCCGTCGGAGACCAGGGCACGGCTGCTCGTGGCTGCGGCGGCGGTTGCTGCAGCGGCCCTCTTCGTGCTCGTCGAGACCTGGACCCTCGTGGGGCTGCCGTTCGCCGCCTTCGTCGTCGGCGGCGCAGGGGTCCTCCTGCCGGGGGTCGGCACCCGTCGTACGACGCAGGGGCGGGAGCTGTGGTCGCGGGCCGGTGGCTTCCGCAGGCTGCTGTCCACGCCCTCGGCCGAGGACCGCTTCGACTTCAGCGCCAGGCGCGACCTCTACACCGCCTACATCCCCTACGCCGTGGCCTTCGGCTGCGCGGACGCCTGGGCGGAGAAGTACGTCACCGCGACAGGGACCGAGCCGCCCATGCCCGCGTGGTACCCGGTCGGCGCGACGTCGGGGTGGGACGGTGGGAACGGAAGCGGGTCGTTCTCGAGCTTCGAGTCGTCACTGGCCTCCTCCCTCAGCGCCTACGAGGCCACCCAGTCGTCCTCGTCGGGTGGCGGCGGAGGAGGCGGCGGCAGTGGCGGAGGAGGCGGCGGTGGGTCCTGGTGACCGGCCCCGGGTCGGAGCGTGTGCGTTGAAGAGGTTCGCGGTGACGAGAGAGAGGTCCTGACATGTGGTTCGCCTTGGTAGTGCTGCTGGTCCTGCTGGCGGTCATCGCCCTCGGCGTGGTGGCGTTCAACCGGCTGAGGACGGCCGACGTCGCCGCGGAGGAGGCGCTCGGCGGCATCGACGTACAGCTGACCCGGCGTGCCGACCTGATCCCGAACCTGGTGAACACCGTGAAGGGGTACGCCGCCCACGAGCGGACCGTCCTCGACGAAGTCACTGAGGCACGGGTCGGTGTCGCCACGGCGACGGGGAAGAGGAGCGTCGAGGAGAAGGCGGTGGCGCAGGGACGGCTGGACCGGGCCATCGTCGACGTGCTCGCGGTGGCAGAGGCCTACCCGGACCTGAAGGCGTCGGCCAGCTTCCTGCACCTGCAGGCGGAGCTGTCGGAGACCGAGGAGGCGCTGGCGTTCGCGCGGCAGTACTACAACGACGCCGCAGGCCGGCTCAACACCCTCGTCTCCACCCTGCCCTGGATGCTGTTCAACGGCGCGGCCGGTGTGCGCAAGCGCGAGTTCTACGAAGCTCCCGCCGGTCAGGAGACCCCGCCTACAGTGGAGTTCTGAGCCCCGGGCGCACTACCACAGCGTCGCAGTAGGTGGGGCCGAGTTCGGAATCTCTTGCACATAGGGGACGATAGGGCCCATGTCTCGTGCTGCACTCGTGCGCCTCGTCCTGGCGCTGCTCATTCTCGGCGGGTCCATCGCTTTCGCTGTCACCAAGGAACCCCGCCTGGGGCTCGACCTCCGCGGTGGCACCCAGATCGTGCTCGAGACGAAGGACTCGCCCACGGTCGAGGCCGACGCCGAGGCGACGGACCGCACGCTCGAGGTGCTGCGAGGCCGTGTCGACGCGCTGGGTGTGGCCGAGCCGACGCTCACGCGAGCCGGCGAGAACCGCATCATCGTGGAGCTGCCCGACCTGGACGACCCGGCTGAGGCCGCCCGGGTGATCGGGCGCACCGCCCAGCTGAGCTTCCACCCGGTCATCGACGCGGCCGGTCCCAAGGCCAAGCCCGAGGAGGGGCAGCGGATCGTCGCCGACGAGAGCGGCCAGCGACTGCGCCTCGGTCCGGTCGCCGTGTCCGGTGACCAGGTCTCCGGCTCCGACCCCGGCAACGACCCGGCGCAGGGCACCGGCTGGTACGTCACGGTCGACTTCAGGGGTAGCGAGGGACGCGACGCCTGGCGCAAGCTGACGGCCGAGGCTGCGTGTGCACCGATGGGTGCGCCCGCACGACGGATCGCGATCGTGCTCGACGACGAGATCATCTCCTCGCCCGAGGTCGTCTCGGAGATCCAGTGCGGCGTCGGCATGGCCGGCGGCTCCACCCAGATCACCGGCGACTTCTCGGTCGACGAGGCCAAGAACCTCGCCATCCTCATCGAGGGCGGTGCACTTCCCGTGCCGGTCGAGATCATCGAGCAGCGGGTCGTCGGCCCGACGCTCGGTGACGAGGCCATCGACGCCTCGTTCGAGGCAGGTGTGATCGGCCTGATCCTCACCGGGCTCTTCATCGCGATCGTCTACCGCCTGATGGGCGTGCTCGCGACGTTCGCCCTGGCGACGTACGCCGTCATCTCGTTCGCGGCTCTCGTCGCGCTCGGCGCAACACTGACGCTCCCGGGCCTCGCCGGCTTCGTGCTGGCGATCGGTCTGGCGATCGACGCGAACGTGCTGATCTTCGAACGAGCCCGCGAGGAGTACACCGCCTCGGAGAAGACCGGTCTGGTCAGCGCGCTGAACATCGGCTTCAACAAGGCCTGGTCGGCGATCATCGACAGCAACGTCACGACGCTGCTCGCCGCAGGACTGCTGTTCTTCCTCGCCTCCGGCCCCGTCAAGGGCTTCGGTGTCACGCTGTCCATCGGTGTTCTCGCCTCGATGATCTCGGCGCTGATCATCGCCCGCGTGCTGACCGAGCAGGCCGCCCGCCTTGGCTGGCTGCAGCGCCACCCGAAGGCCAGCGGCATCGCGTCGACCGGCCGCGTCCGTGACGCGCTCCGCCGTCGGAACCCCGACATCATGAGCCGCAGCAAGCTGTGGCTCGGTATCTCCGCCTCGGCCCTCGTGCTGGCCTTCGTCGGAATCTTCGTCAACGGCCTGAACCTCGGCGTCGAGTTCACCGGCGGCCGCCTCATGGAGTACTCCACGGGCCAGACGGTCAGCGTGGACGACGCCCGTGCGGCCGTGTCGGATGTCGGCTTCCCCAACGCGGTGGTGCAGGAGTCCGACAACGACAAGATCGCCGTGCGCACCGGCCAGATCAGCAACCAGGAGCAGGTCGAGATCCGCGAGGCCATCGGTGACATCGCCGGTGGTGCGACGACCGAGCGTGACGAGCTGATCGGCCCCAGCCTCGGCGACGAGCTGCGGCAGAAGGCGCTGATCGCCTTCGGCATCGCCCTGCTCGTGCAGATGATCTACCTCGCGATCCGCTTCAAGTGGACGATCGGTGCCTCCGCCGTCCTGGCGATGTTCCACGACGTGATCCTGGTCGTCGGCATCTTCGCCTGGCTCGACAAGCCGATCGACGGCGTCTTCCTCGCTGCCGCGCTCTCGATCATCGGTCTGTCCGTCAACGACACCGTGGTCGTGTTCGACCGCATTCGCGAACAGTGGCAGACGTCGAAGGAGCGCGACATGGCGAAGGTCGCCAACCAGGCGTGCCTCGACACCATGCCGCGCACGGTGAACACCGGTCTCGGCGCGATGTTCATCCTGGCGGCGCTCGCCATCCTCGGTGGCGACTCACTGCGCAACTTCGCGATCGCGCTGCTCCTGGGTCTGGCGATCGGTACCTACTCCTCGGTCTTCACCGCGACGCCGCTGTCGCTGCTGTTCCACAAGAGGTGGCCGCTGCCCAAGGCGGAGGCCAAGAAGAAGCGGCCCGTGCGCGACGCGAGCGACTCCGGCGCGGTGGTCTGACCGACACGTCCGATCCCTGTGGAGGGCGGTCCCGCCGTGTCGGCGGGACCGGCTAGGGTTCTGCGGTGCCCGAGACCTCCCCGACCGTGAAGCAGGTCCTCGCCGGTGCCGTGAAGGCGCTCGGCGGGCAGGAGCGGCCGGGCCAGATCCAGATGGCCGAGGCCGTGGGCCGGGCCATGGCCACCGGCGAGCACCTGCTCGTCCAGGCCGGCACCGGCACCGGCAAGTCGCTCGGCTACCTCGTTCCCGCGCTGCTCCACGACAGGCGGGTCGTCGTCGCCACGGCAACCCTCGCCCTGCAGCACCAGCTGGTCGAGCGCGACATCCCCGCGCTCCTCGAGGCGGTGGGCGGTGACCACGGCGAGCTGGGTGACAAGGCGACCTACGCCGTCCTCAAGGGCCGCTCCAACTACGCCTGCCTCCACCGCATCAGGGAGGGCGTCCCCGACGACCAGGGTGTCCTCGTCGACGTACCCGAGGGGTCGATGGCCGCCGAGGTGCTGGCGATGCGGTCCTGGGCGGAGGAGGAGTCCGAGCGTGGTGGGACCGGTGACCGGGACGCCGCACCCAAGCACACCGACCGGGTCTGGCGGCAGGTCTCGGTCAACCACCGCGAGTGCCTCGGGGCGAGCAAGTGCCCCTACGCGACGGAGTGCTTCGCCGAGCGCGCGAAGGAGAAGGCCGCCCAGTCGCAGCTGATCGTCACCAACCACTCGCTCCTCGCGATCGACGCCATCGAGGGCGTCCCGATGATCCCGGAGTACGACGCCGTGGTCATCGACGAGGCGCACGAGCTGTCCGCGCGGGTGACCCAGGCGGCGACCGACGAGCTGTCCGTCCCCGACATCGAGCGGGCCGCACGACGGTCGCAGAAGCACATCGACGGGCAGGAGGCCGACGAGCTCGCCGACGCCGCCGACGCGCTGCGCGACGCCCTCGACGACACGGCTCCGGGGCGCATCGACTCCCTCCCGGTCGACCTGTCCGACGCCCTCACGCTCGTGCGCGACTCTGCGCGTGCCCTGATCTCGGCCTTCCCGAAGGAGGGCGGTGGCCCGGACGGCGACTCCGACGCGGGACGGACCCAGGCGCGGGGGTGGGTGCAGGAGATCTTCAAGACCGCCGAGCGGATGGCGGCCAACCTCGAGTCCGACGTGCTGTGGCTGAGCGAGCGCGACAGCTCGCGTGGCGGGAACCGGCTGCACGTCGCGCCGCTCCAGGTCTGGGGCCCGCTGCGCGACCGCCTGCTCCACGACAAGACGGTCGTGTTCACCTCTGCCACCCTGATGCTCGGCGGGGACTTCAACTCGGTCGCCACGAGCATCGGCCTCAAGCCGAGCGAACGGGTCGACCACTCCATCGACGCTCCGGAGGACACGGAGGCGGAGCTGCCCGTCGACGGCTCCGAGGACTCCCTGCCCTGGCGCGGCATCGACGTGGGCTCGCCGTTCGACTACCGGCGTCAGGGCATCCTCTACGTCGCGAAGCACCTGCCCTCACCGGGCAGAGACGGGCTGGGGCCGGCGCAGATCGAGGAGATCGTGGGCCTGGTCGACGCTGCGGACGGGCGGACCCTCGGCCTGTTCTCCAGCCGACGGGCCGCCGACGCCGCGGCCGAGGCGGTGCGGGAGCGACTTCCTCACCTGACGATCATGGCGCAGGGCGAGGCCCAGCTCCCCGAGCTCGCACGGCTCTTCGTGGAGGACCCTCACGCCTGCCTGTTCGGCACGCTGAGCCTGTGGCAGGGGCTCGACGTACCCGGTGACACCTGTCAGCTGGTCCTCATCGACCGGATCCCTTTCCCACGCCCCGACGACCCGTTGATGTCGGCGCGGCAGCGAGCCGCGGACCGGGCCGGCGGCAACGGCTTCATGGCGGTGGCCGCCACGCACGCGGCGCTGCTGCTCGCCCAGGGCGCGGGCCGCCTGATCCGGACGACCGAGGACCGCGGAGTGGTCGCGATCCTCGATCCACGCCTGGTGACGGCGCGCTACGGCGGCTTCCTCAGGGCGTCGTTGCCTCCGATGTGGCCCACGACGGACCGCTCGGTGGTGCTCGACGCCCTCAAGAGGCTCTCCGGCTCCTAGACCGGGTGCGCGATGTGGGACTGGTCGTAGCGGCGGCGACGCACGACGGTGACTCCTGCGAAGGTGATCACGACCAGCAGGATGCCCCCGGCCGCGCCGGTCGCTACGGGGAGGACGTCCCAGCTCGTGGTCGTGCTCGCCGGCTCAAAGGGCACCGGAGGCAGCAGCAGGGTGGCGTCGTGGACGGGTTCGGACCGGTGCGATCCGGTGCCTGTCCCGGCGGTGTCGGTGTTCGCATAGGCGACGGAGGCCGGCGCAGCAAGGGCCAGAGCCGCCGCTGCCGCGACGGTGGCCGACCTCGTGATCCCCCTGAGTTCTCGCAGGGCCATGGCGAGGTCCCCTCTTTGGCTCGATGTTCCTGACCCTGCCCACGCTGCCCTTCGCGTCCGGGTCGCCGCATCGGGGGGAACGCCTCACATGCAGCCCACGAGCACTCAGATTCGGCGGGCCGTCTAGAGGGCTCCCGTAAGTCCTCTCCGTGCGGCTGAGCGAAGGGACCTGCATCATGATGGACCTCTCAAAAGGTCGGCCTCATCCCTCTGAATGGCGTCCGAGACGCTCAGTGCGTTGCCGCGCCGGCAGAGGTAGGCGCTGCCGCGCGGGAAAGATGACGACCTCCGCGGTCTGTCTAGGCCCGGGGGCAATTGGGGGAGACGGATCGGCACCCCCGGGCGCAGAGTGTTCGTATGGGGTCCGCACTGGGGAACCGGGTGGCCCCGGTCGTTGGTCGGCAAGGGGAGCTGGACCGTCTCGGGTTGGCGATCGCGGGGGTCACCGACCGCAGGCCGTGCGCGTGGTTCGTGCACGGGGAGCCCGGCGTGGGCAAGACGCGGCTGGTGTCCGAGGTCTGCGAGCAGGCCGAGGCAGAGGGTGCCGTGGTGTTGTGGGGGCGCTGCGTCCACTTCGGAGCGGCGACCTCGCCCTACGCACCGATCGTCGTCGCGCTCGAGGGTTGGCTCGCGTCGGTCGACAGCGCCACGCGTCGAGAGGTGATGGCGGAGATCGAGGCACTGGCGGCCGCCTCACCTGACGCACCCGCTCAGTCCGGCCGCGTCCTCCGCGTCGTGGAGCGGCTGTTCACCCGGGTCGAGTCGCACGCGCCGGTCGTGCTCGTCGTCGACGACCTGCAGTGGGCCGACGTCAGCTCCCTGGACCTGCTGGCCTACCTCGTCGCCGGCTTCCGCCACCAGCGGATGGCCGTCATGGTGACCTTCCGTGACACCGAGCTCGCCGAGGGGCACCCGCTCCACGGCTGGCTGGCGGACCTGCGGCGCCTGCCCGCGGTGCACGAGATCGCGCTCAGCAGGCTCGACGAGGCGGACACGGAGCAGCAGCTCGCCGCCCTGCTCGGCCGAACGCCCTCGGCACGGCTGTCGCGTGAGGTACACGGGCTCTCCCAGGGCAACCCGTACCTCAGCGAGCTGCTCGTGCGCGACCTACCGCCTGATGCCGACTCGCTTCCCGAGGGACTTCCCGGCGAGCTGCGCCAGGTGCTTCTCGCCAGCTGGCACGGCCTCGCTCCGCAGGCCAGGGAGGTGATCCGGCTCCTCGCGGTCGGCGGTCGGCCGCTGCCCTACGGGACCTTCGCCGCGGTCGCCGACACCCTGGGGCACGACCCGGGCACGGTCGCCGCCTCCCTTGCCGAGGGTGCGCGGACCGGCGTGCTCCACGTCGAGAAGGGCGACGGCTACTGGTTCCGCCACCCCTTGCTGGCCGAGGTCCTGACCGGGACGCTGCTGCCGGGCGAGGGGACGCGGTTGCACGGCGCCTTCGTGGGGGTCCTCAGTGCGGTGGAGCCACGTGACGAGGCCGAGGAGATGCGTCTGCTGGCCGACCTCGCGCTGCACTACCAAGGGTCGGGCCGGCCCGACGAGGCGTTCGAGTTCACCATGCGGGCGTCCGAGTGCGCGGCGCGGCTGCAGGGGTATCCCGAGGAGGCACGACATCTGCGCCGCGCCGTACAGCTGCTGCCCGAGGTGGACGCAAGGGTCGTCGCCGAGACCGTCGGCGGCGAGCTCGCCCTGCTGGAACGGGCCGCGTTCGCGTGCAGCCGGTCCGGTGACCTGTCGGCTGCGCACCACCTCGTGACGCGAGGGCTGGCCCGCGTGAACCGCGAAGAGGATCCGCTCCGCGCGACGCGGCTCCTGACCGAGTGGTGCGAGCTCGTGTGGACCAGCCAGCTCGTCGAGCGGCAGCCGCTCGCAGGGCTGATCGAGGCCGTCGACCTGAGCGAGATCGCCCGCGACAGCGAGGAGCACGCGGTGGCCCTGGCGCGCCTGGCCCAGGCGGAGTCGGCATGCGGCATGAAGGAGCAGGCGGAGCGGCACGCCGCCCTTGCGGTCGAGGCCGCCGAGCGGTCCGGTTCCTCCTCTGCCCTGGCAGAGGCCCTGGGTGCCCGCTCCGTGGTGCACCTGAGGGATGAGTCCGCGCTCATCGACTCGGAGGAGGCCTACGCGTGGGCACGCCGGTCCAAGGACCCTGTCGTGACCGCGACGGCGTGCACGGCTCGGGTGCGGTGCCTGGAGGAGCAGGGCCGGGTGCGGGAGGTGCTGCCTGTCGAGGCGGAGGGGTTCGCGGTCTCCACGGCGACCGGGTCCCGCGCGTACCAGGCCTACTTCGCCGGCCAGGCGGCGATGGACTCGTTGCGGCTCGGCGCCTTCGAGGGAGCGCGGACCTGGGTGCGTGAGGGCCTGACCGCGCGGTCCGTTGGACACGGCGCGGTCCAGGTACGACGCGCAGCAGCCTGCCTCGCGATCCGTGAGGGCCGGCTCGTCGAGGCCGGCGTGCACCTCGAGCGGGTCATCGAGCTGTCCGAGGGCTTCGAGAACCACGTCGGCGGCTACGGGCCGCACCTGCTCGCGGAGCACCACCTCGCACGCGAGGAGCCCCAGCTCGCGCTCGCCGTCGTGGAGCGGACGCTCACCGCCCACGCGCTCGGCGACCCTCGTGCCGCGGACCTGCTGCTGCTCTGGGGCGCGCGGGCCGCCGGCGACCTGGCCCGCATCGGTCGGGACCTGCGGAACACCGACCTGGTGAGCAGGGTGCGCGACAGGTTGCGCGAGCTTCGCCGCCGCAGGGACGAGGTCGAGCCGGCGCCGTTCGTGGCCTTCACCGCCTTCGACCTGGTCGCGCCGGCGGTCGGCCTGCTCTTCGAGGCGGAGCGGTCTCGGTCGGACGGGTCGAGCGGCGACCCGGAGGCGTGGCAGGCGGCGGTCGAGGCCTGTGAGCTCGCCGGGCTCCGCTGGGACCAGGCGGTCGCGCTTCGCTGGCTCGGCGCAGCGTTGCTCGACGACGGCGGGGGCCGGGCAACGTCGGCGCGGGCGTTGCGCGCGGCTCACGACATGGCTACCTCGATGGGCGCGTCGCCCCTGCGACAAGAGGTGGAGACGCTGGCGCGGTCGGCCCGGATCGACCTTGGTCGCCCGGGCGAGATCCTCCGGATGGACGAGGACGTCTCGGCGCTCCGCAACCTGACCCGGCGGGAGCGCGAGGTCCTGGCGCACCTGGTGACGGGTCGCTCGTACACCGAGATCGCCGAGGCGCTGTTCATCAGCGACAAGACGGTGAGCGTCCACGTCTCCAACATCCTGCGCAAGACCGGCGCCCGGAACCGCGTCGAGGCCTCTGCGCTCGGCCGCCGTCACGGCGTGGTCGCGGAGTCCTGAGCCGCGCCGGGCTACCGTCGAGGAATGATGCGCGGCAACCCCGCTCGGTCGACCCTCGTGGCAGGTCTGGCCTCGCTCGCGCTTGCGGCGTGCACCGCCGGGAAGCGAGTCGCAGGGTGCTGCGCGTGGGGCATCGCAGGGCCAGGCCTCCGCGTCCTCCTCGACGAAGCCTGGTTCCGCTGCGGCGCCGGGCGGCCCGTCCGGCTCGGACCCGTCGGCGGCGACCGATGCTCCGGACCAGCCCCTCGTGATCGCCACGCACACGACCAGCCGGCTGCGGGACGTGTCGCTCGCCGCAGCCCGTCGGATCATCGCGAGGCGGACTCGGCTCGTGGTCGCCGAGGGGCCACCCCGCGCGGCCCTCCGCGCCGTCGTACGGAAGCGGGGGACCGTCGCGGTCGTGCCGGCCGGGGCTCTCGGGCCGCAGGTGCGGGCGTTGCGTGTCGGCGACGTGGACCCGGTGCGGCACCCCGGGCGTTACCCGCTCC
Source organism: uncultured Actinomycetota bacterium (assembly GCA_963701425.1). Lineage (GTDB taxonomy): Bacteria > Actinomycetota > Actinomycetes > Propionibacteriales > Nocardioidaceae > Nocardioides_C. Next base: position 53,527 of record CAVPAG010000015.1, on the reverse strand, counting down.
GCACACCGGCACGGGAGGAGCCCGGCCCGGTCGTCACGGTCAGCGTGGTCGGCGACATCATGCTCGGTCGCGGCGTCGCGGAGGCGGCACGGGGTTCGGGCGACCCCGCCCTCGCCCTGAGGCCCACGGCCGGCCGTCTGTCCCGCGCCGACGTCACGGTCGGCAACCTGGAGAGCACCCTCTCGCGGGCGGGTCGGCCGACCCAGGGCGGCGACTCGTTCGCAGCGGACCCGGCCGTCGTCGAAGGGCTGAGGGACGCCGGCTTCGACGTGCTCGGTCTCGCCAACAACCACCTCGGTGACTTCGGCGACCGGGCCCTCGTGCAGACGGTGCGGCGTCTCCGCGGCGGAGGCATCGCCACGTTCGGTGCGGGTGCCGGGATGCGCGAGGCGTGGAGGCCTGCCGTCGTGGAGCGTTCCGGCGTGCGGTTCGGGTTCGTCGGCTTCAACGCGATCGGCGAGACCCCGGCGGTGGCCCCTGGCCGACCCGGCGCGGTCTCGGTCGGGATGCCGCCGCGAACGGGTCCGCTCGACCGGGCGGCCCTGCGCAGGTTCGAGGCCGCCGTACGCCGTCTCGACCGGCGGGTCGACGTCGTCGTGGCGATGCCGCACTGGGGCACGCAGTACACCAACCGACCCGAGCCCATCCAGTCCCGGGTCGCCCGACGTCTCGTGCGCGCCGGCGTCGACGTCGTGGTCGGTGGCCACCCGCACTGGCTCCAAGGCGTCGAGATGGTGAACCGTCGCCTGGTCGTCCACTCGCTGGGCAACTTCGTCTTCGACATGGACTTCATGCGCGAGACCCAGGAGGGCGCGATCCTCGAGCTGACCTTCTGGGGAGAGCGGCTCATGGCGGCTGACTTCGTGCCCTACGTGATGGACGACCGCTTCGCTCCCCGCGTCGTTTCGGGCCGTCGGGGCGAACAGGTCCTGGCGGTGATGCGACAGGCGAGCGGCCCTGCTCATCGGCCTCCCGGCTGAGGGTTCATCGACGTCGGACGTGGTCCGCCAGGTCGACCACCGCCTCGACGAGGGCGTCTCCCTCCAGCAGCGCGAGGTCGTTGTGGTCACTGCCGGGGACCTCGACGAGACGGTGGAGCCGCGGTGCGGCCTCGGCGACAGCGCGGCTCTGCTCAGGAGGGACGATCGAGTCCTCGGTGCCGAGGACCACGGTCACCGGGACCTCCACGCGTGACAGGTGCTCGACGAGCGGGTAGCGGTCGCGCAGGAGTGCCCGCACCGGGAGCAGCGGGTAGTGGATCTCGCCGAGCGAGGCGAGGTCGACGAAGGGGGAGCGGAGAAGCAGGCCCGCCGGAGGATGCTCGGCGGCGAGCTCGGTGACCACGGCGGAGCCGAGGCTCTCGCCGACGTAGATGATCTCGTCGGGCGAGGTGCCGACCTCGTCCACCAGGAAGCTGCGAGCGGCCCGGACGTCGCGCGCGAGCCCCGCCTCGCTGGGTGTGCCGGGATTACCGCCGTATCCGCGGTAGTCGAAGAGCAGAACCGTCATCCCTTCGGCGGCCAACGCCCTCGCGAGGGGAGCCCGCAGAGAGCGGTCGCCGCCGTTGCCGTTCGCGACGAGCACGGTGACGTCCCGAGCGGGTGAGCCGGCCGGCACCAGCCACGCCCCGAGAGCCAGCCCGTCCTCGGTGTGCAGCTCAACGTCCCGGGCACCCGGCAGCACCGCGCCGGCCGAGGCGACCGGCCCGGTGTCCGGGAAGTAGATGAGGCGCCGCTGCAGTCCCCACACGAGAGCCAGGACTAGCACCGCCACGGCGGCCACCACAAGGCCGAGCCGCAGGGCCTTGCCCGCAGGCTTCACCGCAGCCAGGCCCACACCAGGCGGCCGGTGCGCCCGAGCTGCTGCCGGCTCACGACCTCCGGCAGGTCCTCGGCGGAGTGGTAGGCGGCGTAGCTGGTGCTGCCCAGCCGGGCGACCGCGAAGCCTGCCTTCTCGAACGACCAGTGGTCGCTCGCGGTGTTCTCACACGCCTCCGCCGGTACGCCGGTCCGCGCGGCCGCGCGCAACAGTGCCTCCTGGACCCGAGGCGGCGACAGGGGACCCGTGCACACGGGAACCACCGAGCCGACACCCACCCGGTCGAGCGAGACCATCGCCGTCAGGCCGCGGCGTCGCGGGGGAAGCTGACGGACGTGGTGCTGCGAGCCGAAGTGATGCATGTCGTCCCCGGGGCCTCGTGGTTCCTCCGCCCCGAACGCGATGAGGACGGCGGGTAGCCGGGTCCTCCCGGTGGCGGCCAGGCGGGCGATCTCGAGGAGGACGGCGACGCCACTGGCATTGTCCTCGGCGCCGGGTGCGACGGCCACGGTGTCGAGGTGGGCGCCGAGGACGACGTGCGGCCGTGCCGGGTCGAACCCTTGTGGCTCGGCGACGACGTTGAAGGACCGGCCGGCCTCGACCGGCACGCCCCACGAGTCACCGGCCGGGACGTCGAAAGTCTCCCGTCGCACGGCGTACCCGAGCTCCTCGAACCGGCGCTCGACGACCCGCCCCGCCTCCCGGTAGGCGGCGCCGGTGGCCAGGCGTGGCCCGATCCCGCCGGCGAGGAGGCGGACGTCGGCCAGGGCTGCCGCTGCGTCGAAGGTCGCGGGCTTCGTCCTGTCCGGAGTGGCCGGTGGCGACTGCGTCGCGGACGACGGGGGAGCGGACGAGGGCGATGACGGGGACGGGCCGGCTGACGACCTGCCGGACGACGGCCCCGCCTGGTCACCGGCCGTCCGCGCGGCCTCAGGGGAACGGTCCGTCGTGCATCCGCCGACGAGCATCGCCAGCGTCACGGAGCCCGCCAGGGCCACGGACCGGATTCCCATGCGACCGAACGTACTCGGCGCGGGCTGCAGCCATCGAACTGTCGAAGATCGACGCCAGGGGCGCAGCCGCAGACGCGGTGATCGGAGTGAAGGGTGCGATGCTCCTCCGCATGGCTCGCTCCCGCCCGCTACTCGCCGCACTCTGCCTCGTGTCGGCGACTCTCGCCGTCACTGCGATCTGGCTGGTGCTTCACAACCCGACGATCGACGACACGAGTCGCGGTGACGACTACACGTGTCTGGCGCCGTATGACACGGTCCTGAACGATGCGGACAACATGCCGGGCGGAGAGCCTCCTCCCGATGCAGATCAGATCGGTGCTCGATGCCGGGACCTGGGCGAGGTCCGCTTCGCTCAGGGCGTGGGCGTCGGCGGGGGAGCCGTCGTACTTGCCGCGCTGACGGCGCTGCTCGCACTCCGTTCGCGGACCTGCTGACTGATCTAGCCGCGTTGAGAGAAGGCAGGAGCAGATCGGCGGGCGTGGTGGGTGGCTGGGTACCCGTCGCTGGGAGACCGATGGCTGGCGGGTACCGGACCTGGGATGCTGGCCGCTATGGACGAGCGGACCGCGGACGCGGTGGAGTGGCTGCTCGGCTGCGATGAGCCGGCGATCCGGCACCTGGCTCGGCGGAACCTGCTCAATGAGTCCTCCGACGAGGACCGGGCACAGATCGTCACCGGGCCGGCGGTGACGGCGCTGCTGTCCGGGCAGGAGCAGGACGGCGGGTTCGGAGGCGACCCCTACCGCAAGTGGACGGGCACGCACTGGCGGCTGGTGGCGCTGGCCGAGCTCGACGCACCGGGCCACGACCCACGGATCGCGGCCGCGGCCGATCACGTGCTGGACTGGATCAGCGGTGATCTCCGCCCACGTCGCCGGGGTGTCGACGGGCTCCCGCGGTCGCACGCGAGCATCCATGGCAACGCTCTCGGCGCCTGTACCCGGCTCGGGCTCGCCGACGACCCGCGCACGGAGCGTTTGGCGGAGGCGATCCTCTCCTGGCAGTGGCCGGACGGCGGCTGGAACTGCAGCATCAAGGCCCGCGGCCACCGCTCGTCGTTCCACGAGTCGCACCGCACCGCGTGGGGGCTTCACGAGTACGCCGAGGCGACCGGTCACGCGGAGGCCCGCGCCGCGGCCGACCGGACCGTTGAGCTGTTCCTCGAGCACCGCGTGTTCCGACGCTCCGGCACCGGCGAGCCGATCCACCCGAGATGGATGAAGATCGTGTACCCGTCGTACTGGCACTACGACGTACTGTCCGGCCTCACGGTCGTCGCCGCCACGGACCACGCCACCGACCCCCGGGCCACGGACGCCCTCGACCACCTGGAGGCGCAACGCCTGCCCGATGGCCGCTGGCAGCCACAGGCACGCTGGTGGCGGCCGCCGACCAGCCGGGTGAGCCCAGACGTCGTCGACTGGGGTCAGCAGGGCCGGCCGAGCCCGATGCTCACCCTCACCGCACTGCGGGTGCTCAAGGCAGCAGGACGGTGAACGCGACCGGCGATGCGTTGCCGGCGCCCGGGTCATGAGCACCGTTCCCCGGGGATCCACCTGCGGCATGCCTCGGTGTTGACCGCAAGGCAGGCGCCGCAACGTCGCTGGAGGTTGTGCGCCCGCGCAGCGTTAATGGCTTGAGATGTCCCCGCCTGCTGGGTCTACGTTGGGTTCATGTATCTGGAGAACCTCGTCATCGACGCCGTCGAGCCGCAGCGGCTGGGCCGGTTCTGGGAGGCGGTGGTCGGCGGCGAGCGGCTGACCGACGAGCCTGATGGCTTCGAGACTCGGCTCACCATCGAGGGCGGACCGGCGCTCGACCTGTGCTTCCAGCGCGTCTCCGAGCCGCCATCCGAGCCGCCGCGGCTCCACCTGGACCTCTCGGGCGGGGCCCGCCAGGCCGAGGAGGTCGACCGGCTGCTCGGGCTGGGCGCACGACAACTCGACATCGGGCAGCGCGATGTGCCATGGGTAGTGCTCGCCGACCCGGAGGGCAATCCCTGTTGCGTGATGGAGGATCGAGCGGTGTACGCCGACACCGGACCCCTCGCAGCGCTACCGCTCGATTCGGCCGACCCGGACACGGACGCGGACTTCTGGTCCTGGCTGACTGGTTGGACCGACGTGGCGGGCGTCGCGCCCCGCTCCCTGCGACACCCGTCGCTGCAGGGTCCCCTCCTTGAGCTGTGCCCTGAGCAAGCCCGCAAGGGCACGACCAAGAACCGTCTGCACCTCGACATCCGGCTCGAGACCGGAGACGATCCCGACGGAGTCGCGGCAGGCATCGCCGAGCGCGGCGGCCGCGAGCTCCACCCGGAGTGGGGCGAGCTGCCTTGGCGGCTGTACGCAGACCCGTCGGGCAACGAGTTCTGCGTGCTGCCAGCGCGGTCGTGAGGAACGGGCGCAGGCGCTTCGTACGTCAGCCGTGGCGGTCACACAGACCGATGAACGACTGAGCCACAGCGCGCCCGGATCTAGCCGCTGTCCACGCGCAACTGCCGAGATCCGGATGTCGAGGGTGGTGCAACCGCTACCGTCCGAGAATGCCGCACAACGACCCCACCGACAGCGACGACCGCGATGACAACGATGCAGTCGTCGTCGTGGAGACCGGCCGCAGGGGCCAGCGTCTGATCTGTGAGGGCTGGTTCGCCAGTCACGCCGACAGCGGAACTCCCGGCCCGCATCTTCACCTGCGCACCTCCGACGCCGAGACGCCGGTGCTGCGCACCGATCAACTGCCAATCCTCATCGCAGCCCTTGCCACGGTCGCCGAGCGCATCGACCGTCTCTGGGCCATCGACGGGGACCAGTACGCCGCGGAGGTCGTCCTCAGGTCACCAGACCCTCAGGACCCGCGCGTAATCGGGCAACGCCGCCGCGAGCGGTTGAGGTTGACACAGGCTGTCCACGAAAACCTGCCCGAAGTGATGCGTCTGCTGATCGAGGCATCGAGCACCGACGAGGCACTCATCAACATTGCGGCTCTGCTCAGCTTCGACGAGGTGGACGTCATGGTCGGCCTGGCCGGTTTCGACCTCCTCAACCTGACGCGCCCGGCGACGGAACGGCGGCTCCGGATACTTGCCGAACCCGAGGACTGACGTCCGCACACAGCCGCGATGCGTGAGACGCCGTCACGCTCGGCTGCACGATAGGCGACCATGGCGGTGTGAGGGACTACCGTGCGCTTGCCTTCTGGGTCCTGCCGCCAATCCTGGCCACTGCCGTGGTCAGCCCCTTCATGCTGACCCGGGGTGAAGGCCCCACGGGGGAGCGTGTCGCGTCGATCGTGCTCTGGCTGATGTTCGCCGCGTTCGTCCAATGGATCCTGTACCGCGCAACCAGTAGCCGGGGACGCTCCTAGGACCCGCTCTCGAAGTAGCCGCGGATAGTGAACGTCCCCAACTGCCGCGGATAGTGAAAGCGCGGAACTGGTTCCCCTCTGTGTCAAGCGCGATGAGCGAGTGGGTTCCGGCATCCACGCGGAAAGTGCCGATGTGATCCAGTGTCGACCTTTGACTTCAAGTACTTGAAGTTCCTAACGTCGATGTGGTGAGTTCACGAACCGCCCAGCACACCTACACGATCAAGGAAGCCGCAGCGTTGACCGGGCTGCCGGCCAGCACGCTGCGCTACTACGAGTCGATCGGGGTGATCGCGCCAATCAGCCGTGGTGCAAGCAGCAAGCACCGGGTCTACGACGAGGACGACCTGGATCAGCTCATGTGGGTGGCTTGCCTCGCTGCCACCGGCATGTCGGTCAGTGACATGCGGCAGTACGTGGCGAACGGGGAGCTCGGTCCCTCGGCTGCTGGGGCCCAGATCGAGCTGCTCGAGGCCCAGCAGCAGCGGCTCGCACTCGAAGCCGACTACATCGCCCTGCGCCAGCGGTACGTGCGGCTGAAGATCGACTACTGGCACGCAGTCGACGCGGGCGACACCGCACGCGCCGAGCTCTTGTCCAGCGAGGCCCGCACACTCGCCGACGAGCTCAAGCGACCCAAGCAGCAGTAACCAGCACCACCCACGGCGGACCCGCTCGGTCTGCAGGATGGCGCGCGCATGCACGCCCTTCATCTCTGGCCCGAGCACCTCCGACCGACACGACACCAACACGAAGGAGCACTTCTCCATGCACGTCAACGCCTACGCCGCACCCGCCGCAGGCCACCCGCTGGCCCCGACCGTCATCGAGCGCCGCGACGTCGGACCCAACGACGTCCTCATCGAGATCCTGTACGCCGGCATCTGCCACTCCGACATCCACACAGTCAACGGCGACTGGGGCCCGCAGCCGTTCCCCGTCGTACCCGGACACGAGATCGTTGGCGTCGTCGCCGAGGTCGGCGCCGACGTCACCCTCCACAAGGTCGGCGAACGCGTCGGCGTCGGCTGCATGGTGAACGCCTGCCGCGAGTGCGCCAACTGCCGCAGCGGCGACGAGCAGTACTGCTCCAACGGCATGGTTCCCACCTACGCCGGCACCGACCGCGACGGCACCACCACCCAGGGCGGCTACTCGACGCACGTCGTGGTCGACGCCGACTTCGTGCTCTCCGTCCCCGACGGCATCGACCCAGCCGCCGCAGCGCCACTGCTGTGCGCCGGCATCACCACCTACGCCCCGCTGCGCCGCTGGGGCGCCGGACCCGGCAAGAAGGTCGCCGTCGTCGGGCTCGGCGGACTCGGCCACATGGCGGTCAAGATCGCCCACGCGCTCGGCGCCGAGGTGACCGTGCTGTCGCAGTCGCTGAAGAAGCAGGAGGACGGCCTGCGCCTCGGCGCAGACCACTACTACGCCACCTCCGACCCCACGACGTTCGAGCAGCTCGCCGGCCGGTTCGACCTCATCGTCAACACCGTCAGCGCCAGCATCGACCTCGACGCGTACCTGGGCCTGCTCGCCGTCGACGGCACCCTGGTCAACGTCGGTGCCCCAGCTGAACCGCTCAGCGTCAACGTGTTCTCGCTCATCGGCGCGCGCCGCTCTTTCGCCGGGTCGATGATCGGCGGCATCGCGCTGACCCAGGAGATGCTCAACTTCTGTGCCGAGCACAACATCGGCGCCGAGGTCGAGGTCATCTCCGCCGACAAGGTCAACGAGGCGTACGAGCGCGTTCTCGCCTCCGACGTCCGGTACCGGTTCGTCATCGACACCGGCACCCTCGCCTGACCAACCCGCCAGGAGCGCCCGTCCAACACGTACCGGACGGGCGCTCCTCGCACCCTGCGACACCGGCCATCGCCTCGGTAGCACTCATCTAGCTGGCTGATAGCGCTCGTGCCGATGAGGAGATGCCCGGGCCTACGCTGGGGAGGTGTCACTCGATCCCACCGCCGAACACGAACGCGTTCGAGAGAAGTACGCGCCCATGCGCCCGTCCGACGTCGCGCTCTGCGTCCTGGCGGTCGCTCTGCTCGCCATCGTCAGCCTGTTTCGTCACGTCGACTGGTTCTTCTTCGGCGGCGTCATTGTCGCCGCCGCGGCGTGGGAACTGACCAAGTTTCGACTGCGACGAAACGCCCGACGCTTCGCCGACTCAGGCCGATAGCCACCGGCAGCGTGGGCGCGGTGACGCGGCTCGGGATGTCGCTGGTCGACGACTGCCTGACTACGGCTTCGGGCTTTCGAGCCGATTGACAGGTCTGGTGAGCTTCCGACCCACCATGACTGCGGCCACTGCCAGCGCCCCGCCGATGATGGTCAGTCGCGCGGCACGCTCCAACGGGGAGAGCCACTCGAAACCGTCGAGATAGAGCGCGGACTCCCCAGCGAAACCCAACGGGGCAATGAGCATGCCTACGAGGCCCAGCCACGTGTCGTCTCGCCTGGCGCGCCAGCCGAGCAGCCCCAAGGGTGGGCCGACAACAAGGGCACCCAAGATCCAGAAGCGCATCTCTCGGAAGTCGTGGGCAAGCGGGCTGTCGGCGGCGACCGCGTCCGCGACGTAGTACGCAGCGACTGCGGCCGCGAGGGCGACGGTCGCGGCTGCGATGGACAGCACGAGTCGACGCCGCCACCATGCGGCCATCAGGATCCCGAAGGTGGCCCATGCCGCCCCGCCCCCGCAGACTATGGACAGCGACCGCAACGGGGTCGGCTCGGCATGGTTCAGCGCCACGACGACGACACCGAAACCCGCCCCGACCAGAAGGGTCACGAGCGCTTGGATCAGGGGCGGGGCTGCTGCAGGGCCAGGCACTCCGCGAGACAATCTGCCCCCATCGACTCATGCCGCCGTGAAGGTCACGCGCGACGGCCCGATCGTACTGAAGACACGGGCCCACCCCGCACTCCAAACACACTCACATGTCGCGGCCAGTGCCGGCACGCAGAGGTTCGGCGAGACTGCCTCGCTGTAGCCGCCGAGCGGAATGCACTTGCAGGACGCCTGAACCAAATGGGACACACCCAGTGAGACCGGCCGTCGGGCTGCGTCAGGTGTCGAGAGCGTCGAAGTACTCCTGGGCGACATGTTTCGGAACCACCATCGTCCAGGCGTCCGTGACCAGCTCGGTCATCTCCTCGACGTCGAGGGCCGCCATCCTCACGTCGACCCAGTTGTAACGCAGGTCCGCCACCGGCGGGAGCAGGAACTTGTGCGGTTCGCTCTCGACGAGTGCCTGGCGCTGCTCCTTGGGAAACCCGAAGCCCATCAGGGTCTCGTCCCGGGAGAACGCCACGTAGACCAGCCGCTTGACCCGGAACTTCACTCGATCGCGGATCAGGTGCTCCGTGGTCCCCGGCAGGCCGAGGGCCACTCGTCGTACGTCACCGACGGTCACCATGACGGACGAGTCTGCCAAGAACGCGTGCGTCCGGCATGACCGGACGGTCGTCGTGCTAGGCCTGCCGGCGCAGCCGGTACCACTGCGGCGCCGTCCTCGTCAGCGGCCACCCCAGCCCTTTGGTCTGCGCGGGGTCGACCGAGAGCATCTCCCAGCCCGGGAGCGCGGCCTCGATCTCCGCCCTCGTCACGCCACCCGCGAAGGAACGCACACGGGTCGGCTGGAACTCGAGCATCAGCAGCGTTGCACCGGGGTTGGCGAGAGCAGAGAAACCCCGACCTGCCGCGAGACGCTGCTCGGAGTCCAGGTGCTGGAAGCAGCCGGCGTCGAAGAAGAAGTCGAACGTGCCCAGGTCGGCCGGCTCGAGGTCCGTCACGTCCCCCACCACGAAGGTCGCGCCGGGGATGCCCCTGCGGTTCGCCGCATCGATCGCGCGCGGGATGTTGTCCACGCCCACGACCTCCCAGCCCCTCCTCGCGAGCTCGTGGGTCTTCTGGCCCCGGCCGCAGCCGAGATCGATCGCCCGACCGAGCGGGCGCGAGCGCTCTGCCTCCTCCCGGTCCAGCAGAGCTCCGATGCTCGCCGCCGCGACGCGTCCGTAACGCTCCCACGGGGTAAGCCCCACGCGGTACATCGCGGCGTAGAGCATCATCGGGCTGCCCTCCCCGGCACGTGTCGACGACGTCGCGCGATGCGAGGCGTCGTTCCCATGACAGCACCGAACGGAACCGCTGACCACCGCCTCCACGGGTCCGGCAGCATCGCGACTGTCGCGACGGAAGCCCGGGCTCCCGGTGGCCGACGGGCGCGCCCGCAGCCTTTGGGCAGATGAGAGCGATTTGCGAGTTCTCGAGATCGATCGCGGTTAGCCTGTCCGACGTGGTGAGTCAGCCTGATGTGGGGGAGATCGAGCTCCTTGTCCTTGCGACCGTAGCGCCCGCAGGAAGCGAGACCACCACCCTTGCCCAGCGGCTCGGAAAGCCGACCGAGACCATTCGTGCGGCCGTCTCGCGGCTCGTGCAGGCCGGCTTGGTGGAGGCGACCGAGGACTCCGTGACGCTGACCCGGACGGGACGGCTGGCGGCCGCGAACGTCCGGAGGTCCTGGCCCGCCACTGCCGAGGGCACGCCGGTGGCCACCATCGACCTGAGCGAGGTCTCTCGGTTCATCGGATCGTTGTGGCCGGTCGATGCGCAGCGCGCTGCCGCAAGGGAGGCGGCGCGGGACGAGCTGCTCGCCTCGGACGCCGACCGTGACACCGTGCTGCACCTGCTGTCGGAGGCGTTCTCCCAGGGCAGGCTGACGTCAGGCGAGCTCGAGCACCGGACCGGCAGGGCGCTCGCCGCTCGGACCTACGGCGACCTCGACGACGTGCTGCAGGGGCTCGGAGGTCTGCAGCGACCGGGCAGAAGCCATCCCCTGCGCAAAGCCGTCTTCTGGGTGGTCGCCCTGCTCTCGTCTCCGTTCGTGCTGGTCGGCTCGATGATGCTCTCCTTCGGAGTCGATGCAGGTGACCGCGTCGGCGGAGTCTTCTTCCTCGTCCTGCTGCTCCCCGGGCTGTTCGCGCTCCGGCGGTGGGCCTGGCCGCGCGGCTGAGCCCGGACAGGCACCGCGGTCCGACCTCGTGAGCTCGACACGGGCCGAGGTCCGGGGCCCGCGCCGAGCGGTTCTACAGGCGGCTGCGGCCGTCGTACCCGCCGCGCGGCTCCCCGAGGCCGAAGAGCCGCCCGACCGTGGGCGCCACGTCCACGGTGGCGGCAGCGGCGCTGAAGCTGCCCTTGCCGACCAGGCGGTGGCCGCCGCCGATGAAGAACGGGATCGGGCTCGTGGCCGGGTGGCCGTGGTTGCCGGGGATCGGGTTGCTGTACTTCGCGGGGTCGCTGAACCGCCAGCCCGAGCGGCAGTAGACGACCAGGTCGCCGGCGTTCGGGCTCAGGCGCAGCCGCTTCGGCGACCTCACCGACAGGACACCGGGGGTCCCCGAGGCGATGGTGCGCATCCGCTCCAGAGCAGCGGTACGACGGTCGGCGGGACCGGTCCAGTACAGGAGGTCGGCACCGCCGTTCTGGGCCACGACCACCTTGCCGGCGAGCAGCGGGTCGGCCTCGAACGCGGGCTGCAGCGAGATGATCTTGTCCGGGCGTGACCAGTCCATCGAGTGGTCGGCCAGGACGATGACCGCCGAGCTCGCCCATCGGCCGGTGGACTTCAGCATGTCGACGAACCGGCCGACCTGGGTGTCGACGTCGACCAGGGCGGCCTGGCGCGCGGCCTTGAGGGTCGTCCCGGTCAGGTCGGAGTGGCCCATCCGGTCGCAGTCGCCGAGGTTGACGAAGACCAGGTTCGGGTCGAACTCCTCGACCATGCTGATCGCGGCGTCCATCGTGAACGCGTCCGGCGCGTGGCCCGAGACCGGCACGACCGGCTCCGGTTCCCACCGGTACGTCGCACGCCTGCCGAAGATCCCGAACAGGTACTCCTTGCTGAGCACCGTGCCGGTGGTGAACCCGTTGCGGTTGAGTCGCTCGATGACCGTGGGGAACTTCAGGTCCGAGGGCCGGTCGAGGTCCCGGATCGCCTTCGCCTGGCGGTCGTAGATCGCGTTGGCGGGGACTCCGCTGCGGTCGGGGCGCACGCCGGTCATCATCATGACGTGGTTCGGGATGGTCTCCATGACCGGCAGCGAGCGTGCCCGCGGGAAGTTCATCCCGCCGTCGCGCAGCGCCTGGAGGTTCGGCATGAGGCCGCTGCCGATCTCGCCGGGGCGGCAGCCGTCCACGACGAGCACGTACGCGCGCCGCTTCCTGGCGACTGCCGCGTCCGCCGTACTCGCCCCTAGGGCTGCGGAGAACAGCAGCGACGCGCCCGCGGCGCCGGTGACCTTCAGGAACGACCTGCGGTCGGTCCCGCTCGCGGTGGTCGAGCCTGTCGAAGCCGAGCCCTGCATCAGCGCTCCTCCACCGGGCGGTCGACGGCATGCACGGCCTGGCTGTTCGCCTTGGTCGCCCACGAGGCGGTCCACGACGCCGTGGCATTCGGGTCGGTCCGCTCGCTGATGACGTAGAAGTCCATCTGCGTGCGCTCGGCTGTGACGTCGAGGACCGAGAACCCGTGGTCGTCGAAGTTGAGGTACTTCACGTGCCGGTTGTTCGCCTGGATCGCGGCCTCGACGGGGATGCTCGACCTCGCCGGGGCGGTGCCGGTGATGTCGTTGAGGTTGTCGCTGGTGACCGACGTACACACGAACTCGGTCGCGACGGACCGACCGCCCTCCGTCGGGTAGGTCCCGGCGTTGAGCGGGAGGTCGCAGGCCCAGCCCGAGTGGATGTCGCCGGTGAGGAAGACGGTGTTCTGGACGCCGTTGTCGACGAGGTGGTCGAACACCTCGTGGCGGTCGGCGGTGTACCCGTCCCACTGGTCGACGTTGTAGGGCGCGCCGTCCTCGGGCAGCAGGCCGGCGAAGTCGTTGATCTGCTTCGTCAGCTCGTTCGGCAGCGGCGGGAAGACGACGGGGGCGATCATCACCGGGTTGCCGACGAGCTTCCACTGGGCGCGGTCCTCGCGCAGCGACTCCTTGAGCCAGCGCATCTGCGCCTTGCCGGTGATCGTGCGGTCGGGGTCGCTGACGGTGCCGTCGGGGGAGGGCACCGGGGTCGCCGCCAGGGCGGCCTGCTCGGAGCGGTAGGTGCGCAGGTCGAGCATCGACAGCTCGGCGAGCGTGCCGAACTTCAGCCTCCGGAACAGCCGGGTGCCGTCGCCGAGGGCGACCGAGTCGCCCATGCGCACCGGCATCCACTCGTCATAGACCCGGTGGGCGCGGCGGCGACGGGCGAGGTAGTCCCCCTCGGTGGCGGGATCGTGGTTCTCCGCGCCCTTGGCCCACTGGTCGTTGGTGACCTCGTGGTCGTCCCAGGTCACGATGAACGGGTTCTTCGCGTGGAGCGCTTGGAGGTCCGCGTCCTGCTTGTACTGCGCGTGGCGCTGCCGGTAGTCCGAGAGCGAGACCATCTCCCGCGCGGGGACCGGCTTGCGGACCTCGCCGTACTGGCCGGGGCCGTACTCGTAGAGGTAGTCGCCGAGGTGCAGCACCGCGTCGAGGTCGTTGCGCCGCGCAAGGTGCCGGTACGCCGAGAAGTAGCCGCCGGGGAGGTTCGCGCAGGAGACCACGCCGAAGCGGAGGTTGCGGGGGCTCGCGTTCGCAGCCGGCGCGGTCTTGGTGCGCCCGACGCGGCTCGCGACACCCTTGTAGAGGAAGCGGTAGTAGTACGTCGTGCGCGGGCGGAGACCCTTCGCCTCGAGCTTGACCGTGTGGTCGCGCGCGGCGCTCGTGGTGAACGAGCCCTTCGCCACGATGTCGGTGAACCGGCGGTCCTTGGCGACCTGCCAGCGGACGCTGACCTTCGGGCCCTTGCCCGACCCGGGCGTGGCCTCCGGCGTGGGGGTGACCCGGGTCCAGAGGATCACGCTGTGCGGGTGCGGGTCGCCCGAGGCGACACCGTGCTTGAAGTAGCGGTTCCTCGTCGCGGCCTCGGCGTCGTCGGGGAGCGACACACCCAGCGCGACGGCACCCGTGGTGGCGGCACCGGCGACGAGGAGGGATCGGCGGTCGAGTTCGATGCTGGTCACGGGAGGAGCAACGACCAACCGCCGGAATCGTGACGGCACGTTCGGTTTGTTCACCGGCCGTTCAGCGTCCCCTCGCGGGGCTTGTGGCGAGGCTCACGAGCCATTCGGCGGTCGTGGGAAGAGGCTGAGAGGATGGACGCCATGGGGTCCCTCTACGTCGTGAGCGACGTCCACGGCTACCGCGACGACCTCGAGCGCGGGCTCGACGAGGCCGGGTTCGGCGGCGACGACGAGCTGTGGATCCTCGGCGACCTGGTCGACCGCGGGCCCGACGGGATCGGCGTGATCGACCTCGTGATGTTCACTCCAGGAGCAGTTCCCCGGCCACGTGCACATGCTCATGGGCAACCACGAGATCCTCGCCCTGGGGCGCTACCGCTTCCCGAGCTCGAAGTTCGCGGAGTCCTGGCTGATCAACGGCGGCAAGCGTCGCGACCAGGCCGGACTGACCGATGAGCACATCGACTGGCTCGCGACGCTCCCCTTGATGGCGCTGGCCGGCGAGTTCCTGCTCATGCACTCCGACACCACCGAGTACCTCGCCTGGGGGGACAGCATCGACGAGGTCAACGAGTCCGTGCGTTCCTCGCTCGCCGACGCCGACGACCTCGAGGCGCACTGGGACGTGTGGGCCAGGCTGACCAGCCGCTACGACTTCGCGGGCAGCGACGGTGCGCAGGTGGCGGGTCAGATGCTGTCGACGTACGGCGGCGAGGTGATCGTCCACGGCCACAGCATCATCGGCACGCTGCTCGACATCCCGTCGCCGGAGGTCACGCAGCCGCTGCTCTACGCGGACGGGCTCGTGCTCGACATCGACGGAGGCCGGTACGACGGAGGTCCGCTGCTCATCGTGCGCATGGACTGACTTTCGGCGACACCGCGCGACGCCGGGCGCCGGACGGGTTCACGGCGTGGGACCAGGGCCGTCGCGGAGGGTCCCGCACCCAGTAGGGGTCGGTGATCTCGCGCAGCCGGACCAGCGAGCGGCGCAGCTGCTGCATGTCGCGGGCCCCGAGGTGGGCGGTCCACTCCGCCTCGACCTCGGCGACCACCCCGGCCGCGACCCGCACCGCCTCCATGCCGCGGGGTGCGATGCAGATGAGGCGCGCGCGGGCATCGGTGGGGTCGGGGCGACGTTCGACGTACCCCGACCGCTCGAGCTGGTCGACGAGGAACCCTGCGGTCTGCTTCGTGACCCGCGCTTGCTCGGCCAGGTCGGTGAGTCGGCTGCCCTCGGCGCCCACGCGCTGGAACACCTTCGCCTGGGCAAGGGTCACCTCGAACCCTGCCGCGTTCAGGGCGTCCAGGACGCGCGCGTCCATGTCGCGGTAGGCGATGTACATGAGCAGTCCCGTGTTGGGGCCCTCGTCGGGTGGACCAGGCATGGCTACCTCTTGACATCGGCTGTCGACCGGCTCAGATTGGTCAGATAATCTTACTACTTCTGTTGGGGTGGTGGGCCATGGACAAGGACCAGGCCTGGCAGGTCATCCACCAGGAGCGCGCGGCACTCGCCGACATGCTCGAGACGCTGACGCCGGAGGAGTGGGAGCGCCCGAGCCTCTGCGACGACTGGTCGGTGCGCGACGTCGCCGCCCACGTGATCAGCGCTCCTGAGGCGAGGGTCGGCCAGATAGCGGCGGCGCTCGTCCGGGCGCGCGGCAGCTTCAACCGGGCTGCCCACGACGAGGCCCAGCGGCTCTCCGTGAGGCCGACCGCCCAGATCGTCGCCGACTACAGACGACTCGGCTCGTCACGTCGGCTCGCCCCGGGCACCACCTACCGGGACGCCCTCGTCGACGTACTCGTGCACACGCAGGACATCGCGATCCCTCTCGGCCGTCACCACCAGATGCCTCGTGAGGCCGCGCGGGCAGCCGCGGAGAGCCGCCGCAAGAGTGGCTTCCCGTTCTACGCCAAGAAGCGGCTGGCCGGGTATCGCCTCGAGGCCACCGACATCGACTGGGCGGGCGGCGAAGGGACCCTCGTGCGGGGGCCGATCGCCGCGCTGCTGCTGCTCATCACCGGCCGTCCCGCTTCGCTGACCGAGCTGAGCGGTGACGGCCTTCCTCAACTCCGACAACGACTCGAGGTGGCGTCATGAACCTCGTGACCCAGATCGTCGCCGTCTTCATGGGCGTGACGCTGATGGTGGTCTTCGTGCTCGAAAGCTTCTTCTACCGCCGTCCCGAGCTCCACTCGATCTTCCTGATCGAGCCGGGCCAGGAGGCGACCGTTCGGCTGTGGGTGGTGAACCAGGGCTTCTACAACTTCTGCTTCGGGGTCGCGGCCATCGCCGGTGTCGCCCTCGCCCGAGTCGGTGAGGAGGCCGTGGGCACGAGCCTGGTGGTCTTCACCTCGGCGAGCATGGTCGTCAGCGGCGCGGTGTTGTACGTGACCGAGCGCCGCCTGTGGCGCAGCTCCATCGCGCAGGCGCTGCCACCTACCGTCGCGCTGGTCGCCCTGGCCGTGGCGGGCTGACGCGCCACCGGGCGCGGCAGGCCCACTCGATCGGAGGGCCCGGCGCGCCCGGCGGCGGCGTGAGGTGCGGAGGTCAGACGCGGCGCAGGACCGCGGTGACCTTGCCCAGGATCGTGGCGTGGGTGCCGTCGATCGGCTCGTACGCGTCGTTGTGGGGGAGCAGCCAGACCTTGCCGTCCTTGCGCTGGAAGGTCTTGACGGTGGCCTCGCCGTCGATCATCGCGGCGACGATCTGGCCGTTCTCCGCGGTCGGCTGCTGGCGCACCACGACGTGGTCACCGCTGCAGATCGCGGCGTCGATCATCGAGTCGCCGACCACCTCGAGCAGGAAGAGCGTGCCCTCGCCGACGAGGCTCTTCGGCAGCGGGTAGACGTCCTCGACGCGCTCCTCGGCGAGGATCGGGCCACCGGCCGCGATCCGGCCGACCACGGGCACGTAGGCGGCTGCGGGCATCGGGTTGACGGCGGCGTCGCCGGTGCCGGTCTCGGCCGGCTCGCTGGGGGAGAAGACCTGCATGGCGCGGGGGCGGTTGGGGTCGCGCTTGATGAACCCCTTCTCCTCGAGGGTGCGCAGCTGGTGGGCGACCGAGGAGGAGCTGGTCAGACCGACGCGCTCACCGATCTCGCGCATGCTCGGCGGGTAACCCCGACCCTCGATCGACTCGCGGATCACCTCGAGCACGCGCTGCTGGCGCGGCGTCAGGCCGGAGGCGTCCGGAGGGCCGTCAGGGAGCTCGGAGACTGTTCTGCCCTTGCCTGCTGCCATCGTGGGTGCCCTTCTCGTGATGCCGCGTCGCCGCCGTGGTCGGTTGCTCACAAGGTAGACCCAGAACGCTTTGGCTTCAAACACCTGTTCGAATGGGCGTGTCTGCTTAAGTTCCTCCATGAACCCTCAGCAGTCAGTGGTTGTCACCGGGGGAGCGCGCGGGATCGGTCGCGCCATCGCCGAGATCATGGTGGGTCGTGGCTATCACGTCGTCCTGACCGACATCGACGGTGAGGCCGCGCGTCGTACCGCCGAGGAGATCGGCGCCGTCGCGGGTCTCGAGCAGGACGTCCGGGACGAGAAGTCGCACCGGATGGTGGCCGAGGAGGCCCTGCGCCACGGACCGTTGGCGGTGTGGTTCAACAACGCCGGGGTCGGCAACGACGGCACGCTGACCGAGCTCTCGTCGGCGTCGGTCGAGCAGCTCGTGCAGGTCAACCTCATGGGCGTGATCTGGGGGATGCGGGCCGCACTCGACGCGTTCGGCCCCGAGGGCGGTGACGTCGTCAACACCGCGTCGCTGTCGGGCCACGGTCCGGTGCCCGGCCTGTCGGTGTACGCCGCGACCAAGGCGGCCGTCGTCTCGCTGACCACCTCGGTGCACGTGGAGTGCCCGCGCAACGTCAGGGTCCACGCGCTCTGCCCGGACGGGGTCGACACGGCCATGGTGGACGGGATGAGGCACGACGGCCGCGCCAAGGCGCTGGTGCACTCGGGCGGCCGTTTGCTGACTGCCGAAGAGACCGCTCGCGCCGCGGTGGGTCTCGTCGGGTCGTCGCGCGTCGTCCGCTCCGTGCCCGGCTGGCGGGCGGGTCTGATGCACTTCACGTCGTTCACGCCCTCGGTGTCGATGAGGGCAGAGCGGCTCTTCCTCTGGGAGGGCCGCCGGAGGATGCGCAAGCGCGTCTGATGCGGCTGGGGCACCTGCCGTTCGGCGAGCCCGGCCTAGCCGACGAAGATGCAGAAGGGGTGTCCGGCGGGGTCGGCGTACACCCGCAACGGCTCCTCGGGATCGTCTGACCGGTCGAAGAGCAGCCGTGCACCGAGGCCCAACGCCCGATCGTGCTGCGCCTCCAGCTGTGCCTCGCTCGGGACGATGAGGTCCAGATGCAGCTGCTGCGGGCGCGGGCCCTCCGGCCACGTGGCCTCGGGTAGCGCCGGCACCTGCTGGAACGCCAGCCTGTTGTTGCCGGCGGCGTCGCGCAGCACCAGCCAGTCGTCCCCGTCCGGGTCCGGTTCCTCGTCTCCAGGGCGGTACTTCAGCCCCAGGAGCTGCCGGTAGAACTCCGCGAGCCTTCGCGCGTCGGTCGTGTCCAGCACTGTCTGAAGAAGCTCCGGGAACTCCTGCTCGGCCTCCATGGGCTCACCTCCGTCGTCAGCATGCCCGTGAGAGGCGCTGCAGCGGAACCCCGATCGCCGACTCGGTGCGCTCTGGCGCGGTGTGCGGTCTCCGATCAGGGGCGGCGGTCCGCAAGGACGCAGAACTCGTTCCCCTCGGGGTCGGCAAGTACGACCCAGCTCTCATCGCCCTGGCCGACGTCGGCGTGTCGAGCACCTAGGTCGAGCAGGCGACGGACCTCTTCGTCTTGCTCCCTGTCGGTCGGGTTGACGTCGAGGTGGAGCCTGTTCTTGACGGTCTTGCCCTCGGGCACGTGCGCGAATGTCAACGTCGGTGGCACTGGGCCGAGGTGGTTCTTGCCTTCAGGCGCCATAGGGGAGCCGATGG
This sequence comes from uncultured Actinomycetota bacterium, assembly GCA_963701425.1. GTDB lineage: Bacteria > Actinomycetota > Actinomycetes > Propionibacteriales > Nocardioidaceae > Nocardioides_C. The sequence continues at coordinate 34,300 of CAVPAG010000015.1, read as the reverse complement.
TGACGATTCCGTCGTCTTCGTCCTGCACCTCGTAGTCAAGGACCGAGCACCAGAACCGGGCGAGACGTTTGGGATCGGCACAGTCGATCGCAAGATCGGTGAACTTACTGCTCATGTCAGGGCTCCCAGTCATGTAGCGGGTCCGCCAATGGCCACACGCTAATCGCAGTGGTCGACGGCGAGGTGAGCCGCGCGTGGTGTGCGTTCGCCGAGGGCCTGGTGGGGCCGGCGGCGCGATGGTGCCTCAGCTCGATCGATTCGAACACTTGTTCGGCGTGTCTCTTGCGTTGCCCGCCGACAGCGCTTACCTTCGTACACATGTTCGATCGAACAAGGGTTCGAGTGGCTTCGACCGAAAAGTGTCGGTGGTCGTCGATAGACCTTTGTTCACGGAAGCAGGACCCGACATCTCCCAGGAGGTCTCACTCATGAGCACCATCGCTGCAGCCCCCGGTCTCAGCCTCGGCTCCGCACGTCGGAGCAGCGCGCCTCGTACGTCGAGCGTGCGGCTGACCCGCCGAGGCCGCCTCACGGTGTTGGCGCTCTTCGTGGGCCTGGCGTTCGTCGTGCTCAGCCTGCTCGGAGACCACTCCACGGCGACCGGTGAGACCGGGCAGCCCGTCGAGACGCGCACGGTCGTGGTCGGTGACGGGGACACGCTCTGGGGCATCGCCTCCGAGGTGGCCGAGCCTGGCGAGGTGAGGGAGATGATCCACTACATCCAGGAGCTCAACGCTCTCCCCAGCGTGAGCCTCCAGCGTGGTCAGGAGATCGCCGTTCCGGTCGACTGACCCAGGACTTGATGCCGGCTTCCTTCGACCCGAGGCCGGCTTCGAGGGGAAGCACGAGGGCGGGGCCGCTACGCGCAGGTCCCGCCCTCGTAGCGTCCTGGGCGCTGGTCACCGCATGGCGTGGCGACCACCGGCGGGCTTGGCGGGGGTGGCCGTGGCGTCGGTCGACGTGGTCGATCTGGCAGCCGCCGCCGTGCCATCGGCGATGAGCCACTGGCCGACGGTGTAGGTGCCCATGACGGCCGACTCGAGCGCGGGGGAGCGGTCCTTGCGCAGGAACTCCTGGACGCCGAGCAGGCTGTCGGAGAGCAGGAACAGCGAGGTCCCGGCGAGAATCCGGCGGCGCGCGCCCTGCGGGATGGTGTGCTTCAGCGTCGTCGACGTGGCGAACATCGTCGAGAGGATCCCCGCGTACGCCGCGATCGGGAGCCTCAGCGTCGGGTCCTTGCGGCCCGCGGCGAACGCCATGACCGGAGCGGTGGCCGCCCAGGTCGCCGCCGCTGCCTTCGGCCCCGCATCCGTGAACCCGGCCTGGGGGTCGCGGGCACTGGCGAAGGACGCGATATAGGCCAGGTGCGCCGCGAAGAACGACCCGACGCCGGTGAGGAAGCTGCGCTCGCTCTTGCCCATCAGGGCCAGGTCGCCGCCCCAGGAGAACAGCTGGGCCGCCTGCACACCCCGCACGGCCACGCCATCGGTGTCCTCGGTGGCGAGCTGGGTCGAGACGGCAAGCGCCGGCATCAGCAGTGGCTTGGTGACATAGCGGGCTCGTCTGGCCGCCTTGCCCTCGCGACCCGCGAGGTAGGTGTCCGTCGCAGCGAGGGTCAGGTAGCCGAGCGTGGCGGCGAGGCGTCTGTTGCGCATGGCTCATCCTTGCGTACCGCGACGCCGAGCACGAGACGTGTCTCGGAGCGTTGCATGCCGAGGCGCTTGGTCTTTGCCACGAGGCGAGGCTGATGACCGAGGCGCACCTGCAACAGCTGGCGGACCGACTCGTCGAGGTAGGCGGGCGCGGACCGCTGGGGAGGGCAGGTCCGGACGGGAGTCGACCGTCAGCCGTAGTTACCCGAGAGGACTGCCCTGGCCTCGCTGACGCGCAGGCTGCCTTCCGGTCCGGTGATGGTCACGGTCTCGTCGATGCTCTGCCAGGCGCCGCCGTTGACCCGGAAACGAGCGGAGTACGTGACATCCACGCGTGGCCGCACAGTCGTGTCGGCTTCGACGTATCGGTAGGTGATCTCCTTCGACGGGTACGGCGCACCCGGACTCGCCGTCGTGGTGATGCTGCCGTCGCCGTGGCGCCAGGCGTACTCGACGGGCTCGGCGACGATGTCGACCTGCTGGCCGAGCAGGGTCACCGTTGCGCTGAACGGCTGGACCTCGGTGTAGAAGATCGTGTCGAAGTTGACCAGGGTCTTGCCCTCGGGCTGAGTCTTCGCCGCCAGGGTGGGCAGGCCGATGCGTCTTATCTCGTTGAGCACGAGGGCCGGAGTGATCCGCGGCTGTGGGGTGTCAGCCGCCGTGGGCGGCTGCCCGAAACAGCGTGTGGACAGCGGAAGCCACGCCGATGGATCCTCCGTGCGGCCCCAGAGCCGGTACAGCCGCTCGTTTGGCCTTGCACATACTCGAGCAGCTTGGCAGTCCATCGCGATTCCCACCTCTTGCGCGGCGCCTGGCCCTGCACAGACGACGACCCAGCGGTACTGGACGATCACGGGAGTCCACTGTCGACTGGCTGAAGCGGGCTGCGGCGCACTGTCCGTCGACGCCATGCGTCATTGCCTGCATCGCCGATCAGCCGCGTACGAAGTCGGACGCCGCACGCCGCCACGGACGTCTGGGTCGCCACTGCGACTCGCCGTAGCGCCGTGAGCGAGAGCGTCACGAGGCGAGCATGAGCGACGAGTCGGCTGCAGCAGCCGCGATGTCATGACGTGGCCTCACGACGCCTGCTCCAGACGCAGCCAGCGCCAGCGTCCGGTCGCGGCTCAGGGACAGAACGTCATCGGCCGCTGGCCGCCGTCGAACTGTCTTGGCGTGCGCTGCTCGCTGGCCGACGACTCGTTGTGGCGCAATCACGATTCCCGCAGCGACGAGGGCCGTGCCTGCGCGCTGCCGCTGCACGGCCTGACACTGACGTGATCGACCAGCCCGTCCCCTGCGATGGTGCCGCCTGCCGCAGTAGACCTCATCGATGCGGTCAACGATCGCGCTGCAGCGATGCACAGTCGGGTGGCTCGATCGCGGTAGACGGCTCGCGTGTCGCCGGTGCGCATGCGTAGTTGAGCACGTCGATCCAGTGACGCACGAAGGCTTTGGCGGCGGCTTCGCTGGTGCCCTTCGCCTCGGCGGGCAGAGTTGGGGCTGCCTCGGTCGGACTCGGCGTGGGCGTGGCGGAGGACGACTTGGCAGTCTCGAGCGGGGGTGGCTTCGGGTTCGACTGGCAGCCGGTCGACACCACCGCCAGGACACTCAGTCCGACGAGTGCCTGAGCGGCGACCCGGCCGCTCGATCGCGGTGAGCCGGAGCAGCCGCCAGCCGTCGAGAGACTCGACGACCGCCTGCGCACGCGGACCCGAGACACGAGCATTCGACCCCCAGAGACAGAAGCACCGAGAAGCCGCAGCCCGGACGCACCGGTCAGACCGGGCAGCGGCGAGCAGCAACCTACTGAGGCGGCCACGATTCGGCTAGACCCGCCAACCGCTCTGTGGACAGCCCGAAACTCACTTGCCACACCAGTCACACCGGGCGACGCTTCCCCACGTGAGTGCGTACCGGGCCTGGATGGTCTACCGCGGCGTCTGGGGCTTCGTCGGCACGCTGTCGTGGACCACGGCGGCGGTCTACTTCATCCGCGACGTCGGCATGACCCCGTTCCAGCTGGTCCTGGCCGGCACGGCGCTCGAGATCGCCTACTTCCTCTTCGAGGTGCCGACCGGCGTCGTCGCGGACACGTACTCCCGCAAGACCTCGATCGTCGTTGCCGCCCTGCTGTCCGGCATCGCCATGATCGGCATCGGCGCGCTGCCCGAGTTCGGCTGGGTCCTCGCGGGCATGGCGTTGTGGGGCTTCGCCTGGACGTTCCGCAGCGGCGCCGAGGACGCCTGGCTCGCCGACGAGCTCGGGAACGACCACCTCGGTGCGGCGTACCAACGAGGAGCCCAGGTCGCCCGCGCGACCGGACTCCTCGGCATCGCGACCGCCGTGGGGCTGGCTCTGGTCGACCTGCGACTGCCGTTCCTCGCCGCCGGCGGTACGACGGTCGTGCTCGGTGTGTACCTCTTGGTCCGGATGCCCGAGCACGGGTTCGTGCGTCCCGAGCGCCACCCGGCCCACGGCGCGATCAAGGCAGCGACGACCACTGCCCGCAAGGGTGCGGCCCTTGTCCGCACGACGCCGATCCTCCTGCTCGTCCTCGGCATCTTCCTGTTCACGGGAGCGTTCGAGGAGGGCTTCGACCGGCTCTGGGAGGCCCAGCTGCTCCTCGAGGTCGGCCTGCCGGAGCTCGGCGTGCTGGGGGAGGTCGGCTGGTTCGGGATCCTCGGCGCGGCGACTCTGCTGATCTCGCTCGTCGTGGCCGCGCCCATGGTCAAGCGCATCGAACGCCTCGACCGGGCGCGCCTCGCCAAGCTCCTCCTGGCCCTCCACGCGGTGCTGATGCTGTGCGCGCTCGGGTTCGCCCTCGCGGGGTCGGTGGTCCTGGCCGTCGCGGCGTACCTCGCCACGACCGTCGTACGCGATCTCACCGCCCCTGCCTTCTCGACCTGGCTGAACGGCACGATCACCGACTCGTCGGTGCGCGCCACCGTGCTCTCGACGACGAGCATCGCGGGCAGTCTGGGGGAGTGGACCGGCGGTCCCGCGCTCGGACTCGTCGGCACGCGGTGGAGCATCCGTGCCGCGCTGGGCACCGGTGCGCTGCTTCTGGCGCCGACGCTCCTGCTCTTCGCACGCGCGGTCCGCCACCGCGGTATCGAGCCCGAGCTCGCCCAAGGGCTGGACGAGGCAGGTCCAGCCGCCGAGGTCGGGCGCACCGAGACCCGCTAGGTTCAACCCTCAGGTCGACCGAGGGAGCCGGGATGGGAACGCGAATCAGCTATACCGAGGCCCGGCTGCGCAACAGCTACTGGTTCGTGCCGACCATCATGCTCGTCGGCGCTGCGGTCCTTGCGTGGATCACGACCAACCTCGACGACGCCTTCGACCCCGAGAAGATGCGCGTGGTCGGCGACCTGATCCACTCCGGGAGCTCCGACGGGGCCCGCGAGGTGCTCGGCACGATCGCGGCGTCGATGATCACCGTCGCCGGTGTGGTCTTCTCGATCACGATCGTCAGCCTGCAGCTTGCCTCGTCGCAGTTCGGCCCGCGGATGCTGGCGAACTTCATGCGCGACCGGGGCAACCAGATCACCTTGGGCACCTTCGTCGCAGCGTTCCTGTACTCGCTGCTCGTCCTGCGGACGATCCGCAACGACGCCACGGTGCCGCACCTGTCGGTGACCTTCGCAGTGGGCCTCGCGGTGGCCGGCCTGGTCGTGCTCATCTACTTCATCCACCACATCTCCACCGCGATCCAGGCGCCCAACCTCATCGACGCGATCGCGGACGAGCTGCGGCGCGGGGTCGACCACCTCTTCCCTGACGTGGAGGACGTCGACACCGCCGAATCGCCGGACGCGTCACCCGTGCTGCCCGACGGCTTCGACGAGCAGTCTCGGCCGATCGAGGCGCCCGGTACGGGGTTCGTGCAGGTCATCGACGTCGAGGATCTCGTCAAGATCGCCAACGAGCACGACCTCGTCATCCGCCTCGAGACCCGGCCGGGCCGCTTCGTCGTCCACCGGACGCCGTTCGCCTCCGCCTACCCCGTCAGCCGGGTGGACGACGAGGTGGCGCGGGCCATCGCGGAGTGCGTGGTGACCGGTGCACGGCGGACGCCCCAGCAAGACATCGAGTTCCCGATCAAGCAGATGGTGGAGATCGCCGTACGCGCTCTTTCACCTGCCATCAACGATCCCGTCACCGCAACCACCTGCGTCGACCAGACCAGCGCTGGACTGTGCGAGCTCGCCGGTCGGGAGTTCCCCTCGCCGTACGTGCTCGATGAGCATGGTCGGCTGCGGCTCGTGGATGGCGACCCGATCACCTGGGAGCGGCTCGTCGGGGCCGGGTTCGACCAGGTGCGTCAGGCGGCGTCCTTCCACACGCTCGTCTACATCCACATGCTCGAGTCGCTGGCCCGCATCGCCGGCTGCGTGCGTACCCCCGACCGACTGGACCCGCTGCTGCGGGAAGCACGACTCGTGGTCGAGGCGGCGGGGCGCAACGTCGAGGCGGAGGCGGACCGGGACGTGGTCGAGCAGCGGTACGACGCACTCCTGACCGTCGCGGAGCGGGTCCGCGCGCGCTGCGGGACCAGGTCCGCACACAGCCGCTCCTCGACCTCATGACCCTGAACCTGCGAGGCATCGCCGACGCCGGACCCTTCAGTCGCTGGTGACACAGCCGGTAGCAAGCTCCGCTATAGCAACGGATTGCCATACCGAAACGGCTTGCGGCGACCTGGTCCTGGACCAGTCACAGCGAGACGCCCCTCCTCCGGCTGGGGAAGGGGCGCCCAGAGCGCGTGGCTCACTCAGAGTCAGCTGCCGCCGGTGCTCCAGTAGCACTCGTCGTAGCCGGCTTCGTAGTCGGCCGGGGTCACGGGAATGACGAGGTCGAAGGTGCGGCTGCGGGTGTCCTCGTCGAAGGTGAGGACGGTGGAGACGTAACCCTGCAAGATGTCATCGAGGCTGTCACGTTGGACGTAGAAGGTGAGCTCAAGCGAGCCGGTCTGCTTGGTCTCGATCGTCAGCTCCTCCCAGACCAGGCCGCCGCGATCCTCGTCGAAGGCGCAGTCGGCGTTCTTCTCGGCACGGATGGAGAAGCTGGTGACGGTCGGCAGGTCGGCGACCGCCTGGACGGCCGGGTTGGTGGACGGCTCGTCGCTGCTGGCCGACAGCGTCAGGGCGGCGTAGCCGAGGGCCACGAGGCCGCCTGCGGCGATGATGACGGCGTGGGGGATCTTGTTGGCCATGGTCCGCACCGTACGGGCTGGCAGCCTCAAGGCAACGCAGTTCCGGTGGAAAGTGATGCGGCGGGTTCCCTCCACGGGTGCTGCCCTTCGTAGGTCTGCTCTCCCACGACCGACCGCTCGGAACGCGGCACGAAACTGCTGAGGGCCCATGGCGCACGAGATCTGCGGCGACGTTCGTAGAGTGACGCTTGTGACTTCGCCCTTGCTTGTTGTTCTCGCGGGTCGGCCCGGTACGGGCAAGACCACGATCGGAAGGTTGCTTGCGGGCCGGCTTCAGGCCGCGTACCTGCGCACTGACGTCATCGTGGGCCCGATGCTGCGCGCTGGCCTCACCGAGGACGAGGCAGGGGCCGCCCGGGTGGGATATGACATCGCTTGCGAGGTCGCGACAGAGAACCTGCAGGCCGGCGTGCCCGTCGTGGTCGACGGTGTACACGCGACTCACGAGCGGCGAGCGTTGTGGCGCGATGTCTCGGTGGCAACCAAAGCTCGCTTGGTTCGGCTGGAGACGACGTTGCCGGATGGGGTGGAGCACCGCCGCAGAGTCGACCGCCGCCAGGGGGTGGGCTACCTCGGCCCCACCTGGGAGCAGATCCTGGAGATGAGGTACGACGCCTGGCGCGAGGCGACTGACGGGCCGCGACTACTCGTTGACACGTCCGACACCGACGCTGCTCTCGCAGCGTCCCTTGCCCACCTGACCCGCCCTAATCCGGCCTGACGGCGCACTGCGCGAGCAGTGGCGACGTCACTCCACGCGGCATAGAAAGACGTCCTCTTCGACGCCGACAGCGGCATCTCCGGGCGTTCGCATTCCGCGACTTTGTCATCAGGCAGACTCGGCCTATGTACCCATGTCCCTGCTGCGGTTACAAGACCCTGCCGGATAGAGGTGCCTACGACTTGTGCCCTGTGTGCTGGTGGGAGGACGAGGGCGTAGAGCCCTGGGAGTACAGCGGACCCAACGGGCAGACGCTGGTTGAGGCGCAGCAGGAGTTCTTGGCGCAACGTCTCCCCTACCGCCTTCGCCCCGGAAAGGTCCGCGCTCCCAAGCGGGGTGAGGAGCGCGACCCGGACTGGCGTCCATGTGAGTTGACGGATGAACTGATCGGTCGTGTGGAGCAGGCGAATGTGGAGTGGCAACGCTCGTGGGCCGAGGAGGAGCGTCGCGTGGCCGAGGAGGTGGCAGACGACCCGGAAGGGCCCTTCAAGGAGTACAACCGGGCGATGCAGGCTTTGAAGGCGGAAGCCACCCACTTGCCCCACAGTGAGGTCAAGACGCGGCTACGGGACCTGAGCCAGGCACAAGGGCTGATGTTCTCCAACGCGCAGCTAGAACTGCTCTCCCGTCTGATGAAAGACGAGGACTGGTACCGCCGCCACCCTCTCCGAGCCGCTTGGTGGTTGGTGCGCTACTCACGACCGAAGACCTTGACCCGCCGCTGGGCAGAGTTACGAACAGGCAGCGTCAGCTTCGCCGGATAGTCAACGCTGCGAACTCGGGTCACCGGGGTCCCGCTTGATACGCGCGTGGAGGTGCATGTCGTGCCAGCCGTCGCTGTGGAGGACTGAGCTGCGTGCAGTTCCCTCGACGTCGTACCCACTCTTCACGGCTACGCGGCACGAGGCAGCGTTCTCTACGGAGTGGTGAAGGTCGAGACGGTGAAACCCGACGGTCTCAAGCGCCCAGTCGGACAGCGCCGCCAAGGATTTGACCGCAACACCGTTGCCGCGTGCCTCAGGGGCGGTCCAGTACGCGACCTCGGCCCGCCCTTCTTCCAGGTCAACCGTGCGCAAACCGACCCGCCCGACGAGGGTCCCTCGCCGACTCACCACCCAGTCGGCGCCGTGTTCGCACTTCCATCGCACCGCTCGTTCGGCGATCCACTCGCGGGCTTCGTTCAGGTCCATGGTTCGCACATGCCAACGATGGATATCCGGATCGGAATAGGCCTCGACGAGGAACTCGGCATCGCGGTCGGACCACGCCCGGAGTTCGACGTCGCCGGCCGTCAGCCTGGGCTGAGTCAGACCGGAGAAGACTCCGCTGCGCAGGACAGGCAACACGAGCGTGGGCACCCGCGAAGCATAGGCGTGCGCGGAGGCAGACAGCACACAACGCCACTCCTGCCGGTCATCGGCGAACGATCGCTTGGAACGCCCGTGTCCGTACTTCCGCAACCCCAGGCGACCGGAGGTTGTGTCAGTTCAACGAATTGATGAGCGAACCGTAGGTCTCGGCTATGGCGCCCTCGGCGCTGACGATCACAACAGCGTTCGGTCGCTCTGGCAGGAGGCGTTCGAGGGCCGCATGGCACCGAGTCAGCTCCTCGTTCCCGCCGCTCGCTGCCACGATTCCCCGCACCTTGTCGTGCCAGGGGTCCTCAGGCTCCGACGCCCCACGACGGTGGAAACGCTCAACCGTGGCGGCCGCAGTGTCCATCAGAACGCGTTCGATGAACTGCGCACCGACGCCGGTGGCGCATGCTTCAAACCGCGCCAGCTCGGTGGGATCGATCAACATCTGGGGCAACACGACATCGCGGCCATTCGCCAGGTAGGCCTCGATCATCGCCAGTGCGGCGGGCCGGATGAGCGCTCCGGCCTGTCCGAAGTTGCTGTCCCATCCGCCGATGAGAGTGCGCAGCACGTCGACGTCGCAGTTCAGCACTCCCGGATGTGCGTCGACGTAGCGCCTCGCCAGAGTCGACTTACCAATCCCGGGCGGCCCGTTGAGGTGGATGAGGCGGCTCACGACGAGTGACCCTACTGCAGCCCCCGAGTTAGGCATCGCCCCGTCATCAGCATGATCGCGCATTCACCTTGTGGCTAGATGAGTGCCTTCGGTCACTTCTTGGCTGAGCGGGCCTTGGAGACCACTATGACGATGGGCACAGTCACCAACACGACGACCAAGAGCACGGGGGACAGCACCAGGAGCAGGACCAAGGCCACCCCTGCGGCCACGATTGCGACCTTGACCGCGGTGCTGCCGCCGGTCCAGGCGCCCTTGATCGCCGCCCAGACAGGATTCTTGCCCACTAGACCGGCCTGGACGCCTCGTACGCCGGCTTGGTGCTTGGCGTTGCCGCCCTCCGCGAGGTCGTCGGCCACGTTGTCCACGGCGTCCGACGCATCTCCACCTGTGGCGACGTCGTTGAGCTTGGCGGTCCAGTCGTCAATCTTGGCTGCCACGACGCCGAGAGCGGCGCTCATCACGTCGCTGAACGCGGCACCGGGGCTGGACGGCGGGGTGGTTGCCCGGGTGTTGGGGCTGGTCGTAGTTGCGGTCACGGGGGTCTCCTCCTCGGAGTTGCGGTACCCGAAACTGGTGTACCCGGAGCACCGTGTGATCACACCCACAGGGAGCCCCGGGTGGCCTCCAGCTTCCGCTACGCGATTTTCACCCACGGTGCTGGAGACGCGATGTCACCGCCCTCGCGGAGCGCGGGTGCAGTCAGTCGACCGGAGCCGTCCACAACCAGGCGTCGCCGACCAGCTCCCCGTCGCCGGTGAGACCGTCATCGGTCCACCGCTGCCCGCCGAAGACGAACAGGTCCCGTCCCAGCGCGGTGCTGGAGTCGTCGTACACGTCCTCGCGGCCGGGGGGCGCCGGGATGGCCACGAGCGTCTCCGTGAGGCTGTCGTAGACGAACAGCCGCATCGTGGAGGCCATCTGGCCGACGCTGTTCGGGATGTCGTAGGTGGCCCGTTCGCGGTCCAGCACGCCGCTCAGGTCCTGGTGCTCACCGGCGTGCTCGGGCAACTCGGTCCAGGTCCAGGTGTCGGGGTCGAGGAGCCAGCCTGGTGAGTCGATGAAGTGCCCGTTGAGCAGCGGACCACGATCGGTGGGCAGCAGCTGGTAGCCCTGTCCCGGAGCATCCGGGAGCGCAGCCCACTCGCGACTGGTGAGGTCGAGCCTGGCAACCAGTTTCGCGGAGTCCTCGCCGGCCTCGAGCGCAGCGTGCGACGATCCGGTGAGGACCAGCTGGCCCTCCACGGGCACGATGAAGCGGTCGAAGGTGCGGGGCAGCGGGTCGTCGGGCAGTTCGGTCCACCTCGAGTGCTCCGGGTTGAAGACGAGGTCGGCGACCTCGCCGCGTTCGTCGCTGCCCGAGTAGACAAGCAGCGTCCGTCCGATCGTGGTGAGGTGACGGTAATGCTTGGGTCCGGGCACCGGGCCGTGGTCGGTCCAGCGGTCGCCGGTCAGGTCGTAGGACAGCAGCCGCGGCTGTGCGTCGCACATCGGCCCGTCGGCGCAACCCGTGAGCAGATAGGCCGAGCCGTCGAGCGCGGCGGTGGCGTACTCCTGCCGGCGCAGCCCGAACGGCGGCGGCTCGATGGCGCTCCAGGAGTCGGCGGTCCGGTCGTAGACGGCGCCGTCGTCTAGCAGGGGAGCGTCCGGGGTGGCGCAATCGGCCATCGGTGGGCAGAGGAACTCCCAACCGCCGACCACGAGCATGCGCTTGTCGACGCCGACGACAACAGCGTGGTCGCGCGGAGGCAGCGGGGCGTCGGGCAACCGGCGCCACTCCTGCGCCATGTCCTGGCGTCCTCTGGGTGGGTCGAGGTCGACCCGATCGTTCGAGCAGCTCGTGGCGGCCGCCGCTACCAGAGCGACGGCGACTACGGCGCGGATGAGCCTCACGGCAACTCTGACGCGCCTCGCGCCGGGTTGGTTCCCTGTGATGTCCTCGGATCGGTTCTCACCCATCCACCACACCCGGCTGCCGAGCTCGGCCGGCGCTGAGTTCCCCGGAGCGCGTCTTCGACCGGAACTTCGTCCGGTTCAGCGTCTCGACGAGCCTTTGCACCTGCCCAGAGCGCTGGCCAAGAGGGACACACCCGGTTAGCGACGGCTTCGGGCACCCGCTCGGCGTGGCTTGTAGTCGGAGATGAATCCGAGCGTGCGAAGCACCCGGCCGACGAGGGCGAGCATGAGCACCATCGCCACGACGGCGCCGATCCCCGCCTCGAGCGTGAACAGCCACGCCGGCCCGCCCTCGGCCACCGCGAGCGCGCCGAAGTCGATGGCGGCCCCGACGAGGTAGAACCACACGATCCCGGTCGCGACCGCTCCGAGGCCGAGCGCGACCAGGTGGAGCAGGGGAGCAGGGCTGGAGCGGGACTGGCTGTGCTTGCTCACAGTCTGAGGTTCACCCGCCATCGTTCACTGACCACGGGGCAGACGACCGCGCCACAGGCGGAGTTCGCCACCTTCGCGTCCGTGCTCACCGTCATGGGAGAAGTATGAACGCTCCTCAGCGACGGCGCCGGTACATGGCCAGCACCTGGCTGGCCAGGACGGCGATCGGGATGGCGAGCAGCGCGATGCCGAACAGGACGGCGACCAGCCCGATCAGGATCTCGCCCTCCGCGAACGCGTAGACGCCGAACCCGGTGAGCCTGAACCCGAAGTAGGCCATCGCAATGCCCAGCCCGATCGTGATGATCACCGCAGCGACACTGCTGATCCGCCGCTTCTCGCCGCTACCGTTCTCCACGCCGCGACCCTATCCGGCCGCTCCGTGAGGCTCGTCCGCCGGCTCAACACCCCAGACCCGCGATCCGGGAAAGGCCCGCGACCCCGCCCCGAGACCCGGCCCCGCGACCCTGCCCTCAGTCCCGGCCCCGAGACCCGGCCCCGCGACCCGGCCCCGAGATCCCGGCCCCGAGACCCGGCCTGCCGCTACTCCGTGCTGATCGCTCGCAGTACGTCGAGCCGCGCCGCCCGCCGAGCCGGGATGACGGCCGCCAGCACGCCGACGAGCGCCGCGACGAGCACGAAGCCACCCAGCCGGAGCCACGGGATCGCGAGGACGTCGATGCCCTCGTCGGCAATCGCCCGCTGCAGCGCGACGCCGAAGGCGATGCCCATGACAACGCCGAGCACCGCACCGAGCACCGCCACGATCACCGACTCCAGACGCACCATCTGCCGCAGCTGCGACCGGGAAAGACCGACCGCCCGGAGCAGCCCGATCTCCCGGGTCCGCTCGATCACCGACAGGCGAGCGTGTTGATGATGCCGAGCACCGCGATGATGACGGCCAGGCCGAGCAGCGCGTAGATGATGTTGAGGAAGAAGTTGATCTGCCCCTTCTGCTCCTCGGCGTACTGAGCCGGGTCCTTCACGGTCACGGTGGCGAGCGGGTCGACGATCTCCTCGACGTCCGCCCGCACGGCCGCGGCGTCAGCGGTGGGCGTCTTGTTCACGAACAGGATCGAGTCCAGCGGAGCGAGGCCGCCCTTCTCGAACGTGTCGAGCGTGGTCAGGTAGTTCGCGGGAATGGCGCCACCGGTCTCGAAGATGCCGGCGACGGTGAGGTCGACGGTGCCGCCCTGGAACGTGAAGGGCAGCTCGTCGCCGAGCTCGTAGCCACGGCCTTCGGCGGTCTGTGAGTCGACGAGCACCGTGCCCGGCTCGAGGGCCGAGAGCACACCGGCGAGCATCGGGACGTCCAGCGCCGCACCGAGCTCCTCGGGGTCGGCAGCACCGGTCCATGCGCCCGCGCCGCGGATCTCGGCGTACCCCTGGCGGAACTGCGCGACCGTCTCCACCCCGTCGACCTCGCGGATGTCGTCCGCGACCGAGGTCGAGAACGGCGTGCCGATCACGTTCGAGACGATGAACTGCGAGGTCACCGCCTTGTCGAGGGCCTTGTCGGTGCTCGCGGAGGCGGAGCTGCCGAGGATCGACATCAGGGAGACGAGCGTCAGGCCGAGCATCAGGGCAGAGGCCGTGGCGGCTGTACGGCGGGGGTTGCGCTTGGAGTTCTGCGCCGCCAGCTGGCCCACGGTCCCGAAGCTCCGCCGGTACGCCGCACCGAGCAGCGCGACCAGGGGGCGACCGACGACTGGGCTCATCAACGAGACGCCGACCAGGATCGACAGCATCCCGAGCCCGATGAGCGTGAGGCCGCGGGTGCCTTCGTCCGCGAACCCGGCGATCATCAGACCGATCCCGGCGACGACCATGACCGTGCCGAAGATGACGCGGCGGTGCAGAGAGGCCTCGGGCAGCGCGACGTCGTCCCGCATAGCCGCGACCGGCGGGATCTGGGAGGCACGCCGGGCGGGGAGGTACGCCGCAAGCATCGTGACGACGATGCCGACCACGTAGGACACCACGACCGTGCGCAGCTCGACCGGGAACTCCGCCGAGGACAGGTCGAGGCCGATCGCCCCGAAGAGGGCGCGCAACCCCTGGGCGAGGAGGTACCCCATGCCGAGGCCGACGGTGGAGCCGAGCAGGCCGATCGCGAACGCCTCCGCCAGCACCGACCGGGTCACCTGACGACGGGAGGCGCCCATCGCGCGGAGCAGGGCGAGCTCGCGGCTGCGCTGGGCCACCAGGATCGAGAACGTGTTGATGATCAGGAAGGTGCCGACGATCATCGCGACGGTCGCGAACACCAGCAGGAACGTGTTGATGAACCCGAGGATCTCCTGGAGACCCTCCTCGTTGGTCTCGACCATCTCGTCGCCGGTGCGGGCGCCGACGCCCTCAGGCAGCACCGCCGACGCGGCGTCGCGCAGCTGCTCCTGGCTCACCCCGTCGGCGGCGGTGAGGGAGATGCCGGACCACTCGTTGCGGCCGTCGAAGAACAGCTCCTGCATGGCCTTCGCGTCCCACAGCGTCAGGGTGGCGCCGGCCGTCGACCCGCCGCCGAACTCCACGAGGCCGACGAGCTCTGCCTCCATCGTCGGTGGGTCACCGGGCGTCACCAGCTTGACCGTGTCGCCGACCTCGTAGCCGGCCTTCTCCGCGGTATCCACGTCCATCGCGATCTCGCCGGTGCCCTGCGGCCGGTCGCCGTCGACGTACGTGGTGATCTTGTCGCCGTTCAGCGAGGCCGTGTCGTTGTCGGTGAACGCCAGCCCCGGTGGACCGTTGCCGCCCACGACCTTGCCGTCCTCGCCGATCACGTAGACCGACTGCAGCTGGTTGTAGGGGTTGACCTCGGCGGCCTCGTCGAGCTGCTCGAGGTCGGTGACGACCGAGTCCGGGATGGTGCGGATGTCCTGGACGGAGTCGAAGTCGTTGGCTCCCTCCGGGGCGACCTCCACGTCGGCCGTACTGCCGCTGATGATGCCGCTGAAGGCGCCGCCCATCGCGTCGGTGAAGATGAACGACCCGGACACGAACGCGACCCCGAGCACGATCGCGAACGCGCTGAGCAGGAGGCGCACCTTGCGAGCGATCAGGTTGCGCCAGGTGACACGCCACATCAGCGCATCGCCCTCGCGGTCAGCTTGCCCATCTCCTCGAGCACGCTCTCGCGGGTGGGGTGGCGCAGCTCGTCGACGACCTGGCCGTCGGCGAGGAAGACGACGCGGTCGGTGTACGCCGCGGCGACGGGGTCGTGCGTGACCATCACGATCGTCTGGTGGTGCTCGTCGACGCTGCGGCGCAGCAGGCTGAGCACCTCGGCGCCGGAGGTGGAGTCGAGGTTGCCGGTCGGCTCGTCGGCGAAGACGATGTCGGGGCGGCTCATCAGCGCCCGGGCCGCGGCGACGCGCTGCTGCTGGCCGCCGGAGAGCTCGTTGGGCCGGTGGCTGAGCCGGTCGCGGAGCCCGACCGTGTCGATCACGGTGTCGAACCACTCCGGGTCGGGCTTGCGGCCGGCGATCGACAGAGGGAGCTCGACGTTCTCCTTCGCGGTGAGCGTCGGCACCAGGTTGAAGGACTGGAAGACGAAGCCGATCTTGTCGCGGCGCAGCTCGGTCAGCGCCTTGTCCTTCAACGTGGAGAGAGCGGTGTCGCCGAGGAAGACCTCGCCGCTGGTGGGGTTGTCCAGCGCCGCCATGCAGTGCATGAGCGTGGACTTCCCGGAGCCGCTCGCGCCCATGACGGCGGTGAACTCCGAGGCGAAGAAGTCGATCGTCACCCCGTCGAGGGCCACGACCGCTGCCTCGCCCTGGCCGTACACCTTGCGGAGGTCCACGGAACGGGCCGCGACCGCGCGGTCGGTGGTGGAGACGTTTTCGTCTGCAAGTCGCTGTGTGGTCACCGCTCCAACGTAGGTGACCCCGCCGA
Source organism: uncultured Actinomycetota bacterium (assembly GCA_963701425.1). Classification (GTDB taxonomy): domain Bacteria; phylum Actinomycetota; class Actinomycetes; order Propionibacteriales; family Nocardioidaceae; genus Nocardioides_C. Next base: position 18,390 of record CAVPAG010000015.1, on the reverse strand, counting down.
CAGCCGCATGACCTTTTCGAAGCAGTTGGGGAACGTTCAGGGGTCACCCTGAGGACAGGTCAGGGCGAACCCCGGGCAGCGGTTCCCACGCGATGAGAAATGCCCGGGTACGACGGCCGTGGCGACCGTCGTACCCGGGCAGACCGGACTCAGAGCCCGAGTGTCACCCGTTCGGGAGAGCGTCCAGGCCGACGAGCACCGGGTCGTGGTCGGAGGACCGGTACGCGTCGGGGGCGTAGAACCCGTCGGGGTTGAACTCGAGGTTGTAGTCGAGGAAGAGCGCCTCGTCCGCGTTGATGTGCCAGATGTCCACCCCGGCGATCCGGCGGGCCAGGTGCGGCGACGCCAGCGCGTGGTCGAGGTAGCCGGCCTGGCCGGAGAAGACGTAGGAGTACTGGTCGCTCTCCGCGAGGTCGGGCGTCGACCGTGTCGACGTACCCGGCAGCCTCGAGGACGTCGATCGGGTCCTCCTCGCCGTAGGAGTTCAGGTCGCCGATGACGAGGAAGTCCTCACCGTCGAGGGTCGCGAGGAAGTCGAGAAGCGCCTGGGCCTGCTCGACGCGGTCGGCGTTCCAGCAGCCCTGGCCGTCGCCCTGGTCGGCGTTCTCGCCGGTGGCGCCGCCGCAGCTCTTCGACTTGAAGTGGTTCACCACGACCGTGAACGGCTGGCCGCCGTCGGCCGGGCGGAACCGCTGTGCCAGCGGGAGCCGGGCGTTGTCGAACGCGTCGTCCTGCGTCGTGTACGAGTGGTCCATCGGGCGGACCGCATCGGGCTGGTAGATCATCGCGACCTTGATCGCGTCGGTGCCGAACAGGCCGTCGCCGGTGTCGGGCTCCTCGACCGCGGCGTAGCGCTCCTCGCCGGCCGCCTCGTTGAGGGCGGCGACCAGGTTGAGGACCGCCTCGTCGTCGGAGTCGTTCTCGATCTCCATCAGACCGACGACGTCGGCGTCGAGCTCGAGGATCGCGGCGACGATCTTGGCCTGCTGACGCTCGAACTCCTCCTGGCTGTCGGCGCCACGCGGGTCGTCGCCGGTGTCGGTCACGACACCCGGCTCGTCGATGGTCGTGAAGTAGTTGAGCACGTTGAAGCTCGCGACCTCGATGTCGCCGCCGACCTCGTCGGGGGACGCGGGACGGGGGTTGGTGCGGGTCACGGTCGCGTCCGTCGTGGGCTGGAGGCGCCAGGCGTCGTGGCCGTAGCTGAGCACGCCCACCACGTCGGTCAGGGTGTCGCCGAGCCGGATCACCTCGCCGGTGCCGTTGACGTCCGAGAAGGGGACGTCGTCGGGGTTCTGCCACTCGCTGCCGTCGTCGATGACCAGGCGTCGCAGGTCGTTCGCTGCCTGCTCGGCCGCGTCGTCCTCGCCGCCTCCGTTGGTCGGCTGGTAGAGCCGCCCCTCGGCCGAGACGACCAGCTCGCCGTAGCGGGCGAGGGTGTAGGTCTCGGTGGCGGTCAGGGGCTCGTCGAAGGTGACGAGCATGCTCTCGTAGCGCTCGCGGGTCTCGTCGTCGGCGGGCAGGTCGAGCACCGTCGGGTCGATCGTCTCCGCGTCGCCGCAGTCGCCGATGGACGGTGACCTCGTTGATCTCGGTGAGCCCGTTGAACTCGGTTGCCGTGCCGGTGACCCGGACGACGTCGCCCATGGCGAGGTCAGGGGCGTCGGTGTCGTAGACGAAGATGCCGTCCGACGTACTCGCGTCGTCGTCTCCGTCCGGGTCCTGGAGGTAGACGCCGCCGAGCTGGCCGCGTGCCTGGAAGTCGCCCACGACGACGCCCTCGACCGTGACGGTCTGACCCTCGAAGGGCGTCGCGTCGCCGCTGCCCTGGACCGCGCCGATCTCGTGGGTGACGTCGATGTCACACGGCGCCGGCTCGGGGTCGGGGTCCGTGCCTCCGCCGCCCTCGCCGAAGGTCTGGCCGGTGTTCGGAGCACCGAAGGTGTTCGCCGACGGCGGCGGTCCAGGTGAAGTCCGCCGTAGCTGTCGCCGGTGCCGGTGAGCTGGAGCGACTGCCCGACCGGCGTGGTGCTGGGCTCGGTGATGCCCATGTCGGTGCTGGTCATGCCGGAGGCCGGGCCGTCGACTGCGGTGAAGGTGCCGCCGTACGACAGGAACTGGACGACAGCACCGGACGGGTCGACCAGGGCCATCCCGTCGGGGTTGCCGTTCTGGATGCCGTTCGACGGGTAGGTGAGGGCGACGGTGCCGAATCCGCCCTGCTGGTCGGCGACGGTGCCGCTGAGCGTCCGGGAGCCCGTACGTCGATCCGCCGTTGCCGTTGTAGAGCACCACGCTCCACCCGGTCAGGTCGGTGCCGGCCGGGGCGGCGACCTCGATCGCCTCGCCGGAGTCGGTGCTCGCGTTGTCGTAGTGGATCTCGTTGAAGAAGACCTGGCCGTCGGCCGGGGCGACCGCGGCGGCGGGGGAGACCGCCAGCGTGCTCAGGCCCAGAAGGCCCGCTAGAGAACTCGATAAAAGGGCGACGGTGGTCGCGCGGTGTCGTGACACAGGGGGCTCCTCGGTGGGGGGTGGGTGCGAGGCGCACTTTTCGGTGCGGAAGAACCTCTGCTGGCGATCTTCCGGTATTGCCGTGCGGAACGTAACCTTTGTCCGGCCTCACGGTAAAGATTTGTCCCGCATGTCGCGGATGGCTCATCTGGGGTGCACGCGTTGGCCATCGAAAACAGATCGGCTGGCCGCCAACACATGACGGGGGACGTTCCCCCATGCAGAGGGAGCAGGGATGAGAAGAATCCGACTCGGCCGCGCGGGAGCAGCGGCCGTTGCGAGCATGGCGGTCGCCGCGCTCACCATGACCGGCACGGTCCTGCCGGCAGACGCGCGCCGGACGAGACGGCTGCGGCCGCCGAGTCGACCAATGCGGAGAAGACCGACGCGTCGACGCCGCTCGAGGTGCAGCTGCTTGCGCTCAACGACTTCCACGGCAACCTCGAGCCGCCCAGTGGCTCGGGCGGCCGGATCCAGACCGGCGTGAACGCCGGACGGTACGGCGGTCACGGTCGAATGCGGGTGGAGCGGCCTACCTCGCCAGCGAGCTCTCCGACCTCGCCGCGGAGGCCAAGAAGGACAAGCACACGATCACCGTGGCCGCCGGTGACCTCATCGGCGCCTCCCCGCTGCTGTCGGCGGCCTTCCACGACGAGCCGGCGATCGAGTCGCTCGGCCTCGCCGGGCTCGACTACGCCAGCGTCGGCAACCACGAGTTCGACGAGGGCGCCGACGAGCTGCTGCGCATCCAGAACGGCGGCTGCCACCCCGTCGACGGCTGTGCCGACGGCACCCCCTACGAGGGCGCGGACTTCCAGTACCTGTCGGCCAACGCGTTCGTGACCGAGACCGGTGAGCCGCTGCTCGCGCCGTACGCGATCCACAAGGTCGAGGGTGAGCAGATCGGCTTCATCGGCATGACGCTCGAGGGCACGAAGGAGATCGTCAGCCAGGAGGGCGTCGCCGGGCTCGACTTCGCCGACGAGGTCGAGACCGCCAACAAGTACGCCGCCGAGCTGCAGCGCCCAGGGCGTCGAGACGATCGTCGTACTGCTGCACCAGGGCGGCGTGCAGACCGGTCCCAACGCCTACGACGTCAACGGTTGCAACGGTTTCCAGGGCCCGATCGTCGACATCGCGGACGGCATGACCGACGCGATCGACGTGGTCGTCAGCGGCCACACCCACCAGGCGTACAACTGCGAGATCGACGGCAAGCTCGTCACCAGCGCGAGCTCCTTCGGCCGCCTCGTCACCGACATCGACCTGACGATCGACCGTACGACGGGCGACGTGCTCACCGCTCAGGCCGAGAACGTGATCGTCGACCGAGAGCAGGCCGCAGGACCCGTCGCAGCTCGACCTCATCGCCCACTACCGCGAGGCGCTCGGCCCGATCGCGTCCCAGGTGGTCGGCACGACCGCCGAGGACGCTGACGCGGACCCAGGAGCGGCTCTTCCAGAGCGGACGTCAACAGCGACGGCGAGCCGATCTACGCGATGGGTGAGTCCGCTCTCGGCAACGTCATCGCCGATGCCCAGCTCGCGGCCACCGACGACGAGGCCGGAGCAGTCGCGGCGTTCATGAACCCCGGCGGCGTGCGTGCCGACCTGCGACGCCGGCGAGGTGACCTACGAGGAGGCCTTCACGGTCCAGCCGTTCGCCAACAACCTGGTCACGCTCGACCTGACCGGTGAGCAGCTGTACTGCATGCTCGAGCAGCAGTTCCAGGTCGGCCGGACGCTCTACCCGTCCGACAGCGTCGACTACGTCGTGGACTCCGCCGGCGTCACGGCCCCCGCGGGCACGGACCCGTGCCTCGGGCAGCCGCGATCGTCGAGGGCAGCCTCACCTTCGACGGCGAGCAGGTCCTGCCGGGTGAGACCTACCGGGTCACCGTGAACAACTTCCTCGCCGGTGGCGGCGACGGGTTCTCGGTGCTCACGGGTGGCACCAACTCCGTGACCGGGCCGATCGACCTGGACGCGTTCACCGCCTACCTCACCGCGAAGTCCCCGGTGAGCGCGCCGGCGCTCGACCGGATCCGCACCACCGACGAGGTCGCGGCAGAGCCCGCAGCCTGATCACAGCAAGACGCCGGCGGCGGTGCCTTCCTGCGAGGCCCGCCGCCGCTTCGTCATCGAAACTGGGACGCAACTGTTTACCGGAAACAAGCAGCCGATGAGCGGGTGTACGTCCTTCCGCCCACTATGACGCGCTCAGAGTCAAGCGACGGGCCCTGCCGTACACCTGAAACGGAACGTCGGCGGTTCGACCCCGCCCCTGCCCAGAAGCCGCAGGTCCCGACGATGTGAGGGCACCCCCGCCGGACTCGGCGGGGGCGTTCGCCGCCGCCGGCCCTCCTGCCGGCGGAGCTGGCCGGCCTCTACTCCCGGACCCGGCCGGTCTCGTACCCCCACATCGCGACCTCCACCCGGTTACGGGCGCCGAGCTTGGCCATGAGGCTGCCGATGTGGGTCTTCACCGTGCTGAGGCTGATGTGAAGCTCGGCGGCGATCTCTGCGTTGGTGCGACCCCGCGCGATGGTGAGCAGCACCTGCTCCTCGCGTTCGGTGAGCGGGTCGATGGGCTGCGCGGGAGGTGCTGCCCGACCCGTGCCCGCGAACGTCGACAGCAGCCGGCGGGTGATGCTGGGCGAGATGAGCGAGTCACCTCGGGTGGCCGCCCGGATCGCCTCGCCGAGCAGCTCGGGTCCGGCGTCCTTCAGCAGGAAGCCGATGGCGCCGGCCAACAGCGCACCGTGCACGTACTCGTCGAGGTCGAAGGTGGTGATCACGACGACCGCGACCGGGTCCTCGACGCCCGGCCCGGCCAGCAGACGGGTCGCTTCGACCCCGTCGAGGACGGGCATCCGGATGTCCATCAGGCACACGTCGGGACGGAGCTCGCGGGCCAGCCGCACCGCCTCCTGCCCGTCGCGCGCCTCCCCCACCACCTCGATGCCGTCCAAGGTGCCGAGGATCAGCCGCAGCCCGGTTCGCACGAGATCCTGGTCGTCGGCGACCAGGACCCGGATAGTCATGTCGGCACCCGCCGCGGCAGTGTCGCGCTGACGGCCCAGCCCCCTCCGGGGCACGGGCCCGCCCGGCACGTGCCGCCCAGGAGCAGGGCGCGTTCGACCATGCCTGCGAGACCGAAGCCTGCTTCCGGGTGGGGGTCCCCCGGACCGGGGTCACCGTCGTCGCGGACGGCGAGGCTGACGGTTGACTGATCCCCTGCGACGCGCACGTCGACCAGGGTGGCGTTCTTGGCATGCCGCAGCGCGTTGGTGACCGCCTCCTGGGCGATGCGGAACACGGCGGCGTCAATCGCCCGCGGGAGTGCGGCCAGGTCACCCGAGACCGTCACCTCCACCCGGGGACCGGTCGGCGAGACCCCGGACAGCCGCTCGAGGTCGGCCACACCGGGCTGCGGGGCGTAGTCGGCCGGCGCCTCGTTGCGCAGCACACGGACTATCGCCCGCATCTCGGCCAGCGTGCGCGACGCCTCCACCTCGATCACTTCCAGCGCCTCGAGCGGCGACGACGGGCTGGTCGCCGCGAGGGCGCGCCCGGCCTGGGCCTGGACTGCGATGGCAGAGACGTGGTGGGCCACCGTGTCGTGCAGCTCGCGCGCCAACAGGACCCGCTCCTCCGACTTCACCTGCTCGACCCCCCGTTCCCGGGCGCCGTGCTGGGAACGCACGGCCCAACCCAGGGCGAGGACGGCCATCAGCGCAGCGACGCCACCGATTGCTTCGGCTGCCCCGGGCCAGTTGACGAAGAGCTCCATGGTGGCCGCGACCAGGATGACGGCCAGGCCCGCCGTCGCCTCGCGCCCGGAGCCCCACCGGAAGAGGGCGTAGGGGAAAACGAGGAAGTAGCCCATCGTGTTCATCTCGAGCGCCGGTGCGTCAGCCGCGATCAGCCCGATGTCGACGACAGCGACCACGCCGAAGGCGGTGGCGACCACTGCGAACGGGTGGGTGCGCCGCCACAGCAGCAGCGGCGCGAGCCCCACCGTCAACACCACCGACAGCCCCGGTAGCGGCAGGTCTTCCCGCAGGACACCCTCCAGCACCCCGGTGACCGTCACGAGCGCCAGCAGCGCCCAGTCCCGCCATACCCGAACCGGTGGGGCCGAGGGCCGGGGTTCCTCCAGCAGGGACCGCAGTGGATTGCTCACTCCCTCAGCGTAGGGATGGAGCGCCGCCAGGGGACCGGCCGAAAGTCTGATCCGGCCCCCGGCCGAAGGCACGACCGGCCCGGAGCCTCACGGCCGATGCCTGGCACGACGCGATGCCGCGAGGGTTGAGCCCATGATCACAGTTGAGTCCCTGACCCGGAGGTACGCCGGCTTCACCGCCGTCGACAACGTCTCCTTCACCGCGCAGCCCGGCCGCGTGACCGGTTTCCTCGGTCCGAACGGCGCCGGCAAGTCCACCACGATGCGCGTGATGGTCGGTCTGACCGTCCCGACATCCGGCTCCGCGACCATCAACGGAGAACGGTTCGCCGACCTCGCCAACCCCGGCCTCGAGGTGGGCGTCCTGCTGGACGCCTCGGCCCAGCACGCCGGTCGCACCGGACGCGAGATCCTCACCATTGCCTCCGACACGATGGGCCTGCCCTGCTCTCGCGTCGACGAGATGCTCGAGCTGGTGAGCCTGACACCCACCGAGGCCAAGCGCCGGGTGCGCAACTACTCCCTCGGCATGCGCCAGCGGCTCGGCATCGCCACGGCACTCCTCGGAGACCCCCAGGTGCTGATCCTCGACGAGCCCGCCAACGGACTCGACCCCGCCGGGATCCGGTGGATGCGCGACCTGCTGACGGGCTTCGCCAGTCAGGGCGGCACGGTGCTGCTGTCCTCACACCTGCTCCACGAGATCGAGGTCATCGCCGATGACCTGGTCGTGATCGGCAACGGCAAGATCGTCGCGTCCGGCACCAAGGAAGAGCTCCTCGCCGCGGCCGGGACGCTCGCCCGCTCGACGTCACCGCGCGACCTCGCCCACGCACTCGAGCAGGCCGGGATCCCCAGCACGCTCGCCAGCGACGGCTCGGTCCGCACCGATGCCGACCCCGCTCGGGTCGGGGCCGTGGCCATGACCGCCGGCATCGCCCTCACCGAGCTCCGGTCCGCCGAGGGCGCCGGGCTCGAAGACATGTTCCTGTCGCTCACTGCCGACACCCAACGCGAAGGAGTTGCGGCATGACCGCCACGATCATCCCACCGGCCACCACCACAGAGGCTGCGCCGGTCCGCCGGACTGCCCGTCCCATCCCGGCCACCCGGCTCGTCAAGGTCGAGCTGCGCAAGATGTTCAACACCCGCTCGGGCTTCTGGATGCTCGTCAGCATCGGCGTCCTGTCGCCCATCGCGGCCGGGTCGGTCATCATCTTCGCTCCCGACAGCGACGTCACCTACGAGAGCTTCGCGAGGGCGAGCGGATTCCCGATGTCGGTGATCTTGCCGATGATCGCGATCCTGGCCGTCACGAGTGAGTGGAGCCAGCGCAGTGGGCTCACGACGTTCACGCTGGTGCCGAGCCGCGGCCGCGTGATCGGCGCCAAGGCGATCGCGACCCTCCTGGTGGGCCTCGGCTCCGTGGCCGTCGCCTTCGCTGCGGGCGCCCTCGGCAACGTCGTCGGTTCCGCACTCGCCGGCGTCGACACCGTGTGGGACGTGTCGCTGTCCACCGCACCCCAGATCGTGCTCGGCAACCTGGTCGGCATGGCCATCGGCTTCACCCTCGGTGTCGTTCTGCGCAACTCCGCGGCCGCGATCGTCGGCTACTTCGTGGTCTCCCTCGTCCTGCCCGGCATCCTCGTCCTCCTGGCCCAGGTGCGCTCGTGGTTCGAGGACCTGCAGCCGTGGATCGACTGGAACTACACGCAGGTGGAACTCTTCGAGGGCGCCACGAACACCGGCGAGGAGTGGGCGATGCTCGGCTCGACCACGATGATCTGGATCGTCATTCCCCTCGTCGTCGGGCTGCTGTTCCTGCGCCGCTCCGAGGTCAAGTAGTCACACAACACGGGCGGCGGTATCCGGAACTCATCTGTGCGTTCCGGATACCGCCGTTTCGTGGTGGATCGGCTCAGCGTGCGAACAGGTCACCCTGCTAATGCGAAGATCCCCAGCGCGGGGTACGTCTTAGCGGCATCACCGCTGCACGCCGTACAGGTTCGCTGATCACTCCCAGATCGGGACCAGACGCACATCTGCGCAGCTCGAGCGAGGATCTCCGTGCCACCGAGGAGTAGAGACGACGCCTGAGCAGAGCCAACTCACACTTTCCCTCCGGAAGGCGAAGGGCCAATTGCCGAGACTCCCAGCACCCCGCGTGTCGCGCTGACACCGGCTCTCCCGACAGCCTCGTTGCTGGCTGGAAGTAGCCAGTTCGCCAGAAAGTCGCATGTCCCGCATGCATCCGGTCCTCCACTGCACCCTGACCCACCACAGGCCTTACTTGGGTGTGTCCCCATTGGCGGCCGCGCGCGTCCGCACCCCCTTTGCCGGATCTGTCGACATCCGCGCGTTTGGCGGGGCTCGTCTTGCCTAGTCGCAGATGCGGACCGGCTGATTGTCGGCTGCGGGCACGAAGACGACCTGCTGCCCCAGCGCCTCGAAGACGGCGCGGTCATCGGACACCATGGTGAGCGTTCCAGTCTGGTAGGGGTCTCCCCAGCCAGCCGGGGGACCGTTCCGGCGCTTGTTGTACAGGGGCGGCTTCGCATGCCACCAAACACCGCGGATGCGGGTGTTCTCGACACCACAGTGGGTGTAGACCTCGAACTGCTTGCCACTCGGCGTGACCCCTTTCGACGGGGTGTCGCTTGGCGCGTTGCTGGACTGGGTGCTCGGCGTCTCGGTGGGAGCGGTTTCGAAGGACCCATTGGTTGTGCCCGTGCAGCGCGCCGTGAGCACGACAACGGACAACGCAGTGACGCTCAGGGCGCGGTGGTTGCCGGTCATGCAACTTCGACGCGCGGCCACCGCCGGTGGTTCCCACGCCCGAGCATCCAAACGCATGCTTCTGCCGCGGGGAGTGAAATCTCGATCGATCCCATCACCGGAAGCAGCGAGACCGCTCGTCAACCGGCAACGGAAGCTGCCCGTTCGCAGTTCTTGCGAACGGCGCCTGAACGTTCCTGGTCGTCCGTAGCGGAGCAACCACCAAACTGCGTGGACTAGGTGGCGGCGGTAGAAGCTTCGGCCGAACTCGACCACTGACTGGGTGTGTCCCCTTTGTTGCGACTGCCGCTCGGTGGGTGAGCCGGTCGACACATCCCTGGGCCGAAGACCCAGCGGTCAGGTGGTGCCGGGCTCGAGGCGTGCGCCGGCCTCGAGACGAGCCCCTGCCGCGACGTGTGAGTCCTTGCCGACGAGGGTGACCTGGTCCGGGTCCTCGGTGCCCTTGGCGTCGGGGTCACCCACGGTGGCGCCGGCGCCGATGACACAGCCGGTGTCGACCACCGACCAGGACACCTGCGCGCCCTGCTCGACGGTCGAGTCTGTGAAGACGACGCTGTCGGTCACGGTTGCGCCCTTCTCCACCACGACGCCCGGGCCGAGCACACTCCGTCGTACGACGCCTGCCACCCGTGCTCCCGGGCTGACCAGGCTGTCCTCGACCTCGCACCCCGCATCGAACCTCGCGGCGACGCCCTGGGGCTGGCGGGTCAGGAACTGCCAGGTCGGGTCGGAGAAGAGGTCCTCGGCCTTGCCGGACAGCAGGTCCTGGTGGGCGGCGAGGTACAGGTGCGGCTGGCCGAGGTCACGCCAGTAGCCGGGGAGCGCGTGGGCGTACGCGCGACCGCGGTCGACGAAGCGTGGGACCAGGCTCTCGCCGTAGTCACCGAGCCCGGTGTCACCCGCGTCGGCGTCCGCGCTCCTCTCGTGGTGGAGCTCCTCGAGCACCTCGACGAGGACGTCGGGGGAGTACACGAAGATCTCGGTGGCGACGGTCGTGGTCGTGGGGCGGCTGGGCTTGTAGGCGAAACCGGTGACGCGGCCGAGCCGGTTCGCCTCGACGGTGGCGTGCTCGGTCGCCTGCTTCTTGCTCCCGACCTCGGTGGTGACGATGGTCAGCTCGGCGTCCTTGGCGCGGTGCGTCTCGACCGCGTCCAGGTAGTCGAAGCGGTACACGTGGTCGGCGCTGAGCACGATCACGACCTCGGGGTCGGCGGCCCGGATCTGGTCGCGGATCCGGAACAGCTCGTCCGCGTTGCCTTTGGCGAAGCCTGCCTCCTCGTCGGTGCCAATGCCCTCCTGGGGCATGAGCAGACGGAGCCCGCCGGAGTTGCGGTCGAGGTCCCACGGGCGGCCGTTCGCGACCTCCTCCTCGAGCGTCGCGCCCTGGTACTGCAGGGAGAGCCAGACGTCGCTGATGCCGGAGTGGGTGAGGTTCGACAGCGGGAAGTCGACGAGCTGGTAGACACCGGCGAAGGGGAGGGCCGGCTTGGCCCGTTCGCGGGTCAGCACGTCCATCCGTCCGCCGGCGCCGCCTGCCTGGATGATCGCGAGGATCCGGTTGCGAGCCATGCGCGGGAGATACCCTCCGGCGCCCCTGGCAAACCGGGCAGGCCTCGCCCGTCCATGGTGGGGGCAGCGCAGCCCGATCGTCGGTCCCTCCACGCCCGACGCTGACAACGACGCACCCGTCGGCCGACCGCGAGGCGGCCGAGTGTCAGCCGGGCACCGCCACGGCCTGAGCCCTGCGCTCGATCGCCAGCTCCCGGATCCGGGCGAGGTCCTCCGCGGTGAAGACGCCGTTGACCCCCGAGATCGCGGCCAGCTTCATGCCGTGCTTGAGGCCCAGCCGGTAGATCTCCTTGACCTTCTCCCACTCGATGTTGCGGCCCACGGTGAAGGTCTCGTACCGCCCTTCGAGGGCGAGCACGACGGTCTCGGCCATGCACGCGTAGACCACGCCGGGCGGCAGGCCGATGTTCTTCATCTGCACGTCGCCGGGCAGCTCGATCTCGCCCGACTCGATCACGAGCACGTCGGGACGCTTGGCCACGTCCTCTGCGGAGAGATCCAGGGGGCGCGCCACGTCCGTGATCACACAGCCCGGCTTGACCTTCATGATGTCCAGGACCCGCTTGCCGGCCCCTGAGGTGGCGGTGACGATGACGTCCATGTCCGCGAGGTGCTCGTCCGGCGTGGCTGCGACGTGGACCTCCGCCCGGGGGTTCGCACGCTCGATCTCGTGCTTGAGCGCCAGCAGCTTCGCCGACTCCGGCGACACCAGCCACAGCTCGTCGCTGGAGAGCGCGAGGAGCCGCGCACAGACCGAGCCGATGGACCCGGTGGCGCCCACGACCATGGCCTTGCCATGGATCCTGCCCTCGTCGTCGACCTCGGCGAGCCCGAGTCGGTCCACCGCCTCGTGGGCCGCCCACAGGGCTCCGGAGGCGCTGTAGCTGTTGCCGGTCGTGATGGGGAGCGTGGCCTTCTTGGCCACCGTCACGCCGGCGTCACCGACGACCTTGGTGAACGCGCCGAGCCCCATGATCTGCGCGCCCAGCTTCCGAGCGATGTCGGCGGCGTCGAGCAGCCTCGCGTAGGTGAACTCGGGGCTGTGGGACATGAGCTCCTTCGGGGTCCCGCCCACCGTGATGAGCCAGCCCTCGGCCTCCGCGCCGGTGGGCGACTTGATGCCGGTGACGTGGCTGTACGTGAACGGCGGTGCGTAGGCCAACGCCTTCTCCATCGCGTCCATCACCACCCCGGGAGAGTGCTGGGCGATCGTCCCGAGCGGCTCGACGTTCCTGAAGAACTTCGTCGACAGGGGGTGGATGACGAAGGCGAACCTGCTCTTGCGCCTCGGCCCGTTCGGGTAGAGCAACCGAGGCTCGAGACCCGCGGAGACGATCATGTCGAGCAGGTCGTCGTTGGTCAGGGTGCCGGAGCCCGACGCGCTGGCCACCATCATCGCCTCGAGCACGGCTGCCGAGACGGTGACCTGGAACGGTTGCGGGGTGGCGTCGAGCACCATGTCGACGCCCCGGCCGGCCAGCTCGGCGAGCCGCTCATCGGACATCGCGGAGGTGATGAGGGTCTTGCCGGCGAGGTCCGCGAGGTCGAAGCCGGTCAGCTCGTCGTACGTCGCGACGACCACGTCGCAGTCGCGGGCGGCCCTGCGCGCCATCGCGGTGCTGACTCGGGTCCCCGGCGCCTTGATCTGCGACTTCACCTGCCGCGGCAGGTGCTGGATCGGCCACAGCGCCACGTTCCCCGCCAATCCGAGGAGCGGGTTGGAGTCCAGCTTGGCAGGCAGGTCGAAGCGCAGGAGCGGGTCGGCGAACTGGATGTTCTGGGTGAACTCACGAAGGATCCGGGTGGTCCGGTCGTGGTTCAACCCGCCGAGGACCACGGTCCGTGCGTTGTTGAAGAAGCCCGGCATCTCCGTCTGGACGTGGCGGATCGCCCACTCCTGGAGTACGTCGCGCAGGGCATGTCCGTCGACGACCGGGACCGCCGTGGTGGCGCGTTTCACCTGCTCGATGGCCTCGAGCTCCCCGTCGTACAGTCCGGCCGCTCGTGCCTCCCGGATGCCGGTGACGGCGATCGCGGATGCCTCCTCGGCCCACTTGCGGACGAGCTCCTCGGCCGCGGCGACGTCTCCGTTGGTCCCTACCCGCACGATCCGGAAGTCATGGTGAAGGAAGGTCACGTGCTCGTCGTAGTCCCGGTCTGACCCGGTCAGGCTGACGTTGACGACGAGTTCGGGTCTTCGGGCTGACATCTCGACTCCTTGGGTTCGTGGCGCACTCGGGTTTGTTCGGCTCAGACCATCGCCTTGGAGTCGATCTCCGGATGGTCGACCATGAAGTCCAGCAGTCTGTCCGCGTAGCTCTCGAACGGCGGGCACTCCAGGCCGGTCCCGGCGAGGTCGGCGACCGTGTTCGCGGTGGAGTAGGTGGTGGGGGAGACGAGGTAGTCCAGGGCTTCGGCCGGGAGACCGATGAGGCGCTCCACCCCCGGCACCGAGTCGACCGCGGTGCGCGTGAGACCGAGCGGCAGCGGCACCCAGACGATCCGCTTGCCCAGGTGGCGGGCGAAGGTGTCGACGAGCTGCCGGATCGTCGGCGGGTTCGGGTCGGTGAGGGCATAGGTCTTCCCCACCGAGCGGTCGAGCACGGACAGCTCGTCCATCGCTTCCACGACGAAGTCCCTCGGCACCAGGCAGAACCTCACCTCGTCGGCCGGACCGACGTTCGGCACGAGGGCTACAGGGAGCAGCTGCCTGCGGAGGAAGGTGGCGACGAAGTAGGGGCCGTCGTACTTCTGCGTCTCGCCGGTGCGGGAGTCGCCGACGACGACCCCTGGCCGGTAGATCGTGGCCGGCAAGCCGTCCGCCATGGCCTTGCGGACGAGCACCTCGGCTTCGTACTTGGTGGACTCGTAGTGGTTGCGGAACCGTTGGCCTTCGTCGAGGGCTTCCTCGGTGAACTCTCCCTCGTACTCCCCGCTGACGTAGCACGTGCTGACGTACTGCAACCTCCTGAACCGCTTGCGCGACTGGCAGAGCTCCAGGACCCGCGCCGTCCCGTCGACGTTGACGCGGCGAGCGGTCTCCGTGGGGACGGCCAGGTCGTAGACCGCCGCGAGGTGCCAGACCTCGTTCACCTGTCGGAGGACGTCCTGACGGGCCGGGTCGATCCCCAGGTCGGGCGCGGTGATGTCGCCCTCGACCAGCTCGATCCGCCCGAGCGTATGGGGATGGGCGGACTCGATCTCGGCGACGCGGTCCTGTGCCGTCGCGAGGTGTTGCGGCTGGACCAGGCACACGGCCCGGACTCCCTCGCGACGTGCCAGCAGGCGGGGAAGCAGGGCAGAGCCGAGGAAGCCGGGGAACCCGGTCATCAGTAGCACGGTCACGACGCACCCTCCCGTGGTCTTCGAGCGGGAGCCCTCACCAAGGCGTCCCCTCGCTTGAACCATGCGCCCCGAGCGCGGTCACGGGCAGGGTCGAACGGCCCTCATCCGCAGCATGAAGAGCCCTGTGTCGCCCGGAGGACCGCACGTGCGCGACGGGCCCACCCGCCCCGGCGCGGTCAGCGGTGTTCGGTTCGCTCGGCTCGAGTGCCGAGGTCGGCGCGCTGGAGGGCCTCGGCCACGATGTACTCCGCGATCGCCAGGGCGGAGGTGGCGCCGGGCGACGGGGCGTTGCGGACGTGCGACACCCGGGTCGTCCCGGTGATGACGAAGTCGTCGACGAGCTTGCCCTTGGCGTCCATGGCCTGTGCCCTGATGCCGCGCGGTCCTCGACGTACGTCCGCGCGGTCGATCGCGGGCAGGTACTTCCGCGCTTCAGCGACGAAGCTCGCCGAGCTCATCGCCGTACGCGACTCACGCACCGCGGCAGCGACATTGCCGGCCGCGAAGCGCCAGAAGCCAGGGAACGCGACGGCCTCGCCGACGTCGCGAGGGACGACCTTCCCGGGGCGGTAGGCCTCGCGTCCCAGCGACAGGAACGCGTTGGGCCCGAGCATGACGGCGCCGTCGACCCGCTTGGTGACGTGCACGCCGAGGAACGGGTAGCGCGGGTCAGGCACCGGGTAGATCAGCCCGTTGACCAGATGGGTCTTCGACTCGTCGAGCAGGTAGTAGTCGCCGTAGAACGGCACGATCCGCGGCTCACGGGCCTCGCCTGACAGCCGGGCGACCCTGTCGGACTGGAGCCCGGCACACACGATCACCAGGTCGTAGTTCTCGTGTGCCTCGTCCGTGCCGACCAGCACCCCGCTGTCGTGGTCCTCGATCCGCTTCACGGCGTGCCCGAGGTGGAGCGTGCCGCCGGCGTCGCGCAGCTCGTCGGCGAGCGCCGTGGTGACCGCGGGGTAGTCGATGATCGCCGTGTGCGGGGAGTGGAGCGCGCGTACGCCGGCAGCGTGCGGCTCGATCTCCCGCAGCTCGTCGCCGTCGAGCATCCGCATGCCGGGTACGCCGTTGGCGACCGACCGTTCGTGGATCGCGTCGAGGCGGGCGAACTCGCTCTCGTCGAGGGCCACGACGACCTTGCCGCACTCCTCGTACGGGATCTCGTGCCTGGCCGCGAACTCCTGGAGCAGGCTCACGCCGCGACGGCAGAGCGTGGCCTTGAGGCTGCCCGGGCTCGTAGTAGAGGCCCGCGTGGACGACGCCGCTGTTGTGTCCGGTCTGGTGGCCGGCCAGGTGCGGCTCCTTCTCGAACAGGGTGACCTCGACGCCGTCGACATGCTGGGCCAGATGCCGCGCCACCGCGGTGCCGATGATCCCGCCGCCGACGACTGCTGCACGAAGCGTGCTCATGCGTGTCTCACCTCCGGAGGCCCCGCCTCGCGAGAGCGGGGGAGTTGCCCGGTCGCCACGGCGTCAGCATTGCACGCGGGATTCCGGCCTGTTCGCGGTTACGCGATTGGGGGACTGTTCAGCTGAGTGCCAGAGCAGGGACAGGCCCAGCGACGGGTCAGAGCGACCTGTCGCTGGGCCTGTCGCCTTACGTCCTGGGAGCGTCAGCGGCGACGGTAGTGGCGGTCGTGGTGCTCGAGATGACCGGGCCCGATCAGGAGACGGGCCACGACGCCGGCGTGGTCGGAGGGCCACAGGCCTGACGCGGTCTTGTCGCCCACCTCGTCGCCGATGACCTCCGCGTGGAGCGCCTTGACCCACTTGTCGATCACGACGAGGTCGATCCGCGAGTCGAGCGTGCCGCTGCGCAGGTTCGCGTCGAAGCAGCAGGTGTATCCGGGGTCGCTGGCGTTGGTGTCCACCCAGGCGTCGGAGCCGACCGAGGAGACAAGAAGCTGATACGCAGCTCCGGTGGTAGCGGTGGAGTTGTAGTCACCGACGTAGACCGTGGGCCGCTTCCCGTAGGCCTCGGCGATCGCGGCCTGCGCGGCGAGCAGCTCCTGAACCTGGGCGACGCGGATGGCTTCCGCGGGGATCCCCGGGATGCCGAAGGCCTCGAGGTGCGAGTTCACGAAGCGGAACTTCGCCTTGTTCACCCGTACGTCGACCGAGCCCCAGCCGCGCTTGACCGGGAGGTCACCTGCGGCGCCCGCGGGCGGAAGCGGGAAGGTGAGGACGTTGGTGAACTGGCCGGTGTGGGCGTTCCAGGTCTTGACGTCGTCACGCGCGAGGATCACGTCGCGGTCCGCCAGGGAGACCGCGCCGAGGCCCGTGGCCGTGACGATCGGGATCGGGGGAGAGGCGAAGTTCTCCGCCGTCGCGCCTTCGACCTCGTGGTACACCACGCCGCGGTCCGCGAGCGCCTTGAGCAGCAGCTCGAGGAAGTCGTACTGGACGGTGCCGGTGTTGGTCGGGGGGTAGCTGGAGTACGTCGTCCAGCGGGTGACCTCCTGGAGGCCGACAACGGCCGGATCGTGCTCGACGATCTCGTCGGCGATCGCCGCCATCCGCTCCTCGGGCTTCGTCGCCTGCACGGCGGCCCAGGTGGCGGTCGCTGCCCCTGCGATCGTCGCGGGGTCGCCGCCGACCAGGGCGGTGATCACGGGCGTGAGGTCCGCACCGAGGTAGAGGTTGCGGGTCATCACGTCGACGGAACGGCTGTGCTTCCCGGAGTACGAGTCGCCGTGGTCGTAGTCCTGCCCGGCCGCGGCGGGCGCCGCGGGGGAGAGGGTGAGGCCCAGGACGAGTGCTGCCGCTGTGGCGACAAAACCGGCCAGGCGGTGGTGCGTCCGCTTGGGACGAGGGATGTCAGTCATGGCCCGACGCTTCCACTCACACGGTGCTCCAGACCAGAGCCGGACGACCCCCTGAGGGTGGGGCCGATGTGACTAGTGAGGAATGACACGAACGTGCTCTGGCAGCCCCGTGGCAGCGCTGCTCGCGGCCGGGGCCGACACGCCCGAAATGCCCGGCGACACACCCGAACCAGAGGCCCCAAACCGCCTCTGACCTGCGCTTTTGCACTGCCCAAAAAACTTCTCTGTCCAGTTTGTGCGATCAGGTTGCACGGCCTAGGGGCCGCGCGTACGGTTACCACTACATCTAGTAGTCACACCGATGTAATTTTCCACAGGTTGTGCTGGGAAGTACACAGGCGACGGCTATTTGTCCCCAAGTTACCCACAGAGATGCCCACAAGCGTCCGGCCGAATCTCCCCGGTCGGTACCCCACAGGGAGCTCGGCCCCAGACCCCGGCCGAGCACCCCCTGAGGCGGGCAGAAACTGTCGGTGCCCGATGTTGAAGTAGACGAGTGGAAGGAGCGGCGCACATGCACTGTCCGTACTGCCGCAACACCGACACTCGGGTGCTCGACAGCCGGGTGGCCGAAGACGGCAGCGCGATCCGCCGGCGGCGGACGTGCCAGGCCTGCGAGAAGCGGTTCAGCACCGTCGAGCAGATGCAGCTCGTCGTGCTGAAGCGCTCCGGCGCGACCGAGCCGTTCACCCGCGACAAGGCGATCGCCGGCGTCCGCAAGGCGTGCAAGGGCCGCCCGGTCTCCGAGGACGACCTGGCGCAGCTCGGCCAGAAGGTCGAGGGCGCGCTGCGAGCCGAGGGATGGGCCGAGGTGCCCGCCAACGAGGTGGGCCTCGCGATCCTGGGCCCGCTCCGCGAGCTCGACGAGGTGGCCTACCTCCGCTTCGCGAGCGTCTACAAGGCCTTCGAGAGCGCCGAGGCGTTCGAGGAGGAGATCGCGTTGCTCCGGGCCGAGCGGTCCCTGTCGGACGAGCCTGTCGAGAGCAACGCGTCCGGATCAGAGTCGGAGGTGCCGGCCCAGACGAGTGCCGCGTCCGACGTACCTCAGCCCGCGTCGACGGGCTGACCACAGACTGCCCGGCGCGTCGTGGGGAAGCGGCGCGTCGGGCAAACCAACCTCACAGCTTCACCTGCATCACGCAGCACCAGAACAGC
>CAVPAG010000014.1:0-491899 GCA_963701425.1 uncultured Actinomycetota bacterium | reverse complement strand
GAAGAGGCCCCTGGCCGGCTAGATCCGGGCGAAGGCGGAGTCGTACTCATTGGCCATCCGGCGCAGCATCGTCTCGTAGTGGAAGATGTCGCCCGGCTTCGGCGCCGGGTCGCCGTGTGGACCGTGACGGGCGTCGTCCCGTCGTTCGCCACTTGAGGGCCACGATGCCCAGTCCGTCGTAGCCGACCGCGCTGCGTGCTGGTGCGCCGCGGCAGATTCTCCACCATGTCGACGACGCGGGCGGCCGCCTGGCTGGCGTGTGGTACGCTGACGTTGGTCCGCATCGCCGGGTCGAACTGCTTGTTCAAGTCCGGGCTGATGAACTCGTCCGCGACGTTGACGGTGACCATGCCGATGGACAGGGCGTTGTTCGAGGCTCCGTGGACGATCTGGTGCGACGAGTTGAGCTCGTCGTACAGACGCGGCAGCGACTTCGACGTGGGCGGTCATGCAGGCCTTCGCCTCAGCGCCACGAGTACCGCGCCGACGTGCGGCTCGTAGCATCACGGGGAGCTGCGCGAGCTCGGCCTGCTCGCCTGCGGTCATGAGCGACCCTCTGGTCGCCGGCGAGGTCAGCGAACGTCCGGCCGTCGAGCCCCGCCGTCAGGGCGGCAGACGACCAGGTCGAGCGCTTCTTCTTCCTGTTGACGAAGTCGACCATCGAATGGTTGACGCCGAAGTAGACCTTGTCCTGCTCCACGTGGGAGCGCATGCAGCGCGCGACTCGCCGGAGCAGATCGAAGAGCACCGCCCAGCAGCTGACCTGGGAGTGCCGATCGCTCCGCGAGTGGTACTGCCAGAGGCGCGCGATGGTCCCGTCTCCTGGGCGACGGTCATCGAGTCGCGCCATGATGTCTGGGGCGTCCACGGAGGAGACCCTAGGCGATCGCGGCCCGCGTCTAGGACATTCCGACGTGCTCCACGTGGCGCTTCACCGCGAGAAGGAAGTCCTCGTCGAACCGGAGCTTGGCCCGCTGGGTCCTCGAGAGGAATCCCGCGGCCGCCCGGTGCGACAGCGGGGTGAGCCCCTCGGGGTCGAGCAGGTCCGACAGATGGGTGTACGGCTGGCGCTCCGGCCACATCGAGACGTGGGACTTCCAGCGCTCACCGGCGCCGCCCCAGGCCGCGGCCGGCCAGCGGTCGGACTCGCGCATGAGCGTCGCCTCGCGAGGCGTCGTACTCGCCCGGGCACGGCGAGCCGCCGACCGAGCCACTCGGCCACGCCGGTCGTCACCGCGTTGCCGACCAGCTTCCACCGCGTGCCGAGCACGCGCCTGGCCGTGGGGGCCTCGACCGCGGCGGTCCAGCCGCGCTCGAACCCCTGCAGCGCCTCCGCGTCCTCGATGGACGGGTAGACGAGCTGCCGCCCGACCTCGGCGTCGCGGATCCACACCGCCTGGCTGCGACGGGATGCCGATGGTCGAGCCGCCCTTGAGCGTGGGGACGCCGTCGGGCGCCCAGCCGAGTCCGCGCAGGCCCTCGGTCCAGTAGAAGCCAGTCATGTCGTCGCGGTAGTAGTCCGGCTCCGGCTCGCCGGCGTCGTCGGCGAGCAGGACGTCCCTAGGGTCCTCGGTCTTGCTGGCCGCGCAGCAGCACGCGCTGCCGCCGCTGCGGGACGCCGGTGAATCGCGAGTCGACGACGCGGTACGCCCAGCGGAACCCGCGGGTCTCCAGCTGCTCCACGAGGAAGTGCATCGCGCGGCCGCCGTCGAGTGGAAGCATGTTGCGGACGTTCTCAAGGACGAGCCAGGTCGGGTCGTGGTCGTCAAGCAGCCGGAACACGTGGGCGACGAGGCCCGACGCCTTCCCGGTGATCCCGGCCGTGCGTCCAGCCTGCGACAGGTCGGTGCAGGGGAAACCGGCGGTGATGACCCCGACCTCGGCCGGCAGCTCGCGCAGGTCCTGGACGTCGGGCTCGATCTTCAGGCCGGGGAGCCGGTGCTCAAGGACGGTCTTGGCGGGCTCCCACACCTCGCAGAGAACCGAAGCCTCATGGCCAGCTCGCGCCAGGCCGACCTCAAGTCCTCCGATGCCGGCGAACAGCCCGGCGACCTCGTAGCTTCGGGCGGTCGACTCAGTCACGGGAGGATTTTGACACGCTGCTCCGACACGATCGCGGACGCGGGGCGGTGCGCCGCGCGCGTCACACGGGAGCTAATCCCTGACCGATCCGTTCAGCCGGTCGCTTACTTTTTCACGTAGAGGTACGAAGGGGATCCCGCCCCGGAGAGAGGCGACCTGGGCGGCGCCATCACGAGTGCCTGGATCCGCCGCTCACCCTGAGCGCCGGGCTGCCCGGGATGGCCTCGCTGCACGCGAACTGCTCACCCCGCCTGTGCAGGCGCCATGCCAGCCAGGTGATCTCAGCCGCGAACACGGGCATTGGCGGAAGCATGACGGTCTGGTGAGTCGGGCATCATCTCCGAGGCAATCGCGTCATAGTGGGGCTGGGCGCCGCATGTGCGAAACAGATCCGTTCGAGATGACCTCGCAGACACCTGCCGACTGCGACGCGTCCCGACAACTGGAGCGTCAGAGCAGGTTGCGTCCGTCGTGCGCACGGACGGGGGTGGCGTCATGTTCCTGAACTGCATCGAGCAGCCTCACCGCGTAGGCCTCCGTCATGCGCTCGCGTACTTGATCCGCGGTCAGCCAGTCGACCTGAACGCTTTCGTCGCTCGTGCGCGGCTCCCCGGCCACCTGGCGAGCCAAGAAGACGAGCGCCAGGATGTCGCGTGTCATGTTCTGGTAGACGCCGGAGAGTCGCACCGGCTCCACGACGAGGCCGGTCTCTTCCTCGACTTCCCGCACGACGCCCGCGCTCGCCGTCTCCCCCGGCTCGAGCACTCCGCCTGGCAGTTCCCAGTGGCCGTTGTCGCGGCGCTTGATGGCCAGGAACTTGCCGTCCTCGCGCACGACCGCGGCAGCGACGCTCACCGAGTATCGATGGGTTTCGGTCATGTCGCTTGCTCCTGGCCGTAGGCTGGATGGGTTCTATACAGGAGTGTAGGAGGCTCGGTGACAGTCGGCGTCGACCCCATGAGCGATCGTCCGGTCTACAAGCAGATCGCCGATGCCCTGCGCTCCCAGATCGAGTCTGGCTCCCTACCGCCGGGCGAGAAGCTCCCCAGCGAGTCCGCCCTCACGCAGCAGTTCAAGGTCTCCCAGGGCACCATCCGCCAGGCACTCGCCATTCTCCGCGGCGAGGGGCTCATCGTCGCCGAGCACGGTCGCGGCGTCTTCGTGCGCAGCCGGCCGAAGACTCGACGGCTCGCCCACGACCGGTTCGCGCGCCGCCACCGCGAGCAAGGCAAGGCGGCCTACCTCGCGGAGGCCGAGCAGGAGAACAGCCGCCCTCGCGTCGACGTCTTCTACGTGGGCCCGGAGAAGGCGCCAGCAGAGTTCGCTCGCCGGCTCTCGGTGAAGACGGGCTCTCGAGTCCTGGTGCGACGCCGCCGCTACCTCAGCGACGAGCAGCCGACCGAGCTCGCGACGTCGTACATCCCCTGGGACATCGCCTCGGGCACGCCCATGACCGAGGAGAACCCTGGCCCCGGCGGCGTGTACGCCCGAATCGAGGAGCTCGGGCACACGCTCCAGCGGTTCACCGAAGACGTCACCGCCCGCATGCCCACGCCGGAGGAAGTGAAGGCGCTACGCCTGCCGCCCGGCACTCCTGTACTCACGCTGGTGCGGGTCGCGTACGACACCGACGGGCGAGCGGTCGAGGTCTGCGACACCGTGATGTCGGCTGATCACTACGTGCTGTCGTACGAACTGCCGGCGACCTAGCCAACTCGCCGGATTGCGTCGGCATCGAACCAACCGATCCGGGTCTCCCCGACACCGGTTGAGTACCTGATCCACGCTTCCCAGCGGCCGTCTCGCTGCCGCCAGTGCTCGAGGTCGCCTGGCCACCAGGCGTCGTCCACGTTCACCTCGACCTCGATGCCGAGCCGTGTGGTGGGGATCATCTTCATGGGGCCGCCCCTCAGTCAGTCGACCCCAACGAGCGTCAGTCTAGGCGTCGCCGCAGCCGGCGCTCGCACGGCTTCCAAGATCCTGCACCCAAACCCTTGACAACTCCTTTATAGGAGTTCCAGGATGGTTCTCGCAGCAACTCCTATACATAAGTACAGAAGTCAGGAGAAGTCATGGCAATGCCACGCAAGGTCCCGGTCAACTTCGACACCGTGTTCCCGCACGGCGCGTACATGGTGGGAGAGATCTCGCCGGTCCGGGACTACGACCGATCGACCAAGGACAACCTCGTTCAGGCCACGGACCCGGACACGGGTCTTCCCATCTGGGCCGTGGATGTCGTCGACGCCGACCCCGACGCCACGAAGTCGACGCGCACGATGACGGTCAAGGTCACGGCCAAGGTCCAGCCGGTCCTGCCGGCGTCCGACAACGGGCTCCCGTTCCGGCCCGTCGAGTTCGACAAGATGACCGCCACGGCGTACATCGACGAGAACGGCAACTTCAGCCGCATCGCCTGGTCGCTGCGCGCCAGCGAGGTCCGACCGCCCGTCCCGGGCGCGAAGCCGAGCTCCGACAAGGCGGCAGCCTGATGAGCCGCCGGGTCAGCGAGCCGTCGCCCCAGAGCCTCTGGCTGCCCTACGGCGCCGGCGACCTCGTGGATGCGGCTCGCCGCGCAGCCGAGCTCGTCGGCAGCTCGACGGAGCTCACCGCGATCTCCGTGCAGCCGCCGACGGACGAGGCACATCTCCCGGTCGTCCAGGTCGTCGTGAACGACCTGGAGACCTCGGAGAGCATCCGGCTGCGGCTGACCGAGCAGCAGATGCTCCCCCACTTCCTCCGGACCCGCTTCGCCGGCACGTGGGCAGCCGAGATCGACGACATCGAGCTGCGCGTGCTGTGCATCGAGCAGGGGGTGCTCTGATGCGTTCCACCGGCACCAGGGGCGAGTGGGCGCGGTTCCTCGACGCCAAGAGCCCCACTGACGCGTCAGCGGCCCTCGGTTCGCACGTGAGGCAGCTGGAGGTCGTCTACGACCACCTCTCGGCCTGCGTCGTCCGACTGTGGGAGGCGCCGATGCCTGAGATCCCCGACGCACTCCTCATCGCTCGAGCGGCGATGGCAGAGGCCATGTCGCTTCTCGAGCACGTGCGAACCCGTGTCGAGGACGACGAGGCTGCAGGAGCTGCGTGACCATGCGAGAGATCAGTACGGCGGTGTGGCACGAGAGCCTTCGCTGGCTCCGGGGCCTGATTGCCTCTGCGGGACGGCATCCCGGCCACGCCGTCGTACTGCTCGCTCTGGCCTGGCTGGCAACGCCCGTTCTCCCTACAGGCTTCCTCCTGACGGGCCCGGCACTCGCCACCGCTTGCCTGGTCTGGGCTGCGACGCATCCTCTCTCGTTCCATCAGCTCGTCGCTGGCCCGGTGGCCCGGGGCTGGCGGCGCTCGTGGTTCCGCCGACACTGGGCCGAGGTCGCCGGAGCCTGTGGACTCGGCCGCGAGCGGCGCCTCCCTGGACGGCGCCGAGACGGAGCACCGCCTCGAGGTCGACGTCCCCCGTCTCGGCCGCGTACGCACCGACGGACCCCGGGTGATGCTTCGAGTGCGTCCGCTCATGGGTCAGACGCTCGAGGACTTCGAGGCCGCAGCCGAGCGACTGCGTACCGCCGTGGGCTCCACGAGGCTTCGTGTCGAGCCCTACGGGACCAACGAGGTCCTCCTGACCTTCACCATCGGCGACGCTCTCGCTGAGCCGTTCACCGCGCTTCAGCCGTCGCCCGAGACACCGACTTCACTCACGCGCATATCCATGGGCCGGCGTGAGGACGGTTCCGCTTGGCACCTGCCCGTCGGTCCGCACACTCTCGTCGCCGGCTGCTCAGGCGCGGGAAAGGGCTCGGTCTTCTGGTCCTTCGCGTTCGGACTCGCCCCAGCCGTGAAAGCGGGCCTGGTGCGGCTCCACGGCATCGACCTCAAGGGCGGGATGGAGGTCCTGATGGGCGGCGAGCTCTTCTCGACGAGGGCGACCACCGCCTCCGAGGCCGTCGCGGTTCTCGAGTCCCTGGTCGAGCAGATGCAGACAGCGCACAGCGGCGTACGCCGGCCTGGTCCGCTCCCACGAGCCCACGGTCGACGAGCCGCTTCACGTCGTGATGATCGACGAGCTCGCAGCGCTGACCGCGTACTGCCCTCAGCGCGACCTGCAGCGCCGCGCCGAGATGGCGATCAACCTGCTCTGCTCACAGGGCCGCGCTCCCGGCTTCGTCGTCTTCGCCTGCCTGCAGGACCCCCGCAAGGAGGTCATCCCCTCGCGCGGCCTGTTCACCCAGATGATCGGGCTGCGCCTCAAGGACGTGTCGGAGACGACGATGGTTCTCGGCGAGACGGCTGTCAGCTCGGGAGCCCACTGCCATCGGATCCAGCGCAGCGTCCCCGGCACCGGATACGTCATTCCCGAGGAGGGCGGCTACCCGATCCGCGTCCGAGCCGGGTTCGCCTCTGACCACGCCATCCGCCAGGTCGCGAAGAGCTTCGCCACGCCGTTCCACGAGGACGTCCCGGCGCTCGAGGTCCGCGACGACCTCCTCTCCCGTCCTCGCCAGTCACGGTCGAAGGGAGCTGCGTGATGCACACGCGATGGGTACGAGCGGCTCTCTGCCGGCGTTTCTCCGCACCTTCCGTGGCTGAACGACGCCTCCGACGTGACCGAGGCCCAGGCAGAGGCCATGCGCACCGTCTGCGAGGCCTGCCCGGTCGAGCGCGAGTGCTCTGCCTTCGTCCGGAGCGAGCACATCGTGAGCGGCTTCTGGGCCGGCACGGCTCGCACCCCCAGCACTCCCGCTGACCGGGGTGGGGCGGCATGAGCATCTCGCTGCGCCTGTCGGCCGAGTCGCTTCGTGACGTGGCGCTCGACCAGGGCGTGTGCATCCGTCCGGTCGTGCACGAGGTCTACGACACGGTCACCAAGCAGACCCGCCTCGTCCCGACCCCGTGCGGGTCGACCCGCGACTCGAAGTGCCCGCCCTGTGCGGCGAAGAACCGTCGCCTCCGGATGCAGCAGTGCCGCGAGGGCTGGCACCTCGACAAGGAGCCCGAGACGGACCCGCCCGGCTGACGACCCAGAGCCTGACGACCCGAGGACGACGACCCCGACGACGACGACGAGGACGAGCAGACGTCGCGCCGCAAGCGCTCGACCAAGCGCCGCCAGGACGTCCCCGACCTTCCTCGGCTCCCGGTCGAGGCCCGCACGGTCGGCAAGGCGTTCACCACACCGACCGGCAAGACCTACCGGCCGAGCATGTTCCTCACCCTGACGCTTCCGTCCTACGGCCGGGTGACGAAGGAGGGCACGCCTCGGTACGCCGACTACAACTACCGCCGAGCCGCCCTCGACGCGCTCCACTTCCCCAAGCTCGTGGACCGGTTCTGGCAGAACCTTCGCCGCGCCGCCGGCTACCAGGTGCAGTACTTCGCCGTCGTCGAGGAGCAGCACCGGCTCGCGCCTCACCTCCACGCGGCCGTCCGCGGCGCCATCCCCCGGGCACTGGTGAAGCAGGTCGCCGCAGCGACGTACCACCAGGTCTGGTGGCCGAGGCACGACGAGCCGCTCTACGGGCCCGAGAACCTCCCCGAGTGGCGCGACGGACGTCGGGTACGTCGACCCGCGGACCGGCGCCCCGCTGCCGACCTGGCAGGAGGCCCTCGACGCGACTCGACGAGGACCCCGAGGCCCGCCCGGCACACGTCGTCCGGTTCGGGAAGCAGCTCGACATGCAGGGCATCATCGCGACCGAGGGCGACGCGGACCGGCGAGTCGCCTACCTGACCAAGTACCTCACCAAGGCGATCTCCGACACCTACGGCGAGCCCGAGGAGCTGACCCGGGCCCAGCGCCGGCACATGCGGAAGCTGCACGAGCAGGTCGAGGTCCTGCCCTGCTCGCCACGCTGCTGGAACTGGCTCTTCTACGGCGTCCAGCCGCTCGCCGCGGAGGCTGGGATGGTCCCCGGGCGCTGCCCGTTCAAGGCGCACGACTGGGAGAACCTCGGCTGCGGCGGCCGGCGGGTGCTCGTCTCGCGCAAGTGGACCGGCAAGACGCTCAAGGACCACAAGGCCGACCGGGCCGCCGTCGTCCGCCAGGTGCTCGAGGCGGCCGGCGTCGACGTACCCGAGACCGCCGCATGGCGGCCGACATCCGCCGCGAGGACGGGATCCCGCGCTTCAACTGGAAGATCTGGGACCCGATCGACGCCTCGGTGCCCGGTGTACCGCCAGGTGATGACCAAGTCGATCGCCGAGAAGGTCCGCTGGAAGACCGAGTACGAGCTCGCCAAGCAGCGCCTGAGCGCGACCGGGTCCCCGAACGCTCACGGCCCGCCGGCAGCGACAGCGCAACCAGGCAGCTGACCGCTCCGCTTCGTCCTCCCCGACAACCAGCCCACACTTGGTCGTCGGGCTGCCGGTCAAGGGTGAGCGAAGCGAATCACGAAGTGACACGAAGTGCCCTTTACCGGCAGGGCGACGACCAGACAATCCGACTGGCGGGGAGGACGAAGTCCCAGCCACGAGCCTTCGGGAGCTTGGAATGGAGCAGTACCTGTTCAACCTTTCGAGCCAGCGGACGACGAAGCAGACGGGCAGGCGGTCGTCCGGCCGAACGTCTGGCTGATGTCGGCCGACGAGATCCCACCCGATCCTGTTCACCACCGAGGAGGTCGCTCGACTGCTCGGCATCGGCAAGTGCCGGGTCTACGACCTCATCCGCCAGCGCGAGCTGGCCTCGGTCAAGGTCGGCGCCAGCCGGCGCATCTCGGCCCGGGCCCTCCACGACTACGTCGCTCGCCTCGAGCTCGGTGAGTCCGGCGTGACGACGGCGAAGAAAGGCCGCCAACGGCGCCGGGTCGGTCTATCAAGCGCAGCGACGGGCGCTGGTGCGGCGAGATCTACGTGACCGAGGCCGATGGCCGCCGGGTCCGACGTCAGGTCTACGGCAAGACGCGCGCGGAGGTCGAGAGAAGCTCGTCGAGCTGCGGTCGAAGGCTGAGTCCGGGATCCCGCTGACGCCGTCGCACCTGACGGTCGAGGCGTACCTCAACGAGTGGCTGACCCAGATCGTCGGCGTCCGCGGGTTCGGCCCAACACGCTCAACGCGCTACAAGTTCCACGTCGACCGCTACCTGATCCCGGACCTCGGCAGGCAGAAGCTCGGCAAGCTGTCCGCCCGAGAGCTCCGGCTCTACCTGGACGAGCCTCAAGCGCCGCGGCGTCGGGGTCCGCACGATCCAGTACGTCCACGCGACCCTGCGGGCTGCCCTCGAGGACGCGATGCGCGAGGAGCTCCTCGAGAAGAACGTGGCCAAGCTCGTTCGCCTCCAGCCGCTCCGAAGAGTCGGAGCGGCAGCCGCTTGACGCGTCGACGAGATCCGCGCCTTCTTCAAGTCCACCCGGGACGACCGGCTGCACGCCATGTTCGTCGACCCTCGCGCTTCTCGGACTTGCGCCGGAGCGAGGTGCTCGGCCTCCGGTGGGAGGACGTGGACCTGGTCGGCTGGCTCGCTGCAGATCCGGCGTGGCCTGCACCGCATCGACGGCGAGCTCGCAGGTGATGCCGACGAAGACGGCCCGGTCTCGGCGGACCATCCCGCTGCCGGCGCCGGTCCTCGCCGCAGCTCCGCGCGCACCTGGCGTCGCAGGAGCGCGAGCGTGAGCACGCTCGGCTCTCGCTGGCCGGACTCCGGCTTCGTGTTCACGACGCCCGATCGGGACCCCGATCGACCCGCGACAACTGCACTCGAAGCTGGTCCAGGGCGGCGCTGCCAGCGGGCCGGCGTCCGGGTCGTACGGATGCACGACTTCCGCCACGGCTGCGTTTCCGTGCTCCTCGGGCTCGGTGTCCCGCCGCGCACCGTGATGGAGATCGTCGGCCACTCGGCGCTCGAGATGACCATGAACGTCTACGCCCACGTGACCCTGGACGACAAGCGACAGGCTCTCGACAAGCTCGGCGACCTCTTCGAGGAGGAGCAGAAATGAGCCGCGTTGCTGTCACCGCGTTGCTGTCAACGCGCCGGAGCGCCGCTCACGCGGCAGTGCGCCGCTCCGGACCTGGGAAGCACAAAAGCCCAGGTCAGAGGGTGTCTGCCTGGGCTTTCGGGTTGGCGCGCTCGGAGGGATTCGAACCCCCAACCTTTTGATCCGTAGTCAAATGCTCTATCCGTTGAGCTACGAGCGCGTGCCGTTGGGCGTGAGCACTCTAGCGCGACAGCATGCCGTGACGAAAATCGAGGGGCCCGTGTGTGACCCGCTGCACTGTCCTACGGCCAGACCCTGCCCTCTGCACCGACGGGCCGCCAGGCGAGAGGACGGCGTACGGCGGTGGTGGCTCCTGTCCGAGGCGACGCAGCGCAACGTGTCGGGTGCGAACAGCGCCGATGGCGGTTCTTCGAAGCCCAACACCGCGAAGAAACGCCAGGCCATGACGGGATCGTGCTCGGCCGCAGCCACGATCCGGTCGACTCGCTCGTGGATTGGGCGGCTCGTCGCCGGCGCGAGGGACGCTGGCGCGTCCGACGTACCCCTGACTATTCAGTGAAACACCAGGCGTGCCACGTCGCTTGACGCGTTCGGGCTAGTGCGTTTCGCGACCAGGGTCACATCGTTGATCGATCCAATAGCCGCCCTCAGACCATGTGAGTACATTCACTAGCACTCATACTGCGCCGTGCGGACGTTCGGCGTACGTTGAGCACCACCCAATGATCGCTGCAACGAAGCGGCGATCCACACCTAAAAAAGAACTCCACGACACACCATCGATACGCTCGATGGCCGGTTTTGCGATTCCGCACACCGGACGCGCGAGAGGGAACGGTAGGCCATGACCGCCGACACTGCGTCGACCAGCAGCGAAGTTAACCAGAGTGCGCCCACGACCCACCAGGGAATCCTGAGCTGGGTCAACGAGGTCGCCGAGCTCACTCAGCCCGACAGGATCCATTGGTGCACCGGATCAGACGAGGAGTGGGTCCAGCTCACTGACGCCCTCGTCGAGACCGGCACCTTCGTGCGGCTGAACGAGGAGAAGAAGCCCAACTCTTTCTGGGCGGCCTCAGACCCCACGGACGTGGCGCGCGTCGAGGACCGCACCTTCATCTGCTCCGTTGACAAGAAGGACGCCGGGCCCACCAACAACTGGATGGACCCGGACGAGATGAAGGCCATCATGACCGACCTCTACCGGGGTTCGATGCGTGGCCGGACGATGTACGTCATCCCGTTCGTGATGGGCCACCTCGAGGCCGAGAGCCCGATGTTCGGCGTCGAGATCACCGACTCCGCGTACGTCGTCGCCTCCATGCGTGTCATGGCGCGCATGGGCACCAGCGTCCTCCGCCGGATGGAGGAGGTCGACGCCAAGTTCGTGCCGGCGCTCCACTCGGTCGGCATGCCCCTCGAGCCGGGCCAGCAGGACGTCGCCTGGCCCTGCAACGACACCAAGTACATCGTGCAGTTCCCCGAGGAGCGCGCGATCTGGTCGTACGGCTCCGGCTACGGCGGCAACGCCCTCCTCGGCAAGAAGTGCTACGCGCTCCGCATCGCCTCGGTCATGGCCCGGGACGAGGGCTGGCTCGCGGAGCACATGCTGATCCTCAAGCTCACCAGCCCCGAGGGCGTCGTGAAGTACGTCGCCGCGGCGTTCCCGAGCGCCTGCGGCAAGACCAACCTCGCCATGCTGGCCCCGACGATCCCCGGCTGGAAGGTCGAGACCCTCGGTGACGACATCGCCTGGATGCGCATCGGCGAGGACGGCCGTCTGTACGCGGTGAACCCCGAGTTCGGGTTCTTCGGCGTCGCTCCCGGCACGAACGAGCACACGAACCCGAACGCCATGCGCACCATCAACATGGGCAACAGCGTGTTCACCAACGTCGCGCTCACCGACGACGGCGACGTGTGGTGGGAGGGCCTGGAGAACACCCCGGCCCACGCCAAGTCGTGGAAGGGCGAGGACTGGACGCCCGACTCCGTCGCCCTCTCCAGTCACCCGAACAGCCGCTACTGCACCCCGATCAAGCAGTGCCCGATCCTGGCGCCTGAGTACGACGACCCGAAGGGTGTGCCGATCGACGCCATCCTCTTCGGTGGCCGTCGCAAGACCACCATCCCGCTGGTGGCCGAGGCCCGCGACTGGACCCACGGCACGTTCATGGGCGCGACCCTCTCGAGCGAGACCACGGCCGCCGCGACCGGCGCGGTCGGCGTCGTGCGCCGCGACCCGATGGCGATGCTGCCGTTCATCGGCTACAACGCCGGCGACTACTTCAACCACTGGATCACGGTCGGCAAGGACAACGACGCCGCCAAGCTCCCGCGGATCTTCTACGTGAACTGGTTCCGCCGAGACGAGAACGGCGACTTCCTGTGGCCTGGCTTCGGTGAGAACAGCCGCGTCCTGAAGTGGGTCGTCGAGCGCATGGAAGGCCAGGCCGAGGCCATCGAGACCCCGATCGGTCACGTCCCGACGCCCGAGGCGCTCGACACCGAGGGCCTGGACATGACGCCCGAGCAGATCGAGGCCGCTCTGCGGGTGGACCCGGAGGAGTGGCAGGCCGAGATCCCGCAGATCCAGGAGTGGTTCGAGAAGTTCGGCGAGAACCTGCCGGCCGTCCTCTGGACCGAGCTCGACGGTCTCAAGGCTCGCCTCGGCGCCACGAAGTAACCAGCTGCGCGCCTCGCACGAAGGCCCCATCCTCACGGATGGGGCCTTCGTCCTTTTACGGGATCCGGTGGGGCTTGATCCCCAGATGGTAGAACTGCGGCATACTTTGCTTTCGGGGGAGAGGGAGGCAATGTCGCCTTGACGAGCAGGTACGGACCTGAAGAGCGAAAACTGTTGGAGACCGCCGCCGGGCGGCTCTACAGCAATGCCGCTGCGCACGGTCAGCTGGCCGTGGAGGACCCGCGACTGCTGGATGACGGCGAACTCCGTCCCGCGCTGGACCTTCTGCTGGACATCGGTCTGCTGGTTCTGAATGAAGCAAATACCCAGTACCTCCCCGTGGACCCGGCCGCGGTCCAGACCCGCGTGGTGGTTCCACTCAGTCGCGAGGGTGCGGACCTGCTCAACGAGTCGGCCGAATGGGCAGAAGCGTTCTCGCAGCTCGGCCAGACCTACCGCCGCGCCACACGGTCAGAAGTCGCCCCGATCACCGAGCTGAGGGGCATCTCGCAGATCGACAACTTCCTGCAAGCACTGGTCAGCGACAGTAGAAGCGAGATCCTCGCTGCCCAGCCCTACGGTCGTAGGCCCGCGAACGCTCTTGCCCAGGCCGAGAACCGCGACCTGCGGGCACTTCAGCGCGGGATCAAGATGCGCACGCTTTACCAGCACTCGGCCCGCCAGAGCCCTGCCACTCGCGAGTACGTAGCCGAGATGACGGCGCACGGGGCGGAGGTGCGCACGCTCGACGAGTTCTTCAAGCGGCTCATCATCGTCGACCGCGAGGTCGCAGTCATTCCCGGCTCCGAGGATCACGCGGTCGCCGTCGCGCTGCGGGACAAGTCGCTCGTCGCCTACCTCGTCGACATCTTCGAACGCTCCTGGGAGCGCGGTCGCCCGTTCACGGCCCACGAGGCTCGGAACGAGAAGTCGATCGCCTCCGACGTTCGAGCCATGACAATCCGACTCTTGGTCGAGGGCCACAGCGACCCTGCCAGCGCCAAGCGTCTGGGGGTCAGCACCAGGACCTACGCCGGCTACATTGCGGCACTGAAAGAAGAGTATGGGGTTCAGACCCGCTTCCAGCTGGGGCACGCGATGGGCCGCGTAGCAATGCCCGGCGGTAACCCCGACGACTTCGAGAACGAGCACGCTGGCATCGACCCGACTGACTCGAACAAGACCTGACGAACGTCGCTCCAGCGCCTCGCCGGACGGACTACCCTCTTGTCGCCTCTGCGCCCGGGACAAATAAGCGAGGGCAGACCATGTGGGTACATGTCTGCCCTCGCAGGGTTGAGACGGGCCGGGGGGATGGCGCTGGGACCGAACAGCCGGGGGGATGGCTTCTTGTTCGTCCTCGTCTCAAGCTTTGTGGCGTCGGAAGTTCAGTGACGCATTTGTAGAGTCCCAGGCGAGCTGGTTGCTCAGATCGGGTTCCAGCCCGTGTCCTTGAGCATGCTGGACCTGGCCGCCGCTGTGCTACCAGCACTGTCCTTGGCCTGAGCCGGCGCCGCGAGTGCTCCAGTCAGGAGAACGGCGGAAGCAACCGCTCCGGCGATGATCCTGGCGGCGATTCGCGTCTTGTTCATCGGTTCAACCTCTTGGGTAGTCGGTGCTGGTCACCTGACGAGCGACCTGTTACCAGTGTCGGGCATGCGTGGTCGCCCGGCTACAAATCCGGTCCTCATAGGTTTGCAGTGCATTTTTTTGCAGAAGTCTTGTTTTCCTGCGCGGACAGCCAGAGGGGACGATAATGCCGTCTCCCATAGGGTCCTTATCGCGACTGCTACCTGTTTGCCCGTTTCGTGCACCGAGCGACAGCGGATCATCTTTACCTAACGGCTCGAACCTCGCAAGCATTGATGCGTGTGTCTTAAGAGGCGAAATTCCGCCGTCATTCACCCTCATCACTCTGCTTCACACCAGTAGCAGCCGGATGCCCTCCCCCTGCAGGAACCTGCAAGTTCTACCCTGGGGTGGATGAAACGCGGACAACTGCGCCTGATCGGCGCCCTGGTCGGGGCCTGGGCCGTTGTCGCGGTTCCTGTGGCAGGCCTGGTGTTCGCGCAGAGCTCCGAGGTCACGGCCGTCGCCGGTCACGAGGCGGTCGTGTCGCCGGCCTTCGACGGGTACGCCACGCTCGACCTCGGTCCTTACCTGCCCAACCTCCGCTACCCGTCGGGTCGGGCTCTCGGCGCGCACATCGACCTCGGCAAGACCAACCTGACCTCCTACGAGGCGCTGATCAGCCGCTACGCCACCATCGGCGCCCAGCCCGAGGGCGAGATCGCCAAGATCGCTGGCGCGCTACGGGACATCGCGGTCGGCAGCGCTCTCAGCGGCGCTCGTCGCGGGGCTGGCGGCTCCGGCCCTGTGGCTCCTCCTCGGCGCTCGTCGACGTGCCGAGCTGTTCGAGCGCGTCACAGCCCGTCGAGCAGGGGTTGCGGGGCTCAGCCTCGTGGTCGTCGCCGTCGCGGTGGTCCGGCCCTGGGACGGCGGCGACCCTGCCTTGGAGCACGAGGCCGCCTGGCGTCCCCTGTCGAAGGAGCTGCCCGACGTACAGATCCCTGAGCAGGCGCAACCACTGGAAGTGGAGGCGGGGCTGTTCACCAGCGGCACCAAACGGATCGCCGAGAGCATGCTCGACAGCTACGGCAAGAGCATCACGTTCTACGAGGACATCGTGGAAGCCGTCCCCGGGATCGCAGACCAGATCCGCACCCCGGATGAGGGGGAGACGGTCGCGCTGCTCGTCAGCGACCGGCACGACAACGTCGGCATGGACAAGGTCGCGCGCGCCATCGGTGACGCCGGCGGAGCGACCGTCCTGCTCGCTGCGGGCGACGACACCTCGACCGGGTCCCCGTGGGAGGCGTTCAGCCTCGACTCGCTCGACCGGGTCTTCGCGGACTACGACCACCGCTTCGCCGTCACCGGCAACCACGACCACGGTGAGTTCGTCGGGAAGTACTTCGACAAGCTCGGCTTCACGCGTCTCGACGGCGAGGAGGCCGAGGGCCCGGAGGACCTCCGGTTCTTCGGCGCCGACGACCCCCGCACCAGCGGCCTGGGCTCGTGGCGCGAGGAGACCGGCCTCTCCTTCTCCGAGCACGCAGAGCTCGTCGCTGACCAGGTGTGCGAGTACGACGAGGAGGGCGACCGGATCGCGACGCTGCTGGTGCACGACGCGAACACCGGTCGCTACGCCCTCGAGCGGGGCTGCGTCGACCTTGTCGTGGGCGGGCACGTCCACGCCCAGCTCGGGCCCACAGCGGTCACCGGCGAGAACGGCAAGACCGGCTACTCGTACACCAACGGCACGACGGGCGGCGCCGCCTACGCCGTTGCGATCGGAAGCAAGCTTCGTCGGGACGCCCAGGTGACCCTGGTGACCTACCGCGACGGCCGGCCGGTCGGGATCCAGCCCGTGACCGTCCGCACCGTCGGGGACTTCGAGGTGAGCCCGTACATCGAGCTCGACCCTCCACCCGGCGAGCCGGTGGAGCCTGAGGAGGCCGAGGCGGAGGAGAGCGGGGAGACGACGAACGGCCCCGACGGAGACGAGGCTCCGTAAGGGCCGTTCAGGTCTGGCGGAGGTGGCGGGATTTGAACCCGCGAGAGGGGTTTGCCCTCAACCCGCTTAGCAGGCGGGCGCCATAGACCGGACTAGGCGACACCTCCAGACAGCGAAGGACAGGTTACCCGTGGCGCCTGCGGGGGAGCCAATCGGGTCGCGGCTCAGTTGATGCGGCGGTATCCGTGACCCCGGTTGAGGTGGCCCTGGAGGTCCTTCACGAACGCATCGGGGCTGGCACCGAGCAGACGCACCGGGATCGTCGTCGTACCGCCGTTCCGGAGCCGCAGGACGACACACCGCTCACCTCCGACGGTCGTCGCGACCACGTCCTCGACGTCGGTCCATCGCGCCTGCTTCACCCCGGCGCCGCGCACGAGTCGCACCCGGTAGCCGGCGTCGTCGAGCCGGACCACCGTAGCCCTGCGGGTGAGGAAGAAGCCGCCGCCGAGGAACGCGACGACGCCGACCACGATCCCCCCGAGCATCACTGCCGGGGGAAGGTCGAGCACGCCGACGAGGAGGGTCAGCAGCACGACGAGGACGCCGAGCGCTGCCAGGAGGACACCCAGGATCCGGGCAGCGAGAGGCTGTGAGAGTCGGTAGTCGGACGGCACGACCTCGATTAGACCCAACTTCAGGCGTGGCGGCCAAATGCCTGGGTCATGGCCCTTGTCACAGATGTGTGGCGCACGTCACACTGAGTCTCCACCCCTCACATTCCCGGGCGGCCGGAGGTGGCACGGTGACAACTTTGGATCACGCGATCATCGGACTCGAGCAGGCCCTCGACAGGCCGCGCCGCCATCAGATGTGGCGATGGCTGGTGCGTCACCGGCTCACGGGCGTGCTCGACGCACTCGCCGGCGACAACACCCGCGCGGTGGACGCCTGGCTGGCATCCCGGCAGAGCATCCTCGTACGCGAGCGCGACTCGCTGCTGCTGAAGCTCAACCGGCTGGCCTCGCAGGTCGTCGACGCGCCGGACGTCGAGCCGGTGCGGTCGGAGCTCAAGCGTCTCGTCACCGAGCTCGGCCGGTACCGCCAGCGGCTCAACGACCTCGTCTACGACACGGTGTCCTTGGAGCTCGGCGGTTCCGAGTAGCTCCCGACCGCGCGGTCGTCGACGTACTCGAACTGAGCAGAGGGGGCGGGATTCGAACCCGCGGCTGACATCTCTGCCAGCGACCGCTTTCAAGGCGGTTCCGATCGGCCACTCCGGCACCCCTCCGTGAAATCGGCCCGCCAAAGCGAGCCGACCACGCAGCAGAGTCTAGGGGAGAGGCTCCGCGCGCTCAGAGGTCCAGGGTCACCAGCACGTCGCCCTCCTGGACGACGTCCCCCTCGCTGACCTTGACCGAGGTGACCGTCCCGCCGGTCTCCGTCAGGACGGGGATCTCCATCTTCATCGACTCCAGGAGTACGACGGGGTCGCCTGCGGCGAGCCGTTCTCCCGGGGAGACGACGACCTTCATCACGTTCGCCACCATCTCGGCGACGACCTCTGCAGTCTTGGGGGCACGAGCCATGCGCGGGACGCTACACGCGCTCGGCCGTTACCCGCAGGTAGGCGGATCAGGACCGGTCCGCCGGCAGACCCACCCTCGTCGTGCCGTCCGTCGAGAGGCGCCCGACGCCCGACGACCAGTCCACGAAGACCGAGGCCTCGGCCTCCTCGCGCCCGCCCACGGCATGCCAGGGCACGACCACGCGCAGGGTCCTCCCCTCGACGGCGAACGTGCCCGGGAAGTCCACGAACCCGTCAGGCGTCTGGAGGAACGCCCTCCAGCCGTGGCCTCCGCCGTCGAGGAACACCTGGTAGTCGCTCTCCTCCCCGCTGGACCGGAACAGGTCGATGCCGAGGCCTTGCACCTCGCGGTCCGCAAGGGTCCCCGGGACGACCGCCCGCACCGTCACCGCGATCGCCAGCTCGTCGCCGCGCTCGCTGAACTCGATCCTCGCAAGGTCGGCGTAGGCGGGCCCGCTGCCGTGGTCTGCGGCAGCGTCGTCGAGGCTCACCAGCTCGGTCCACGGAGCCTCGGGTCGTCCCGTCGACGTCTCGCGGCCGGCTGCCTGACTGCCCGAGCCGTCCGACACCCCGGCGTACTCGGCACCACCGCCGGCACCCGCGCCGGCCTTCGCGCCGGCCTTCGCGTTGGCCGCCTCGGCGTTCCTGGCCGGGCGCTCCCGGCGGCCCTGCTCTCTTCCTGGCGTGGGCCGGCCGGCGTTCTCCGCCGCGACCTCGGCCTTCTCGGCCAGCTCGGCCCGCGGCTCAGGGCTGGCGCCCGCGACCTCGTCGCCGCCGACGGCACAGCCGCTCAGCAGCACCAGCACCGTGACGACTCCCGAAAGGGCGGAGCGCCGGATCGCGGCGCTCCGCCCGTGGGAGTGAGCGCAGGAGCCCACTTCCGTCTCTCCTTACCTCTCCGTCACCAGTCCGCGCCGCCGCGCATGTCGTGCGGCACCGCGACGACGACCTGCATCTCGCAGGTACGCACCATGTCGTAGGTCGCGACGGCGTCGAGGGTGTAGGTACGACCGTCTCCCTTGCCCGAACGCTCGCTGCGCAGCGCCATGGGCAGCTCGGCCTCGCCCGTGCCCGTCGCCGCCGGAGTGGCGCCGCTGTAGACCACGTCGGGGTCGTGCCGGACGCCTCCGTCACCCCCGGCGACGTCGGTCACTGCCGGCTTGACCGCGATATCCACCGGTCCACCGGTCGAGCTCGTCGCCACGAAGAGGATGTCCTGGAGCTTGTGGTTCGGCGGCCACATCTTGGCCGGGCCGTAGTACGTGAGGGTGTCACCGTCGAGCGTGCAGTCCTCGGCTGTCTGCGTGCCGTTCGGGTACTTGTTCCGCAGGTCGTCATTCGCGGCCTGACCCGGGCCGACGAGTGCGAAGCCGGCAACCGCCGTCATCGCGAGAGTGATGCCCACCTTGTACTTCAAAGCAGTACCTCCTGGAAAGGAGTGGCGTCCCTCCCGGACGGCCCCGTGGCCTCACGCCTCTCGACGCTGAAACTGCGCCGAGGGCCGAGGGGTTACGCCGACGGTGTGACGTGACCCACGCGGTCTAGGCCGCGACCCTCAGGAGGCTCTGCAACTGTGCGGCAGCAAGGCGCGGGCCGAGGACCGGCCCGTCGTCCAATCCTCAGAGCAGGGGCTGGAGGCGGCCCGGCTCGGGGCGGTGTGCGGCGAGCTCCTCGAGCTGGCGGGCCCGGCGGCCGCGGGCACCGGTCAGGAACAGGTCGGCGCGGATGACGCCGTAGCCGACGAGCAGGCCGAGGCCCACGCTGTAGAGGACCGAGAGGCCGGCCTCGAGCAGGGCCATGTCGGGATCGAGCAGGGAGACCGCGACGACCGAGAGGCCAGGTGCCCCGAACGCGCAGACCCACCAACCCTGCCGGCGGCGTGCGCGGGTGGAGACGCCCCAGGCGAGTGCGGGGAAGCCGAGCAGCACCTCGATCGGCCGCGGCACAGCCCCGAAGACGTCCCTCAGTGTGTCGAAGGTGCTGTCGATGCTCGCGATCAGGGCGGGTGACCCCCACTGAGCGAGCGCCTCGGTGTAGGCGAGGGTGACGGTGAGCAGGGCGACGCCGCTGGAGATCATCACGTACCCGCGACGACCGAGACCGTGGAGACCGGCGCCGAGCCGGTAGACGAGCGCGAGCGCGCCCAGGAGCGAGAACCCGATCGCGAGGTAGGCGGTCCGCTCGAGGGACACCTCGGCCCCCCAGGCGCGGACGGCGAAGGCACCGACGACGGCGACACCGGCGGCGATGGAGACCTCCCGGATGACGCCGGTGAACTTCGCGGCAGGTGTGGTCGCCAGCACGGCCAACAACGCCGTGGCGACCGCCGTGGCCACGGCGGCTCCGGCCAGCAGCACCGCCTCCTGCGAGATCGCTGCCGCCGTCGTCAGGACCAGGGCGAGCCCGCCGCTGATCAGCGGCCGTCCTCCCGAGCGCAGAGCCAGGCCGTGGGTGAAGAGCGTGGTCACGCCGACCGCACCGCCGAGACGGACGTAGTCGGGGACGTCGTCGACGAACCAGGGCAGGACGACGGCGAGGAGGCCGGCACCCACGCCGGCGAACCACAAGACCCGCCACAGAGCGGTGACGAGCATCGACACTCGGGACGGTCGCTGGGACTTGGGGCGAGGCGGGGTACGTCGCTCGCCGGTCGGCTGCTCGGTGCGTGCAGACCGGGCCGGGGGCGGGGTGCGCTCAGGCCGCGCGGCGCGCCTGGGTGGCGCCGGTGTCGACTTGGGGGCGTGCCGGGGCGGCTGCTTCGCGGTCGGGGCGGGCTGGGGCGTCCGCCTCGTCGCGGGCTGCGGGTCCGCCTGCCGTGCGGGCTGGGGCGCCGGCTGAGGTGTCGGCGCCTGGACCGGCTTCGGGGTCGCTCGGGACACACTCGGTGCGTCGGACGACGGACGCGGCGTGGACTTCCGCCGCAGACGCCTGGGCGGCGGTTCCGCGCGACGTCGACCGGGCTTCTGCTCGGCTCCCACCACAGACCCTCACGACGGACGACGGACTGCCAGACCCCGCATCTGACCCGGTGAGACTATCAACCGGACCGGAACGACGGTCGGGGCGTCAGAGACGACGGTTGGCCAGCGACGGGTTCTCGGCCCGCACCTCGTCGAGGTGGGCGCGCTCGACCCGCGCCTCCACGACCAGGTCGCCATCATCGGCCTCGGACACCTCGCCCCGCGGAGACACGATCATCGAGTGGCCGGTGTAGCGCGGACCCGGCTGGCCGGCCGCGGCGACGTACACGGTGTTCTCGATCGCCCGGGCCTTGAGCAGCGTCCGCCAGTGGTCGACCTTGCCGGGCCCGGCGACCCACGCGGCAGGTACGACGAGCAGCTCGGCGCCGCGGTCGACGAGCGCCCGAGCCAGCTCGGGGAAGCGCAGGTCGTAGCAGGTCATCAGACCGACCTGGAAGCCGCCGATCTCCACGAGCACCGGCTCGACGTCCCCGGCGAGCAGCCGCTCGGACTCCTTGTAGCCGAAGGAGTCGTAGAGGTGGATCTTGCGGTACGACGCACGCACGCCCGAGCCGTCGACGACGACCAGCGTGTTGTAGGGCCGGGCCGGATCGGGGCTGCGCTCGAACATCCCGGCGACCAGGGTCACCTCGTGCTTGCCGGCGAGCTCGGTGAGCCGCTTCACGAAGGGGCCGTCGAGGTCCTCGGCGAACTCCGAGATGTCGGAGCCGGGACTGCCGAAGTCGCGGGCCATCACCTCGGGGAAGATGACGAGGTCCGTCTTGGGTCGGCCACCGCAGACGTCGTCGAGCACACCGAGCGCCTCGCGGTTCTCGGCGGGGTCGAGCGAGGAGGCGATCTGGACGGCGGTAACAGTCAGGTCGGACACGACCCCAAGCCTGCCATCCCTCGTGGCCGACTGCGCAAGACTGCGACCATGACGACCCCTCGCCCTCGCCTGGCTGCCGTGATCCTGACCGGGGGCACCGGCGTGCGCCTGGGCGGGGTCGACAAGGCCTCCATCGAGATCCATGGGCAGACCCTGCTCGAGCATGCTCTCGCGGGGACGGCTGCCGCCGACGAGGTGGTCGTGGTCGGGCCCGAGGTGCCGACGACCCGGCCCGTGACGTGGACCCGCGAGGAACCGGTCGGAGGCGGTCCGGCAGCGGGCCTGCTGGCCGGGCTCGACGCGCTCGCACAGCGCCCCGAGCTCGTCTGCGTCCTCGCCGTGGACATGCCACGGTTCTCGGCCGGGACGCTCAGCCGCCTGGTCGACGTACTGACCGAGGAGGACGAGACGGACGGGGCCTGCCTGGTGGACGAGGAGCACAGCAAGCAGTGGCTGGCCGCGGTCTACCGGTACGACGCGCTGGTCGGCGCCCGCCCCGCGGACCGCGAGGCCGAGCACGGACTCTCCATCCGCAGGCTGATGCTGCCGCTGCGGATCACCGGCGTGCCCGCGCTCCCCGCCGAGGCTCGCGACGTGGACACCTGGGCCGACCTGCGCGATCTTCGCGATCTCGACGACTGAGAGCGCGCCTCAGGCTCGCGGGCTCTTGCCGGAAGAGCCGACCCAATGATTCAATGACTTAACTCATTCATTCATTCGCTCAGGGGTCGCCGCATGGCCGCAAGCCTGCTCCTTCTCGTCCCGGCCGTGCTGTTCGCCTCCGTCGGTGTGGTCGTGCTTGTCGTGCTCGCCCTGACCGCGCGGCCCGACCACACCCTCACCTCCGAGGTCGCCTCGGCCCGGCGGCACGGCCTGGCCACCTCGGTGCTCGCACAGATCGCGTTCGTCCTCGCCATCGCCTTGCTGCTCTGGCTGGCCACCCGCCCCTCCGACGGGAGCGTGCGACCGACGCCCGTCTGGCTCGGGGCACTCCCGCTGATCGGGGCCGTGGTGGCCCTGCTCGTCCTCGTCGTCGGCGAGCTGACCTGGCCCCGGCCGCGTGGCCTGCAGCGACAGGTGAACCTCAACCCACGCACCCTGGCCGATCTCGTCCCGCGGGCCTGGGGGAGGACCCTCGCCACCCTCCTGACGTTGACGCTCGCGGTGATCGCATTCGGCTGGTGGGCCGCCGACGTCGACGGTCACTCGCTCCGGCGCGAGAACCCGGCCGAGCACTTCGTCGCCACGGCCAGCCCCTTTCCCGGAGTGGACTACGGCCTGCCGCAGCTGGTCGCGCTGGGTGTGACACTCCTCGCGCTCTACGGCGTTCTCCGGCTCGTCGTCCTGCGCCCCGCGGTGGTGCGCTCCGACGTCGCCACCGACAACCGCCTGCGCTCGGCGTCGGCGGTCCGCGCGATCCGGGTCGTGGTCTCGGCCCTGGCCCTGACCGCAGCGGGCAACCTGTTCTTCGGCGGGGCGACCGGTCTCCGCCTGTACGGCCCCGGCTGGCCACAGAACCTGTCGGCGGCCGCGATGCTCCTGGGCGCCGGCCTTGGCGTCCTCGGCATCGTCCTCGTCCTCGCGCCGGCGCCTCGGCTGCCGAAGGCCGACCCTGTCCCGCCGACGGACGCGCGCACGACGACGCACGCATGACCGTCTCCGTCACGCTCGACATGACGGCGGCGACCCCGCCGTACGAACAGGTGAGAGCCCAGCTGGCCGGCCACATCCGCGCAGGGGCCCTCCGTCCTGGCGACAAGCTGCCCGTCGTACGCGCCCTCGCCGCGGACCTGGGAGTCGCCACCAACACCGTTGCCCGGGCCTACCGCGAGCTCGAGGCAAGTGGACTGGTCACGACCCGCCGCCGGGTCGGCACGATCGTTCAGGCGGCACCTGCCCCGGCAGGGCCGGAGCTCCAGGAACACGCTGTCGCGTTCGTCCGCGAGGCACGCGCCGCCGGGCTCTCCGACGACGCGGTGATCGACCTGGTGCGCGGCGCGCTGCTCGGGTGAGGTGAACCACGCGACTGATTCGGTCGACTTGCGGCATTCGCTTGCGAAGTTCGGCGGCTCGTAGTTCATTGGTGAGGTGACCTTGCACGACTGGATCGACGAGCTATGCGACGTCCTCGAGCTCGAGGACACGGAGATCGACGAGGGCCTGATCCTCGACCTCGCCCGCGACGCAGCACACGAGGTCGAGCGACCCGCCGCACCCATCACCACGTTCCTCGTGGGGTACGCCGCCGCCCTCCGCGGTGGCAGTACCGCAGACGTCGAGGAGCTGGTCGGTCGGGCGCAGGCCCTGGCGATGAAGTGGGGCGGTGACGAGGTCAGCGCCGACGACTTCAACGCCGAGGACCTCATCGGCACCGAGTAGTCGCCCTCACACGCTGGACCCCTAGCCTGGGACCCATGCGTGCCGTCATCGCGTCCGAGCCCGGAGGACCCGAGGTCCTCACCCTGACCGAGCTGCCCGACCCGGTGCCCGGTCCCGGCGAGGTGGTGATCGACGTCGCCGCCACCGCCGTGAACCGCGCGGACACCCTGCAGCGACAGGGGAAGTACCCACCGCCTCCGGGGGCCTCCGACGTACTCGGGCTCGAGTGCTCCGGCACGATCTCCGCCGTCGGTCCCGAGGTGACCGGCTGGCACGTGGGCGACGACGTGTGCGCGTTGCTGGCCGGCGGCGGGTACGCCGAACGCGTGCTCGTGCCTGCGGGGCAGGTGATGCCGCTTCCCAAGGGGGTCGACCTGGTCACCGCCGGGGCGCTGCCCGAGGTCGCGTGCACGGTGTGGTCCAACGTCTTCATGGTCGCGGGGCTCCAGCCCGGTGAGACGCTGCTGGTCCACGGCGGCGCCGGCGGCATCGGCAACATGGCGATCCAGCTGGCCAAGGCCCTCGGCGCCACGGTCGTGACCACTGCCGGCACGGAGGAGAAGCTCGAGCTGTGCCGCAAGCTCGGCGCGGACGTCGCGGTCAACTACCGCGACCAGGACTTCGTCGAGGAGGTCAAGGCAGCCACGGACGGTCGGGGCGCGGACGTCATCCTCGACAACATGGGCGCGAAGTACCTCGACCGGAACGTCTCCGCGCTGGCCACCGAGGGACGCCTCGTCATCATCGGCATGCAGGGCGGTGTCAAGGGGGAGCTGAACATCGGCAAGCTGCTCGCCAAGCGCGGCGCCGTGATCGCGACCTCGCTCCGCTCCCGCCCGCCGGCCGAGAAGGCCTCGATCTGCGCCGCCGTGGTGGAGCACGTCTGGCCGCTCGTTGCCGACGGGTCCGTGCGGACGATCGTGCACACCACGATCCCGCTCGCCGAGGCCGGTGTGGCCCACCGGCTCATGGAGTCGGGAGACCACGTCGGAAAGATCGTGCTGACTGCGTAGGGTGGGGACATGACCGAGGAGAACCCTGAGCCCACCGGCAACGCCGAGGACCCGCGGGTCGTGGTGATCGGACCCGACGGCATGGCGACGTCCGGGCCGCAGCGTGGACCCTCCGAGCAGGACGAGGAGGGTGAGGAC
This sequence comes from uncultured Actinomycetota bacterium, assembly GCA_963701425.1. GTDB lineage: Bacteria > Actinomycetota > Actinomycetes > Propionibacteriales > Nocardioidaceae > Nocardioides_C. The sequence continues at coordinate 466,710 of CAVPAG010000014.1, read as the reverse complement.
GCCGAGCGCCACATCACCGACCTCGTGGAGCAGCCCGCCAAGGTGATGCGGATCGGCAGCATGATCCGCCAGCTCCTCGAAGAGGTGAAGGCCGCGCCGCTCGACGAGGCCAGCAGGCAGCGCCTCGCCGAGATCCACCAGTCCTCGATCAAGGAGCTCGAGGCGGGCCTCGCCCCCGAGCTCGTCGAGGAGCTCGAACGACTCTCCCTGCCCTTCAACGAGCAGACCCCGTCCGAGGCGGAGCTGCGCATCGCGCAGGCCCAGCTCGTCGGCTGGCTCGAGGGGCTCTTCCACGGCATCCAGACCGCGATCTACGCCCAGCAGGTGGCCGCGAGGGCCCAGCTGGAGCAGATGCGTCGCGCCCTTCCGCCGGGCGTCATGTCCGAGGAGGCGATGCAGGCGGCGGCCCAGCAGGCAGCTCAGCAGGCCGCGCAGCGCGCCCAGGAGGAGCACCAGGGCCGCGGCGGCGGCATGTACCTGTAGCGGCCTTTCGCGATCGTCGCCACCGGCCGGCTGCCCACGGCTACGTTCGGTGGATGAGTGAACGCCTGAGACGCGTGGTCGCGCACCTGGGGCTACGCCCCGACGACCGCGTCCTCGAGATCGGCTGCGGCCACGGCGTCGCGGCGACCATGGTCTGCGAGATCCTCGACGCCGGCCGACTCACCGCGGTCGACAGGTCGGCCAGGATGATCGGGGCCGCCGAGCGCCGCAACGCAACGCAGGTCGCAGCGGGCAAGGCGGAGTTCCTGGTCCGCGACCTCGAGGACCTCGACCTGGGCTCTAGGCAGTTCGACCTGGTCTTCGCCGTCCGGGTCGGGCTCTTCCACCGCGAGCCGGAGCGCGCCCGCGCCCTGGTCGAGCCGTGGCTCGCGCCCGGTGGACGCGTCGAGGCGTTCTACGACTCCCCCTCGAGTTGACCCCCCGGCCCCAGAGCCTGACTGGCCCACCCCACCTCCGTAGGACCTCGCCGGGACCTTCCGACGCCGAGGTCGTTGACCGGGCGACGACACCGTCTTCGTCGCGGCTTCCACCCGAACAGGCCAGGCGCTGCGTGTTAAGGGTGAGGAGGTTCGGGTCGACGGTGAGCACCTGGCCTGGCTCGATCAGACCGCACGCAGCAACAGGACCGTGACCGCCGCGACGGTCACCATCACCGACACCGACGGCGTCGTGTCGAGACGCGTCGACCTCGATCTTCCCCATGCACTCGAGCAGGGCCTCAACCAGTGGTCCGCCGCGGTCTCACCGGCCGGAGACTCCCTGGCGCTGGTCGAGCAGGGGTTCTTCGACGACGCGATCGTCCACCAGTTCTCGCTGGAGGACGGGTCGGCGGTGGCCGAGCCGACGAGCGTGTACAACGTCCAGGACGTCTGCCAGCTCGGCTGGGCGGGCACCACGCCCGTCGTACCCACCTATCCCGACCAGGAGGGCGGCGGGCTCGCTGCACTCGCGCGTCCCGGCGACCAGACCTTCGTGGTGGCGGAGCCCGGCCTCGACGCCTCCTGCCTCACCCTGGCGGCGCACGCGGCGGCCGGCGACCCGCACGGCGGGCTGTTCGGTACGTCGACCGCCTGGTGGACCTGGTGGTGGAAGGAGGCTCTCCTGGCCGGCGCCGCGACTGCCGCCCTGGCGTGGGCGTGGTGGGCGCGACGCCGCCGCCGGGAGACGCCGCGCTGACCTACGCCTTGCGCGGGGTGATGTTGTGGTTGCCGCTGAAGATGTTCTCCGGGTCCCACTGCTCCTTCAACGCAGCCAGCCGTTCGAACTTGCCCGCGCCGAAGCCCGTGCGGACGTTCTCCTCACTCGTGTCCGGCTCGAAGTTCAGGTAGACCCCGCCCGTGCGCACCGGAGCGAACGCCTGCTTGTACTGCTCGACCCAGGCCATCTCCCGGTCGGTGTCCGCCGGGTCCTCCCAGCAGGCGATCGGGTGAGCCATGTACGGCGCGCTGCGGTCGCTGACGGCGGTGTCGTCCTCGCCGACCCTGCTGATCGCCCCGCCGTGCCGGAAGATCACGCCGGCGGTCATCGGCGACCCGATCTCCCGCCCGTTGGCCAGGTAGTCGTCGAGCACGCTGTCGGTCAGCCCTGTCAGGTGCATGCCGCCGTGGTAGTTGAGCCAGCCATGCGGGTTCGAGCTGTCGAGCAGCGTCTGGAAGGTCGTGTAGGGCATTGGCTGGACGAGGTCCAGGCCACCAGCGGTGATCTCGCGCAGGGGAGCCACGGCGGCCTCGGCGTCGGACGGGTCACCGAGCCAGGCCACCCCCATCAGCAGGACCGGCTGACCGACGAGCTCCGGCGGCACGAAGTCCTCAGGCGGAGCCAGTCCGGTGAAGAGGGACGTGACGAGGTCGTCCGGTGCCTGCTCGACGTAGTCGCGGTAGCGGCGCGCCACCTCGCCGGCCCGTTCGTCGTTGGGCACGCCGAGCAGCCCGGCCAGCATCAGCGGCCGGATCGGGTGCAGGCGGAACTCGAACGACGTGACCACCCCGAAGTTCGCGCCGGCGCCACGCAGCCCCCACATCAGCTCGGGGTTGGTGTCGTCGGTCACGTGGACCAGCTCGCCGCTGGCGGTCAGCAGGTCGGCGCCCACGAGGTTGTCGCAGGTCAGGCCGTACTTCGTCGACAGCCAGCCGTAGCCGCCGCCGAGACAGAACCCTCCGACCCCGGTCGTCGTCACGCGCCCGCCGGGCGTGGCCAGGCCGAACATCTCCGCCACCCGGTCGTACTCACCCCACAGCACGCCCGCGTTGGCGATCGCGGTTCCGCGCTCGGGGTCGATGTGGACGCCCTTGAGGCTGGAGAGGTCGACCAGCACGCCGCCCTCGACGGTGCTCACCCCGGCGACGCTGTGACCGCCGCAGCGCACCGCCAGAGGCAGTCTCTGTTGGCGGGCGAAGGCCACCGCGTCGCGGATGTCGGCGGCGCTGGTGGGCCGGACGATCAGCGCAGGTCGCTTGTCGATCATCCGGTTGTAGACGGCGCGTGCCTTGTCGTACTCGGCGTCGCCGGGGCGTATGGCCTGGCCCCTGAAACCGTCCGGTAGGCCGATCTCGGCGGCGATTGCGGTATCGATGCCCATAGGGCCTCCTCGTTGACGGGCCCCCCTTACGGAACCCACCCAGTCAACGCCCCGAGCTCTTCGCCGAACAATGGCCAGACATGGTCATTGCTGCACTGGTCTCGTGACCGAGAGGAGGCCCTCACTCGGTGAGAACGAGCCAGGATCCGAGCACGTGGGCGCGCTGGTTGTCCAGGCACCTCAGCAGGGCCGCGGTCTCCGCGTCCGGTGTCACGGTCAGGTCGCGAGACGGTCGATGTCGCCGGCGAGGCGGAGGTCCTTGGCCGTGAGCCCTCCGGCCGAGTGGGTCGAGAGGGTGAACGTCACGGTGGTCCAGCGGATGTCGATGTCGGGGTGGTGGTCGAGGTCCTCCGCGACCTCCGCCACCCGCTGCACCAGCCGGATGCCGTCCATGAACGTCGGCATCTTGATCGACCGCGTGATCTCGTCGCCGTCCTGGCTCCAGTGCGGGAGCTCGGTGGAGAGGGCCCGGTCGATCTCCTCCTGACTCAGCAGCTCGGCCATCAGACCTCCTCGCGCTTGTCGCGGCGGAAGATCTTGGACCCGAGCCAGACGACCGGGTCGTACTTCCGGTCCACGACACGCTCCTTCATCGGGATGATCGCGTTGTCGGTGATCTTGATGTTCTCCGGGCAGACCTCGGTGCAGCACTTGGTGATGTTGCACATCCCGAGGCCGGCGGCCTCCTGGGCGAGCTTGCGGCGGTCGTTGGTGTCGAGGGGGTGCATGTCGAGCTCGGCGTACCGGAGGAAGAACCGCGGGCCCGCGAAGGCCTCCTTGTTCTCCTCGTGGTCACGTACGACGTGGCAGACGTTCTGGCACAGGAAGCACTCGATGCACTTGCGGAACTCCTGGCCGCGCTCGACGTCGGCCTGCATCATCCGGCGCTTGCCGTCCTTGTCGCGCGGCGTCGGCGCGAACGCCGGGAGCTGCTTGGCCTTCTCGTAGTTGAACGACACGTCGGTCACGAGGTCGCGGATGACCGGGAACGTCCGCACGGGCGTGACCGTGACGGTCTCCCCCTGCTCGAAGTCCGCGAGCCGGGTCATGCACATGAGCCGGGGCCGGCCGTTGATCTCGGCGCTGCACGACCCGCACTTGCCGGCCTTGCAGTTCCAGCGCACCGCGAGGTCGCCGGCCTGGGTGGCCTGGAGCCGGTGGACGGCGTCGAGGACGACCTCGCCCTCCTCGACCTCGACCGTGTAGTCGGCGAGCGCGCCTCCGTCGGCGTCCCCGCGCCACACGCGCATCTTCAGGTCGTAGCCCATCAGCTTGCCCCCGTCCTCTGCGGCTCGGCTCCCGGCGTGGCCGCCGGTTTGGCCTCCTCGAACAGCGTCCTCAGCTCGCTCGGCATGACCGGCAGGGGCTGATGCCTGAGCTCGACGGCGCTGTCGAGGGCGTCGCCGGGAAGGGTCAGCACGAGGTTCTTCGCACCCCACTCGGGGTCGGGCTTCGGGAAGTCGTCGCGGGTGTGACCGCCCCGGGACTCCTCACGCTCGAGCGCCGCCTTCGCGATGCACTCGGAGACCACCAGCATGTTCTTCAGGTCCAGCGCGAGGTGCCACCCGGGGTTGTACTGCCGGTGACCCTCGACCGTGAGGTGCTTCGCGCGCTCCTTGAGCTTCTCGATCTCGACCAGCGACTCCCTCAGCTCCTCGGCCTTGCGGATGATGCCGACGAGCCGCTGCATGACCTCTTGAAGGTCCTTCTGGATGGTGTACGGGTTCTCCCCGCCCTCCTCCTCGAAGGGGGCGAGCGCCCTCGCTGACGCGGCCTTGACCTCCTCGTCGGGCAGCGCGGCACGGCGGTCCCACGTGCGTTGGGCGTGGTAGGCCGCGTTGTGGCCGGCGCGGCGACCGAAGACGAGCAGGTCGGACAGCGAGTTGCCACCGAGCCGGTTCGAGCCGTGCATGCCGCCCGCGACCTCACCCGCCGCGTAGAGGCCCTCGACCAGCGACTCCTCGGTGTCCGCGTCGACCTCGACCCCGCCCATCACGTAGTGGCAGGTCGGCCCGACCTCCATCGGCTCCGCGGTGATGTCGACGTCCGCGAGCTCTTTGAACTGGTGGTACATCGACGGCAGCCGGCGCCGGATGAAGTCGGCGTCGCGCCGCGAGGCGATGTCGAGGAAGACACCGCCGTGCGGTGATCCCCGGCCGGCCTTGATCTCGGAGTTGATCGCCCGCGCCACCTCGTCACGCGGCAACAGCTCCGGCGGACGGCGGTGGTTCTTCTTGTCGGTGTACCAGCCCTCCGCCTCCTCGATCGTGTCGGCGGTCTCGCTCCGGAAGAACTCGGGGATGTAGTTGAACATGAAGCGCTCACCCTCGGAGTTCTTCAGGACGCCGCCGTCGCCGCGGACCGACTCGGTGACGAGGATCCCGCGCACCGAGGGCGGCCAGACCATCCCGGTGGGGTGGAACTGCACGAACTCCATGTTGATCAGGCTCGCTCCGGTGCGCAGCGCCAGCGCGTGCCCGTCGCCGGTGTACTCCCAGGAGTTCGAGGTGACCTGGTAGGACTTCCCGATCCCTCCCGTGGCGAGGACGACGGACGGGGCGCGGAAGACGACGAACCGGCCGGTCTCGCGCCAGTAGGCGAAGGCGCCGCTGACCCGGGGCCGGACGCCCTTGGCTCGCTCCGTGAAGATCTCGGTGACCGTGCACTCCATGAACACGTCGATGCCGAGCGCGACGGCCCGCTGCTGCAGGGTGCGGATCATCTCCAGCCCCGTGCGGTCTCCGACGTGGGCGAGGCGGGCGTACTTGTGACCTCCGAAGTCGCGCTGGGAGATCAGCCCCTCCGGCGTACGGTCGAACAGCGCGCCCCACTCCTCGAGCTCCAGGACCCGCTCGGGAGCCTCCTGCGCGTGGAGCTGGGCCATGCGCCAGTTGTTGAGCATCTTCCCGCCGCGCATGGTGTCGCGGAAGTGCACCTGCCAGCCGTCCTCGTCGTACACGTTGCCCATCGCTGCGGCGATGCCGCCCTCGGCCATCACGGTGTGGGCCTTGCCGAGGAGCGACTTGCACACGATGGCGACCCGGGCGCCCGCGTCGTGGGCGGCGATCGCGGCTCGCAGCCCCGCGCCACCAGCGCCGATCACGACCACGTCGTACTCGTGGGTCTCGAAGCCCGTGTCCGTGCCGGCGTCCATCCGGTTGCCCGTCATGGGATGTCTGCTGGAGTCAGGCATTCAGAAGAACCTCACGTCGGTGATCGCGCCGGTCGAGAGCAGGTAGACGTACAGGTCGGCCAGGGCGACCGAGAACAGCGACAGCCAGGCGTACTTGGGGTGGTCGCGGTTCAGCCGGGACACGGCCGTCCACAGCCGGTAGCGGACCGGGTGCTTGGAGAAGTGCCGCAGCCGCCCGCCGATCAGGTGGCGGCAGGAGTGGCACGACAGGGTGTAGAGCCAGATCAGGACCACGTTGACGCCCAGGACGACGGTGCCGAGCCCCATGTGGCCCCACTCGTGGTCGGCGTTGCGGAAGGCGAGGACCACGTCGTAGGTCAGCACCATCGCGATCAGCGCAGAGGCGATCAGCGCCCAGCGGTGGCCGTTCTGCAGGATCAGCGGGAACCTGCGCTCGCCGGTGTACTTGGTTTTCGGCTCGGCGACACCGCACGCGGGCGGGGAGAGCCAGAACGCCCTGTAGTAGGCCTTGCGGTAGTAGTAGCAGGTCATCCGGAAGCCCAGCGGGATGACCAGGATGATCAACGCCGGCGAGTACGGGAACCAGTCGAAGGGCCTGCCGAAGTCGGCCGAGCCCTCGACGCACTGGGCACCCATGCAGGGCGAGTAGAACGGCGAGAGGTAGGGCGAGGCGTAGTAGTGCTCACCCGAGAACGCCCGCCACGTCGCGTAGACGACGAACGCTGTGAAGACCACGAACGTGACCAGCGGCGAGAGCCACCAGTTGTCCTGCCTGAGCGTCTTCTCGCTGATCTGCGCGCGTCCTGCGCTGCTGACCCCCGTCGACAATGCCTTCCCCTATCTGCTCGTCACTGAGCGTGCTGGGCCTCGGACTGGGCGTCGTGCCACATGCTCTCGTCGTAGGGCTCGTCGGGGATCGGGATCATCTCCTCCGGCGCCACCGGTGGGCGGCGACCGGGCCCGGGAGCCCCGAGCTCGTCGAGGTCGGCGTTGAGCCTGTCGACGTCCGAGGTGAGCCGGCGGACGCCCAGGGTGTCGCCGTACTCGTTGCGGATCCGCAGCACCGCCGCGGCCAGGGAGGTGAGGGCGGCGCGGGTGGCCTCCACCGGATCTTGTGCAGCCATGGCATCCTCCGTGATCTGGGTCACGTCTCGTCTCGTCTGCCAGAGTCTGGCGCGGATCGCGCGTTTGGGGAAGGGGAACGCGCGGGTCCGTCAGAGGACGCCTGGGTTCCCGCGGCCGGTCGGAGCGGACGAGGTCAGAGGTCGAAGATCTCCGCGAGCACCGCCGCGACGCCGTCCTCCTCGTTGGAGGGCGCGACGTGGCGGGCGAGCTCACGGACCGTCGCGTGGGCGTTGGCCATGGCGTACGACGTCCCGGCCCACTCGAGCATCGCGAGGTCGTTGGGCATGTCGCCGAACGCCACGACCTGCGACGGGTCGATGCCCCGCTCCGCGCAGAGGAGCTCCAGGGTGCTCGCCTTGGTCACGCCGGCGGCGCTCATCTCGACCAGGGCGCCGACCGACGACCAGGTCGTGGTCACGAGGTGGCCGATGTGCGACTCCACCTCGGCCCAGAACGCCTCGGGGTCCATCTCCTCGTGGCGGGCCAGCAGCTTCACGACGTGCTCGTCGAGGATCTCCTCGGCCGGGCCCGACCCGCAGGTCCGGCGGTGGCGGGATCCGGGACATGAAGCCCGGCTCCTTGGCGAACCCCTCGATGCGCTCCATGGCGAAGGTCGTCCCGGGCACGGCCTCCCGGAGGGTCTTCGCGACGTCGAGACTCACCTCGACGGGGATGGTCCGGGCCATCCGCACGGCGTGCTCGTGGACGTCGTACAGGATCCCGCCGTTGGAGACGATCGCGAGGCCGTGGCCGCCGACGTGCTCCCACAGGTCGTCCATCCAGCGGACCGGCCGGCCCGTCACGAAGACGACGGTGACGCCGAGCTCCTCGACGGCGTTGAGCACCTCGCGGGTCCGCGCTGTCACGGTGCCGTCCGTGTGGAGCAGCGTCCCGTCGAGGTCGGTCGCGACCAGGCGGATGCGGTGTGTGGTCATGTCAGAACCAGCGTTCGAGCTCGAGGGCTGCCCCGTCCTCGTTGACGTGAGCGGTCACGTCGTCGGCGATCGCCTTGACCTCGTCGGGCGCCTGGCCCATCGCGACGCCCCGGCCGGCCCACTCGAGCATCTCGATGTCGTTGCGGCCGTCGCCGATGGCGAGCACGTCGGAGCGGTCGATGCCGAGCCGGTCGGCGACCTCGGCCAGGCCGCTGGCCTTCGACACGCCCTCGGGCGCGAGGTCGAGCCAGGCGGTCCAGCCGATGAAGTAGTTCGTGCCCTGCAGGCCGAGCTTCTCGGCCAGGGAGACGAAGTCCTCGGAGGTGGAGTCGGGGTCGCGGATGATCACACGGCTGACCTCGCGGGCGATCATCTCCTCGATCGGGGTCAGGATCATCTCGCCGTCGAGCTCGCCGTGCGGGAAGTGGCGGTTCACCCGGTAGCCGACGCCGTGCTCCTCGATCGCCACCGCGGCGTCCGGGACGTGCTCGAGCACCGCCCTCACGGCGTCCCTCGCGTCGAAGGTGACCTCGCTGACCACCTTCAGCGGCGGGAAGGAGAAGGTCACCGCGCCGTTCGAGGCCACGCCGAGGACGTGGGAGCCGGTCTCGCGCGGCATGTCGAGGTGGCGCAGCACCTCGCTGATGCCCAGCGGCGCCCGACCGCTGGCGAGCACGATGTGGGCCCCTGCGTCGTACGCCCGGTCGATCGCCGCGCGCACGGCCGGGGTCACCCCGTCGGCGCTGAAGCCGTTCTCGGGGTGGGGGATGAGGATCGTCCCGTCGATGTCGAGGGCGACCAGCTTCGGTTGATAGGTCACTTGGCGACAGGCTCCAGGACTTCGCGGCCCTGCATGTACGGCTGCAGCGCCTTGGGCAGCCGGACCGAGCCGTCGGCCTGCTGGTGGGTCTCGAGGATCGCCACGATCGCCCGCGGGATGGCCACGAGCGTGCCGTTGAGCGTCGCGACCGGCTTCACGCCGTCCTCGAACCGCGCGCGTACGTCGAGGCGGCGTGCCTGGAAGTCGGTGCAGTTCGAGGTCGAGGTGAGCTCGCGGTACTTCCCCTGGGTCGGGATCCACGCCTCGCAGTCGAACTTCCGCTGCGCGGACAGGCCGAGGTCACCCGCCGCGGTGTCGATCACGCGGTAGGCGAGCTCGAGCTTCTCGAGCCACTCCTTCTCCCAGCCGAGCAGCCGCTGGTGCTCCTCGTAGGAGTCCTCGATCGTCGTGTAGGTGAACATCTCCACCTTGTCGAACCAGTGCACGCGGATGATGCCGCGGGTGTCCTTGCCGTAGGAGCCTGCCTCCTTGCGGTAGCAGGGGCTGAACGCGGCGTAGCGCAGGGGCAAAGAGCCGGCGTCGAGGATCTCGTCGGAGTGGTACGCCGCGAGCGGCACCTCCGAGGTCCCCACGAGATACATCTCGTCGCCCTCGATCCGGTACACGTCGTCGGCGGCCTGGCCGAGGAACCCGGTGCCCTCCATCGCACGCGGCTTGACCAGCGCGGGCGGGATCATCGTCGTGAACCCGGCCTCACGGGCCTGGTCCATCGCCATGTTGACCAGCGCGAGCTCGAGGTCGGCTCCGGCCCCGGTGAGGTAGTAGAAGCGCGCACCCGAGACCTTCGCGCCGCGCTCGGTGTCGATCGCGCCGAGGATCCGGCCGAGCTCGACGTGGTCCTTGGGCTCGAAGCCCTCCTCGGCGAAGTCGCGGGGGGTACCGACGTGCTCGAGCACCACGAAGTCGTCCTCGCCACCGGCGGGGGCCTCGGGAGCGGCGACGTTCGGGATCGACATGAGCAGCTCGCGGTAGGCCTGCTCCGCCTGCGCCTGCGCCTGCTCGGCCTCCTTCACTGCCGCCGAGAGCGTCTTGGTGCGGGCCAGGAGCTCCTGCTTCTCCTCGCCCTGGGCCTTCGGGATGAGCTTGCCGAGGCTCTTCTGCTCCGCCCGCAACCGCTCGAAGTCGGCGATCGAGGAGCGTCGACGCTCGTCAGCGGCGAGGGCCTGGTCGACCACGTCGGGCGACAGGCCGCGCTTGGCCTGTCCTTCGCGGACGCGGTCGGGGTCTTCACGGAGCAGTCGGGGATCGATCACCTCACGAGGATATCTGCCGGGTGCACATGAGTTTCCCGAACCGTTCGGCCGACGGTCCGGGACCTGCGACCCTGCCGCGCGTACGTCGACCGGTGTCACGCTTCGCCCAGGGGCGGAGGGACGCGGAGCACCGGGGAGGACGACATGAACGGCAGGCGGCTGATCGGGCCCGTCGACACCATCTGGCTCAACATGGACCGCGCCAACAACCTGATGGTCGTCGACAGCGTGATGTTCCTCGACGGCCCGGTCGACTGGGACCGGCTGGTCGAGGTGGCGAGGCGGCGGATGATCGACCGCTACCCGGTCTTCCGCCAGCGCCCCGTGATGGCCGCGACCCACGTCGGCCCGCCCCACTGGGAGGACGACCCCGACTTCGACGTACACCGGCACCTGATGCGGGCGAGGCTCGACGGAGGCGGCGACGCCGCGGTGCAGCGCTACCTCGCCCGGCACCTCTCGATACCGCTCGACCGCAGCAAGCCGCTCTGGGAGATGCACCTTCTCGACGGCTACGACGGCGGAGCGGTCGTGTTCTGCCGGTTCCACCACGCGCTCGCGGACGGGATCGCCCTGGCCCAGGTGCTGCTCTCGTTGACCGACGGCACCCCTGAGGGCGACCTCGTCCCCGAGGAGCAGGAGGAGGCGGAGGCGCCGTTGGGCATCCTCGACGGCGCGCTGCAGGTCGTCGCGGCCGCCGGCTCCGCTGCCGCCGCCGTCGTGGCGGCTGGTGGGCAGCTGCTCCGCGAGGCACCCCGCCTGCTCGACCCGCACCTCGCCGGCGACGCGTTCACGCAGGCCGAGCGCACGGGGGCGATCGCGAACAAGCTGCTCCTCGGGCACCACCCGCACACGCCGTTCAGCGGCACCCCCGGTCTGGAGAAGCGCGTGGCCTGGTGCGACACGTTCCCCCTCGACGACGTGAAGCGAGTGGCCCGGGCCTCGGGCGCGACCGTGAACGACGTCCTGGTCGCGGCAGTTGCGGGGGCGCTCAGGACGTACGCGATCGAGCACGGCGGGACGCCCGACGACGTCGCCACGATGGTGCCGGTCAACGTCCGGCCTCTCGACCGGCCGCTCCCGCTCGAGCTCGGCAACCAGTTCGCGCTCGTGCTGCTGAAGCTGCCGCTCAGCGTGGAGGCCCCGTTCGCCCGGATCGCCGAGACGAAGCGGCGGATGGACGTGATCAAGCACTCACCGGAGGTCATGCTCACCTTCGGGCTGATCAAGGCGATCGGCCGCAGCGGGCCCGAGCTCGAGCGGTTCTTCGTCGACTTCTTCGCCGGCAAGGCGATCGGGGTGACCACGAACGTGCCCGGCCCTCGGGAGCCGAGGTACATCGCGGGCACCCGGATCACCAAGGTGCTCAGCTGGCCGCCCGAGTCCGGCGACCAGACGCTGGGCATCTCCCTCTTCAGCTACGCCGGCGAGGTCCAGGTGGGGTTCCGGGTCGACGCGACGATGATTCCCGACCCCGAGCGCATGGTGGCCGCCTTCGACGCCGAGATCGACGAGCTGCTGCGCCTGGCCCACGCCGTGTGAGGGCGATTGTCCCGGGTCGTCATACTTGTCGACTGAACACTTTTCGACCGACCCGTCGGCCCGCCGACACGCAGTGAAGCTGGAGCACCGTGCCCGTACGCACCCTTGGCAGGCCTCGCCTGCTCGTCGGCGCCGCCGTCTTCCTCATCACGCTGGTCACGCTGTCGGTCGTCGTGGAGCTCAGGCGCAACGCGCTGGACGAGCTCGACCGCGGGCTCGGTGACGACTTCCAGTCCTGGACCGCGCAGAACCCGGTCGCCTACGACGTCCTCCACGCGATCGAGGTCGCCTTCGGGACGATGCCGCTGACGATCCTGACGGTCGTGCTGACGCTCCTGCTGCTGTGGCGCCGGCACGTCAGGGCCGCGCTGTGGACCGCCGGCGTCATGACCGCCGCATCAGTGACGACCTACCTCCTCAAGAACTCCGTCGAGCGCGACCGCCCGGTCTGGGACGACCCGGTGCACTCGCTCGACAGCTTCTCCTTCCCGTCAGGGCACTCCTCGGGCATCGCCTCCGCGATGGGCGTCGCCACCGTGCTGACCCTCCTCTTCGTCCGGCGCAGGTCGCTGAGGCGGGTCCTGATCTGGGTCTGGGGCTTCCTGGTGGTCCTGGTCGGCCTGGACCGGATCCTCCTCGGGGTGCACAACGTCTCCGACGTCGTCGCCGGCTTCTCCGTCGGGTTCTTCTGGGTCCTGCTCGGCATGGTCGTCTTCCACCCGGCTCCGCGGCCGAAGGTCGTCGAGAGCTTCACGAGCCCGGTGCCCCAGACCAAGCAGCTGGCCGTCGTGCTCAACCCGATCAAGGTCGACGACGTCGCGGCGTTCAAGGAGATGGTCGAGCAGCAGGCTGCGGACTCCGGCTGGAGCGCGCCCGACTGGTCCGAGACCACGATCGAGGACCCGGGTCGCTCGATGGCGGAGACGGCCGCGGTCAACGGCGCGGACCTGGTGCTCGTCTGCGGCGGCGACGGCACGGTGCGCACCGTGTGCGCGGAGCTCGCGGGCACCGGCATCCCGGTCGGGGTGGTCCCCGCGGGCACCGGCAACCTGCTCGCCCGCAACCTGGGCATCCCCCTGTACCTCCAGGCGGCGATCGACGTCGCCCTGAACGGCCAGGACCGCGCCATCGACCTGGTCGCGGTCGCCGGCGACGGCATCGAGCCGGACCAGCACTTCATGGTCATGGGCGGCATGGGCTTCGACGCGGCGATCATGGAGGGCGCCGACGACGCCATCAAGGCGAAGATCGGCTGGCTCGCCTACTTCGTCTCCGGTCTGCGGCAGCTGCGCTCCCCGTCGTTCAAGGTGGAGATCTCCGTCGACGACGAGCCGTTCACCAAGCACCGGGCGCTGACCGTCGTGGTGGGCAACGTCGGCTACCTCACCGCCGGGATCCCGCTGCTGCCCGACGCGAACATCGACGACGGCGTGCTCGACGTGGTGATCGTGTCACCGCGCCGGTTCGTGAGCTGGTTCCCCCTGCTGTGGCGGGTGCTGAGCAAGCACAAGCGCGTCGACGACCAGCTCAACCGGATGACCGGCAAGAAGGTGGTCGTGCGCACCGCCCACGACACCGCGCGCCAGCTCGACGGCGACCCGATCGGCCCCGGCCAGGAGATCCGCGCCGAGTGCATCCACGGGCGGCTCCTCGTCCGCGTCCCGCGCTGACCCGTCCCGGGTCGTGACCGTCCAGCGGAAGTGGTCGGCAACGACGGAGATCGGCCGAACGGTCGTCTTCGACCACTTTCGGCGAAGGCGCCGGAGCGGCCGGCCGCCGGGTCTCAGCGGGGTGTCAGGACGAAGACGGGGATGACCCGGTCGGTGCGCTCGGCGTACTTGTCGTAGTTCGGCCAGGTCCGCACCATCACCTGCCACAGGCGCTCGCGCTCCTCGCCGCTCACCTCACGGGCGTGCACGGGGATGTCGCGACCCTTGTGGCTGATCTGCGCGTCGGGGTTGGCGCGGAGGTTGAGCACCCACACCGGGAGCTTCGCGTCGCCCCAGTTGGAGCCAGCGACCAGGAACGACCCGTCGTGCGGCACGCAGAGCAGCGGCGTCGTCCGCGGCACCCCGCTCTTGCGGCCCCGCACGGTCAGCATCAGCTGGGGCAGGCCGGCGATCGAAAGCAGCCCGAACCTGCCCCCGGTCAGACGGTGGATCGTCTTGTCCGTCGCGACGATGTACTTCAGGTACTTCGGCAGCCAGCTCAGCCGGCCCACACGGATCGCCACCGGGGTCAGGATGTTCATGACAGCGCATGCTAGTGACGCGCGGCGTTACCGTGGCCCGGTGACGACAGTGCGGACATTCACCTCCTCGGTCCTCGAGCCCGCCGACCGCGGCCGGGAGCTCGGCGAGTGCCGTCGCGCCGACATCACCCGCACGATCGCGGCCTACCGGCGGCTGTTCGCAGCACGGGCGACCCGGCCCTTCGAGGTCGACCCCTGGGCCGAGCGCGCGTGGGCGACGATCAGCGAGCTCGCCCCCACCGCGGCGATGGAGATCGCGGGCATCGCGGAGGGGGCGCGGGTGCCCGTGCGCGAGATCGCGATGCTCAACGCCCGGACCGAGCTGCTCGCCGTCGCCGACCCCACCGGCGTGACCGACGAGTGCTCCACGGTGGTCGCGCTGCCCGACAACGGCTCGCCCGTCGCCGTGCAGACCTGGGACTGGTACGACGCGATGGCCGACGACTGGTTCGCGTGGACCATCCCGCACCCGGACGGCCATCTGGTCCGGACCGTCACGGAGTACGGCGTCCTCGGCAAGATCGGGGTCAGCTCGCGCGGGGTCGGCGTGCTGTTCAACATGCTCCGCCACAGCGACGACGCGCTCGCCGAGGAGAAGGGGATCGGCTTCCCGGTGCACCTGCTCAGCCGGCAGATCCTCGACACCGCCGGCGACCTCGACGACGCTCTCGCCCAGGCCGCCGCCGTCAGCACCTCGGCCTCGACGTCGGTCACCGTCGTCGACAGGGCGGGCCGCACCGCCTCGGTCGAGCTGTTCCCGGGTGGCCCCGGCGTCGTACACCCGTCGGACGGGCTGCTCGTCCGCACCAACCACTTCGTCTCCGAGGAGGGCGCCCCCGGCTGCCTCGCCGCGAACATCGGCCCCGGCAGCGAGATCCGGCGTACGACGCTCCTCGACTCGTTCCGGGACCGCACCCCGGGAAGCCCCGAGGAGGTGGTCGCGGCGATGGAGCACCACGCCGAGGTCGGCGGCGTCTGCGCCCACGCCGACCCGGCCCTGGACCCGGTGCTCCGGCACGCCACCCTCGCGACCGTCGCGGTCGACGTGGTCGGCACCGAGCTCCGGGTCACCCGTGGAGGCCCCTGCGCGCGATGAGTTCTCGGGACGGCGACGGTCAGTAGACCGACACGAGAGGAGCACCAGCCATGCAGAAGATCGTCCCGAACCTGTGGTTCGACACCGAGGCCGAGGAGGCCGCCGAGTTCTACGTCTCGCTCTTCGACGACTCCAAGATCCTCGAGGTCGTCCCCTACGGCGAGGCCGGCCCCGGCGAGCCGGGCACCGTCATGGTCGTCAACTTCCAGCTGCTCGGGCAGGAGTATGTCGCGATCAACGGCGGCCCGCAGTTCCCCTTCACCGAGGCGGTCTCCTTCGAGGTCCGCTGCCGGGACCAGGAGGAGGTAGACCGGCTCTGGGAGGCCCTCACCGCCGACGGCGGCCAGGAGGTGCAGTGCGGCTGGCTCAAGGACAAGTACGGCCTCTCCTGGCAGATCGTCCCCGAGCGGTGGGTCGAGCTCGTGACCGCGCCCGACAAGGCGAAGGTCGAGGCGGCCATGAAAGCGATGCTCGGCATGAAGAAGCTCGACATCGCCGAGCTCGAGCGTGCATACGCCGAAGGGTGACCACATCGCCGATCCCTCGCCACGTCACCCGGTCGCGGAGTAGCCTGAAAAGACCAGTCCAGGAAGCCTCCACCCGGGGCCCTTCCTGGAGTCGGTGAGAGGTGGACAGCATGGCATCGTCGTACGGAAACGGTCACTCCCGCCCGGACGGCTCGCACCCGGTTGCGCTGCTCGACTTCGAGCACGGCAACGGGGTCTACACCGCGTGCTCGGAGAGCGGCCGGGAGTGGCGCATCGCAGAGGAGCGGACCGGCTGGCGGTTGGAGTTCCGCGACCCGGGAGACCGCACAGCGACCAACGCCGGGGTCCATCGGACCGTCGAGGCGGCGATGGCGGAGGCCCGGCGCTAGCCGGCTGCGGCGCCGTCAGCAGGGCCGGGGCGGCGCGTCCCGATGTCCTTGCAGCGCTTTCCCGCTGGAGTGGGCACCAGCCGGTCGCCGTCGACCGACCACGTCCACTCCTGGACCTCGTACGTCGTGCCGCCGACCGGATCCCGCCTCAGCCACGAGACGAGCCCGCGGTCGTCGGTGTAGTAGCCGGCCACCACCCCGTCCGCCTCCGTCGCGAGCGGCGCGGCGCCCTCCTGCCGCGCGAGGACGAGACCGTCCTCGTGCCAGGTGTAGACGAGCAGCTGCGCGAAGTCACCGCCCTGCGTGTGGCTCAGCAGCACCTGCTCGCGCCCGTCGCCGTTGACGTCGAAGGCCGGCTTCAGGGGGCCGAGGTAACCGAACGGCACCGCGCCACACTCGTCTCCCCGGAACCCAGGGACACCTCGACCGACCCCTCTGCCGGGTCCTCCGGGTAGGTGCTGTGGGAGAGCAACCTGACCCGGTCCGGGCGGCCGTCGCCGTCCACATCGGCCTGCTGGCGGTCCACGACGATCGCGTCGGCCGGCACGGCGGCGGCTCGGACGACGGCTCGGAGGGCTCGGTCGGCTGGGGTTCGGTCGGTTCGGACACGACTCCCGACGGCGTCCCGGCCGGGCCGGGCTCGGGAGAGACCCCGCCACCGTCTTCGAGGACGAACGGCGTCGCGACCACGGCGGCCGTCCCCGCGGCGGCCAGCAGGAGCACCCCGGTCCGGACGTGTCGGCGAGGCGACGTCGGCACCTCCAGCGGCCGCAGGTCCTGCGGCGTGACGAGCTCGGCGCGTGCGTCGAGCGCTGCGGCGAGGCGGTCCTCGATCGTGCTGCTCATCGCGACACCTCCATGATCTTCTCCAGCGCGTCGAGCGCGCGGCTCGCGGTGGACTTCACGGCCCCCCGGGAGATGCCGAGGGTCTCGGCTATCTCGGCCTCGCTGAACCCGGACCAGTAACGCAGCACGAGCACCTCGCGCTGCCTCGTGCCGAGACGCTGCATCGCGGCGAGGACCTCGCGGTGCTCCTCGGCGAGCAGCACGCCCTCCGACGTCCCGTCCCGCGGCACCTCGTGCGGCGGGACGTAGGCCCGGGCCGTACGACGCCGCCGCAGCTTGGACCGGGCGCCGTTCACCACGGAGGTGCGCAGGTAGGCCAGCGCCTTGTCCTGGTCGTCGAGCCCCCTCCGGCGTACGAGGAAGGCGGCGAAGGCGTCCTGGACCACGTCCTCGGCGGTCTGCAGGTCGTCCACGAGCAGCACCGCGAGCCTGACCAGGCGCAGCCGGTGCGCGGCGTACAGCTCCACCGCCTCTGCCTCGTCCACAGATCGCAGGCGTTCCGAGCCCGCCAGCAGCTGTGGCATCCGTCCCCCGTTTCGTCGTCCGGTATCTCCTACCTTGGACGACGCGCGGGACGGCGCGAGGTTGCGCCGCGGCTCAACCGATCTGGCTCTCGCCCCACATCGTGGTCTCGGAGCGCTCGTCGAAGAGGTAGTTCCTGGCCCGGACGACCTTGCCATGTCGCACGTCGTACACGGTCACGCCCTCCGAGTGCACGGTGACGCCGTCGTGCGAGGTCTCGTCGGCCACGAACTCGACCAGGACGGTGTTGGACAGGCCGAGCGCCCACGGCCGCGCGACGCCGACGTGGCGGACCTTCATCTCCAGGGAGTCCATCCGCTCGAACCACCGGTGGAACCAGCCGCGGACGGCCTCCTTGCCCGCGAAGTGGCCGGACATGCCGCTGGCGCCGCCGAACTCGAAGACGACGTCGTCGGCCCAGCTGCTCAGGAGCGCCTCGGTGTCACGTTGCTCGAAGGCCCGGCCGGACGTCGAGAACAGGTGCCGGACGACAAGCGCACCGATCATCGGAATCCCCCCATTCGACGGTGGCTCCAGCAGAGCACCCCGTCCCGGGCGCCGGGCAGGGCCGTTGGACCCGGCGAAAACGGCCCGAACGGGGGGTCAGGGGGCGTTCTTGGCGAACTTGACCGCCTCTTCCTCCTCCGGGGAGAGCGGGTGCTCGCAGGACCAGCCGGTGAGGTTCTTGGCGTAGGTGCGCGCCTCGCTCCGGCCGTGGATGGAGGTGAGCACGACCCCGTCACCGCCGTCGTCGAGGAGCGCCATCGACCACGACAGGTGCCCGCCCATGTCGCCGAACGCGTCGTAGCGCACGACCGCGAGGTGCCGCAGCGCCTGCGACGCTTCCATCCTGAGCGCCTGCACCTCGCCGCGCAGCCCCTCCACGTCGGTGGGCAGGTCCACGGCGCGGCGGCGTGCGGAGGTACGACGGGCATGGCCGGCCTGCGAGCGCCGCAGCGCGAGGACGGCGACCACCAGGGCCGCCACGGCTGTCACGAGCAGGGCGGCGAGGAGGACGAGGAGCACGGTGTCGTTCATCGCGCCCGACACTAGCCGGGGAGGTCAGCCTCCACGGCGAAGGCGCGCGAGCCAGGAGGTCGCCTCCGCGAACTCCGCGTCGGAAGTCCCCCGGCGCACCGTCGGGGCGACCCCGTCGTGCCGCTCGTAGGAGCCGAGGAAGCGCACGTCCGCGCAGACCCGGTGGAGACCCATCATCGCCTCGCCGACCCGGGCGTCGTCGATGTGGCCCTCGCAGTCGATCGAGAAGCAGTAGTTGCCGAGCGCGGCGCCCGTGGGCCGCGACTCGATCCGGGTCATGTTCACGCCGCGCATGGTGAGCTGCTCGAGGATCTCCAGCAGCGCGCCGGGGTGGTCGTCGCGCATGAACGCCACCAGCGAGGTCTTGTCGCGACCGCTCCGGGGCGCGGGAAGGCCGGGCCGCGAGACCAGCACGAACCGCGTGATCGCGTCGGGGTTGTCGCCGATGCCCTCGGCGAGGACGGCCAGCCGGTAGTGCTCGGCGGCCAGCGGCGCGGCGATCGCGGCGTCCCAGGTCGAGTCGGGGTCCGCGACGGCGGCGGCGGCCGCGGCGGTGGACGAGGCGTGCACGACCTCGGCGTGGGGCAGGTGAAGCGCCATCCAGCGGCGGGTCTGGGCCGCCGCGTGAGGGTGGGTGGCGACGACCTTGATGTCCTCGGGCGCCGTGCCGGGTCGGGCGAAGAGCGAGAACGCGATCGGGACGGTCATCTCGCGCGTGATCATCAGCGGCTCACCGGTGGCGAGCTCGTCGAGCGTGACCGGGACCGACCCCTCGACGGAGTTCTCGATCGGCACGACCGCGCCGTCGGCCTCGCCGTTGCGCACCGCGTCGAGCGCCAGCGTCACCGTCGCGCAGGGCTGGAGCTCGGCCCGGCCGGCCGCGGGCACGGAGCGCAGCGCCTGCTCGGTGAAGGTCCCTTCGGGGCCGAGGTAGGCGTAGCGGGCGGGGGGTACCCCCGGCGGTGGTGGCGGCACGCCGTCAACTCTAGGGGAGATACATTCGGCCGCATGAGCGACCAGCGTGTGGACAAGCCTGCCTCCGGGGTCTCCGACCTCGGGTACGCCCGGCTCGACACCGACCGGGCCGACCGGACCGGCGACCCCGAGGTCGTCTACGGTGCCGGCAAGACCCCTGCCCAGGTCGTCGAGATCCTGCAGACCCTGCGCGAGGCGCACCCGGAGCGTGCGATCCTCGCGACCCGGCTGAACGACGCCGTCATCGAGGCGGTGGGCGTCCAGATCCCGGACGCGGTCGTCGACGAGGTCGCCCGCGCGGTCACGGTCGGCCCGCTGCCGCAGGCCCAGGGCACGGTCGCGGTCGTCTCCGCCGGTACGTCGGACGCGCCCGTCGCCGCCGAGGCCGCGCTCACCGCCCGGGTCTACGGCGCCGGCGTGAAGCTGGTCAACGACGTGGGCGTGGCCGGCCTGCACCGGATCCTCGCCGCCCGCGAGGAGCTCGTGACCGCCAACTGCCTGGTCGTGGTGGCCGGCATGGAGGGTGCCCTCCCGAGCGTCGTGGGCGGACTCACCGGCGTCCCGCTCGTCGCCGTCCCCACGAGCGTGGGCTACGGCGCCTCCTTCGGCGGGATCGCCGCCCTCCTCGCGATGCTCAACTCCTGCGCCCCCGGGGTCACCGTGGTCAACATCGACAACGGGTTCGGGGCCGGGGTCTTCGCGGCCCGGGTCGCGCGGAACGCCCGATGAGCGAGGGACCGGTCGCCTGGGTCGACGCCTCCTCGGGGGCCAGCGGCGACATGCTGCTCGGTGCGCTCGTGGGCGCCGGCGTGCCGGTGGGGGTGCTCTCCGACGCGGTGTCAGCGGTGGCTCCCGAGCACGTCGCGCTCCACCCGGAGCAGGTGACCCGCAACGGTTTCGCCGCCACGCGCTGCCACGTCGAGGTGGCCGACAGCACCACCCACCGGACCTGGCGCGACATCGCCGCCCTGCTGGCCGCGGCGCCCCTGGCCGACGGCGTCCGTGCCCGGGCACACGCCACGTTCGAGCGGCTCGCCGTCGCCGAGGCGGAGGTCCACGGGACCACCCCGGACGAGGTGCACTTCCACGAGGTCGGTGCCCTCGACGCGATCGCCGACGTGGTCGGGGTCTGCGCCGGGCTCGAGCACCTCGGGCTGTCCCGGCTCGTCGTGTCACCGGTCGCCGTGGGCTCGGGGTCCGTCCGGGGCGCCCACGGCTCGATGCCCGTGCCACCTCCGGCCGTCGCCTCGCTGCTCCGGGGGCGGCCGTCGTACTCCGGTCCGCCGTCGGCGCCCGCGATGGAGCTGTGCACGCCCACCGGAGCGGCCCTCCTGACCGCGAACGCGACCGGGTTCGGCCCCCAGCCCCCGATGAGCGTCGCCGCGATCGGGGTGGGAGCGGGCGGCCGGGACCCCGAGGGGCACACGAACGTGCTGAGGCTCCTCGTCGGCACGCCGTTGGCGTCGACAGGATCGACCACCGGCGGTGAGCACGGGACGCACCAGCCGCTGCTGATCGAGACCAACGTCGACGACCTGGACCCGCGGTTGTGGCCGAACGTCATCGCCGCCCTCCTCGCCGCGGGCGCCTCCGACGCGTGGCTGAGCCCGATCGTCATGAAGAAGGGGCGGCCCGCCCACACGCTCCACGTGCTCGTCGCCGGCGACCGGGCCGCCGCCGTGCGTGCCGAGATCTTCCGGCAGACCTCGACGATCGGCGTCCGGGAGATCCCGATCGGCAAGCACGCGCTCGACCGCGAGATGCGCACGATCGAGGTCGACGGCCACACCGTGCACGTGAAGCTCGCCCTGCAGGAAGGCGTCGTCGTCAACGCGCAGCCGGAGTACGACGACCTCGCGGCCGTGGCCGAGGCGACCGGACGTGCCCTGAAGGACGTGCTGGCCGAGGCCATCGCCGCAACCCGCCCCCTCACGCAGGACTGACCGCACCCGCCGCACCCACCCGTTAGGACCTCTCGTGGAACTCGCCGTCGTCGCGCTGACGTTCGCTGCCATCTTCGTCGTGGAGCTGCCCGACAAGACGTTCATCGCCGCGCTCGTGCTCTCCACCAGGTACAAGCCCCTCCTGGTGTGGATCGGCGTCGGCCTGGCCTTCTTCCTCCAGGTGCTGATCGCCGTGACGGCCGGTCAGCTCGCCACCCTGCTCCCCGAGACGCTCATCCGCAGCGTGGCGATCGCGATCTTCCTGCTCGGCGCGGTGCTGCTGTTCCGGTCGGCGCCCGGGGCGGACGCGGAGGAGGCCGAGGCGGAGGAGGAGTACGCCGCGAAGGCCACCGAGGCCAGGACCGGCCTCAAGGCGGTCGTGGCGTCGTTCCTCGTGCTGTTCGCGGCCGAGTGGGGCGACCTGTCGCAGCTGCTGACCATCAGCCTCGTCGCGAAGTACGAGGAGCCGCTCAGCGTGTTCGCAGGGGCGTGGCTGGCGCTGCTGACCGTCTCGGGTCTCGCGGTGCTCTCGGGACGCGTCCTGCTGCGTTACATGAAGCTCTCGGTGCTCCACTACATCGGCGCCGCGGTCTGCCTGGTGCTGGCCGGGGTCACGGCGTACGAGCTGCTTCTCGGCTGACTCGGCGTCGAGGTCGCCCCGGCGTTACGCTTCGCCCCATGACCAGCCAGGGCAGCAACCAGGGAACCAACCACGGGGTCGACAGCGAGGTCGGCCGGCTGCGCACGGTGATGCTGCACCGTCCCGGCCCGGAGCTGAAGCGGCTCACCCCGCGCAACAACGACAAGCTCCTCTTCGACGGGATCCCGTGGGTCAGCCGGGCCCAGGACGAGCACGACGCGTTCGCCCAGGCGCTGCGCGACCGCGGCGTCGAGGTGCTCTACCTGACCGAGCTCCTCGTGGAGACGCTGCAGGAGGCCGAGGCGCGCGAGCACGCGATCGCCGGGGCGATGTCGAGCCTCCACCTCGGCGACACCCTGCGGGGCTACCTCACCTCCGCGCTGCACGACCAGTCCCCGGAGGAGCTCGCGGCGTTCCTCACGGCCGGGGTCCGCAACGACGAGGTCCGCGGAGGCTTCGGGCTCGTGACCAGCCTGCTGGCCAGCGACGACTTCCTCATCGACCCGCTGCCGAACCTGCTCTTCACCCGCGACTCCAGCGTGTGGCTGCGCGACCAGGTCGCGATCACCTCCCTGGCGATGCCCGCCCGTGAGCGCGAGACCCAGCTGACCGAGCTCATCTACAGCGACCACCCCCGGTTCCAGGGGACGTCGAAGATCCACGGCTGGCAGCACGAGCACGTCGAGGGCGGCGACGTACTGCTGCTCGCTCCCGGTGTCGTCGCGATCGGCGTCGGGGAGCGCACCACGCCGGCAGGGGCGGAGCGGCTGGCGCGGCAGATGTTGCGCGCCGACATCGCGCACACCGTCCTCGCCGTGCCGATCGCGCAGGAGCGCGCCACGATGCACCTCGACACCGTCTGCACGATGGTCGACGTCGACAAGATCGTGATGTACCCCAACGTCGCCGACCACCTCCAGGCGTACACCGTGACCGTCCGCGACCGGAACGGCGAGTCCGACCGTGACCTGGTCCTCGACGTCACCGACCCCGAGCCCTTCCTGGTCGCGGCGGCCAAGGCGATGAGCATCGACACGCTCCACCAGATCGACACGGGCCTGGACCCGGTCACCGCGGAGCGCGAGCAGTGGGACGACGGCAACAACACCCTGGCGCTCGCGCCGCGGGTCGCCGTCGCCTACGAGCGGAACGTCGAGACCAACAGCCGCCTCGAGGAGGCCGGCATCGAGGTCGTGGCGATCGCCGGGTCCGAGCTCGGCTCCGGCCGGGGCGGCCCGCGCTGCATGTCCTGCCCGATCAGCCGCGACCCGCTCTGACACGGGCGGTTCACTCGACAGGCGGTAGGTCCAGCGGCGCCTCCGGGACGCCGTCGCGCACCAGCGCGCTGAGGTGTACGCCGAACGCCCGGGGCGAGAACACGTCCGGGCCGTCGTAGGAGAGGACCTCCTCGAGCGACCACCAGGCGAACCCGGTGACGTTCTCTGCGGCGAGCTCCTCGTCGGTGAAGACGCCGCGCGGGGTGAACCGGCCGGTCCTGAGCAGGAAGAAGTGGTTGACCAGCCCGTCGTACCCGACCGCGTGGGGCGCGATCACCTCGTGCCGCCACACCTTCGGCGGGGTCTCGGACAGGTCCAGCCCGATCTCCTCGGCGAGCTCGCGCCGGAGGCAGTCGATCTCGGTCTCTCCCGGGTCCATGCCGCCGCCGGGGGCGGTCCAGACGACCGGCCCGCCGCGGTCGGTGAAGTCGAAGCGGGCCAGCAGCACCGCATCCGTCTCGTCGAGGATGAGTGCGCGGGAGGCGTGGCGGAGCCGTGGCCGGGTCACGGACCGCAGCCTAGTGAAACGGCTAGGCGGCCGGCTCCCGCACGGGCTGCAGGACCGCGACCGGGATCGTCCGGCCGGCGCGACGGGCGAACTTGTCGACCTCAGGCGCCTCGGCGAGTACGACGTCGTTCCACATCGCGTCGCGCTCGGTGCCCTCCAGCTCACGCGGACGGACCTTCAGGTGCGCCGCCCTCACCTGGACGTCGGCCACCTCGACCTTGCGGAGGTTGCGGAACCAGTCGGGGTCGCGCGGGGAGCCGGACCCGGTGCCCCAGACGACGTACCCCTCGTCGGACTCGAGGTAGCGCACACAGGTGGATCGCGGAACCCCGGTCCGCCGGCCCGGGGTGGTGACCATCAGGACGTGGACGTCCTTGCTGCCGCTGGACAGCCGCCCGTCGAGAGTGCGGTACATCCACACGCCGATCCGGTTCCCGACCCGCGTGAACCTGCGCTTGAGTGTGCTCATCGGACGCCTCCGACCGTCCGCGCTCGCGGTTCGAGCGTCCTGCGACTCCCGTGCCACGTCAAGCGGGCTCGACCTGCGGCTGGACTTCGCCGAGGACGTCAGATGTTCACGATGGGCCGCGGGTGCTTGGGCAGTCCCGAGTGCGGATCGCGGTGCGGGTCCGGGCCGGAGCCCCCACCCCTCAGACGCAGACAACCGCTTACGACAACGCTGGTCAGCGCCGAAGCGCCTCGAACACGCTGCCGGCGAGTCACCAGCGCCCGACGTCCGCCGTCAGACTGCGAGCCAGGCCACGAACAGCACCGACAGCCCACCGAGCACCAGCCCGGCGACCGCCAGACCTTGCGCGACCCGCTGCGCCCGGCGACGCAACGCATACCCGACGCCCGACAGCAGCCCGGTCAGCACACCCGGCACCGCGACAACCGCCGCCAACAGGTACCCGAGCCCGGCCAGGCCGATGTCCTCGTTCGGGCCCGCGTCGGCAATGAAGGAGTGGGTGTCCCACACGAACCATCCCGCGACACCAAGCAGCGCCACCGCGAGCGTTCCCCCAAGGAGAGCGAGCACTCCGATCCGGGGCGGCGTGGTCGAAGGGCCGGAAGCGGGGAGGCCAGCGGGAGCGGCGGCAGTATTCATGTTCCCAGTCTCCGTTGGTGGCCCGACCGGTGACATCCGTACAGATACTCAACCCTGATCCGGCAGGCGAGCATCGGGCAAAGAGGACGGCGAACCCCCAGTCGGCGGCGGCGAACGCCGAGGGCATCGTCTTCGACAACAGCCCAACCACCGCCCACCCCCTCGGCTCAGGCCGTTCGGCGGGCACCGGCATACCCGGACCCCGAGAACCAGCCGCTCAGCGAGCTCCAGAAGCACCTGGACCCGCCACCACAGCCCCAGAAACGACAGAACCGGCTCTCGCGGAGCCGGTCCTGGGGCCGCGTCAAGACGGGCGGCTCTCGAGCGCCCCGAGCGTCAGGGCATGAAAAAGCCCGGCCGTTGCTGACGGGGGATACAACAACGACCGGGCACTGACAAATGTACGTGCCTGGGGACCCCAGGACAACTCGATCCGTGGAATATGCTCCACGTCACATTGAAATGGGTGGAAACGGTCTAGTCAGGGTCACCAGATCGCCAGCCGGGGTGGGGCGTGGTAGTCACATCGGGCGACCGCGACCGGTGGCAAAGGCGTCGTAGGGGCACGAACCCAGGACGTCTCGGGAGCGAGTGGGGATACTCGGTCCCGTGGACAGGTACGTCGACTGGCGAAACGCCCGGCCGGGGCTGTGGCTGATGGCTGCCCTCGCGGCCTCCACCGCCACCTACGCGAGCGCAGCCGAACGTTCCGCCGCCGTGATGCCCTGCTGGACCGTCAGCGGATCGTGAGCTGGCGGTTCGCCAGGCCCGAGCGCGCGGCACGCTCCTCGGACGTCAGCGGGGTCTCGTTCGCCAGCGCCTTCTCCAGGTCCTGGGCGAACTTCGCCGCCGGCTTCTCGAGGACCTCGGCGCCGGTGCCGACCGGGAGGTCCCACACGGGCACGAGAACGCCGTGGACGCGGAACATGCCGACCAGGCGGGAGCCCTCCGCGATCACGTCCTTGCCCTCGACGTGCAGCCGGGCCAGCGCGGAGAGGAGCTGCTCCTCGTCGTGGGGCATCACCCAGCGCAGGTGCTCCTTGGTGCCGACGTTGGTCCAGTAGGCCGCGTCGACCGACTCCAGGCGCCGGGTCGGGTTCGCGGCCGCGTTGGCGCTCTCGAGCGAGGCGCTCAGCGCACCGCCCTCGTCCTCCATGTCGGAGATCCAGAACTCGAACCCGTCGTGCACGGTGATGTCGAGCGGCTCGTCGACGACCAGGTCCTGGAGACGCGGACCCTCGGCGGGCGGCTCCGTCAGGCCGACCATCGAGCCCGGCTCGGCCTCGAGTGCCTTCTCGAGCACGGCACCGAGGTCGCGGCTCGGGTCGCCGAACTGGTGCTGCACCTGGAGCGCGAGCCACACGGTCCCGTCCTGACGGACGAGCGCGGGCGCGGCCATGGGCAGGAGCGTGCAGAGGAGAACGGAGCGGTCGGTCTTCACGCTGTCGGCCAGGCGCAGCGGCGCGGTCGCCGCGGGCACGAGCTCACGCAGCGCGATGAGGTCGCACTCGCTCGCCATCCCCTCGAAGGGACGGCTCACGAACGTCCGCGCCACGCCGGAGGGGTCTCCGTGGCAGGCCTTGTAGCGCTTGCCGGACCCGCAGGGGCAGGGCTGACGTGGCCCGACCTCGCCGGGGGTGGTGGCCGCTTCGGACCTTGCCTTGACGCGCGACTTCTTTCCCATGGCGGGAAGGCTACTGGAGGCGGGCGCGGAGGCCGACCGCGGTCAGACGCCGAGCAGTGCGTGGATGGTCGAGCGGGTCCGGGTGTGCTCGGACCACCAGTCGAGGGCGAGCGCCTCGACGATCGCCATGCCCCGGCCGGAGACGGCGGAGGCGGAGGCGCGGACGGTGCGCGGACGCGAGGTGCTGCCGCCGTCGGTGACCGAGATGCGGATGCCCTTGCGGTCGCGGCCCCACGAGATCAGGATCGTGCCGTCCGAGAGCGGCTGGGCATGGCGCACGGAGTTGGCGACCAGCTCGGAGATGACGACGCGGCCGTCCTCGATGACCTCGCGGGCGCAGCCCTGCTCACGCATCCAGGTCTTCAGCTGCTGGCGGGCGACGGCGACGGAGGACGCGGCAAAAGGCACGCGCACCGTGACGGGCGCGTGCTCCTGCTTCGCGGATCGCGTCAACACGTCCGCCCCCTTCCATGCCAGCCCACGGCTGATGCTGCCCTTTTCGCGGACAACCCAAACACATGAGACGGCTGGTCTAACCCCCGCCCCTGAGGTGTCGCAGCGCCTTGCCGGGCGTGTCGGTGATGATGGCCTCGACGCCGAGCTCCACGCAGAGGTCGAGGTCCTCGGGGGTGTTGACCGTCCAGACGTGGATCGGCCGGCCGCTGCGGGCGAGCCTGGCCCTGAAGCGGGGGTTCTCGCGGAGCAGGTCGATCCCCGGGCCGGCGATCCAGTCGCTGCCGACGAGGTTCCGGGTCAGCTGCCAGGCGTAGATCTTGTCGACCAGCATCACCACGTCGAGGTCCGGTGCCAGCTTCTTCACCCGGTTCAGCGCCACGTAGGAGAAGCTCATGACCCGCACCGGGGCGCCCTTGCGGGTCCAGCCGTAGGAGTCGAGGAGCTCGACCAGGCTGCGCTCCACCAGTCCGGCGTACCTCGTGGGGTGCTTGGTCTCGATGGCGAGGTCGACGGGACGGTCGTAGTCGGCGACGGCGTCGACCAGCCGGCGCAGGGTGAGGACCTTGCGGGTCTCCTGGTCGACCTCGGGAGCCTCGTCGTCGAGCTCGGACCAGGGGTTCTTCCAGGCGGCGAAGTCGAGCTCGTCGAGCTGCGCGAGCTCCATCGTCGAGACCAGGCCGCTGGCGTTCGCGACGCGGTCGACGCGACGGTCGTGGACGCAGACGAGGTGGCCGTCGGCGGTCAGGCGTACGTCGCACTCCAGGCCCTCGGCCCCCTCGTCGAGGGCGGCGATATACGCGCCGAGGGTGTGCTCCGCGTTGATCTCGCTGGAACCGCGGTGCGCCACCACCTGCGGACGCCCGCTCCTGTGCATGCCCTTATCGTGACACCGCGAGCCCCGGACGTCGGGGAACGGCACGAGTGTCAGACGTGCTGGGCGCGGAGGAACTTCCCGAAGTGGGGCACCGTGAAGGCCACCGTGCCGCGCTCGGAGGAGTAGACGAGGCCCTTCTTGATCAGCCCGTCGCGGGCAGGGGAGAGGCTCTGCGGCTTGCGACCGAGCGTCTCGGCGACCTGGGCGGTGGTGACCGCCTTGTCGTTGCTGTCGGCGCCGAGCTCGGCCATCGCGCGCATGTAGTCGCGCTCGGCCGGGGTGGCCCGGTCGTAGCGGGCGCCGAAGAAGCCCACCGCGAGCTCGCGCTCGGCCTCGGGCGCGGCCTCGTGGACGTCGGTGATCCGGATCGGCGACTCCACCGCGAGGTCCCAGGTGACCTTGCCGTAGGCCTGGACGAAGTAGGGGTATCCGTCGGTGAGGAGGTAGAGCTCGTCGAGCGCCTCCGGGTGGTAGTCCACGTCCTCGGTGCCCGCCGGGACGAGCAGGGCCCGGTCGGCCATCTCGCGAGGCAGCCGGTCGACGACGACGTACCGGAAGAGCCGCTCGGAGTAGGACCTCGTCGCCGACAGCGCGACCGGCAGGTGCGGCAGACCGGCCCCGACCACGACGAGCGGGGCTCCTTGCTGGCTGATCTCGTGCACCGCGCCGCAGAGCGCACCGAGCTCGGGCGCCGGGATGTCCTGCATCTCGTCGATGAAGATGCCGATCCCGACGCCGAGGTCTCCCGCGAGGTCGGCGACGTCGGTGAAGAGCTCGATCATGTCGAGCTCGAGGTCGCCGGAGTCCGCGCGGCCCTTCGCGGCGGGGACATCGGCGCCGATCGAGGCCGGCTGCCAGCGGACGCCCTTGCGGTCGTTGAGGCCGGTGCGCAGCGCGAAGGCCTTCAGCACCCCGGCGACCGCGTCCACGCGCTCGGGGTCGCGGTGGCGGTGGGCGACCTCCCGCACCGCCGCGTGCACGGACTGGGCGAGGGGCAGGCGGAGGGACTGGTCGGGCCTGGCCTCGATCTTGCCGGTGCCCCAGGCGCGCTTCACGGCGAGGCTTCGGAGCGCGTTGAGGAGCACGGTCTTGCCGACACCTCGGAGGCCGGAGAGCACCATCGACCGCTCGGGGCGGCCGGCGGCGACGCGCTCCAGGGTGACCTCGAACTGACGCAGCTCCCGGTCACGACCGGCGAGCTCGGGCGGCCGCTGGCCTGCTCCGGGGGCGTAAGGGTTCCTGATCGGGTCCACGATGTGACTGTATCCGTCTCTCTAGCCCATTCCCTATATTTCGCTAGCGAGTCCTAGCGCGGTTTAGATTGGGCTACATGAGCGCCACGGGGATGCTCTGGGCCGCCAGCGGGATCTGCGCCTTCCTGCTCCTGCCGGTCGGTGCGATCCGGATGGTCGCCTACCGGTCGGGGGAGGTCGACCACACCCCGGCCCTGCGCTCGGTCGCGCTGCTCGCCCTCGGGCTCGGCACGGCGGCCCTGGCCGTCTTCGCCGCACTCACGGTGTGGTTCCTCGCGACGGGCTCGCGCCCCTTCTGAGGATGAGTCAGCAGACCTCGTCGTCGGCGGCACCGAAGCCGGCGAGGAACGAGTGGCGTGCTCCGTCGTACGCGTCCTCGAGGCTGTTGCGCAGCAGGTCCACCAGCGTGGGGACGTCCTCGATCGCGAGCCGGAACGTGCCGGAGCAGGTGCGCCCTCGCCACAGCGAGAGGACCATGACACCGGCCTCCTGGTGCCAGGACGCGCGCAGCGCACGGTCGTCACCGCGGGCGTCGAGGAAGACCTCGCCCGTCGCGGGGAGCGGGGTGGCGCTGTGCATACGGCTCATTCTGCGCACTTCGACGGTCGGTGTCAGCAGATTGCGTCGTCTTTGCATGTCGCCGCCACGTGTCCCCGCGGCTGCCTATGCTTGCGACGTGCCCGAGCTTCCCGAGGTCGAGGCCCTCGCCCTCGACCTGCGCACCCGGCTCAAGGACCGGGCGATCGCGCGTGTCGACATCGCCGCGTTCAGCGCGCTCAAGACCTTCGACCCGCCCCTGTCGGCCCTCAACGGGATGCTCGTCGACGACGTCACGCGCCACGGCAAGTTCCTCGACATCGACGCCTCCGGGCTCCACCTGGTCGTCCACCTGTCCCGCGCGGGCTGGGTGCGGTGGCGCGACGAGGTGCCGAAGCTGCCCCCGAAGCCGAGCAACAAGTCGCCTCTGGCCGCCCGGGTCGTGCTCGACAACGGCGCCGGTCTCGACATCACCGAGGCGGGCACGCAGAAGCGGCTGGCCGTCTACGTCGTCCACAAGCCGGAGGACGTGCCCGGCATCGCCCGCCTCGGCCCGGACCCGCTCTCGGAGGACTTCACCCGCGAGACCCTGCGCCAGATCCTCACCGACGCCGGTCGAGCCCAGATCAAGGGAGTGCTGCGCAGCCAGAGCGTCGTCGCGGGCATCGGCAACGCCTACTCCGACGAGCTGCTGCACGCGGCGCGGATGTCGCCGTTCAAGCCCGCTTCGAGCGTCGACGACGACGAGCTCGAGATCCTCTACGACGCCATCCGCACCGTCCTCGGCGACGCGGTCGAGCGCTCTCGCGGCCTCGCCGCCTCTCAGCTCAAGGGCGAGAAGAAGTCGCACCTCGCGGTCCACGGCCGCGCGGGCGAGAAGTGCCCGGTCTGCGGCGACACCGTGCGCGAGGTGTCCTTCGCCGACTCCTCGCTGCAGTACTGCCCCACGTGCCAGACCGGCGGCAAGCTCCTCGCCGACCGGCGGATGTCGCGGCTGCTGAAGTAGCCGCGTCAGCGAAAGGCTGCCGGCAGCGGCACCTCGAGCGCGTCCTCCAGCAGGTCGAGGTACGTCGACCGCGGGACCTCGACCACGCCGAGGGAGGCCAGGTGCGGGGTGGACCACTGGACGTCGAGCAGCCGCTGGTCGGCGTACTCGTCGCAGAGCATCCCGACCAGGCCGACCAGCGCCACCTTCGAGGCGTCGGCGACCCGGTGGAACATCGACTCGCCCGCGAAGAGGCCGCCGATCGCCACCCCGTAGAGCCCACCGACGAGGCAGCCGTCCTGCCAGGTCTCGACCGAGTGGGCCCACCCCAGCTCGTGGAGCGTGGTGTAGGCGTCGACGATGTCGTCGTCGATCCACCCGGAGTCGCGGCCCGGGTCGGCGCAGGCGCGGATCACCTCGTCGAAGGCGGTGTCGACACGCACCTCCATCCGGCGTACCGACGACCGGAGCGACCGCGAGACCCTCAGCCCGTCGAGCGGGAGGACGCCGCGAGGGTCGGGGGACCACCACAGCATCGGCATGCCCGGGTTGCCGGGCATCGGGAAGAGGCCGTGCCGATAGGCCGAGAGCAGCGTGGCCGGCGCGAGGTCTGCCCCCATACCGACGACGTCGTCCTCGATGTCGTGCAGGGAGTCGGGGAAGTCCCATCCGGTCGGTGGCGGTTCGGTCGGCACCCGACCATGGTGTCACCGGGTCCCCTCCAACGAGGGACAGATCCGCACAAGCCGGTGTGCCGCGAGCCACGTTGGCTCGCCCTCGTTCGCGGGTACCCAGATCCGTACGCTTGCGATGAAAGGTGACCGGCAGGACTGCCGGCGACACAGGAGGACACATGGGCATCCGCGGCTCGCTCGGGAAGGCGCTCGCGCCTCAGATGCAGCGCATGGCACCGGACATGACCGCCGGCTTCGTGCACGAGGCGCTCTCGCGCGCGATCCACGGGGTCGGGCCGCTGCCGGGCGCCGCGCACGCCGCGGACAAGCAGCTCGAGGAGCAGGGCGGCGACGTCGACGCGGCGATCCACGAGGTGATCGAGAACCACGTCCGCTACGCGGGCGCGCAGGGGTTCGTGACGAACCTCGGCGGCGTGGTCACGGCCGCGGTCACCATCCCGGCCAACATCGCGGGGCTCGCCATGCTCCAGTGCCGCATGGTCGCGGGCATCGCCCACCTGCGCGGCTACGACCTCGACGACGCCAGGGTCCGCAATGCCGTCGTGGCCTGCATGCTCGGCGAGGACACCGTCCGCTCGCTGGTCAAGAAGAAGAAGCTGCCGGCGCCGCCGATGGCGATCGCGACCGCCCCCACGCACGACCCGAAGCTCGACAAGGTCATCGCCGCCGAGGTCACCTCCGAGCTGCTGACCAAGGTCGCCGGCAAGCGGGTCGCCACCACGGTCGGCCGTCGGATCCCGGTCGTCGGTGGTGTGTACGGCGCCGGCGCCGACGGGTTCGCGACCTGGAAGATCGGCCGGTACGCCGACCAGGAGCTGCTCTCGCGCACGATGCGCTGACGGCGGCCGGGGGACGACCGGGCTAGTGCATCGGGGCGAACCCGTGCGTGCCACCCCGGACGCGTCATTGTCCCCCTCCCGCACGGGTGCTGCGCTGGTGTGGACCAATCCAGCCAACGTCATCCCGGTCCCCGACGACGTGCGAAAGGGAGACCGGTATGCGACGCATCGGCGGCATCATCCTTCTGGCCGTAGCCCTGCTGTTCGGGAGCTTCATGCTCACCTCGGCCAACGCGCACAACAACGACGACGACAACGGTGGCGAGTCGTTCAAGATCACCACGGTCGCGAAGCAGTTCAAGGACATCGACCTGCCTCCGAAGGGGGAGAGCCTGGGCGACCAGATCGTCTTCAGCGACGACGTCTACTACGGCGGCAAGGTGGTCGGCAGCCTCGACGGGTTCTGCACGCTCACCCGGCTCGACCCGAAGGCGAACGAGGGTCACCAGCAGTGTCTGGTCACCGTGTCGCTCCCGAAGGGAACCCTCGCCTCGCAAGGCGTGATCGTGTTCCGGGGCGAGGAGGTCTCGGGCTTCACGATCGCGATCACCGGCGGCACCGGCCGCTACAGCGACGCCGGCGGTGAGGCGCACGTCGAGTTCGTGAGCGACACGCGCACGAACATCCACGTCGTCCTCGACGACTGACCCCTGCGTCGTACTGCTTGGTCGCTTTCCCAAGGGCCCTGGAGAAACCGTCACTTCCCTCGCGCAATGTCCTGAGGGGAGTGGCGCTTTCCCAAGGGACCTTGGGAAAGCCCCCCGCCCAGCTCAGGCGCCGCGGAAGCGCTTGGCGGCGCGGCTCATCCGCGCGCTGAGCTGCTCGTTCGGGTCGGGCCGGTTCGCGGCCTCCTCGGTCATCGCGACCAGGGCGTCGAGCGCAGCCTGGATCACCTTGCCCTGGTTGGGCTTGTCGGGGTCGTTCCACGTCGCGCCCTCCGGCGGAGGCACCGGACGCAGGTCTTCCACGTCGCCGACCACGTCGATACCCGACCCCTCGGCCCACTCGATCCACCTCTCGGCGATCTCGCTCGCCCACGGGTAGAGGTCCGGAGGAAGGGTGGCCTTGCGACCCTCGCGGTTCGCGAGGTTCTGGTGGACGAGCATCTCGCGCACGAGCGTCGTGTGGTGCTGCTCGCTGAGCCCCTTCTGCCCCAGGCGCCGGTTGAGCCTCCGGATGAGCGCGGTCTCGGGGATGCCCATCGAGGGGTTGATCCGCTCGCTCTCCTTCGGCGCCCACGACGGGTCGATCCCGAAGACGGTGCAGAACCGCTTCCAGAGCTCGTCCCGGGGCCCTCCCGGCTGCGGCACGGTGACGACGTGGACGTGGTCGGGCTCGAGCCCGGAGCCCCATCGGCTCAGCACCTTCGGCAGGCACTGGGAGCGCCAGAACCAGAGGTCGTCGTTCTTCTGGGCGGCCTCGAGGAACTTCGCGAAGGTCCAGCGACGGCCCTGCTTGATGCTCTCCTGCCAGAAGGCGGGGAGCTGGCGGGCGAGGTCGCGGGCCGAGAACACCACGTGGACGTCGCTGCCCTCGAGGTCGGCCATCGCCTTGGCGATCTTGTCGCTGGGTGCGGCCGAGAGGATCTCGTGGCTGACGATGACCGTGCCCTTGGTACGCCGCACCTTGCGCATCAGTGCGTCCCAGTACCCCTCGGCGTGACCGGAAGGGCCGCCCCAGTCCTCGCCGAGGAGGTCGAGGGCGGCACGGAAGTGGGTGTGCCCGGGGTCGCGCCCCAGTGGGCCGCGGGGGAAGTGGATGCCGTGCTCCGCGAGCACCTCGCTGTTGGCGGCGAGCCGGTCCTGGAGGTAGGTCGTGCCGGTCTTGGGCGCCCCGATGTGCAGGTAGACAACACGACTCATGCAGGAATTGTGCCCTACCCCTGGTGAGAGGCCGCTCAGCCGTCCGCCAGTGCCGCCACGACCCGGGACGGGCTGGGCCGGCCGAGCTGCTCGGCCATCCACACGCTGGTCTCCACCAGCTTCGCCAGGTCGACGCCGGTCTCGATGCCCAGGCCGTCGAGCATCCACACCAGGTCCTCGGTGGCGAGGTTGCCGGTCGCGCTCTCGGCGTACGGGCAGCCGCCGAGGCCTCCGGTGGACGCGTCGAAGGTGGTGACCCCGGCCCGCAACGCCGCCTGGGTGTTGGAGAGGGCCTGGCCGTAGGTGTCGTGGAAGTGCAGGGCGAGCCGGCCGTTGGACAGTCCCGCCTCGTTGAACGCGCCCAACAAGGCGGTCACGTGGCCCGGCGTACCGACGCCGATCGTGTCGCCCAGCGAGAGCTGGGAGGCGCCGAGGTCGAACAGGCGCTTGCCGACCGCGACGACCTGGTCAACAGGCACGTCGCCCTCCCACGGGTCGCCGAAGCACATCGAGACGTAGGCCCGCACGTCCATGCCCTCGTCGCGCGCACGGCGCACCGTCGGCTCGAACATCGCGAACTGCTCGTCGAGGCTGCGGTTGAGGTTGCGCTGGGCGAAGGTCTCGGTCGCGCTCCCGAAGATCGCGATGTGCTTGACGCCCTTCTCGACCGCCCGGTCCAGGCCGCGTTCGTTCGGCACGAGCACCGGCATCGGCACGGACGGCTCCCCGAGCAGGTCGAGCAGCTCGGCGGCGTCGGCGAGCTGGGGCACCCACTTCGGGTGCACGAAGCTCGTCGCCTCGACGATCGGGAGCCCTGCGTCGACGAGGCGGCGGATGAACTCCGCCTTCGTCTCCACGGGTACGACGGTCGCCTCGTTCTGCAGCCCGTCGCGAGGTCCGACCTCGTAGATCGTGACGCGCTCGGGCAGGCTCGGGTCCCTCACCACCTGTGGCTTGCGCATGCTCACTCCTCCTCCGGGGCGTCATAGGTTCCGGTCGCCATAGCGACCGGAGTGGATGACGTCACGCGTCCGGCTCCACGACGAACAGGGTCGCCCCCAGCGCCACCTGGTCGCCGACCTTCGCGCCGACCTCGGCCACGGTGCCGGCCATCGGGGCCTTGAGGGCGAGCTCCATCTTCATCGCCTCCATGACTCCGAGTGTCTCGCCCTCGGCAACCTGCTGACCCACCGTCGCGGTGACCGTGAGCACCGTGCCGGGCATCGGCGCCGCGACCGTGCCGTCCGAGACCGCGTGGTGCGCTCCGGGACCGAACGCGTCGGGGCGGTCGAAGACGTGGGTGTTGCCGCGGTGCGCGACGTCGACCCGGTGGGGACCGATCCGGACCGCCGCCTCGTGGACGAGGTCGTCGACCTCCAGGCGGAGCACGCCGGCGTCCGAAGCGATCGGATGCACCGTCCACGCCCGCTCACCCGCGGTGACCCGCCCGGCGAGGTCGACGGAGAACACCACGGTCTCGCCGTCGACGACGAGCTCGACCGGGACCGGCGCCGCCGGACCGCTGGTCCGCCAGCCGTCGCCCACCCCGAACGGGTGGGGGTGCGCGTCGAGGCCGGCCCGGCCCGGGGCGGTGGCCAGCGCCCACGCCGCAAGCACCGAGGACTCCTCGACGCCCTCGGGCCGGACCACGTCCGGGTGGCTGTCGAGGTAGGCGGTGTCGATGGCGTTGTCGCGGAACGCGTCGGAGTCGACCAGGCCGCGGAGGAACCCGAGGTTCGTGGTCAGGCCGAGGATCGCGGTGTCGTCCAGCGCGGTGACCAGCGCCTGCCGGGCGGCCTCCCGGGTCGGGCCGTGCGCGATCACCTTGCCCAGCATGGGGTCGTACGACGAGGAGACGACCTGGCCCGACTCCAGCGCCGCATCGACGCGGGCCCGGGGCGACCAGCGCACGTGCTCGGCGACACCGGCCTGCGGGAGGAAGCCGTTGAAGGCGTCCTCGGCGTAGACCCGGGCCTCGATCGCGTGGCCGACGATCGCCACCTCGTCCTGGGTGAAGGGCAGCGGCTCCCCGGCGGCGACCATGAGCTGGAGCTGGACGAGGTCGAGCGGGCCGCCGCCGACCGACACGGCCAGCTCGGTGACCGGGTGCTCGACCTGGAGCCGGGTGTTCATCTCGAGGAAGAACACCTCCTCGCCGGAGACGAGGAACTCCACGGTGCCGGCGTTGACGTAGCCGACCTCCTTGGCCAGGGCCACGGCCGACTCGGTCAGCACGCGCCGGACCTCGTCGGAGATCGTCGGGGCGGGGGCCTCCTCGAGGACCTTCTGGTGGCGGCGCTGGGTGGAGCAGTCGCGCTCGAAGAGGTGCACCACGTTGCCGTGCGTGTCGGCGAGCACCTGGACCTCGACGTGGCGCCCGTGCTCGACGTACCTCTCCACGAGGATCGTGTCGTCGCCGAACGCGCTCGCGGCCTCGCGGCGGGCCGCGGCGAGTGCGTCGGCGAAGTCGGCCGGGTCGCGCACGATGCGCATGCCCTTGCCGCCGCCGCCGGCCGCGGCCTTGACCAGCAGCGGGAAGCCGATGGCGGACGCGTCGACCTCGTCGCCACGGAGCTCCGCCGACGGTACGACGGGCACGCCGGCCGCGATCGCGACCTCGCGGGCGACGTCCTTGCGCCCCATCCGGTCCATGACCTCGGCGCTCGGGCCCACGAAGGTGAGGCCGGCGTCGGCTACGGCCCGGGCGAACGGGGCGCGCTCGGACAGGAAGCCGTACCCCGGGTGGATCGCGTCGGCGCCGGTGCGACGCGCGGCCTCGATGATCGCCTCGATCTTCAGGTAGGACTCGGTCGCCGGGGTCGGACCGATCCGGACCGCGACGTCGGCCGCGCGCACGTGCGGGGCACCGCGGTCGGCGTCGGAGTACACCGCGACGGTGCGCAGGCCCCGCTCGCGGGCGCCCCGGATGATGCGGAGGGCGATCTCGCCGCGGTTGGCGACGAGAAGGGTGGAGATGGGTCGTGCGGTGGTCGAGCCTGTCGAGACCATGGTCCTCACATCCGGAAGACGCCGTAGGACGGCGCGGGGATCGGGGCGTTGGCGGCTGCGGCGAGACCCATGCCGAGCACGCGGCGGGTGTCGACCGGGTCGATCACCCCGTCGTCCCAGAGTCGAGCGGTCGAGTAGTACGGCGAGCCCTGCTCCTCGTACTGGTCCCGGATCGGGGCCTTGAACGCCTCCTCGTCCTCCGCGGACCACTCGCCGCCCTTGCCCTCGATGCCGTCGCGGCGGACCGTGGCGAGGACCGAGGCGGCCTGCTCGCCGCCCATGACGGAGATCCGGGCGTTGGGCCACATCCACAGGAAGCGCGGGTCGTACGCCCGGCCGCACATGCCGTAGTTGCCCGCCCCGAACGACCCGCCGATCACCACGGTGAACTTGGGTACGACGGAGCAGGCGACCGCCGTGACGAGCTTCGCGCCGTCGCGGGCGATGCCGCCGTTCTCGTACTCGCGGCCGACCATGAAGCCGGTGATGTTCTGGAGGAACACCAGCGGGATCCCGCGCTGGTTGCACAGCTCGATGAAGTGGGCGCCCTTGAGGCTGGACTCGCTGAAGAGGATGCCGTTGTTGGCGACGATGCCGACCGGGTAGCCCCAGATCCGTGCGAAGCCGCAGACCAGCGTCTCGCCGTAGAGCGCCTTGAACTCGTGGAAGCGCGAGCCGTCGACGAGGCGGGTGATGACTTCGCGGACGTCGTAGGGGGTGCGCGAGTCGGTCGGGACCACGTCGTACAGACCCTCGGGGTCGTCGACCGGCTCCTCCGGCGCCTGCTGCTCCAGGCTGGGCGGGACCGGCCGCTCGAACGTCGCGACGATCGACCTGATGATGGCGAGCGCCTCCGCGTCATCGGCGGCGAGGTGGTCCACGACGCCGGACTTGCGGGCGTGGACGTCGCCGCCGCCGAGCTCCTCGGCCGTGACGACCTCGCCGGTCGCGGCCTTCACCAGCGGCGGGCCGCCGAGGAAGATCGTGCCCTGCTCCTTGACGATCACGGTCTCGTCCGACATCGCGGGGACGTAGGCGCCGCCGGCGGTGCAGGAGCCCATGACCGCCGCGACCTGCGGGATGCCCTGGGCGGACAGGTTGGCCTGGTTGAAGAAGATCCGGCCGAAGTGCTCCTTGTCGGGGAAGACCTCGTCCTGCATCGGCAGGAACGCACCGCCGGAGTCGACGAGGTAGACGCAGGGCAGCCGGTTCGCGCGGGCCACCTCCTGCGCGCGCAGGTGCTTCTTGACCGTCACGGGGTAGTAGGTGCCGCCCTTGACGGTGGCGTCGTTGGCGACGATCACGCACTCGCGGCCGCTGACCCGGCCGATGCCCGTGACGATCCCGGCCGAGGGGACCGCGTCGTCGTACATCCCGGTCGCGGCGAGCGGGCTCAGCTCGAGGAAGGGGCTGCCGGGGTCGAGCAGCCGGTCCACGCGGTCCCGGGCGAGCAGCTTGCCCCGCTCGAGGTGCTTGGCGCGGGCCGCCTCGGAGCCACCCTCGCGCACCTTCGCCAGGCGGGTCCGCAGCTCGTCGACGAGCTCCCGCATCTCTGTTGCGCCCACCGTCACCTCCGTCGTCGTCCCCGCCGATGTTAGCGATCGTTAACCTCCCCGTCCACCTCGACGAACTACCAGTGAACGATCCCTAACCTGGTGCTCTATCGTGGCCCCATGGCAGCCTCCCGCCGCGAGCAGATCCTGTCCACCGCGGCAGACCTCTTCGCCGAGCGCGGCTTCCACGGCGTATCGGTGGCAGACCTCGGCGCCGCCTGCGGGATCTCGGGGCCGGCGCTCTACCGGCACTTCCCGTCGAAGGACGCGATGCTCGCCGAGATGCTGGTCTCGATCAGCGAGGAGCTCCTCGAGGTGGGGCGCGAGCGCGTGAAGGAGGCCGACGACCCCCGCGAGGCGCTGCACGCGCTCGTGAACTGGCACATCGACTTCGCGCTGAACAACAAGTCCCTGATCGTCGTCCAGGACCGCGACTGGGCCTCCCTGCCCGACGAGGCCCGTGAGCAGGTCCGCGAGCTCCAGCGCCGGTACGTCGAGCTCTGGGTCGACCAGCTCCGCGAGACCCATCGTGGGCTTCCGGCCGAAGGGGCCCGGGCGATGGCGCATGCGGTGTTCGGGCTGCTCAACTCCACGCCGCACAGCGCGCTGCTGTCGGAGGCCGACATGCGCTCGATGCTCGAGCAGATGGCGCTCGCGGCCCTCGACACCCCGGGCCAACCGGGCTGAGCCCGCCCGACTCAGCCCGCCCGGCGTACCGCTGACCGGCAGCCGGGCGCGCCGCCGTCTCAGCGCTTGCCGGCGTCGGCGTGCGTCTCCTCCTCCTGCGACGCACCGGCCATCAGCCGCCGGTCGGCGCGGTGGGTCACGGCGTTGTTGACGAAGTAGAGACCGAGCCCGATGGCGATCATCCACCCGGAGTAGGCGACCGCGCCCGGGTCGTCGATGACGGTGTTCACGAGGAGCCCGATGTTCGCGACGAGACCGGCCCACAGGATCCACGTGGGGGCGCGGTAGTGGTCGTGCTCCACCTTGTCCTTGCGGAGCTTGAGCGCGGCGACGCAGACCAGCGCGTAGACCGCGATCAGGAAGAGCACGGTCACCGCGGCGAGCCGCTCCACGTCAGCGGTCAGCAGGAGCACGATCACGATCGCGGTCGTGAAGATGATGGCGATCCAGGGGGTGTGACGGGTCTGGTGGGTGCGGGCGAAGATGCGTGGCACGACGCCCTCACGGGCCATGCCGTACATGATCCGCGACTGCGCGACGAGCGCGACGAGGGCGGTGTTGGTCACCGCGACGAGGGCGATCGCTGCGAACAAGCTCGGCGGGACGGGGATGGGGCCGGCCTTGACGACCTCGAGCAGGGCGCTCTCCGAGCCCGCGATGTCGCCGACCGGCGCCACCATCGAGGCGATGAACGCCACGAGGAGGTAGAGGACGCCGGCGACGGCCATGCCGCCCAGCAGCGCCCGCGGGAAGACCTTGCTCGGGTTCTTGGTCTCCTCGGCGACGTTCGCGGCGTTCTCGAACCCGGTCATGGAGAAGAAGGCGAGCGCAGCACCGGCCAGCACCAGCAGCATCTCGTTGCTGTCGCCCTTGAACTCGAAGGGGCGGCTGAGGTCCGCGTCGCCCTGGAACAGCACGGCGGCGCCGACGGCGAGGATGATGCCGAGACCGGCGATCTCCACCAGGCTCATCAGCATGTTGGCCTTCACCGACTCGTGGATGCCGCGGAAGTTCAGCAGCGCGAGCACGATGATGAAGCCGATCGCCACCGAGGTGGTGGGCAGGTCGATGAACTCCTTGAAGTAGCCACCGCCGAAGACCAACGCCAGCGCACCGGCGGCCGCGATGCTCGCGCTGAGCATGAAGAAGGTGACCACGAAGGTCAGGAAGCGGATGCCGAACGCCTTCGAGACGTACAGCGCGGCCCCGGCGGCTTGGGGGTACTTCGTGATCATCTCGGCGTAGGCGAAGCCGGTCAGCATCGCCACGGTCACGCCGATCACGAACGAGGTCCAGAACGCCCCGCCCACCTGGAGCGCCATGACGCCGATGAGCGCGTAGATGCCGGAGCCGAGCACGTCACCGAGGACGTAGAAGAAGAGCAGCCGGCCGGTGATCGACCGGCGGAGCTTCTCGGACTGCCGCACCTGCCCCGGTGCGGTGGTGTCGGTCGTGGTCATGCGAGTCATCCCCTTCACGGAGGCGGCGCGGGGGGCCGCGATCGTGGGGAGAGGATGTCCAGACCAGTGCGACTTCAAACGTTTCGAGTGGCGCGCTCGGGCTCGGGTCGGCGCCCCTTCCGGCTGCAGCAGCCTGGTTCAGCCCCGGTCGCGGCCGTCGTACACCCAGCCCTCGACCGAGCTAGCCGGCGGCCTTGATCGCGTCCTCGAGTGCGGCGAGGACGAGCAGGGCCGCGTCGGGCCGGGCGTTGTGACCCATCAGGCCGATCCGCCAGACGGTCGCGGCGTACTCCCCGGCACCGGCACCGATCTCGAGGTTGTGGCGCTCGAGGAGATACCGGCGTACGGCGGCGGAGTCGACGCCGTCGGGGACGCGGACCGTGGTGAGCTCGGGGAGCCGGTGGCCCTCGGCGGCGAACAGCTCGAGGCCCATCTCCTGGAGCCCGTCCTGGAGCATCCGTCCCGCCTCGGCGTGGCGGGCCCAGACGTTCTCCAGGCCCTCGTCGAGGATCCGGCGCAGCCCCGCGTGGAGGCTCACGACCATCGCCGTCGGCGCGGTGTGGTGGTAGGTGCGCCCGCCCGACCCGTGCTGCTGGCCCGCTCCGGCGTACCCGCCGAGGAGTCCGAGGTCGAGGTACCACGACTGCGGCTTCTCCACCCGCCGTTCCCAGGCCCGGTCGTTGATCGTGAACGGCGCGAGACCCGGGGCCACCCCGAGGCACTTCTGCGTCCCGGCGTACCCGACGTCGACCCCCCAGTCGTCCGCGCGCAGCTCGATGCCGCCGATGGAGGTGACCGCGTCGGTGATGAGCAGGGCATCGCCCTTGATCTCGCCGAGGGCGGCGATGTCGGAGCGGACGCCGGTGGAGGTCTCGGCGTGGACGGCCGCGATGATCGCGGGGTTCGGGTGGGCGTCGGCGACTCGCTGCGGGTCGACCGGCGTACCCCACTCGTGCTCGACCGGTGACCACCTCGGCGCCGCATCGGGCAGCGACGTCGCACATGCGCTGGCCGAAGAGCCCGTTGACCGCGACCACGACGACGTCGCCGGGCTGGACGGTGTTGACGAAGGCCGCCTCCATGCCCGCCGAGCCGGTCGCACTGATCGGCAAGGTGCGGCTGTTGCGGGTGCCCCAGACCGTGCGCAGGTCCTCGCAGGTGTCGTCCATGACCTGGAGGAACGCCGGGTCGAGGTGCCCGAGGAGCGGGAGCCCGAGCGCCGCGGTCGCCTCCGGGTACGGGTTGGAGGGACCCGGTCCGAAGAGCCGGCGCTCGACGACGGGGG
This sequence comes from uncultured Actinomycetota bacterium, assembly GCA_963701425.1. Classification (GTDB taxonomy): domain Bacteria; phylum Actinomycetota; class Actinomycetes; order Propionibacteriales; family Nocardioidaceae; genus Nocardioides_C. The sequence continues at coordinate 424,518 of CAVPAG010000014.1, read as the reverse complement.
TGGCGAAGGTACCGGGTGCGGGAGTCGTCATGAGCCCGAAACTACAAGACGGCGCCCGGGTTGAGGATCCCCTCGGGGTCGAGCGCGTGCTTCACCTTGCGGGAGAGCGCCATGACGTCGGGGCCGAGCTGGTCGGGGAGCGCGGCCTTCTTGGTGCGTCCCACGCCGTGCTCGCTCGTCGAGTCGCGCGTCGCTCATGGCCCGGCCCTAGGCCGTGAGGACGCAGAGCGTCACGCCCCTGCTTCGGCCGCCTCCGCCGGGGCCCGATGACGCGCTCCGGTGCGCTCCGCACCGATGCCGGCCACGACCACGCACGCGATCCCGACGAGGGGGAGCGCGCCGGGCACCTGGCCCAGTGCGACCAGGCCGATGACCACCGCGAACGCCGGCTCGAGCGCCATCAGGGTGCCGAACGCACCCGCTGTGAGCCGGCGTAGCGCGAGCAGCTCGAGCGTGAACGGGATGACCGGAAGAAGGATCGCCAGGCCGAGCCCGGCGAGCACGACCTCCCAGGTCAGCAGCGGGGCCACGCTCGGGCCGGCGACGGCGGTCGCCACCAGACCGGCGACCGGCATCGAGACCGCGAGGCCCTGGACGCCTGCGACCTGGTCGCCCACACGCTGCGTGAGCAGGATGTACGCCGCCCAGCACGCCGCGGCCGCGAGGGCGAACCCCACACCCACCAGGTCGGTCTCGCCGCGCCAGGGCTCGGTGAGCAGCAGTACGCCGGCGGCGGCCACCGCCGCGAAGAGGCGCCCCCGGCCGTGGCTGCGCAGGACGGCGACGCCGAGCGGCCCGAGGAACTCCAGGGCGCTGGCGGTGCCCATCGGCAGCCGCTCGACAGCCTCCATGAACAGGATCGTGATGCCGGCCGTGACGATCCCGAGCGCGACGCTGGCCGCGAAGGAGCCCTTCGTGAACGTGGACGGCCGCGGGCGGAGGACCACCAGCATGATCAGGCCCGCCCAGGCCAGTCGAAGCCAGGCGGCACCCAGGGGCCCGACCTCGTCGAAGAGACCCACCGCCGCGGCGATCCCGAGCTGCACGGTGAGCATCGATCCGAGCGCCATGTACGTGCCCGTGCGTGCGCCGGCGTGCGGGTCGGGGCGCCCGCTCCTCGGTGACGTCTCTGCCATCGAGCCTCCCCGGCGCTCTGAGCCCCCGGTCGCGGGCTGCGCGCTCATCTCCTGCGTCGTACTCATGCGGGCAAGTACGCCATGAGTCAATCGTCCGCGTCCACGTGAGAGTCGTGGACGAATTGTCCACAGATGGTGGACAATCCTGTGGATGGAGACCCGCCGCCTCGCCGTGCTGCTCGAGCTGTCTCGGCTCGGGTCGATGCGCGAGGTGGCCGAGGAGATGGGGAGCACGACCTCGACGGTCTCCCAGCAGATCGCCGCGCTCGCACGGGAGGCGGGGACGCCGCTGGTGGAGCCCGACGGCCGGCGGGTGCGACTCACCCCGGCCGGGCGCCGGCTGGCCGAGCACGCGGTGACGATCCTCGCCGCGGTCGAGGCCGCGCGGCTCGACCTCGACCCCCACTCCGAGCCGGCGGGGACGGTCCGCGTGGCGGGTTTCGCGACCGCGGTGCGCTCGTCGTTGGTGCCCGTTCTCCACGAGACGGCGCGGGCGCACCCCAAGGTCCGGCTGCTGATCCACGAGCACGAACCCGCCGAGGCGTTCGCGCTGCTACGTAGCGACGACGTCGACCTCGCGCTCACCTACGACTACGACCTGGCCCCGTCGGACTTCGACCTGACCGTGGAGTCGACGCCCCTGTGGACCACACGGTGGGGACTCGGGGTGCCGTCGGACGAGGCGGGGGTCACCGGCGACGCCCGCCAGGTCTTCACCCACTTCGCCGACCGGGACTGGATCGTCAACTCCCGCAACACCGCCGACGCCCACGTGGTCCGGACGATCGCGTCGATGGCCGGGTTCGAGCCGCGGGTCAGCCACCGTGTGGACAGCCTCGACCTGGTGCAGGAGCTGATCGCCGCCGGCCTCGGGGTGGGCCTGCTGCCCGCCGACCAGCCGACGCGACCTGACGTGGTGACGCTGCCGCTCGCCGACCCGGAGGTGCGGCTCCGTGCCTACGCCGTCGTGCGGCGAGGCCGATCGTCCTGGCCACCGCTGGCCCTGGTCCTCGCGAGGATCAAGGCGACCCTGGGCGCGTGAGCCGGCCACGTACGCCGCGCGGAGCACGACCCGGAGCCTTTCCGACCCCTCGCTAGTCTCTCGGCATGAGCCTTCTCGACACCCCCATCGCCCGCCTCGACGGCACCCCGTCGACCCTCGGCGAGATCACCGGCGGCCGACCCGCGCTCGTGGTGAACGTCGCCTCCAAGTGCGGGCTGACCCCCCAGTACACCGGCCTCGAGCACCTCCACAAGGAGTACGCCGACCGCGGGTTCACCGTCGTGGGCGTCCCGTGCAACCAGTTCGGGGGCCAGGAGCCCGGCACGTCGGAGGAGATCGAGGAGTTCTGCTCGACGACGTACGGCGTGACGTTCCCGATGACCGAGAAGATCGAGGTCAACGGGGAGGGCCGCCACCCGCTCTACGCCTCGCTCGTGGGGACTGCCGACGAGCAGGGGCGCTCCGGCGACGTCCAGTGGAACTTCGAGAAGTTCCTCGTCGACGGGTCCGGCTCGGTGGTCGCTCGCTTCAGCCCGGGTGTCGAGCCCGACGACCCGCGGCTCGTCGAGGCGGTCGACAAGCTCGTCTGACGCTCGCCCGTCTGAAGCAGGTTGGTCGTCTGAACGGCGGCTGGACAGCCGACTTGCTTCGAACCGAGCGCGTACGCGCGCCGGGTCACGCCGCGCCGGCGGGTCAGCGCTCGCGGACGATCTGGGCGAGCTCGAAGTGCATGGGGTCGGTCCAGGCCCAGTCACCACCCCAGGCGAATCCCCACTTCTTGAAGATCGCGACCACGTCGCGGTTGATCTCACCTGGGACACCACGCTGGTTGCCCGGGACATTGAGGTCGACGGCGATGCCCCACGTGTGCAGCGACAGCCCCTTGCTCGGGTCGCGGCCGATGAACCGCGGCACGTAGCAGCCGCCGAACTCCTCGGGGTGGATCTCGTCGGCCAGCCCACGAGCGACGATCTCGCGCAGGGCTCCGCGCAGCTGCGGGAAGAGCACGCGGTGGCCGGTGACGTAGCCGAGGATCGGCACCTGCTCGGTGCGGATGTTGGCCGCGACCCAGGCCGGGTCGGGCCGGACCGTGCCGTCGGCGAACCAGCGGTAGCTGAACGTGCCGACCGCGGCCGCGACGGAGCCACCCGTGGCGAGCGGCTGCCCGACGCGCTGCTGCTTCGCGATCTTCTCGACCGCCGCGACCAGGCGCTCGATCTCCTCGATGTCGAGGTCCTCGCTGACGGTGTACTGCGGTCCGACGTCGACCTTCCGGTCGGGGGCGTCGCTGCCCGGGACGGCCGAGGCGAACCCGCCGCCCTCGAGCTCCCTGCGCTTCCGGGCCTCGGGGGCCTCGCTGGGCGGGGTCGTGGCCAAGGGGCCGACGTCGGCCTGGACGTCCGCCTGGTCGGGCACGGGGGTCCCGTCCGGGTCGCCCGGCTCGGCGACGTCGGGCTGCGCGGACCCCGAGGATGCCGACCCGGACGGAGCGGAATCGGTGACCTGGCGCGGTGCGTCGGCCGAGGTCTTCTCGAGCCCTCCGGCCGTCTCGTTCGTGCAGCCGGCCAGGGGCGCGAGGAGCAGGGGTACGACGGCCAGGGCGATGCAGCGGGCGCGCGGGGACGCCGACCGCGTCCGACGTACTGTCATCGCCACCCCCTCCGCCGGCCGCCTGGTCCCGAGCTATCAGTCTAGGTCCGCACGCGGCGGGTCTCGGCGAGTCCGGGAACCTCGCGGCCCGAGACCCTCCCACTCCCCGTTGTAAAGCGGCACTCCCCTCGCGTAATACCCAGAGGGGAGTGCCGCTATCCCAAGGGACCTTGGGAAAGCGCCGCCCCCAAGGTCAGGCGGCCCGGAAGCGGACGCTTCACCAGATGCGGACGCGCTGCTCCGGGTCGAGCCACAGGCCGTCCCCCGGCTCGGTGTCGAAGGCCTCGTGGAACTCGTCGAGGTTGCGCACGATGTTCGCGCGGAACTCCGCCGGGCTGTGCGGGTCGACGGTGAGGAACTGCTGCATCTGCTCCTTGCGCCGCTTGGTCCGCCACACGTGCGCCCAGTTGAGGAAGACCCGCTGCGACCCGGTGGCACCGTCGCGCTCGGGGACGGACTCGTCGCCGAGGCTGATCAGGTACGCCTTGTGCGCGATGGTGAGGCCGCCGAGGTCGCCGATGTTCTCGCCGACGGTGAGAGCGCCGTTGACCTTCTCGCCGGGGAGGTCTCGCGGTTCGAAGTGGCTGTACTGCGCGATCAGCTTGTCGGCACGCTCCTTGAACGCCGCCCGGTCCTGCTCGGTCCACCACTCGTTGAGGTTGCCCGCGCCGTCGTACTGCGACCCCTGGTCGTCGAAGCCGTGGCCGATCTCGTGGCCGATCACCGCGCCGATGCCGCCGTAGTTCTCGGCCGGGTCGGCGTCGGCGTCGAAGAACGGCTTCTGGAGGATGCCGGCGGGGAAGCAGATCTCGTTGGTGCCCGGGTTGTAGTAGGCGTTCACGGTCTGCGGCAGCATGAACCACTCGTCGCGGTCCACCGGGGAGCCGATCTTGTTCAGCTGGCGGTCGGTCTCGAACGCCGCGGCGGCCTCGACGTTGAGCATCAGGTCGTCGTGACGGACCTCGAGCGCGGAGTAGTCGCGGAACTTCTTGGGGTAGCCGATCTTCGGGTTGAAGGTCTCGAGCTTCTCGTACGCGCGCTCCTTGGTCTCCTCGCCCATCCAGTCGAGCTTCGCGATGTTGCGGCGGTAGGCCTCGATCAGGTTCGCGACGAGCTCGTCCATCTTCGCCTTGGCGCTCGGCGGGAAGTGGCGTGCGACGTACTCCTCGCCGACGGCCTCGCCGAGCCCGCCCTCCACGAGCGCCACCCCGCGCTTCCACCGGGCCCGCAGCTCGGGCGTGCCGTTGAGGGTGCGGCCGTAGAAGTCGAAGTTCTCCTCGACGAAGGCGGAGGAGAGGTACGGCGCCGCGCGACGGATCACCCGGGCCGCGAGCCACTCGCGCCACTGCTCGACGGGGATCTCCTCGAGCGCCGTGGAGAGGTGGGAGAGGTAGCTCGGCTGCCGCACCACGCTCTCGGCGAGCACCTCCTCGGAGGCGCCGAGGCCCTCACGCCAGGCGGTCCAGTCGACGTTCGGGGCGAGCGCGCGCAGCTCGTCGACGGTCGTCAGGTTGTAGGTCTTGATCACGTCGCGGGTCTCGGCCCGCTCCCAGTGGCCCTCGGCCAGCCGGGTCTCGACGTCGAGGACCGTCCTGGCGGCCTGCTCGGCGTCGTCGCGTCCGGCGAGGGCGAACATCCGGGTCAGGTGTTCGACGTAGGCGTCGCGGATCTCGGCGAACTTGTCCTCGCGGTAGTAGGACTCGTCGGGCAGGCCCAGGCCGCCCTGGAGGAGGTTGAGGACGTACCGGTCGGAGTTGCGGTCGTCGGTGTCGACGTACGAGCCGAACATGCCCCCGCCGCCGAGGCGCTCGAGCTCGCCGACGAAGTGGAGCAGCTCGCTGGTGCTCGCGACCTTGGCGGCGTCGGCCAGCATGTCGGAGATCGGCGTGATGCCGAGCTCCTCGACGCGCTCCTCGTCCATGAAGGAGGCGTAGAGGTCGCCGATCTTCTTGCCGTTCTCACCGGCGATCTTCCCGGCCGCGGCGTCCTCGATGATCTCGCGGACCCGCTGCTCGGAGAGGTCGGAGAGCTCCACGAAAGGTCCCCAGCTCGACCGGTCGGAGGGGATCTCCGCGGTGTCGAACCAGGTCCCGTTCACGTGTCCGAACAGGTCGTCCTGGGGGCGGATGTCGAGGTTCATGCCGTCTTTGGCGTCGTCGAGGATCGTCACGGCGCCCACCCTAACCCCGAGGCCCAGCCACGACCGGCGGTTGTGCTCGTGGCGCGACGAGGGTGTCACTGGCCCGGCGAGCGGGGGTGCGGCCCGCCCCCGGGCCGGGGCTCGTCAGGCCATCTCGGGTGCGTGGAGGTGCGCCACGGCCAGCTCGAACTCGCGGACGTCGAGGATCTCCAGGGGCATCTCCTTGGTCGCACCCGCCCTGACCTCTGCGGCCCTCTCCCGTGTGGCCTCCATGGCCGGCCGACTGTCGAACGTGATGGTGCCGACCGCACGTCCCGTGTCGCGGTTGACCATGAGGCTGCCGCTACAGAAGCCGTCCCACTGCTCGACCGCCGGGAGGATGGCGAGCTTCCAGAAGCCGATCCCGCGTTCCGCCTCGGACGGGTCGACCTTCGACCAGGTGGCGCGGACGCAAGCACCCTCAGGGGCGTGGTGGTCACGATGCAGTACGGCGAGCTCCCACTCGTCGACCTCGACGGAGCTGGCGTTGAGGACGGCAGCAGCCCGGTCACGAAGCGGCATGACCGTCGTCGCGCTGCCCGCCCGCGCCTCGGGCGAGGAGTAGTTCGCGGTGACGATGCACAGGCCGGTCTCCCGGTCAACGATCATGGAGCACCCGACGAACCCTTCGATGTCCTGGAGCGCGGGCATGACCTCGTCGCGGAAGTACGAGACGCCGGCGTCGATGGAGTCCGGCTGAGCCTGGACGGTGGTGGAACGTGCGTACACGATCTATCCCCTTCGGACGGGGCAGCGCCCCGGTGGCGCCACCGGTCGCTCTCACGTTTCTCCGCCTGTTCGCCCGTGGCAATAGTCATCGGCGCCTGGCTAGGCCAGACCCTCGGCCGCCCCTGAGGATCTAGGCCTCGGCGGTCTTCCAGAGCCCGGCGCTGTCCCCCGTCGAGGGGTTGGCCGACCAGTCATCGGGTAGAACCGGGACATGAGCGAGCTCGCAGAGGTGACCGTCCAGGACAACCCGGAACAGCGCCGCTACGAGGCGTCCACCGAGTCCGGCGTGGTCGCCGGCTTCGCGGAGTACCGCGACCGCGACGGGGTCCGCGTGCTCACGCACACCGAGGTCGACGACGCATTCGAGGGGCAGGGGATCGGCTCCGCCCTCGCTCGCGCCGCCCTCGACGACGTACGCGAGCGCGGCCTGCGGGCCCGGGTGAAGTGCCCGTTCATCCGGTCCTACGTCGAGCGCCACCCGGAGTACGCCGACCTCCAGGCCTGAGCAGGCTCACCGCAGGGCGAGGACTGACTTCCCGGTCGCCCGTCGCTCGGCCATGTCGGTGAGCGCCTGGCGGACCTCCTCGAGCGGGTAGGTCGTGCCGATCGGCGGGCTGACGACACCGGACTCCATCATCGGCACGAGCTCCTCCCACTGCTTGCGCATGAAGCCGGGCCGCACCATCGCGTAGGCGCCCCAGCCGACCCCGCGGACGTCGACGTTGTTGAGCAGCAGACGGTTGACCTTGACCTCGGGGATGGCCCCTGCCGTGAAGCCGACCACGAGCACCCGTCCGAGCGGGGCGAGGGAGCGCAGCGAGTCGGTCATCAGGTCGCCGCCCACCACGTCCACGACCACATCGACGCCCTTGCCGCCGGTGAGCTCCTTCACCGCGGCGAGGAAGCCGTCGACCAGGACCGTCTCGTCCGCCCCCGCGGCCTTGGCGACCTCGGCCTTCTGCTCGGTGGAGACCACGGCGATCACCCGGGCGCCGTACCCCTTGGCGACCTGGATGGTCGCGGTGCCGACGCCGCCGGCAGCACCGTGGACGAGGACGGTCTCGCCCTCCTGCAGCCGCCCGCGGGTCGCCAGGGCGAACTGGGCGGTGAGGTAGTTCATCGGCAGCGCCGCGCCCTGCTCGAAGGTCATCGCGTCCGGGAGCGGGAAGACGCTCTCGGGGTCGAGCGCCACGACGTCGGCCCCGCCGCCGTACGGCAGCACGCACGCGACCCGGTCACCGGCGCTGAACCCGGAGCCCTCGGGCGCCTGGCGGACGACCCCGGCGAAGTCGACACCGAGCTGGAAGGGCGGCTCGGGCTTGAGCTGGTACTGCCCTGCGGAGAGCAGGAGGTCCGGGAAGCTGACCCCGACGGCGTGCACCTCCACGACGACCTGGCCCTCGTCCGCGGTGGGCTCGGGGACCTCCACGACGTCGACCCCGGAGGGGCCGTCGAGCCGGACTACCTGGACAGCGCGCATGGAAGCTCCTCAGCAGATCGGGGTCCACCGAGTATGTCGCGGCGGCGAACGGCGGTCCCGCCCGCCCCACATCGCGGGACGGGAGGGTCAGCCGGTGACCAGCGGAGGGGTGGGCTGTGCGCCGTTCACGAGACGGCCGAACTGCGGCGGCCGGCACACGCGGCACGGCTCGAGCCCGCTCGTGCGGATGTCCTCGAGGGGGACGACGCGTGCCTCCTCCCGCGCCTCCGGGAGCTGGCAGTCGAGGTGGTGGTACGACGTGCTGCCGGCCACGACGTACCCGCCGAGACCGCCGACCGCCCCCGCGCCGGCACCTGCTGCCGTGCCCTGGCGCTCGACGGCCGCGGTGAGCCGCTCGAGGGCCTCCTCGAGCCGGGCGCGGTCGGTGCGCTGGTTCTGCACGACGATCATCGCGGCGCCGATGACGACGACCGCGAGGCCGGCGATGCCGCCGGAGATCAGGTAGGGGAACTGCGCGGGCACGAAGTTGACGCTGCCGGCGCCGTTCCACCCGAGGAAGATCACCAGGAAGCCGACGAGGCACAGCCCGACGCCGAGCTGGCCACCGAGTCGACCGAGGTTGTTCTGCATAACGGACTCCTATGCCCCGAGGTACGCCTCGCGCAGGTTGACGTCGCGGATCTCCTGGCCCACCGCGGTGTGCACCAGGGTTCCCTTCTCCATGATCAGCGCCCGGTCCGCGAAGGGCAGGGCGCCGGCGTTCTGCTCCACCATCAGCACGGTGGTGCCGTCGGCCTTGATCCGGGAGGTGACCTCCCAGACCGTCCGCGCGACGGTGGGGCTCAGACCCAGCGAGGCCTCGTCGATGAGGAGCAGCCGGGGCTTGGACATCAAGGCCCGCCCGACCGCGAGCATCTGCTGCTCGCCGCCCGACAGGGTGCCGGCGACCTGGTCCTCCCGCTCGGCGAGCCGGGGGAAGTAGTCGAGCACCTGCTCGAGCTGCCCGCGCACGAGCTTGCTCTGGCGGCGCCGGCTCCAGGCACCGAGGCGGAGGTTCTGCCGCACGGTCAGCCGTGGGAAGACCCGCCTCCCCTCGGGGCAGAGCGCGATCCCGGACCGGACCCGCGACGACGGTGGCTTGCGGCCGAGCGGCTTGCCGTCGAAGGTGACCCGGCCGGAGTCGGGCTTGAGCAGGCCCGCGATCGTGCTCACCGTGGTGGTCTTGCCGGCGCCGTTGAGGCCGAGGAGCACGCAGACCTCGCCCTCCTCGACGACGAAGTCGATGCCGTGGAGGACCGGGTGGGTGCCGTAGCCGACGACGAGGTCGCTGATCTCGAGCAGTGCCATCTCAGACCATCTCCTCGGCCTTGCCGGCGGCGGGGACCGGCTCCATCACGGCGGTGTCGCTCGGGTCGGGTGCGGCGTCCTCGCCCATGTAGGCGCGCACGACCTCCGGATGCCGGCGTACGACGTCGGGGGAGCCCTCGGCGAGCACCTCCCCGAAGTTGAGGCAGTACACGTAGTCCGAGACCCGCGTGACGAGGGGGACGTGGTGGTCGATCATCACGATCGTCAGACCGAACTCCTTGCGCAGCGTCAGCAGCGTGTCGCCGAGCTCGTGCGCCTCCTCGGGCCCCATGCCCGACCCCGGCTCGTCGAGGAGCAGGAGGTCGGGGTCGGTGGCGAGGACCGCCGCGATCTCCACCCGCTTGAGGACGCCGTAGGGCAGGTCGGCCACCCGCTCCTGCGCGACGTCCTCGAGGTCGAGCAGGCCGAGGATCTGGTCGCCGCGCTCGCGCACTCGCCGCTCCTCGGCGAAGCTGCCGGGGCTTCCGCCGATGCCCAGCCACGGGTCGTAGGTGACCTGGAGGTGCTGCGCGGTCATCAGGTTCTCGAGCACCGTGGTGCCCTTGACCAGACCGACGTTCTGGAACGTGCGGCCGATGCCGAGGGCGGTGCGCTGGTGCACGGGCAGCTTCGAGATGTTCCGGCCGCGGTAGCGGACCTGCCCGTGGGTGGGCTGGTAGAAGCCGGTGATGCAGTTGAACAGCGTGGTCTTGCCGGCGCCGTTCGGCCCGATGATGCCCACGATCTCCCACTCGCCGACCCGCAGGTCGACGTTCTGGAGCGCCTTGATGCCGCCGAAGTGGATGCTGACGGCGTCGACCTCAAGCACGGACATCGTTCACCTCCACCTCGGTCACCGCGCCGGCGTGCCGGTCGAAGCGGTGGCCGGTGAGCCAGAGCTTGATGGGAGCGACCTGCTGCCCGATGCCGCCGGGGTACATCGTGATCGTCAGGAGCAGCAGCACCGGTCCGACGATCAGGCCGACGAAGTCGAGGGGCAGCCCGAGGGTCTCGTCGAAGAAGCCGGTCAGCGAACCCCCTCCGCCGCCGAACGGCGCGAGCAGGAATCCGACCAGCTTCTCGAGCATCGTCACGAGCAGCTTCTCCTCGAGCAGCGCGAAGAACGCCGAGCCGATCACGACGCCGACCCGGTTGCGCAGGCCGCCGACCACCGTCATCAGGATGAACAGCAACGCCAGCCGGAAGTCGAAGCTGCTGCCGACGATGACCTCGTCGTGGTGGGCCATCAGCGACCCCGCGATCCCGGCGAAGATCCCGGAGACCGCGAAGGCGAGCAGGATGTAGGCCTTGACGTTGATGCCGTACGACGAGGCGACGCGGGGGTTCTCGCGGAGCGCGGCCAGCGCCCGCCCGCCCTTGGACCGGGTCAGCCGCCAGTCGAGCCAGAGCACGAGCGCGAGGAAGCCCAGGCACAGGTAGTAGTAGGCGTAGCCGCTCTCGAAGCCTGTCGGCCGGGGAGCGGGCTTGCCGCCCTCGCCGCCCGTGATCGCCGCGATGCCGAAGAGCGTCTCCTCCGCGAAGGTCCCGTAGGCCAGCGTGACCAGCGCGAAGTAGAGACCCGAGAGCCGCAGGGAGATCGCGCCGAGGAGCGTCGCCTGGACCGCTCCGAAGAGCGCCGCGACCACCACCGCGAGCCAGAAGCTGAGCTGGAGGTTCGTGACGATGTACGCCGAGGTGAACGCGCCGATGCCGACGAACGCCTGGTGGCCCAGCGAGATCTGGCCGGCGTAGCCGAGGAGGACGTTGAGCGAGAGGCCCCCGATCGCGTAGATCACCGCGAGGGAGAGTACGTCGATGTCGGCGACCCCGACCTCGAACGGCGAGAACCGGTTCACCGGCAGGGCGAACACCAGCCAGGCGAGGAAGGCCCACACGATGCCGCGTCCGACCCACCCGCCCCGGCTCGGCCGGAACTCCTCGTCCCACTCGTCGTCGTGCGCGCCCGGGTCGTCGAGGTCCTCGAGGTCCTGGCCGACGACCGGGATCACGGTGGTCTCGTCGGTCGCCCCCACGCCCGGCTGGGGACCGCCCTCGGCGTGCTTGCCGGGGTAGACCGGCGTCGACCGGGTCTCGTCGGTGGTGGTCATGCGGTCGCCGCCCTTCCGACGAAGATGCCCTGGGGCCGGAGCAGGAGGACGCCGAGCAGGAACGCGAAGAGCATCATCGCCCTCGCGCCCGGCACGGACATCAGGATCGTGAGCGTGCCGAGCTGCTCGACGACACCCACCGCGAGCCCGCCCAGCACGGCGCCCGGCATGGACCTCATGCCGGCGAGCACGGCCGCCATGAAGCCCGGGAGCAGCGCGCGCCCGGCGCCGAAGGTCAGGAAGCCCGCGGTGAAGGTCGTGTAGGGGCCGGACAGGATGCCGGCCAGGGCGCCCAGCAGGGCGGCGATGCCCCAGGTGAGCATCGAGACCCGGCGGACGCTGATGCCGACGAGCTCGGAGGCGACCGGCTCCTGCTGCGCGGCCTGGATCGCCAGCCCCGACGGCGATCGGAAGAACAGCGCCAGCGCGATCGAGGCCACCGCGAGCACGCCCACGGTGATGAGCTGCTGCACGGTCACCGACGCCCCGATCACCGGGATCCGGTAGAAGCCCTCGTGGATCTTCGGCATGGTCATGATCGGGGTCTCGTTGAACCGCCAGAACTGGATGCCGACCGCGGCCAGGGCCACACCCGCCGTGCCGACCAGCACGGTCACGCGGGAGGCGTTGCGGAGCGGGTGGATCACCAGCCGCTCCGTGAGCAGGCCCATCGCAAGCCCCGCGAGCAGGCCGAAGAGGATCCCGGCCGGGTAGCTCCAGCCCCACAGCACCACCGCGGTGTAGGAGCCGAAGAGGCCGACCGTGCCGAACTCCGCCTGCGCGAAGTTGAAGACCCCCGAGGCGCGGTAGACGAGCACGATCCCGAGCGCCACCAGGGCGTAGACACTGCCCTGGAGGACGCCGGCGACGAGCGCGATCCCGAGCTCGGTGAGCAGCTGGCTCATGGTCGCTCGTTCACCCGGACCGTGCGGTACTGCCGCGAGCCGCAGTCGGCCTCGAGCAGGTGCATGGCGGTCCCGCCGAAGCGCGAGGAGAAGTTCGTGGCGGGGTACACCCCGTTGTTGAACGTCTTGGTCTTCGCGATCGTGGACATGAACGCCTCACGCGAGAGGCTCTTGCCGGTGGCTTGGAGCATCTGGCCGACCATCTTCTCCAGCCCCCACACCGCGATGGCCAGGTCGTCGGGCTCCGCGTTGTTCTTCTGCCGGTACGCCGGCCGGAAGGTCGGGTCCATCTGGTCGATCTTGTCCAGGCCCGGGAACGGGCGAGTAGAAGAGCGCACCGTCGAGGGTGGGGCAGCCGGCCGTCGCGACGATGTTCAGGCCGTTGGTCAGGCCGGGGCCGACGAAGGTGACCTGGCAGGTCATCGACTTGCTGACGTTGATCAGGCCGCTCGGGCTGGCGTTCCACACCACGGCCTCGGCGCCGCTGTTGCAGATCTGCGTGGCGATCGCGGGGGCGTCGACGTCGGTCTTCTTCGGGATCCGCCGCGACAGGGTGACGTTGCTGCCCGCGACCTTCTTGATCTCCGAGTCGACGATCGCGTGGTAGTTGTTCAGGCTGTCGTTGTCGGCGCTGATCACCGCGACCTTCTCGCCCTTGAACTGCGAGGCGATGATGCGGGCGAGCAGCGGGACCTGCTGCTCGTAGGTCAGCGAGGCGGCGAAGTACGTCGACACCGAGCCGAGCGCGCCGAGGCCCGGACGGGTCTCGTGGACGCCGGCCGAGAGGTACGGGACGCCGATGCCGGCGGCGTAGCGCGCGCAGGCGTCGATCTGGTCCGCGCCGCCGCCCCCGATGAGCATGAAGACCTTCTGCTGCTCGGCCATCTCCTTGCACACCGAGCGCGCGCTGTTCGGGTCGAACCGGTCGTCGCGGAAGACGATCTCGAGCTTGCGGCCGTGGATGCCGCCCTTGCGGTTGATGTAGTCGGCGTAGACGCCGATGCCGCGCTCGAAGGACTGCTGCGGGAACGCCGCGGCACCCGTGACGGGGGCGTGGACGCCGATCTTGATCGTCGTGTCGGTGACGCCGGTCGTGTCGCCGCCGCTAGCGGGGACAGGGGCCGTGCCGGGCGCGGTCGAGCCGCCACCCGCTGCTCCTCCGCCGGCACCGCCACCCGCGGCGGCCCCGCCACCGGTCGCTCCGCCGCCCGTCGTACCGGTGGCGCCGCCGCCCGAGAGGCTGCCGCTGCCGCCGGGAGCCGAGCCGATCGCCGCGCCTGCGCCCGCTGCCGGGGCACCCATGGCGTCGCCGGCGACCATCCCGGCCTGGCCTTCCGCGGCAGCCGGTCCGCCGGCGTACATCTCGGCCACGCCGGGCTTCTGGCCACAGCCGGCGGTGAGGAGGGCTGCTGTCGTGAGGGCTGCGAGGAGCGCCCTGGTCCGCACGCTGCGCATCAGTTCTTCCCCCTCGAGGCGATGGAGGCGCCTGCGGTGCGCAGCCGCTCGAGTGCGCGGGCGACACCGTTCTGGGTCGGACCCGCGGCGGGCTGGGCGTCGGGGCCGAGCGCGAGCATGAGCAGGTACGCCAGTCCGAGGACCAGCGGGACGAGCACGTAGCCGGCGGCGGGGATGCCGGAGTACCAGGCGGGCACGGTGATCGCGGAGGACACCGGGGTCGTCGCCGCGGTCGCGGGAGCGGCCACGGCCGGGTCGGCGGCCGGTGCCTCGGCCCCGACCGGAGCCACCTCCGCCGTGCCGGCGAGCGGGCCCGCGGAGCCGGCGCTGCTGCTCAAGGCACCCGAGAGGGCGCTGTTGGAGCCGCCGCCCGGCGCGACCGGTCCCGCAGAGACACCGCCGGTGGTCGGGATCGGTGCGAGGGACGGCGCGTCGCCGACCTCGAACACGAACCCGACGCCCTTGGCGACAGGTCCGTCGAAGGAGACCTGGAAGCTCTCGGGCGCCTCGCCGCCTTCCACGAGCGCCACGGAGGTCGAGCCCTTGTGACCCTCGGCGGTCCACAGCGACGCCACCGCGGTGAGGTCGAAGGTCCACACGCCGGTCTTGGCGTCGCGCTCACCGGCGGCGCTGGCGAGGTCGCAGTCGTACGAGGGGCGGGCCTTCCACGCCGCGCCCGCCCCGTCGGCCCAGAACGACTCGGTCACCGGGCAGGCGAGGACCTTGGCGTTCTCGGCGTTGACCGTCGCGCCCGGGTCGCCGTTCTCCCTGAGGACGAGAACGGCCTTCTCGACGAAGCCGCCGGGCTTCCCGGCGAGCTTGAACTCGAGGGCGGCGAGCTTCTCGGGCTCGCCTCCGGCCGCGGAGACCGGCAGCGTCCCCTTCGGAACGTTCGGTGGCGAGGGTTGGGGAGGCGCCACGACCGTCTCGTCCAGGGGCGTCTCGTTGCCCGCCCACCACCAGCCGGTCTTCACCAGCTCGGCGCCCTTGGCGGTGCCGGGGCGGACCCCCGCGTCGCCGGCGCCGGTCGTGAGCAGCACGAGCAGGGTCGATCCCACCAGGGCCGCGGTCGTTCTGAGAGCGGACATGCCTCTCCAGGAGCTCTTCAGGGGACCGGTCGCAGACGCGGTCCTCGTGTGACGTGTTTCACCCACCCTCGGAGACGAGAAACGAGGCAGGCCGCGTCGGGTTACGTGGGCAGGCCCTGCTGGTCTACCCGTTCAGCGCGGTCGGACGATCGCCGCGAGCTCGAAGTGCATGGGGTCGGTGTAGGCCCAGTCGCCTCCCCAGGCGAATCCCCACCGCTTGAACACGTCCACGACGCGACGGTCGAGCTCGCCCGTCGTACCCCTGAGGTTCGACTGCACGTTCAGGTCGATCGCGATGCCCCAGGTGTGCAGGGAGAGGCCCTTCGACGGGTCGCTCCCGATGAACCTCGGGGCGTAGCAGCCGCCGAAGTCCGCCGGGTCGACGCGGTCGGCGAGGCCGCTGTCGACGACCTCCTGGAGAGCACCCCGAAGCTGCGGCAGCATCACCCGGTGGCAGGTGACCGCGCCGAGGATCGGGACGGTCTCGGTGCTCAGGTTCGCCGCCGCCCAGGCCGGGTCCGGCTCGACCGTGCCGTCCTCGTAGTAGCGGTAGCTGAACGACCCGACCGCCTCCGCGACCGAACCTCCGGTGAGGAACGCGGTCTGGCGGCCCTGCGCGGGGAGGTTCTCCTGCAGCGGGGAGACCGTCACCTGCCCGCCCACCCGTCGCCGCAGGGCGTCCGCGACGGTCGAGGCGTCGGCTCCGTCGGTCGAGACCAGGACGGCGTTGCCGGGGACCATCCCGAGCTGCCGGCCCCGGACCTCGTTGACCACGGCGTCGATCTTGGGCGCCATCGACGCCTCCGCGCCGACCCGCATCGTCAGCGCCCCCGACTGGTTGCCGAGCATCAGGTCGCCGCCGAGTGGCTGGTCGAGCTCGTCGGCGAGCTCGGGGGTGATCGCCAGGTCGCCCTCCGCGACGCGCTCCCACACGGCGTCCGCGCGAGCCGTGACCTGAGGGGTGAAGCGTCGGTACGTCGACGGGTCGACCGCCGCGACGGTGACCATCCGGCCACGCACCGGAGCCGCCGCCATGGAGAGGGGAAGCACCGCTTCGACCCCGTCGGCGGTCGCGACGCGACGTCGTAGCCGGTCACTCATCGAACGCCGGGCCACCACCACCAGCTCCGCCTCCTGGACCCGGCCGGTCAGCGGTCGTGGCGGGGCCACGGCGACGGCGGGGTCGGAGGTGGGGTTCGGGTCTCCGGCGAGCACCGGGACCTCGGCGCCGGCGGCGGTGATCGCCGCGGGGCGGGCCCCGGGCATCGCACACCCGGCCACGGTCGCGCCGACCACGCAGAGCACGGCCGCGGCCAGGGGCAGGCGGGCGTCGCGGGGCACGGTGCTCCTCGGTCGGGCAGGTGGACGGGCTCGCCGGGGACAACGAGTGACCCCGGATACGGGTCACGGGGCCATCCGGGAGGCGGTCGACGTCGAACCACGGACATGGCCCAGACCCCGCCGACCCACGAGACCCGACCGACCACGACCCCACCTCCGCGCTTCGGGCGCGGCCAACGGCTCGCCGGTGGACTGGCCGGGCTGCTCGCGGGTGCGGCGGCCGTCGCCGTCGCCGAGGCGGTGGCAGCGCTCCTGACCGGGGTCACCTCGCCCCTCATCGCGGTCGCGAACCGTGCCGTCGACGAGGCGCCCAGGCCGGTCAAGGAGTGGGCGATCGAGACGTTCGGCACGGCGGACAAGGCCGTGCTCATCGGCGGGGTCGTCGCGACCGTCGCCGCCCTTGCGTTCGCGGCCGGGGTCGTCGGGGTCTCGAGACGCCGCGCGGCCCTGGGCATCTTCCTCGGCCTGAGCACGGTCGCCGCCGCCGCGGTGCTCACGGACCGGGCGGCCACCGCCTCCCCGGCGGCACGGCTCCTCCCGGTCGTCGCCCTGGTCGTCGCGGGATCGGCCGCGCTGCTCCTCATGCTGCGGGCCCTCCGGCCCTCTCCCTCATCAGAGGTCGGGGGGCCCGCGCCAGTCCCGGTGGCGAGCCCGGCCCGGGCGCCCGGCGCAGTCGAGACGCTCGAGCTCGGCAAGCCGCGGCTGAGGCTGCCCAGCCACGTCGACGGCGACGACCTCCCGGCCTCTTTCGACCGCCGGGCGTTCCTCCTGTCCGCGGCGGCGGTGGGTGCGGTCGCGGCAGCCGGCGGCGTGGTCAGCAGGGCGTACGGCGGCCCGGAGGCTGCCGCGTCACGGGTGGCGCTGACCGTGCCGGTGCCCGACACCGCCGCACCCGCCCTGGCCGAGGGGATGACCCTCGACGTCCCGGGCATCACGCCGTACCTGACGTCCAACCGCGAGTTCTACCGCGTGGACACCGCGCTCCGGGTCCCCGACGTCCCGGTCGACACCTGGCGGCTGCGCATCCACGGCCTGGTGGACCGCGAGCTCGACCTCTCCTACGAGGACCTCCTGTCGCGCCGCCTGGTCGAGCGCCGGATCACGCTCACCTGCGTCTCGAACCCGGTCGGAGGGGAGTACGTCGGCAACGCGACCTGGATCGGGGTACCCGTCCGCGACCTCCTTCGCGAGGCGGGCGTCCGTGACGGCGCGGACGCGGTGAGGTCGACGAGCGCCGACGACTTCACGATCGGCACGCCCCTGTCCGCCCTGGACGACGACGACCGCGACGCGTTGCTGGCGGTCGCGATGAACGGCGAGCCGCTGCCCCTGGAGCACGGCTTCCCCGTCCGGATGGTCACCCCCGGGCTGTACGGGTACGTCTCGGCGACCAAGTGGCTCGTCGACCTCGAGGTGACCCGCTTCGCCGACTTCGAGGCGTACTGGACGAGCCGGGGCTACGCGGCAGAGGCACCGATCAAGACGTCGTCGCGGATCGACGTACCCCGGTCCTTCGCGCGGGTGCGCGCCGGACGGGTCCCGGTCGCCGGGGTCGCCTGGTCGCAGGACCGGGGCGTCGCGTCCGTCGAGGTCCGCGTCGACGGCGGGCCGTGGGCCGAGGCCCGGCTGGCCGACGAGGACAACGTCGACACCTGGCGGCAGTGGGTCTGGGAGTGGGAGGCCACCCCCGGCAACCACACGCTCGAGGTCCGCGCGACCGACGCGAGCGGCTACACCCAGACCTCCGAGCGCGCTCCGATCGCTCCCGACGGCTCGACCGGCTGGCACAGCGTGAACGTCACCGTCGAGGGCTGAGAACACGTACCAACCGGGACCAATCCACACCCCGGCCGAACGCGAATCCCCTGTGAAACAAGGCGGAACGCCGGCACGCCTTACCCACGAACCGCACGAACCCCCAACCGAAAGGGACCCACCATGCGCTCCATCAAGAAGGTCGCGATCGCCGTCGCGGCTGTCTCCGCCCTGACGATGACGGCCGCCTGCGGCGCCGAGGACGAGGCAAGCGAGTCCGCGGCCGCGACCACGACCGAGGAGGCCCCCATGGAGGAGGAGTCCATGGACTCCATGGACGAGGGCGCCGACCCGGCCGCCAACCTCGTGGGCCCCGGCTGCGCCGACTACGCCGAGGCCGTTCCGGACGGCGCCGGCTCGGTCGAGGGCATGGCTCAGGACCCCGTCGCCGTCGCCGCGAGCAACAACCCGCTGCTCACGACCCTCGTCTCGGCCGTCTCCGGCGAGCTGAACCCGAAGGTGAACCTGGTCGACACGCTCAACGGCGACGAGTTCACCGTGTTCGCCCCCGTGGACGACGCGTTCGCGAAGCTCCCCGAGGAGACCGTCGCCTCCCTCACGAAGCCCAAGAACGCCGACACTCTCTCGTCGGTGCTGACCTACCACGTGGTGCCCGGCCAGATCGCTCCCTCCGACATCGCGGGTGAGCAGACCACGGTCCAGGGCGGCACCGTCGAGGTCTCCGGCTCCGGCGACAACCTGATGGTCAACGACGCCAACGTGATCTGCGGCGGTGTGCAGACGGCCAACGCGACCGTCTACCTCGTCGACGCGGTGCTGATGCCCCAGATGTGACCCTGGCCCCCTCCAGCCCAGTGGCCCTCGACTCCGGTCGGGGGCCACGGTGCTGCTCGGGCGGGGCTTGCGTGGAGTCGCCGCCCGTGGGTACGACGGTCCCATGAGCGAAAACGACACCGAGCCCACCCCCGAGGAGCGGGGCGGGACCGACGCGAACCGCGACCTCGCCGAGCACGAGCGGCCCGACGTGGGGCTGATCGCCGACGAGGACCTTCCCGAGGACCTCCAGCCCACCGACGACAACCCGCTGGCCAAGAACCCGGGCGAGGAGTCGGAGGACGAGAACGACTCGGAACCCGGCAAGGTCGAGGGCATGCCCGACATGGGCAACCCTGCCTGAGAGTCCGGGCCGAGCGGGTCTGACCTCGCAGGTACAGTTCCGGGCATGGGAGGCCACCGGGGCGAGCGCAAAAGGCTGAACTGGTGGCAGGAGACCTTCCTCCTCCTCGGGCTCGCCCTGCTGACCTCGATCGTGGTCAAGGCCTTCCTCATGCAGATGTTCTTCGTGCCGTCGGCCTCCATGCGCCCCGAGCTCATCGAGCAGGACCGGATCCTCATCGAGAAGCTCTCGATGTGGGACGGCGAGGTCGAGCGCGGCGACGTGGTCGTCTTCGAGGACCCGGGCGGCTGGCTCGGCGCGACCCCTGAGCCGAACGGCATGCAGGAGCTCCTCTCCCTGATCGGCCTCTACCCCGAGGGCGGCCACCTCGTGAAGCGCGTGATCGCCGTGGGTGGCGACCGGGTCGTGTGCTGCGAGAAACAGGGGCGGCTGACCGTGAACGGCGTGCCGCTCGACGAGAGCGACTACCTCCGCAACGACGTGCAGCCCTCGCAGAAGCAGTTCGACGTCGTCGTCCCCGAGGACGCAATCTGGGTGATGGGCGACAACCGCTCGAACAGCCAGGACTCCCGCTTCCACCTCGACGACCCGGGCGGCGGCGCGGTCCCCCTGGAGAACGTCGTGGGCAAGGTGTGGGCGATCGTGTGGCCCACGGACCGTCTCGAGATCCTCGAACAGCCGGAAGGCTTCGCCTCAGTCGCGCCCTGAGCCTCCCCTCCAGCGGTACTCCACCTCCGGACGCCCACCGCCTCCGTACCTCTGCCTCCGCTCCAGCAGCGCCTGGTCCGCGAGGTGCTCGAGGTAGCGGCGCGCCGTGACGCGTGAGGCGCCGATGGCCTCCCCCGCCTCCGTGGCCGAGAGGCCCGCACCCGAGGTCCGGAGCACGTCGGTCACCTCGCGAAGGGTCTCGGCGCTCATCCCCTTGGGAAGCGGGGTCGTGCCCGGCCCTGCGCGCAGGAGGCCGAGCAGGCGATCGACCTCCTCCTGGACGACCTCCTCACGCGTGTCGCCGAGGCGGTGCCGGTACGCGGCGTACTGCTCGAGCTTGGTTCGGAAGGCCGCGAAGGTGAACGGTTTGAGGAGGTACTGCACGACCCCCTGCGACACCGCGCGCCGCACCACATCGAGGTCGCGGGCGGAGGTGACCGCGATGACGTCGCACGGGTGTCCCGCAGCGCGCATCCGCTGCAGGAGCGCGAGCCCGTGACCGTCGGGCAGGTGCATGTCGAGCAGGACGAGCTCGATCCCCGGGTCGTTCGAGAGCTGCCGCAACGCCTCGCTGCCCGAGCGCGCGACGCCGGCGACCTCGAAGCCGTCCACGCGGTCGACGTACGACGCGTGCGCCTGCGCCGCGACCTCCTCGTCCTCCACGACGAGCACTCGCACCGTCACAGCCGCACCTCGAAACCGGCCCCGCCCAACGGCGACCGGGAGACCGCCACCGTGCCCCCGTGGCGGCGGACCACCTGACCGACGAGCGCCAGGCCGAGCCCGCGACCTCCTCCGGCCTGAGGGTCCTTGGTGGACCAACCCCGGGCGAACGCGCGCTCGACGAGGTCCTCTTCGAGGCCGGGGCCGCTGTCCTCCACGCGGATGCGCAGCCGGGAGCCCGTCTGGGTCACGCCGACGTCCACGCGTCGGTCAACGCTCTCGGCGGCGGCGTCCATCGCGTTGTCGACGAGGTTGCCGAGCACGGTCACCAGGTCCCGGGCCTCCACGCCGGGCTCTGCCACCCGGGTGTCGTCCGTGATGTGCAGGTCGATGCCCCGCTCCGCGGCCTGGGCGGACTTGCCGAGCAGCAGCGCAGCGAGCACCGGTTCCTCGACCGAGCCCATCACCCTGTCGGTGAGCAGCTGCGCCGTCTCGAGCTCCTCGGTGGCGAACTCCACCGCGTCCTGCGGACGCCCCATCTCGATCAACGACACCACCGTGTGCAGGCGGTTGGCGGCCTCGTGGGTCTGCGACCGCAGGGAGTCGGCGAAGCCCCGGACGGTGTCCAGCTCCCCGCTGACCGCCTGGAGCTCAGTCCGGTCGCGGAAGGTGACCACCCAGCCCACGGGGCGACCTTGCCATCGGGCCGGGGACTGGTTCACCACCAGCACCCGGTCGCCGACGAGGTGGATCTCGTCGACGGCGGGCTCGGTAGAGGTGATCGAGACAGTCAGCGCCTCCGGAAGACCGATGTCCTCCACGCGACGGCCGGTGACGTCGTCGGCCAGCTCCAGCAACCGGGTCGCCTCGTCGTTGACGAGCTGGACCCGGCCGTCGTCGCCGATGAGCAGCATGCCCTCGCGCACGGCGTGCAGCACGGCGTCGTAGTACTCGTACATCCGCGTGATCGTCGGCGCTCCCATCCCGTGGGTCTGGCGCCTCAGGCGGCGGCTGATCAACCAGGAGCCCGCGGCGCCGAGGGCCAGGACGGCCAGGCCGCCGCCCACGACGGCGACCAGGTGGGGGCGGAGCTCGCGGTCGATCCGGGTCAGCGTGATCCCTGACGAGACCAGGGCGACCACCTCCCCGCGGTCGAAGACAGGCACGACCGCGCGCACCGACCGTCCCAGCGTCCCGGTGTACTCCTGGGTGAACACCCGGCCGCGAGGCGCGTCGCCGAGGTCACCGATGAAGGGCTGGCCGATCAGGTCGGGGTCGGGGTGCGAGTAGCGGGTGCGGTCGATTCCCATGACGACCACGAAGTCCGTGCCCGAGTCACGCCGAACCCGCTCGGCGTACGCCTGGAGCAACCGGCCCCGGTCCTGGCTGCGCAGTGCGCCGCGCACGGTCGGTGACTCCGCGACCGCCTCGGCCACCGCGACCGTCTGCTGCTCGGCCTCGGAGAGCTGCGTACGGCGGGCGTCCACGATCACGAGCGCGACCGCTACGACCACGAGGACCAGGACCGTGAGCGTCTGGAGCAGGAAGATCTGCCGGGCCAGGCTCGCGCCCAGCCATCTGCCCACCGCACCCAGCTCGGCTCTCATCCGGGCATTGTGCCCCGAACCGTCGCGAACTCAACGACCAGAAGGGTGACCGTCTCCGAGCCCGAGACCAGGGTGGCGGTGTTCACAACCTGCGTCCTGGAGGACCACCATGAGCTCAGCGCAACCGGCGCCCGCGACCACAGCGGCGAAGAAGGACCGGACCCACTACCTCTACCTCGCGGTGATCGCCGCGGTGGTCCTCGGCATCGCCGTCGGGTTCCTGGTGCCCGACGTCGCCGTGAAGCTGGAGCCGCTCGGTGAGGCGTTCGTGGCGCTCATCAAGATGATGATCCAGCCGGTCATCTTCTGCACGATCGTCCTCGGCGTCGGCTCGGTGCGCAGCGCGGCGAAGGTCGGCAAGGTCGGCGGTCTCGCCCTCGGCTACTTCCTCACGATGTCCACGGTCGCCCTCGCGATCGGCCTCGTCGTCGGCAACCTGCTCCAGCCGGGACGCGGGCTCGAGCTGAGCAAGGAGGTGGCCGAGGAGGGCGAGGCCCAGGCCGGCGGCAGCGAGACGACCACCGAGTTCCTGCTCGGAGTGATCCCGGACTCGCTGTTCTCCTCGGTGACCTCGGGCGAGATCCTCCAGACCCTGCTGGTCGCACTCCTCGTCGGCTTCGCGCTCCAGATGATCGGCGACACCGGAGCCCCTGTCCTGCGCGGCGTCGAGCACCTCCAGCGCGTGGTCTTCCGGGTCCTCGCGATGATCATGTGGGCCGCACCGGTCGGCGCGTTCGGCGCGATCGCCGCCGTCGTCGGGGAGACCGGGGTGGAGGCCCTCAAGAGCCTCGCGGTGATCATGCTCGGCTTCTACGCGACGTGCATCGTCTTCGTCTTCGTCGTGCTCGGCACGCTGCTGAAGCTCGCGACCGGCGTCAGCATCTTCGCCCTGTTCAAGTACCTCGCCCGCGAGTTCCTGCTGATCCTCTCGACCTCCTCCTCGGAGTCCGCCCTGCCGCGGCTCATCGCGAAGATGGAGCACGCGGGCGTCGACAAGCCGACCGTGGGCGTGGTGGTCCCGACCGGGTACTCGTTCAACCTCGACGGCACCGCGATCTACCTGACGATGGCGTCGCTGTTCATCGCCTCGGCCCTGGGCGACCCGCTCAGCGTCGGCGAGCAGATCTCGCTGCTCGTCTTCATGGTGATCGCGTCGAAGGGCGCGGCGGGCGTCACGGGCGCGGGCCTCGCCACGCTCGCCGGTGGCCTCGCCTCGCACCGTCCCGACCTGGTCGACGGCGTGGGTCTCATCGTGGGCATCGACCGGTTCATGTCCGAGGCGCGGGCGCTGACCAACTTCGCGGGCAACTCGGTGGCCACCGTGCTCGTCGGCGCCTGGACCGGCGGACTCGACCGCGACCGGATGGACCGTGTGCTCGCCGGCGAGGAGCCCTTCGACGAGGCCACGATGGTCGACGCGGACGTGCCCCAGGACGCCGCAGAAGCGGACCTGCGCGCGAACGACGGGGAGCTGGTCGGCGCCGGCCGCCGCTGAGCCGTCGACCCCGTCGCCACAGCCGGCCCGGGCCTTGCTTACCTAGCGGGTCCGGGCCGCCTGTCGTCTCACTCCGGCTCGTTGTGGCGGTGGCCACCGACCGTGAACGGGGTCTCGTAGCCGGCGTACATCAGGTGCGCGACCAGGCCCTCCGCCGCGTGCGGGAGGTTGTGGCAGTGGTCCATCCACACACCCGGGTTGTCCGCGACGAAGGCGATCTCGTAGGCCTCGCCGTCACGGACGTTGAGGGAGTCGACCCACCACGGGCTGCCGGTGGCGGGCTCGTCGTCGCGGCTGACGACGAGCGCGTGGTGGCCGTGCAGGTGCATGGGGTGGACCTCGCCGCTGTTGTTCTCGATGCGCATGGTCACCACGTCGCCGGACGCCACGGTGTACATCGGCACGTTCGGCCACATGTGGCCGTTCACCGTCCACCACATCCCGGGCCGACCGTCGTGGAACCCCGGCCGGCGGCCGATGACGTACTCGAAGCTCCGGTCGGCGTCGGCCGGGTCGAGGCCGGTGTCGCTCGGCTCGCCGTAGGTGAGCATGTCCACGAACGACCGCGGCGCGTCCTCGGCGGCGGGCTCCGAGCCCTTCGGCCCCAGCACCACCGCGCTGCCGCCGAGCTCGACCCGTGCGCCGCCCTCGGGCACGACGATCTCGAGGTCGGAGCGGCCGCCCGCTGTCACGACGAGAGCCTGGTCCGAGACGGTTCCGGGCTCGTTCACCTCGGTGCCGTCGACGGCCACGACCCGGTAGTCCGCGCCGCTGACCCAGGTGCTCATCGGGCCGTTGTCGGAGTTGATCACCCGGACCCGGGCGACCGTGCCCGGCTCGGCGGGGACCGCGAGCTCGCCCTCGTGCCCGTTGACGGTCCGCTGCCCGTCGTACATGTGGACGAGGGCGTCGACGTCGAGCACGTCGCCGGTCGCGGTGGTCGAACCGGCCGAGACCCCGCTGGGCGAGACCCCGCCCTTGGGCTCGATGACCACGGCACCGAGCAGCCCACGGCGTACCTGCTCGTGGGAGACCTGGTGGGAGTGGTACCAGAACGTGCCGACCTGCTCGGCCACGAAGCGGTAGGTGAAGGTCTCGCCCTCGCCCACGGCGTCCTGGGTCACCCCGGCCACGCCGTCCATCGCGTTCGGTACGTCGATCCCGTGCCAGTGGAGGGTGATCCCGTCGGGGATGTTCTCGTTGGTCAGCCGGACCTCGACGAGGTCGCCCTCGACGGCGCGCACGGAAGGCCCGGGGGAGGTGCCGTTCAGGGTGTAGCCGCTGACCTTCCGCCCCGAGGCGAGGGCGAACGTCTCCTCGCGGGCGGCGAGCTCGAGCGCGACGTCGGCGGGACCGTCCTCCGGGACGAGGGTGGAGATGTCGACCACCCCGGGCTGCCCGGTGCCGGCGCCGTGGGTCGAGCCGTGGCCCGCGGCAGGCGCGAGGTCCGGCCCACCGCCGAGGTCGACGTACCCCATGTCCATCACGGAGTACTCGTCGGGCATCAGGCTCGAGTACCAGAGCCAGCCCAGCGGCACGACGATCGCGGCGGTCGCAAGGCAGGCCAGGATCAACCGGAGCCGACTGGTCATGGTCCTGCCCTGCGACGACGTGACGATGTGCTCAGACGTGCTCGCGCTCGGCAGCCGTCGTGGCGACCGGGTGCTGCTCCATGTTGCGGACGCGCAAGCCGGCGTAGACCGCGAGCGAGAACAGGATCAGGGCGTTGACCCCGTGCAGCATGCCCCAGATCGCGTTCTCGTGACCGAAGAGGCCGAGCGTGATCTGGACGACCACCGCGAGGAGCACGTAGGCCGCCCACGCGATGCCACCGGGAACCTTGGCGAAGAACGACACGATCAGGAAGATCAGCGCCAGTGCGGGGATGACCATCATCCCGTTCATGCCGTGGACCATGAATCCGCTGACGCCGGTGAAGGTGATGTCGCCCTCGAACATGGCCTCACCCGATGCCTTGTCGAAGACGCCGCCCTCCTTGTCGACCCAGATGCCGAGTCCCGCAACCGCGTAGACCATCGACGCTGCCTGGACGACGACCCCGAGCGCCACCAGCCACGCAAGGACCTTGTAGGCAGTCCTCATATGTGCCACCCCCTCCTCCCGCAGGGCACACCATTGCGCCCAGCTTTTCGAGGTTAGGGCCGCCTCGCCTCAGCCAAGAACGGGTTTTCCACGTGGTTTGCCGAAGATGACTCGGATTGACCAAGCGATATGCCGCATTCGGCACGAACACGAGGAGCGCGAGTGACCTGGTCTGATCAGGTCCCGGGGGCGTCCTAGGCCTCTGCCCGGGTGGGCGTCCTCGAGCGTTCGTGGGCACGCTCGACGACCGCCCACCCGGTGGCTCCGAGGGTCACGACGGCGACGGGGAAGATGCCGAGGTTCTCCTTGTCGATGTGGTCCGAGAGGTCCGCGACCAGCCGGTCGAGCCCCTCCACGACGGTGGGAGAGTCGAGGTCGAGCGCGGCGACGGCCTGGTCCAGTGAGACGTGCTCGCTCTCCAGGGCGTCGACCTCGTCGACGTACTCGCCCTGGGCGCGGAGCGCGCTGAAGACCCCCGCCTCCTCACGGGAGGTGTGGCTGCTCAGGAGGTCGACGAGCTCGGTCCGCTTCGCGACGGCGCGAACGCGGTCGTCCTCGAGCAGTGCGCGTCGCAGGTCGCCCGCGATCTCGAGCAGGTGCATGTGCTCGTCCATCAGGTCGGCGATCGGCTCGACCTGGCGACAGCCGCAGTACTCGCACACTTCGGGCAGACCTCCGGGACACAGATGTAGCGAGGAGAACCCGGACCCTGATGCACGGATTCTGAACCCCGACTGCGGAACTGCCGCGTCCGTGTTCGGTGAGTTCTCCTCGCTTGCCTCATTCAATCCCGCTGGCGGCTTCGTCCGAAGTGTCCGAGGACCCGTCCCGGTGGGACCAACGTCCCACCGGCCCCCGTGGATAAAGGCGCCACATGGCGGCCGACCACCAGCTGTGACGCCTAGCCGACGAGCCGAGCGAGGATCGACTCTTCGAACTTCTCGAGCAGGTCGGCCGGGTCGGCGTACACCTCGACGGCACCGGCCTCACGCAGCTCGGCCTCGGAGATCCCGCCGCAGGTCAGCCCGATGCAGGGCACGCCCGCCTTCTCGGCGGCCTTGACGTCCCAGACGGTGTCCCCGATCGCAACGGTTCGCTTCGGGTCGAGACGGTGCTCCTCGATGGCGCCGGTGAGCAGGTCGGGCGACGGCTTGCCCTCGTCGACGTCGGAGGAGGTCGTCGCGCCCGCGAAGCTGTCGTCCGCGCCGATGGCGGGCAGCATCCACTCGAGGTCGTCCTCCTTGCCGCTGGTGGCCAGGACCGGGGTGAACCCACGGTCGGCACACGCCTTCGACCAGCTCGGCGGCGCGGGGGAAGGCCGTCACCTGGTCACGCAGGGCTTCGTAACGCTCGGAGTGCGCCTCCACGGCCTTCTCGTCGTCGTGGCCGAGGAGCCGTTCGACGAGCCCCTCGCTCGCGATCCCGATGGAGCGGTGGATGGCAGCCATCGAGACCCCCTCGTGCCCCGCGTCGTTCATCGCCTGCCACCAGGACAGGACGTGCAGGTAGTTGGTGTCGAGGAGGGTGCCGTCGACGTCGAACAGGACTCCGGGCCGCAGGTCGCTCATGCCTGGCCGTTCTCCCCGGCCTTGAGCTTGCGGGCGACCTCGACGGCGCGCTCCGCCAGGTGGTCGAGGGCGTTCAGCTCCGGGGAGCCGAGCTCCTCGTCGTTGTTCGGACCGGTCACGTGGCCCACGCCGTACGGGTTGCCGTCCTCGAACTTCACCGGGTCGGTGTAGCCGGGCGAGACGATCAGCCCGCCGAAGTGGTGGATCGTGTTGTAGAGCGCGAGCAGCGTCGACTCCTGGCCGCCGTGCGCGGTCTGGGAGGAGGTGAACCCGGCGTACACCTTGTTCGCGAGCAGCCCCTGGCCCCACTGGGGACCGAGCGTGTCGATGAACTGCTTGAGCTGGCTCGCGACGTTGCCGAACCGGGTCGGCGACCCGAGGAGTACGACGTCGGCCCACACCACGTCGTCGGGGGCGGCGACGGGAAGGTCCTTGGTCCGCTCCCGGTGCTGGGCCCACGCCTCGACCGAGCTCACGACCTCGTCGGGCGCGAGCTCCGCGACCTGGCGCAGCCGGACCTCGGCCCCCGCCTTCTCGGCGGTCTGGCTCAGACGCTCGGCCATGTCGTGGGTCGTGCCGGTCGACGAGTAGTAGATGACGGCGACGTTCACAGGCGTGGTCATGGGTCTCCTTCTGCATGGCTTCGGGAGTTCTGCAGGTCACGAGGGTGGTAACCGCGTGCTATCCGGGCAAACCCGTCCGGGGGACATCGACCGGGACCTGGGCCCCACCCGGACAGCATTCCGCCCCGGCCGCTGATGCGGCCGGGGCGGCAGTGGTTATGCGGGTTGTTCAGCGAGCTCGTCAGACGGTGACCGGCTCGCGGGTCTGCTGCGAGGCGCCCGATCCGACCTGCGCACCCTTCGCCTTGGCTGCCCACACGAGGCCGAGGCCGAGGAGGAGGAAGCTGGCGCCGAGGCCGGCGAGGAGACCGGTGAGAGCCAGACCCATGGTCAGTGCCTGTGCGGTGACGGTGCCGACGCCGAGCTCACCGACCAGACCGTGTGCCGTGCCGCTCCAGGCCTGCGCCCGGGCAACGCCCTCGATGGGGTGCTCGCGGTCGAAGTCGACCCAGTAGCGACCGTCGACGTCGAACTCGTAGGTGCCGGCCTTGAACAGCTCACCGTTGTACTCGACGTCCTCTTCCAGGACGACCGTCTGCGTGCCGTGCAGCGTGTGGTAGGCGACGGTGGCCATCTGGAACATGTACTCGCTCGCGGTGTTCACCAGCGGGTCCGCGGGGTCGAGCTCGGAGTCGACGACGGGGTACTTCCAGTCGTCCACGAGCAGCGACATGATCGCCTCTGCGCCTTCGGTCTCACCGCGGTCGATGAGCTCGCCGTCCTCGTTGTAGGTCAGCTGGACGTTCTGGGCCTCGCTGAAGGCCTGCAGGGACTCCTGGCCGTCCGCCACCTTGCCGTAGGCGATGCCGGAGCCGGCGAGGAAGCCGAGACCGAGTACCGCGAGGACGATACCTAGAGTCTGGAGCCGCTTGTTCATTGCTACACATCCTTTATTTCGACGGAAACCGTGACTAAAGATTCACAGTGGATGTGTGTCCGTCACAGGGGCCGAAAGTCACCAGGCCCAGGGTCCTGCGACATCAGTGTCGCGGGACTCGCGGACGGGCCGAACGGCGCTCGCGGGCCCCGTGGAGCGGACGCCACCGGCCCGTCGGGCGAGCCTCTCTCACCTACGGACGTCGCGCGAGGCTCGTGGCGGTCTGGCCCTCATAGGTCCAGACGATGCGGAGCCGGGCGTCGACCCGCTTCACCTTGACCCCGAGCCTCGGGACACAGCTCACCTCACCCGGGTCCTCGCGGATGATCTCGGTGAACTTCGTCCAGCCGTACTCGCGCTTTCGGAACTTCCAGACCCCGGAGCAGTTCGGGTACGCGAGCCGGCCCTGCAGGACCCCGGCGTCGTTGCGGAAGATGCGAACGCGGACCCGGTACGGGTCGAAGCCGTCCTGCTGGACCATGCCCACCCATCGTCCGGTGATCCGCTCGGCCGCCTGCGCCTCCGCTGGGAGGACCGTGGCGGTCGTCGCCGCGAAGGCGAGAGTGGTGGCGACGAGGGCGCCGAGGAGGCGCTCCCGTGTGCGTCGGGCAATGATCATCGGCGTACCCCTCGAGAAGGTGTGAGAGCACGGCCCGGCGACCGCGCTCCCGCATCCTATTGACGTGTCAAGCGGGGTCACTCACCGAATGTCCCGTGACGGCCGGCGCCGCCGGAGAACCGCTCGGCACCCGCCTGTGCATCGGTGACGAGCGACTCCATCCCGACGGTCAGCTCGAAGCTCATCGCGTCCGGCTCGCTCCGCCCGGACTGATGCTGGACGGACCGGCGGTCGTTGCGCATGCAGGTCTGGGGGAACCTCGCCAGCTCCTGGGCGAGAGCCTCTGCTGCCTCACGGGCGTGGCCGGGTGGGACGACCCGGTTCGCCAGCCCGAAGGACAGCGCCTCGGAGGCGCCGACCGGCCGGCCCGTGAGGATCATGTCCATCGCCCGGCTCTCCCCGATCAGTCGCGGGCAGCCGGACCGTGCCGCCGTCGATGAGCGGCACGCCCCAGCGACGGCAGAAGACCCCGAAGACAGCATCCTCGGCGGCGACCCGCAGGTCGCACCACGCGGCCAGCTCCAGGCCGCCGGCGACGGCGTACCCCTCGACGGCGGCGACCACGGGCTTCGACAGCTCCATCCGCGTGGGTCCCATGGGACCGTCTCCGTCAGGAGCGACCCGGTTGCTGCGTTCGGTGCCGATGGACTTGAGGTCGGCTCCCGCGCAGAAGTGGCCGCCCTCGCCGTACAGCACCGCGACCGCGGCGTCCGGGTCCGCGTCGAACGCGGCGAACGCCTCGACGAGCTCGACGGCCATGGGCCCGTCGACGGCGTTGCGCCGCTCGGGCCGGCAGAGGACCACCGTGGTGACCGGCCCGTCGCGCTCCACCCGGATCGACTCAGGCATCTCGTCCACCTCTCGCCGTCACGGACCGGTCGGCCCGTTGGTGGCTACCAAGGTGGTGGCGCCGAGGAAACCGCGTCAAGCACGCCGCGCCCGTCGTGAAACGCAAGAGACCGGACACCCCGTCGGGGCATCCGGTCTCTTGCTGGTGGGTGGTGCGCGAGGGGGGAGTTGAACCCCCACGCCCTTTCGGGCACACGGACCTGAACCGTGCGCGTCTGCCTATTCCGCCACTCGCGCTTGAAGCCCGGTAAGGGTATCCCACGGCGACGACCCGCCCCAAACCGGGCCGGAGGCCACGGCTCGTCCCCGATACGATGCCCGGCAGTCGGATGTGTCACACCAGACGTCTTGCTGCACAATTGCGGGTTCACGCCCGGCAGAGATGGGCATAACGACTGCGTGGGCCCCTCACAGCAGGGGTGTGTCCACGGCTGGTGTGTGCGCGCAACACTTGACCCAGAACACCGTGAACCGACGGCGAGAGAGGAGGCGGCAATGGGAGTCCTTCAGCGCTTCGAGGACAAGCTCGAGCAGTTCGTCTCCGGCACCTTCGCTCGCGCCTTCCGCAGCGAGGTGCAGCCGGTCGAGGTCGCTGCCGCCCTCCAGCGCGAGGTCGACAACTCGGCCCAGATCCTCTCCCGCGACCGCCGTCTGGTGCCCAACAGCTTCCACGTCGAGCTGTCGCCGTCCGACCACGACCGCCTCACGCCCTACAGCTCCACGCTCGCCCAGGAGCTCACCGAGATGCTCCGCGAGCACGCCGAGGAGCAGTCCTACGTCTTCACCGGCCCGGTCTCCATCGCCTTCGACAAGGTCGACGAGCTCGGCACCGGTCAGTTCCGGGTGCGCAGCTCCGCCCTGGCCAGGGTGACCCCGGCCGCCGGTCAGAGCGTCACCGACACCGCGGTACGCCGGGCGAACGTGGTGCTCGAGGTCAACGACATGCGCCACCCGCTCGAGCCCCCGGGCCTCGTGATCGGCCGGGGCGCCGACGCCGACCTGCGCATCAACGACCCCGGTGTCTCGCGCAGGCACGCCGAGATCAGGGTGATGCCCGCCGCGAACGCACCGTCGGTCAGCATCGTCGACCTCGGCTCGACCAACGGCATGCTCGTCAACGGCCAACGTGTCCAGCAGGCGCAGCTCGGCGACGGCGCCGTCGTGAAGATCGGCAACACCTCGATGACGGTGCGCTTCATCGGGTCTCGGGAGGACGGATCGGATGTCTGAGCTGACCTTGATGTTGATCCGCTTCGCGTATCTCGCGATCTTGTGGATCTTCGTCCTGTCGGCGATCTCGGTGATCAGGTCCGACATGTTCGGGGCCCGCATCGAGCAGGCGCCGCGTGCCGAGCGCCGCGAGCAGCGCCGCGCCGCGAAGAGCCGTCCCGCGCCCGCCAAGCGTCCCCGCGGCGCGCCGACCCACGTCGCGATCGTCGAGGGCGCCAACGCCGGCGAGACGATCTCGCTCGACGGTGCCCCACTGCTGATCGGACGCGGCAGCGACGCGGCGATCCGCCTCGACGACGACTACGTGTCCACGCGCCACGCCCGCATCGCGGCTTCCGGCGACCAGTGGTTCGTGGAGGACCTCGGGTCCACCAACGGCACCTACCTCGGGTCCCAGCGGCTCGGCCAGCCCACGACGCTCCAGCTCGGGTCGAAGGTCCGCATCGGCAAGACCACCCTCGAGCTGAGGAAGTAGCCCGCAGGTGACGTCCTCCACGACCGAGCGCCCGCTGCGCCTGCGCTACGCCGCCCTCTCCGACGTGGGCCGCGTGCGCAAGGACAACCAGGACTCCGGCTTCGCAGGCGAGAACCTCCTCGTCATCGCCGACGGGGTCGGCGGTGCCGCCCGCGGGGACATCGCCTCGTCCACCGCCGTACAGATCCTGCGTCGGCTCGACACGCCACCCACCGACGACCTGCTCGAGGCTCTCGCCGGCGCGATCCACCGTGCGCACGACCGGATCGCCGAGCTCGTCGACGAGGACCCCGAGCTCGAGGGCACCAGTACGACGGTCACCGCGGCGCTCTTCGACGGCCAGCGGGTCGGCATCGGCCACGTCGGCGACAGCCGCGGCTACCTCCTGCGCGACGGGGAGCTCTCACAGCTCACCAAGGACCACACGTTCGTCCAGAGCCTGATCGACGAGGGCAGGATCACCGAGGAGGAGTCGCGGTCGCACCCGCACCGCAACCTCATCCTGCGGGCGGTCGACGGCGTCCACGAGACCGACCCCGACCTCTTCACGATCGAGCTCGTGGCCGGTGACCGGCTGCTGCTGTGCAGCGACGGCTGCTCGGGCGTCCTCGACGACCGGCGGCTCGCCGACATCCTCGGCACCGGCACGGTCGACTACGCCGCCGTCGAGCTGGTCCGCGCCTCCCTCGATGCCGGCAGCTCCGACAACATCACCTGCGTCGTGGCCGACGTGGTCGCCCAGGACGCCGCGGACGACGCCGCCGCCGCCGCGGCCAGCACCGGTCCGATGCTCGTGGGTGCCGCCGCCGAGCAGCCCCGCAAGGCCGGGGCCGCGTCCAAGAGCTTCTTCCGCGGCCACCGCGGGGGTGACACCGGCGAGCTCGAGCCGGTCCCGGGCGAGCCCGGCGAGCCGGAGCACGTCGACCCCGAGGAGCTGCGCTACGCGCCCCGGCCGCCGCGGCGGTTCGCGTGGCTGCGCCGGATCGGCATCCTGCTCGGCCTCACCGCACTCCTCGCGCTCGCCGCGACGGCGGCCTACTCCTGGACCCAGGACCAGTACTACGTGGCGGCCGACGAACACAACGTCGCGATCTACCAGGGCATCCAGGCCGACCTGCCCGGCATGACCCTGTCCGAGCGCTACGAGACCTCGGAGATCACCCTGGCCTCGCTGCCGGACTACCGCGCCGCCCAGGTCCGCGAAGGCATCAGCGCCGACGACCTCGACGACGCGCGCAAGATCCTCTCGAACATCGGCGACCTCGCGCGGCCGTGCCCGACGCCGGAGCCGACCCCGACGGCCTCCCCGAGCCCGACGACGAGCCCCAAGGCGGGCGACGAGGAGACGCAGCGTCCTCGCGCGTCCGAGACGCCCGAGCCCTCGCCGAGCCCGTCGCCGTCCCCGACCCTCGCACCCCCCGACTGCGTCGAGGTGAGCCCCTGATGGCCGGCAACCCGTTGACCGGGTTCACCCACCGGCGCCGTCGTGGCGCCGAGCTGTTCCTGATCGTCCTGAGCCTCGTCGTGGGCATCGGGGCGTACGCCGCGGTGGGACTCGGCGTCGAGGGCAGCATCCCGGCCAACATCGTCGTCTACGGCGGGTGGCTGGCGGTGCTGGTGATCGCCTGCCACGTCGTGGTCCGGATGACCGCGCCGTACGCCGACCCGGTGCTCCTGCCCGTGGTAGCGGCGCTCAACGGCCTGGGCCTGGCGATGATCTACCGGATCGACCTCGCCGAGCTCGCCCAGAACGACGACGCGAACACCTTCGCCAGCGACCAGCTGATCTGGATGACCCTCGGCGTACTCCTGTTCGTCGCGGTGCTGTTCCTGCTCAAGGACCACCGGCGGCTCCAGGCGTTCACCTACACCTCCGGCCTCGCGGCGATCGTGCTGCTGCTCCTGCCGCTGTTCCCCGTGCTCGGCACCGAGATCAACGGCGCCCGGATCTGGATCAACCTCGGCCCGATGAGCTTCCAGCCCGGCGAGATCGCCAAGGTGCTGCTGGTCGTCTTCTTCGCCGGCTACCTCGTGCTGCACCGCGACGCGCTCGCGCTCGCCGGCCGGCGCGTGCTCGGCATCGACCTCCCGCGCGGGCGCGACCTCGGGCCGATCCTGGGGATGTGGCTGATCAGCCTCGGCATCCTGGTCTTCCAGCGCGACCTCGGCTCGTCGCTGCTGTTCTTCGGCCTCTTCCTGGTGATGCTCTACGTCGCCACGGAGCGCCCCGGCTGGCTGATCGTCGGCGGCACGCTCTTCCTGGCCGGCTCCTACGTCGGCTACCTGCTCTTCTCCCACGTGAAGGCCCGGGTCGGCGCATGGCTCGACCCCTTCGGCAGCGAGTACGACGCGTACCAGATCGTCCAGGGGATGTACGGCCAGGCGTGGGGCGGCCTCGTGGGCCGGGGCCTCGGCCAGGGCGACCCGACCCTGATCCCGTTCTCCTACTCCGACTTCATCGTCGCCGCGATGGGCGAGGAGCTCGGCCTCACCGGCGTCATGGCGATCATCGTGCTCTACGGCCTGATCGTCGAGCGCGGCCTGCGCACGGCGCTCGTCTGCCGTGACGGCTTCGGCAAGCTCGTCGCGACCGGTCTCGCAGTCGTCTTCGCGCTGCAGGTCTTCGTCGTCATCGGCGGCGTCACCAAGCTGATCCCGCTGACCGGTCTGACCACCCCGTTCATGTCCTACGGAGGATCCTCCCTGGTGGCCAACTGGGCGATCATCGCGCTGCTGCTGCGCATCTCCGACCAGGCTCGTCGTCCGCTGCCGGACCTGTCGGCGGCGCCCTCGGACGACGACGCCACCCAGGTGGTGATGGTCCGATGAACAAGCCGATCCGCACGATGGCGATCGTCTGCCTCGCGCTCTTCCTGGCGCTGATGGTCAACTCGACCTACCTGCAGTACCTGCAGGCCGATGACCTCAACTCGCGCAACGACAACAAGCGCGTGCGCGACGCGGAGTTCTCGCGGGAGCGCGGGGCGATCCTCGTCCGGGGGAACTCCGTCGCCGAGAGCGTCCCGGTCGACGACCAGTTCGAGTTCCAGCGGCAGTACCCCCAGCCGCTGAAGTACGCCCACCTGACGGGCTACTACTCCTACACCTACGGTCGCAGTGCCGTGGAGCTCACGCAGAACGAGATCCTGTCGGGCAGCGACCCGCGACTGTTCGTGAACCGGGTCGTCGACATGTTCGGCAACACGCAGCCCAAGGGCGGCGACGTCAGCCTGACCATCGACCCGCAGGCGCAGAACGCCGCCTACGACGGCCTGCGCGACCTCGGCGGCCCGAACATCAAGGGCAGCGTGGTGGCGCTCGACCCCTCGACGGGGGCGATCCTGGCGATGGTGTCCTCGCCGACGTACGACCCCACCGACCTCTCCTCGCACCGGCTGACCACGATCTCCGACTCCTGGAAGCAGCTCACCAGCGACCCGAGCCGGCCGATGCTCAACCGCGGCATCCAGGAGCGCTTCCCACCGGGCTCGACGTTCAAGCTCGTCACGGCCGCCGCGGCCCTCTCCAGCGGCCAGTACACCCCGGAGTCGATGGTGCCCGGCGGCGCGGAGCTCGACCTGCCGCTCACCGACGACACCCTGCCGAACGACAGTGGCGGCGACTGCGGCGGCTCCAAGGTCACGCTCACCCAGGCGCTGATGGTCTCCTGCAACGTCGCGTTCGGCTGGCTCGGCATGGAGCTCGGCGACGACGCGCTCCGCGAGCAGGCCGAGAAGTTCGGCTTCGGCGACAAGTACCTCGACGACCTCAACGGCCAGGTGGAGAGCGTCTTCCCGGCGGACCCCGACGAGCCGCAGACCGCCCTGTCGGCGATCGGCCAGTTCGACGTGTCGTCGACGCCGCTGCAGATGGCGATGGTCACCGCCGGCATCGCGAACGGCGGCACGGTGATGAAGCCGTACCTCGTCGACGAGGTGCGCTCGCCGAACCTCGACGTGCTCGACAAGGCCAACCCCGAGCCCTACCGGAGCGCGGTCAGCTCGTCGGTGGCCCGGGACCTGACCCAGATGATGATCGAGGTCGTCGACCGGGGCACCGGCATGACCGCGCAGATCCCGGGGACGAAGGTGGCCGGCAAGACGGGTACCGCCCAGACCTCGGTCGACCGCAACCCCTACGCCTGGTTCGTCTCGTTCGCCCCGGCCGACGACCCGCAGGTCGCCGTCGCGGTGCTGATCGAGGACGCCGGGGTGGCACGAGACGCCATCTCGGGCAGCGGTCTGGCCGCGCCCATCGCGAAGCGGGTGATGGAGGCGGTGATGAGCCGGTGACCCAGCCGAGCAGCGGCCGCTACCAGCTGACCGCCCGGATCGCCACGGGCGGCATGGGCGAGGTCTGGCGCGCCGAGGACACCGTGCTCGACCGCGAGGTCGCCGTGAAGGTCCTCAAGCACGAGTACGCCGACGACCCGACCTTCCGGGCCAGGTTCGAGGCCGAGGCCCGCCACGCGGCGTCCCTGGTGCACCCGAACGTCGCCTCGGTCTTCGACTTCGGGGAGCTCGCCGAGGACGACGGCTCCGGCACGCGCCGCCCGTTCCTCGTCATGGAGCTCATCCCCGGCCAGCCGCTCTCCACCCTCCTGCGGGGCGGCGAGGCGATGCCGCCCGACCGCGCCGCGGACATCGTCGCGCAGGCCGCCGACGCCATCGCGGCAGCGCACGCGCTCGGGATCGTCCACCGCGACGTGAAGCCGGGCAACCTCCTCGTCACCCCGGACGGCACCGTCAAGATCACCGACTTCGGCATCGCCCGAGCCGGCGACGCCTCGATCACGCAGACCGGCCAGATCATCGGTACGCCGCACTACATCTCTCCCGAGCAGGCCGAGGGCCGGCCGGCCAGCGCGGCCAGCGACATCTACGCCCTCGGCGTGGTGCTCTACGAGTGCCTGGCGGGTCGGCGTCCCTTCGACCGGGACACCCCGATCCAGGTCGCGCTCGCCCATGTGCGCGAGGAGGTCCCCTCGCTGAGCGAGGACGTCCCGGCGCGCCTGCGCGCGATCGTCGAGAGGGCGCTCGCGAAGTCGCCCGACGACCGGTTCGCGAGCGCCGCCGACCTCGCCACCGCGCTCCGGGGCGGCGCGGTCCCGGGCCTCGGCGCCGCCGGGGCGGCAGGCGCGGCCGCGATGGGCCTCGACCCGGACAGCACCCGGATCCTCGAGCTGCCCCCGACCGACGAGACAGCGGCCGCTGCCGCCGTACCCGTCGACCGGGAGGAGCGCCACCGTCGCGGGCTCCCGCCGTGGTGGCCCTGGGCAGCCGCCGCTGCCGCCGTGCTCGCCGTCGTGCTCGCCACCGCTGCCCTCGCGGGCGGTGGCGGGTCGGAGCCCGCCGTCGCCGAGTCGACCGCGCCGACGGAGTCCGAGACCCCGTCGCAGCAACCGTCCGAGAAGCCGTCGAAGAAGGCCGACGACCGGATCCGTGTCCGCGAGGGCGACTACCTCGGACGCGACCACAAGGACGTCAAGAAGGAGCTCGAGGGCCTCGGGTTCGACGTCGAGGAGGAGAAGGTCGAAGCCACCTCCCCCGACCAGCAGAAGGACACCGTCGGGGCGGTGCGGCCCCACGGCCTCGTCGAGCCCGGGAGCACCGTGACGATCTCGGTCTGGGAGGAGTACAAGGCCCCCGAGGACGACTGGGACCCAGGCGACTGGGACGATGACGACAAGCCTGGCAAGGGCAAAGGGAAAGGCCACGACGACTGATGACTACCGGAGCAGAACCCCACCGGATCGGGGGCCGGTACGAGCTCGGCGAGATGTTGGGCCGCGGCGGCATGGCCGAGGTCCGGAAGGGCAACGACGCGCGGCTCGGTCGCATCGTCGCCGTCAAGCGGCTGCGCACCGACCTCGCCAGCG
The DNA here is from genome assembly GCA_963701425.1 of uncultured Actinomycetota bacterium. Taxonomy (GTDB): domain Bacteria; phylum Actinomycetota; class Actinomycetes; order Propionibacteriales; family Nocardioidaceae; genus Nocardioides_C. Next base: position 386,488 of record CAVPAG010000014.1, on the reverse strand, counting down.
ACCCGACGTTCCAGGCCCGCTTCCGCCGTGAGGCGCAGTCGGCCGCGTCGTTGAACCACCCCTCGATCGTCGCCGTGTACGACACCGGCGAGGAGATGTCCACCGACGGCACCGACATACCCCAGCCCTACATCGTGATGGAGTACGTCGCCGGGAAGACCCTGCGCGAGATCCTGCGCGAGGGTCGCAAGATCCTCCCCGAGCGGGCCCTCGAGATCACCTCCGGCGTGCTGTCGGCCCTCGACTACAGCCACCGGGCCGGCATCGTCCACCGCGACATCAAGCCGGCCAACGTCATGCTCACCCCGTCCGGCGACGTCAAGGTGATGGACTTCGGCATCGCGCGCGCGGTGGCCGACGCCTCCTCGACCATGACCCAGACCGCGGCCGTCGTGGGCACCGCCCAGTACCTCTCCCCGGAGCAGGCCCGCGGCGAGACCGTCGACTCCCGCAGCGACGTGTACTCCACGGGCTGCCTGCTCTACGAGCTCCTCACGGGGCGGCCTCCGTTCGTCGGCGAGAGCCCGGTGTCCGTGGCCTACCAGCACGTCCGGGAGCCCGCACAGCCGCCGTCGACCCTCGACCCCGACCTCCCGCCCGAGGTCGACGCGATCGTGATGAAGGCCCTGGCCAAGCCCGTCGAGGAGCGCTACCAGAGCGCAGCCGCGATGCGCGCCGACATCGAGCGGTACCTTGCCGGCAAGCCGGTCGTGGCACCCGCGGTCGTCGCGGGAGGCGGCGCGACCACCACCTTCCTGCCCCAGGAGTCGGCCACCGAGGCGACCTCGATGTTCGGCGGGGGCGAGCCGCCCGAGGAGGAGGAGCAGCGCAAGCGCTGGCCGCTGGTCCTTCTCGGTCTCGGCATCCTGGGCCTGCTGATCGCGGCCGCGATCCTGGGCCCCATGCTGTTCAGCAACTCGCCGGACGAGAAGGCGGTCCCGAACCTGATGGGGATGACCCGGGTCCAGGCCGAGAAGGCGCTCGAGGAGCAGGAGCTGGCCCTCGGCGAGGTGACCCCCCAGGCGTCGACCGACGTCCCGAAGAACCGGATCATCTCCCAGGACCCGGAGCCCGGCGACTTCATCCCGGTGGGCGACGAGGTCGACGTGATCATCTCCACCGGTCAGCCCGAGGTGGTCGTGCCCGACGTGCTCGGCGACGACAAGGACGAGGCGCGCGCCGAGCTCGAGGCGGAGCAGCTGCGGGTCAAGCTCGTACGCCGCGACTCCGACGCCGAGCCGGACGAGGTCATCGACATGCGTCCCAGGCCGGCCACGACCGTCTCGATCGACACCCTGGTCACCGTCTACTACTCCGACGGACCCGAGGAGGTCCCGAGCGTCGTCGGCATGCAGGAGTCCCAGGCCCGCGACACGATCGAGAACGCCGGCTTCGCCGTTTCCGTCACCTACGACTCGCAGACGCGCGCGGAGAAGGGGATCGTGCTCGCGCAGTCCCCCGAGGCCGGCAGCACCCCGTCGGGGGGCACCACGGTGACGATCACGGTCTCCGACTACGAGGAGCCCACCCCGACACCGACGCCGACACCCACGCCCACGCCGTCCCCGACACCGTTGCCGACGGAGTCACCGAGTCCGACGGAGTCACCGGCGGCGCGGTTCGGGCCCACCGAGTCAGCGAGTCCATGACCCTGACGACCCCCTCACGACACTCGTGAGGGGGTCGTTCGCTTCGGGAACCCGGAGTCGGTCAGATGTCGCCGTCCTCGCCGGGCTGTTGCTCGTCGCCGACCGGGCGGGCGTACTCCAGCTCGAGCGAACCTTCGTACGCCGGGAGCTCGACCGTGCTGTGCGGCATGACGTCCCAGCCGAGGTCGTAGGTCTCGACGTAGTCGAGGTAGATGTCGATGTAGGGGCTCTCGTTGATCGCGGTGAGCATCGAGGCCGGGTCGCCGACGGCGGTGATGACGTACGGCGGGGAGTACGGGATGCCGTGCAGCACGACGGTGTTTCCGATGCACTTGATGCCGGTGGTGGAGATGACCCGCTGTCCCTGGATGGTCATCGCCTCGGCGCCGCCGGCCCACATCGCGTTGGCCACGGCCTGGATGTCCTGCTGGTGGACCACGAGGAAGTCCGGCTTCACGCCCGAGCTCTCGATCGTCTCGGAGGGCGCGTCGTCGAGCTCGACGGTGAGACCCGGCCCGCTCATCGCGGCAAGACCGGCGGGGACCCTCAGATCGTCGACCCGTTCCTGGGCCCGGGAGACACCGGTGTGGCTCAGCTCGTCGGTGAGTGCCTCGACCTCCCGGGCGAGAGCGTCGCGGTGGGCGCGCAGCTCGTCGGCCTCCTCGGTCGCCTGGCCCACGACGGTCGAGAGGTCCCCGAAGCGGCCGGCCCTCAGGTCGGTGCCGTCGGAGCTGACCGCGCTGGTGACGAAGAGTGCCCCGGCCAGCAGGAACACGGTGGGCACGAGCAGGCGCCAGAGCAGACCGCGGTTGCGGTAGGTCCGCGAACGGACCTGGCGGGCCGCCGCGATCCGCCGTGCCCAGCTCTCACGGGTCAGCAGCGCAGGACGCCGTGATCGGAGCGAGTCGGTCATGAAGGGCCCATCGCGGTTCAGGGCACGTCGAGTGCGCGTTCGTGGAGGGAAGACTTGCCGACTACGCTATCCGACGTCCCAAGACCCCGCCGACAGTGAGTACCAAGGAGTTCAGGTGTCCGACTCGAGCCGCAGCAAGGCCCGCCCCCGCGGAAGCGCAGCGAGTTCCGCTGCCGGCCACCGGCCGATCCACGACCAGGGGCCGGGCATCTCCGTGGTGCGCACGGTCGTCGCCGCGCTGGTGACGCTCCTGGGCATCGCCTGGATCGCGGTCTACATCAACGTCGCCCAGGACGGCGAGCAGCTGACCTGGATGGGTGACCTCGGCCGCTGGAACTTCCTGATCGGGTTCGGCCTGCTCTTCGTGGGGCTCGCGCTGTTCGCCAACCCCGGCACCCCGCTCGGCCGCGGTCGCGGTGTCGTGGTCGGGATGCTCGGCTGCTTCCTCATCGGCCTGGTGTGGATCATCGTCTACTACATGGCCGGCCAGCCGACGGAGATCCCGGTCTTCCGCAACCTCGACGCCTACAACCTGATCGTCGGCATCGGGTTCATGGCCGTCGGGTTCGTGTACGCGACCCGCTGGGAGTAACCCCCAAGTTATCCACAGCCCCTCCACAGTCCGCTGCCGGCCTGTGGAGGGGCTGTTCCATGTCCGGGCACATCAGGGGGTCGAGATTGCTCAGGCTTGGGAGCAACGGCGGCACAGAGGGCGCACGCCGAGAAATGACACCGATGTTATTCATCCACAGGACTTATCCCCAGTGTGGACAAGTGACCCGGGCAACAGGTGCCGCAGCGGTCCACCTACCCCTCGGCTCGGGCGGCGAAACCTGACGGGAGCCGGCGGTCTGTACCAGGAGCCGCGGGGTGAGAGAGGTGTCCTGCGTTCGGATCGAGCGCCCAGGCGACGTTCTCGCAGCTCAGCTCGCCGAGGTGACCGACGCCCCGCCACAGACGGTGTCTCAGGTGAGGACGAGCGTCCGGGCGACGACCGCGAGGAGGAAGCCCGCTGCGATCGCGGCGATGCCGATGCCCTGCCACACAGGGCGGTTCTTGCGGGGGCTGTAGACCAGGACGATCGCGATCAGGACCCCGCCGACGAGGCCGCCGAGGTGGCCCTGCCAGGAGATGAGGCCGCGGCCGAAGAAGGTGATCATCACGTTCAGGCCCAGCCACACAAGGATCTGGCTGTAGTCGGCGCCGACCTTGTAGGCGATGACGAGCAGGGCGCCCATGAGGCCGAAGATCGCACCGGAGGCCCCCACGGTCGGGGTGTACTCCGGGGACAGCCAGTAGACGAAGGCGCTGCCGGTGAGGCCGGAGAGCAGGTAGATCGTGAGGAACCTGAGTCGGCCGACCGCGGCCTCGAGCTGGGGCCCGAGGAACCACAGCGCCAGCATGTTGAAGGCGATGTGCATGAGGTCGACGTGGGTGAACATCGACGTGGCCAGCTGCCACCACCCGCCGCTGGCGACTCCCTCGATCCAGTCCCCTCCGCTGGGGAGGCACTGCTCCTCGGTGACCCCGGGTGGCAGCCGGGGCCCGAACCAGCACTGACCGACCGGGAAGAGGGCCAGGCGTTCGACCCACTCACTGGCCCGGCCGCCGGTGGCGGTGATGAGCAGCCAGACCGCCACGTTCACGGCGATGAGGACCTTCGAGGTGAGGGTCGGGTCGCCGGGGCGACTGCCGCCGTACGCCGTGCGCCCCGACCTCGTGGCCCGCGCACCCTCCTGGACGCAGGAGGGGCACTGGAACCCGACAGCCGCCTGGTTCATGCAGTCCGGGCAGATCGGACGCCCACACCGCTGGCAGCTGATGTGGGTCTCGCGGTCCGGGTGCCGGTAGCAGAACGGCGTGGTCTCAGTGCTCACCGATGACTCGTCGACGGCTCGTGGTGGGTGGTGGCCTGTGCGTCAGCGCCGCTCGATGTCGACGGTCTCGATCGTCACCGGGTCGACCGGCTTGTCGCCGGCGCCGGTCTTGCTGGTCGCGATCGCGTCGATGACGGCCTGGCTCTGGGAGTCCTCGACCGCGCCGAAGATCGTGTGGCGGTTGTTCAGCCACGGGGTCTCACCGACGGTGATGAAGAACTGCGAGCCGTTCGTGCCCGGACCCGCGTTGGCCATCGCCAGCAGGTAAGGCTTGTTGAAGGAGAGCTCGGGGTGGAACTCGTCCTTGAAGGTGTAGCCCGGGCCGCCGGTGCCGGTGCCGAGAGGGCAGCCGCCCTGGATCATGAAGCCGTCGATGACCCGGTGGAAGCCGAGGCCGTCGTAGAACCGGCCGGTGGTCTTCTGCCCGGTCTTGGGGTCGGTGTACTCCTGCGTCCCCTCAGCAAGGCCCACGAAGTTCGCCACCGTCTTCGGTGCGTGGTTCGGGAAGAGGTGGACGACGATGTCGCCCTTGTTGGTCTTCAGGGTTGCCCACAGGTCCTCGGCCGCCATGGCGTCGCCTTTCGGTTCGGGTACTCGTCTCGGTGCCCACCGATCCTCCCACGCTGCCCAAGGGGCCCGAATCGGCGGTCTCCCCGCGGGGATACCCAGGGTTTGATTAGGGTCACGTACACGGCATGATCAGGACCGTAGCGGGAACGGGCTCGATGTAGACCACGAAGAGAGGACACCTCGACGATGCTCAAGCGCAAGCCGAAGACCACGACGGAGAAGATGCGTGAACAGGCCGAGGAGGTCATGGAGCGGCTCGCCCCGCGCATGGAGAGCGCCAAGGAGAAGGCGGCCCCGTACGTCGCCGACGCCAAGGTGAAGGCCTCCGAGGCCCGCGAGAAGGCCGCCCCCTACGTGGCCGAGGCCCGCGAGAAGACCACGCCGGTCGTCGAGGGTGCGAAGACGAAGTTCACCACCGAGGTCCTCCCCGTCATCACCGCTGCCGTCGCCGCCGCCTCCGAGGCCACCGAGGAGGCCCGCGAGGAGGCCAGGAAGCGTGGTGCCGCGACCGCTGCCGCTCTCAAGGGTGAGCTCGAGGTGCCCGAGAAGAAGTCGCACAAGCTGCGCAACCTCTTCGTCTTCCTCGGTCTGAGCGGTGTCGTCGCCTTCGTCGCGAAGAAGATGTCCGACCGCGAGGCGAGCACCGCCTGGCAGTCGTCGTACACCCCGACGCCGCCCTCGACGGGCACCACGCCGTCGTACTCCGCTCCCGGTGTCTCCCCGACCGGCGGCCCCGACGTGGACGAGACTCCGATGGGCACCGCTGCCGCGGCTGCTGCGGCGCAGGCCCGCGACGAGGGTGCCGCCGCTCCCGACGAGGCCGCGGCCGACGCCGCCGAGGAGCCGCACCCCGCCACCACGCCGGACAACCCGGCCGAGGAGATCAAGGTCGACGACGACAAGAGCTGAGTCCCCGCTCCTCCACGAGGCTCTCGAGTGCCCCGGTCACCCCTGGTGGCCGGGGCGTTCCGCGTCCGGGCTGAGCCGGGCGGCTCTGCGGCGGGGAGGCAGGTCCACCGGGCGGTGCTCGTCGACCCAGCGGTCGATCTCCTCCCAGCGGGAGAACAGCCAGTCGATCCGCTCGTCCCGGCCGTCCGGGATCTCGCTGCGGGGCACCCGCCACCACCGCATGATGAGCTGCTTGTCCATCGGCAGCTCGCGCCAGATGTCGGTGACGGTGAGCAGGTGGTCGAGGCCGGTGTGCGCCACCAGCACCACGTCGGCCTCCGGGGCTGCGTCGAGTGCGGCCAGGAAGCCGCCGGGCCGCGGGGCCAGGACGTTCTGCATCCGCTCCGCCCGCTGGGCCATCCGCTCGAGGCCGAGACGCCGTAGCTTCTCGATCGCGCGCTCCCGGCGCTGGGGCGTGAAGTTGCCGCCCTCCGGGAAGATCACGAACGCGTCGTTGTCGTCGAGGTCGCGCGCGAGCTCACCGACCTGCTTCTCCAGCTTGTCGCTGGGGTCGCCCTTCTTGGGTGGCGAGACGAAGTGGCTCGGGACCCGGTTGAGGATCACCCCGATCGCGGGGTCCCAGGCGAGCGTGTCCTTCAGGACGACGCGTGGCTCGCGGCCGTACCAGTGCATGAGGGCGTACATCAGGGTGAACGAGTCACCCGGCCCGGCGTGCCGCGAGCAGACGAGCAGCGGGTGGCCCGGGTGCGCGTCCGGGGCCGGCCCCTCGGTGACGATCTTGAGCCGCAGCACCCGCCGGGCCTCGCGGAAGAAGATCACCAGGTAGGTCTGCGCGAGGTCGTAGTGGATCCGCTCGAAGAACGGCCGCCGGATGAAGTAGCCGAAGCCCGAGGCGATCCACAGCCCGAACAGCTCGACCAGGATCAGGCTCTCGAGCAACAGGTGAAGCATCATCACCCAGAGCAGGCGGAGGGGGCGGAGGCGGCCGGGGACGAGCGGCGAGAGGACGGCCGCGAGGAAGATCCACAGGGGCACGGTGGTCAGGAGTACGACGGTGAGCACGATCAGCGCGGGCGCGACCACCACACGCTGGAACACCGTCGTCATCGCGGCTGCTCCTCCAGGTAGGCGAGGTAGGTGGCGGTCGCCTCGTAGGCCGCGTCGATCCGCCGCATCACGGCCTTGAAGTCGCGGTAGGCGAGCAGCGAGTCGTCACGGGCCGTGCCACCGCCCCCGGTGGGGAGCACGTGTGCGGTGACGTCCTCGGGCAGGGCCGCCATCTCCCGGTGGAAGCGGTGGCGCCGGGCGATCTCGAAGGAGACCCGGGCCACCTCCCACGGCTTGCGCGGAGGCTTCAGGGGGCGGTCGACCCGTCCGACCTGGAGCACGAAGATCCGGTCCGCCCCCACCTCGACGGCGCGGCCGACCGGGATCGAGTTCACGATGCCGCCGTCGAGAAAGTGCTCGTCGCCGACCTTCGCGGGGCGCAGCAGGCCCGGGACGGCCGCGGAGGCCATGACCGCGTCGACCACCCGTCCCTCGGTGAACCAGTGCTCACTGGCCCGCTCGATGCAGGCGGCGCAGCACTGGAACGGGATCGCGAGCTCGTCGAAGGTGAGGTCGCCGAGCTCGGCGTGCAGCTTCTCCCGCAGCGGCTTGGCGGAGTGGAGGTGCGTGCCGGTGCGCATCGCCCGGGTCACCTGGCGCACTGCGCCGTCGCCGTAGACCTCCTTGCCGGCGGCCGCGCTCTCCCAGAGCCCGAGGAGCCGGTCGATCACGCCCGGTCCGGGGTCGGCCGCGACGAGAGCACCGTTGAGCGCGCCGACGGAGGTGCCGAGGACGATGTCGGGCTTGATGTCGGCCTCGGCGAGCGCGCGGAGCATGCCGACCTCGACGGCGCCGAGCAGGCCACCACCCCCGAGGACGAAGGCGGTGCGGGTCACGGTGTCAGGCCCCGGTCGAGCCGGAGCCGGTGGTCGAGCCGGAGCCGGTGGTGGAGCCCGTCGAGACCCCCTCCTCGGCGGCGATCCGGCGCCGGACGTCGGCGGTCGCGCGGTGCTCTGCCCAGAACGACAGGATCGGCACGGTGCCGGCGAGCAGGGTGACGAGCGTGAAGCCCGGGCTCCACTCGGCACGGCGGGAGAGCAGGAAGGCGAACAACAGGAAGATCATGTAGAGCCAGCCGTGCGCCACCCCGAGCACGTGGGTGATCCACTCGCCCACCTCGTTCGCGGTGCTGCCGGGGTCGACCATCGCCGGGGTCGAGGGGAAGACGCCCCACATCGAGCTGCCGTCGAAGTTGGCGAGCGGGACGCCGATCAGGATCAGCACGATGAGCAGGACACCGACGATGTTGGCCATCACGCGGTACGGGGTGAGCAGGGACTTCACGGCTCCGACGGTACCTCAGAGCTCTCCGGCTCCTCGGCGGCAGCAGCCTGCTCCGCCTGGCGCGACCGCTCCAGCTCGTCACGCGCCCAGCGCCACCAGACGAAGAGCGCGAAGGCCGCGAACACGAACCACTGCACCCCGTAGAGGAGGTTCCGCAGGCCGGTCGAGGAGTCCGGATCGGGGAGCGAGTCCGGGGTGACCGGCGCGAGGCCTTCCGTCGCGTCGGCCGGGTCGGCCTGGTCCGCGATCAGGTACGCGCCGTAGAGGTCCTGGTCGACCCGCTGGATCGCGTCGGCGATGCGGACCTCGGGAAGCCGGTCGTCGGCCGGGTCGGGGTCGGGCCGGCCCGAGCCCTCGGGCGGCTGGAGCCAGCCGGTCAGGGCCACCTCGCCCTCGGGTGCCGCTGGGGCGTCCGCGGGGTCCGCGGTCCACCCGCGTACGACGAGCAGCGCGGAGCTCTCGGGGCAGGCGGCCGGGTCGTCGCACACCGCGGCCGGCGTGACCACCCAGAAGCCGTCCCGGCCGTCGAGGTCACGGTCGGTGACGTAGAACGTCGAGTCCGGGAGCCACGAGCCGGTGAGCTCGACCGGGCGGCCCACCGCGGACGAGGGGAACGGTGCGTCGGGGTCGAGGACCTCCTCGAGGGGCACGGGCGCCAGCGAGGAGAGGTCTCGAGCCGCCGCCTCGCGCTGGGCCTGCCACGCCTCGAGCTGCCAGAGCCCGAGGAGGACGGCCGCGACGGTCGCCACGACGCCGAGGAGGTGGAGGGGAAGGAGTCGGGGGGCCAGCAGCACACCGAGGTCCCTCCGCACGCCCTCCAGCCTACGTCCCGGCGCTCGACGTACCCGTGGGGAGGTGGGCTGGACCGTTTCCAGATACTGGTCTTACCACTTGACCACTGACCACCTGCGTCGGCACCGTGAGACGCATGCCACTGAAACCTGTTTCACGTCGGCTCGTCCCCGACGAGGTGTTCGACCAGATCCTGTCCGAGGTCGTCGACGGCGAGATCGGCCCGGGGGAGAGCCTGCCGAGCGAGCGCCGGCTCGCCGAGGTGCTCGGTGTCTCCCGCCCGGCGGTCCGGGAGGCACTCCAGCGGATGGCCCAGGCACGGCTCGTCGAGGTCAGGCACGGGGGCGCCACCACCGTCCGCGAGTTCCGGCGCTCTGCGGGGCTCGACCTGCTCCCGCGACTGCTCGTCCGCAACGACGAGCTCGACGTCTCGGTGGCGAGGAGCATCCTCGAGGCCCGGCTCGCGATCGCGCCCGAGGTGGCGGCACTCGCGGCCGAGCGGGGCGGCGAGGAGCTCCACCAGGCGCTCGACGAGGCGATCACCGACCTGGAGGCCGACGAGGACCCGGTCGCCCGCCAGCGCGCGGCCCTCACCTTCTGGGACCACGTGGTCGACGGCGCCGACTCGGTGGTCTTCCGGCTGATGTTCAACAGCCTCCGCGCCGCCTACGAGCCCGCCCTCGACGCGCTCGCCGTCCTCATGGAGGCCGAGGTGAGCCAGGTGGACGCCTACCGCGAGGTGCGTGCCGCCGTCGTCGCCCATGACCCCGAGGCCGCCCGGGCCGCCACGGAACGCCTGCTGCGGCCCGCCACGACCGACCTGATCTCCGCGATCCACGACCTGGAGGAAGCCTGATGACCCGTCCCTCACCCGAGATCGAGAAGCTCGCGCAGGAGCGGCTCGCCGCCGACGAGCAGCGCATCACCGGCGCGCGTCGTACCTCTGTCTCGCTCGCCGACGCGTGGCGAGCGTTCCTGCGCCACCCCTCGCCGTGGATGCTCGGCTCCGCCCTGGGACTCTCCGTGGTGGCGCGGATCGTCGTCGGCGACTACCGCTGGACCGATGCGGTCGTGCCCGTCGCGCTCGTGGCTGCCTTCCCGTTCATCGAGTGGGTGACCCACGTGTTCGTCCTCCACTGGCGGCCGCGCCAGGTGGGGCCCGTGGAGCTCGACTCGCTCCTCGCCCGCAAGCACCGCGAGCACCACGCCGACCCGCGCGACATCCCGCTGGTATTCATCCCGTGGCGGGCGCTCGTGTGGCTGATCCCGGCCTATGTCGTCTTCGCCTTCCTCCTCTTCCCCCGCGACGGCCTGGCCCTGACGCTCCTGGTCTCGGCCGCGGCGCTGGCGTGTCTCTACGAGTGGACGCACTACCTGGTGCACAGCGACTACCGTCCCCGCTCCAAGACCTACCGCGCGGTGTGGCGCAACCACCGCCTGCACCACTACAAGAACGAGCACTACTGGTTCGGGGTCGCGACCCCGGGCATGGCCGACCGCCTGCTCGGGACCTACCCGGAGCCGAGCGAGGTGGAGACCTCACCGACCGTCCGTGCCCTCCACGCGACCGAGAGGGCCTGACCCGTGCGGATCCACCACCTCAGCTGCGCGACCCTGTGCCCCTCAGCCGGGCGGGTGCCCGGGCTCATGCCGCGCCGGCTCGTCGCCCACTGCCTTCTTGTGGAGGGCGACGACGGGCTCACCCTGGTCGACACCGGCTTCGGGACCGGCGACGTGGCCGACCCACGCCGACTCGGCCGTCCGTTCACCGCTGCCGTCGGGGCTCGGTTCGACCCGGCCGAGACAGCGGTCGCGCAGGTGGAGGCACTCGGCTTCGCCGCGTCCGACGTACGCCGGATCGTGGTGACCCACCTCGACCTCGACCACGCCGGCGGTCTCGGCGACTTCCCGCACGCGTCGGTGCACGTGCACGCCGATGAGCTGGCGGCGGCGCGACGGCCGACGGTGCGTGAGCGTCCCCGCTACGTCACCGCCCACTGGGACCACGGGCCGTCCTGGGTCGAGCACCGTCCCTCGTCTGGTGAGTCGTGGTTCGGCTTCGAGTCCGTCAGCGTGATCGACGAGGGTCTCGTGCTGGTACCCCTCAGCGGTCACACACGAGGTCACTCAGGGGTGGGCGTACGCCGGCCCGACGGTGGGTGGCTGCTCCACGCCGGCGACGCGTACTTCTTCCACGGGGAGAAGCAGCAGCCGCCCACGTGTCCACCGGGGCTGCGCGCCTTCCAGCGGCTCGTCGAGGTGGACCACACGTCCCGGGTCGAGAACCAGGAACGGCTCCGGACCCTGCACGCCGACCACGGCGACCAGGTCACCGTGTTCTGTGCTCACGACGAGACCGAGCTCCTCGCCCTCCGGGCAGCGGCGGCTCCCGCCGTGTGACCTGCCGCGGGGCGGACCTCAGGCAGCGTCGTGGACAATCGGCAGGCAGCACAGGGCGGCTGCGCGGTCGCAGTAGTCAAACCAGAAGGCGTCGTCATCGGACATGGTGCGGGTGTTTCCCGGGACCTGCTGGACCATGCGGTGGGCTAGAGCGATCAGGCGTCCAAGGGGCAGTTGGTGTTTCCGCCGATTGCCCCGTTTCAGCAGGATGCATGTAGCCGATCCCGGCGTACGCTGAACGGGTGGAGTCGTTCGAGGGACGACAGCCCGATTGGGACGGTCATCTCGTCCTCGTTCATGACAATGAGCGGCAGCGTCGTACCGGTGTCGCCGCATGGGTGCGCCGTGGCCTGGACCTCGGCGCCAAGATCATCTACATCGAACCGACCTACGAAGCGGCACACCGCTCGTTCAGCGGTCTCCTGAAGGAGCACGCGGTCGACGTGGGCGACGCGTTCGAAAGCGGCCGGCTCGAGGTCTTCGCGGCCACACCCGACGTGTACGCGCCCGCATGGCAGTCGAAGGTCGTCGAGGCGGCGCTCGCTGCCGGCTACCCGTCCGTGCGCTGGTCCGGCGAGGCCGCCACCGCCTGGAGCGTGATGTCCGCGTCCGCCCACGCCGACATCGAGGTGACGACCGACCGCCTGTGCCAGGAACAGCCGGTGTCCATCCTGTGCCAGTACCCCGCCGACCTGCCCCAGCCGACGCTGCAGAGCGTGTGCGCGATGCACGGAGCCGGGATGCGCGAGGCGCAGCTGCGGACCTCACCGGTCCCGGACGGGGTGGCGCTGGCCGGATCCGTGGACGCGTCGAACCAGAGGCTCCTGCGCTCCGCGCTCATCGCTGCCTCGTCCTCGACGGCGGACCGCTCGGTCTTCGTCGTCGACCTCGGGGAGCTGGAGTTCCTCGACGTCGCGGGCGCACGGGCCTTCCTCACCGGCACCACCGGCCATCGGATCCGGCGTGGGACCGTCTGCCTGCGTGGGCCTCAGCGACCGGTCGAGTCGGTGCTTCGACTGCTCCGTGTGGACGTTGCTGACGGATTCGAGATCGAGGGGGACTGACATGACAGATCCGGGACCGATTCCGTCTGGGCTCTACACCCACGACCTGCTGCTGCACGACAACGACGACGAGCTCATCGAGGGCACCCGGGCGTTCGTCGAGCAGGGCCTTGCTGCCGGAGGGCACGTCCTCGTCCACAGCACAGCGGCCCGCGTGGCGCTCCTGCGGGAGGCACTCCCTTCTCACCCGCGCCTCGAGTACGGCCTCGACAGCGACCTCTACCTGACACCCTCGAGCACGTTGTTCGCCTACCAACGCAAGCTCGCCGAGGACCCTGGTCCCACCGACCTCTGGGTGACGGGCACCGTACCCCTCGGTGAGGACCCCACTGGTCATCCCGCCTGGGCGAGGTACGAAGCACTCGTCAACGAGGTGCTCGGTCCGTACGCCTTCCACGGGCTGTGCACCTACGACACCGGTGCCCTACCCGAGTCGACGATCGCCGCCGCGAAGGCCACGCACCCCTGTGTCAGCACCGGCGCTGATCGTGCCACCAGCCCGGAATACCAGGACCCCGCGGACTTCCTGAACGACCCACTCGCCGGGGTGCCTGTGCCACCCGACCTGCGTCCCGCCGTGGCGATGACCCTGCAGCGGTTCGAGCACCTGACATACGCGCGCAAGCTCGTGCGGCAGAGCGCACTGTCGTCCAGCGCGGTGGCGCGTGACGCGATCGACGGCTTCGTCACCGCCGCTGCACGAGGTTCTCGTCAACGGACTCCAGCACGGTGCGGCACCGGTGCGCATGGTCCTGTGGGTCGAGCCGGCGAGGCTGACCTGCCAGGTGATCGACCACGGCCCGGGGATCGACGACCCGCTGGCCGGCTACCGATACCCCGAGTCCGACGAGGCGAAGGGGCTGTGGGTGGCTCGGCAGCTGTGTGAGGACACTCTTCGTGACGAACCTCCCCGACCACGGATGCAGCGTGGTCCTGTTCAGCCGTTGAGGCTCAGCCCGACTGCTCGAGATTGGCGTCGACTGCTGGGTCTACACGTGCCCGTGTTACCCCGTCGGTCGGCACCGCCCGGCGTACGTCGGTCGGCGGCCGTCGATGTGCAAGGGTCGATGGATGCGGCTGCCGAGCGACGTCTCCGAGGCGACCACGCACTACCTGCGTGAGGTCGACCGGGCAGTGCCGGGCCTGGTCACCGGGCTGTACCTGCACGGCTCGATCTGTTGGGGGGAGTTCTACCCAGAGAGCGACGTCGACATCGTCGCGGTGCTCGACCACCGACCCGGCCCGGACGAGATCCGAGCGCTCGAACTCGTCCAGGCCTCGGTGGCCGAGGTGTCCTCACGACCCTTCGACGGCTTCCACTGCCTGGCGAGCGACCTGGCCAAGCCAGCCGCGGAATGTCCGCCGCTGCCGGTGTTCTACCAACGGAAGTTCCAGGAGCACGGCGACCTCGACGTCAACCCGGTGACCTGGCACGAGCTGGCCGAGCGCGGCATCACGCTCCGCGGCCCGCAGCCGACCGACCTGGGTATCCACACCGACGCCACGGAGCTGCGGGCGTTCACCCGCAACAACCTCGACACCTACTGGCGAAACACCTCCGAGCAGCTCAACCAGGCCAGCGATGAGGAGATCGGCACCGACGACTGGGTGACCAGGTGGTGCGTGATCGGCGTGGCAAGGCTGCACCACCTCCTGACCACCGGTGAGCTCACGAGTAAGAGCGGAGCCGGGCGCTACGCCATCGAGCGTCTCCCCGACGAGTGGCATCGCATCGGGCGCGAGGCCCTCCGGCTGCGCGAGAACCCCGACAGTGACAGCCTCTACCCGTCCCTGCAGGACCGCGGCAGGGACACCCGGGACTTCGTGGCCTGGACGGTCGAAGACGGTGTCGCCCTGTAGTCGCCGGCCTTGAATGGTGCCGCGGCACGACAAAGCCCCTCTTCCGGAGCGGAAAAGGGGCTCTGACCTCGGGTGGAGCCAAGGGGACTCGAACCCCTAACCCCCTGCTTGCAAAGCAGGTGCGCTACCAATTGCGCCATGGCCCCCGGAGGAGGGAAGTTCAGGACTTCTTGACGTTGTCCGTGGCCTCGGCCCAGAGCGCCTGCTCCTGCTGACCGGCCTTGACCTTCTTGCTCGCGAAGACCGCCGCGGCGGCGGCAAGGGCGACGAGAACCAGCTTCTTCATGGGTGTTCCCTTCAGATCGCGAGTGCGAGGGGGTGGGCCTAAGAGGACTTGAACCTCTGACCTCTTCCTTATCAGGGAAGCGCTCTAACCGTCTGAGCTATAGGCCCGTATGCGATGTCCGTGATGGCATCGCCGGGGAAGATTACCCCATGGGGCTGGTGCGCCCCAAACCGAGGTCTCGACAAGCGCGACCACCGATACGGCTCAGTGCTCGTCCTCCGCGAGGGTCACCTCGATGCCGCCGAGCAGGGAGGCAGCGAGGTTGTAGAGAAACGCCCCGAGGGTCGCGATCGCGGTGATCAGGACCACGTCGACGACCGCCACGATCATGGTGAAGCCGAGGACCCGGCTCGTCCCGACGTAGTTCTCCACGTCGAACGTCGTGCCCGACTCGCCGCCGATGACCTCCTGGACCGTCTTGTTGATCGAGTCCCAGACACCCGCCGCACCGAGGACGGACCAGACCACCGCGACGGCGATCACGGTGACGACGCCCAGGGCGATCGCCAGCAGGAAGGCCGTCTTCATCACCGACCAGGGGTCGACGTGGGTCATCCGGAGCCGTGCCTTGCGGACCCGGCCGCTGGGGGCGCCGGACGGCCGGCTCGTGGCGGTGGCGGGACGCGGGCTCGGGGTCGTCGGCTTCTCGGTACGTCGCGCCTCGGCGGCGCTGCGCACGGTCTCGGTGGCGGAGGAGACCGCTCCCGAGACCTTGTCCGAGAGCCGCTCGCCGACAGGCTTCTTCGAGGCCTCGTTGTTGCGGGCCTGGTTCTGGCCCGCTCCCGCCAGGGTTCGGCGAGGCGCCAGTGGTGTGTCGTCGGTACGACGGTCGGCCATCAGGACTCCTCGGTCTCCGAGTCGGCATCGGTCTCGTCATTCGACGGTACAGGCGCACCGTCGCCGTCGATTGTCGCACTGTCCTGCTCGCCCGGCTCCGCAACCGCCTCGGCCTCTGCTTCGGCCTCTGCTTCGGCCTCGGCTGCCGCCTCGTCGATCTCAGCTGCCCGCTCGACGCTACGCGCCACCACGGAGACCGTGTCACCCGCCTTGAACTTGACGAACGTCACACCCATCGTCGAGCGACCCTTGGGCCGGAGCTCCTCGTTGATCGGGCTGCGGACGACCTGGCCCGAGGAGGTGACCGAGAGGACCTCGTCGCCCTCCTCGACGATGAAGGCGCCCACGAGGTTGCCGCGCTCGTCGTTCCGCTGCATCGCCTTGATACCGAGACCGCCACGGGACTGCAGGCGGTACTCCGAGATCCGGGTGCGCTTGGCGTAGCCGCCATCGGTCATGGTGAAGACGTACTGCTCCTTGACCTCGGTCGATGCCTCGGCGCTGCCGGCCTCGACCTCGGCGGCCTCCTCGGCGGCGACCTGCTCGGCCCGGATCACCGACATCGAGAGCAGCTCGTCCCCGTCGCGGAACTTCATGCCGGTCACACCGGACGTGGCACGGCCCATCGGCCGCAGCTGCGAGTCGTCGGCCCGGAACCGGATCGCCTGGGCCTTCTTCGAGACCAGCAGGATGTCGTCCTCGGAGCTGACCAGCTCGGCGCCGATCAGCTCGTCGCCGTCCTCACGGAAGTTGATCGCGATGACGCCTGCCTGCCGCGGGCTGTTGTAGTCCGCCAGCCGGGTCTTCTTCACCAGACCGTTGCGGGTGGCGAGGACGAGGTAGGGAGCCTGGTCGTAGTCGCGGACCGCGAGGACCTGGGCGATCTTCTCGTCCGGCTGGAACGACAGCAGCCCGGCGACGTGGCCGCCCTTGGCGTCGCGGTTGGCCTCGGGCAGGTTGTAGGCCTTCGTCCGGTACACCCGGCCGGCGGTGGTGAAGAACAGCAGCCAGTTGTGGTTGCTGGTCGCCATGAAGTGCTCGACGACGTCGTCGCCCTTGAGCGCCGCGCCACGCACGCCCTTGCCTCCGCGCTTCTGGGTGCGGTACAGGTCGGCGCGGGTCCGCTTGGCGTAGCCACCGCGGGTGATCGTCACGACGAGGTCCTCGTCGGGGATCAGGTCCTCCATCGAGAGGTCGCCGTCGGCCGGGATGATCTGGCTTCGACGCTCGTTGCCGAACTTCTCGACGATCGCGCTGAGCTCGTCCGACACGATCTGCCGCTGGCGGCTCTCGGAGGCGAGGATGTCCTCGAGGTCGGCGATGATCCGCTCGAGCTCGGCGAGGCGGTCCATGATCGCCTGGCGCTCGAGGGCAGCGAGCTTGCGCAGCTGCATGTCGAGGATGGCGCGGGCCTGGACCTCGTCGATGTCGAGCAGCTGGATCAGGCCGGTGCGGGCGTCCTCGACGGTCGCGGACGCGCGGATCAGCGCGATGACCTCGTCGAGCGCGTCGAGCGCCTTCACGAGGCCGCGGTAGATGTGCGCGTCCTCCTCGGCCTTGCGGAGGCGGTACTTCGTCCGACGCTGGATGACCTCGATCTGGTGGGTGATCCAGTGCGAGATGAACTGGTCGAGCGTGAGCGTGCGCGGCACCCCGTCGACGAGCGCGAGCATGTTCGCGCCGAAGTTGGTCTGCAGCTCGGTGTGCTTGAACAGGTTGTTCAGTACGACGCGCGCCACGGCGTCGCGCTTGAGAATCACGACCAGCCGCTGGCCGGTGCGCGAGGAGGAGTCGTCGCGCACGTCCGCGATGCCCTGGATCTTGCCGGAGTCGGCGAGCTCGGCGATCTTCAGCGCGAGGTTGTCCGGGTTGACCTGGTAGGGCAGCTCGGTGATCGAGAGCATCGTGCGGCCCTTGGCGTCCTCGTCGATGTCGACGACGGCTCGCATCGTGACCGAGCCACGACCGGTGCGGTACATCTGCTCGATGCCCTGGGTGCCGACGATGAGGGCGCCCATCGGGAAGTCGGGGCCCTTGACGCGCTGGAGCAGTGCGTCGAGCAGCTCCTCCCGCGTCGCGTCGGGGTTCTGGAGCGCCCACTGGACGCCCTCGTTGATCTCCCGCAGGTTGTGGGGCGGGATGTTGGTGGCCATGCCGACCGCGATGCCGGCCGAGCCGTTGACCAGCAGGTTGGGGAACCTGGCAGGCAGGATCACCGGCTCCTGGGAGCGGCCGTCGTAGTTGGGCGTGAAGTCGACGGTGTCCTCGTCGATGTCGCGCACCATCTCCATCGCCAGCGGCGCCATCTTGCACTCGGTGTACCGCATGGCGGCGGCGGGGTCGTTGCCCGGAGAGCCGAAGTTGCCCTGGCTGTCGACGAGCGGCGCCCGCATCACCCACGGCTGCGCGAGCCGGACCAGGGTGTCGTAGATCGCGGTGTCGCCGTGGGGGTGGTACTGACCCATGACCTCACCGACGACGCGCGCACACTTCGAGAAGCCGCGGTCGGGTCGGTAGCCCCCGTCGTACATCGCGTAGAGGACCCGGCGGTGCACGGGCTTGAGGCCGTCACGCACATCGGGCAGCGCGCGACCCACGATGACGGTCATCGCGTAGTCGATGTACGAGCGCTGCATCTCGACCTGCAGCTCGACGGGCTCGATCCGCCCGCCCGGCCCCGGTCCCTCGATGGTGTTGTCAGTCACGCGTCAGTTCCTTCGTTGAGTCGTGCGAAGTCGTCGTGCGGCTGGTAGCTCGGGTTCCCGGCCCCGCCGGTCGCTGGGGCGGCGTGTCGGCTCCGCCGCCACGGCCAAGCCCTTTGACGCTCCCCGGCGGCACCGTCCACCCGAGCCGCCGGCTCGCAGCGATCGAGCCGGAACAGCTGCGCCGAGGTGAGGCGGTCGTACGGGCGGCGAACTGCTGGCGCATCAAGGGGCTTGGCCGCGGCGGCTTGCCGACGCGCCGCCCCAGCGCCAGTAGTTCGTCGAACGGGAGACCGCCGCGAATCAGGGCATCAGATGTCAAGGAACCGCACGTCCTTGGCGTTCCGCTGGATGAACGACCGCCGCTGCTCGACGTCCTCTCCCATGAGCACCGAGAACATCTCGTCGGCCTGCGCGGCGTCCTCGAGGGTGACCTGGAGGAGCAGTCGGTTGTCCGGGTCGAGCGTGGTGTCCCACAGCTCGTCGGGGTTCATCTCACCCAGACCCTTGTAGCGCTGGATCGCGTTCTCCTTGGGCAGCTTCTTGCCCTCGGCGAGGCCGGCCTTCATCAGCGCGTCGCGCTCCGCGTCGGAGTAGACGAACTCGTGCTCGTGGGGCTTGTTCCAGCGGAGCCGGTAGAGCGGCGGCTGCGCGAGGTAGACGTAGCCGTGCTCGATCAGCGGCTTCATGAACCGGAAGAGCAGCGTCAGCAGCAGCGTGCGGATGTGGTGACCGTCGACGTCGGCGTCGGCCATCATCACGATCTTGTGGTAGCGCACCTTCTCGATGTCGAACTCTTCGTGGATGCCGGTGCCGAGCGCCGAGATGATCGCCTGGACCTCGTTGTTGGCGAGGACCTTGTCGAGACGGGCCTTCTCGACGTTCAGGATCTTGCCGCGGATCGGCAGGATCGCCTGCGTGCGCGGGTCGCGGCCACCCTTGGCCGAGCCGCCCGCGGAGTCACCCTCGACGATGAAGACCTCGCACTCGGCGGGGTTGGTCGACTGGCAGTCGGCGAGCTTGCCGGGGAGGCCGCCGCCGCCGAGGAGGCCCTTGCGGTTGCGGGCGAGGTCGCGTGCCTTGCGCGCGGCGATGCGCGCGGACGCGGCGGCCTGTGCCTTGCGGACGATGTCCTTGCCCTCGGCAGGGTTCTTCTCGAGCCACTCGCCGAGCTGCTCGTTGACGACGCGCTGCACGAAGCCCTTGGCCTCGGTGTTGCCGAGCTTGGTCTTGGTCTGACCCTCGAACTGGGGATCGCTCAGCTTGATGGAGATGATCGCGGTGAGGCCCTCGCGGACGTCGTCACCGGAGACCCGGTCCTCCGGCTTCTTGATCAGGCCCCAGTCCTCACCCGACCTGTTGATCAGGGAGGTGAGCGCCGCGCGGAAGCCCTCCTCGTGGGTGCCGCCCTCATGCGTGTTGATCGTGTTGGCGAAGGTGTGCACCGACTCGGTGAACGTGGTGTTCCACTGCATGGCGATCTCGACGCTCATGCCGTTCTGGTTCGTCGCGGCCTCGAAGTCGATGACGGAAGGGTGCGCCTTGTCCTTGCGGCGGTTGAGGTGCTCGACGTAGTCGACGAGGCCGCGGTCGTACTTGAACACCTGCTCGAGGATCCCGCCCTCGACGGCGTGGATCGAGCCGCTGCCGACCTGGTCGACCTCGGGAGCGATCGTGCCGTCGGCCACCGCCTCGGCGATGGCCTCGGACTGGGGGCGCTCGTCGCGGACGACGATCTCGAGGCCCTTGTTGAGGAAGGCCATCTCCCGGATCCGGGTGGTGATGGTCTCCAGCGAGTACGTCGTCGTCTCGAAGATGTCCTCGCTGGCCCAGAACGTGACGGTCGTGCCGGTCTCGTCGGTCGCCTCGAGCTGCTCGAGCGGACCGTCCGGGACACCGAGGCTGAAGGTCTGCCGCCAGTGGTAGCCGCGGTTGCGGACGTCGACGTGGAGCGTGCTCGAGAGCGCGTTGACGACCGAGACACCGACGCCGTGCAGACCACCGGAGACCTTGTAGCCGCCGCCACCGAACTTGCCGCCGGCGTGGAGCATGGTCAGCGCCATCGTCACCGCCGGCATCTCCTGGCCCGGAGCGGTGTCGGTGGGGATACCTCGCCCGTTGTCCTGGACCCGGACTCCGCCGTCGGCGAGCAGGGTCACCACGATGCGGTCGCAGTGGCCCGCGAGCGACTCGTCGACCGAGTTGTCGACGATCTCCCACACGAGGTGGTGGAGGCCGCGCTCACCCGTGGAGCCGATGTACATGCCCGGGCGCTTGCGGACGGCCTCGAGTCCCTCGAGGACCTGGATCGCGGAGGCGTCGTACTTGCCCTCCTCCACTGCGTGCCCCTCACCCTTCGGTGCGAGTGCGGCGGCGGTCTCGGCCACCTCTTCGGGAGACGGTGTGGAACTGTCTTCTGGAGCCACGAAGTTCGACCTCTTCGATCCTCAGGGCCGCTGGGCAGCAACCGGCCAGGGGCAGGTCGCGAACGGCGGATGACATAGCGAAGGTCGTCCCTGGAGCAGGGTTACGACCCATACGCCAGTGTACCCCGCCAGACGCCATTTTCCGTGTGTCAATCCACAGGGGATGGGGGTAGGCGTCCGGAGAAGTGTCGATTTCCGGCCCGGGAGTGCCTCCGAGAGCGCCTGGCAGGGGGTGCGCCGGGTCCCCATACGCGGTCGGGGGCCGTCAGGGCGTCCTCGGCGGCGTCACGACTCAGCCGTACGTGTCGCGCGGACCGCGACCGTCGCGGACCGACCGCGGGCCCTTTCTCCAGGTCGGGCCGTGCGGGCCGAGTACGTCGATCACGGTGACCGTGCCGTGGCCGAGCTCCTCGTTGAGACGCCGCACGACGGTCGGTGCGAGCAGGCGCATCTGGGTCGCCCAGGCGGTGGAGTCGGTGCGTACGACGAGCTTGCCGTCGGCGTACGACTCGGGCCTGCAGTGCAGCGCGACCTCACGGCCGACCAGCGAGTCCCAGCGGGAGAACACCCCGTGCACACGCACGTCGGTGCCCCAGCCCTGCTCGGCGATCAGGCGCCCGATCGTGGAGTCGAGCAGCTGGGGGTCCCGGTCGTCGGGAAAGGCGCCGGACGCCTTCGGGTCCGTGCGTCGGGGTCTGCGTCCGGGCCTGCCAGAGGTACGCCGGGCGGGGCGCTTCGACCCGGCGAGGGAGCGGGCGATGCTCCGGGCGAGGTCGAGGCCGGTGTCGTCGTGGGGCTCCTCGGCCTCGGGCTTCTGCTCGCCGGGGGTCGCGCCGTCCTCCTGCTGCGGGTCGGGCTGCTCGGGCTGCTCGTCGTCAGCCGGCACTGCTCACCACCCCCTCGGCCACGGTGATCCGCGTGCCGTCGAGCGCCTCGGGCACGTCGGCCGGGACCGCCGCGGTCACCAGGACCTGCTCGGCATCGGCCACCATCTCCGCGAGTCGTTGCCGACGCTCGGTGTCGAGCTCGGCGAAGACGTCGTCGAGGATCAGGATCGGGTCGTCTCCGCCTGCGCGCAAGAGGTCGTAGGAGGCGAGCCGCAGGGAGAGCGCGAACGACCACGACTCACCGTGGCTGGCGTAGCCCTTCACCGGCAGCGGGCCCAGCATGAGGGTGAGCTCGTCACGGTGGGGCCCCACGAGCGACACCCCGCGGTCGAGCTCGTCGTCCCGCCGCCGCTCGACCTCCGCCGTGAGCGCGTCGGCGAGCTCTGCCCGGTCGGGCAGCTGTCCGTCGTACTCCTGGAGCTGCTGCTCGATCGGCTCGGGGAGGTCGAACGAGGGCCGGTAGGCGATCGTCGCGTCGGAGCGCGAGGCTCCCCGGGCGACTGCCTCGTACGCCTTGCCGACCAGGGGCTTGAGCTCCTCGACCAGCGCCAGCCGGGCGGCGAGCAGCTCGGCTCCGGTGCGAGCGAGGTGGGAGTCCCAGACGCCGAGCGTCGAGAGTGCCGACTCGGCCCGGCTGCTGCCCGAGCCGCTCCGCCGGGCGGCACCCGCGGTCTTCAGCAGCGAGTTGCGCTGGCGGAGCACCCGGTCGTAGTCGGAGCGGACCCCGGCGTAGCGCGGAGCCCGCAGGACGAGCAGGTCGTCGAGGAACCGGCGGCGGTCGGACGGGTCGCCCTTGACCAGGGCGAGGTCCTCGGGCGAGAAGAGCACCGTGCGGACCATGCCGATCAGCTCGCGCGAGCGGGGGAGCGGCGACTTGTTGATCCGCGCCCGGTTGGAGCGGCCCGGGTTGAGCTCGACCTCGAGCAGTGCCTGCCGCTCGTCCCGCACCACCAGAGCGCGCACCACCGCCTGGTCGCTTCCGTGACGCACCAGGGGCGCGTCGCTCGACACCCGGTGCGAGGTCAGCCGTGCGAGGTAGTCGACCGCCTCGACCAGGTTGGTCTTGCCCTGGCCGTTACGGCCGATGAACGCGGTGACGCCGGGTCCGAGGGCCACGTCGACGTCGACGTACGAGCGGAAGTTGTGCAGGGTGAGGTGGGCGACGTGCACCGGGTACTTAGCTCTCCGCCGGCTCGGAACCCGAGCCGGATCCCGCCGACCGGGCTGCCTGGGACTGGTCGGGGCCGGCGCCCGAGGTGTCGGCCGTGGTCGGTGGGGTGCCCGCCGCCTCGTGCGAGGTCGCGGGCGCGTCGGTCTGCATCGCGTGGCCACCGAACTGGTTGCGCATCGCGGCGACTGCCTTCATCGCCGGGCTGTCGTCCTGGCGGGAGGAGAAGCGCGCGAACAGAGCGGCCGCGATGGCGGGCATCGGCACGGCGTTCTCGATCGCGGCCTCGACCGTCCAGCGCCCCTCGCCGGAGTCCTCCGCGTAGCCGCGGATCCCGGCCAGGTCCTTCTCGTCGTCGAGCGCCGCGACGAGGAGGTCCAGCAGCCAGGAGCGGATCACCGTGCCCTCGCGCCAGGAACGGAAGACCTCCGTGACGTTGTCGACCATGTCGACCTTGTTGAGCAGCTCCCAGCCCTCGGCGTAGGACTGCATCAGGGCGTACTCGATGCCGTTGTGGACCATCTTGGAGAAGTGGCCGGCGCCGGTCTTGCCCGCGTGGACCCAGCCGAACTCGCCCTCGGGCTTGAGCGCGTCGAAGAACGGCTGGACCTTCTTGACGTCGTCGGCGTGGCCGCCGGCCATCAGTGCGTAGCCGTTCTCGAGTCCCCACACACCGCCGGAGACACCGCAGTCGACGAAGCCGATGCCCTTGTCCGCGAGCAGCTCACCGTGGACCAGGTCGTCGGTCCACCGGGAGTTGCCGCCGTCGACGACCACGTCGCCCTCACCGAGGAGCTCGGCGAGCTCGCGCACGGTCTGCCGGGTCGGGTCGCCGGCGGGGACCATGACCCAGACGACCTTGGGGGAGGGGAGCGCGTCGACGAGCGCCTGGAGGCTGTCGACGTCACGGACCTCGGGGTTGCGGTCGTAGCCGACCACGGTGTGCCCGGCCCGGCGCAACCGCTCGCGCATGTTGCCGCCCATCTTGCCGAGACCGATGAGTCCGAGCTCCATGTGTGTCCTCTCCCAGAACTGCTGTGAACCTTCCCGGCCAGGCTACCCAGCGCCTGGATCGGGTCAGGACAGCAGGCGGCGAGGCATCAGCAGGTAGCGGAAGTCGAGGTCGGCCTCGCCGTCGAGCGTCGTGACGCCGGCCATCACCGCGGGCTTCGACGCCTGGGTGAAGGCCAGCTCGACCACTGGCGCCTCGATCGCGGTGAGCCCGTCGAGGAGGAACTGCGGGTTGAAGCCGGTGGTGATGTCGTCGCCGTCGACGCTGGCCTCGATCGACTCGGAGGCCTGCGCCTCGTCACCGCTGCCGGCGTCGAGGGTGAGGACCCCGTCGCTGAAGGCGAGCTGGACGGCGGTGTTGCGCTCGGCCACCAGCGAGACGCGCTTGACCGACTCGATGAGCGAGGCCTTGTCGACCCGGGCGATCGTGGCGTGCTCGTTGGGGAAGAGCGTGCGGACCTTGGGGAACTCCCCGTCGAGGAGCCGGGTCGTCGTGCGACGTACCCCTCCGCCGGCGGAGCCCTCGAAGCCGATGATCCCCTCGCCCGTGCCGGAGCTGGAGAGCGCGATCGTGACCTGGTTGCCGGCGGTGAGCGACTTGGCGGTGTCCGCGAGGACCTTGGCCGGGACCAGCGCGGCCGCCGAGGCGTCGGTGCTGGCCGGCTCCCAGCCCAGCTCGCGGTGCGAGAGGCGGAAGCGGTCGGTGGCGAGCAGCGAGATGGCGTCGCCCTCGATCTCGATGCGCACACCGGTGAGCACCGGGAGCATGTCGTCGCGGCCGGCGGCGACGACGGCCTGGCTGACGGCCGCGGCGAAGCGGTCGCTCGCGACGGTGCCGGCGGCAGCGGGCATGTCGGGAAGCGTCGGGTACTCGTCGACGGGCATCGTCTGGAGGCTGAACCGCGCGGAGCCGCAGGTGAGGGACACCTTCGCGCCGTCGATCGTCATCTCGACCGGCTTGTTCGGGAGGCTGCGGCAGATGTCGGCGAGGAGCCGGCCCGAGACCAGTGCCCTGCCCTCGTCACTGACGTCGGCGGGGATGGTCGCCCGGGCCGAGGTCTCGTAGTCGAACGTGGAGAGCACGAGGCCGTCACTGTCGGGACTGGTCTCGATGAGCAGGCCCGCGAGAACCGGGACGCTGGGTCGGACCGGCAGGCTACGGGCTGCCCACGCGACGGCGTCGGCCAGCACGTCGCGCTCGACGCGGAACTTCACAGGTGTTCGCCTCCATGGGTCCGGTGCGGGTCAGGCGGGTGTTGCGGGAGTGAATCCTGCCATGAGCAGGCCGTGCTCGGCAGGTGTAGTTCGTTATCTCATCAGCGGGCGCCGACAGCGAGCGCGGCGGGGGTGGTCGAAGCACCTGCTCGTGGGCCTACCGGCCGGGTCCGTTCGAGGGGCCGGCCGCGAGCTTCGAATGACAAGTTCGAACGGGTTGTCCCCAGCTGGGCGGCCGGGTGAGTTTCCCGAGCAGGAGAGTTGTCATTCGTCTCATCTTCGTCATAGCAACCGTGGAAATGTGGAGAAGTCGCGTTCGCGCAGGTCAGCGGCCGTTTCTTCGTCCGCAGGGGGTGTGGAGAAGCTCCGGAGAACTACACGAACCGTGTGCACGAGTGCTTGTGGTTCTCCGGGCGGGTGCATGTTCTCCACATGCTGTCCCGTCAACGGACGGATCGCTCCACACCCCGGTCCCCAGGCTGAGGAGGAGATCCGTCAGGGCTGACGGGCCTGCTGCTTGATGCGGTTCGTGAGCTCGGTGACCTGGTTGTAGACGCTGCGCCGCTCGGCGAGGAGCTGACGGATCTTCTTGTCGGCGTGCATGACCGTCGTGTGGTCGCGGCCGCCGAACTGCTGGCCGATCTTGGGCAGGGACAGGTCGGTGAGCTCGCGGCACAGGTACATGGCGATCTGACGTGCCGTCACGAGGACCCGGCTGCGGCTCGAGCCGCAGAGGTCGTCGATGGAGAGGCCGAAGTACGCCGCGGTCTGCGCGATGATCAGCGCCGCGGTGATCTCGGGCTCGCCGCCCTCGGGGATCAGGTCCTTGAGGACGATCTCGGCAAGGGTCAGGTCGACGGGCTGCCGGTTGAGGCTCGCGAACGCGGTGACGCGGATCAGCGCACCCTCGAGCTCGCGGATGTTGGTCTGGATCTTGCTGGCGATGAACTCCAGCACGTCCGGCGGAGCGGTCATCCGCTCCAGCGCGGCCTTCTTGCGAAGGATGGCGATCCTCGTCTCGAGGTCCGGGGGCTGCACGTCGGTGATCAGGCCCCACTCGAACCGGTTGCGCAGGCGGTCCTCCAGCGCGACGAGCCGCTTGGGGGCGCGGTCGGAGGTGATCACGATCTGCTTGTTCGCGTTGTGGAGGGTGTTGAACGTGTGGAAGAACTCCTCCTGCGTCTGGATCTTCCCCTCGAGGAACTGGATGTCGTCGATGAGGAGCACGTCGACGTCGCGATAGCGGCGCTGGAAGGTTGCCGCCTTGTCATCGCGGATCGCGTTGATGAACTCGTTCGTGAACTCCTCGGTCGACACGTAGCGGACGCGGGCGCCGTTGAAGAGGCTGCGCACGTAGTGGCCGATCGCGTGGAGCAGGTGGGTCTTGCCGAGTCCGGAGTCCCCATAGATGAGCAGCGGGTTGTACGCCTTGCCCGGAGCCTCCGCGACGGCGACCGCCGCGGCGTGGGCGAAGCGGTTCGACGAGCCGATGACGAAGCTCTCGAAGATGTACTTGGGGTTGAGCCGGGTCTCGAGGACGTTGCCGGCCGAGCCCGACGCGGTGGTCCTCGGTGCGCCCTGCGGGAGCGGCGTCGGCACATCCAGTGGATTTGTCGACAAATCGATTTGTTGATTGATCGATGTGTTGGTGCCGCCGTCGTGGCGCTCGTTGCGCGCGTCCCGGTCGAAGCCCTGGCCCTCGAACGACTGGGTGTCGAAGCCCTGGCGGTAACCCGGCTGAGGGCGGTGGTCCGGCGTACCGGAGTCCTCGCGGTTGTAGCGGGCAACCGGGGTCGGGTCGAGCTCGGGATCGACGGTGACCGCGATGCGCACGTGCTGGCCGAGCGACTCGGTGAGGGAGTCCTCCAGCCTCGTGCGCAGCCGGCCCTCGAGCTGGTTGCGGGTGAACTCGTCGGCGACCGCGATGATCGCGGTGTTCTCGTGGACGGTCACCGGGCGGCTGGCGGCCAGCCAGGCCCGCTGGTTCGGGGGGAGATCCTCGATGAGCATCGCCCAGACTGTGCCCAGGTCCTGCGTGCCGGACTGTCCCCCGCCGGCCCCACCCGTGCCGCCGTACGGCTCGGGGTCACGGCCCATGTCGTTGTCCACCGGGTCTCCCACTCCAATCACGCGTCTCGTTGACCTGTGACCCCGATGACGCATCCACGGATGAGGAGCGTTGAGCCGGGGCCAGGCGCTGTTGCTGCTCGCGGACGCCGGACAGTCGACGGTTTCTCGTCCCAGCCTCGGAGTCCACACCTTTGTCCACAGGTTGTGCATGTGCACCGTCGTGGTGGACAAAGACGGAGGAACCGGACTAGCGGGAGCCGGCCTGTTCCTGTTTTCGCAGGTCAGAGCCGGTTTCCGGCATCACCACCAGGAGGCGGAGACGCTGGGGACTGTCACGGGGAAGCTGACCGCAGGGAGTCGCGAACGTTGCTGACGCTAACAACTGCGACACCTGTGGATCAACCGGTTGTCCACAGGGATCCTAGGGTGTCACGAGCGCGGCCGTCGGCGGTTTCGCGGGGTGGGTGGCTCGGTCCGGTTTGACCCTGCTGACCGGCGGCGCGTACCGTTGGGCGGTCGAACCGGAGTCGACCGGTGCCGCATGTCCACGGAAGCCTCAGTCTCACCTCATCGCGAGGCGGGCAGGAGGAAGCCGTGGGCGGGCGGTGCCAGCCGAACAGGCATGCACAGCACCTGCCGTCAGACCCGGTTCGAGATCGATGTCTCGTTCCAACCCCCGACACCGGAGAGCAAACCCGTGAGCAAGCGTACGTTCCAGCCGAACAACCGTCGCCGTCACAAGACGCACGGTTTCCGTCTGCGGATGCGTACCCGCGCCGGCCGCGCCATCTTGGCGTCGCGTCGTCGCAAGGGTCGCAACCGCCTGGCCGCCTGAGCACTCCCCCTCGTGCGTTGACCGGTAGGCCGCCCCGCGGGGGCGCCCCGTGCTGACTCGGGGGAACCGGCTCACCTCGAGCCGGCTCTTCTCCCAGACCGTGCGCCAAGGGCGCAGGGTCGGCACGCGAACCCTGGTCCTCCACCTCGACGTCGACGCCGGGGTCGAGCGACCGCAGGTCGGGCTCGTGGTCAGCAAGGCCGTCGGACCCGCCGTGACGCGGAACCTCGTGAAACGCCGACTTCGGCACCTGTCCCGGGAGCGAGCTGGCTCGCTCCCGGGCACTGCTGTGCTCGTGGTCCGGGCTCTCCCTGCTTCGGCCACAGCCTCCTACGCCGCTCTCGGCGAGGACTTCGACCATGCTCTCGGCCGTCTCCTGCGTGGCTCCGCCGGTCGCGTGAGGCGGGATGCCACCCTCGAGAGCGTTCCTGAGCAGGGCGTGACCCCGTGAAGTACGTGTTGATCGGCCTGCTCCGGCTCTACCGGTTCTTGATCAGCCCCCTGTACGGCCAGGTCTGCCGGTACCACCCCTCGTGCTCGGCGTATGCCCTGGAGGCAGTGACCGTGCACGGCAGCATCCGAGGCAGCTGGTACGCCGCACGGCGGCTGGCCCGCTGCCACCCCTGGGCGGCCGGCGGGTACGACCCCGTGCCGGG
This sequence comes from uncultured Actinomycetota bacterium, assembly GCA_963701425.1. GTDB lineage: Bacteria > Actinomycetota > Actinomycetes > Propionibacteriales > Nocardioidaceae > Nocardioides_C. Next base: position 357,970 of record CAVPAG010000014.1, on the reverse strand, counting down.
CACCCGCAAGGACTCCTCCGCAACCCCCTCCGACCAGACTCTAGGAGCCTGAGTGTTCGACTTCTTCGGCGCGATCGGCGGCTTCATCATGGCGCCGCTGTACTGGATCACCTCGGTCATCCTGACCGGGTTCCACACGCTGTTCGGCGGGATCTTCGGCGAGGAGTCGGGGTGGTCGTGGGCACTGGCCATCGTCGGCCTGACCCTCGTCATCCGCGCAGCGCTGATCCCTCTGTTCGTCAAGCAGATCAAGTCCAGCCGCAACATGCAGCTGCTCCAGCCGAAGGTGAAGGAGCTGCAGAAGAAGTACGGCCACGACCGGGAGCGCCTCGCCCAGGAGACCATGGCGCTGTACAAGGAGACGGGCACCAACCCGTTCGCGTCGTGCCTGCCGATCCTGCTCCAGATGCCGATCTTCCTGGCGCTCTTCCGCCTGCTCGACCTGGCGGCCGACGGCAAGACCCGTGGCGTGCTGACCGCGGAGCAGGCCGAGCAGTTCGGCCAGTCGCAGCTGTTGGGCGCGCACATCGCGGACACGTTCCTCGCGACGAACGACCTGAGCGTCCGTGTCCTGGCGCTCTTCCTGGTCCTGGCCATGACGGCGACCACCTTCCTCACCCAGCGCCAGCTGATGAGCAAGAACATGCCGGCGGATGCGCTGACGGGCCCCTACGCCCAGCAGCAGAAGATGCTGCTCTACGTGCTGCCCATCGTCTTCGCAGTCGGTGGTATCGCCTTCCCGATCGGCGTCCTGATCTACTGGACGACCTCGAACCTGTGGACGATGGGACAGCAGTTCTACGTCATCCGGAACAACCCCGCCCCCGGCACGCCCGCTGCGAAGGCGAAGGCCGAGCGCGACGCGCACAAGGCTGAGCGCAAGGGCAAGCCCGTGGAGGGCACGGGTGAGCCCGGTACCGAGCAGGGCGCCGGCGGGCCCGAGGCAGCGCCGAAGCCGCCGCCGCGCCAGCAGCCGAAGAAGCAACCGCGAAGCCAGCGCAGGAAGAAGGGCTCGGGGCCGGGGCAGCCGAAGCGGCAGCCTGGCCAGGACCCGGCCGAAGGGGGCTCCGCGGACGAGGGTCCGGCTGACGAGGACCGCCCCGACGCGAGCTGACCAGCGCAACCAGACTTCGATCTTTCAAGAACAAGGAGCACCCCGATGAGCGAAGAGAACCCGGAGACGAACGAGCCGACCGCTGAGTCCGCGGAGGCCGAGAGCACGGAGCCCGGGAAGGGCCGCGCGGGCCGGATCGAGCTGCTCGAGCAGGAGGGCGAGATAGCGGCCGACTACCTCGAGGAGCTCCTCGACATCGCCGACCTCGACGGCGACCTCGACATGGACGTGGAAGGCGACCGGGCCTCGGTCTCCATCGTGGGGGCGGACCTGAGCCAGCTCGTCGGCCGGAACGGCGAGGTCCTCGAGGCGCTCCAGGAGCTCACGCGGCTCGCGGTGTACCGGGAGACGGGCGAGCGGTCGCGTCTGATGCTCGACATCAGTGGCTTCCGGGCCAGGAAGCGCGCGTCGCTGGAGGAGCTGGCAGCCGAGACTGTCGCCGAGGTCAAGGAGTCCGGGGATGCCATCGAGCTCGACCCGATGACGCCGTTCGAGCGCAAGGTGGTCCATGACGCGGTCGCTGCGGCCGGCCTTAAGTCCGAGTCCGAGGGAGTCGAGCCGCGACGGTACGTCGTCGTGCTGCCGGCATGAGTCGACCCATGAGGGAGATCCTGCTCGGATGAGCGATCCGGTTTCACGTGAAACACCCCTAGCGCCGGTGGAGGCGGTGGGGGTGTTTTCGCATGCTCTCCCCCTGGCGGAGAAGTACGCAGACCTGCTGGCTCGCGAGGGAGTGCTGCGTGGACTCATCGGGCCGCGCGAGGTGCCGCGCCTGTGGGAACGCCACCTGATCAACTGCGCGCTGCTCGGTGAGGCGATCGGCCAGGGGCTGGATGTCTGCGACATCGGTTCGGGAGCCGGCCTGCCTGGTCTGGTGCTGGCCCTTCACCGACCGGATCTTCAGGTGACGCTCGTGGAGCCGCTGCTTCGACGAACGACGTTTCTCGAGGAGGCGGTGTCGTCTCTCGGGCTGTCCAATGTGGAGGTTGTCCGAGCCCGGGCTGAAGAGCTTCACGGGAAGCGGGACTTCGCGGTCGTGACGTCCCGAGCAGTGGCTCCTCTCGAACGCCTCCTCGGTTGGTCGATGCCACTGGTGAGACAGGGTGGGGAGCTGGTCGCCATGAAGGGCTCCTCTGTTCATGAGGAGATCGACGCGGCTGCGAAGGCGCTGAAGAAGTTCGGTTCGGGGGCCGTGAGGGTCGAGGAGTACGGCTCTGATCTCGTCGAGCGGCCGACCATCGTGGTTCGTGTAGAGGCGACCGTTCCGTCCCGGTTAGGTTTGGACACGGCCCGTGACCGTGCCCGGCAGACGATGAAGGGCGCGAACTCACGATCGCGGCGGAGAAGGGATCGGTGAACGGTGCAGTCCAGCACATCTGGTGAGGAAGGCCCCCGCTCCTACTCGGTGCCGGGCCATCGAGGGTCTGAGCATGCCGGCCTGGGGTGGCCGGAACGTTTCGAGGAGACTGTCGACGACGGCCTGGGGTGGCCGGACTCGGTCACCCTTCGGCGGCCGGTATCTCCCGCCGGGCATCGCGAAGGGCCGTCGGGTGGCGCGCTGAACCACGACCCGAGCGGGACCCCAGTAGGCGACCCGGGGCCGGCCCCAGGCTCGTCGCGGACTTCATCCACAGGTGACCCGCGGCACGACGCCCCTACGCGAAGTCATGCACACCCGTCTGACCCGGTTTCCCCGCCTGCGGAGAACGGATACCCACAGAATCCACAGTTTCATCCACATGTCGGCTCGGCGGTCTCAGGTCAGGCCGTTTCACGTGAAACTATGGAGGCATCGAACAGCATGGATGACATCTCGGACGATGGCTCGGATGGACCCGTTTCACGTGAAACGGACCGACCACCGCTCCCGGAAGCAGCTAGCAACAAGGAGAACGTCGTGACCGACCAGCCGAAGGACGCCTCGGGGGTGGGGCCGTATCCGGCCTCGGGTACCCCAGGGGTCCGAACGGCGGCAGACTTCGCCGTCGGGACGCTCGCACTCGCTGACGAGTCCACCCCGATGGCCCGCTCGGTCGCACACCAGCTTCTCGTTCAGGAGGGTCGGCGCCTCAACGAGCCGCTGCCGCGCCCGGACAAGACGCGCATCATGGTGGTCGCGAACCAGAAGGGCGGCGTCGGAAAGACGACGTCCACGGTGAACATGGCAGCAGCGCTCGCTCAGCACGGCCTGCGCGTGCTCGTGGTCGACCTCGATCCTCAGGGCAACGCCTCCACGGCTCTGTCCATCGACCACCACCGCGGTACTCCGTCGACGTACGACGCTCTGGTCGACGGCGTCCCCTTCTCTGAGGTCGTCCAGCAGTGCCCGGAGGTGGAGAACCTCTTCGTCGTGCCGGCGACCATCGACCTGGCGGGCGCGGAGATCGACCTCGTGTCGATGGTGGCCCGCGAGAGTCGGCTGCGGAAGGCGATCCACGCGTACGACCCGGTGGTCTCCGAGGGTGAGGACCGGATCGACTACGTGCTGATCGACTGCCCTCCGTCGCTCGGCCTGCTCACGTTGAACGCGCTCGTTGCCGGTGACGAGATGCTCATCCCGATCCAGGCGGAGTACTACGCACTGGAGGGCCTCGGCCAGCTGATCGAGACGGTCGAGATGGTGAAGGCGCACCTCAACCCGGGGCTGAGCGTCTCGACGATCCTGCTGACGATGTACGACGCTCGTACGCGCCTGGCGGCCGGTGTTGCCGAGGAGGTCCGTGGTCACTTCGGAGACCAGGTGCTGCGTACGGCGATCCCTCGCTCTGTCCGGATCTCGGAGGCACCGAGCTACGGGCAGACCGTGATGACCTACGACCCTGGCTCTCCTGGAGCCCTCAGTTATCTCGAAGCAGCACGTGAAATGGCACTCAGAGGAGCGCAGGCATGACGCAGAACCGATCCGGACAGCGGCGAGGCCTCGGCCGTGGCCTGGGCTCCCTGATTCCCACGGCTCCGCCCGCAGCCACCCCGTCGACGGGCGCTACACCCTCCACGACGTTCGGCGGCACCCCGGTTGCGACGGGGGAGCAGTCCGGTAGTGGCGCGACCCCGACGAGCGGCGACCGCGAGGAGACCCCGACGAACGGGGCCGGCCCCGGCGGGGACACGTCCACGAACATCGGCGGTTCGGACGTCTCGGATCAACCCGAGCGCGTCGTGCCCGAGGGGCTCGCGCCTGTCGAGGGGGCGTACTTCGCGGAGGTCGACGTCACCTCGATCACCCCGAACCCGCGCCAGCCGCGCCAGGTGTTCGAGGAGGAGGCACTCGCCGAGCTCGTCCACTCGGTGAAGGAGGTCGGCCTCCTCCAGCCGGTGGTGGTGCGCCGTACGGGTGAGAACCGCTACGAGCTCATCATGGGCGAGCGCCGTTGGCGGGCGACCCAGGAGGCAGGTTTCAGCACGATCCCGGCGATCGTGCGTGAGACGAGCGACGACGCGATGCTCCGCGACGCGCTCCTCGAGAACCTCCACCGCTCCCAGCTGAACCCGCTCGAGGAAGCGGCCGCCTACCAGCAGCTCCTCGACGACTTCGGCTGCACGCACGAGGAGCTTGCCGGACGTATCGGCCGCAGCCGTCCTCAGATCAGCAACACCCTTCGCCTGCTGAAGCTGTCGCCCGCAGTGCAGCGGAGGGTTGCGGCAGGCGTGCTCTCGGCGGGCCACGCTCGCGCACTCCTCGCGGTGTCCGACCCGGAGACCCAGGACCGGCTCGCCGGCCGGGTGATCTCCGAGGGCATCTCGGTGCGCGGCCTCGAGGAGATCGTGGCCGTGGGCGACCTCGGCTCGGAGAAGAAGCCTCGTCCGCGTGGCCGCAAGCCGCATGCGCCGGCGCTGGACGACCTCGCCGGGCGACTGTCGGACAGGCTCGAGACGCGCGTGAAGGTTGACCTGGGGAAGACCAAGGGCAGGATCACCGTGGAGTTCGCCTCGATCCCCGATCTCGAGCGGATCGTCGACATCCTCGACCCGAGGAACGACCGGCCGATCTAGCGCGACCCGGATCCTGATCCGGGCGCGCTAGGTACGTCGGGTCGCGGTTAGCTTCGTCTCGAGGACGCCGGTGTGCGACAGACGACGGTCAGACCCGCGGGGAGCGACCTTCGGCTGAGGAGCACCAACGCGGTCGACGAGCTGGTGACTCAGGGGCCCGGCCGACCGAAGCGACAGTCTCGGCGCGGGCGAGGTTGCCTTGATGCACCGTTGTTTCACGGGAAACATCGGACTCTGCGCGCCCCGGGTTGGTGCCGCTCCGCGGTGAGACGATGCGATCGATGCGGATCGAGTAGCGAACTCCGTGCCTCCAGAGTCGTGCGCTCGTCGGGCCACCGGAACTGCCGACTGACAGCTGGCCTCGGTGTTCCGCCGGGTGTCCCGCGAGCAGACCCAGGGGCGGATCGACGAGCAGGCCGGCAGCCAGGCCGACATATGGTCGACGAGCCTGCCCACCACCGGGATGCGCCGCCGACAAGCGGGATGCGCCTGGCCGACGAGCCAGCCGATACTTCAGCCGACGAGCGGGCCGACAAGCGGGATGGGGTCGCTGTCGAGATGGTGACGTGCATCTCGGGCCGGTCCGAGGTGCTCCTTCTCGGCAGGACGCGCGACGCCGGATGCGTTCGTCAGGGCCGCGACGACGCGGGTGCGGCCGCCCGCGTCGCGTCGGCAGCAGATATGCCACGGCCGATCTGCAGGCTTCCTGTTCTGGCCGTCGGCCGCAGGGGTGCACAAGGCACATCCAGGTAGCCGCTATCTCGAGAAGCATCGATAAAGCGATAAAGCGGTTTGTCGACAAAGCGACTAATGCCTATGTCTTCCGTCCAGGTGAGCGGCGGGCAGCCGCTCGACCGGAAACCGAGTGCGATCAGATGGCGGTGGCTGCCCACCGTCGCAGGAGATCGGTCTCGCGTTCGGCGCTCAGGCCGGCTCGGCGTTCGCGGACGAGTCCTTGCTCGCGCTCCCACCGGAGTGAGTCGTCGACGGTCTCCTGCAGGGGACGGCACTCCAGGCCGGCGCGGCGTACAGCAGCTCCGCTCCTCGACACCATGCCGCCGTGGGTCGTCAGGGGAAGCCACAGCGGGAGCGAGTCAGGGCCGGCCCACGGCGCGACGCCTTCCGCGACGAGCCACTCCTCGCCGGGATCGACAAGGTTCGGCTCGACACCAGCGGCGGCCGCGCAGGATGCCGCCAGGTCCCCGAAGGAGAGCGCAGGCCCCACGGCGTCGTACGTTCCGGACACCCGGCGCTCGGCGGAAGCGACCAGCCAGGCAGCGAGGTCGACCACGTCGATCACCTGTACCGGCATGTCCTTCGGAGTGGCGAGTACCTCCTCACCGTGGGATGCGCGAGCGAACCGCCCCGGCCAGTACCCGAACCGGTCGCTGCGGTCGCCGTACCCGACGATCAGTCCTGCTCGCGCGACGAGGAGTCGCGTGGAGTCGACAAGCTCCGCGCACGCCGTTTCACATGAAACCTTGGCCTCGCCGTAGTCCTCCGCGCTCGCCTCGCCCGACCCCGACCAGAGGGGAAGCAGCTCCGCGGACTCGTCTCCACCCGGGATCGAGTGGTCTGCGTACACGGAGATGGAGGAGACGTACACCCAGTGCCGGGCGCGTGACGCCAAGGCAGCCAGGGCGGACCTGACGAGCTCCGGTTGCCAGCTGACGTCGACGACGGCGTCCCAGTCGGCCGTGGCGACCCCGTCGTAGGCGGCGGACGACCACCGGTCCGCGCGCACGTGGCGGGCGCCTTCGGGCACGCTGCCGCTCTCACCCCTGGCGAGGCAGGTGACGTCGTGCCCACGCGCGACGGCGAGGGAGGCGACGGTGCCGCCGAGCCAGGAGGTACCACCGAGGACGAGGATGCGCAGTCGGTCCGTCATGGACACAGCAGACCATTCCGGCAGGGCGCCCGCCAGGGTGTTCGCTCCCAGCGGAGCAGGTCAGCCCTTCTCGGCCGCCCTGCGGGCGGCCTTGCGCTCCGCGCGACGTCGCTTCTCCTCGAGGTCGAGCTCCTTGGCCCGCTCAGGAGTCGGAGCAGACCCGCCGTACGACGCCGGCAGCCACCACGAGCCCGGAGGTTGCTCCTCGGCCGGGTACGCCTTGATCGTCCGGTCGAGGAGCTCCGTCATGGCCGCGTGGAGCTCGGCGGTCTCGGCGACCGGGTCCACGCCGGCCGGGTGCAGCGGCTCGCCGACGGTGATCGCGATCGTCTTGCCGCGCGAGAAGTCCTTGGGGTGGTCCTTGGTCATCATCCGCTGCGTGCCCCAGAGCACCACCGGGATCAGGGGGACGCCTGCCTCGGCGGCCAGCCGGACGGCGCCGGTCTTGAGCTCCTTGATCTCCATGCTCCGCGAGATCGTGGCCTCGGGGAAGATGCCGACAACCTCGCCCGAGCGGAGGTAGCGCAGGCCTTCCTGGTACGACCCGAGACCCTCACCCCGGTCCACCTCGATGTGGTGCAGCGACCTCATGAGCGGTCCGCCGATGCTGTGGTCGAAGATCTCCTTCTTCGCCATGAAGCGCACCAGCCGCTTCGACGGCTGGGCCGCGAACCCACCGAAGATGAAGTCGACGTACGACACGTGGTTGACCGCGAGCAGGGCCGGGCCGGTGCGGGGGACGTGCTCGGTGCCGCTCATCCGGAACTTCAGGCCGAGCGCCTTGAAGGCGGCCTTGCACGTCCACACGATCGGCGGGTAGGTGATGTCGCGCATGAACGCCTGCTTTCGTCAGTTGGGGGTTGAGCGGGAGACGTGCGACCCCGGACGAGCGTCTCGACGAGCTCGCCGAGGTCGAGGCCGGCGGCCTGGACGGAGAGGGGGACGGTCGAGGTCTCGGTGAGGCCGGGGGCGACGTTCACCTCGAGGAACCACACGGTCCCGTCGGCGTCGATCATCAGGTCCGACCGTGAGAGGTCACGGAGGCCGAGCGTCCGGTGGGCGAGGACCGCGACGCGGGCGCACTCCGCGGCCAGCTCCTCGCTGAGCTTCGCGGGGACCACGAACTCGGTGCTGCCGGCGGTGTACCTCGCGGTGTAGTCGTAGACGCCGCCGTCCGGGCTGATCGACACCACCGGCAGCGCGCGTGCTCCGTCGCCGGTGTCTACCACGGGCACGGCGACCTCCTGGCCCTCGATGAGGCGCTCGACGAGGGCCGTGTCGCCGTAGGCGAAGGCGTTCACCATCGCCCCGGGAAGGTCGTCGGCCGAGCGCACGACCGTGCAGCCGAGCGCCGAGCCGCCCTTGGCCGGCTTCACGATCAGGGGCAGGCCGACCGAGTCGACGATCGCGTCCATCACCGCGGCGGCGCCGAGCTCGCGGAAGGTCTCGTGGGGCAGAGCGACGCTCGGCGGCGTGTGGATGCCCTCCCGGGCGACGACCGCCTTGGCCACCGGCTTGTCGAACGCCGCGCGGCAGGCGTTCGGCGCCGACCCGACGTAGGGGACGCCGACGAGCTCGAGCACCTCGCGGATCGCCCCGTCCTCGCCGGTCTCCCCGTGCAGCAGGGGTACGACGCACGCCGGGGGGTCGCTGCGCAGCGAGGGCAGGAGCGTCGCGTCGACGTCGCGCTCGTCCACCTCGACCCCGGCGTCGCGCAGGGCCTCGGCCACGCGGCGCCCGGAGCGCAGGGAGACGTCCCGCTCGTGGGAGAGCCCCCCTGCGAGCACCACGATCCGACCGGCGACTGCATCCATGGCGTGAGGCTCCTGATCAGGTGAGGTCGGTGTTGGGGGCTTCGTACCCGCGGCGCAGGGTCGGGTGGACGGCGGCGCCGAAGGTCGCGCGGAGCTCGAGCTCCTCCTCGATCACGCCGACCAGGCGACGTACACCTTCACGGATCCGCTCGGGGGTGGGGTAGCAGTAGGAGAGCCGCATGCTCTGGGCACCGAACCCGTCGGCGAAGAACGCCGTGCCCGGCACGTAGGCCACACGCGCCGTGACCGCCCGCGGCAGCATCGCCTTCGCGTCGAGGCCGGCGGGGAGCGTGAGCCAGACGTAGAACCCGCCGTCGGGGACGTTCCAGCGGGCGGCGGCCGGCATCAGGTCCTCGAGCGCCCCGATCATGGCGTCGCGCCGCTCGCGGTACATCTCGCGGAACTCCTTGACCTGGCCCTTCCAGTCGTGGTTCGACAGGTAGGCCGACACCGCCAGCTGCGAGAACGACGGCGGGCACAGGGTCGCGGACTCCTGAGCCAGGACGAGCTTCTCGCGCACGGCGTGAGGGGCGAGCGCCCAGCCGACGCGGAAGCCGGGCGCGAAGGTCTTGGAGAACGACCCGAGGTAGATCACGCCCTCGGCCTCGTCCGCTCGAAGCGCCCGGTACGGCTCGTCGTCGAAGCCGAGGAGGCCGTAGGGGTTGTCCTCGAGGATCAAGATGTCGGCCTCGCGGCAGATCTCGAGGATCTCGGGCCGGCGCTCCGGCGACATCGAGATGCCGGCGGGGTTGTGGTAGTTCGGGATCGTGTAGAGGAACTTGATCCTCTTGCCCGCAGCCCGGGTCGCCGCGATCGCCTGGCGCAACGCCTCCGGGACGAGGCCGTGCTCGTCCATCTCGGCGTGCACGACGTCGCACTGGTAGGACTTGAACACGCCGAGCGCTCCGACGTAAGACGGCGCCTCGCAGATCACCACGTCGCCCGGGTCGCAGAAGATCCGGGTGACGAGGTCGACGGCCTGCTGCGACCCGACCGTGACCACCACGTCGTCGGGGTGCGCCTCGATGCCCTCCAGGCGCATCACGTCGCAGATCTGCTCGCGCAGGCCGGGGTCGCCCTGGCCGGAGCCGTACTGCATCGCGACCGCGCCGTTGTTGCGGACCAGGTCGTGGATGGCGCCACCCACGACGTCGAGGGGAAGCCCCGAGATGTTCGGCATGCCGCCGGCGAGGGAGACCACCTCGGGGCGGCTGGCGACGGAGAACAGGGCGCGGATCTCGGAGGCGGTCATCCCCTGGGTGCGGGCGGCGTAACGGTCGACGTAGCTGTCGAGCCGCGTCGCGCCGCGGCGTACATCCCGGTGTCCCTCAGGACCGTTCTCAGGCATCCCTGCTCCCGTCGGTGGAACTACTAGGATGGATCATCGGGGACACTTCCTCATCATGGGGGTCATGACATGGGATCGAGCGGACGCAAGATCGCCCGACTGACGCTCGACAACCTCGACGACCTGCCCTCGACCTGTCGTTCGTGCGTGTTCTGGGAGCTCGACCCGGTGAACCGCGAGCGCGCGGCCGCCGCCGGCGAGTGCGAGCTGGAGAAGGAGGCCTGGGTCTCCCGTGTCCTCCTCGAGTGGGGCTCCTGCGGCCGCATCGTGTACGTCGACGACCAGCCGGCCGGGTACGCCCTGTACGCCCCGCCGCGCTACGTCCCGGGCGCCGACGCCTTCCCCACCTCGCCCGTCAGCGAGGACGCCGTCCTCCTCGCGACGCTCCGGATCCTCCCGCAGTACGCCGGAGGGGGGCTCGCCCGGGTCCTCGTGCAGGCCGTGGTGAAGGACGTGCTGAACAGGGGCGGGATCCGAGCCATCGAGGTCTTCGGCGACCACCGGGCCGGCAAGGCCGGCGAGCCGCGCGGCTGCGTCGTCCCCGCCGACTTCTGGCTCCGGGTCGGCTTCAAGACCCACCGCAGCCACCTCCGCTACCCCCGCCTCAGGATGGACATGCGCTCTGTCCTGACCTGGCGCGAGGAGGTCGAGCAGGCGCTGGAGAAGCTGCTCGGCGTGGTCCGGCCACGGCCGGTGCCGGCACCTGCGACGAAGCGGACCATCGAGCCTCAGTAGGGAGGCGGCCCCTGGCGGATCGCCTCGCGCAGCTCGGAGAACCGCAGCAGGCCGGTCTTCGTGTCCGTCTCGGGCGAGAGGTAGACCCGCTGGATGGCGACCACGACGGCCTCGGCCACCACGTCGCGGAAGGCCGGGTCGGACAGGCGGGCGGCGTCGCCCGGGTTGGTGATGTAGCCGGCGTCGACGCGGACGGCGGGCATCCGGGTCCGCCGGAGCAGGTCCCAGGTCTTGGTGTGCGAGCGCAGGTCGAGCAGGTCGGTGCGGGCCACGACCTCGCGCTGCACGAGGCTCGCGAAGCGCTCACCGCCGGTCGACCTGATGCCGCGTGCGTCGAGGCCGTAGAAGTACGTGGCCACCCCGCAGACACCCGGGTTGTCGGCGGAGTCGACGTGCAGGGAGACGCACAGGTCGGCCCCGGTGCGGTTGGCGAACTCGGCCCGCTCGGCCTCGCTCGGCGCCTCGCTGAGGGGGTCGCCCGGATGGGTCAGGTAGGCCTGCACGCCGGTCGCGGCGAGCCGCCCCTCGATGCGGCGCACCAGGTCGGTGGTGATCGCGTCGGCGCGGGCCGCGAGGTCGGGGTCGGTGATGCGGGAGTCGGCGGCGTCGAGGACGACGACCTTGCCCGACAGCTGCGGTCCCGCGCGCCTGATCTGCTCCTCGGCCCGCATCGCGTTGGGCTGGCCGCCCTGGACCCGGGGGGCGAGCCGCGCGAGCGCCTTGAGCGTGGAGGGGCCGCAGGTGCCGTCGGCGGGGACCCCGATGTTGCGCTGGAACTCCCGGACGCCCATCTCGGTCTGGTGGCCGTAGAACCCGTCGGCCCGGCCGACCCGGAAGCCGAGGTCGAGCAACCGCTGCTGGAGGGTGAGCACGTCGTCGCCGCACATGAGGTTGCCCGGGACATGCGTGAGGAGACGGTCGCCGAGCTTCCACCGTGCCTCGTCGAGCACCCGGTAGGTCTGCGGCCCGACGATCCCGTCGACGCTCAGGCCACGCTGCTGCTGGAAGGCGCGGACGGCCCGGTCCATCTCGTCGTCGAAGACGGCCGTGGCGTCCGGCGTACCGCCGTCGTCCGGGATCAGCCCGAGCGCGGTCAGCAAGGACCGGATGTCGGCCACGGCCTCACCGGAGTCGCCGCGGCGGAACAGACGCTGGTGCTTCGGGGTCTGCTGGGGCAGGCTCAAGACGTCTTCCTGGTCTGGACAGGTGCTGCCTGGACAGCGGCTGCTCGGACAGCGAAAGGGGGCCGGCCCTTGGGAGGACGACCGGCCCCCTCTCAGTCTGGGGTCACGCTCAGGCGATGAACTCGCTCAGCTCGTTGAGCAGCGCAGCCTTCGGCTTCGCGCCCACGATCTGCTTCACGACCTCGCCGTTCTTGTACACGTTGAGGGTCGGGATCCCGGTGACGCGGTACGTCGCCGGGGTGACAGGGTTCTCGTCGACGTTCATCTTCTTGAACATCAGCTTGTCGCCGTGCTCGGCGTTGATCTCCTCGAGGATCGGGGAGACCTGACGGCACGGCCCGCACCACTCGGCCCAGAAGTCGACCAGCACGGGCTTGTCGGCCTTGAGGACCTCGGACTCGAACTCGGCGTCGGTCACAGCGTTGATGTCACCCACAGGGGCTCCTTCGCGATCAGTGTCATGTCAGTGTGCAGTAAACAGGGCGGCACGGACAATGCCCGTGAAACCCGATTCCGTCAGGCCCCGGCGACCTGGACCTGCTCGGTCAGGACCTCGGCCGCGACGTGCGCGGAGCCGGTCTTCGCGGCGTGCTCGAGGTCGGCGATGAACCGCTCTGCGTCGAGCGCCGCGGCACAGCCGGTGCCCGCAGCCGTGATGGCCTGGCGGTAGTGGTGGTCGACCAGGTCGCCGCAGGCGAAGACGCCCGGCAGGTTGGTCTTCGTCGCGGGGTGGTCGACCAGGACGTAGCCCTCCTCGTCGAGGCGGACCTGGTCCTTGAGGAGCTCCGAGCGCGGGTCGTGGCCGACCGCGATGAACAGGCCGGTGACGTCGAGCTCGCGCTTCTCACCCGTGACGGTGTCGACCAGCGTCACGCCGGTGAGCTTGTCGTCACCGTGGATCGCCTCGACGGCGGAGTTCCAGGCGAACTCGATCTTCGGGTCGGCGAAGGCGCGGTCCTGCATGATCTTCGACGCGCGGAGCTCGTCGCGGCGGTGGACGAGCGTGACCTTGCTCGCGAAGCGCGAGAGGAAGGTCGCCTCCTCGACGGCCGAGTCGCCGCCGCCCACGACCGCGATGTGCTGGTCGCGGAAGAAGAACCCGTCGCAGGTCGCGCACCACGAGACACCGTGGCCAGAGAGGCGGTCCTCGCCGTCGACGCCGAGCTTCCGGTAGCCCGAGCCGGTCGCGAGGATCACGGCGTGCGCGTGGTGCTGGTTGCCGGCCCCGTCGGTGACCGACTTCACGGCACCGGTGAGGTCCATGGCCGTCACGTCGTCGCTGACGAGCTCGGCTCCGAACCGCTCGGCCTGCGCCCGCATGTTGTCCATCAGCTCAGGGCCCATGATCCCGTCGCGGAAGCCGGGGAAGTTCTCCACCTCGGTGGTGTTCATCAGCGCGCCGCCGGCGGTGACGGATCCCTCGAACACCAGCGGCTTCAGGTTGGCCCGCGCGGCGTACACGGCAGCGGTGTAACCGGCCGGTCCGGATCCGACGATGATGACGTTTCGTACGTCCTGGTCCGCCATGGTGACTCGTGCTCCTGTGGGTTGGGGTCGTGTCCTTCCGGGGGCACAACCGATCCTAGGGGCCGGACATTCCCGGTACCCCCGGGGGTAATGCGCCGTTGCTCCCTCGGCGACGTTACGTCATCGGGCGTCGATGGTGGTGGACACCGCCGGCCTGTTGCCCTCGTCACACGTGAAGACCTCGGCGGTACGCCGACCGTCGGCCGGTGCCCCGAGGACCAGCACGGCCGCGTCCCCGTCGAGCCGGACCGGGAGCCACTCGGCGCCGGCCCCCGTCTCGGGTCGCACACACGCGTCGGCCCACTGCCGTCGCGTGTCCGCGACGGGGACCGCCAGCCCGAAGTCCTCGATGCGTTGTACGTCGACCGTCAGCGACTCGCGCTGCAGCCGGAGCCGCTGCCTGTCCAGCTCGGACAGGGAGCCGGTGAGGACGGGGCCGTCCTGGTCCCTGGCGGCGCTCCGCTCGGACTCGGACTTCTGCGGGGCGGAGTCCAGCGGGGCCGACCCTTCGACGGCGTTCTCGCGCTGGGCCACCCGAGGCTTGTCGGCGGCGGAACCGGCCGAGTCGGCGGTCGTCGCGTCCTCCTGGCCGGGCTGGACGATGTTGCCCAGGCCGATGCCGAGCACCGAGACGGCCGCCGCTGCGACGAGCAGCTGGGGCCAACGGCGGCGGCGACGAGGGGCGAGCTCGGTCGCGCCGGTCACCTCGTCGGCAGGAACCGGCCCCGCGTCGCGATCCGCGACGAGTCCTGCGAGGACGTCGTCGAGGCGCGCGGCCACGTCGTGGGGGAGCTCGGGCGGAGGACCGCCGGCGGCAGCCAGCAGCCGACTCACCTGCCCCTGCTCCTGCTCCGATGCCTCGTCGTGCTGCTCGTTCATGCGGTTCCACCTCCTCCCACGGGTCCTCTGCTTGGACGCTCCAGCGGTGCCGCTGGTTCCCCGGTCGACCGCAGCCCGGACAGGAGCGGCAGCAACCGGGCCCGGCCCCGTGAGCACCGGCTCTTCACCGTCCCTGGCGGGCACTCGAGGATCGCCGCCGCCTCCTCGACCGAGTAGCCCTGCATGTCGACGAGCACCAGGGCCGCCTTCTGGTCCGGCGAGAGGGCATCGAGCGCGCGGAGGACCGCGCTGCGCTGCTCCTCGTCGAGCACGAGCTCGGCCGGGTCGGCGGTCTCCCGTGTCGTGGGGTTGCCCGTGGTGCTCGTGGAGAGCGAGCCGCGGCCGGCGTACTCCTCCAGGTCGTCCGGCAGGGCGTCGGCGGCGCGCACCTTGCTCCGGCGCAGCCTGTCGAGGCAGGCGTTGACCACGATCCGGTGCAGCCAGGTCGTGACGGCGGCGTCGCCGCGGTACGAGCCGGCACGGCGGAAGGCGGAGACCATCGCGTCCTGCAGCGCGTCGGCCGCGTCCTCGGGGTCGCCCATGGTGCGGAGCGCCACGGCCCAGAGGCGGTCGCGGTGCCGGCGGAAGAGGACGCCGAACGCGGCAGGGTCACCCGCGACGTGAGCAGCGAGGAGGTCGCGGTCGTCCCGCTCGTCGTCGACACCGGCCTCCGACGGCCCGGTCAAGGGTCAGGACCTCACGACGATCTCGGCCACGCGGCCCTGGTACCCGCCCTCAGCCGACGGGAGGGAGGTCAGCCACACCACGAGGTACCGGGTGTTCACCGGCTGGTCCAGCTTCAGGTCGGTCCGGCCGCCGATGCCGTTGGCGGACGCGACTCGACGGAGGCTGTCGACGCTCTCGGGGCGTCCGCTGCCCTCCGGGGCGGCGAGGATGTCCAGGCTGGTCGGGCTGCCCTGGACCGTGACCTGGACCGACGAGACCTGCTGCTGACGACCGAGGTCCACGACCAGGCCGACGCCGTCCTTCAGCAGCCCGAACTTCGGGTTGCCGTAGTAGGTCATGGTCTGCCAGGCGGTGCCGGGGTTGCCGTCCACAGCGAGGCCCGCGAGCTCGGGGTTCTCCTCGCCGTTGCCGGCGGGCGGCGGGTCGAGGTCGCTGACCCCGGCGATCGAGATCGGCCCGGACGGCTGCTGGGTCTCGCTTGCGGCGTCCGTGGGCTCGTCGGAGGGGTCGTCGCCCGACCCCCTGCCGAGGTTGAAGGCGAAGATGATCGCCAGCACGAGCAGCACGATCACGCCGATGGCGACGGCGAGCTTCAGCCAGTCGGTGCTGGAGTCGCGGCGGTCCTCCCACTCGCGCCCCTCGTCGACGTCCGGGGCCGCGTCGGGACCCCACACGGGCGGGAGCGAGCCGGTGCCGTGGGTGGAGTGCATGCCGCGCACCGGGCCCGACGGCTCGTCGGCGCCGGCGTCGTAGCGCTGGGCTGCCGCCCGCGGAGGGCCGGGGGCGAACAGCGGCTTCGCCTCCGGCTCGGGGAGCGGCGGGGGCGGCGGGGGCGCGGCGCGGCGGCGCATGTCGAGGTGGCTCTCCTCGAAGACCGGCGCCCCGGCCTGGGTCGCCTCCAGGTCGGTGGCCCGGGGTCGCGGCGGTGGCGCCGCCTGGGTCGCCTCGAGGTCGCCGCCGGAGGCGCCGCTGACGGGTCGCTGGGTGCCGGTCGCCGGACGGAAGTGGGCCAGCTCGTCCTGCTCGATGACCGAGGTGGGCTCGTGGCCCACGGGCGGGGCCGCGGCGGGGTCGCCGATGAAGTCGCTGAGCGCGGCGCTGATCTCGTGGGCCGTCTCGAGGGAGCCGTGGGGCGACCCGCTGTTGAGCACCCGGTCGCAGATCGCGTCGAGGGCACGCGGGACGCCCGCGCGCACCTGCCGCGGCCGGAGGGTCCGCTCGTGGTCGCGCGGGGCTTCGGGAAGCAGGCTGGTCTGGGTGCCCGGCCACTTGCCGACGAGGGTGGCGTAGAGGAGCGCGGCCAGGTTGTGCACGTCGGACTCGTGGTCGCTGAGGGTGCGGCCGTCGGCGGTGGCCGGCTGGCGGCGCCCGTGGAGCACCGCGTCGACGACGAAGCCGATGAGCTTGACGGAGCCCGCCTCGGTGACCATCACGTTCTCGGGGACCAGGCGGCCGTGGGCGATGCCGTGGCTGTGCGCGAAGGTGATCGCGTCGGCGACCTCCTTCACGAGCCAGGCGGCGCGGCGCGGTGGCAGGGGCCCGTCGGCGAGCATCTTGTCGAGGGACATCCCGTTGCCCCACTCGTGGACGACGTACACGACGCCGTCCTCCTGCGAGGCGTCGAGCACGCGCAGGAAGTGGCCCTCGGTGATCGTCGCGGAGGTTCGAGCCGCGACCAGGAGCGCGTCGGAGCGCGGGTCGGAGGTGTCGATGACGTTGACCGCGACGCTCCGGGCGAGGGTCTGGTCGATCGCCCGCCAGAAACGGGCTCCGTCGGTGTCCTGGACGAGGTCCTCGAGGCGGAATCGTCCGGCGAGGACGGTCCCACGGCCGATCGGCTTGTCGGTCACGACCCTCCTTGCTCCTCGTCCGGCCTGTCCCTACGCAAACTACATGCTAGGCCGCGCGGCCCCGACCGAGCCTGGCGGTGACCAGCTGGAGGACACCCGTGACCTCTGTGATCCGAAGCACGCGGGCGAGGACCAGGAAGAGCACGGAGTCGACCGCGGCGACCACCACGACCAGGGTCAGCGAGCGGATCTTGCTGTCGTCGACCGGCCACACGGCGGCGAGGCCGTAGCGCACCGCCCACGCCAGACCCGCGGCGACGCCCGCGGCCAGGAGAAGGCGGCCCAGGAAGCGCATCAGCGTGCCGGTCTGGAGCCCGCCGAGCAGCCGGGCGAGCATCGCGTAGGAGAGCGTTGCCCCGACGGCGTACGCGCCGATGTAGGCGAGCACCAGGCCCGAGGCGACGTTCTCCGCCGCCACGGCGCGGGTGAGTACGACGGCCAGAGCGATGTTCGTGGCCGCGATGACGCACTGCACCCAGAACACGGTGCGCGTCCGCTCGAGGGAGTAGAAGCCGCGCAGGACCAGGAAGTGGACCGTGAAGAACACGATGCCGATCCCGAACAGCGCCAGCGGCGCCGCGTAGTCGACGTACGCCTCGGAGGCGGCGAGCCAGCCGTAGACGATGTTCGCGAGGTCGCGGGAGACCAGCGGCAGCAGCAGCGCGAACGGGATGATGAGCGCGAGGCTCGTGCGCAGGGTCGAGGCGAGGCTGCGGCCGACCCCGGCGAGGTCGCCGTCGGCCGCGTGCGCCGAGAGGCGGGGCAGGATCGCTGTGGCCAACGACACGGTGATCACCGAGTGCGGCACCATCACGAGCAGGAACGACTGGGAGTAGATCGTGTAGCCGGTGCCCGGGTCGCCGCCGGACATCTGGCTCGCCGAGCCGCTCGAGGCCAGCCGCACCACGACGGTGTAGGCGACCTGGTTGACGACGACGAACAGCACCGTCCAGACGCCGAGCCGCAGGGTGTGCCCCAGGCCGGCGCCCCGGAAGTCGAAGCGCGGGCGGTAGGTGAAGCCGGCCTTCTTCAGGTAGGGCAGGAGCACGAGGAACTGCACGACGATGCCGAGCGTCGAGCCGAGGCCGAGCAGGAGCTCCTGCTCCGCGGAGTAGCCGCCGAAGAGGTCCTCGGCCGGGCCGAAGACGAGCAGGTAGGTCACCAGCACGGCGACGGCGATCACGTTGTTCGCGATCGGCGCCCACATCATCGGCCCGAAGCGGCCCCGCGCGTTGAGCACCTGCCCGACGAGCACGAACATCCCGTAGAAGAAGACCTGCGGGAGGCAGTAGCGGGCGAAGTCGACGACCGACTCGAGCTGCTCGCTGAGCTCGGGCGTGAAGTACTTCGGCGCGAGGAAGAGCCGCATCAGCAAGGGCGCCGCCACCACCATCAACGCGGTGACCACGAGCAGGAAGAGCCCCGCGAGCGTCATGATCCGGTTCGTGTAGGCGTCGCCGCCGTCGGGGTCGTTCTTCATCGCCCTGACGAGCTGGGGGACGAGCACCGCGTTGACCACCCCGCCCGCGAGCAGGATGTAGAGCATGTTCGGCACGGTGTTCGCGATGTTGAACACGTCGGCGTGCAGGTAGGCACCGAGGGCGGCCGCGAGCAGGGCGCCGCGGACGAACCCGCTGGCGCGCGAGACCACCGTCCCGGCGGCCATGACCGCGCTCGAGGAGAGGATGCTGCGGCTCTCGCGGTCGGGGTCCGGCTCGGACGGGTCGTTCGGTCCGGTGGGCTCGCTCACGAGACGGTCTCCTCCTGGCGGTCTTCCTGGGCGGTCCGGGACCTGCGCACCCGCCGCAGGATGCGCGCGACGATCGCCGCGACGAAGACCGCGGCGCCGGTGCCCATGATCAGCCAGATCACCAGCCCGACCTGGCTGCTGCGGACCTTGACCTTGGTCGACTGGCCGAGGGGCAGGCCGTCCCGGGTGGTCGGGCTGATCCGGACCGAGTGCACGCCGGTGCCGGTGGAGGTCGCAGCGAGGCGGACCGAGGCGCGCTGGCCGGGCCCGAGGGAGACCAGGTCGGGGGAGCGGATCTCCAGCTCGTCGGTGCCGGTCTGCGCCTCGATCCCGACCGTCACGGGCTCCTCGAGGCCGTTGACCACCGTGACCGAGAAGTTGCCGGTCTCGCTCGACATCGTGACCAGCGCCGAGCTCTCGACGTAGACCTGCCCCAGCCGGCCGTGCACCTGCTCGGAGATGCGACGGGTCATCAGCCGTGCCCGGGCCGGTCGGCGACGCGCGTTGGTCGAGACGCCGAGCATCGCGGCGCCGCCCACCTGCTCGTCGATGGTGTCGTTGCGGGTGAGCAGGTTGGCGAGCACGGTGCCCGCGGCGTTGAGCTCCTGGGCGGCGAGGATGTTCGCCACCGGGATCTCGCGGCGGCGGACGGCGCGGGAGTAGGTCAGCTGCCCGTCGTGGTCGACGGGCTGGCTGATCGCCTGGGCGAACGGGACGTCGACCTGCCGGATCCACGGCACGTCGAGACCCTCGAAGAAGGACGCGGCCCGCCAGTCCTCGCCCGGGTCCCACTGCTCGGGCACCGAGACGACGAGCGGCCGGTCCTCGCCGGTGAGGCCGTGCACCGCCGCCTCGCCGAGGATCCGCTGCCGCAGGGCGAGTGCGTCGAAGGGCGGGGTGGGGGTCGGGCCGCCGACCCGCGCCACGTCGCTGGTGAGGAGGGCCTCGGTGCCCTGCCGCAGGCGGACCTTCGTGGCGTCGGCAGGCACGGCCCGCTCCGACAGCAGCAGGGTGATGCCGGGGTCGAGCTTGTCGAGGGCGAGGTTGGGGAAGAGGCCGTCCGCCGGCGCCACGACGGGGGTCGCGTCGAGGGCGAGCGCGTCCATCAGGCGCACGCTCAGCTCGATGGCCCGCTCGTAGGTCTCGGCGAAGTCGCCGCGGAGGAGCGCCGCCACGTCGACGTCGCCGTAGGGAAGCGTGAGCACGGTCTGCTCCGCGGCGAGGTCGCGGAAGTCCTGCAGCCACGCGGCGGCGTCCTGGGACTCGGCAGCGAGCTCGCTGACCTCCTCGGACGGGTCGTCGGTCTCGCCGTCGTCCGGGTCGGCGGGCCCGGGGCTCTCGGTCAGCACGCTCCCGGGGCTCTCCGAGGCACCCTGCTCCGGCTCCTCGTCGGTGGGTGCCACGTCGAAGGTGGGGTTGCCCTCGGCGACGGAGCGAGCGGCCTCCAGGACCGCGGGGTCGACCACCCACGTGACGGGTACGTCGGAGGCGGTGTCGACGAGGTCGAGCAGGCGGCTGAGGCGGCCGTCGTCGGCGAGGCGGCGGTTCCACGCCCCGATGTTGGCGAGCCGGCCCTCCGGCGTACGCCGCACCGCGCCCCGGAGCGGGACCACCAGGGAGAGCGACGTCCGACGTGCGCTCGGAGGCATCGAGGCGATGAAGGTCCGGGCCCGCCCGTCGGCGCCGTCGAGACGTCCGTCCTCGTTGGTGCCGAGGACGTGCACGCCGAGCCAGTAGACGCCGGGCTGGGTCATCGGCAGCTTGCTGCGCGGGACCGACAGGCTGTAGGACGCGCTCTCACCCGGCTCGAGGTCGTCGACCTCGTCGTAGAGCCCCTCGGCGGTGATGCGGGCGCCGACCTCGAGGGTCTCGTCGGTCGTGTTCGCCTCCTCCAGCTCGTCGGAGGTGGTCATCGGCTCGCCGGAGGCGAAGAGGTAGGCGTTGAGGTCGGACCAGGTGCTGTCGGAGCGGTTGGTGATCTCGCCCGTGACGGTGACGTCCCCCCGGCGCGGGAGGCTCGACGGCGTGAGCGACTCGATGGAGACCGCCAGTGGCGCCTGGCCGGAGTCCCTCTCCACGGTGCGCGGGCCTTTCGGATGGGCTCCGGCGCCCGGCACCGAGAGCCCCGAGGTGACGAGCACCGTCGCCGAGAGCACGGCCGCGGACCGCACGACGCCTGCCGGCACGCGCGTGGCGAGGCGTGCGACGGCGGAGGGGATCACGCGGTCGATGCTAACGGTCGGCCCGGGGACGACCGCAGGGTGCAACTAGAGTGGTGTCCCGTGTCCGAAGAGCCCCAGACCCCTGTGCGCATGAGCGAGGTCCAGGAGACCGCGGTGCGTGAGCTGCTGCGCATCTCGCCCGTGATCGACGAGCTCGGGGCACGCTTCGCCGAGGCCGGTGAGCAGATCGCACTCGTGGGCGGACCGGTGCGCGACGCGATGCTCGGGCGCCTCCAGAACGACCTCGACTTCACCACCTCGGCCCGCCCCGAGGTGACCGAGCGCCTGCTCAAGGGCTGGGCGGACGCCATCTGGGACTTGGGCCGCGCCTTCGGCACCATCGGCTGCCGCCGCGGCGAGTGGCAGATCGAGATCACCACCTACCGCTCCGAGAAGTACGACCCCGACTCGCGCAAGCCCAGCGTCGACTACGGCGACACGCTCGAGGGGGACCTCGGCCGCCGCGACTTCACCGTCAACGCGATGGCGATCTCGCTGCCGGGACGCGAGTTCGTGGACCCGTACGGCGGCGTGGTCGACCTCGCGCACCAGGTCCTCCGCACCCCCGGCCGGCCCGAGGACTCCTTCTCCGACGACCCGCTCCGCATGATGCGGGCGGCGAGGTTCGCCGCCCAGCTCGGCTTCACCGTCGCCCCCGAGGTGGTCGAGGCGATGACTGCCATGGCGTCGCGGATCGAGATCGTGTCGGCGGAGCGGGTGCGCGACGAGCTCGTGAAGCTGGTCTGCGCGCCGCAGCCGCGA
Source organism: uncultured Actinomycetota bacterium (assembly GCA_963701425.1). Lineage (GTDB taxonomy): Bacteria > Actinomycetota > Actinomycetes > Propionibacteriales > Nocardioidaceae > Nocardioides_C. The sequence continues at coordinate 336,217 of CAVPAG010000014.1, read as the reverse complement.
CGCGGCCTCACCCTCATGGTCGAGACCGGCCTCGCCGACCACGTCCTCCCCGAGCTGCCCGCCCTTGCGCTCGAGCGCGACGAGCACCACCGACACAAGGACGTCTACGAGCACACGCTGACCGTGCTCGAGCAGTCCATCGACCTCGAGCACCGGCTCGGTGACGGCCCGGACTTCGTGTCGCGCTTCGCCGCGCTCATGCACGACGTCGGCAAGCCCCGCACCCGCCGCTTCCTCGGCGACGGCACGGTGACCTTCCACCACCACGACGTGGTCGGCGCGAAGATCACCAGGAAGCGGATGCGGGCGCTGCGCTTCTCCAACGACGAGACCGACGCGGTGACCACGCTCGTCGAGCTCCACCTGCGCTTCCACGGGTACGGCACGGGCGAGTGGACCGACTCCGCGGTCCGTCGCTACGTCCGCGACGCCGGCGACCAGCTCGAACGGCTGCACATCCTCACCCGCGCGGACTCGACGACCCGCAACAAGCGCAAGGCCGAGCGGCTGCGCCGGGCCTACGACCACCTGGAGGAGCGGATCGCCCTGCTCGCCGAGCAGGAGGAGCTCGACGCCCTTCGACCCGACCTCGACGGCAACCAGATCATGGAGATCCTCGGCATCGGGCCGGGCCCCGAGGTGGGGCAGGCGTACAAGTTCCTGATGGAGCTCCGGATGGACCAGGGGCCGCTCTCGGAGGCGGAGGCGAAGAAGGCACTCCTCGACTGGTGGGCGACGCGCTGAGCCGTGACGGCATAGGCTCCTGCTCGTGAAGAGTGAGCTTTTCGACCGGTCGAACCTCGAGGTCAGCGGCGAGCAGCGGTTCGCCCTCCAGAACTCCCAGATGCTCCGGGTGAGCCTCGGCCCCGACGTGCTCGCGGTGAAGGGGGCGATGGTCGCCTACCAGGGGCAGGTGGCCTTCACCCACGAGAAGGCCGGCGGCATGGGCAAGCTGCTGAAGAAGGTGCTGACCAGCGAGGACATGCCCCTGATGCGGGTCAGCGGCCAGGGTGAGGTGTTCTTCGCCAACGACGCCGGCTACGTCTACCTGCTCGAGCTCGACGGGGACGGGATCAGCGTCAACGGCCGCAACCTCCTCGCCTTCGACGCCTCGCTCACCTGGGACATCAACCGGGTCAAGGGCGCCGGGATGATGGCCGGCGGCCTGTTCAACACCACCGTCACCGGTCAGGGCACCGCCGCGCTCTGCACGGTCGGCCAGCCGGTCGTGCTCGACTGCTCCACCCAGCCCACCTACGTCGACGTACAGGCGGCCGTCGCGTGGTCGGCGCACCTGGTGCCGCAGGTGGTGTCGAGCATGAACATGAAGTCGCTGCTGCGGGGCGGGTCCGGTGAGGCGTTCCAGTACGCCTTCCACGGCCCTGGCTTCGTCGTCGTCCAGCCCCACGAGTGGGTCGCGCCCGCGACGAACGCCGGCAAGTCAGGCGGCGGCGGTATCGGCGACCTGTTCGGCGGCTGACCTCGCCCGTGTCACACGGCGTTCAGCGTCGGTACGACGTACGCGCCGAGCGCGCGGACGAAGCCGACCGGGTCGCCCTGTAGCGGCATGACGTGCACCTCCTGGACGCCGAGGTCGGCGTACACCTTCATCTCCTCGGCGAAGGCGGCACCTCCGGCGGCGTCCGGGCCGATCGGCATGTTGTAGAGCACGGTCCGGCGGATGTCGTCGTACTCCCGGCCCTCCCGGTCGCACCACTCGCGCAACACGGAGAGCTTGTGGGCGACGTGCTCGGGCCCTGAGCCGCGGCCGGCGAACACGTTGCAGGCGTCGGCGTACTTGGCCACGAGCCGCAGCGTCTTGCGCTCGCCCTGCCCGCCGACCATCACCGGCACCCGCGAGAGCGGCTGGGGCGAGCAGATCGTCTCGGCGAGCCGGTAGTGGCGTCCGTCGAAGGGGCCGTCGTCCGGGCTCCACATCTGCCGGACGATCCGCAGCGTCTCCTCGAGGCGCTCGAACCTCTCGGCGAGCGGCGGGAACGGCACGCCGAGGCCGCGGTGCTCGCGCTCGTACCAGGCGGCGCCGATCCCCAGCGCCGCCCGTCCTCCGGAGAGGACGTCCAGGGTGGACACGATCTTCGCCACCAGACCGGGATGCCGATAGGTCACCCCGGTCATCAGGAGCTGGAGCTCCACCGTGGAGGTGTGCGCGGCCAGGAAGCCCAGGGTGGTGTACCCCTCGAGCATCGGCTCGGTGGCATCGGCCATGAACTCGAGCTGGAAGTAGTGGTCCATCAGCGACAGGTTGTCCACGCCGGCGTCTTCCGCGGCGCGGCCCACTGCGGCCACTGTCGGGGCGATCCCCGAGGGTCCCTCGGGGAGGGTGAAGTTGACGAGGTGCACACCGAGTTTCACGGCTTCTCCAATGCGTGCGCGGTGTTCAGTCCGGTCAGCTGGGCACTCACGTCCCAAAGTCGTCGCGCCACCTGCTCGTCGTAGCTGCGCGGCGACGACTTCTTGGGCTGCGAGTCGGCGAAGTATCGCCCGCTCACGCCCTCCACCTCCGGTGACGAGGCGAGGTGGACCGAGGTCGCGGCGCCCTTCTCGGGACTCTTCATGAACGGACGGACCACGGGCGTCATGAGCCCCATCCACCGGCCGCTGTCCTCGTGCCCGAAAGCCGTGCGCACGACGCCGGGGTGGAGCACGTTCGCGGTGACGCCGGTGCCCTCGGTCCGGCGGGCGAGCTCATAGGCGAACAGCACGTTCGCGAGCTTGGACTGGTTGTAGGCGCGCTGCCCGTTGTAGCGGCGTTCGCCCTGGAGGTCGTCGAAGTCGATGCGCCCCATGGCCTGCGCTCCCGAGGACACCGTGACCACACGAGAGGGAGTGCTGGCTTCGAGGCGGTCCAGGAGCAGGTTGGTCAGCAGGAACGGCGCCAGATGGTTCAGGGCGAAGGTGTGCTCGAGTCCATCGGCGGTCGTGTGCCGGTGCGCCCAGTAGCCGCCGACGTTGTTGACCAGCACGTCGAGCCGGGGGTACGCCGCGAGCACCTCCTCGGCCAGCCGGCGTACCTCCGACTGCGCCGACAGGTCGGCGGCGAAGGCGTCCACCGCGCCGTCGCGGCCCACCGACCCGCTGATCTCCTCTGCGGCGCGCACCGCCCGGGCACGGTCGCGGCCGACGATGGCCACCCGGGCGCCGAGACCGGCAAGGGCCTCGGCCGTGGCGCGCCCGATGCCGCCCGTGCCACCGGTCACGAGGACCGTCTTGCCCTCCATCGGCGCCGGAGGGGTCATGTCAGCGCACGACCTTGAAGTTGAAGGCGGGCGTGCCGAGCGAGCCCCACAGCCGCAGCCACACCGGAAGCACCATCTCGGTGCCGCGGGCGGTGGTGATGTCACCGAGGTCGATCACGTCGGTGTGGCCCATGCTGGTGAGCAGATCGGTGACCACCTGCTTGGCGACGGCGTCGTCGCCCGAGACGAAGACGGAGTGGTCGCCGTCGGCGAGCTGCTTCGGGTTCACCATCAGGTACGCGTTCATCGTGTTGAGGGTCTTCACGACCTTGGCCTCGGGGAAAGCGCGCTGGATCTGCTCCCCGAGGGAGTCGGTGTCCTTCACGAACAACGTGGGCGGCATCCCGGCGGAGAAGTCGAGCGGGTTGGCGATGTCGACGAGGACCTTGCCGGCGAGGTTCTCCGCGCCGGCGGACCCGAGCGCCTCCAGCGACACGGCGCCGCTGGTCGCGTTGACGACCAGCTCGGCGGTGGCCGCGGCCTCCGCGAAGGTCGTCACGGAGATGGAGGGGTGCGCGGAGGCCCACGCGCCCACGCCGGGGTTGCCCATCGGGTCGGAGTCGGTGCGAGACAGCGTGGCCGCCGGGTCGCGGGTGCCGACGGTGACGTCGTGGCCGAGCTCGTCGAGTCGGGCGGCGACTGCCTGGCCGACCATCCCGGTACCGAGTACTGCAATGCGCATGCTTCTTCTCCTGGTTGTCTGGGGTAGACAGGTCTGTCTACTCTCGAGATCCAGGACGTTAGCAGACAGATCTGTCTACCCGCAAGAGGTTGCTCGCTTGGAGGCAGACAGAACTGTCTGTTTCAATGGCTCCAGGGCACTGCGTCCGAGGGGATGGCAGTGGATCGGGGAGGAGAAGGCGGATGACCACGACGCAGCCGGCGCGAGTGAGCCCGGCGCGCGAACGCGTCCTCGAGACCGCGTTCCGGCTGTTCTACGCACGCGGCATCCGGGCGGTGGGCGTCGACACGATCATCGCGGAGTCCGGCGTCGCCAAGGCGACCTTCTACAAGCACTTCCCGGCCAAGGACGACCTGGTCTTGGCCTACCTCGACAAGGTCGACGAGGTGTGGAGCGGCCAGCTGAATGCCGCCGCCGAGGCTGCCGGGGAGGACCCAGCGGACCAGATGGTCGGCCTCTTCGACGCGCTCTCCACCGCCTGCCGGCGAGACGGGTACCGCGGGTGCGCCTTCATCAACGCGGCCGCCGAGGCGGTGCCCGGCACCCCGGTCCATGACCGCACGGTCGCGCACAAGCAGCGGGTCCTGGAGTGGGTCACGCAGCTCGCGGCCTCGGCCGGCGCCGCCGATCCGGCCGGCCTCGCGCGAACCCTGACCCTCCTGCTCGACGGCGGCCTCGCGAGCGGCTCGCTCGACGCCAGCCCCGAGGCGCCGCTGGCGGCCAGGCGCAGCGCCCGGTTGCTCGTGGACGAAGCCCTGGCCCGGGCCACGGATTGACAGAGATCGGAACGTCTAGCGCGTGAGCGCGGTGCGCCCGTGAGGTCGTGAGACCCGGGCGTAGACGAGTGCGGTAGCGACGTACCCGAGGGAGATCGCGACCAGCACCGCGTAGGAGCGGCCCGACAGCGGGAGCACGACGGCCGCGACCGCCGCTGCCGCGACGAAGGCGACGTTGAAGATCACGTCGTAGAGGGAGAAGATCCGGCCCCGGAAGGCGTCGTCCACGCCGGCCTGCACCAGGGTGTCCACGCAGATCTTGATGCCCTGCGACGCCACGCCGAGGAAGTACGCCGACACCAGGAGCGCGGTCTCGGTGAAGAGGGCCCCCGGCACCAGCTGGGTGACGGCGGCGGTGCCGAGGAGGATCAGGATCCAGCTGCGCAGGGTGATCCGCTCGGTGACGAACGGGGTGATGAAGGCGGCGCTGACGAAGCCCGCACCGCTGACCAGCACCGCCAGCGCGAGGCCGTTGAAGGCCGCGTCCACCTCGTCGGAGGCGTTGAAGTAGTTGCGGTGGAGCAGGATCAGCATCACCGTCGAGACGCCGAAGAAGAACCGGTGGGCGCCGATCGCCGCCAGCCCGTACGCCGCGGGACGCCGGTGGCTCAGGTGGGCCAGGCCGTCGAGGAGACCACGGGCGACGTGCCGCGCGGCCTCGCGCACGCCGGGGCGGGTCGGGTCGTAGGTGGGGCCGAGCAGCGGCCGCGGGATGCGTAGGGCGAGGAGAGCGGCGCCGGCGTAGAGCACCGCTGCCGTCAGGAGGACGACGACGTCCCCGTCGACCGCCTCGAGGCGCTCGAAGAGGACCCGGCCGAGGCTGCCCACCGCGACTCCCGTGAGGGAGGCGAGCGTGCCGGCAGTGGGCGTGACGGCGTTCGCCATGATCAGGTCGGGCGGGTCGACGACGTGGGGCAGCGAGGCGGACAGGCCCGCGAGCAGGAAACGGTTGACCGACAGCGCCGCCAGGATCGCCACGAGCAGGAGCGGCCCGTAGAGGTCGACGGCCACCCCGGCAGCGATGAGGACGACGAGCCCGGCCCGGAAGCCGTTGGAGACGGCGAGCACCTGCCGCCGCGACCACCGGTCGAGGAAGACGCCCACGAACGGCCCGAGGACGCTGAAGGGGAGCAGCACGACGGCCAGGGCCCCGGCGATCGCCGCCGGGGAGGGGGCGCGCTCGGGGGAGAAGATGACGTAGGAGGCCAGCGCCACCTGGAAGACACCGTCGGCGAACTGGCTCGACACCCGGACCGCGAAGAGGCGGCGGAACCAGGTCCCTCGCAGCAGGTGCACCAGGTGCCGCCACGTCGTCACGCCATGGGCTCCCTTCGGCGCCGCGTCACAAAAGAGGAACGGGGGCCCAGGGTAGTAGCCCCGGGCCCCCGTCCGAACCGCTCAGGTCAGCGCTCGACCTCACCGCGGATGAACGCCTCGACCGATGCGCGACCCTCGTCGTCGGGCCTTTGCACCGGCGGGGACTTCATCAGGTAGGACGAGGCGGAGAGGATCGCACCGCCGACGCCCCGGTCCTTGGCGAGCTTCGCCGCGCGGATCGCGTCGATGATGATGCCGGCGCTGTTCGGGGAGTCCCACACCTCGAGCTTGTACTCGAGGTTCAGGGGGACGTCGCCGAAGGCACGACCCTCGAGGCGGACGTAGGCCCACTTGCGGTCGTCGAGCCACTGGACGTAGTCCGAGGGGCCGATGTGCACGTTGCGGGCGCCGAGGTCGTGGCCGATGTTCGAGGTCACGGCCTGGGTCTTGGAGATCTTCTTGGACTCGAGGCGGTCGCGCTCGAGCATGTTCTTGAAGTCCATGTTCCCGCCGACGTTGAGCTGGTAGGTGCGGTCGAGCACCACGCCGCGGTCCTCGAACAGCTTCGCCATCACGCGGTGGGTGATGGTCGCGCCGACCTGGGACTTGATGTCGTCACCGATGATCGGGACGCCTGCGTCCTCGAACTTCTTGGCCCAGACCGGGTCGGAGGCGATGAAGACGGGGAGGGCGTTCACGAAGGCCACGCCGGCGTCGATGGCGCACTGGGCGTAGAACTTCGCGGCCTCCTCGGAGCCCACGGGGAGGTAGCAGACCAGGACGTCGGCCCGGGTCTCCTTGAGCACGGAGACCACGTCGACCGGCTCGGCGTCGGACTCGTCGATGGTCTCGCGGTAGTACTTCCCGAGGCCGTCGAGCGTGTGGCCGCGCTGCACCGTGACGCCGGTGGGCGGCACGTCGGCGATCTTGATGGTGTTGTTCTCGGAGTTGTTGATCGCGTCCGAGAGGTCGAACCCGACCTTCTTGGCGTCGACGTCGAACGCCGCGACGAACTGCACGTCGTTGACGTGGTACTCGCCGAACTTGACGTGCATGAGGCCCGGCACGGACCCAGCGGGGTCGGCGTCCTTGTAGTACTCCACGCCTTGGATCAGGGAGGTGGCGCAGTTGCCCACCCCCACGATTGCTACACGTACCGAACCCATCGGGCTCTCCTCACTGCCTATGCGTTTTCTGTCGGTTGGTTGTCCAGGGGTCTCTTCTGGCCTGCGGTGCGCTCGGCGTTGATGAGGTCCGAGAGCCAGCGGACCTCCCGCTCGACCGACTCCACCCCGTGGCGCTGGAGCTCCATGGCGTAGCGGTCCATCTGTTTCTGTGTGCGCTCGAGCTGGGCCTGGACCCTGTCGAGTCGCTCCTCGAGGCGAGTACGACGCCCCTCGAGGATGCGCAGCCGGATCTCCATGTCGGTGCGGCTGAAGAAGGCGAACCGCACGTCGAAGTTGTCGTCCTCCCACGCCGAGGGGCCGGCCTGGCCCATCAGGTCGGTGAACCGGGCCTCGCCGGCCGCGGTGAGCTCGTAGACGATGCGCTGCCTGCGGCTCACCCCGCTGTCCGCGTCGGACTGCTCCGCGATCCAGCCGGCCTTGAGCATCCGCTTCAGGGCCGGGTAGAGCGAGCCGTAGGACAGCAGCCGGCCCCAGCCGAGGACCGCGTTGAGCTGCTTGCGGAGCTCGTACCCGTGCATGGGCGACTCGTGCAGCAGCCCGAGGACCGCGAGCTCGAGGGTGTCGCCACGCCGTGCCACGTCATACCTTCTTCTCATCGACCAGTAGCGGAGACACCTATCGTAGCGATATATCGAGGAGGCGCTACCCGCTCCCGGCGCGTCGAAACCCGAGGCCGGCCCAGCGGTCTGGTCGCATGTGACCCGGATCGCATCCTTTTTCACCCTTGCGGTGGGCACCCGTACCCTGCTCTACAGCAGTACTTCCTCGCCCCCTGTCCCGGAGACAACTCTTGAGTGCACAGCGCAGAGCCAGCACGCCTCCTGGTGGCCGCCGAAGCGCCGGCGGAAAGAAGACCCCCAAGAGACCGCAGAAGAGCATCGGCAAGCGGATCCTGCTGTGGTTCCTGGCACTCGGCTTCGTCGGCCTCGTCGTCGGCGCGCTCGGGTTCGCCTACGTGTACGCCGCCACGGACATCCCCGACCCGAACGACGACTTCAGGGCGCAGACGTCCTTCGTCTACTACGAGAACGGCAAGCAGGAGATCGGCCGCTTCGCGACCCAGAACCGCGTGAGCATCACGCTCTCGGAGATGCCGCAGCACGTCCAGGACGCCGTGATCGCCGCCGAGGACCGCACCTTCTGGGAGAACCGGGGCATCGACCCCAAGGGCATCTTGCGCGCGGCCTTCAGCAACGCGACCAGCGAGTCGACCCAGGGCGCGTCGACGATCACCCAGCAGTACGTCAAGGTGCTCTACCTGACCCAGGAGCGGACGCTGTCCCGCAAGGTCAAGGAGGCCTTCCTCTCGCTGAAGATCCACAACCAGCGGTCGAAGGAGGAGATCCTCCAGGACTACATGAACACCATCTACTTCGGCCGTGGCGCCTACGGCATCCAGGCCGCTGCGCAGGCGTACTTCCAGAAGGACGCCAAGGACCTGTCCGTCCGTGAGGGCGCTGCGCTCGCTGCTGTGCTGAACTCGCCGGAGAACTACGACCCCGCGGACGGCAGGGCGGCCAAGGAGATGCTCTTCAGCCGCTACCAGTACGTCCTCGGCGGCATGGCCGACATGGGCGTGCTCGACGCCGCCGAGGCCGAGAAGGCCTCCGAGCGGCTGCCGAAGTTCCCCAAGGTGAAGGTCCAGGACAGCCTCGGCGGTCCCAAGGGCCACCTCCTGTCGCTGGTGAAGGCCGAGCTGCGCCAGCTCGACTTCACCGACGCCGAGATCGAGGGCGGCGGCCTGCGGGTCACCACGACGTTCTCCCCGAAGATGCAGCGTGCCGCGGTGCAGGCGGTCAAGGAGGAGCGTCCGACGGAGAACGCCAAGGACGTGAACATCGGCCTCGCCGCGGTCGAACCGGGCTCGGGCGAGCTCAAGGCGATGTACGGCGGCCGCGACTACGTGGAGGACCAGCGCAACTGGGCGATGACCGGTCGTCAGCCGGGCTCGACGTTCAAGCCGTTCGCGCTCGCGGCGGGCCTGATGAACGACATCAGCCTCTTCGACACCTTCGAGGGCAACACCTACACCTTCCCCGACGGCCGCGAGGTCAACAACGAGGGCGGCACGCAGTACGGCGACGTGAACATGCTCGAGGCGACCGAGAACTCCATCAACACCGCGTACGTCGACCTCACCACCAACATGGAGAACGGCCCGCAGGAGGTCATCGACGCCGCGGTCGCGGCCGGCATCCCGCGCAACGCGGGAGGTCTGACCCCCGACCCGACGATCACGCTCGGCACCGCCGACATCAGGCCGGTGGACCTCGCCGCGGCGTACGCCACCTTCGCCAACGAGGGCGTGCGCAACGACTGGTTCGTCATCAAGAAGGTCACCGACGGAAACGGCGACCAGCTCTACGTCCACCCGAAGAAGGACAAGCGGGCCTTCCCGGCCGACGTGAACTCCAACGTCGTCTACGCCCAGGAGCAGGTCGTGAAGTCCGGCACCGGCACCGCGGCCCAGGCGCTCGGCTGCCCCGCGGCCGGCAAGACGGGTACGGCGAACCTGCGACCCGACAAGCCGGGCGTGACCTCGGCCTGGTTCGCGGGCTACACCCCGAAGCTCGCGGCCTCGGTGATGTACGTCAAGGGCAAGAGCGGCACCGAGAACCTCGACGGCGTGGGCGGCCTCAGCGACTTCTACGGCGGCTCCTACCCCGCGAGGACGTGGACGACCTTCATGGAGAAGGCGCTCGAGGGTCAGGAGTGCGAGGAGTTCCCGGAGGTCGACTACGTGAACGGCTCGCCGACCCCGACGTACACGCCGCCTCCGTCGCCGACGTACGAGCCGAGCCCGACCGAGGAGCCGTCGCCGACGCCGACCGAGACGGTCAAGCCGACCCCGCCGGGCCAGATGAGCCCGACCCCGGAGCCGACGCCGACCGAGGACCCGACGCCGACGATCTTCCCGCCTCCGGAGGAGTCCACGCCTCCGCCGGGTCAGGAGACCGACGGACCGGGCAACGGCAACTAGCGTGACCGAGGGGGCGCGGCCGTCACTCGACGACCCGGTGGTCACCGCGGCGAGCGAGGCCATCGGGGGGCCGGTGGGGGAGCACGCCGCTCCCCACCCGTGGTGGACGCCGGTCCGGGTGGTCCTGGCGGTGACCGCGCTCGCCTTCGTGCTCGGCATGGTGCAGAAGACGCCGTGCGTGAGCTCGAACTGGAACGACGAGAAGCTGCGGTACGCCGCGATGTGCTACTCCGACGTCCCCTACCTGTACGTCGGTCGCGGGTTCGCCGAGCTCGCCCTTCCGTTCAGCGACACCGGTGGCCGCTACCAGGTGATGGAGTACCCCGTCGCCATCGGCTACTTCGCCTACGGCGCGGCGGTGCTCACCCAGGCAGCCGTGGGCGAGGCCGACCTCGAGGAGCGCAGGTCGATGCCGGCCGACCAGGTCCACACCGCGCGCGGGGTCGGCGAGGAGGCGGGGCTGTACTTCGTCGTCACCGCGATCCTGCTGGGGGCGGTGCTCCTCGTGGCGGCATGGTTCATGGCGGGCGCCCAGCGTGGGAGGCCGTGGGACGCGATGCTCTTCGCGGCGTCACCGGCGCTGCTGCTGACCGGCCTGATCAACTGGGACATCCTCGCCGTGGCGATGGTGGCCGGCGCGTTCTGGGCGTGGACCCGGGGGCGCAACGTCCTCGCCGGCGTGATGATCGGGCTCGGCACGGCCACGAAGCTCTACCCGCTGTTCCTCCTCGGCGCCGTGCTCGTGGTCTGCCTTCGCAACCGCCGCATGCGCGACTTCGCCGTGACCACCGTCGCGGCCGCCGGGGCCTGGCTCCTCACCAACGCGCCCGTCCTGCTCCTCGGCTACGAGCAGTGGAAGGTGTTCTGGACCTTCAACTCCGAGCGGGGCGCGGACCTCGGGTCACTGTGGCTGGTCTGGCAGCAGGCCGGACACGCCGTGACCCCGGAGACCATCAACCTGGTGTCCTGGGCCTTCTTCGCGCTGGTCTGCGTCGGCGTCCTGGCCCTCGGCATGCTCGCTCCCCGAACGCCCCGGGTGGCGCAGCTCGCCTTCCTCGTCGTGGCGGGCTTCCTGCTCGTGAACAAGGTCTACTCGCCGCAGTACGTCCTCTGGCTGCTGCCCCTGGCGGTGCTCGCCCGTCCGCGCTGGCGCGACCTGCTGATCTGGCAGGCGGGTGAGGTCTTCTACTTCGCGGCCGTCTGGCTCTACCTCGGAGACTTCACCGCCTCGAGCGTCGCCGGCGCGCCCGACAAGCTCTACTGGTACGCGATCTTCGTCCGCGTCGCGGCCGAGCTCTTCCTCGTGACGATGGTGGTGCGCGACATCCTGCAGCCGTGGCGCGACCCCGTGCCGGAGGAGAGCCCCGCCCTCGTCAGCTGACGACCGTCCGGTCGAAGCTCGTGGTCGTGAACCGCACGCGTACGTCGACCTCGTCGCCGACCGCCGGGACCGGCGCGCCGTGCGGCAGGAAGAGCATCGAGGCCTGCATGTGCGGGGGCTCGGCGAAGAGCCGCTGCTTGCCCGCGATGCTGTACGGCGAGCGCACGAAGCCGGCTGCCTCGAGGCCGCCCTTCGCCAGGGTCGCGGCGCGCTGGCGCAGGCTGCTCGCCGCGGGCGGCGCCTCGAGCCCGATGCCGTGGGCGGTGCCGCCCGAGACCACGAGGATGGTGCCTGCCTTCGGGGCGCTGCGGCCGCGGTAGCCGAAGACGTCACCGCGCTCGACCGGGTGCACGTCGAGGACCGCCGCCTTCACCGACAGGGCGCCGCGGTCGCCGAGCCACAGCCGGGTGCCGATGCGGGGGCGGAGCTCGAAGTCGGGGTAGGCCGCCGCGAGCGAGGCCATCTCGGGATCGGTCAGGTGGGAGACGAAGACCCGGTTGACGGGCAGCCCGGCGGCGACGACGTCGGTCATCAGCCGCTCGACCTCGGGCAGGTGGCTGCCGTGCGCCATCGGCATGTGGAGCGCGGCCCCCTCGACGCGCACCGCCCGGTTCAGCCCGGCCGCGGCCTCGCGAAGACCACGCGCGGAGAACCCGTGGCGACGCATCGAGGTCATCCGCTCCAGGACGACGCGGGGCCGGTCGTCGCGGGCGGCCAGGGCCTCGAGGTCCTCGAGCCGGCCGACCGTGTGGACGACCCGGTCGTCGTAGACCGCCCGCTGCTCGAAGGGGCGCCAGGGCGTGAGCACGAGGATGGTGCCGTCGAAGCGGCTCCGGACGTCCTCCACCTCGTCGTAGGTGCCGACCGCGACGGTGTCCACGCCCAGCCAGGCCGACTTCCGGGCCAGCCGGGCGTTGCCGAAGCCGTACCCGTTGCCCTTGATCACCGGGACGAGGGAGGGGTGCTGCTCCAGGAGGGCACGCAGGTGCGCGCGCCAGCGGTCGCCGTCGACGTACAGGCTCAAAGACACCGGTGACCTCCTCAGCCGCGACGCTTCATGTAGATGTCGAACGCCTTGTAGAGCAGGGGGCTGAGCGGCAGGTCCCACTCCCCGGCGTACTCCACCGCCTCACCACCCGTGCCGACCTTGAACTGGATCAGGCCGACGTGCGGGTCGTCGGCGTCGAGGGTGTCGGTGATGCCGCGCAGGTCGTAGACGTCGGCGCCGGCGGCGAGGGAGTCCTGGATCATCGCCCACTGGGCGGCGTTGGAGCCGCGGACGTCGCGCTTCTCGGTCGAGGAGGCGCCGTAGGAGTACCAGGTGTGCCCGCCGACCCGGACCCAGATGGTCGCGGCGACCAGGTCGCCCTCGTGGCGGGCGAGGTAGAGGCGGATCCGGTCGGGCTCCTCGGCGAGGAGTGCGCGGAACATCGTCTCGAAGTACGACAGCGGGCGCGGCGTGAAGTGGTCGCGCTCGGCGGTGTGCCGGTAGAGGTCGTGGAACTCCTTGAGCGCGGGGTCGAGCTCCTCGTTGGCGACCCGGGTCACCTCGACCCCGGACTTCGCGGCCTTCTTGATGTTGCGGCGCCACTGCTGGTTCATCGCCTTGAGGACGTCGTCCTCGGAGCGGCCGGTCAGCGGGATCTGGAAGTTGTACTGCGGCTGGCCCGCGGCGAACCCGCCCTCGGCGGTCTGGAGCCGCCAGCCGAGCTCGCGCAGCTGCGAGACGACCCGGGCACCGGTCTGCGAACGTTCGGTGGGGGCGACCTCGCCGAGCTTCTCGACGCTCTCGTCTGCCACGCCCTTCTTCACGTCGTCGGCGGCCCACCGCCGCGTGACGACCGGCGGGCCCATCCGGACCCCGAACGCCCCCTGCTGGGAGAGGTGCCTGGTCATCGGCGCGAGCCAGCGGTCGAGCTCGCCGGACTCCCAGTCGATCACCGGGCCCTCGGGCAGGTAGGCCAGGTAGCGCTTGACCTTGGGCAGCTGGCGGTAGAGGACGAGGGCCACACCGACCAGCTCGTCGGTGCCGGCGGTCGACGGGGCGAACCAGCCGAGCGACTCGGCCCGCCACTCGCTCTTCACCTTGGCCCAGGCCGGGGTCTGGAGGAAGCTGGCCGACCGCTGCCGGCGGATGAAGCCGAGGTGCTCGTCGGGCGTGATCGTGCGGACGGTCAGGCTGGTCGTCGAGCTGGGGGAAGTCACCCGCCGAGCCTAGAGGCGCTCACGCAGCCAGTCGAAGTCGGCCTTGTGCTCGGCCGCGCCGCCGGGGGTCTCGCACACGACGGGCACGCCGGCGGCCCGGACGACGCCGGCCAGCTCGTCGGGGTCGATCTCACCGTTGCCGAAGTTGGTGTGCCGGTCCGCGCCCGAGTCGAAGGCGTCCCGGCTGTCGTTGGCGTGGACCAGGTCGATCCGTCCGGTGACCGCGAGCACCTTCTCGACGACCGTGGAGAGGTCGTTCCCGCCCGCGTGGGCGTGGCAGGTGTCGAGGCAGAAGCCGACCTGGTCGCCGCCCTCGGCACCGGAGATCGCGTCCCAGACCCGGCCGACCCGGTCGAGGTAGCGGGTCATCGCGTTGGTGCCGCCGGCGGTGTTCTCGATCAGCAGCGGGACCTTGATGTCGGTCGCCTCGACGGCCTTGCGCCAGTTGTCGAAGCCCTTCTCCGGGTCGTCGTCCTTGTTGACGTGACCGCCGTGGACGATCAGCCCCTTGGCCCCGATCGAGGCCGCGGCGTCCATGTGCTGCTGGAGCAGCTTGCGGCTCGGGATGCGGATCCGGTTGTTCGTGGTCGCGACGTTGATGATGTACGGCGCGTGGACGTAGAGGTCGAGCCCGTGCTCCTCCGCGGCCGCCCGCAGCGCCTCCGCCCCTCCGGCGTACCGGATCTCGGGCCCCTTGTAGCCCTGGGGGTCACCGAGGAAGAACTGGCTCAGCGTGGCCCCGCGCGCCAGGGCCTCGCCGATCGGGTCCGCCTGGTCGACGTGCGCGCCGATGCGCAGGTTGGCTGCCGTCGTGGGTACCTGAGCCGCTGAGGAGCTGTTCGGAGTAGCCATGCGGCCACTCTATGCGGGGCTGTGGACAACGATTTCTGGGGCCACGGCCCCCGCTGATACCCTGTGGTGTCGATCGGCTCGACCCCAAGACATGAGTGGGTGTCGGGCCGTCGGTACGTCGCAGCCACTGCGACGTGACGCAAGCCCTCCTGCCACGGAGACGCCGTGGCCGCCCGAGTCCGAAGGAGGTGGAGACCGCTTTGCGTGCCTATGAAGTGATGGTCATCCTCGACCCCGACCTCGAAGAGCGCACTGTTGCGCCTTCGCTGGAGCAGTACCTCAACAACGTCGTCAAGAAGGACGGCGGCACGGTCGAGAAGGTCGACGTCTGGGGACGTCGCCGTCTGGCCTACGAGGTCAACAAGAACGCCGAAGGCATCTACGCCGTCATCGAGCTGCAGGCCGAGCCGGCCACGGTGAAGGAGCTCGACCGTCAGCTTTCGCTGAACGAGTCGGTGCTGCGCACTAAGGTCATTCGTCCCGACGTTCGCTGACCCCCACGTCGTCCGGCCCTGCCGGGCGTCTTGATCAGAACATCGCGTCACCCGACCGATTCCCCCGGTCACTCTCGTCGGAACACAACGACAGAACTCGAGACTGGAGGCCTGACATGGCAGGCGAAACACCCATCACCGTCGTCGGCAACCTGACCGCCGACCCGGAGCTGCGCTTCACCCCGTCGGGTGCGGCCGTCGCGAACTTCACGGTCGCGTCGACGCCGCGCACGTTCGACAAGCAGAGCAACGAGTGGAAGGACGGCGAAGCCCTCTTCCTCAACTGCTCGGTGTGGCGGCAGGCGGCCGAGAACGCCGCCGAGTCGCTGCAGCGCGGCATGCGGGTGATCGTCCAGGGCAGGCTGAAGGCGCGCTCCTACGAGACCCGTGAGGGCGAGAAGCGCACCGTCTTCGAGATCGACGTCGACGAGGTCGGCCCGAGCCTGAAGTACGCCACGGCCAAGGTCACCAAGACCACCCGTCAGGGTGGCCAGGGTGGCGGCGGCTTCGGCGGCGGCGACGACCCCTGGGCCTCCGGTGGCGGCCAGCAGGGTGGCGGCGCCGGTGCCGGTGGCGGCTGGGGCGGCCAGCAGGGCGGCGGCCAGCAAGGCGGCGCCTGGGGCGGCCAGCAGGGTGGCCAGCAGGGTGGCGGCGGTGCCGCTGCCAACGACCCGTGGGCGGCCCCCGGTGTGGGCGGCGCGGCCGACGAGCCTCCGTTCTGATCCACCTATCCATCTACTGACCATTCCGGCGAGAGCCGGGCTCTACGAAAGGGAGCACCACAATGGCCAAGCCAGTACTCCGCAAGCCGAAGAAGAAGGTTTGCCAGTTCTGCAAGGAGAAGGTGTCCTACGTCGACTACAAGGACACCACCCTGCTTCGCAAGTTCATCTCCGACCGCGGCAAGATCCGCGCGCGTCGGGTGACCGGCAACTGCGTCCAGCACCAGCGCGACGTGGCGACCGCCGTCAAGAACGCCCGCGAGGTGGCTCTCCTTCCCTACACGTCCACGGCTCGCTGAGAGGGGTTTGCACAATGAAGCTCATCCTTACTCAGGAGGTCGACGGCCTCGGTGCCGCAGGCGACGTGGTCGAGGTCAAGGACGGCTACGGCCGTAACTACCTCGTCCCGCGCGGCCTCGGCATCCGCTGGACCCGCGGTGGCGAGAAGCAGATCGAGTCGATCAAGGCCGCTCGCAGCAGCCGCGAGGTCCGCGACCTCGACCACGCCAAGGAGATCAAGACCAAGCTCGAGGGCACGCCCGTCAACCTGCCGGTTCGCGCCGGCGAGGGCGGCCGCCTCTTCGGTGCGGTCACGGTCAACGACATCGCCGGTGCCATCTCGAACACCATCGGCGAGGGCTCGGTCGACAAGCGCAGGATCCTGGTCGGCAACCCGATCAAGTCGCTCGGCTCGCACCAGGTCACGGTGAAGGTCCACGACGAGGTCGACGCGGTCGTCAACCTCAACGTGGTCCCCGCCTGACGCAGGCGACCCACAGGTCGAACCAGAAGGGCCGCTCCCCGCGTGGGGAGCGGCCCTTCTGCTGTGTGCTCGCGGCCTTGGCCGGGGTGGTGGTTTCCGCGCGGTGAAGCTCCCCAGGGGAGTGACCTTGCCGAGGGAAGTGCCGCGCGTGAACCCCGAGTACGACGGTCAGCGGCTCGCGATGCCCAGGCCGTCGATCCGGACGACCTTGCCCGAGCTCACCACCACGAGCCGCAGCGTGCCCTGCCGGATCTTGCCGGTGAAGCTCTTGACGGGGATCACCCTGCGCTTCTGGTCCCGCTTGGCCGCGAGGCTGACCTCCTTGAGGAGCTTCTTGTTCCAGAACACCTTGACCGTGCCGTGGCCACGACCCTTGTCCGCGACCAGGGCGATCCGGCGGAACTTCTGGGTGCCCTGGGTGACGAGGACGGCGCCCTGCGAGGTGCTCTCGCGGTAGGTGTTCTTGAAGTGCCCCTTCTGCTTCTTGCTCGCCCAGGACCCCGACGGCTTGAGGGCACGGTCGTCGAGGGGCACGTGGAACGCGCGCTTGGCCGGCGTGAAGTCACGGGTCTTGTTCGCCATCGCGTACACCTCGAAGAGATGGCTGCCCTTGGTCAGTCCGCGGACGGTGAACGAGCCGTCGTCGCAGGCGTAGGTCAGCCCGCCGAGCTCGCACTGGAACTGGCTGCCCGGCACCGAGCTCTTGAAGGTGTAGGTCACCGCGTTCTCGAGCACCCAGGCGCTGGCCTTCGGCCCGCCGGTGATCCGGGTCTCGGGGACCTCCGGCGGCACCGACGTCCTCCAGGTCTGGGTGGCGGGCGACTCGTCGGCCACCTCCTCCTCGACGGCCCGCACCGCGAAGACGTAGTCGCCGTTGGCGAGGTTGCGGTAGGTCATGCCGGACTCGCACAGCCGCCAGTCGGTGTCCGACTTGGGTGCCGTCGACGAGGGGGTTCCCCGGTAGGTGACCTGGAGCTTGCACTCGAACGTCGCGGTCTCGCTCGCCGGCACGGCCTCGAACGTGAACGTGTGCGTCGTCCTCTGCTTCCCCGGGACGGCGCTCGTGATCTTGGTGTCCGGGGCCTCGGCGGTGCCGGGCAGGAAGGAGACGACAGGGGCCAGCGGCGTCGAGCCGACCAGGTCCTCGAGCGGGATCGTGCAGACGTCTGCCAGCGGCTCAGGACAGGTGGCGGGGTCCCACGTGGGCACCTGGCCCGGGGTTGCGGGGACCGCGACCAGGTCGAGGGTCAGGGCATCGGGGTCGAGACCGGCCAGCGAGAGCGCGTCGCAGGTCTTCGTGACGGTGCCGTCTGCGCTGCAGACGACGGCGCCGAGGAAGGTGATCGACCCGCCGTCCCCGCCCGGTGCGATGACCGGGGTCGGCGGCGTCAGAGGCAGAACCTCACCGACCGGGTCGAGGATGCCGATCACGGTGCCGCTCGGGTCGGTGACGACACCGCCCACGTCGATCCCGCCGAGGTCGGGAAGCTCGAGTCCGGCATGCGCCGGTGCAGTGACGAGGACCGGGGCGACCAGAGTCATCCCGACCGCTGCGGTGAACCCCGCGGCCAGCCTCCTGCGTGACGTGCTCAGTCGCGTGCGGGCGCGCCGCGATGTTCCGCTCCCCATGGCTGTCCTCCCCGACAGGAATATGTGAAAACTCCCACCAGTACAGCGAGGCGGACCAGAGGGACACAATGGACACATCGGGTCGAATAACTAGTCCCTTTTGACCAGTTTGCGATGCCGGAAGCCGGTCAGGGCCGCGCGCCGGGCTCCTCCGGACCCTCGTCCTGGCCCTCTCGGGCCAGGCGGATCCGTGGTCCGTGGAACTCGGTCGAGGCCCGGAACAGCAGGTAGACGAGGTACACGTTCGCCGCCACGGAGAGCAGGGCCAGCGGGACGAGCGTGACATCGAGCCCTCCGCCGTACAGCAGGACCGGGCCGAAGGCGGCCACGGCGAAGAACCATCGCAGGACGAGCAGCCGGCGGCTCAGGGACTCCCCGACGAGCCGCGCGACCTCGGTGCAGAGCAGGAACGAGACGGCGATCTGCGGAAGGCTGAGCAGCCACCCCGTGCTCTCGGGCAGGTCCTCGATCAGGTCGGGCATGAACCCGACCAGGGACACGAGGCCCGCGACCACCGACAGCGGCACCAGAGTCGTGACGGCCATATGGTCGCGGAGCTCGAGGAGCCCCACGACGACCATCGCCCACCCGATCACGTCCGGCACCGCGTCGTACCCGGCGAACATCGCGTCCACGAGCGTGATCACCAGTCCCATGGCGATCTTCTGGAGCGAGGTCATCGGCGGCTACCGGTCAGGGCGGCGGGCATGGGCGAACCCTATGTCAGCGGCGTCAGCGGACGGACGCGCCGGTGGCCATCCAGCGAGTGCCGCGGGCGCGGTGCAGGAGTACGACGCCGCGGCTGCCCATGAAGGCCACGCCGAAGACGACCCAGAGCCAGACCAGCCCCGGACCCGGAGCATCGGCGAGGGCGGCCACGGCGAGCGCCAAGGGCGCGAAGGCGGCGAGCACGACGAGGCCGCCCCAGGCGAGGTACCGGCCGTCGCCGGCGCCGATCAGCACCCCGTCGAGCACGAAGACCAGTCCGGCCACCGGCTGGAAGAGTGCGGCGACGAGCAGGACCGGCCAGAGCATGTCGTGCACCGCCGGGTCGGACGTGAACAACGGGCCCAGCAGCGGCGCCGCAGCGGCCAGGCCGAGGCCGGTCACGACTCCTGAGGCCACCCCCCACTGGATCATCCGCCGCGTGACCGCCCGGGTGGCGAGGAGGTCGCCGGCCCCCAGGTAGCGGCCGGTGATGGCCTGGGCGGCGATCGCGATCGCGTCGAGGGCGAAGGCCAGGAAGGTCCAGATCGTCGCGGCGAGCTGATGGGTCGCCATCGACGTCGCGCCGAGCGAGGCGGCGCCGTACGTCATCACGAGGAGCGATGCCCGCAGGGTGATCGTGCGGATGACCAGCGCGACCCCGGCGTGCGCGGCCCGCCCGACCCCGGGCAGGTCGGGACGCAGTGGCGCGCCCTCGTCGGAGCGCTGCCCGGACCACGACGAAGACCAGCACGCCGGCCATGGCGAGCTGCGCCAGGTCGGTGCCGATGGCGGCCCCGGCGATGCCGAGGTCGAGCCCGTAGACGAGGACGACGTTGAGGACGACGTTGAGCAGGTTGCCGCCGACCGCGGCGTACAGCGGTGTCCGCGTGTCCTGGAGCCCGCGGAGGATGCCGGTGGAGGCGAGTACGACGAGCAGCGGCGTCACCCCGAGCCAGGCCCAGCTCAGGTAGGTGGTGGCATGGTCGGCGACGTCGGCGTCGCTCTCGAAGAGGCCCACGAGCGGTCGGGTCAGGGCGAGGCCGGTGACCGTGGTCACCACGCCGATGAGGACGGCGAGCCAGATGCCGTCGATGCCCTGGGCCAACGCTCCCCGGGTGTCGCCGGCGCCGATCCGCCGGGCTACCGAGGCGGTTGTGCCATAGGCGAGGAAGATGCACAGGCCGACCGCGGTCTGGATCACGGCACCCGCGATGCCGAGCCCCGCCAGCTCCGGTGTGCCGAGGTGGCCGACGATGGCTGCGTCCGCGAGCAGGAAGAGCGGCTCGGCGACCAGGGCCAGGAACGCCGGGCCGGCGAGGCGGAGGATCTCCCGGTCGTGGGTGCGGGCGTCGACGCGCTCCGGACGGCTGGGGACAGACATCGGGCGCAGCCTACTCCCTGTAACGATCATCCTGGTGTTGCGTACCTTACATGACTAGTTGTGTGTAACTAGTCTCTTCCTGTGGGTATCTGCGCCAACCGGCCAAATGTCGACAAGCGGACACTGGGGACAGGTTGGGACATCCCGGTGAACAGAAAGTTGCCAAAGTTTCTCTCGCCCACAGCCGGTGGAGTGTGTTTTCGCAGGTCAGAGGCCATGTCTGGACTGGTCTCCACCACTTATCCACAGAGTGTTGAACAGTCTGTGCACATGTTGTCCGGCGAGTTCCACACAGATCCACCGGTTATCCCCAGGGCCTGTGGACAACGGGCTGTCGGAGGGGGTCTCCGGGCGCGTAGCGTCAGCCTCCGCGCGGGCGTGTGACCAGCGGCTGTCCTCAACCCGTCGAGGACGGTTTGCCGGGTTTCGGGGGTGCAGCCTCGTACGGTCGCGATGTGGGTCGAGCTGGGCGACAGGTACGAGGAGAGGCACGTCTGTGAGCATCGCAGAGTTCCCGAGTGGGCCGGGAGCAGCGCTCGACGGTGGTTGGACCGTGACCGACCCGAGCGAGGGGTACGGCGGAGGCGGCGGAGGTGGCGGGGACCGCACCCCGCCCCAGGACAACGCGGCCGAGCAGAGCGTCCTCGGCTCGATGCTGCTGTCCAAGGACGCGATCGCCGACGTGGTCGAGGCGGTCCGCGGCACCGACTTCTACCGGCCTGCGCACGAGGCCATCTTCGACGTGATCGTCGACCTCTACGGCCGTGGTGAGCCGGCCGACCCCGTCACGGTCTCCGCGGAGCTCCAGAAGCGGGGCGAGCTCGGCCGGGTCGGCGGGGCGCCGTACCTGCACACGCTCTCGGCCAGCGTCCCGATCGCCGCGAACGCCGGCTACTACGCCGAGATCGTGCGCGAGAAGGCGATCCTGCGCCGCCTCGTCGACGCCGGCACCCGGATCGTCCAGTGGGGGTACGCCGGTGAGGGCGAGGCCGACGAGGTGGTCGACCGGGCCCAGGCCGAGGTCTACTCCGTCACGGACAAGCGCAGCGCGGAGGACTACGCCCCGCTGAGCGAGATCATGGAGGCGACCCTCGACGAGATCGAGGCGATCTCGAACCGCGACGGCCAGATGGTCGGCGTCCCGACGGGGTTCACGGACCTCGACGAGCTGACCAACGGTCTCCACGGTGGCCAGATGGTCATCGTCGCGGCGCGACCTGCCATGGGGAAATCGACGCTGGCACTGGATTTCTGCCGGGCGGCGTCGATCCACAACAACATGGCGAGTGTCATCTTCTCGCTGGAGATGACGCGCAACGAGATCACCATGCGTCTGCTGTCGGCGGAGGGGAAGATCCCGCTGAACCACATGCGCAACGGCCACATGGGCGACGAGGACTGGGCCAAGCTGGCCCGCAAGATGGGTGAGGTGTCGTCGGCGCCGCTCTTCATCGACGACTCGCCGAACATGACGATGATGGAGATCCGGGCCAAGGCCAGACGACTGAAGCAGCGGCACGACCTCCGGCTGATCGTCATCGACTACCTGCAGCTGATGAGCTCGGGCAAGAAGGTCGAGTCGCGTCAGCTCGAGGTGTCGGAGTTCTCGCGTCAGATCAAGCTGCTGGCCAAGGAGCTCGACGTCCCGATCGTCGCGCTCTCGCAGCTGAACCGTGGTCCGGAGCAGCGCGCCGACAAGCGGCCGATGATGAGCGACCTTCGCGAATCCGGCAGCATCGAGCAAGATGCCGACGTCGTGATCCTGCTGCACCGCGAGGACGCCTACGAGAAGGAGTCCACCCGACCGGGTGAGGCAGACATCATCGTGGCCAAGCACCGTAACGGTCCCACCCGTGACGTCGTCGTCGCGTTCCAGGGCCACTACTCGCGCTTCGTGGACATGGCCCACGGCTGATTCGCTCCGTGCTGACGCGCCGCTGCTGCGGCGACCCTGCGTCCGAGCGCGCGATTCGAGGGACGGGGCCTCGGCGACGCCTGCGGTCGTCTTTTCTTTACAAATCAGGAAATGCCAGGAGATCGGTGTCAAAATTTCCGGGAGGGATGCCCCACCGGTGCGGTGGGTCGTCCCCGGCTCTGGGGGTCAGGCGGCGGTAGATAGGCGCCGGTAGCCCAGGCGAGAAGCACCCACCCGGAAGCGTCTTGGGAGACCGCCACGATGAAGTACTTGCGCGTTCAGACGACCCTGCGCCACGCCCTCGCGGGCCTTGCCGCTGCTGCCTTGGTCGCCGTGGCCGGCACCAGCGGCCCCGTCAGCGTTGGGGCTGACCTCCGGGCCGCGGCCGACATCCGCGACCTCGCCGGACCGCCGTACGAGTTCACCACCAAGCTCGTCGACGGGCGCCAGGTCGGCAAGCCGCTGACCGGGGTGGCCGTGATCGACCGGACCGAGCACGGGTACGTGTACCGCGCCGGTTCCCAGGACAGCCATCTCGTGGTGACCCAGGTCAGGGGCGGGCTGCGGTTCGCCGACTCAGGCACCCCGCGCTTCAAGGGTCTCGCCGCCCAGTGCCGGAAGGCACGCGCGCGGCGGGGGGTGGCCGCGGTGTGCGCGCTGCCTTCGGGCATCAGCACCCAGCAGCCGCTGCTGGTGGAGGTGTGGCCGAGGATCGGGGACGACTTCCTCGACAGCTCCCGGTTGTCGGCGATGTTCGCCGTCACCATGCTCGGTGACCTGGGTGACGACGAGGCCCGGTTCGGTCCGGGCAGCGACTTCTTCAACGGCCACATGGGTCAGGACCGGGTCAGCGGCGGCGAGGGCGACGACTGGATCAGGACCGGCGACGACGCCGACGTGATCTGGGGTGGCCCGGGCAACGACTACCTGGTCGGCATGCTCGGCAACGACAGAATCTGGGGCGAGGACGGCGACGACTGGCTGATGGGCATGGACGGCAACGACCGGCTTGTCCTCGGGGCCGGAAGCGACCGGGCGGGGTGCGGCACCGGTACGGACGCCGTCATCGTGGACCCCGAGGACTCGCCGCGCGACTGCGAGCTGGTCACCGTCGACCTGCCCACTGTCGGCTGAGCGCTCGCACGCCTCACCTCAGTCGTCCGGCCCCAGGGGTCGACCGATCGCCTCTTGCGGCCAGGGCAGTCTGCAGGGCTCTCCACCAGGGGAACGGACCGCCGACGGTGCCGATCCCCTGGTACGCGTCCCCGGAGCTCCGCTCGGCCTCGACCATCGGGCCCGGCGGGACGTCGAACAGCTCGGCGGCCGACGCAGCCGCGGGCTCCCCGGCGACGTCCTCGTCCCGAGGGTCGACGCCGTCGAGGCTCCGGATCGCTGCGCGGACCTGCAGCCGTCTCCGCGGGTTGGCGTTGAGCACGTACCGGCGATGAACGGTTCTGACCCTGCCTCCGTGGGCGGACAGCACGACCCAGAGGGCGCCGTACTCGTCGTAGTCCTCGGCGACGGCGGCTCGGCAGGTTCCGGCCGAGCTGAGCATCGCCTTGATCGTGGCGAGCGTCTCGATGTCGGACGTGGCCGCCACCACCCGCGTCCACCCCGACTCCAGCTCGTGTGCGACGGGGAACGACCGGAGGGCGTTGAGCGCGGCAGCGATCCCACGGAGCTCGCCGCCCGGTGCGACGTCGACGACCAGCGCGGTGCCGAAGGTGCTCATGCCTTACCTCTCGTCCCCGTCGACCCGCCACGCGCCGTCCTCGTAGACCATCCAGAAGTCCTCGACCTTCTCGGTGTCCGATCGGGTGACCTCGACGAGCGCTTCCCCTGACGGGTCCCAGGCGGGGACCTCGATGTCGGAGTCGGACGGGGGCATGGCCTGGGGGCCCGACATGGCCGCCATCCGCGCCACCAGTTCCTGGCACGTGATCTCGTCGCCGCCGACCGCGATGTTCTCCCTGGCCAGCTCGTCGTGATAGGCCCTGGTCTCGAGGTCGCAGGCGTCCTCGTCACCGCTCTCGACCGCGGCCAGCCATGCGCTGAGGGACTCCTCGGCGGCTCCGTACGAGTTCTGCTCCCCGCACGCGCCGAGCACGGCCATGGCGGCGACCGCCAGGGCGGTGAGCTTCGTGGAGGGCGAGGGCGAGGCCACGACGGAGGTCCTCCGGCTGGGTGTGGTGCGGTCGGCGCTGGAACGACGGGCGCCATCATCTCACCGATCAGACCGCCCCTGCGGCATGCTGACGGGACGACAAACGAAGGGACGTTCATGACGCCGATCGGCGGTCGCGGGGTGACAACCCCAGACGCGAAGCTCCTCGACGAGTGGCGGCAGGCCTACCAGGCGCCCGTGACCGGCTGGGACTTCTCCGAGCTCGACGGCCGGTACGTCGAGCAGCAACCGCCGTGGGCGTACCACGACCTGGCGCGCGAGGTGCTCGCAGCACGCCGCGAGCGCGCTGGACATGGGGACCGGTGGCGGCGAGGTGCTCCTCGAGCTGGCCGACGCCCTGCCCGGCGACACCGTCGCCACGGAGGGATGGGCACCGAACATCCCGGTCGCGACGCGGAACCTCGCCGCGCACGGCATCCCGGTCGTCGCCTACGACGCGGAGGCCGACCCGGCGATGCCGTTCCCCGACCGGCGTTTCGACGTCGTCCTCAACCGTCATGAGGCCTACGTCGCGAGCGAGGTGCACCGGGTGCTGCGACCCGGGGGATGCTTCCTCACCCAGCAGGTGGACGGGCGTGACTTCGAGGAGACCCAGGCGATCTTCGGCGGGACCTCGGAGTACCCCCACATCACGCTCGCGAACCTCCGCGCCGAGGCAGAGGCCGCGGGTCTCGAGGTGACGGCGTCGGAGGAGTGGCAGGGGGAGACCCGGTTCGCCGACGTGGCCGCTCTCGTGCGCTACTTCGCGTTCGTGCCGTGGGAGGTGCCCGAGGACTTCGACGTCGACAGGTACGCCGACGAGCTCCTCGACCTCCACCACTCCGGCCCCGACCTCGTCTTCACGCGGCGCCGCTTCTACCTCCGGGCACACCGGCGGCAGTAACCCGGTTCCACCCGCGTCGTTGGGCACGACGAACCCGATCCCGACGACGAGGCGGACGATGAAGCTCCTCCCGCGGATGGTCCTGGCGGCCGTCGTACTCCTGACTGCACTGGCCACGACTGCTGTCGCTCCCGAACCGCAGGCCGAGGCGTCGGAGCCGCAGGACTGCTTCTGGACCAGCGTCTTCGACGAGGAGAACGGCAACCTCTTCTACCCCGACACCGGCGTGAACTACTACCTCGGCCGGGTGAACCTCCCGCCCGGCGCCGAGCTCGTGGTCCGCGGGCGCTACCCGCACGCGAGGTACTCCTCGTTCAACGTGTACGACGAGCTCTTCCGGCCCACCGACGCTCTCGCAGACCTCGCCATCCGGCCCGACCGCGGCAGCTCGAACCCGTTCGTCGCGGGTCACCGGCGCGACAGGCCGCTGCGCGACTACACCGTCCGCGTGGTGTCCGACCCGGTGCCGGAGAGGCGCGCTCCCAACACCGTCTACCTCGGGTACGACGGGCGTCCGTCGTTCGTGGGCAACCTCGTCTACCGGGTGTACCTGCCCGACCGGGGCCGTGACCAGTTCGGCGGCGTCGGGCTCCCCGAGGTCTCCCTGCGCCTCCCCGACGGCACCGAGATCGACCAGCCGGCGGCCTGCAGCGTGCCCACGAACCAGCCCTCGACCGGCGTCACCCGGACCGACCAGCGCTCGAGCAGCCCCGCGATGTTCAACCACACGACCGCGAAGCCGCGCCCGGACTGGGAGCGCTTCTTCAACGTGACGCGGACGATGGCGCGCCAGTTCTCGCAGGACGCGGCGGAGGCGGCCGGCGACGAGCAGCGCGGCGGCTTCTTCAGCGACCAGAAGAACGCCTACGTCTACGCGTTCGTCTCCCGCGAGTACGGCGAGGTGCTGGTCCTCGAGGGCCGGATGCCCGACGTCCCCGAGACCTACGACGGACGGCGAGTCTTCGAGCGGGCGCCCCTGCGCTACTGGTCGCTGTGCAACGGCTCGGTGCAGCCGTACGGGGTCACCGACACGATCGGCTGCGTCCACGACGAGCAGGTGAGGACCGACCGTCGAGGCCGCTTCACCATCGTCGTGAGCACCCCCGAGCTGCGACCGGCCAACGCGCGCCCCGCCTGTGGCGTGACCTGGATGCCGTGGGGCGCGCGCCCGAACGCCGCCCTGATCATGCGGAACCAGCTGCCCTCGCCGTGGTTCGACCAGGCGATCCAGCGCGTGACGAAGCCCGGGACCGAGCGCGAGGTCATGGGTGCGTACCTGCCACGCGGCCGGTACACCGCGACCGAGTCCTTCGAGAGCCGGGGCTGCTGAGCGAGCGCTACTCGATGTCGGAGCCGAGCACCGCCGTGCGGAACACCGACGTCGGAACGGCCGTGTAGCGGGCGGTGATGGGCTGGTCGTCCTGAGCCGAGTAGATGCAGCCCTGGCCGGCGCCGACCTTCGCGAGACCGGCGAGGTCGCCGGCGCCGAACCGGGCGAGCCCGGGCTGCATCACCGGGTACATCACCTGGGCGCGCGACATCGTGTGGTCGAGGCCGGTCGCGTGCGCGATCTCGTGCATGAGCAGCTCACCGCGGGTGTACCCGGCCCCGAAGCCTGCCGGGTACCGCTGGGTGGCGTTCAGCACGACCTTGCCGCGGACGATCCAGGACGTGGCCCTTCCATCGCCGTTGCGGAACCCGAAGGAGTAGTACTCCGGCCCACCCACACCCGCGGCACTCGGGTTGGAGGCGAGCATCTTCGCCTGCCCGGGCCTGGCCCAGGCGATGACGAGGTCGGTGTCGCCGGGGAACCGCTCACCCGACGTCCCCTGCGGGATGGCCGACGTCGGTCCGGCGTACACGAAGTCGAGCCCGGTCGCCTCCCGGATCCGTGACATCGCGCCCTTCACGTCCGCGAGCGCACCCGCGGTCGCCTGACGGGTGTTGACGCGGTAGCGGATCGGGGTGCACGGGTTCCACCGCGGAGCAGGCCCGCCGAAGAAGCTGTGGTCCCTGGCCCGGCCCGTGGGCCGGTACGTCGGCCGCACCTTCACGACGCGGGCCGGGCTCACCACCTGGGCTCCCGACTGCTCGGCCACGACCCGGAAGCGGTGCGAGCCGTACCAGGTGGTGGGCAGCGTGAACCGGTACTCGCTCCGGTCCACGTTCCGCTTCGGCGCTGCCGCGAACCAGCCGCCGGGGGCCTGGCGCTGGAGGGTCAGCGTCCAGCCGCTCGCGCTCCTCGGCAGGGTCCCGGAGAGGGTGACGGACTCGCCGGCGGCGACCTTCCTGGCGGAGAGCGCCGCGGTGAGCGTCCTGCTGACGGGAGCCGTGACGACGATCGTCGTGGGGGCGGAGACGCGCTCGGTCGGGTCCGTCTCGGTGGCTGCCGCCCGAACGCGGTAGGTGAAGTCCCCCGCGGCGTCGTGCTCGACCTCGACGCGGAACGCGCCGGCGCCGTCGGTGGTCGTCCGGGCGACCTCGCTCGACGACCCTTCCGCGGTCCTCTCCACGACGACCGGGCGTCCGGCCTCGGCCGGGGTGACGGTCCCGGTCACGACGCTGGTGGACCCGACCGGCACCGAGGCCTGGCCCCACGCGACCGCGACACCGGGTACGTCGAGCTCCGCGAGCTGCGCGCTGCCGGCGGCCGCGGCCGTCGAGGTCGCACCGAGCGGAACGGCGAGCATCGTGGCGGTGACCGCCGCGACGAGGATCTGCCTCGGGCGTGATGACATGCCGGGCTCCGGGGGGAGGAGAATGGGTGTGATGTCCTGATGACCCGAATCAGCCTAGTTTCGGAGCGGGCGCAATGCGGTGGAAACGGGTAAAGAGCGGCACTCCCGAGCCGTAAGGCCAGACCTTCGTGACCGGAGGGGAGAGCGATGCCTGATCTCGGGCCGAGGGCCTTGTACTCGCTCGGCGCAAGGGCGTGGTGTTCGAGCTCCGCCTCTACCGGAGCCTCTTCCGCTGGGTGACGCGCCGCCGCGACGTGAAGGGCCACGACGCTGCGCGTCCGCCACGAGCCTCGGTCGACATCCCGTTGCCGTGGTGGCGATCGAGACGGTCAGGCCGAGCGACCTCCCGACGAGCCGCGCGCGCTCGTCACCCGGGCGCGCCACCACCTGGCGTCGGGGGACCTTCGTCTCTAGCAGCCCCCGCGCCGACCGGCCGACGCTGGAGGCGGAGGTGGGCCATGCGTGCTCAGGGAGGACTCGCCGTCGCTGCATCCCTCGCCGCGGCGCTGGCCGGACGGTACGTCGCCGGGCGGAACGCCGCGACTCGTCACACGGTCACCGGCCTCGACCGGAAGCTGACGGACCTGGGGGAGGTGGACTCCCTGACGATCATGCCGGTGGTCGAGCGGCTCACCGGCGGGCCGGGACTGCGCGGTGAAGCGGGAGTGTCCTACCTGATCAAGGCCGACGACCTGACGCTGCTCTTCGACTGTGGGCTCGGGAGGGGCCGCGGCCAGACGACCTTCGAGGCGAATGCGCAGACCCTCGGGGTCGACCCCGAGGAGCTCGACTGCCTCGTGGTGTCCCACCTGCACCTCGACCACGTCGGCGGAGCGGCGGCGCAGCTCCGCCACACGTTCAGCCTGGGGAAGGACCAGCCGGTTCCCTCGTCGCTGCCGGCCTACGTCCCGACCGACATGGAGCACCCGCGGGCGGACGTCTGCGTCGTGCAGGAGGCGCGGGTGCTCGGCAAGGGGGTGGCCGTGCTGCCGCCGTTGCCGCGGATGCTGTTCTGGTTGGGCCCCGTCGCGGAGCAGGCCCTCGTGGTGAACGTCCGCGGGCGAGGCCTGGTGCTGGTCACCGGCTGCGGCCACCCGGAGATCGAGAGGACGCTGGCCGAGGCCGAGCAGGTCGTCGACGCCCCGGTGTACGCCGTGATCGGCGGGCTGCACCTCCCGGTGCACGCGATCGGCACTCCGCTGGTCCCGCAGGCCGTCCTCGGCAACCCGAACTGGGGCTGGCGGCCGATCAACGAGGCGGACGCCCGCGCCGTGATCGCCACCATCCGGGAGCGGGGCCCGGGACTCGTGGCCCTCTCCGGCCACGACAGCACGCCGTGGACCATCGCCGCCTTCGACGAGGCGTTCGGTGCGAGCCACCGGCCGCTGCGCGTCGGCGAGGAGATCTCCATCCGCGCGGCCTGACCGACGCTAGCCGTCGGTCTCCTCGCCCTGCTCCTCGTCGATGCGCTTCTTGATCCGGCCGAGCCCGGGGACGTTCGCGAGCATCTCGTTGAGCTCCCGCGAGACGGCGAGGAGGTCGTGGAGGTCCGGCGACACCGTGCTCAGGCTGTCCATGATCGGGATGACGTCGGTCTCCATCTTCTCCGCGAGCACGGGAAGGTGGTCGATGAGCGCCACCAGGGCGTCGACCTCGCGCGGGTCGGTGGTCTCCGCGAGGCGCTCGAGGGTCGGCTGGAGCTTCACGAGCGACGGCTCGGTGGAGTCGAGCAGCCGGCCGAGGCGGGTGGTGAGGGGGTCGGACTTGGCGACGACCCTCTCCGCCCGTGTGACGACCGCATCGGTGCGGCTGACGACGACGTCGGCGGCCTCCCGGGTGGACTCGATGCGGATGATGAGCAGGTTCGTCCGCTCGAGCAGCGCCTCTGCCTCCGCGAGCAGCTTGAGCAGACGGGGCACGGCGCCCAGCAGCTGGTCGACGGCCTCGACCCCTCGTTCGAGGAGGCGGACGGTGTCGCGGGGACCGAGGATCGGGAGCCTCATCCGGTCACGGTAGCCCAGCGACCGCCGACGTCACCGGCGAAGAGCCAACGCAGCCAGGGCGCCGTTGACGATCGAGCCAGGCGTGAGGTCGTGCAACTCGTACAGGTCCGCGACCGTGCCCGACTGGCCGAACGAGTCCACGCCGAGGCTCACCGCGGGCACGCCCAACGCCGAGCCGAGCCACGCCATCGTGTGCGACGACGCGTCGTGGACGGTGACGAGCGGCGCGCTCATGTCGAAGGCCGCGCGCAGCGCCCCCGGGATCGAGGGCGTGGTCGCGGTACGGATGCCCTGGCGCAGGGTGCGCTGCCACGCGGAGTAGAGCCGGTCGAGCGAGGTCACGTCGACGACGTGCGCGTGGACGCCCTCGTCCTCGAGCTCCTGCGCCGCGGCGAGAGCCTCGGGCAGAACCGCGCCGGACGCCGCGATCTGCACGGTCGGGGAGTCCCCGTCACGGCCGGCGTCCACGAGCCGGTACGCGCCCGCGAGGACCTGGCGGCGCAGCGTCGCGTCGCCGATGCGCTGCCGGGCCTCGTCGAACGGCGTCTGGTCGATGGGTCGCGTCGTGAGTCGGAAGTAGTACGACCCGTCCTCGACCGTGCCGAGAGCGTCGCCCTTGCCCGGGTCGGCGATCTGGCCGAGCGCCGAGCAGAGCAGCCAGTCCAGGGCGGTGGCGTACGCCGGCTCGAGCAGCGTGACGTTGGGGAGCTCCAGCCCGACCGACGGGGTGATCGTGGACTGGTGGGCTCCGCCCTCAGGGGCCAGCGTGACGCCGGAAGGGGTGCCGGCCACGACGAAGCGTGAGCCCGAGTAGACCGCGTGCACGAACGCGTCGAGGCCGCGCAGCACGAACGGGTCGTACAACGTGCCGACCGGCAGCAGCGGCTGGTCCGAGAGGTCCCAGGCGAGCCCGAGCTGCCCGAGCAGCAGGAAGAGGTTCATCTCGCTGATGCCGAGCTCGATGTGCTGGCCGCTCGGGCCCTCGACCCACTTCAGGGCCCCGTCCTCGGTCCACACCGGCCGCTGGGTCGGGCTGAACACCCCGGTCCGGTTGATGAACCCGGCGAGGTTCGTCGAGGTGGCCACGTCCGGTGCCGTCGTGACCAGGTGCGGGGCGACCTGCTCGTCGCGCGAGAGGTTCACCAGGATCCGGCCGAACGCCTCCTGTGTGGAGACCGGCTTCTTCGACCGGAGGTCGGTGCCGGCCGGAACGGTGACCGTCGCACGCGGCGTCGCCGGCACCCGCACGAGCTGCTCGGCGCGGACTCCTGCCCACTGGCCCGCGGGCGTGGTCGGGTCGATCCGGTCCCACTCGGTCTCCGGCGTGAGACCGGTGCGCGTGCGCAGCTCGTCGATCTGCGCCTCCGTCAGCAGCGCGGAGTGGTTGCGCGGGTTGCCCGCGATCGGCAGGCCCCAGCCCTTGATCGTGTACGCGAAGACCACGCTCGGCCGGTCCGTCACGGCGTCGCACTGGCGGTAGGCGTCGAGCATCGCGCTGAAGTCGTGGCCGCCGAGGTCGGTCACCAGCTCGGCGAGCTCCTCGTCGGAGTACGTCGAGCAGAACTCGCGCACCACGGAGGACGCGCCGTCGAGGAACCGCTCGCGCAGCTGCGCCGGGGGCATGCCGAACAGCGACTGGTACCGCTCGTTGGGCATCTCGTCGATCCACGCCTCGAGCCGCTTCCCGTCCGGCTGGGCGTAGGCCTCACGCAGCCGCGGCCCGTACTTCACCTCCACGACGTGCCACCCGGCGGCGCGGAACTGCTGGCTCCACTGCTGGATCCGGATGCCCGGGACGACGCGGTCGAGGGACTGGCGGTTGAAGTCCACGATCCACATCACGTTGCCGAGGCCCTGGGTGGCGGGGTCGGCGATCGCCTCCCACACGTTGCCCTCGTCGAGCTCCGCGTCGCCGAGCAGCGCGACGAACCGGCTGGCCGGTCGCGGGCCGAAGTGCGCGTCGACGTACCTGCGGGCGACCGCGGCGAACAGCGGGGCCGCCGCGCCGAGGCCCACCGACCCCGTGGAGAAGTCGACCGGGTCGGGGTCCTTGGTGCGCGACGGGTACGACTGGAGACCGCCGACCTGGCGCAGCTTGGTCAGGTAGGAGCGGTCGAGGTTGCCGAGGAGGTACTGGATCGCGTGGAAGACCGGCGACGCGTGCGGCTTCACGCTGACCCGGTCGGGGGCGTCGAGGTGCGCGAACCACAGCGCCGTCATCGCGGTGACCAGGCTCGCGCTCGACGCCTGGTGGCCACCCACCTTCACCCCGTCGGCGTTCTCCCGCTCGCGGTTGGCGGCGTCGACGATCCGGGTGGAGAGCCACAGCACGCGCTGGGCGGTCTCCTCGAGGATCGGCAGGTCCACGTCGGGCGTGGTGGATGCGGTCGAGACCACGTCGTCTCTCCTAGCGGTCGGTGGGTGCGCGGCCACGAGTCTGCCGCACGCCGCGGGCGGGAGGCGGGGGGATCGGCAAGGAGGCGCACGGGATCGCCGTCACGGGGTACAGGTGGCTACTGTCGTCAAAGCATCAGCCTTCCCCCTGAGGAGCACTTCCGCATGCAGACCTGGCCCGGCCGCCCGTACCCCCTGGGTGCGTCCTTCGACGGCTCCGGCGTGAACTTCGCCCTCTTCACGGAGGTGGCCGACCGCGTCGAGCTGTGCCTCATCGACGACGACGGCGCCGAGACGCGCATCGACATGCCGGAGAACGACGGTTTCGTCCACCACGTGTACCTGCCCGGCGTCCAGCCCGGTCAGCGCTACGGGTACCGCGTCCACGGCCCCTACGACCCGGCCAACGGGCATCGGTGCAACCCGGCCAAGCTGCTGCTCGACCCCTACGCCAAGGCGGTCGAGGGGCAGATCGACGGCGACGAGTCGCTCTTCTCCTACCGCTTCGACGACCCGGAGAAGTCCAACGACGACGACAGCCTCGGCCACACCATGCTCTCGGTCGTCGTGAACCCCTTCTTCGACTGGGGCCACGACCGCCACCCCAACCGGGAGTACCACGAGTCGGTCATCTACGAGGCCCACGTCAAGGGCCTGACCCAGACGCACCCCGGCATCCCCGAGGCGATCCGAGGCACGTACGCCGGGATCGCGCACCCGGCCATGGTCGAGCACCTCACCAGCCTGGGGGTGACCGCGATCGAGCTGATGCCGGTGCACCAGTACGTCCAGGACGCCCACCTCCTGGAGAAGGGGCTGTCGAACTACTGGGGCTACAACACGATCGGCTTCTTCGCCCCGCACAACGCCTACTCCGCCGGCGGCCAGCGCGGCCAGCAGGTCCAGGAGTTCAAGGCGATGGTGAAGGCACTGCACGAGGCGGGCATCGAGGTGATCCTCGACGTGGTCTACAACCACACCGCCGAGGGCAACCACCAGGGCCCGACCCTGTGCTTCCGCGGCATCGACAACGCCGCCTACTACCGCCTCGTCGACGAGGACAAGGCCCACTACTTCGACACCACCGGCACCGGCAACAGCCTGCTGATGCGCCACCCCCACGTGCTCCAGCTGATCATGGACTCGCTGCGGTACTGGGTGACCGAGATGCACGTCGACGGGTTCCGCTTCGACCTCGCCTCGTCCCTGGCCCGGCAGTTCCACGAGGTCGACCGGCTCTCGGCGTTCTTCGACCTCGTCCAGCAGGACCCGATCGTGAGCCAGGTGAAGCTCATCGCCGAGCCCTGGGACGTCGGCGACGGCGGCTACCAGGTGGGCAACTTCCCGCCGCTGTGGACGGAGTGGAACGGCAAGTACCGCGACACGGTCCGCGACTTCTGGCGCGGCGAGCCCGCCACCCTCGGCGAGTTCGCCTCCCGGATCACCGGCTCGGCCGACCTCTACGAGCACTCGAACCGCAAGCCGGTGGCGTCGATCAACTTCATCACCGCCCACGACGGCTTCACCATGCACGACCTCGTCTCCTACAACGAGAAGCACAACGAGGCCAACGGCGAGGGCGGTGCCGACGGCGAGAGCCACAACCGCTCGTGGAACTGCGGCGTCGAGGGGGAGACCGACGATCCCGAGGTCCTCGCGCTCCGGGCCCGCCAGCACCGGAACTTCCTGGCCACGCTGCTGCTCTCCCAGGGCGTGCCGATGGTCGCCCACGGCGACGAGCTCGGCCGCGGCCAGAAGGGCAACAACAACGTCTACTGCCAGGACAACGAGCTCTCCTGGG
This sequence comes from uncultured Actinomycetota bacterium, assembly GCA_963701425.1. GTDB lineage: Bacteria > Actinomycetota > Actinomycetes > Propionibacteriales > Nocardioidaceae > Nocardioides_C. The sequence continues at coordinate 301,964 of CAVPAG010000014.1, read as the reverse complement.
TCGACTGGAAGCTCGAGGACTGGCAGGAGGAGCTGCTCGCCTTCGCCAAGCGCGTGGTCGCCCTGCGCCACGACCAGCCCGTCTTCCGGCGCCGCCGCTTCCCCGGCGGGGCGACCGACGCGCACGGCCGCCCCGAGATCGGCTGGTACAAGCACGACGGCGAGCCGATGGGCGAGACCGACTGGAACGAGAGCCACGCCCTCTCGATGATGGTCTTCCTCAACGGCGAGGCGATCCCCGAGCCCGACCCGCGCGGTGAGCCTGTCGTCGGCGACTCGTTCCTCGTGGTCTTCAACGCCTACCACGAGTCGATCGACTTCATGATCCCCGAAGGGCTCTACGAGGACGGCTGGGTCGTCGCGCTCGACACCAGCGACGACCAGATCGGGATCGTCTCGGTCTTCGACGACGCACCGATGCTGGTCGCCGGCGTGGAGTTCCCCGTGACGGGCCGGTCCGTGGTGGTCCTGCGACGGGCGGCGAACGGTCCGACGGGCTAGGCGTCCGCGGGCGCGGCGTCCTTGCAGAGGTCGACGACGAGGTTGCCGGGGCCGCGCAGGTAGGCGGCCTCGGTGCCCCAGTCGGTGGTGAGCGGGCCGAGGAGCAGCTCCGCCCCAGCGGCGACCGCGCGCTCGACCGCGGCGGGTACGTCGTCGACGTACTCGTGGAGGATCACGCCGTCGGTGCTGCCCCACGGGACCATCGCGTCGACCGACAGCATGATCCGCAGGTCGCCGGCCATGAGCTCGCCGAACCCGGGATCGTCCGAGGTGACCTCCCACCCGTAGGCGTTGCTGAGCAGCTTGACCGCCGCGGAGACGTCGTCCACCTGCAGGTCGATCGCGGTGACCGCCATGGTTCCCCCTTCGAGTCGGTTCGGTTCCACGTGGAACGGTAGCCTTGCCGGATGCCTTCACGTGACGCCGCGGCCGACCCAGCTGTGGAGAGCGACGAGCTCGACAGCACGCCGACCTTCGCCGACCTCGGTATCGACAAGCGGGTGCTCCGTGCGCTCGACGACGTCGGCTACGAGTCGCCCTCGCCGATCCAGGCCGCCACCATCCCGGCCCTGCTCGAAGGTCGCCACGTGGTCGGGCTCGCCCAGACCGGCACGGGCAAGACCGCTGCCTTCGCGGTGCCGATCCTGTCCCGCATCGACCTGAAGCAGAAGAACCCGCAGGCGCTCGTCCTCGCTCCCACCCGGGAGCTCGCCCTCCAGGTCTCGGAGGCCTTCGAGCGCTACGCCGCGCACCTGCACGGCCTGCACGTGCTGCCGGTCTACGGCGGCCAGGCGTACGGCGTCCAGCTCTCCGCCCTGCGTCGTGGCGTCCACGTCATCGTGGGCACCCCGGGCCGCATCATGGACCACCTCGAGAAGGGGACGCTCGACCTCTCCGAGCTGCGCTTCCTCGTGCTCGACGAGGCCGACGAGATGCTCAAGATGGGCTTCCAGGAGGACGTCGAGACGATCCTCGCGGACACCCCCGAGGAGAAGCACGTCGCGCTGTTCTCCGCGACGATGCCGCCGCAGATCCGCCGGATCTCGAAGAAGTACCTCACCGACCCGGTCGAGATCACGGTCAAGAACAAGACCACGACCTCCGCCAACACGACCCAGCGCTACCTCCAGGTCGCGCACCAGCAGAAGCTCGACGCGCTGACCCGCATCCTCGAGGTCGAGAACTTCGAGGGGATGATCATCTTCGTCCGCACGAAGCAGGCCACCGAGGTGCTCGCCGAGCGGCTCCGCGCCCGCGGCTTCTCGGCGGCGGCCATCAACGGCGACATCGCCCAGGCGCAGCGCGAGCGCACGATCAACCAGCTGCGCGACGGCCGCCTCGACATCCTGGTCGCCACCGACGTCGCGGCACGCGGTCTCGACGTCGAGCGCATCAGCCACGTCGTGAACTACGACATCCCGACCGACACCGAGTCCTACGTGCACCGGATCGGTCGTACCGGGCGGGCCGGTCGCACCGGCGACGCCCTGTCGTTCGTGACGCCCCGCGAGCGCCACCTGCTCAAGGCCATCGAGCGCGCCACCCGCCAGCCGCTCACCCAGATGCCGCTGCCGACCGTCGAGGACGTCAACGTCACCCGGGTCGCTCGGTTCACCGACGCGATCACCGACGCGCTCGCCTCGGACAAGGTCGCGTTCTACCGCGACCTCGTCACCGAGTACGAGCAGGAGCACGACGTGCCCGCCGCGGACATCGCCGCCGCGCTGGCGGTCATGGCCCAGGACGGCCAGCCGCTGCTGATGGAGCCCGAGCCGGAGCCGAAGCGGGTCTTCGAGGGGAAGCGCGAGGACAAGCAGGGGGCCTGGGACCACGAGAAGGGTCGGCGCCGCGACGAGGACGGCGGCCGTCCGCCGCGTCGGGAGAAGCCGCGGCGCGGCCGGTCCGACGTCACCTACGCGACCTACCGGATCGCGGTCGGCAAGCGTCACAAGGTCGAGCCGCGCCAGATCGTCGGGGCGATCGCGAACGAGGGCGGTCTCGGCCGCGACGACTTCGGCCACATCGACATCCGGGGCGACCACTCGCTCGTCGAGCTCCCGGCCGACCTGCCGGCCGAGACGTTCGCCGCGCTCGAGCGGACCCGGATCTCCGGGAAGCTCATCGAGCTCGAGCCCGACGGCGGCAAGGCGGCGCCGGGGCGAGCGACGTACGAGAAGAAGTCGTACGACAAGAAGCCCGGCAAGAAGAAGCCGCGGACGAAGAAGCCCTAGACCGGGATCGACGCGGGGCTCAGCCCACGCGGACCACGGTCGTGCCGCTCGCGGCGTACTCCGTCCCGTTCGGGACGCCCCAGCCGGTGAGCGAGCCGGCGTCGGAGCCGAGCATGAGGCCGACGACGACGAAGCTGACCAGGAGGCCGTTGAACACGGCGAGCAGCACGAAGTCGATCAGCCGGGCGGCGAACCGTGGCATCAGGTCGGCGGGCTGGCCGACGCCGCCGGTCGGACCCTGGACCGGAGGCGGTGTGCTCCTCCGTCCCGATGTCGCGTGTCGCGACCCGGGTCGCCCATGATGGGTTCATGACCGCCACTGACCTGGCCGCGATCAAGGCCGAACGAGAGCGTATCCGTGCCGCCCACCTCGTGCCCGAGGCCGAGCGTCCCGCGTCGACCGCGCGCGGGCTGCACCACACCGCGCTGATCAGCAGCGACGTCGAGCGGACCATCGACTTCTACCAGGGCCTCCTCGGCTTCCCGCTCACCGAGCTGATCGAGAACCGCGACTACCCGGGGTCGTCGCACTTCTTCTTCGACATCGGCAACCAGAACCTGCTCGCGTTCTTCGACTTCCCCGGCCTCGACGTCGGCCCGTACGCCGAGGTGCTCGGCGGGCTGCACCACGTGGCGATCTCGATGGAGCCCTCCCGCTGGCAGGAGATCGTCGACCGTTTCGACGCGGCCGGCGTGGAGCACGTCATCCACAGCGAGGTCTCGGTCTACTTCAAGGACCCGGACGGGGCCCGGATCGAGCTGATCGCGGACCCGCTCGGCGAGATGTACGGCCACCACGTGCTCTGACAGGCGCAGTCGCTAGCCCGGCTGATACCAGAGATAGGGCCGTACCTCGCCGGGCAGCGTCAGGTGAGCCTGCGGGAGATCCAGCCGTTCGAGTGCCGTCCGGGACGACCTCTCGTCGGGCAGGATGCGGAAGAGATGCATCGCCAGCGGCCAGTCGTTCAGCAGCCAGTCATTCGTGGCTTCGACTACCGCCACGGCCAGTCCGGTGTCCTGCTGGTCCTGTCGAAGCCAGAAGGTGACCATCGCGGACGCCGGCGGGAAGGCGTCGATCACCTGTTGGTCTGCCCGGACACGGCTCAGGTACTCCCGGAGCGGGTTCAGGTACAAGCAGCCGAGCGCTTCGCTCCGGGACGGGGCGAGCAGCACGAAGGTGAATGCGCGATGACTCTCGTGGTCGGCCTGGTGCTTCGTGACGAGCTTCAGGTCATCCGAGAGGGTGAACCCGTCGACGGGCCACCGGCCATCGCTGTGTACCTGCACCACGTCGGGGCTCGCCATGTACGCGGCGTAGTCCAACGCTGCGACGTCGGTGGTGAGTGGTGTCGCAACGAACTGTGGGTGCTTCAGCCCGGACGGAACTGACGCATCGGCGGCGAGCACGCTTCTCCTCCCTGCGTAGGTCAGCCACACCGTAGTAGTCGGCGGGACACCCAGTCAGACGGAGACCTCGAAGATGATCTCGAGCCCGTCCTCCTCGTCCCACTGCTCGCCGGTCCGCTCGAAGCCGAACCCGCGGATGGTCGCGAGCGAGGCCTCGTTGTCGGGGCTGATCGACGCCCTGACCCGGGTCACCCCCTCCTCCGACGCGGCCAGATCGAGGAGCGCGCGGACCATCGCACGGGCGTACCCGCGCCTCCGGTACGCCGGGTCGACGGTGTAGCCGACCTCCACCATCCCGCTCTCGTCCGGCTTGCCGTGGAAGCCGGCGTGACCCACGACAGGTCCGTCCGGCTCGGCGACCGCCGCGCGCGCGAACCAGCGCCGGCTCGCGGGGTCGCGCTCTCCCTGCTCGAGCCGGATCCGCCACAGCCAGGTGCATGCGTCGGAGGCGAGGTAGGGGCTCAACGGCGTCCCGGTCAGCGCCGAGGCGCGGTCGAGGTCCCCCTCGACGAGCGCCTGCATGGCCTCGGGCGGGAGCTCGACGAGCCGGACGGCCGGCGTACCCATCGACGTGCTCAGAGCTCCCGCGACCTCTCCAGCCAGCGCATCGCCGGCGTCGCCGTGATCCCGTGCACGAGCACGGACAGCGCGATCGTGAACGCCACGGTCGACCAGAGCAGCTGGGTGTCGTCGAAGGTGGCCTCGCCGGTGGCGTAGGCGAGGTAGTACAGCGAGCCCACGCCCCGCACGCCGAAGAACGAGGTGGTCAGCCGCTCGGCGGAGGTGAGCACGTGGTCGCCGATCCGGCAGGTCGAGCGGCGGAACCCGAGCGCCACCATGCCCGCCCCCGGCCGGATCACGAAGACCAGGAGCAGGGCCAGCAGCACCGACTCCCAGGGCAGGTTGCGCAGCAGGCCGTTGGTCATCGACACCCCGAGGAGCAGGAGTACGACGAGGGTCAGGAGTCGCTCGAGCCGCTCGACGATCTCGTGCATGTGCGCGTGGTAGTGGTGGCCGCGCTCGGCCGAGCGGAGCGTCATGGCGCAGGCGAACACCGCCAGGAACCCGTACCCGCCGAGGGCCTCCGCGACGCCGTAGGAGAGGAGCACCGCGGCCAGCGCGAGCAGCGGCTCGCCGGTCTCCGCGAGGCGCAGGGAGCGGGCGGGTGCCCGGAACGCGACCTTGGCCAGGAGCCACCCGACCACGATGCCCAGGACGACCCCGACGGCCACCTTGCCGACGAGCTCCCACGCGAACCAGCGCAGGCCCCACTCGGCGAACGGGCCGATCGACGCCAGGAAGATGGCCGCGTAGACGAAGGGGAAGGCGAGCCCGTCGTTGAGCCCGGCCTCGGAGGTGAGCGCGAAGCGGACCTCGTCGCTCTCGTCGATCTCGTCGTGCGCCCCCTCGTCGGCCGGGGTGGGCCCCTCGACCTGGACGTCGGAGGCGAGCACCGGGTCGGTGGGGGCGAGGACCGCGCCGAGGAGCAGGGCGGCCGCGGGCGCCAGGCCGACCACCCACCAGCCGACCAAGGCGACGGCGGCGATGCACAGCGGCATCGCGATCCCGAGCAGCCTCCAGGCGGCGCTCCACTTCCGCCAGCTCCCGAAGCGGCGAAGGTCGAGGGGGCGGTCCAGGGCCAGGCCGACACCCATCAGCGCGATGATCACCGTGAACTCGGTGAGGTGCTCGACGAAGGCCCGGTTGCCCATCGGGGAGGCGTCGACGCCCTCCGGCAGCGGGAGCAGGCCCATGAGCGCGCCGACGAGCAGGAGCACGATCGGTGCCGAGACCGCCGCCCGCCGCAGGACGGTGGGAAGCACCACGGCCAGCAGCAGCGCCGCACCCGCGAGCACGTAGACGATGTCTGCGCTCAACGGGTCTCCTCGGGGGTCGCGGTCTGCTCGGTGAAACGCAGACTAGCGATCGACGTACCCGATGCCGGTGGCTTCACCCTGTTACCGAAGTGTGGAGGTCGCGTGGAGCCGACGTTGCCCTGCCGTGGTGGCGGCGTCCGTAGCGTCGTACGCACAAGCTCCGGGGGGAGACGAACAACCACACCGGCAGGGCCGTCAAGGGCGGGAGGCGGCCCTGCCGGGCTCAAGACTCTCGTAGGTGCCTGACATGAACCCAGCCGGACGCGACGTGCTCACCTCCCAGGAGCACGTGTGACCACCGCAGGGTTCGTGTCAGGCACCCGGGACCAGGTCACGCCGACCCGTTGCTCACGGGCCGCGGCCCTCTCCTCGGTCCTCCTCGGCGCCTCTCTCGTCGCCGTGCTCCCGGTCCTCACCCGCGCGGCCTTCTACGTCGGCGTCCTCGCCGCTGCCTCCGCCGCCCTCGCACTCGTGGCCGGCTCCGTGCTGTGGTCCCGCGCCACCCTCATCGTCCGGACGGTCGCCGCGCTCGCGGCGGGGTCGACCCTCCTCGGCGAGCTGCTGCAGATCTTCCAGGGGCTGCCGGGTGCCCGCGAGCTCGGTCGCCTCACCCTCGTGGAGATCGCCGCAGCCCTGGGGCTCTCCGCTGCCGTCCTCGCGTTTCTGCTGGCCGACGCGCTGTTGCACCGACCCGAGCAGGCGCCCGACCACCCCTATGCTCTATGACCATGCCCACCGTGCTCATCGTCGAGGACGACGAAGGAATCGCGATGCCGCTGGTGCGCACCCTCGGTCGTGAGGGGTACGACGTCGAGCGTGTCGGCGAGGGCGCGGTCGCGGTCTCCAAGGCACTGGCCGGCAGCGTGGACCTGATGATCCTCGACCTCGGCCTCCCCGACATCGACGGCCTCGAGGTCTGCCGCCAGGTGCGTGCCGGCGGGTACGACGGAGGCGTCCTGATCCTGACCGCCCGCGGCGGCGAGCTCGACCGCGTGGTGGGCCTGGACGTCGGCGCCGACGACTACATGTCCAAGCCCTTCGGCCTCGCCGAGCTGCTCGCCCGCACGCGAGCGCTGCTGCGTCGCAGCGGCAGCGCCACCGTCACGCCCGAGCAGCCCGCCGCCGACGAGTCGGGGCTCCGGATCGACATCCACGCCCGGCGGGTCTGGGCCGGCGAGACCGAGGTGGCGCTGACCACCAAGGAGTTCGACGTGCTCGCGCTGCTCAGCGAGGACCGCGGCACCGTCGTGACCCGCGAGCGCCTCATGGACGAGGTGTGGGACAGCAACTGGTACGGCTCGACCAAGACGCTCGACGTCACGGTCGGCCGGCTTCGGCAGAAGCTGGAGGAGAGCGACGCGCCCGCGAGGGTGGTGACCGTCCGGGGTGTGGGCTTCCGCCTCGAGGACGGCACCACCGATGCGTGACCGGCTGCTCGTCGCCTTCGTCGCGCTGACCTTCGGGGTCGTCGCCGTGTTCCTCGTCGAGCGCGGCTACGCGACCGCCGACGTGATCCACGACCAGGAGGAGCGCAAGGTCGAGCGCTCGGCAGCCGTGGTCGCCGGACTGGTCGGCGCCTCCCGCGTCGAGGTGACCGAGGAGCTCCTCGGGAGCGTGCTGTTCGACGGCGAGCACGCGGTGTACGTCGACGAGGCCGGTCGGCCCGTCGAGGCCGCGAACCACGCCTCGGTCGACCACGTCGACAAGTCCGGCGACATCACGGTGACCGTTCCTGTCGAGGGTGGAGGCACCCTCACCGTGACCCGGGACGCCGCGCTGGTCGACGAGAGGGTGGCCGACGCCCTGCTGCCACTCGTCCTCGTCGCGCTGGGCCTCGTCGCGGCGGCGGGCGGCGTGGCCGTCTGGCTGGCGCGCCGGTTCTCCCGCCCGTTCTCCGAGCTCGCCGAGGTCGCGGGCCACATCGGACGGGGGGACTTCGACGTGCGCGTGCCCCGCTACACGATGCCCGAGGCCGACGCTCTGGCCCGGGCCCTGCGCGCGAGCGCGGCCGACCTCGACGTCCTGGTCAGGCGCGAGCGCGACTTCGCGGCCCACGCCTCGCACGAGCTCCGCACGCCCGATCACGGCGACCCGCCTCGAGCTCGAGGACCTCGCCCTCTCGCCGCAGACCCCGCCCGAGGTCGTCGCCAGGCTCGCCGACGCCCTTGCCCAGCTCGACCGCCTCAGCACCACCGTCGCGGACATGCTCGACGCCACCCGCGAGAGCAGGGTCGGCACGAGCGTCGACATCGACCTCGCCGCCCTGGTCCACGACGCCGTGGGCCGCTGGCGTGGCAGGGCTGCCGCCGACCGGGGCGCCGACCGGGCCGACCGGGCGGTCGTGGTGGAGAGCGACGGGGTCGTGCCCGTGCGCATGCCCGTGGGCTCGTTGCTGCAGGTGATGGACGTGCTCATCGGCAACGCCGTGACCCACGGCGAGGGCACGATCACGGTCACCGTCTGCGACGCCGACGCCTACGCCGAGGTCCGGGTCGCCGACGAGGGGCCCCACGACCGTGCCGTCGAAGGAGCGAAGAGGCCCGTCGCGGACGGCGCGGGGAGCCTGGCCACCGCGGCCGAGATCGTCGAGGCCCTCGGCGGCCAGCTGCGCCTCACCGACGACCCGTGCACGACCTTCAGCCTGGTGCTGCCCCATGGGCGACGTGAGACCGTGGTGCGATGAGCGCAGAGTCGCAGGAGCCAGGAGAGCCGGACCTGCCGGAGCTGAACGTCCTCGGCGGTCCTCTCGAGCCGTGCGGGCTCGACCCGGTGACCGGGTTCTACCGCGACGGGAGCTGCAGCACCGGGCCGCAGGACATCGGCAGCCACACCGTCTGCGCCGTGGTCACCCGCGAGTTCCTCGAGCACCAGGTCTCGGTGGGCAACGACCTGGTCACCCCGCACCCGGAGTGGCGGTTCCCCGGCCTGACACCGGGCGACCGCTGGTGCGTGGTGGCGGTGCGCTGGCTCCAGGCGTACCAGGACGGGGTGCCCGCTCCCGTGGTGCTGGCCTCCACCCACGAGCGCGCCCTCGACGTGGTCCCCTTCGAGTACCTGCGCGAGCACGCGGTCGACGTACCGCCTGACGCGGGGTCGCTGATCTGAGCACGTCTCGGGTGAGTCGAGTACATACCTAGGTACAACGACTCTTCTCGGGCACCCCGCCGCGCGGGACGATCGCAGTGAAGAGGCCGAGCGGGTGTCCCTCGGCGGTCGGGAGGTTGTGATGACGACTGGGGTCGCACCGAGGAAGATGCACGACGACCGGGTCCTCCCGGTGGTGTCCGCGCTCGAAGGGCACGGGCTGATCGACCCGACGCGCCACGACGAGGCGCTCGAGGTGGTCGCTCGCGCACTCGGTGCGGAGAGGCTCGAGGAGGCACCGCTCCGGCACCGCCTCGCCGAGCTCGCCGGCTACGTGGGCGGCGCCCTCGTGGTCGCGGCCGGCGCGCTGTTCATGGCCGACCAGTGGATGGACCTGTCCGTGGGGCAGCAGGTCGGTCTCCTCGCCGCGATCACGGTGCTTCTCTTCGCCGTGGGCGTGGCGATGGTCGTGACCGGCGGTGGGTTCGCGGCGCTGCGCGCAGGGGTCCAGCCGGTACGCCGGAGGCTGGCCAGCGTGCTGTTCACGGGCGGGGCCGTCACGGGGGCTGCGGCGGTCATGGTCTGGCTCATCGACGTGATCGAGCAGCGCGGCACCGAGATGGACGAGGGGCAGTTCATCGGCCTGGGTGGCTCGCTCACCCTGGTCGTCCTCGCGACGCTCGGCTACCTGATGGCGCACTCCCTGCTCGGGCAGGCCGCGATCGCCGTCGGCGCGGCGTACGCGATCCCGTTCACGCTCGACTCGATCGGCGACGTCAACGAGGTCGCGCTCGGCATGGTCTTCCTCGCGGTCGGGCTGGTCTGGCTGGTCCTCGCAGAGCGGGAGGTCTGGCACGAGGTCCTCGGGGCCCGGGTGATCGGGTCGGCGTTCGTGCTGATCGGAGCGCAGATCCCGGCGCTCGGGTCCGACCACGAGTGGGTCGGCTACCTGGCGACGATCCTCGTGGCGGGCGCGGGGTTCGCGATGTACGTCGCCCGGCGGGCGTGGCCCTACCTCGCGGTCGGCGTGGCCGGGGTGACCCTGGCCGTCCCCGAGGCGTTGCTCGACTGGACCGAGGGGTCCCTCGGGACCGCAGGGGTGCTGCTGGTCGCAGGTGTGACGTTGCTGGGCGCCTCGCTGCTGGGTCTGCGGCTGCGCAAGGAGGTCGAGGAGGCGGAGGAGGTCTGAGCCGCCCGCCCGTCCTGGGGCCGCGCACGGAGGATTTCGTGCGCGGCCCTTTCGCGTGCGGAGGCTTCGAGGTGCGCCCGGCGACATTCCGTGGAACTTGTGTCTTATCCACCGAATGCCAGGAAGAAGAATTACGGTGGCTTCGCCCCGACCTGTCCTCCGAGGAGTGTCATGCACCGTTCAACCCACACCCGACGACTGCGGGGGCTGGCTGCCGCAGGCGTCACCGCCGCCCTGGCGATCTCCCTCGCGGGAGTGGCCACCGCACCCGCGACGGCCGAGCCGACCGCCACGCCGACGAAGCCGAAGGGCCCGGTCGCGGTCCAGCTGCTCTCGTTCAACGACTACCACGGCCACCTCGAGCGCGAGACTCCCGGCGGCATCGAGGTCCCCGGCGAGGCCGAGGAGGTGCCCGCAGGCGGCGCCCAGTACCTCGCCCGGCACCTGAACAACCTCCGTCGTGGCCACGCGAACAGCCTCACGGTGACCGCCGGCGACCTGATCGGCGGCTCGCCGTTCCTGTCCGGCCTCTTCCACGACGAGCCCTCGGTGGAGTCGCTCAACGCGATGGGCCTCGACGTGTCCGGCGTCGGCAACCACGAGTTCGACGAGGGTGTCCGCGAGCTGCGTCGCATGCAGCGCGGCGGCTGCCACCCGGTGGACGGCTGCTACTTCCCGGACCAGCCCTACGCCGGTGCGGACTTCCCGTGGCTCGCGGCGAACGTGAAGAACGACACGACCGGCAAGACGGCGCTGCGTCCGTACGCCGTCCGCAAGGTCGACGGCGAGCGCATCGCCTTCATCGGCATGACCCTCGAGGGCACCGACCAGCTCGTCGCCCAGTCCGGCATCCGCGGCTGGAGCTTCCAGGACGAGGTCCGTACCGCCAACCGTCTCGTGCCCCAGATCCGCAAGAAGGGCATCGAGGCCATCGTCGTGCTGCTGCACGAGGGTGGTGTCCAGGAGGGCGGCTACAACGCCTGCGACGGCATCTCCGGCCCCGTGGTCGACATCGCGAAGAAGCTGAAGCCGGCCATCGACATGGTGGTCACCGGCCACACGCACCAGGCCTACAACTGCACCATCAAGGACCCGAAGGGCCGTCCCCGCAAGGTCACGAGCGCCGCGTCGTACGGCCGGCTCGTCACCGAGACGAACCTGAAGATCAACCGCCGTACCGGCGATGTCATCCGCAAGTCGGTGCGCGTCAAGAACCACGTCGTCACCCAGGACGTGCGGCCGGTCCCGGCGCAGACCAAGATCCTCGAGAAGTGGGGCAAGCTCGCGGGCAACGTCGGCCAGGAGCCGATCGGCAAGGTCACCGAGGACATCAAGCGCGCCTTCGAGACTGGTGGCTCCGACGACCGCGGCGCCGAGTCCGACGCAAGCAACCTGATCGCCGACGCCCAGCTGTGGGCGACCAAGGCGAACGGTGCGCAGATCGCGTTCATGAACCCCGGCGGCGTGCGTGCGGACTTCGTGTACGCCCCTGACGGTGTCATCACCTACGCCGAGGCGTACAACGTCCAGCCGTTCGGCAACCTCCTGGTCACCATCCCGATGACCGGGGCGCAGATCAAGACCATGCTCGAGCAGCAGTGCAACACCGAGCGGCAGTTCCAGCTCGGTGTGTCGGAGGGCTTCACCTACACCGACACGCGCACGGTCGACCCGGCCAACTCCCGCTCCTGCACGAACATCACGGTCTCCGACATGGAGCTCAACGGCGAGCCGATCGTGTTGACCGAGACCTACCTGGTCACCGTCAACAACTTCCTCGCCGACGGTGGTGACGGGTTCGCGATCTTCGAGGAGATCGACCCGAGCAAGCGCATCGGTGGCGGCGGCGACCTCGACGCCCTGATCGCCTACTTCGGCGCCGAGGGCCCGCTCTCGGCTCCGGGCACCGACAGGGTGACCGAGGTCCGCTGACCTCACCGGCCAGATCGTCTGATCGACGGCGGCGGCCCCCGACCCAGCAAGGGTCGGGGGCCGTCGGCGTTCTCGCGTCGCGCGCTCGCGTGCACCACCACGTCCGACGATGTAGTAGCCGTGTACCCCGATACCTCGTGGACTTATGGCGAGCGTTGCGGTCCGGTCCGACCGCCTCCTGGTCGCGATGGGTGGGGCTGCCTTGTGTCGGTGTTTGGGCCGTCATGGGGATCGGCGTGCGGGCCGGCGTGGTCCGTCGCGCGGTTGCAAGACCAACGCGCCGTTGAAGCGGCCGCAGGTGCCGATGTGGGCGCGCATTCCGGAGAACAGCCCCGGCAAGCAAGCGCTGGGCGGGGAGGCTCGTCGACAGAAATCACGCGAGAGACACGCCCAGCGCCTTGCGCATCTTGCCGCGGAGGGGCGACGACGCTGGACATACGCCGGTGCTTCTTCACTCGCAGAAACTGTCGGCGCTCGAAGGTATGTTCGACTCATGCTCGAGCTGGAGTGGATCGGTGACCTGGACGGTGACGCGGCGTGCGTCGCGGTCACCGATGCCCAGGCCGAGCTGCTGCAGGCGGAGGCCGACGCGAGTTCTACCTGGCCGCGCACTGGGCCGACCTGCACGCCGGTGAGGCGCTGGCCGACGAGCGCCGCCGGTCCGGGCGGCGGGTGCTGCCGGGCATGGAGCGGGCGAAGCAGGTGGGTGCGGACGGGACGCCGTTGGTGGCGGAGTTCGCGGCGATGGAGCTCGGTGCGCTGCTCGGGATGGGTCACGTCGCCGCGGACCATCTGGTCCGCGGACGCGTTGAACGTGCGGCACCGGCACCCGCAACTGTGGGCGGCGTTGGCCGAGGGGCGGGGTCGGGTGTGGCAGGCCCGGAAGGTCGCCCAGTCGTGTGCGGCCGCCGGGCTGGACCTGGAGCAGGCGCGGTGGGTGGACGCGGTGACGACCCCGTACGTGGCGTCGTTGCCGTGGGGGCGGTTCGAGTCGCTGGTGGAGGCCAAGATCATCGAGGCCGACCCGCGAGGCTGCGGAGGAGCGGGCGAAGGCGGCGGCGATGGCGCGGTTCGTGCGCACCGGCCAGTCGTCCGAGTACGGGATCAAGACGCTCATCGCCCGCGCCAACGCGGGGGATGTGATCTTCTTCCAGGCGATGGTGGACCGGATCGCCCAGATCCTGCTCCTCCAGGGCGACACGGACACCGCCGATGTGCGGCGGTCCAAGGCGGTCGGGATCCTCGCCTCTCCTCTTCGGGCGCTCGCGCTGCTGGAGTGGGGCGCCCGACAGGCCACCGCGGCCAGCGACGGTCATGGCCCCGACGAGGACGACGGCGCGGATGCCGACGACAGCGCTGGCGACAGTCCTGGCGACGAGACCCACGACGACTTCGATGGCGAGGACAGCACGAACGACGCCGGTGACGGTGGCACCGACGACTCCGCCGACCCGAGCAGTCGGGCCGGTGACCAGGCCGCGGAGACCCCACGGGAGGAGTCGACGGCGAGGCCGCAACGGACGGCGGCGACAGCGACGACCCGGAGGTCATCGGCGAGGGTGATGTGCATCCGTCGCAGAACGACGCCGACGACCCGGCCCCCGACCGTCGCCCTGCCCCACCTGCGGCGGCACCGGCACCGGCGGGATGACCGGGGACCCGACACCGTTCACCAAGCCGAGCCAGGTGGACCCGCGGAAGCTGCTGCCGAACGCGACCCTGTACGTGCACATGTCCGAGGCGATGCTCCGCGGCGAGCACGGCGGGGTGGCGCGGATCGAGGGCGTCGGCCCGGTCACCCGCGAGCAGGTCATCGAGTTCCTGGGCCACACCAACGTCCGCACGGTCCCGGTGCGTCGACCTCGCCGCCCAGACACCCGGTCGACGGGTACGAGGTCCCCGAGCGGATGGCCGACGCGGCGCACCTGCGGAACCCGGCCTGCGTCTCCCCGTGGGCGAGCAACCTGTCGCGGCGCAAGGACAACGACCACCCCGTCCCCTACCTGCCACCGGACAGGGGCGGGCCACCCGGGCAGACCGGGCTGCACAACCTCGCCCGGCTGGCCGGTTCCCGCACCGGGTGAAGACCCACGGCCGCTGGCGGCTGCGACAAACCGGCCCCGGGGTGTACGAGTGGACCTCACCCCACGGCTACCGGTACCGGGTCGACGCCGACGGCACCCACCCCCTCGGCAAGGACACCGCTGCAGAGCGCGCGAGCGCGCCCGCGGCCGAGCCTGTCCGCACCGACCACGCCGGCCAGGACAGCTGCAGCCGCAGCGGGCGGCACCGGCGCCCCCTCACCCGTCACGTCGTCAGCGTCACCCGTGTCGGCAGCGGCTGGATGGAGACCTACGAGCCGCCGTTCACCATCGAGGTCGCCGAGAGCTTCCAGCACGCCGTCCGGCGCTGACTTCCGCGACGAGAAGTCTGGGCCCGAGGTAGACCCGAGCACGCCGCCCGTGCCCCTCCGCTCAGGCCGGCCGCGAGGGGCTGCGCGTCCGACAGGGATCGCCTGCTTAGTCTGGGCGGCATGTCCGTTCCAAGCCTCGGCACCCTGAAGTGCGTACCCGCCCTCGACCGCCCGGACCTGCTCGCTGCGCCCGTCGCCGAGACGCTGCGCTCGTGGGCCAAGGCATCCGCGGTGTCCGTCGCAGAGATCGACCCCGACCTCGCCGACACGGCCGCACTCACCCAGGCCTACGACCTCCCGCTCTCCGCCAGCGCGAACTGCGTGGTCGTCTCCGGCCGACGAGCCGGCGAGGAGCGCATCGCCGCCTGCGTCGTACGCGCTGACACCCGCGCCGATGTGAACAACCTCGTGAAGCGGACGCTCGACGTACGCAAGGCGTCGTTCCTCCCCACCGACCGCGCGGTCGCGGAGACCGGGATGGAGTACGGCGGGATCACCCCGGTCGGCCTTCCCGCCGGCTGGCGGGTGCTCGTCGACGCCACCGTGCTCGACATCGAGGTCGCGGTCATCGGCAGCGGTGTACGCCGTTCGAAGCTGCTGCTCGCAGGACGGGACCTGGCCGACCTGCCCGGCGTGGAGGTCGTCGAGGGGCTCGGCATCTGACGGACCGGGCCTGACGCGTTTGCCGGACGCGGTCCGGGTTACCGCCCCGGGGACACCAACGAGCTTTCGGAGGTCCCCAGCATGAAGGCAGTCACCTGGCACGGACGGCGCGACGTACGCGTCGAGGACGTCCCCGACCCGGTCATCAAGGAACCGACCGACGCGATCGTCCGCATCACCTCGAGCGGACTGTGCGGCTCGGACCTGCACCTGTACGAGACCCTCGGCCCCTTCATGGGTGAGGGCGACATCCTCGGCCACGAGCCGATGGGCATCGTGGAGGAGGTCGGCTCGCAGACCGGTGACCTGAAGGTCGGCGACCGGGTCGTGATGCCGTTCCAGATCTGCTGCGGCAGCTGCTGGATGTGCGACCAGGGGCTCTACACCCAGTGCGAGACCACCCAGGTCCGCGAGCAGGGCACCGGCGCGGCGCTGTTCGGCTTCAGCAAGCTCTACGGCGAGGTCCCCGGGGCCCAGGCGGAGTACCTCCGCGTCCCTCAGGCGCAGTTCATGCCGATCAAGGTCCCCGAGGGGCCCGCGGACGAGCGGTTCCTGTTCCTCTCCGACGTGCTCCCCACGGCATGGCAGGCCGTCGAGTACGCCGACGTGCCCAAGGGCGGAACCCTGCTCGTGCTCGGGCTCGGCCCGATCGGTGACATGGCCACCCGCGTCGCCCTGCACCAGGGGTTCCGGGTGATCGGCGTCGACCTCGTCCCGGAACGTCTGGAGCGCGCGCGCAGCCGCGGCGCCGAGGTGATCGACCTCAACGGGGTCGACGACGTGGCGGAGGAGGTCCGGTCGCGCACGAGCGGCCGCGGCGCCGACTCGGTCATCGACGCGGTCGGCATGGAGGCACACGGCTCCCCGGTTGCCGAGGTCGGACAGCGGATCTTCAACGCGCTGCCCAAGAAGCTGGTCTCGCCCCTGATGCAGAAGGTCGGCGTGGACCGGATGTCGGCCATCTACACCGCGATCGACGCGGTACGCCGGGGCGGCACGATCTCGCTGATCGGCGTGTACGGCGGCCAGACCGACCCGATGCCGATCATGACGATGTTCGACAAGCAGCTCCAGCTGCGGATGGGGCAGGCGAACGTGAAGCGGTGGGTCGACGACATCATGCCGCTGCTCGTCGACGACGCGGACCCGCTCGGCGTCGAGCAGTTCGCGACCCACAGCGTGCCGCTGAGCGAGGCGCCGAGCGCCTACGACAACTTCCAGAAGAAGGCCGACGGCACCGTGAAGGTGGTCTTCAAGCCGTAACGCAGAAGCGCCGCAGGCAGGACGGAGCCCGGGGAGGGAGCGCACCTCCCCGGGCTCGTCTTGTCGTGCTACCGGTCGCCGGTCACGGTGTCGTCACCGGTGCGGTGTTCGACCATCCCGACTGATGTGCGTCGGTGAAGGCGAGGACCCGGTAGTAGTAGGTCCTGCCTCGGGCGACGCTCTGGTTGAACGTCTCGATGTTCCCCGCCACCGTGGCGGTGACAACCCCGAGCGAGAAGCCGGCGTTGTCGGCGCGCTGGACCAGGAAGCCGGTCTCGTTGGTGGAGTTGTCGGTCCAGCTGAGCGTGACGGTGGCCGTCTTGCCGTTCTTCACCGCTGCCGTACCCGTCAGGTTGCTGGGTGCGGCGATGGACGTGACCGACCCGCCTCGGCTGTCCAGGGTCAGCGTCGGGAACCCGCCGCCCGGTGGGATGTTGTTGAACGCCGGGTCGGAGTAGTCCCAGACGTCGCCGACCACGTTGATGGCGTACACGTCGTACTCGTACACCGTCTTGTCGTTGCCGATGACGTCGGCGTACGTCCTGGTGCCGGTGCCCGGACCGACGCCCGACTCGGTGTACGGCACGACGCCGAGCTCGGACGACTGGACCGTCGCGACTCGGGTCCACGGCCCGCTCGAACCGGCGACCCTCCTCTCGATGACGAACGCGGTCTCGTTCTTCGAGGTGTCCGTCCAGGAGACGTCGTAGCGCTGCTGGCGACCCGATCCCGCCCGGACCGCGGCCACCCCGGTCGGGGCGCTCGGCTTCACCCCGACGATCTGGGCGTGCATCATGTCCATCTCCTCGTGGCTGAGGATGTGGCAGTGGAGCACGTACTCCCAGCCGAAGTTGACGTAGTGGTTCACCACGTCGATCGGCTCGCCGTCCGGGTTGAACGCGAAGATCGGCAGACCAGCCGCCTCCTGCGCGGTCGTGTTCTCGATGTAGGCGCCCTCGGGCATCGACGGGTCGAGCAGTCGGATGCTGTTGGGCAGTCCGCCCCAGTTATCCGGGATCGGCGGGATGATCGGCCGCAGTGCCACGATCGTGTCCTCGAGCGGGCTGATCCGCACCGTGTCCTTCCAGCCGAGCTCGCTCGGATGCGGCTTGCGGACGATGCCGTCCCAGCCCACCCGGTTCAGCAGCTGTACGTCGTACAGGTGGAAGTGGATCGGGTGCGTGTCCACGCCGTTGTGGGTGAACTTCCAGATCTGCGTCCCGTCGTCGGCCGACGCGATCGGGGCCATGTCCACCCCGGCCGGCAGCGGCGAGCCGTCCGGCAGCGTCATGTCACCCCGTTCGACCCCGTCGACGATCTCTGTCGGCGGGAACGTGTACGGGCTGAGGATCATGTTCTGCCGGCCCGCCTGGGCGTTCGGTGTCTCCACCCCCAGGAAGCCGCTCATCCGTCCGTACTCGGGCTCGAAGGCCTCACCCATCTCGTCCTGGATCATCTTCGGCTTGAGCGACATGGTCAGCGGGTTGCCCGACACGGTGTCGAACGACAGTGAGGTGTCGTAGATCTGCACCGTGCCGTTCCGCGGACCGTTGGTCTGGAACGACTCCCCGGTCGCCGCGTTGTACTCGCCCTGGCCGACGATGATCGGCTTCTGACCCTTCTCGAACACACCGGACCCGTCCGCGTGGTGCGCGAACGCCGCCTCGAGTCCTGCGAGGTCGAAGGGCGTGCCGGCCGGCTCGTCAGCAACCTTGATCTGCATGACGGTGCGGGTGTTGGGCCCGTAGCCCGGCAGGGTCGACGGCGCGCCGCCCGAGTCCCTGAGGTCGGCGTTGCCCGTGTAGTAGTCGTAGCGCGGGTCCCGTGCCGGGAAGGCCGCCGGTGCGTCGTTGTAGACGATCAGCGTCTGGCCGGCGTACTGCGAGAGGTCCACCACGACGTCGTGCCGCTCGGCCGGCGCCATCAGCAGCGAGTGCTGGTCGACGTTGCCGGCGTTGAACACGGTCGGGTCGTTCACCCAGGTGGTGGGCTGGGCCGGAGTCACCACGGGTGCCGGCAGGAAGCCGCCCTCCGTGCCGATCTGGATCCAGTCCGGTCCCTTGGTCGAGGCCAGCGGCGTCGGGAACACCGTCGTGTCGTCGAGCGCGGCGGCCACCTCGGCCGGGTCGAGCGCCACCTCGGTGCAGGCGACGCCCGTGCTCTCCGGGACCGGGGTCGTCGTCCCGTCACAGACCTGCCCGTTCGCGTCCACTGCCTTGTAGAGCGAGAGGTTGAAGAACCTGTCGTTGGCCGCGTTCAGGATCCGTAGCCGGTGCGGCTTCGGGTCGAGCGTGACCGTCGGGTAGGCCTTGCCGTTGACGACCGGGGTGTCGTTGAACGACTCCATGCCCATGGAGACGTACGGCGTACCCGGCATCTTCGGGGGCTCGCACCATCCGACGTCGGGGTCGCAGGTCGGGTCGTAGTACGGGTTGTCGATCGGCCCGTGCTCGACGCTGTTCGTGGGCGGCCAGAACCACGGTCCGTACGCCCAGCGGCCGAAGGCGTTGACACCCGAGGCGTCGCCGGGGTTCTGCGCCGGGGAGTAGACGTGCGGCACCCAGAGGTCGCCCTCGTCGCCCCACCGTGCGGTGTCCCAGGTCTCGTCCTGCTGGTCGAGCTGTGCCTGGCCGGGCACGAAGGTCTTGTCCTGCACGACCAGCTCGAGGGTCTCGGCCGGGCCGGGGATGACGCCGTCGGAGACCAGCTTCTTCTCGGTGTCGTCGGTGATGATGTACGGCGCGGCCTCGCCGGCGTACACGTTGAGGCGGGTGATGCCCCAGGCGTGGTCGTGGTAGAACATCAGCCGCGCGCTCTGGGCGTTCGTGTAGAAGAACGTCTGGGCCCCCGGACCCGGGTCAGGCATGTCGGGGACGTTCTGGACGCTCACGCCCTTGGGGTACTCGGTCGTCTCCCCGGCAGGGGTGATCCACTGGTGCGGCGTCCCGTCCGAGATCCACGGCGTGATGCCGCCGTGAAGGTGGAGCGTCGCGCGGTTCTCGGCGTAGCACATGTTCATCGCCACGTGGTCGGACTTGTCGACGTTGCTGCACATCGGGTTCTGCGGGTCGGCCATCGTCGGGTCGGTCTGGTGGCCGTCCGCGGTCATGCCCGAGCCCATCACGGTGGTGTCGGTCGGCAGGAAGAGGTTCCCCTTCGCCCCGGTGGGGAGGAGGTTGCGGAACAGGATCCGTACCGGCTGGTCCTTGTCGGTCACGATCGCCGGGCCGAGGTAGCTCGGCTTGGTGACGCCGACGGCCTGGCTCCCGTCCGGGAGCAGGATCGGTGCCCCGTCGGGAGACGTGAGCGGGACGCCGGCTCCGGCCTGGGCATCGGTCTTCAGCTGCACGTAGCCGCGAAGCTTCGTCGCCGGAAGGTCGGCGTGCATCTTCTGCTCGTACTCGACGAGCGCGATCTCGTAGTAGCTCGAGCCCGCGTACTTCGCCGTGTCGGCCTCCGCCACCGGGATGTCGGAGCCGACGCGCGGCAGCGAGTCGACGAACTTCCTGAGGCCGCCGGAGATCGTCGTCTGGTCCACGCCGACGACGCTCGCCGCGAAGGAGTACTCACGTGCTTGCGGGAACTTCGGGTACTCGGCTGAGCCGAGGGTGATGTCCGTGCCCTGCAGCGGCGGCGTGGAGGCGGGGTAGCTCATCTCGTCGGAGCCGAGGCCGGTGTCGACCGGGATGCCCTGCCCGTAGAAGGCCAGCCTGTCGCCGGCCTGCACGGCGAGGTTGGCGATGCCGAACGTGGCCGCCGCGCTCGTCGCGGGATCAGTAAGGGCAGGCACCGTGAGCAGGCCGCTGTCGAACACGACGTTGAACTGGCCCGGCGTCCCCGTGGGCCGCAGCACGTAGGCGTGGAACACGTTTCCCGCCGAGGGGAAGGGACTCCCGCCGCCCGTCGCCTGGTTCCACGTCCGGAACGACTGCAGGAACCCGTCGGGCAGCGCCCCGGGCACGACCACGAAGACCGGCGCCAGCTCGCCCACAGCAGCCGGGTAGTCCGTGGCGTAGGCGCGGTCCTTCAGCTGGTTGCCCACGAGCGACTCGGTCCCGGGCACGGTCTCGACCGTCGGCAGCGGGCTGTTCGCGTAGTTCGGGTGGCTGAAGTAGTGGGGTGCTCCGTCGACGAGCGCCGCCGCATCGACGTCCGTCATCAACGGGTTGAGCGCTCCCTGCTGGAGCATGCGAGCGGCGGCCGCGTCACGGTCGGCCTGGTCGACCTTCTTCTTGCGCTTCTCCTGGACCTTGGCCGCCTTGTCCCTGTACTTGTCCTTCCAGTCTCCGGCAGCCGAGCCCTGCGCTGTCACGACAGTCGTTCCTGCTGTGGCCGCAGGCAGTGCTGCGGCCGTGGTAGCGAGGCCGACGGTCGCGATGACCGCCGTCGCCGCGGCGAGCTTTCCCTTCATCACGTCCCCCTGTCGACCGGTGTCGTCCACCGGTCCTCGTCATGTGATGTCGGGGTTCAGATGTTGCGGACGCTACGAGCCGTGGACCCCGCTTCGCGGGGGATCGGGGGATTGTCCGAGATTGGCCGTCCCCGT
Organism: uncultured Actinomycetota bacterium; assembly: GCA_963701425.1. Classification (GTDB taxonomy): domain Bacteria; phylum Actinomycetota; class Actinomycetes; order Propionibacteriales; family Nocardioidaceae; genus Nocardioides_C. The sequence continues at coordinate 280,859 of CAVPAG010000014.1, read as the reverse complement.
CAGGGGGACATAGGTCGTTGAAGCGTGAATTGGGAACTACGGCGGCACCTTTCGGGACCTTCGACCCGCGCGCGCCGGGCATGGCCAAGGGAGGGTACGTGCGATAGACAAGAGACAAGCCCATCGGCTTGTCGCCGAACCCCCTGGGAGACCTACATGAGCCACGCCGGTACGAGCCCCGTGGAGGCGCCGACGAAGCGCAGCCCGAACCTGATGCTGGCCATGGCCACCCTCGGGTTCGCGTTGAACTTCTGGGCGTGGGCCCTGATCAGCCCCCTCGGCCCGCTCTTCCGGGAGCAGGGAACGCTCGGTTCGCTCGACGAGGGCGACGTTGCCCTGATGGTCGCAGTCCCGGTCATCGTCGGCTCCCTCGGCCGGATCATCGTGGGTGCGCTGACCGACAGGTACGGCGGTCGGATCATGTTCCCGGTGATCTCCGGGCTCACGATCATCCCGATCCTGTTCATCGCGTTCTTCGCGCTCGACTCCTACACGCTGCTGCTCATCGGCGGGTTCTTCCTCGGCATCGCCGGCACGGCCTTCGCGGTCGGTGTGCCCTTCGTCAACGCCTGGTTCCCGCCGGAGCGACGCGGCTTCGCCGTCGGCGTCTTCGGCGCCGGCATGGGTGGCACCGCGATCAGCGCGCTCACGACCGTCAAGCTCTACGAGAACATCGGCGAGAAGTCGCCGTTCCTCCTCACCGCTGCCGCCCTCGCGGTCTACGCGGTCGCCTCCTGGCTGGTCCTGCGCGACGCCCCGGGGCGCACGGTGCCGACCACCTCGCTGATGCAGCGGCTGAGCGCCAACGCCAGGCTGCCGATCACGTGGCAGGCCTGCATCCTGTACGCCGTCGCCTTCGGCGGTTACGTCGCCTTCTCGGTCTACCTGCCCTCCTACCTCAAGGTCGCCTACGAGCTGACCCCCGCCGACGCCGCGAACCGGATGGCCGGCTTCGTCGTGGTCGCGGTCATCATGCGTCCGGTCGGCGGCTGGCTCTCCGACAAGTTCGGACCGATCCCTGTGCTGGTCGCCGGGTACGCCGTCGTGGTCGTCGGCGCGGCTGTCGCTGCGACGAACCCGATCCTCGAGCACGTCGGCACGGTCGCCTTCCTCGCGATGGCGGCAGCCCTCGGCTCCGGCAGCGGTGCGACCTTCGCCCTCATCGCGCGCGTCACCGACCCCGCTCGCGTCGGTGGCGTCACCGGCCTGGTCGGTGCAGCGGGTGGCCTCGGCGGGTTCGTGCCTCCGCTGATCATGGGCTACGTCTACGGCCGCACCGACTCCTACGCGATCGGCCTCGTCCTCCTCTCGGTCACCGCCGCCCTCACCCTGCTGCTGACCGTGACCGTCGTACGCCGCACCGCCCGGCGCCACGAGGAGATGGCCGCTGTCACATCCTGACCGCCGACCTGGCATCGTGTCCGCCCCAGAGACCCGGCGATCCGACCTCCGTGGCCGCGTCCGCCGGGCGGTGGAGGGACTCACCCCCGGTTACTTCGCCCTGGTGATGGCGAGCGGGATCATCTCGGTGGGCATGGACCTCGAGGGCTTCGGCGTGGTGTCGGCGATCCTGCTCGCGGTGTGCGCGGCTGCCTTCGTGCTCCTGCTCGCCCTCACGGCCTGGCGCTTCGTGGCGTTCCGGTCGGCGGTGAACGAGGACTTCATGGATCCCCGTCGCGCGTTCGGCTTCTTCACGTTCGTCGCGGGCACGAACGTGCTCGGCGTCAGGCTCGGCATGGAGGGCTGGTACTGGGCGACCGCGCTGCTCCTGCTGTTCTCGGGGCTCGCCTGGCTGCTGCTGGGGTACGTCGTTCCGTGGACTGCCGTGCTGGGGAGGCAGGAGCGCCCCGTCGTCGTGACGGCGAACGGCACGTGGTTCATCTGGGTCGTGGCGAGCCAGTCCGTGGCGGTGGCCGCGGCGACGATCGAACCGGTCTTCGACCCGGTGCGCCGCGAGCTGGCGCTGCTCGCCGTGATGTCCTGGTCGGTCGGCGTGTTCCTCTACGGCGCCGCCGGGATCCTCGTCTCGTTGAGGCTGATGCTGTACTCGTTCGGGCCGGAGGAGCTCACCCCGCCGTACTGGGTGTCCATGGGAGCCCTCGCGATCACGGTGCTGGCCGGCGCCCGCATCGTCGAGATGGCCGACGCGCCGATGGTCGACGTCACCCGCGACCTCATCGCCGGGCTAGCGGTGGTGTTCTGGGCGTTCGCCACCTGGTTGATCCCCGTGCTGGTCGCGGCGGGGTGGTGGCGACACGTGTCGAGGAAGGTCCCGCTGCGGTACGAAGCCACGCTCTGGAGCATCATCTTCCCGCTCGGGATGTATGCCGTGGCCGGCATCTACCTGGGCCGGACCGACCGCCTTCCGGTGGTGTCCCTGGTCGGCAGCGTGGAGCTGTGGGTGGCCTTCGCGGCGTGGGCGCTCGTCTTCGTGTCGATGGTCGTGCACGTGGCGCGCACGGTCCTCGTCCGGCCTGCCGGGCTCCGATCACGCGACGCGGTGTCTCCGGCCGACCATGGCTGACATCGGCAGCGCGGTCTGGTTGCATGGGCGTACCCAACAAGTAAACGGAATAGGGACGTAGGTCCCTGGCCAAGGTCAGGTGGCCCGGATTTACTTCCGCAGGGCAATCGATGGCGGCGAACAGTGAGGGACCGAGTGAGCACCGACGTTCAACCCGAGGGACAACGGCACGAGGTGGGGATGGACGGGGGTGTGAGTGACGCCCTCGTGCGTTCGAGGCGGTTCTTCACGAAGGCGGAGGTCTCCGAGGACCTGCGCAGCCTGCACCGCAAGGGCGGCCGTGAGGCGGACTCCTTCTACCGGGACCGGTGGAGCCACGACAAGGTGGTGCGCTCCACCCACGGCGTGAACTGCACCGGGTCCTGCTCGTGGAAGGTGTACGTCAAGGACGGCATCATCACCTGGGAGACCCAGCAGACCGACTACCCCTCGGTGGGCCCCGACAAGCCGGAGTACGAGCCCCGCGGCTGCCCGCGTGGCGCGGCGTTCTCCTGGTACACCTACTCACCCACCCGGGTCCGCTACCCCTACGTCCGCGGCGTCCTGCTGCAGATGTACCGCGAGGGCAAGTCCCAGCACGGTGACCCCGTCGCCGCGTGGGCGCACGTCGTGGACAACCCCCAGCGGGCCCGCCGCTACAAGTCGGCCCGCGGCAAGGGCGGCCTCGTGCGCGCCTCGTGGGAGGAGGTGACCGAGATGGTCGCCGCCGCCTACGTGCACACGATCAAGAAGTGGGGCCCCGACCGGGTCGCCGGCTTCTCGCCGATCCCGGCCATGTCGATGGTCTCCCACGCCTCCGGCGCGCGGTTCACGTCGATGCTCGGCGGCTCCATGCTGTCGTTCTACGACTGGTACGCCGACCTCCCCGTGGCCTCGCCGCAGGTCTTCGGCGACCAGACCGACGTCCCGGAGTCGGGCGACTGGTGGGACGCCGGCTACCTCATCATGTGGGGCTCCAACGTCCCCGTCACGCGGACGCCCGACGCGCACTGGATGACCGAGGCCCGCTACCGCGGCCAGAAGGTCGTCGTGGTCGCGCCCGACTACGCCGACAACGTGAAGTTCGCCGACGAGTGGCTCGCCGCGGCCCCTGGCACCGACGGGGCGCTGGCCCTGTCGATGGGGCACGTGATCCTCAAGGAGTTCTTCGTCGACCGGCAGACGCCGTACTTCACCGAGTACACGAAGAAGTACACCGACCTGCCGCACCTGATCGTGCTCGACCAGAGCGAGGACGGCAGCTACCGGCCCGGGAAGTTCCTCACCGCGGCGGACCTGCCTGCCCACGAGCACGAGGAGAACGCCCACTTCAAGACCGTCGTCATGGACGCGCGCACCGACGAGCCGATCGTCCCCAACGGCTCGCTCGGTCACCGCTTCGGCGACACCGGCGCGGGTCGGTGGAACCTCGACCTCGAGGGCGTCGACCCCAAGCTCTCCCTGATCGACACCACCCACGACTCCGCGATGGTCGAGCTGCCGCGCTTCGACAACGTCGACGGTGAGGCCGGGTCGCTGCACCGAGGCGTCCCGGTCCGCCGCATCGGCGGCCACCTCGTCACGACCGTCTTCGACCTCATGCTCGCGCAGTACGGCGTCGGCCGCCCCGGCCTCCCGGGCGAGTGGGCGAGCGGGTACGACGACGCCTCGGCGCCGTACACCCCGGCCTGGCAGGAAGGCATCACCGGCGTCCCGCCGCAGGCCGCCGCGCGCATCGCCCGGGAGTTCGCGCAGAACGCCGAGGAGTCCAAGGGCCGCTCGATGATCCTGATGGGCGCGGGCACCAACCACTGGTTCCACTCCGACACGATCTACCGCAGCTTCCTCGCGCTCACGACGCTCACCGGCTGCCAGGGCGTGAACGGCGGCGGCTGGGCGCACTACGTCGGCCAGGAGAAGTGCCGCCCCGTCACCGGCTGGGCGCAGCTCGCGTTCGGCCTGGACTGGATGCGCCCGCCGCGCCAGATGATCCACACGGCGTACTGGTACCTCCACACCGACCAGTTCCGTTACGACCACTTCTCCGCGGACGTCCTCGCGGCGAAGACCGGCTCGGGCAAGTTCGAGGGCATGAGCACCGCCGACGTGATCGCCAAGAGCGCGCGCATGGGCTGGATGCCGTCGTACCCGACCTTCAACCGCAACCCGCTCGACATCGCCGACGAGGCGGCCGCCGAGGGACGTCCGGCGGCGGAGTACGTCGTCGACAAGCTCAAGTCCGGTGAGCTCCGCTTCGCCGCGGAGGACCCGGACTCGCCGGAGAACTTCCCGCGCGTGCTCGCGATCTGGCGCGCGAACCTGCTCGGCTCGTCGGGCAAGGGCAACGAGTACTTCCTCAAGCACCTGCTCGGCACCGACAACTCGCTGCGTGCGGCCGAGTCCGCCGAGGGACTGCGGCCGAACGAGGTCGACTGGCACGAGGACGCCCCCGAGGGGAAGCTCGACCTGCTGCTCACGCTGGACTTCCGGCAGACGAGCACGACGATCTTCTCCGACGTCGTGCTCCCGGCGGCCACCTGGTACGAGAAGCACGACCTCAACACCACGGACATGCACCCGTTCGTGCACTCGTTCAACCCCGCGATCGCGCCGCCGTGGCAGACCCGCACCGACTGGGACGCCTTCCAGACGATCGCGACGAAGTTCAGCGAGCTCGCGGCCGGCCACCTCGACACCCGCAAGGACGTCGTGGCCGTGCCGCTGCTGCACGACACCCCCGACGCGATGGCCAACCCGCACGGCATCGTCAAGGACTGGAAGCACGGCGAGTGCGAGCCGGTCCCGGGCGTGACCATGCCGAAGATCGTCGAGGTCGAGCGTGACTACACCGCGGTCGGCGCCCAGATGCAGGCGCTCGGCCCGCTCCTCGACAAGCTCGGTACGACGACCAAGGGCATCACCTACGACGTGACGGCCTCGATCGACTACCTCAAGCACAAGAACGGAGCCGTCCGGGGCGGCCCGGCCGACGGGCGTCCCTCGCTCAAGCGGGACATCCACGCCGCCGAGGCGATCCTCGCCCTCTCCGGCACGACCAACGGCCACCTCGCCACCCAGGGCTTCAAGACCCTGGAGAAGCGCACCGGCACACAGCTGCACGACCTCGCGGCCGAGCACGAGGGCAAGCAGATCACCTTCGCCGACACGCAGGCCGCGCCGGTGCCGGTGATCACCTCGCCCGAGTGGTCCGGGTCGGAGACCGGTGGCCGGCGCTACTCGCCGTTCACCATCAACGTCGAGCGGCTCAAGCCGTGGCACACCCTCACGGGCCGCCAGCACTTCTACCTCGACCACGACTGGATGACCGAGCTCGGCGAGCAGCTGCCGGTCTACCGGCCGCCGCTCAACATGGGCGCGCTCTTCAGCGAGCCGGACATCGGCTCCATGGGCGAGCTCGGCGTCACGGTCCGCTACCTGACCCCGCACAACAAGTGGTCGATCCACTCGGAGTACCAGGACAACCTGTTCATGCTCTCGCTGTCACGCGGCGGCCAGACGATCTGGATGAGCGACAAGGACGCCGCGAAGGTCGGGGTCGAGGACAACGACTGGATCGAGGCGGTCAACCGCAACGGTGTGGTCGTGGCCCGGGCGATCGTGTCCCACCGGATGCCCGAGGGCACGGTCTACATGCACCACGCGCAGGACCGGCTGATCGACGTACCCATCGCGGAGACGTCGGGCAAGCGGGGCGGCATCCACAACTCGCTGACGCGGATCCTGGTGAAGCCCAGCCACGTCATCGGCGGGTACGCCCAGCTGGCCTTCGCCTTCAACTACCTAGGCCCCACCGGAAACCAGAGAGACGAGGTAACGGTCATCCGTAAGCGCTCGCAGGAGGTTCAGTACTGATGCGCGTCATGGCACAGATGGCGATGGTCATGAACCTCGACAAGTGCATCGGCTGCCACACCTGCTCGGTCACGTGCAAGCAGGCGTGGACCAACCGCACCGGCACCGAGTACGTCTGGTTCAACAACGTCGAGACCCGACCGGGTCAGGGCTACCCGCGCACCTACGAGGACCAGGAGACCTGGAAGGGCGGCTGGACGCTCAACAAGCGCGGCCGGCTCAAGCTCAAGGGCGGCGGGCGGCTGAAGAAGCTCGCCACGATCTTCTCCAACCCGAAGATGCCCTCGATCCAGGACTACTACGAGCCGTGGACCTACGACTACGCCACGCTCACCGACGCGCCCGCCCAGGAGCACACGCCGGTCGCCCGGCCGAAGTCGCTGCTGACGGGCAAGGACATGAAGATCAAGTGGTCCTCGAACTGGGACGACAACCTCGGCGGCTCCGCGGCCACCAAGGAGCACGACCCGATGCTCAAGAACATCGCCGACAAGGTGAAGTTCGAGTTCGAGCAGACGTTCATGTTCTACCTGCCGCGGATCTGCGAGCACTGCCTCAACCCGTCGTGCGCGGCGTCGTGCCCCAGTGGCGCGATCTACAAGCGCGAGGAGGACGGCATCGTCCTCGTCGACCAGGACCGCTGCCGCGGCTGGCGCATGTGCGTCTCGGGCTGCCCCTACAAGAAGGTCTACTTCAACCACCGCACCGGCAAGGCCGAGAAGTGCACGTTCTGCTTCCCGCGCATCGAGGTCGGCCTGCCCACGGTCTGCTCCGAGACCTGCGTCGGCCGGCTGCGCTACATCGGTCTCATGCTGTACGACGCGGACCGCGTCCTCGCCGCCGCGTCGACCCCTGACGAGCACGGGCTCTACGAGGCGCAGCGCGAGGTCTTCCTCGACCCGAACGACCCGGAGGTGATCGCTGCGGCGGAGAGGGCCGGTATCCCGCGCGACTGGGTCGAGGCCGCGCAGCGCTCGCCGATCTACGCCCTGATCAACCGGTTCAAGGTCGCGCTGCCGCTCCACCCGGAGTACCGCACCATGCCGATGGTCTGGTACATCCCGCCGCTGTCGCCGGTGGTCGACGTCGTGAAGGACACCGGCTACGACGCCGAGGACAAGGGCAACCTGTTCGCCGCCATCGACGCGCTGCGGATCCCGATCGAGTACCTCGCGGAGCTGTTCACCGCCGGTGAGGTCGCGCCGGTCGACCGGGTGCTCAAGAAGCTCGCGGCGATGCGCTCCTACATGCGCGACATCAACATGGGTCGCGAGCCCGACGGCGTCGATCCCCGAGTCGGTCGGCATGACCGAGGAGGAGATGTACGACATGTACCGCCTCCTCGCGATCGCCAAGTACGACGAGCGCTACGTCATCCCGCCGGCCCACGCCGAGCAGGCCCACTCCCTCGAGGAGCTCGCCACCGAGTGCGCGCTCGACTACGAGGGCGGTCCCGGCATGGGCGGCTCCGGTCCCTTCGGCGAGGGCTCGGGCGCCCCCACACCGATCGCGGTCGAGAACTTCGCGATGCTCAAGGACCGGCAGACCGCGGACACCATGGCCTCGCCGGAGTCGAAGTCGTCGCGGGTCAACCTCCTCAACTGGGACGGCAAGGGCGCCCCGCAGGGCCTCTTCCCGCCCAAGGACGAGGGCTCGTCGGACAGCAACGGTGGAGGGGCTGACCAGCGGTGAGCAAGAAGCACCCCCGCCCGACCCTGCCGGCCAAGCAGCTCGCGGTGGCGTGGCAGTCGGCCTCGCTGCTCCTCGGCTACCCCGAGGAGGTGCTCCTCGGGGAGCTGGAGATGATCCGGGCCGCGTCCCACGAGCTGCCGCCGGCCATCGGTGAGCCGATCCGCGACGTCGTCGTACACCTCGAGTCGCGGCCGCTGACGGAGTCGCAGGCGGAGTACGTCGAGACCTTCGACACCCGGCGCCGCAACAGCCTGTTCCTGACCTACTTCGCCCACGGGGACACCCGCAAGCGCGGGGTGGCGCTGCTGCGGTTCAAGCAGACCTACCTGCGATCGGGGTTCGTCCTCGACGCTGAGTCCGAGCACGGGGGAGAGCTGCCCGACCACCTCTGCGTCGTGCTCGAGTACGCCGCGACCATCGACCAGGAGCTCGGCTGGGGCCTGCTCCTCGACCACCGGGCCGGCCTCGAGCTGCTGCGGATGTCGCTTCGCGACGCCGGCTCGCCGTGGGCGGGCGCCGTCGAGGCCGTCTCCGCGACGCTACCGCTGTTGCGCGGCGACGAGCAGGACGCCGTGCGCAAGCTCGCCGCCGAGGGTCCGCCCGAGGAGGAGGTCGGCCTCACGCCGTACGCCACCCCCGGGTTCGACCCCGGACCGGCGGTGCCCGACGCCGCCTTCGACGCCCCCCAGCCGCTGCCGATGCCTTCGTTCCCAGGAGCCCGTTGATGGACACCTTCCTCTGGGTGATCTTCCCCTACATCTGCCTGACGATCTTCGTGGTCGGCCACTACTGGCGGTACCGCTACGACAAGTTCGGCTGGACCACGCGGAGCTCGCAGCTCTACGAGGACCGCCTGCTCCGGTGGGGAAGCCCGCTGTTCCACTTCGGGATCCTGGCGGTCTTCCTCGGCCACGTGATGGGGCTCGGCGTGCCGAAGTCGTGGACCGAGGCCGTGGGCATCTCCGAGGACATGTACCACTTCATGGCGGTGACGATCGGCGCGCTCGCCGGCTTCGGCACCCTCGTCGGGCATGGCGATCCTGATCTACCGCCGCCGCACGGTCGGGCCGGTCTTCTCGGCGACCACCGTGATGGACAAGGTGATGTACCTCTTCCTCGGCGCGGTGATCCTGCTCGGCCTGTGGAACACCATCGCCTCGAACATCCTCGGCCACTTCGACTACCGCGAGTCGGTGTCGGTGTGGTTCCGCGGCATCTTCCGCTTCGACCTCGCGCCGGAGCTCATGGCCGACGCGCCGCTCGGCTTCCAGCTGCACTCGCTGGTCGCCTTCACGCTGTTCGCGCTCTGGCCGTTCACGCGCCTGGTCCACGTGTTCAGCGCACCGCTGGGCTACCTGACCCGGCCCTACATCGTCTACCGCAGCCGCGACGACAAGCAGCTCGGCAGCCACTCGCCGCGGAGGGGATGGGAGCGCGTCAAGTGACACCGACCGACGACGACATGATCGAGCACGGCCACGACCAGCACGACGGGCGGTCCCACGGCCACGAGTCGCACGAGGCGCTGGGGAAGGTGGCGCTGCCCGAGCTCGCGGAGGCGCTGATCGCGGACCTGGGCAACCACTCCGCCGGCCGCACGGCCAAGACGATCCTCTCGGGGACTGTCATGCGGGCGGTGGTGGTCGCCCTCAAGGAGGGTGCGGAGATGAGCGAGCACGACTCGCCGCCGGCCGCGACGCTCCAGGTGATCACGGGTCGGGTGACCCTGAGGGCCGGCGACCAGGAGTGGACGGTCGAGCCCGGCCAGCTGGTCCAGGTGCCGCCGCAGCGCCACTCGGTGCAGGCCCACGTCGACTCGGCGTTCCTGCTCACGGTCGCCCTGCGCTGAGCCCCGGACGTCGCTGGCCCGGCGGGCGGCCGGGGGCGCGCTCGACACAATCGGGCCTGTGGCACATCCCGGCCGCGGGACATTCGTCCCTGGTTCTACGATCCCTCGCCCGGCGTACGACGGCAACGGTCCGAGGTCCCGAACCGGACCGCGATGCAAGATGCCCGGGGCGGTGCCTCGGGGCGCGGTTACGCTCGCAAAGTCCGCCCTGACGCAACGACGCGAGGAGATCGCCATGGGCTCGGTCGGAGCGACCGCCACCGAGCGAGTACTCCTCTACACCGAGGACGACCCGCTGGTGCTCGCCGGTGGATCGAAGCTCGGCCCGGTCGAGGTGGCGTACGAGACCTACGGGACCCTCTCGCCGCAGCGCGACAACGTGGTGTTCGTCTGCCACGCGCTCACCGGCGACGCGCATGCCGCGGGCTACAGCGACGGCTCGTCGAAGCCGGGCTGGTGGGACAACCTGATCGGACCGGGGAAGCCCCTCGACACCGACCGCTTCTTCGTCATCTGCCCCAACCTGCTCGGCGGCTGCCAGGGCACGACCGGCCCGCTGTCGACGAACCCGGCGACGGGGCGGCCCTACGGCCTCGACTTCCCGCTGCTCCAGATGACCGACTTCGTCACGGTGCACCGCCGGCTGCTCGAGCACCTCGGCATCGAGCGGCTGCACGCCGCTGTCGGTGGCTCGCTCGGCGGCATGCAGGTGCTCCAGTGGACGCTCGACGCCCCGGCGCAGATCGACAACGCGATCGTGATCGCCGCCTCGTCACGCCTGACCGCGCAGAACATCGCCTTCTCCGCGGTGGCACGTGAGGCGATCATGCGCGACCCCGACTTCCAGTCCGGGGAGTACGTCGGGACCGACCGCGGCCCCCGCCTCGGGCTCTCCATCGCACGGATGATGGCCCACATCACGTACCTCTCCGAGGAGGCGATGTCGGAGAAGTTCGGCCGGCGCCTCCAGGGCGACGAGCCGCCGGGGTCGCGCATGGGGCTCGGGGTGGACTTCCAGGTCGAGAGCTACCTCAACCACCAGGGTGAGGTCTTCCTCGACCGGTTCGACGCCCTGTCCTACCTGTACCTGACCCGGTCGATGGACTACTTCGACCCGTTCGCCGACCCGGGTGCCGCAGCCCGGATCGCCGACGGCGGCACGCGCTTCCTGGTCATCTCCTTCGACACCGACTGGCGCTTCGACACCTCCCACTCGCGCCGCATCGTGCGGACGTTGGAGCACGCGGGGGCCTCGGTCACGTTCCGGGAGATCCGGTCGGCGTGGGGACACGACTCGTTCCTGCTCGTCGTGCCGGGCTACCACGAGACGGTGAGCGCCTTCATCAACGCCGACGGGCGCGACCTGCGCGCGAGCGGTCGGGTGCACGTGCCCGGCCGGCCGGACCTCGAGGTGGTCGCGGACCTGATCCCGGACGGCTCCCGGGTCCTCGACATCGGGTGCGGCGACGGCGACCTGCTCGCCCACCTCGTGCACGAGCACGGCTGCTCCGGGACCGGCGTCGAGATCGACCACGACGCCGTACTCGCCGCCATCCGCCGTGGCGTCCCGGTGATCGAGGTGGACCTCGACGAGCAGCTCGACGAGTTCGCGGACAACGCGTACGACGTCGTGGTGATGTCGCAGACCCTCCAGGCCACGCGCCGTCCCGCGGACGTGCTGCGTGAGATCAGCCGGGTCGGCCGCCGCTGCATCGTGTCGGTGCCGAACTTCGGGCTGTGGCGCCACCGCTTCGGTCTGCTGCTGCGAGGTCGGATGCCGGTCTCCCGCGAGCTCCCGCACCCGTGGCACGAGACCCCGAACATCCACCTCTCCACGCTCGCCGACCTCGAGGCGCTGTTCGCCGAGCTCGGCCTCGCCGTCGAGCGGCGGATCCTGCTCGACGAGGGCGCGTCGCCGATGAGGTCCTCCCGCGCCGCCAACCTCCGCGCCGGCGCCGCGGTCTACGTCCTCTCCGCGCTGACTGCACTGGCCGCGGCGTGCGGCGTGCTCAGCCGAGTCATTCGAAGCGAGTTGGCTCTCCACGGCCCGGTTCGGGAGCCAACTTGCTTCATCGCGGGGTGGCTCGCGTGCCGGGTCGGATGCGTCAGGCGGGGGTGGTGATGCCGGCGAGGTGGAGGGCCTCACGCGCGGCCGGCTCCGCGAGGGTGCGGTCGGCGGGCACCAGCCCCACCCGGGTACGTCGATCCAGCAGGTCGTCCACGTCGAGCGCGCCCTCGTGGGTCACCGCCCAGAGCAGCTCGGCCCAGGTGATGGGGGAGCCGGGAGCCACGGGTCGCAGCGGGTCGTCGACCACAGCGGCGGCGGCCGCCAGGACCTCCGAGGCCTCCACCCCGTAGCGACGTACCAGCCGCGCCGGCCCCTCGACCGAGGCGAGCACGTCACGCGGCGCGGCCCCGACCAACGGCAGGTCGCGGGTGCGGCAGGCCCCCGCCACGAGACCGGCCCGGGCCACGGCGGCGTCGACTGCGTCCTCGGCCATCTTCCGGTACGTGGTGAGCTTGCCGCCCACGACCGTGACCACCCCGGTCGCCGAGGTCAGCACCGCGTGGCGGCGGGACAGGTCGGCCGTGCGCCCCTCCGAGTGCAGCAGGGGGCGCAGACCGGCATAGGCCCCCACCACGTCGTCCCGGTGCAGGGGCCGCTCGAAGACGGCGCCGACCACGTCGAGGAGGAAGCCGATCTCGCTCTCGCTCGGCTCGGGGACGTCGGGCACGGGCCCGTCGACCGGCTCGTCGGTGAGTCCGACGTACACCATGCCGTCGGGCTGCGGCAGGACCAGCACGAAGCGGTTGCTCGCGCCGGGCACGGGGGCGGTGACCGCGACGGACAGGCCCGGCAAGGACGAGCCGCGGAGCACCAGGTGGGTGCCGCGCGAGGGGCGCAGGGTCACCTCGGGGACGAGCTCGCCTGCCCAGACGCCGGCGGCGTTCACCACGGCGCGCGCACGGATGGTGGAGACCCGGCCGGTCAGCTCGTCGCGGACCTCCGCGCCCGACCCGGTCAGCGACAGCACGCGGGTGCGCGTCAGGATCCGGGCGCCGTGGCCCGCGGCGGTCCGGGCGATGGAGACGACGAGCCGGGCGTCGTCCTCGAGCTGGCCGTCCCACGACAGGAGCCCGCCGCGCAGGCCTCGGGTCCGCAGCGGCGGCGCCAGCGCGGCGGTCTCGGTCGCCGAGAGCCGACGAGGGCGAGGCAGGACCGACCGGGAGGTGCGCGCGGAGACGCGCAGGAGGTCGCCGGCGCGGAGGCCCCCCGCCACCAGACGTGACTGGAACCCCGAGACCATCGGCATCAACGGGGTGACCATCGGCAGCGGGTGCGTCAGGTGCGGCGCGGTGCGCGTCATCAGGATGCCGCGCTCGACCGCGCTCTCGTACGCGACGCCGACCTGGCCGTTGGCGAGGTACCGCAGTCCGCCGTGCACGAGCTTGGAGCTCCAGCGCGAGGTGCCGAAGGCGATGTCGTGCGCGTCGACCGCGACCACGTCGAGGCCGCGTGAGGCGGCGTCGAGAGCGACCCCGGCGCCCGTCACGCCGAGGCCCACCACGAGCAGGTCGACCGTCCGGCCGTCGGTGGCCTCGGCGAGCTCGCGGCCACGACGGGCGGCGGTCAGGGCGGTGGACCGGGCGGTCGAGCGGGGGGTGTTCATGGCGCGAGATACCTCTCGAGCAGGGTCCGCAGCTCCTCGTCGTACTGCTCCAGGGAGCGCGTGTCGTCGGTCATGGTCTCGGCCGACAGCGTGAAGCCGTGGGCCGCGAGGAGGATGCTCCGCGCGATCAGCGTCGGGTCGCCGGCGCGCACGGACCCGTCGGTCTGTCCTTCGGCGATCAGTGGCTCGAGCAGGCCGAGGATGTTGTCCTGCGAGCGGCCGCGCCGCTGGAGCAGGTACGTCAGCAGCAGCTCGGGGTCGACCTCGACGATCTTGCGGAGCAGGTCGTTGGAGCGCAGCGCGGTCACGGTCCGGCTCACGCCGTGGCTCAGCCGCTCGGCCGGGGCGAGACCGGCCTCGGCGCTCGCCACCTCCGTCACGACGCCGCCCCACTCCCGGGTCATCAGGTCCGCGAGGAGGGTCTGCATGTCGGGCCAGGTGCGGTAGATCGTCATCCGCGACACCCCCGCGCGGCGAGCCACGTCGGTGAGCGTCGTACGCGTCCATCCGGTGGCCAGGATGCACTCGCGCGCCGCGTCGAGGTACCGGTCCTCGGACCCGTTGTTACGAATGGACGTCATGTGTCACACTGTAACACATGACGACTCCCATGCACTGGTCCCGATGGGGCGACCCCGGGCACGCCGCGCCGCTTCCCGAGGCTGCCGCCGCCCTCATCGACGCCGTCTTCGGCACGAACGAGCAGCCGACCGTCGAGCTCGCCGACGTCTCGCTCCCGGAACCCCTGAACCCGGAGCTGACGAGCGAGCTGCAGGACCTGCTGGGGGAGCAGCAGGTCCGCACCGACCACGAGACGCGGGTGCGCCACACCCGCGGCAAGTCCACCCCGGACCTGCTCCGGATCCGCCACGGCGACGGCGCCGACGCCCCGGACGCCGTGGTGCTGCCCGCGGACCACGACGAGGTGCAGAAGGTCGTCACGTGGTGCGGCGAGCGCAACGTCGCGCTGGTGCCCTTCGGCGGGGGTACGTCGGTCGTCGGCGGCCTCGCGGCGAAGCGGGACGGGTTCGCCGGGGTCGTCGCCCTGGACCTCTCCCGCCTCAAGCGGCTCGTCTCGGTCGACCCGGAGTCGCACACCGCCGAGCTCGAGGCCGGTCTGCTCGGGCCCGAGGCCGAGGCGCTGCTGGCCGGGCACGGGATGACGCTCGGCCACTTCCCGCAGTCGTTCGAGTACGCCAGCATCGGCGGGTTCGCCGCCACGCGCTCCAGCGGGCAGGCCTCGGCCGGGTTCGGCCGCTTCGACTCCCTGGTCGTCGGCCTCCGGGTGGCCACCCCGCTCGGGACGCTCGAGCTCGGCAGCTCCCCGGCGAACGCCGCCGGCCCGGACCTGCGACAGCTCGTGCTGGGCTCCGAGGGCGCGTTCGGCGTGATCACCTCGGTGACCGTCCGGGTCCGTCCGGTGCCGGAGGTGAAGGTGTACGAGTCGTGGCGCTTCGAGACCTTCGCCGAAGGGGCGGCCGCGCTGCGCACGCTGACCCAGGAGCGCATCGCGCCGACCGTCCTGCGCCTCTCCGACGAGGCCGAGACCTCGATCAACCTCGCCAAGCC
Organism: uncultured Actinomycetota bacterium; assembly: GCA_963701425.1. Taxonomy (GTDB): domain Bacteria; phylum Actinomycetota; class Actinomycetes; order Propionibacteriales; family Nocardioidaceae; genus Nocardioides_C. The sequence continues at coordinate 265,702 of CAVPAG010000014.1, read as the reverse complement.
CGACGACGTGGGCGGCGAGAACGCCGGCGGCTGCCTGATGATCACCGGCTTCGAGGGCACGCAGGAGTACGTCGACCGCGCCCGCGCCGTGGTGACGCAGCGGCTGACCGACCTCGGGGGCCGCTCGCTCGGCGAGGACGGCGGCGAGGCCTGGGCCCAGGGGCGGTTCCACGGCCCCTACCTGCGCGACTCGCTGCTCGACGTCGGGGTGCTCGTCGAGACGCTGGAGACGGCGACCTTCTGGTCGAACCTCCCGGCGCTCTACGACGGGGTGAAGGGTGCGCTCGAGAAGACGCTCTCCGAGCAGAGCCCGATCGTGCTCTGCCACATCTCGCACGTGTACGAGACAGGTGCGTCGCTGTACTTCACCGTCGCCGCCAAGCAGCTCGACGACGGGCTGGAGCAGTGGGCCGCAGCCAAGACGGCGGCCTCGGACGCGATGATCGCGGCCGGCGCGACGATCACCCACCACCACGCCGTCGGCCGCGACCACAAGCCGTGGTTCGCGCAGGAGGTGGGCCCGGTCGGTGTCGAGATGCTCCGGGCGGTCAAGGAGCGCATCGACCCCGCCGGCGTGCTCAACCCCGGGGTCATGGTCCCGTGACACGCTCCTTCGCGTTCCTGGTGAACCCCGCCTCCGGTGGTGGGGCGGCCCCGGCGGCCGTCGTACCGGTGGCACGGATCCTGCGCGACGCCGGGTGCACGGTCGACGTGACCTACAGCCCGGGCCCTGCCGCGTGCCGGGACCTGGTCCGGGAGGCCGTGGGCCGCGGAGACGTGGTCGTCGCGGTCGGCGGCGACGGCATGGTCGCCTCCCTCGCCGGGGCGGTGGTCGAGGCCGGGGGCGTGCTCGGCATCGTCCCGAGCGGTCGGGGCAACGACTTCGCCCGTCAGCTCGGCATCGGCGGCTCGCCCGACGAGGTCGCCGCGACGCTGCTGAAGGCCGAGCCGCGGCGGGTCGACGTGATCGACGTGGACGGCCGGGTCGTCGTGGGCAGCGTGTACGCCGGGGTCGACTCGCTCGCCTCCGAGCTCGTGGACCGGGCGCACCGGCTCCCGCGCTCGCTGCAGTACCCGTATGCGGCGGTGCGCTCGATCGTCGAGTTCCGCCCGTCGACGTACGACGTGGTCGTCGACGGCGAGGCGCACCGTTTCGAGGCGTACACGGTCGTGGTCGCGAACTCCGGCTACTACGGCTCGGGCATGCACATCGCCCCCGACGCGGTGCTCGACGACGGGACGCTCGACGTGGTCGTGATCCGCGCGGCCTCGAAGCTGTCGCTGCTCCGGTCGATGCCCAAGCTGTACGACGGGACGCATGTCGAGCTCGAGGAGGTCGTGGTGCTCCGCGGCCGGGAGGTCTCGGTGAGCGCGAGCAACCCGGTGCTGGCCTACGGCGACGGGGAGCAGCTCGGGCCGCTGCCCGTGCACGCCTCGGTGCGGCCCTCGGCGCTGCAGGTCCTCGCCTAGGACTCAGGTCAGGCGGCGCCAGAGGTGGTACGTCGCGAGGCTGACCGTGGCGGCGAGGAACGTCCCCCAGGCCAGGTCGATCGGGACGATCCCGACCGGGAACCCCTCGATCACCGCGAGGCTGGTCAGGTCCCAGGTCGCGTAGGTGACGAAGCCGAAGGCCGCGCCCCGGACGACCGCCGTGCGGGCGGACTGCTCCTCGATCGCGGGCGCGATCACGAAGTACACCAGCCCGGCGACGAAGATCGCGTAGAAGACGAAGGCCGCCGCCGCGTTGGGCGAGTCGGCCAGCAGGTCGCCCAGGAAGTGCTCGTACAACCCCTGCGCGACGACGCCGAGCCACACCAGGTCGAGCGCGAGGAAGACCACGGCGGCGATGAAGTACTGGCTCACGGCGGACCTGAGGCTCATGCCTGGAGCCTAGAGGCGGGGCCTGAGGGCCGGTGGTGATCGGGACCTGTGGCTCTACGGAGGTGCGCCGGAGGCCGCGACCATGGGGTCATGAACACACGCGCAGGTGAGATCGTCGTCGGCTACGACGGCTCCGGCGACAGCGAGCTCGCGCTCGACTGGGCCGACCAGCTCGCGGCGGAGCAGGGGCGGCCGCTGCGTGTCCTGGTCTCCGAGGTGGACCCCACGCAGGTCCTCGAGGCGACCAGCGACTGGCATGCCGCGAAGATCGCCCAGCTCGAGTCCGACGCACGCGACCGGCTCGCCGGCGCGCGGAGCCGGGAGACCTCGATCGAGGTCATCGGGGTCCCGCCGAGCCAGGCCCTCATCGACGCCTCGGCCAAGGCCGTGACCGTGGTCATCGGCGCGCGCGGTCACAGCCTCCTGTCGGGGGTGGTGCTCGGCTCGGTGAGCCAGCACGTGACCCGGCACTCCTCCTGCCCTGTCGTCGTGGTGCGCGCGCCGTACCACCCGGACGCAGACCGGGTCGTGGTCGGTGTGGACGGATCGACCGGGAGCCGCAAGGCCCTGGAGTTCGCGTTCGACCACGCCAGCCGTTCCGGTGCGCCGATCACGGCGGTCCACGCCTGGCGCAACGCCGCCCGCGGTGACACGGGCGAGGGGCTGGTCGAGGAGATCCGGGCCGCCGAGAGGGTGCTCGCCGAGGCGCTGGCCGGGTTCGCGGACCAGTACCCGGACGTGAAGGTCACCACCGAGGCGATCCCCGTCGTGCCCCAGCGGGTGCTGGCGGACGCGTCCCAGTCCGCCTCGCTCGTGGTGGTCGGGTCGCGGGGGCTCGGGGCGTTCGCCGGCCTGCTGCTCGGGTCCGTGAGCCAGTCGGTCCTGCACCACGCGCAGTGCCCGGTGGCCGTCGTACGGTGAGGGCATGCGTGCGTGGGAGACCTCCGGCACCGGGACGCTGACCCGCGTCGAACGGCCGGTGCCGTCTCCGGGGCCGGGCGAGGTGCTCGTCGCGGTGTCGGTCTGCGGCGTGTGCCGGACCGACCTGCACGTCCGTGACGGCGACCTGCCGCAGCACCGCACGCCCGTCGTACCCGGGCACGAGGTGGTGGGCACCGTCGCCGCGGTCGGCGAGGGCGTGGCGCGGTTCGCCGAGGGTGACCGGGTCGGGGTCGCGTGGCTGCGCCACACGTGCGGCGAGTGCGCCTGGTGCCGCCGGGGCCGGGAGAACCTCTGCCCACGGTCCCGCTACACCGGCTGGGACGAGGACGGCGGCTACGCGGAGCACACGCTCGTGCCGGCCGCGTTCGCCTACGAGGTGCCGGAGGACCTGCCCGACGAGCAGGCGGCACCGCTGCTGTGCGCGGGCATCATCGGCTACCGCGCGCTGCGTCGCGCGAACCTGCCCGCTGGTGGCCGGCTGGGGATCTACGGCTTCGGCGCGAGCGCGCACATCACCGCCCAGATCGCGATGGCGCAGGGTGCGGAGGTGCACGTGCTCACCCGCGACGCCGCGGCGCGCGAGCTCGCCCTCGCCCTCGGGGCCGCGAGCGCGGGAGCGGCGTACGACGCACCGCCGGTCCTCCTCGACGCAGCCATCGTCTTCGCGCCGGTCGGTGACCTGGTGCCGCCCGCACTCGAGGCGCTCGACCGCGGCGGGACGCTGGCCGTCGCGGGCATCCACCTCTCCGACGTCCCGACCCTGGACTACCAGCGACATCTCTTCCGCGAGCGCACGCTGACCAGCGTCACGTCCAACACCCGCGCGGACGGCGAGGAGCTGCTCCGGCTCGCGCCGCGGCTCGGCGTCACGGCGACCGTCACGCCGTACCCCTTCGACAAGGCGGACGTGGCCCTCGACGACCTGGCCGCGGACCGGGTGCATGGTGCCGCGGTCTTGCGGATCGGGGACCTTAGCCCCTGACGTCGCCCTGCGGCCCATGTGCCAATGGGAGTATGACCGCTACCAAGACCTGGCACGTCGAGATCTACATCGGCGAGCGCGAAGGACAGACCCACGCAGAGGCCCGGCTCCGCCCGGGCGAGAACGTCACGATGACCGGGACCGGGACGGCCCGGCTCAACCCCTCCGACCTCGACGTTCCCGAGATCGGCGACGAGCTCGCGACCGCGCGTGCCCTCTCCGACCTCGCGCACCGGCTGCTCCACGCCGCGGCCGAGGACATCGAGGACCTCACGCACGAGAGGGTCCGCCACCTGCACGGCTGACCGACCGGCGCCGGCGCCAGTGCTTGTGGGCGCCGTCCGCAAGAACCAGGAGTACGGCGGACGCCGCGGCCAGCGACCAGCCCACCGGTGAGGGCCAGCTGCCGCCGAGCAGGCCGGCCAGCCACGGGATCCCGACGAACGCCACGAGAAGGACGAGCTCGGCGGCGACGGCCGCGAGGATGAGCTTGTTCGTCGTGAGGGGCACCCGCCACGCCGGGACGGTGGCGCTGCGGCAGGCGAAGGCGTTGGCCATCTGGCTCACCGCGATCACTGCGAAGGCCGAACCCGACGCCGTTGCGAGCAGACCCGCGCTCGGAGTCTCGCCCCAGGACCAGCCGCCGAGCGTGAGCACCGTGACGAAGGTGAGGATCGCCATCGTCGCCTCCACGAGCCCGAGCACGCCGAACGCGCGGCGCAGCAGTGCTGCGTTCACCAGCGGTCCTTTGTGAGCGGGCCCCTGCATCACCCTCTTGCTCGGAGGCTCGGCGCCGAGAGCGGTCGCTGGGAGCATGTCGGTGCCGATGTCGAGGGCCAGGACCTGGAGCACCCCGATCGCCAGGGGGAGCTGGCCGCCGGTGAGGGCCCAGGCGGCGAACGGCGCGAGCTCGGCCACGTTGTCCGCAAGGTGGTAGGTCAGGAAGCGACGCACGTTCGTGAACGTCGCCCGGCCGAGCTCGACCGCGACGACGATCGTGGCGAAGTGGTCGTCGAGCAGCACCAGGTCTGCAACTTCGCGGGCCACGTCGCTGCCGCTGGCACCCATCGCGACGCCCACGTCGGCCTCGCGCAGAGCGGGTGCGTCGTTCACGCCGTCGCCGGTCATCGCGACCACGTGTCCTCGCTCGCGAAGGACCCTGGCGATCCTCAGCTTGTCCGCCGGGGTCACGCGTGCGACGACCGCACCCTTCTCGCTGTCGAGCAGCTCGCCGAGCTCTGCGTCGTCCTCGGGGAGCTCCCGGCCGTCGACCACGACCCCGCCGTCGAGCAGCAGCCCGATCTCGCGCGCGACCGCTGCCGCCGTAGCCGGGTGGTCGCCCGTCACCATGACCACCCGGATCGCTGCGTCGCGGCACGCCTCGAGAGCCGTCGCGACGTCCGGCCGCGGCGGGTCCTCCAGACCCACGAGTGCGACCAGGCGCAGGTCGGTCTCGGCGTCCTCGGGGGGCTGGCCCTGCTCCCAGGCGCCCCGGGCGACGGCGAGGACCCGTCGCCCGCGGGTCGCCATGTCGTGGAGGGCCGCCAAGGTTCCCGCGGGGACCTCGACGCACCGGCGCATCACCGACTCGGGAGCGCCGAGCACGTGGGAGACGCCGTCGGTGACGACGGAGCTGAGCAGCCGGTCCGAGGTGAAGGGCCGGCGAAGCTGGACGATGCCGTCGGCGGGCTCGGCCCGGTGCATGCCCAGGGCCCAGCAGTGGAGGGCCGCCTCCATCGGGTCGCCGACCGCGGTCCAGGTGTCGCCGTGGCGGACCACCCGGCCGACGACGCAGCGGGCGGCGCTCTCGGCCGCGTCGCCCATGTCGTCAACAGCTTCCGCGGGGCCGTCGTGGCGGAAGGTGGGCGTGTACCCCTCGGGCCTGAGGATGACCGTGCCGTGGGGAGACCAGACCTCGACGACCGCCATCCTGTTCTGGGTGAGAGTGCCGGTCTTGTCGGTGCACACGAACGTGGTCGCGCCGAGCGTCTCGACCGCGTCGAGGCGACGAACGAGCGCGTTCCGTCCGGCCATGAGCTGGGCGCCGCGGGCCAGGGAGAGGGTGACCGTGGGCAGCAGCCCCTCGGGCACGAGCGCCACCGTCACGCCGACAGCGAAGAGGAACGCCTCGGTTGCCTCCAGGCCGAGCAGCAGGCCCGCGGCCCCGAGACAGGAGCCCGTCGCGAGCGCGATGAGCGCGACCACGCGAACGACCCCGCGGAGCTGCACGGTGAGCGGGCTCGGCGGCCGGGACGCCTGACCGGTGAGAGCAGAGATCCCGGCGATCGTGGTGTCGGTGCCGATGGCCGTGACCTCGGCGACGCCCTCGCCCTGCACGACGAAGGTGCCTGCCATGACCGACGTTCCCGGGCCGTGGCGGACCGGCGCGCTCTCGCCGGTGACGAGCGACTCGTCGACGCTGACGTCGTGCGCGCTGATGAGCGTCAGGTCGGCAGCGAGGCGGTCGCCGGCAGCCAGCTCCACGATGTCGCCCCGGACGAGGTCGACCGCGTCGATGCTGACGAGCTTCCCGTCGCGGCGTACGCGCACTCGCGCGGGGAGCATGGCGTTCAGCCGCTCGGCGGACCGGTCGGCGCGGTACTCCTGCGCGAACGCGAAGACCGCATTGACGAGGACCACGACCAGGATCGCAACAGCCAGTGGAGGGAGGCCCGCGAGGAGGGCCAGACCCGCCGCGACCCACAGCAGGATCGCGAGGAGGTGGGTGAGCTGCTGGAGGAACTGGCGGAGCAGCGAGGGGCGGGGCGGCGGAGGTAGCCGGTTCGGCCCCTCCTCAGCCGACCGCCGCGCGGCCATCTGGGAGGACAGTCCGGCGGCGGCCGGGGTCATCGCGACCTCCGGTCAGGCAGGTGGCTCCGGGTCGCCGGGCTGCTCCCCGTGCGCTGCCGGACGGATGGTCGCGTCAGGACCGGGAAAGACGAGCGCCTCGTGTCCGGTGTCGTACCAGCGCACGACGTAGGGCGGGGTGCCGTCCTTGCCGCGAACCTCGAGGATCTCGCCGTCCCGTTCGTGGTCAGAGATATGGGTGCCGTTCACGTGGATCCGGTCACCTACTGAGGCGTGCACCAGGTCTCCTTCACTCAGCGCGCTGGACCGGGATCCGCATGGACGGCGTCTCCTCGGCGGTGGTGGGAACGCGGACCTCGAGCACCCCGTCGGTGTACGACGCGGTGATCTTCTCCGGGTCTGCGCCCTTGGGCAGGCTCACGGTCCGGCGGAACGAGCCGTAGTGGAACTCGCGGCGGTTCTTCTCCTTGGTCTCCTCGCGGCGCTCTCCTCGGATCGTGAGCATGTCGTTCTCGACGCTCACCTCGACGTCCTGCTCGGGGTCGATTCCAGGCAGCTCGGCCCGCAGGACGTAGGCGTCCTCCTCCACGAAGTCCTCGACCCGTACGTAGGGCGCGAGGCCGACGCCGTGGAGGTTCAGCGGCGCGTTCGACTCGAGCCAGTCGAGCATCTCGGCCATCGGGCTCGAGCTCCGCTTGGCAAGCGTGGCCATGTGGTCTCTCCTTTGGGGCACGGTGGATCGGTCGTCTCCAGACTCGCCCCGGGCAGGGGCCGGCTGAAGGGGCGAAGGTCCCCTGCCGTGGCCTGCCCGGGGTACCGGACTGTCCCGTCCGGGTTTGTGGGGTCGGGTTTGAGGGGGAACATGGGGGTGTTTGCCATTTGACTCCGCGGGCACCAGTCAGTGATCCGCCGTACGACGCCCGAGGGACGACCAACACCCATGTCCGACCCGCACCTGAACCAGAGCATGTGGGGCTACCAGCAGCAGTTCCGCATCTCCCTCGACGGGGCGGCCGACCGTGCGTTGGACCAGATCGGGGCGATCCTGTCGCCCGAGGCCTACGTCGTGGGGTTCGCGACGGGCGGCGAGGACACCAGCCAGGTCTGCCTCGAGATGCGTGAGGGTTTCGACCCGGAGTTCACCACCGAGGACTTCGGCGACGTCGTCGTCGACGCCAAGCGCCGCTACCAGGAGTCGCCGGTCCACGACATGGACTTCGCCACCGAGGAGATGCGGGAGGCACGGCACGAGCACTTCCGCGACGCCGCCCGCGCCGCCGCGGTCGAGGCCGCGATGGAGCGGGCGCCCGCCGGGGCAGGGCGGACGTTCTTCGTGGGACAGTCCGCGCCGGTCGGTGACTTCCACGTGCACCCGGTGCTCTCGGTGGACAGCGAGGCCCTCGACGCGCTGCCCCGGCTCGAGACGACGCACGTGGACGGCGTGCCGCTCACCGTCTCGCTCGCCCACGGGATCCTCAGCGAGCTGCTCCGGGTCGCCACCCACGCGCTCCTGGCGGCCAAGCCGCCCCGCACGATCTCCCCGATCGAGGACGACATCCCCACGGACGCGATCCGCCGGTCCGCGAACCATCTCGTGTTCTCGACGGCTCTGATCGCCGGCGAGACCCTGGCCAAGGGCCTCTTCGACTCCTTCGAGGCCCTCGCCTCGACCGCCTACGAAGGCCGCGCCGGGTGGGGCACGGTCATCCTCGCGCCCGACGGCCACCCGAACGTCGACGTCGCGATCCGGCTCCGCGCTCCGATCTCCGTGCGCGAGCGGCTGCAGTTCCGCAAGCTGCTCGAGATCACCGACAACCAGCTCGGTCTGCTGATCGACGGCACCACGATCTACGGTTTCGGGGCCAGCTCCGAGGAGTACGACGGACGCGCGGAGGACCTCTTCCGGTTCACGGTCGTCGAGCAGGGTGTGTGGACGCTGTCCCACCACGGCGCGCCCCTGCTCCGCGTCGCCAACGGACACCCCCAGCTGCCCCGGCCACGGATGTCGCCCTCGCTGTTCGTGGACTCGATGCGACGGGTCTTCGCCAGCGTCGACGACGACGACATCCGGGCCATCTGGCGACTCGCGCAGACCGCGGTGAGCCAGGGCAAGGGCACCATGCTCGTGGTCACGACCGCCGCCGCCCAGGAGGCCAAGCGCCTCGCTCCTCAGGCCCTGGCGATCGACCCCCAGCCGATCGGCAGCCGGATGCTGCGGTCCCTGACCAAGATCGACGGCGCGGTCCTGCTGACCCCCGACGGGACCTGCCATGCCGTGGGCGTGATCCTCGACGGGATCGCGACCGGGGTGGGCGACCCGGGGCGTGGGGCGCGCTACAACTCCGCCGTGCGCTACACCGCGGCGTCGTCGGCGCCCTGCCTGATCGTCATCGTCAGCGACGACGGCATGATCGACGTACACCCGGAGCTCGCGCCGCGCGTCCGACCCGAGGACGTGGAGCAGGCGCTCTTCGACCTCGAGACCATCGGCAACGCCGACGAGGTCAACCTCGAGAGCTTCTACGCCGCGCGGGAGCGGTTGCGACTGTTCGCGTTCTACCTCTCGGAGAGCCAGTGCGCCCGGGCGAACGAGGTCGTGGCGAAGGTCGAGCAGCAGCGCTACGCGCAGACGGGCATGCGGCTGGCGGTGGTGCCGTTCACTCCCGACCCGCGGATGAACGACTCCTTCTTCTCGTCCTAGCTGAGTCGTGCCGTCGGCTGGTGGGGACGCTAGTTGCCGGCGGTCACCGTTCCGCCGGCGGGCGCCGCCCGGCGTCGGGAGGCGCTCGCCAGCACCGCGCAGGCCACCAGGGTGTGCGCACCTCCAGAAGCCGAACCAGACGAGCTGAGACATGACCACGTCCTCGCGACTGGCAGTCCACGTCTCGTCGCCGTACGCGAACGGCGCCTGGACGTAGAACGACGCACCGGAGCCGCCGACCCCGAGAGCCAGAGCCGCGAACAGCCATCCCGGCACCCGGTGGCTCAAGGCGAGAAAGACGCCCTCGAGCGAACCAAGCACCCCCGCCACGACCAGAACCACGACGACGAGGAACCCCACGTCCTCCTGCGCCCACAGGTTCGTCGGCGTCTGCCAGTTCACCGGACTCGCCATGGCCAGAAGCCCGAGCGCGACAGCGACATAGAAGGCCATATGCACAAGCAGAACTCTCGACAAAGACGTCATCCCGATCACCGCGAACCCCCGTCTCGTCCGAGCACGGCGTAGCGTGCCATCTGCAACTTGCGCCCACCTCCATCATGGCGCAGCCAAGCTCCTCGGACGGACCCGCTCGAGGTCCTCGGGACGCCTGGTAAGGGCGGCCGCCGTTTCCTGAGAGGCTGCACGGGTGAATGTCGAGGTGCGGGACGTCTACCTGGAGGCGGCCGAGAGCGCGGAGCAGCTGCTGGGCAGCGGTGACGTCGCGCGAGCGTGGGACGACGAGTCCGTCCTGGCCGGCATGTCGGTGGGCGGCCTGGCAGGTCACCTGGCGCGGAGCGTGCTCCAGGTCGAGTGGTTCCTCGACGGCGAGGTGGTCGGCGCGGAGCCGGTCTCTCCCGTCCGTTACTACGCCCGACTCCAAGACACGTCGTCGCCCGGGTCGGCTCTGAACGTGGGGGTGCGGGCTCGGAGCGAGGAGACGGCCTCACTCGGGCCTGCTGCGGTGTCGGAGGAGACGTCGGCGGCCCTGGCGCGGTTGAGGGTGCGGCTGGCTGCCGAGCCGCTTGACCGGCGTGTGGCGGTGCTCCATCGGCCCGGGGAGGAGATGCTCCTCGACGGCTACCTCCAGACGCGCTGCGTGGAGCTGGCGGTGCACATCGAGGACCTTGCGCTCAGCGTGGGTAGCGAGGTCCGGGCGCCGGCAGGCCGCGGTGGCCGTCGCGGTCGACGTGCTGGTGGCTGCAGCGAGGGACCGGCACGGGGACCGCGCCGTGCTGCATGCGTTGGCCAGGCGAGAGCGCGATGTGGTCGACGCGCTGCGCGTGCTCTGACCCGCCGCCCTCGACGGTCGATGGCCCTGCACGACACCCCGGTCGGGCCCTGGCTGCCGGTCTCGACGGGCGTGTGCGCACGCCCATGACTGGGCCGCGCGGTTCGGCGTCCCTGGCTCGGCTTCCGGCCAGGTTTCGTCCACAGGTTCACGAGGCTGCGGTTGTCCACAGAGTTCGAACTGGTGTTCGAACGAGGGGTTGACTTTCCCTAGCGTGGGGGTCATGGAAAAGGTGTCGACGCCGGTGGCGGAGCGGGTGGACCCGGTGCACGGGTTCGCCGGTCGGGCCCTGGCGGTGCTGGACGGCCTGGTGGATGCGCCGGGGTGGGCGATGACCCCGGACGAGCAGGCCGAGACGCTGGTCGAGCTCAGTGTGCTGGCGGCGCGGGTGACCGAGCTGCGGTGGCGGGTGCTCGCCGCGGCGGACGCGAACGAGATCGGCGCGAAGGACGGCTCCACCTCGACCGCGGCGTGGCTGGCGCGGCGGACCCGGGAGAACCGGTCGCAGACCAACGGGGACCTGCGCGGCGCGCGGGTGCTGGACCAGGAGCGGTTCGCGCCGACCCGGGCGGCGTTCGCGACCGGGCGGCTGACCACCGATCAGGTGTGGGTGATCATCCGGGCGGTCGAGGACCTCCCGACCGGCGAGGTCACCGACGCACAACGCATCACCGCGCAGGAGCACCTGGTCAAGCTCGCGGCTGCTGCATGACGCGAAGCGGTTGCGGGTGCTCGCGAGGCGGTTGTTCGAGGTCCTCGCCCCCGACGAGGCCGACAAGCCGGAGGGTGAGGCGCTGGAGCGGGAGGAGCGCCGGGCGCGGGAGAGGACCCGGTTCGCGATGCGCGACAACGGCGACGGCACCACCAGCGGTTGGTTCAAGCTGCCCACCGCCCAGGCCGACATGCTGGGCAAGGCAGTCCAGGCGTTCGCCGCACCCCGCCGCACCGACCCCGCCGCCTGGGTCGACGCCGACGGTAGAAGGCGGCCCTATCCGGTGTTGTTGGGGCAGGCGTTCGCCGACCTGGTCGAGCACCTCCCGGTCGACAAGCTCCCCCAGGCCGGCGGGATCGCGGCGATCGTCGCGATCACCATGGAGCTCGACAAGCTCAAGACCGGGCTCGGCGCCGGGACGCTGGACACCGGCACCCCGATGTCCGCCGGGCAGATCCGGCGGCTGGCCTGCAACGCCGGGCTGGTGCCCGCGGTCCTCGGCGGCAGGTCGGTGCCACTGGACCTGGGTCGCAAGAGGCGCCTGCACACCGAGGCGATGCGGGTCGCGATGGCGATCCGGGACAAAGGGTGCACCGCGGTGGGCTGTGACCGGCCGCCGGCGTGGTGCGAGGCCCATCACGAGATCTTGTGGTCCGAGGGCGGCGGCACCAGCGTCGAGAAGGGCCGGCTGCTGTGCCCGCACCACCATCATCTCGCGCACGACTCCCGCTACGACATGCACCGGCTGCCCGACGGCAAGGTCAGCTTCCACAAACGAACGTGACACACCGGCCCTGCCGCGGCCGCATCACCCCGAGTCCGCTGAACAAGTCCAAGCTGCCCCAGTGCGAGGCAGTCCTACCGGCATGCCTCGGCGCGGTACGAGCATCAGAGGTACGCCCGGCGGCATATCGCACACCGTCCCGGACCGCCCACCGAGACGCCGACAGGCATACCACCGCAGGGGAACCGGTGGGCATGAACGCGCCGGGTCAGCGGACCGAGGCGTGCATCTCCCAGACCAGGATCTCGGCGCCCTCGCCGGTCGCGGTGACCCGGTTCCCGCCAACCGCGGTGAATCGCACCGCGTCGCCCTCGTCGAGAGCGCCAGCTCCTTCGAGGTCGACGGTGCCGCGGGGCACGAAGAGGTGGAGGTACGGCGCGTCCGGCAGAGTCACGGAGCGGCCCGCCTCGAGACGAGCGGCGTACAACGCGGCGTAGCGGTTCTTGATCCGGATCGCGGCGTTGCCGTCGTGTGCCGACATGCCCGAGGCCACCGGCACCAGCCCGCCGCGCATCAGCTCGTCGTCGATCTCGAGCTGCTCGTAGCCGGGGGTGATCCCGGGCTCGTCGGGGACGACCCACATCTGCACGAAGTGCACGGGCTCGTCGTGCTCACCCTGCTCCGGTGCGAGACGCCAGGAGTCGTTCTTCTCGGAGTGGAGGATCCCCGTGCCGGCGCTCATCCGCTGGGCGAGGCCCGGGTAGATGACCCCGGCGTGCCCGGTCGAGTCCTGGTGCACGAGGCTGCCGCGCATCACCCAGGTCACGATCTCCATGTCCCGGTGCGGGTGGGTGTCGAAGCCCGTCCCGGCGCGCACGACGTCGTCGTTGTTCACCAGGAGCAGGCCGTGTCCGACGTTGCGCGGGTCGTAGTGGTTCCCGAACGAGAACGAGTGCTTCGAGTCGAGCCAGTCGACCTTCGTCGTGAAGCGGTCCGCGGAGCGGCGTACGTCGATCTGCGGCGACGGCGTCTGCAACGAGCTCATGGCGGGACCAACCGCTCAGGTCGCCTCGTTGTTCCGTCCGACGCTGTTCCGTCCGAAGCGCAGCGGCTTGATCAGCTGACCGGCCTCGGAGTCGGCAACCACCTGGGCCATCCGGCGGTCCCGGGTCGCCTTCTGCTTCGCGGACATGACCCAGCCCTTGACGGTCCTGCGGTACGACGGGCGCTGTGCGTCGAAGAACGCCTGGGCCGCCGGTGACGCGGCGAGCTGTGCGACGTACTCGGGGTCGAGCTCGACCTCCTCGTCGTTCTCGTACGAGTACCGCCCTCGCGGGTCGGTCTTCCCGGCCTCGTGGGCGGCGCGGCCTGCCTCCGTCATGAGCCCCCGGCGCTCGAGGTCGGCGACCTTCTCGACGTTCACCCGGCTCCAGTTGCTCCCGGGACGCCGCCGGGTGAACCGGATCTTGTGCCGCTGGTCGTCCACCTTGTTGAGCAGGCCGTCGATCCAGCCGAAGCAGAGCGCCTGCTCGACCGCCTCCTCGTAGGTGAGGCCGTCGTGGTTGGTGTGCTTCTTCCAGAAGCCCAGCCACAGCTCGTTCTCGGTCGCGTGGTGCTCGGTGAGCCAGGCCCGCCAGGCCGCGGCGTCCTCGAAGTACGTCGCCGCGCGCTCCTCTGCCATGCCACGAACCTGCATCAGCGGCGCGGTCCGGTCAAGCGGCTCGAGTTCCTCCGCGGCAGGGGGCAGGAGTGCCAAGGTGACGGGTATGCGAGACACGAGGGAGTACCCGCACCTGCCGGAGGGGTTCGTCTTCGGGGCGAGCACCGCGTCGTACCAGATCGAGGGCGCGGTCGACGAGGACGGTCGCGGTCGCAGCGTCTGGGACACGTTCTGCGACGAGCCGGGCAAGATCGTCGACGGCAGCAGCGGCGCCATGGCCTGCGACCACTACCACCGGTACGTCGAGGACATCGGGCTGATGAAGGGCCTCGGCCTCGACGGCTACCGGTTCTCCATCGCCTGGCCGAGGATCCAGCCGGACGGTTCAGGCAGGGCCAACCCGAAGGGCCTCGCCTTCTACGACCGGCTCGTCGACGAGCTGCTCGCCGCAGGGATCGCGCCGATGGCGACGCTCTTCCACTGGGACCTCCCTCAGGCGCTCGAGGACGCGGGCGGCTGGCTCAACCGTGACACCGCCGACCGTTTCGCGGAGTACGCCACCCTCGTCGGCATGCGCCTCGGCGACCGCGTCGCGCACTGGATCCCCGTCAACGAGCCGAACGTCGTGACGATGCTCGGCTACGCGCTCGGCATGCACGCCCCCGGCAAGAGGCTGATGTTCGACGCGCTCCCGGCCGCCCACCACCTTCTGCTCGGCCACGGCCGGGCGGTCCAGACGCTCCGCAACATCGGCGCGACCAGCATCGGCACCGCGACCAACCACTCGCCGGTCTGGGCGGCGACCGACAGTACGGAGGACAAGGACGCGGCGGCCGGGTGGGGGACCCTGTGGAACCGGGTCTTCGCCGACCCGATCCTGCGAGGCAGCTACCCCGACGGGTTCGCGGCGCTGATGCCCGGCCCGGTCGACGACGACCTGACGGTGATCAGCAGCCCGATCGACTTCTACGGCGTGAACTACTACAACCCGACCCGCGTGGCCGGTCCGAGCACGCCGGCGCCGGAGGGCAGCCCGATCACCGGGGAAGGCCTTCCGTTCGTGATGCTCCCGGTGGAGGGGTACCCCGTCACCGACTTCGGCTGGCCGGTCGTCCCCGACGGGCTGCGGGACCTGCTGGTCACGATGTCCGACGAGTACGACGGGCAGCTGCCACCGGTCTTCGTCACCGAGAGCGGCTGCGCCTACAACGACGAGCCGGACGCCACCGGCCGGGTCGCCGACCAGCGCCGGATCGACTACCTCGACGCCCACCTTCGCGCCGTGGGTCAGGCGATCGAGGCCGGTGTGGACGTCCGCGGGTACTTCACCTGGAGCCTGATCGACAACTTCGAGTGGGCCGAGGGGTACACCAAGCGCTTCGGCCTCGTGCACGTCGACTACGCGACGCAGAAGAGGACGCCGAAGGACTCCTACGACTGGTTCGCGCGGATGATCGCCGAGAACAAGAGCCCCGAGAACAGGCCCGAGACAGCGCCGAGAACCGGCCGTGACGGCACTTCCGCCCACCGGCTCGGTCCCGGCGGCGCTGACGGCCCTGGCCGAGCCGACCATCCCGGTCCGCAGGGGACGGGGCGCTGCTCGTGCTGGCCGCCGGCCCGAGGCGTCGGCGCGCGCGAAGGACCTGGGCGTCATCAACGTGGCGAACGCGCTGCCCCAGGTGTTCGCCCCCTTCCTCGCCACGATGCTCGTGACCGTTGCGGGCGGTTATGTCTCGCTCTACCTGTTCTCGGCGGCCGTGTGCCTGGCCGGAAGCGTGCTGGTCTACCGGATCCGCGGCGTGCGATGACCTTCGTGCCCGACCATAGGGAGGAGGTTGCCCGCGCGCGCCCCGGCGCGACGGGGAGGAGGTCTCATGGTGCCCGTGAGGGTGGACACAGCGAGGACGCCGCTCCGGCTGCGCCTCGCCGCCGTGCTCGTGTACCTCGCGGCTCTGACGGTGTGGAGCGTCTCCATCGGCCTGCCGAAGCAGACGCTCACGGCGTTCCTGTGGATCTGGCTCGCGATCATCGCCTGGAACGTCAAGGCATCCTGGCGGGAGCACATGGCCTTCCCCCGGGACTGGTGGCCCGCCCTGGCGGTGCTGACGCTGTACCTCTACAGCCGGGGCATGGCCGACGAGCTCGGGTTCGCTCCGGTGCACGTGCTCGAGCCCATCAACCTCGACCGCTGGCTCTTCGGCGGGACGCTGCCGACCGAGTACCTCCAGGCAAGCCTCTGCGGCGTCCCGTGCGACCGGACCATGTCACCGGCGTGGTACGACGTCGCGCTGACCACGGTCTACTACTCGTTCTTCTTCGTGCCCATCCTCGTGGCCTCGATCCTGTGGGTGCGTGACAGGAGCGCCTGGGTGGCGTTCATGCGCCGCTACCTGTCGCTCAACCTGGTGGCACTCGTCATCTACATCACCTACCCGATGGCACCCCCGTGGATGGCGGCGGAGTTCGGCTTCGTCTCCGGGAACGTCGACCGGATCACCAGCCGCGGCTGGTACGACCTCGGTGAGGTCGGCATCCATCAGAACGTGTCCGCTCTCGCCAACCAGGTCGCGGCGATGCCCTCGCTCCACGCGGCGGTCACCTTGCTCGTCTCCTGGTTCGCCATCAGCCGGTGGCGAAGCCCGTGGCGCTGGCTCCTCTGGCTCTACCCCCTGGCGATGGGGTTCGTCCTCGTCTACTACGCCGAGCACTACGTGGTCGACATCGTCGCGGGGTTCGCCGCCACCGGCCTCGTGATGTGGGGGTGCGTCGTGTGGGAGCGCATGCGCGCGGAGAGCCCCGCCCCGGCCCAGACGTGACGCGTCTCGCTTGAAGTTGTCCGGGTCGGGCACTCTGGGCACAGGCGGGTCGCCCGGCCCGCGCGGACACGGAGCGAGGTACCCATGCCCCTGACCGTTCTCGTCACCGGAGCCACCGGCTTCGTGGGCTCACACCTGACCCGTGCCCTCGTCGAGGAGGGCCACGACGTCCGGGCGATGACCCGCAAGCCCGACGAGTACGAAGGTGTCGGCGACCCCGTCGAGGGAGACGTCTTCTCGCCCGCGACGCTGAAGGGCGCGCTGCGTGGCGTCGACGTGGCGTACTACCTCGTGCACTCCCTCGACGACAAGGACTTCGTACGCAAGGACGCCGAGGCGGCGCGTGCCTTCGGGGAGGCCGCGGCCGAGGCAGGGGTCCGGCAGATCATCTACCTCGGCGGTCTCGGCGAGGAGGACACGAAGCTCTCGGCGCACCTGCGCTCCCGGCGGCAGGTCGAGTCGCTCCTGGGCGAGGCGGGCGTCCCGGTGACCGTGCTTCGCGCGGCGATCGTCGTGGGACACGGAGGGATCTCCTGGGAGATCACCCGCCAGCTCGTGAAGAACCTCCCCGCCATGGTCGCGCCGCACTGGGTCGGCACGAAGACCCAGCCGATCGGGCTGAGGGACGTGGTCCGCTACCTCGTCGGCGTCCTCGACAACGACGAGGCGAAGGGGCGCATCTTCGAGGTCGGCGGCCCCGAGGTGCTGACCTACCGCGACATGCTGCGCCGGGCCTCGAAGATCCAGAACGGCCGCGACGTGCCGATCGTCGTCGTACCCGTCCTCACCCCGGAGCTCTCCTCCCGCTGGCTCTCGCTGGTCACCGACGTCGACGCGAAGACCGGCCGGAACCTCATCGAGTCGATGGACAACGAGGTGGTGGTCAAGGACGACTCGATCCGGCAGGTCGTGCCGTTCGAGACCATGGGGTACGACGACATGGTGCGTGAGGCCCTCGCCGACCGGCTCCGCGAGAAGGGAGCCCTGTGAGCTGGCTCAGCCGGTTCGTCGACTCCACCCTGGTCTCCCCGGTCGAGCGCGACCACCGTCAGCCCGCCCACCTGTTCCGCCGCCGCCGGGTCGTCGTCGCGGTCACCCTCGTCGTCGGTACGACGCTCCTCGGCTTCTCGCTGGCGACGACGCCGGGCGACTCGGCCTTCTACGCCTTCACGTTCGCCCTCGCGGCGACCTGGACCGCCGGCTCGGTGCTCTCGGGTCCCCTTCACGTCGGACGGATGCGGTTCGGGCGGCACCTGAAGCGGCCCGTCCTCCAGCCGATCGCGATCGGGCTCGCAGCCGTCGCGGTGTTCACCGTCGGCGCGCTGGTCGTCGCGCAGATCCCGCCGCTGAGCGCGAGCGTGGACGAGGTCCTGGACCACGCCCGCTACGGGTCGCTGCCGGTGATCGCGCTGATCACCCTGGTCAACGGGCTGTCGGAGGAGCTCTTCTTCCGTGGCGCGCTCTACGCCGCGATCAGGGAGCACCCGGTCCTCGTCTCCACCGTGATCTACACGCTGATCACGGTCGCGACGGGCAACGTGATGCTGGTGTTCGCGGCCGCGGTGCTCGGCCTCCTGGTCGGCCTCCAGCGCAGGGTCAGCGGCGGCGTGCTCGCCCCGATGCTCACGCACACCACGTGGTCGATGGGGATGCTGTTCATCCTGCCGCCGCTGATGGAGTCCCTGGCCTGATCCGCGGAACCGCCCGGCCTGATCCGCGGAGCTGCGGGGTCGCTCAGCCCTTCAGGCGCTTGAGACCCACCTCGACGACGCCGCGGTTGTCGGTGTGGTCGAGGTCGAGGACGCCGAGCCGGAGCGGGCCGTTCTTGGTCGCGGTGAAGCGGGTCCGGTAGCGGTACTCCGCGGAGCAGGCGTCGCTCGAGCCGACCGCGCGCCAGGTGACCTGCTGCCCGTCGACCCAGACGTTGAGCGGGTCCTGCCCGAGGACGGCAGGGTCGTAGGTGAGCCAGTCGCCGGCGATGCGCTGGCACGAGGCGTCCGCGGCACGGCCGCCCGAGACGAACCGTCCGGTCACGGTGACCTGGACCCGCTCGCCCTTGCGCAGCCGCATCGTCGACACGGCGCCGCCGGGTCGCGCGGCGTCGACCTCGAAGGCGTCACGCCGCTGCTGCCACTCGTCCTGACGGGGCCGGGGTCGCTCGCCGTCGGCGGCCACAGGGGTCGGGATCGGAGTCACCCGCTGCACGAGCACCTCGAGCTCGCCGGTGTTGTCGGAGGGGTCGAGCGGGTCCCACAGGTCCAGGCGCAGCCGGCCTCGGGTGTCGGCGACGACCTCGGCGACCCGCGGGCCTCCGCAGCCGGTCTCGCCGGTGCCCTCGAACGGCTTGCCGTCGACGTACAGGTTGCCGTGGTCCTGGCCGGGCACCCGAGGGTCGATCGAGGCTGCTTCGTACCAGGTGCGGCGCACCGAGAGGCACTGGCCGTCGGAGACGACGCCGCCGCCCATCCGCACCCGCCCCGAGACGGTGAGGCGGTAGGTGGCGCCGGGCTCGAGGCTGCGCCGGGTGTACGTGCCGCCCCTCGCGGAGCCCGGCACGGTCACGCTCTCGGCGACGAGGCCGCGGCCGGAGCGCGGGTTGGTGGAGTACGTCGGCGCCGGGGTGAGCGAGGGGTACTCCGGAAGGGCGGAGGAGACCTTGGCGCGCTTGCGGCCGACGACGACGGTGAGGCGTCCCCGCGACGAGGGGTGGCGGCCGACCACCCTGAGCTTCAGCGTCCGGTCCCGGGTGGGGGTCAGCTCGGCGCGGTAGGTGTGCGACTCGCGGCAGGCCTCGCCGAACGGCAGCGCGCCGTTGACCAGGAGGGCCAGCCGGCCGTACGTCCGCTTGGTCCGCCGGCTCGGCTTGGGCACCCAGGCCTGCTCGCTCGAGGACCAGGTGCACACGGCGTCACCGACCTCGTCGGGCTCGCCGAACGTGTAGAGCCCGGCAGCGGTGACCGAGTAGGTGACGCCCTTCGCCAGCTTGAAGCGGGTCTCGACGGTCTCGCCGTCGGCCGGGACGGTGACGCGGGTGTACGGGGTCCGGCGCAGGTCGATCACGCCGTCGGGGAGCTTCGGGGCGCGCTTCGGCGGCGCGACCGGCTCAGGCTCGGGCTCAGGCTCGGGCCTGGGGGCGGGCTCCGGCTCGGGCTCGGGCCGCGGGGCGGGCTCCGGCGTGGGGGCGGGCTCGGGCGTCGGTGCGGGCGCAGGGCCGGACCCGCTGCGAAGGACGTACCAGCTGGTCTCCGCCCGGGCGGCGGCCCGGCTGATCGAGATGTGCATGTGGTCGCGGTGGCGCAGCGTGACCGAGCACCGGTCGAGCCTGCGCTTGTTGCAGGCGCCGTGGACGTAGTCGCGCTCGCGGTAGCCGTAGGAGGCCGACCAGATGTGGTCGTTCCAGATCACGTACATGATGCCCATCCGCCGGGCCAGGGCGTTCCGGTTGCCGCCCTTGTCGGTGGCGCGGAGGCGCTGCACGAAGTCGCGGGCGTAGCCGCGGTCCCGGGCGGACCCGGCGTTGAGCCGCCAGTCGAAGGCGCGGCCCTCCTTGTGCTCCGAGATGCCCGAGGCGGTGCACGAGCGCGAGATCCCCGACGACCCGGATCCCGGGTACCTCTTCATCAGGTACTCCGAGAGCATCAGCGTCCCGGGCTTGGCGCGCGGGCTGCACTTGCTCTGGGGCTGGTAGCTCGGGTAGCCCTCGATCGGGATCAGCGCGGTCGCCGGGGCCACCGGGCGCAGGCCGGTGACGGTCACCGCGAGGATCACGGCGACGACCAGGGTGCGCAGGGCGCGCGGAACCGAGAAGGGCATGGAAGATCCAGGGGGTGTGAGCTCGTCGCTTCGTGCTGCGACCACTGTTCGGTGTCAGGCGACGGAGCCGGCCTTTCCTGGTGGAAAGGGATGATCCGGACCGTCGCGAGGAGCATAGGTCCGTCATCGGCGTGTTGTTCACGCTTTTCACAACTTCATCTGCTAACGCAGCGGCACCACTGGTCTCAGGCGGCGCTGGTGCCGAAGGGGAACGTCGCGAGCGTCCGCACGCCGTCCTCCTCGAGCCACCACAGCGCGGCCTCGCGCGCGAGCGTCGCGACGGGGAGCCACGGGTCGAGATCGTTCTGGAGCCGCTCGAGATCCTCGCCGGGACCGAGCTGGACGGTCAGGTGCGGCACCACGTCGAACGTGCCGCGACGCCGGGCGAACTCGGGGAAGAGGCGCACCAGCCCTGCCGTGAGATGCCGGAACGGGGCGGCGGGCTCCGGGGTCAGGTAGGCCGAGCCGCCTGGGAACTGCGAGACGTCCGTGAGCCGCACCGCGAACGGCACGACGTCGGCGAAGTACGACCTGAGCTCGGAGAGCACGCCCTCGTCGAGGTCGGACTCCGCCGCGAACGGGTCGAGCAGCGGCACGTGGGGCACGAGCGCGCTGCGGCCGAGCGGAGGTACGACGGACAGCAGCCCCGGCAGCGGGACCACCACCATCGAGCGTCCTGTCACGGGGTCAAGGTAGCGCCTCCGGCGTCTACTGTGGTCTGCCATGGGCGCAGGGCACGGTCACGGGGCGCACCCCCACGCACATGAGGCGGGGCGTGCCGAGGACCGCGCCAGGCTGAAGGTCGTCCTGCTCGTCACCGTCTCGGTGATCGTGCTCGAGGTGGTGGGCGCCCTGCTCAGCGGCTCGCTCGCGCTGCTCGCCGACGCGGGACACATGGTCACCGACGCGGCGGCCGTCGCCCTCGCGCTCTCGGCCTCCTACATGGCCACCCTCCCGGCCGGCCCGCGGCGGACCTTCGGGTTCCACCGCGCCGAGATCCTCGCGGCCCTCGTCAACGCGGTGGTGCTGCTCGTCGTGTGCACCTACCTCGTCTGGTCGGGCGTCCGGAGGCTCGTCGACCCGGTGGAGATCGAGGCCGACCTGATGCTCGGCTTCGCCGCGGTCGGCCTGCTCGCCAACGGCGTCTCGCTCGCCCTCCTCGTCAGACGCAAGGACTCCTCGCTGAACATGCGGGGGGCCTACCTCGAGGTGCTCAGCGACCTGCTCGGGTCGGTCGCCGTCGTGATCGCCGCGGTGGTCGTGCTCGCCACCGACTTCCTGCGCGCGGACCCGATCGCGTCCCTGCTGATCGCGGCGATGATCCTGCCCCGGTCGTTCTCCCTGCTGCGGGAGGCGGTCGACGTACTCCTGGAGGCGAGCCCGCGGCACGTGGACCTCGAGGAGGTCCGCACCCACCTGACCGGCGTGCCGGGCGTCGTGGACGTGCACGACCTGCATGCCTGGACGATCACCAGCGGCATGCCCGTGCTGTCGGTGCACGTGACGGTGACCGACGCCTGCCTCGCGGAGCGGGGGGTGGGGTCGCTGCTCGACGAGTTCAGCGCGTGCGTGGCGGAGCACTTCGACGTCGACCACGCGACGTTCCAGATCGAGCCGGAGTCCCACCGGGCCCACGAGGACCTCGGGGCCCTCCGTCACGACTGAGGCCGGCCACCCCGTCGTTCACGGCCGGTCCGCGGCGTCCCGGCGACGCTGGGTCTCTCGGCGTACCCGGCTGACCTTGCGGCCCACGGCGTCCACCCGGTCAGCCAGCTGGGCGTGGTCGTCGACGAGGTGGGCGTGCATCTCGGCCAGAGGCTCGATGAGGGTCGCCGGGTCGTCGCCGGTCAGCGAGCTCGCGAGGGTCCGGGCGTCGCGCCGACCCGTGCTGCTCAGCCCGCTCAGCGCGCTCACCTGACCGGCGATCTGCCTCAGCTCGGAGGCGTTCTCGCGGGCCCAGGCGGACACGGCACGGTCTCCGGCGCGCTCGTCACGGGCCGCCTGCACCCGCTGCTCCCGGGTGAGCCCGTCGTCCGCGCCGGGTCGCAGACGGAGGTATCGCCGCTCCGCAGCCTGCCGGCTGGTCACGCCCAGGGCGGGGGCGAGCGTGGCCCAGGACGCCCCGGCCGCGCGCGCGGCCTCGATGATCCGCGGCTCCCACACCGAGAGCCGCTCGCGCAGCTCGTGGAGGGCGACCAGTGCGGCGATCGCCTCGTCCACCGTGGCGGGGGCTCCGACCGCGCCGCCGCCGTCCTCGCCGAGTCCCGTCGCCGCGGTACGCCGGACCGCGTCGAGGACCACGCGCAGGGCGTTCTCGGGGCTGGTCTCCGCAACGGCCCTGGGTTCCATGTCTGTCATCGTCACATTGACAGGGGTGCTTGTCAACGGAATGACGACGTGCTACAAGAGAAGTGTGCATTGACGCAACAACTGACCAGGAGGAGGAGAGATGTTGATGCGCACCGACCCGTTCCGTGAGCTCGACCGGCTGGCACAGCAGCTGGTGGGCGGCAGCACCCCGGGCACGTGGTCGCGGCCGAGCGCCATGCCGATGGACGCCTACCGCGCCGGTGACGAGTTCGTCGTGATGTTCGACCTGCCCGGAGTCGCCGCCGACGCGATCGAGGTGGACGTCGAGCGCAACGTGCTCACCGTCAAGGCCGAGCGCCGGCCGACCGTGCACGCTGCGGACGTGGAGATGCAGGTCGCGGAGCGCCCGCTGGGCGTCTTCTCGCGCCAGCTCTTCCTCGGCGACACCCTCGACACCGACAAGATCCACGCTGAGTACGAAGCGGGTGTCCTCAGCCTGCGCATCCCCGTCGCCGAGCAGGCCAAGCCTCGCAAGATCGACGTCAAGGTGGGGCGCGGCAGCGAGGAACCCAAGGAGATCAAGGCCTGATCCCACCGGGAGTGAGGTCCATGAGCCCTGACCCTCGAAGCGCCGGACCCGTGAGCCCGGCCGGGGCCGTCCTGCTGTCGGCCCCGGCCACCCTGCCTGACCAGCAGGCGGAGCGGGACGTCGACGACGAGCTGCTCGACCTGCTCTGTGAGGACGAGGCATGGCTCGAGGAGACGTTCCGCGAGATCGTGGCGACCAGCTGGGCCGAGCCCCCACGGGGAGGATCGGTCCGGCCGGCCGCCCGGCCCAGGCGGTTCGGGGAGACCGTCGAGCGGGGGCCACGACACGTCGGCTCAGGCCGTTCGCAGTGGTTCCCGTCGCCGTACCACCGGCAGCGGTCACCGCCCCTCGCCTGAGACCGCGCTGGGTCCGAGTCCAGCCCTGGCCGGGCACGTGGGCCGTCGGTGCGGTCGCACCGGTCACGGACATGTGCGACGCTCCAGCGACCGGTGCGCCGGCCGCGTGCCCGGCCGTTCGCCTGTCAGGGCGCGTTCGTACGCGCCGTAGGCCGCTTGGCTGTCGAGTCCAGGGGTCAGAAGACGAGCAGGGCGCCGAGCGCCGGCGGGATCAGGCCCAGCACGAGCCAGGGCGTGAGCGGCTTCTTCTGGTGGATCATCACGCCGACCGCGATGGCGATGACCCCGAAGGCGCCCGAGATCGCGAGCAGCCCGATCTGCGCGTCGAGCGTCTCGACGTACATCGCCGCGAGCACGAGTCCGGCCGCGAGGTGGAAGATCGTGCTCACGGCGAGCGTGGAGATCACCCACCGCTGCACCTTGGACAGGCTCATCGCGTCCGGTCGCTGTCGCGGCGGCTCCCCGGGGACCATGAGGTGCTTGCGGGGACGCGGCGTGGCCTGGGACATGACTCGATCCTAGGTCGGCGACGCTCGCGGCGGGGCCGGTGCGCTGCACGTCACAGCCCCGTCGCAGCGCGGGTCAGCCCGTCGAGCGCGGGTCAGAGCGCGGCGGCGACCTCCGTGCCCTGGCGGATCGCCCGCTTCGCGTCGAGCTCGGCCGCGAGGTCGGCCCCACCCACGAGGTGCGCGCTGACGCCCGCCGCCACCAGCTCGTCGTACAGGCTCCGCTCCGACTCCTGCCCGGTGCACACCACCACGTGGTCGACGTCCAGCACGCGCGCCTCGCCCGGTGAGTCGTCGGTCGCCCCGACCCGGATGTGCAGCCCGGCGTCGTCGACCCTCTCGTAGGTCACCCCCGGGAGCATCTGGACGCCGGAGTCCTTGAGCACCGCGCGGTGCGCCCAGCCCGAGGTCTTGCCGAGGCCCTTGCCGATGGTGGAGGTCTTGCGCTGGAGGAGGTACACCTCGCGCGCCGGCGTACGCGCCTTCTTCTCGCCGAGGCCGCCGGCGTGCAGCGCCGGGTCGGCGACGCCCCAGTGCGCCATCCACTCCTCGAGCGACTCGTCGAGGTCGTGGGTCAGGTAGTGGCTCACGTCCACGCCGATGCCGCCCGCGCCCATCACCGCCACCCGGCGGCCCGGGACGACCGAGCCGTCGAGGACCTCGGCGTACGAGGCCACCTTCGGGTGACGCGCTCCCGGGGCGATTCCCTCGACCTCGGGGATGCGGGGGACGACGCCGGTCGCGACCACGACCTCGTCGAACTCCCGGAGGTCGTCGAGGCTCGCGCGCGTGGACAGGCGTACGTCGACGCCGAGCACCTCCATGCGGCGCGTGTAGTAGCGCAGCGTCTCGGCGAACTCCTCCTTGCCCGGGATCGCCATCGCGAGCCGGAACTGGCCACCGACCTGCGACGAGCCCTCGAAGAGCGTGACCTGGTGGCCGCGTTCGGCCGCGGAGACGGCGGTGGCGAGGCCGGCGGGACCGGCTCCGACGACGGCGACCTGCTTCGCCCGGGGCTTCGGCACGGGCAGCAGCACCAGCTTCGTCTCGCGGGCGGCGCGCGGGTTCACCAGACAGGTGGCGGGCTTGTTCTCGAAGGCGTGGTCGAGACAGGCCTGGTTGCAGGCGATACAGGTGTTGATCTCGTCCGCGCGGCCGGCCGCGGCCTTGTTGACGAAGTCCGGGTCGGCCAGCAGCGGCCGCGCCATCGAGACGAGGTCGGCCTGGCCGCCCGCGAGGATCTGCTCGGCGACCTCGGGGGTGTTGATCCGGTTCGAGGCGCACACCGGGATGCCGACCTCGGGCTTGAGGCGGGCGGTGGTCCACGACCAGGCGGCCCGGGGGACCTGGGTGAGAATCGTCGGCACGCGCGCCTCGTGCCAGCCGATGCCGGTGTTGAGCACCGACGCGCCGGCCTCCTCGAGCGCCTTCGCGAGCGCGACGACCTCGTCCCAGGTCTGGCCGTCCTCGACGAGGTCGAGCAGCGAGATCCGGTACATCACCAGGAAGTCGTCGCCCAGCGCCTCGCGGATCCGGCGTACCACCTCCACGGGGAAACGCATCCGCTTCTCCGGCGTACCGCCCCAGGCGTCGGTGCGCTGGTTGGTGCGCGCGGCGAGGAACTGGTTGATCAGGTAGCCCTCGGAGCCCATGATCTCGACGCCGTCGTACCCGGCGCGACGGGCGAGCTTCGCGGCGCGCACGAAGTGGTCGACGGTCCGCTCGACGCCGCGGGTGCTCAGGGCGCTCGGCTTGAACGGGGTGATCGGCGACTTGCGAGCCGACGCCGAGACGCTGATCGGGGTGTAGCCGTAGCGGCCCGCGTGCAGGATCTGCAGGGCGATCGCGCCGCCCTCGGCGTGCACGGCGTCGGTCACCATCCGGTGCCGGTCGGCCTGCCGTCCGCGGGTCATCATCGAGCCGAACGGCAGCAGCCAGCCCCGCACGTCGGGGGCGTACCCGCCGGTGACGATCAGCCCGACTCCGCCGCGAGCGCGCTCCGCGACGTACGCCGCGAGCTCGGGCAGGTGCTTGGCGCGGTCCTCCAGGCCGGTGTGCATCGACCCCATGACGACGCGGTTGCGCAGGGTGGTGCCGCCGAGGGTGATCGGCTCGAGGAGGTGGGGGTACTCGGTCATCGTGGCAGTCCTTCGGTGGTACGGCGGGCGGGGGACTCGTCGGAGCGGCGCTGTCGGGGCGGCGCTGTCGTGGGCGGCGAGGTACTCGGTCAGCCAGTCCACCCAGAACTGCTCGAGGAGGATGCCTCCACGCAGCACCAGGTAGACGTCGAGCGGCTGGCCGGTGAGGCGGCTCGGGTCGGGGAAGTCGCGGGCGGCGAGCTGCTCGTAGTGAGCGAGCCGGGTGGCGTGCTCCGCGCGCTGCTCGCGGACGGTGTCGAGCACGGCCGCCCGCTCGCCGTACGACGCACCGCGCAGCCGGACCGCGAGCTCGCTGCGGAACTTCTCCGCCGGGCAGCGGCGAGGCCAGCCAGTCGGCGAGCTCGTCGGCCCCGAGGTCGGTGACCTCGTAGACCTTCTTGTCCGGACGCCCCTGCTGCTCCACGGCCGCGGAGCTGACCCAGCGGTCGGCCTCCATGCGCGCGAGCACCCGGTAGATCTGCTGGTGCGAGGCGCTCCAGAAGAACCCGATCGACCGGTCGAACCGGCGCGCGAGGTCGAGTCCCGACGCGGGTCGCTCCCGCAGGGAGACCAGGATCGCGTGCTCGAGGGCCATGCCGTCGAGGATGGCTGCTCAGGCAGCACCTATGCAACTAGTTGCAGAGGTGATTGTCGCCACCCTCCAGGGTCTGTGGCATTCGGAGAATGCGCCGTCCGTGGGCGCTCGGGAGCCCTAGCATCGGAGCATGAGGGGACTTCGACGCTCTGCCCTGCTCGTGGTGCCGCTCTTCCTTGCCGCAGCCGCCTGCGCCCCTGCGGACGAGGACGAGACCGACACCGGTTCCGCGGAGACTCCCAGCGAGTCCCCCGAGGCCTGCGCGCCCGACACGCTCCCGCTCAAGACCGACGGGCAGCTGACGATCGGCACCGACTCCCCGGCGTACGAGCCGTGGTTCGTCGACAACGACCCGAGCAACGGCGAGGGCTACGAGTCGGCCGTCGCCTACGCGGTCGCAGAGGAGCTCGGGTTCACCCGCGACCAGGTGACGTGGGTGAAGGTGCCGTTCAACACCTCCTACGCGCCGGGTGAGAAGAAGTTCGACTTCGACATCAACCAGATCTCGATCACAGAAGCCCGCGAGAAGGCCGTGGACTTCTCGGACGGCTACTACTCGGCCGCCCAGGCGGTGATCGCGCCGAAGGGCTCCGACGCCGCCGAGGCGACCTCGGTTGACGACCTCAAGGACATCCGGCTCGGTGCGCAGACCGGCACCACCTCGCTCACGGCCGTGCGCGACGTGATCCAGCCGACGCAGGACCCGCTGGTGTTCGAGGACACCAACGCCGCGAAGCAGGCCCTGGCCAACGACCAGGTCGACGCGATCGTGGCCGACCTGCCGACCGCCTTCTACATCACGGCGGTCGAGATCCCGAACGCCACGATCGTCGGGCAGTTCCAGCCGGCCGAGGGTGAGACCGAGGAGTTCGGGATGCTCTTCGAGGAGGGCAGCGAGCTCGTACCCTGCGTCAACCAGGCGCTGGCGTCGCTGGAGGAGTCCGGCGACCTCCAGGACATCGAGCAGCAGTGGCTCTCCGACGTGGTCGACGTCCCGCCCCTCGACTGACGCTCCCGTGGATGCCTGGTCACCCAGCCGGCGGCAGCTCGAGCGCGAGGCGGTCCGCCGGAGGATGTCGCTGCGGTCCAAGGCGATCGCCGGTGCCGCGACGCTCCTGCTGCTCACGGTGGCCGTCGTCGGTGTCCTCACGTCACCCGGCTGGGAGACCGTCCGCGAGACCTTCTTCTCCTGGGAGCACGCGAAGGCGTCCTTCCCGGCGATCGCCGAGGGGTTCTGGCTCAACGTCAAGCTCTTCCTGCTCGCGGAGCCGCTGATCCTCGCGGTCGGTGTCCTCGTCGCGGTGGTGCGGAGCACGACGTCGCCGGCACTGTTCCCCCTGCGGGCGCTCGCCGTCTTCTACACCGACCTGTTCCGCGGCCTGCCCGACGCTGCTGGTGGTCTTCCTGGTCTGCTTCGGGATCCCTGCCCTGCGGCTCCAGGGCGTCACCAACGACCTGTTCTGGCTGGCGCTGGTGGCCCTCGTCCTCTCATACGGCGCCTATGTCGCAGAGGTCTTCCGTGCCGGCATCGAGTCGATCCACCCCTCCCAGCTGGCCAGCGCCGAGTCGCTCGGGCTCTCTCATGCGGCGACCATGCGGTTCGTCGTACTCCCGCAGGCGGTGCGCCGCGTGGTCCCGCCGCTGCTGAACGACTTCGTCTCGCTGCAGAAGGACACCGCGCTGGTCGCCTCGGTCGCGCTCTTCGACGCCCTGTTCAGCGCGCGCGACTACGCCAACTACAACTTCAACTACACGCCTTACCTCGTCGCCGCCGCGTTCTTCGTCGCGCTGACCATCCCGATGGCGCGGTTCACCGACTGGGTCGGCCGCCGGGTCGCGCGCCGGGAGCGGGGAGGCGGCCGGTGAGCGAGCTGTTGAAGGTCGAGGGCCTGCGCAAGTCGTACGGCGAGAAGGTGGTGCTGCGCGACGTGGACCTCACCGTCGAGCCGCACGACGTGGTCTGCCTGATCGGCTCGTCCGGGAGTGGCAAGTCGACCCTCCTGCGCTGCGTCAACCTGCTCGAGCCGGTCGACGACGGCACGATCTGGTTCGAGGGGGCAGAGGTCACCGATCCGCACGTGGACGCCCGTGCGGTACGTCGACGGATGGGCATGGTGTTCCAGGCCTACAACCTCTTCCCCCACATGACCGTCCTGGACAACATCACGCTCGCGCCCCGGCGGGCCCACGGCGTCTCCCGCGGCGAGGCCGAGGCGCGAGCCAGGGAGCTGCTCGAGCGTTTCGGGCTCGCAGACAAGGCGTCCAGCCACCCCGACAAGCTGTCCGGCGGCCAGCAGCAGCGGGCGGCGATCGTCCGCGCCCTGGCGACCGACCCGGCGCTGGTGCTGCTCGACGAGGTCACCTCGGCGCTCGACCCCGAGCTCGTGGGCGAGGTTCTCGACATCGTCCGGGACATGGCCGCGTCGGGCACCACGCTCGTCCTCGCGACGCACGAGATGGCCTTCGCCCGTGACGTCGCCACCAAGGTCTGCTTCCTCGACGGCGGTGCCATCGTCGAACAGGGCCCGCCCCAGAAGATCTTCAGCAGCCCGTCGCACGAGCGGACCCGGCAGTTCCTCCGGCGTGTCCTGTCGCCCTAGACAGCGCTTGACGACATATACCCCCCAGGGGTATACAGGTGGCCATGGAACACAGTCACGAGATGCACACCGCGGCCGGGCGCGACGAGCACACGAGCACTGACGCCCACGCGGGCGGCGCGGACTCCTCCTGGGGTACAGCGGTCAGCGCGACCCTGCACTGCCTCACGGGCTGTGCCATCGGCGAGGTCCTCGGCATGGTCCTCGGGACCTGGTGGGGCTGGGGGACCTGGGAGACCGTCGCGCTCGCGGTGGCTCTGGCCTTCTTCTTCGGCTACCTGCTCACGGTCAGCTCCGTGCTGCGGGCCGGGCTGCCCTTCGCCACGGCGGTCAAGGTCGCGCTCGCGGCCGACACGATCTCGATCACCGTGATGGAGATCGTCGACAACGCGGTGATGGTGCTGGTCCCGGGTGCGATGCACGCCGGCCTCGCGAACTGGATCTTCTGGGCCGCGCTGGCGTTCGCCTTCCTCGTCGCGTTCGTGGTGACCCTGCCGATCAACCGCTGGATGATCTCGCGCGGCAAGGGCCACGCGGTGGTGCACGAGTACCACCACTGACCGTGTTCGCGCCCCGTTTCGTGAGCGGTTCGGCACGATGTGGAGCGTGTCCCGCCTGACCGTCCCTCTCGTCGTCGTACTCCTGCTGCTCGGCGCGGGCTGCACGACGAAGACGGAGATCAGGCCCGCCGACCCCGCCGACCTCCCCACGGCGACCGCGCCGTCGCCCCACAACGACGCCGACACCGTGTACGCGCGGGCACTCGGCGTCCTGCACGAGCAGGCGGTCGACCTCGCCGACCTGGCGCGAGGCAGGGAGACCTCGGCGGCCGTGGAGGAGCTCGCCGACCAGGTCCGCGAGACACGGCTCAGGTGGATGGTGTCGCTCGACGCCCTACGTGGCACCTGGGGCGTCGAGCCGCCCCCCTCCGACTACCTCGGCAACCCCGGCGAGGTGAGCAGGCGGCAGCTGGCCCAGCTGCATCGGCTGGACGGGCCGGAGTTCGAGGAGCTGTGGCTCGCGCGGATGGTCGCCAACTACCGCAGCTCCGTCTCCCTGTCCCGGACCGAGCTCGACGTCGGACTCAGCGTGGAGGGCCGGCAGTACGCGACGCAGGTCATCGCAGACCTGGAGGCCGACCTCGAGGCGCTCGAACGGCACGCCGAGCCGTGACGCGCCAGACATCCCCCTAGGGTGCTGGCATGACACAGACGACGGGGGACGGGCTCGCACGCGGAGGCCTGCGTCGGACGCTGCTCGTGCTCGCGGCCGTCGTGGTCGTGCTGGGCCTGTCGGCGATGATCGGCTGGCGCGTCGTCGCGGCGGACGCACGGCGGAACGTCTCCGTCACCTGGAGCGGCCCGGTGACCTGTACCGGTACGACGGTCGAGCAGGTCCGTCCCGGCGACGAGGGCGAGCCGATCCCGGCGATCCGCCTGCGCAAGGGAATGAGCTGCACCCTCCCTGTGCGCGTCACCAACGAGAGCCGCTTCACGGTGACGGTCACCCGCGTCCGGCTGCCGCTCATGGGACCCGACGGCGGCGCGGCCGTCCAGGTGAGGGAGCTCGGCGGTCGACCCTGGTCGAGGCCCGACACCGTCGACGCCTTCTTCAAGGTCGACGAGCACCTCGGGGAGGGTGAGTCCTACGACTTCGAGATCGACTTCGAGCTCAGGCCGCCACCCGAGGGGTGTACCGACGCGGGGCTGTTCTGGGTCGAGGGGATGCCACGGGTCCGGGTGCTGGCGTTGGGCCGCCCCGGGCATCGGGCGCCGGCGGAGGACATCGGCTTCCTGGGCACCCGGGACAGCGAATGCTCGTCCTGACCTGGTGACCTTCGCCCCTGCCTCCTGAGCCGTGCCCGGCCTAGCGTGGTTGCTGGGTGGCCTGTCCGGAGGGAGAACGTCATGGCAGTCACCACGCAGACCAAGCAGCCGAAGCGCGCGAAGCAGCTGTCGCCCGGGGCACGACGGTTCGGGTACGTCGTCGCCGCACTCGCCAACGCCGTGATGCTCTACCTGGTCAACGTCTGGCCGGAGTGGGACGCGGTGCCGTTCCTGACCGACGAGACGACCCAGGTCCTCGGCCTCGTCAACGCCTCGATCGTCGTCGGCCTCGTCGCGAACCTCGTGTACGTCGTCAACGACACGAAGTGGGTCCGGGGGCTCGGCGAGATCACCACCACCGCCGTCGGTCTGGCCGCGATGATGCGGATCTGGCAGGTGTACCCCTTCGACTTCGAGGGCTACTCGTTCGACTGGGACATCGTGGTCCGGATCCTCCTGGTCCTGGGCATGGTGGGCAGCGCCATCGGCATGATCAGCCGGCTCGTGTCCCTGAGGGCGGACACCCCCTCGCGACGATGACAGTCCCGCTGTCAGAATCGGCGCATGACTGACGCGTACGCACTCGGGCAGGGCACGGGCCCCCTCAGGGGGACCAAGGTCGTCGAGCTGGCCGGGATCGGTCCCGGTCCCCACGCCGCGATGCTGCTCGCCGACCTCGGGGCCGACGTGGTCCGCATCGAGAAGCCCGGCGGTGCCGCCAGCGCCGGGGCCCGCGAGACCGACCTGCTCACCCGGGGGCGCCCCAGCATCGCGATGGACCTGAAGGACCCTGCCGCGGTCGCCACGGTGCTCGACCTGGTGGAGCGCGCGGACGTCCTCATCGAGGGGATGCGTCCCGGTGCCGCGGAGCGCCTCGGGCTCGGCCCCGCCGAGTGCCACGCCCGCAACCCCCGCCTCGTGTACGGCCGGATGACCGGGTGGGGCCAGGACGGCCCGCTCGCCCAGACCGCCGGCCACGACATGAACTACATCGGCATCTCCGGCTCGCTCCACGGCCTCGGCCAGACGCCGTCGAAGCCGCAGTTCCCGTCGAACCTCGTCGGCGACTTCGGGGGCGGGTCGACGTACCTGGTCATCGGGGTGCTCGCCGCTCTCCTCGAGTCGCGGGTCAGCGGTGAGGGGCAGGTCGTGGACGCCGCGATCGTCGACGGGTCCGCACATCTGAACGCGATGCTCGCGAGCATGATCGCCGGCGGCGGCTGGCGCGAGGAGCGGGCGGTCAACCTGCTCGACGGCGGGATGCCGTTCTACGACATCTACGAGACCTCCGACGGCCGGCACATGGCGGTCGGGTCGCTCGAGCCGAAGTTCTACGACGAGCTCATCAAGGGCCTCGGGCTGGCCGGCGAGGTGCCCGACCGGTACGACTTCCCGCGCCACGAGGAGCTGCGGTCGGTCATCGCGGCGCGGTTCCGCGAGCGCACCCAGGCGGAGTGGGCCGAGGTGTTCGACGGGACCGACGCCTGCTGCACGCCGATCCTGCCGCTCACCGAGGCTGCCGAGCACCCGCACATGAAGGCTCGCGAGACGTACGTGACCCGCGACGGCCTCCTCCAGCCGGCCCCGGCCCCGCGCTTCTCCCGCACGTCCCCGTCGCTGACGACCGGCCCGAGCGTTCCCGGAGGCCAGAGCCGGGCCGCCCTCGAGGCGTGGGGCATCGAGAACGTCGAGGAGCTCATCGCCTCCGGCGCCGTCGTCCAGGCCTGAGCCGCGCCCCGCAACGCCGTTCCCGTTCCCGTTCCCGTTCACGTGAACGCGAACGGCACCCGGTCGGCGCGATCGCCTGCCGTTCCCACGCACATGAACGGCAACGACAACATGCTGCCGGCTGCTTTCCCAAGGGACCTGGGGAAAGCAGCCCCCAGACGGTGCTTCAGCGCGTACGACGCGCGACGGTCTCCCGCTTGGTCTCGTCGACCGCGGTCTCGTAGGCGGTGACCAGCGCGGCGATGGAGACCGGCTTGAACTTCTCCACCATCTGCCGCAGCTGGTCCGGTGAGACGCCCTGCTCCTTGTAGGCCGGCCACACCTGCTTCTTGAACAGCTCGGTCAGCTCCTCGGCGATCGCGCGCCCGTGCGCGGTGAAGATCTCCTGGGCCGCGATCGCCGCCTCCTGGGGCATCCCGAGGTCGAGCAGCGCGACCCCGACGGAGAGGTGGGCGACCGTGACCTGGAACTTCCCCTGCTTCGTCGGGTAGACGATGCCGAGCGCGTTGAGGGTGGCGAGCTCCTCGTCGCTGAGCACCCGCCCCGCCCGGCGTACCAGCTCCTTCTTCGAGATCGTCTCGGGCATCTCGGCCATCCAGGGCGCGAGCAGGGTGCGGTGCAGGGCGATCGTCTCGGGGGTGGCGTTGGCGGGGATCCGCGCCATGTACCCCTCGATCGCGGCCAGCGTGAACCCGTGTGCCTGGAGCTCGCGGACGAGCTCGAGCCGGGCCACGTGGTCGGAGGAGTAGTAGCCCGACCGGCCGCGTCGGGTCGGCGGCGGCACCAGGCCCTTGGTGGTGTAGAAGCGGACGTTCCGGACGCTCATGCCCACGCGCTGGGTGAGCTCGTCCAGGGTCATCAGATCGGTGACGACCTCGGTCGTGTCGGACATTCGGAGCGTTCCTCGGGTGGTCTGGACTGGTCGGAGAGGCCTGCAGGGAGCGACGCAGATCACATGCTGGGCCTGGTTGGACGCTAACAGTATGAGTGTCACAATCAGGTATCTCCACCGGCCCGCCGCGTCGCGGGCCGCCTCCTCCCGGTCACCGAGAAGTTGGGACTCCCAGATGAGCCAGGCTGACGTGCCACAGGCATTCGTGTACGACGCCCTCCGCACTCCGCGAGGCAAGGGCAAGAAGAACGGCTCCCTGCACGAGGTGAAGCCGGTCGACCTCGTCGTCGGCCTCCTCGACGCGGTGAAGGAGCGCAACCCCGGCTTCGACCCCGAGCGCGTCGACGACGTGGTGCTCGGCGTGGTCAGCCCGATCGGCGACCAGGGCGCCGACGTCGCCAAGACCGCCGCGCTCAAGGCCGGCTACCCCGAGACCGTCGCGGGCGTGCAGCTCAACCGGTTCTGCGCGTCGGGGCTCGAGGCCGTCAACCAGGCCGCCCAGCGGGTCCGCTCCGGCTTCGAGGACCTGATCCTCGCCGGCGGTGTCGAGTCGATGTCGCGGGTGCCCATGGGCTCCGACGGCGGCGCCTGGGCGATGGACCCCGACACCGCGTTCCGCACCGACTTCGTCCCGCAGGGCATCGGGGCCGACCTGATCGCGACCATCGAGGGCTTCTCCCGCCAGGACGTCGACGCGTTCGCCGCCGAGTCGCAGGCGCGGGCCGCCAAGGCGCAGGCCAACGGCTACTTCGACAGCTCGATCGTCCCGGTCAAGGACCTCAACGGGCTCACCGTCCTCGACAAGGACGAGTTCATCCGCCCCGGCACGACCGTCGAGTCGCTCGCGGGCCTCAAGCCGTCGTTCGCCGACATCGGCGAGCAGGGCGGGTTCGACTCGGTCGCGCTCGAGAAGTACCACTGGGTCGAGAAGATCGACCACGTCCACCACGCGGGCAACTCCTCGGGCATCGTCGACGGCGCCTCGCTCATGGCGATCGGCTCCGAGCAGGTCGGCAAGGAGCTCGGCCTCACCCCGCGGGCCCGGATCCTCGCGACCGCGGTCTCCGGCGCCGACCCGACGATCATGCTCACCGGCCCCGCGCCGGCCTCCCGCAAGGCGCTCGCGAAGGCCGGCCTGACCCCGGAGGACATCGACCTCTACGAGATCAACGAGGCCTTCGCCGCGGTCGCGATGCGGTTCATGCGCGACCTCGACCTGCCCGCGGACAAGGTCAACGTCAACGGTGGCGCGATCGCGATGGGCCACCCGCTCGGCGCGACCGGCGCGATGATCCTCGGCACCCTGATCGACGAGCTCGAGCGGCGTGACCAGCGCTACGGCCTCGCCACGCTCTGCGTCGGCGGCGGCATGGGTATCGCCACCGTCGTCGAGCGCCTCTGACCCACCGCCCCCACGTCAACGACACAGACCTTCACAAGGACACATCCATGACTGAGACTGCCCAGCAGAGCGCCGTGCGGTGGGAGAAGGACAGCGACGGGATCGTCGTACTCACCCTCGACGACCCCACCCAGAGCGCCAACACGATGAACGAGCTGTACAAGGAGTCGATGGCCACGGCCATCGCCCGGCTCGAGCAGGAGAAGGACGACATCGCCGGGGTGGTCGTCACCAGCGCGAAGAAGACGTTCTTCGCCGGCGGCGACCTGAAGATGATGGTCCAGGCGGGCCCTGACGACGCGCCGCGGATCTTCGAGACGATCGAGGCGATCAAGGCCGACCTGCGCCGCCTCGAGCTGCTCGGCAAGCCGGTCGTGGCCGCGATCAACGGCGCCGCGCTCGGCGGTGGCCTCGAGATCACCCTCGCGTGCCACCACCGGATCGCGGCCGACGGCCGCTACGAGCTCGGCCTCCCCGAGGTCTCGCTCGGCCTGCTGCCCGGTGGCGGCGGTGTGACCCGCCTGGTCCGGATGTTCGGCATGTACGACGCGCTCATGGGCTTCCTGCTCACGGGCACGAAGCTGAAGCCCGCCCAGGCCAAGGAGAAGGGTCTGGTCGACGAGGTCGTCGCGACCCAGGACGAGCTGGTCCCCGCCGCGAAGGCGTGGATCCTCGGCGAACTTGGACAACGCCGAGGCCGCGAGCCAGCCGTGGGACCGTCCCGGCTACAAGATGCCCGGCGGCGCCCCCTCCAACCCGAAGGTCGCCGCGGTCCTCCCGGCCTTCCCGGCCAACCTGCGCAAGCAGGCCAAGGGCGCGGACTACCCGGCCCCGAAGGCGATCATGTCCGCGGCCGTCGAGGGCGCCCAGGTCGACTTCGACACCGCGTCCCGGATCGAGTCGCGCTACCTGACCAGCCTGGTCACCGGACCGATCTCGAAGAACATGATCCAGGCGTTCTTCTTCGACCTGCAGGCGATCAACTCCGGGTCGCTGCGCCCCGAGGGCGTGGAGAAGTTCACCGCGACCAAGCTCGGTGTGCTCGGCGCGGGGATGATGGGCGCCGGCATCGCCTACTCCGCCGCGCGCTCCGGCATCGAGGTCGTGCTCAAGGACGTCAGCGCCGAGAACGCCGAGAAGGGCAAGGGCTACTCGGTCAAGCTCCTCGACAAGGCCGTCGACCGCGGCAAGCTGACCCGCGAGAAGGCCGACGAGGTCCTCGCCCGGATCACCCCCACCGCCGACCCGGCCGACCTCAAGGGCTGCGACCTCGTCATCGAGGCGGTCTTCGAGGACCCGTCCCTGAAGAACAAGGTCTTCGGCGAGATCCTCGACGTGGTGAACCCCGACGCGCTGCTCTGCTCCAACACGAGCACGCTGCCGATCACGGAGCTCGCCGAGGGCGTCGACCGGCCCGAGGACTTCATCGGCCTGCACTTCTTCTCGCCCGTCGACAAGATGCCCCTCGTCGAGATCATCAAGGGCAAGAAGACCTCCGACAAGGCGGTCGCCCACGCGGTCGACGTCGTTCAGCAGATCAAGAAGACCCCGATCGTGGTCAACGACAGCCGCGGCTTCTACACCAGCCGCGTCTACGGCACCCTCCTCACCGAGGCGGTCGCGCTGCTCGAGGAGGGCGTGAACCCCGTGACGGTGGAGCGCTCCGCGACGATGGCCGGCTTCCCGGCGCCGCCGCTGGCGATGCTCGACGAGGTCTCGCTGACGCTGTCGCAGAGCATCCGCAAGGCGGCCGAGGCCGCGGCGGAGCGGGAAGGGACCACCCTCCCCGAGCAGCCGGGCACCGCCACGATCGACCGGATGATCGAGGAGTTCGGGCGCAAGGGCAAGGCTGCGGGTGCGGGCTTCTACGAGTACCCGACCGACGGCGGCAAGAAGTACCTCTGGCCCGGCCTCAAGGAGCACTTCACCAAGGAGGGCGTCGAGATCCCGCTCGAGGACATCCAGGAGCGGTACCTCTTCCGGATGGCGCTCGAGACCGCCAAGTGCTTCGCCGAGGGCGTCATCGAGTCGGCTGCGGCCGCGAACATCGGCTCGATCTTCGGCATCGGCTTCCCGCCCCTCTACGGCGGCACGGTGCAGTACATGCAGGGCTACGAGGGCGGGCTCCCCGGCTTCGTCGCCCGGGCCCGTGAGCTCGCCGCGGCCTACGGCGAGCGGTTCGAGCCTCCGGCGTACCTCGTGGAGCTCGCGGAGAAGGGCGAGCGCTTCCCCGCCTGACCGGGCGGGCTGCTCATTTCCCAAGGTCCCTGGGCAAAGCGTCACTGGGTAAAGCGTCACTCCCCGTTGGAAATACCCAGCGGGGAGTGATGCTTTCTCAAGGGACCTTGGGAGAGCGGCGCAGGATCTTGGGAAAGCGGCGCAGGGGAACCTCAGGAGCTCGTACGGCGGCCGGCGGAGAGCTCGTCGCCCCGCTCGTAGACCGCGGCGATCTCGAGGACCCTCACGCCCGACGCGGTCCAGCCCCGCACCTGCTCGCTCCACAGGACGTGTCCCCGGCTCGTCGCCTCGACCGTCCACGGCCTCCGGAACAGGATCCGCAACAGGACCGCCACGGGGAGCAGCAGGACGAGCAGGAAGACCTCGCCGACCAGCAGCACCAGCCCGAGCACGAACGGGACGAGCAGCACCAGGCTCGCGAGGGTCAGGAGCAGGCCGACCGGGTCGTCCACGGCGCCCACGGCGACCTCGACACCCGGCGAGGCGTCCACGTCGCGCCGCCGCCGGCGCCAGGGGAGCCACCGTCGGTGCACCGAGACGGTCCGCCCGTGCGGGTCCATCACCTTCATCCATGGCCTCTCGTCGTCACGGGCTGTGACAGTAGTGACGGGAGGGACAGGAGAACACCTCCGTTCTCAGCGACTGAGAAGGGAGGTGCCGTGAGTGAACCCGGGCCGAGGCTCAGCCGAACTCGCGGCGGGTGATGCCGGCGACCGGTGCGCCGCCTTCGAGCACCTCGAGCGCCTGACGCATCGAGTCGACCCGCCGTTCGAGCAGCCCCACGCACTCCTCCGGCGACCCGTCGCCCGAGGCCAGCACCTGTCGCAGGGCCTGCGTCGACTCCTCGACGAGCGACAGCCGTTCCCGGAGCTCCCCGAGTACGTCGACCGCGCGGGTGGAGTCCTCGAGCTGCCGCCTCAGGAAGGTGGCCTGGGTCGCGAGCCGCTGCCCGGCGACCCACAGGTCGACGAAGACCTGCACCTTCGCCCGCAGCACCCACGGGTCGAAGGGCTTCGTGATGTAGTCCGCGCCGCCGGCCGCGTAGCCGCGGTAGGCGTTGTGCTCGTCGGTGTCCACCGCGGTCAGGAAGATGATCGGGATGTCCTTGGTGCGCGAGCGCGCCTTGATCTGGGCGGCCGTCTCGAAGCCGTCCATGCCGGGCATCTGGACGTCGAGCAGGATCAGGGCGAAGTCGTCCTTCAGCAGCGCCCGCAGCGCCTCCTCGCCCGACGACGCGCGCACGAGGACCTGGTTGAGGGAGCTGAGGATCGCCTCGAGCGCGAGCAGGTTCTCCGGCCTGTCGTCGACGAGGAGGATCTTCGCCCGGTCGCTCATGTCCACCACGTCCGGAACCGACGCAGGAGGTCGTCCACGTCGACCGGCTTCGTGACGTAGTCCGACGCCCCGGCGGCCAGGCTGTTCTCGCGGTCACCGGGCATCGCCTTGGCGGTCAGTGCGATCACGGGGAGGTCGCGGAAGGCAGGGATCTTCCGGATCTCGCGCATCGCGGTGTAGCCGTCCATCCCCGGCATCATCACGTCCATCAGGACCAGGTCGATCTCCGGGTCCCGTTGGAGCGCCTGGAGCCCGGCCTCGCCGTTGTCGGCGTACACGACCTCGATGTCGTGGCCTTCGAGCGCGCTGGCGAGCGCGAACACGTTGCGCGCGTCGTCGTCGACGATGAGGATCCGCTTGCCCTCGAACCGGTCCCCGCTCCGGGGCTGCGCGACCGGAGGGGCGGCGTGCTCGGGCAGCTCGACGTCGGAGCGGTGCAGGAAGAGCGCGACCTCGTCGATGAGGCGACCGACCGAGGTCGGGTACTTCACGACCATCGCCTCGGCGTAGTGGCGCAACCGTGTCTCGTCGCGGCGGGTCAGGTCATCGCCGGTGCTGACCACGACCGGGATGCCCTGCAACGCCTTGCGGGACCGCATCCGTTTGATCACGTCGAAGCCGCTCCCGCCGGCGAGCTTGAGGTCGACGACCACGCAGTCGAACCGCCGTGAGTCGAGCGCGGCCATCGCCTCGTCGACACCCGTGACGTGGTGGAGGTCCACGTCGGGCACGGCCCCGAAGAGCGCGACCACCGCCGAGGTCGCCTCGACCCCATCGCTGGAGACCACGAGCAGCGAGCGGGTCTTCCGCTCGA
The DNA here is from genome assembly GCA_963701425.1 of uncultured Actinomycetota bacterium. Classification (GTDB taxonomy): domain Bacteria; phylum Actinomycetota; class Actinomycetes; order Propionibacteriales; family Nocardioidaceae; genus Nocardioides_C. The sequence continues at coordinate 226,043 of CAVPAG010000014.1, read as the reverse complement.
TGTACGCCCCGAGGTCGTCCAGCGCGGCCTCGATGCCCTGGGACGTCACCGGCTCCTCGACGATGCGCAGCGCCCCGGCGTGCCTGCCGACGTGGACGTCCTCGGCGGCGAGGTCGGAGTGCACCGCCACGGTCGGGACGTGCCGGGTCTCGGGGTCGGTCTTGAACGTGCGCAGCAGCGAGGTCCCGTCGTCGGCGGTGAGGTCCATCCCGACGACGATGCCGGCAGGACGGTGGCGGCGCGCCGCCGCGACGGCGTCGTCCGCGCGACCGGTCGTGACCACCTTGAAGCCGCGATCATGAGCCAGGTCGAGCGTCGCCTGCCGGAAGCCGGGGTGGGTCAGCGCCACGAGCAGGACCTTGTCGTCGCGATCGATCTCGTCCTCGACCGTGTGCGTGGACACCACCCCCGTCGCCCGCCCGGCGGGCTGGCCGGCGGGCTGGGCGGTGGGCTGCGCCGCGGGGGCGGTCTCGCCCGCGGGCAGCGCCGGGACCTCGTGGGGTTCCAGGCGCTCTCGGGCCTCCGGGGCGGCCTTGGTGCCGATGTCGCCGAAGTAGCGCACCGGGAGGTACAGCGTGAACGTGCTGCCGCGGCCCGGCTCGCTCTCGGCGTGGATCTCGCCGCCGAGCAGGCGCGCGATCTCACGGCTGATCGAGAGGCCCAGACCGGTGCCGCCGAACTTCCGGCTGATGGTGCCGTCGGCCTGCTGGAAGGCCTCGAAGATCACCCGCAGGTGGTCGGGCGGGATGCCGATCCCGGTGTCGGCGACCGAGAACGCCACGACCTGGTCAGCGGTGTTCAGCGTCGGAGTGCTGAACCGCTCACCCGTGGCGATGCGGACGTCGAGCGTGACCTGGCCGGACGTCGTGAACTTCACCGCGTTGGAGAGCAGGTTGCGCAGGACCTGCTGGAGCCGGTGCTGGTCGGAGTAGAGCGTCCGGGGCACGTCGGTCGCCACGGTGACCGCGAAGCCGAGGTCCTTCTCGGTGGTGAGCGGCCGGAACGTCGCCTCGACGTACTCCACGATCCCGGAGACCGCGACGTCGGAGGGGTGGACGTCCATCTTCCCGGCCTCGACCTTCGACAGGTCGAGGATGTCGTTGATCAGCTGGAGCAGGTCCGTGCCGGCGCTGTGGATCGTGCGCGAGAACTCCACCTGGCGCGGGTTGAGGTTGCCCTCGGCGTTCTCCGAGAGGAGCTTGGCCAGGATCAGCAGGGAGTTCAGCGGCGTGCGCAGCTCGTGCGACATGTTCGCGAGGAACTCCGACTTGTAGCGCGAGGAGAGAGCGAGCTGCTCGGCACGCTCCTCGAGGCCGCGCCGGGCGTCCTCGATCTCGAGGTTCTTGATCTCGATGGCACGGTTCTGGGCCGCGAGCAGCCGGGCCTTCTCCTCGAGCTCGGCGTTGGTCTGCTGCAGCTCGCCCTGCTGCGACTGGAGCTCCTCGGACTTCTGCTGGAGCTCCGACGCCAGGCGCTGGGACTCCACGAGCAGCTCCTGGGTGCGGGAGCTGGCGATGATCGCGTTGAGCGAGACGCCGATGATCTCCATCAGCTGCTCGAGGAACTGCATGTGCACGGTGCTGAACGGCGAGAACGACGCCAGCTCGACGACGCCGAGCACCTGGTCCTCGAACACCACGGGCAGGATCGCGATCGTGACCGGGGCCGCCTCGCCGAGGCCGGAGCTGACCCGGATGTAGTCGGCGGGGGCCGTCACGGTGATCGGTCCCTTCTTCACCGCGGCCTGGCCGATGAGGCCCTCGCCGACGGTGAACCTGTCCGGGACCTGCTTGCGGCGGCGGTAGCCGTACGACGCGATCCGGCGCAGCGTCCCGCGCTGCCCGGGGCGGGCCTCGTTGAGGAAGAACGACCCCTGGCTCGCGCCGACCAGCGGGGTGAGCTCGTTGACGATCAGCCGCGTGACGTCGAGCAGGTCGCGCCCGCCCTGCATGTGGCCGGTGAACCGGGCCAGGTTGGTCTTGAGCCAGTCCTGCTCCAGGTTCGCCCGCGTGGTCTCACGCAGGTTGTCGATCATCTGGTTCAGGTTGTCCTTGAGCTCGGCCACCTCGCCCTCGGCCTCGACCGTGATCTCCTGGCTCAGGTCGCCCTGCGTCACGGCGGTGGAGACCTCCGCGATCGCACGGAGCTGGGTGGTCAGCGTGCCGGCGAGCTGGTTGACGTTCTCGGTGAGCTTGCGCCAGGTGCCCGAGACGTCGGCGACCTCGGCCTGGCCGCCCAGCTTGCCCTCGGTGCCCACCTCGCGGGCCACGCGGGTGACCTCGTCGGCGAACGACGAGAGCTGGTCGACCATCCGGTTGACCGTGGTCTTCAGCTCGAGGATCTCGCCTCGCGCATCGACGTACGTCTTCTGCGTCAGGTCGCCGTGGGCGACCGCCGTGGTGACCAGCGCGATGCTGCGCACCTGGCTGGTCAGGTTGCCGGCCATCGAGTTCACCGAGTCGGTGAGGTCCTTCCACGTGCCGGCGACGCCGCGGACGTGCGCCTGGCCGCCGAGGATGCCCTCGGTGCCGACCTCGCGGGCGACGCGGGTGACCTCGTCGGCGAACGCGCGCAGCGTGTCGACCATCGCGTTGATCGTGCCGGCCAGCGCCGCCACCTCGCCGCGGGCCTCGATGGCGATCTTCTGGCTGAGGTCGCCGCGTGCGACGGCGGTGGAGACGGCGGCGATGCTGCGCACCTGGTTGGTCAGGTTGCTCGCCATGGAGTTCACCGAGTCGGTGAGGTCGCGCCAGGTGCCCGCCACCCCCGGCACGTGGGCCTGGCCGCCGAGGATGCCCTCGGTGCCGACCTCGCGGGCGACGCGGGTGACCTCGTCGGCGAAGGACGAGAGCTGGTCGACCATGGTGTTGACGGTGCTCTTGAGCTCGAGGATCTCGCCTCGCGCGTCGACGGTGATCTTGCGGCTCAGGTCGCCGCTCGCCACCGCCGTGGTCACCTGGGCGATGTTGCGCACCTGGGCGGTCAGGTTGCTCGCCATCATGTTGACGTTCTCGGTCAGGTCCTTCCAGGTGCCCGAGACGTCGTGGACGTCGGCCTGGCCACCGAGGCGTCCCTCCGTGCCGACCTCGCGGGCCACGCGGGTGACCTCGTCGGCGAACGCGGAGAGCTGGTCGACCATGGTGTTGACGGTGCTCTTGAGCTCGAGGATCTCGCCGCGGGCCTCGACGGTGATGGTGCGCGTCAGGTCGCCGCGGGCGACGGCCGTGGTGACCTCGGCGATGTTGCGGACCTGGGCGGTCAGCGTGCCCGCCATGAAGTTCACGGAGTCGGTGAGGTCGCGCCACGTGCCGGAGACGCCGGGCACGGCCGCCTGGCCGCCCAGCCGTCCCTCGCCGCCCACCTCGCGGGCCACGCGGGTGACCTCGTCGGCGAAGGCGGAGAGCTGGTCCACCATCGTGTTGACGGTCATCTTCAGCTCGGCGAGCTCACCGCGTACGTCGACGGTGATCTTCTGGCTGAGGTCGCCCCGCGCGACGGCGGTGGTGACCTGGGCGATGTTGCGCACCTGGTTGGTCAGGTTGCTCGCCATGGAGTTCACCGAGTCGGTGAGGTCCTTCCAGGTGCCCGCGACTCCCGGCACGTCGGCCTGGCCGCCGAGGATGCCGTCGCTGCCGACCTCGCGGGCGACGCGGGTGACCTGGGCGGCGAAGGCGGAGAGCTGGTCGACCATCACGTTGACGGTGCTCTTGAGCTCGGCGAGCTCGCCCTTCACGTCGACGGTGATCTTCTGGCTGAGGTCGCCCCGCGCGACCGCGGTCGTGACCTGGGCGATGTCGCGGACCTGGGCCGTGAGGTTGTCGGCCATCGAGTTCACCGACTCGGTGAGGTCCTTCCACCGGCCCGCGACCCCGGGCACGTCGGCCTGGCCGCCGAGGATGCCCTCGGTGCCGACCTCGCGAGCGACGCGGGTGACCTCGTCGGCGAACGTCTGGAGGGTCGCCGTCATGGAGTTCAGGGTCTCGGCGAGCTCGGCGACCTCGCCGCGCGCGGTCACGGTGATCTGCTGGCTCAGGTCGCCGCGCGCGACCGCCTGCGCGACCGACGAGATGCCCCGGACCTGGCTGGTGAGGTTCGAGGCCATGATGTTCACCGAGTCGGTGAGGTCCTTCCAGGTGCCCTTCACCCCGCGCACGTCGGCCTGGCCGCCGAGGCGTCCCTCCGTGCCCACCTCGCGGGCGACGCGAGTGACCTCGACCGCGAAGGACGAGAGCTGGTCGACCATCCGGTCCACGGTGTTCTTCAGCTGGGCCATCTCGCCCGAGACCTCGACGGTGACCGTCTTGGACAGGTCGCCGTTCGCGACGGCGGTCGTGACCGTGGCGATGTCGCGGACCTGCGTGGTGAGTCGCGTGGACATGGTGTTCACCGCGTCGATCAGGTCGCGCCAGCTCCCGTCGGCGCTGCGCACCCGGGCCTGGCCGCCGAGCTTGCCCTCGGTGCCGACCTCACGGGTCACCCGGGTGATCTCGTCGGCGATCGAGGACAGCTGGTCGACTAGACCGTTCACGTTGCGTGCCAGCCGGAGCGGCTCACCCCGCAGCTGCTGCCCGTCGACCTGGAGGTCCATGCGCTGGGTGAGGTCGCCCTCGGACACGGCCGCGACGACCCTGGCGAACTCGCCGGTGGGTCGCACCAGGTCGGCGACCAGACCGTTCGCGGAGTCGATCGACTTCGCCCACGACCCCTCGCCGAGGCCCGACTGGAGCCGTTCGGAGTGCCGTCCCTCCCGGCCCACGACACGCTGCACACGCCCCAGCTCCGCGGTCAGGTGCTGCTGCCGGTCGGCGATCTCGTTGTAGACCACCGCCAGCTCGCCGAGCACACCGTCGCCCTGCACGGGCAGCCGCTTGCGGAAGTTGCCGTCGCGCATGGCGGTCATGGCGTCGAGCAGCCTGCGGAGCTGTGCTGGGTCGACGGGTGGGGGTGTGGTCGAGTCCGGTCGGCGCTGTTCGGCGGGCATCTTCGGGGTGCCACGCTTCGCGCCGGAGGGAGTCCTGGTTGTACTGCCGGCCATAAACGGCCTCCTGGTTAAGAGCTCACCGTCAGCACAGTCTGTCACCATGACTGGAGTCGGCCTACGAAAATGTTGCGAGAAGGTACCCACCGTAGCCATGCAAGCTCAGCGCACGTTCGCGCCGGAGGGGCAGTCCGTCTCCCAGGCGCGTTTGTTCGTGCGCGAGGTGCTGGCCGAGTGGGAGGCCGAGGACCTCACCGACGAGGCCGTGCTCGCCACCAGCGAGCTGGTCACCAACGCCGTTGTCCACGCAGGGACGCCCGTGCAGGTCGCGCTCGAGCTCGACAGCCAGACGCTCCGCCTCGAGGTGCAGGACCTCCATCCGCACCGCTCCCTCCCGGTCGGCCTGGCCGACGCGGACGAGGACGCCGAGCATGGGCGGGGCCTGTTCATCACCGCCGCCATCGCCGGGTCGTGGGGCGTGGACTACTCCGCGGGCGCCAAGCGGGTCTGGCTGAGGATCGAGCGCGGGGACGCTCCGAGCGGGGCGGCTAGACCACCGGTGAGCAGGACGACCGCCGAGCTCGCCGACCTGGGGGTCGGCGTCGTCGAGCTCGCCGCCGACGGGGTGGTCCGGTCCTGGAACCACGACGCGGAGCGTCTGCTCGGCTGGACCGCCGACGAGGTGCTCGGCCGTCCCTGGGTCGAGCTGGTCGAGCCCGCCGACCACGGTGCGATGACGAGCACCCGTCCCGGCGTTCCCTCCTGGGCCGACCAGCGCTGGCAGGGCGTGCTGGCGGTACGCCGGAAGCAGGGGGCGGCCGCGCAGGTCTTCGTGTCGCGGGCCATGGGCCCCCCGGACGACGGGTCGATCCTGCTGATGGTCCCCACCGCGCACCGCTCGCTGCTGGAGTGGTCGTCCCCCCGCGCCAGGCCCGTGACCGACCGGGACCCCCTCGGGCTTCGTGAGGACGCGCTCAACAGACTCGGGTTCCAGGCCTACCTGGAGCTGATCGTCGAGCGGACGCGGGACCGGCTCTCGGCCTCCGCGGCCTACCTCCTGCACGTCCGCGACCTCGACGCGGACTACGAGGTCTCGACGGTGAGCGGGCTCGACAGCACGATCCGAGGCACGCACCTGGAGCCAGGGACCCCCGGCACCCCCGAACCCCGCAACCCGCACCTCCCGGTGGTGCTGACCGGCCTCGGCGACGAGCCCGTGCGCTGGCTCGTCGGCGAGGAGGTGCGCTCCCTCCTCGTGGTGCCGGTGGTGGCGGAGGGCCGGGTGATCGGGGCCCTCGGCGTGACCTCGGAGCTCCCCGACGGCTTCGACGACGAGCAAGCCGTCCTGCTCCAGCGGATCGGCAGCTCCGTCGCGGCTGCCGTGGACCGCGTCCGCCTCCGTGCGTCGGAGCGGGAACGTCGTGGCTGGCTGAGCTTCCTCGCGGAGGCGGGCGACCTCCTGGCGGGCTCGCTGGACCAGGACATGACCATGGCGATCACCGGCCAGGTGGTGGTGCCGAGGCTGGCCTCCTGGTGCGCGATCTACCTCGACGACTCACGTGGGAAGCCCGTGCTCCAGCAGGTGTGGCACCGCGACGAGCGCCTCGTGCCGACGTTGCGGAGGCTGCTCGAGGACCCGGTTCACGCCCCGGGTGACGCCCCAGGTGACGCCGGCCCAGGTGACGCCGCCGGCGAGGAGCAGCTCAAGGGAGAGGTGCTCGACGTACCTCTGATGGCGCGCAGCCGCCGGATCGGCCTGCTGACCCTGGGGCGTCCGGTCGGGGAGCCCATCTACGGCGAAGCCCTGGTGGTGGCGGAGTCGGTGGCCCGCCGCGCCGCGCTCGCGATCGACAACGCACGTGCCCACGGCGAGCTCCAGGCCGTGGGAGAGGCGCTGCAGCGCAGCCTCCTGCCGGCCTCGATCCCCACCGCGCCGTACTTCGACATCGGCGTGGTCTACGAGGCCGCAGGGGAGCGGAGCCTCGCCGGGGGCGACTTCTACGACCTCTTCCCTGTCATCGGCGGCCGCTGGTGGTTCGCCGTGGGTGACGTGTGCGGCACGGGAGCCGAGGCGGCCGCGGTCACGGGACTGGCGCGCCACACGATCCGGGCCCTGGCCCTCGCGGGCTTCCCGGTCACGACGACGCTCGAGCGGCTCAACAGCGCGATCCTCGACGAGGGGGAGCGCGCCCGGTTCCTGACGCTCGTCTGCGGCACGCTGGAGCCCGAGAGCGGCGGTCGGCTGCGGCTGAGCCTGGTGAGCGCGGGTCACCCGCTCCCCTTCGTCGTACGCCGGGGCGGGCAGATCGAGCAGATCGGCCGACCTCAGTCGCTGCTCGGCGTCGTGGACCACGTCGCCTTCGTCGCCGACGAGTACGTCCTCGACCGCGGCGACCTCCTGGTCGCGGTCACCGACGGCGTGCTCGAACGACGCGAGGGCCACCGGATGCTCGAGGAGGAGGGGCTCCGGGCCGACCTGGCCCAGGCGGGGAACCTGCCGGCCCAGGCCGTCGCGGAGCGGATCCGCCGCCTCGTGGGCGACTTCGCGCCGGATCCGCAGGCCGACGACATGGCGGTCCTCGCGATCCGGGTCACCCCGGGACAGTGAATTTCCGGCGATCGCGCACGCCTGCCTGCGGGGAGTTGGGAGAATCGGCCGGGTGAGCACCCTCCTCGTCGACGTTTCCGCCCTCTGGGTGCGCTTCGGCCTCGTCGACGCCGTGCGCGGGATCGACCTTCGCGTCGCCGCCGGCGAGGCGACCGCGCTCCTCGGCCGCAACGGCGCGGGCAAGTCCACGACCATGCGGGTGCTCGCCGGTGTGGTGCCCCCGTCGGACGGCGTCGTCGAGGTCGCCGGCCACGACATCCGCAGCGAGACGCTCGCGGTCAAGCGTGTGGTCGGCTACTGCCCCGACGTCGGCGGGCTCGTGCCGCGGGCGACGCCCTGGGAGCACCTCCAGCTCGCCGCGCGGCTGCGCCGGATGCCGGCGGGGTGGGAGGAGCGGGCCCGGGACCTGCTCGAGCGGTTCGAGCTCGGCGCCGCCGCCCACCGGGTCACCGCCGGGTTCAGCCACGGCATGGGCCGCCGGATGTCGGTCGTCCTCGCGGCCTTCCACGAGCCCCAGGTACTGCTGCTCGACGAGCCCTTCGACGGGGTGGACCCGCTCGGCGTCGAGGCCACGATGGACGTCATCGCGGACGCCCGGGCCCGCGGCGCGGCGGTCCTGGTGTCCACGCACCTGCGGGAGCTCGCGGTCCAGGCCTGTGAGCACGCCGTGGTCCTGCGCGGCGGGTCGGCCGTCGCCGAGGTCGCCGCTCACGAGATGAGCGGCGAGGAGGGTGCCGGTGTCTACCGCGCTCTCCTCGACTGAGCCGGCGGGCTGCTGGCGCAGGCGCTGGAGGAACCTGGTCCGGGCGACGGCCGACGTCCGGCCGCTCATCGCGTTCCGGGCCTCCGCGGTCCGGGGACGCAGCCGGGTCGTGGCCGCCTCGGCACTCGCCCTGATCGTCGTACTCACCGTCTTCTTCGCCTGGTTCCCGGCCCACCTGCCGGGCGCTGCGGGGACCCCCGGCGGACTGCCGCAGTTCACCGCCGAGGAGGCGATCCTGCTGCTGCCGACCGCCTACGTCGCGGTCCTGGTCATCTCGATCGTCTCGGCGGTGTCCTCGGGCGGCGGGCGCGAGCTGCTGGCGCGGGAGCAGGGCGTCGCCTTCCCGGTCAGCCCGACCACCGACCACCTCGGCGCCCTGATCATGGCGCCGCTGAACATCGCGTGGCTGCTGCAGAGCTGGACCGTCCTCGCGGTCACCGCGTTCGTCTTCGGACCGGGCAACCTGCTCGCCGTACAGCTCCCCGTCCTGGTCTGGCTGGTGCTCGCCACCACGTTCGCGCAGGCCGTGGCGTGGGCCGTCGAGATGGTCCGCCGGCGCAGCCACGGCATCTGGGCGGTGCGGGTGCTCGCCGGTGTGCTGGTCGCCTTCGCGGCGTGGCTGATCGTCACCGAGAGGGTGATCGACGCTGCTCGACCGCTCGCCGACCATCCAGGTGCTCTTCGCAGCGCTCTACGGCTCCGAGGGCGAGTGGCTGCCGTGGACCGGCCGCCTGCTCTTCCTCCTGGTCACCATGGTCCTCACGGTGGTCGTCGGCGCGTTCCTCGCCCACGACCTCGCGCGGACGCCGGTCCGCGACGAGCTGCGCGTGGAGTCCTCGGTGCACTCCCCGCGCGCCAACCCGGTCTCCGACGTCGTGGCCATGCTGCGGCTGGACCGGGCCGGCGTCTGGCGGGCGGTGCCGTTGCGCCGCGGCTTCGTGGTCCTGGCGCTCCTGCCGGGCCTGGTCGCGGTGGCCAGCGCGCTGGAGTGGTACATGCTCAACATCCTCCCGGGCCTCGTGGCCTCGGGCGGCGCGTTGCTCTTCGGCGTGAACGCCTGGTGCCTCGACGGGCGGGGGACCCTGTGGCGCGAGAGCCTCCCGGTCCGGCCGCGCCTCGCCTTCGGGGTCCGCGTCGTCGTGCTCCTCGAGGTGCTGTGGGCGGCCACTGCGCTGGCCCTCCTCCTCGGGTCGCTGCGCGCAGGAGTGCCGACCACCGCCCAGGTCGTGGCCGTGCTCTGCTCCTCGGTCGTGGTCACGCTCCAGGTGGTCGCCGGCTCCATGCGCTGGTCGTTGCGCCGGCCCTACGCAGTGGACATGCGCAGTGCCCGGGCCACGCCGGCGCCACCGCTGACGATGGTCGGCTACTCCACCCGGCTCGCGCTGGTCACGACCTTCACCGGCATGCTGTTCGTCGGCACCTCGCGTGCCGAGTCGTGGCAGTGGTCGGTGCTCGTCGCCGTACCCTTCCTGCTCTTCTCGCTGCTCCGGCTGATGCGGACCGCGGACGCCTGGGACCGGCACGAGGTCCGCTCGCGGGTCGTCACAGCGGTCGCGGGCTGACCGGGACGCGCTGCCGGCGGTCTGTGGACAAGCACGTTCTCGGGCCGCGGTCTGTCCGTGGACGCTGCCAGGGTCGCGTACGACGACGACCCGACCCGAAGGGAAGACCCATGAACTCCGATGACGCGCTGCTCGCCAAGGTCCGCAAGATCCTGGCGAAGGCCGAGGACCCTGCTGCGACTCCGGAGGAGGCGGAGACCTACACCGCCAAGGCGGCCGAGCTCATCGCGGCCTACGGCATCGACCGGGCGCTGCTCGCGGCGGCAAGTCCCGGTTCCGACATCGTCGGCGACCGGGTCGTGGTGCTCGACGCGCCCTACGCCCTCGACAAGGCGAACCTGCTCAGCGGCGTCGCGATCTCGCTGCGCTGCCGGGCGGTGCAGCGGACCAGGTACGACGACGGCGCCAAGCAGCTGTCGATGCACCTGTTCGGGTACGAGTCCGACCTCGGTCGTGCGGAGGTGCTCTACACCAGCCTCCTGCTCCAGGCCACCTCGTCGTTGCAGCGCACGTTCGTGCCTCCGGGGGAGCACGTCGCGGCCTACCGGCGCTCGTGGCTCGCGGGCTTCACGACCGCCGTGGTACGTCGGCTCCGGGAGTCCGAGGAGCGCGCGGCGCAGGCCGCCCAGAGCACCCACGGCGACGGCTCCTCGACGGGCGGCCGGTCGGTCTCGCTCGTCCTCGCCGACCGGTCCGTGGCCGTGCGCAACGCGGTGGAGAGCGAGTACCCCTACCTGCGCAAGGCGCAGGCCCGGACGCTCTCGGGCAGCGGCGGCCGGTCGGGCTACCTCGCGGGGCAGCGGGCCGACCTCGGCGGCACCCGGGTCGGTCGGGGCGCGCGGCGGCAGATCACGCGAGCCGGCGGCTCTCCTTCGGCATGAGCCGCAGCCAGCGGTAGCCGTAGCCCTCCAGCGCCAGCTCGACCCGCCCGTGCTCGTCGAGCTCGGTCGAGCCCTCCTGGAGCAGGTCGACGAGGGAGCACTCCGGCTCGCAGTCCTCGAGCCGCAGCGGCACGGTCGAGCGCTCCGGCGACAGGTTGTGCACGGCGACGAGGCGCCGGTCCTCCCACCGGCACTCGTGGGCGAGCACGTGGTGGTGGGGCTGGTCGAGGACGGTGAGGTCGGCCCAGCCGAGCTCGGGGGACTCGCGGTACCTCCGGACCAGCAGCGCGACGAAGTTGAGCAGAGAGTCCGGGTCGGCGCGCTGGTCGGCCACGTTGACGTGCTCGGGAGCGAAAGCCCCTTCCACCACCGGCCGGCGCAGGCGGGAGGGCGGTGCGGTCGAGAAGCCGCCGTTGCGACCGCTCGACCACTGCATCGGCGTCCGCACCGCGAGCCGACCGTCGATGGCGAGGTTCTCGCCCATCCCGATCTCCTCGCCGTAGAAGAGCACCGGCGTGCCGGGGAGGGAGAACATCAGGCTGTAGGCCATCCGGACCCGGCGCGGGTCGCCGTCGAGCATGGGCGGCAGCCGCCGCCGGAGGCCGCGGCCGTAGAGCTGCATCTCGGGCTCCGGTCCGAACGCGGCGAAGACCTCCTGCCGCTCCGTCTCGCTGAGCTTGTCGAGGGTCAGCTCGTCGTGGTTGCGGACGAACGAGCCCACTGCGAGTCGGGGGCGATCCGCGGCCTGCGCTTGAGCGCCCTCGCGAGCGGGCGGGCGTCCTCGCGGGCGAGCGAGAGGTACATGGTCTGCATCGCGATGAAGTCGAACATCATCGTCAGCTCGTCGCCGTCCGGCCGCCGAAGAACTTCTGCTGCTCGGCGTAGGGCAGGTTCACCTCGCCGAGCAGGATGGCGTCGCCGGTACGTCGGCCGAGGAAGGCCCGGAGCGCGGCGAGGTACTCGTGCGGGTCCGCGAACTCCTCCGCCTCGTCCTCGGCGACCCCGGTGAGGCTCGAGGAGGAACGGGACGGCGTCGACGCGGAAGCCCGAGAGCCCGAGCTCGAGCCAGAAGCCCATCGATCTTCGCGATCTCGTCGCGCACCTTGGGGTTGGCGACGTTCAGGTCGGGCTGGTGCTTGTAGAAGCGGTGGAGGTAGTACTGCCCGTGCGCTCGTCGTACTCCCAGATGCTCGTCCTCCTGGTCGGGGAAGACCACCTCGTGCGCGCCCTTCTCGGGCGGGTCGGCGCGCCACACGTAGTAGTCGCGGTACGGCGAGGTCGGGCTCGACCGCGCGGCCTGGAACCACGGGTGCTGGTCGGAGGTGTGGTTCACGACGAGGTCGACGATGACGCGCATGCCGCGGTCCTTGGCCGTGCGCACCAGCTCCACGAAGTCGCCGAGGGTGCCGAGCCGCGGGTCGACGCCGTAGAAGTCGGTGATGTCGTAGCCGTCGTCGCGGTCGGCCGTCGGGTAGAACGGCATCAGCCACAGGCAGGTGACGCCGAGCTCGGCGAGGTAGTCGACGCGCTCGGTCAGCCCGTCGAAGTCGCCGATGCCGTCGCCGTTCCAGTCCAGGAACGTCTCGACGTCGAGGCAGTAGACGACCGCGGTCTTCCACCACAGGTCGCTGGTCTCGCTGATCCTCACGGGTCTGTCCTTCCTAGCGGGCGCGCAGCTGAGGCAGCACGCGCTCGCCGAACGCCTCGATGAACGCCTGCTGCTCCTGGCCGACGTGGTGGAGGTAGAGCTCGTCGAAGCCGAGGTCGAGCGTACTCCGCCAGCCAGGCCGCGTGCTGGCCGAGGTCCGCGGAGACCAGGACCACCTCCCGCACCTTGTCCGGCGGCACGTGCTCGGCCGCGACGTCGAAGAGCTCCGCGGAGCTCGAGGTCCCAGCAGGCCGGCGGCGGGAAGACGTTGGTGCGCCACTGGTCGTGGGCGATCGCCTCGGCGCGCTCCTTCGTCCGGCGCCCAGGACAGGTGGACCTGGAGCCGCAGCGGTCCGCGGCCACCCGCTCCCCGGTAGGCGTCGATCATCTGGCGGAGCTTGTCGAGCGGCTGGTTGACCGTGATCAGCCCGTCGGCCCAGTCGGCGACCCTGCCCGCGGTCTTCACGCTGACGGCGGCCCGACGAGGTGCGGCGGCCGGGTCGGGCAGGCTCCACAGCGCGCGCGGTCGACCGTGACGAGCCCGTCGTGGGTGACCTCCTCGCCGGCGAGCAGGCGGCGGATGACGTCGACGCACTCGCGCAGGCGGGCGTCGCGCACCTCCTTGGGCGGCCAGCGGTCGCCGGTGATGTGCTCGTTGGAGGCCTCGCCCGAGCCGAGGGCCACCCAGAACCGTCCGGGGAACATCGCGCCGAGGGTGCCGATGGCCTGGGCGACGATCGCCGGGTGGTAGCGCTGTCCCGGGGCGTTGACCACGCCGAACGGCAGGGTCGTCGTCGCCAGCGCCGCCCCGAGCCACGACCACGCGAACCCGGAGTTGCCCTGGCGACGGCTCCAGGGCGAGAAGTGGTCCGAGGACATGGCCGCGTCGAAGCCGGCCTGCTCGGCGCGCTGGACGTCCTCGAGCAGCTGACGCGGGTGGATCTGCTCGTGTGAGCAGTGGAAGCCGACGACCGCCACGTCAGCCGCTCGACCGGGCGCGGTGCTCGGCGAGGTAGGCCAGGCGGCGCAGAGCCTCGATGTTGCGGTGGTGGAGCATGAAGTCCTGGGCCGGGGTGGGGATCAGCTTCGCCGGGCCGGAGACCGCCCGCTCCTCCATCACCACCTCGGTCTGGCCGTCGGTGGTGGGGGTGCAGGTGAGGACGACCCGCCCCTCGCCGGTCGGCCAGGCCTTGACCTTGAGCTGCAGGAGGTTCGGTGCGTCGACGCGCTCGACCTCGGTGTTGTCGCTGAGCAGCACCGGCCAGGCCCCGACCGAGTGGTGGATCCGGGAGCCCTCGGCCGGCCAGTCGGCGTCGACGTCACGGATCCGGGCCGCCCCCACGACCCACATGCCGTAGCTCCAGCCGTCCTCGAGCACGGCGAACACGTCCTCGGGCGTACAGCTCATGACTCTCGTCGTTCGGCTCATGTCCGGTGCTACCCCCAGGGCTCGCGGCTCATGCACACCATGGCACCGTCGCCTCGCGACCCGCCAGACCCGCCGGCCTGTCTAGCGGCGGAGCTCGGTCAGCTGGTCGTGCAGCGCGAGCGCGGTCCGGCAGACCTCGGCGAGGTCCCGGACGGCGGCCTCGACCGGGTCCGGCGCGGCGGACCAGGCGGCCCGTGCCGCGTCACGCCGAGCCGGGCCGTCCTGCCCCGCAGTCGATGCGCCGTCCCGCCGAGGGCGCGGACCCGGCGGGTGCGCCGCCTGACCAGCCGATCCAGACCTTCGAGCGCGGTGGTCGCGGCGTCGAGCAGCTCGGCCCGGTCCGGTGGCGCGATCGAGGCCGGAAGGCGGTCGGCAGACGACGTCGTCGGGAGGTCGGCCAGGTCGCCGAGCACGTGGCCCCCCGATGCCTCGAGGGCGGCCCGGGTGCGGCGGTTCCAGCGCAGTGCGAACGCGTGGGTCCGCTCGTCCAGCAGCGCCCTGGCCTCGTGCCCTGCGCGCTCCGCGAGGACCTCCTCGGCGAGGTAGTGCTTGAGCGTCGGGTTGTACCGCTCGCGAGGCAGGCGGCCAAGCTCGGCGTTCAGGCGGCGCATCAGGTCGGCCGAGGCGTACCCGAGGGACGGGTTGTGTCCCTTGGCCGGGTTGGTCGCGAGGGCCGGGTCGAGGCCCAGCACGCTCGCGAAGCGCTCCCAGAGCAGCTCGCGCGGCGAACCGGACGGCGGGACCGTCACGAGGTGCAGCCGCTCAGGAGGTACGACGCGCGCCCAGCTGTCGAGCATCCGCGGCACGTCCAGGGCACGACGGAACAGCCGGGCGCCCTGACCGAGCAGCGGAGCAGCCGGACCCTTCGCGGCGCCGAGCCGGACGCTCCGGGCGAACGCCGGCCACGAGGCCGTCCCCCCGTTCGCGCAGTGGGTCTGCCACAGGCCGGGCAGGACCTCGCACGTGTCACGCACGGTCAGCACCACGTGGACCTCCGCGGCCGCGAGGTCGTCCGCGACGCGCCGCGCCACCGTGGCCCCGGCGAAGCTGAGGAACTCGACCGAGAACACCGAGGCGTGACCGGTGTAGGCGAGCATCTCGTCCGCGGCGGCCCGCCACGAGCCCGCGGCCCGGGCGCGCACGCCTCGCTCCCGGTGGTGGCCCACGACGTCGTGCGCGGCCCGGACCTGGTCGGCCCAGGTGGCTCCCGGGAACAGGTAGCCGTGGTCGGCCAAGGCCTCCTTGTTCTGGATCAGCACCTGCTGGAGGTAGGTCGTGCCGGTCTTCATCGCCCCGATGTGGAGGAAGACCACGGGGGAGTGGCCGGAGCGGCCGGGTTGGCCGGAGGGGACGGTCACGCGGTGGAGCTCCCCCGTCGACAGCGGCCACGCCCGGCGTACCCGATGGTGGGCGAGCGCAGCGCGAGCCGCGTTGGAGCCGCACGCGCCGTGCACCCCGCCACCCGGGTGGGCGGAGGCGGATCCGAGGTAGAGGCCCTTGACCGGCGTCTCTGCGCGGCCGAGGCCGGGCACCGGGCGGAAGACGAGCTGCTGGTGGAGGCCGGAGGTGCCGCCGTTGAGGGCGCCGTTGACGAGGTTCTCGTCGCGCCCCTCGAGCTCGCGCGGCCCGAGCACGCGGCGGGCCACGACCCGGTCGGCGAAGCCGGGGGCGTACTGCTCGACCATCGCCTGCATCCGGTCGGCGAACCGCTCCGCCTCGCCGCGGTCCCAGGTGCCGGTGATGCCGTCCGGCCCGGCGTCGCGGCGGACCTCCTGGGGGACGTGTGTGTAGGCCCAGGCGGACTCCTGGCCGGCGGGGGCGCGGGTCGGGTCGGCGGCCGCCATCTGCCCCATCAGCAGGAACGGCCTGTCGGGCACGGTGTGCGACGAGATGTGGGCGCCGGCGGTCGCGAGCTCGTCGATGCTCTCGGCGATGTGCACGGTGCCGGGAGCCTCCTTCGGCGCCGCCTCCCAGGGGATCGGGCCGTCGAGCGCCCAGTCGACCTTGACCGTCCCGGGGTCCCACTCGAAGTGCTCCATCTTTCGACGCCAGCGGGCGGGGAGGTCGTCCCACGACACCAGGCCGCCGTAGAGAGCGGGGGCCGAGACGTCCGCCACCACCGCCCGCCGGGCCGTGATGGTGTCGCCGTGCTCGGTGCGGACGCCGACCGCACGGCCGCCCCGGACGACGATCCCGGTCGCGCGGGTGCGGGTCCGCACGGTGCCGCCGAGGGACTCGAAACGCCTGCCCATCGCGCTCGACAGCATGCCGGCACCACCGGTCGGGACCGGGTAGCCGAGGTGCTGGCCGACCATCGCGAGCAGCCACCCCATCAGCCCCGAGCCGGGGGCGTCCATGGGCACGTCGCTGTGGGCGGCGTTGCCGGCGATCAGCATCTTCGCCTCGATGCCGCGGAAGTGGCGGTCGGCGAGGGTGCGGGCGGGCGAGAGGGCCATCTGGACGAACGACAGGCCACCGGCGCCCGGCAGCTTCGTCAGCGCGCCCAGCCCGTTGCGCACCGGGGGGAACGGGGAGAGCAGCGCGCCGATGACCTGGTCGCCGATCTTCTGCCAGCCCTCGCACAGGTCGAGCCAGGCCTGGCCGTCGCCGGGGGTGAGCTCGTCGAGCGCCGCGGCGGTCTGCTCGGGCGTCCGGTGCAGCACCGCCCAGCGGCCGTCGAGGAAAGGCGTACCCGCGACCGCCGGAGCGTGCGACCACTCGAGGCCGTAGCTCTCGAGGTCGAGCGACCTGATCGTCGGGGAGACCGCGGCGAGCGGGTAGAACGAGCTGAACGTGTCGTGGACGAAGCCCTCGTGCACGTCGCTGTCGCTGCGGACCGCGCCCCCGACCGCCCCCTGCGCCTCGAGGACGACCACGTCCCAGCCGGCGTCGGCGAGGAGGTTGGCCGCGACCAGGCCGTTGGGGCCGCTTCCGATGACGACGGCGTCGGTGGAGGTCATGTCCCCAGTACTACCCGGTCATGCCCGGCGTACGCGACGAGCCGCCACGCCTGCACGACTCCTGCGTCACTCCTGCGTCACTCCTGGGGGAGTCCGCTGCCGGCCGTCGCGCACTCCATGAGCGGGCCCATGAGCGCCTTGCCGGCCTCGTCCTGGTTGCCCGCGAAGGTCGCGACGAGCATGTCGCGCACGGCCTCCTCGGTGAGCGCATCCTCGAAGCAGTCCTTCACCTCGGCGGGCTGGTCGCCCATGGACTTCGCGAGCTCGTCCTGCATGGTCGCCATGACGTCGGTGCAGTCGAACATCGAGTCGACCATGGTCTCCGCGTCACCCTGCGACATCTCGGGGGTCTCGGCGTTCTCGTTGACCGAGCCGTCCTCCTTGAGGAAGCCGTACTCCTTGAGCTTGTCGACCCCGATGCCGTCGACCATGCCTTCCGAGATGCAGTCCGCCTCGCCCTGCTCCAGCGTGATCATCTGGTCGTCGGCCTGCTGCTTCATCAGGTAGTCGGAGATCGCGGTCTTGGCCTCGTCGTCCTCGCTTGCGCCGCAGCCGCTGAGGACCAGGACCGAGGCGAGCAGGGCAGACAGGACGGTGCGCTTCATGAGGGGAGGTCTCCCGAAGATGGAGGTCAGAACTCCTGCGAGCATAACGGCCGGTTCCGTTCGCGGGATGGGCAGCCGTGAGGGGTGGTCTGGACGCGCGGCTATCGTCACCGCATGGATCTCTCCCCTGTGCCGGGTGCGGGCGAGGTGCGTCAGGAGGACGCCTTCGACGTGCCTGCGGTGGCCGCGTGGCTGCGCGAGCAGGACCTCGACCCCGGGCTCTCCGCCGACCTGGAGGGCGACCCGGACGTGCGCCAGTTCTCCGGTGGCGCCTCGAACCTCACCTACCTGCTGCGGTGGCCGCGGCGCGACCTGATCCTGCGCCGTCCGCCGGCCGGTCAGAAGGCTCGCGGGGCCCACGACATGGGCCGTGAGTTCACGATCCAGTCCCGGCTCCGGCCGGTGTACCCGTACGTGCCCCGCATGGTCGCCCTCTGCGACGACGAGAGCGTGGTCGGCTCGGAGTTCTACGTCATGGAGCGCATCGAGGGCACGATCCTCGGCCGCGACCTCCCGCCCGGCACGGACCTCTCGGAGGAGCAGGTGCGCCGGCTGTGCACCGGTGTGCTCGACAGGCTGGTCGAGCTGCACTCGGTCGACGCCCGGAAGGCGGGCCTCGGCGACCTCGGGAAGGGCCGGGGGTACGTCGGACGTCAGGTGGCCGGCTGGTCCGAGCGGTTCCGCCGGGCCCGGACCGACGACGTCGGGGACTTCGAACAGGTCATGGCCTGGCTCGACGAGCACCAGCCCGAGGACGTCGGGTCGTGCGTGATCCACAACGACTACCGCTTCGACAACGTGGTGCTCGACGACGACCTCGAGGTCCGCGGCGTCCTCGACTGGGAGATGGCCACCCTCGGCGACCCGCTGATGGACCTCGGCGGCGCGCTGGCCTACTGGGTCCAGGCCGACGACGACGAGGTCTTCGCGCAGTTCCGGCGCCAGCCCACGCACCTGCCCGGGATGCTCACCCGCGCCGAGGTGGTCGACTACTACGCGGAGCGGACGGGCCTCTCGGTCACGCCCGAGCAGTGGACGTTCTACGAGGTGTTCGGCCTCTTCCGGGTCGCGGTGATCGCCCAGCAGATCTACTACCGCTACGTCCACGGCCAGACCACGAACGAGGCGTTCGCGATCTTCGGACCCGCGGTCCAGTACCTCGAGCAGCGCTGCAAGGAGAGGATCCGATGAGCCAGATCCTGCTCGTCCGGCACGGCCAGGCGTCGTGGGGCGCAGAGGACTACGACGTGCTCTCCTCGCTCGGCGAGAAGCAGTCCCACGTGCTCGGGGAGGCCCTGTCCGCCCGCGGCATCCGGCCCGACCTGGTCGTCCGCGGTGCCATGAAGCGGCACCGTCAGACCGCCGAGCTCGCCTGCACCGGCGGCGGGTGGACGCCCGAGGCCGTCGAGGACGACGGGTGGAACGAGTTCGACCACGTGCAGATGCTCTCCATGCACCCGCCCGCTTACGGCGAGGGGGAGGAGATGTCGCGCGCCGAGTTCCAGAAGTGGTTCGAGGAGGCCACCCTCCGGTGGACCGGCGGCGACTACGACGAGGACTACGACGAGTCGTTCACCGCCTTCGGCAGCCGGGTCGACGCCGCCCTCCGGCGTACCGCCGAGCGGCTCGAGCCGAACCAGACCGCGGTGGTGTTCACCTCCGGCGGGCCGATCTCGTGGGTCGCGACCTCGCTGCTCGGCGGCACCGCGGACATCTGGGTCCAGCTCAACCCCGTGACCGTGAACTCCTCGGTCAGCAAGGTCGTGGTCGGCCGGCGCGGCATGACCATGGTCTCCTTCAACGAGCACAGCCATCTCGAGACCGCCGGCGACGGCTACATCACCTACAGGTAAGGAACCCCATGCCAGCAGAGGCGAAGAAGACCATCCTCATCACGGGCGCGAGCTCGGGGCTCGGTGAGGAGATGGCGCGGCAGTTCGCCGACCGCGGCCACGACCTGGCCCTGTGCGCCCGTCGTACCGACCGGCTCGACGCCCTCAAGAAGGAGCTCGACGCCAAGCACCCCGGTCAGCGCTTCGAGGTCCGGGCGCTCGACGTCGGCGACGACGACGCGGTCTTCGAGGTCTTCCGCGCCTTCAAGGCCGACTTCGGCACCATCGACCGGGTCATCGTCAACGCCGGCGTCGGCAAGGGCGCCCCGCTCGGCACGGGCCGCTACGACGCCAACAAGCAGACCGCGATGACGAACTTCGTCGCGGCGATCGCGCAGTCCGAGGCGGCGATGGAGATCTTCCGGGAGCAGAACGCCGGCCACCTGGTGCTGATCTCCTCCATGTCCGCGGTGCGCGGGATGCCGAAGGCCGGCACCGTCTACGCCGCCACCAAGGCAGGGGTGGCCACCCTGGCCGAGGGGCTGCGCATCGAGATGCTCGGCAAGCCGATCAAGGTCTCGGCGGTCTACCCCGGCTACATCCGCTCGGAGATGAACGAGCGGGTGAAGAACGCTCCCTTCATGGTCGGCACCGAGAAGGGCGTGCACGCGATGGTCGAGGCGATCGAGAAGGAGAAGGCGCACGCCGAGGTGCCCGCGTGGCCGTGGGTTCCGCTCGGCCAGGTGATCAGGCACGCGCCGCTCCCCGTGGTGCGCAAGTTCCTCGGCTGACCGCCGTTCTTCACGTAGCCTCGCGCGAAGGTCCGCGGGGGACACGACGGGGGACGAGATGGCTGCAGGGGCACGACCATGGTGGCGACGCACGAAGGTGGTGCTCGCCGAGCTCTTGTTCGTCGCCGTCGTGCTCACGATCGGCATGAGCGCGATGAGGTACACCGACAAGGTGCGTGACGACGCGCTGCACAACCCGGTCGCGACCAAGGCCTGCCAGGACCTCGCCGACAGCCACACCCGGCTCCGGGCAGCCACGTCGCTGGAGGGACGCGTGGGCCCCGGACAGCTGGAGGCGTACGACGAGACGCTGGCCCTGCTCGACGAGCTGCTCGCGCTCGAGCTCCACGAGGGCATCAGAGCCGGCTTCCTCACCCTCGAGGGCCGCTACGTCTACGGACGGCGGAAGGCGGAGGAGCACCTGGGCCGGCCGGGGCGGGTGCTCGAGAGCGTCGTTCGCGCCCAGGACGAGTCGTTCCGCGGTGCGCAGCGCGACTGCGTCGAGTTCAGCGACTACTCGGTCCGCCGCTGACCCGATCCCGGCCCGCCGCCGCGCGTCTCCAGGCCTGGAAGCCGCCGACGAGGTCGGTGGCCCGGGTGAGCCCGAGGTCGCGAAGCGTCCGGGCGGCCAGGCTGGAGCTGTACCCCTGGTTGCACACGACCACGACCCGGCGGTCCGGGGCGGTCTCCGCGATGCGGTGGGGGGAGGTCGGGTCCAGGCGCCACTCGAGGACGTTCCGGTCGATGACGACCGCGCCTGGCAGCTCCCCGTCGCGGGCGCGCTGGTCGGCGGGGCGGATGTCGACGACGAGGGCGCCTGCGGCAACCTCCGCGGCCAGGCCGGCCGGATCGACCCGGTCCATCCCGGCGCGGGCAGCGGCGAGGAGCTGATCGACGGCCGATGTCTCGGGCATGGCGCCTCCCGTGCGGACCTGCCCAGAAAAGGGTCTGGTCAGCACCAGCATGCGCTGCAAGCATGCTGGAAGGCGAGACGCACCCGGCGCCTCCGCAGTTCCACGGCAGGAGGTCGTGATGAGCGGCAAGATCGTGCACTTCGAGATCCCGTACGACGACGGGGACCGAGCCCGCGACTTCTACGGGAAGGCGTTCGGCTGGGACCTGCAGTCATGGGGCGAAGGTGAGTACGAGTACACGATGGTCGGCACCGGCCCGGTCGGCGAGCAGGGTCCGACCGAGCCCGGCTACATCAACGGCGGGATGATGAAGCGCGAGGGGCCCTACACCGGTCCTGTCGTCGTGGTCGACGTCGACGACATCGACGACGCGCTGGCCACGATCGAGAAGCTCGGCGGCACGAAGGTCTCAGGTCGTGAGGCCGTCGGCGACATGGGCTGGTCGGCGTACTTCAAGGACCCGGAAGGGAACCTGATGGGACTGTGGCAGACCGCCTGACCCCTCAGCGCAGGTAGCGGCGGGCTCCGGCGTACTCGCTCCGGTAGGCCGGGGTGGACGTCGCGATGACCTCGACGCTCTGCCCAGTGCCGGGGGCGTGCACCATCCGGCCGCGACCGACGTACATCGACACGTGGTGCACCCGGCCGTCGGTCGCGTAGAACATCAGGTCCCCGCGGCGGAGGTCTCTCACCGGCGTACCGCTCTGTGACTGCGGGAGCGCGTCGCGGGGGATGCGCAGGCCGTGCACCCGGTGGGTCAGCCAGGTCAGCCCGGAGCAGTCGAGGCCGAACCCGGAGAGACCCGCCCACAGGTACGGCAGGCCCACGAACCCCTTCGCGGCGCGCACCAGGCTCCTGCGTGTGGGCGCGAGCGCAGGGTCGCCGGCCGCGTGCACAGCGACGTCGTCCCGTGCCAGCCGTCGTACGGCGCCGGTGGGACTCGCGACCCGGACGAACCGCGGGGTCTCGCCGACGACGGGCAGGCGCGTGCCGTAGCTGACCCGGAACAGCCGGCGCGGGTCGCCCTGGTCGGTCCGCAGCCACGTCGTACGGGTGAGCACCGTGGCGCGGCGTGGGGACCGGGTCGGCGGGGTCGCGGTGAGCTGGCGGCGGGGGACCCAGCCGGGGTAGCCACGCGCGTCGAGCTGGCTCGGCTGGGAAGGCACGACCACCTTCGCCCAGCCGGGGCGGAGCCGCACGACGCGCACGCGGTCGCCGAGCAGCGCCTGGGTGTCGGCGCGGCCGTTCAGCGCACGGCGCTCCGAGAGGGTCATCGTGGAGAGCCACTGCTCGATGCGGACCGGTCGGGTGAGGGCCGGGGCGTCGACGTCGCGCGGGGCGTCCGGGCCGCGCCACAGCGTCGCCACGGCGACCGACACCCAGGCCGCGCGGCCGACGGTGACCGCGGGCGGCCCCGTCGCGTCTGAGCCGCTGGGCGGTGGCGACACGGCGGGGCCGCAGGCAGTGAGCAGGACCGTCGCGAGCACTCCGGCCACGACGTGACGTGTCCGGAACATCCTCGCGACGCCTGCGGTCTGGCCGGGCCGAGGTCCGGTCATGTCTCAAGGTTGCAACGCGGTTCCCCTGTTTTTCAGGGCCATAGGGCTCTCCCTCGGCTTTCCGGGCTGCAGGTTTCTGCAATGCACGATCGTGCAGCCTGGACCTCCGTTGTGCCGGGCGACGTTCGCTGCCTAGCGTGACGCCCCACAGCGTCCGACCCGGGGCGCTGAGCGGCGGCCACGAGCCGCTTCGCACACCCTGAGGGAGCCTCATGAGTTCTACTTCTCGATCCGTCTCGCGCCGCTGGCTGCGCGCCGGCGGCGTGCTGGGCACAGCAGCCTTCGTGATGGTCGCGGCGCTTCCGGCCGACGCCGGTCCCACGCAGCGGAACAACAACACCTCGGCGAAGCTGCGGGAGGCAGTGACCGCCGCGGGCATCATGGAGCACGCGCGCGCCCTCCAGGACATCGGCGACGCCAACGGGACGACTCGTGTCTCGGGCAGCAGTGGTTACGACGACTCCGCGGACTACGCGATGGAGGTCTTCCGCGCCGCGGGCTACGACGTCCGGAAGCAGGAGTTCACGTTCCAGACCTTCATCGAGCACCCGGGCACGCTGCTTCAGCAGGTCGCTCCCGACCCGGCCGCCGACCTTCCCACCAGGATCATGAGCTACTCCGGCAGCGGAGACGTCACGGCGCCGAGCACCGCCGTGGCCAACGTCGGCTGCAACGCCGCCGACTTCAACGGCTTCCCGGCGGGCAACGTCGCGCTGATCTCTCGGGGCACCTGCGCCTTCGGCGCGAAGGCCGCCAACGCGGAGACGGCAGGCGCCGCCGCCGTGGTGATCTACAACAACACCGCCGGCGAGCTGAACGGCACACTCGGCTCCGGCTTCACCGGCGACGTGCCGGTGGTCTCGGTGACGCAGGAGCTGGGCCAGCGCCTCGTGGCGACCGACGGTCTCGTGCTCCGGGTGAAGACCAGCACCTTCCGCGGCGAGGCCACCACGAGCAACATCCTCGCCGAGTCGAAGTTCGGCAACCCCGACAACGTCGTGATGGCGGGGGCACACCTCGACTCCGTCTCCGCCGGACCCGGCATCAACGACAACGGCAGCGGCTCCGCGACGATCCTCGAGATCGCCGAGCAGATGGCGAAGGTCGAGCCCACCAACAAGGTGCGGTTCGCGCTCTGGGGCGCGGAGGAGTCCGGCCTCGTCGGCTCGCACCACTACGTCGACGACCTCAAGGCGAACAACTCGGCCGAGCTCGGCCGCATCGCGCTGTACCTCAACTTCGACATGATCGGCTCGCCGAACTACTCGCGCTTCGTCTACGACGGCGACAACTCCGCCTTCCCGGTCGGCCCGGGTGCGGCCCAGGGGCCGGCGGGCTCGGCGCAGATCGAGGACATGTTCCACGACTACTTCGAGTCGGTCGGACTCGTCTCGGCAGAGACGCCGTTCTCCGGCCGCAGCGACTACGGGCCGTTCATCGCCGCGGGCGTCGACATCCCCTCGGGCGGAATGTTCACGGGGGCCGAGGGCGTGAAGACCGCGGAGCAGGTCGAGGCGTTCGGCGGTCTCGCCGGGGTCGCCTACGACCCCTGCTACCACCAGGCCTGCGACGCTCTCGAGCAGCGCTTCGGCAGCGACACGGCGAAGGCCTCGCTCTACGAGGACCTCGCCGAGGTCTACAAGCTCGAGGGCAACGTCAACCTCGCGGCGATCGACGAGATGTCCGACGCCGTGGCCCACGCGGTGATCACCTACGCGTTCGACACCAGCACCGTCACCGGTGACGGCTTCGGCAAGCCGGTGACCCCGCCCGGGCGGTCGGTCGACGGTGCGCCCGGTGGGGCGATGGACGACTCGGGTGGCGGGCTGCACCCGGAGCACGACCACGACGAGGTGGTGATGTGACGGCCTGCTGAGCGCGTCACCTCCTGCAGAGCGGTGGCCGGTCCCTTCGGGGGCCGGCCACTTCTGCGTCCGCCCTCGGCCTCGGACGGGCAGGCGGGTCGGTCGGGGCTCGGTGGGGCTCAGTCCTGGGAGCGCCAGTTGGCGGCACCGACCACGATCAGCCGCAGCTGCTTCTCGGCCGTCCGGACGATGTCGCGCTCGACCTCGGGTCGCTCCGGGGGTGCGTCGAGGATGTCCTCGGCGGTGGAGACCATCGCGTTCACGATCAGGTTGGCCATCACCCGCAGGTCCTCGGCGGTCCAGGTCTCGAGGTTGGGGAGCCGGGCGAGGTCGGTCGCGAGCTCCCGCTCGAACAGCTCGAGCTCGTGCCTGATCGCCTGGCGTACGACGGGCACGCCGCCGAACCTCTCGCGGGCGATGAACCGGAAGTAGCTCCGGTCCGAGTGCACGTGCTGCACGAGGATCGCGACCGAGCTGCGGATGACGCCGCTGAGCGCGGGGTTGCCCCGACGGGCCTCCCGGATCATCTGCCTCAGGCTCGCGAACGAGCGGTCCACGAGAGCCAGACCGAGCTCGTCGACCGACGCGAAGTGGCGGTAGAAGGCCGTGGGCACGATGCCGACGTTCCGGGTCAGCTGCCGCAGCGAGAGCGCGGCCAGACCCTCCTCGGCGACGAGGCCGAGGGCGGCGTCGAGGATCGCCTGGCGGGTGCGCTCCTTGCGCTCCTGCCTCGTCTCCGCCGCGCTGCTCACGACCCCCATGTTAACGGCGCGCACTGGTTTCGGTGAACACGTGGTAACTCACCCTCCCGGGACGTCATACCTTCGGGTGGCTACAGCGGCCGCCTCGTATGACGTCCTGCTGGGTCGTGGGGCAGGTCACGGCGTCCGGCGGTTGACGCCCGGGTGTCCGGTCCGTCAGGATTTGAGTGTACGGATGTTCACTGAAAGGTGGTGAGAGCATGAGCCTCTCCCTGAGCATCTCCTCCCGAGCGCCCCGGACGAGCCGACCAGCCGGCCCCGGACGCGCGCTCACCACACGCCTGCTCCGCTCCCGCGCCGTCGCCGCCCTGGCCTCCCCTCACCCCGTCGACCGCTACCTCGAGCTGGTCAACCCGATGTGGGCCGTCGAGGAGGTCCGGGCCCGGGTGGTCCACACCCAGCGCGAGACCGAGGGACCCGAGCCGGTCACCACCCTCACGCTGCAGCCCACGAGCACCTGGCGCGGCTTCCGCGCGGGACAGTTCGTGCAGGTCGGCGTGGAGATCGACGGCGCCCGTCGTACCCGCTGCTTCTCCATCAGCTCGTCGGAGGCCACAGGCGACGAGGCGTTCACGATCACCGTGCGCGCCCACGAGGACGGACTCGTGTCGAAGTACCTCGCGACGCAGGCCCGCCCCGGACTGGTGCTGCACCTGTCGCAGGCCGAGGGCGTGTTCACACTTCCCGACGAGCTCCCCGACCGGCTGCTGATGATCTCCGGCGGGTCCGGCATCACGCCGCTGATGTCGATGCTGCGCACCCTGGTCGACACCGGGTACGCCGGCCACGTGACGTTCCTGCACTACAGCCAGGGACCCGAGACGACGATCTTCCGCGACGAGCTGAGGCTCCTCTCGCGGCGGGAGAACATCGACCTGCTCGTCGTACACACGCGTCACGGGGGCTCGCGCTTCACGCCCGCCGAGCTGGCGCGGGTCGCACCCGACCACCTCTCCACCGCGACGTTCGCGTGCGGACCGGCGGGGCTCGTCGAGAGCGTCCGCGAGGTGTACGTCGACAGCGAGCTGTTGCAGGTCGAGTACTTCAAGACCTCGACGCTCCAGCCCGACCCCGACAACGCCGAAGGGTCGGTGAGCTTCGCGCGCGCCGGCCGCAGCGGCGCCAACACCGGAGCCACCCTGCTCGAGCAGGCCGAGGCCCTCGGGCTCACCCCGGAGTACGGATGCCGCATGGGCATCTGCTTCTCCTGCACCTCGCGCAAGAGCGAGGGGACCGTCCGCAACGTCGTCACCGGCTCGACCTCGAGCCTGCCCGACGAGGACATCCAGATCTGCGTCAGCCAACCCGTCGGCGACTGCGTCGTCGACCTCTGACCCGCAACGTCATACACCCCGGTCGCCATAGCGACCGCTTCGTATGACCTCCCACGACGAAAGGACAAGAACATGTCCGAGCACAAGACCCTGACCCCCGACCAGCTCGACGCGTTCGGCGCCGAGATGGACGCCATCCGCCAGCGCGTCATCAGCGAGCTCGGCGAGGAGGACGCGAACTACATCCGCGGCATCGTCAAGGCCCAGCGGGGCCTGGAGGTCGCGGGACGCGCGCTGTTCTACCTGCCGCCGGCCTGGCCGCTCGCCGTGGCCGCGCTGAGCGTGTCGAAGATCCTCGACAACATGGAGATCGGCCACAACGTCATGCACGGCCAGTACGACTGGATGGGCGACCCGAGCCTGAACTCCCGGATGTACGAGTGGGACAACGTCTGCCCGAGCGAGCAGTGGAAGTACAGCCACAACTACATCCACCACACCTACACGAACATCCTCGGCAAGGACCGTGACATCGGCTACGGCATCCTGCGGATGGACGAGGACCAGAAGTGGCGCCCGTACTACCTCGGCAACCCGGTGTACGCGACGCTGCTGATGCTGTTCTTCGAGTGGGGCGTGATGATGCACGACCTGGAGTTCGAGCGGATCGTCGCGGGTGAGCGCACCTGGGCCGACACCAAGCACCTCCACAAGGGCATGATCCGCAAGATCCGCAACCAGACCGTCAAGGACTACCTGCTCTTCCCGGCGCTGACCGGCCCGCTGTTCGTCCCCACCCTCGTGGGGAACGCGACGGCCAACTTCGTCCGCAACATCTGGGCCTTCAACATCATCTTCTGCGGCCACTTCCCGGCCGGCGTCGCCACCTTCACCGAGGAGGAGTCCGAGGACGAGAGCCGGGGCCACTGGTACTTCCGCCAGCTGCTCGGTTCGGCCAACATCACCGGCAGCAAGCTCTTCCACATCATGAGCGGGAACCTCTCCCACCAGATCGAGCACCACCTCTTCCCCGACATCCCGGCACGGCGCTACCCGCAGATCGCCGCGGAGGTCCAGGAGATCTGCGAGCGCTACGGCCTCGACTACAACACCGGCCCGCTCCACAGGCAGCTCGGCAGCGTGGCCCGCAAGATCGTGAGGCTCGCCCTTCCGGACCGCGTCTCGCGGCGGCTGCCGACCCCGCCCGGGCTCGGCCGGTTGCCGTTCGTCGGCAGGTCTCAGGATGCGTCGGCGGTGGCACCGGCCGAGGCCGCTGCCTGAGACTGGACCCATGAGCCCGAAAGACCAGATCAGCAAGGCCGAGATCCGCAAGGACGCCCTGCAGGACACGGTCGAGGCGACGGCGACCGCGGTCGGCGCGGTGACCACGATCGTGACCGGCGCGGTGCGCGACATCGCCCGGGCCGTGGGCGGGTTCGCGACCGAGGTGTTCGAGATCCGGGAGTCCGCGCGCCGCGCCGCGGCCGACACCGAGCTCTCCGACGCCGCGGACCAGCCTGCCGAGTAGGCGCTCGCATCGCGCCGAGTGACCGAGCCGCGGCGTCCGACGCTCGCACGCACTCGGCAGGGGCCGAGTGCGTGGCCGTGCGTACGTCGAGCGTCCGCGCAGGGGCCGTGCTCGTTTGAAGCAAGTTGCACCTCGCGGAGCGGCTAATGCAGCCAACTTGCTTCAAATGAAGGCCTTGTGGGCTTTAGTCCATGCGAAAGCGTGACCGTCGGCGGTCAGGGCTCGTTGCGCCCGAGGCAGGGGACTTCACGGATCGCCACAGCCGTCCCAGGCGGCTACCTCAGGCTGACTTGCAACGTTCGGCACCACACGAGGCGACGAAATGGTGCCGAACGCTGCAACTGAGCCTTGACCAGCCGGCGCGGTGCCGCAGGGGTCAGGGCGGGCGCGCCGGGCGGGGTACGCCGGGCGCGGGGCTCGGCCGGGACAACCGGCGCGCGCGGGGGATCGACCGAAGGGTCAGCCGCCGAAGGTCATCCGGAAGTCCGACAGGACGAACGTGGCCACGGGTCGCCGTCCGTGGAGCCACGCGAGGGGCCCGTCGGCTCCGAAGGCCCACCGTCCGTGGACCGGGAGGTTGCACGAGGTCCCGGCGACCCGGGTGACCACCTGCGAGCCGTTCTCGCGCTCCTGGCTGAGGGTGAAGGCCATCGGCGTGCGCAGCGAGGGCACGCGTGGCGCGGTGAAACGGGCGGCCGCGATCGGGGAGCCGTTGATGTTCGCGTCGCACGACACCCGCCTGGCCGGGCCGACGCCACGCGAGAGCACGTGCAGCTCGGCGAGGTCCTTCGGGACCGCCCACAGCGACCGGCCGGCGTCGCGCGACGGCTCGGAGTCGACCCACATGTCGGTGACGTGCACCCTCGGGACCGCGCCGTCGCGGACCAGCCGGGCCAGGAACAGCTCGCGGTAGGTCAGCGTGCTGCCCTCGACGTAGTCGACGAAGGCGGCGCCGTACAGACCAGGGGGACGTTCCGGCGTACCGGTGCGGACGGGGAGGAGCGACAGCCACATGTGGCCCTGCAACGACCAGGGCGGCGAGGGGAACGGCACGCGAGAACCATAGACCGCCCGTTGACCGCGTATGGCAACCTGTTACACCTCCACGGGAAGGTCTTCCACATGAGTGCACGGGTTTGCATCATCGGCGCGGGTTCGTCGGGGATCGCGGCGGCACAGGTGCTCCACGCACGTGGCATCGACTTCGACTGCTTCGAGCTCGGCAGCGAGGTGGGTGGCAACTGGCGGTACCAGAACGACAACGGGATGTCGTCGGCCTACAAGTCGCTGCACATCAACACCTCGCGGCAGCTGATGGAGTACCGGACCTTCCCGATGCCCGAGGACCTGCCGGACTACCCGAGCCACTGGCAGATCGCGGAGTACTTCGACTCCTACGTGGACCACTTCGGGTTCCGCGACAAGATCGCCTTCCGCACCGAGGTCGTCAAGGTCGAGCCTGCCGGCCCGCACCGCTACGCCGTCACGCTGCGCAGCCGCAACGAGCACGGCGAGCCGAGCGAGCCGGAGGTCCGCCAGTACGAGCACGTCATCGTCGCCAACGGGCACCACTGGGACCCCCGCTGGCCCGAGCCGTCGTTCCCCGGCTCGGAGGCCTTCCCGGGCGAGCAGATCCACGCCCACTACTACAAGACGCCCGACATCTTCGAGGGCAAGCGCGTGCTGGTGCTCGGCATCGGCAACTCCGCCTGCGACATCGCGGTCGAGTCGTCGCGGGTGGCCGACGAGACCTACCTCGCGATGCGCCGGGGCGCGCACGTCGTACCCAAGTTCATCTTCGGGGTACCCACCGACCACCTCACCGACTCGGTCGTCGCCCGGATGCCGCTGAAGGTCCAGCAGGTCTCGATGGCCGCGATGCTCCGGCTCGCGCAGGGCAAGGTCACCGACTACGGCCTGCCCGATCCCGACCACGCCGTCCTCCACGCGCACCCGACCGTCAGCGACGACCTGCTCACGCGCCTCGGCCACGGCGACATCAACGTGAGGCCGAACATCGACCGCTTCGAGGGGTCGAAGGTCTTCTTCGAGGACGGCTCGGCGGTGGAGGTCGACATCGTCGTCTACTGCACCGGCTACAAGGTGACCTTCCCGTTCTTCGACGACAAGGTCGTCCGCGCGGAGGACAACCACATCGACCTGTACCGCCGGGTCGTGGACCCCGAGCACCCCGGGCTCTTCTTCGTCGGCCTGATCCAGCCGCTCGGCGCGATCATGCCGTTGGCCGAGGTCCAGGCCGAGTGGGTGGCCGACCTCGTCAGCGGCGAGGGGGAGCTCCCGTCGTACGACGAGATGAGCTCCCAGATCAGGGAGTACGACGAGCAGGTCCGCAAGCGCTACGTGGCGTCCAAGAGGCACACGATCCAGGTGGACTTCCACAAGTACTTCGCCGAGGTCGAGCGGGAACGTCGTGCGTCGCGGGCCCGCGCGCAGGGGCGGCCGGTCTCGCGCGCCGCGCAGGTGAAGCAGGGTGTGCGCGGCGGCGTCCACAGCCTGGTCGCCGCCGCGCGTGACCTCCGCGGCTGAGGGCCTCGCGGGCTAGTTGTTGCTCGCGAGCAGCACCGGGGGAGCGACGTAGTAGGCGTCGGGGTCGATCTCGAGGTCCCAGACCCGGCTGGCGCGCTCGCACGACCCTGACGGGGTGCACCGGATGATCGCGGCGTTGCCGTCGTCACCCTGCGCCATGGTGAGGAAGTGCCCGTTCCCCTCCCAGGCGACGTCCCAGTCGAGCCGGCCGTTGACGCGGCTGCCCCTCTCGCCGGTGCGTGCGTCCACGGTCACCCAGCGGTCGGTGCCGGGGACGTCGAAGTAGATGTGCGTGGACAGGGCGCGCTCGCCGTCGGGGGACCAGACGTGCGGCGTGAGCCCGCAGCTGCGCCACAGGGTCCGACCCGGACGCGAGAGCGGTGCGACCCGGTGGCAGCGGGCGGGCGTCGTGCTCCCCGGCGCGAACACCACCCGGTTGTGGCGTACGTCGGCGCGGATGGCGTACTGGTCCGAGACCTTGCGAGTCGTGTCGCGCCGGTAGTTCCACCACCAGGTCTCGATGTCGCGGCGGTAGCCGGGCCTGGTCAGCAGCACGCGGCGTCCCGTGACCGCGACCACCTGGGCCAGCTTGAAGCTGCGCCGGGCCTTGACCTCGCCGGTGTCGGGGTCGAGCACCGTGACGACCGTGGGCGTCGCGAGGTCGCCCTTGGCGTCGGCCAAGGCCATCCGGGTGCCCTGCGGGGACATCGCGCTGCTGTCGAGCCAGTGCGGGCGTGCGATGACCTTGCGTTCGCCGGCCTTGCTGACCGCGGTGACCCGCATGGCGTTCCTCTGGCCCCGGACCCGGTCGGTCACGACGTACCCGCTGTCGGTGGTCCACAGGTCGAGGTGCATCGAGGCGCGGCGGACCCGGATGGCGCGGTCCCCGTCGTGGATCGTGTCGCCGATGAGGTGGGCGACGCGCGGGGCCGCTCCGCGGTCGAGTGCGGCCGGGTCGACGTGGTCGGGGTTCGCCTGGGCCGGAAGGGCCGACGCTCCGACCGTGAGGGCGGCGACGGCGGCAGTGAGCGCGGCGACGAGGCTGCGGGTGCGTGGACGGATCTGCATCTGTGTTCCCCCGAAACGGATGGGTGTGAGGTGGCTCTGCTGGGAGGACGCCCCGCGGGGACGCCTGGTTGCACACGGTTTCGATCCGGTTCGGATCGTTATCCCCGCGTGACGTTCAGCGCTCGGACTGGACCAGCAGGCGGGTGTACCTGACCTCGAGCGGATGCGGCGGCCACGGCGCCTCCCGTACGTCGTCGGTGGGCTGCCAGCCGAGGTAGGAGTAGAGCCGGCGCGCGCGGTGGTTCTCCTGGAGCACCCACAGCGACGCCGCGGTGGTGCCGCGCAGGTCCATCGCGTACATCGCGGTCTCGATCGCCGCCGTGGCGAGTCCCTCACCCCAGTGCTTCGGGTGCACCGCGACGTGGCGCAGGGTGTCGTCGTCGTACGCCGCGTAGGCGGCCAGCCCGCTGCCGTCCGGGGCGTCGCGGACCAGGACGACGGCCGCCGGGTCGTCGAGGACGAGCCGCCACCGGGCGAGCACGTCGTCGAACGGGAACGGGTGCGTCTCGGGTGGGAACACGTGACTCAACGCGGCGAGGTTCGCGTCGCGCTCGAGCTGGGCCAGCATCAAGAGGTCGCCCTCTGCCGCCTCACGGAACATGACCCCATCATCGTCGAACCCACCCCCGTTGCCCAGAGCGACGCGGACAGACGGGACAGCTCGCTACAAAAAGAAACAGTCAGTCTTGACTGTTTGTTAGTGCCGGTGCAGGATGGCGCGCATGACCTCACCCCCGGCCGTGCGCGTGCCTCAGGAGGAGCGCACCCGGGCCATGCGGCAGCGGCTGCTCGAGGCCACCGTCGACCTCCTCGTCGAGCGCGGCTGGAGCGGTACGTCGACCACGCTGGTCTCCAAGCGGGCCGGCGTGTCCCGGGGAGCGCAGCTGCACCACTTCCCGACCAAGAACGACCTGGTCCTCGCCGCCGTCGAGCACCTCAGCGAGGTCCGCGGCCGGGAGCTCGCCGAGGCGGGGACGAACCTGCCGACGGGCCGGCGCCGCACCCGGGCGGTGCTCGAGATGCTCGCCGAGCACTTCACCAGCCCGGTGTTCACCGCCGCGCTCGAGCTGTGGGTCGCCGCGCGCACCGACGCGAACCTCCTCGCCAGCCTCGCGCCCCTCGAGCAGCGGATCGGCCGCGAGACCCACCGCCGCACCGTCGAGCTGCTCGGGGTCGACGAGAAGCAGCCCGGCGTCCGCGAGCTGGTGCAGGCCACCCTGGACCTGGTGCGCGGCCTCGGACTGGCGAACACCATCAGCGACGACGCCGCGCGTCGCAAGCGGATCCTCGACCAGTGGGCCCGCACCCTCGACGCCCAGATCTTCCCGCTCCCCGATGCGCAGGAGGCCTCGTGACCGACCAGACCGGACGCCGCGACGTGCTGTGCCAGGTCGTCTCCGACCTGGCCATCGAGGGCGACGTCCTCGACGAGCTGGTCGCCCCGCTCGACGCCGACGGCTGGCGCACTCCCACCCCCGCCGAGGGCTGGGACGTCGCCCACCAGATCGCCCACCTCGCCTGGACCGACGAGGTCGCGGTCAAGGCGGCCACCGACAAGGAGGCCTGGGACGCCGTCGTGCTCGACGCGATCCAGGACCCCGAGGGCTTCGTCGACTGCGAGGCGACCCGCCTGGCCGCCCTCGACCCGGCCGAGCTGCTCGCGCGGTGGCGCAAGGCGCGGGCGACCCTCGCGGACACCCTGCTCTCGCTTCCCGAGGGTACGAAGCTGCCCTGGTTCGGGCCGCCGATGAGCGCGACCTCGATGGCCACCGCCCGTTACATGGAGACCTGGGCACACGGGCTCGACGTCGCCGAGGGGCTCGGGGTGACACCGACGCCCAACGACCGGATCCGCCACCTGGTGCACCTCGGGGTGCGGACCCGGAACTTCGCCTTCTCCGTGCACCAGCTCGACGCCCCGGCCGAGGAGCTCCGGGTCGAGCTGACCTCGCCGAGCGGCGAGACGTGGACGTTCGGGCCGGAGGACGCCACCCAGTCGGTCCGCGGTCCGGCGTACGACTTCTGTCTCCTCGTCACCCAGCGCCGTCACCGCGACGACCTCGACCTCGTCGCGACCGGGCCCGACGCCGACCGCTGGCTGGACATCGCGCAGGTGTTCGCGGGCCCGCCGGGTGGTGGCCGCGAGCCCGGGGCCACGACGCCGGGAGCTACGACGCCGGCAGCACGGGAGCAGGCGTGAGCACGACGAGCCCGCTGCGCATCGGGAACTGCAGCGGCTTCTACGGCGACCGGCTCTCCGCGATGCGGGAGATGCTGGAGGGCGGCGAGCTCGACGTGCTCACCGGCGACTACCTCGCCGAGCTGACCATGCTGATCCTCGGGCGCGACAAGATGAAGGACCCGACGCTCGGGTACGCCCGCACGTTCGTCAAGCAGGCCGAGGAGTGCATGGGCCTCGCCCTCGAGCGCGGGGTCAGGATCGTCTCCAACGCGGGCGGCCTCAACCCCGCCGGCCTCGCCGACAAGCTGCGCGAGGTCGCCAAGGCGCAGGGCCTCGACCCGCAGATCGCCTACGTGCAGGGCGACGACCTGATGCCCCGGGTCGCCGACCTCGGCATCGAGAACGCCCTGACCGCGAACGCCTACCTCGGAGCGTTCGGCATCGCGGCAGCCCTCGACCGCGGCGCCGACATCGTCGTGACCGGCCGGGTCACCGATGCCTCGGTCGTCATCGGTCCCGCGGCGTCGCACTTCGGATGGCGCCCGGACCAGTACGACGAGCTCGCCGGTGCGATGGTTGCCGGCCACGTCATCGAGTGCGGAGCCCAGGCCACCGGCGGCAACTTCTCCGGCTTCAGGTCGTTCAAGCCCGACACGAGGCCGCTCGGCTTCCCCATCGCTGAGGTCCACGCCGACGGTTCGTCGGTGATCACCAAGCACCCGGGCACCGGCGGCGTGGTCACCAGGGACACCGTCACCGCCCAGCTCGTCTACGAGATCGGCGAGCAGACCTACCTCGGCCCCGACGTCTCCGCCCGTCTCGACACGATCCGGCTCACGGACGAGGGCGACGACCGGGTGCGGGTCTCGGGCGTGCAGGGTGAGGCGCCGCCCGAGACGTTGAAGGTGTGCGTCAACGAGCTCGGTGGCTTCCGCAACTCGCTGGAGTTCGTGCTCGTCGGCCTGGACATCGACGCCAAGGCCGACTGGGTGCGCGCGCAGCTGGAAGAGGCCCTCGCGAAGCACCCGCCCGCGTCGGTCGAGTGGAGCCTGGCCCGCACCGACCGCGAGGACGCCTCGACCGAGGAGGGGGCGAGCTGCCGGCTGCGCTGCTCGGTCAAGGACGCCGACCCGAACGTCGTGGGCAAGGCGTTCACCGCCGCCGCGGTCGAGCTCGGGCTCGCGTCGTACCCCGGCTTCACCCTGACGTCCCCGCCCGCACCCGCCTCGCCCTTCGGCGTCTACCGCGCCGAGTACGTCGACCGCTCCGAGGTCCAGCACACCGTCGTCCACCCCGACGGGTCCTCGGAGGTGATCGCCCCTGGTGCGCCGCGCTCAGCCGCTGCCTCTGGCGCCACCCCGGCCGGGACCGCCGTCGCAGAGACGCTCGCGGAGCAGGCGCCGGCCGAGACCGTCACGCGGCGGCTCCCGCTCGGCTCTTTCGTGCACGCGCGGTCGGGCGACAAGGGCGGCGACGCGAACATCGGCCTCTGGGTCGACCAGAGCAGGTACGCCGAGGAGCGGATCTCCTGGCTGACGAAGTTCGTCACGCCGGAGCGGATCCGCGAGCTGGTCCCGGAGGCCGAGGACCTCCCCGTCGACGTCTACCCGCTGCCGAACCTCGGCGCGGTCAACGTCGTGATCCGGGGGCTGCTCGGCCAGGGCGTCGCGGCCTCGACCCGGTTCGACCCGCAGGCCAAGGCACTCGGCGAGTGGCTGCGCTCCCGCCATGTGAGCATCACGGAGGACCTGTTGTGAGCTTCTTCAACGCGGAGCAGGAGGCGCTGCGCGAGAGCGCGCGAGCCTTCGTGCGCAAGGAGATCCTGCCCCACCTGCAGGAGTGGGAGGACGCCGGCGAGGTGCCGCGCGAGCTCCACCGGGCCGCGGCGAAGCAGGGGTTCCTCGGCCTCGGTGTGCCCGAGGAGAAGGGCGGCAGCGGCGGCACGTTCCTCGACGCGCTCGCCCTGACCGAGGCGATGGCCGAGGCCGGCGCGAGCTCGGGGCTCCTCGCTGCCCTGTTCACCTCCGGCATCGCCCTGCCCCACATCGTCGCGGCCGGCAGCGACGACCTCGTCGACCGCTTCGTCCGCCCGACGCTCGCCGGCGAGATGATCGGGTCGCTCGCGGTCACGGAGCCGGGTGGCGGGTCGGACGTCGCGAACATCCGCACCACCGCCGTACGCGACGGCGACACCTATGTCGTCAACGGCGCGAAGACGTTCATCACCTCCGGCGTACGCGCGGACTTCGTCACGACCGCGGTCCGCACCGGCGGGCCCGGGTACGCCGGGGTCAGCCTGCTCGTCGTCGAGAAGGGCGCACCGGGCTTCGAGGTGACGCGGTCGCTGGAGAAGATGGGCTGGCACTGCTCCGACACCGCCGAGCTGTCGTTCACCGACGTGCGTGTCCCCGCGAGCAACCTCGTCGGCGAGGAGAACAGCGGCTTCGCGCTGATCGCGCAGCAGTTCGTCACCGAGCGGCTCGCGCTCGCCGTCCACGGCTACGGCATCGCCGCCCGCGCCCTCGACCTCACCGTCGAGTACGCCAAGCAGCGCGAGACCTTCGGCAAGCCGCTCGCCGCTCGTCAGGTCGTGCAGCACAGGCTCGTCGAGATGCACCGCAAGGTCGACGTCGCCCGCACCTACACCCGCGAGGTCGCGCGTCGCTTCGTCGAGGGGGAGAACCCGCTCGCCGAGGCGCTGCAGGCGAAGGCGTTCGCCGTGGAGGCGTGCAGCTTCGTGGTCGACCAGGCGGTCCAGATCCACGGGGGCACCGGATACATGCACGGGATCGAGGTGGAGCGGGCCTACCGCGACGCCCGGATCCTCGGAATCGGAGGAGGAGCCACCGAAGTGCTCAACGACCTGACCGCCCGGCTGCTGGGGTACACGCCATGACCGCCGACACCGTGACCCCCGAGGTCGCGGCAGAACCGCAGAGCCGCCGCGAGGCCATGCTGGAGAAGCTCGCCGCGCTCGAGGCCGAGCACGCCAAGGCGGTCGGCGGCGGCGGTGAGAAGTACGTCGAGCGCCACCGCAAGCGCGGCAAGCTGCTCGCCCGCGAGCGCATCGAGCTGCTCGTCGACGAGGGCTCGGCCTTCCTGGAGCTGAGCCCGCTCGCCGGCTGGGGGTCGGAGTACAAGGTGGGCGCCGCGGTCGTCACCGGCATCGGCGTGGTCGAGGGCGTCGAGTGCATGATCATCGCCAACGACCCGACCGTCCGCGGCGGCGCGAGCAACCCCTGGACGGTCAAGAAGGTCTTCCGCGCCGCCCAGATCGCCCGCGAGAACCGCCTTCCCACGGTCAACCTCGTCGAGTCCGGGGGTGCGGACCTCCCGTCCCAGAAGGAGATCTTCATCCCCGGCGGCGGCCTGTTCCGCGGCATCACCCAGGCCAGCGCCGCCAAGACCCCGACGATCGCGCTGGTCTTCGGCAACTCCACCGCGGGCGGCGCGTACGTCCCGGGCATGAGCGACTACGTCGTGATGGTCAAGGAGGGTGCGAAGGTCTTCCTCGGCGGCCCGCCCCTGGTGAAGATGGCGACCGGCGAGGAGTCCGACGACGAGTCGCTCGGCGGCGCCGAGATGCACGCGCGCACCTCCGGCCTCGCGGACTACCTCGCCGTCGACGAGTACGACGCGATCCGCCTCGGCCGCCGCATCGTCGCGAGACTGAACTGGCGCAAGGCGCGTCCGGGACCGGGCGGCTCGACGTCCGCGGCTCCCGGCTCCACGACGGCGGCGGACGGGGCCGGCGGCGCAGCCGTGGCGGGTCTGGCGGGAGGCCGAGCGCAGCGAGGCCGGATGGTAGGCAAGCCGTCGGTCCCGGGAGCCGCCGTTGAGGAGGCCTCCACCGCGTACGCCGAGCCGGAGGGGGACCCTGACGACCTGCTCGACCTGATCCCCACCGACCTCAAGGAGCCGTTCGACCCCCGCGAGGTGATCGAGCGGATCTGCGACGGGGTCAGCGAGCACAACAAGGTCGTCTTCGACGAGTTCAAGCCCCTCTACGGTCCCTCCCTCGTCACGGGCTGGGCGAAGGTGCACGGGCACCCGGTCGGGATCCTCGCCAACGCCCAGGGCGTGCTGTTCAGCGAGGAGTCCCAGAAGGCGGCGCAGTTCATCCAGCTCGCCAACCAGATCGACGTACCGCTGCTGTTCCTGCACAACACGACCGGCTACATGGTCGGCAAGGAGTACGAGCAGGGCGGCATCATCAAGCACGGCGCGATGATGATCAACGCGGTCAGCAACTCCACCGTGCCGCACATCTCGATCATGATGGGCGCGTCGTACGGCGCCGGGAACTACGGCATGTGCGGCCGGGCGTACGACCCGCGCTTCCTGTTCACGTGGCCCTCGGCGAAGTCCGCGGTGATGGGGCCGCAGCAGCTCGCCGGCGTGCTCTCGATCGTGGCGCGTGCCGCCGCCGAGGCGAAGGGCGAGGTGTACGACGAGGAGGCCGACGCCGGCCTGCGCAAGTACGTCGAGGACCAGGTGGAGTCCGAGTCCCTGCCGTTCTTCCTGTCCGGGAGGTTGTACGACGACGGGGTGATCGACCCGCGCGACACCCGGACCGTGCTGGGCATCGCCCTCTCCGTGATCGACAACGCCCCCTACGAGGGCACCGACCGCTTCGGCGTCTTCAGGATGTGAGACAGGCATGACGATCCAACGACTGCTCGTCGCGAACCGCGGCGAGATCGCGCGCCGGGTCTTCCGGACCTGTCGCACGCTCGGCATCGAGACCGTCGCGGTCTTCTCCGACGCGGACGCCGACCTGCCGTTCGTCCGCGAGGCCGACGTCGCGGTGCGCCTGCCGGGCAACACCCCGGCGGAGACGTACCTGCGTGGCGACCTCGATCGTCGAGGCCGCCCGCAACGCCGGGGCGGACGCTGTCCATCCCGGCTACGGCTTCCTCTCCGAGAGCGGGGCGTTCGCACGCCAGGTCCTCGACGCGGGGCTGACCTGGGTCGGACCGACACCGGACTCGATCGACTCGATGGGCTCGAAGGTCGAGGCCAAGAAGCTGATGGAGAAGGCCGGGGTCCCGGTGCTCGGCGAGATCTCGCCGTCCTCGGTGACGCAGGACGACCTGCCCCTGCTCGTGAAGGCCTCCGCCGGCGGTGGTGGCCGCGGCATGCGCGTGGTGCGCTCGCTCGACGAGGTCACCCACCAGGTCGAGCTCGCGGCGAACGAGGCGGCGTCGGCCTTCGGCGACCCCACGGTCTTCTGCGAGCCGTACGTCGAGCACGGCCGCCACGTCGAGGTGCAGGTCGTCGGCGACACCCACGGCACCGTGCTCGTCCTGGGTGAGCGCGACTGCTCGATCCAGCGCCGCCACCAGAAGGTCGTCGAGGAGACCCCTGCTCCGGGTCTCGCACCCGAGACCCGCAACGCGCTGCACGAGGCGGCGCGCAAGGCGGCCGAGGCGATCGACTACGTCGGCGCGGGCACGGTCGAGTTCCTGCTCTCCGGCGACCGCTTCTGGTTCCTGGAGATGAACACCCGCCTCCAGGTGGAGCACCCGGTCACCGAGCTCGTCACGGGTCTCGACCTGGTCGCCCTGCAGATCGCCGTCGCGGAGGGGCGGCCCGTGGCGGCCGTGGCCTCGGGTGCGGCGACCGGGCGGCAGCCGCGAGGCCATGCCGTGGAGGTCCGGCTCTACGCCGAGGACCCGGCGGCCGGCTGGCAGCCCCAGAGCGGGCGGCTCACGCGGTTCGACGTACCGGACGTCTCGGCGACGTTCGAGAACCCCGGCTCCTACGGCATCCGCCTCGACTCGGGCTTCGAGGCCGGCTCCGAGGTCGGCACGCACTACGACGCGATGCTCGCCAAGGTGGTCGCCTGGGCGCCGTCTCGCGACGAGGCCCTGCGCCGTCTCGCCGGCACGCTGGCCCGTACCCGCATCCACGGCCTGCGGACCAACCGCGACCTGCTCGTCAACGTCCTGCGCCATCCTGCGGTGGTCGAGGGTGACGTGAGCACGGACTTCTTCGACCGCCACGACCTTGACGCCCTCGCGGCCCCGGCGGCCGGGGACGGGCTCGTCGAGCTGAGCGGGCTCGCCGCCGCGATCGCCCTGGCCGAGCGCGACAAAGCCCGCCGGACCGTGCAGCAGCGGGTCCCCGTGGCCTGGCGCAACGTCCCGTCCCAGCCACAGGTCACCGCGTTCTCCTCAGGCGACAGCGAGGTGGAGGTCAGGTGGTTCGGCGGCCGTGACGGCTACCGCTCCGCGGACCGCGACGACGTGCGCGTGAGGAGCGCCGGCCCCGACCGGGTCGTGCTCGAGGTCGCCGGGGTCACCCGCGGCTTCGACATCGCCGTCACGGGCGCCCTGGAATCACCCAGGGTCGAGGTCGAGTCCTCGCTCGGCCACGCCACCCTCACGCGCAGGCCGCGGTTCGTCGACCCGGCCGACCAGGTCGCCACCGGCTCGTTGCTCGCCCCGATGCCCGGGTCCGTGGTGTCGATCGCGGCCGCGGTCGGCGACGAGGTCTCGGCGGGACAGCCGGTGCTCGTGCTCGAGGCGATGAAGATGCAGCACACCGTGTCCGCGCCCCACGACGGGGTGGTCAGCGAGATCCCCGTGAAGGTCGGGGAGCAGGTGGCAGCCGGCGCCGTGCTGGCCGTCGTACAGGAAGAGACCCCAGCAGGCGACAGCGCCGAAGGCGCCGCAGGCGACACAGCCGAAGGAGACAGCAATGACTGAGATCGCGTTCACCGAGTCCGAGGAGCGGCAGACCCTCCGCAAGGAGGTCGCCAAGCTCGCGAGCGGCTACGGCCGCGAGTACTTCACCGCGCAGGCCCGCT
Organism: uncultured Actinomycetota bacterium; assembly: GCA_963701425.1. GTDB lineage: Bacteria > Actinomycetota > Actinomycetes > Propionibacteriales > Nocardioidaceae > Nocardioides_C. Next base: position 185,477 of record CAVPAG010000014.1, on the reverse strand, counting down.
CCGGTGGCAAGACCACCGACCTCTGGCTCGCGATCGGGAAGAACGGCTACCTCGGGATCAACATCCCCGAGGAGTACGGCGGCGGCGGGGGAGGCATCGGGGACATCGCCGCGGTCTGCGAGGAGCTCGCCGCCGAGGGCTGCCCGCTGCTGATGATGGTCGTCTCGCCGGCGATCTGCGGCACCGTGATCTCGCGCTTCGGCACCGAGGAGCAGAAGCGGCGGTGGCTCCCCGGCATCTGCGACGGCACCCAGACGATGGCCTTCGCGATCACCGAGCCGGACGCCGGGACCAACTCGCACAACATCACCACCACCGGCCGCCGCGACGGCGACGGGTGGGTGCTCAACGGCCGCAAGATCTACATCTCCGGGGTCGACGAGGCCGCCAACGTGCTGGTCGTCGCGCGCACCGAGGACGCGAAGACTGGCAAGCTCAAGCCCTGCCTGTTCGTGGTGCCGACGGACGCACCCGGCTTCGAGTACAAGCCGATCCCGATGGAGATCGTCAGCCCCGAGCAGCAGTTCCAGGTCTTCATCGACGACGTCCGGCTGCCGGCCGACGCCCTGGTCGGCGACGAGGACGCCGGCCTCGTCCAGCTCTTCGCCGGCCTCAACCCCGAGCGGATCATGGCGGCGTCGTTCTCGACCGGCCTGGCGCGGTACGCCCTCGACAAGGCGGTCGCCTACGTCAAGGAGCGTGAGGTGTTCGGGGTCCCGATCGGGTCCCACCAGGGTCTCGCGCACCCCCTGGCCCAGTCGAAGATCGAGATCGAGCTGGCCCGGCTGATGACCCAGAAGGCTGCCGCGCTCTACGACGCCGGCGACGACATGGGTGCCGGCGAGGCGGCGAACATGGCGAAGTACGCCGCGGCGGAGGCGGCCTGCGACGCCGCGGACCGTGCCGTCCAGGCCCACGGCGGCAACGGCATCACCCAGGAGTACGGCGTCGCCGGCCTGCTGGTCGCCGCCCGGGCAGGTCGCATCGCGCCGGTGTCCCGCGAGATGATCCTGAACTTCGTGGGCATGCACTCCCTGGGCCTGCCCAAGTCCTACTGACCGTCCCGCGACCGGAAGCCCAACGGCCGGAAGTCCCACGACAGGAGCACTCTCGATGACCGACGAGCTCGTCCACTACGACGTCGCCGACAGCGTCGCGACGTTGACCCTCGACTCGCAGCACAACCGCAACGCGCTCTCGCGCCAGCTCGTGGGCGAGCTGTTCGAGCGGCTGGCGCGTGCCGAGGACGACGCCGAGGTGAAGGTCGTCGTCATCAGGGCGGAGGGGCGGACCTTCTGCTCCGGGGCGGACCTGTCGGAGGCCAGCGACGAGGGCATGGAGAAGGCGGCCGGTGTCCTCGTGGACCTCCAGCGCCGGATCGCCACGCTGGCCAAGCCGGTGGTGACGCGCCTGCACGGCAACGTCCGCGCCGGCGGCATCGGGATCGTCGCGGCCTCCGACATCGCGATCAGCGCGACGGATGCGACGTACGCCTTCACCGAGGTGCGCCTCGGCCTCACCCCCGCCGCGATCTCGCTCAGCGTGCTTCCGCGGATGACCGACCGGTCGGCTGCCCTGACGTTCCTGACGGGCGAGGTCTTCGACGGTACGACGGCCGCGGAGATGGGCTTGGTGACCAAGGCGGTCCCCGAGGACGAGCTCGACACCGAGCTGCGCCAGGTCTGCACCGCCCTGGCGAAGGGCAACCCGCAGGGCCTCCGGGAGACCAAGAAGCTCATCGGCCAGCCCCTCGTCGAGCGGATCGACCGGCACGGCGAGGAGCTCTCGCAGCTCTCGGCGAGGCTGTTCGGGTCCGAGGAGGCCCGCAACGCCATGCTCGCCTTCTTGTCGCGGAAGAAGTAGCAAGGCGTCGCCCGACCCGGGGCGTCCTGGCGGCAGCGGGCCAGCGGACAAGTGGTCACAGGTGGCAGGTCTTCGGGCGAGAATCACGGCGTTCGTGACCACTTGTCCAGATCCCGTGGAGGGCAGGCAACCATCCGGGCCATCCACCGGGTCATACCCTGTGAGACCGGTACGAGCCGGTCGCCTCAGGAGGACGAGTGAGCACGCAGGGTGCCACGGTCACGGCGCAGGATCGTCCCGCGTCCGGACGGGGGAGAGACATGGGCACACGCCCCGAGTTCGACGAGTTCGTCGCCGCCCGGTCCGGGCGGTTGCTGCGGACGGCGTACCTGCTCACGCGTGACCACGGGCTGGCCGAGGACCTGCTGCAGACCGCGCTGACCAAGGCGTGGTTCGCGTGGTCGCGCATCGACGGCGACCCCGAGGCCTACGTGCGCAAGGTCGTCGTCAACACCTACTCCTCCTGGTGGCGGCGGAGGTGGAACGGCGAGCATCCCTCGGACGAGCTGCCCGAGACCGCGACCGCCGACCACGCAGCCGGGTCCTCGGAGAGCCACGACCTCTGGCAGGCACTCGGCCGACTGCCCCGGCGGCAGCGCGCGGTCGTGGTGCTGCGGTACTTCGAGGACCTCACCGAGGCGGAGACGGCGCGGATCCTCGAGTGCTCGGTCGGCACCGTGAAGAGCCAGACCAGCAAGGCCTTCGCGAAGCTGCGCATCGACCCCGCCCTCGGGCAGGGGACCCGCGCCGACGACGACGCGATCACGAGTGAAGGGGGAGTGCGATGAGGACCGACGAGCTGAGGACGCTGCTGCACGAGCGCGGCGAGGAGGTCGTGGACCTCGGGGCGCACGACCGGGTCGGCGCGGTGCACGAGCGCGTGCGGACCGTGCGGCGTCGTCGTGCGGCGGCGGCAGGGGGCGGCCTCGTCGCCGCTGTGGCCGCGGTCGCCCTGGCCGTCGTACCGGGCACGGTCCTCCCCGACCAGCCGGCGCCCGCCGGGCCCGTCGAGGGTGTGCTGACCGAGGACGGCTACACCATGGACGGGGTCACCTACCGCCCCGAGGTGCTCGGCGAGAGGCTCGTCGGTGCGGCGATCGGCGACCCCGGCGAGACGGAGGTCAGCTTCGAGATGACCGTGCCGAAGCCAGGGATCCGGGTCAGCCCGCTGTGCCACGGTGTCGGCGACGGCCACATGGTCGAGGTGTCGGTCGACGGGCACGCCCTGACCGGGTCGGGCTGCCACCAGGAGCCCGACCCGGACCCCGGGAAGGACGGGAACACCTGGCGGGACGGCGGCCCGCTCGACCGTTGGGGGATCCGGCCCGGCGACACGGTGACGGTCACCGCTGCGCTGGCAGCCGAGCGGGAGGGTGGCCCGGTCGAGGGCGCGGGGGCCGTGGTCGGCGTCGGCATCTACGAGGACACGCGGCCACGCGACCTGCTCGCCCGGGTCGAGGTGCCCGCGCTGATCGAGTGGGAGGGTCGTATCTGGGAGCTGGGCTCGAAGTACGAGAGCGACCCCGGCGGCCCGTCGCTCTGGATCGGACGGGACCCGGGCGACGCCAACGGTCCCTCCCTGGCGATCGCCGCCGTGGGCGGTCTCCGCGCTCCGGCGAAGTACACGACCCTCCTCGACGGCGAGCCCCACGGCGGGGGCGAGATCCTCGGGACCGGTGCGGCCGGGCCGTCGTGGGAGATCGTCGGCGTGCTCGACCCCGAGGACGAGGGATTCGCCCTGGAGCTCCGGGTGGACAAGGGCCTCACCGACAGAACCCGGCTCGGGTTCGCCACCTACCGCCCGGTCGAGTGACCGGGCCGCAGGTCCCGGCCCCGCGTCAGCCCCGACGCAGGCGCGGCGAGAGCTTGAGGTTCTCGGGGTTGATCCGGCCGTCGATCTGGGCGTCGTCGGCGTAGGCCCGGCTCTCCCCGTCCATCCAGACCGCGCCCATCCCGAGGCGGACCCAGCGCGGGTTGCTGACACAGCTGCGCGGGAAGCTGACGGTCACCACGTTGCGGTCGTAGTCGATCTTGTGCGCGACGTCGCAGTCGACGGGCCTGCCGCTCGGCCGGACCATGTCGGCCTGCCCGCGCCACATGCCGGGACCTGCGAAGACGGAGACCTCCCGGCGTACGCCCTCGTTGGTGACCACCCGGAGGCTGTCGCTGCGGAACTGGCCGATGCGGAGGAGGTCGGCGTACGTGACCCGCACCGAGACCCGGCGCTCGGCGTGGTTGAAGACGGTGCGCACGACATCCCCGTTGGCGACCGTCGGCGCCGGCGCGGGCTCCTCGCTCTCCATGGTGAACGACTGCACGTCGCCGCGCTGGTCGACGTCGGTCAGGGTCTGAGCAGCTGCTGTGCCGGCGGTGCCCACGGCCAGGCCGGCCGCCAGTGCCACGGTGGAGAGGGTTCGCCCGAGAGGTCGTGCCACGAGATTGTCCTTTGCGAGATGGGTCAGATGCGGAGGAAGTCCGCGAAGCGGGCGTAAGCCTAGGGCTGCCGCGCCCGCGGCGGGAGAGTCGATCGGGGGGCGAGTCCGAAATGTGATGGTCGGACGGCGCCGGACAGCAGGGTCTCGGCGTGACGGGCGTTCTGCTCGAGTCGGCGGAAACCGCCCGACGAGGATGTTTCGTCGGGGTAGAGTTGACGACTCGGTTTTTCCAACGGCGCACGCGCACCCAGACGTCGAGGATCGGTGGGTCCACCTTGTCCGCAGAGATCGCTGAGCAGCAGATTGCTCACGAGCAGGAGTTCGTCGACCGCGTCTACCTCCAGCTCGAGCAGTCGGCGAAGAACGCCGAGGAGCTCGCCAAGGAGGGGTACGGCCGCGGCCGCCTCGGCCACGAGGGCGGGCTCGTCGAGCGGGACGCGATGGTCTTCCAGGCCGCGAAGCGTCTCGCGACCCTGAACGCTGCCCACGAAGGACTCGTCTTCGGCCGGATCGACCTCGACCTCGAGGACGAGGCGCCGCGCTACATCGGCCGGATCGGTCTGCGCGACGAGCACCGCGACTCGCTGCTGATCGACTGGCGCGCCCCGGCCGCCGCGGTGTTCTACCAGGCGACGGCTGCGGAGCCGAAGGGTGTCGTGCGCCGCCGCGTGCTGCGCTGCGCCGGGCAGAGGGTCGTCGCGATCGAGGACGACCTGCTCGACCCCGAGAGCACGAAGGCAGACGACCTGCCGATCGTCGGCGAGGGCGCGTTGATGGCGCAGCTCTCCCGGGCTCGCGACCGTTCGATGCACTCGATCGTGGCCACCATCCAGGCCGAGCAGGACGAGGCGATCCGCGCTCCCGGCAAGGGCGTCGTGCTCATCACCGGCGGTCCCGGCACCGGCAAGACCGTCGTCGCCCTGCACCGCGCGGCGTTCCTCCTCTACACCGACCGACGGCGTTACGAGTCCGGCGGCGTGCTCATCGTCGGCCCGTCGGGCGTCTTCATGCGCTACATCGAGCGCGTGCTGCCCTCGCTCGGTGAGACCGCGGTGGCGCTGCGCTCGCTCGGCGAGGTGGTCGACGGCGTGAAGGGCGTGCGGCATGACGACCCGGCCGTGGCAGACGTGAAGGGTGCGGCCCGGATGGCCGAGCTGATGCGCCGCACCGCGCGCCAGGCCGTCCCCGGTGCCCCCCGTGAGTTCCGCGTCTTCTACCGCGACGAGAACATCCACCTCAGCTCCCGCGACCTCGCGGGGCTGCGACGCCAGCTCCTGTCGCAGGGCAAGCGCAACCGCCAGCTGCCACGCGTCGCGAACGCGCTGCTCGACCTGATGTGGCGCCAGGTGCGCGGCGAGCGAGGCCGCGACCGAGGCCGGGAGCAGTTCAACGACGAGATGCTCGGCAAGACCGAGTTCCTCGACTTCGTGCTGGAGTGGTGGCCCCCGCTCGACGCCACGCACGTCCTGCGCTGGCTGGCCGACCCCGAGCTCCTGGCCCGTGTCGGCGAGGGCGTGCTCTCCCAGGAGGACATGGCGCTGCTCACCAAGTCCTGGTCGTACGACGCGGCAGAGGACGGCAGGAAGGGCCCGGACTGGTCGGTCGAGGACGTGCCCCTGCTCGACGAGCTGCGCTACCAGCTCGGCGACCTCCCCGAGAAGCACGACGAGGACGAGGAGGACGTCGTCGCCCAGCTCGTCGACGAGCACACCCGCGAGGTCACCACGATCGCCGACCGCGACTACGCCACCGGCCCGCGTACGTCGACCCGCACCGAGGACGACTCCTACGCCCATGTGCTCGTCGACGAGGCCCAGGACCTCACGCCGATGCAGTGGCGGATGGTCGGCCGGCGCGGGCGCACCGCGAGCTGGACCGTCGTGGGCGACCCGGCGCAGTCGTCGTGGCCGGTCCCGCGGGAGGCAGCTCGTGCGCGCGACGAGGCCTTCGGCGACAAGCCCCGCCACGAGTTCCACCTCTCGACGAACTACCGCAACAGCAAGGAGATCTACGACTTCGCCGCGGCCTACGCCGCCCGGGTCGGTCTCGACGCGGACCTGCCCAACGCGGTCCGCTCCACCGGGATCGAGCCCGAGGAGCGTCGCGTCGACGACCTGGAGGCAGGGGTGCGCGACGCGGTCGTCGAGCTCGCCGGCACGGTCGAGGGGACCGTCGGCATCGTCGTCCCCGCCGCCCGTCGTACCTCTGCCCAGGCGTGGCTCGACTCGTGGGACGAGCTCGGCGACGACCGCCTCGGCGGGGCCGATGCCCGGATCGCGGTGCTCACCGGCCTCGACACGAAGGGCCTGGAGTTCGACGGGATCGTCGTGGTGGAGCCGGCCGAGATCGAGGCCGAGTCGCAGACCGGCCGGGCGACGCTCTACGTGGTGCTGACCCGCGCCACCCAGCGCATGGTCACGATCTCCACCGGTTGACGCCGTCCCCGAAGTCGACGCAGACGGCTTCGTGGTGCTCCAGGAGGTCGTCCGCCGGCTCGGCCAACGGGACGATCCGCTGGGCCACGCCCTCGGCGGACCTGATCCGGACGTGAACGACTCGGACGGTCGCCGGGTAGGTCCTGCAGTCGGGCGGAGCGGAGAAGCCGACGACGCCCCAGCTCCGCGGAGCGATCGTGGTGGGCTCGGCATCCGTGAGCCGAGGGGCCCAGCCCGGAAGGGCGACGACGGTCGCCGCGACGTTCTCGTCGGACGAGTTGAACAGCGAGACCTGGAAGTCGTCCGACTCGACGGCGGCCGGCCCGAGGACCCTGGTGACCGCCCCCGCTGCTACGGGCGGGACGCGTCCGCCCTCGTCGGAGGCGACCGACTCGTCGGAGCTGTTCACCCCGGTCCCGACGACGAAGCCGAGCACGGCCCCGGCGGCCAGGCCGACGAGACCACCCACGAGCAGCGGAGGAGGACGGCGCGGCGGTCGCTCGCGTCCGTAGGACAGCACCTCGTGACCCCCGTGGCCGGGGCTCGACGTCGTCACCTGCTCAGCGTAGGGCCGCCTCCGCGGGCCAGAGGGCTACTTGGTCAGACCCGGCCAGACGAGGGGCGGTTCGGGGTCCAGTCGCTCGGCGATCCACTGCCGGCCGAGGTCCGGGCGGCATCCGGTGGTGCCTGCGCCGATGTGCCGGAGGTCGAGCGTCCCCCAGTCGGTGAGGACGAGCCGCCACGCCCAGTGGTCCCCGAACCGGCAGTGGAACCCCGTCTCGGCCTTCACGGTGAGCCGCCAGCCCGAGAGGGTGTACCGCCCGACGACCCTGAAGCTGTCGTAGATGGACGCCGTGGTCTCGTCCTCGAGCACGAACCGACGACCCGGGAGGAAGTGCAGCAGGATGATGCTGTCGAGGTACTCACCCCAGCGGACGATCCAGACTCCTTCGAGCTCGCCGGGCGTCGGGGGACCCCCGACCATCGCGTCACACCGGGTCATCCAGTCCATCGACAGAGGCGAGTTGGCGGTGGAGAGCGGCAGGACCTCCTCGAAGGAGGCGCTCTCGAGGGTGCCACGGACGACCACGCGGTCGGGGAACGGCGGGTCCGCGTCACAGTCGACCACGGCGTCGAGGGGGACGGTCGCCCACGATCCGGCCGGCACCTCGACCGCCCCCTGCGACGTGCCGGAGTCGTCCCAGCCGAGCACGCCGATGGACGCCAGAGTCACCTCCTCCGGGCCGAGGTTGTGCACCCGCGCGACGTACCTGGGGCCTTGGAGCAGGTCCCCGTTCTCCTCGACGGCGCCGACGCTCAGGAGAACCTCGTCCCCGCTCACGGGAGAGCCTGCGTCGTCAGGCCCGCGCGACAGCGAGGCGCCTGCGCCCGCGCCGAGTGCCAGGCACAGCGCCCCGACGGCCGCGGTGAGGGCGAGCCGAGGGGTTCCAGGGTCGTGACCGATCTCCAGAACCTCGGGAGCACCTGTCGCGGTGTCCCGTGTCCGCACGGTTCGAATGTAACCCCGTGGGACGCGCCAGGAACCGCGCAGAAGGGGCTGCCGGACCACCGGTCCACCCGGCAGGACGCGCCGGGCCGGACCGGCCCCGCGATGTAGCGTGGCTCCACCATGAGCACACCCACCTCCCCCTCGGCAGCGCAGGCGCTCGACGTGTTGGTGCGGCACGAGGCGTGGGCCGCGATCCGGCTCCGTGACGCGGGCACGGTCACGCTCGTCGGCGGCACCCGCAGCGAGGTGGAGAGCCTCATGGACGTCCCGCTCGAGGACGGACCGCCGCCCGAGGGCAGGAGGTTCGACCGGCTGCTCGCAGTGCCCTTCCGACAGGTCGCGGAGCGCGGCTTCGAGGCCCACGACGACGGGGCGCCGCTGACCGTCGTACACCTCGACTTCGAGGCGGACCTACCGGTCGCCGACGTCCTGGCCGCCCTGCCCGACGAACCGATCGAGTTCGAGGACCGCGGGGGCTTCGAGACCTCCGACGACGAGTACGCCGCCGTGGTCGACCGGATCATCAAGGACGAGATCGGCAACGGCGAGGGCGCGAACCTCGTCGTCGGCCGTCACTACCGCGCACAGCTGAGGGACTGGGACGCCCGCAAGGCGCTGACCGTCTTCCGGCGGCTGCTGGAGAAGGAGCGCGGGGCGTACTGGACCTTCTGCTTCTTCACCGGTGAGCGCTACCTCGTCGGCGCCAGCCCGGAGCGGCACGTCAGCGTCCACGGCGGCGACGTGCGCATGAACCCGATCAGCGGCACCTTCCGGCTCAAGGGGCACGACGACCCCGAGGAGCGCAAGCAGGCGCTGCTGGAGTTCCTCGCCGACGAGAAGGAGATCTACGAGCTCTTCATGGTCGTCGACGAGGAGCTGAAGATGATGTGCGACGTCTGCAACGAGGGCGGCCAGGTGCTCGGGCCGTTCCTCAAGCCGATGACGCACCTCGTGCACACCGAGTACCTCCTCGCGGGTCGCACCAGCCGCGACGTCCGGGAGGTGCTGCGCGACACGATGTACGCCGCGACCGTGACCGGCTCGCCCGTCGAGAACGCCTGCCGCCTCATCAAGCAGTACGAGAAGGAGGGACGCGGCTACTACGGCGCCGCCCTCGCCCTCCTCGGCCGGGACGCCCAGGGGCGGGCCACCGCCGACTCCCCGATCGTGATCCGCACCGCCGACGTCTCCCCGGACGGCCGGCTCAAGGTCACCGCGGGTGCCACGCTGGTGCGCGACTCCGTCGCCTCGTACGAGGTCGCCGAGACCCACGCCAAGGCCGGCGGCATCCTCACCGCCTTCGGCCTGGTGCCCGGCGCCGGCGCCGCCCCCGACGGCATGGCCGAGCTGACCCAGGACGAGGACGTCCTGATCGCGCTCAACTCCCGCAACCAGCGCCTCAGCAAGTTCTGGCTGACCGACCAGGGCGGCTCCCCGCCCGCCCCCGAGCTGAAGGGGAAGACCGCGGTCATCCTCGACGGCGAGGACGACTTCGTGAACATGCTGCGCCACGTGCTCGCGGTGATGGGCATGACCTCGGCGGTGGTGAGGTACGACGAGTACCAGCCCGGCGCCCTCGACGGGTACGACCTCGTCATCGTCGGACCGGGGCCAGGCGACCCACGCGACTCCGACCACCCGAAGATCAAGGCGTTCCGGACCGCTGTCGACGAGCTGCTCGCCTCGGGTCAGCCGTTCCTGTCCGTCTGCCTCGGCCACCAGGTGCTGTGCAGCCGCCTCGGGATCCCCTTGGCCTACAAGGACATCGTCTTCCAGGGCACGCAGTCGAGAGTCTCGTTGCCCGGGCGCGAGGAGAGCGTCGGCTTCTACAACACGTTCGTGGGTCGTCTCGGCTCGACGGCCGCGCCCGCCGGTGTCGAGGTCGTCTCCGACCCGGCGAGCGGCGACATCCACATGGTGTCCGGGCCGCACTTCCGCGGCGTGCAGTTCCACGCCGAGTCGATCCTCACCGAGCACGGCTACGAGCTGATCCACGACCTCGTCCTGGATCTCCTGGCATGAGCACCCGGGTTGTGGTGGTGGACCACCACGACTCCTACACCTACAACCTCGTGCACCTCGTGGCGGCGGTCACCGGGGTCCTGCCCGAGGTGGTCGAGCACGACGAGGTCGCCGTCGAGGACCTCGCGGGCTTCAGCCACGTCGTGCTCTCGCCCGGCCCGGGCAACCCCGACGACGAGCGCGACTTCTCGGTCGGCCGGGCGGTCCTCCTCGAGGCGCGGGTGCCCGTGCTCGGCGTCTGCCTCGGCATGCAGGGCCTGGTCAGCGTGTACGGCGGACGCGTGCGCCAGATCGCGCCGGCGCACGGCGAGGTCGCTGTCGTGACCCACGACGGGAGCGGCATCTTCCAGGGCGTGCCGAACCCGTTCGAGGCGGTCCGCTACCACTCCCTCGCGGCAGTCGCCCTGCCCGGCGTACTCACCGCGAACGCGTGGTGCGAGACCGATGCGGGCCCGGTCGTCATGGGTGTCGCGCACCGTGAGAAGCCGTTGTGGGGCGTGCAGTTCCACCCCGAGTCGATCCTCACCGAGCACGGCGAGGCGATGGTCGCGAACTTCCTGGAGCTCGCGTGACCTGGACCGACCCGGTGGAGGCCTTCCGCGAGATCGCGCGCACGCGTGGTCGGATGTTCTGGCTCGACGGCGGTGGCTCGCGCGCCTGGTCGGGACGCCGCTCGATCCTCGGCTGGCTCGAGGACGACGACGTCTCGCTGACCTACGACGCCGCGCGTCGCGAGGTCTGGCGGCTGCGCGGTGGCGGGCGGGAGCTGGTCGGGGACGACATCTTCACCGTCCTCGCCGAGGAGGTCGCTCGCGACGGGGGAGACCCGGAGGTGAGCTGGGTCGGCTGGTTCGGGTACGCCTGCCGACCCGACCTCCCTGCCCTCACCGACCCCGACGCCGGTGTGCCCGACGCGGTCTGGATGCGCTCGCCCCGGCAGCTCGTCTTCGACCACGGCGAGGCGCCTCCCGGCCGACCCGACCACGCCGGGGCGTCCCGGGACACCGAGGGCGCGTCCGCCCTGAGCCGGGCGACCTACGACGGCTGGTTCGAGCGGGTCCAGGAACAGCTGCGCCTCGGCAACACCTACGAGGTGAACCTGACCTACCGCGAGAGCGTCGCCGGCCGGGCCGACCCGGTCGAGGCCTACCTCCGGCTCCGGGAGGTCAACCCCGCGCCGTACGCCGCGTTCATCCGGCACCAGGGCGTGAGCGTGCTCAGCTCCAGCCCGGAGCGCTTCGCGACGATCGACCGGCACCGCTGGGTGGAGACGAAACCGATCAAGGGCACCACCCCGCGGGGCGCGACCCCGGTGGAGGACGAGGCGCACCGCGAGGCGCTACGGACCGACCCGCGCTACCGCGCGGAGAACCTGATGATCGTCGACCTGCTCCGCAACGACCTGTCGATGGTGTGCGAGCCGGGCACGGTGACCGTGCCGGTGCTCATGGACGTCGAGTCCTACGCGAACGTCCACCAGCTCGTCTCCACCGTCCGGGGCCACCTGCGCGAGGGGGTCGGGACGATCGACGCCCTGCGGGCGCTCTTCCCCGCCGGGTCGATGACCGGAGCGCCGAAGCTGCGCACGATGGAGGTCATCGCCGACGTCGAGACCACGCCCCGCGGCGTGTACGCGGGGGCGCTCGGCTGGATCAGCGGCGACGGCCGTGCCGACCTCGGCGTCGTGATCCGCACCCTGGTCGCCGACGGCGAGACCTACACGCTCGGCACCGGCGGCGGGATCACCGTGCACTCCGACGCGGCGAGCGAGTACGACGAGACCCGCTGGAAGGCCGCCCGCCTCCTCCGCGCTCTCGACCTCGACTGAGAAGTACTGCGCCGACCCGCCGGAAAGGGGAAACCCACGGGTCGGCGCAGTGGTTCGCGGGGTCAGGACGCGGGCTGGCCCTCGTCGCTGTCCAGGGTCGCCTGGACCTCGACCTGCTCGTCGTCGCGTACGACGGTCAGGGTGACCGTGTCACCGGGCCGGTGGCCGCGGATCGTCGCCACCAGCGAGGAGGCGTCGGTGATCGGGCGGTCGTTCACCTTGACCACGACGTCGCCGTCCTCGAGCCCCGCCTCGTCGGCCGCGGACCCGTCCGAGACGGCCCTGATGCCGGCGCCGGTGAGGAGGCCGTCCTGGCTCGACGCGTCGATGACCTCGACGCCGAGCCGCGCGTGGGTGGGAGCCTCGCCCTGCCGGAGCTGGTCGACGATCGGGAGCACCTCGTCGAGGGGGATCGCGAAGCCGAGGCCGATCGAGCCGCCCTGGCCGAGCGAGCTCGACGACGTACGGATCGAGGAGTTGATGCCCACGACCTCGCCCTGCATGTTCACCAGCGGACCGCCGGAGTTGCCGGGGTTGATCGCGGCGTCGGTCTGGATCGCGGGGTAGGTCGTGTCCATGCCGCCGCCCTGGTCGCCGACCGCCACCGGACGGTGCAGCGCGGAGACGATGCCGCTGGTGACCGTGGCCTCCAGGCCGAACGGCGACCCGATCGCGACGACCTCCTCGCCGACGTCGAGGTTGCCGGACTGGCCGAGCGTGGCCGGGGTGAGCCCGGAGACGTCGTCGGCCTTGATGACCGCGAGGTCTGTCATCGGGTCGGTGCCGACGACCTCGGCCGTCGTGGTCGAGCCGTCGTTGAACCCGACGGAGACCCTGCCGCCCTGCTCGGCGACCTCGACCACGTGGTAGTTCGTCAGGATCTCGCCGTCCGCGCTGATGACCACACCGGACCCCGAGCCCCCACCCTGCGGTCCTTGCACGTTGATCTTCACCACCGACGGCAGCACCGAGCTCGCCACCGCCTCGACCGAGCCCGCCTCCGCGGGGGTGTCGTCGCGCTCGACGACGGAGGTCTGGGTGCTGCCGCTCCCGCTGGTGGACGAGGTGCCCTCGGAGTCGACGAGGTCGTACGTCGCGGCGCCGGCGAGACCGGCCAGGCCGCCGATCACGAGGGCGCCTACCAGCACGCCCGCCGTGAGGGCGCCGGATCGGCGGGGGCGTTCCTCGGTGGTGGTGGCGTACGGCCACTGCCCGCCCGCGCCTGGCCCCGTGCCGTAGCCGGCGCCGGTGGGCCAGGCACGGGTGTCGTAGGCCGCGGTGTGCTGAGCCCCGGCGTCGCCGTAGCGGTGGGTGTGCTCCGCAGCTGGCCTGTCCAGGAGCGGCGCCGCCGCTCCGCGGGGGGCCCGCTCGACCGGTCTCCCTGGGGGATCGGCTGGGTCTCGTCGAACTGGCGGTTGCGGTCGTACTCGTTCATGACTCCAGGATGCGTCGCTCGGCTGAGATCAGTCTGAGAGCAGGCTTCAGGGCGGTTGTGAGTCGCAGCGGACCGCAAGTGGGGAGAACCGGCATGCGGCAGGCCCTGAGGACGGTCACCTGCGCCCACTTGCGGTCCGGACACGCGGGTGGTCGCCCTCGAGGGTCTCGCCGCGCCGCTCGGGCAGGCCCCAGGTGGCGGCGGCCGCGAGGACGAAGAACCCGGCGAAGACCGCGAACAGCAGGCCGTTCCCGCCGCCGGCCTCGAGCAGGACCGGCACCGAGAGGGGTGCGATGACGGACGCGATCCGCCCGAACCCGGCGGCCCAGCCGGTGCCCGTGCCGCGCAGCTCGGTCGGGTAGACCTCGGGGCTCAGCGCGTACAACGCGCCCCAGGCCCCGAGGTTGAAGAACGACAGGGCCATGCCCGCCGCGACCGTCATGGTCACCGAGTCGGCAGTGCCGAACAGCAGGGCCGAGCCGGCCGAGCCGACCAGGAACAGCGACAGAGTCGGTCGCCGTCCCCAGAGCTCCACGAGCAGCGCCGCGACGGCGTATCCGGGCAGCTGCGCGATCGTGATGAGCAGCGTGTAGCCGAAGGACCGGACGAGGTCCATGCCGGAGGCGACCAGCAGGGTCGGGATCCAGATGAAGGCGCCGTAGTAGGAGAAGTTCACGCCGAACCAGACGGCCCACAACGACGCGGTCCGGGTGCGCAGGCCGGGTCCCCACAACGCCGCCGGCCCGGGCACCTCCCGCGCCTGGCCGGACGGCTCCGGAGCAGGTACGACGGGCGGGGCGACCCGGGCCGAGTCCTCGAACCGTCGTACGACGGACTCCGCCTCGACGTACCGGCCCCGCCCCTCGAGGAACCGCACCGACTCGGGCAGGCCGTAGCGGACGACCACCGCGTACACCGCGGGGACCGCGCCGAGTGCGAGCGCCCATCGCCAGCCGTCGTCGGACAGCGGGATGACGAAGTAGCCGATGAGCGCGGCCATGAGCCAGCCGACGGCCCAGAACGACTCGAGCACGACGACGACGCGGCCGCGGATCCGGGCGGGGGCGAACTCGCTGACCAGGGTCGCCGCGACGGGCAGCTCCGCGCCGAGCCCGAGCCCGATCAGGAACCGGAAGACCAGCAGCGCCCCGACCGACCAGGACAGGGCGGCGGCGCCCGTCGCGAGGCCGTACACCAGCAGGGTCAGCGCGAAGACCTGCCGGCGGCCGATCCGGTCGGCGAGGAGGCCGCCGATGCTCGCGCCGACCGCCATGCCGACGAACCCCACGGAGGCGATCCACGACAGCTCGGTGTTCGTGAGGTCCCACTGCGCGGCCAGGGCGGCCATGACGAAGCTGATCAGGCCGACGTCCATCGCGTCGAGGGCCCAGCCGGTGCCCGACCCGAGGACCAGGCGGCGGTGCTGGGCGGTGAACGGCAGCCGGTCGAGGCGCTCGGTGCGGCTCAGCCGCTGGTCGAGGGCTGCTTCCCTGTCTGCGCGGAAGTGGAGCTCCATGACGCAGGTTCTACCCGGTCGGGCTCGGGCGAACCGGGGGTGGTGAGCCAGAACGCCGCCCCGCCCTTGTCGCAACGTCCCGCCCGGACCGTTCCTCCGTGGCGCTCGACGACCTGGCGGACGATCGCGAGCCCGAGACCCGAGCCGGGCATGCCGCGGGACTCGCGCGAGCGGTAGAACCGGTCGAACACGTGGGGCAGGTCCTCCTCGGCGATGCCCTGCCCCTCGTCGGCCACGAGCAGGGTGCCGTCGGCGAGGTCGACCGTGACCACGCCGAGGGGCGGGCTCCACTTGGCCGCGTTGTCGAGCAGGTTCGTCACGGCCCGCTCGAGCGCGGCGGCGTCACCGGTGACCCACCACGGCGAGGTGTGCACGACGAACTCGAGGCTCGACGCGCGGCGACGGACGCGCTCCACCGCCCGGTCGACGATCTCCGCGAGGTCGACCGGCTCGACGGTGACCGGCAGCGCCTCGTCGCGGGCGAGCTCGACGAGGTCGCCGATGAGCGTGGTGAGCTCCTCGATCTGGAAGCGGACGTCCGCGAGCAGCTCGGCCCGGGCCTCCTCGGAGAGGCCGCCGCGGCGGTCGGCCTGCACCAGGAGGTCGACGTTGGTGCGCAGGGAGGTCAGCGGGGTGCGCAGCTCGTGCCCGGCGTCGGCGACGAGCTGGCGCTGCCGGTCGCGCGAGGCGGAGAGCGCGGCCAGCATCGCGTTGAAGGCGGAGGCGAGCCGGGCGATCTCGTCGTTGCCCTCGACCTCGATCGGGTCGAGCTTCTCGGTCCGTGCGATGTCCTCGGCGGCATGGGTCAGCCGGCGCACGGGGCGGAGGCCGTTGCGGGCCACGGCCCAGCCGGCGACGGTCGCGCCGAGGACACCGGCCAGCCCGAAGATGGTCAGCACGAGGCCGAGCCGTTCGAGGGTCCGCTCGGTCGCCTCGAGCGACTGCGCCAGGACGAGCGCGACACCCGGCTCCTGCGTCGGCACGGCCACCACCCGGAACCGCCCGTCGTCGGTGGCCACGGTGCGGATCGAGGACTCGTCCTCGCCGCGAGCGACAGCGATCTCGGGCTCTCCGAGCGAGACGGTCGGGCCGCGGTCGACGGTCGAGGCCTGGCCCTGGGCGTTGATGAAGCCGATGCGTACGTCGGCCGCGCCGAGAGTCCACGAGGGGATCCGCTGGCTCTGCAGCACGCTGAGCGCGTTGGAGCGGGCGGCGGCCGAGGCACGGTCGAGCAGCGACTCGTCGAGGCTGGAGTACATCTGCATCCTCACCGTGGCGAACCCCGCCAGCGCGACGATCGCCACCGAGAGGCCGACCGCCATGCCCGCCAGGAGGGTGACCCGGCTGGCCAGCGAGCGGCGGTAGTGCAGCGGCAGCATCAGGCTTCCCGGAGCACGTAGCCGACACCCCGGACCGTGTGGATCAGGCGCGGCTCGCCCTCGGCCTCGGTCTTGCGCCGCAGGTACCCGACGTAGACCTCGAGCGAGTTGGCTGTCGTGGGGAAGTCGTAGCCCCAGACCTCCTCGAGGATGAACGAGCGGTCGAGGACCCGGCGCGGCCGCTGCAGGAACATCTCGAGCAGGCTGAACTCGGTGCGGGTCAGGTCGATGAGCCGGTTGCCTCGACGTACCTCTCGGGTGGCGGGGTTCAGGCTGAGGTCGGCGAAGTGGAGCGTCTCGGCATCGGTGTCGTCCGTTCCCGCAGCGCTCGGCTGGACCCTCCGGAGCAGGGCGCGGAGCCGGGCGAGGAGCTCCTCGAGCGCGAACGGCTTGGTCAGGTAGTCGTCGGCGCCTGCGTCGAGACCCTCGACCCGGTCGCCGACGGAGTCGCGTGCGGTGAGCACCAGGATCGGCAGGTCGTTGCCCGCGCTGCGCAGGGCACGGGTGGTCTCGAGCCCGTCGAGGCGAGGCATCATCACGTCGATCACGAGCGCGTCCGGTGAGGCCTGGCCGATCGAGGCGAGGGCATCCGCGCCGTCGTGGGCGAGCGTGACGGCGTACCCGTTGAACTCCAGGGAGCGACGCAGCGAGTCCCGGACCGCCTGGTCGTCGTCGACGACGAGGACCCGGGGCCGGGGCGTCTTGGGGTCAGCGATGGCCACGCCCCAAGCCTGCCACCCCGACCTGAGACGGGGCTGAAGGTCGGCCCGACTAGTACGTTCGGGTACAAGTAGGACAAGACGGCTCGGGCGGTGCGGAGGCGACCTAAACTCCCCGTATGGGGCCGGTGGGGGAATCCGGGCTTGGGGGTGCGCGTCCACGCCGACGACGCATCTCGACGCCTGCGCTGACGGGCTTCGGCTGGGCGGCCGGGGTGGTCGTCACGGCGCTGATCCTGGGTACGCCGTACCTCGTCTTCGGCTACCACAAGCCGGCCCTTCACCTGGTCCTGAGCACGCTCGACGCCTCGGTCGCGCTGCTGCTCTCCTACCTGGTCTACGGGCGCTTCGTGCGCAGCCGACTCACCCAGGACCTGCTGCTGGCACAGGGCCTCCTCCTGCTCGGCGTCGCGGGTCTGGGTCTTGCGGTGGTCCTCAACCTGTTCGGCGCCTCCCGACCGGAGACCCTGGACGTCTGGCTGCCGCTCGCGCTTCGCACCGCCGGCGCCCTGCTCATCGCAGCGGCGTCCCTCGCCGGCAGCCGTCACGCGGTGCCCGGCGGGAGTCGATGGCTTCGGGTCTCGCCGCTCCTGGTGGTCGCG
Source organism: uncultured Actinomycetota bacterium (assembly GCA_963701425.1). GTDB lineage: Bacteria > Actinomycetota > Actinomycetes > Propionibacteriales > Nocardioidaceae > Nocardioides_C. The sequence goes on along the minus strand of CAVPAG010000014.1, from coordinate 167,733 downwards.
GCAGCCTGCCTCGTGCTGTGGGTGCTGCGGGACCAGCTGCCGGTGGCCTTGAGCTCGAGCGCACCCGCCACGGCCCAGCGCCCCGTGATCACCGGTCACCCGGCGCTGATCGCGAGCCAGGCTCTTGCGGCGCTCAGCTTCATGGTCGCCTCGGTGGCGTTCACCCTGAGGGCGGTACGACGCGACGACGAGCTGCTGCGGTGGCTCGGTCCCGCCTGCGCGCTGGCGGCGTTCGCCCGGGTGAACTACGTGCTCTTCCCGTCGCTCTACAGCGACTGGTTCTACACCGGCGACCTGCTGCGGACGGCAGGTTACGCACTCCTCCTGGTCGGCGCCGCGCGGGAGATCGGTCAGTACTGGTCGGCGCGGGCCCGCGCGGCGGTGCTCGAGGACCGACGACGACTTGCTCGCGAGCTTCACGACGGGCTCGTCCAGGAGCTGAGCTACATCCGCGCGGAGGCCCACTCGATCCGCTCGGACGTCGGGTCTTCCGAGCGGATCCTCTCCGCGTGCGACCGGGCGCTCGACGAGGCCCGCGCGGCGGTAGACGCGCTCGGGCGGAGCGGGGACGAGCCGCTCGGCTTCGTGCTCCACCGCGCCGTCCAGCAGGTGGCGGAGAGGTACGACGCGACGCTGGACGTCGACCTCGACCACTCGGTCTCGGCCGACCCCGAGCAGCGGCACGCGCTGGTGCGGATCGCCCGCGAGGCCGTCTCGAACGCGATCCGGCACGGGGCAGCCGAGCGGGTGTGCCTCCGGCTCGTGTGCGACCAGGAGGGCCGGCGTCTCGTGGTCGAGGACGACGGCAGGGGCTTCGACGTCGCCGCGATGGCCCAGGGCGCGACGGGCTACGGCCTCACGAGCATGCGGGAGCGGGCGCTGGCGCTTCCCGGCTCGTTCGAGATCGAGTCCGCGCCGGACCGGGGGACGACCGTGGGGGTTTCGTGGTGACCGAGCAGGAGATTCGCGTCGTGATGGCTGACGACCATGTCAGGCTGCGGGCAGTGATCCGGCAGGCCCTGGAGCAGGCCGGGTGCACGGTGGTCGGGGAGGGTGCGACGGCGGACGAGGCGATCCGCCTCACGGTCGAGCACCGGCCCGACGTCGCCCTGCTGGACGTCCACATGCCCGGCAGCGGGATCCACGCGGCACAGGAGATCGCCCGGGTCGTCCCGGACACCGCGATCGTGATGCTCACCCAGTCGGCGGACGACGACGACCTCTTCGACTCCCTGCGGGCCGGCGCCTCCGGCTACTTGCTGAAGGACACCGACCCGGCCCGTCTCGGCGACGCGCTCCGCGGCGTACTGGCCGGGGATGGGGCGATGTCGCCGAGGCTGGTGTCGCGGATCATGGACGAGTTCCGTGCTCCCACCAAGCGCAGGCTCGGGCGGAAGACGCCGGCTGCGGCGAAGCTCAGCGCGCGCGAGTGGGAGGTCATGGAGCTGCTCGGCCAGGGCCTGTCCACGGAGGACGTCGCGGGCCGCCTGTTCCTCTCGCCGACGACCGTACGGGTGCACGTGTCCGCGGTCCTGAAGAAGCTGCGGGTGCGGGACCGGGAGAGCGCGTTCAGGATCCTGCGCGGGGATTAGGGATCCGCGGAGGATCGCCCGCCCGGTGCGCTCGCGGCTGGACCGTCGGCTGCGCGCTGCGTTCCCGCGCCTGGTCGATGAGGGACAGCAGGGCGTCGACCAGGTCCTCGACCTCGTCCAGGCTGTACTCGTAGTGCCCGAGCAGCACGTAGGGCCCGTCCTGCTCCCCGGTCACGGGGTCGATGGTCGAGCAGAGCCGGATCAGCGTGTTGCGGACGCAGAACTGACCGCTGACGTGGACCTGGTCCTCCTCGCCGAGGTGTACGCCGTGGGTCATCACGCACCACGGCGGGCAGGTGGCCGGACGCCGGCTCTGCTCGTTGCTCATCTGCTCACCCACCTCGGCCGATGGTGCGGCTGGACTCCTTGTTGAGCGGGGAGCCCCGACGACGCCGTCGCGCGTCGAGGCTCCCCTCCCTGTGGCTGCCGGCCTGGAGGTCCCGGCAGCCAGGTTTACTTCGTCTGTCGCGAGGGCGTCAGGCGACGCAGCCGCCCAGTGCGATCTGACCGTCCAACGCCCTGATCTGCCGCTGGACCTCACCCAGCTCCGACTGCAGGGCGCTCAGCGCGGCCTTCTGAGAGGCGACCGCCTCCTTGTTCGTCTTCTTCTGCGCCTCGAGCCCACGAAGCGTGGCCTGAGCCGCGGTGACCTGCTGGTCGAGCGTCGGCCAGCTGGCCCTGCAGCCCAGTCAGCTCGGCCTCGGTGGCGCTGATCTCTCGTCGATCCTCTGAAGCTCGGCGAGGAGCGGTGTGACCCGGGTCTGGAGGTCGCAGGATCTCCTGCTCCTTGGCCGGTGATCTGGGCGTTGAGCGCCTCGAGTTCACCGACGAGGCCGTCCATCTGGATGTTCAGGTCGGCGATCTCGCTCGTCTTGTCGTCGACCGCCTGGTTCGCAGCCTCGACCGCGTCGTGCAGGGCAGGCAGCTCAGCCTCGAGCCCGCTGATCTCGGCCTCCTTGGAAGCCACGGCCTGCGCGGCGGCGGCGAGGGCGTCCTCGGCAGCGCTCAGGGTCTGACGGCGTGCGGCAAGGACGTCTTTCTGTGCCTCGATCTCGGCGCGGGCCAGCTCGACGTCGTCGGTGCGGGCGTCGACCTCGGCCTCGAGGTCGGCGACGAGCCGCTCCTGCTCGGCCACCTCCGTCTCGGCGGCGTCAACGGCAGCCTCGAGCGCGGGCAGCTCTGCCTGGAGCGCGCTGAGCTCGGCCGTCTTGGCCGTGACGGCGCGGTCGGCGGCGGCGACCTCGTCCTCCAGCGCAGGAAGGCCTCCCTGGAGAGTCTCGATCTCGGCCTGCTTGTCGGCGACGGCGACCTGAGCCGCGGTGAGCTCCTGCTGAAGCGGCGCAGCCTGCTGCTGGAGGGCCGCGCTCTCCGCCTTCTTCGCCGTCAGCGCGGTGTTGAGCGTGCTGACCTGGCTCTGCAGCGTGGTCAGGTCGCCCTGCAGGCCGGAGATCAGGGCGTTGGTGTCCGTGATCTGTGCGTTGACGGTGGCCAGCTCGGCTTGCTTGGCATCCCGGAGCGCGATCAGGTCGCGCTTCTCCCTGGAGTTCGAGTTGGTGGGGATGGCGGCGATCTGCGCGGTGAGGGCGGCGATCTCGGACTCGAGCGTAGCCTTGCGATCGGTCAACGTCGGTCAGGGTGCTCTGAGCCTCGGTCAGCTCGGCCTGCTTCTCCTGGATCGCTGCGTCCTTCGTCGGCGATCTGCGCCTCCAGCGCCTCGACCTCCGCTTCGACGCGCAGGAGGCTGGCGGCGTTCTCGGCGAGCGCGTCGGCTGCTGCTTCAGCGTCGGCCTGGAGGCCGGCGAGCTCGGTCTCGGCGGTGGCGATGGCGTGTCTGCCGGGCGGCGAGGGCGTCGGCTGCTGCCTGTGCGTCGGCCTGCAGGTCGGCGAGCTCGCTCTCGGCGGTGGCGATGGCGGTCTGCTGGGCGCGCTGAGGGCGTCGGCTGCTGCCCGTGCGTCGGCCTGCGCCTGGGCGAGGTCCGCCCGCGCGCCGTCGAGCCGTGTCCGGGCGGCGTCGAGCTCGTCCTGACGCAGCCGCGCCCGCGGCCTCGAGCCGCTGGAGCTCGGCCTCGGCCGCCGCGACGGCCTCGGTCGCGGCCGCCCGCGTCCTCGGCTGCGCGCTGTGCCTCTGCCTCGAGGGTGACGAGCTGGTCTCTGCCGCCGAGCGATCTCGGCCTGCTTGGCGGTCAGGTTCCGCGGAGGCCTGCGCGGCTGCGGCTCTCGAGGCCTGCGAGCTCGCCCCGAGCCGTGCTGATCGTCGTCCTCGACTGCCGCGATCTGTGCCTCGACGGAGTCGGCCTCGTCCTGGAGGCGGGCGACCTCGTCCTGGGCGTCGGCGAGCTGCTCCTGCAGCGGCGTCAGCGCCTCCACGACGCCCGCCCGCTCCGCCCGAGGTCCGCCAGTGCCTGCTCGGTCTGCTGCGATGTCGGCGGCCGTCGACTGCCCGGGCGCGGTCAGACGGGCGAGCTCGTCCTCGCCGCCACCAGAGCCGTGTCGAGCGCGCCCCTCCGCCTCGAGCGTGGCGATCTCGGCGTCTCGCTGCCACCGATCTGGCTCGTGAGCGTGTCGCCTGCTCCTGGAGGGCGGAGCGCTCGGCCTGGAATGCGGAGATGAGCTCGGCGTTCTTCTTCGCGGCTGCCTTCAGGAGGTTCTCCTGGACCATCCCGCGGTGCGCGAGCTGGTTGACGACCCCGTTGCAGATGCCGTCGGCGCCCGCACTCGTGGTGGTCGCTGCCTCGGCGGTGCCGCCGAAGGCGAGGGCGCCCACGAAGACGGGTACGACGAACGCGACGGCGGCCTTGCGCCCGGTCGATGCTGTTCCGCGGCGTACGGCGGGTCGAGTGGTTGAGCTGAGTCGGTGCATGGTCGTGTGACGCCTTCCCCGGTGCTGTGCGGCGACCCCTGATGAGTCAGCCCCCCACAGGGAACGTAGGCAGACGATTCGTATCGGATGGGCGAAACAGGTGTTCAAATACCTAAACGCCCGTTTGGCCACGCTCAGGGCGGCGTTCAAAGCACCTAAACGGCGAGCGGATCGACGTACTCGGCTGCGAGGCACTCCCACGGCAATCTGTCTCTTCCCACGGCAAGATCACCATGGGAAGCGACAGTTCCCCTGCATCCCCTGGGAATCTGTCCGCGGGACAGGCGCGCCGTCAGAGGAGGCGGCGGGCCATGTCGCCGGCCCGGGCGCCGTACCCGCCTCCGAAGAGGCACGCGTGCACGAGCAGCGGGAAGAGCTGGTGCAGCGGGACGCGCTCCTCCCACCCGTCGGCGAGCGGGGTCGCCTCCTGGTAGGCGTCGAGCACGCGCTGCAGCTGGGGGAGGCCGAAGAGGGCGAGCATCGCGAGGTCGGTCTCCCGGTGGCCGCCGTGCGCCGCCGGGTCGACCAGCCAGGTCCCGCCCTCCGAGCCCCAGAGGACGTTGCCCGACCACAGGTCGCCGTGAAGCCGCGCGGGCGGCTCCTCAGGCCCGGCGAGCTCGCTGATCCGGCGTACGACGGCCTCCACGTCCTCGGCATCGGACGGGGTGATGCCGCCACGGTCCCGCGCGAGCCGCAGGTACGGCAGGATCCGCCGGGTCGCGAAGAACTCCGGCCAGGTCGGCGCGGTGCGGTTCGGGAGCGGCAGCGTGCCGATGTAGCCGTCCTCGTCGGCGCCGAAGGCGGGAGCGCCGGCCTGGTGGGTCGCCGCGAGCCGCCGCCCGAGCGAGTCGGCGGCCTCCGGGGTGGGGCGGCCGACCTCGACCCACGACAGGATCAGGCAGTCGGGCTCGACCGCGAGCACCTCGGGGACGTCGACGCCACCGGCCTCCCCGAGCCACCTGAGTCCTCGCGCCTCCGCGGCGAAGAAGTCGGTGGGGGCGTTCGGCCGGGTCTTGATGATCGCGGACGTGCCGCCGGAGAGCCGCAGCCGCGTCGAGGTGCAGATGTCGCCGCCCGCGACGGGGGTGGTGGCCACGACCGCCGTACCGAGCAGCGTCTCCGCCCGGCTCGCGATCGTGCCCATCCGTGCCACGTCAGGCGCCGCCCAGCTCTCGTTCGAGGGCCGCGACGATCTCGTCGCAGGTGCGCTCGACGGTGGCGAGCACGTGGGCGAACCCGTCGTCCCCGCCGTAGAAGGGGTCCGGGACGTCACGGTCGGTCTCGGTCGCGCGCGGGTCGAAGTCGCGGAACATCCGTAGCCGGCTGGTCTCGCCGTCGGTGAGGTCGCGCAGGTCGGCGTGGTTGGTCTCGTCCATCGCGAGGACCAGGTCGTACTCGGCGTGCCAGTGCGCCTCGAACATCGAGGCGCGGTGGGCGCTGGGGTCGTACCCGTGGGCGGCGAGGACGGCCGCAGCCCGACGGTCCATGGGCTCGCCGACGTGCCACGTCCCGGTGCCGGCGCTGACCACCTCGACCCGGTCGTCGAGCCCCGCGCGGCTGATCTTCTCGGTCAGCACGACCTCGCCGATCGGGGAGCGGCAGATGTTGCCGAGGCAGACGATCGCGATGCGGTACGCCGAACCGTCGGCATGCCGCTTCGGCGGCAGCAGGTGCTCGGTGCGGATCGTCATGGGGGCCTCCTCAGTCCCCGTCGGGCAGGACTGCTTCGAGGACCCAGCTGACGATCGTGATCACGATGGAGCCCAGGACGGCTGTCCAGAACCCGTCTACCTCGAACCCGAGACCGATCTCGCCGGCGATCCAGCTGGTGAGCAGCAGCAGGGCAGCGTTGATCACGAGCAGGAAGAGCCCGAGCGTCAGGATGATGAACGGGAGCGAGAACAGCTTCAGGACCGGCTTCACGAAAGCGTTGATGACGCCGAAGATCAGAGCGACGATCACCAGGGCGAGAACCTGGTCCTCGCGAGCCTCCTCGGTGACCTTGATGTCGTCGATGAGCCAGGCGGCGACAGCGAGCGCCAGGGCGTCCACGATGACCCGGATCAGGAACTTCACGCGGTCGATACTGCCAGACCGACGGGGTCGGGGTCAGGCGTGAGGGAGGTGGAGCGCCTCGAGCATGGAGCTCTCGGCGTGCTCCAGGTGGTGCTCGAGCTCGTGGGCGGCGGTGTCGACGTCGCCGCGCTCGAGCATCGTGAGCAGGCTGCGGTGCGACGTGACCTGGTCGGGGGCGTTGCGGCGGATCCGGTCCACCTTGGCCAGCCCCAGCCGGATCTCGGAGTACAGCGCGTCGGCGAGCGCGAGCAGTCGGGGCGACTCGGTCAACGCCGCGAGGGAGCGGTGTATCGCGAGGTGGGCGGCCGTGAGCTCGCTGGGGGTGGCCTGCGACGAGGCGGCGGTGTGGAAGTCGACGAGGGCCTGGCGAACGGCATCGCGAGCCTCCTCGGTGGCCTCCGCCCAGCGACGTACGCCGGCGACCTCCAGGACGGCACGGGCCCGGGCAACGTCGCGGACCGCCTCGGGGTCGAGCTCGGTGACGAACACCCCGCGGTTGGGCTCACGGGTGGCGAGGCCCTCGCCGACGAGTACGCCGAGCGCCTCGCGGATCGTCGAGCGCGAGACACCCATCGCGTCGGCAAGCGCGATCTCGCGCAGCGGCGTACCAGGGGCGACCTCCCCGTCGAAGAGGGCGCGGCGGAGCTCCTCCGCCACCCGGTCGACGGTCGAGGAGTGCTCGAGGCTGAGGGTCGCGAACGGGCTCGAAGGCGCGGTCGTGCGCGGCCCGGTGGCAGCCGGTGTGGTCGGTCATGGCCTCGACCCTCTCCGAAACGTCCTCGACACGCGTGCGGCACGCGCCCACAACATTGTCCGACAAAACTTGACCGAGACAAGCCCGGGCCTCACACTTGGGACTGCCTGATTGTCAGACAATCAGGCATCCTGACGAAGACCGACTCGGCAAGGGAGGCGAGAAATGGGACAGCAGCTCGAGTGGGGCCGCCGCTACCTGATGGTGGAGCCCAACCACTTCCGCGTGGACTACGCGATCAACCCGTACATGGACGTCCACGACCAGCCCGACCACGTGCGCGCACGTGAGCAGTGGCTCGACCTGATCGACGCCATCCGCGCCGCCGGCGGTGAGGTCGAGGTGCTCGAGCAGCGCCCCGACGCCCCCGACATGGTCTACGCGATGAACCTCGGCCTCGTCGTGAACACCCCCGAGCGCCAGCGCGTGATGCTCTCGCACATGCGGTACGCCGAGCGTCGGATGGAGACGCTCACCGCCGCCCCGTGGTTCGACGAGGCCGGCTTCGCCACCCAGTACGTCGGACGCGACGGCGTCGGCGCGCACTTCGAAGCCGGTGACGCCTTCGCCTGGGGCGACTCCCTCGTCGTGGGCTACGGCCCCCGCACCGAGCACCTCGGCCTGAAGTACCTGGCCGTCGGCCTCGACATCCGTGTGCGCGGCCTCCGGATCACCCACCCGGGGATGTACCACCTCGACCTGGCGTTCTGCCCGCTCGACGAGACCCGCGCGATGGTCTGCCCAGCCGCCTTCGACGAGGAGTCGGCCGCGGCCGCGCTCGCGATGGTGCCCGAGCCGCTCGTGCTCACCGAGGAGGAGGCGCTGACGTTCTGCGCGAACTCCATCGTCATCGGCAAGACCATCCTCATGCCGACCTGCCCCGACCGCGTCCGCGCGCAGCTCGAGGAGTGGGGCTTCGAGATCGTCCTCGTCGACATGTCGGAGTTCCACAAGGGCGGCGGCTCGATCCGCTGCCTGACCAACCCGCTCGACGTCGTCGCCGGCCGCGACCTGCCCGAGGTCCGTGGCGGAGCAGTAGTCCTGCCCTAGCAACCTCGGTGGTCTTGCGTGGCGAGGCCAGCACGCGTGAAACGGCCCGCGTCGGAGATCTCTCTCCGGCGCGGGCCGCCGCTTATGGCCGGCTCTCGTTGGGAGGAAGCCGCAAGGCTCACGAGCGCCGGCCAAGTGTCAGAGGGCGGGCGTGTCCGGCCCCAGCGGAGCTCGCGCCCCGCCGGGGCCGGCACGGTAGTCCCCCCACCTTGGCCCCAAGGTGGTCCCAGGGATCTCCCGACGGCGGTGCGCGCCTTCGGGATGCCCCGGCCGAGACGAGTTCGATGACCCCCAACAGGTTGCCGGCCTCGAAACCGCCCTGGTGCTGGCGACTGGTCCAAGACCCCCCCGGATCGGTCGCTTGCGTCCATCTTGCGCTCGTTCACAACCGAATGCGAAGCCAAATCAGCCGATATTGCCGGAAGCAGTCGTGAATGACGTGAGAGCGCCCCAGGGTCGTGACCCAGTCGGACTACTGGGGTAGGGGCGTAAGCGAAGGTGCTCAACAAATGTCCGACACGTCCGACATGTCCTCGTCTAGACAGTTGTCAGGAGCGTGTCCAGCGAACGCTGCTGACCGAGTGCTCGAGGAGCTCGTCAACATCAGGCGCTGACGCTGAGGCCGCTTTCACAGCCGGTCGAGCAGCCACGAGGGGCCGACGCAGCGGGCACCGGCGGCCTCGACCCGTTGCCGCAGCACCCGGTCGGCGGTCACGACGACGACGTCGCCGTGCTCGGCCGCGTCGACGTACGCCCTGACCAGCTCGACGATCGTGTCGTCGCCCGACCCCGGCGCGTGCACCGTGCGCAGGTGCCGGTCCTGCTCGGCCGGGACCCCGTCTCGCGCGGCGCCCTCGACCACCAGCACGATCTCGTCGTGAGGGAGGTCGGCTGCGGCGATCTGTGCCCGTAGGCGACGCGCCGCCCCGGCCCGGTCGCGCCACCACCCGTCGGGGCGGCTGCCGACGACGTTCGCGCCGTCCACGACCAGGACCTCCACCAGGACCACTGTAGAGGTGAGTGGGACCGCGACTCGGGACGGCGATCCGGAAGCCGGAAGTGGTCACGAACGGCAGAAATCCGCAGGCCGGAACGGCCGTTTGTGACCACTTGTCGTGTTCGCGGCGAGGTTCCGCGCAAAGTTCGCCGCCGGAAGAAGTCCGAAAAGTGGTCCATACGTCCCCTTCGGAGGTTTGGGCTACCCTCCTGAGGCTCAGTATTTGAGCAGGCGTCCGCGCAAGCCGGTCAGAGGAGACCGACTCGGGCGCCGCGCCGAGTCGGTGCTTCGGATGGAGGGATCCGAGCACTGAGCCGGGGACCCACGTTCCTGGGGTGAATCGCACGAGTGCGTAGGGAGACTTTGCCGCCCGAACCCGTCAGCTAACCCGGTAGGCGTAGGACAAAGAGGGAGAGCTCCGCTCGTGGAAGACGGCCGGAGGCGCATCACACGCCTGCTCGCATTCATCTGCATCACCGTCATAGGCGGTTCGATGCTGACCACGTCGCCCAGCACGGCCGAGCCGGACATCGACGACGTCCGGGCCCGGGTCGACACCCTGTACCACGAGGCGGAGATCGCCTCCGAGCGCTTCAACGAGGCACGGGAGCACCTGGCCGGGGCGCAGGGCCGCCTCGAGGCGTTGCACGCAGACCTCGAGCGCACCCAGGACCGGGTCGAGGAGACCCGCAGGCAGGTGGTCTCGACGATCGTCGCGGAGTCCCAGGGCCAGGCGTTCTCCTCCGCCACGCAGGCTGCCCTGTCCGAGAGCCCCGACGCCTTCCTCGAGCAGCTCGTCGTCGTCTCACAGCACAACGCGCAGCGCAACGAGATGCAGGCCCAGTTCGCCCGGGAGGTGAAGCAGCTCGAGCTGCGCCAGGAGGCCGCGGAGCGCGAGCTGAGCCAGGTGGCCCGCGTCAAGCGCAGGCTGGCCGACCACAAGGCGACGATCGACGCCAAGGCGGCCGAGGCCGAGGAGCTCCTCAGCCGCCTGGAGGACGAGGCGGCCGAGCGCGCCGCCGAGCGGGCGGCTGTCGCGGCATCCCGTGCTCTGGACGAGCCCCGTCCCAGCCCCGAGCCGGAAGCCGCTCCGGCCCCGGCGCCTGCGCCGACCGCCTCGGTGTCAGGCCGCGCCGGTGCGGCCGTCGACTATGCGCTCGCTCAGGTGGGCGATGCCTACGTCTGGGGCGCCGAAGGGCCCGACGGGTTCGACTGCTCCGGGCTCACGCTGATGGCCTGGCGACAGGCGGGGGTCAGCCTGCCGCACTCGTCGAGCATGCAGATGAGCTCCGGCGCCGCGGTCTCCCAGTCGCAGCTCCAGCCCGGCGACCTGGTCTTCTACTACTCACCGGTGAGCCACGTGGGCATCTACATCGGCGACGGCAAGATCGTCCACGCCGCGAACCCGAGCACCGGCGTCGAGGTGACGTCCCTGAACGTCATGCCGTACTCGGGTGCCGTCCGTCCCGGCTGACCGAGACCGCGACTTCTCCGGTCACGTGACGATCGTCGGCTCGACCTGGACGTGAGCCCGGCGGGCCGTCTGGGCCAGCACGATCCCGGCGACCACGCACACCACGCCCACCACCGCCACGGCGTCGAGGCTCTCGGCGAACCAGACCCACCCGAGCACGCTGACCCCCACCGGCTCGAGCATCGCGATCATCGTCACCGTGGTCGCGCTGAGATGGCGGAGCGCGAAAAGCTCGGCAGCGAACGGCACGACCGTCCCCAGCACGACGATCCAGGCGAGCAACATCCACACGGGTGCGGCGTACTCCTCGAGCGCGCCGAGCAGCGACACCTCCTTCGTCAGCAACGACGTGTCGAACCCGGTGATCGGCGAGACCAGGTTGAGGGCGACGGAGGCCACGAGGAACGACCAGACGATCACGCGGAGCGGGTCGAGGCTGCCGACGCCGGCCTCGCCGATGAGGAAGTACGCCGCGAAGCAGACCGCCGCTCCGAGGCCGGCGGCGATTCCCACCGGGTCGAAGACCGCGCCGTTCCAGATGCCGGTGGCGGCGGCCAGGCCTGCCATGGCGAGCGCGAGTCCGAGCCACATGCGCGGGCGGACCGCCTCCTTCTGGACCACGCGTGCCCACACCGCGACGAGGATCGGGGCCTGGTACTCCAGCAGCAGCGCCATCCCCACGGGCAGCCGGTCGATCGCGACGAAGTAGGTCCACTGCAGCGCGGCCACGCCGATCAGCCCGTGCGCGACGACGAGCAAGCGCAGCCGCCCGGGAGGCGGCCGAAGGGCACTGCGCCGGAAGAGCGCTGCCACCAGTGCCAGGACGACGAAGGTCCCGGTGACGCGGATGGTGGTGAGGGTGACCGGATCGACGCCGGCACGAAGGGCGACGCGCGAGACACCGGCGTTGACGATGAACAGCAGCGCCCCGAGGGTGACCAGGCCGAGGCCGAGAGCGGGGTTACGGGGCAGCACCGGACGAGTGTAAGGGGCGAACGGGTTGCTTGCCCCTGTCGCAACGCGCGCCGCGATCTGGCTAGGCTGAGCGCCATGACGCACTCCGCATCTGGTGCCAGCGGCCCGCAGATCCGACCCGCCATCGCCGACATCCCGGCCTACGTCCCGGGCAAGCCGCCCGCGCCGCGCGAGGGCGTCCAGACCTACAAGCTCTCCTCGAACGAGAACCCCTACCCGCCGCTCCCGGGCGTGCTCGAGGCGGTGACCACCGCGACCGAGGCGATGAACCGCTACCCCGACATGGGCTGCACCGCCCTCTACGCAGCCCTCAGCGACCGGCTCGGTGTCCCGACCGACCACCTCGCTGCGGGGACCGGCTCGGTGGCGGTGCTGTACCACCTGCTCCAGGCGTTCTGCGAGAGCGGCGACGAGGTCGTCTACGCGTGGCGGTCCTTCGAGGCGTACCCGATCGCCGTAGCGGTCACCGGTGCGACCTCCGTCCAGGTGCCGCTGGGCCCCGAGGCGCGCCACGACCTGCACGCGATGGCCGAGGCGATCACGGACAGGACGAAGGTCGTCATCGTCTGCACGCCGAACAACCCCACCGGACCCGCCGTGTCGCAGGCGGAGCTGGAGGCTTTCATCGAGCGGGTCCCGCCCCACGTCGTCGTCGTGGTCGACGAGGCCTACCGGGAGTTCGTGCGGAGCGAGGACCCGGTCGACGGGCTGAAGCTGTACGACGGCCGCGAGAACGTCGTGGTGATGCGGACCTTCGCCAAGGCCTACGGGCTCGCCGGGTTCCGGGTCGGCTACGTCATCGCACCGCCGGCGATCGCCTCCGCCGTACGCGCCTGTGCGCTGCCGTTCGGCGTCTCCTCGGTCGCGCAGGCCGCCGCCGTGGCATCGCTCGCCGCCGAGCCGGAGCTGCTCGAGCGGGTCGACGCCATCGTGGCCGAGCGCGAACGGGTCATCGCAGAGCTGCGCATGCAGGGGTGGAGCATCCCCGACGCGCAGGGCAACTTCGTCTGGCTCCCGCTCGGTGACCGCACGGCTGAGTTCACCGCTGCCGCGGAGGACGCCGGCATCATGGTCCGGCCGTTCGCGGGCGAGGGGGCCCGGGTCACCATCGGCGAGCCGGAGGGCAACGACGTCTTCCTCTCGGTCGCCGCGAAGATGATCAACTCCTGACACCTTGCAGGCGGTCTTGTCCGGTCTGGGCCAATAGTGCGTCTGGGCCAATCTTCGACACTGATGCGTTCCGCTATGTCCGAGTCGTCCTGGCACGTTCGACCCCTTTTGGTTCCGGACCTGAATAAGCACGGATTTTTGGATGCGTTCCGGTCGCGAGCGGGACAAGATGGCTTATCGGATCCGACCGGGGTGGGGACTTTGGGTCGGCCGAAGCGAAAGACAGATGACGGGTTCGACGTCAGCGAAAGCGCTGGGGGACGGCGGCTCCGTCTAGCGACCGAACGCGTCCGGGTCACCGGGCGCAACGAGAGACCAACCGTCGTTTGGAAAGCCACCGTGGGGGCCTTGGTGGGGGGAACCAGCATCTCGGCGGCGTCAGTGCCTCGTGCGCGGACGTCGAACTGTGCGTCACCTGCAGCTCTGAAGACAGGTGGCTGACCGGACAGATCCTTGGGGGGATCAATGGCCAGCCAGCTCAACGTTCGTCCTGCTCATCGAGCGCACCGGGGGGCGCGACCTCGATGGGCACTCCTGCGTGTAGCCATCGCGCTGCTCCTGGCAGTGCTGATGCTGCCGCTCGGAGCGATCGCCTCTGCAGAGGAGCTGCCACCGGGGGGTGACTCGACCGACGGCACAGGTGCTGGACACGACGAGCGAGGAGAAGATCCTCGACGGCCAGGACGGCACTCTCGACGAGCAGCCCGTCGTGGAGGAAGCGCCTGAGGAGCCAACTCCCGCGGAGGAAGCGCCTGAGGAACCCGCACCCGCACCGGGCGCCGAGCAGAAGGCGGCACCTCGCGGCCCCGACTCGGGCTCCGACCCGCTGATCGGTGCGGTCGAGGCGGTTGTCGAGCAGCTCGTCCAGATCGCCGCCATCACGGCCGTTGAGCTCGAGACGGCCACCTACGACCCGGCCGACGAGCAGGGCGCCGACGACGAGAATGCAGCCCAGAAGGATCTGACGAAGCTGTGGTCGTGGTCCCCGACCAACGGCACGCTCAAGATCGGCTGGAACTGGGACGAGACGAGCTGGGGGTCCGGGGAGAACACCGGTGACGCCTGTGCTCTCTTCGACACCGACGACGACACCTACTGAGCCCGCCCCAGCGCCGGCCGACGGGCAGAAGGCGGCACCTCGCGGCCCGGACTCGGTCTCCGACCCGCTGATCGGCGTGGTCGAGGCGGCTGTCGAGCAGCTCGTGGCGATCGCCGCGATCACGGCTGGTGAGCTCGACACGGCCACCTACGACCCCGCCGACGAGCAGGGCGCCAACGACGAGCCCGGCCAGAAGGACCTGACGAAGCTGTGGTCCTGGTCCCCGAGCGGCGGCACGCTCAAGATCGGCTGGAACTGGGACGAGACCGGCTGGTCCGGCAACAACACCGGCGACGCGTGCGCGCTCTTCGACGTCGACCAGGACACCAGCGCCGACTACGCCGTCTGCGTGACGGTCGAGGACGACCCCGCGGTCCAGCTCGACCCGGGCAGCCCGCGGGTCTACGAGTGCACCACCGACGGCACGAACTCGGCGACCAACTGCCTCGGTGCCGAGCTCCGGACCGGTACGTCGACCACGTGCGAGGTCTCGCAGACCAGCACCAACCCGTTCGTGACGGGCGGCAGTGACACGACGGCGCTGTGCACCATCGACCTGGACGACGTCGGAGGCTCCGCCACGACGGTGCTGACCAACGTCTGCACCTACCCGTCGGAGCAGCCGACGTCGGACGACTCCGACTGTGTGCTGGCTCCGCGCGACGCCAAGCTGACCGTGCGGAAGGTGGCCACCCCGGCCGACACCGGGCAGCTCTTCACCTTCAACCTCACCACCGACGGCGTGACGCAGCAGTTCGCTCAGCTGCCGGCCGGTGGATCCTTCTCCGCAGGTGTCTCCTCCGCAGCGGACGCGAACCTGCTGCTGGCCGAGGTGGTGCCCGCAGGCTGGACGCTCGAGAGTGCGACCTGCAGCAACGGCCAGGCCCCGGACGACCTCGACCTCGACTCCGAGGACGACGTCACCTGCACCTTCACCAACACGCGCGATGCGTCGGTCAAGGTCATGAAGGACTGGGTCATCAACGGCACCGCGTACGCCGATGGCCAGCAGCCGCAGGGTTTCTCGGCCCAGCTGACCCTGACCGGTGTGAACAGCCCGGCCTTCGGATCGACGTACTCGGGCTTCAGCCAGGGCGACATCGTCACCATCGGCGAGGTCGAGCCGATCACCATGCCGCAAGGGTGCGAGAACATCGCGAGCGGCGACCTCGGGCAGGAGACCCTCTCCGGTGGGCTGAACGAGTTCTCGATCACCAACACGGTCGAGTGCGCGGCCTCCGTGCGCGTGGACAAGTCCTGGGTGATCAACGGTGTCGAGTACGACGACGGTGAGCAGCCGCAGGGGTATGCCGCGTCGTTGACGCTGACCGGCAACGAGGGCACGGATGCCTTCGGGACGGAGTACTCCGGTTACACCCAGGGTGACTCGGTGACGATCGGTGAGGTCGTGCCGGTCACGATGCCGCAGGGGTGCTCGAACACGGCGACCGGCGACATCGGGACCGAGACGCTGGCTCGGGGTCTGAACGAGTTCTCGATCACGAACACCGTCAGGTGTGGCGCTTCTGTGCAGGTCGACAAGCTCCTGGGTGATCAACGGTGTCGAGTACGACGACGGTGAGCAGCCGCAGGGGTATGCCGCGTCGTTGACGCTGACCGGCAACGAGGGCACGGATGCCTTCGGGACGGAGTACTCCGGTTACACCGAAGGTGACTCGGTGACGATCGGTGAGGTCGTGCCCGTCACGATGCCGCAGGGGTGCTCGAACACGGCGACAGGCGACATCGGGACCGAGACGCTGGCTCGGGGACTGAACGAGTTCTCGATCACCAACACCGTGACGTGTGCGGCGTCGCTGAAGGTGGACAAGTTCTGGGTGATCAACGGGGTCGGGTACGACCACGGGGAGCAGCCGGCGGGCTACACGGCGACGCTGTCTCTCGACGAGGCGGCAGGCCTGAGCTTCGGGTCGATCTTCGACACCTACCAGCAGGGCGACACGGTCTCGATCAACGAGGCCTACAGCGTGCCCGAGGGTTGTGTGAACGTGAAGTCCGGTGACATCGGGACCGAGACGCTGGCACGCGGGCTGAACGAGTTCTCGATCACCAACACGGTGACGTGTGGCGCGTCGGTGAAGGTCGACAAGTCCTGGGTGATCAACGGGGCGGCTCCGACGAGCACGCCGCCGTCCGGCTTCTCGGCGACGTTGACGCTCGACGAGGTCGAGAAGGTGTTCGGCACGGTGTACCCCGGCTATGTCGAGGGCGACAAGGTGGCGATCGGCGAGACCAAGGTCGAGGTGCCTTCTGGCTGTGTGAGCAGCCCGTCCGGCGACATCGGGACCGAGACCCTGGCCAGGGGTGCGAACGTCTTCACGATCACGAACACGGTGACGTGTGAAGCCACGGTGAAGGTGGTCAAGCGCTGGAAGATCAACGGCGTCGACTACACCGACGCGAACAGGCCCGCTGGTTACGCCGCCCAGCTCACGCTGACCGGCAACGAGGGTCCGGACACGTTCGGCACCGTGTACAGCGGCTACACCGAGGGTGAGCAGGTGACGATCGGCGAGGTCGAGCCGATCACGATGCCGACGGGCTGCGTCAACGTCGCCTCGGGCGACCTGGGCACGAAGACGCTGGCCAGGGGTGCGAACGTCTTCACGATCACCAACACGGTGACGTGTGGCGCGACCGTGAAGGTGGTCAAGGCCTGGGAGATCAACGGGGTCGACTACACCGACGGAAACAAGCCCGCTGGTTACTCGGCGACGCTGACGCTCGACGGTGTCGAGAAGGTGTTCGGCACCGAGTACTCCGGCTACAAGCAGGGTGACTCGGTGACGGTCGGCGAGACCAAGGTCGTGGTGCCGGAAGGTTGCAAGAACGTGCCGTCCGGTGACCTGGGCCAGAAGACGCTGGTCAAGGGTCCGAACGTCTTCACGGTCACCAACACGGTGACGTGCGGTGCCTCGCTGAAGGTGGACAAGTTCTGGGTGATCAACGGGGTCGGGTACGACCACGGGGAGCAGCCGGCGGGCTACACGCGCGACGCTGTCGCTCGACGAGGCGGCAGGCCTGAGCTTCGGCACGATCTTCGACACCTACCAGCAGGGCGACACGGTCTCGATCAACGAGGCAGTGAGTGTTCCCGAGGGTTGTGTGAACGAGAAGTCCGGTGACCTCGGTACCGAAACGCTCGACAAGGGCCTGAACACGTTCTCGGTCACCAACACCGTGACGTGTGGCGCGACCGTGAAGGTGAACAAGGTCTGGAAGATCAACCATGCAGACCCGGTGAGCACGCCGCCGGCCGGCTACTCGGCGACGCTGACCCTCGATGGTGCCGAGAAGGCGTTCGGGACCACGTACTCCGGCTATGTCGAGGGCGAGTCGGTGACGGTCGGCGAGACCAAGGTCGTGGTGCCGGAGGGCTGCGACGAACGTCGCGACCGGCGACCTCGGCACGAAGACCCTGGCCAAGGGATCGAACGTCTACACGATCACGAACACGGTGACGTGTGGTGCGTCGGTGAAGGTGGTCAAGGCCTGGACGATCAACGGAGTCGACTACACCAACGAGAACAAGCCCGCGGGCTACTCGGCGACGCTGACGCTCGAGGGTGTCGAGAAGTCGTTCGGCAAGGAGTACTCCGGTTACGTCGAGGGCGAGTACCTGGCGATCGGCGAGACCAAGGTCGAGGTTCCCGACGGCTGCACGAACGTCGCGACGGGTGACCTGGGCACGAAGATCCTGGCCAAGGGCCTGAACACGTTCACCATCACGAACACGGTGACGTGTGGCGCGACCGTGAAGGTGGTCAAGGCCTGGACGATCAACGGCACCGCCTACGCCCACGGCACCCAGCCGCAGGGTTACGCCGCACAGCTGACGCTGAGCGGCAAGGCCGGGTCGTTCGGGGAGACCTACGGCGGGTACGTCGAAGGCAACCAGGTGACCATCGGCGAGGACGTCGTGGTTCCGCAGGGCTGCGTCAACGTGAAGTCGGGTGACCTCGGCACCAAGACCCTTGCCAGGGGTGCGAACGTGTTCACGGTCCTCAACACCGTGAGGTGCGAGACGCCGCCTCCGCCCCCGCCGCCCACGACGACGGTGGAGGTCCTGAAGCAGGACGACGAGACAGGGGAGGTGCTCGAGGGCGCCGAGTTCCAGGCCTACACGGACAACGGCTCCACGGTCGGCGTACTCGACTCTCGTGACACGCCCATCGGCAGCCCGGTGCTGACCGACGCCGCCGGCGTCGCTCGCTGGACCGGCCTGACGTACGGCAGCTACCTGGTCGAGGAGGTCGCGGCGCCGACGGGCTACGGCCTGCCGAAGGAGACCGTCCAGGCGGTCACCGTCGACGCGAGGAACGCCGGTGGAGTCGTCCGCCTGGTCTTCATCGACCCGGCCCAGGGCACGATGAAGGTCACGAAGGCGGCCTACGAGCTCCTCGGTGGTGAGTGGGTCGAGTCCGACGGTGTGGTCGGGTTCGGAGACCAGGTCAAGTACGTCGTCACGCTGACCGCGGACGGGCCGAAGATCCACCACGACGTGGTCGTCAGCGACTACATCCCCGGCAACGACCCCGACGACACCACGTCGGACACGCTCGGGATCTACGTCGCAGGGACCGCGGCCTGCGTCGAGGCCGGTGAGTGCACGGTGACGTTCGACAGCGCCGAGCAGCTGCTCACCTGGGAGCTCGGGGACCTGAGGGACGAGACGCGAAGCGTCGAGTTCGTCATCGAGTTCCCCCAGCCCGGCGACGAGTCGTCGACGGCGACGGGCCTCTACACCGAGACCCTCGCCAACACGGCGGCGGCGACGTGGAACGACCGCGACGGTGCACAGGAGGTGGGATCGAACGAGGTGGTCGTGGACGCCGAGCTCGAGATCGCCCCGGTCGAGGAGGTGGTGCCTCCTCCGGTGAAGCCTCGGCCGCCGGCTGAGATCCTCCCGGAGACGGGTGCTCCGTCGGACCTGGGCCTCTGGACGACGCTCGGTGGGCTGATGCTGGTCCTCGGTGCGGGGCTCCTCCTGGCGCAGGGGGCGGGTCTCCTAGCTGACCGACCCACTCCCCGTCGAAGAAGCGTCACTCCCCTTTGGGTATTCCCTCAGGGGAGTGACGCTTTCCCAGGGGCCCTTGGGAAAGCGACGCCCCGCACAGCGGGACGCGCCGAAAAACGGGTTGGGGGATGTCAGGAGCAGGGGGTAATCTGCGTCTTACACGCACCCCGGCGCATCTGACGAGAGATCACAAGTCGCTCGACGCTGCCCGGCAGACTACGAGGGGATCTCCGCCAGCCGATGTCGTCCGCCGCACCCACCCCGTCGAGCGAAGCCCGCACGATCACCAAGCCCACCGAGCACCCGCCCGCAGGCGTCCACTCCCTGTGGCGGCTCAAGGGCTACCTCCGCCCGCACGTTCCCGCGCTCGTGATCATGCTGGTCACCTCGCTGGCGGGCGTCGGGGTCAGCCTGGCGATCCCGCTGGTCACGAAGGCGCTCATCGACGGTCCGATCGCCGACGGTGACCGGAGCGGCGTCCTCCCGCTCGGCCTGATGGCCCTCGGCCTGGGCATCCTCGAGGCGGTCCTGATCTTCTGGCGCCGCTGGGTGCAGTCCAACGCGGTGCTCGGGCTCGAGACGGACGTCCGCCACGACCTCTACGAGCGCCTGCAGCAGCTGCCGATGGCCTTCCACGGCTACTGGCAGTCCGGGCAGCTCCTGTCCCGCGTCACCACCGACCTGTCGAGCATCCGCCGCTTCGCCGGGTTCGGCCTGCTCTTCCTGGTCATCAACATCACCCAGCTGACCGTGGTGACGGCTGTGCTGCTCAACATGTACTGGCCGCTCGGCCTCGTGGTCGCCACCGCCGCGGTGCCGATCATCTACCTCTCGATGCGGTTCGAGAAGGCGTACGTCGTCGTCTCCCGCCGCGTCCAGGACGAGCAGGGCGACCTCGCCACGCTCGCCGAGGAGGGCGCGGTCGGCATCCGGGTCATCAAGTCGTTCGGCCGCTCCAAGCACGTGTCCGACCAGTACGACGATGCCGCCCGCAAGCTCTACGCCACCTCGATGGACAAGGTCCGCCTGTCCGCGAAGTTCTGGTCGTTCCTCGAGGTCATCCCGAACCTCGCCGTGGTCGTCGTGCTCCTCATCGGCGCGCTCGGCGTGGGCCGCGGCGACCTGAGCGCCGGCACCCTCGTGGCGTTCATCCTGCTGCTGCTCTCCCTGGTGTGGCCGGTCGCGGCGCTGGGCGTGATCCTGGCGATGGCCCAGGAGGCGATGACGGCGGCGGCTCGTGTGCTGGAGATCTTCGACACCAGGCCGGCGATCGTCTCCGGCCCCCGCGAGCTCGAGAACCCCAAGGGTCACCTGCGCTTCGAGCACGTCGACTTCGCCTTCCCCGACGCGGACCACCCCGACAACCCGCCCGAGCCGGTGCTGCGCGACGTGAACCTCGACGTCGCGCCCGGCGAGACCGTCGCCATCGTCGGTGCCACCGGGTCCGGCAAGACCACGCTCACCGCCCTGGTCCCTCGGCTGTACGACGTCACCGGAGGCCGCGTGACGATCGACGGCGTCGACGTACGCGAGCTCACGCTGCCGAACCTGCGCCAGATCGTGGCCACCGCGTTCGAGGAGCCGACGCTGTTCTCGATGAGCGCCCGCGAGAACATCACGCTGGGCCGCGCGGACGCCACCGAGGAGGAGATCCTCGACGCGATCGAGGTCGCCCAGGCGGGCTTCGTCCACGACCTGCCCTGGGGCCTCGACACCCGCATCGGCGAGCAGGGCATGTCCCTCTCGGGCGGTCAGCGCCAGCGGCTCGCCCTGGCACGTGCCGTCCTGGCGAGGCCGAAGATCCTGGTCCTCGACGACACGCTCTCCGCGCTCGACGTACACACCGAGAAGCTCGTCGAGGCCGCGCTGCGCCGGGTGCTGGAGAACGCCACCGGCATCGTGGTCGCCCACCGCGCCTCCACGGTGCTCCTCGCCGACAAGGTCGCCCTGCTCCAGGACGGCACCATCACCCACGTAGGTGACCACAGCGAGCTGCTGGCCACCGTCCCTGCCTACCGCGAGCTGCTCGCCGCCGACGTCAACGAGGAGGTGTCCGCGTGAGTACGACGAGCCCCACCTCCGGCCCGGGCAACGAGCCCCTCGAGGACGAGGCCCGCATCGTCGCCGAGAACGAGGACCACGAGACGAGCTGGCGCGGTGTCGCGGCCGACGGTCGCGAGGAGGAGATCAGCGAGCACGTCTCGGGCATGCTCCGCAGCCGCTCCCGCCGGCTGCTCGGCGACCTGCTGCGCCCGCACCGCAGGTGGATCTACCTGATCATCGGCATCGTCCTCGCCGAGAACGCCGCGCGCCTGTCGATCCCGTACCTCGTCAAGGAGGGCATCGACAAGGGCATCCCGCCGATCAGGGAGAGCGGCGACACGAGCCTGCTCTACACGATCGTCGGCGTCGTGCTCTTCGCGATCGTCGTCCAGGCGGTGACCCGGCAGACGTTCCTCGTGCTGTCGGGGCGGATCGGCCAGGACATGCTCTTCGAGGTGCGGCGCCGGGTGTTCCGCCACTTCCAGAAGCTCAGCCCGGCCTTCCACGACGAGTACACCTCCGGTCGCGTCATCTCGCGCCAGACCTCCGACGTGGACGCGATCTACGAGATGCTCGAGAGCGGCTTCGACGGTCTGGTGACCGCCGTGCTCACGCTCTTCGGCACCGCCGTCCTGCTCCTCGTGCTCGACGTGAAGCTCGGCCTGGTCGCGCTGCTGTGCTTCCCGTTCCTGCTGCTGCTGACCAACTGGTTCCGCAAGGAGTCGGCGAAGACCTACCGCGTCACCCGCGAGAAGGTCGCGCTCGTCATCGTGCACTTCGTCGAGTCGATGGGCGGCATCCGCGCGGTCCAGGCCTTCCGCCGCGAGGACCGGAACCAGGAGATCTTCGACGACGTCAACGACCAGTACCGCGTCGCGAACCTGCGCGCCTTCCGGCTCGTCGCGTGGTTCATGCCCGGCATCAAGCTGATCGGCAACATCACGATCGCCGTCACCCTGCTCTACGGCGCCTACCTCGCCTTCGACGGCGAGGTCACCGTCGGTGTGCTCGCGGCGTTCCTGCTCTACCTGCGCCAGTTCTTCGAGCCGATGCAGGAGATCAGCCAGTTCTACAACACCTTCCAGTCCGCCTCGGCCGCGCTCGAGAAGCTCTCGGGTGTGCTCGAGGAGGAGCCCGGCGTCCCCGAGCCGGTGGCGCCGTTCCCGCTCGAGAACGTCCGCGGCGAGGTGCGCTTCGACCACGTCGGCTTCGAGTACGTCGAGGGCACGCCTGTGCTCCCCGACCTCGACCTGACCGTGCCCGCGGGCCAGACCGTGGCCCTCGTCGGCACGACGGGTGCCGGGAAGACGACCATCGCCAAGCTCCTGTCGCGCTTCTACGACCCCGTGCGAGGCCGGGTCCTGCTCGACGGGGTCGACCTGCGCGACCTCGACGAGCAGACCCTGCGGAGGTCGGTCGTCATGGTCACGCAGGAGAACTACATGTTCGGCGGCACGGTCGCCGACAACATCCGGTTCGGTCGTCCCGAGGCATCCCGCGAGGAGGTCGTGGCGGCCGCGAAGGCGATCGGCGCCCACGAGTTCATCTCGGCGCTCCCCCAGGGCTACGACACCGACGTGGCCAACAGGGGCGGCCGGCTCTCCGCGGGCCAGCGCCAGCTCGTCGCGTTCGCCCGGGCCTTCCTCGCCGACCCCGACGTGCTGATCCTCGACGAGGCGACCTCGTCCCTCGACGTACCTTCGGAGCGGCTCGTGCAGCGCGCGCTCCAGACGATCCTCTCCGAGCGGACCGCGGTGATCATCGCGCACCGGCTCTCGACGGTGGAGATCGCCGACCGGGTCCTCGTGCTCGAGCACGGCCGGATCATCGAGGACGGGGCGCCGCGGGACCTGATCGAGGGTGGCGAGGGCCAGTTCTCGGACCTGCACGACGCCTGGCTCGCCTCCCTGGCCTGAGCCTTGACCAGCGACGGCCGGGGAAGGTCAGCCGACCTTGAGACCGCGATACATCCCTAACAACGTGTGCGGTGTCCCACCCATGTCGGAGTCCTGCCACCAGCAGGTCAGCACGTAGCGACCCGCCGGGAGTCGGTACTTCAGGGACATGCTCTCGCCGCCGCTGATCACGCCGGTGTCGAGGCTGACTCTGAAGTTGAACGGCGGCGGGGTCTCCTCGCCTTGCTTGAGGCCCGCGATCCAGGCCCGGAAGTCCTTCATGGTCTTGCCCTTGGCGAGCTTGGCCAACGCGATGAAGTGTGGGGCGTCGCTGCGGTTCTGGAAGAGGATCCGCCCTGTCGTGGGGATCTGAGGCGTGGCCTTGCCCCACGTGTGCTCACCGGTCGCCCGGATGGCATGGCCGGAGAGCGTGCCGCCCACGGACTCACCGGCTACCTCGAAGGTGAGGACGTCGGCAGGAACGACCTTCTGCGGGAACGTGTCGAGAGCCCAGTACGTCCCCTCGTCCAGGTTGACCGACATGGTCGCCGGCCTCCTGGCCGTGGTGGGCACGCCGCCGAGCAGTCTCATGTTCGCCTCGAACCGTCTCAGCGCCCGCATGTTGTTCTTCGCGAACGAGGCTTGGATGTCCCGAAGGGCCTCAGCCTTGGTGTAGCCCTCAGCGGCCTGGAGGATCTGGAGGTTGGCGGCCCGGCGTGAGCTGATCGTGAACTTGGAGACGCCCGGGCGGATCTCGGTCGGCATCACCACGGTGTGGTCCCGTTTGATGAGGACCTCGACGGTCTGCGCTGCCGCGCTGGCCGACGTGGCGCCGGCGGTACTGACGGTGGCGCCGGAGAAGAGGCCGGCGGCGACGGTACCGAGTGCGGTGGCTACCACCGCGAGTCGACGGCTGACAGGCATGGAGACCCCCTCGCGTCACGCGTCCGGGAGGACGCTTTGGACAGCACGCTTCACCTGTCGTCACCAGGGGTCGAGACCCGGATCGCAAAATGATCCGGAAGAGCCAGGGGACGGCGCACCGCGAGGCCAGGTGAAGACGGCATATCAGCCGCATTCGCCGTCACCCGATGCGTGGCCGGCCTCCCTGGCCTGGGCCTTAACCAGCGACGGCCGCAACGCGTGTGGGCGCGTTGCGGCTGTCGCCGTTTCTATGGAGGAAACCTCTGGAGGTCAGCCGACCTTGAGGCCGCGGTACATCCCCATCAGCGCGTGCGGCATGCCGCCCATGTCGGAGTCGGGCCACCAGCACGGTCAGCACGTAGCGACCTGCGGGGAGTCGGTACTTCAGGGCTCATGGTCTCGCACCGGTGCTGATCACGCCGGTGTCGATGCTGACGTTGAAGTTGACCGGAGGCGGGGTCTCCTCGCCCTCGCTTGAGCCCCTCGATCCAGGCGCGGAAGTCCTTCATGGTCTTGCCCTTGGCGAGCTTGGCGATCGCGATGAAGTGCGGCGCCGTCGCTCGGTGTTCTGGAACCGGATCTGTCCCTTGGTCGGGATCCGGGGCGTGACCTTGCCCCAGGTGTGCTCACCGGTCGCCGGATGACGTGGCCGGAGAGCGTGCCGCCGACGGACTCACCCGCGACCTCGAAGGAGAGGACCTTCGCCGGGTCGAGCCGTTCTGCGGCATCGTGTCGAAGGCCCAGTAGGTCCCGGCGTCCAGGTTCACCGACATGGTCGCGGTCTTCTCACGCGTGCTCGGCATGCCACCGAGCAGCGTGATGTTGGCCTCGAACCGGCGCAGCGCCTGCATGTTGTTCTGGTGAACGCGCGTTGATGTCGCGCATCGCCTCTGCCTTGGTGTAGCCCGGTGCGGCCTGGACGATCTGGAAACCGGCGGCGCGGCGCGAGCTGACCACGAACTTCGAGACGCCCGGCCGGATCTCGGTCGGCATCACGACGATGTGGTCGCGCTTCACGAAGACCTCGACGGTCTGCCCGGGCGCAGCAGCGGACGTCGCCGAGCTGGCGTTGGCGGTGCTGACGGTGGCGCCGGTGAAGAGCCCGGCGGCGACGGTGCCGAGCGCTGTGGCTACCACGGCGAGGCGACGGCTCATGGACATGGGACCCCCTGATTGCGATGCGCCCGGAGAAGACGCATACGTGCCAAGGTCCCGCTAACCGCCCGGAGCGTCGAGGCGCTCCGTGGAAAATGGCCCGTTAGGGTCAGGACTTTCCGCGCCGGTTCGTCACCTTTCGCCCCTTGACAGTCCCCCATCGGGTCACCGGGTCGCTACGGTGGCCGCATGCTGCCAACTGATCTGGACCACCTGATCTCCGTCGGCTCACCGGCGCTGTCGCCCGACGGGCAGACCGTCGCGTTCGTGGTGACACGGGTCGACGCCGACGCCAACGAGTACCGCAGCCAGATCTGGCTGGCCCCGGTCGACGGTGAGAGCCCGCCGCGACCGTTCACCTCGGGGGAGCACAAGGACGCCAACCCCGCCTGGTCGCCCGACGGGGCGCGGCTCGCCTTCACCTCCAGCCGCGGGACGGGCGAGGGGACCAAGGCGTCTCTCCAGGTCGCCCCGGTCCGCGTCGGTGGGGAGGTCGTCACGCTGGCTCGGCTCAAGGAGGGCATCGACACCCCGAGGTGGTCACCGGACGGCAGCGCCATCGCCTTCTCCACGCGGACCCCGGACGAGAGGTACGCCGAGGACGACGAGGCCAGGCGCGCCCCGCGACGGATCACCCGGCTGTTCTCACGCCTCGACAACGTCGGCGCGACCTCGGACCGCCCGCAGCAGGTGTACGTCATCCCGTCCGACGGTTCTGATCGGCCGACGAACCTCACCCCTGGCGAGTTCCAGTTCGGCGGTCCCTCGTGGACGCCCGACTCCGCCACGGTCGTGGTCGGCGGCGCGGCACACGACACCTGGGACCTCGACCGGAGGTCGGACCTCCACGCCGTCGACGCCGAGTCCGGTGAGCGGCGGGCGATCACCGGCACCACCGGCGTCTACGGCAGCCCCAGCGTCTCGCCGGACGGCAGCCGGGTCGCCTTCCTCGGCACCGACGACCCGGACACCTACCCGAGGAACCACCACGTCGCGGTGACGTCCCTGAACGGCGGCTCCCACACCTGGGTCTCCGACCGGCTCGACCGCACGTTCACCCCGTTCCCCGACTCCCGCGCACCGGTCTGGCTCGACGAGGACCGGATCCTCGTCAGCGCGGAGGACCGCGGCAACGTCCACCTCTACGCCCTCGCGGCCGACGGCAGCAGAGCGCCCGAGCCGCTGTGGGACGGCATCGGCTGCGTCACGGGCTACGACGCAGCGGCCGGCACCGTCGTGTTCACGCTCTCCACCGACACGCGTCCCGGCGAGCTCTACGTGCTCGAGGACGACAAGCCCCGACAGCTCACCGACCTCACCTCCCGGTTCGCGCGCCAGGCGCAGCTCCGGGAGGTCGAGCGGTTCACCGTGCCCTCGACCGACGGGACCGTCGAGCTCGACGCGTGGCTGCTGCGGCCCGCCGACTACGAGGAGGGCAAGACCTACCCGCTCCTGCTCAACGTGCACGGCGGGCCGTTCACCCAGTACGCCAACCGGTTCTTCGACGAGGTCCAGATCCAGGCCAGGGCCGGGTACGCCGTGCTCTGGTGCAACCCCCGTGGCAGCTCGGGTCGCGAGGAGGCCTTCGGCCGGGCGATCAGCGGACCGCCCCTCGGCGGCACCGGCTGGGGGACCGTCGACTTCGACGACGTCATGGCAGTCCTCGACCACACGCTCGCGCAGCACTCGTTCGTCGACCGTGACCGGCTCGGGATCCTCGGCGGCAGCTACGGCGGCTACATGACCTCGTGGGCGGTCAGCCACACCGACCGGTTCCGTGCGGCCTGCAGCGAGCGCGCCGCCAACAACCTGCTGAGCCTGGAATGGGCGAGCGACGCCGCCGGCGCCTTCCGCACCTGGTTCGGGATCAGCCACCTCGACGACCCGGAGGCGTACCTCCGGCACTCCCCGGTCAGCTACGTGAAGGACATCGACACGCCGCTGCTGATCCTGCACTCCGAGGGCGACCTGCGCTGCCCGGTGGAGCAGGCCGACCAGCTGTTCGTGGCGATGCGGCTGCTCGAGAAGGACGTCGAGATGGTGCGGTTCACCGGCGAGAGCCACGAGCTGTCCCGCTCCGGCTCCCCGGCGCACCGGCGTCAGCGGATGGAGATCATCCTCGAGTACTTCGACCGCTACCTGAAGGAGCGGACGGACTAGGCAGCGGCGACGTCTGCCTCGGCGGCAGCCTTGAGGCGCTGGAGAGTCTGCTCGATCCCACGACGGTTGCGGCCCGGGAAGCCGAGGACTTCGATGAACGTCTTCCACAGGCGGTTGTAGCGGGAGTAATCGAACGTCTCGGTGACCGTCGTGCCGCCGTCGTCGGTCGGCTCGAGCTCGTAGCGCCAGCGGTGGCCGCCGAAGTGCCGCCACGCGATCCGACGGTCGGGCTCGAGCTCGACGACATGGTTCGTGATCTTGTACGGCACGCCCAGCTTCATGTGGACGGTGAACGTGTCGCCCTTCGCCGTCAGGCGCTCGGGGGCCTCGATCACCGAGCCGACCGAGCCCGAGCCGTCGATGCGGGCGTGCTGGCGCGGGTCGGAGAGGATGGCGAAGACGGTGGCCGGCGGGGCGTCGACGGTGGTCGAGATCGAGATCTTCTGGTCGCTCATGACTCGAACGGTAGCCACGACCGAGGAGACTGCCGCCGGCGGTCCGCGGGTCAGGACGGCGGCTTCGGGATCTGTACGTCGGGTGGCGGTCCGCCATGCCGAACGGTGTAGTCGTCGACGAAGGCGGCGACCGCGGTCGGCAGGGTCATGAAGATCCGGTCCTCGCCGACCTTGTCGATGAACCCGGCGGTGTCGAGCTGGTCGCGCAGGTCCTGCTTCACCCGCGCCATCGCGAAGACGATGCCACGGTCGCCCAGCGTCCGGCGTACCTCCTCGAGGGCGTCCACGCCGGTGAGGTCGACCTCGATGTTCGCCTCGGCGTTGAGCAGGAACCACTCGACGGGGGCCGGGGCGTCGTCGACCGCGGCGAGGGCACGCCGCCGGAAGTCCTCGGCGTTGGCGAAGAAGATGGGCGAGTCGTAGCGGTAGACCACCAGGCCCGGCACCCGCTGCGCCTCCGGGTAGTCGTCGACGTCGTGCATGCCCGCCACGTCCGGGCACGTAGCCGAGGATCCCGTCGTGCGGACGGGCGACCCGGTGCAGCAGGTCCAGGATCGACAGCCCGATCGCGACCCCGATCCCCGGCAGCACCCCGAGCAGCAGCACCGAGGCGGTGGTCGCGAGGGCGAGCGCGAGCTCGGTGCGCCGGAAGCGGGCGATGCGCCGCAGCTCCGCGACGTCGATGAGCCGGATCGCGGCGAACACGACCACCCCGCCGAGGGCGGCCATCGGGAACGCGGCGAGCACGGGACCGAGGAAGAACATGGTGAGCAGGACGACACCGAGGCTGACGAGGGAGTACAGCTGGCTGCGGCCGCCGAGTGAGTCGCCGATGACGGTGCGGCTGCCGCTGCTGCTGACCGGGAACGCGGACGTGAGGCCTGCTGAGACGTTGGCGACGCCGAGGGCAAGGAACTCCTGGTTGGCGTCGATGCGCTCGCGGCGTCGGGTGGCGAAGGCCCGGCCGGTGAGCACGTTGTCGGAGTAGCTGACGATGGCGACACCGATCGCCGGGACCGCGAGCTCGAGCATCGTCCTCAGGTCGACGTCGGGCAGGCCCGGGACGGGGAGACCTGGCGGGATGTCGCCGACCACGGCGATGCCCTGCTCCTCGAGCCCGAGCAGCGCGACCGCGGCGGCGGCGAGCAGCATCACGATCAGCGGGTTCGGCCAGCGGGGGAGGTAGTGCTGCGACACCAGCAGGAGCACCAGCACGGTCCCGGCGAGGGTCAGCGTCGCGAGCTGCACCTCGTCGAGGTGCATCAGCGTGTAGCCGGTCTGCTCCAGCGGGGTGTCACCCTCGACCTCCATGCCGGTGGCCTTGCCGAGCTGGCTCACGATCATCAGGACGGCGATCCCTGCCATGTAGCCGACGAGCACGGGGCGGGAGAGGAGGTCGGCGAGGAAGCCGAGACGTCCGACGTACCCGAGGAGGCAGATGACACCGACGGCGATGGCGAGTGCGGCCGCGAGAGACGCGTATCGTTCCGGGTCGCCGGCACCCATGGCGCCGATCGCGGCGGCGGTCATCAGGGCGGTCGTGGACTCCGGTCCCACGGACAGCTGTCGCGACGAGCCGAGGACGGCGTACACGAGAAGCGGGCCGACGCAGGCCCACAGCCCGACGACCGCGGGGAGCCCGGCCACCTCGGCGTAGGCCATCACCTGAGGCACGAGGTAGGCGGCGACCGTGACCCCCGCTAGCAGGTCGCCGCGCAGCCAGCCGCGGTCGTAGTGGAGGAGGGTCGAGAGTCCCGGAGCGAACGCGGCGAGCCGGTCAGTCGGCGTCGACGCGCTCTGCTTCGCCATGAGGCGAAACTACTGCCTCGACGGTCTCGGGCGCCGGGGTCTCCGGAAGTGGTTTCCGGCGCGGACGTTCGGCGGTGATGACGATGGCGACGGCGAGCACGACGATGCCGCCACCGATCACGATGGGGGCCGTGACGGACTCGCCGAGGATCAGCCAGCCGAGGAAGACCGCGACCACCGGGTTCACGTAGGCGTAGGTCGCCACGAGCGAGATCGGGGCGTTCGCGAGCAGCCACACGTACGCCGTGAACGCGAGCATCGAGCCGAAGACGACGAGGTAGCCGAGCGCCGTCCAGATGCTCGGGCTGTAGTCGCCGGTGAACCGCTCGCCGGACACGAACCCGACGCTCACCATGATCAGCCCGCCGCAGACCATCTCGTAGACCGTGGTGACGAAGACGTCCTGGGGGAGCAGCAGCCGCGGCTGGATGAACGACCCGTAGGCCCAGCAGGTCGCGGCGAACAGGATGATCAGCGCGGGCCCGAGCGGCAGGTCGCCGCCGCTGCCTCGTCCCGCGAGCACCAGGTAGGCGAGTCCGGCGAAGCCGAGCAGCACGCCGAACAGCGACAGCGGGTTGGGCCGGTCGCCGGTCGCCGCGCGGAAGACCACGATGATCAGCGGCGCGATCGCGATCAGCAGGGCGGTCGCGCCCGACGGAGCCCCCTTGCTCTCGCCGACCGAGACGAGGCCGTTGCCGAGCATCGGCAGCATCAGGCCGAGCAGCGCGGCACCGGCGATCTCGCGCGGGCGCACGGCCAGCCGGCGCAGGCCGCCCTTGAACGACAGCACGACGCCGAGCAGGACCCCGGCCGTCATGAACCGCAGGCCCATCGACGTCAGGGGCGGCGCCTCCTCGACGACGATTCGGATCCCGAGGTACGTCGACCCCCACACGACGTACACGACGCCGAGCGCCGCGACGACGAGGCCGAGGGCCGGAGCGGCCTTGGCCGTGGGGGTGGGGGAGAGTGCCTGTGTCATGACCGTCCTGTCTCTTCAGTCGTGACAAGGGTAGGTGGGACGGCTGCTCCGGGTCGCGCGGATTTCGGACACGTAACGACGAGATCCCGCCAGCGGCGTTCGATTAGGCCAGCCCGCCAAAGATCGGTACTTTATGAACACTGAGTCCGGTGTGTCACCGGTCACAGTCACATCAAACGACCCGCACGAACCGATGCGCACCACCCCTCGCGCACCACTCGCGCTCGGTCGTGAACTCGAGAGCCGACGGCGGAGACCCCGATCGTCGACAACTCCAAGGAGTGCAGGTGACAGAGAAAGTATCGACGGGCCCCACGGCGGGCACCGGTGACTTCGGCCCCGACCTCGGCGAGGTCTTCGGCCCGAACCAGGCCGACGGCGGCCCCGAGCTGGTGCAGCTGCTGACCCCCGAGGGGGAGCGGCGTGAGCACCCCGAGTTCTCCTTCGACCTCGACGACGAGGCGATCAAGGGCTTCTACCGCGACATGGTCCTCACCCGCCGCATCGACGTCGAGGCCACCGCGCTCCAGCGCCACGGCGAGCTCGGCATCTGGGCGCAGCTGCTGGGCCAGGAGGCCGCGCAGATCGGCTCCGGCCGGGCGCTCTCCCCGCAGGACTTCGTCTTCCCGACCTACCGCGAGCACGGTGTCGCCTTCACCCGTGACCTCGACCCGCTGCGCCTCCTCGGCCTCTTCCGCGGCGTCGACCAGGGCGGCTGGGACCCCAACGCGAACAACTTCGGCCTCTACACGATCGTCATCGGCGCGCAGACCCTGCACGCGGTCGGCTACGCGATGGGCATGCAGCGCGACGGCGTCGTCGGCACCGGCGACCCGGAGCGTGACGCCGCGGTCATCGCCTACTTCGGTGACGGCGCGAGCAGCCAGGGCGACGTCAACGAGTCCTTCATCTTCGCCGCCTCCTACAACGCCCCGGTCGTGTTCTTCTGCCAGAACAACCAGTGGGCGATCTCCGAGCCGATCGAGCGCCAGAGCCGGATCCCGCTCTACCAGCGCGCCCTCGGCTTCGGCTTCCCCGGCGTCCGCGTCGACGGCAACGACGTCCTGGCCTGCTACGCGGTGACCAAGGCCGCGCTCGAGCGGGCCCACGAGGGCAGCGGCCCGACGTTCGTCGAGGCCTACACCTACCGCATGGGTGCGCACACCACGACCGACGACCCCACGCGCTACCGGCTCTCCTCCGACGTCGAGGCCTGGAAGCTCAAGGACCCGATCGCCCGCGTCAAGGCCTACCTGGTCCGCAACGGCCTGGTCGACCAGGACTTCTTCGACAGCATCGAGGAGGAGGCCGAGCAGCTCGGCCACCACCTGCGCGAGGGCTGCAAGGCCCTCCCCGAGCCCGACCCGCTCAGCGTCTTCGACCACGTGTACGTCGACCAGACCCCTGAGCTCGCCGCCCAGAAGGAGGCCTACGCGGCCTACCTCGCATCTTTCGAGGGAGCTCACTGAGATGGCCAAGATCACCCTTGCGAAGGGGCTCAACGCCGGCCTTCGCGCAGCGATGGAGAAGGACCCCAAGGTCGTCGTCATGGGCGAGGACGTCGGCAAGCTCGGCGGCGTCTTCCGGATCACCGACGGTCTCCAGAAGGACTTCGGCGAGGACCGGGTCATCGACACCCCGCTCGCCGAGTCCGGCATCCTCGGCACGGCGGTCGGCCTCGCGATGCGCGGCTACCGGCCCGTGTGCGAGATCCAGTTCGACGGCTTCGTCTACCCGGCCTACGACCAGATCGTCAGCCAGGTCGCCAAGATCCACTTCCGCAGCCAGGGCAAGGTCAAGATGCCCATGGTCATCCGGATCCCGTTCGGCGGCGGCATCGGGGCGGTCGAGCACCACAGCGAGAGCCCCGAGGCGCAGTTCGCGCACACGCCGGGCCTCAAGGTCGTGGCCTGCTCGAACCCCGTCGACGGCTACTTCATGATCCAGCAGGCCATCGCCTGCGACGACCCGGTCGTCTTCTTCGAGCCGAAGCGGCAGTACCACGCCGACAAGGCCGAGCTCGACGAGTCCCTGACGCTCGCCGACGCCGACCCGCTGTTCAGCGCGCGCGTCGTGCGTGAGGGCAGCGACCTCACCCTGCTGGCCTACGGCCCGATGGTGAAGACCTGCATGCAGGGCGCCGAGGCCGCGGCGGGCGAGGGCAAGAGCGTCGAGGTCATCGACCTGCGCACGCTCTCCCCGCTCGACATGGAGCCGGTGCTCGCCTCGGTCCGCAAGACCGGTCGGGCCGTCGTCGCCCACGAGGCGCACGTCAACCTCGGCATGGGCTCGGAGATCGCGGCGCGGATCACCGAGGAGTGCTTCTACAACCTCGAGGCCCCGGTGCTGCGGGTGGGCGGGTTCGACACGCCGTACCCGCCGAGCCGCATCGAGGAGGAGTGGCTCCCCGACCTCGACCGGGTGCTCGACGCCGTCGACCGCTCGCTCGCCTTCTGATCCCGGGAGATCGCAACCATGCCTGAGTACAAGCTTCCCGACCCCGGTGAGGGTCTGACCGAGGCCGAGATCGTCGCCTGGAAGGTCAAGGTCGGCGACGTCGTCAAGATCAACGACGTCGTCGTCGAGATCGAGACCGCGAAGTCGCTGGTCGAGCTGCCCTCGCCCTACGCCGGTGAGGTCACCGCGATCCTCGTCCAGGAGGGCGAGACGGTCGAGGTCGGTACGCCGATCATCGCGATCGGCGAGGCAGCCAAGGCGGCCGAGCCTGCCGAGACCAAGCCCGAGGCCGCGGCCGAGGCCGAAGAGGCCCCGATGAAGACGCTGGTCGGCTACGGCCCGCGCACCGTCGAGGCCAAGCGCCGTCCCCGCAAGGGCGGCGCCACCCCGGCGACCGAGGCGGGCGCCGCGACCCAGATGCAGGTGCAGGGTTCGTTCGCCCCCGGCGGCGCCCAGTCGCAGGCCGTGGTGGAGGCCGACGAGCCTGCCGTCCCGGCTCGCGCGGCCCGGACGAGCGCCCCCGCGGAGTCCAACGTGCAGGTGCTCGCCAAGCCCCCGGTGCGCAAGCTCGCGAAGGACCTCGGGATCGACCTGCGGTCGGTCACGCCGACCGGCCCCAACGGCACGATCACCCGCGCCGACGTGGAGGGCTTCAGCGGGGACGCGGCCGCTGCCAGCGAGCCGGCAGCCTTCGCGCCCGCCGTCCGTTCCGGTGAGCGGGAGACCCGTGAGCCGATCAAGGGCGTGCGCAAGATGATGGGCCAGGCCATGGTGCAGTCGGCCTTCACCGCCCCGCACGTCACCGAGTGGATCACCGTCGACGTCACGAAGACGATGAAGTACGTCGAGAAGCTGCAAGAGCCCACCGCGACTTCCGCGACGTGAAGGTGTCGCCGCTCCTGGTCGTGGCCCGCGCGTGCATCCTGGCCGCCCGTCGTACGCCGGAGGTCAACGCGACCTGGGACGACGCCGCCGGCGAGGTCGTGTTCAAGAACTACGTGAACCTCGGCATCGCGGCCGCCACGCCGCGGGGCCTGGTCGTCCCGAACGTCAAGGACGCCGACCAGATGTCGATGGTCGACCTCGCCAGGGCGATCAACGCGCTGGCCGCGACCGCCCGTGAGGGGAGGACCCAGCCGGCGGAGATGAGCGGCGGGTCGTTCACGATCACGAACGTCGGGGTGTTCGGGGTCGACGCCGGTACGCCGATCATCAACCCGGGCGAGTCCGCGATCCTGTGCTTCGGCGCGGTGCGCAAGCAGCCGTGGGTCCACAAGGGGAAGATCAAGCCCCGCGACATCACGACGCTCGCGCTGTCGTTCGACCACCGGCTCGTCGACGGCGAGAAGGGCTCGCGCTTCCTCGCCGACGTCGCCGGGATCCTGGAGGACCCCGCGAACTCCCTGATGTTCTAGCGCTTGCGCAGGGCCTGGACCTTGGTCGCCACCCCGGCGACCTTCTGGGCCACGCTCATCGCGATCGCCGGCACGTTCATGCCCTCGGGCTTCATCGGGTGCATGATCGCGTCGGTCCCGCCGTCGACGAAGAGGGTCGCCCCCACGACCAGGCTCGCCTGCTCCGAGAGCAGGAAGCCGATCGTGGCGGCGACCTCCTCAGGGCGTCCGGGGCGGCCGACCGCGCTCGGGTAGGCGTCGGCGAACACCCCGAGCTCGGGGTCCTCCCGCAGCTGGTCGGTCATCGCGGTGGCGATCAGGCCGGGGGCCACGGCGTTCACCCGGATGCCCGCGCCGATCCAGGCCGGCTTCACGCCCTCGCGGCGGGCCCACCACGCCAGGGCGGCCTTCGTGGCCGGGTAGACGTTCACCGCCTGCTGCCCGTCGGCAAGCCGGCGTGCCTTCTCCTCGTCGTGCTCCACGCAGGCCCCGGCGACATCGGACGCCCATCCGGGCTGGCAGGTCACGGAGTTCGAGGAGAGCAGCACGACGGCCGGGTGCTCGCCGTTCTCGGCGGCCCGGGCCAGCAGGGGTCGCAGCCCCGTCAGTACGTCGACAGTCCCGAAGTAGTTGACCGACACCACGAGCCGGGGGTCCACCCCGGTCAGGCCGGCCACCCCGGCGCAGGGCACGAACCCGGCGATGCCCTCGGGCGCGAGCTCCTCGACCCGGCGCACCACCTCCGCGCGGCCGTCCGTCGTGGACAGGTCCGCGGTGATGTCGGTGGGCGAGCGGTCCACCCCGATCACGCGGTGCCCCTGCTCGCGCAGCAGGTCCGCCGTGGCGGCGCCGATGCCGGAGGCGGCCCCGGTGACGACGTAGGTGCCCATCTCAGCTCCCGTCCTTCAGGCGCAGTACGCCTGCGAGTGTGGCGACGTAGGCCGACCCGTCCGGGCCGAGGTAGATCGCAGCGTAGTGGTTGTTCCACTGTGTCCCGGTGCCGGTGAGCCGGCGCCAGGCGGTCCGGCCGGTCCGGACGTCGATCGCCGTGAGGTACCACGGGTCGGCCGGCTCCCCGGCGGGCTTCGTGTACACGTAGAGCAGGCCGTTGGCCGAGCGAGGCCTTCGGCACCGAGGTGGGTGCGATCTCGTTCGAGGTCCACCGCACCGAGCAGCCGTCGCGGCGGAAGTCCACGCGCGCGATGCCCGGGGTCGTCGTCGCGCCGTTCATCGTCGAGGCGGGCCCGGTGTAGCCGTAGTTGTTCTCCACCAGCACCGCCCGGCCGACCGCGACGATGCTGTTCTCGGTCGCGCTCGCGCCCTTGCGCAGCACCGGCTGGGCGCACACCCGGCGGTGGCGGCGCGGGTCGGCGGTGCGCTTGTAGGCGAGCACCCGCATCCGCGGGTCGGCGTTGTCGGTGATGGCGACGAGGTCGCGACCGACGAGGGTCGGCGTGGTGCCGGAGCCCTGGGACAGCTGGCCGGGCTTCTGGACCGACCCGCGGTCGTAGGTCTCCCGCCAGGTGACGACCGGGCGCCCGCCACGGCCGCTGTCGAACCGGTACATCGCGTGGTCGCTGACGATGAACACGCCGCCGGTCTCGTCGGTGGCGAAGGAGTTGACGATCTTCTCGCCGTCGAGCCGGATGCTGCGGACCCTGCCGGTGCGCGGGTGGACGGTCCCGACGCCACCCTCCTGCGTCACGAACCAGATCAGGCCGTCCCAGTCGGGGAGCAGCGCCACCAGGCAGTCGTCGCCGGGCACGGCGGCTCGAGACGTCGTACCTGCGCTTCAGCTCGAACGCGGTGCCGACCGGGGTCTCGGCCTGGGCCACCACCCACACCTCGGCGTTCGTGGTGGCGATGACGGCGCGGTCGCGGTGGTCGAGGTAGAAGTACGCGCCGGCGCAGATGTCCTCGAGCGGGCTCTTCTCCGGGTTCGGCTTGCGGGGCGGCAGCGGGTGGGCGGCGAGGACGTCGAGCGTCTCGGGGTCGAGCAGCATCAGCCGCGACCCTTCGAGGCCCCCGCAGAGCGCCTCGATCCGGCCGGCCCGGTCGAAGGCCATGGTCGCGCACTCCTCGACGCCGTAGGTCGCGCTGGTCAGCTCGAGGTCGCGGCCGAGCGGGCCGGGCCCGGCGTAGGCGTCGGTGGCGTACGCGTCGTTGTGCATGCTGTTGCGCCCCTCGGCCGCGAGGAAGGGGTGCTGCGGCACGCGCCTGCTGCGGACCGGGTCGGGCGTCGCCGCCCGGCCCTCGAACTGCGGCACCGTGGAGTCGAGCGGGCCGGGCGGGATGGGCACCGCGCCCGTGGCCGGGACCGACCGAGCCCGCGAGGGCGAGCAGCGTGGCCGATGGCGAGGAGGAGGCGGCGTCGCCGTGTCGCATGCGTCATGTCGCCTCCAACGAGCGTCGCACCGAGCGGTTACGAGTCGCGGTGGTCCGCCCACGACGACGAGCCGACCGTCGTACACGCTCTGCAGGCTCTTCCGGGAGCTAGCGACCGGAACGCCGCGAGGCGCACTGGACCAGAACTCGTCGATCGTCATGCGAACTCTTCTGCGGCGGTGAGCTGCCCTCTTTACGATTGATGCACCATGCGTTCCTCCTCCCGTCCGCCGCGCCCCAACTCCGCGCAGCGTGCCTACGACTTCGCCAAGTGGGCGATCCTCAACGCGGTGTACCCCGCCGGCGAGGTCATCACGGTGAACGCGCTGGCCGGGGAGATCGGGCTGAGCCGGACCCCGGTGCGCGAGGCGCTGCTGCGGCTCGAGGCCGAGGGGCTGGTGCGGGTCGAGCCGGGCCGCGGCGCGGTCGTGGCGTCGTTCAGCCCGGAGGAGGTCGAGGACGTCCTCGAGGCGCGCACCCTGGTGGAGAACTACACGGCGGCGAGGTCCTTCGAGAACCGCAAGAAGTTCCTCCCCGACCTGCTCTGCGTGCACGAGGAGACCAAGCGCCGGCGTCGTGAGCAGGACACCGCGGGCTTCACCGCCGCGGACCGGCGCTTCCACGAGATCATCGTCGACGGCGCCGACAACGCCGTGCTGTCGGAGATGTACCGGTCGCTGCGCGAACGGCAGACGCTGTTCACCTCGACGATGGTGCGAGGGCGAGCGGACCGGATGGAGGCGGCGATCGCCGAGCACGACCGGATCGTCGAGAAGCTCCAGGGCGACGACGAGGACGCGTTCATCGACGTCGTGAACAGCCACCTGCAGTGGTCGATCGCGCTCGCCCGCACCTCGACCAACTAAAAACAGAGCGGGCGGCCCACCCCCGGGCCGCCCGCTCTGCCGTTCACTCTGTTCACCAAGCCGTCCCCCCGGATAGCTCGTGTTCACAAAGGTATCCTCGAAGGCCGCCGGGAGTGTGCCACAGGAGGCATACGGCTCGGATACAGATAAATCGGATCATTCCGGCTTGTTCAACACCTTCTCCACAAAGCCGTCAATTCGCTGCGACCTGTCCGATCCTCTGGTATCGCGCCGTGCGCTGCTCCACCAGCGTGGACCGGTCGCGCTGCCACAGCTCCGCGAGCTCGTAGCTCAGGACCTCGCCGAGCCGGGCGCAGAACTCCTCCGGCTCGTCGGCGGCGTCGGGCTTCTCCACGACGATCCGGTCGACGATCCCGGCCGCCCGCATGTCCAGCGACCGCACGCCCTGGGCGCGCGCCATGTCGGGGGCGTGCTCGATGTCGCGGTGCACGATCGCGCTCGCGCCCTCCGGCGGCAGCGGCGACAGCCAGGCGTGCTGGGCGGCGATGACCCGGTCGGCCGGGAGCAGCGCCAGCGCGCCGCCGCCGGTGCCCTCACCGAGCAGCAGCGTGAGCGTCGGTGCGTCCAGGGTCACCAGGTCGGCCAGCGACCGGGCGATCTCCCCGGCGAGGCCGCCCTCCTCCGCCTCCACCGACAGCGCCGCGCCGGGAGTGTCGATCACGGTCATGAGCGGGAGGCCGAGCTCGGCGGCGAGCCGCATGCCGCGACGGGCCTCGCGCAGCGCGCCCGGTCCCAGCGGGTGCGACTCGGTCTGGCCCCGGCGGTCCTGGCCGAGGAAGACGCACGGCGAGCCGCCGAACCTGGCGAGGGCGATCAGCAGCCCCGGGTCGGCCTCGCCCTGGCCGGTGCCGTTCAACGGGATCACGTCGGTCGCGGCGTACCGCAGCAGGCGTCGCACGCCGGGCCGCTCGGGCCGGCGGGAGCGGGTGATCGACTCCCAGGTGTCGACGTCGGGCACCTCCTCGTCGACCGGGTTCGGGATCTCCCCGAGCGCGGTCCTGGGGCGCGAGGAGGACGGTCAGGGCGCGGTCGAGGATCGCGGCGATCTCGGTGGGAGGTACGACGGCGTCGATCAGGCCGTGGGCGTACAGGTTCTCCGAGGTCTGCACGCCCTGCGGGGAACGGCTTGTCGTACAGCGCCTCGTAGACCCGCGGTCCGAGGAACCCCACGAGCGCTCCGGGCTCGGCCACCGTCACGTGGCCCAGCGAGCCCCACCTCGCCATCACCCCGCCGGTCGTGGGGTTGCGCAGGTAGACGAGGTAGGGCAGGCCCGCGTGCTTGTGCGCGGCGATCGCCGCGGAGATCTTCACCATCTGCATGAAGGCGACCGTGCCCTCCTGCATCCGGGTCCCACCCGACACGGGGGCCGCCAGCAGCGGCAGCCCCTCGGCGGTGGCGCGCTCGATGGCGGTGACCAGGCGCTCGGCTGAGGCGACCCCGATCGAGCCGGCGAGGAAGCGGAACTCGCAGGCGACCACGGCGACGCGACGTCCGTGCATCAGGCCCTCGCCGGTGACCACCGACTCGTCGAGCCCGGTCTTCTCCTCGGCCGCACGCAGCTCGGCGGCGTACTCCTCCGAGATCGGCCCCCGCACCGGTGGGGTGTCCCACGAGCTCCAGGAGCCCTCGTCGAGGACGAGGTCGATCAGCTCGGTCGCGGAGAGTCGGTCGCTCATCTACGACATTCTGCCGGACCGCCCGGCAGGGCTATTGACCGTTCGCCGACGGTACGAGCAACCTCAAAGCGGACGACAGCACGCAAACCGATCCAGAGCAGCCCCGAAACGGGGGAGACATGGTCAATCTGACGACGGACACGTTCAAGGTCCCGGACGACCTGACCGGTCGTGACGACCCGCGGGCGCTCTACGTGCGCTCCTACCTGCACATCCGCCGAGGCGTCGGAGTCATCGGCCTCGCGCTGCCGACGCTGCTGTTCCTGATCGACTGGCTCTTCCTGCTGCGAGCCGACGCGGTGGTCCGGGGGTCGCTGAGCGCGTACTACCACAGCCCGGCGCGCGACCTCTTCGTCGGCAGCCTCTGCATCGTCGGGGTCCTCCTCATCACCTACATGGCCGCGCAGCCCACGAAGGCGGACTACTGGCTGAGCACCCTCGCCGGCGTGGCCGTCCTCGGTGTCGCCTTGCTGCCGACCGCTCGGCCCCACCTCGGCGAGGGGGCGCCCACGAAGCTGCAGGAGACTTTCGGGGAGACGGCCGTGGCGGCGGTCCACTTCACGAGCGCGGCGATCTTCATCCTGTCCCTCGCGGCGCTCTGCTTCGTGTTCGCCCACAGGGAGAAGCAGTACACCCAGCGGCAGAGGCGGGTGCTGTTCCACCGGGGCTGCGGGGTCCTGATCCTCGCCGCGGTCGCCTGGGTGGTCGTCGGCGGGATGGTCGAGGCGACGATCCTGGGTTTCACCGCGTTGTACGTGGGCGAGGTCGTGTCGGTCTACGCCTTCGGGGCCTCGTGGCTGATCAAGGCGCACGACCTGTCCCGCGAGCTCTCCGAGAAGCTGTCGAACACCGAGCCTGTCGGGCCCTGAGAAGGGCTCGACCACCGGTGGCATGGTCCGGGCCACCGGTGGCCGAGGTCTGCGGGTCAGAGCACCTTGCTCCAGCTGCGCGAGCAGACGTCGAGGTCGACCTTGACCTGCTCACCGCGGTCCACCACGACCGGCACCTGCTCGAGCACCCGGCCGTTCTTCTCGCACGAGAGCGTCCAGTTCTCGATGAGGCCGGGCACCTCCGTCGAGTCCACGACGGTGGAGTCGAACAACGTCGCGGTCAGGGTGTACGACGGCGTCGCCGATGCGAAGTTGATGACCCGGAGCACGTAGGTCCCCGGCTCGGGTGCCGCGACCTCCGCCTGCTCCTTCGAGCCGGGCGCGTTGCCGGAGGAGGTGACCTGGGTCAGCGAGCCGTCGGCGTTCTTCCGGTACACCTCGAGGTCGAGGTCGTCGGGCATCGGCCAGTCCAGGTCGACCTGGAGTACGTCGATGCCGGTCTCGGTCATCGTGAACTCGTGGTCCACGTGCTCGCCGATCGCGGTGGCGCCACCCTCGTAGGTCTCGGTGCGCACCGGCTCGTCGGAGGTGATCTCGACGAGCTTCTTCTGCACCACCGGCCGGGTGGACTGGTTCACGTGCCACGTGTAGCGGCCCTTCGAGCCCACGGTCATCGTGGTCTCGAGGTGGTCGGTGAACGAGCTCGACCAGGTCGGCGTGGAGAACGTCTTGGTCAGCCGGAGCGTCGCGCCCTTGGGGGCCTTGCCGGTGATGACCGCGTGGTTCGCGGTGTCGACCGCGTTCTCCAGGGCGAGGAGGTACGCCTCGCGGTTGCCCTTGCCGGCGTACTGGCCGGCGCCGACGTACTCGTCGACCACCTGCGGGAACGGCGGGTGGAACTCGTTCGGCCCGATCTCGAAGGTGTAGCCGTAGCCGCCGGTGGCGTTGTAGGACCAGTCCTCGGTGGTGCCGGTGGTGTCGTAGAGCTCCCAGCCGTGGATGTTCGCGTAGCCGTTGGCCGCGGTCATCTTCGCGCCGAGCGCCTTCAGGCCCTCCTCGTCGGGGGCGTTGCCCACCGGCAGGCCGTCGTGGCCGATCGTGTCGGGGTGCACGCCGTTGGGCCGCAGGACGAGGTTCGAGAACGTGTGGTTGGAGATCATCGTGGTGACCTGGCGGCTGCCGATCAGCGCGCGCACGTTCTGCGTCTCCGGCTCCGAGAAGGGCGCTGCGCCGCGGTAGGTCGGGTCGGCGAACGTGGCTGAGGCTCCCGGACCGCCCCAGAACCCGCCGTAGTTGCGGTTCAGGTCGACGCCGAGACCGAAGCCGCCGGGGCTCGCCAGCACGGCCGCGCAGGTGCCGTCGGGGGTGTCCTGACCGTCCACGACCCGGCAGTTCTTCCGCATGTAGGCGCGGCCGGGGGTCGCCAGGATCGAGGTCTGGCCGCCCAGGGGGTCGTACTCGTTGAGGTCGCGCAGGTCGATCGCGGCGCCGTCGGTGCGCGACAGGTGGAAGCCGTCGACGTTCACCACCGGGACGACCACCACCCGGGCCTGGTCGAGCAGGCCGGTGATGCGCTGGTCGGTGCCGTAGCTCTTCACCAGGTCGATGGCGAACTCCATCGCGAGCTCGCCGCTGGGCCACTCGCGCGCGTGGTGGACGCCGAAGAGCGCGAAGACCGGCCGGCCGTCCTCGGGCGCACGGACGTCGCGGCCGATCTCGATGCCGTAGACGGTGCGGCCGTCCAGTGACTTGTGGGGCAGGGTCAGCTTGCGGGCGATGTCCGGGCGCTGCGCGACGAGGGCGTCGATGTCGGCGTTGTAGTCGGCGAGCGTGCGGTAGGCGTCTCGTCCCGAGGGGAGCGGCGAGGTCGCGGTCGCGGCGGCGTAGGCGTCGTTCGCGGCGTTGATCTCGGCCGACCGGCGGACCAGGTCGGGGATGCGGACGTC
Source organism: uncultured Actinomycetota bacterium (assembly GCA_963701425.1). Classification (GTDB taxonomy): domain Bacteria; phylum Actinomycetota; class Actinomycetes; order Propionibacteriales; family Nocardioidaceae; genus Nocardioides_C. The sequence continues at coordinate 125,649 of CAVPAG010000014.1, read as the reverse complement.
GTAGGTCAGCCCGGCCGCCTCGAGCGCGTCGAGGTCGAGCGCGTTGTGCAGGACCACCTCGACGTAGTCGTGGCCGGCGTGCTCGGTGAGGTCGAGCCCGAGGCCCTGGAGCAGCTCCTTGTGCTCGCGGGTCGGTGTGTCGACGGTGACCAGCTGCGGGGCGAAGGCGGTGTCCTCGGCGGCCGCGTGGGTGGTGAGCGCGGCCGGGGCCAGGCCGAGGAGCGTCACCGAGGTGAGGGCAGCAAGAACTGTCGTGCGAGGGCGACGTGACCGAAAGACCATGCGGACTCCAGTGCTCAGGGCGGGATCCCCTTTTCCCCACTAACGACCGCTGTCTCACAAGGTCACGTGAAATTTGACCTTCCCGCCTAGACCGGAGGGTCCGCGTTCAGGGCTCCAGGGAGTCGAGCCAGGCCCGGACGGACTCGTCGTGCTCGCCGAGCCGCGGCGGCGGGAGGTGGGCGGCGCGGGCGCCGGCGTGGGGCAGTCCGTCGAAGCGCAGCGGCGGTCCGGGGAGCTGGATCGGTCCCACGGTCGGGTGCTCCACGTCGATGAGCAGGCCCTGCGAGAGGGTCTGGTCCCAGGTGTAGACCTCGTCGAGGGTGCGGACCTTGCCGGAGGGGATCCCGAGCGCCGCCAGACGCTCGAGCCACACGTCGGAGGCGTCCCCGGCGAGGGCGCGCTCCACCACCTCGACGAGCTCCTCACGGAGGCCGACCCGGGCCCGGTTGGTCGCGAACCGCGGGTCGTCGATGTCGAGCAGCTCGGACAGGGCCCGCCACTGGCCCTCGGTGCCGCACGCGATCTGGATCGCCCCGTCCGACGTACGGAAGAGGCCGTAGGGCGCGATCGCGGAGTGGTGGTTGCCGGTGGCGTGCGGCACCTCGCCGGCCACGGTCCAGCGCGTGCCCTGGAAGGCGTGCACGCCTACGACGGCAGCGAGCAGGCTCGTGCGGACCACCCGTCCGCGTCCGGTGGTGGTCCGCTCGTGCAGGGCGGCGAGGATGCCGTAGGCGGCGTACATCCCTGCGAGGAGGTCGGCGATCGGCACCCCCACCCGGGTCGGCTCGTCCGGGCCGGGACCCGTGAGCGACATCAGTCCCGCCTCGCCCTGCGCGATCTGGTCGTAGCCGGCCCGGCCGGTCTCGGGGCCGTCGTGGCCGAAGCCCGTGATCGAGCAGACCACGAGGCGAGGGTTGATCTCGTGCAGCCGCTCGACGCTGAAGCCGAGCCGGTCGAGGACGCCGGTGCGGAAGTTCTCGAGCAGGACGTCGGCCTGGCGCACCAGCCGGGTGAGGAGCTCGCGCCCCTCGTCGGACTTCAGGTCGGCGGTCACCGACTCCTTGTTGCGGTTGCAGGACATGAAGTACGTCGACTGCGGGTCGTCCTCGGGGCCGACGAAGGGCGGCCCCCAGGACCGGGACTCGTCGCCGGTGCCGGGGGTCTCCACCTTGATCACGCGAGCGCCGAGGTCGCCCAGCATCATCGCGGCGTGAGGGCCGGCGAGGGCTCGGGTGAGGTCCAGGACGAGCAGGTCGTGCAGCATGCCGCTCAGCCTGGCACAGGCATCACCTCAGGCGGGCGGCGACGACCGTGACGTCGTCGCGCAACGACGTCTCCGCCAGCTGGGCGAGCGCGGCGACCAGCTCGCCGAGGGGCCTCTCCCGCAGGGCGGCGGCACGTTCCACGAGTCGCGCGATGCCGCGGTCGAGGTCGTGAGTGCGTGACTCGACGACCCCGTCGGTCACGAGGATCACCAGCGCACCCGGCTCGAGCTGCTCGGTCATCACGGTCCGCCGGAGCCCCCTGACCACGCCCAGGGGCAGGCCGGATCCCGACCCGAGGGTGTCGGTGCGCCCGTCCGGATGCACCACGACGACCGGCACGTGACCGGCGTTGCAGAGGGTGAGCGTCCCGGTGCCCGGGTCGACGAGCGTGGCGGCCACCGTGACGAACTGGTCGGGCGCGTCGCGGGCCATCATCTCGTCGGCCGCGGCGAGCACGGCCTCGGGCGAGGGGTCGACCGTGAGCAGGCCGCGGATGCCGGCGCGGACCCGGATCATCGTGGTCGCCGCCCGCACGCCGCGGCCCATCACGTCGCCCACCACGAGGGCCAGCTCGTCCGCAGGAGTCCGGACCGCGTCGTACCAGTCGCCGCCCACGTGCTCGAGCTCGTCTCCTCCCGGGGCGTAGTGCACCGCGAGCTCGAACCGTTCGAGGGTGGGCAGCGGGCTCGCCGCGAGGCTCGACTGGAGCTGCTCGGCGATGTCGGCCGTCCGGCTCTGGAGCAGGGCGCGCTCCGCGGCGAGCGCGCACTGCGACGCGAGGGTGTCGAGCAGCTGGGCGTCCTCGGCCGGGAGCGGGTGCTCGGTGCTCGCCACGAAGGCCTGACCGCTGGAGAGCGTGGCGAGGTCGTAGGGGATCTTGAGCTCGACTCCCTCGCCGACGATCTCCCCGACACGCTCGAGGCTCGCGGCGAGGACCGTCTCGACCTGGTCGAGCGTCCAGGCGCGGACCAGGTCGGCCGTCACGTCCTGCAGCAGCAGCGCACGCGCGGCCGCGTCCGCCTCGCGCTGCTCGACCTGCACCCGGTCGGTGATGTCGCGCACGCAGCCGATGGTGCCGGTGGGGTTGCCCTGCTCGTCGGTGGTGACCTTGCCGTGCGCCTCGATCCACCGCATCGTGCCGTCGGGCCAGAACATGCGGTTGCGCAGGACGTACGGCGAGCGCGCCTCGATTGCCTCCGTGACGATCGCCATCACCCGGTCGTGGTCGTCCGGGTGCAAGGTCGCCTCCCAGGCCTCGAAGGTGCCGTCGAACCCGCCGGGCGGCATCCCGTAGATCGCCTCGAGCTGCTCGTCCCAGACCGTGACGCCGGCGGTCATGTCCCAGTGCCAGCTGCCGAGCCGGGCGGCCTCGTGGGCCAGCCGGAGGCGCTGCTCGCTGGCCGCGGCCTCGGCCTCCGCCTCGCGGATCTCGGTCATGTCGTCGGCCACGACGAGGGCGCCGACCACGGTTCCGTCGCTGTCGCGGATCGGGGTGGCGGACACCGCGGCGACGAACGTGCCGCCGTTCAGGCGTCGTACGGTCAGGTCCCCTCGCCAGGTCTCTCCGGCGAGGACCGCGGCGCAGTCCAGGGGCGAGTCGGCGTCGGAGGCCAGGAGCTCCGTCACGTCGCGCCCGAGGAGCCCCTCCTCGCTCTCGGCGTACGCCTCGGCCGCCGCCCTGTTCACGAAGATGACGGCGCCGTTGATGTCGGTGGCCACGACCGCGAGCGGGATGGCGTGCAGGAGGCGCAGCTCGTCGATGTAGCGCTGCACCTGGGTACCTCCCGCCTCAGATTGTGCACACGTGAGGGCGGTCCCTGGCGAACGGAGGGCCAACCTGACTGGACACGGTCCCCTATCGACCGGAACGTGCACGAAGGGCGGAGGCCATGGCTGCGAGGGTCTCCTCGCAGGTGTACTCCGGCCGCCAGCCCAGCAGCTCCTTGGCGCGGGTGGTGTCCATCAGCACGGGGGTGCGCGCCACGTGGATCCACTCGGCGATCGAGGGGACCCAGGGCAGCTTCGCGACCACCTCGGAGACGAGGGCGGCCGCGGCGTGGGGCACCGGGACGGGGACCGCGCCGATGGCGGTGACGACCTCACCGAAGGTCACGGTCCCGTCGGCGGCGATGTTGTACGGACCGGGCTCGCCACGGCCCACGGTGGCCGCGGCGATCGCGGTCGCCATGTCGTCGTGGTGCACGAGCTGGAGCGGGCTGCCCGGGTCGGGCACGACCACGCGCAGGCCCGGGACCCGTGCCAAGGCCCGGCGCGCGGTGGCGGGGAGGCGGGCGGAGACCTGGCGCCAGGGCATCGAGTCGGCGAGGGCTGTCGCTTGCGGGCCGGCCACGATGCACGGCCGCAGGACGTACACCTCGAGCCCTGCGCCGTCGGTCGTCTCGTGGAGGAGGTCCTCGCACTCGGCCTTCTGGTGGGAGTAGTAGTGCTCCTTCGAGCCGTTGGTGGGGACGTCCTCGGTGAGCGGCTGCGGGTTGTCGGGGTGGTAGCCGTAGGCCGCGACCGACGACGTGTAGACGAGCCGCCTGGCCTTCCCCGCCGCGACGGTGGCCTCGAAGACGTTGCGGGTCCCGTCGAGGTTCACGACGTGGCTGGCCGCGCGCGAGCCCATGATCAGGTAGGCGAGGTGGACGACCACGTCGGCGTCCTCGACGAGGCTCTCGACGGCAGCGCGGTCGAGGATGTCGCCCTGGCGGTACTCCGTCTTGACCCAGCCGTAGGAGGCCGGGTCGAAGGGGCGGCGGGCCATCCCGATGATCCGCTCGACCTCCGGCTCGCGCTCGAGCGCGTCGACGGCGGCGATGCCGATCTCACCGGTGGGGCCGGTGACCGCGACGGTGAGTCCCATCAGTTCTCCTCCTCGTAGAGCGAGCCTCGGATCTCCTTGCTCGTGCCCACGAACTCCGCGACTACGCGGTCCGCGTTGCGGACGACCACGTCGTAGACGCCGTCGCGTCCCTCGCGCTCCCGCTCCCTGGCCTCCGCGACGAGTACGTCGCCGAGCCGGGTCGGTGCGAGGTAGGTGACCTGGCAGGTGTGTGCGACGGTCCTGCGGTTGTAGCTGTTGCAGGCGAACGCGAAGGCCGAGTCGGCGAGGGAGAACGTGAAGCCTCCGTGGCCGATGCCGTGGCCGTTGACCATGTCCTCGCGGACCGTCATCTCCAGGGTCGCCGTGCCGGGGCCCACGCCGAGGATGCGCATGCCGAGGGCCTGGCTCGCGGCGTCGCCGTCCCACATGGCCTCGGCGCTGCGGCGCGCGGTCTCCTCGGGGTCGCTCATGCCAGCCGCTTCTCCATCAGCGAGACGAGATGCGCCTCGTCGCCGAGCCGGCCCACCTCGACGTACCCGCGTCTGTCGTGGAAGGCGAGCGAGGCGTCGTTGCGCGGCACGAGGTTGACCTCGAGCGCGAGGCGGCCGTACCTGCGCGCGACCTGCTCGACCTCGTCGTACACGAAGGTGCCGAGGCCCTGGCGGCGGTGCTCGTCGGCGAGGACGATCCGGTCGAGGTAGTAGAAGTGGCCGTCGCAGCGGTCGGTGAACCAGCGGTAGTTCTCCGAGTCGTACGCCGAACCGGGCGCGAACGTGATGACGAAGCCGCCGAACTCCCCGTCGACGTCGATCACGTCGAACCGGTCCGCGAGCTTGTCGAGCTCGAGCAGGCGGGCCTCGTCCATGGGGGCGAGCTTGACGACGTTCGCCTCGTTGAGGCCGAGGACCTGGGCGTGGTCGGAGGGTTCGATCCTGCGGAGCTTCGGCACGGCTACAGCCTGCCACGTGTCGCGGGGAGGGTGAGCCGGACGACGGTCCCGCAGTCCTGGCCCGGTCCGACCGTGAGACGGCCGCCGACGAGGGCGGTGCGCTCGCGCATGCCGAGGATGCCGGTGCGCTCGCCGTTGCGGCCGAGGCCGACGCCGTCGTCGGTGACGGTGAACAGGACGTGGTCGCCCTCGCGGGTCAGGGAGAGCTCGACGCGCTGGGCGTGGGCGTGCCTGCCGATGTTCAGCAGGGCCTCCTCCGCGACGCGGTAGATCACCAGCTCGGTGTCGGGGGAGAGGCCGTGGAAGGGGCCCTCGAGATGGCGCCGGACGCGGATGCCGGGGTTCTTGGCTGCGAAGGCCGTGACCAGGGTGGACAGGGCGCTCTGGAGGCCCTGGTCCTCGAGCATCTCCGGGAGCAGCTCGCGCCGGATCTTGCGGACCTCGACGAGGCTGAGCTGGGCGTTGTGCTGGACCGACTTCAGCTCGGCTGCGAGCTCGGGCGGGGCGTGGTGGATCGCCTTCTTGAGTCCGACCAGTGCAGCGGCGAGGTTGTCGCCGACGTTGTCGTGGAGCTCCGCGGCCATCCGCTGCCCGTCGAACTCCCGGTTGGCCAGCGACTTGGCCCGCTGGGCGCGCTGCTCGTTCTCCCAGCGGCTGCGCAGGGTGCCGATCGTGGTGAACAGCGGGGTGATGCTCTGGCGGAGGTGGCGGGTGTTGACGGCGACGATGAGGGCGAGGCCGCCGACGAGCACGGCGAGGGCGGTGCCACCGCGATGGTCCTCCGGCGCCATGGACATGGCGAGGACGCCGAGTGCGAAGACGAGGCCGTTGACGAGGACGAGACGCACGTGCAGCGGCAGGCTGTTCCGGGTCCTCACAGGTCACACCCTAGGAGTTCACGCCGTCGTGTGACGTGGCTCCCACTGCGGAGTGTGATGTGACACACTGACGCCTGATCCGCAGACACCTGTCACAAACGGGCGATCCCCGGGACAAGGACCTCCTCCATGAGCCACGAACTCTTCGAACGCCACCGCGACATGCTCGAGAAGGCGGTCGCCGCGACCAGGTCGCGTGAGTACTTCTCGGCCTTCGACGAGAGCCCGTCGCCGCGGGTGTACGGCGAGGATGCGGCCCCTTCGGGCAAGGCGGCGTTCGAGGCGCTGCTCGGGTCGGAGTTCCCGCTCTCGACCCCTGGGGCGTCCGGGACCGTCGCGGGGGAGAAGTCGCCGTTCGGGTTCGAGCTCGAGGTCGCCTACCCGCGGGTGAGCGAGGCCGGCGTCGACGAGCTGCTCGGTGCGGCGCGCGCGGGGATGAAGGCGTGGCGCGACGCCGGGCCCCTTGCCCGGGTCGGCGTCGGCCTCGAGATCCTGCACCGCCTGCACGGCCGGATCTTCGAGCTCGCCAACGCGGTGCAGCACACCTCGGGTCAGGCGTTCGTGATGGCGTTCCAGGCCGGTGGCGCGCACGCGCTCGACCGCGCGCTCGAGTCGATCGCCTACGCGTACGAGGAGATGACCCGCGTCCCGTCGACGGCAGTGTGGGAGAAGCCTGCGAAGGGTGAGCCGCTGCGGATGGAGAAGACCTTCACGGTCGTGCCGCGCGGCGTCGCGCTCGTGATCGGCTGCAACACCTTCCCGACCTGGAACTCCTGGCCCGGGCTGTTCGCGTCTCTCGTCTGCGGCAACCCGGTCGTCGTGAAGCCCCACCCCGGTGCCGTGCTGCCGCTGGCGATCACCGTGCAGGTGGCCCAGGAGGTGCTGTCCGAGGCGGGCTTCGACCCGAACCTCGTGACGCTCGCCGCCGAGGACCCCGCCGACCGGCTCGCCGCCGTGCTCGCGGTCCGCCCCGAGGTGAAGCTGATCGACTTCACCGGCTCCAACGCCTTCGGCGACTGGCTCGAGGAGAACGCCCGCCAGGCCACGGTCTTCACCGAGAAGGCCGGAGTGAACACCGTCGTCGTCGACTCGACGGACAGCTTCCGCGGCATGTGCATGAACCTCGCCTTCTCGTTCTCGCTGTACACCGGCCAGATGTGCACCGCGCCCCAGAACATCTACCTGCCCGCCGACGGCATCGAGACCGACGAGGGCCACAAGTCGGTGGCCGACGTCGCCGCCGGCATCGACGCCGCGCTCGGCAAGCTGCTCGGCGACGACGCCCGGGCGGTCGAGCTGCTGGGTGGCGTGGTGAACGCCGGGGTGCTCTCCCGGCTGTCTGACGTGGGGTCACGTGGGGACGTGCTCGTCGAGTCGCGCAGCGTGCAGCACCCTGCGTTCGAGGGCGCCGTGGTGCGTACGCCGGCCGTGGTCGGCCTGACCTCGAAGGACGCGGACGTCTACGAGACCGAGTGCTTCGGCCCCGTGTCGTACCTGATCAGCACCTCCGGCACCGACGAGTCGATCGACCTCTTCCGGCGTACCGTCATGGAGCACGGGGCGATGACCGCCTCGGTGTACAGCTCGTCGGCCGACGTGATCTCGGCGATGCGTGATGCGGCGCTGGACGCGGGGGTGGCTCTGTCGGAGAACCTCACGGGACAGGTGTTCGTGAACCAGTCGGCCGCGTTCTCCGACTTCCACGGGACCGGCGCGAACCCGGCTGCGAACGCGTCGTACACCGACACCGCCTATGTCGCGTCGAGGTTCCGGATCGTCCAGTCCCGCCGTCACCTCTGAGGGCGCCTGGGGCCGAACTGGACCTACGAACCGAGGAAACGCCGGTCGGTCGGGATCTTGTGCTGGAGGCGGCGCAGCACGTCGATCCAGTAGCCGTCGCTCTGTCCGTGGATGACAGTCCACTCGGAGCCGGTGCCGACGACGTCGCTGATGAAGATCAGCTCCGTGGAGTGCAGGGCCCGGGTCCAGTCGCGGACGGTGAGCGGTTGGTGCGCCTGGATGCTCGTGATGATCCGCTCGGACTCGTCGAGCAAGTCGTCGATGCCTGAGAAGCCCATTGCGACGGCCAGTGGCTCGGTGCAGTGCGCGGGGCCTCCCCAGTCGCGAAGGCCGTAGACGAGCATGTAGCGCTCTTCGTCGCTCAGCTCGACGCTGACGGCATCGGAACCCTGGGTCATGGTCGAAGCCTGTCAGCCGGACCAGTGGGTCGTGGCAGGAGTCCTCGAGCTCCCTGAAGCACCCGATGCAGCAGATCGCACATGCGGCGGGCATCGACTGTCCGACCTGGTCCATCATGCGCTGGAGCCCAGCCGAGAGACCTCGGCACAACTCCTGTACCGCATTGCTGTAGACGAGGCTGTGTCGGCGAGGGATCGGCGGTTGTCCGATGCCACACCGAGATCGACGGCGAGGCGCGGGTTGGCTTCTGCCGCTTGTGCTTGCGCCTGTGCGTGCAGTGACTCTGCCCGTCAGTGAGGCACCGCGTGCTGGAAGTTCTTGTCGACCTCGACGGTGAACGGCGGCTTGTAGGTCTCCATCCAGCCGCTGCCCACACGGGTGACGCTGACGACGTGACTGGTGCGTGGCGTGCGGGGTCGCCGGCTGCAGCTGTCCCGGTTGGGGTGCTCGGTGCGGGCAGGCTCATCCGCGGGCGGGCTCGCGGGCACTGCAACGGTGTCCTTGCCGAGGGGGTGGGTGCCGTCCGCGTCGACCCGGTACTCGTAGCCGTGGGGTGAGGTCCACTCGTACACCCCGGGGCCGGTTTGTCGCAGCCGCCAGCGTCCGTGGGTCTTCACCCGGTGCGCGAACCGGGTCAGCCGGGCGAGGTTGTGCAGCCCGGTCTGCCCGGGTGGGCCGCCCCTGTCCGGTGGCAGGTAGGGGACGGGGTGGTCGTTGTCCTTGCGCCGCGACAGGTTGCTGGCCCACGGGGAGACGCAGGCCGGGTTCCGCAGGTGCGCCGCGTCGGCCATCCGGTCGGGGACCTCGTACCCGTCGACCGGGTGCTGGGCGGCGAGGTCGACGCACCGGGACCGTGCGGACGTTGGTGTGGCCCAGGAACTCGATCACCTGCTCGCGGGTGACCGGGCCGACGCCCTCGATCCGCGCCACCCCGCCGTGCTCGCCGCGGAGCATCGCCTCGGACATGTGCACGTACAGGGTCGCGTTCGGCAACAGCTTCCGCGGGTCGACCTCGGCTCGGCTTGGTGAACGGTGTCGGGTCACCGGTCATCCCGCCGGTACCGGTGCCGCCGCACGCGGGGCAGGGCGACGGTTCGGGGGTCGGGTCGTCGGCGTCGTTCTGCGACGGATGCACATCACCCTCGCCGATGACCTCCGGGTCCTCACGTCGTCGCCTCCATCCGTGTCGGTGCCGGAGCCCCAGCGCCGTCGCCATCCGCGTGCGTCGCCGTCGTCGCCGGTGCTGTCGTCCGCGTCGTCTCTCGCCTGCACCGTCGCCGGCCGCAGCAGCCTGTCGGGCGCCCCACTCCAGCAACGCGAGCGCCCGAAGAGGAGAGGCGAGGATCCCGACCGCCTTGGACCGCCGCACATCCGCGGTGTCCGTGTCGCCCTTCAGGAGCAGGATCTGGGCGATCCGGTCGACCATCGCCTGGAAGAAGATCACATCCCCCGCGTTGGCGCGGGCGATGAGCGTCTTGATCCCGTACTCGGTCGACTGGCCGGTGCGCACGAACCGCGCCATCGCCGCCGCCTTCGCCCGCTCCTCCGCAGCATCGGGGTCGGCCTCGATGATCTTGGCCTCCACCAGCGACTCGAACCGCCCCCACGGCAACGACGCCACGTACGGCGTCGTCGCCGCGTCGACCCAGCGGGCCTGGTCCAGGTCGAGCCCGGCGGCCGCGCACGACTGGGCGACCTTCCGGGCCTGCCACACCCGACCCCGCCCCTCGGCCAACGCCGCCCACAGTTGCGGGTGCCGGTGCCGCACGTTCAACGCGTCCCTGACGAGATGGTCCGCGGCGACGTGACCCATCCCGAGCAGCGCACCGAGCTCCATCGCCGCGAACTCCGCCACCAACGGCGTCCCGTCCGCACCGACCTGCTTCGCCCGCTCCATGCCCGGGCAGCACCCGCCGCCCGGTCCGGCGGCGCTCGTCGGCCAGTGCCTCACCGGCGTGCAGGTCGGCCCAGTGCGCGGCCAGGTAGAACCGGGTCGCCTCCGCCCGCAGCAGATCGGCCTGCGCCTCCACGGCCACGGCACACGCCGCGTCACCGTCCAGGTCACCGATCCACTCCAGCTCGAGCATGAGTCGAACATACCTTCGACCGCCGACAGTTCTTGTGCGTCAAGATTTCTTGCAGGCCCGACCTTTGGCCAACCCGGTCATGCGGGGTTTCGATGCCACGTCGCCTGCCACGACTGTGGAGCCAGAGTCGTCCTGCTCGACCTGCTGGCGCGAGGCAGGAGGAAGAGGCGTACCCGGCATTGCCAACACGCCACGGGCACAAGGTGTGCCCGAGGCCGCGCGGGGACTCCGAGCCGCCCCGGGCGCCTCGGCGGCTACGGGAAGTAGACCTTCGTCGCCTCTTCGGAGACGTCCCACAGCTTGCCGGCCAGCACCTCGTCGCGCGCGGTACGCGACGGCGTGACCACGGTCGGCTTGCCGCGCATCTCCGCGACGCCGCGCGGCCCGATGTAGCTCCCACCGACGAGCCCGGGCATCGTCGCCGCCATCAGCGACGGCTGCGCTCCCATCTCCGCGGGCTGTCCCAGCAGCCGGCTGGCACCCACCACGATGGCGCCGTCCGCCTTGACACCCCCGAGGTTGAGGCCGCCGAAGAGGTTGGTCGCGGCGTACCCGGGATGCGCCCCCATCGACGAGACCGACGTTCCGGCCGCACGTGCGCGCCGGTCGAGCTCGAACGCGAACAGCAGGTTGGCGAGCTTCGACTCCGCGTAGGCGGTCCACTTGCGGTAGTGCCTCTGGTCGTGACGCGGGTCGCCGAGCGGGACGCTGCGGGCGATCCGGTGCGCCTGCGACGAGACGGTCACGACGCGGGCCGACTCCGCGGCAGCGAGCTGCGGGAACAGCAGTCCTGTGAGAGCGAAGTGGCCGAGGTGGTTGGTGCCGAACTGCAGCTCGAAGCCGTCCGCCGTACGACGCAACGGTGTCGCCATCACGCCCGCGTTGTTGATCAGGATGTCGATGGGGCCGAGCTTGGCCGCCTCGTCGGCAGCGCGACGGATCGAGCTGAGGTCCGCGAGATCGACGATCAGGGGAACCAGCTCTGCGTTCGGGAGCACCCGCTTGACGTCATCCGACGTGGCGCGCAGCTTCGAGTCCGAGCGGGCCGCGAGCACGACGCGCGCGCCGGCACGGGCGAGCTCGAGCACCGTCTTCTCGCCGAGGCCGCTGGTGACCCCGGTGACGACTGCGAGCTTCCCGGAGAGGTCGGGAATGTCGGCGAGCGTCCACTGGTGAGCCGTCACGGCGTCACCGCCATCGCCTCGAGGATCCGGCCACCGAGCTCGGCGTCCCCGTCGACCTGCACGGGCAGCTCGGACGCAGGACGACGACCACCCGCGAGTACGACGAACGTCTCCACGTCCATCCGCAAGGACACCGTCGGGCTGTCCGGGTCGGCGGTCAGGGGCACGGCGCGTCCCGAGTCGTTCATCTCCACCGCGAGATGGACCGGGCTCACCCCCGTCACGTCGAGCACGACCGTCGTACCGGCAGGAGGCGCGACGCGCTTGCCCACCGCATAGGGGAAGGCACGGGTGAACGTCGCCACCGTGTGCGCGGCGCCCGGGGTGTTCATGTCGCCGGGGCGGCCGACTGCGCGACGGATGTCCTGGTCGTGCATCCACACGTCGACGACGCGGTTGCTGAGCAAGGTCTCCCAGTCCCAGCCGATCTTGCCGGGCGTACGCGGCGGGTCGCCCTTCCCGTCCGTGGGCGGATCGGCGAGGAGCTGCGCGTGGCGGGACTTCGCGCAGTCCTCGAGCTCGTCGGTGATCTCCTCGCCGGTCATGTCCGCACGCGCGACGAGGCCGAGCTCGGTGTACGTCGACGTCGGCGCCGTGTAGTGGTCACGCTCGGGAAGCTCGACCCGCTTCTGCTTCACGCCGGCGAGCTCGGACTCGAGGTGCGCCAGGTGTGAGGCGATCCCCTTCACGTCCCAGCCGGGAAGGTCGGTCGGCCGCGACCAGTCCGAGTCGTCGAGGCTGCGCAGGAGGGCGACGACGTCGTCCACGGCGCTCCGCCACGACTCGACGTACCCGCTGAGGCGTTCCTGGTCCGAAGTCATGGGCGGAAGCGTAGGCCAGCCTTCGTGAGGGCCGTCCGCCCGCTCAGTGTCTGGGCAGCGGAACGGCTCCCCCCTCGGCGTGCGAGTGGAGGAGCCGCTGTCTGCGCTAGCTCTGGAACATCAGCGATGGGGTTACCCCACTAAAGGCCCTACTGGAGCCCCGCGGGGGTCTGGCCACCAGGATTGGTGGTCTCCGCGTCGTGGCTGCTGTTCTCGGAGCCCTTCTTCGTTGTCGTGAAGTCGTTGTCGGACTGTCCGGCTGGATCCTCACAGATGATGGTGCCCTGGACCTTGACGCAGCCCTCAGGCGCATTGGCAGCGTTCGCTGCCGGTGCTGACAGGACGGTAAGGCCGAGCGCGAATGTTGCCGCAACCAGGCCGGTGATTGTTCGCCGCATAAGTGTTCCCCCCTCGAGAACGGATGTGCGATATCTCTTGGCAGTGCCGCGGCGCTCCTTTCAGAGAACGCCCCTGCCGAGGGGGTGTCAACGGTCACCGGGACATGCCTCCACCTGGCTGGACCAGGGGACGCAAGAAGCAGGACCTACCGGGACGGGCGAGGGGTCTTGCAGGCGATCTTGGGGTTCACCCCGATGTAGTTGAGCGGGCCCGCCACGACGTTCGCGGCGATGGTGCCGAACTTCGAGCAGTTGGTGTCGTCGCCGGAGAAGTAGCCCCGCTGCACCGCGGCGAAGACGCCGATGAGGAGCCACACCGCAAGGATGATGGTGGCGGTCTGCGACCGACCCCGAGTCCAGCTCCGTGACCGATTACGTGATGTGACGCTCATGTTCGTCCTCCCGAGTCAGGTGTTGTAACTACCCGCCCCGGACCCTCTCAAAACCCCGTCATCCGGGCATGATCCGGACGGTGGAGAATGGCCGGGATGACCTCTCCCCAGCACCGAGGGCGGATCGCCCGCGTCCGCGCTCCCGAGCTACGTGGCCGTGGCTGGCTGAACACCGACGGACCGCTGACGCTCGCCGACCTGCGCGGCCGGTTCGTCCTGCTCGACTTCTGGACCTTCTGCTGCATCAACTGCCTGCACGTCCTCGACGAGCTGCGTCCCCTCGAGGAGAGGTACGACGGTGAGCTCGTCGTCGTGGGTGTGCACAGCCCGAAGTTCGTCCACGAGGCCGACCCGGAGGCGCTGAAGGCAGCGGTCGAGCGGTACGAGGTCACCCACCCGGTCCTCGACGACCCGGAGCTCGAGACCTGGCAGGCCTACACCGCACGGGCCTGGCCGACGCTCGTCCTCGTCGACCCGGAGGGGTACGTCGTCGCGCAGTACGCCGGCGAGGGTCACGAGCACGCGATCGACGCACTGGTCGCCGAGCTCCGCGAGGAGCACCTCGCCAAGGGCACGCTCCAGCCCGGCGACTCGCCCTACGTCCCACCGACCGTCGAGCCCCGCGAGCTGAGGTTCCCCGCCAAGGCGATCCGCCTTCCGGGCAAGGGTTTCCTCGTCGCCGACGCCGGTCACCACCAGCTCGTCGAGCTCGCCGCGGACGCGGAGACGGTCGTACGCCGGATCGGGTCGGGCGACCGGGGACGGGCGGATGGTCCCGCCGGGGAAGCCTCCTTCAACGAGCCCAACGGCCTCGCCGCGCTCCCGCCGGACGTCGCCGAGCAGGTCGGCTATGACGTGGTCGTCGCCGACACCGTGAACCACCTGCTCCGCGGCGTCGACACCACCACCGGGACGGTCAGGACCGTTGCAGGCAACGGGAAGCAGTGGATGCAGGGCGACGGCACGGCCAGCCTCTCGAGCCCCTGGGACGTGGCCTGGTGGCAGGGCAAGGTGTGGGTCGCGATGGCCGGCATCCACCAGCTGTGGACCTTCGACCCGGTCACCGGCGAGGTCGCGGTCGCGGCCGGCACCACCAACGAGGGGCTGCTCGACGGCCCGCTCCCCGACGCGTGGTTCGCGCAGACCTCCGGCTTCGCCGTCGACGGCGACCGGCTCTGGATCGCCGACTCCGAGACCTCCTCCCTCCGCTACCTGGAGGGCTCGGCCGGCCCCATCGGCAACATGCAGGTCCACACCGCGATCGGCAAGGGACTCTTCGACTTCGGCTTCCAGGACGGCCCCGCCGACCAGGCCCTGCTCCAGCACCCCCTCGGCGTGACGGTCCTTCCCGACGGCTCCGTCGCGGTCTGCGACACCTACAACGGCGCCGTCCGCCGGTTCGACCCGGCCACGCAGGAGCTGTCCACCATGGCGACCGACCTGGCCGAGCCGAGCGGGGCCGTCGTCGACGGGGAGCACCTCGTCGTGGTCGAGTCGGCCGCGCACCGGCTCACCCGCATCCCCCTCGGCCAGGCCGCGAAGGCCGCCGGGTTCGCGCACACCACGCAGCGGCCGGTCACCGAGATCGCCGGCGAGGAGCTCGAGCTCGTGGTCTCCTTCGAGCCGCCGCCCGGCCAGAAGGTCGACGACCGGTTCGGGCCCTCGACACAGCTGCTCGTGTCCGCGACGCCGCCCGCACTGCTCAAGGACGGCGAGGGTCGAGGGACGGACCTCACCAGGACCCTCGTGATCGACCCGGCCGTCGGCGACGGGGTCCTCCACATCGCCGCCCGTGCCGCCTCCTGCGACGCCGACGGAGGGGAGGGCGCGGCCTGCCACATGCACCAGCAGGACTGGGGAGTGCCGGTCCGGGTCAGCGCCGAAGGTGTCCGACGTCTCGTCCTCCCGCTCTCAGGACGGTCGGAGGCATGACAAACCGCTGCTAGACTGGAGTCAGCCAGGCCACGGGTTCACAGCCATCGTTGCTTCTGAACCGTGGCCTTTTCTGTGCCCGGTGTGGGTGCGCGGAGCAGAGCAACACTGCCGCGCGGGACCTAGTGATCGGGCGCCTTGCGTCTCGCAGGCTCGCCGGACCACACCGTGTCATCCGGGCTAGGACGCGCCCGACCATCTCTGGAGCAACACCCTTGACTGTCGTTCAGTCCCCCCTGCCCACGACCACCGAGTCCTTCGACTCCCTGGCCCTTCCCCCCGCGCTCGTCGGCGCACTCGCCCGCCAGGGGATCACCGCACCCACGCCGGTCCAGGCGGCCGTCGTACCCGACGCTCTCGAGGGCCACGACGTCCTCGGCCGCGCGCAGACCGGCTCGGGCAAGACGCTCGCGTTCGGCCTGCCCGTGCTCGCCCGCCTCGCCGGCGAGCGCAGCCGTCCGAAGCACCCGCGCGCGCTGATCGTCGTGCCCACGCGCGAGCTCGCGACCCAGGTACGTCGATCGCTCGAACCGCTCGCGAACGCCATGCACCTCAAGCTGACCACCGTGTACGGCGGGACGCCCTACGACCGCCAGATCAAGCAGCTGCGCAACGGCGCCGACATCGTCGTGGCCACGCCCGGTCGGCTCAACGACCTGATCGACCGCGGCGCCTGCCGGCTCGACGACATCGCGATCACGGTGCTCGACGAGGCCGACCACCTGTGCGACCTCGGCTTCTACCCGGTCGTCGACGCGATCCTCGGCCAGACGCCTGAGGGCGGTCAGCGGCTGCTGCTCTCGGCGACCCTCGACGGCGACGTCGACCGGCTCGTCCGCAAGCACCTGCGCAGTCCGCAGCTGCACGAGCTCGACGCGAACGAGGGCTCGGTCACCACGATGGACCACCACGTGATGGTGGTCGGCGGCTACCGCGACAAGGTCTCCGCGGCGACCCGTCTCGTCGAGGCCAACGCTCGCTCGATCGTCTTCACCCGGACCCGTGAGGGGGCGACCGAGCTGGCCGCCGCCATGACGCAGGCCGGCATCGAGGCGGTCGACCTGCACGGGAACCTCTCCCAGCGGGTCCGCGAGCGCAACCTGCACAAGTTCTCCTCGGGCAAGGCCCGGGTCGTCGTCGCCACCGACGTCGCCGCGCGCGGCATCCACGTCGACGGTGTCGGGCTCGTCGTCCACTACGACACCCCGAACGACGCCAAGGCCTACCTCCACCGCTCGGGTCGCACGGCTCGCGCCGGCTCCTCGGGCGCGGTGGTCACGATCACCACGGTCCGCCAGGTCGACGAGGTGGTGCGGCTGCAGTCGCGTGCCGGTGTCGAGTCGCGGCACCACGACATCCGCACCGCGCCCGCATCGCTGACCGCCGATGCTCTCGCAGCCTCCGGGGAGGCCGCTCCGGCGGTTCGACGTGGAGGCGGCGCAGCCCCTCGACGCGGCGGCGGCGGTGGTGGGTACCGGGGCACGCGTGACAGCGGTCGCCGGCCGGTGCGTCGGAGCGACGACGCGGGTGCTCGTCCTGAGCGCGAGGGCCGCCCGTCGTACCGCGGTGACCGTCGCGACGATTCTGCGCGCCCGGCTCGCGGCGAGCGCCCCCTGACCGGCAGCCGTAGGCCCCGCTGGTAGTCCCAGATACGCAGAACGCCCCGGTGCTCCTCAGAGCATCGGGGCGTTCGTATCCGGCGGTGGCTGTTGCGTCAGCGAGGTCCACCCTCGTAACGCCGCTCCTCCACGTGCCTGGTCTCAGAGCGCTGCTTGTTCATCACGAGCGCGAGGACGATCGCCAGAACGCCCACGATCAGGAAGATCCACCCGAGGGCCATGTCGTCGACGAAGCCGATGTCGAACTGCACGACCTGCAGAACCAGGATCAGGCCGACCACCAGGAGTACGACGCCCAAACCGATGCCCATGTTCACTCCTCTTGTCCAACGGCAACATCTGCTGCCTCGGCGGCGCGCTCCAGTGGGACGCACCGTTTCGTATAGGCAGTGATACCCCGTATCCGTCCAGGTCAATCGACCTGGACGGCAAAGTGAGGTGAAGCACGAGGGCCGCCCCACCGGATCGGCAGGACGGCCCTCGACGCGTGCGACGGGCGTTCAGATCAGAACGCGCCCTCGTCGAGCTCCATCAGCGAGAGGTCGGTGGCCTCCGCGATCTGGCGCTCCGGGGCGATCTTCGGCAGTACGTTCCGCGCGAAGAACTGCGCCGCGGCGACCTTGCCCTCGTAGAACGCCTTGTCCTTCTCGCTGACGTCGCCCGCCAGCTTCTCGAGTGCGACCTCGGCCTGGCGCAGCAGCAGCCAGGAGCAGACGATGTCGCCGAGCACCATCAGCAGGCGGCTGGTGTTGAGGCCGACCTTGTAGATGTTGTGCAGCTCGCCGCCCTCGGCGTTCGGGTCGGAGCTCATCAGCTGGTTGATCAGCGTGCCGACGATCGCCTGGCCGTCCTCGAGCCCCTTGGCGAGGAGCTCGCGCTCGATCTTGAGGCGACCGTTGCCGGCCTCGCTGGTGATGAACTTCTCGACCTCACCGGCGATGTGGCCGAGCGCCTGGGCCTGGTCCTTCACGATCTTGCGGAAGAACAGGTCCTGACCCTGGATGGCGGTCGTGCCCTCGTAGAGGGTGTCGATCTTCGCGTCGCGGACGTACTGCTCGATCGGGTACTCCTGGAGGAAGCCCGAACCGCCGAAGGTCTGGAGGGACTCGGTGCCGAGCAGCACCCAGGAACGCTCGGATCCGTAGCCCTTGACGATCGGCAGCAGCAGGTCGTTGACCCGCTCGGCGAGCTCGTCGCGCTCACCGCTGAACTCCGCCATCTGGACCTTGTCCTGCCAGGTCGCGGTGTAGATGACCAGGGCACGCAGCGCCTCGGCGTACGACTTCTGGGTCATCAGCGAGCGACGGACGTCCGGGTGGTTGGTGATGGTCACGCGCGGAGCGGTCTTGTCGGCGGCCCGGGTCAGGTCGGCGCCCTGGACCCGGCTCTTGGCGTACTCGAGTGCGTTGAGGTAGCCGGTCGAGAGGGTCGCGATGGCCTTGGTGCCCACGAGCATGCGGGCGTTCTCGATCACCTGGAACATCTGCGCGATGCCGTCGTGGACCTCGCCGAGCAGCCAGCCCTTCGCGGGCTCCTTCTCGCCGAAGGTGACCTCGCAGGTCGTGGAGACCTTGATGCCCATCTTCTTCTCGACGCCGGTGACGTAGGCGCCGTTGCGCTCGCCGGTCAGCTCGCCGGTCTCGAAGTCGAAGTGGTACTTCGGGACGATGAAGAGCGAGAGGCCCTTGGTGCCCGGGCCGCCCACGCCCTCGACGCCCGAGGGGCGGGCGAGGACGAGGTGGATGATGTTCTCGCTCATGTCGTGCTCACCCGAGGTGATGAAACGCTTGACGCCCTCGATGTTCCACGAGCCGTCGTCGTTGAGCGTGGCCTTGGTGCGACCCGCGCCCACGTCGGAGCCGGCGTCGGGCTCGGTGAGGACCATGGTGGCGCCCCACTTGCGCTCCACCATGTGGTGGGCGATCTTCTTGTCGCGGTCGTTGCCGTTGCGGTACACGACGTTGCCGAAGTTCGGGCCCGCGGCGTACATCCACACCGGCGGGTTGGCGCCGAGCACGAGCTCGGCCATGGACCAGATCAGCGAGGCCGGGGCCGGCTGGCCGCCGAGCTCGCTGGGGAGCTGGAGGCGGTACCACTCGGCGTCCATGAACGCCTGGTAGCTCTTGGCGAAGTTCTCGTTCATCTTCACCGTGTTGGTCTCCGGGTCGAAGACCGGCGGGTTGCGGTCGCCGTCCTCGAACGAGGCCGCGATCTCCTCGCGGGAGAGGCGGTCCACCTCGGACAGGATCGACTTCGCGGTGTCCACGTCGACCTCCTCGAAGAGGCCGTTGCCGAGGATCTCGTCGCGACCGAAGACCTCGAAGAGGTTGAACTCGATATCGCGGATGTTGCTCTTGTAGTGGCTCACAGCTCCACCTTCGAAATCGGGGTACCGGCGCAGTCGCGGTCCGGTCCGGATCAGCCCGGAGCGGGGGAAGCCCGGGCGACGTACTCGTCAGTAACATAATTATCGTACCCACGAGTAATAAAGACAACCCCTCGACCCGGGTTGCGGCTACGGGTGACCCCTGTCACCGGCGGCGTCCGCTCATGACCTTCGCCCCTGGCCCTCTCCTCCTCGCGCGGTCGACGCTGGCTGTATGGCTGAGAAAGCGCTGATCATCTGTGTGTCGGTCTCGCTGGGCAACACCGCCGCGGTCGCCCGGGCCATGGCGGCTGCTCTCGGGGCTGACGTCAAGGAGCCGGAGCAGGTCGACGCGGAGTCCCTGGAGGAGTACGACGTCGTCGGGTTCGGCTCGGGCATCTACAACATGACCGACCACCCGCGCCTGCGCCGGTTCATCGAGCAGCTGCCGGAGACGGACGGCACCAGGGCCTTCGTGTTCACCACCTCGGGTGCGGGCCGTTCCCAGCAGCTGCCCTGGCAGCAGCCTCTCGAGTCGCTCCTCCGCGACAAGGGGTACGACGTGGTGGGCTCGTTCGCGTGCCGGGGGTGGGACATGTGGCTGCCGCTCAAGCTCGTCGGCGGGCTCAACAAGGGGCACCCGGACTCGGCCGACCTGACGCGCGCGTACGAGTTCGCCGAGCGCATCGCCGCGCGCGAGCCCGTCGGCTGACGTCCCTCGGCCTCAGTGTTCCGGCGGCCGGTGACCGTCCAGGCCCATGTCGGCCTCCCGCATCAGCTTCGAGACGAGCTGGTGACCCACCTCGATCGTCTCCGTGAGCGTCCGGAGCCCTGACTCGGTGCGGCCGGCCTCGAAGGCCCACTTGGCTGCCGCCATCCCCTGCACCAGGGTGTCGTTCACCTCGGTGGCGTCCCGGTGCCGTTGCGCGGAGGTCTCCATCGCCCGCTGTCGGGCGTCCGCGGCGACGAGCCGGTCGGAGGCGTCGCCGAGCAGCCCTCCGAGCAGGAGCAGCGGCAGGATTCGCGACGCCCAGCCGATCGCGGACAGCTCGACGTCCTCCAGGAGAGCCCAAGCGCCCACGAGCACGATGGCCGTCAGCCCGGCGGTCACCCCGGCGGCGCGCCCGAACGCGAGCGCGACGAGGGCCACGGGGAGGGCGTACAGCATGTTGATCGCGTCGTCGGGCCCGCCCGTCGACAGCCGTAGGGCGAAGACCCCCGCGAACAGCGCGACCGCGACGGCGATCGTCCACTGAGGCCATTCGCGGAACCAGGGCGTCGTGGTGCCCTGGTCGTCGCGGAGCGCGGCGGTGAGTTCCATGCAGGCCACTGTGCATCACCCGGCCGTCCGAAGCAGTGGGGCAAAAGTCCCTAATTCCTCGCCGACGAGCCCACGAGGGGCCAATGATGCGCAACTCTGCTGACTTAGGTTAGTCTAGTGATTCAGTTGAGTTACACGACAAGACGTCGCCTCGAAAGGTCTTCCTCATGCGCAACCTGATCGTGCTCGCCGTGGTGGGTCTCATCGCCCAGCTCGTCGACGGCTCCCTCGGCATGGGCTTCGGCGTGACCTCGTCGACGCTCCTGATCGCTGCCGGGATCGCGCCCGCCACGGCCTCCGCCTCCATCCACCTCGCGGAGGTGGGGACCACCCTGATCTCGGGGTTCTCGCACCACAAGCTCGGCAACGTGGACTGGCGGACGGTCGGGATCCTCGCCCTCCCGGGTGGGGTCGGCGCGTTCCTCGGTGCGCACTTCCTGGTGAGTCTGGACGCCGAGACGGCCAAGCCGGTCGTGGCTGTGCTGCTCTTCGCCCTGGGCCTGTACGTCATCTGGCGGTTCCTCGCCCTCGGCGGACGCCGTCCGCAGTTCAAGAACCGGGTCTCAGCCTCCTTCCTCGTCCCCATGGGTCTCGTCGGCGGGACCCTCGACGCGGTCGGCGGTGGCGGCTGGGGCCCGGTCGGGACCACCTCGCTGCTCTCCTCCGGCCGGCTCTCGCCGCGCAAGGTGGTCGGCTCTGTCTCGGCGTCCGAGTTCGTGGTCGCGGTCGGAGGCTCGCTCGGCTTCCTCCTGGCGCTCGGCAGCGCCGGCATCAACTACGGGTTCGTCGCCGCCCTCCTCGCCGGCGGCGTCTTCGCAGCTCCGCTGGCCGCCTGGCTCGTCAAGCACCTCGCCGCCCGCGTTCTCGGGGTGGCTGCCGGTGGCCTGATCCTGCTGACCAACAGCAACACCGTGCTCGACTCGCTGGGCGCCTCCGGTGCGACGATCGCGGTCGCGGCCGGTGCCATGTCGCTCGTCTGGGTGGCGCTGATCGTCTGGGCCGTGCGCCAGGAGCGCGCAGCCAAGGTGCGCGACGAGGAGCTCGAGACGATCGCGGCCTGAGGTGGCGGGCGCCCCTCAGTGGGGGCGCCAGGCCTCCTCGTCCGTGGTCATGGCCGCGACCTCGTCGGGCAGCGCCTTGTCGGCGAGCGCCTTGATCGTGACCCGCTCGAAGACCTCGCGCAGCGCGCTCCGGGCGGCGACCCAGACGCGCTGGAGCTCCTCCGCCGACTCGTTGTAGCGGACCGCCTCGGGGCGCAGCCCGTAGACGCTGACCAGGGGGCCGTCGACCGCCCGGATCACGTCGGCGACGGTCACCGAGTCGGCCGGGCGGGCGAGGCGCCATCCTCCGGCCTGGCCGCGCTGGCTCATCACGATGTCGGCCCGGCGCAGGTCGGCCAGGATCGCCTGGAGGAAGTTGCGAGGGATGTCCTGGCGGCGGCCGAGCTCCTCGGCGCTGACCGCGGTGCCGTCGACGTGGCCCGCGATCTCGATCAGCGCACGGAGCGCGTAGTCGGCTTTCGCGGAGACTCGCATGCACCAAGTCTGTCAGATCGACCGGCTTGGTCCGGATTCCGCGCGGCCCACCGCAGGCGCAAGGGCCTGGTCGACCGAACTAGAACACGTTACAGTGCGACGCGTGATCGAGACGGATGCCATCACCTGGAACGCGCCTGACGGAGACCACCCCGCCCGCCGCGCCTCGCAGCTCTCCGCGGCGACCGTCGCCCGCGGCGTGAAAGAGGACTGGCTCGCGCTCTTCGCCCCCGACGGGGTCGTCGAGGACCCGGTCGGGCCGTCGGTCTTCGACCCCGAGGGCAAGGGTCACCACGGGCACGAGGGCATCGGCAGGTTCTGGGACCTCGCCATCGCCGGCGTGCAGAAGTTCCACTTCACGATCACCGACTCCTTCGCGAACGGTGACTCGTGCGCCAACGTCGGCACGATCTCGACGATCCTCGAGGACGGGACCCGCGTCGACACCGAGGGTGTCTTCGTCTACCGCGTGAACGAGGCCGGCCTGATCACCTCGATGCGCGCGCACTGGGAGTTCGACCGGGCGATGGCGACCGCGACGCGGGGATGAACGGTTTCGCGACACGGCGCAGGGGAAGACTGGACCCGTTACAGAGTTCCGGGCGTGTCGTGTTTCAATTCGTCGTGGGTTGAGCAAGGCAGCCCGTCCGGCCGACGGCTGAGGGAGACGTCGGGGGGGAGCACATGTGCTCGACCCTGCCCTGGGCCGTCCGTGATCAGAGGGTTCCTCGATGCGCCTCCTCCTTGGCTCCTCATGACCGCGGTCATCACCGGTCCCTACGGGCCGTTCCGCTACAACGTCGTCACGAAGACGTGGTGGTGGTCCGACGACCTCTACCGCATCCACGGCTTCCAGCCGGGCGACGTCGTCCCCACCACCGAGCTCTTGGTTCGGCACAAGCACCCCGACGACGCGGCCGTGGCCATCGCGATCACCCTCAACGCGTTCACCAGCGGCGAGCCGTTCGCGCTCTGGCACCGGATCATCGACGCCCGCATGCGGACCCGGACCGTCGTCTCCGTCGGTGAGGGCGTGTACGACGAAGCCGGTGTGCTGGTCGAGGTGCGCGGCTACATGGTCGACGTCACCGGTTCCAAGCGCAGCCAGACCGCGCGCGACATCGACGAGGCGGTACGTCGCTCGGCGGAGTCGCGCGGCACGATCGAGCAGGCCAAGGGGATCGTCATGGCCACGCTCGGCGTCGACGCGGACGAGGCCTTCTGCCGGCTCAAGCGCAGGTCGCAGAACACCAACGTCAAGCTTCGCGACCTCGCCCACGCGCTGATCGTGACCTTCGACGAGCTTCGCCACGAAGGTCTCGGCGCGCTGCAGGCGGTCGAGCGGATTGTCGGGCCGGTGGCGCCTCAGTCACCGCCCGCGTTGTCGGAGACCCAGTCGACGAACGGCGATGCCCCGCGCCAGTCGCCGCGCACCCGGTCGAGCAGCTCCGAGGTGTGAATGAAGGGCTCGAACCCGTAGGACCTGCCCAGCGTCATCGACTTGTGGCGCAGCAGCTCGATGCGGGGATGCTCCGCGTCGTACCCCCGCGGTGTGGTCTTGAGGCGCTCGCCGCCGAGCTGCCAGCCCGCCGTGGTGAGTGACTCCAGGATCTTCTCGAGCTCGGCACCTCGCCGGTCGTCGGCGATCGCCGCCCTGATCCGGGACAGGCGCGGCCCGGAGGCCTCGTAGTACCCGACCCCCACCCGGACTCCCGGCGCCGCGACCTCGACGTAGAAGCCGGTGGCGGGCCCGCGCGGGATGAAGACGCCCTGGTGGGTCTTGTACGGCGTCTTGTCCTTGGCGAAGCGCACGTCGCGGTAGGGCCGGAACACCTTCGCCGCGCCGAACTCCTCCTCGAGCTCCTGCGCGAGGGCCGTCATCGGCCCGCGCACCGCGGTCTCGTAGGTGTCCTTGTGGGCGGCCCAGAACGACTTGGTGTTGTCGACCTCGAGGTCGTCGTAGAAGTCGAGGGCTGCCGTGGGGATCCCGCTGAACCCAGTCATCGGCGCAGGATAACCGCGGCCCGCGTCAGCGTCCCAGGGGCGGGGCGTCCGTGGCGTCGGGAGAGCCCCCGCGACGGCGGATCTCGGCGCTCGCCCGGTCGATCCCGCCACGGTCGATGCCGCCGTGCTCGAGCGCGGCGACCCGGGACGTGCCCTCCCAGGCCAGGCGTCCCCACTGCCGTACCCGGACCCGCATCGTCGCCCCGAGGTGCTCGATCGCCCCCGCGATGTTGCGTCGCTCGGCGGGAAGGGGGACCGGCAGCACATGCGCCGCGTCGAGCGGGGCGTAGCCCTCGAGGTCGACCCACCACTGCGCACTGCGGGCCCGCAGCAGCCACCGGTCGTCGGTCACCCTCGCGCGGACCGGTGAGACCACCGGGTCACCGAGGCGGAGCAGCCGACCGTCGGGCAGGAGTACGACGAGCGCGGTGACTGTCGTACGCAAGGGACCGGCCGTGACCTCGCCCCCGGCGAACGCCACGCACACCGACGGGTCCTCGAACCCATGGGCCTGTCCCCACCAGTAGGAGCCGGGGAAGCCGCCTCTGCCCCAGTTCTTCTCGGCGTAGACGTCCCAGCCGTCGAGGTCCCATTCCTCGCCTCCGACGACCGCGGTGCCCCGGGCGGTGCCGCCGAGGAGCCAGGGGTGCCAGTACTGGTTGAGCGCGGGGACGGCCTGGAAGACGCTCGACCCGCCCAGCGCCCGCCGCGGCCACGGCACGGGGCCGTCCCAGCGGACGTCGAGGCGGGCGTCGGGGCCGAGGTCGACGCGGAGGCGGTCGGCGGTGCCTTCGAAGGCGTCGCCGGCAGTCGCGCCGAGCCCCGTCGAGGAGGCGTGGCCGACCGGGTGGGCGGTGGTGCGGAGGAAGCCGTTCGGGTGTGCGGCGAGGCCGAGGGTGGACCAGTGGTGGCCGTCGCCGTCACGGTTCACACCGTTCAGGGCGATCACCGCACGACCCGAGGCGGGGTCGGTGAAGCGCCAGAAGTACCCCTCCATGGCGACCCCGTGCGCAGGCAGCGGATCGCCGAACGGCAGGTCCGCCCCCGTCGCGCGGTAGGTCCGGAGCGCCCGGCGTACCGCTGTCGCCACCGGTGAGGTCACCGGCTCATCATGGCAGCCCGCCGTCGGTCCCGCCGGGTGCGCCGCCAGGCGACGAGGGCGGCCACGAGGGCGATGCCGGCCGGCAGGGCCCAGGGCGGGACCGCCGCCGTGACCTCACCGATCCAGCGCTGCGCCTCGAACTCGAGGTCGGTGGTGTCGCCGAGGCCGAGCACCCCGGTGATACCGGCTGTGCCGTCGAAGCGCAGGAAGAGGATCCCGATGACCACGAACAGCACGCCGGACACCAGGGAGGTCGTGTGCACGTGGACGGGGCCGAGATGGAGCATCCGACCGCGCAGCCACGGCTTCCGGCCGAGGTCGAAGCGGTCCCACAGCGCGGCCAGCACGAACAGCGGAGCGGCCATGCCGAGCGCGTAGACCGCGAGCAGAACCCCGCCCTGGAGCGGCGAGTCCTGGGTCGCCGCCATGGTCAGGATCGCGCCGAGGACCGGGCCGGAGCAGAAGCCGGCCAGGCCGTAGACGGCGCCGAGCGCGACGGTGGAGAGCCAGGTGGCCCCGCCCGACGAGCGGCGGCCCGACCACGCCTGGAGGCGCGCCGCGAACGGCATCGCGAAGCTCTTTCCGAGGACCTGCACCACGCCGAGCACGATGATCGACCAGCCGGCCACGGTGATCAGCAGCGCGCGGTGGCCGTAGAACAGCGACGACGCCGCGCCTGCACCCGTGCCGAGCGGCACGAGGGTGACGACCAGCCCTGCGTAGAACGCCGCGGTGCGCAGCAGGAGCGCGGAACGGCTCGCGAAGGCGTAGGCGAAGAACGACGGGAGGAGCAGCGCGCTGCACGGGGACAGCAGGGCGAGCACGCCCGCGGCGAACGCCGCGAGCAGTCCGACCTCGGTCATCGCGCTGCTTCGGACGCCTGCTCGATGGCCTCGACGAAGACCTCGGTCGGCTGGGCGCCCATGATCGGCTGACCGTTGACGAGGAACGCCGGAGTGCCGGTGACGCCGATGGACTGGCCCTCCTGGAAGTCCCTCTTCACCGCAGCCTCCGCCTCGCTCGAGCTCATGTCCTCCCGGAACCTCTCGCCGTCGAGGCCGACCTCCTCGGCCACGCCCACGAGGTAGTCCTCGGTGAGGCGGCCGCTGTTCGGCGGCTGCTGGTTCGCGTACATAGCGTCGTGGAACTCCCAGAACTTGCCCTGGGCGCCAGCGGCGTACCCGGCCTGGGCGGCGGTCTGCGACTCGGGGCCGAGGTAGGGGAAGTGACGCCACTCGATGCGTAGCGTGCCGTCCTCGACGAACTGCTCCACGAGCTCCGGCTCGGTGTCACGCGCGAACTTGCCGCAGAACGGGCACTGGAACTCGGAGTAGTTGATCATCACCACAGGGGCGTCGACGTCGCCGAGGGAGCTGGGGTCCTTCGGGTCCCGCCGCACGATGTGCGCGAACGGGTCGTTCTCGGGGTCGACGGGCGGACGGCTGCCCGCGCGGTTCACGTCGGCCACGGGCGCCTCACCCGACTCGGCGAGCGCGGGGGCGAGGAGCATGACGCCCGCGATGAGCGCGGCGACGACGGCCACGACGATCGGGACGGTGGCCTTGCTGCGGGCAGGCACGTCGGACATGGGGGTTCCTTCCGAGAGGGGTGCGGAGGTCAGGCTTGGTGCGTGGGGGACGGCAGGGCGCAGGCGACCTCGCCGCGGAGCCGGGCGCGCAGCGCCCAGGTGAGTACGCCGATCGCGGCGATCGACAGGACCGGCTGCACCGGCTCGAACCACGTGAGTGCTCCGGAGGTGCCGAGGGCGAGCAGGACGAGCTTGTTGCAGACCGGGCAGCCCACGGCGAAGAAGGTGAGGAAGCCCCCGAGGTAGCCGCCCTTGGCGGGTCGGTCCAGCTGCGCGTCCGTCGTACCTGGGCGGGCGACGTAGGTCGCGGTCAGCAGCCCGGCGAGGACCGAGGAGACCGCCAGCGCGGGCCAGGACCACCAGGTCGGCGGGATCTCCCGGCTGAACAGCGGGGTGTCGATGAGGTCGGTCGGGATCGCGACCAGCAGGGCGTAGAGGACTGTCGCCCCGGCGGCGACGGCCCAGCGCCGCATCGGCCAGCTCATGCGCCGACCTCGACGGGGTGGCCGCTCGTGCGCCACTCGAGGAGGCCGTCCTCGAGCCGGCGAGCACGGCGTCCCTTCGCCTGGAGCAACCGGACCGCGTCGTGTGCCAGGACGCAGTACGCCCCTCGGCAGTAGGCGACGATGTCGGCGTCCTCGGTGAGCTCCTCGACCGCGTCGAGGTCCTCGTCGAGCCGACCGAACGGCAGCGACCGGGCGCCGGGGATGTGCCCCGCGGCGTACTCCTCCGTCGGGCGCACGTCGAGGAGGACCACATCGCCTGCGCCGAGGCGCTCGAGGAGCTGCTCGCGGGAGATCTCCACGACGTCCGCGTCGCTGTCGCCGAGCCTGCCCATGCCCAGGTACGACTCGAGGGCGCGGTCCACGTCCGCCGAGTGCTCGCGGGCGACGGTGCGCATCGACGCGTACAGCGCGGCCACGTCCTCGCCCGCGAGGCGGTAGTGGATGCGGGTGCCCTCACGTCGAGTGGTCACGAGGTTGGAGAGCTTGAGCACCTGAAGGTGCGCGGAGGCGGTGCTCACGCCGAGGCCAGCCTCGCGGGCGAGCGACTCGACGGTGCGCTCGCCCTGGCTGAGCAGGTCGATGAGCTCGAGGCGCTTGGCGCTACCGAACGCCTTGCCCACGACCGCCAGCTGGTCGAAGAGCGCGCTCTTGGCCTGTCGGTTCTCCACGGCATTCCTCCAAAGTTCTTTGGAATACCGTACATGCCCCTTTTCGGGCGCGCGACCGCGGTCAGGCCACGTCGGAGTGCGCGCCGCGGATGACCGGGTAGCCCGCCGCCTCCCAGGCGGAGGTCCCCCCGCGCACGGAGCGGGCGTCGAAGCCCTCGCGGACCAGCAGGTCGGTGACGGCGAGGCTGCGGTTGCCGTTCGCGCAGATGACGTAGAGCGGGGCGTTGCGGGGCAGCTCGCCGAGGCGGGTCCCGACCTCGCTCATCGGCAGAAGGCGGGCGCCCGGGACGTGGCCGGCGAGGTACTCACCAGGCTCTCGGACGTCGATCGTCACAGCCCCGTCGGCCCGGGCCGAGGCGAACGCCTGAGTGCTGACTTCACGCATGTATGTCTCCCTGTACGCTGGAACTACAGATACCCCCTGGGGTATCGTACAGAACTCGCGAAGGGACATCGATGATCCGCTTTCTGCTCGACGCCTGGCCGGCCCGCCGACGCCTCGCCGCGCTCGTGCTCTTCCCCGTCGTGGCGACCTGGCTGCTCGTGGTCGGCCGCTCCTCGGAAGCGGTGCCGTCCAGCGGTTTCTGGTACGCCGTCGTGCTGGTCGCCGCGCTGCTCGGTGCCGCCGTCCTGGCCAGCTACCTCCCTGTCGCCGGTCGTGGTCTGGACATGGGGTGCACGCCGTGCGCGACGTTCTCGGCGCTGACCCTGGTGGGGGCGTCGACCGCGATGTACAAGTACGGCGCCGACATCGCCGGCCCCCTCGTCGCGAGCGCGGTCCTGCTCTTCGGTCTGACCCAGCGGATGAACCAGCCGGCCACGTGTGAGACCCCTGTCCGAGAGGGGCGCTGAGGTCTACATTCGAGCCAGGCGGCACGCGCGCTCCCGCGGTGCTCGGCTCGGTGAGCCCCCGGTCACGTGCATGCATGTGACGGCAGTGGGAACAGTCGGGTCGCTGAACATCGAACGAACCAAGGGAGCAAAGAGCATGGCCATCATCGGATTTCTCGTCTTCGGCCTCGTCGTCGGAGCGATCGCCCGCCTCATCAAGCCGGGCAAGCAGAACCTCAGCCTTGTCATGACCCTGCTGCTCGGAGTCGTCGGCTCGCTGATCGGCGGTGTCGTGGCAAGCGCTCTCGGCACCGGCGACATCTGGGAGCTCAACATCCTCGGTGCGATCGTCGCGATCGTCGCCGCCGTGCTGCTGATCGGCGTCGCCGAGAGCATGTCGGGCAAGAACAAGGCCCACGTCTGACCTGACGCGCATCCAAGAAGGCCCCGGGCGATCGCCCGGGGCCTTCTTGCGTGCTCAGGAGCTTTCGGTCGGCTCGTGTGCCTCGGCCTGTGCCGGCTGCTCTGGTTCGGGCGGCTGCTCCGGAAGCTCGGTCGCCTCGGGCACGGGCGGAAGGTCGACCACGACCTTCAGCATGTTGATGCCGTCGCGCTCGATGGTGGTGGGCCCGAGCCGGCGAAGCATCGCCAGGGAGGCCGGGTTGTCGGCTGCCACCTCGGTGACGAGGTGGTCGATCCCCTCCGGCCTGTGTCGCATCAGCTCGTCGAGCAGGGCAGTGGCCACGCCTCGACCCTGGTACTTGTCGACCACCGTGACCGCCACGTCGGCCGCAGTCGGGTCCTCGGAGTAACGGATCATCCTCGCCACCCCGGCGGGTACCCCGACCCCGTCTTCCTCGAGGACGAACATCACCCGCGCCACGTGGTCCACGCCGTCGACCTCGTCGACGAGGTGGTCGAGCATCGACTCGGTCAGGTGGGGGACCGGCGCGAGGAACCGGTGGAACTGGGTCTCGGGGGAGAGACGCTCGTACTCCGCCCGAAGAGCCTCGCGGTCGCCGGGCAGCAGGGACCAGGCGATGGCGTGGGTGCCGTCGCGCAGTCGGAGCTCCGTAGCCACGGGCCCAACCTAGCGGGGGGATCGCGCGGGCCGGCAGGAATGCGACAAGGGACCCCGGGTGACCCGGAATCCCTTGTCCTGTTGAGCGGATGACGAGACTCGAACTCGCCTCCGACATCGACCTTGGGAAGGTCGCGCTCTACCAACTGAGCTACATCCGCAGATGGAGCCCTTGTGGGGCTACCGGCAGGAATAGTACCCGACGCCTCGGGGGCTCAGTGGCCGAGTGCCGACGTCAGCCGTACGACGGCCTCCGCGACCGTCTGGCAGGTGACGACCGGCTCGGGGAGGTCCCAGCTGCCGACCGCGAAGACGGGGACGCCGGTGCGTACGGCGAGGGCGATCTCCGAGAGCGTGCCCCAGGCGCCTCCCACGGCGAGCACCGCGTCGGCGCTTCGCACGATGAGGGCGTTGCGCATCTCGCCCATGCCGGTGGGGATCGCGATGTCGTGTCCCGCAGAGGCGTCCTCGCGCCGGACCCCCGGCAGGATGGCGAGCGTCGTACCGCCGGCGTCCTTGGCTCCTGCAGCGGCTGCGGCCATCACGCCGCCCAGGCCGCCGGTCACGACGAGGCACCCGCGCTCCGCCAGGAGTCGACCCGCCTCGCGTGCGGCCTCGACGACGGCGGGGTCCTCGGGAGCGGACGGGCCGACGACCGCGACGTAGGGCGGGTGCACGCGCTGAGCCTACGACGCGCGGCGGATCTGTTACGGGTAGGTTCTGATCGTGCTTCTCTCAGATCGCGACATTCTCGCCGAGATCGACAACAAGCGGGTGGGCCTCGACCCCTTCGAGCCGGCCATGGTGCAGCCGTCGAGCATCGACGTGCGCCTAGACCGGTTCTTCCGGGTGTTCGAGAACCACAGGTACCCGCACATCGACCCCGCGGAGGACCAGCCGGACCTGACCCGGATGGTCGAGCCCGAGGGTGACGAGCCGTTCATCCTCCACCCGGGGGAGTTCGTGCTGGGGTCGACGTACGAGGTGATCACGTTGCCCGACGACGTGGCCGCCCGGTTGGAGGGGAAGTCGTCGCTGGGCCGGCTCGGCCTGCTCACGCACTCGACCGCCGGCTTCATCGACCCCGGGTTCTCGGGTCACGTGACGCTCGAGCTGTCGAACGTCGCGACGCTGCCGATCAAGCTGTGGCCGGGGATGAAGATCGGTCAGCTGTGCTTCTTCCGGCTCTCCTCGCCGTCGGAGCACCCGTACGGCTCGGAGAAGTACGGCTCCCGCTACCAGGGTCAGCGTGGGCCGACCCCGTCGCGGTCCTTCCAGAACTTCCACCGCACGTCGATCTGAGGGTCTCAAGCGCGGGGCTTGCTCCGGCGGCCCAGGAGGAATGCTGCCGCCACCGCGCCGAGGATCACGATCGCGATCCCCGAGGCCCCGGCGAGGCTCAACCCCGCCTCGTCGTCGCCTGCGTCGGCGGCGGGGGCCTCTGCTTTGTCCTTGCCTCGATCGGCCGCCGGCTCCTCCGACGGCGCCTCCGTCGGGGCGGCCTTGTAGGACGGGGCTCCACCGGGCTCGCCGAGGATCTCGACCGCGAGCTTGTAGGGCTGCACCCACGAGTCGCCGTCATGAGAGGCGTTCGCCGAGATCACGACGAAGTAGTCACCGGGGAGGTAGGCGTTGATGTCGCCGTACACCTGTCGGTTGCGGTAGCGGACCTCCGGCGACATCGCGGAGAGCTCCCCAGGGCCGCTGCCCGGGAGGATCGTGTTGCTGTCGGTCCCGACGTACGCACCCGACATCGCACCGGTCAGGCTGCTGTACATCTTGACGTCGGCGAAGGGGCCCTGGACGCCGGTCAGCTCCCGGACCCCCGGAGTGCCGGCCGGGAAGATCGCGCGCATGGTGAACTGCTGGCCCCAGTCGAGGGGGACCTTCACGATCTGTGACTCGCCCGGGACGATGTCGAGCTCGTAGAGACCGCTGGTGATCCTGGGTGCGTCCTCGAAGCTCGTGCCCGCGGTGAGCGGCTCCGCCGGTCCGGTCACCCGAGGTGCGACGTACTCGGAGGCATCCCAGTACTCCGGGAGGCTCTCGACGCCCTGGGCGGGAGGCTCCTCGAAGACCGTGATCGACATGGGTGCGCGCTCGGTGTCCTCGAAGCGGCCCCGCTCCACGACCAGGCCCAGCCGGTCCCCCTGCCAGCAGGCGTCCTCGACGTACTGCTTGTCCCGGCCGGCCATGGCCTGGGCGGCCAGGATTGCGTACTGGTCGACGTTGCGGGAGTCCTGTGCGGTGTCGCACTCGGCGCCCAGCTCGTCGGTCAAGGAGACCGAGACCTCGTCCCACTCGCCGAGGGTGCCGCGGGTGGTGGCGACGACGTGGATCGTGGAGTTGGGGATGCTCCGCTCGACACGGTAGTGGCGTACGGCTTCGGGTGTGCCCTTGCCGCCGAGGTGGTCGGTCCACTGCCCGGCGGTGAGGGTCGGCGCGCCGTCCGCGGTCGGGGTCCCTTCGACGGGCGAACCGCTCAACGTGAAGGGGCGGACGGCTCGCTGCGAGACCCGAGTCAGGGTGTCGGCTATCTCGTCCGCCGAGTCGACGTTGTAGTAGGTGCCGTTGCCCCGGTCGGCGATGCACTGGAGCTGGTCGCGCGCTCCTCCGGAGACACCGAGCCCGATCACGTCGATCTGAAGGTCGATCCCCGCGGCCGAGAGGTCGGCTGCCACCTCACAGGGGTCGGGCTCACACGTGGCGATGCCGTCGGAGACCAGGACGATGGCACGCTTCCCCTCGCTGCCGATGTCCTTCGCGGCCTCCTGGAGAGCATGGGCGATGGGTGTCTCGCCGTACGGCTTGAAGCCCGCGATCGCTCTCGTCAGCTCGGCGCGGTTGTCGGTGCCGAGGGGGACCACGAGCTGGCTGTCGGTGCACGCCCCCTTCTGGCGCTTGCTGAAGACGGTGGCGCCGTAGACCCGCAGCCCCACGGCAGAGTCCGGGGGAAGGTCACCCACCACACGGGTGAGAGCCGTCTTGGCGGCCTTGATCTTCGTGGTGCCGCCCCCGGTCTGTTCGGCCATGGACCCGGAGGAGTCCAGCACGAGGAGCATCCGGCCGTAGTCGTCCTCCGTGTCTGCGGCGACCGATGGGCCGGGTAGGACGGCAGCCATCCCGAGAACGAGGGCCACCGCGGTGACGAGTCGGCTGATGACGTGTGTGCGACGTGGCGACATGCCCGAGAACCCCCCGTTTGTCCAGAACGGGCCGTAGCCTAGCGGGCCGTCCGGCTGCTCAGGCGTCGAGGCGGTCGGCGATCGAGTGCAGCCGCTGGGCGAGGGCGTGGCGGCCGGGGCGACGGCGGCGCTGACCGGGGATCCGGGAGCGCTGAGTGTGCTGGACCCGCTCACGGATCTGGTCGTTGGCGTTCTGGTAGGTGACGAAGTAGTCGTACGCGGACATGGGGGCTCCTTGGTGTCTTCGAGTCAGAGCTGCGAGAGGGTGATGTCTCCGCTGACCGTGGTCGCGCGGATCTCGATGTAGTCCTGGTCCTTCTCGGGCTGTCCTGCGCCCTCGAGGTTCGACCGGACGCTTCCGTTGATGCAGCTGATGTCGGTCCAGACGGGGATGCCGGCCGGCACGCCGATGTGGATGTCGCCGGAGGCGGCCTTCGCCTTCACGGCTCCGCGGTGGATGCGCCCGACGTGGACGTCCCCGGAGCCGGTCACGGTCGAGAGGTCCGTATGGGCCTCCTTGACCTCGATGTCGCCGGACCCCGACTTCAGGGCGGCGGTGTCCTCGACGGAACCGAGCTGCCACGCTGCCGGACCCGGTCGAGATCACCAGCGAGGCCGCGACCCGTCCGACTGACACGTCGCCGGACCCCGCCTTGATGCGGAGGTCGCCGAGCGAGCTGTCGACCTCGACGTCGCCGGACCCGGTCTCGATCACGGCGTCGTCGGTGAGGTCCTCGACCTTGACCTCGCCGGAGCCGCTCCTGATGCGGGCGGCGCCGTACCTTCCGGTCGCGACGATGTCGGCCGAGCCGACCTTCGTCGCGAGGTCACTGTCGAGCGGCATGGTGACGTGGACGTTGAGGTTGCTGCCGCCTCCGAACAGGCCGCCGCGACGGGGCGGGCCGATCACGACGATCTGCTCACCGCGCTGCTCGACGGTCACGTCCTCGGCGTCGCGGCCGTCGACGTGGATCTCGGTCTGGTCGGTCTCGGTGGCGTGGATCTTGACGTCGCCGGCGCCGATCTCGACGTACAGCGACGCCGGCCCCTCGGTCGGGAAGGTCTTGTGCATGGTGGTCTCCAGGGTGTGGTCGGCTACCCGAGCCGGCTCGGCCGGTCGGTTGCGGGGGTTTGTGCGAGTGGGGTGTCTGTCAGACCCAGCCGGTCATCCGGCGGCCACCTCGGCGGCCCGGGCCTCGCTGGAGCTCGTCGAAGAGCGGGATGCTCGAAAGGTCGATGTCGACGTTGATCGCGCGGTCGCGGGTCGCGTTGCGGATCGTGTTGACCAGCCAGGTGTTGAGCGAGTGGCCGCTCTTGGCTGCCATCTCCTCGGCCTTGGCCTTCAGTGACTCGGGGATGCGGAGGGTGATCCGGGCGACGGTGCCGTCCTCGTCGACCTCCTCCGGCTCCGGCGGTAGCGGCGGTGCGGGCGGGGCCGGCGGTGCGAGCGGCATGGTCGGTACGTCGACCACGAACTCGGGCTCGCGGCCCCGGAGGCGGACGTCGACCGAACCGGCGGGGAGCTCGCTGGTGATCTCGGCGGCTGCCTGGGAGAGCGCGTCCATCAAGGCGAGACGGACGGCCGGGTCGAGGGCCAGGGCGAGACGCTCGGCGGCGGCCTTTGCCTCGTCGCCACCTGCTTCGGCAGCGGCCGCCAGGTCCCGGCGGAGGCTGTCGACGTACGGGGTGATGTCCATGCGCACCACGATGACATCACTCAGACGTCATGTCAAGCATCTTCGTGATGTCACATGGCGTCACGCGGTGGCATGGGTGATGTCGCGGAGCGTGAAGGGGGCAGCCCTGCCGGTGCAGGTATGCCGTTCCCGCGCACGTGAACGGGAACGGCAGCTCGAGCGGCCTTCCGAGGCGTCGTTCCCGCGCATGTGAACGATCGTGGTGTCGACGGAGCACGCCGAGGTCACGGGTCGCCGAGCGTCAGGAGGACCCCGGTGATCCGGCCGTCGTCGTTCACCGCGAGGTCGACGCTCCACCACTCGGAGCACAGGAGCTCCTCGCTGATGTCCGGCTGGATGGTGATCAGGTGGCTGTCCCGGAACTTCGGCGGGGGACCTGCCGGCTGCGACGCGCACAGTAGCCGTGCGCTTGAGTTCACCTCGTTGCCGACGGCGAGCTCGCCCTCGGCCTCGGCGAGGTAGCTCGAGTGCGGAGAAGGGCCCGGTCCACTGGCCGTAGGGCCCGGGGAGCTCCCAGGCCGAGGGGTCGGCCGTCTCGCCTTCGCCGAGGAACCCTCGCACCGAGTCGCCCAGGCCGAGCGCGACACGGGGCGCGAACGGCTCGGTCGTGAGGGAGGGGGCGCTCGCGAACGCGACGAACCGGTCCACGATCATCTGGTCGCGCGCATGGAGGGCATGCCGCTCCTCGCACGTCCCAGGTCCGGCTCCTCCTGAGACGAAGAGCTCCACGGTGCTTCCCGGGGTCACCGACGTGCCGGCTCCGGGGTCCACGCCGAGCACCGAGCCGGGCGCCTCGCACGAGTCGCCGACGAAGACCGACGTCTTCAGCCCCAGCTCCTCCAACCTGGCCGTGGCCTCCGCCTCGGTGAGCCCGGCGACCAGCGGGACGGTGACGGTGCTCGGCTTCGACGGCTTCGTGCTCTCAGACGGCGTCG
Organism: uncultured Actinomycetota bacterium; assembly: GCA_963701425.1. GTDB lineage: Bacteria > Actinomycetota > Actinomycetes > Propionibacteriales > Nocardioidaceae > Nocardioides_C. The sequence continues at coordinate 89,998 of CAVPAG010000014.1, read as the reverse complement.
CCGGGCCTGGAGCTGCAGGGGTCCGACTCGGTGACGGGCCGGACATGCCGATCGCCGCGCCACCCGTGACGACGGCCGCGGCTGCGGCCGCCGCGGTCAGGACGGTGAGCCTGCGGTGGCGGCGTGCCCGGCGGGCCCGATCCAGCAGGGTCGGCTCGGGACCGACCTCGATCGTGTCGCCTGCCTCGCGCAGGAGGGCGCGTGCCTGGTCCTCGGTCAGCATCAGATCCTCCGTTCGCCTTGCAGGTCTGCGATGTCGTCGTGTGCGGAGAGTGCCGCGAGGGCCCGGGCGGTCCGGCTCTTCACGGTCCCGGGCGGGACTTGGAGGATCTCGGCGACCTGGCGCTCTCCGAGGTCCGCGAAGAACCTCAGGACGAGGACCGCCCGGTGCTGCGCGTTGAGCGAGAGGAGCGCCCGTCGTACGACGTGGCCGCTGGCGACGTCCTCGGCATGCCCAGCCATCGTGTCGGACGGAAGCTCGTCGGAGGGGATCTCGCCGTAGGACCGTCGACCCCTGATGTCGTGGAGGGCGTTGACGAGAATCCGGTAGACGTAAGCGTCCGGGTCGTCGGCACGGCGTACCCGGGGCCAGGAGCGGTAGCAGCGGACCAGGGCCGACTGGGTCACGTCCTCGGCCTCGTGGGGGCTGCAACCGAGGAGCGTCGCGGTGCGCACCAGCGTCGGTCGTCGCGCGGCGACGTACTCCGCGAAGTCCTCGTCCCTGTCCACACGTCCCCCTGTCGAGTGCTGTCAACCCTAGGACCGGTCGGCGGCCCGGTTCGGTTCCGTCCGTCTCGGAGTTTCTTTGCCGGTCCTGGCTGCGAGGTGGCGAGGATCGTGCACCTGCGAGCTTCTGACGGCGATGCGTGGGCCGGGGGCGTCACGATCGTGCAGGTGCACGATGTGGCGTGGTCGGTGGTCGGTGGTCGGTGGTCGGTGGTCGGCGCCGGAGACGCGGAACGGGCCGCCCCGTGGTGGGACGGCCCGTTCGGTACGACGGTGGTGCGGCTGCTGCTAGATGTCGAAGAGGGACTTGGCCTCGTCGATGCCGCCCTCCGGCTTCTTCGGCTCGTGCTTCTCGCCGGAGGAAGCTCTGCTTCGTCGCGGGAGCCGGCTCGGTCGTCGACTCCTCGGACTCGGGCTCGGACTCTGCGGCCTGGTCGGCTGCCGGCTCCTCCTGAGCCGGTGCGGCCTCGGCAGCGGGTGCCGCTTCCGCCTTGGGCTCCTCGGCCTTGGTGGGCTCGGGCTCGCTGGGGGCGATGTCGAAGAGCGATCCGGCCGACTCGATGTTGCTCTCGGTCGCGGGGCTCTCGGTCTTCGCCGCGGGCTGCTCGGTCGGAGCGGGCTCCTCGGTCTTGTCCTCCGGAGCGGGCTGGGCTCTGGGCAGCAGGCGCAGCTTCGGCCTTCGGCTCCTCGGCCTTCGCCGGCTCCGGCTCGCTCGGCGCGACGTCGAACAGCGAGCCACCCGAGCCGAGGCTGCTCTCGGTCGCCGGGCTCTCGGTCTTCGCCTCGGTTGCGGGTGCGGCCTCGGCAGAAGGTGCCGCCTCCGACTTGGGCTCCTCGGCCTTGGCGGTCTCCGGCTCGCTGGGCGCGACGTCGAAGAGTGATCCGCCCGACGAGACGCCGCCCGTGCTCTCGGCCTTCGCCTCCTGAGCAGGTGCAGCCTCGACCTTCGGCTCCTCTGCCGGCGTGTCGAAGAGCGACCCGCCGGAGGCCTTCGCCTCGGGCTCAGCCGTCCCCGCGTCGAAGAGCGAGGTGCCCGTCGTACCGCTGGGCTTCTCGGGCTCGGGCGAGGTGTCGAAGAGGGAGCCGCCGGAACCGGGCTTGGCCTCGGTCTCCTCCTGGGTGGCTGCTGCGCCCGCGCCGACCGCCTCGGTCGCCGTGACGGTGCTGGCCGTCTGCGTCACGTCGCCCTTGCTGGGCTCGGCCTTGGCGGCGACGCCGGCCGCGACCGGCGTACGGCTCTCGCCCTTGACCGACGCCAGCAGCAGCTGGGCGACGTCGAGGACCTCGACCTCCTCGCGGGCGGTGCCGTCGGCCTGCTTCGCGGTGAGGCCGTCGGAGAGCATCACGCGGCAGAAGGGGCAGCCGGTCGCGATCTGGTCGGCGCCGGTCTCGACCGCCTCGGTGGTGCGGTTGACGTTGATCCGCTCGCCGATCGTCTCTTCCATCCACATGCGCGCACCGCCGGCGCCACAGCAGAAGGAGCGCTCGCTGTTGCGCGGCATCTCCTTGAGCTCGGCGTCGGGGATGACGTTCAGGAGCTCACGCGGCGGGGTGTAGACCTGGTTGTGGCGACCGATGTAGCAGGGGTCGTGGTAGGTCAGCGTCCGCTTCGGCGCGCCATTGGTCGCGACCGGGGTGAGCTTGCCCTCGCGCACGAGGCGGTTGAGCAGCTGCGTGTGGTGGACGACCTCGAGCTCGACGCCGAACTGCTTGTACTCGTTCTTCAGGGTGTTGAAGCAGTGGGCACAGGTGGAGACGACCTTCTTGACCTTCATCTCCTTGAAGGTCTCGGCGTTCTGGGTCGCGAGGCTCTGGAACAGGAACTCGTTGCCGGAGCGGCGGGCCGAGTCGCCCGTGCAGGTCTCGCCGTTGCCGAGGACGCCGAACGAGACGCCGGCCATGTCGAGCAGCTCGGCGACGGCGCGGGTGGTCTTCTTCGCGCGGTCCTCGTAGGCGCCGGCGCAGCCGACCCAGAACAGCCAGTCGACCTCGTCGAGGGACTCGATGTCCTCACCGACGACCTTGACGTCGAAGGGCAGGCCCTGCGCCCACTCCAGACGCGCGTTGGGGGACATGTTCCAGGGGTTGCCCTTGTTCTCCAGGCCCTTGAACAGCCCGTTGAGCTCCGCCGGGAAGTTCGACTCGACGAGCACCTGGTAGCGGCGCATGTCGACGATGTGGTCGACGTGCTCGATGTCGACCGGGCACTGCTCCACGCACGCACCGCAGGTCACGCAGGACCAGAGCACGTCGTTGTCGATGACGGCGCCGCCCTCGGGGTGCCAGGCCAGGCCCTCGGTGTCGCCGACGAGCGGGCGCTCGGCCTCGGCCAGCACGTTGGCCGGCAGCGCCGCCCGCTCCTCGTCGGACGAGGCAAGCATGTACGGCGCCTTCGCGAACGCGTGGTCACGCAGGTTGAGGATGACCATCTTCGGCGACAGCGGCTTCTCGGTGTTCCACGCCGGGCACTGGTCCTGACAGCGACCGCACTCGGTGCACGTGGCGAAGTCGAGCATGCCCTTCCACGTGAAGTCGTCGACCTTGCCGACACCCATCGGGGTGTCCTCGTCCATCTCCTCGACCATCTCGAGGTCGAAGGGCTTGCCGTCGATGGTCAGCGGCTTGGCGGCGCCGAGGGCCACGGGCTTGCGACCGAACATGACGTTGATCGGGGCGACGAAGATGTGCAGGTGCTTGGAGTGGACGACCAGGACCGCGAAGACGAGCATGACGCCGATGTGCAGCAGCAGGCCGACAGCCTCGAGCGCCTCGAGCGTCCCCTCGCTCAGCGGTTCGAGGAGCGCGCCGACGGCGTCGGAGACGAAGGCGCCGCTCTCGTAGGGGAGGTTGCCGGTGGCCGATGCCGCGCCGCGGAACAGGAACATCGTCCAGATGACGTTGAAGATCATGAACAGCGTCAGCCAGGCGCCACCGAGGTGCGAGCCCTCGAAGCGCGACTTGCGACCCAGCCGCTCGGGGGAGTTCTTGAAGCGGATGATCGCGAACACCACGATGCCGAAGAACGCCATCATCGCGATGAAGTCCTGCGCGAACCCGAGGATCGGCCAGGTCCCGACCAGCGGGATGTGGAACTCGAGGTCCTCGCTGAACAGCGCGCCGTAGGCCTCCAGGTACACCGTGGCGAGGATGAGGAAGGCCCAGAACACGAAGAAGTGCGCGGCACCGGGGATGGTCCACTTGAGCAGCTTCTTCTGGCCGAAGACCTCGACGACCTGCGACTTGACCGCCTGACCCACGTGGTGCCCGACGTTCTCGAGCCGGTCAGGTGCGGGTTGTCCGTTGGTGATCAGGCGGTACAGGAAGGTGACTCGTCGCCCGACGATCGCGAGCGCGACCACGGTTATCAACAAACCCAGAATCGTCACAACAGGCATGAGTCACTCCAATATGCAGGCGGGGCGCCGGGTCTGCGCTGAGGCGTTATGCGGCCCCGAGACTACGGGGGTCACGCCGCCGGGTCAGCGGCAGGCCGCGTGCGTGAGACAGACTTTACCAGTGGGTAACTTCGGGCGGCAGACCCCTGTGACGGTCCGCATACCTAGGCTGGCGGGATGAGGCCTTCCTTCCCGTTCCCGGTACGTCGATCCGGTGCGCCGCTCCTCCTCGAGCTCGACCTCACCCGCGGGCTGCTCGAGAGCCCGCCCGCCTCGCCGATCGAGGCGCTGCGGGCGATGCACGTGCCGAGCCTCCGCGGGGTCGTGGAGGCGCTGCGTCGCGCGGCCCAGGACGACGACGTAGCCGGCCTCGTCGCACACGTCGGGGCGAAGCAGCCGACTCTCGCGCAGTCCAACGAGCTGCGTGCGGCGGTGGCGGCGTTCCGCGCGGCGGGCAAGCCGACCGTGTGCTGGTCGGAGACCTACGGCGAGATGGGTCCCGGCAACGTCGGCTACCACCTCGCGAGCGCCTTCGACGAGATCTGGATCCAGCCGAGCGGTGACGTGGGGCTCGTGGGTGTCACGGCAGAGGCGGTGTTCCTGCGCGACACCCTCGACAAGCTCGGCGTGCAGACGCAGATCGGCCAGCGTCACGAGTACAAGACGGCGGCCGACACGTTCCTCCGGTCCTCCATGACCGACGCCAACCGCGAGATGGTCACGCGCCTCGTCGACTCCGCGATGGAGACGCTGGTCCGTGACGTCGCGGCGGGGCGCGGGCTCGACGAGGCGGCTGTCCGCGAGGCGGTCGACGCCGCGCCGCTGACCCCCGAGGAGGCTCTCGAGCGCGGCCTCGTCGACCGGGTCGGCTACCGCGACGAGGTGTACGCGGAGGTGAGGAGGCGCCTCGGGGAGGTCGAGCTGAAGTTCGTCGACAGGTACGGCCGTGGCGGCCTTGCCCAGGCGGGAGCAGCGGTCGCACGCCGCCACAAGCCGGTGGTCGCGGTGGTCCACGCCGCGGGCCCGATCCATCTCGGGCGCAGCAGCTCGACGCCGCTGTCGGGTCGGTCGGTCGGCTCGGACAGCATCGGGACCGCGCTGCGGGCCGCCGCGAAGGACGATGCGGTGAAGGCGGTGGTCCTCCGCGTCGACAGCCCGGGCGGCTCCTACGTCGCCTCCGACACGATCCGGCGCGAGGTGCTCGCCCTGAGGCGCACGGGCAAGCCGGTCATCGCCTCCATGGCCAACGTGGCCGCGTCCGGCGGCTACTACATCGCGATGCCCGCGGACCGGGTGCTCGCCAGTGCGGGCACGATCACCGGGTCGATCGGCGTGCTGGCCGGCAAGCAGGTGATCCGGGAGATGCTCGAGCGCGTGGGGGTCCGCCGGGAGAGCGTGGCGTCAGGCAGGTACGCCGACATGTTCTCCAGCGACCGCCCCTTCGACGAGGACGAGTGGTCGCGCCTCGAGACCTGGCTCGACCGGGTCTACGACGACTTCACGGCCAAGGCCGCCGACGACCGCGGCATGGGCGTCGAGGAGCTGCGCGCCGTGGCACGAGGAAGGGTGTGGACGGGGGCCGACGCGCTCGCCCACGGCCTCGTCGACGAGCTCGGCGGGATCGAGCGGGCGGTCGAGGTGGCGTGCGAGCGTGCCGGCGTCGAGCGGGCGGCCGCCGAGCTCCGCACCATGCCGAGGCCCAAGCCGCTCGAGCGGCTGATGCCGGCGGAGAACAGCGAGTCACCCACCGCTGCCTCCCTCGGCGAGGGGGTCCTCGACGGAGTCCTCAGGGCGGTCGGGCTTCCGTCGTACGGCGTCCTCTCGCTGCCGGTGGAGTGGCGCCTGCAGTAGGCGCCACTCCTGACCTCCGGGCTGCGAGGTCCGGGCAACCCGGAGGCCGATCAGGAGACGCGGGCCAGGCGTCCGGCCGGGGTGAACTCCACCCGCACCTTCGTGCGGGCGCCCGACGGCTTGCGGGCGCAGTAGGTGAACGTGTCGCCGACCCTCGCGTCGGGCTGGCCGACCGCGAACAGCACGTGCCGGGTGGTCGCCCCACGAGGCAGGTCGCGGAAGGCCGAGACCGGCCGCACCGAGGAGCCGTCGGTGCAGCTGTTCGCCTCGATGCCGAGGGCGCGCTCCCAGGTGAGCAGGTACGCCTCGGCGCCGCGCGCCATGTCCTTGACGATGTCGTCGCCCGCGAGCCGGCGGAGGTCCTCGACCCAGTCGGGGTAGAGGCCGTAGTGCGCGACCCCGTCGACGTTGATGTCGTAGACGCGCTTGCCGCTGACCTGCTTGTGCACGGTCACGCCGCCGAGACCCTTGAAGGGGTAGGTGACCGGGTTCTTCGCGTCCGCACCGCGCGGGCTGCCCTGGGCTCCGAGGCCGTTGATGTCGGCGCCGAACCCGAGCCCGAAGTAGTAGCGCTGGTCGGCGCGGCCGACGTGGTACCTCCACTTGTCCACGAAGCCGGTGCTGTCGCCGGCGTACGGCGCGATGAAGCCGCCGAGCTCGGAGATCCGCGGGTAGGCGTCGGGGGTCGACCAGGAGTGGCTCGAGAGGACGCCCGGGTAGCCCATCTTCTCGACCAGGTCGAGAGAGGCGCGGCGGGCGAGCACGCTCATGTGGTCGGGGTCGAAGAGCATCTTGCGCTTCGCCAGCCCGCGGATCGTGAGCTCGCCGAGGTCGGTCAGTCCGCGCTGGTTGCAGTGCGGGGCGCCGGGGTAGACCGGGACGGCGACGGGCGGGCCGTACTCCTTGGCGATCGCGCCGAAGAGCGGGTCGCGGTCGGAGACGTCGCGCGGCATGGCGTACTGCTCCTTGTCGTGCACGCCCTCGCCGAAGGTCTGCGGACAGGTCTGCATCTTCCAGAACGACCCGGTCTCGAGGAAGTTCGCGGAGTTCACGACCACGCCGGTGGTGCCGTTGTCGCCGGCCACCCCGGACAGGGCGTTGTCGAACTTGTTGACCAGCTCCATCTGGCGCACGCCCATCTTGTGCACCTCGTCGAGCTGGCGGTCGATCTCGTCGGCGGTGCACTGAGGGACGTCAGCCTTCATCGTGCAGCCGAACACGACGCTGGTCTCGATGCCCATGACCACGGCGAGCTTGCCGTCGTTGATCACGCGCCGGGCCTCGAAGGGCGAGCGGACGATGCGGTACCAGCCCTCGCCCGGGCCGCCGGCCTGCGCGTCGATGTAGCGCTCGAACTCCTTCATCCGCTTGGCCTGCAGGCGGATGGAGTCCATGTCGTCGCAGCTGTTGCGCTTGAGCGGGTAGAGCTCGCAGAGCTTGTTGTTCTCGACGAGCAGGTTCACGAAGAGACGGAGGCCGCCGCGCCAGGAACGCTCCATCCACTTGTAGTAGGTGCCCTCGTGGGTGAGCGAGTCGGGAGCCGGCCAGTCCTTGAACGTCGGCCAGCCCACCGGGTCGTGGCCGTCGGGGTCACCGGACAGGAAGCTCTCGAGCACGCCGCCCTTGCCGCCGGTCGCCGTGTGGTCGTCGCAGTCGACGAGGGCGTACTCCACGCCGTAGGGGTCCCACGGCTTGCCGCAGTGGACCTCGCCGCCGAGGAACTCGTAGGCCATCCCGTGCGTGTGCGCGTCGGTGTAGCCGCGGACCTCGGCGAACGAGGTCTCTCCCCGGTGCGGGCGGCCGCTGACGTTGGTGCGCACCTCGGGCCAGGCCGCGCAGGAGGAGGTACGCCGGAGCGCGAACGGCGCGGCCTTGTCGGCGAGGACGAGGTTGCCCGCGTGGTCGAGGCCCAGGGCCTTCCCGGCCGCGGGCAGCCGGAACCGGAAGGTCGAGCCCCGCTTGACGACGCTCCAGTCGGCCGAGGCGCTGGGCTGGTCGGCCGCGACGACGCCGCTGGGTCCGGTCAGCCCGACCGGGTCGCCCGCTCCGGCTGCGACGAAGTCCTTCTCGGTGCCGTAGAGGAGGTACTTGCCCAGGTCGGTGGCCTGGAAGTGGAGCGGCTCGGCACCGGCGAGGCGGACCGCCGAGACCGAGAAGCCGCTGCGGGACCGCTTGACCCACATGCCCTCGGCGCCGAGCGCGTAGCAGCCGCCGGCCATGGCGTACCGGTCCTCCGGGACGGCGCGCCGCCGTGCAGGAGCGAGCCCGGGCAGCAGGTCCGGCTCGTTGTCGTCACGCCGCGCGGCGACGGTGGCGGAGTTCGCCGCGACCTCCGCCTCGGTCGTCGGGTCCTTGGTGAGCGGGTCGGACTCGTCGGACACCGAGCGCGAGATGAGGTTCTTCGTCGCCGGGTCGGTGTGGTCGTGGTCGTGGCCGTCGTCCGTGGCCGCGGTGGCGTCGCCGGTGTGGTCGTGCGTGGAGTGGTCGTGCTCCTCGGCGGCGGCCGCCTCGGTCGCGGCCTCCACCGACTCCCGGAAGGTGTCGCCGCTGCGGTCGTCGGTGCGGTCGTCCAGGGCGGCCAGGTCGCCGGCGTACGACGGGACGACGAACGTCGCGGCGAGGACCGCACCCGCGGCGAGGCCCACCGACCAGGCGAGTCGCCTGCGCGGGCGCACGAGCTGGCTCTCGGGCTGGTGGTTGACGTCGTCGCCGGACATGCGCACTCCTCGGGGAACTCCTGCAGTTGGAACAGCAACGAGTTCTAGGGGTGTTTGGTCACGGCACTGAGGAGCCGCCTGAGCCATCTGAGGGGCCGCCTGGGCCATCTGAGGCTCCCCGTCGGATGTGAGCACGTCCCCTCAGCGGCCAGATTCGAGTTACCGCCACTGACCGGGGCGAGGCTCCGCCGCGACCGGGCCGGTCCTACGGGGGTCGGAAGGACGCAGTCATGAAGCGCATCACCACTGGTCTGGTCACGGCTCTGCTCACCCTGCCTCTGCTGGGTGTCGCGGCCGCCGGAAGTGCGGAGGCGGCGCCCTCGGCGGACCGCTTCCAGTCCCGCTACTCAGCCTGCATGGACAGGCTCGGCGACGCTCCTCGCTCCGCCGACGTGCTCCAGGGCTGGATCATCGGCTGCCGCGCCGAGGCGCTCGGCTAGACGCGGGGGGCGGCGGGGACCTGTCCGCCTATGCGAGTGGTGATCCGGTCAGCAGTACGACGGGTGGCCGCGATCGTCTCGGGCAGGTCGGGCGGGTCCTCGCTGGGGTACGTCACCGCGACCCCGGCCGCCGGGTGCCCGGTGTGGTCGACGACGACCGCCGCGACGGAGGCGAACCCGGGGGTGACCTCGCCGTCCTCCAGGGCATAGCCGCGCTGGCGGGTCTCGACGAGCAGTGAGCGCAGCGCACTGGGCGACGTGGGACCCACGCCGTGCCGGTCCACGAACGAGGACCGGTCCGGGTAGAGCGCGCGCACCTGGCTCGGAGGCAGCGCCGCCAGGATCGCCCGCCCGCTGGCGGTGAGGTGGGCCGGCAGGCGGACACCCACGTCCGTGACCAGGGGCGGCCGGCCGGGAGCACGCTCCTCGAGGACGTACAGCACGTCGCGCCCGTGCAGGACCGCAAGGTGGGCGGACTGCCCCACGAGGTCGACGAGAGCCGCGAGAGCGCGTCGGGCGATGCGCTGGAGCGGCTCCTGTCGTGCGTACCCGCTGCCCACCTCGAACGACGCCACCCCGAGCCCGTAGCGGTGCTCCTCGGGCAGGTGGACGACGAAGCCCTCCTCGATCATCACGTCGAGCAGGTGGTACGCCGTCGAGCGGGGGATCCCCACCGCCGAGGCGATCGACTGGAGCGTCACCGGGTCGGCCTGGGACGCCAGGAAGCGGAGCACGCGCAGTGCTCTCGTCGCCGCCGGGACCTGTCCCACGACCGAGACGATAGCCGCCGCGGATGGCGCAGCCGGGTGGTCCGTTTCGACCGAATGGCTGACTTTTTACCAAAACAGCCCGAGATCGGACGTCTCGCCGGAAAATGGTAAAGACGTTCGACAGGGAGGTGTCGGACGCACAGCGTCGTGCTCGGGTCGCGTCGCGCTTCATGCTGGGAGCAACATCTCGTGTCCGACGTACGTCGTCAGCTCGTCCGTGCCGTCACCGCAGTCATCGCCTTCTCCCTCGTCGCCGGAGCCCTCGTGGGCCTCGCCGCGGAGCCGGCCGAGGCGAAGGTGCCGAGAACAGCCGCCCGTTACACCGCAGCGATCGAACCGCTGGCGAGATACGTCGGGCAGTCGACGTGCTCACCGGTGGCGAAGCCCGGGACCACCGCGTTCGCGAACCTGCTGCTGCGGACCTACGGCAGCTCGCGGAGCCTCGGGATCTCCCGCTCCTGCGGTGTCGGCGGCAAGTCCGAGCACAAGGAGGGCCGGGCGTTCGACTGGGGCGTCTCGGTCCGCAGTGCCACCGACCGCGCGTCGGTGAAGTCGCTCATGAAATGGCTGCTCCAGCGCGACGCGTACGGCAACCGCTTCGCGATGGCCCGCCGGCTCGGCATCCAGTACATGATCTGGAACCGCCGGATCTGGGGGGCCTACGCGGCCGGCTCGGGCTGGCGGAAGTACACCGGCTCCAACCCGCACACCGACCACGTGCACTTCTCGCTGAGCTGGGCCGGCGCGCGCAAGAAGACGTCGTTCTGGAACCCGCGCGACTTCCCGAACAGCTCCGGCTTCGCCCCGGGTGGCCCCAAGCAGCCGAACAACCCGCAGCCGGCACCCGACAGTCCCGACGGCAACGACGCGCCCACCCGGCCGACCGACCACCACGACTGGCCGGACCCGCGCCCCGACGAGCGCGGCCACTCGCGCGCCATCCCCGAGCCGCGCGCTCCGCGGATGCTCGCCGACGCCGCACCCCTCGAGGTGGAGCGGCTGAACGTGTCGGCGAAGCGTCGTGCCGGCACCCGCACCCGCAAGGCCCTGGTCGCCGGACGCCAGTACCTGATCGAGGTCTCGGGCACCTACCGGTACGACGGCGACCCCGGCTCTCTCGCCGACGCCGAGTGCAGCACCCGCGAGGGCGCCTCGTGGTGGCAGCGTGAGCGGTCGCTGAGCTCCGAGGAGTGGTACGCCGACCACCTCGACCTGTACGTCGACGGCAACGACCTCTACGCCGAGGCCGACGACGGCGAGAGCTGTGACGAGGGCGGCAACACCTACCGCTGGGTCTACGAGGCCGAGCGGAGCGGCCGGGTGCCCTTCGCGGTCTGGGACCCGAGCGGCTACGCCGACAACAGCGGCAGGCTCGACGTCCGGGTCCTCGACCTCGGCGTGGCCCGCGACTCCATGACCTGGAAGGTGCCGGCCGCCACGAAGTCGGGGGCCACGAGCCCCGGCCTGCTCCAGGGCGGGCGGGACTACCTGGTCACGGTCACCGGCACGTGGACGGACGGCCGGGGCGGCACCGCCGACGCCGAGTGTGCGGCCGGCTCCGACGGCACCTGGCGCCGCGAGGTGGACACCTACGACATGCAGGTCGGCGACTGGAGCTACGACAGCCTCGCCCCGAGGATCTCCGGGGTGCGGACGACGCCGGTCAGCGGTGGCGAGGGCTGCGACCCGGGGCACACCTACACGTGGGTGCACCACGCCGAGCACACCTCGCCGCTCAACGTCCGGGTCAGCGACCCCGACGGGCACGCGGACAACCGTGGCGCTCTCCGGGTGACCGTGGCGCCGTACGACGGCTCCTCGCCGACCCGGCCCACGCCCGAGTCCGACCCGCGTCCCGGAGCCGGACCCGGTGGACCCGGAGTGGCTCCAGGTCGACTCGCGGTCGAAGGACGCGGTGCGGACCACGCAGGAGTACCCGGCCGGGACCTCGCTGCGGGTGACCGCCACGGGCACGTACCTCATGCGCGACGCAACCGAGTGGATCGCGGCCGACGCGGAGTGCACCTCCACCTCTCGCGACTCCGACTGGCGCTCGTCGCGGTTCGAGGGCAGCTTCGGCGGCACGACCGCGCCGCTCGGCGACGTGGCCGTCAACGGCGCGATCATCACCTGGGCGCCGTCCGACGGGAGTGGTTCGTGCGACCGGGAGAACCACACCTACTCCTACGACCTGACCACGACCAAGGCCGGTCCGCTGTGGTTCGTCATCGCCGACAGCGACTACAGCGACAACCAGGGCGTCCTCGAGCTCGAGGTGGAGATGCGGTGAGGCTCGAAGCTCTCGGGACCCGACCAGGACGGCTGGCAGCAGCCTTCCTGGCGGCGAGCCTCCTGCTCGGCGGCTGCGGAGGCCAGGACGCCACCGGCCGCGTAGCCGCCTCCGGCGACGACGTGGTCCGCGACGTTCTGTCCGAGGGGCCCTCGGCGCGGCCGGTCGCCCGGCCCGAGCAGACGCCGGTGGCCCGGTCGGAGGAGAAGCCCTCGCTGCCGCCGGGGGACCCGGGCCTGGACGCCCCTGCCGTCCCGGACCCGGGAACCGCCTCCGTCGAGCCCCACGGTCATGGGGAGGCGCGTCGTACCGTCCCGGTCTCGGCGATGCTCACCGCGGACACCGTGGGCATGGTGCTCGGCGGCGGCTGGGAGCGGCGCCAGGGCGGTGGCGACGAGTGCGTGCGGCCGTCGGGTGGCCTCGGCGTGCGCACGATGTCCTACGGCGGCTCGGTCGAGGGGCTCGTCGTGGAGACCGTCGTGACCTACGAGGACGCGGACGCTGCCGACGCGGCGGTGGCTGCGCTGGCGGCCGAGGCGGGCGACTGCGGCTGGGACGGCAGACCCCGACCCGCGTCTCGGGTCGGCCTCCGCGGCCGCGACCGAGGGCGGTGCCCGGTCGATGGTGGCGGTCTCGGCGGAGGGAGTGCTGGTGCTCCTCGTCGGCACCGGAGACTTCACGGGCAACAAGGCCCGCTGGGGCTCGCTGGTCGACCTGGCGCTGGGCACCTCCTGCCCCGCCGCCCCCGACGGCTGCCACTGACACCCTCCTGCGACGACCAGTCTCGGATCCGAGACAGTTGAGCGCTGTCGGTCCTGGCCCCGCGGCGGTCGGGGCAGTGGAATGGACCCATGACAGTCGTGCATGTCGGGGCCGGCCCCGTCTCCTTCCAGGACGTCGTCGCCGTCGCCCGTGACGGCGCTGCCGTCGAGCTCTCCGACGACGCGGTCGCCGCGATCGAGCGGGCCCGCAAGGCAGTCGAGGACCTGGCCGCCGCGCCCACCCCGGCGTACGGCATCTCGACCGGCTTCGGGGCCCTCGCCACCCGCCACATCCCGACCGAGCGCCGGGCCCAGCTCCAGCGCTCGCTGGTGCGCTCGCACGCCGCCGGCAGCGGCCCCGAGGTCGAACGGGAGGTGACCCGCGCGCTGATGCTGCTGCGGCTCTCCACCCTCGCCACCGGCCACACGGGCATCCGGCTTGAGACCGCTCGCACGATGGCGGCGATGCTGACCCACGGCATCACGCCTGTCGTGCGCGAGTACGGCTCCCTCGGCTGCTCCGGCGACCTCGCCCCGCTCGCCCACTGCGCGCTTGCGCTCATGGGCGAGGGAGAGGTCCGCGACGCCTCGGGCTCGCTGCTCCCGGCCGCCGAGGCGCTCCGTGCTGCGGGGCTCGAACCGGTCGAGCTCGCGGCCAAGGAGGGTCTCGCGCTCATCAACGGCACCGACGGGATGCTCGGCATGCTGGTGCTGGCGATCTCGGACCTGCGGACGATCCTGCGTACGGCGGACGTGGCCGCTGCCATGTCGGTCGAGGCCCAGCTCGCTACCGACCGGGTCTTCGCCGCCGACCTCCAGGCCCTCCGGCCGCACCCGGGGCAGGCCGCCTCGGCCGCGAACCTGGTCCGGATCCTCGCCGACTCCGGCGTGGTCGCCAGCCATCGCGGCCCCGACTGCAACCGGGTCCAGGACGCCTACTCCCTGCGCTGCTCGCCCCAGGTGCACGGCGCCGCCCGGGACACGCTCGACCACGCCGCCGCGGTCGCCGAGCGGGAGCTCGACTCGGCCGTCGACAACCCGGTCGTCCTCGACGACGGGCGCGTCGAGTCCAACGGCAACTTCCACGGCGCCCCGGTCGGCTACGTCCTCGACTTCCTCGCGATCGCGGCCGCCGACGTCGCCTCGATCTCCGAGCGGCGGACCGACCGGTTCCTCGACCGGGCGCGCAGCCACGGCCTCCCGCCGTTCCTCGCCGACGACCCCGGCGTCGACTCGGGCCACATGATCGCGCAGTACACCCAGGCGGCGATCGTCTCGGAGATGAAGCGCCTCGCGGTCCCCGCCAGTGTCGACTCGATCCCGTCGAGCGCGATGCAGGAGGACCACGTCTCGATGGGCTGGTCCGCGGCCCGCAAGCTCCGGCGCTCGGTCGACGGCCTCGCCCGGGTGGTCGCGATCGAGGTGCTCACCGCCGCCCGCGCCCTCGACATGCGGGCGCCGCTCGCGCCGGCACCGGCCACGGCCGCCGTACTCACGCTGCTCCGGAAGACCGTCCCCGGACCCGGCCCGGACCGCCACCTGTCACCCGAGATCGAGCAGGCCGTCGACCTCGTCCGCACCGGCGCGGTCCTCGCCGCCGTCGAGAACACGATTGGAGAACTCCGATGAGCCGAGAGATCAGGGCCCCCAGGGGCACCGAGCTGACCGCCCGGAGCTGGCAGACCGAGGCGCCGCTGCGGATGCTGATGAACAACCTCGACCCCGAGAACGCCGAGCGCCCCGAGGACCTCGTCGTCTACGGCGGCACGGGCAAGGCGGCGCGCAACTGGGAGTCCTTCGACGCGATCGTCCGGACGCTCGAGACCCTCGCCGACGACGAGACCCTGCTCGTGCAGTCCGGCAAGCCGGTCGGCGTCATGCGCACGCACGAGTGGGCGCCGCGGGTGCTCATCGCGAACTCCAACCTGGTCGGCGACTGGGCGAACTGGGAGGAGTTCCGCCGGCTCGAGGACCTCGGCCTCACGATGTACGGCCAGATGACCGCCGGGTCGTGGATCTACATCGGCACCCAGGGGATCCTCCAGGGCACGTTCGAGACCTTCGCGGCCGTGGCCGACAAGTTCGCGGCCTCTGGCCGGCAACAGCAGAGCGAAGCGTCGCTCGCAGGGACGATCACGCTGACCGCGGGGCTCGGCGGCATGGGCGGCGCCCAGCCGCTCGCGGTGACGATGAACGACGGCGTCGCGATCTGCATCGAGTGCGACGAGTCGCGGATCAAGCGCCGGATCGAGCACCGGTACCTCGACGTCGAGGCGCCCTCGCTCGACGAGGCGGTGCGGATGGCAGTGGAGGCGCGTGACGAGCGTCGGCCCCTGTCCATCGGCGTGCTCGGCAACGCCGCCGACATGGTCCCCGCGCTGCTCGCGCAGGGCGCACCCATCGACATCGTCACCGACCAGACCTCGGCCCACGACCCGCTGTACTACCTGCCCTCCGGCGTCGCCTTCGAGGACTGGGCGGAGCTGCGTGCGAAGGACCCGGCCGGGCTGACCGAGATGGCACGCGTGTCGATGGCCCGCCACGTCGAGGCGATGGTCGGCTTCATGGACGCCGGTGCCGAGGTCTTCGACTACGGCAACTCGATCCGCGACGAGGCGCGCAAGGGCGGGTTCGCCCGCGCCTTCGACTTCCCCGGCTTCGTGCCGGCGTACATCCGTCCGCTCTTCTGCGAGGGCAAGGGGCCGTTCCGGTGGGCGGCGCTCTCCGGCGACCCGGCCGACATCGCGGCCACCGACCGCGCGATCCTCGAGCTCTTCCCCGACAACGAGCGGCTGCGTCGCTGGATCACCATGGCGGGCGAGCGGGTGTCCTTCCAGGGCCTGCCCGCGCGCATCTGCTGGCTCGGGTACGGCGAGCGCCACCTCGCCGGCCTGAAGTTCAACGAGATGGTGCGCACCGGCGAGCTCAAGGCCCCGGTCGTGATCGGCCGCGACCACCTCGACTGCGGCTCGGTCGCCTCGCCCTACCGCGAGACCGAGGGGATGCTCGACGGCTCCGACGCCATCGCCGACTGGCCGCTGCTCAACGCGCTCGTCAACACCGCCTCAGGTGCCTCGTGGGTCTCGATCCACCACGGCGGCGGCGTCGGGATGGGCCGCTCGATCCACGCCGGCCAGGTCTGTGTCGCGGACGGGACGGACCTCGCCGCCCAGAAGATCGAGCGGGTGCTCACCAACGACCCGGGCATGGGTGTGATCCGGCACGTCGACGCCGGCTACGAGAGGGCCGAGGAGGTCGCGCGCGAGCGTGGCGTGCGGATCCCGATGCAGGAAGGCTGA
The DNA here is from genome assembly GCA_963701425.1 of uncultured Actinomycetota bacterium. Classification (GTDB taxonomy): domain Bacteria; phylum Actinomycetota; class Actinomycetes; order Propionibacteriales; family Nocardioidaceae; genus Nocardioides_C. The sequence continues at coordinate 73,749 of CAVPAG010000014.1, read as the reverse complement.
GAGGCTCAGTTGCAACGTCCGGCACCAATCGCTTGCCCGGCATGGTGCCGATCGTTGCAAGTCGGTGGCGAAGGGAGGTGCAGTATGTCAGCGGTTTCGGTGCCACCAGCGCCGGCGCGAGGTGTGTACGTCGGGCGTGGCGACTGCTGCCTCGAGCTGGGCCCGCTGTCGCTCGCGGCGCTCCGCGCGGCGTGCTCGCCAGGCCACGACCTCTGCGTCCTCGTCACGGGTCGGCGTGACCACGGGCGGGCCGCCGGTGAGCTGGCGCCGGGCCTCGACGACGCGGCGGTTGAAGTCCTTGACGACCCGGCGTACGCCCTCCTCGGAGCCCTCGCGGTCGATCACCCCGTCGAGCTCGGCGTCCTCCTTGCGCAGGCCCAGCGCCGGGGGCAGGACGCCGGTGATCTTCTCGCGCTCGACGAGGCTCTTGACCCACCAGTCGGGGTCGTGGGTGGACCCGAGGCCCCTGATCGGCTTGCCTGCTCCCGGGAGGTTGTCGAACTCTCCCCGCTCCATCGCCTTGCGCACCTGCATGTCGACCCAGAGCGTCTGCTGCTCCATCCGCTGGGCGGGGGCGTCGTCGTCCTCGTCCTTCTCGTCCGTCGCGGGTTCGGGTTCGGGCGGCTGGCCCGTCGCGGCAGTGATCTTCGCTCGGCGCAGGCGTCGCTCCTCCTCGATCTCGCGCTCGAGGCCACGGTCGCGCCGTCCGCGGTGATCGGTCATCGGGCTCACCCCCTGAGTCCGTCAGGTCCCTCCACCCTACAAACCTCCCTGTCGCAGGGTCGTTCCTGCCGGTGGTTCCCGCACCTGTCCGTCCCGCGTCTTTCGTGCCCGACGGCGTCCGCGGCCAAGGCCCGGATCTCACCAGCGGCCGCGGTGCACGACCTCCTCGACCGGCTTGCGCTTGCGTCGGGCGGACGAGCCGGGGGAGCCGAGGTCGTCGGTGCGATGCCCGAGCGTGATCGCCCCGATCGGCATGTGGTCGTCGGGCACGCCGAACGTCTCGCGGAAGACCTCGGTGCGCGAGTCGGGGATGCCGAAGAAGCACGCCCCGAGGCCCTCGTCGACCGCCGTGAGCAGCATCAGCAGCGACGCCATCGCGGTGTCCATGTGCCAGTACGGCACCGGCCACCGTGCCTCGACCCGGTCCCGGGCCTTGTCCGCCTCGGAGTAGCGCCCCACGTAGGCCGCCTTGTTCGACAGCGGCACGATCACGACCGGGGCGGTGCGCATCCCGCGCAGCCAGGAGTCGGGCTGCGTCGGCGGCCTCGGGCGGCGTGCACGCCTCCCAGAACCTCGCCACGTCGTCAGGCGTGTCGAGCAGCAGGAACGCCCAGCCCTGCGTGAACCCCGCGCTCGGGGCGTGCAGGGCGTTCGCGAGGAGGCGCTCGACCACCGCGGTGTCCACCGGCCGGTCCGAGTAGTTGCGGACCATCCGGCGCCTGCGCACCACCTCTTGGAACTCCATGGAGCAGATCATGTCGCACCCTGACTTCGCCCAGATGTGGCGAGACCTCGAACCGCTCGGCAGGTCGTCGGTGAGCGGCGGGTACTTCCGCCAGCCGTTCGCGACCGCGGAGCGCGAGGCGGCCGCGTGGTTCCTCGAGCAGTGCCGGTCGCGCGACCTCCAGGTCGAGGGGGACGAGGTCGGCAACCTGTTCGCGTGGTGGCGCCCCGACGGCGTCTCGCGGGCCGGGGGTGCTGACCGGCTCGCACCTCGACTCCGTCCTCGACGGCGGCGCGTACGACGGTCCGCTCGGTGTCGTGTCCGCCCTGGCAGCGATCGACCTGCTCCGCGACCGCGGCTTCACGCCGTCACGCCCGATCGGTGTCTCGGTGTTCGTCGAGGAGGAGGGGTCGCGCTTCGGCCTGGCCTGCCTCGGGTCCCGCCTGGCGACAGGCGCCACCTCGTGGGCGCAGGCCAAGGAGCTGCGGGACCGGGACGGCGTCTTCCTCCTCGACGCCATGGAGGCATCCGGCGTTCACGTCGGGTCGGACGTCACCGAGGTCGCCTGGGAAGGCATGGCCGAGCACATCGCGTGCTTCGTCGAGCTCCACGTGGAGCAGGGGCGCGACCTGGTCGACCGCGGCGCACCGGTCGGGGTGGCGAGCGCGATCTGGCCCCACGGCAGGTACCGCTTCGACTTCACCGGCGAGGCGAACCACGCCGGGACCACGCGCATGGAGGACCGGCACGACCCGATGCTGACCTACGCCATGACCGCCCTCGCGGCGAACAAGCAGGCCCGGCTCTCCGGTCAGCGCGCGACGTTCGGGCGGGTCGACGTACACCCGAACGGGACGAACGCCGTCCCCTCCCGCGTGACGGCCTGGCTCGACGCCCGTGCGGAGTCGCCCGAGCACCTCGCGGCGCTGGTCGGCGAGGTCGAGCGGATGGCGGTGGACCGCGCCGGCCGGGACGGTACGACGGCCGTGGTGACCGCGGAGTCGGTCTCGCCGGAGGTGGTCTTCGACGGAGGCCTCGCGCGCCGGATCGCCGAGCCGGGAGGCTGGCCGGTGATCCCCACCATGGCGGGGCACGACGCGGGGATCCTGTCGGCCGCAGGTGTGCCCACGGCGATGCTGTTCGTCCGGAACCCGACCGGGATCTCGCACTCCCCGGCCGAGCACGCCGAGACCGCCGACTGCCTCGCGGGCGTCGAGGCGCTCGCCGACACGTTGCAGAGGCTGGCGTCGTGATCGCGACGTTCTGGCTCCAGCACGCCTGGCTGGGCGAGGGGGAGGTCGTCGACGGGGTCCTCGTCACCATCGAGGACGAGCGGTTCGCGAGCGTCGAGAGGCACGTGACGAACGCCCCGGACGGTGCCCACCGGCTGGTCGGCCTCACCGTCCCGGGGATGGCGAACTGCCACAGCCACGCGTTCCACCGCGCCCTGCGCGGGCGGACCCAGCGTGGGCGCGGGACCTTCTGGACCTGGCGCGAGCAGATGTACGCCCTCGCCGAGCGGCTCGACCCGGACTCCTACTACGACCTCGCCTGGGCGACGTACCGGGAGATGGTCGCGAGCGGCTACACCAGCGTGGGGGAGTTCCACTACCTGCACCACGACCGCGGCGGCCAGCGCTACGGGAACCGGAACGCCATGGGGCTCGCCGTCATCGAGGCCGCCCGCGACGCCGGGATCAGGATCGCGCTGCTCGACACCTGCTACGTCGCGGCCGGCATCGGCAAGCCGCCCGAGGGCGTGCAGACCCGGTTCAGCGACGGCGACGCCGACGGCTGGGCGGGCCGGCTGGAACGGCTCGAGTACTCCGCCGGGGACGACGTGGTGGTGGGGGCGGCCGTGCACTCGGTGCGGGCGGTCCCACCCGAGCAGATGCGGCTCGTCGCGGCGTGGGCCAAGGAGCACGAGGCCCCCATCCACGTCCACCTCTCCGAGCAGGTCGCGGAGAACGACGCCTGCCTCGCGGCGTACGGACGGACGCCCACCGCCGTGCTCGAGGAGGCGGGCGTGCTCGGCGAACGGGCCAGCGCCGTCCACGCCACCCACCTCACCGACGCAGACGTCGAGGCTCTCGGACGGACCCGGACGTTCGCCTGCTTCTGCCCCACGACCGAGCGGGACCTCGGCGACGGGATCGGCCCCTCGAGGCGGCTGCACGCCTCCGGGTCCGCCCTCACGCTCGGGTCGGACAGCCACGCGGTGGTCGACCCGTTCGAGGAGATGCGCGCCGTCGAGCTCGACGAGCGGCTCGCGCGTCAGGAGAGGGGGCACTGGTCGGCGGCCGAGCTGCTCACCGCCGCGACCGCCGACGGGCACCGGTCGCTCGGCTTCGCCGACGTCGGGCGGATCGAGGTGGGGGCCCACGCCGACCTGGTCACCCTCGACGTCCGCTCGCCACGCACCGCGGGCACCGGCGCCTCCGCCGAGACAGCCGTCTTCGCGGCCACCTCCGCCGACGTGGTGCAGGTGATCCGCGACGGGCAGGTGGTCTCCACCGTCGACGACCGGCGCGAGGTCGGCCGGGAGCTCGACTCCGTCATCGCGAGGATCTGGGAGCGCACACCGTGACGACGCACACCATGACGAACAGCCTCCTGATCACGGGCATCGGCCAGCTCGTCACCAACGACAGCACCCTCGGCGACCGTTCGCCGCTCGGCGTCATCGAGAACGCGGCTCTCGTCGTGGTGGGCGGCGAGGTCGCCTGGGTCGGCTCCCCGGCGGCGGCGCCCGCGGCCGACACGGCGTACGACGTGGGTGGGCGCGCCGTCATCCCCGGGTTCGTCGACTCCCACTCCCACCTCGTCTTCGCCGGGGACCGCTCCGAGGAGTTCGCCGCCCGGATGAGCGGCACGCCCTACAGCGCGGGCGGGATCCGCACCACGGTCGCGGCCACCCGCGCCGCCACCGACGAGCAGCTGGCGGCGAACGTCGCGCGCCACGTCACCGAGATGCGCCGCCAGGGCACGACCACCGTCGAGATCAAGAGCGGCTACGGCCTCACCGTGCGCGACGAGGCCAGGTCGCTCGCCATCGCGGCCCAGGCCACGGGCGAGACGACGTTCCTCGGGGCGCACGTCGTGCCCGAGGAGTACGCCGACGACCCGGCCGGGTACGTCGACCTGGTGACCGGCCCGATGCTCGAGGCGTGCGCGCCCCATGCCAAGTGGGTCGACGTGTTCTGCGAGACGGGGGCCTTCGACGCGGACCAGGCGCGGGCCGTGCTCTCGGCGGGGGCGGCCGTCGGACTCCGGGGGCGGCTGCACGCCAACCAGCTCGGGCCCGGCCCGGGGGTGCAGCTCGCCTGCGAGCTCGGGCTGGCCGCGGTCGACCACTGCACCTACCTCTCCGACGCCGACGTCGCGGCCCTCGCCGAGTCCGGCACCGTCGCGACGCTGCTCCCGGGCGTGGAGTTCTCGACCAGGTCGCCCTACCCGGACGCGCGACGGCTCGTCGAGGCAGGGGTCCAGGTCGCGATCGCCACCGACTGCAACCCCGGCTCGAGCTACACCTCGTCGATGCCGCTGTGCGTGGCGCTGGCGGTGCGCGAGATGCGGATGACCCCGGCCGAGGCCCTGCTCGCCGCGACCCGGGGCGGGGCGGCTGCCCTGGGGCTGGAGTACGTCGGCAACCTCGCGGTCGGCGCCACGGCGGACCTCGTCGTGCTCGACGCCCCGTCGTACGTCCACCTCGCCTACCGCCCCGGCGTACCGCTGGTGCGCGAGGTCTTCGTGGGCGGCAGCCTCCTCGTCTGACCGTCCGCTCCCGGCGGAGGTGGCTAAGGCGGGAGAGCTGCCTCGGATAAGGAGTTCTCCCGATGTGCGGGAGTACCTCAGACGCGCAGTCTCGGTGCATCAGAAAGAACAGATGCAAGGAGACCGAGATGTTCCCCAGCAACGAGATGGTCATGGCAGCCGAGGTGGCCTACCGCCGCGAGCGGCTGGAGGCGATCCGTCCGAAGCGTCGCTTCCGCCCGATCCGCCGGCGGACGCCCAAGGTGCGCCTCGCGCCGAAGCACGGCGAGTACGTCACCGCCGCGTGAGCGGTTCGCCCGCGACACAGGTGCAAACAGGGCTGCACCTGTCGGCGGAACGCACGATGATGGGCGACGTGCCCACTCATCTGCTCACCACGCCGCTCGTCGGACGTGACGACGAGCTCGACGAGCTCGCGCGGCTGGTCGGGCTCGGCCCTGGCACCGGCGCCGGTGTCGTACTGCTCGCAGGCGACGCCGGCGTCGGCAAGACCCGCCTGCTGACCGAGCTGCGCGACCGGGCCGAGGCCGGCGGCTGGCGCACCGTCGTGGGCCACTGCCTCGACTTCGGCGACAGCGCCCTCCCGTACCTCCCCTTCACCGAGATCCTCGGCCGCCTCGCCCAGGACTCACCCGCCTTCGTCACCTCCCTCTCCGACGCCCACCCCGCCGTGCGCCACCTGCTCCCCGGGCAGCGCGTGCTCTTCGGCCAGGCCCCGGCCGACGGCGAGGACGTCGAGCGCACCGAGCTGTTCCAGACCGTGCACGCGGTCTTCGAGCGGCTCGCGGACGGCGCTCCGCTCCTCGTGATCCTCGAGGACCTCCACTGGGCCGACCAGTCCACCCGTGACCTCCTCGGGTTCCTCTTCCAGCGCCGGTTCGCAGGCCCCGTCAGCGTGGTCGCCTCCTACCGCAGCGACGACCTCCACCGCCGCCACCCCCTGCGCACCTCCGTCGCGCAGTGGAGCCGGATCCCCGGCGTCCAGCGCCTCCAGCTCGGCCCGCTCAGCGACACCTCGGTGCGCGCCCTGGCCAACGCGCTCCACACGGGGCAGCTCACCGAGGCCGAGCTCCAGGTCATCGTCACCCGCGCCGAGGGCAACGCGTTCTTCGCCGAGGAGCTCGTCGTCGCCACCGAGCTCGGCGGCCCGTCCCTCCCCGACGACCTCGCCAGCCTGCTGATGGTGCGCGTCGACCAGCTCGACGAGGACGCCCGCCAGGTCGTCCGCGCGGCGTCGTGTGCGGGTCGCCAGGTCTCCCACGAGCTGCTCGCCGCGGTCGTCGGGCTCGAGCCCGTCCGGCTCGACCGCGCCCTGCGCGACGCCGTCGACAGCAACGTCCTCGTCCCGTCCGGCTCCAGCTACGCCTTCCGCCACGCTCTCCTCGGCGAGGCGGTCTACGACGACCTGCTGCCCGGCGAGCGCGTCCGCATCCACGCGGCGTACGTCGATGCGCTGTGCTGCCACGCCGCGGTCGGCACCGCCGCCGAGCTCGCCAGGCACTCCCGCGCCGCCCACGACGTGGTGAACGCCGTGCGCGCCAGCATCGAGGCCGGCGACGACGCCATGGCCGTGGGTGGACCCGACGACGCGGCCCGCCACTACGAGGTCGCGCTCGAGCTGCTCGGGAACCCTGCCCATCAGCATGAAGGGATCGAGGAGGTCGACGTCGTCTCCTTGACCGCGCGGGCGAGTGACGCCCTGATCGCCTCGGGTGACCCGCACCGTGCCATCCAGCTCGTCTCGGACCAGCTCTCCCGCCTCGACCGCGACGCGCCGGCCACCGAGCGCGCCCGGCTGATGATGGCGCTCGCCAACGCGTCGCTCATGGCCGACAGCGATGTCGACGCCCTCGAGCTGACCACCGAGGCCCTCGGGCTGCTGAGCCCCGAGCCGACCGTGCTGCGCGCGAAGCTGCTCAGCGTCCACGCCATCGCCAACGCCTCCAGGCAGCGGGTCGACGAGGCGGTGCGCTGGGCGGGCGAGGCGGTCAACCTGGCGCGGGAGGTGGGGCTGCCCCGGGTCGTGCTCAACGCCACCACCACGCTGGCCCGTCTCGAGGCGCAGGCCGGTGACCCGGACACCTCGCGCCGGACGTTCGAGAGGATCGTGGCCCAGGCGCGCAGCGACGGCGACGTCGCGGCGGAGATGCGCGGCCTCAACCACCTCGGCGGCCTGCACTTCGAGCTCGGCCGGCTCGACGAGGCGGCCGAGGCGTACTCCGCGTCCTGGGAGCGGGCAGCGGCGATCGGCCGTCCCTGGGCGCCCTACGGCCTCGACGCCCGCCTGATGGGCGCGATCACCGCCTACGTCGCGGGTCGGTGGGACGACGTGGTCCGGATGACCGACATGACGGGCGAGTCGCCTCCGGGCCTGCCCTGGGCCGGGCTGGCCTCGGTCGGCCTCGCCGTTCGCGCGGGCCGCGGCGATGCCACCGCGATCGACGTGCTGCCGCCGGTCCGCGCCTGGTGGGAGCGCGACGGGTTCATCGCGATCCTCAGCGGCTCCGCCGCGATCGACCTGCACGGCGACGCGGGTGACCTCGAGGCGGTCCTCCGCTGCCACGACGACGTCGTCGAGGCGGTCCGGGACAGGTGGCAGGTCAAGACCTTCCTGGCCCAGGTCCGGCTCGGTGCCCTGGTGCTCGGTCACCTCGCCCACCACGTCTCCGACCTGGCCGCGGCGGAGCGCGAGGGCCTCCTGCGTCGGGGCGACGAGCTGCTCGCCGCGGGGCGCGAGGCCGTGTCGCTCGCCGAGGAGCGCGGCCGTGTCCTCGGCCCGGAGGGGCGGGCCTGGGTGGCTCGGGCGGAGGCGGAGCACCTCCGGCTTCGCTGGCGCAGCGGCATCCTGACGCCCTCGGAGGACGAGCTGCTTTCGGCGTGGGAGCGGGCGGTCGCCGGGTTCGAGGAGTTCGGCCACGTGTTCGAGACCGCTCGCTCGCGCAGCCGGCTGGCCGTCGTACTCCGGTCCCTCGGGCGGACCACCGAGGCCCGCGCGCACGCCGACCCGGCCAGGGAGACGGCCCACCGGCTGGGGGCCGAGCCGCTGCTGGCAGAGCTGCGTGCTGCCGGCACCGCGAGCCAGCGGGCCGAGGCCGCGCCGGGAGCCCTGACCCCGCGGGAGCAGGAGATCCTGGCGCTGGTCGCCGACGGCCGGTCCAACGGAGAGATCGCACGGCAGCTGTTCATCAGCGCGAAGACCGTGAGCGTGCACGTGTCGAACATCCTCGCCAAGCTCGGCGCGAGCGGCCGCACCGAGGCCGCTGCCCTGGCTCGCCGCCGCGGCCTGCTCGACTGAGCCGGCCGGAGACGGGGGACGGGGGTGCTCGAGGCGGCGTGGTGGGGCTTCGTCGGCGGGGCGGCCCTGCTCGTCGGCGCGCTCGCCGGGATCCTCCTCCCGACGCCGCCGAAGGTGCTCGGACTGGTCATGGCGTTCGGCTCGGGTGCCCTCATCAGCGCGCTGTCCTTCGACCTCACCGCCGAGGCCTACGACCTCTCCGGCGGCGGTGCCGTCGTGCTCGGTCTCCTCGCGGGCTCGCTGGCCTTCTTCGTCGGGGACCTCCTCATCGACCGGCGGGGCGGACATCGGCGCAAGAGCCGGACCGGCCCTCGACCGGACGCCGGTCCCCTGGCCCTCGTCCTCGGCGCCCTTCTCGACGGGATCCCCGAGAGCGCTGCGATCGGGGTGACCCTGCTCGAGGGCGGCGCGGTCGGCGCCGCCATGGTCGCAGCGGTCTTCATCTCGAACATCCCCGAGTCGTGGTCCGCCTCGACGGGGCTGAAGGCGGCCGGCAGGGCGCCGAGACGGATCCTGGGGCTGTGGCTGCTGGTGGCGGCCGCGTCCACTGCGGCGGCAGCTCTCGGCTACGGGCTGCTGGGCGGCACGACCCCGTTCGCGGTCGCGGTCACCCAGGCCTTCGCGGCCGGCGCGATCCTCACGATGCTCGCGGACACGATGGTCCCCGAGGCGGTGGAGGACGCCGGCCCGATGGTCGGCCTCGTCGCCGCGGCAGGCTTCACGACGACCTTCCTGATCTGGGCTGCCTGATATCGGATCGGGAAAACCCGTGGCCGGCAAGGGTCGGGTTTGGCACCATTCGCCGGTGACCTGGAAAGAACGCATCGGCGCGCTGCGCGTCGACACCACCCCGCTGCGCGAGTCGCGCGACTTCCGGCTGCTGTTCTGGGCGGGGACGGTCTTCTACCTCGGCGGGATGATCACCTACGTCGCCCTGCCGTACCAGCTCTACACGCTCACCGGGTCGAACTTCGCCGTCGGTGCGCTCGGCATCGTCGAGCTGGTCCCGCTGGTGGTCTTCGGTCTGTACGGCGGCGCGCTCGCCGACCACGTCGACCGCCGCCGGATGCTGGTGGCGATGGGCGCGGCGCAGGCAGTGCTGACCGGGCTCCTGGCCGTCAACGCGTTCCTCGTCGAGCCGCAGGTGTGGCCGATCTACGTCCTCGGCGCCATGCTCGCCGCCGCCCAGTCGTTGCAGCGGCCCTCGAAGGAGGCGCTCGAGCCCCGCACCGTGAAGCACGACCAGATCATGGCGGCGAGCGCACTGTCCTCCCTCGGCGTACAGGTCGGTCTGCTCGCCGGCCCGGCGGTCGGTGGCCTGCTGCTCGCCACCCTCGGGGCGGCGTGGTGCTTCACCGTCGACGTCGCCGCCCTGGTCATCGCAACCGCGCTGTTCGCGGCCCTACGTCCCTACCCGGTCACGGACCGCAGCAACCCGCCGTCGCTGCGCGGGATCCACGAGGGACTGACCTACGCCCTCCGGCGCAAGGACCTCCTCGGCACCTACGTCGTCGACATCGTCGCGATGCTGATGGCGATGCCGACCGTGCTCTTCCCTGCGCTCGCCGCCGACGTGTTCGAGAAGCCCGGCCTGCTCGGCCTCCTCTACAGCGCCGGCACCGTCGGCAGCCTGCTCGCCACGGTCTCCTCGGGCTGGACCAAGCGCATCCACCACCACGGCCGCGCGGTGGTGATCGCCGCCGCGGCGTGGGGCGCGGCCGTGGCCCTGGCCGGTGTCATGCCGAGCATCTGGCTGCTGCTGCTCTTCCTGGTCCTCGCCGGCGCCGCAGACATGATCAGCGGCATCTTCCGCTCGACGGTGTGGAACCAGACCATCCCCGACTCGATGCGCGGCCGCCTCGCCGGCATCGAGATGCTGTCGTACTCCATCGGCCCGCTCGGCGGCCAGGCGCGGGCCGGCCTCGTCGCCGACGCCTGGAGCGTGCGCGGCTCGATCACCAGTGGCGGCATCCTCTGCGTCGTGGGCGTGGTCGGCACGGCGTTCTGGCTGCGTGACTTCTGGGCGTACGACGAGCGGACCGACGAGCACGCCACGCGGGAGCGCGAGCTGCGAGCGCAGCAGGCGGCCGGCTGAGGCCTTCCACCACGTGCGCCATACCCGTAGTATGCGAAACACGTTCTAGTACCGGGATGTGGTCATGACCGTCACCGACGATCGCTTCGCGAAGATGAAGCCGTACAACGCGGGCTTCGCCCGGAAGATCCCGTCGCGGGAGCTGCCGCCGGGCCCGCGCCTGCCCGCGCTGCTCCAGAGCATGCTGCTGATGCGGTTCCGACACCAGTTCATCCCCGCGATGCACCGGCGCTACGGCGACGTGTTCACGATCCGCCTCGTGCCGAAGGCGTCGCCCCTCGTGCTCTTCACCAGGCCCGAGCACACCAAGGAGATCTTCGCCGGCGACCCCGAGGTGTTCCACGCCGGCAAGGGCAACGCCATCCTCGGGCCGATCATGGGCGAGCACTCCCTGCTGCTCCAGGACTCCAAAGAGCACCGGCGTGCCCGCAAGCTGCTGATGCCGGCCTTCAACGGCGCCGCGCTCCGCCGCTACCAGTCCGTGGTGACCGCGCTGGCCAAGGACGAGGTCGCGCACTGGCAGGCCGGAGTTCCGTTCCGGTCCTTGGAGCGGATGAACGCGCTCACCCTCGAGGTGATCCTGCGCGTGGTCTTCGGCGTCACCGACGAGCGCCGTCTCGCCGAGCTCCGACCGCTGGTCAACAAGACCGTCGACATCAACCCGGTCGTCCTCCTCGGCTGGGGCTACCCCTTCCTCCAGAAGTTCGGGCCCTGGAAGGCGACGGTCGACAACCAGCGTGCGCTCGACAAGGTGATGTACGCCGAGATCGCCGAACGTCGCGCGGCGGGCGACCTGCACGAGCGCACCGACGTGCTCTCCCAGCTGCTCGCGGTGGGCGACGGCGAGGACGGCCTCTCCGACGCCGAGCTGCGCGACCAGCTCGTGACCCTGCTCCTCGCCGGGCACGAGACGACCGCGACCGCGCTGTCGTGGTCGCTCTACGAGCTCGGCCGCGACGAGGCTCAGCTGCGGCGTGCCCAGCAGGCGGCCGACGAGGGCGACGACGACTACCTCGAAGCGGTGATGAAGGAGGCCATGCGCCTCCACCCGGTGATCCCGATGGTCGTGCGCCACCTCATGGCACCCGCCACGATCGGCGGGTGGGACCTGCCGAAGGGCACCAACGTCGGGCCGTCGATCATCATCTCCCACAGCCGCGGCGCGAACTTCGAGCGGCCCGACGTCTTCCGCCCGGAGCGGTTCGTCGAGGGGCACATCGAGGCGAACACCTGGATCCCGTTCGGAGGCGGCGTCCGTCGCTGCATCGGGGCCGGCTTCTCGCTCATGGAGGGCGTCGCCGTCCTGCGGGAGGTCCTCGCGGCCTACGACGTGCGGGTCCCGGCCGGCGCCCACGACGTGCCGAAGGTCCGCAACATCACCAGCGTCCCCCGTCACGGCGCGCGGATCGTCGTACAGCCTCGGGGGTGACCCAGGTCTCGTTGCACGACCCACGCAGATCGTAGTTAGGTAAGGCTCACCTAACTACGACTTCGAAGGGTTGTTCATGTCTCGCATCATCCTGGCCGCCGGCCTGCTCCCGCTGACCGCACTCGTCGCCTGCAGCGCGGAGGCCTCGTCCGAGGGGACCTCTGACGCCGAGAGCGTGCCCGCGGGTGTCGCCGAGCAGTACACCGTCCTGGCCGACGAGGTCGCGGAGAACGGCGGTCAGCAGGAGAGCGGCGACTGGACCGTCTCCTACATCGTCGAGGCGGCCGAGCCCTGGTTCGAGTCCCGCGACGGCGACCAGCACTTCCGGGAGCCCGCCGCGGGCGAGACCCACCACATCGAGATCATCCCGCAGGAGACCGAGACCGGCCGGATCCTGCCGGACGTGCCGATCACGCTCCAGGTCGTCGACGCCGAGGGCAAGGTCGTCGACGAGAAGGAGCTGAACTTCCTCCACAGCACGTTCTTCCACTACGCGAACAACTTCGAGGTCCCCGTGGACGGGACGTACACGCTGCGGGCCACTCTCGGCAGCCCGACCTTCGCCCGCCACGGCGAGGAGGGGGAGGAGCCCGCGCTCGCCGAAGGGACCGAGGTGGAGTTCGAGGACGTCGAGCTCACCCAGGAGTGACGGTCGGGAAGCGGGAGAGGACCTCGTCCTCGGTGAGGCCGTAGTCGGCGAGGGAGTAGCGGTGGGACGGCCGGCGAGGTCCCTGTCGCGACTCCTCGTCGATGGCGCCGACCCGTGAGGCGACCTCGTCGGTCCACGGCAGGTCGAAGGCACGGTAGATCCCGCGCACCGTCCCGACAGGGTCGCTCACGAAGTCGTCGTACTCCACGTCGACGAGCTGAGCCGGGTCGTACTTCGTCCGCTCCTCCGCGAAGCGAGCCCAGGCCCCCGAGAGCATGTCGAGCTGGGTCCGCCCGATCACCTCGCCCTGGAAGACCGTCGACCAGCCCTTCGTGGCCTCCGCGCTGAGCGAGCAGGCCGAGGCGATCGCCACGCGGGGGTCGCGGTGGGTCTGGACGACGAGCGCGTCGGGGTAGACGCTCATGATCGCGTCGAGGCCGACGAGGTGGGAGGGGTTCTTGAGCACCCACCGCTTGTCCTGGTCGTGGAGGCCGATGAGCTGGAGGTTGGCCTTGTGGCGCTCGTAGGCGTCGGTCCAGTCCTGCTTGGCCAGCCAGGCGCAGTAGTTCGGGATGTAGGCCAGCGACTCGTAGCCGATCGACTTGCCCGACTGGCGCAGCAGCCGCCAGCACTCCTCGACCGAGGCGGCGTCCATGTAGTGGATCCCCATGAACTCCGGGTTCTCGACGTGGTGCTCGGCGTAGGCGGCCTGGATGCCGGCGAAGACCGGGTCGTCGTCCCACGTCGTCGCGCGGCGGCCTCGGCTGCGGGAACTCCGTCAGCCACAGCTCCGGCCCCTGGTGCGTCGGGTCGGCGGTGAGCAGGCGGTGCAGGGCGGTCGTGCCGGTGCGGGGGAGGCCGGTCACGAAGATCGGTCGCTCGATCGCCACGTCGACGTACGACGGGTGCTGCTTGAAGCCCATCTCGCTGAGCAGGCGGGCGATCAGCGCACCGCGCACGAAGGAGCGCTGCATGTAGTTGCCGACGCCGGTGAGGCCGGCCTCGTGGGCGTAGTCGTCGAGGAGGATCCGCAGACCCTCGTGGTACTCGTCGCCGCCGAAGTCGTCGAGGCCGGTCGCCCGCGACGCCGCCTCGTGCAGGTCCTCGAAGGTCCCGACGCTGTCCCGCTCCCGCATCGCTGCTCCTAGTGGTGGTACTCGCCGCAGTTGACGTCGAGGCACTGTCCGGTGATCCCGCGCGCCATGTCGGAGGCGAGGAAGACGACCGCGTCCGCGATCTCGTCCGGCACCGGCAGCCTGCGCAGGTCGCACGTCGCGGCGGTCTCGTCGTACACCTGCTGGTGGGTGACCCCTCGCTCGCCGGCCAGGTAGTCGAAGTACCACTTCAGCGAGTCGGCGTAGATGTAGCCCGGCGCGACCGAGTTCACGCGTACGCCGCGCGGGCCGACCTCCGACGCGAGCGTCTGCGACATCGCGAGGAGCGCGGCCTTGCCCATCTTGTAGGCGCCGTACTCGGGGCTGCTGTGGCGCAGCACCGCGGAGTTGATCATCACGATCGCCCCCTGGGTCTGCTCCAGCGCGGGCACGAAGACCTTCGACATGCGCAGGGCGCCGAGCACGTTGGTCTCGAACCCGGTCCGGATGGCGTCGAAGTCCGCCTCGGTGACGGGCTCGATCGGCGGCATGGCGAAGGCGTTGTTCACCAGGGCGTCGACGCGGCCGTGCTCCTCGAGCGTGCGGTCGAGGAGGTGCTGGGCGGAGTCGTCGTCGGTGATGTCGGTGGGGACGACCGTCGCCGTCCCGCCGACCTCGTGGACGGCTGCCGCCACCTTCTCCAGCCGCTTCTCCGTCCGTGCCGCCAGTACGACGGTCGCCCCGGCCCTCGCCGACCGGAGGGCGATCGCCGCGCCGAGGCCGGGCCCGATGCCCGACACCACGACCACGCGGCCGTCGAGGAGGCCCATCAGCTGAGCATCCTTCGCGCGACACCGACCTGGCGGGCCCTGATCCGCCCGGCGTACTCCTCGGGGGTCACGCGCTGGGCCGCCAGCTCCGGCACCGCGTCGGCGAGCTCGTCGACCTTCACCAGCTCGACGCGGGGTCCGTCCTGCGGACCCAGGGGGCGGGAGAGCCGCTGCCAGCGCAGCATCATCACGCCGCGGGAGTGGCCGGTCGTCTCGAGCCAGTTCGCGACGCCGGGGTCGCGCTCGCAGATCACGTAGCGCAGCATCCCGTCGGGGTCGACGACGGACTGGGCGGCGGTGAGCGAGGTCTGGTGGTTGACGTAGTCGGTGGAGATGTACCAGGCCGAGCCGATCTGGATGCCCTGGTAGGCGCAGTCGGCCTTCGGGACCGTGACGACGAGCGCCTGGTCCTCGGTGAGGTCGTAGTGGCCGATGCTGGAGAACTGGCTCGACAGCCCGCCCGGCGTGACCTGCGGAGCGGTCAGTGTGTTGACCGGCTCCTGGTAGGTGAACCACTCGGGGAAGGCGAACCAGGTCTTGATCCGGCCCACGAGCATCTTCGCGGCCACGGCGTACCGTTTCGCCACCCGCTCCATCGACGGCGGCTCGGGCACGGTGCCGAGCGTGTCGACCCGGTGGATCCGGAGCTCGCCGCGCTCCTCGGTGGTCCAGTCGCTGTAGACCTCGCGGACGATCAGGATCGAGGAGTCGGGCGCGAGCACGAAGTAGTTGACGGGCGCGTCGTCCCGGGCCGGCCCGAAGCGCACCTCGAACGTCCCGTCCTCGGCTACGTCGATGGCCCGGTCGTCGAAGGCCGCGACGCTGTCGGGGGCCTCGGCCGGGGAGTAGTTGCCGTTCATCACCTGGAAGGACAGGTCGGCGGTCGTCCCGCGACGGCCGGTGACGACGTACTCGTGCTCGCCGGAGATGTAGGCGTGGAAGTAGATCGCGTCGGGGTTGTCGAGGCCCTGCTTGGAGTACTGGTGCGTGGAGTTGATGAACAGCGGGTGCTCGAGGTCGTAGTCGAAGGCGAGCTGGAGCGAGGCCCGGATGCTCCCGGCGAGGTACTCGTACCCCTCCGCGAGGTCCTGCTCCGTGCGGACGAAGTCCGCGCCCTCGACCAGCCGCTCGGCCTCGGCGACCGCCTCCCGGAAGGGGGCGGTGAGGTCGCGGCTCACGGTCGGACCTTCGCGATGACCGACTCGGCGAAGCGCTCGAGATGCTCGACCTTCTTCGCCAGGGGCTCGGTGTCCGGACCCATCACGTAGGGGATCCGGAAGCCGACGATGACGTCGGTGACGCCCTTGTCCTCCAGGCGCTTGATGCCGTCGGGGGAGTAGGCGTCCATGGAGATCACGTGGATCTCGAACGGCTCGTCGTCCTGCTCGCCCTCCTCGGACCGCGGAGCTTCGCCAGCTTGTCCAGGAGTACGTCGAGCTCAGCGGCGTCCCCGCCGGCGTGCATCCAGCCGTCCCCGCGTCGTACCGCCCGGCGGAGCGCCGCGTCGCTGTGCCCGCCCACCAGGATCGGGATCGGCTCGGTGGGCGCCGGCGTCATCTTCATCGCCGGGATGTCGAAGACCTCGCCGTGGTACTCGAACCAGCCGCCGGCGGTGAGGCCGCGGACGATGTCGATCGCCTCGTCCATGCGCTTCCCGCGGCCCTTCCACGGCACGCCCATCGCGACGAAGTCCTCGGGCCACGGGCTCAGGCCGACCCCCAGGCCGAGCCGGTTCTTGGTGAGGAAGGCGATCGAGCTCGCCTGCTTGGCCACGAGCACGGGCGGCCGGACGGGCAGCTTCAGCACGAACGGCGTGAAGCGGATCCGCTCGGTGACCGCCCCCATAGCGGCGATCAGGGTGAAGGTCTCGATGAACTCCTTGTCCTCGAGGAACTCCCGGTTGCCGTCGTCGGTGTAGGGGTAGGTGGCGTCCGACTCCTTCGGGTAGATCAGCGAGTCGGCGACCGTCATCGAGTCGTAGCCCGCGGCCTCGGCCGCCTGCGCCAGGGGCAGGTAGTACTCCGCCTGGGTCATGGCCTCGGCATAGGTGAATCGCATGGGGGCTCCCTGGCGGGTGTGAGGACGAGTCGCCTCATGCTAGAACGTGTTCCAGTTCTGGTCCAGGGTCGGCTGTGCGCACAGACGTCGCTGCCGTCCGGGTGAACGGCAACGACGTCTCGCGGTGCGCCGGCCTCAGGTCGTGCTGGTCAGTGCTTGCTCTTGCTGTAGGCCTTCACCGGGTGCTTCCCGCCGGGTAGTGGGTCATCTCGAGATCCCCCTTGTTGCGGTCAACCGCTGTCGTCGGTCCTGGACGCGGTCGACGTGTGCGCGCCGGTTCGCGCGAGAGACTCGCTGGGAGTCCCGGCAGCCGAGAGTCACTTGTTGCGGGCTACGGATCGACGTTCGGAATCGATCGCCGGCACGCATTCTCGCGCCATACTTACCCCGGGTGGGAGCACTTGGCGAGTGGTCTGTGGCTCGTCGGCGAGGGGGACGGATGCAATCCGAGAAGCAGCGCTGGGACTTGTACGAGGGCGACGAGATCACGCCCGAGCTGACGGCAGTTCGCCTGCTGGGCGGCGGCCTCGTCTATGAGGCCTATCTCGCTTTCGACGAGGTGACCTACGGTCCGGTGGTCGTGAAGCTGGTGCGGCCCGACCAGGTGGCCGACGAGTCGAGCCTGCGCCTGCTGCGCCGGGAGCTCGGGGTGCTCACCACGGTGAACCACCCCGCCGTCGTACGCAGCCTGCGGTCGGGCCTCGACGGCGACCGCCCGCACATCGTCCTCGAGCACCTGGAAGGGCCGAGGCTCTCGTCGCTCATCCGGCGCCAGGGGCCACTGCCGGAGCAGCAGTACCTGCCCCTCGCGATCGAGCTCTCCTCGGCGCTGCACTACCTGGGCACGCTCGGCTACGTCCATCTCGACATCAAGCCGAGCAACATCATCATGGGTGCCCCCGCGAAGCTCATCGACCTCAGCCTCGCCCGGACCGTGGAGGAGGCGCGGGGGCTGACCCACGAGGTGGGGACCGACTCGTACATGGCGCCGGAGCAGTGCGACCCGCCGGGCAGCAGTACGCCGCCCGGACCCGCCAGCGACGTCTGGGGACTGGGCGTGACGCTGTACCAGGCCATCGAGGGAGTGCAGGCGTTCCCGGACGGCGACCCGGACTCCGACTTCCTCGTCGAGCGGTTCCCCCAGCTCGAGCTGGCTCCGCGCCCGTTCACGCACCGGGTCGCGCCCGACGTCGCCGAGGTCGTCATGGACTGCCTGTCCCCGGACCCACGTGACCGCCCGTCGCCGAGGGAGGTGGCCGAGCGCCTCGAGCCGGCACTGGCGCGCGCCCCGCGCGGCCGGCTCACCTTCAAGGTTCGCTAGGAGGCCCGATGCTCGACCTTCAGACCATCTCGGACCGGATCGAGATCGCCGATCTGCTGACCCGTTACACCCGCGCGATCGACACGGGAGAGTGGGACCGGCTCGACGAGGTCTTCACCGCCGACGCCTACATCGACTACACGGTGACCGGCGGCATCGAGGGCGCCTTCACCGAGGTCAAGGCGTGGCTGGCGGAGATGCTGCCGATGTTCCCCGGCCGGCATCACGTGCTGGGTCAGTCCGAGGTGGCCATCGACGGCGACAAGGCCGACGTCACGGCGTACTTCCTGAACCCGATGGTCCTGCCGCAGCCCGACGGGAGCGAGCTCCTGTGGGAGTTCGGTGGCTACTACCGGCACAAGCTGGTGCGTACGCCGGAGGGCTGGCGGTCGCGCGAGCTCGTCGAGGAGCTCGTCTGGAAGCGGGGCCTGTGAAGCCTGTCCTCCGAGGTCCGAGGTGGGGGCTTCGCCTAGGCTTGGGCCGATGGCCGAGGACGACGAGAACCCGTGGTACCGCTCCCTGCTGATGGGCGTGGGTGCGCTGTTCGGCGTCGCGGTCCTCGTGGGTGGCCTGATCGCCGTGATCGCCCTCGGTGCGGTCAGCATCTCCGGCATCGGTGACTCCGGTCCGTCCGTCCAGGCCGAGCCGAGCCTCTACATCCCCGACCGCACCCCCGGCGGCGACGACGAGGACGAGGACGACGAGGGGCTCACCCTGGCCGACCTCAACGGCGGCAAGGACCCCCGCGAGACCGAGTCGCCCGAGGCGCAGCCCTCCGAGACGCAGTCGCCGAAGGAGGAGAAGCGCAAGCCGCCGCCGTCGGTGATCAGCCTCTCCGCGAGCCCGGTCGAGGTCTCCCGGATGGAGCGGATCTACCTCTCCGGCACCTACCCGCGCGGGGAGGGCGCCTCGTTGCAGGTCCAGCGCTTCGAGGGCGGAGGGTGGACCGACTTCCCGACCTCGGCGTCGGTCAGCGGAGGGACGTTCTCCAGCTACGTGATGACCGGGCAGACCGGGGCCAACAAGTTCCGGGTCGTCGACGTCGCCACGGGCAAGAAGTCCAACCCCGTGACCGTCAACGTCCGCTGACGCCTCTACGATCGCCCGCATGCCCGTGCGTAGCCAGATCACCCTGTTCAAGGTCGTCGCCGTCGCCGAGGCCCTCTCGTGGGCGGGCCTGCTCGTGGGCATGTACCTCAAGCACGTCGCCGGCACCACCGAGGCCGGCGTGCACCTCTTCGGACCTGTCCACGGAGGGATCTTCCTCGCGTACGTCGGACTCGCCCTCCTGCTGGCGCGCACCCTTCGCTGGACGCCGTGGGTCACGCTGCTCGCCCTGGCGTGCTCCGTCCCGCCCTTCGCCACCGCGGCGTTCGAGGTCTGGGCCGCCCGCACCGGCCGGCTCGCTGTCCCCTCCGCCGACCCGGCACGCGAGCCCCAGCCCGTCGGCTGACCCCATGCCCGAGGAGGGCTCACCTGTGAAGAAGCCGAAGGGGCTGGACTCCCCGGTCGTCCCGAAGATCCTGAAGTACGCCTCCGCGACGAACGTCTGGGTCTACCGGCGCACCAACGGGCGCCTGATGGGCCGGTGGCGGATCGGCTCCGCCTTCCCTCGCGGCGTGCCGGTGTGCCTCCTCAGCCACACGGGCCGCAAGTCCGGCCAGGTCCGCACGACCCCTCTGCTCTATCTGCCGGACGGCGACCGGGTGGTGGTCGTCGCGTCCCAGGGCGGCCTGCCGAAGAACCCGCAGTGGTACCTCAACGTGCGGGCGAACTCGGCGGTGACGGTGCAGGTGCGCGGCAAGGTCCGGCCGATGCGGGCGCGCACCGCCACGCCGGAGGAGCGGGCCGAGCTGTGGCCCAGGCTCGTGGAGCTCTACGCCGACTTCGACTCGTACCAGTCGTGGACCGACCGGGAGATCCCCGTCGTCGTGTGCGAGCCGGTGTCCGCGTGACGGCCGGGCCGCGGACGACGCCCAGCGAGACGGTGGTCAAGTACGTCCAGCTGGTCCTCGCCTGCCTCGTTCTCGGCTTAGGCGTGGCGCTGCTGCTCGAGTCCGCGCTCGGCTCGGACGGCTACTCCACCCTCGTCAACGGGATCACCGTCGCGAGCGGCCTGGAGTTCTGGCAGCTCAACATCGTGGTCGGCGCCGCGTTCATCGGCCTGGCGTGGGTCCGCGGGACGACGCCCGGGCCCGGGACGCTCGTGCAGTGGTTCCTCGTGGGCTTCGTGATCTCGGGGGCCATGGCGGTCGTCCCGGAGGTCGACTCCACGGCGTGGCGAGTGGGGCTGCTGCTCGCCGCCTTCGTCCTCATCACGGTCGGCGTCGCGGCGTACCTGATGAGCTCCACGGGCGCCGGGCCGGCCGAGGCGATGGCGATCGCCTGGGACCCGCCGATCCCGTTCCGCTGGAGCTACAACCTCGTCCAGGCCGGCGGCGCCCTCGTCGGGTGGCTGCTCGGTGCGGCGGTGGGGCCGGGGACCGTGATGGTGTTCCTGTTGCTCGGCCCGGCCGTCGACCTCTTCCGGCGTACCTTCCCCGGCCTCGAGCGCGGACCTCTCCGCCAGCGCTGACCCCGGGTGGCGCAGGTCACGCATGGGCGCGAAACGGGCGGGAACACTCCCCGTCCTGCCTGCGTTATCCCCCATGACAAGAGTTGAGTTGAGCGCACTCAAGTTGTTTGACACACTCGACTGTCACGGGAGCCGCACGGCCCCCGTCCCCAGAGCAGACGAAGAAGCACACCCCGCCGGTGAGGCGGGGATCATCCGTGGAGGTAGAACATGGCACGCGCGGTCGGCATCGACCTCGGCACGACGAACTCCGTCGTCTCCGTCCTCGAAGGTGGCGAGCCCACCGTCATCGCAAACGCAGAGGGTGCCCGGACGACGCCGTCCGTGGTCGCCTTCGCCAAGAACGGCGAGGTCCTCGTAGGCGAGGTGGCCAAGCGTCAGGCCGTCACCAACGTCGACCGGACCATCCGCTCGGTCAAGCGCCACATGGGCACCGACTGGAAGACCAAGATCGACGACAAGGACTTCACGCCGCAGCAGATCTCGGCGTTCGTCCTCCAGAAGCTCAAGCGCGACGCCGAGTCCTACCTCGGCGAGACCGTCACCGACGCGGTGATCACGGTCCCGGCGTACTTCTCCGACGCCCAGCGCCAGGCCACCAAGGAGGCCGGCGAGATCGCGGGCCTCAACGTCTCCCGCATCGTCAACGAGCCGACGGCGGCCGCACTCGCCTACGGCCTCGACAAGGAGCACGACCAGACCATCCTGGTCTTCGACCTCGGTGGTGGAACCTTCGACGTCTCCCTGCTCGAGATCGGCGACGGCGTCGTCGAGGTGAAGGCCACCTCCGGTGACAACCACCTCGGTGGCGACGACTGGGACAACCGGATCGTCGAGTGGATGGTCAAGAAGTTCAAGGACAGCAACAACGTGGACCTCGGCGCCGACAAGATCGCACGCCAGCGTCTGCAGGAGGCCGCCGAGAAGGCGAAGATCGAGCTGTCCGCGTCCAGCGAGACCACGGTCCACCTGCCCTACATCACCCACTCCGAGTCCGGCCCGCTCCACTTCGAGGAGAAGCTGACCCGGTCGGAGTTCCAGAAGATCACCTCGGACCTTCTCGACCGGACGAAGAGCCCGGTCCAGACGGTGCTCAAGGACGCCGGCCAGGACATCTCCAAGATCGACCACGTGATCATGGTCGGCGGCTCGACCCGGATGCCCGCCGTGACCGAGCTGGTCAAGCAGCTGCTCGGCGGCAAGGAGCCCAACAAGGGCGTGAACCCGGACGAGGTCGTGGCCGTCGGCGCCGCGCTCCAGGCCGGTGTGCTCAAGGGCGAGGTCAAGGACGTGCTGCTCCTCGACGTCACCCCGCTGTCCCTCGGCATCGAGACCAAGGGCGGCGTGATGACCAAGCTGATCGAGCGCAACACGACGATCCCGACGAAGCGGTCCGAGGTGTTCACCACCGCCGACGACAACCAGCCCTCGGTGCAGATCCAGGTCTACCAGGGCGAGCGTCAGATGGCCGCGCAGAACCAGCCGCTCGGCAACTTCGAGCTGACCGGCCTCCCGCCGGCGCCTCGTGGCGTGCCGCAGATCGAGGTCACCTTCGACATCGACGCCAACGGCATCGTGCACGTGTCCGCCAAGGACCGCGGCACCGGCCGTGAGCAGTCGATGACGATCACCGGTGGCTCGGCGCTGTCGAAGGAGGACATCGACAAGATGATCCGCGACGCCGAGCAGTACGCCGAGGAGGACCGGAAGCGTCGCGAGGCCGTCGAGACCCGCAACCAGGCCGACAGCCTCGTGTACACCACGGAGAAGTTCCTCTCCGAGAACGCCGACAAGGTCCCGGCGGACGTCAAGACCGAGGTCGAGGCCGACCTCGAGGCGCTGAAGAAGCTGCTCGAGGACGAGAACGCCGACAAGGAGGCGCTCGAGGCCGCGGTCCACAAGCTCGGCGAGTCCAGCCAGAAGATGGGCGCGGCGATGTACGCCGCCGGTGAGTCCGAGGCCGCCGCTGCCGGTGGTACGACGGGCACCGGGGACTCCGACGAGGACGTCGTGGACGCCGAGATCGTCGACGAGGACAACGAAGGTGAGAACAAGTGACCTCTGCTGAGAACCAGCACGAGAGCACCACGCCCGACGCGGGCACGACCGAGGCCGGGGGGTCGCAGGAGACTGTGGCCCCCGGCCCCGCCGCCCCCGCCGAGGATGCCTGGGTCGACCAGCCCGCGGGCGGGGTGGACCAGGAGGGAGGCGACACCGTAGCGACATGGCGAGCGACACGCCGACCGAGCTCGTCGCCGACCTGGCCAAGGCCCAGGAGGACGTCGCGGCGCTGACCGGCGACCTCCAGCGGCTCCAGGCGGAGTACCTCAACTACAAGCGCCGGGTCGACCGGGACCGTGAGCTCGTCAAGCAGAACGCCACGTTCTCGGTGCTCTCGAGCCTGCTGCCGGTGCTCGACGACATCGACCGAGCACGTGAGCACGGCGAGGTCGAGGGCGGGTTCAAGGCCGTGGCCGACTCGCTCGAGCGCGTCGTGGCCGGGCTCGGTCTCGAGAAGTTCGGGCAGCCGGGCGACGAGTTCGACCCGAACCTGCACGAGGCTCTGATGCACTCGCACTCGCCGGACGTGACGACCACGACCTGCCAGAACATCGTGCACGCCGGCTACCGGATCGGTGACCGCGTCGTCCGCCCCGCGCGGGTGACCGTCGTCGACCCCGAGCCCGCAGCGGCGGAGCCGGGCGCCGCGGACGAGGCGACCGGCGAGAACGAGAGCCTGTAACAACCAGGACGACCGGAGGGAGGTGCGCGCATGACCAGTGCTGACTGGGCGACCAAGGACTTCTACAAGGTGCTCGGCGTCTCCAAGGACGCATCCGCGGACGACATCAAGAAGGCGTACCGCAAGCTTGCGCGCGCCAACCACCCCGACTCGCATCCCGGCGACAAGGCCGCGGAGGAGCGCTTCAAGGCGATCGCCGAGGCCTACGACGTCGTCGGCGACGCAGAGAAGCGCAAGAAGTACGACGAGCTGCGCACCTACGGCGGCGGCTTCGGCCCCTTCACCACGGGACGGCCCGGCGGTGGAGGCCAGCCGTTCGACGTGAGCGACCTGTTCGGCGGTCACGGCGGCGGTGGCGGTGGCGGCGGCGGTTTCAGCGACCTGTTCGGCACGGTGTTCGGCGGTGGCCGCACCCGTCAGCAGCAGGCGCCGCGCCGTGGCGCCGACATCGAGACCGACGCGACCATCAGCTTCCTCGACTCGATCGACGGCGTGACGGTCTCGCTGCGGCTCTCCTCCGACGCCCCGTGCCCGGACTGCAACGGCACGGGCGCCCGCTCCGGCACGGTCCCGCGCGTGTGCCCCGAGTGTGACGGCGTCGGCATGCACGCCGCCTCCGTCGGCGGTGCGTTCACCATGAACGAGACCTGCCCGGCGTGCCGCGGCCGCGGCCTCGTCGTCGACGACCCGTGCCCGAGCTGCCACGGCTCCGGGCGGGGCAAGTCGTCGCGCACGATCCAGGCCCGGATCCCGGCCGGGGTCAAGGACGGGCAGCGGATCCGTCTTCGCGGCAAGGGCGCCGGCGGTGAGCGTGGCGGGCCGCACGGTGACCTGTACGTCAACGTCAAGGTCTCGGCGCACCCCGTCTTCGGGCGCAAGGGCGACAACCTCACGGTCACCGTCCCGATCAGCTTCGACGAGGCCGCCCTCGGTGCGGAGATCAAGGTGCCGACGCTGACCGGTGCGCCGGTGACGGTCAAGATCCCGCCCGGTACCCCGAACGGCCGCACCTTCCGGGTCCGCGGCAAGGGCGTCGTCCGCAGAGGAGACGGCCCCAGTGCCGGTCATCGGGGCGACCTGCTGGTCACCGTCGACGTACACGTGCCCGCCGTGCTCGACGAGAAGGCGAGGGAGGCCGTGCAGGCCTACCGTGACGCGACCGCGGGGAGTGACCTGCGCGCCAACCTCCTTGCTGGAGGTGCCCGGTGACGACGCCCCAGCGACCGAGCCGCCGACCGGTCTCCGGCCGGATGGAGGCGCCCGGCCCCGACGTGCCCGTGTACGTCATCTCCGTGGCCGCCGAGCTCACCGGGCTGCACCCGCAGACGCTGCGTGCCTACGACCGGATGGGCCTGGTCAGCCCGGGCCGCACCGGCGGTGGCGGGCGGCGCTACTCCTGGCGCGACATCGAGATGCTCCGTGAGGTCGCCGAGCTGACCTCCTCCGGGATCGGGCTCGAAGGCGTCAAGCGGATCCTCGAGCTCGAGCACCAGGTGACCGCCCTGCGCATGCGGGTCGCGGAGCTCGAGGACGAGCTCACCGCGACGCAGTACGCCCTGCAGAAGACGATCGTCGACGCCCAGCAGGCGCAGCCCCGTAACCTCCCCGCGGTCCGCCCCTCGGGGCACGCCGTGACCATCTGGCGCCGCGGCCGCATCTGATTCGCACGCGTCGCGCAGCATGACCCGGTTTCGCCATGGTCGCATCCCTATGGCGGCACATAACGTGGAAGACATCCGCATCTCGGGACCCACGTCCACCTGGGGGTGCCGTGATGCGACGTCGAGCGCTCACCCTGACCATCGCTGTCTCCGCGCTTGTCTTCCCCGCCGGGCTCGCCGGCGCGGCCCCGGACGACGGCTCGAGCCCGGGCGGCACCCCGGAGGGCTCGCCGCCCGTGGCCGCCGGTCCGCCGGGAGGTGACCGCAACGGCGACCACGTCTCCGACGACTTCGAGGAGCGCCTGGACGCGGCCGACGCCGCCGAGCGGGTGCGGGTCATCGTCACGGGGCTCGACTCGAGCCAGGGTCGTCAGGCAGCCGGGCCCTTCCGGCTGAAGCACGAGCTGCGGCTCATCGACGGGTTCGCCGCGACCATGACCGCGGCGCAGGCGAGGGCCCTGGCCCGTCATCCCCTCGTCCGAAGGGTCGAGGAGGACGGCGTCGTGCACGCGCTCGACGACGCGACCGACCGGGACTTCGGGGCTGCCGCCGCCCGTGCGGACGTCCCGGGGCTCGACGGGAGCGGCGTCGGGATCTGCGTCATCGACACGGGCGTCGACCCCGCGCACGAGCAGATCTCCCCGCGAACGGTCGGCTTCGTCGACTACGTGAACAGCCGGACCGCGGCGTACGACGACCACGGCCACGGCACCCATGTCGCCTCCATCGCGGCTGGGGACGGAGCCGGCGGGACCGGTGCGGCGACCTTCGTGGGGGTGGCTCCTGCGGCTGACCTGTACGCCGCCAAGGTGCTGGACAGCTCGGGCTCCGGCGCGGACAGCGACGTGGCCGCAGCCGTCGAGTGGTGTCACCTCCAGCCCGGGGTCGACGTGCTGTCGATGTCGCTGGGCAGCCCGGGCACGGACGGCAGGGACGCCGTGAGCCTGGCGGTGGATGCTGCCGTCGCCGGCGGCGAGGTGGTCGTGGTCGCCGCGGGCAACAGCGGTGACGCGCCCAGGACCATCAGCGCTCCCGGCGTCGCGGCGAGCGCGGTCACCGTCGGTGCGGTCTCCGACCACTCCGCACCCGCCGGGACGGCACGCCGCGACGACGGGATCTGGCTCGCCGCGTTCTCGAGCCGCGGGCCCACGATCTCCGGGCTCACGAAGCCGGACATCGCCGCCCCTGGCGTCACGGTCACCGCGGCCGACGCCGGGACGACCACCGGCTACGTCACCTACAGCGGTACGTCGATGGCCACGCCGTACGTCGCCGGAGCCGTCGCCCTCGCCCTCGAGGCGGCCCCCGGAGCCACCCCGGCCCAGGTGAGGACGGCGCTGACCAGCTCCGCCCTCGACGTGGGGACCGGCGGCAAGGACAACGACTGGGGCGCCGGGCTCATCGACGTACGCGCGCTCGTCGACGCCGTCCGTGGGCTGTCGCTCACGCGCACGCCGTTCCCGACCTGGGAGCGCAGGACCGGGTCGGTCCCGAGCAACGGGTCGGTCGACGTGCCCGTCGTGGTGCCCGCCGACGGTCTGGGGGTGCCTCTCGCCATCACGCTGACGGTGACGTCCGGGAGCCTGAGCTGCGACCTGCTCTGCCAGATGGGCTGGTCGACAGGGGAGTGGACCCCCGACCTGGACGTGGAGCTGCGCGACCCCGACGGCGTGCTCGTCGCGGACAGCCAGTGCGCGTTGTCAGGGGTGTCGTGCTCGACCGGACGCCAGGAGACGATCGGCGTCGTCCCGCAGAAGGTCGGGACGTACACGCTGCGGGTCTACGCGTGGACCGGTGGCGACGGTGCGGGCGGGAGCTTCGCCGCCGACATCTCGCGGGGGCCGCTCTCCGGCGCCCCCGGCGGCGGTGGCGGCGAGGAGCCGCCGGCGAACCAGCCGCCGACCGCGAACGCGGGGCCCGACCGCAGCGTGCGGATCGACAAGAAGACCAAGCAGGCGACGTTCACGCTGTCCGGCGCCGGCGCCGACCCGGACGGGACAGTGGCGTCCCTGGCCTGGCGTGAGGGCACCCAGGTGCTCGCCTCCGGCACCACCTCGCCGCTGTCCACCTCGGTGACGCGGCCGGTCGGCACGTACACCTTCACGCTCACCGCGACCGACGACGACGGCGCCTCGGGGTCCGACTCGGTCACCGTGACCGTGCGACGCTGACCGCCCCTGGGGCGGGTGGACCGCCGAGGCTGAAGATCCTGCGCAACCTGCGGAAAATCGACAGAGTTGAGCGGAACAGACTCAACTCTGCGTGCGTTGACCAGACAGCGAGCCGGTGACGCAGCAGCCTGCGAGAGCGGACCGTCTCGCGGACGCATTCGGACCACGTTCGACAGAAGGACGACGCACCCACATGGACGCATCGAAGTTCACCACCCGGAGCCAGGAAGCTATCAACACCGCGATCTCGACCTCGGCCTCCGCGGGTCACGCCCAGGTCGAGGCCGTGCACCTGCTCGCCGCCCTGCTCGCGCAGCCGGAGGGCATCGCGCGGCCGCTGTTCGAGGCCGCAGGGGTTCAGCCCGCGCAGGTGATCGCCGGTGTGGAGGCCGAGCTGAAGAGGCTCCCGGCCGCCTCCGGCTCGACGGTCGGCGCTCCGTCGTACTCCCGTGCCGCCCTCTCGATCCTGAGCAAGGCCGGCGACATCGCGGCCGAGATGAAGGACGAGTACGTCTCGACCGAGCACCTGCTGGTCGCAGCCGCCACGGTCGAGTCGCCGGTGCAGAAGGTGCTCACCGAGGCCGGAGCGACCCCCGACGCGCTCCGTGCGGCGCTCTCGAGCGTGCGCGGCAACCGGCGGGTCACCAGCCAGGACCCCGAGGCGACGTACCAGGCACTCGAGAAGTACGCCGTCGACCTGACCGCGCGTGCGGCCGAGGGCAAGCTCGACCCGGTCATCGGCCGTGACTCCGAGATCCGCCGCGTCGTGCAGGTGCTCTCGCGGCGTACCAAGAACAACCCGGTGCTCATCGGTGAGCCCGGCGTCGGCAAGACCGCCGTCGTCGAGGGCCTCGCCCAGCGGGTCGTGGACGGCGACGTGCCGGACTCCCTCAAGGGCCGGCGTGTGCTCAGCCTCGACCTCGCCGCGATGGTCGCGGGCGCGAAGTACCGCGGTGAGTTCGAGGAGCGCCTCAAGGCGGTCCTCGAGGAGATCAAGGACTCCGCGGGCCAGGTCATCACCTTCATCGACGAGCTGCACACGGTCGTCGGGGCGGGCGCCGGCGGCGACTCGGCGATGGACGCCGGCAACATGCTGAAGCCGATGCTCGCGCGCGGTGAGCTGCGGATGATCGGCGCGACCACGCTCGACGAGTACCGCGAGCGCATCGAGAAGGACCCGGCGCTCGAGCGTCGGTTCCAGCAGGTGTTCGTGGGCGAGCCGTCCGTGGAGGACACCGTGGCGATCCTGCGCGGCCTCCAGGAGAAGTACGAGGCGCACCACCGGGTGACGATCTCGGACGCCGCGCTCGTGGCCGCCGCGATGCTCTCGGACCGCTACATCACCGGCCGGCAGCTGCCCGACAAGGCGATCGACCTCGTCGACGAGGCCGCCTCCCGGCTGCGCATGGAGATCGAGTCCAGCCCGGTCGAGATCGACGAGCTGCGCCGACAGGTCGACCGGATGAAGATGGAGGAGCTCGCGCTCGCCCGCGAGACCGACGAGGCCTCCAAGGACCGGCTCGAGAAGCTGCGCGCCGAGATGGCCGACCGCGAGGAGACCTTGCGTGGTCTCGAGGCGCGCTGGGACCGCGAGAAGCACTCGCTCGACCGGATCGGTGAGCTGCGCGAGCAGATCGACTCGCTGCGCATGCAGGCCGACCGGCTCCAGCGCGAGGGCGACCTCGGCAGAGCGAGCGAGATCCTGTACGGCCGCATCCCCGCGCTGGAGAAGGAGCTCGAGGACGCCACCGAGGCCGCCGAGTCGGCGGAGAAGATGGTCCACGAGGAGGTCGGCGCCGAGGAGATCGCCGAGGTCGTCGAGGCCTGGACGGGCATCCCGACCGGCCGCCTGCTCGAGGGCGAGACCGCCAAGCTGCTCCGGATGGAGGAGGTCATCGGCGAGCGGCTGATCGGGCAGGAGTCCGCGGTCGCCGCCGTGTCGGACGCGGTACGTCGATCGCGCGCGGGCATCTCCGACCCGAACCGGCCGACCGGGTCCTTCCTGTTCCTCGGCCCGACGGGCGTGGGCAAGACCGAGCTGGCCAAGTCGCTCGCGGACTTCCTGTTCGACGACGAGCGGGCGATCGTGCGGATCGACATGAGCGAGTACTCCGAGAAGCACAGCGTCGCGCGTCTCGTGGGCGCCCCGCCCGGCTACGTCGGCTACGAGGAGGGCGGCCAGCTCACCGAGGCCGTACGCCGCCGGCCGTACTCCGTCGTGCTCCTCGACGAGGTGGAGAAGGCCCACCACGAGGTCTTCGACATCCTGCTCCAGGTGCTCGACGACGGACGTCTCACCGACGGTCAGGGACGCACCGTCGACTTCCGCAACACGCTGCTGATCCTCACCTCGAACCTCGGGTCGCACTTCCTGGTCGACCCGACCCTCGACGAGGAGAAGAAGCGCGAGTCGGTGATGGCCGTCGTCCGGCAGCACTTCAAGCCGGAGTTCCTCAACCGTCTCGACGAGATCGTCATGTTCGACGCGCTCACCGAGGAGCAGCTCTCGCACATCGTCGACCTCCAGGTCGCCGAGCTGAACAAGCGGCTCGCGGTCCGCCGGATCACTGTCACGGTGAGCGAGGCGGCCCACGGCTGGCTGAGCCGCACCGGCTTCGACCCGGCGTACGGCGCCCGGCCGCTGCGTCGGCTCGTGCAGACCGCGGTCGGCGACCCGCTGGCCCGGATGCTGCTCGCGGGCGACGTGCGCGACGGCAGCGAGGTCGTCGTCGACGTCGACGAGACCGGCGAGGGGCTCACCCTGAAGGCTGCGGCCGCGTGAGCAGTTTCGGCCGGGGCTGGGCCCGCATGATGCAATGGCTTCATGACTGAGCAGAGCAAGGGCGCCCGCCCCAGCCAGGTGACCATGGCCGGCTGGGTGGCGCTCATCGGGTCCGTGCTTCTCGTACTCACCCTGTTCGACTCCGTCTCCCGGCTGCGCACGGTCGAGTTCCGCGACACCATCGACGAGTTCCTCTCCACGCCGCCCGGCAACGGCCTGGGGCTCGAGATCCCGCAGGTGGTCGAGATCCTGCGCGGGCTGATGTTCTTCAGCGGCGCCGCCGCGGCGGCCGCCACGGTCCTCGCCATCTACGTGCTGCAGCGCAACAACGCCGCACGGGTCGGCTACACGATCGCTGCCGTGGCGATCATGCTGACCGCGCCGGTCTCGGGTGGGTTCCTCCCCGTCATGATCGCCTTCTCGGCCATCATGCTGTGGACCAAGCCGGCGAGGGACTGGTTCGCCGGTGTCCCGGCCTCGTCGTCGGACGAGTCGGCGTCCGGGGCGAAGAACAGCTTCGCAGCGCACCAGTCGCGCCCCCGAGTGGAAGGCAACGTCTTGTCCTCTGAGAACAACCCGCCCCAGGAGCGCCCGGACAACGGCGGTACGCAGCCGTGGCCGCGGATGCCCGACGACACCTCGGGGCGGCCGGTGCCGCCGCCGACCCAGGGTTACGGCACGCCCTCGTCGCAGGGGGAGCCCGGGCAGCAGGGGCAGCCTGGACAGGGGCAGTCCGGCGGACCGTCGTACCCCCAGGGTGGCTACCCGCCGCCGCCTCCCCAGTACGGGCAGCAGCCGCCGTACGGCCAGCAGCCCTACGGCCAGCAGCCTGGCGGGGGACAGCCTCAGCAGCCGCCGCAGTACGGCCAGCAGGGCCCCTACGGCTACCCGCAGCAGTACGGCCAGCCTTACTACGGCGCTCCTCAGCGGCCGGTCGACCCCAACCAGCGGCCCACGACCGTGACCATCGCCGTCTGGATCACCTGGGCGCTCTCGGCCCTGTCGATCCTCGGCTTCGTGATGATCGGCTTCGTCCTCGGCGTGGCCCGTGACGACTTCCTTCGCCAGCTCGAGGAGGACCCCAACTTCCAGCAGCTCGACGTGCAGACCGACCAGGTCGTCGGCGCGCTGTGGGTCCTGGGCGCGATCGCGCTGTTCTGGGGGATCGCCGCCATGGTGCTGGCCTGGTTCGCCTACCGCCGCGCCAACTGGGCGCGGATCACGCTCGTCGTGTCCTCGGCGATGACGGTGCTGTTCAGCCTCGTCGCCTTCCCGGTCGGCCTGCTCCACACCGTGGGGGCCGCCGCCGTCGTGGCGCTGCTGTTCATGGGCGGGGCGAACGAGTGGTACTCCGGGCAGCCCCGCAACCAGGGCTACCCCGGTCCGTTCCAGCCGTACGGCCAGCAGCCGGGTCAGGGCCAGCAGCCCGGACAGGGGCAGCCCTACGGCCAGCAGCCGCAGCAGTACGGCGGCCAGCCCGGTCAGCAGGGTCGGCCGGAGGAGCCGCCGCGCGACCGGGGCAAGGACGAGCCCCCGTCGAACGTCTGGTGACCCGACCCGCCATCGGACCGCCGCTCGCTGACTTGTAGCGAGAAGCACCACTCTCATCAGACGAGTGGTGCTTTTCGCTACAAGTGAGGCCTTGTCTCAGGCGTACAGGTCTGACTCGACCAGCCGCCGCACGCCCTCGTCGAGCACCTGCTGCTCCTTGCAGAACGCCCAGCGGACCTTGTGCCGGCCCTCCTCGGCGTCGTCGTAGAACGCCTGCGACGGGATCGCCACGACCCCGGCCTTCTCCGGGAGGGCCTTGCAGAACTCCATGCCGTCCCGGTAGCCGTAACGCCGCACGTCGGTCGTGACGAAGTACGTCCCCTCGGGGACGTAGACGTCCATGTCGAGCTGCCGCAGGCCCTCGCACAGGCTGTCGCGCTTGCCCTGGAGCTCCTTGGCGAGCGCGGCGTAGTAGCCGGCCTCGTGGTCGAGCGCGTGGGCGATCGCAGGCTGCAGGGGCGCGCCCGAGCTGAAGGTCAGCCACTGCTTCGCGGACTCGACGGCGCGCACCAGTCGGTCGGGCCCGGTCGCCCAGCCGACCTTCCAGCCGGTGAACGAGAAGGTCTTGCCGGCGCTCGACAGTGACAGCGTCCGCTCGAACATCCCCGGCAGGGTCGCGAGAGGGACATGCTCGTGGTCGTCGTACACCAGGTGCTCGTAGACCTCGTCGGTGACCACCACCAGGTCGTGCTCACGCGCGACGTCGGCGACGGCCTCCAGCTCGGCCCGGGTGAGCACCGTGCCGGTCGGGTTGTGGGGGGAGTTCAGGAGGAGGACCGACGTACGGTCGGTCACCGCCGCGCGCAGCGCGTCGACGTCGAGCCGGAAGTCCGGGGCGCGCAGGGTGACGGGGCGACGCACGCCGCCGGCCATCTGGATCATCGCGGTGTACGAGTCGTAGAACGGCTCGAGCACCACCACCTCGTCGCCCGGGTTCACCAGGGCCAGGAGCGCCGCGGAGATGCCCTCGGTGGCGCCCGTGGTGACCAGGACCTGCCGAGCCGGGTCGAGCTCGACGTCGTAGTGGCGGGCCTGGTGAGCAGCGATCGCCTCGCGGAGCTCGGGGACGCCGATGCCGGGCGCGTACTGGTTGCGGCCCTCGCGCAGGGCGGTGACCGCCGCCTCCACCACCGAGGACGGTCCGTCGCGGTCGGGGAACCCTTGGCCGAGGTTCAGCGCGCCGGTGCGCACGGCGAGGGCCGACATCTCCGAGAAGATCGTCCCCGGGATCCCTCGCAGGCGGTGGGCGATCCGGTCGTCCGGTTCGATTGGTGCCATACCGGCGACTGTAGTCGGCGCGATCGGGGATGATGGGCGGGTGAGCCAGGACACCGGAGCGACCACGACCGCCGCCAGCGAGGGCGAAGCGACGAGCGTGCCTCCCGTGGGGCGGCGCTCGCGACGGCACAAGCGGGCAGGGCGCGGTTTCTCGTTCTGGCTCGGGCTCGTCCTCGTGCTCGCGGGTCTGGGCATGCTCGGCTACGTCGGCTGGCAGATGTACGGCACGAACATCGTCTCCAAGCAGGCCCAGGAGCGGATCGTCGAGGACCTCACCGAGCAGTGGGCGGTGGCGCCCGACACGACGATCGACGGGGAGCCCGCTCCCGAGCCTGCCGGAGTCCCGCTCGGGGACGCCTCGGCGCTGATCCGGATCCCCGCGTTCGGTGACGACTACGTCGTGCCGGTGCTCGAGGGGATCGGCGACGAGGAGCTCGCCTCCGGCTACGGCCACTTCCCCGACGCCGCCGACCCCGGCGAGCGCGGCAACTACGCCCTCGCGGCGCACCGGGTCACGCACGGCGAGCCGCTGCGCGACATGCCCGAGCTCCGGCCGGGCGACGAGGTGATCGTCGAGACGCGCGACGCGATCTACACCTACGAGCTCGACACGAACCCCAACGACCTGATCGTCACCTTCGAGGACATCTGGGTGATCGACCCGCTGCCGAAGAACCCCGACGGTGGAGTGCAGCCGGCACAGCGGCCGGGCCAGAAGCTGATCACGCTGACCACGTGCTCGGAGCTCTTCCACACCGACAACCGGATGATCGCGTTCGGGCACCTCGTCGACACCCAGCCGAAGTAACCGGGGGAGAGGCAGTCCGGCGGATCTGGCTAGAGTCGCTCCTCATGAGTGACACCACCCTCGCGCGCGACGTCGACGCCTGCTGCCGCCTCACCGGCGAGTTCACGCTCCGGTCCGGCCAGGTCTCGTCGGAGTACTTCGACAAGTACCTGTTCGAGTCCGACCCGGCGCTCCTGGCCCGGGTG
Organism: uncultured Actinomycetota bacterium; assembly: GCA_963701425.1. GTDB lineage: Bacteria > Actinomycetota > Actinomycetes > Propionibacteriales > Nocardioidaceae > Nocardioides_C. The sequence continues at coordinate 40,003 of CAVPAG010000014.1, read as the reverse complement.
GTCGACCGGATGCTCGAGCTCGTCCCGGACGACACGGAGCTGCTCGGTGGCCTGGAGCTCGGGGGGATCCCGATCGCGACGGTGCTCAGCAGCAGGACGGGGCTGCCGGCGCTGTTCGTGCGCAAGAAGGCCAAGGAGTACGGCACCTGCAAGCTCGCGGAGGGGCCCGACGTCGCGGGACGCAGGGTGACCCTGGTCGAGGACGTCATCACGACCGGTGGTGCGGTGCGCGACGCCACACGGGCGCTCCGTGCGGCGGGGGCGACGGTGGAGGTCGTGGTCTGCGCCATCGACCGCAGCCCGGAGGGTGAGAACCCCCTCGCCGACGTCGGTCTCGAGGTGCGTCCGGTGCTCACCAAGGCCGAGCTCGACGCTGCGTCGCGCTGAGCTGGCCTCAGGCCTCTTCGCCGCGGATGTCCTCGCGCTCGACCCGAGCCCGCTCCTCCGGCTCGTCGTACCGCTCGTCACGGGTGCGCGACCTCTCGCGCAGGAACTCCACGACCATCGGGATCACCGACAGCACCACGATCCCGATCGCGATCAGGTCGATGTTGTCCTTGATGATCGTGATCTGCCCGAGCCAGAAGCCGAGCAGCGTGATGCCCGTGCCCCAGAGGACCGCGCCGATCGCGGAGTAGGTGGCGAACCGGGTGAAGGGCATCCGCCCCACGCCGGCAGCCATGGTGATGAACGTGCGCACGATCGGCACGAAACGGGCGAGCACGATGGCCCGGTTGCCGTACCGGTCGAAGAACGCGTAGGTCTTGTCGACGTACTCCTGCTTGAAGAGCCGGGCGTCCGGGCGCTTGAAGAGAGCCGGACCGACCTTGTAGCCGATCGCGTAGCCGCTGACGTTGCCGAGCCACGCGGCGATCGAGATGAGGACGCACGCGAGCCAGATCGGGACGTCCATCCAGCCGTTGGCGATGAACAGACCGCCCACGAACAGCAGCGAGTCGCCGGGGAGCAGCGCGAACAGCCCGCACTCGGCGAAGATGATGAAGAGCAGGCCCCAGAACGCGTAGTTCCCCATGGACTCGAGGAGCTTCTCGGGGTCCAGCCAGTCCAGGCCCAGCAACATCGGCGCAAGTTCCATCACAGGCGGAACCCTACTTGCCGACCATGAGGGCGGGTCCGCGTGCGTTCGGCCACCCAGCCGCGGCTGCAGCCTGTCCGGGCGGCTGACCTAGCATCGACGCGTGTCCGAGATCGAGTCCGAGCCCGCCCCGGTGCTGCGTCACGACGAGCGGCGGGCGCCGTACGACCCCATGCCGCACGGACCCGCGGAGGTCGGCGTCGGCCCCTGGGAGGGCGAGTGGCCGGCGGGGGAGCAGTACGACGCACGCCTGCTCGCCGAGGGGGACCGGCGCAACGTCGTGGACCGGTACCGCTACTGGACCATGGAGGCGATCGTCGCCGACCTCGACACGAGGCGGCACGACTTCCACGTCGCGATCGAGAACTGGCAGCACGACTTCAACATCGGCACGATCGTGCGCACCGCGAACGCCTTCCTCGCCAAGGAGGTGCACATCGTCGGCAACCGGCGGTGGAACCGACGCGGGGCGATGGTGACCGACCGCTACCAGCACGTCCGCCACCATGCGACGCCCGCCGACCTCGCGGCGTACCTCCACGAGCACGGCGCGGTGCTGCTCGGCATCGACAACCTCCCGGGCTCGGAGCCGATCGAGACCCTCGAGCTCCCGCAGCGGTGCTGCCTGCTGTTCGGCCAGGAGGGGCCGGGGCTGTCCGAGGCCGCGCGCGAGGCGTGCGACGGCACGTTCTCCATCACGCAGTTCGGGTCGACGCGCTCGATCAACGCCTCGGCGGCGGCCGCGATCGCGATGCACACCTGGATCCGGCAGCACGCCGACCTCTCCGGCGACCACTCCTGGCGCGGCTAGCTAGCAGTCCACCTCGAAGAGCAGGTCGCCCCGGTCGACGTCGACGTGCACCGGCTGCTGGGTCACGGCGGAGGGGTCGCAGTCGAGTACGACGACCGCGCAGACCGTCGACCGGCCGGCCTTCTCGACCTCCTCGGGGTCCCACTCGACGATGTCGTCGCCGGCCTCGACGTGCTCGCCCTCCTGGGCCAGCACCTTGAACCCCTCGCCCTGCATGTGGACGGTGTCGATCCCGAGGTGCACGAGGACGCCGTTCCCGATGTCGCTGACGACGAGGTAGGCGTGCGGATGCAGCTTCGCGAGGACCCCGGAGACCGGAGCGACCGCCACCTGGCGGCCGTCTCGGGGGCGGATCGCGATGCCGGGACCGACCAGGCCCCTCGCGAACACCGGGTCGGGGATGTCGCTCACCGCGAGGCTGTGACCTGCGACGGGTGAGAGAACCCGAAGCATCAGAGCAGGTCTTCGATGTGGCTGGCCAGGACGTCGGCCTCCGGCCCGACGACGACCTGGACGACAGCCCCCGCTCGCATGACCCCGTGGACCCCGGCGTCCTTGAGCGCCTGCTCGTTGACGAGCGAGCTGTCCGCGAGCTCCGTGCGCAACCGGGTGATACAGGCCTCGACCTCGACGATGTTGGCCCTACCGCCCAGACCTGCGACGATCTGTTCTGCTTGGGTCATAAAGGCATTCAACCACTTCTGGCAAGGGCGACGACCGGCCCGTGACCCGTCTGGTCCTGATGAGAACCTGCTTGACACGGAACGTCCGCATGAGGACTGTCGGGGGACGAGAAGTCGAGGAGGGCGATGAGCGGGGCAGAGCCCACGGGGGACCGCGTGCGGCGTGACGCCGCGTCACGGACCGGCCTCGGCGTGCTCCAACGACTCGGGCGCAGCCTCATGCTCCCGATCGCGGCCCTGCCGGTCGCCGCCCTGCTCTTCCGGCTCGGTCAGCCCGACATGCTCGGCGCGGGCGACACCGGCCTCGCGCTCGCGTCGCGCTGGCCCTGGCTGGAGCCCGTGGCCGCCGTACTCGCCGCGGCCGGGGGCACGCTCTTCCAGAACCTCGGCCTGATCTTCGCGGTCGGTGTCGCGGTCGGCTTCGCGCGGAAGTCGGACGGGTCCACGGCGCTGGCGGCGTTGATCGGCTACCTGGTCTTCGACGCCGTCACCGACGCGATGTCGCCCTACGTCCTCCCGGACCACGAGGTGGCCGACGGGGGCGCGGTCGAGTACGGCGTCTTCGGCGGCATCCTCGTGGGCATCACCGCGGCGCTGCTCTGGCAGCGGTTCTACCGGATCAGGCTGCCGCCGTACCTCGCGTTCTTCGGCGGTCGCCGCTTCGTCCCGATCATCACCGCCCTGGTCGCGCTGGCTCTCGGCGTGGTCCTGGCGTTCCTCTACCCGGCGTTCGACTGGTCGATCACGGAGTTCAGCGAGTGGCTGGTCGAGAACAGCATCCTCGGGGCGGGCGTCTACGGCTTCGCGAACCGGCTGCTCATCCCGTTCGGGCTGCACCACATCCTCAACTCGGTGCCCTGGTTCGTCGTGGGGAGGTACGAGACCGCCAACGGTGAGGTGGTCCACGGGGACATCGCCCGGTTCCTGGCCGGCGACCCGACAGCGGGGGCGTTCATGACCGGCTTCTTCCCGATCATGATGTTCGCCCTGCCGGCGGCGGCACTCGCGATCTACCACGAGGCCCGCCCGGAGCGGAAGGGCTTCGTGGGCGGCGTGATGCTCTCGGGCGCCCTGACGTCGTTCATCACCGGTGTGACCGAGCCCCTCGAGTTCGCCTTCCTCTTCGTCGCCTGGCCGCTGTACCTGATCCACGCCGTGCTCACGGGTACGTCGCTGGCGCTGGTGAACGCCCTCGGGATCAAGGACGGGTTCGGGTTCTCGGCCGGGTTCATCGACTACGCCCTCAACTTCACCACCGCCACGAACCCGCTGTGGCTGGTGCCGATCGGTCTGGCCTACGCGGCGGTGTACTACCTGCTCTTCCGGTTCGCGATCCGCCGCTTCCGGCTGGCGACCCCGGGACGCGAGCCGGCCGAGGAGCCCGCGGAGCAGGCCGGCTACGTGGCGGCGAACGACGTCGAGGCCACCTCGGAGCGACCCACCGTGTCCGAAGGGGAGCGCCGCCCCGCGCCCGACCGGGACTGAGCAGCCTCGGACACGGGGTCGCCGCCCGGCACCGGGGCTTCTAGAGTGGCTGTGGGAGCCGGGACACCCCCGACCCGTTCGACCAGCCGTCTGACACAGGAGACCAGCTCGATGCCCATCGCGACCCCTGAGGTCTACGCAGAGATGCTCGACAAGGCCAAGCGCGAGTCCTTCGCCTACCCCGCGATCAACGTGACGTCCTCGCAGACCCTGAACGCCGCCCTCAAGGGCTTCGCCGACGCCGGGAGCGACGGCATCATCCAGATCTCCACCGGCGGCGCCGAGTACCTCTCCGGCCCCAGCGTCAAGGACATGGTGACCGGCTCGGTGGCTTTCGCCGCGTTCGCCCGCGAGGTCGCGAAGAAGTACCCCGTCAACGTCGCCCTCCACACCGACCACTGCCCCAAGGACAAGCTCGACAAGTTCGTCCGCCCGCTGCTCGACATCTCGGTCGAGCGCGTCAAGAACGGGCAGGACCCGCTGTTCCAGTCGCACATGTGGGACGGCTCCGCCGTGCCGCTCGACGAGAACCTCCAGATCGCGCAGGAGCTGCTCGAGAAGGCCGCCGCCGCGCGGATCATCCTCGAGATCGAGGTCGGCGTCGTCGGTGGCGAGGAGGACGGCATCGTCGGCGAGATCAACGAGAAGCTCTACACCACGCCCGAGGACGCCCTCGCGACCGTCGAGGCGCTCGGCACCGGCGAGAAGGGCCGCTACCTGACGGCTCTGACCTTCGGCAACGTGCACGGCTCCTACAAGCCCGGCTACGTGAAGCTGCGCCCCGAGATCCTCGAGCAGGCCCAGGAGGCGGTCGTCGAGAAGCTCGGCCTCGAGGCCGGCTCGAAGCCGTTCGACCTCGTCTTCCACGGCGGCTCCGGCTCCACGGCCGAGGAGATCGCCGCGGCCTGTGACTACGGCGTGGTCAAGATGAACGTCGACACCGACACGCAGTACGCCTTCACCCGCCCGGTCGCCACGCACATGTTCCAGAACTACGACGGCGTCCTGAAGGTCGACGGCGAGATCGGCAACAAGAAGCAGTACGACCCCCGCTCGTGGGGCAAGGCCGGAGAGGCCGGCATGGCCGCCCGCGTCGTCCAGGCGTGCGAGAACCTCCGCAGCGCCGGGACGTCGGTCTCCCGGTAAGGCAGGGCCGAACCAGCATCCGACAGGGTGGTCGCCGCGATCGCGGTGGCCACCCTGTCTGCACAATGGGCCCATGACCTTCAACGACCTGATGGCCGGACCGCCGCCCACCCACCTTCCCGAGGACCCCGCGACCGCAGAGCTCGACTCCGGTACGCCGGCCGCCGAGGTCGTCCGGGCACACCCCGAGTCACCCGCGGCGTGGGCCACCCTCGCCGAGGCGGCTCTCGAGGACGGGTCGGTCGACGACGTCACCGCCTACGCCTACGCGCGGGTCGGCTACCACCGCAGCCTGGACCTGCTGCGTCGCAACGGCTGGAAGGGCCACGGCCCGGTGCCCTGGGAGCACGAGCCGAACCGCGGCTTCCTCCGGGCGCTGGCGGCCCTGTCGCGGGCGGCGGACCGGATCGGCGAGGAGCCGGAGGCGAAGCGGTGCGCGGAGTTCCTGCGCGACTCGAGCCCGACGGCGTACGACGAGCTGCTCGGCTGACCGTCCCGGCAGCGCGCCTGTAACGCATCAGCGCGCGCGGACGTTCCTCAGTACGGAGAGTTGTAAAGCCGTGAGAACGGCGGAGCGCCGGAATCGTCCCCTGCTGCGATTCCGGCGCTCCGACTTGGAAGTGTCCGGCCGAGGCACTCGTCCCCCGAATCCATCGGCCGGGCTTCCGGTACAAATCTTTACAGCGCGCAAGGGCAACACGGTGGCCGCTTCCTGCCAGTGTCACTATGCTGTCGACCTATGGCCGACAAACCGGGCGGATCAGACTCTCCGCTGGGGCTCCTCGGACTCCATCCGGGGGACGAGCGCCTCTACCGGCACGTCTTACGTGCCTCAGGATCGAACCGCCTCGAGCTGACCGAGGCGACAGGCCTCACGCTAGCGGAGCTCGACGACGTGCTCGGGCGTTTTGCCGCACTCGGTCTGGTCCACCTGTCCGGCGACGTGGTCAGTGCCGAGCCTCCCGCGGAGTCCTTCGGCAGGCTGATCGCCGTCGAGACCGAGAGGCTCCACCGCGAGAGCGAGCGTGTCGACGCGCTCAGGGACCTGCTGCCCGGCCTTCTCGCGGAGCACCTCGCCTCGGCCCAGGGCCGGCCGCACTCCGTCGACGTGCTGGCGGTCGAGGGCGGTGACATCGTCCGGCTGCTGCGCACCCTCGCCGAGGAGTCGGAGGGCGACCTGATGTGGTTCCGCCCCGACCAGTGGCGGCTGCCGGTGACGGACGCGGTCGACGAGCTGGTCCGCGACCTCGTCGCGTCGGGCAGGAGGTCGCGGGCGATCTACCCCGCCCGGGTCCTCGAGGAGGCGCCCCACGTCGTCCGCTCTCGCGCCGAGGCGGGCGAGCTCGTGCGGATCGTGGCGACCGTGCCGACCCGGATCGCCGTCATGGGCGAGGACGCCGCCGTCCTGACCGACCGGTGGGGGGCGAGCTCCTCACGGCGGCTCGTCGTACGTGAGCACGCGCTCGTGGGGGCGCTGGGCGCGCTGTTCGAGAGCACCTGGGAGCGGGCGATGACGGTGCCGGGCATCGGTGCGCTCGACGACGACCCCGGTGGGCTGCGGCGCCTGCTGCTCCACCAGCTCACCAGGGGGGCCAAGGACGAGCAGATCGCCCGCGCGCTGGGGGTCAGCCTCCGCACGGTGCGCCGCCGGATCGCCGAGGTCATGGACGACCTCGGGGCCGACTCGCGCTTCCAGGCGGGCGTCGAGGCGGTCCGCCGCGGCTGGCTCTGACCGGGGCCGAGGTGTAGGTCAGTGCGGCAGCGCCATGCGCATCGCCGCGCGCTCGACCCGCCAGGTGCGGTGCCGCTCGGGGCCGTAGACCTCGCCGTCCGCGCTGCAGTAGAAGTTCTGGCCGCTGACCGAGACCGTCGAGGCGCGGAGGTACTTCACGTCGTCGCGCTCGGGGTGCTCGCCCTTGCGGAAGTGGAGCGCGTAGCCGAACCGGGCGAGCGGGCCGACCGCGAACGAGACCATCAGGTCCATCTTCCCGTCCTCGGGGTCCGCCCCCGGCGTGACCTCCGCGCCACCGCCGATGTTCGGGCCGTTGCCGATCGCGACCATGAGCACGGGGTGGGCGAAGTCGGCGATCTCCGCTCCGTCCGCCTCGACCCGCAGTCGGACGAACGGGGGGTTCACCGCGGCGAGGAACGCGCCGATCGGGTAGCCGGCGCGGCCGAGCCGCTTCTTCCACTTGTGGGCCTTGCGGCTGGCCTGGGCGCCGACGCCGATGTGGACGTTGTTGACCACCACGCTCCCGACGCAGTCGACGAGCAGGTCGACCGGCCGCACGTCGCCCTTCGTGACGACCCGCGCCGCCTCCTCGGGGTCGAGCGGGATGCCCGATCCCCGGGCGAAGTCGTTGCCGGTGCCGAGCGGGATCAGTCCGAGGACCACGTCGCCGAGCTCCTGGCGCCGGTGCAGGGCTGCGACCACGGCGTGCAGGCTGCCGTCGCCCCCGGCGACCACGACCCGGCGGCCTCCGCGGCGGTGCAGCACCCCGTCGAGCTCCCCCGGGTTGGACGTCGCGCACACCTCGACGTCGCCGGCGTCGCGGAGCACGGCGAGGGCCTTCTCGATGTTCTCGGAGTCGGTCGTGCCGGCGTCGGCGTTGGTGATCAGCAGCAGCGGTTCCACGATCCGGACACTACAGGGGGCCTCCGAGGACCTGTTATCGTTCTGTCGCAAGAGCCCCGGTGCTGTTGCACTACCGGGGCTTCTTCGCATTCCTGGCCGCGTCGCCCCGGTCACATCATTTGTCCGGGGTCGGTGTGCCGGCAGGTCCCGGACCCGACCCGTAAGGCCAGCGAGAGGGGTGCTTCATGCCCGCGATTGTCCTCGTCGGAGCCCAGTGGGGCGATGAAGGCAAGGGGAAGGCGACCGACCAGCTCGGCTCGTCCATCGATTATTGCGTTCGCTACCAAGGCGGAAACAACGCCGGTCACACGATCGTCATCGACGGCGAGAAGTTCGCGCTGCACCTGCTGCCGTCGGGCGTCCTGACCCCTGGCGTGACCCCCGTGATCGGCAACGGCGTCGTCGTCGACGCCGCGGTCCTCCTCAAGGAGATCGAGGGGCTCGACGCCCGGGGCGTGGACACCAGCCGCCTGCTGGTGTCGAGCAACGCACACCTGATCACGTCGTACCACACCACCATCGACAAGGTGACCGAGCGCTTCCTCGGCAGGAACCGGATCGGCACGACCGGCCGCGGGATCGGTCCGGCGTACGCCGACAAGATCAACCGCATGGGGATCCGCGTCGCGGACATCTTCGACGAGAAGATCCTGCGGCAGAAGCTCGAGGCCGCGCTGGAGCAGAAGAACCACCTGCTCGTGAAGGTCTACAACCGCCGCGCCATCGAGGTGGACGCCGTGATGGAGGAGATCGCGGCCTACGCCGAGCAGATCAAGCCGTTCGTCGCGGACACCTCCCGCGTCGTCAACGACGCCCTGGACCGCGGGCAGACCGTGCTCTTCGAGGGCGCCCAGGCCACGATGCTCGACGTCGACCACGGCACCTACCCCTTCGTCACCTCGAGCAACCCGACCGCGGGCGGGGTCTGCGCGGGCGCGGGCATCGGCCCCACCCGGGTCGACCGGGTCATCGGCGTGGTCAAGGCCTACACGACCCGTGTCGGAGCCGGACCGTTCCCGACCGAGCTGCTCGACGAGGACGGCCAGCGCCTGCGCGACCTCGGTGCGGAGTTCGGCACGACGACCGGACGCGACCGCCGCTGCGGCTGGTACGACGCGGTCATCGCGCGCTACGCCGCCCGGATCAACGGCCTGACCGAGTTCTGCCTCACCAAGCTCGACATCCTCGGCGCCTGGGAGCGGATCCCGGTCTGCGTGGGCTACGACATCGACGGCGTGCGCCACGACGAGATGCCGATGACGCAGTCGGAGTTCCACCACGCCAAGCCGATCTACGAGTACTTCGACGGCTGGAACGAGGACATCTCGCACTGCCGCACCTTCGAGGAGCTCCCCAAGAACGCCCAGGTCTACGTCAAGGCGCTCGAGGAGATGTCGGGGGCGCCGTTCTGGGCGGTCGGGGTCGGTCCCGGCCGCGAGCAGACCGTGATCCTGCGCGAGAGCTGAGGAGCGCCCCATGAAGGTCCTGGTCATCGGTTCCGGCGGCCGCGAGCACGCGCTGGCCCTGGCGCTCTCCCGCGACCCCGAGGTCACCGAGGTCCACGCGGCTCCCGGCAACCCCGGGATCGCCGCGGTGGCCGAGCTGCACGACGTGAAGGCCGACGACGGTACGGCGGTCGCCGACCTCGCCGAGGGCCTCGGCATCGACCTGGTGGTGATCGGGCCCGAGGCGCCGCTCGTCGCAGGGGTCGCCGACGCCGTCCGCGCCCGGGGCATCGACTGCTTCGGGCCCTCCGCGGAGGCCGCCCGGCTCGAGGGCTCCAAGGCGTTCGCCAAGGAGGTCATGGCCGCGGCCGAGGTACCCACGGCGTTGGCTCACGTGTGCACCACCCCCGAGGAGGTCGCGGCCGCCCTCGACGCCTTCGGCCCGCCCTACGTGGTGAAGGACGACGGGCTCGCCGCCGGCAAGGGCGTGGTCGTGACCGAGTCCCGTGACGAGGCCCTGGCGCATGCCGCTGCATGCGGCCGGGTCGTGGTCGAGGAGTACCTCGACGGCCCGGAGGTCTCCCTCTTCGCGATCACGGACGGCACGACCGTCGTACCCCTGCAGCCCGCGCAGGACTTCAAGCGGGTCGGCGACGGGGACGCCGGGCCCAACACCGGGGGCATGGGCGCCTACACGCCGCTGCCGTGGGCACCCGAGGGGCTCGTGGCCGAGGTGACGGAGCGCGTGCTCCAGCCCACGGTCGACGAGATGGCCCGACGGGGTACGCCGTTCGCCGGACTGCTCTACGCAGGGCTCGCGCTGACCGAGCGGGGCGTGAGGGTGATCGAGTTCAACGCACGCTTCGGCGACCCGGAGACCCAGCCGCTGATGGCGCTGCTCGACTCGCCGCTCGGCGTGATCCTGCGCGCCGCCGCCCACGGCACGCTCGACGAGGTCGCCGCACCCCGCTGGAAGGACGGTGCCGCGGTCGCGGTCGTCGTCGCCTCCAAGGACTACCCGGCCACGCCCCGCACCGGCGACGTGATCCACGGCCTGATGGACGCCGAGCGGGTCGAGGGCGTCGACGTGATCCACGCCGGCACCGCTCGCGGGGAGGACGGCGCCCTCGTGACGTCCGGGGGCCGCGTGCTCGCGGTGACCGCGGTCGGGTCGGACGTCGCCGACGCCCGGGCCCGCGCCTACGAGGCGGTCGAGAAGATCCGCATCGACGGCAGCCACCACCGCACCGACATCGCCGCGGGCATCTGAAGGCGCTCGCGTCCCACCCATCGCAAGCAGGAGGCCGACACCGTGACGCACCCCGAGGGACCCACCAGCCGCACCGACGAGGACAGCCTCGACGGCCGGATCCTCACCCCCGCCGCGTCGGCGATCATCGCGCTGGTGCTGGCCGTGGTCAGCCTGACCGGCCAGGGCAGCTGGAACACCGCGATCCAGTCGTTCCTGGGCAACACGCTCGTCCTCGCGGAGTACCAGCGCGTGCTCGTCGTCGGTGCTGGGGTACGATGGCGCTCGGCGCGCCAGTCTCGCCGGCGGCCTCCCGGCACCGCGCCGGCTCTCGGGGCTGTGACTCCCGGCAGCGCTCGTCCGCGCCGACGGAGCGGCCGCCCTCGGTCAGCCTGCCTCCTCCGGGCGGTACGCGCACGCGTCGTCGGTGGTCATGGCCTCCCCGGCGCCAGGGGCCTCCGGTTCGCCCGGCGTGCTCGGCGCACTCGGCGCGCTCGGCGCACTCGGGGAGCTCGGGTCGGACGGTGAGGGCTGCGCGGTGGCTGGCGGCGACAGCGCCTTGCGGACCACCGAGCGCATCCAGGCGAAGTCCGGGTCTCCCGGGGAGAACTCGTCCGAGGACCGGAAGACGACCGAGCGCACCGAGGCTCCCTGGACCCTCGAGGCGAGGTCGACGAAGGCGGGCATCAGGTCGGAGGGGATGTCCGTGCGGACGATCTCCTTGCCCGTCGCGGCGAGGGCCTGGTAGCGGCGCAGCAGGGTCCACGGCTTCGCCTCCGCGATGATCGCGTCGACCATGCAGCGCTGCCGCTCCATCCGCTCGTAGTCGTCGGAGCCGTAGCGGCCACGGGAGAACCACAGCGCCTCGAACCCGTCGAGCCGCTGGTCCGGCCCCGGCTCGAGGTAGCCCTCCGGCGGGGTGCCGAGGTCGGTGTTGCCCCCGATCGGGACAGGGGTGTTGACGTTGACGGTCACGCCGCCCATCGCGTCGACGAGCTCGCGGAAGCCGAGCAGGTTGACCAGGACGTAGTAGTCGACGTCGATCCCGAGGCTGCCCTCGACCGCCTGCTTGAGCGCGTCCGCACCCTCGTTGTCGGACCTCCCGAGGACCCCCGGGTGCAACGCCGGGACCTGCCCGTAGACGGCGTTGAGCATGAAGGCGGCCGGGTCGCCGTCGCCGGTGAAGCCGTCCGGGTAGAGGTCGTGCAGCGGGCTGTCCGCGGGGAACTGCGCGTCCATCAGGTTCCGCGGCAGGCCGAACATCACCGTCCGCCCCGACGACGTGTCGACGCTGGCCAGGATCATGGAGTCGGTGCGCACCCCGTCGCGGCGGACGTTGCCGTCACCGCCGACCAGCAGCACGTTGACCCGGTCCCGTCCGGCCCAGGGGTCCTCCTGGGTGACGCCCTCCGGCCTGGTCGCGCTCGCGTTGTCCTCGAAGACGGTCTCGACGAGGTCGGCCTGCACCCAGGCGTAGCGGGCCCCGACCACCACGGGCGCCGCCAGCGCCACGCAGAGCGTCAGGACGAACGCGCCTCCGAGCACCGACTCGGTCCGGGACAGCTGCTCGGGCCGCACGAGGACATAGGTCGTCACGACCACCACGACCCACAGACCGAGCGCGACGGCCAGGACGGTGGCGGCGGTCTGGAGCTGCGTCGGGTCGAAGACGAAGGCGGTCGCGGTCTCCTTGTCCCGGCCGACGTACCAGCCTCCACCCACGACCAGGGCCAGGGTCGGCAGCAGGACGAGGAGCCCGAGCGCAACGCGGCGGGTCCACAGCAGCCCGACACCGGGCAGGACAGCGCCCAGGACCGTGACACCCACCGCGCCCGGCAGGGTCTCCGCCCGGCGCCGAGCGGGGTGGCTCGCCACGGGTTCGCGGCGCGCATGCCTCGGTCCTTCGGTCGCCTGCCCCTCAGGCGTGGTGGTACCCGTCATGTCTCCCCCTTGGGCCGAGGGTAAGGCCGCCCCTGCCGCTCGCGGCGCGGAACCGGGGAGCCTGTCCGCGCGACGAAGGCGCCGCCAGCGGCCCGCGCGACCGATGCGAGAATCGGCCACGTGAGCATCCCCAACGTCCTCGCCAACCGGTACGCCGGCGCCGACCTCGCACAGCTGTGGTCGCCCGAGCACAAGATCGTCCTCGAGCGGCAGCTGTGGATCGCCGTCCTCAAGGCGCAGAAGGACCTCGGCATCGAGGTCCCGGACGGGGTCGTCGAGGCCTACGAGGCGGTCGTCGACAAGGTCGACCTCGACTCGATCGCCGCACGCGAGCGGGTCACCCGCCACGACGTGAAGGCGCGGATCGAGGAGTTCTGCGCGCTCGCGGGCCATGAGCACATCCACAAGGGGATGACCTCGCGCGACCTCACCGAGAACGTCGAGCAGCTCCAGGTGAAGGCGTCGCTCGAGCTCGTGCGCGACCGAATGGTGGCCACGCTCGCCCGGCTGGCCCGCCTCGCGAGCGAGCACGAGGCCCTCGTCATGGCCGGCCGCTCCCACAACGTCGCGGCCCAGGCAACGACCCTGGGCAAGCGGTTCGCGACCGTCGCCGACGAGATGCTGGTCGCCCTGACCCGGCTCGAGGAGCTGATCGCCCGCTACCCGCTGCGCGGCATCAAGGGCCCGGTCGGCACCGCCCAGGACATGCTCGACCTGCTCGGCGGCGACGACGCGCTGCTCGCCACCCTCGAGGAGCGGGTCGCCGCCCACCTCGGCTTCGACAACGTGCTCACCTCGGTGGGCCAGGTGTACCCGCGCTCCCTCGACTTCGACGTCGTCTCCGCGCTGGTGCAGGTGGTCGCCGGCCCCTCGAACCTCGCCACCACGATCCGCCTCATGGCCGGCATCGAGCTGGTGACCGAGGGGTTCAAGGAGGGCCAGGTCGGCTCCTCGGCCATGCCCCACAAGATGAACACGCGCTCGTGCGAGCGGGTCAACGGCCTCGCGGTCGTCCTGCGCGGCTACCTGTCCATGGTCGGCGAGCTCGCCGGGGACCAGTGGAACGAGGGCGACGTCTCGTGCTCCGTCGTACGCCGGGTGGCGCTGCCCGACGCGTTCTTCGCCGCGGACGGGCTGTTCCAGACCTTCCTCACCGTGCTCGACGAGTTCGGGGCGTTCCCGGCGGTGATCCAGCGCGAGCTCGACCGCTACCTGCCGTTCCTCGCCACGACCAAGGTGCTGATGGCCGCGGTGCGCAACGGGGTCGGCCGGGAGACCGCGCACGAGGCGATCAAGGAAGCGGCGGTGGGCGTGGCCCTCGAGATGCGCCAGGGCCGCACGGAGAACGACGTCTTCGACCGGCTCGCCGCCGACGAGCGCCTCGGGCTCACCAAGGAGCAGCTCGACACGCTGGTGGCCGAGCCGATCACGTTCACCGGGGCCGCGGTGGCACAGGTGCAGGCCGTCGTACGACGGGTCGCGGAGGTCACCGCGCGCCACCCGCACGCAGCGGCGTACTCACCGGGCGCGATCCTCTAGGCGGCTCAGCTCTCCCCAAGTGGGCGAGGACGACACTCTGATGTCGCCGGGAAGCGTCGTTCTTGCCCACTTGCGGCAGTCCGCTGCGCCTCAGACGAGGGCCTTGCCGTCGTGGGTCGCCATCTTGCGGGCCACCTCGTGCAGGTCGGCGCGCCAGATGTCCTCGGGCACGGGCGGGAGCATCTCGTCCCACTCGATCGCCGGGCTGCCGAGGATCGTGGTCAGCCGGGCGGTGCGGGCGATGAACCACACGTGCATGTGCGAGCCGCCGTCACCCCACTTGCACACGTGCACGCGGCCGATGTTCGGCAGCCCGGCCATGATCCGGTGCAGCCAGTTCGACACCTTGCCGTACTCCGCGGCGAGCTCGTCGTCCAGGTCGGAGAAGTCGAGGTGCTCGATCGGGGACAGGGTCAGGATCAGCGGGAGCCCGCTCGGCTTCTCCGTGGACGTGACCACCCAGCGGTCGTTGCGCCAGATCGCATTGTGGGGTTCGTCGCTCTCGCACGAGCAGGGCTTGTCGCCCTCGCCCCAGCGGGGCTCCTCGGCCTCGACCGGGGGCTTGAGGACCTTGGGGACCATCTCGCCCTCCCACGGGAAGATGTCCCACTCGTGGGTCGGAGGCATCGGCAGCCGACCGCCCTCCCCGACCTGTGCGACGACCCTGGCGTAGACCTCTTCAGCTGTCTCAGGCATGGAGGACAGACTGCCATCTCACGTCAGGCGAGTCGCGTTGTTCTCGACAGCTGTGGCGAACCGACTTCGGCTGCCCCTGCTCGGGGGTAGCGTGACCGGCATGACCGACGAGGTGACCGGCGCCGAGCAGGAATGGCCGACCCACTGCCCCGTGTGCGGCACCGAGCTGAGCCAGGCCGTGGTCGACCTCGACCCGGACAACCCCCGCCGCCCGGAGCTGACGCCGGGGGAGATGGTCGCGGTGGACTTCTGCCCGAACCCCGACTGCCCCGCCAAGAAGCCCTGACCCGGGCCGGGTGAGCGGTCGGTGACGCATCAGTAGGATCACGCCATGAGTGGCCCCACCGCGTCGCACAGCTCCTCGGACCTCGGCATCCCCGCTGCCCCGGAGATCCCCGGCGCCACACACCTCCACTCCGGCAAGGTGCGCGACCTCTACCGCCTCGAGGACGGCCGGCTCCTGATGGTCGCCTCCGACCGGATCTCGGCCTACGACTTCGTGCTCGAGACCACGATCCCCGACAAGGGGGTCATCCTGACCCAGATGTCGCTGTGGTGGTTCGAGCAGCTCGCCGACCTTGTCCCCAACCACATCGTGTCGACCGACGTACCCGACTCCGTCCGGGGCCGCGCGGTGGTGTGCGAGGAGCTCGCGATGTTCCCCGTCGAGTGCGTGGCGCGCGGCTACCTCACCGGGTCCGGCCTCGCCGACTACCGCGCCACCGGCGAGGTGTGCGGGATCGCCCTCCCGCCCGGCCTCGAGGACGGCAGCCGTCTGCCGGAGCCGATCTTCACCCCGGCGACGAAGGCGGCGCTCGGCGACCACGACGAGAACGTGTCGTACGACGCGGTGGTGGACGTGGTCGGGGCGGAGCGTGCCGACGAGCTGCGTCGCCTGACCCTCGACATCTACGCCCGCGCCGAGGCGATCGCCCGCGACCGCGGCATCATCCTCGCCGACACCAAGCTGGAGTTCGGGGCGCGCCCCGACGGCACCGTCGTGCTGGCCGACGAGGTGCTCACGCCGGACTCCTCGCGGTTCTGGCCGGCCGACGAGTGGCAGCCGGGCCGCACCCAGTCGTCCTACGACAAGCAGATCGTGCGCAACTGGCTGACCTCGGAGGAGAGCGGCTGGGACCGCGCGTCAGGCGCGAAGCCGCCCGCCCTGCCCGACGAGGTCGTCGCGCGCACCCGCGCCAAGTACATCGAGGCCTTCGAGCGCCTCACCGGCAGGGAGCTCCCGACCCCTGCCGCCTAGCAGTTCGCGACCGGTTCGACCACCAACCCGAAGGAGCGACCCGTGCTGAACCTCTCCGTCTTCCTCGAAGACAGCGCACGCAACCACCCCGACCGAGACGCCGTCGTCCTCGGCGACCTGCGCCTGACCTACGCGCAGGTGAACGGGTTCGCCAACCAGGTGGCGAACCTCCTTGTCTCGCGGGGCATCCGGCCTGGCGACAAGGTCGCGCTGTCGTGCCCGAACCTGCCCTACTTCCCGATCGTCTACTACGGCATCCTCAAGGCCGGCGCCACGGTCGTGCCGCTGAACGTCCTGCTCAAGGGCCGCGAGATCGCCTACCACCTCGAGGACTCCGACGCGAAGGCCTACTTCTGCTTCGAGGGCACCCCGGACCTGCCGATGGGGCAGATGGGCCACGAGGGCTTCTCGCAGGCCGAGCGCTGCGAGCACTTCTTCATGATCACCGCCGACATGATGGCGCCCTCGCCGATCGAGGGCACCGAGACGATGGTCCAGGCGCTCGGTGGCCAGGCCGACGACTTCGAGTCCGTGGACACGGAGCCGACCGACACCGCGGTCATCCTCTACACCAGCGGCACGACCGGCCAGCCGAAGGGCGCGGAGCTCTCGCACTCGAACATGGTGATGAACGCGATCACCTGCAACCGCCTCTTCGACTCGCTCGCCAGCCAGCACGACACGCACCTGCTCGTGCTGCCGCTCTTCCACTCCTTCGGGCAGACGGTCAACATGAACGCCGGCTTCGCGACGGGCGCGACGCTCGTGCTGCTCCCGCGCTTCGACGCCGAGCAGGCGATCGGCCTCATGCAGAAGGAGGACATCACCTTCTTCGCCGGTGTCCCGACGATGTACTGGGGCCTGCTCGGCGCGCTGAGCGAGGGCGTCGACGTGGAGAAGATCGCCCGCAACATGCGCCGCGCGGTCGCGGGCGGGTCGGCGCTCCCGGTCGAGATCCTCAAGCAGTTCAAGGAGAAGTTCGGCGTGCAGATCCTCGAGGGCTACGGCCTCTCGGAGACCTCGCCGGTGGCCACCTTCAGCGACCCCGAGCGCGACCCACGGCCCGGCTCGATCGGCGTGCCGGTCTGGGGCATCTCGGTCAAGCTCGTCGACCCCGACTGGAAGACCATCGAGGACGCCGACCAGGTCGGCGAGATCGCGATCCGCGGGCACAACATCATGAAGGGCTACTACAAGCGCGCCGAGGCCACCGCCGAGGTGATGAACAACGGCTGGTTCAAGACCGGTGACCTCGCCCGCCGCGACGAGGACGGCTTCTACTACATCGTCGACCGGGCCAAGGACATGATCATCCGCGGCGGCTTCAACGTGTACCCCCGCGAGATCGAGGAGGTGCTGATGACGCACGAGGCGGTCTCGCTCGCAGCGGTCGTCGGCGTCCCCGACGAGAGCCACGGCGAGGAGATCAAGGCGTTCGTCATCCTCAACGAGGGCGCCACGATCACCGAGGACGAGCTGCGCGAGTGGTGCAAGGAGCAGATGGCGAACTACAAGTACCCGCGCATCATCGAGTTCCCGAGCAGCCTCCCGATGACCGCGACCGGCAAGATCCTCAAGCGCGAGCTGACCAAGTAGCCGACGAGGGGTACGACGGTCGCCCCCGGCCGGCGTACCCCTCCTCGGACCGTCTCCTAGAGCCGGCGGGCCCCCGACTAGACTGGGGCCCGCCGGTTCTTTCTTCTCCTCAAGGAGCAAACCCGTGGCCCGTGTCGTCGTCGACGTCATGCTCAAGCCCGAGATCCTCGACCCTCAGGGCAAGGCCGTGGCCGGTGCCCTGCCCCGGCTCGGGGTCCACGGCGTCACCGACGTCCGCCAGGGCAAGCGGTTCGAGCTCGAGGTCGACGAGCTGACCGACGAGCGCCTCGCCGAGATCCACGACATCGCCGAGAAGCTGCTGTCGAACCCGGTCATCGAGGACTACCAGGTCCACGTGGAGCAGGACGCATGAAGATCGGCGTCGTCACCTTCCCCGGCTCGCTCGACGACGTCGACGCCCAGCGGGCGGTGAGCTTCGCGGGAGGCGAGGCCGTCGCGCTCTGGCACGACGAGCACGACCTCAAGGGCGTCGACGCGGTCGTCCTCCCCGGGGGCTTCTCCTACGGCGACTACCTGCGCTGCGGGGCGATCTCGCGCTTCTCGCCGATCATGACCGAGGTCGTCGAGGCCGCCCGCAAGGGCATGCCGGTCCTCGGCATCTGCAACGGTTTCCAGATCCTCTGCGAGTCGCACCTGCTCCCGGGCGCCCTGCTGCGCAACGACCAGCGCAAGTTCGTCTGCCGCGACCAGCTGCTCCGCATCGAGAACAACAAGACGCCGTGGACCTCCGACTACGACGAGGGCGCGGAGATCACGGTCGTGCTCAAGAACGGCGAGGGCAAGTACGTCGCCGACGAGGAGACTCTCGACCGGCTCGAGGGCGAGGGGCGGGTCGTCGCGCGCTACCTCGACGTGAACCCCAACGGCTCGCTCCGCGACATCGCCGGCATCACCAACGAGGCCGGCAACGTGGTGGGCCTCATGCCGCACCCGGAGCATGCCGTCGAGGGCCTCACCGGGCCCGGCACGCAGGGCCTCGGGTTCTTCACCTCCGCGGTCTCCCAGCTGCTGCGCGCCTGACCACCTGTTGCACCCCGGCGACGGCGGCCTCGAGCGGGCCCCGGCGCCGAGCGAGCCGGTAGGCCGCCCCCACGAGCAGCACCGCGGCGACCTGGCCGAGGAACGTCCCCATGGTGTCCGCGTCCCACATGCCTTGGGTGCGTAGCGCGACGTGGGCGGTGTAGAGGGTGAGTGTCATCGCGCCGGCGCCGAAGAGCAGCGCCAGGGCGGTCGGCGCGACCCGGCCGGCCGCCACGCACAGCGCGATCACCAGCAGCGACGTCCCGATGGTGTGGGCGAGGTCGAACGGCGTGGCCGTGTGCGGTGAGTCCACCGCCAGCCACCACCAGCTCCCGGTCGGGGTGGTCCCGTAGAGGCCACTGTCCAAGGTCGTCGAGAGCGTCCCCTCCCATCCCGGGCCGGTGAACGTGTCGCTCAGCGTGCCGCGGACGCCCGGGACCTCGAGCAGCGCAGCAGAGACGACCCATGCGCCGACGGCTGCGACCGCACCCACGACGCCGACCCTGACCGTCGTACTCCCTCGGGAGAGGTCCAGGCGGCCGAGGGCCATGCCGGCGAGGAGGTAGGCCAGCCAGGGCACCACGGGGTAGTAGCCGGTGAACGTCAGCTCGGTCAGGAGCTGCCAGGGGTCGGCGAGGCTCCCGAAGGTCGGGTTGTCGTACGACGCAGGCGGCAGCATCGGCCGGACGGCCTGGGAGAGCACAGGGGCGGCGACGAGCCAGACCGCGCTGAGGACGGCCAGCGACCGTCCGCCGCATGCCGAGGAACGGGATCGCGACGAGGAACAGCAGCCCGTAGTAGGTCAGGATCACCGCGATCCCGGAGTCGAGCTCGCCGAGGAGCAGGCCGACCACCGCGATGAGCAGGGCGCGTGCAGCCAGCCCCGCCGACGTCGCGGTGCGCTCCCGCCCGCGTTGCGGCGCCTGCCGACCCGACATCAGCGCGATGCTCACTCCGGCCAGGACCGCGAACAGCGCCGAGGCGCGGCCGCTCGCGAGCTGGTGCGAGAAGGTCACCTCGCCGTTCTCGGTGCCGGGGAGGATGTGCGTGGCCATCATCCCGACCAGCGCCAGAGCACGGGCCACGTCGAGGCCGACGACCCTGCCTGCGCTGACGATCGGCCTCACCCCTCGATCCTCCCAGGCGACGACCACGGCTCAGAGCCGGGCGACCGTGAACGCCATCTCCGCCCGCCACTCGAGCGAGCCGTCGGGGAGGCGGGCCGCGTCGAGCTCGCGGGTCATGCGTCGCATCGTCGACTCGAGCACACCGGCCTCCTGGAGTCGCTCCAACGTCATGCGCCTGCCGTGCGACCAGAGGGTGTCCCACCACGCCCGGTCGTCGGCGTAGCGCACCACGACCTCCCTCAGCTCGGTCCGCACCTCGACGTACCCGGCATCGGTCAGGAAGGCGCTCATCGCCTCTACCCCGGAGAACGGGCCGTTCTCGTTCGGGCGCTTCGGGCCGTGCTCCTCGGCCGGCAGCTCCGCGACGAGCGACGAGTAGATCGCGTCCCACCGGGGGTCCTCGCGACCGAACCAGCTGCAGCCCAGCCGCCCGCCCGGCCGCAGCAGGTCGCGGTGGCGGCGGACCGCCGACGCGCAGTCGGGGAGGAAGAAGAGCACGAGGCTCGCCTGGACGACGTCCCACGCCCCCCGGTCGACGTCGGGCGTCTCCGCGTCGCCGACCCGGGCCGCCACGTTGCCCAGCCCGGCGTCACGTGCGCGCGCCAGCATCCCCTCGACCATCCGCGGCGCGAGGTCGAGCCCGAGGACGTGGCCGTCAGGGCCCACGCGCTCGGCGGCGGGCAGCGCGCTGGCACCCAGGCCGCAGCCGAGGTCCAGCACGCGCTCGCCGGGGCGCGGGGCGGTCAGGTCCACGAGATGGCGCCCGACCGGGCCGAAGAACTCGACCCCGGTCTGGTCGTACGTGGCGGCGGCACGGTCGAAGACGCCCGCCACCGATTCCTTCACCTCGTCGGCCATGCCGGTCAGTGTGGCACCGGCGGTCCGGCCGGGGCCGCGGTTCGGCTCAGCGGATCCGGACCTGGAGGATCTTGTCGTCGCCTGCCCGCGGGGTGGTCCGGCCGTCGCGGTTGCTCGTGGTCACCCACAGCGTGCCGTTGGGCGCGGCCGCGACCGAGCGGATCCGGCCGTGGTCACCGGTGAAGTAGCGGCCCTTGCGACCCTTGTTGGGCCCGCCGAGACGCACGGAGTAGACGCACTCGCCGCGGAGGGCCCCGAGCCAGGCCCGGCCACCGGCGATGGCGATGCCGCTGGGGGAGCACAGGTCGGTGTCCCACTGGGCGAGGGGGTCGCGGTACCCGCCGGGGCCGTCCTTGCCCTCCACGCGAGGCCACCCGTAGTTGCCACCCTTGACGATCCGGTTGAGCTCGTCCTTGTCCTTCTCGCCGAACTCGCTCGACCAGAGGTGACCGCCGGGGCTGAAGGTGATCTGCTCGGGGTTCCGGTGGCCGTAGGACCAGGTGTAGTTGCCGAACGGGTTGCCGCGCGGGACCTCACCCGTCGGGCGTCATGCGGAGCACCTTGCCGGCAAGCGAGCGACGGTTCTGGGCGTCCGCGGCGTCGAGGGCGTCGCCTGTCGAGACGAACAGCAGGCCGTTGGCTCCGAAGGCGAGACCGCCGCCGTTGTGGTGCGCGGCCATCGGGATGCCGGCCTTGACGACGCGGGGCCGCCCGAGCCTGCCTTCGGCGTACTTGAAGCGGACCACGCGGTTGTCCGAGCCGGTGCTCATGAAGGCGTAGACCCAGCGGTTGTCGCGGAAGTTCGGGTGCAGCACCAGGGAGAGCAGGCCGCCCTCGCCGCCGTACGAGTCACGCGTGTTGACCACGCCGGGGACACGGCCGACCGCGGTGTAACCACCGCCCCTGCGGACCCGCACGATCCGGCCGGTGTTGCGCTCGGAGACCAGGGCGTCGCCGCCGGGCAGGAAGGCGATGCCCCACGGCACCTCGAGCCCGCGCGCGAGCACCTTGGCCACGCGCGGCGCGGCCGCTGCCTCCGCCGTCAGGGCGCCGGTCGCGGGGACGAGGAGCCCGCCCGCGGTCGTGGCGAGTCCGGCCTTGAGGAGGGTACGTCGGTCCATGGCTGTTCTCCGTCGTGAGAGCCGATGCGGGGCGCGTGGGTCATACCCTGCCACGGCGAGTAAAGACCGGACAGCGATCTCGGCAGGTTTTCTCGCCCTTTGTCGCGCGACGTCCCCCGATGACCGCGGGGCCGGTCCCGTACCCCGGGCTGACGCGGGCCGACCAGGGCCCGGACGGTAGATTGGCGCCAGGCTCCACCTCCCTGATCGACCGATCCGAAGGCATCATCGGTGACTGAACAGCGCCCCCAGCAGTCCACGGCGTCCCGGCTCGACACCGTCGAGGTCGCGAGCAACGACCCCGGCCGAGAGCAGCCCTGGGCCGACCTCGGCCTCAAGCCGGACGAGTACGACCGGATCCGCGAGATCCTCGGCCGCCGCCCGAGCGCCTCGGAGCTGGCGATGTACTCCGTGATGTGGAGCGAGCACTGCTCCTACAAGTCGAGCAAGGTCCACCTGCGGCAGTTCGGCGAGAAGGTCACCGACGAGATGCGCTCCTCGCTGCTGGCCGGCATCGGCGAGAACGCCGGCGTGGTCGACATCGGCGACGGGTTCGCCGTCACGTTCAAGGTCGAGTCGCACAACCACCCGTCGTACGTCGAGCCCTACCAGGGTGCGGCCACCGGCGTCGGCGGCATCGTCCGCGACATCCTCGCCATGGGCGCGCGTCCGGTCGCGGTCATGGACCCGCTGCGCTTCGGCCCGCTCGACGCCGACGACACCCACCGCGTGCTGCCCGGGATCGTCGCGGGCGTCGGCGGCTACGGCAACTGCCTCGGCCTGCCCAACATCGGCGGCGAGGCGGTCTTCGACGAGTCCTACCTCGGCAACCCGCTCGTCAACGCCCTCTGCGTCGGCGTGCTCAGGCACGAGGAGCTCCAGACCGCGCAGGCCTCCGGTGTCGGCAACAAGGTGATCCTGTACGGCGCGCGCACCGGCGGCGACGGGATCGGCGGCGTGTCCGTGCTCGCCAGCGAGACCTTCGACGCAGGAGGTCCCGCGAAGCGCCCCAGCGTGCAGGTCGGCGACCCGTTCATGGAGAAGCTCCTCATCGAGTGCACGCTCGAGATCTTCCGCGAGGACCTCGTCGCCGGCATCCAGGACCTCGGCGGAGCGGGGCTGTCGTGCGCGACCTCCGAGCTGGCCTCGGCCGGTGACGGCGGCATGCACGTCGACCTCGACCTGGTGCCGCTGCGCGACTCGACGCTCTCCCCCGAGGAGATCCTCATGTCGGAGTCGCAGGAGCGGATGATGGCGATCGTCGAGCCGGAGAAGGTCGCCCGGTTCCTCGAGATCTGCAAGAAGTGGGACGTCGACGCGACGGTCATCGGCGAGGTCACGGACACCGAACGGCTCATCATCGACTGGCACGGCGAGACCGTGGTCGACGTACCCCCGCGGACCGTGGCCCACGAGGGCCCGGTCTACCACCGTCCCTACGAGCGGCCCTCCTGGCAGGACGACCTGCAGGCCGACGGCGCCGAGACGCTGACCCGGCCCAAGACCCCCGAGGAGCTCCGCGAGACGCTGCTGCGGATGGTCGCGAGCCCGAACCTGTGCGACAAGTCCTGGATCACCGACCAGTACGACCGCTACGTCCGCGGCAACACCGTCCTCGCGCAGCCGGAGGACTCCGGGATGGTCCGCGTCGACGAGGAGAGCAACCTCGGCGTCGCCGTGTCGACCGACTGCAACGGTCGCTTCGCCAAGCTCGACCCCTACACCGGCGCCCAGCTCGCCCTCGCCGAGTCCTACCGGAACGTCGCGACGTCGGGAGCGCGCCCGCTCGCGGTCAGCGACTGCCTCAACTTCGGCTCGCCCGAGGACCCCGATGTCATGTGGCAGTTCGCCGAGGCCGTCCGCGGGCTCGCCGACGGCTGCCGCGACCTCGGCGTCCCGGTGACCGGCGGCAACGTCAGCCTCTACAACCAGACCGCTGAGACCGCGATCCTGCCCACGCCGGTCGTGGCCGTGCTCGGGGTGATCGACGACGTCACCCGTCGCACGCCGTCCGGCTTCGTCGCGGAGGGCCAGCAGATCTACCTGCTCGGTACGACGCGCGACGAGCTCTCCGGGTCCGAATGGGCCAATGTCGTGCACGGCCACCTCGGCGGGCTTCCCCCGAAGGTGGACCTCGCCGCCGAGCGGGAGCTCGCCGACATCCTCGTGAACGCCTCACGTGACGGTCTCATCGACGCCGCGCACGACATCTCCGACGGCGGCCTCGCCCAGGCGCTGGTCGAGTCGTGCCTGCTGGGCGGTCGCAAGAGCGGGATCGGTGCGCGCGTGTGGTTCCCCGACGAGCTCGACCCGTTCGTGGCGCTCTTCAGCGAGTCGGCCGGGCGGGCGATCGTGGCGGTGCCGCGCAGCGAGGAGGTCCGCTTCACCGACATGTGCTCGGCGCGTGGCTTCCCCCACGTGCGGATCGGTGTCACCGACGGCCAGGGGGCCGAGGCCGTCCTCGACGTCCAGGACCAGTTCTCCGTGACGCTGTCGGAGCTGCGGGCCGCCTGGTCCGGGACGCTCCCGAACGCGCTCGGCGTCTGAGCCTTCGGGCGACCCGGCCGAGACCACTTCCCGCAGCGAACCGTCACTTCCCCTTGGGCATTTCCGCGGGGGAGTGACGCTTTCCCAAGGGACCTTGGGAAACGGCGCCCCCGTGACTCAGTCGGGGACGGGGGCCTCCTGGGGCGCCGCCTCGTGACGCCGCTGCTGGCGCAGCTCGACGGCGGACAGCGCCAGGGCGACGAGCACGAAGCCGATCGCGCAGACGAAGGCGGCCCGGGCGGCCTCGGCGTACTCCGAGTCCTGGAGGCTGATCCGGAACGCCGCAGCGAGCACGGCCGCCCCGACGGCGCTTCCGACCCGGGCCCCGGTCTGGATCGCCCCACCGGCCGCGCCACCCATCCGGGGCGGGACGTTGCCGAGTGTCATCGTCACGTTCGGTGAGATCACCGCGCCTGAGCCGACGCCCGCGACGAGCAACGGGAGCGCGGTGGCCAGGGCCGTGTTCGGGGCGACGGTGATGGTCAGCACCAGGCCGCTGAAGCCGGTCGCGACCAGGAGCAGCCCGCCGACGGTCAGCCGGCGACCCCACCGGCCGACCACGCGTCCGGCCAGGACGGCGGTGACGGCCGAGCCGATCGCGAAGGGCGTCACGGCGAGGCCTGACTGGAGCGGCGTGTAGCCGAGGCCGTCCTGGAAGAAGAGCGCGAGCACCAGCCACAGCCCGCTGAAGCCCGCGAAGTACACGGTCTGCAGGGCGATGCCGGTGGCGAAGCCGGGCGCCGTCTTCGCCAGGCGTACGTCGAGCAGCGGCGCCCGTCCGAGCGCGATGACGCGACCCTCCCAGCGTACGAAGAGGAAGGCCGCGACCGGCGCCAGAGGGACCAGGAGCCACCACAGGGTCGACGGGTCGGACATCGCGCGCACCAGCGGGAACAGGACGCAGAGGACCGCCGAGCCGAGCAGGAGCGCCCCGACCGGGTCGATCTCGCGGCGAAGCGGCCCGCGACGCTGCGGCCTGGCCGGGATCAGCCGGGCCGCGAGCACCATCGCGACCAGGCCGATCGGGACGTTGACGAGGAAGACGACCCGCCACCCGTTCTCCTCGCCGAAGAGGGCGATCAGCACGCCGCCGAGGACCGGGCCCGTCGCCGCGGACACCCCGACCGTCGTACCGAACCAGCCGAAGGCGCGGCCTCGCTCGTCACCGCGGAAGAGCTCCTGGATCAGGCCGGTGTTCTGGGGCGTCAGCATCCCCGCCGCGACCCCTTGGAGCAGCCGCGCGGCCACCAGCAGCTCCTCCGTCGGCGCGGCTCCGGCGACGGCGCTGGTGAGCGTGAAGCCGGTCAGGCCGACCAGGAACATCCGCCGCCGGCCGAGCACGTCGCCCAGGCGGCCACCGGCGACCAGGACCAGCCCGAAGGTGAGGGCGTACCCGGACACCACCCACTGCACCGACTGTGCGGACGCGTCGAGGCCCTCCTGGATCGAGGGGATCGCGACGTTGACGATCGTGACGTCGAGCAGCGACATGAACCCGACGGTGAGCGAGACCGCGAGGGCGCGCCAGCGCCGCGGATCGGGCTCGTAGTCCGGCGTCTCGGTCACCCATCAGGTTTACCCCGAGCCGTCGCCGGCATCCGGGCTTTGGCTATCCCAGGTGTCGGAAGCGCGCAGACCTCCGTGCGCCTAGAGTTCCCGCGTGAACGTCATCTCGCTCGGCTACCAGACGGACCTCGCGCTGCGCCGGCTCGGAGGTAGCGAGATCGAGGACCGGGGCGACCATCTCGTCGTACGGTCACCGCACAATCCCCGCCACTGGTGGGGCAACTTCCTGCTGCTCCCGTCCCCGCCCGCCGCCGACGAAGCCGACCGCTGGCTCGAGGCGTTCGCGAAGGAGTTCCCCGAGGCGGGCCACGTCGCGCTCGGCTTCGACGGTGTCGACGGCACGCGCGACGACCTTCTCCCCTTCACACAGGCGGGATTGAACGTCGAGAGCCAGGCCGTCATGACCGCCACCAGCGTCCACGAACCACCGCGCCCGAACCGCGACGCCGAGTTCCGAGCACTGTCGAGCGACGAGGACTGGGAGCAGCTCGTGGAGCTGGGGATGTCCTGCATGGACGAGGGCCACGACCCGGACTCCTACCGCGTTTTCGCGGCCGCCAAGGTGGCGACCATCCGGGGGCTCGTCGAGGGCGGTCACGGCGCCTGGTTCGGTGCCTTCGACGGTCCTCGCCTGCTCTCCGGGATGGGGCTCTTCCGTGCCGGCCCCGACCTCGCTCGCTTCCAGTCCGTCGAGACCCGCCCTGACGCCCGCGGCCGGGGACTCGCCGGGACGCTGGTGCACCACGTCAGCGGCTACGGTTTCACCGAGCTCGGCGCGCGCACGCTCGTCATGGTGGCCGACCCGGAGTACCTGGCCATCCGGATCTACCGCTCGGTCGGGTTCGCCGTGACGGAGACCCAGCTCCAGGCGGAGAGGCCACCCACCTCGGGGACCTGACGCAGCGCGGTCGGACGTGAGCGGCGCACCGGACGGCCTTGTCGTCGCCCTGCTGTACGGCGCGCTCCGACTGGGCCAGGAACGTCCGCGCGGACGAGCCTGAATTCAGCCGCTGACGAGGATCGCGGCGATGGCGTCGTCGGTGCTGAGGAACTCGCTCTCGGTGCCCGGCCACACCGCTCGCGTGGTGTGGGCGAGGAAGTCGACCACGTCGCGGTTGGACAGCTTCGCCAGTGCCTCACCGTACGGGGAGAGGAGCAGCAGGCCGACGACGGCGCGGCCGTCCGGCTCGATGGACGGGAAGACCCGCACCTCGCCCTCGCCCGTCGGCGCCGAGATGCCCCTCATCAGGAGGCTGCGTCCGAACACCCAGGCGACCTCGGTGTCGCCCTGGTCGAAGGCGACCGTCACGGCGTACGGGTCGGACGGGTCGTAGCGCAGCTCGGCCTCCGTGGACACAGGTCCCTCGGCGCCGGCAACCTCGAGGGTCACACGGTGCCTGATCAGGCGGGAGGCCTCGTTCATCGATACTCCGATCACTCGTACTTCACAGGGTGCTTTCCCCGGACCACGTGGTGGTCCGAGCGCGGCGTCGATCGTCGCAAGCCTTCGCGCTTCTGGCCAGGTCTCTTTGTCCGCTTGGCCCGAGTTGGGCGAAAAGACCCTGGCACGTTGTGAGCAAGGTGACTGGCCAGATCAGGCCATCACGACCTGTTGAGCCGGTGGAAGGTCCGGCGCTGCGCCTTGTACAGCCGGGGGAACTCCGCGAACAGCCGGTCGTAGACGTCGCGGTGGGCGGGGTCGGGCCGGAAGGTCGCGTCGACCGGGACCAGGTCGTGCAGCTCCTGGAGCCCGACCTCGTCGAGGACCAGGCCGGCGTACAGGCCCGCGCCGCGGAGGCCGGTGAGGACGGGGTCGGCCACGCGCTCGACCGTCCGGTCCCACACGTCCGCGAGGATCTGGCACCACAGGTCGTGCTGGACGCCACCGCCGATCAGGCGGACCGGGTCGAGCCGCCGGCCGGTGAAGTGGTCGGCCGCCTCCAGCAGCCAGCGGGAGTTGAAGGCGACACCCTCGAGGACGGCGCGCACCATGTCGGCGCGGCCGGAGCGCAGGGAGAGGTTGTGGAAGCCCGCCCGCGCGGAGTGGTCCTCGACGGGGGAGTTCTCGCCGTCGAGCCAGGGGGTGAAGACCACGCCCCCGGAGCCGGCAGGAACCGTGGCCGCCAGCTCGACCATGGCCTCGTACGACGGGGGGCTCGACCGGCGTGAGGCCGTCGGACGGCGCGACCACCTGGTCGCGCAGCCACTCCAGGCAGCGTCCCGAGGTGCGCTGGTTGTTGACCAGCAGGTACTGCCCGCGCCACAGTCCCGGCACGGAGGCCATCGCACGCAGCAGGTCGGTCTTCTTCCGCGGCACCGGGCAGCTGACCCAGGTGGTCGTCGAGACGGACAGGTGGGTCTGGTGCTCACCGAGGCAGCCCGAACCGACGGCCGAGACGTGGAGGTCGGGCAGCCCGTTGACCACCAGCACGTCGGGGGCGATGCCGATCTCGCGTGCGACCTCCGGGGTGACCGGCCCGACGACCGACGCGGACGACCTGAGCGGAGGCAGCTTCCCCCTGTCGAGGTCCAGGAGCCGCAGCAGGGTGGGGTCGTAGTCGAGCACCTCGAGACGGCGGTTGTCGGTGAGCCACGTCGGGAACATCGACGCGTGGGTGGCCGACGGTACGCCGGTGAACCGCATCGTCAGGTAGTCGACGGGCTCGAGGTAGTACGCGGCGGCCCTGGCGATCTCGTGGGCGTCCCGCTCCAGGAACAGGATGTTCCCCACGGCGTCGCTGCCGGCCGGGTTCGGGATGCCGCCGGTGCGGCGTACCCACTCCGCGACGGCCCGCGTGCGGTAGCCCTGCACGTGGCCGCCGACGACCGCCTGGGAGTGGCGGCGTCCGCGGGTGTCGGACCACATCAGGCAGGGGCCCACCGGGTGGCCGGCAGCGTCGACCGGGACCGTGCTCGACCACTGGCCGGTGACGGCCACGGCCACGACCTGGTCGGCAGGCACCGGGCCCTCCGCCAGCCCCCGACGCGCGGCCGCGACGATCCTCTGCCACCACAGGTCGGCGTCCTGGGTCGATGCGCCGCCAGGACCGTGGACGGTCTCCAGGGCCTCGCGTGTCGACCACGCGATCGCGCCCTCGAGCGAGACCAGCCCGACCTTCAGCGCGGTCGAGCCGAGGTCGACGGCCAGCACGAAACGCTCCGAGCGACCCGCCCCGGGCGCCTGCGACATCAGCCCTCCACGGGAGGCACGGACTGCTGGGTGTCCAGCATGTCGCCCATGATCGCGTGGATGAACTCCTCGGTCTCCTCGTTGAGGCCGCCGGCGATCCCGCCGTAGATCGCGGACATGAACGCGGCCTCGCCCGCTGCGTGCCTCTCCTTGGCGTACTCCACCGCCTCGGCGAGGTCGGTCGCGAACGCCTCGACGACACCCGGCTGGGTCTGGGGCCTGGTGACGGCCATGTGCATCGAGTTCGGGTACTGCTGGCCGTTGAAGCGCCAGCCCTTGGGGGCCATGTGGTCCCACACGTGGTAGATGTCGAACTCGTCGGAGGTCATGCTGAAGCAGAACGTCGGCTTGCCCATGATCCGGAGCTCGGGGTGGGTGCGCGACGACCTCCTGCATGGCTTCGGAGGTCTCGAAGATCTGCTTGGCGTACTCCCGGTAGCCCTCGCGGCCGAGCTGCACCATCGCCGCCCACGTCGAGGCCACGAGCCCGCCGGACCGGGATCCCTCGATGCCCGGCGACATGTACTTCCCGCCGCTCCAGCCGGCCAGGTAGAAGTACTGCGCGTTGCGGTAGGCCTTGTCGCGGAACAGCACCGTCGAGGAGCCCTTGAAGGCGTAGCCGTACTTGTGCGTGTCCGCCGAGATGCTCGTGACGCCGGGCACCCGGAAGTCGAACGGCTCGATGTCGTAGCCGAGCTCCTCGCCGAACGGGAGGATGAACCCGCCCAGACAGGAGTCGACGTGGAGGCCGACTCCTCGTTCGAGCGCGAGCTGCCCGAGCTCGGTGATCGGGTCGATGGTGCCGTAGCCGTAGTTCGTCGCCGAGCCCATGATCGCGACGGTGTTCTCGTCGATGAGCTCCGCCATCGCCTTCACGTCCGCCTGCGTCGTCTCGGGTACGACGGGCGCGACGCGCATCTCGATGCCGAGCAGGTGGCACGCCTTGTCGAAGGCGGGATGACCGGTCTCGGGCTTCACGAAGTTGGGCCGGGTGATGTCGCGGTGCTGCCTCGCGTGGTCCCGGTAGGCGAGCATCGCGTGCAGGATGCTCCCCGTCCCACCGGTCGTGATCAGGCCGGCCGGCGTACCGTCGGTGACCGCGTCGGCGTGCATCAGGTCGAGCGCCATGGCGATCACCTCGCCCTCGAACTTCGTGGCGCTCGGGCACATGTCCCGCTGCAGGATGTTGACGTGGGCGAAGAGGCCGAACGCCTCGTCGAGGAACCGGTAGTGCTCGTGGTCGCCGGAGTACATCGTCCCGGAGCACTTCCCGGTCTCCCAGAAGGCGTCCTCCTCGGTCGCCATCGCCCGCATCTCGGCGAGCACGTCCTCGCGAGAGCGGCCGTGCTCGGGCAACGTCCGGTTCACGGTGAACCGGTCTGCGTACGGGAAGTCGGACATCCGCCAGCACCTCCTGGGGTCGGGCCCCTCGAATGCTAGGCCCGGCGGCGGGCCACCCGCAGCAGCTTGCGGGCGGCCCGAGCCGCGTGCGCCGGCTACCGCCCCTTGACGCCGCCGACCTTGCTGTACGTCGATGCCGAGTCGTTGTCCCGGACCTGGTCCCAGGTGGAGGTCGTGACGACGGCCGTCGAGCTGAGTGAGCCCTTCGACGCCGTGACCGTCACGTCGACCGTCACGATCAACCAGTCGCCCGGGTTGAGACCGGCCAGGTCGCACCGCACCGTCGAGTCGGACCCCGTGCAGGTAGCCGCCGAGCCGGGCGGTGCGTCGAGGGCCGCGGACACCGAGTCGAAGCGGACGCCCGCGGGCAGGCCCTGGGTGAGGACGATGTCCGAGGCAGCGTTCGGGCCGGCGTTCGTCACCCGGGCCGTGTAGGTCAGGGTGCTTCCGCGCTTGACCGGGTCCGGCGAGGCGGTGAGCGACAGCACGAGGTCGGCCGCGGAGTCGACCGTGAAGCTGCGCTTGGCGGGCGTGCTGTCGGCGAGGCCCTCCGCGTCCACACCGCGGACCTGGAACGTGTGGGTCTTGGCCGTGGTCAGGTCGTCGTAGGTCACCGGCGAGGTGCATCGCTGCCACGCTGAGTCGTCGAGCGAGCACTCGAAGTACGCGGTCGCCTGGGTCGAGGAGAACCCGAACGTCGCGGAGGTCGACCGGATGGTCCCGGTCGGACCGGACGTGATGGTGGTGTCCGGCCCGTCGACGGTGAACGTCCGCTGCGCCGGGCTGGCGTCGGTGTTGCCGGCCGCGTCGGTGGCACGCACCCGGAACGTGTGAGTGCCGGCGGCCAGGCCGTCGTACGTCATCGGGGAGGTGCACGGCGCCCAGGCCGCGCCGTCCAGCGAGCACGTGAACGTCGAGGACTCGGTGGCGGTGAACCCGAAGGTCGCCGAGCGTGACCGGTGAGTGCCCGAGGGACCCGACGTGACCGAGGTGTCGGGTGCCGTGATGTCGGCTCCCGGAGCCGCGCCCCGCAGCAGGACCAGGCCGTAGTTGTAGTCGGCGATCGCCACGTCGGCGAGGCCGTCGCCTGACACGTCCCCGACGGCGAGGGCCTTGGCGTCGTAGTGGCTGGCGTAGGGGATCGGGTACAGCGTCTCGTACGGCGCGGTGCCGGGCGTGGAGTCGTAGACGCCGATGCGGTTGAAGCCGCCGTGCAGGGTGAGCAGGTCGCCGAGACCGTCGCCGGTCACGTCGGCGACCTCGAGGGTCTCGGGGATGTCGTAGCTCTGGCGGACGTAGGGCTTGGCGAGCGTGCCGTCGGTCAGCTGGAACAGCGTGACGACCCAGGAGTTCGGCTTGTTCCCGCCCACGCTGACGTGGACGTCGACCAGGCCGTCGCCGTTGGTGTCGCCGACGGCAAGACCGTTGACGTAGTCCCAGGGGCTCACCCCGCCGGAGGCATAGCTCACCGGCGCTGCGAACGAGTGGTCGGGCTGCTGTGCGCGCACCTCGACCGTCCGGCCCTGTGCGCTGACCACGTCGTCGAGCCCGTCGCCGGTGACGTCGGCGACCTCGACCTCGACGGCCATGCCGTTCGAGAGCATCCGGCCCGTGGGCGCGCTCATGAAGTCTCCCCGGATCTGCCACCACACCTCGGTGCCGTTGCGGGTGTTGACGACCAGGTCGGCGAGGCCGTCCCCGCTCACGTCGGCGAGCTCGAGGTCGCGACCCTCCTCGATCGGGACGGTCCAGGTGTAGGTGAGGCCGCCGTCGACCTGCGCGAAGATCTCGACGCCGGCCTCGGTGGTGACCGCGGCATCGAGGTCCCCGTCCTCGTCGAGGTCGGCGAGGGCGACAGCCAGCTCGCTGCCGTAGGGCGCCTGCGTGGCCACCGAGGTCGGTGCTCCGAGTCCGCCCTCGGCTTGTTGCGGGTAGACCCACAGGCGGTTCTCGACAGCCGGGTCGTCGGAGTAGTCCGTGGACAGCACGACGTCGGCGCGGCCGTCTCCCGTGACGTCGCCGACGGTGACGTTCGCGGCGTCCTGCCACGGCTCGTGCGTCGTGTAGGGCGCGAAGAGCCCATCAGCGGCGCTTGCTGCCGGAGGAAGGACGGCCAGCGCCCCTCCGGACATCGCCAGCGCACCCGCCAGCAACACCGATCCACGTACCCGTCCCATGCCCCCGCCTTCCCCCGACGAACGAATCTGCGCCGAAACGTAGCAACGCGCTCGATACGGAGGACATAGGTCATTCGGACCCAAAGGGTGCACCAGGCGGGTCATGCCCAGGGGCACCCGAGGTCGTGGTCACTGGTGGTGCTCGGCCTCGTGCTCGGCCCAGCCGAGGAAGGACGCAAGGAGCAGCGGTACGACCGCCATGGCCAGAAGCATCAGCCCCAACAGGAGGATCATCATGATCGTCACCTCCCTCGCACGGCTCGCGACTGTTGATCGGGGGGCGTGTCGTCCGGCAACGGGAAGGTGCTCCTGGCCGCCGGGGGGCGGCGCGCTTGTTACTTGAATGCTGGCCCCGGGTCCCGCGGCGGCCCAGTGCCGAAGGTCCGTGGTCCATACGGCACAGAAGAGGGGCGGAACCCTCCCGGCTCCGCCCCTCGTTCCGTCTCCGACTCGTGCCGCCTCCTGCTCCAGAGGCCGCCCGGGTCAGAAGCCCGTGACGTCCAGCAGGCGCTCCTTGGTGCTGTCGTGGTCGTCGCTGTTGTTCCAGTCGGTGCTGCCGGCGTTCTGCAGCGCCGACTTCACCTGAGCCGGTGCAGCGCTCGGGTTGTTCGCCGCGTAGAGGGCGGCTCCACCGGCGACGTGCGGGCTGGCCATCGACGTACCCGAGATGGTGCTGTAGCCGCCGCCCTTCCAGGTGGAGTTGATGCAGACGCCGGGGGCGATGATGTCGACGTCGGCGCCGTAGTTGGAGAAGCTGGCGAACGTGTCGTCGACGTCGCTGCGGCAGGTGGCCGCCGCGCCGCCGCCGGGCAGGCCGTTGAAGTCGGCGAGGGCGCTGACCGTGATCACCTCGTCGTAGGCCGCGGGCACGTGGTTCGCGGAGTCGTCGGTCTCGTTGCCGGCCGCGACCACGTAGGTGATGCCGGCTGCGACGGAGTTGCAGATCGCGCGGTGCATCGCGTCGTTGTTCGAGTTGCCGCAGTTGCCGTCGTCGGCGCCGCCGCCGCCCAGGCTCATGTTGGCGACCTCGATCTCGTCGGCGTGGGCGGTGACGTAGTCGATGCCGCAGACGATCGCGGAGTACGTGCCGCTGCCCCGGTTGTCGAGCACGCGGACCGGCCAGATCCGGGCGCCGGGCGCCATGCCGACGACCCCGACGGTGTTGTCGAGCGCGCCGATGGTGCCGGCGACGTGGGTGCCGTGGCCGTTGCCGTCGTCGGGGGTCTTGCCGGTCGAGCAGTTCTTCGCCATGCCCGCCATGACGTTCAGGTCCGCGTGGTCGAGGTCGACCCCGGTGTCGATGACCGCGACGTCGACGTTCGACGCGCTCGTCGAGGCCGTTGATCTTCGCGGTGGTGCTCGCGTCGGCGTTCGCGCGGTTGATGCCGGTCGGCGTGGCCTGGGCCGAGGCCTGGGCGACGCCGTCGCGCTGCACGTAGAGCACCCGGGAGTCCTGGCCGATGCGTGCCGCGGCGGTCGGGCTCATCCGGGCCGAGTAGCCCTTCAGCGCCGCGCGGTAGATGTGGTTCACCTGGGCGTCGTAGCGGTTGCCGTGCTCCGAGGCGACCTTGCCCGCGGCCGCGGTGTCCTTCAGGACGACGATGTAGGAGGCCGAGGTGTCCGAGCCGGCCGGAGCTGCGTTCGCCGTGAGTGCGGGTGACCCGAGCGCGACGAGGGAGATCGCCGCGAGTGCGGCGGTCGTGGTCTTTCGCATGTGTCCTCACCTGGTTTTCGATCTGCCGGAGTCGGCAGGGAGGACGTAATTCCACGTCGCGGGCGGTCTGGTGGCAATGAGCTGGTGCGTGCACGTTTGCGCATTTCAGATACCTGCAGAGGTACGACGGTCCGCTGAACGCCTTGTTCCAGGGGAGAACGAACCGAGCACGTCCCACCCCCTGCGGTGGGACGTGCTCGGCCGGGAGCGGGGTGACTCAGTACGTGGTCACGTCGAGCAGGCGCTCCTTGGTGTTGTCCGGGTCGTCGCTGTCGTTCCAGTCGAGCGAGCCGGCGCTCTGCAGGGCGCTCTTGACCTGCGTCGGGGTCGCGCCCGGGTGCGTAGCGGCGTACAGCGCGGCGCCGCCCGCGACGTGCGGGCTGGCCATCGACGTACCGGAGATCGTGCTGTAGCCGCCGCTCTTCCAGGTCGAGTTGATGCACACGCCCGGCGCGATGATGTCCACGTCGGAGCCGTAGTTGGAGAAGCTCGCGAAGGTGTCGTCCACGTCGGCGCGGCAGGTCGAGGCGGCACCGCCACCGGGGAGGCCGTTGAAGTCGGCGAGGGCGCTGACCGTGATCACCTCGTCGTAGGCGGCCGGGGTGAACTCGGCGGCGTCGGCGCTGTCGTTGCCCGCCGCGACCACGAAGGTGATGCCGGCGGCCACGGCCTCGCAGATCGCGGCGTGCATCGCGTCGCCGCTGGTGGCGCCGCAGTTGCCGTCGTCCTCACCGCCACCGCCGAGGCTCATGTTGGCGACCTCGATCTCGGTCGGCGTTGGCGGCGACGTAGTCGATGCCGCAGATCACGTCGGAGTTGAGGCCGCTGCCGAGGTCGGTGAGGACCTTGACGGGCCAGATCCGGCGCACCGGGCGCCATGCCCGACGACCCCGTTGGTGTTGTCGAGCGCGCCGATGGTGCCGGCGACGTGCGTGCCGTGGCCGTGGCCGTCGTTGGCGCTCAGGGCCAGGAGCGAGCAGTTCTTCGCGCCGGCGCGGTACACGTTCAGGTCGGCGTGGGTCAGGTCGACGCCGGTGTCGATGACGGCGACGTCGACGTTTACGCGCTCGTCGAGGCCGTTGATCTTCGCGGTCGGGCTGGCGTCGGCGTTGGCGCGGTTGATGCCGGTGGGAGTGGACTGCGCGGTCGTGGAGACGGCCTCGTCCTTCTGGACCCACTTCACCGACGGGGCCGCCTCGACGAGCGCCGCGACCGAGGCCGGCATCGTGGCCGAGTAGCCCTGGAGCGCGGAGCTGTACACGTGCCCGACGTCGAGGCCGAACCGATCTGCGTGCGCGGCGGCCACCGAGCGTGCGGCGGCGCCGTCCTCCAGCACGACGATGTACTTGCCCGTCCCGGTGCCCAGGTCAGCGGGAGCGGGGGCGGCGGTCGCTGCCAGGCCGGAAGTGCCGAGGATCAGCGTGCAGGCGGCCGCGGCCGCCATGGGGATTCTGCGCAAAGGAGTTCCTTCCGAGACGAGCCGCGGGGGTGCGCGGCGTAACGGAGGCCCAACGAGCGCAGCGTCCTCGCGTCACGGCGGGTCCGCTACACGTTTGCGCAGGTTCAGGTTCGTGCAGGAAGCGCGGGACGTCATACGTCCCGGTCGCCATAGCGGCCAGGACGTATGACGTCAGCGAGTGTTCAGAGGCTGCCGGCCTGGAGCAGCGCCCAGGTGTCGGGGGCCACGACGCCGGTACGCCGGAGGCCGACCTCACCCTGGTAGCGCCGGACCGCGGCCGTCGTGGAGGGTCCGAAGATCCCGTCGACGGCGAGCTCGGCGTGGACCGCGGCGTTGAGGGCGCGCTGCACACGGCGGACCGTGCCGCCGCCCGACCCGATCTTGAGCACCGGCGTGCTGCCCTCGGAGAGGAGGACCGTCCAGGTGCTGCGCAGCATGCGGCCGTTGGCCCTGAGGCCGCGAGCCTCCTGGTACCGCCGTACTGCTGTCTCGGTGCCGCGGTTGTAGAACCCCGTGATCTTGTCGCCGTACAGCCTCTTGCGCTTCAGCAGGCACTGCAGCGCGCTGACCTGGTCACCCCTCGTGCCGAACACCAGGCGCCGGTAGCGCGGGAAGTCCACCTGGGTCCCGCCGCAGAACGGCGCGGCCCTGCCGGGCGTCGTGCCGCGGCCGAGGTGGAGGTAGTTGGTGTCGATGTTGACCGTCGCGCCGCCGTACGTCTCGTCGTGCCCGCCGCGGTACTGCCGCATCCGGTTGTTCGGCATCCAGGCGTCGTCACGGACGTAGGCCGACAGCAGGGTCGGCGGGGTCGCCGTGGGCGGCGTGCGGTACTCCTCGGCCTTGACCCACTCGGCGATCCACACGCGGTCGGGCATCGTGAAGCGACCCGGCTCGAGGACGCGGGCGTCGTCCAGGGCGTTGATCCCGCGGGCTGCGCTCGAGTAGACGCCGGAGACGTAGTTCAGGGCGTGCAGCTGCTCGGTCCACCCGGACAGGAACGCCAGCGTCGAGTTGCGGCAGCGCACGTTGGCGGTGTCGAACGCCTCCATGTCGTTCCACAGCGTGCTCCGCGGCGCGATGCCGAGCGCCTGCGCGCGCTGCACCGTGTCGATCGCCTCGAGCCGGCCCTGCTCGCGCGCGGCGGCGAAGTCGTTCGCCGGGTCGCTGTAGATCCGGATCTTCTTCTTCGGGTTGACGTAGCACGGCGCCTGCGGACCGACCGTGATCGGCAGCAGCCTCCACCCGTTGGCCAGCTGGGTCGACACCCACTCAGGCGTCAGGTTCAGCTGGCGGTCGTCGCCGCAGTGGCGGTTCTCGCCGGCGATGTAGATGCCGACCGCCCAGTACGGCGAGCTGGTCAGCCAGGCGTCCATGACCTCCTGCGACTGGGTCTCGCACTGGTCGAACCCGTAGCCGGTGAAGTTCCCGGGCGTGACCCGGCTGGCGGCCTCCGCGGGTGCGGCCACGACGGCGAGGCCGGCGAGTGCGGTGAGGAGCGAGGTCAGGAGTACGACGGCGCGGGTCAGGGTGCGCCGGAGGTCCGAGAGCTGCATGCGATGACTTCCCCGTTGACGACAGGGCGCCAGATTACGCCGAGTAAAGAACTGTCGTGCACGAACCGGCGAAGTCCTCGCAGATGCCGCGAACCTAGCTGCGCCCTGCCTCGAGGGCCGCCCAGGTGTCCGGGTCCACCACGCCGGTCGCGGTAAGGCCTCGGGCCCGCTGGTAGCGCGTCACCGCGGTCGTCGTACCCGCGTTGAAGACGCCCGTGACCGCGACCTTGCGGTCCAGCGCGGCGGTCAGCCCCCGCTGGACCCGGCGCACGGGGTCGCCCACGGAGCCCCGCTTGAGCAGGGCGTTCTTGCCCTCGGCGAGCAGCACGGTCCACGTCGGGACGGTCATCGTCCCGGTGACCCGCAGGCTCCGGGCGCGCTGGAAGGCCTTGACGGCGCGGACGGTGGCGGTGTCGTAGCGCCCGTGGATGCGGCCGTCGTACATCCGCTTCTTCTTCAGCAGGCACTGGGCGGCCTTCACCTGGCCGCCCTTGCTGCCGCGTCGGAGGTGCGTGTAGTCGGCGAAGTCGACCTTGACCCCACAGGTGGCCAGTGGCTTCGGAGCGACCGAGCCGCGGCCGACGTCCATGAAGTTGTGGTCGATCACCATCGACACGCCGCCGTAGGTGGACAGGGTGTCGAGCTCGTACTGGTGGACGCGGGCGTGCGGCGTCCAGTTGTCCCCGCGCACCCACCGCTCGTCGATGTAGGTGTCGGCGCGGCCGTTGTCCCAGGCGTACCAGATCTGGTCGGGCAGGGCGTACGAGCCGGGCGAGACCGTGTCGGCGTAGTCGAGGGCGTCGACCGCGGCGCTCACGTTGCTGTACACGCCGGAGGTGAAGCCGAGTGCGTGGAGCCGCTTGGTCCAGGCGGAGAGGAAGGTCAGCGTCGAGCGGCGACAGTGGTCGTCGCGCAGGCCGAAGTCCTCGATGTCGTACCAGAGCGTGCTGCGTGAGGCGATGCCGAGGTTCCTCGCCGCTCTGACCGCGGCGTCGGCGTTGCTGCGACCCTGTTGAGCCGCGGCGGCGTACGAGCCTGCCGGGTCGGGGTCGATGTCGGCGGCGTACGGGACCGTCGAGCACGCCGCCTGCGGTCCCACCCAGATCGGCAGGATCCGCCAGCCGCGCTTGGCCTGGCGGCTGACCCAGGCACTGGTGAGGTTCGTGCGGTCGCAGGTCGTCGCCTCGCCGCCGAGGTACACCCCCACCCCCCAGAACGGTGAGCGGGTGCGCCACTCGTCCATGGTCGCGGAGTCCGGCGTGACGCAGGTGTCGAAGGCGAAGCCCGTGAAGTTGCCGGGCGTGACGGGGGTGGCCGCGAGTGCGGGCAGGCCGGAGAGCGTGAGCGCCCCGGTCAGGAGCGCGAGTACGCCGCGCGCCGCCCATCTGCCTGTCCGAGTCCGCATGGTTCTCCCCGTGATGTCCGAAGTGGTCCCCGCACGGTAACCGGGGCCGCCTCGTCGGGAAAGAGGTTTGGTCCGGCTCCCGGCGGGCCACTGGCCCTCGGACCACCCGCGGCCGGGATACTGGGCGCCATGCCCGTACGCCTCCGCCCCGCCGACCCCACAGTCGTGGGGCCCGCCCTCGCGCGGTTCCGCGAGGGCGCTGCCGACGCGGGCGACCTGCGCCTGCTGACCAAGCACCTCCTGGCGCTGCTCGTCGACAAGGCTCCGGGCGGGGCTGTCGAGGTGCGGGTGCCGCCGTACGCGGTCGCCCAGTGCGTCGAGGGCACGAGGCACACCCGCGGCACTCCTCCCGCGGTGGTCGAGACGGACCCCGCGACCTGGATCGCCCTCGCCGCGGGAGACCTGGACTGGCACGATGCCGAGGACGCCGGCCGTCTCACCGCGTCGGGCGAGCGCTCCGACCTCAGCCCGCTCCTACCTCTCGTGGAGGCACGATGACCTACCGGCCGACCGTCTCCCCCGAGGAGGCCGCGCGGATGCAGGCCTGGCACGACGAGCACTACGACTACCTGAGGAAGGTCTCCGAGGAGGGCGAGGTCTTCGAGTACCTCGGCCTCACCCTCGTCGTGCCCCCGCACGTGCAGGTCATCGAGAACACCTCCGACGTGCTCGGGGAGATCGTCCGGGCCGAGGTCGAGCCCGGCGAGCGGGTGCTCGACATGGGCACCGGCAGCGGCGTGAACGCGATCCTCGCCGCCAAGCAGGGCGCCGACGTCGTCGCGGTCGACCTCAACCCCCACGCCGTGGAGGCGGCCAGGGCGAACGCCGAGCGCAACGGGGTGGCCGACCGGATCGCGATCGCCCAGAGCGACCTCTTCGCGGAGGTCGAGGGTCGCTTCGACCTGGTCGTCTTCGACCCGCCGTTCCGCTGGATGAAGCCGCGGGACTGGGCCGAGGCCTCCATCACCGACGAGGACTACCGCTCGCTGACCGGGTTCTTCGCGCGGGTGCGCGAGCACCTCGTCGACGGCGGCCGGATCCTGGTCTTCTTCGGCACCACCGCCGACATCGGCTACCTCGAGCAGCTGATCGAGACCAACGGCCTGGTCGGGAGGATCGTCTCCCGGCGCGAGCTCGAGAAGGACGGGCACGCCGTCGAGTACCGCACGTACCGGATCGAGGTCGCCGACCTCGCCCTGCCGGGGACCGTCGAGGGCGACTGAGGACGGTCCGGTCCTCGGCCGAGGCCCGGGCGGAGCGGGAC
>CAVPAG010000013.1:0-93639 GCA_963701425.1 uncultured Actinomycetota bacterium | reverse complement strand
CCAGGACAGCGACGTGCGCGTGGTGCCCTCGTTGGAGGAGAACGCCTACGCCGGCGGCGACGTCCGGCTGACCCTCCGGCTGACCACCTTCGCCTCGCCGGCCTGCAACTGGGAGGTCTCGGCCGACTCCCTCGCGGTCAAGCTGTCCTCCGGCGACGACCGCATCTGGTCCTCGCAGGACTGCCCGACCGCCGTACCCGAGGAGCCAGTCGTGCTGCGCAACCGCAAGGTGACCTTCGTGGACGTCACCTGGTCGGGGCGCCGGTCGGACTCCGACTGCTCGCGCACGACCCAGTGGGCCGAGCCCGGGTACTACTACGTCTCGGCCGCCGCGCTGGGCTCCGAGCCCGAGTCCCAGCAGTTCCAGCTGCTGCCGCCGGCGCCGGTGACGATCACGCCGACCCCCACGCCGCGGTCCAAGGCCTCGGAGAAGGGCCAGGAGACGGCCGACGAGAAGGCCCGGAACGACGAGCACGCGGAGCAGTCCGCCGACGACTGACCGGGACCGCTCGGGTCAGACGTAGCGCTCGAGGATGCTCGACTCGGCGAGCCGGGACAGCCCCTCGCGCACGCTACGGGCGCGCAGCTCGCCGACACCCTCGACGGCCTGGAGGTCGTCGATGCCCGGCCGAGAGCAGCTTCTGGAGGCTGCCGAAGTGGTCCACGAGACGGTCGACGACCGCGCCCGGGAGCCGGGGGACCTTGGCCAGCAGCCGGTAGCCCTTGGGCGTCACCGCGCCGTCGAGGTGCTCGCTGGCGCCGAGGCCGAGCGCCCTGGCGACCGATGCGATGTCGACGAGGTCGGAGGCGCTGAGCCCCTCGAGCTCGGCGAGGATGTCCTCGGCCTTGCGGAGCTTGCGGCCGTTGGGAAGGTAGTCGCGTACGACGAGCTCGCGCTCCATGTCGACGCCGGTGACGAGCTCGTCGAGCTGGAGCGCGAGGAGTCGACCGTCGCTGCCGAGCTCGAGCACGTAGTCCTCGATCTCGCGGGCGATCCGGGTGACCATCTCGAGGCGCTGGGCGACGACGGCCACGTCACGGACGGTGACGAGGTCCTCGATCTCGAGGGCGGACAGCGTGCTGGAGACCTCGTCGAGCCGGAG
Source organism: uncultured Actinomycetota bacterium (assembly GCA_963701425.1). Classification (GTDB taxonomy): domain Bacteria; phylum Actinomycetota; class Actinomycetes; order Propionibacteriales; family Nocardioidaceae; genus Nocardioides_C. Next base: position 92,536 of record CAVPAG010000013.1, on the reverse strand, counting down.
CTTGTAGCGCTCCAGGGTCGCGAGGGCCTGGTTCGCACGAGAGAGGATCTGGCCGGAGTCCTCGAGCACGTAGCGGATCTCGCCGACGTACACCGCGATGATCTGCATCGACTGGGACACCGAGATGACCGGGAACCCTGTCTGCCGTGCGACCCGGTCCGCCGTGCGGTGGCGGGTGCCCGTCTCCTCGCTGTAGATGGAGGGGTCGGGCATCAGGTGGACCGCCGCGCGCAGGATACGCATTGCCTCGCGGTCGAGGATGATCGCGCCGTCCATCTTGGCCAGCTCGCGCAGGCCGGTGGCGGTGAAAGGCACGTCGAGGGTGAAGCCGCCGGTGGAGATCGACTCCACGACCTTGTCGTTGCCGAGCACGATCAGCGCGCCGGTGCGTCCGCGCAGGACACGCTCGAGCCCGTCGCGCAGCGACGTCCCGGGGGCGATGCTCGCCAGGGTCGCCCGAAGCCGGAGCGTGTCGTCCGACCGGTCGGTGGATACCAAGGTGCTCCCCTGCTCAAGTGCCTCTGACGCGGTCAGTGTAACGGGATGGGCGCTGCAGGGCTGCGTGAAATACCGGTGGCCTACACGAGACCGAGCGCGGGTCGCTGCGGCGATCTGGCGTCCGGGGCGATCAGCGGCGTCACGTCACCCTTGCCGAGGTCGAGGACGCGCAGGGCGGAGGCGAGGTCGGGGACGCTGACGACCTGCATCCCGTCGACCTCCCGGACCGAGCCCTTGGCGTCGCCGGAGTCGCTCGGGACGATGGCCGAGCGGAACCCGAGCCGGGCTGCCTCGGCGAGCCGCTGCGGCAGGTCGCGCACCCGTCGCAGCTCCCCGGCGAGGCCAAGCTCGCCGATCGCGACGACGTCGGTGGGGACCTCGCGGTCCTTCCACGCCGAGGCGATGGCGATCGCGACCGCGAGGTCGCCGGCGGGCTCGGTGACCCTGGCCCCGCCGATCGTGGACGCGAAGACATCGTGGGCGTGCAGCCGGATCCGGGCGCGTTGCTGGAGCACCGCCACGGTCATCGCGATCCGGGCGTTGTCGAGGCCCGACGTGGTGCGCCGGGGTCGCTCGGCGGCCGAGGGGGTCACGAGCGCCTGCACCTCGGCGAGGATCGGGCGCCGCCCCTCGAGCGTGACCGCGACGCAGGTGCCCGAGACAGCCGCGTGGTGGCGGGCGACGAAGAGGCCGGTGGGGTCGGTCACCGCGACGATGCCGTCGGCCGAGAGGTCGAAGCAGCCGACCTCGTCGACCGGGCCGAACCGGTTCTTGACCGCCCGGACCATCCGGAGCCGCGAGCTGCGCTCGCCCTCGAAGTGGAGCACGACGTCGACGAGGTGCTCGAGCACGCGAGGCCCCGCGATGGAGCCGTCCTTCGTCACGTGGCCGACCAGGAGCGTGGCGATGCCCCGCGACTTCGCGATCCGGATGAGGGCGGCCGACACCTCCTTGACCTGCGTGACGCCGCCCGGGACGCCGTCGACGTCGGCGGCGCTGATGGTCTGCACGGAGTCGACCACCAGGAGCCGTGGCTTCACCGCGTCGATGTGGCTGAGCACGGCGCCGAGGTCGGTCTCGGCCGCGAGGTACAGCTCGTCGTGGACGCTGTGCGTGCGGTCGGCCCGCAGCCGGACCTGCGAGGCCGACTCCTCGCCGGTGACGTAGAGGGTGCGCGCGCCCGCCCTGGCGTGCTGGGCCGCGACCTCGAGCAGGAGCGTCGACTTGCCGACGCCCGGCTCGCCGGCGAGCAGCACGGCGGCACCCGGCACGAGCCCTCCGCCGAGGACCCGGTCGAGCTCGGGGACACCGCTGGTGCCGGCCCGCGACTCCTCCACCGTGACCTGGCCGATCGGGACCGCCGGCGAGGTCACCGGCCCCGCCGCCGTACGCGCTCGGGGCGCGCCTGCCTCGGCGACGCTGCCCCAGGCCTGGCACTCACCGCAGCGGCCGACCCACTTCCCGGTCTCCCATCCGCACTCGCTGCACCGGTAGGAGGGGCGGGTTCGTCCTGTCGTCCTGCTCATGCCCCGGACGTTAGGACACGCCGCCGACATTTCCGCGGAGCTTGCCCTGGATTCGATGCAGTTGTCCGGTTGACGAGACGGTGGTTGCGGGTGATCATGCGTTGTCAGTATTGGAACGATCCATAATCAGCAGCCGGGGGAAGCGGAAGCAGATGTCACCAGGTACGACCGCCGGGGCCCGTCGCAGTGGCCGCGCCCCGACCTTGGCGACCGTTGCCCGCGAGGCGGGTGTCTCCCGCCAGACGGTGTCCAACGCGCTCAACAGCCCGCACCTGCTGCGCCCCGAGACGCTGGAGCGTGTACGACGGGCGGTCGACTCGCTCGGGTACTCCCCGAACCGCGCTGCCCGAAACCTGCGCACCCGGTCCTCCCACCTCATCGGCCTTCGCGTCGACCGGGTCGTGGAGGGCACGGCCAACGCCACCATGGACCGGTTCCTCCACTCCCTCGTGGAGAGCTCGAAGGACGCCGGCTACCACGTGCTCCTGTTCTCGTCCGGGGTGGATGCGGGCGACGGCGCCGACGACGGGCCCCTCGACGAGGCGCGGGCGACCGCCGGCTACGACGACCTGCTGCGCTCGACCGCCGTGGACGCGTTCGTCATCACCGACACCTACCGCGGCAACCCCCAGGCGGGCTGGCTCGAGCTTCGCGGGGCGCCGTTCGTGGCCTTCGGCAGGCCGTGGGACGCGCCAGCTGCCGGCCACCCGTGGGTGGACGTCGACGGCCGCACCGGCGTGATGCTCGCCGTCGAGCACCTCGTCGAGCGCGGGCATGAGCGGATCGCCTGGATCGGCTGGCAGAAGACCTCGTTCATCGGCGAGGACCGCCGCACCGGCTGGACCGACGCCATGCACGGGCGTGGCCTGTCGACCAGTCGGCTCAGCGCCCGCGGCGACGACACGGTCGACTTCGGCCACCGCGCGGCGCTGGCGCTGCTGGAGAAGGAGCAGCCGACGGCGTTCGTCTGCGTCAGCGACACCGTCGCGATGGGCGTGCTGCACGCCCTGGCCGACCGGGGCCTCCGGGCGGGCCAGGACATCGCGGTCGTCGGCTTCGACGACTCGATCGCCGCCCAGGTCGTGCCGCCCGGCCTCACCTCGGTGCGGCAGCCCCTGGAGCAGGTCGCCCGCGAGATCGTGAACCTCCTCGGCAAGCGGCTCTCCCACAAGCCGATCGAGGAGCCGGGGCGCCTGCTGGTGCCGACCCTGTCGGTCCGCGCCTCGTCCTGACGCCGGTCCGCCGCCGCCGGGTGAGCCGCCGCGACTCAGTACCTACGCCACCAGAGGTTGACGGCGTAGTCGACCGCGAGCCCCTCGTGCTCGGCCACGATCTCCCGCGCCAGAGCAGGCGCGAACTCGATGCCCACCACGGCCTCGAGGTCCTCGCGCCGCTCGAACCGCCACTCGATGTCCAGCGGCATCCGCGTCCAGCCGTGGGACGACCAGAACCGCTCGATCTGGTCCGAGTCCAGGGTCGGGTACGCGCGACGGAACCAGCCGCCGAAGGTGCTACGCGTCGCGTCGTTGTCGATCACGAACGCCGCGCCGCCGCGCCGCACGACGCGGGAGAGCTCGGCCAGGCCCGGCTCACATCCGGGGCCGAAGAAGTAGGCCCACCGGGCCTGCACCACGTCGATGCTCGCGTCCGGCAGCGGGATCGCCTGGGCCGTGCCCTGGAGCACCGACACGTTGCCGAGGCGGGAGGTACGTCGACGCGCGAGCGCGGCGAGGGCCGGGTTCGGCTCGACCCCGAGCACCGAGCGTGCGTCGTACGCCCAGCGCGGGAGGTGGAAACCGGTGCCGCACCCGAGGTCGAGCAGGTCCCGGCCGCTCCAGTCGACGATCGAGCGCATGGCTGCCTCGATGCGCTGGTCGGGGTCGACCGCGCGGTTCTCGATCTCGTAGGTCTCGGGGTGGTTCCAGATGTTCGGGCTGGGGATCGCCCCGTCAGATGCGGACAACGCCCTTGGCGGTCTTGAACTGCGCGGCCACGACGCCCGGGGTGCCGTGCGGCGCGACCCACTCGACCTCGACGTCCTCGAGCGGGTCGGCATCGGAGTCGCCGAGCCACTCGCGGACCCGCACCGGGTCGCCCGCGATCTCCAGGCAGTCGAGGTGCAGGTCGCCGCTGGCGCCCGCGCTGGGGTGCTCGTCGACGGGGCTCTCCCACTGGACGAAGAACGGAAGCTGCGGGTCGGCCTGGAGCCCCTTCACGCCGACCTGGCGCCACCTGAGCTCGAAGCCGTCGGGGCGGTGCCGGTTGCCCTGCGTGGCCTCGCGACCGAGGCGCGTCTCGAGAAAGGCGATGTCGTCGACCGCGACCACCCAGCCGAGCCAGCCTCCGCCGAGCTCGGAACGCGCCCGCACGGCCTGGCCGAACGGGGCCTTGTCCGAGGCGGGGTGGTCGAGCACCTCCACGATCTCGAGGTAGGTGCCTGCGCTCAGCGGCAGCACCATGTTGCGGGTGCCGAACCGCGGGTGGATCCCCCCGTCGCGGAAGTCCTCCCCGAGCAGCTCGCCGATACGGTGCGCAGTGCTCTTGAGTCCGTCGGGGCCGGCTGCGTACGAGATGTGGTCGAGGCGCATGTCAAGCATTGTCACCACTGATCTTCGCCACGCTGACAGCGGGGTCCCGATCGGCGGCTGGAAGGCCTGCCGGGTACCTGACTTTCGACCCCTTGTGCATCACACGCGACAGGTGTTTTGTGAGAGGGCACCAGCACGAGGAGGCAGACGTGGCAGGCAAATCATCAGCGACCCAGCTCGGCGCCGACCCGGTCCCGACGACCGACCGCCCCGAGTCCGTCCGGAACGTGGTTCTCGTAGGGCCCCCCGGCTCCGGCAAGACGACCCTCGTCGAGGCACTGCTGGTGGCGGCCGGCGTGCTGAACCGAGCGGGCCGTGTCGAGGACGGTACGACCGTCAGCGACTTCGACGAGGCCGAGCTGCGCCAGCAGAGGTCGGTGGGCCTCTCCCTCGCGCCGCTGGTGCACGAAGGGGTGAAGATCAACCTGCTCGACACTCCCGGGTACGCCGACTTCGTGGGTGAGCTGCGAGCCGGACTGCGTGCGGCCGACTGCGCGATGTTCGTGATCGCGGCCAACGAGGGTGTCGACGAGCCGACCCGCGAGCTGTGGCGTGAGTGCGCTTCGGTCGACATGCCGCGCGTCGTGGTGGTCACCAAGCTCGACCACGCGCGCGCCGACTACGACGCGGTGGTCCTGGGTGCGCAGGACGCCTTCGGCGACAAGGTGCTCCCGGTGTACCTCCACGAGAACGACCGGATGGTCGGTCTCCTGACCGGTGACGACCCGGCACACGAGGAGCAGCGCGGTGCCTTGATCGAGGGGGTGATCGAGGAGTCGGAGGACGAGACCCTCATGGACCGCTTCGTCGGCGGTGAAGCCGTCGACCGGGACCTCCTCGTCAAGGACCTCGAGCGCGCTGTCGCCCGAGGTTCCTTCTTTCCTGTGCTACCTGTGTGCTCCTCGACCGGCCTCGGCACGACCGAGCTGCTGGACCTCGTCGTCGCGGGCTTCCCGTCACCGCCCGAGCACCCGCTGCCCGAGGTGTTCACCCCCGACGGCAAGCGCGGCCCCGACATCAGCTGCGACCCGAACGGCCCGCTGGTCGCCGAGGTCGTGAAGACCACGACGGACCCGTACGTCGGACGCGTCAGCCTCGTGAGGGTCTTCTCCGGCACGATCCGCCCCGACGCGACGGTGCACGTCTCGGGTCACTTCAGCTCGTTCTTCGGCGAGCAGAGCAGCCACGAGGACCACGACGAGGACGAGCGGATCGGCGTGCTCTCCGTCCCCCTCGGCAAGCAGCAGCGACCCGCCGAGCTGGTCGTCGCAGGCGACCTGTGCACGATCGGCCGGCTCAGCCGGGCCGAGACCGGTGACACGCTCTCCGACAAGGACCAGCCGCTGGTGCTCAAGCCGTGGTCCATGCCCGAGCCGCTGCTGCCGATCGCCGTGCAGGCGCACGCGAAGGCCGACGAGGACAAGCTCTCCTCCGGCCTCCAGCGCCTCGCCGCCGAGGACCCGACGCTGCGGGTCGAGCACAACCCCGAGACGCACCAGCTCGTGCTCTGGTGCATGGGCGAGGCCCACGCCGACGTCGCCCTCGACCGGCTGGCCAACCGCTACGGCGCGACCGTCGACCAGGTGGACCTGCGCGTGCCGCTGCGTGAGACGTTCACCGGGAGGGCGAAGGGCCACGGCCGTCACGTGAAGCAGTCCGGAGGCCACGGGCAGTTCGCGGTCTGCGACATCGAGGTCGAGCCGATTCCCGAGGGGTCCGGCCTCGAGTTCGTCGACAAGGTGGTCGGCGGCGCCGTGCCGCGGCAGTTCATCCCCAGCGTCGAGAAGGGCGTCCGCGCCCAGATGGAGAGGGGCGTCGCGAACGGCTACCCGGTCGTCGGCATCCGCGTGACGTTGACCGACGGCAAGGCCCACAGCGTCGACTCCTCGGACATGGCGTTCCAGACCGCGGGCGCTCTGGCGCTGCGGGAAGCGGCCGCGGCCACGCGGATCTCGATGCTCGAGCCGGTCGACGAGGTCGCGGTGATGGTGCCCGACGACCTGGTCGGCACCGTGATGAGCGACCTCTCAGGACGTCGCGGCCGGGTGCTCGGAAGCGAGCAGGCCGGCGAGGGGCGGACGGTCGTCCGCGCGGAGGTGCCGCAGGTCGAGATCGTGCGCTACGCGGTGGACCTGCGGTCGTTCTCGCACGGCGCGGCGACCTTCACCCGCAGGTTCGCCCGCCACGAGCCGATGCCCGAGAACGTCGCGCAGCGCTACCTCAAGAAGGAGTGAGTCCGGGCCCGCCGGACGTGCACTCGGCGGCTCGGTCAGCTCGACTCACGCCTGCGCCTGCCTGCCGGCGTGCGTGAGTGCATGTCGAAGGGGCTGTTCAGTCGCGCCGGTCGGAGCCGAGCCCCCGCACAGACGGCGGTACGTCGATGCCCGGGCCGCAGATCGGGCGCCGGCAGAGGTGCCGCGTGGCTGGCCACCAGGGGGACCACCCCTGCCCACGCGTCGCCGGCGATGTCCTCGTCGGTGTCCTCCGGCCACCCGTCGGAGACCTTGAGCACCCAGTCGTCCAGCGGCACCGCGAGCACCATCGTGGCGGCGACCTCGCGCGCGTCGGAGTCGCGGGTCTCCGTGAGGCGTCCCGGGAGGAGCCGTTCGACGACGGCGTCGAGCGCACGGACCTTCTCCTCGCCCTCCAGCCGCCGAGGGCGACCTCGGATCACCGCGCTGCGGTACCAGAAGGAGGACTCGAACCGCGACCGGGCCACGACCACCGCGTCCAGCGCAGCGACGCTCACGGCCACCGGCGACCCTTCGGCGAGCGAGCGCATCCATCCTGAGCCGGTCGAGCCGTGCCACACGAGCGAGTCGTCGACCCTGACGACGGCCGTCGGCACGACCGACATCTCCTCGCCGTCGCGGAAGGCCACGTGCCCGAGGTAGGTGTCGTCGAGCAGGCGGTGCAGCTCGGCGAGGTCCGGCGACTGCTTCTCAGGGAGGCGCGTCAAGCGGCGAGGCGGCCGGTCCATGGGCGCGAGACCTAGCGAGGGTCGGCGGGGTGGATGGCCAGGGCGGAGCGCGAGCGCAGGTGCGCCTCGCACAGCCGGACCAGCTCGTCGTACGCCTTGCGGCCCATCAGCTCGACGAGCTCGGGTCCGTTGGAGAGGTACACGGGCTCCGCGCCGACGTGGGCCTCGGTGTTGCCGCTGCAGTACCAGTCCAGGTCGTGCCCGCCCGGGCCCCAGCCGCGACGGTCGTACTCGCCGATGCTCACCTCGGTGTACGACGTACCGTCGGGAAGCTCGACGTCGCGGAAGGTGCGCCGGATCGGCAGCTGCCAGCACACGTCGGGCTTCGTCTCGAGCGGGTGCCGCTCCAGGCGGAGCGCGAGGCCGTGGAGCGCGCAGCCCTCACCGCCCTCGAACCCGGGACGGTTGAGGAAGATGCAGGCCCCCTCGTGCACGGCGGTCTTGCGGTCGCCGTCCTCGTCGGTCTCGATCCACCCGTTCTTCCGGCCGCCTCCGCGGTTGTCGGGGTGGAACTGCCAGTGCTCGGGCTCGAGCATCTTCACGAAGGACTTCACGCGCTTCTCGTCGTCCTTGTCGGAGAAGTGCGCGCCGAGGGTGCAGCAGCCGTCGAGCGGACGCTCGGCGTAGATGCCCTTGCACCCCTGGCCGAAGATGCACATCCAGTTGGACGTCAGCCAGGTCAGGTCGCAGCGGAAGACCTGGGTCTCGTCGGCGGGGTCCGCGAACTCGACCCAGGCACGGGGGAAAACCAGATCTACCTCAGGCACGGAGCAACCCTACGTGCTGTGTGGGAGGCTGGGAGCCGCTATGCGACTCGGAGTTCTCGACATCGGATCCAACACCGGGCACCTGCTCGTCGTCGACGCGCACGGTGGGGCCGCGCCCATGCCCGCGTTCTCGTACAAGGAGCCGCTGCGGCTGGCCGAGCACCTCGACGAGCACGGCGCGGTCACGGAGCAGGGCGTCGAAGCGCTGACCGGGTTCGTCTCCGAGGCGCTGGTGGTCGCCGAGGACAAGGGCTGCGAGGAGATCCTCGGCTTCGCGACCTCCGCGGTCCGCGACGCGGGCAACACCGACGAGGTCCTGAAGCACGTCCACGACGTGACCGGCGTCGAGATCGGCGTCCTGTCCGGCGAGGACGAGGCCCGGCTGACGTTCCTCGCCGTACGCCGGTGGTTCGGCTGGTCCTCGGGACGGCTCGCGGTCTTCGACATCGGCGGCGGCTCGCTCGAGATCGCCGCGGGCGCCGACGAGGCCCCGGTCATCGCGCAGTCGCTGCCGCTCGGGGCCGGTCGCGTGACGCGTGAGTGGCTGCGGGAGGACCCGCCGTCGCTCGAGACCGTCCGCGAGCTTCGGCGCCGGATCCGGGCGGAGATCGCCCATGACGCGGGCGCCCTGCTGCGCGGCGGCGCCCCGGACCACGCGGTGGGCACCTCCAAGACGTTCCGCTCGCTCGCGAGGGTGTGCGGCGCCGCGCCCTCGGGCGAGGGCATGCTGGTACGTCGAGTGCTTCCCGCCGACGTGCTCTCCGAGAAGCTGCCCGAGCTCGTCGCGATGACCAACGCGGAGAAGGCGGAGCTGCCCGGGGTCTCGGCCAACCGGTCGCACCAGCTGCTCGCGGGTGCGCTCGTGGCCGACGCCGTGATGGGCATCTTCGAGCTCGACGAGCTGGAGATCTGCCCCTGGGCGCTGCGCGAGGGCGTGATCCTCGAGCGCCTCGACCAGATCAGCGTTCTCGGGTGAACTCGACCCGCATACCCTGAGGAGGTGAGCGACGTGGCAGATGCGGCACCCGGGACGACATCCGGTGCGACGTCCGACATGACCTCCCCGTCCTCCCTCGTCGGGAAAGTGGAGTCCATCGACGACCGTGACGGCCCGCTGGTCGCCCTCTCGACCGCCTCCGTCTACCCCGAGTCGACCGCGAACGGGTTCGCCCTGGGCAGCCGCCTCGGCTACGACGCGGTCGAGGTGATGGTCGGGATCGACCCGGTCAGCCAGGACGTCAAGGCGGTCAAGCACCTCTCGGAGTACCACGAGATCCCGATCTGCGCCGTGCATGCACCATGCCTGCTGATCACCCAGCGCGTCTGGGGGACCGAGCCGTGGGGGAAGCTCGAGCGCAGCGCCGAGATGGCGCACGAGGTCGGCGCCGACGTGGTCGTCGTGCACCCGCCGTTCCGGTGGCAGCGGGACTACGCCCGCAACTTCGTCGAGGGGATCGCCGAGCTCGAGGAGCGCACCGGGATCGCCTTCGCGGTGGAGAACATGTACCCGTGGCGGGCCTCGAAACGCGAGATGCAGGTCTACGTCCCTCACTGGGACCCCTCGCACCACGACTACGCGAACGCCACGATCGACCTGTCGCACTCCGCCACGTCGAGGTCCGACCCCGTCGAGATGGCCCGCTCCCTCGGCGACCGGCTGCGCCACATCCACATGACCGACGGCACCCGCTCCGCCAAGGACGAGCACCTCGTGCCCGGCCGGGGCGACCAGCCGTGCGCTGAGCTCCTCGAGCACCTTGCCGAGCAGGAGTTCCGCGGCCACATCGTCGTCGAGATCAACACCCGCCGGTCAGGCACCCGCGAGGTCCGCGAGCTGGACCTGATGGAGTCGCTCGCCTTCGTCCGGCTCCACTTCGCCGCTCCCGAGCTCGGGCGTTCGAGCGCGCAACGGTGAGCGCCGTGGGGGAGCAGCCGGCCATCGAGGTCGCCGACCTGCACGTCGTGCGTGGCGGGGTCCGTGCGGTGGACGGGGTGTCCTTCACGATGCCGTACGGCCAGGTCGTCGGCCTGCTCGGACCTTCGGGGTGCGGCAAGACGAGCCTGATGCGTTCCGTGGTCGGCGTGCAGATCGTCGAGTCCGGCACGATCACGGTCGCCGGCCGACCCGCGGGCGACGCGTCCCTGCGACACCGGATCGGCTACGTGACACAGGCGCCCAGCGTGTACGACGACCTCACCGTCGAGGAGAACCTCCGCTTCTTCGCCCGTGTGCTCGGCCTCGACGGTGGCGAGGTGGACCGCTGCATCGACGCCGTCGACCTCGACGACGAACGCGACAGGCTCGCGAACCGGCTCTCCGGCGGGCAGCGTTCGCGGGTCTCGCTGGCCGTGGCCCTCCTGGGCAGCCCGGACTTCCTGGTCCTCGACGAGCCCACGGTCGGGCTCGACCCCGTGCTCCGCCGCGACCTGTGGCAGCTGTTCCACCGGCTCGCCGACGAGGGCGCCGCGGTGCTCGTCTCCAGCCACGTCATGGACGAGGCCGAGCGCTGCGACCGACTTCTGCTCATGCGCAGCGGCCGGATCCTGGCCGACGACACCCCCGACGGCCTGCTCCGGAGCACCGGAGAGCGCAGCATCGAGCACGCCTTCCTCTCCCTGGTCGACGAGGCCGCGCCATGAGCCCGCGCATCACGATGGCGATGGCGACGCGGGTCCTCACCCAGCTGCGCCACGACCACCGCACGGTGGCGATGCTCATGGTGCTCCCGGCAGTCGTGCTGACCCTGCTGTGGTGGATGTTCGACGAGCGCGGCTTCGGCTTCGACAACCTCGGCCCGCCGCTGCTCGCGCTGATCCCGTTCATCGTGATGTTCCTCGTCACCTCGGTCACCACGCTGCGCGAGCGGTCCTCGGGGACCCTCGAACGGCTGCTCGCCATGCCGACCGGGAAGCTCGACTTCCTCGGGGGCTACGCGATCGCGTTCGGGTTGGTCGCCGTGGTGCAGTCGGCGGTCGCCGTACTCCTCTGCGTCTGGGTCCTCGGACTCGACGTGGCGGGACCGGTGTGGATGCTGACCGTGGTCGCCGTGGCCGACGCGATCCTCGGCACCGCGCTCGGACTGTTCGTCTCGGCGTTCGCGCGCACGGAGTTCCAGGCCGTCCAGTTCATGCCCGCGATCGTGATCCCGCAGATCCTCCTGTGCGGGCTGTTCATCGCCCGTGACGAGATGCCTCCGGTGCTGTCGTGGATCTCCGACCTGCTGCCGCTCTCCTACGCCGTCGACGCGATGACCACCGTGTCCACGACGACCTCCGACGCCTTCGGAGGAGTGGACTCCAGCGTCTGGGGCGACCTGGCCGTCGTCGCGGGCTTCACCGTCGCCGCGCTCGCTCTGGGGGCTGCCACGTTGCGGCGACGCACCGCGTAGCCTGGGACTGCCCGTGCCGCACCGACGCGGAGGGCTACGACGGGAGGCATTCAGTGTTACGGCAGCCGTTGCTGTTGCTCGCGCGCAGCACGACAGTGAAGAACCTGGTCAGCTCGATGCCGGTGTCGAGCAGCATCGTGAACCGCTACGTCCCCGGCGAGAGCACCGAGTCCGCCGTCGACGCGACGCGGGCGCTGATCGACAGCGGGCTCCACGTGACCTTGGACTTCCTCGGCGAGGACACCCTCGACCGCGACCAGGCCGACCACACGGTCAACGCCTACCTCGAGCTCCTCGCGGCGCTCAGCGAGCACAACCTCGCCCGGAACGCCGAGGTCTCGGTGAAGCTGTCGGCGATCGGCCAGGCGCTGCCCGGCGACGGCGAGAAGCTCGCGCTCGAGAACGCCCGCACGATCTGCCACGCCGCCCGCAACGCAGGTACGACGGTCACCCTCGACATGGAGGACCACACCACCACCGACTCGACCCTGGGCATCCTCCGGGAGCTGCGCAAGGACTTCCCCGAGACCGGTGCCGTGCTGCAGGCCTACCTGCACCGCACCGAGGCCGACTGCCGCGACCTCGCCTACGAAGGCTCGCGGGTCCGGCTGTGCAAGGGCGCCTACAAGGAGCCCGAGTCCGTGGCCTTCCAGGACCGCGCCGACGTCGACAAGTCCTACGTGCGCTGCATGAAGGTCCTCATGAGCGGTCAGGGCTACCCGATGCTCGCGACCCACGACCCGCGCCTGATCGACATCGCCGCTGCGCTGGCCACCCGCTACGACCGCACCCAGGGCTCCTACGAGTTCCAGATGCTGTTCGGCATCCGGCCCGACGAGCAGCAGCGGCTCGCCGAGGCGGGGGAGAAGGTCCGCGTCTACCTGCCCTACGGGGACGAGTGGTACGGCTACCTCATGAGACGGATGGCCGAGCGTCCCACCAACCTGGCACTGTTCCTGAGGTCGTTGGTCTCGAAGAAGTAAGGAGGTCCGCTGATGCCGCAGGTCGCCATCATCGGCGCCGGTGTCATGGGTGAGACCCTGCTGTCCGGCCTGATCCGGGCCGGTCGCCGGGTCGACGACCTCATGGTCGGCGAGAAGCGCCCCGAGCGGGCCGCCGAGCTCGAGGAGCGCTACGGCGTCACCGTCGTGGGCAACGCCGAGGCCGCGGAGAAGGCCGACACCGTCGTCCTCGTCGTGAAGCCGCAGGACATGGCGGACGCGCTCAAGGAGATCGCTCCCCACGTGCGACCCGGGCAGCTCGTCGTCTCCCTCGCCGCCGGCATCACCACCGCGTTCCTCGAGGCCCGCCTGCCCGACGGCGTAGCCGTGGTCCGGGTCATGCCCAACACGCCGGCCCTGGTCGACGAGGGGATGGCCGCGATCTCGCGTGGCTCCCACTGCGACGAGGAGCACCTCGTCGAGGCCGAGTCGCTGGTGGCCTCGGTCGGCAAGGTGATCCGGGTCCCCGAACGACAGCAGGACGCCGTCACCGCGATCTCCGGCTCCGGTCCGGCGTACATCTTCTTCGTGGTCGAGGCGATGATCGAGGCCGGCGTACACCTCGGGCTCCCGCGGGCCACGGCGTACGAGCTCGTGGTGCAGACGATGGTGGGCTCCGCGAAGCTGCTCCGCGAGACCGGCGAGCACCCGACCGTGCTGCGCGAGCAGGTCACGTCACCGGCGGGTACGACGGCCGCGGCGATCCGCGAGCTGGAGGACCACAAGGTGCGCGCAGCCTTCCTCACCGCGCTCGAGGCGGCACGCGACCGCTCCCGCGCTCTCGCCGAAGGCTCCTGACCCCGGGCTCTCGGGGGTGCTTTCCCAAGGGACCTTGGGAAAGCGGGGGAGGCCGGGACGGGCTAGCGCGTCCGCGGGAACCCGAGGTCGACCTCCGACGTCGCCGGGTCCGGCCAGCGCGAGGTGACCACCTTCGCCCGGGTGTAGAAGTCGAGCCCCTCCTGGCCGTACATGTGGCTGTCGCCGAACAGCGACGCCTTCCACCCTCCGAACGAGTACGACGCGACGGGGACCGGGATCGGCACGTTGATGCCGACCATGCCCACCTCGACGTCGTGCTGGTAGCGCCGCGCGGCTCCGCCGTCCCGGGTGAAGATCGCCGTCCCGTTGGCGTACGGGTTGGCGTTGACCACCGCCAGCGCCTCGTCGTACGTCGATGCGCGGACGACGCAGAGCACCGGGCCGAAGATCTCGTCGGTGTACACGCTCATGTCCGGGGTCACGTCGTCGAGCAGGGTCGTGCCGAGGAAGAACCCCTTCGAGGGCAGCTCGGCCTCTCGACCGTCGACGACGACCGTGGCACCGGCCTCGGCGCCCGCACCGACGTAGGAGGCGACCCGGTCGCGGTGCTCGGCCGTGATGAGGGGCCCCATGTCGGTCCCGGGCTCGGCGCCGTCGCCGACGGTGAGCTTCGGCAGGCGCGCGGCGATCGCGTCGACGAGCGGGTCGGCCACCGAGCCCACCGCGACGACGACCGAGATCGCCATGCACCGCTCACCGGCGGCGCCGTAGGCCGCTGAGACCGCGGCGTCCGCGGCGAGGTCCACCTCCGCGTCGGGCAGCACCACCATGTGGTTCTTCGCGCCGCCGAGGGCCTGGACCCGCTTGCCGTTCGCGGTGCCGGTCTCGTAGATGTGCCGGGCGACCGGGGTGGAGCCCACGAAGCTCACCGCGGCCACGTCCGGGTGGGTGAGCAGCCCGTCGACCGCCTCCCGGTCGCCCTGGAGAACGGTGAAGACCCCGTCGGGGAGTCCCGCCTGCTGCCACAGCTCGGCGAGGAGGAGCGAGGCGGACGGGTCCTTCTCGCTCGGCTTGAGCACGAAGGCGTTGCCGGCCGCGATGGCGTTCGCGCACATCCACAGCGGCACCATGACCGGGAAGTTGAACGGCGTGATGCCGGCGACGACCCCGAGAGGCTGCCGCAGGGAGTACACGTCGACCCCCGTCGAGACCTGCTCCGAGTAGCCGCCCTTGAGCAGTGCGGGCACACCGGTCGCGAACTCGACGTTCTCGAGCCCGCGGGCCACCTCCCCGGCGGCGTCCGAGAGGACCTTGCCGTGCTCGGCGGTCACGATCGCGGCGAGGTCGTCAGACCGCTCGTGCAGCAGCTCGCGGAAGGCGAAGAGCACGGCCGACCGTCGCGACAGCGAGGACTCGCGCCACTCCAGCGCGGCCTCGCGGGCGCTCGCCACGGCGGCGGCGACGTCGTCGGAGGTGGCGAGCAGCACCTCGCCGGTGACCTCGCCGGTGGCCGGGTTGTGCACGGGGGCGGTGCGGGACGAGGCCAGTTCGGAGCGCTCGCCACGGATCCAGTGTCGAATACGAGTTTTCACGGTGCTAATGCTACGTGCGGTGGCGGAGCTGTCCACTGAATCCGTAGCCCCGAAAAACCTTGAAAAGTCAGCCATCGACGGGTACGGGTCCAGGTCGCTACCCTGCGAATCACAACCCCGTGCAGGACGATCTCCCGGAGGGTTCAGATGAGCGACGTCGGTCAGGGTGCCCCGGTCCGCGACCAGTGGGGAACGAAGCTCGGGTTCATCCTCGCTGCGATGGGATCGGCCATCGGTCTCGGGAACATCTGGCGCTACCCCTATGTGGTCTACGAGAACGGTGGCGGCGCCTTCCTCATCCCCTACTTCGTGGCGCTGGCCACCGCGGGTCTCCCGATCCTGATCCTGGAGTACAGCCTCGGTCACAAGTACCGCCACGGTGCTCCCGCGACCTTCCACCTGATCTCGGAGAAGTGGGAGTGGCTCGGCTGGTGGATGGCTGCGATCTCCTTCATGATCGCCACCTACTACGTGGTCATCCTCGGCTGGTGCCTCTCCTACATCTGGTACTCCTTCGGCGAGGAGTGGGGCGAGGACACCGGTGCCTTCTTCATCGCCGAGTACCTCGGCACCTCCGCCGATGCGGACCCGTCGGGCTTCTGGGAGATCGGCAGCCCCCAGCTGAAGGTGCTGCTGGCCGTCGCGATCGCCTGGGCGATCGTCTACTTCCTCATGTGGCGCGGTGTCAGCAAGGGCATCGAGATGGCGTCGCGGATCATGATGCCGACGCTGATCGTGCTGCTCATCATCATCGTGATCCGGGCGATCACCCTCGACGGCGCGGCCGACGGCCTCAACGTGCTCTTCACGCCCGACTTCGGGGCGCTCACCGACTTCTCGGTCTGGTCGGCGGCCTACGGCCAGGTCTTCTTCTCCCTCAGTGTGGCCTTCTCGATCATGATCGCCTACTCGAGCTACCTGCCCCGCAAGACCGATCTCTCGAACAGCGGCCTCATCGTGGGTCTCTCCAACGCGGGCTTCGAGTTCATGGCCGCGATCGGCGTCTTCGCCGCGCTCGGCTTCCTCGCCCTCACCCAGAATGCAGAGGTCACGGAGGTTGCCGGCACGGGCGGCGTGGGTCTCGCCTTCATCGTCTTCCCGCAGATCATCAGCAGCCTGCCCGCGTTCCAGTCGCTTTTCGGCGTGATCTTCTTCGTCTCGCTCTTCTTCGCCGGTATCACCTCGATGGTCTCGATCCTCGAGTGCGTCGTGGCGGCCGTCCGTGAGAAGTTCGACCTCGGACGCACCGCGGCGGTCAACTGGATCTGCGGCGTGGCGGCTCTGATCAGCATCCTCTACGTCACCGAGGGCGGCCTGTTCTACCTCGACACCGTCGACCACTTCGTCAACGCCTACGGCCTCGTGGTCGCCGGCCTGGCCGAGGTGCTGCTGGTGGCCTGGATCGCCCGGACCCTGACCGAGCAGCGCGATCACCTCAACGACATCTCGTACATCAAGATGGGTCCGTGGTGGACGGTGTCGATGAAGTTCATCACCCCGGTCCTGCTGACGCTGGTCGTGGTCACCAGCCTCCTCGACGAGTTCGACGACAACTACTCGGGCTACCCGACGAGCGGCCTGCTCTTCATCGGTGGCGGTGGGGTCCTGCTGACCGGGCTCCTGGCACTCGCGCTCTCGCTGAACAGCCGCGTCCCGCACCAGCTCGACATGGTCAAGGAGTGACGACGATGGACACCGACGCGATCATCATGCTTCTCATCGGAGCCGTCTTCCTGTGGGGCGGGGTGATCGTCGTGGTCGCCAACTACATCCGCGTCTCCCGCAGTCGGCCCAAGGACTGACGACTGACCTACGCCGCGAGGGGCGGGGTAGTAGCGTGGCCGTATGGCAGGCCGTGCGTGCGTGGTGTTCGACAAGACGCTCACCGACTACGACTTCGGCCCCACCCACCCGATGTCCCCGCTCCGGGTGGACCTCACCATGCGGCTCGCCGACGAGCTCGGCGTGCTCGCGGCTCCCGGCTCCACTGCGGGCGCCGGCCTCCACCAGGTAGCCGCGCCGATCGCCCCGGACGACCTGATCGCCACCGTCCACACCGGCGACCTGATCGAGGCCGTGCAGAAGATGAGCCGCGACCCCTACAACGTCGACGAGACGCACGGGCTCGGCTCGGAGGACAACCCGACCTTCGAGGGCATGCACGGCGCGGCTGCCCACATCGTCGGGGCCTCGGTCGAGGCGGCCCGCCAGGTGTGGACCGGTGAGGTGCTCCACGCGGCGAACATCACCGGCGGCCTGCACCACGCGATGCCGGGCAGGTCGAGCGGCTTCTGCATCTACAACGACGTCGCCGTCGCGATCCGGTGGCTGCTCGACAACGGCGCCGAGCGGGTCGCGTACGTCGACGTGGACGTCCACCACGGCGACGGGGTCGAGCGGGTGTTCTGGGACGACCCGCGGGTGCTCACGATCAGCCTCCACGAGACCGGCCAGATGCTCTTCCCGGGCACCGGCTTCCCCCAGGACACCGGTGGGCCCAACGCGCCGGGCAGCGCGGTGAACGTCGCGCTTCCCCCGGGCACGGCCGACGCCGGCTGGCTGCGGGCGTTCCATGCGGTCGTCCCGCCCCTGCTGCGAGAGTTCGCGCCCGACGTACTCGTCACGCAGCACGGCTGCGACTCGCACATCGAGGACCCGCTCGCCCACCTCATGCTCACCGTCGACGGGCAGCGCGAGACCTACCTGGCGCTCCACGACCTCGCGCACGAGGTCTGCGACGGCAAGTGGGTGGTCACCGGGGGCGGCGGCTACGCGATCGTCGACGTCGTACCCCGGGCGTGGTCGCACCTGCTCGCGATCGTCGGCGGGATGCCGCTCGACCCGCACACCCCCACGCCCGAGGGCTGGCGCGACCACGTGCAGACCCTCCTGGGACGCGTGGCACCGTTCCGCCTCACCGACGGACGGATGCCGGCCTACCGCGACTGGTCGGGTGGCTACGACCCCGCGACCTGGCTGGACCGGGCGATCCACGCCACCCGCGAGGCGACCTTCCCGCTCAACGGCCTCGATCACCAACCCTGGTGACGAAGTAGCAGCGATTTGGCGGCGTGTTCGCACCGACACGCGGGGGTATGGGTAAAAAGTGCCCGAAAAGTCACCCCTTTCCCAGGGGTCACTCTAGGCTCTATTCTCACCTGAGCACATACGTTCAGTCTCCGGTGGGGAAGCCGGAGACGTGGTGTGCTGTGAAAGTGCGGTGCATGATGGCCACAAACAACTCCGGAGACATCTCCGAGGTGAAGTTCCTGACCGTTGCCGAAGTAGCCACGGTCATGCGCGTTTCCAAGATGACGGTGTACCGCCTGGTGCACTCCGGCGAGCTGCCGGCCGTGCGTGTGGGGCGCTCGTTCCGGGTGCCCGAGGACGCAGTCAACGAGTACCTGCGCAGGAGCTTCTTCCAGACCGGCTGAGCTCGCGCACAGAGCAGAAGACGACGAAGGTGGCGGCCCTCCAGGGGCCGCCACCTTCGTCGTATGCGAGCGCGAACGTGACCGGCAGGTGGTCGACAGGCAGGGGTACGCCGGGCGGCGGGACTGCCTCGGTCGGGTCAGAAGCGGATGAAGTTCGCGGCGACGACCCAGCGGCCGTAGGCGTCAGGGGTGGCGCCGATGCCGATCCGGCGCGACTTCGAGCTGAGCAGGACCGCGCGGTGGCCGGGGGAGTTCATCCACATCCGGACCAGCTTGCGTGGGCTCATCGAGCCGCGGCCGAGCGTCTCGCCGGCGTACTGCGCACCGCATGCGTTCAGGACGCTGGTCATCGACTGGTGGAAGAACTGGTTGTTCGCGGCGAGGTAGCGGCTCCAGTTCTCGGCGGTGCCGTCTGCGCAGGCGGCGAGGCGGAGCCGGGGGAGGCCGTGGCTGGCGCGGCGGAGGTTCACGATGCGCTGCACGCGGGCCTCGTAGGTCTCCGCGGCGCTTGCCGTTGCGGTGCTGGTGGCAGCCTGCACCTGGAGGGCGCCGGCCGGAGCGGCAACCGTTCCCGAGAGGCCGAGGGCGACCAGGGAGGCCGTCAGCGCCGCGAGGACGAGTCGGATCGTGGTCCGGGTGACCGGATGTGGGCGCAGGACGCCAGAGCCTCGTGTGTTCATCGCTAAGGCCCCTCCCAAGGCCTCATGAGCGTGGCCCGAGCCCTCCCGCTTTGGGCGGGGATTCGGCTTCGGCCACGAAAAGCTTGGTAGCTGTTACTTCTTGAACAGTTTCCCTATGTGAGCCGCGACATAAACCTGTCGTGAGCAAAACTGCCTTGTACGGAGATACGAACCGCTCCCCAGTATGCCCGTAAACCTGTGACTTGTGAGCAAACTGGGAAGAAAGATGTCAAGGAGACACTCCGCACTTTCTGTCCGGCTTGACCGGTTAAAACATTTGGTACACCCGGCCACCCGGATGAGCAATAGGCGCGCTTTGTCCCGCTGCTCCCGGTGAGGGCGATATTGCGGCGTTGCACTGTCCGAAGGACGGGCAGATGCCCACCGATTTCCGGCGCCGCGCAGGCTGCAAGTAGGCTGGGCCCTTGGTGTCGCGCCGGCGCATGTGCCTGCGCGATCGACTCGAGGCTCGAAAGGTCCACAGTGGGTTCTGTCATCAAGAAGCGCCGGAAGCGTATGGCGAAGAAGAAGCACCGCAAGCTGCTCAAGAAGACGCGTATCCAGCGTCGTCGTCAGGGCAAGTAAGCCGCATTCGCATCGGGTGACGCAGGTGGGCGACTGATGGGCCGCATCGTTCTGGTCACGGGGGTCTCAGGAGACCTCGGTGGCCGATTCGCGCGCCTTCTGTCAGCCGACCCCGCCGTCGAGCGGGTGATCGGCGTCGACGTGGTTCCCCCGCGTGGGGACATGGGCGACGTGCGCTTCGTGCGCGCCGACATCCGCAACCCGGTCATCGCGAAGGTCATCGCCGGCGAGGACGTCGACACGGTCGTGCACATGAGCGTCATCGCGACGCCAGGCACGGCCGGCGGGCGTACGTCGATGAAGGAGCTCAACGTCATCGGGACGATGCAGCTCCTCGCCGCCTGCCAGAAGGCCCCCAGCCTGAAGCGGCTCGTGGTGCGGTCGTCGACCGCGGTCTACGGCTCCTCGCCGCGCGACCCCGCCATGTTCACCGAGGACATGGCGCCCAAGCGCATGCCCCGGTCCGGCTTCGCGAAGGACGTCGTAGAGGTCGAGGGGTACGTCCGGGGCTTCGCGCGGCGTCGTCCCGACATCGAGGTCACGATGCTGCGGGCGGCCAACACGATCGGCCCCACCGTCAGCTCGCCCATGTCGCAGTACTTCCGGCTGCCCGTCGTACCCACCGTCCTCGGGTTCGACGCGCGGCTGCAGTTCCTGCACGAGGACGACCTGCTGCACGCCCTGAGGCACGCCGCGACCGACGGGGTGCACGGCACGTTCAACGTCGCCGGCGACGGCATCCTCATGCTGTCCCAGGCGCTGCGGCGCCTCGGCAAGCCATCGATCCCGCTGCCGTCGTTCGCCGCCAGCCAGGTCGGGTCCTTCGTGCGTCAGTCCCGGGTCGCCGACTTCTCGCCCGAGCAGATGGCGTACCTGACCTACGGACGCGGCGTCGACACGACCCGGATGCGTGAGGTCCTCGGGTTCGAGCCCGAGCACACCACCACCTCGGCGTTCGAGTCCCTACGTGACGCGCTCGGCCCAGGGGTCATCTCCGCGAACCGCGTGGCGGCGGTCGAAGACATCGTGACCCAGGCGTTGGGAGTCGGTCGTGGCTGACGCAGAGATCATCCCCCTCGGCACCCGTGGGCGTCCGGGCCGTGGCTCCGGGAGCGCCAAGCCGTCGGCCTCTGCCCGCAACCTCGCCGGTGCCGGCAAGAAGGCCAAGCCCGCGGTGAAGAAGCCGCCCGGCGCCAAGCCGGCCAAGCCTGTCGAGCCCGTCGAGCCGGCTGCGGCCGAGCGTCCCGCTCCTCGGGAGAAGGCGCCCCGGGCTGCCGCTCCGCCCCGACCCGAGCCGAGTACGCCGGAGGAGGGGACGTTCGCTCCCCCGGAGGAGCCGACTCGCGAGCGCACGTCGAGCACGACGACCGAGGACCGGGCGCCGGACGGCGGCATCCCGGTCAGCGACTGGATGCACGCCTTCTCGACCGCCTCGAAGGAGATCTTCGGCGACGAGTGGGAGCCCAAGCTCGCAGAGTTCCTCGCGTTCCTCCGGCGGCGGGTCACCGGCGACTACACCGTCGACGAGTACGGCTTCGACCGCGAGATCACGGAGCGGTTCTTCTACGCGGCCATCCGTCCGATCGCCGACAAGTGGTTCCGGGTCGAGGTCCGTGGGGCCGACAACATCCCGACCGAGGGTGGCGCCCTCGTGGTCTCGAACCACTCCGGAACGATCCCCGTCGACGGCCTCATCACCGGCGTGAGCATCCACGACCACACCGGTCGCCACCTCCGCCCACTCGGCGCCGACCTCGTCTTCCGGCTTCCCATCGTCGGTGAGATCGCCCGCAAGGCCGGCGCCACCCTGGCCTGCAACGACGACGCCGAGCGGATGCTCCGTGGCGGCGAGCTCGTCGGTGTCTGGCCTGAGGGTTTCAAGGGCATCGGCAAGCCGTACTCCGACCGCTACAAGCTCCAGCGTTTCGGCCGTGGTGGCTTCGTCTCGGCGGCGCTGCGCACCGGGGTGCCGATCATCCCGTGCTCGGTGGTGGGTGCCGAGGAGATCTACCCGCTCGTCGGCAACCTCCCCTCGCTGGCGAGGCTCCTGGGTGTGCCCTACATCCCGATCACGCCGTTCTTCCCGTTGCTCGGGCCGCTGGGCCTCGTGCCGCTCCCGTCGAAGTGGCTGATCGAGTTCGGCGAGCCGATCCGCACCGACTCCTACGACGACGGCGCGGCGGACGACCCGATGCTGGTCTTCAACGTGACCGACCAGGTGCGCGAGACCATCCAGCAGACGCTGTACTCACTGCTCATGCAGCGGCGGTCCGTCTTCCACTGAGTCGCCCGCCGGCCTGCGCTGGTGGCCGTGTCGACTCGGCTGTGCCGCGCCGGTCGTTGACGGGGAGCGTCAGTTCGCGTCGGTCTCGGGGAGCAGCGTCGCGACGACGCCGTCGAGGCCCTCGTCGATGTCCTGGGCGAGCTGCTCGGCGAGGCTCTTCTCGTCGGTCTTCTTGCTGGTGGAGGAGCCGCCCTCGACACCCGGGAGCAGCGTCGGCCACGCGCTCGGGTCCCAGCCGGGCGACGGCAGCGTCGTCGGCGTGGGGTCGGCGGGCGCCGTCGGGGCGTCGGTCGGGGCGGCCGGAGCGGACGGCGTGGTGGTCTCGTCACCACCCGCGGCGCGGACGGTGTCCTTGTCGACCACGACGGGGTGGTCGTTGTCCAGCTCGCGACCCGCGGCGAGAGCGAGCGCGCGGTCGACCTCGGCGTGGGCGAGGAAGATGCCGGGCACCTCGACCACGGGGAGCTCAGCCGCGCAGCTACCGCACAGGGCAGCTGCCTCGCTGTCGATGTCGCGGAGCAGGATCGCCGCGGCGGTCAGGTCGCCCTGTGCCTCGGCCGGGACGGTGCCGGCGAGCGACTCGAGGGTCGCGATGCCCTCGGTGGTGAAGCTGCGGACGGCGACGATCGAGTCGGGGTCGCCGGTCTCACGGAAGGACTCGAAGAGCAGTGCCGCACCCTCGCCGGCGGAGGCGGAGAACTCGGCGAGCGTCTCGGGGACCTGCGGGCCGCTTCCGATCGTGTCGGCGCCGAGGAGACCCTCGACCTCCACGAGGCGGTCGGATGCCTGGCTGAGCAGGTCCTTGCCCTTGCCGGCGCTGCTCATGCTCAGCCCCACCTCGGCCCGCTCGAGGCCCCGCTTGATCGGGTAGAGCGCGTCACCGGGCAGCGCGCTCTGCGCCGCCGCGGCCATGGTCGTCGTACCGCCGATGAGGACGAACGCCGAGGCTGCGGCGACGAGCCGGCGCTCGCGGCGACCACGCTGACGGGCGGGGAGGCGGAGAGTGGCGGTCTCGGGCTTGAGTGCGGTCTCGGCCTCGAGCATCAGCCTGCTGCGCAGGTCGGCGGCGAACTCTGCACGCGGCTCGGCCGCGGCCTGGTCGCGCAGGGACGCCACCAGGCCGAGCAGCGTCGTGAACTCCTCGTGCCGCTGAGTGCGGTTGTCCGCGCTGCCGTCGACGACGGCGGCGAACTCCTCGGCGCGTCGTCGCGCCTGGAACAAGGAGGTCATCGGGCTGGTCCTGTCCTGGGGTCGTGTCGGTGGCCGAGGTGGCCTGTCACGACGTCTAACGACCTATCGGAGCGCAAGGTTACGGGGCGTGACGAAGCACACCCTTGACATGGCGGGCAAATCCCGACCGCGACAGTGGCCCAGGTCACCGGAAGCCCTCCGGCAGTAGCTTCGCGAGGTTGCGTACGCCGCGCAGCTGGAGCTGCTTGACGGCGCCGTCGCTGCGTCCGAGCACCTTGGCGGTCTCCGCGATCGAAAGCCCCTGGAGGAACCGCATGATCAGGCACTCCTGCTGCTCTGTGGGCAGCTCGCCGAGCGCCTGGAGGAGCGCCTCGTTGGTGAGCGAGGCGAGGACGGCGTTCTCGGGGCCGTCCGTGGCGGAGTCGTGGGCGCCCATGTCCTCGGTGGCGAACTCGAGGCGGGTGCGTCCGGCCTTGTAGTGGTCGGCCGTGAGGTTGCGGGCGATGGTCATCAGCCAGGCGCCGAAGTCCTTGCCCTGCCACTTGAACGAGCTCATGCTCCGCAGCGCGCGGAAGAAGGTCTCGGACGTGAGGTCCTCGGCGAGCGCGACCGAGCCCACCCGGTAGTAGATGAAGCGGTAGACCGAGGCGTTGTAGTGGTCGTAGAGCATCCCGAACGCCTCGGAGTCGCCGCCTCGGGCGAGCTCGACGAGTGCGATGAGCCGCGAGGCCTCGGCCTGGTCAGCCTCCGACGAGCAGGCCAGGTCGGAGTCGGGGCCGCCCTCGGGCTCGAGGCTGGTGGCGGGCTGCTGGTAGTCGAGCGCCTCGGACATCAGCCAGGTGAGGCGGCTGTGGGAGGTCTGGGTCACTCCGGCGCATGCAACAGCTGGAGTGGGGTAGAGGGCAGACGCCAGTGCCAGGCGCAGAGCGGTGAATCCGCGCGCGAAGTCGGCACTGCGCGTGTACATCCGAATGATCTCCCTCGTCGGCTCTGTGGCCGGTGCTCCCCGTATGCCCCAGGCTAGAGGCGAAGGTCCTGTTTGTGAACCCGCCTGTAACTCGGAGTTGCAGCGGAAGAGAGTGTTCCCCGTCACAAAGCGGGCGAAACCTCAGCGAACCTTCCGCCGGATCGCGAGGCCCGCGGCGACGCTCCCGCTGACCGCCCCGGTGACACCGGCGGCGAACAACCCGGCACGGGCTGCCTTGCGTCCGGTGCGGTAGTCGCGGATCCGCCAGCCGTTGGCGCGGGCGTGGTCGCGGAGCTTCGAGTCCGGGTTGATCACGCACGGGTCGCCGACCAGCGAGAGCATCGGCAGGTCGTTGTAGGAGTCGGAGTACGCCGAGCAGCGGGACAGGTCGAGACCCTCCCGGTCGGCGAGCGCGCGGATCGCCTCGCTCTTCGCCGGGCCGTGGAGCATGTCGCCGACCAGCCGGCCGGTGTAGACACCGTCGACGTGCTCGGAGACCGTGCCGAGCGCACCCGTGAGCCCGAGGCGCCGGGCGATGATCGTGGCGATCTCGATCGGGGCGGCCGTCACGAGCCAGACCCGCTGGCCCTGGTCGAGGTGCAGCTGGGCGAGAGCGCGGGTGCCGGGCCAGATCCGGTGCGCCATCGCCTCCTCGAAGATCTCCTCGCCGAGCGACTCGAGGTCCTCGACGCGGTGGCCCTTGATGAAGTTCAGCGCCGAAGCGCGTGCCTCCGCGACGTGCTCGGGGTCCTCCACGCCGACGACCCGGAAGTAGGCCTGCTTCCAGGCGGCACCCAGGATGTCGCGGGTGGTGAAGAACTTCCTCCGGTGCAGACCTCGGGCGAGGTGGAAGATCGAGGCACCCTGCATGATCGTGTTGTCGACGTCGAAGAACGCCGCCGCTGTCGGGTCCGGAGGAGTGGCGAGTGCCGACTCGACCTCGGCCGCGGAGGCCGCGGCCTCGCCGGCGAGCACGGAGCGGCGCCGAAGATCCGCAGGTCGTGAGGGGTGATTCCGGTGCCGTCTGTTGGAGTGCGCCGCGTTCACATCGGTCACCCTAGTGTCCTTGCGTCGACGTGGTCACCCCGCGTCGGCGCGGCGAGACCTGTCCGACCGATGTGGAACACTCGCCCACGTGAGACCAGCCGCCAACCTCGCTGACCTGCTGGCGCGCGCGGCCCAGGAGAGCCCCGACAAGGTGGCGCTCGTCGAGGCCGCCAGTGGCCGGCGGATGACCTGGGCCGAGCTCGACTCGGAGGCCGACCGCGTCGCGCAGGGGCTCTCCGGGCTCGGCCTCGTCGCCGGCTACCGGGTGATGATCGCGCTGACGAACCGGATCGAGTTCGTGGCGACGTACTTCGGGGCTTTGCGCGCCCGTCTCGTCGCGGTGCCGGTCAACCCGCGCTCGACCACCGGCGAGATGGTCCGCATGATGGCCGACTGCGGCGCGCGCATCGTCGTGGCGGACCTCGGCACCGTCGCGACCGTGCGCTCGGCGGTGGCCGGGCTCGAGGACGCGCTCATCGGCGCGGACGAGGCGCTGAGGTCCCGCACGAACGTGCCGCGCGTGGTGGTCGCCTCTGCGCCCACGCTCCCCGGCGAGACCGCGTACGTCGACCTCGCGGCCGACGGGCGCGCGGTGCCACCGCCGGAGGACCCGGAGGCACTCGCCGTCCTGCTCTACACAAGCGGCACGTCGGGCAAGCCGCGGGCCGCGATGCTGACCCACCGTGCCCTGGTCGCCAACATCGAGCAGGCCGCGGAGGTCGAGCCGGCCCTGATCACCGGCGACGACGTGGTGCTCGGGGTCCTGCCGCTGTTCCACGTCTACGGCCTCAACGCGGTGCTCGGCCAGGTCGTGCGGCAGCAGGCCCGCCTGGTGCTGCTCGAGGGCTTCGACCCCGAGGGCACCCTGGAGGTGGTCGCGAAGGAGTCGGTGACCGTCGTTCCGGTGGCGCCTCCGGTCTTCGCCTACTGGCGCGACGTCGCCGACCTCGCCGACCGGCTCCGGACCGTGCGGGTCGTGCTCTCGGGGTCCGCGCCGTTGGCCCCGGAGCTGGTCGCGACGTTCGAGCAGCGCACGGGCGTCACGGTGCACCAGGGCTACGGGCTGACCGAGGCCGCCCCTGTCGTGACCTCCACCCAGCGCAGCGCGTCCCCCAAACGGGGCTCGGTCGGCGCCGCTCTTCCGGGGATCTCCATCCGTCTCGTCGACGACACCGGGCACGAGCCGGCGGGCGAGGACCCGGGCGAGATCTGGATCAAGGGCGACAACCTCTTCTCCGGGTACTGGCCCGATGGCGTCGACGGCCCGGGGAAGGACGGCTGGTGGGCCACCGGCGACGTCGGCTTCCTCGACGCGGACGGCGACCTGTTCCTCGTCGACCGCCTCAAGGAGCTGGTGATCGTCTCCGGGTTCAACGTCTACCCGGTCGAGGTGGAAGAGGTGATCACCGAGCTCGACGTGGTCAAGGAGGCCGCGGTCATCGGGGCCGAGGACGAGCACACGGGCGAGACGGTGGTGGCCTTCGTGAAGCCGGCACCGGGCTCGACGCTGTCCGCCGAGGAGCTCGTCGAACGGGTCCGTGAGCACTGCGCGGACCGGCTCGCGCGCTTCAAGCAGCCCAGCGTGGTCAACGTCGTCGACGAGCTGCCGCACACCGTCACCGGCAAGGTGGCCAAGGGCCGGCTCCGTGCGACCGAGCGCCGCCGCAACCTGGGGCTGCTCGAGTGACCGGCGGCAACGGACCGACGGGGGCCGAGCCAGGGCACACCGAGCTGGGGGAGACCCCGCCGCGCGTGGTGCTCTACTCGAAGCCCGGCTGTCACCTGTGCGACGACGCTCGAGTGGTCATCAGCGCGGTCTGCGACGAGCTCGGGGAGAGCTTCGACGAGGTCGACATCACGACCTCGGAAGAGCTCATGCGGTCCTTCGGCGAGCAGATCCCGGTGACCTTCGTCGACGGGGAGCAGCACGACTTCTGGAGGGTCGACGCGGCCCGGCTCCGGGCGGCCCTCGTCTAGACCTCGGCCACGTGTCGCACCCCCGAATCGGGTGAGACAAGTCACGTGTGCTAGAGGTCTGGCTTCTCCAGTTTGTTCCCACGTTCACAAACTCCTAAAGTGACTCTCGCCGCCGAGCGAGCGCGCCCCGAGAGACGGGTGATCCGCGCATCGGTGGCTTCAGGAGAGTCGTGACCTCAGCGCGTAGCAACCGCAACGGCACCGCCCCGGGAGCGGGTGCCGGCGGGGGTGCGTCCCGGTCCGCGCCCACGACGTCCACGCGGGTGCCCGAGCGGGGCATCCCCGAGGCCACGGTGGCCCGTCTCCCCGTCTACCTGCGTGCCCTCATCACGCTCGCCGAGCGAGGCATCGCGACCTGCTCCAGCGAGGAGCTCGCCACCGCCGCCGGCGTCAACAGCGCCAAGCTCCGCAAGGACCTCTCCTACCTCGGCTCGTACGGCACCCGCGGCGTCGGGTACGACGTCGAGTACCTCCGGTACCAGATCGCCCGTGAGATCGGCGTGACCCAGGACTGGCCGGTCGTCATCGTCGGTATCGGTAACCTCGGCCACGCCCTGGCGAACTACTCCGGCTTCACCTCGCGCGGCTTCCGCATCGTCGCCCTCCTCGACAGCGACCCGGCCCGGTTCGGCGAGCCGGTCGGCGAGATGAGGATCCGGTCCACGGGCGAGCTCGAGGCGATCGTCGAGGAGCACGACGTCGCGATCGGCGTGATCGCCACACCCGCCCCGGCCGCGCAGGAGGTCTGCGACAGGCTCGTGGCCGCGGGCGTCACGAGCATCCTGAACTTCGCGCCGACCGTGCTGTCGGTCCCGGACGGGGTCGACGTACGCAAGGTCGACCTGTCCATCGAGCTCCAGATCCTGGCGTACCACGAGCAGCGCAAGGCGATGAGCGCGCCGGTCGAGGCGGTCGAGGCGGAGCTGACCAGGGTGGTGGAGTCGGCATGAGCGTTCTCGTCGTCGGGGTCTCCCACAGGACCGCCCCGGTCTCGGTGCTCGAGCAGCTCGCGCTCGACCCCGAGGACGTCACCAAGCTGATCCAGGACGTCGTCGAGTGCGAGCACGTGCTCGAGGCGACCGCCCTCGCGACGTGCAACCGGATCGAGGTGTACGCCGACGTCGACCGGTTCCACGGCAGCGTCGAGACCGTCTCGCGGCTGCTGTGCGAGCGCGCCGGCCAGGCACCCGAGGACGTCGTCCCGCACCTGTACGTCCACTACGACGACGGCGCGGTCTCCCACCTGTTCAACGTCGCCGCGGGCCTCGACTCGATGGTCGTCGGCGAGGGGCAGATCCTCGGCCAGGCCCGCGACGCGCTGCGGATCGGCCAGGAGACCGGCACGATCGGCCCCGGTCTCAACGTGCTCTTCCAGCAGGCGCTGCGCGTCGGCAAGCGGGCCCACGCCGAGACCGACATCGACCGCGCCGCACCCTCTCTCGTCACCGCCGCGCTCGACCGTGCGACCGAGCACGTCGGTGCCGTCGCGGGCAAGCGGGTCGTCGTCGTCGGTGCAGGGGCCATGGCCTCCCTCGCCGTCTCGACGGTCGCGCGGCTCGGCGCCGCCGACGTGGTGATCGCGAACCGCACGGACGCCCACGCCGCCCGGCTCGCGGAGCAGTACGACGGTCGTGTGGCCGCGCTCTCGGAGATCGACGACGAGATCGCTGCGGCCGACATCCTCGTGTCGTGCACCGGCGCCGCGGGTGTCGTGCTCCCGCTCGGCCAGATGGCCGCGGCGCGCAACCACGCCACGAAGCCGCTCGCCGTGCTCGACCTCGCGCTGCCGCACGACGTGGACCCGGCCGTCGCCGAGCTGCCCGGCATCGCGCTGATCGGCCTCTCTCGCCTCGCCGAGGAGCTCCACGAGACGCAGACCGGCTCGGACGTCGCCGCGGTCAAGGACATCGTCACCGAGGAGATCAACGCCTTCCTCGCCGCGCGCCGCTCGGCCAACGTGACGCCGACCGTGGTCGCGCTCCGCACGATGGCCACCGGCGTGGTGGAGGCCGAGGTGGAGCGGCTGCTCATGCGGCTGCCCGACATCGACCCGCAGATCCGGGCGGAGGTCGAGCTGTCGATCCGCCGGGTCGCGGACAAGCTCCTGCACCAGCCGACGGTGCGCGTCAAGGAGCTCGCGAACGAGGCCGGGGCGATCTCCTACGCCGCCGCCCTCGCCGAGCTGTTCGCGCTCGACTCCGAGGCTGTCCAAGCCGTGACCAGGGCGGAGGGAGCGTGATGACCGAGCGGACCATGTCGCAGACCGGTGCGCAGGCCAAGGCCGAGACCCGACCGCTGCGGGTCGGCACCCGTGCCTCGCTCCTCGCGAGGACCCAGAGCGAGACCGTCGCCGCGGCGCTCCGCGAGGCGCTCCAGCGCGAGGTCGTCCTCGTCGAGGTCACCACAGAGGGGGACGTCTCCGCGGCGCCGCTGGCCTCGATGGGCGGTGCGGGGGTGTTCGTCAGCGCACTGCGTGAGGCGCTCCTGCGTGGCGAGGTCGACGTGGCGGTCCACTCGCTCAAGGACCTCCCGACCGGTCCGTGCGAGGGAGTCGCCCTGGCCGCCGTACCCCTGCGGGAGGACCCGCGGGACGTGGTCGTGGCCCGCGACGGTCTGAC
This sequence comes from uncultured Actinomycetota bacterium, assembly GCA_963701425.1. Classification (GTDB taxonomy): domain Bacteria; phylum Actinomycetota; class Actinomycetes; order Propionibacteriales; family Nocardioidaceae; genus Nocardioides_C. The sequence goes on along the minus strand of CAVPAG010000013.1, from coordinate 62,653 downwards.
TCTCGGCGAGCTGCCGGCCGGGTCGCGCGTCGGCACCGGATCGCCTCGGAGGGCCGCACAGCTCGGCGCGCTCGGCCTCGGTTTGGAGATCGTGGACATCCGAGGCAACGTGGACACCAGGATCAAGAAGGTGACCTCGGGCGAGCTCGACGCCGTCGTTCTCGCTCGTGCGGGGCTGGCCAGGATCGGCCGGCTCGACGAGGTGACCGAGGTGCTGGACCCGCTGCAGATGCTTCCCGCGCCCGGGCAGGGTGCGCTCGCGGTCGAGTGCCGCGGCGACGAGGAGTTCCTGGTCGACCAGGTGCGACTCGCGCTGGACGACGACCGCACCCGCGCAGCCGTGACGGCTGAGCGGACCGTGCTCAACGCACTCGAGGCCGGATGCTCGGCCCCGGTGGGTGCGCTCGCCGAGATCGCCGAGGGCGACGACGGCGACGAGCTGTGGGTGCGGGCGGTCGCGCTGTCGTACGACGGTGCGGTCGCCGTACGCCGATCTGCCTCCGGCACACCCGACGACGCTGTCGGTGTGGGCCAGCGCCTCGCAGCAGAGATGCTCGACGAAGGCGCCGACACGCTCATCAGCGAGCAGGTGTCATGACCGCACGGCCGAAAACGAACAGCAAGAAGGCGACTGTGAGCAAGACCCCGACGAAGACCGCAGCCACCCAGCGCTCGACCACGAAGGCGAAGTCCGTGCCCAAGAAGTCTCCTGCAACAAGCCCCGCCGAGTCGGAACAGGCCGACAAGACGGCAGCCAAGCCGTCGGCCCCGGTCGGGTACGTCTCCTTCGTGGGCAGCGGCCCCGGAGACCCCGAGCTCCTGACCGTCCGTGCCGCGGAGCTGCTCCGCTCGGCCGAGGTGATCATCACCGAGGTGCCCTCGCACGCCGACCTGGTCCGTTCCTGCCTCGGCCTTCCCGAGCCGAGGATCGTCGTGGACGAGGACGGCAACGAGACCCTCGAGAACATCGGCGGCCCCGAGATCGTCGACGGCGGCTTCGGGCAGGACGGCCAGCCGCTCACCCACGCCGCCCGCGCCAAGGTCGTGGTCAAGCAGGCCAAGACCGGCCGCCGTGTCGTACGCCTGATGGCCGGCGACCCGTTCGTCTACGCCTCCGGTCCCGAGGAGGCCCAGGCCTGCGTGAAGGCCGGCGTCGCCTTCGAGATCGTGCCCGGCGTCTCGTCGGTCACCGCGGTCCCGGCGTACGCCGGCATCCCGCTGACCACCAAGAACAACCGCGAGGTCGCCGTCGTCACCTGCGGCGAGACCAAGGTGGACTGGAGCCAGTACGCCGACAACCGGACCCTTGTGCTCCTCTCCGCGGTCAACTCGATCGAGGAGACCGCCAAGGCGCTGATCGCCGCAGGTCGCCCCGCGACCTGCCCGGTCTCGATGACCCGGGTCGGCACGACCACCGAGCAGTCGACGGTGGTCTCCACGCTCGAGAACATCGCCAAGGACGCACGCGCTGCGAAGATGGCCCCGCCGGCGATCACCGTGGTCGGTGACGTCGTGGACCTCCGCAGCGCGCTGTCGTGGTTCGAGACCAAGCCGCTGTTCGGCTGGCGCGTGCTCGTCCCGCGCACCAAGGAGCAGGCCGGATCGCTGTCCTCGCGTCTGCGCGGCTACGGCGCGGTCCCCGAGGAGGTCCCCACCATCTCGGTCGAGCCGCCGCGCAACCCGCAGCAGATGGACAAGGCCGTCCGCGGCCTCGTCGAGGGGCGCTACGAGTGGATCGCCTTCACCTCCGTCAACGCGGTGCGCGCGGTCCGGGAGAAGTTCGACGAGTACGGCCTCGACGCGCGTGCCTTCTCCGGCCTGAAGATCGCCGCCGTCGGCGAGAAGACCGCGGCCGCCATCGCGGCGTGGGGCCTGCGCGCCGACCTGATGCCGTCCGGTGAGCAGTCCGCGCGCGGGCTCCTCGAGGACTGGCCGCCGTACGACGAGGTGCTCGACCCGATCAACCGGGTCTTCCTGCCTCGGGCCGACATCGCCACCGAGACGCTCGTGGCGGGCCTGCTCGAGCTCGGCTGGGAGGTCGACGACGTGACGGCCTACCGGACCGTGCGTGCGACGCCGCCGCCGGCCCCGACGCGTGAGGCGATCAAGACCGGCAAGTTCGACGCCGTCGTCTTCACCTCCTCCTCGACCGTCCGCAACCTCGTGGGCATCGCGGGCAAGCCCCACGCGTCCACGGTGATCGCGGTGATCGGCCCCGCGACGGCGAAGACCGCCGAGGAGCACGGCCTGCGGGTCGACGTGATGGCGCCGTCCCCGTCGGTGGAGGTGCTCGCGGACGCGCTGGCCGACTTCGGCGCGGCACGCCGCGCGGCACTCCTCGAGGCGGGTCAGCCGGTGACCAAGCCGTCCGAGCGCCGTCCCTCGGCCCGCCGGAAGGCCACCTGAGCCATGGGCTACCCCGAGGTCCGGCCCCGGCGTCTGCGTCGTACCCCGGCGCTTCGCCGGCTCGTCGCGGAGACCTCCGTCGAGGCGCGACAGCTCGTGCTGCCCGTCTTCGTGCGTGAGGGAGCGACCGAGCCGGTCCCGATCGGGTCGATGCCCGGGGTCGTGCAGCACAGCCGTGACTCCCTGCGGCGTGCTGCTGCGGACGCGGCGAAGGCCGGGCTCGGCGGGATCATGCTGTTCGGGGTGCCCGCGACGAAGGACGCCACCGGCTCGTGCGGGGTGGACCCCGAGGGGATCCTGAACGTCGCGATCCGCGACGTGGTCGCCGAGGTCGGCGACGCCCTGCCGGTGATGAGCGACCTGTGCCTCGACGAGTTCACCGACCACGGACACTGCGGCGTGCTGACCGAGTCGGGCGAGGTCGACAACGACGCGACCCTCGAGATCTACGCCGAGATGGCGGTCGCACAGGCTGCGGCGGGCGTCGACGTCGTCGGGCCCAGCGGGATGATGGACGGCCAGGTCGCCGTGGTCCGGGAGGCCCTCGACGCCGCCGGCCACACCGACGTCGCGATCCTCGCGTACTCGGCCAAGTACGCCTCAGCCTTCTACGGCCCGTTCCGCGAGGCGGTCGACTCCTCGCTCCAGGGCGACCGGCGCACCTACCAGCAGGACCCCGCCAACGGGCTCGAGGGCGTACGCGAGGCGCTCCTCGACGTGGCCGAGGGCGCCGACATGGTGATGGTGAAGCCGGCCATGGGCTACCTCGACGTGCTCCGCTCCGTCGCCGACGCGGTCGACGTGCCGGTCGCGGCGTACAACGTCTCGGGGGAGTACGCCATGGTCGAGGCCGCCGCCGCGAACGGCTGGATCAACCGCGAGGCCGCGATCCTCGAGTCGCTGACGTCGATCCGTCGGGCCGGGGCGGACATCGTGCTGACGTACTGGGCGCAGGAGGCCGCGGAGCTTCTCCGGCCGCTGAGCCGGCTTCCGCTGAAAGCTGCGCCTCGCTTCCGCGGCGGCTGCGCCTCGCGTGCGCCTCGGCTCCGCGGCGGCTGCGCCGCCGCTCGTGGCAGCGATGACCAGGCGGGCCACTGCTGTTGGCGTCCATGTGAACGGGAACGGCAGGCCTTCGGGGCGAGACGGGTGTCGTTCGCATTCATGTGTTCGGGAACGGCAAGGCGTCGGGTTGCGCAGCCGGGCGCCGACGGCACGGCGGCGGCCTAGGGCCGGCGGAGGTGTCAGGGAAGGCGAGAGGCCCCGTGCGAGTTGCACGGGGCCTCGGGCCGCTGGGCGTCTTGAGCGGGCGGAGCCGCTTTAGTTCATCAGGTCGTCGACACAGGCGGCGAGGGCCGCGGCGTCGAGGGCGCTGATGCCGGAGGCGAGGCACTTCTCGGTGGCCTCCGCCTTGGTGAGGGTGCCGCCGGTGGCCTCGCCGACGGGCTCGGTCACCTTGTTGGTGGTGCCCTCGACGGTCTCCTTCGTCGAGTCGACCGTCTCCTTGACGGTGTCGGTGACGGTCTTCGTGGGCTCGTCGCCGGGCTCGTCCTGGGGGACCTCGGGTGCGGTGCCGTCGCCGCTGCCGTCGGTCTTGGTGCCGCCGGTCTTGCCACCCTGGCCGTCGCGGGTCTTCGCGCCGTCACGGGTGCCGGCCTGCTTCTTGCCGCTCCTGGTCTGCGTGACGACCGAGTCGTCGGTGCTCGGGGTGAAGACGGTCGAGGTCGCGACGCCGTTGGGCACGGAGGAGAAGTCGCCCTCGAGGTAGGCGTTCATGATCGAGATGACGAGGTCGACGTACTCGCGGCTGTGGTTGTAGCGGTAGACCGCAGCCTTCTGGCCGCCGTACGTCGACAGGTCCTCGGCGCCGGAGCAGAGGTAGACCGCCGTGGCGAGCGCCGCGTCATCGATGTCCTGGGGGTCGCGGGTGCCGTCGCCGTCGCCGTCGACACCGACGATGCTCCACGTCTGCGGGATGAACTGCATCGGGCCGACGGCGCGGTCGTAGACCTGGTCGTCGTCGTACTGCCCGCCGTCTGAGTCGCGGATCTCGGCGGTGCCGTCGGACCCGTCGAGGGCGATGCCGTAGATGCCGGGACGGCTCTTGCCGTCGTCACCGAGCACGTTGCCGCCGAACCGGCCGTGGTCGGACTCGACCCGTCCGATGGCCGCGACGAGCTGCCAGGTGAGGTTGCACTGCGCGTCGGCGGTGTTGATGACCTGCTCGGCGCGCTGGTACGCCGCGAGGGCGGCGGCGGGGATGCCGTTCGTGGAGGCGCTGGCGATCACGCTGTCGCTCGCGCCCTCCGGGACACCAGGGGCGACCGAGCCGGGGCGGGTCATGCTCGCCGGAGCCTCGAGCGCCTCGTCCGGGACGGTCGTGCCGTCGGGCAGCGTCGTCGTGTCCTGGGTGGACGCGGTGGCCGAGGACGTGACGGCCAGGCTGGTGGTCCACGCGCCGGACAGCAACGCGAGCGGAACCAGTGCGGTGGCCTTCTGCCACGTGGTCAGTCGCTTGTGAGACATGTCGGTCTCTCTCCCCACTTCAGTGAACCGCCCGGATGCCCCCCACGGATACCCGGGTTACCCCTCTTCCACACTTCAACGACTTTTTGCCCGCGAGGTTACGCGCCGGTAAACCTTTACCTTATGCGCCGATGTGTACCAGCGGCCACCGACCGGGAGTCCGACCGGTCCCTGCTGAGACGGCTGAGCATGCAGCCCGTGACGCGGCTCGGGCTTGACGAGTCTCACACCGGCCCGGCGGGGGCTGGGTTCGTCTGAGCCTTGGCACTCGGGGAGAATGGCCGGGTGAGCCACCTCGACACCACTGCTTCGGCAGCCCTGTTCGACCGCGCCCAGGCGGTGACCCCCGGCGGGGTCAACTCGCCCGTGCGTGCGTTCAATGCGGTCGGGGGCACGCCTCGCTTCATCGAGAGCGCGCGCGGCGCCTACCTCACCGACGTCGACGGCAACGAGTACGTCGACCTGGTGGCGAGCTGGGGGCCGATGCTCCTCGGGCATGCTCACCCAGAGGTCCTGGCCGCGGTCTCCGAGGCGGTCGCCCGCGGCACGTCGTACGGCACCCCGACCCGCCCCGAGGTCGAGCTGGCCGAGGAGATCGTCGACCGCACCCCGGTCGAGAAGGTCCGCTTCGTCTCCTCGGGCACCGAGGCCACGATGTCGGCGATCCGCCTGGCGCGGGGGTTCACGGGCCGCGAGCTCGTCGTGAAGTTCTCCGGCTGCTACCACGGCCACGTCGACTCCCTGCTCGCGTCGGCGGGCTCCGGCCTCGCCACCTTCGCGGTCCCCGGTACGCCGGGCGTGCCGGCTGCGTCCACGGCCGCCACCCTCGTCCTGCCGTACAACGACCGGGCCGCGGTGGAGGCCGCCTTCGCCGAGCACGGCGACCGGATCGCCTGCCTCATCACCGAGGCCGCCCCGGGCAACATGGGCGTGGTCCCGCCGGCCCAGGGCTTCAACGCCTTCCTGGCCGACATCTGCCGCCGCCACGGCGCACTGTTCGTGAGCGACGAGGTGATGACCGGCTTCCGGGTCACCCGGGCCGGCCAGTGGGGTCTCGACGGCGCCGTCGAGGGGTGGGTCCCGGACCTGGTCACGTTCGGCAAGGTCATGGGCGGGGGCTTCCCCGCCGCGGCGTTCGGTGGTCGAGCCGACGTCATGAGCCACCTGAGCCCCGAGGGGCCCGTGTACCAGGCGGGGACCCTGTCGGGTAACCCGGTGGCCACGACCGCCGGGCTCACCACGCTGCGCCTGGCCACCGAGGACGTCTACCGCCACCTCGACGACGCCTCGAAGCGGCTCCAGGTCGCGGTCGGCGACGCCTTCTTCGAGGCCGGCCTGCCGCACCTCATCCAGAGCACCGGGAACATGTTCAGCGTCTTCTTCGTCGAAGACGGTGTGGACGAGGTCCCGAGCTTCGAGGTCGCGGCAACCCAGCGCACCGACCGTTTCAGGGCCTTCTTCCACGCGATGCTCGACCAGGGCGTCTACCTGCCGCCGAGCGCGTTCGAGGCGTGGTTCCTCTCCGCCGCCCACGACGACAGCGCGCTCGACCGGGTCGTCTCCGCACTTCCCGCGGCGGCCCGTGCTGCACTCGCCGTACCCAACCCCGAGGGAGCTCGATGAGGACCGTCGTACACCTCCTCCGCCACGGCGAGGTCCACAACCCGACCGGCGTGCTCTACGGCCGGATGTCGGGCTACCACCTCTCCGACCTCGGCCAGAAGATGGCGCAGCGTGTCGCCGACTCGGTCGGGGACCGCGACATCACCCACGTCATCTCCTCGCCGCTCGAGCGCGCCCAGGAGACGGCTGCCCCGCTCGCGGAGGCGCGAGGCGTCGAGATCACGACGGACGAGCGGGTCATCGAGTCCACGAACGTCTTCCAGGGCGAGACCTTCGGCGTCGGTGACGGGCTCCTGAAGAAGCCGACCGCGTGGCGTGCACCTGTGGAACCCGTTCCGGCCCTCGTGGGGCGAGCCCTACAAGCAGGTCGTCGCACGCATGCTCGCCGGCGTGTACGACGCACGCGACACCGCCGCGGGCCACGAGGCCGTGATCGTCTCCCACCAGCTGCCGATCTGGATCACCCGGCTCCACGTCGAGGGCCGTTCGTTCCTCCACGACCCCCGCCGGCGGCAGTGCACGCTGTGCAGCCTGACCTCGTTCACCTTCGAGGACGACCGGCTGACCACGGTCCGCTACTCCGAGCCGGCCGCCGACATGATCCCTCTCAAGGACCGCAAGGCGCCCTTCTCCGCGGGCGGCGCTCCCGAAGAGGACAAGCCCCCCGCCGCCGGAGCCTGAGTCTTGCCACCTGCCCCCATGAAGCGGCGTGCGACCGCCATCGCCGCTGTGCTGCTCGCCGGCACGGTGCTCTCCGCCTGCTCGGACGACGTGGGCAGCTCCGGCGACTCCGGCTTCGTCGCGGGCAAGGGGATCATCACGCGGCTGGCCGTCGAGGACCGCAAGGAGCCGGGGGAGGTCGCGGGGGAGACCCTCGACGGCGAGCCCATCTCGCTCGAGGACTACGAGGGCAAGACCGTCGTCGTGAACGTCTGGGGATCGTGGTGCGCGCCCTGCCGAGCCGAGGCCCCGGACCTGACCGCAGCCTCCGAGGAGCTCGCCGACGACGGCGTGGAGTTCCTCGGCATCAACTCCCGTGACCTCGACCGAGCCGCGGCGCAGGCCTTCCAGCGACGCTTCGAGGTGCCCTACCCGAGCATCTACGACCAGCAGGGCAAGACGCTGCTCGCCTTCCGCGGGACGTTGAGCCCCAACGCCATCCCGAGCACGGTCGTGATCGACGACCAGGGCAGGGTCGCCGCCAGCGTGATCGGCGAGGTCAGCAGGTCGACGCTCGTCGGCCTGGTCGAGGACGTCATCGCGGAGGACGGCTGATGGTCCTCATGGAGATCGGTGACTGGTTCGCGGGCACGGCCCTGTCGGGCTCGCTGCTCCTCGCCGTGCCGGTGGCGGTCCTCGCGGGACTCGTCTCGTTCTTCTCGCCGTGCGTGGTGCCGCTCCTGCCCGGCTATCTCTCCTACGCCACCGGGCTCTCCGGAGCGGACCTCGAGTCGGCCCGCCGGGGTCGGATGGTGGTCGGCAGCTCGCTGTTCGTCCTCGGGTTCTCCGCCGTCTTCGTCGCCATGGGCACGGCCTCGGGCGCGCTCGGCGACTGGCTGATCGTCTACGCGCGAGAGATCAGCGTCGTGCTCGGCGTCTTCACGATCCTCGTCGGCATCGCGTTCCTCGGGCTCGTCCCGTGGATGCAGCGCGACGTCCGCGTGCACAAGGTGCCTGCCGTGGGACTCACGGCGGCGCCGCTCCTCGGCGTCCTGTTCGGGCTCGGGTGGACCCCGTGCATCGGACCGACCCTGTCCGCCGTACAGGTGCTCGCCTTCCAGGAGGGCACCGCCGGCCGGGGGGCGCTGCTCAGCCTCGCGTACAGCATCGGGCTGGGGCTGCCGTTCATCATCGCGGGGCTCGCCTTCCGCAGGATGCTCGGCGCCGTGCGGTGGGTCCGTCGCCACCAGGTGTGGGTCACCCGCATCGGCGGGCTGATGCTCATCGCGGTCGGGATCCTGCTCGTCACCGGCATCTGGGACCTCTGGGTCGCCTACCTGCGCGGCTGGGTCGGGTCGTTCTCGGTGGTCGTATGAGCGTCACGACGCAGACCACTGCGCCCCCGACCCCGCCCCCGTCGCCTCCTTCGCTGACCCCGGTCGAGCTCGGTCGCTGGGCATGGCGGCAGCTGACCTCCATGCGCACCGCGCTGGTGCTGCTCTTCCTGCTCGCCCTGGCCGCGGTGCCGGGCTCGATCATCCCGCAGCGCGACATCGACGCCATCGCGGTCAGCCGCTGGCAGGACGCCCACCCGGACCTGACCCCGGTCTACGAGAAGCTCGGGCTGTTCTCGGTCTACGACTCGGTGTGGTTCAGCGCGATCTACATCCTGCTGATGATCTCGCTGGTCGGCTGCATCCTGCCGCGCACGCGCATCTACTGGCGGGCGATGCGGGCGCGTCCCCCCAAGGCGCCGCGGAACCTCTCACGGCTCCCGGAGTCGCGGTCGTTCACCCTCGACGAGGAGCCCTCCGTCGTACTCGAGCGGGTGCGCAAGGTGCTTCGTGGCCGTCGGTACCGCGTCGACGCGGGCGACACCGAGGTCGCTGCCGAGCGCGGCTACCTGCGCGAGGCCGGGAACCTGCTCTTCCACGTCTCGTTGCTCGTCGTGCTCGTCGGCTTCGCTCTCGGCAGTCTCTTCGGCTTCACCGGTGGCGTCATCGTCGTGAAGGGGCAGGGGTTCTCGAACTCGCTCAGCCAGTACGACGACTTCGCGCCTGGCGCGCTGTTCGAGGCCGACGACCTCGCGCCGTTCAACTTCACCATCGACGACTTCCGGGTCGAGTTCCTCCGCAGCGGGGAGCAGGCGGGGATGCCCACCGACTTCTCGGCCGACGTGACCTACACCGAGGCCCCGGGGGAGGAGCCCAGGACGCAGCGGCTCGCCGTGAACCATCCGCTGACCCTCGACGGCGGGTCGGTCTTCCTCGTCGGCCACGGCTACGCGCCCCTCGTGACCGTCCGCGACGGCGAGGGCAACATCGCCTACAAGGGTCCGGCGGTGTTCCTGCCCCAGGACGCCAGCTTCGCGTCGTTCGGCGTGATCAAGGTGCCGGACGCGCTTCCTGAGCAGCTCGGCTTCGAGGGGCTCTTCCTCCCGACGTACGGCTTCACCATGGAGACCGGCCCCTACTCGCGCTTCCCCGACGCCCTCGACCCCGTGATGTCGCTGCTGCCCTACAAGGGCGACCTCGGGCTCGACGCGGGGGAGCCGCAGTCGGTGTACGAGCTCGACAAGGACAAGCTCGACGTGATGAAGCGCGAGGACGGCCGCGACTTCCGGCTCGACATCGCGCTCGGGCAGACCAAGCAGCTGCCCGACGGCGCCGGCTCGATCACCTTCGACGGCGTCGAGCGGTGGGTGAAGCTGCAGGTCAGCGACTCCCCGGGCAAGGGTCTCGCCCTCGGTGGCGTGCTCCTCGCGATCACCGGCCTTCTCGGGTCGCTCTTCATCCGCCCGCGACGCGCCTGGGTCAGGGTCCGCCGTGAGGACGGGCGTACCGTGGTGGAGCTGGCCGGCCTCGACCGCAGCGCAGGGGGCGACCTCGCCGAGGAGATCGACGAGCTCGAGAACCAGATCCGGCACCACGACACACCCCAGAAGGAGAAGCCGTGACGCCCGCGGACTTTGCCTCGTTCAGCAACAACGCGATCGCGTTCGCGTCGGTCGTGTACGTGCTGGCGCTGCTCAGCCACATCGCCGAGTGGGCCTTCGCCCGGTCGGTCCCGGTCGACGCCGCCGTCGACGTCGACGTCGCCGTCGAGGAGCCGGCCGCGGTGGGGGCAGGCGGGACGACGGCGGTCGGTGCCTCGGCGGAAGCCGGACCGTCGTACGCCGGACCCGCGGACGCGGCAACCGGCTCCGCGAGCGGCGACCTGGCCGCCAGGGTGCACAACGTCGAGAAGTTCGGGCGGATCGGTGTCGCGCTGACCGTCGTGGCCGCGGCGCTGCACTTCGCGGGCCTCGTGACCCGTGGGCTCGGGGCCGACCCCGCGCGGGTGCCGTGGGGGAACATGTACGAGTTCGCGGTGGCCGGCGCGTTCGGCGTGACCGCGATCTACCTGGCGCTGCTGCGGAAGTACTCACTTCGCTGGCTCGGCGTCTTCGTCACCGGCTTCTCGGTCGTCGTGCTCATGCTCGCCGTCCTCCTGCTCTACGTGCCCGCGGGCCCGCTCGTGCCGGCGCTGCACTCGTACTGGCTCGTGATCCACGTGGTGGCGGCCGTCATCGCGACCGGCGCGTTCACGGTCGGGGCGATGGCCTCGGCGCTGTACCTCGTGAAGTCGCGGGCCGAGCGCCGCGCGGACGCCCCGACGACCGGGTACGTCGCCCGCCTGCCCAAGGCTGCGGTCCTCGACCGGGTCGCCTACCGGGTGCACGCGTTCGGGTTCCCGGTCTGGACGTTCGCCGCGCTGGTCGCCGGGCCGATCTGGGCGCAGTACGCCTGGGGCCGCTACTGGGGCTGGGACCCCAAGGAGGTCTGGGCCTTCATCACGTGGGTGGTCTATGCCGCCTACCTGCACGCGCGCGCCACCGCCGGCTGGAAGGGCAAGGGTGCCGCGATCATCGCGCTGGTCGGGTTCGCGACCCTGATGTTCAACTTCGTGGGCATCAACCTCTTCGGGTCGGGCCTGCACTCCTACTCCGGCCTCGACTAGACCACTCCGGCCTCCCGGGGCGCATATCGAGCCGCACGCGGACAGGGTGGCGGCCCTCGCGGCAGGTAGTTCGTGACCAGACTGCTGTCCGCGTGAGGTCTGGAGAGCAGTTCGCTCACGGACTACCGGCTCCGCCCTCGCGGCAGGTGGTCGTGACCCAGCGACGGCCCGGGCTGACGCTGCAGAGGGGACGCCGGAGGCGCTACTCGGGCTTGGGCCGCCGGCCCTTGTCGGCCGGGCCCTCCTCGTGCTTCGTGGGCTGGCTGTCGTCGGGAGCGGCGGCCTCACCGGAGGGCCGCTCGCCGTGCTCGTCAGCCGGGTGCTCGGGCTTGGGCGCGGGCCGCTGGGCGGACCCGTTCGCGGGGCCGGTCGACGGCTTGTCGTCCTTGCTCTCCCGGGCGGCGCGACGTCGCCTGCGCTCGAGCTCGCGCAGGAAGTCCTCGTCGTCGTCGGGCGCGGCAACGCGTTTCGGGGGCGCGAGGGGACTGGTCGGTGCAGCCTTGCGCCTGCGACGCTCGAGCAGCCAGAAGAAGCCGTACACGAGCGCTGCGAACAGCAGGATCACCAACAGAAACTTTCCCACGCATCCAGAGTAGGTGCGACTACAAGTGCGGCAGCAACAAACCGTCCTTTGACCCCGGACGCACAGGGGCGCCGCCTCCGGCGCGACCGGTGGTGCGGACCGCCGAGGTCCTGGCCGCGGACGCTCGCGACCCGCGACCTAGGCTGGTGGGGTGAAGGAGTTCGCCATCTACACCGCCGCCCGCATCGGGCTGTTCGTGGTGTCCTACGCGGTCGTGGTCGGGATCTATCTGCTCGTCAGCGGCGAGCGTGAGATCCCCCTGTTCTGGCCGTTCCTCGTGGCGGTCCTCATCTCCGCGGTCGCCTCGGCCTACCTGCTGCGGGCGCAGCGGGAGCGCTTCGCCCAGGTCGTCCAGCGCCGTGCCGAGAAGGCCTCTGCCCGTCTGGAGCAGGCGCGTTCCAAGGAGGACGAGCCCGACAGCTGATCCCGTCACCCCGCCGGGCTCCTGAGCATGGACCCGGATACCAGGGGTACCTCATGCCGCAGCACCACGTGGCGACAGGAGACACACACCATGCAGCTTCCCGAGGCGAGGGGCCCGCTCAGCACCGGCGTGATCGACGCGTTGGCCGGACGCACCCTGCTCGACGTCGAGGCACTCGTCCGGACCGTGCGCGACCTGCCCTCGAGCACCGACCTCCTCACCGACGACGACCTGCACCTGGCGCTGTGGGTGCTGTACGAGCTGCATTACGGCGGCTTCGACGGCGTTGACCCCGCCCTGGAGTGGGACCCCGACCTGCTGCGCGTGCGCGCGGCGCTGGAGGAGCCGTTCGAGGCCGAGCTGCGCCGCCGCGCCGAGCCGCACGTGGAGGCGACCCTGTCGGCCGACGGCGACCTCGCCGAGAGGCTGTTCGACCTCTGCGCGACCTTCGAGGTTCCGTCGGTGTCGAAGTTCCTCCACCGCGAGGCCACGCTCGGGCAGTTCGCGGAGTTCATGGTCCACCGCAGCATCTACCAGCTCAAGGAGTCCGACCCCCAGTCGTGGGTGATCCCGCGCATCACCGGGAAGCCCAAGGCCGCGCTGGTCGAGCTCCAGTACGACGAGTACGGCGGCGGGCGACCGGAGCGGCTGCACGCCACGATGTTCGGGGACAGCATGGAAGGGACCGGCCTCGACCGGACCTACGGCGCCTACCTCGACCGGGTGCCCGGCTACACCCTCGCGAACAACAACGTGATGAGCCTCTTCGGCCTTCACCGCCGCCTGAGGGGCGCGGCGATGGGGCACCTCGGCGCCTACGAGGCGACCAGCTCGATCCCGTGCCGCAAGTACGCCGGAGGTGTGCGTCGGCTGGGGCTTCCCGAGGTCGTGGCCGCGTACTTCGACGAGCACGTCGAGGCCGACGCGGTCCACGAGCAGCTCGCCTTCCGCGACATCTGCGGTGCGCTCGTGACCTCCGGCCAGGCCGAGGAGCGCGACGTCGTCCTCGGCGTCGCCGCCTGCCTGCTCATGGACGCGGTCGTCGGTGACCTGATGCTCGGAGCCTGGACCGATGGCCGCAGCACCCTCCGCGGCGGTGCCGTCGACGCCGAGCTTCCCGCGATCGAGGCGGTCGCGTCATGAGGCTGGTGACGAACACTCCCGAGCCGGTGGCCCACGACAGCTTGGACGTCGAGGTCACGCCCTGCCCCGGCGGCCCGCTGCTCGTGAGGGGCGCGGACGCCGTACGCGACAAGGACGGCGAGCTGCACCCCACGACGCGCCCGGTCGTAGCCGTGTGCGCCTGCGACAAGTCGCAGCGGATGCCGTGGTGCGACGGGACCCACAAGGTCGTGCGCCGCCGCTCCTGAGCCGGATCTCCCGTCGACGGTTTCCCAAGGGACCTTGGGAAAGCGACCAACCCGGCGGGCCCTCAGGCGATGAGCAGCGCCACGAACAGCCCGGCTGCGTAGACGAGCTCGGCGGTGCCCGTCCGCTGGAGCACCGGGACGAGCCCCCTGCCCGTCGTACCCCCGAGCACCGTGCGCAGCGCCGGGACCGCAGGCACGAGGAACGCCAGCGCGAGCATCGCGAGCCAGGACGTCTCGACCGCGACGCCGACGAGCGCGATCCCCGCCAGCGCGACGAGGAACGCGTAGAAGTAGCGGGTCTGCTCCTCGCCGAGGACGACCGCGAGAGTCCGCTTGCCGACCTCTCGGTCGGTCGGGATGTCGCGCAGGTTGTTCGCGACGAGGATCGCGCAGGCGAGCGCGCCGACACCGACCGCCGCGAAGAAGGACGCGAGCGGGAAGGACTCGGTCTGCACGTACGTCGTACCCATGACCGCGACCAGGCCGAAGAAGACGAAGACCATCACCTCGCCGAGGCCCATGTAGCCGTAGGGCTTCCGCCCCCCGGTGTAGTACCAGGCCGCGACGATGCACACGACCCCGACGAGCACCAGCCACCAGGACGTGGTGATCGCGAGCAGGAGGCCGAAGAGAGCCGCGACGCCGAAGCTGATGAGCGCCGCCTCCTTCACCGACGAGGCCGTCGCCGCGCCGGACCCGACGAGCCGCAGCGGACCGACCCGGTCCGCGTCGGTCCCCCGGATGCCGTCGGAGTAGTCGTTGGCGTAGTTGACCCCCACCTGCAGCGCGAGCGCGACGGCGAGGGCCATCAGCGCCTTCCACCACACGGCCTCGTCGAGGTACGCCGCGACACCCGTGCCGGCCAGGACGGGGGCGACGGCCGCGGGGAGAGTGCGGGGGCGTGCGCCCTCGAGCCACTGTGCAGGGGTTGCCATGGTCGGCAATTCTGGCAGGCATACCGTGGGGTCCCGTGACCAGCCTTCGACCTGTCCAGGGAACCTCTCGCGAGGTGTTCTCGCTGCTGCGCGACTGGCAGGCCGCGCCGACAGAGCCGGAGCCGCTGGTGATCGAGACGTCCGGGTCCACCGGTGCGCCGAAGCGGGTCGTGCTCTCGCGTGCCGCGATGCGAGCGTCGGCGGCTGCCACGGAGGCCCGGCTCGGGGGACCCGGCCAGTGGCTGCTGAACCTCCCCGCGACGTACGTGGCCGGCGTCCAGGTGCTCTTCAGGTCCGTGGTCGCCGGCACGACCCCGGTGTTCCTCGACGAGCACGCCGGCTTCGTCTCGGCGGCCGAGGCGATGGACGCCGAGCGGCGCTACGTCTCGCTCGTCCCGACACAGCTGACGCGGATGCTCGGGTCGCCGACCTCGGTTGCTGCGCTCCGCTGGTTCGACACGGTGCTCGTCGGCGGGGCGGCGGTCGAGTCGACGCTGCGTCGCCAAGCCGCGGACGCCGGCGTGCGGGTCGTCGCGACCTACGGCATGAGCGAGACCTGCGGCGGCTGCGTGTACGACGGGATGCCCCTCGACGGGGTCGCGGTCGCGGTGGGGCAGGACGGCCGGGTGCGGATCGCTGGCCCGGTGCTCTTCGACGGGTACGACGGTCGTCCCGGTGACACCGCGGAGGTCATGCAGGGAAAGTGGTTCGTCACCTCCGACCTCGGCCGCCTCGACGCGGACGGCCGCCTGGAGGTGCTGGGACGTGCCGACGACGTGATCGTCTCCGGCGGTGTGAAGGTGCCCGCCGCCGCGGTGGCGAAGCGGCTGCGCGAGCACCCCCGGGTCGACGACGCCGAGGTCGTGGGCGTGACCGATCCCGAGTGGGGGCAGGCGGTCGTCGCGGTCGTGGTGTCCCAGGCCGGGGTGGCGACGCGCAACGTGCCGCCGCTCGACGACCTGCGCAACTGGGTGTCGCAGGTCCACCCGCGCACCTGGGCACCGATGCGGCTGGTCCGCGTGGACACGATCCCGCTGCTGCCCAACGGGAAGGTCGACCGCCGGGCCCTGGAGAGGATCGCGAGTGACTGAGACCCACGTCTTCTCGATCCCGATGCGCACGCGCTTCCGCGGCATCACCGTGCGCGAGGGGATGCTGCTGCGCGGGCCCGCCGGCTGGGGCGAGTTCAGCCCCTTCCTCGAGTACGACGCACGCGTGGCCGCGCCCTGGCTGGCCTGCGCCAGGGAAGCCGCCTTCGAGGGCTGGCCATCGCCCCTGCGAGACGCCGTGCCGGTGAACGTCACGGTCCCGGCCGTCGGGCCGGAGCAGGCCGCCGCGATCGTGCGCGCGAGCAACGGCTGCCGTACCGCGAAGGTCAAGGTCGCCGAGCCGGGCCAGTCCCGGGCGGACGAGCAGTCCCGGCTCGAGGCGGTGCGCGACGCCCTCGGCCCCTCGGGTCGGATCCGGGTCGACGCGAACGGAGGCTGGGCGGTCGACGAGGCGGTCGCCGCGATCGGCGTCCTCGACCGCGCGGCCGGCGGCCTGGAGTACGTCGAGCAGCCGTGCGCCTCGGTCGAGGACCTCGCCGCCGTACGTCGACGGGTCGACGTACCGGTCGCGGCGGACGAGTCGATCCGGCGCGCCGCGGACCCGTACCGGGTTCGTGACCTCGAGGCCGCCGATGTCGCGGTGCTCAAGGTGCAGCCGCTCGGAGGAGTGCGAGCCTGCCTGCGCATCGCCGAGGACATCGGCCTGCCCGTCGTGGTGTCCTCCGCCCTCGAGAGCTCGGTCGGCATCGCGGCAGGGGTGGCTCTCGCCGCCGCACTTCCCGAGCTGCCCTACGCGTGTGGCCTCGCGACGGTCCAGCTCCTCACCGACGACGTGGCCGTGCACCCCCTCCTGCCCCAGGACGGCGCGCTGCCCGTCGTACGCCCGGAGGTGGACGCCGGGGCACTCGACCGCCTGCGCGCGACACCGGAGCGGGAGGCGGCCTGGGCCGCGCGGCTGGCCGACATCGAGGCGCTCGTCGGTGCGATGGGGCAGGATCGGTCCTCGTGACGAACCCGCCCAACCCCGCGACCGCCGCCGCCACCGTGATGATCGACGAGCTCGTCCGCGGCGGCGTCCGCGACGTGGTCCTCGCGCCCGGCTCGCGGTCCGCACCGCTGGCCTTCGCGGCGCACAGCGCGGCCGAGGCGGGCCGGCTGCGCCTCCACGTCCGCATCGACGAGCGCTCCGCGGCGTTCCTCGCGCTGGGCATCGCGAAGTCGTCGCGCCGGCCGGTGCCGGTGGTCACGACGTCCGGGACCGCTGTCGCGAACCTCCATCCCGCCGTCCTCGAGGCGTCACACGCCGGGGTGCCGCTCGTGGTCCTCACCGCGGACCGGCCGGCCGGGCTGCGCGGCACCAACGCCAACCAGACCACCGACCAGGTGAAGCTCTTCGGCGAGGCGGTCCGGGCCTTCGCCGACGTGCCGCCGGCCGCGACGGGGCCGACCGAGCAGGTGCAGGTGGCGTCCTGGCGGTCGATGGTCGCGCGGATGCTGCTCGTCGCCCAGGGCGGTGCCTCGCACGCGTCCGGGCCGGTGCACGTCAACGTCCAGCTCGCCGAGCCCCTGACGCCTGACACCGACCGCGGCTGGACGTCCGCGGTCGACGGGCGACCCGGTGGGCAGCCGTGGACCGAGCGACCGGACCCGGCGATGGCGCAGCCCGAACCGGTCAGCGCCGACCTGCGCACCGTGGTCATCGCCGGGGACGACGCCGGGCCTCCGGCGCGGATCCTCGCCGAACGCGCAGCCTGGCCGCTCCTGGCCGAGCCCTCCAGCGGGGCGCGCACCGGCACCAACGCGATCCGGACCTACCGGCTCCTGCTCGGCGACGAGTCGCTGGCCGGCCGGATCCAGCAGGTCGTCGTGTTCGGCCACCCGACCCTCTCCCGGCCGGTGACCCGGTTGCTCTCGCGGCCCGGCGTGGAGGTCGTCGCGGTCGCCGGGCCCTACGGCTGGACCGACCCCGGGCACCAGGTCTCCCGTGTCGTTCGGGCCGCCTACCCGGACGACCAGGACCCCGACGCCGCCCGGTGGAGCCCCGACGACGGCACGCCCCGGCCGCCGCGTCCGACCTCGCCCTGGCTGGAGGAGTGGCGGGAGCGGGACGTCGAGCTCTCCGCGCGCCTCGACAAGCTCCTCGACGCCGAGCCCGGCCTCGGCCCGCACCGCGTCGCGGCGGCCGTGAGCGCTGCGATGCCGCCGGACGGGCTGCTGTTCGTGGGCGCCTCGAACCCGGTCCGCGACCTCGACCTGATGGCGGTGCCCTCGACGGTCGGGGAGCGTCGCCTCGTCCTGGCCAACCGCGGCCTCGCCGGCATCGACGGCTCGGTGTCCACGGCCATCGGCGCTGCCCTCGGCCGGCCGCGGAGCAGCCGCGCCTTCGCGCTCCTCGGCGACGTCACGTTCCTCCACGACAGCAACGGGCTGGTCATCGGGCCCGACGAGGAGCGTCCCGACCTGATGGTCGTGGTGGTCAACGACGACGGCGGGTCGATCTTCTCGGTGCTCGAGCAGGGCGGGTCGACGTACACCTCCTCCTTCGAGAGGCTCTTCGGCACCCCGCACGCGGTCGACCTCGCGGCCCTCTGCGCCGCCACGCGCACCCCTCACCGCCGGGTCACGACGCCGGCCGCGCTCGACGAGGCGATCGCCTCTCCGCAAGGCGGCATCGAGGTGGTCGAGGCCGTCGTACGCCGTGACAACCGCCGTGACCTCGACGCCGCGATCCGGGGACTCGTCCAGGGCTGAGCCTTGCCGCGTCCCCTGCCACACGGTTGGCTGGGGGCATGCGGATCACGAAGTTCGGACATGCCTGTGTGCGGATCGAGTCGGGGAGCGCGACGGTCGTGGTCGACCCCGGCGGCTGGAGCGAGCGGGAGGCCGTCGACGGTGCGAGCGTCGTCCTCGTCACCCACGAGCATCCCGACCACCTCGACCCGGAAAACCTGCGCGCCACCGACGCGCCGATCTACACGATCGCTGCCGTGGCACGGCAGATCGGCGAGCAGGCGCCCGATGTCGCGGAGCGGGTCACGGTGGTCGGGCCCGGTGACGTCCTCGACCTCGGCGTGCCCGTGACCGTCGTGGGGGAGAAGCACGCGGTGATCCACCCCGAGCTCCAGCACTTCGACAACTCCGGCTACCTCCTGGAGGTCGAGGGCAAGCGGCTGTTCCACCCCGGCGACGCGATCACCGAGGAGCCGGCCGACGTCGACCTGCTGTTCCTGCCGGTGCACGCGCCGTGGAACAAGATCAGCGAGGTCGTCGAGTACGGCCGCGCCGTGGGGGCGCCGCTGTCGGTCGCGATCCACGACGGGCTCCTGAACGAGCGCGGTCTGGCCCTCGCGCAGCGGCAGCTCTCGGGGATGCTCGGCGAGCGCGAGCAGGAGTACCTCCGGGTCGACCCCGGCCAGGAGGTCCCCCTCGGCTAGCGGCCGGAGATGGCGTCGCGCACGGGGACGAACTTCGCCTGCGCCTCGGCCAGCTCCGCCTCGGGGTCGGAGCTCGCCACCACGCCACAGCCGGCGAAGAGCCGGACCGTGCTGCCGTCGATCTCGGCGGAGCGCAGCGCGATGCCCCACTCGCCGTCGCCGGAGGCGTCCATCCAGCCGACGGGCCCGGCGTAGCGGCCGCGGTCCATGCCCTCGATCTCGGCGATCACGGCCTTCGCGACCTCGGTCGGGGTGCCGCCGACCGCGGCGGAAGGGTGCAGGGCGGCCGCGAGGTCCAGCGAGGTCGCGGAGTCGTCGTCGGCGTCGTGGACGACCCCGGCGACGTCGGTGGCGAGGTGCATGACGTTGGGGAGGTGCAGCACGAACGGCGCCTCGGGGACGTTCATCGAGGTGCAGTGGGGCGCGAGCGCGTCGGCGACGGAGCGGACGGCGTACTCGTGCTCCTCGAGGTCCTTCGACGAGCGTGCGAGCGTGGCGGCGAGCTTGAGGTCGCGGTCGTCGTCGCCGGTACGACGGATCGTCCCGGCCAGCACGCGGGAGGTGACCAGGCCGCGCTCGCGCCGCACGAGCATCTCGGGGGTCGCGCCGAAGAGACCGTCGACGTGGAAGGTCCAGGTCATCGGGTACTGCTCCGCGAGCCGCTGCAACGGCCAGCGCACGTCGATGTCGTCGTCCGCGGTCGCGACGAGGTCGCGGGCGAGGACCACCTTCTCGAGGTCGCCCTCGGTGATCCGGCGGACCGCCTCCGCGACGACGCTCTCCCACTCGGTGCCGCTCAGCGCGCCGTCGACGAACGTGACTCCCTCGGGGGCCTCCGGGGAGGGCGTGGGCTCGACGGCGGGGGAGGCGGTGATGCCGGCCCGGCTGATCGTGGTGACCCATGTCGTGTCACCGCGCCGCCCGACCACCACCTCGGGGACGACCAGGACGCTGTCGCCCGGCTCGTCGGCGAAGGCGAAGGAGCCGAAGCAGACCAGGCCGGTGCCCGGCCGGCGTACCTCGTCGCGGACCACGGCGGAACGGGCCTGGGAGGTCCACCAGTCGCGTGCGCGACTGAACCGGTCCGGGCCCGACGTACGGATGACCGCGGCCACGCCCCAGCCCACCAGGCCCTCGCCGCGACGCAGCCACGCGACCGAGTCGCCGGGCGGCAGGAGGTCGAGCAGGGGACCCGGGTCGTCGAGCGGCACGGTGCGGACGACGAGAGGCGTCGCCTCACGAGAGCTCGCGGGCTCCGGTGCTCGATGGAACGGTGGTCACGGGAGGCAAGACTACGGCCTGACTAAGGTGTGGGCGTGACCCGAGCCGACCTGGACAAGAACCCCGCCGACGTCGCCGCGATGTTCGACGACGTGGCGAAGCGCTACGACCTCACCAATGACATCTTGTCGCTCGGCCAGGACCGCCGCTGGCGCAAGGTCGTCGTGGAGGCGGTCGGCGCGGAGCCGGGGGAGCGGGTGCTCGACCTCGCCGCGGGCACCGGTACGTCGAGCCAGCCGTTCGCCGACCGGGGCGCCGAGGTCGTGCCGTGCGACTTCTCCCTGGGCATGCTCCGGGTGGGCAAGCAGGCGAAGCCGCACCTGTCGTTCACGGCAGGCGACGGGACCCGGCTGCCCTTCGCCGACAACACCTTCGACGCGGTCACGATCTCGTTCGGGCTGCGCAACATCGTCGACCCGCAGGCGGGGCTGCGCGAGCTGCTCCGGGTCACCCGGCCCGGCGGCCGTCTGGTGGTCTGCGAGTTCAGCCACCCGACCTGGGCGCCGTTCCGGACCGTCTACATCGAGTACCTCATGAAGGCGCTGCCCCCCATCGCGCGCGCGGTCTCCTCGAGCCCTGACGCGTACGTCTACCTCGCCGAGTCGATCCGCGCCTGGCCGGACCAGGCAGGCCTTGCCGGGCGCATCGCGGAGGCCGGCTGGGGCGAGGTCAAGTGGCGCAACCTGTCGGGCGGGATCGTCGCCCTGCACCACGCCACCGCCCCGTGAAATAAGGCCACGCCCGCGTTGTCGAAATGGGCGATGCAGGTCACGGTTTCGCCCTGTCTCGTCACGGGAAGGGCCGCGTTCGCTTCATGTGACCCAGGCCTCTAGACTGTCCCGTCGAGGCATTAGTGAAGGAATTCACTAAGTCACAAAAGGGACCCCCGACCCGAGCGAGTGCGAGGAACCACGATGAGCCGGACGACCGCCGACGCGCGGCAGGCCGACGTCATCGTCGTAGGCGCCGGTCCGGCAGGATCCAGCGCGGCCTACCACCTCGCCAACGCGGGTGCCGACGTCCTCCTCCTCGAGAAGAGCGCCTTCCCCCGCGACAAGATCTGCGGCGACGGGCTCACCCCGCGCGCGACCAAGCAGCTCATCAACATGGGCTTCGACCTCGACGAGCCCGGCTGGCAGCGCAACCTCGGCCTCCGCATCGTCGGTGCCGGCCACCGCCTCGAGCTGCCCTGGCCCGAGCTCGCCTCCTTCCCGCCGTACGGCATGGTCCGCACCCGGATGGACCTCGACGAGATCCTCGCCCGGCACGCCGAGAAGTCGGGCGCCCGGCTCCAGGAGCGCACCACCGTCACCGGGCCCGTCGTCGACGAGCGCACGGGCCGCGTCGTCGGTGTCCGCGCGAAGCCGGTCGACGACCGTGGCCGCCGGGTCGGAGACGAGGTCACCTACTCCGCTCCCGTCGTGATCGCCGCCGACGGCGTCTCGGCCCGGATCGCCGTCTCGCTCGGCCTCGAGCGCCGCGAGAACCGCCCCATGGGCGTCGCGGTCCGCGCCTACTACGAGACCCCGCGCCACGACGACCCGTGGATGGAGTCGTGGCTCGAGCTCTGGGACGGCGTCCCGCGACAGAGCAACCTGCTTCCCGGCTACGGCTGGATCTTCGGTGTCGGCGACGGCACCGCCAACGTCGGCCTCGGCATCCTGAACACCTCCAAGGCGTTCCAGCATGTCGACTACAAGGACATCCTGCGCCGCTGGCTGGCCAACACCCCGGCCGAGTGGGGCTTCCGCGACGAGAACATGGTCGGCCGGATCGGCTCCGCCGCGCTGCCGATGGGCTTCAACCGCAAGCCGCACTACACCCGCGGCGTGCTCCTCGTCGGCGACTCCGGCGGCATGGTGAACCCCTTCAACGGCGAGGGCATCGACTACGCGCTCGAGTCCGGCGAGATCGCGGCGCACACCGTGCTCCAAGCACTCGCACGGCCTGACGGCGCGGGCCGCGAGCGGGTGCTCGGGGGGTACGCCGAGGCGCTCGACGCGGCCTACGGCGGCTACTTCACGCTCGGCCGGGTCTTCGCCAAGATGATCGGCAACCCCACGTTCATGAAGCAGGCCACCAGGTACGGCCTGCCCCGTGAGGCGCTCATGAAGTTCATGCTCAAGCTGATGGCGAACCTCACCGACCCCCGTGGCGGCGACGTCTCGGACCGCATCATCAACGGCTTGAGCAAGGTCGCTCCCGCGGCCTAGCAGCAGTAGTTCCAGACCAGACAGAGACAGGAGGGCACGAGCGGTGGAGCTTTACACACCCGTTCTCGCGCTCGGGTTGCTCGCGGCAGGCTTCGCGGTGTTCTCGTTGATCATGAGCGCCGTCGTCGGGCCCAAGCGCTACAACCGCGCCAAGCTCGACTCCTACGAGTGCGGCATCGAGCCCACGCCCCAGCCCGTCGGCGGCGGCCGCTTCCCGGTGAAGTACTACATCACCGCGATGCTCTTCATCGTCTTCGACATCGAGATCATCTTCCTGTACCCCTGGGCCGTCGCCTTCGACAGCATGGCGGTCTTCGGCCTGGTCGAGATGATCCTGTTCATCCTTACCGTCTTCGTCGCCTACGCCTACGTGTGGCGTCGTGGCGGCCTCGAGTGGGACTGAGAGTGACTCATGGGTCTTGAAGAGAAGCTCCCCAGCGGCGTCCTGCTGACGACCGTGGAGAACGTCGCCGGCTACTTCCGCAAGGCGTCGTTCTGGCCGGCCACCTTCGGCCTCGCCTGCTGCGCCATCGAGATGATGACCACCGGTGCGCCGAAGTACGACCTCGGCCGCTTCGGCATGGAGGTCTTCCGTGCCTCGCCGCGCCAGGCCGACCTGATGATCGTCGCCGGTCGCGTGAGCCAGAAGATGGCCCCGGTCCTGCGTCAGATCTACGACCAGATGCCCGAGCCCAAGTGGGTGCTCGCGATGGGCGTCTGCGCCTCGTCCGGCGGCATGTTCAACAACTACGCGATCGTGCAGGGCGTCGACCACGTCGTGCCGGTCGACATGTACCTCCCGGGCTGCCCGCCGCGCCCGGAGATGCTGATCGACGCGATCCTCAAGCTGCACGACCAGGTCCAGCACAGCAAGCTCGGCGTGAACCGTGAGAACCAGATCGTCGAGACCGAGACCGCGTCGCTGAACGCCCTGCCGACCTCCGAGATGAAGGGCCTGCTGCGTTGAGCCCCAAGGAACCCGGCGAGTTCGACGAGGTGACCCCCGGCACCGAGGACGACGCCACCGGGCTGATGCCCGAGAACACCCTGCCCGCCGAGCCGGGGATGCTCGAGCCCGAGATCGTCGACGTACGCACGGGCATGTTCGGCGTGCACGGCTCCGGCGACACCTCCGGCTACGGCGGCATCGTCCGCCCGGTGGTCATGCCGAGCGGTACGCCGAAGCCCTACGGCGGCTGGTTCGACGAGCTCGCCGAGGCCTTCGAGTCGGCCCTCACCACGGCCGGCATCACCAGCGCGATCGAGAAGGTCGTCGTGCACCGCGGCGAGATCACCTTCTTCATCCGCCGCGGTGACCTGCTGCAGGTCGCCAGGACGCTCCGCGACGACCCCGCGCTGCGCTTCGAGTTCTGCTCCGGCGTCTCGGGTGTCCACTACCCGCACGACGAGGGCCGCGAGCTGCACGCGGTCTACCACCTGCTGTCGATGACCCACAACCGCCGGATCCGGCTCGAGGTCACCTGCCCCGACGCCGACCCGCACATCCCGTCGGTGGTCTCGGTCTACCCGACCAACGACTGGCACGAGCGCGAGACCTACGACTTCTTCGGGATCATCTTCGACGGCCACCCGTCGCTGACCCGGATCGAGATGCCCGACGACTGGCCGGGCCACCCGCAGCGCAAGGACTACCCGCTCGGCGGCATCCCCGTCGAGTACAAGGGCGCCACCATCCCACCGCCGGACACGCGGAGGTCTTACACCTGATGAGCACCACACAGAGCGACCCGTACGCACAGTCCTCGGACACCAGCTCGGGCAAGGTCTTCACCGTCACCGGTCAGGACTGGGACACCGTCGTCCAGGGCATCGCCGACGAGGGCGAGGAACGCGTCGTCGTCAACATGGGGCCCCAGCACCCGTCGACCCACGGCGTGCTGCGGCTGATCCTCGAGCTCGAGGGCGAGACGGTCACCGAGGCCCGCTGCGGCATCGGCTACCTCCACACCGGCATCGAGAAGAACATGGAGTTCCGCACCTGGACGCAGGGCGTCACGTTCTGCACCCGGATGGACTACCTCTCCCCGTTCTACAACGAGGCCACCTACGTGCTCGGCGTGGAGCGACTGCTCGACATCGAGGACCAGATCCCGGAGAAGGCGCAGGTCATGCGCGTCCTCCTGATGGAGCTCAACCGCATCTCCTCCCACCTCGTCGCGATCGCGACCGGCGGCATGGAGATCGGCGCGCTGACCGTCATGACGATCGGCTTCCGCGAGCGCGAGCTCGTGCTCGACCTCTTCGAGCTGATCACCGGCCTCCGGATGAACCACGCGTTCATCCGCCCCGGCGGCGTCGCCCAGGACCTGCCTCCGGGTGCGCTCGACGAGATCCGCGACTTCATCGCCCTGATGAAGAAGCGCCTGCCCGAGTACGCCGCGCTCTGCAACGCGAACCCGATCTTCAAGGCCCGCCTCGAGGGCGTGGGCCACCTCGACCTCGCCGGCTGCCTGGCGCTGGGCATCAGCGGCCCGGTCCTGCGCTCGACCGGCTACCCCTGGGACCTGCGCAAGATGCAGCCCTACTGCGGCTACGAGGACTACGACTTCGACGTCGTCACCTGGGACACCGCCGACTCCTACGGCCGGTTCCGGATCCGCCTCGAGGAGATGTGGGAGTCGCTGAAGATCGTCGAGCAGGCCGCCGACCGTCTCGCCGGACTCGAGGGCGCCCCCGTGATGGTGGCCGACAAGAAGATCGCCTGGCCGAGCCAGCTCGCGATCGGTGCCGACGGCATGGGCAACAGCCTCGACCACATCCGGCACATCATGGGCGAGTCCATGGAGGCCCTGATCCACCACTTCAAGCTGGTGACCGAGGGCTTCCGGGTGCCGCCCGGCCAGGCGTACGTGCCGATCGAGTCGCCCCGCGGCGAGCTCGGCGCTCACGTGGTGTCCGACGGCGGTACGCGTCCCTTCCGGGCGCACTTCCGTGACCCGTCGTTCACGAACCTTCAGGGGACCTCGGTGATGAGTGAGGGCGGCATGGTCGCCGACGTCATCGTGGCGATTGCATCTCTCGATCCCGTCATGGGCGGAGTGGACCGATGACCGACATGGTTTCGACAGGCTCGACCCCGGGCGCCGGCTCGGGCAACGGCGCGGGCGGCAGCCTGCCCGAGGAGACGCTGCGCGAGCTGCGCCAGATCACCGCGCGCTACCCGCAGCCGCGCTCCGCGCTCCTGCCGATGCTGCACCTCGTGCAGAGCGTCGAGGGCCGGGTGACCTCGCGGGGCATCGAGGCCTGCGCGAACATCCTCGGCATCTCGGCCGCGGAGGTGGCCGGTGTGGCGACCTTCTACACGATGTACAAGCGCCGCCCGGTCGGCGACTACCACGTCGGGGTCTGCACCAACACGCTCTGCGCCGTGATGGGCGGCGACGCGATCTTCGAGCGGCTCAAGGACCACCTCGACGTCGGCAACGACGAGACCACCGAGGACGGCCGGGTCACCCTCGAGCACCTCGAGTGCAACGCGGCCTGCGACTACGCGCCGGTGATGATGGTCAACTGGGAGTTCATGGACAACATGACCCCCGAGTCCGCCACCCAGCTCGTCGACGACCTGCGTGAGGGCAAGGAGGTCCGCTCCACCCGCGGCCCCCGCATCTGCACGTGGCGCGAGGCCGAGCGGGTGCTCGCCGGGTTCCCCGACGACCGCGCCGACGAGGGCCCGGCGGCCGGCCCCGCATCGCTCGTGGGCCTCGAGATCGCCCGCGAGAAGGGCTGGAAGGCCCCGGAGAGCCGGCGCAAGGCGGTCTCCGCCGCCCCGCAGGGTGGCTCCACCGACGCCGGCAAGGTGGCGGCCGCCGACGAGGCCGACACCCGTCGCGCAGAGTCCGAGACCGAGATCGAGCAGGCCCCGACCGACGTCGAGGGCGGCAAGGGGTCCACCCCCGAGGCTGACGGGAAGGGCGGTTCCGAGTGACCGACATGCTGACCCCGGTTCTCTCCGACAACTGGGACGCCGACCGTGCGTGGACCCTGGAGTCCTACGAGCGCACCGGCGGGTACGACGCACTCAAGACCGCCCTGGGCATGGACCAGGACGCGATCATCGAGCTGGTGAAGGAGTCGGGCCTCCGTGGCCGCGGCGGCGCCGGCTTCCCCACCGGCATGAAGTGGGGCTTCATCCCGCAGGGCGACGGCAAGCCGCACTACCTCGTGGTGAACGCCGACGAGTCCGAGCCGGGCACGTGCAAGGACATCCCGCTGATGATGGCCTCGCCGCACACCCTGGTCGAGGGCGTGATCATCTCCTCCTACGCCATCCGCGCGAACCACGCGTTCATCTACGTCCGCGGTGAGGTGCTCCACGTCGTGCGCCGTCTCCAGCGCGCGGTCCAGGAGGCCTACCTCGCGGGCCACCTCGGCACGAACATCCACGGCTCCGGCTACGACCTCGAGCTGACCGTGCACGCCGGCGCGGGGGCCTACATCTGCGGTGAGGAGACCGCGCTCCTCGACTCGCTCGAGGGCCGCCGCGGTCAACCGCGCCTGCGTCCGCCGTTCCCCGCGATCGCCGGCCTGTACGCCGCACCGACGGTGATCAACAACGTGGAGTCCATCGCCTCGGTGCCGTGCATCGTGCGCAACGGCCCGGACTGGTTCGGGTCGATGGGCACCGAGAAGAGCAAGGGCATGACCCTCTACTCCCTCTCCGGCCACGTGAAGCGACCCGGCCAGTACGAAGCGCCGCTCGGCATCACGCTGCGTCAGCTGCTCGACCTCGCCGGCGGCGTCCGCGAGGGACACGAGCTGAAGTTCTGGACCCCGGGCGGCTCGTCCACCCCGATCCTGACGGCCGAGCACCTCGACGTACCCCTCGACTACGAGGGCGTCGGCGCCGCCGGCTCGATGCTCGGCACGAAGGCGCTGCAGATCTTCGACGAGACCACCTGCGTGGTCCGGGCGGTGCTGCGCTGGACGGAGTTCTACAAGCACGAGTCGTGCGGCAAGTGCACGCCGTGCCGTGAGGGCACGTGGTGGCTGGTGCAGACCCTGGCGCGCCTCGAGCGCGGCCAGGGCTCCGAGGCAGACCTCGAGCTTCTCCTCGACCAGTGCGACAACATCCTCGGTCGGGCGTTCTGCGCGCTCGGTGACGGTGCGACCAGTCCGATCACCTCGTCGATCCAGTACTTCCGCGACGAGTACATCGCGCACTTCGAGAACCGCGGCTGCCCGTTCGACCACGCCGCCTCCACCCTCTTCGCACCCGCGGGAGCACATGCATGAGCGTCTCCACCAACAAGCCGGAAGCCGGCGCCGTCGAGAAGGCCGACCTGGTCACGCTGACCATCGACGACGTCGAGGTGAGCGTCCCCAAGGACACCCTCGTGATCCGGGCCGCCGAGCAGATCGGCGTGCAGGTGCCCCGCTTCTGCGACCACCCGCTGCTCGCGCCGGTCGGTGCCTGCCGCCAGTGCCTCGTCGAGGTCGAGGACGCCGGCAACGGCCGCCCGATCCCCAAGCCGCAGGCCTCCTGCACCCTCGCGGTGGCCGACGGCATGAAGGTGCGCACCCAGGCCTCCTCGCCCGTCGCCGACAAGGCGCAGCAGGGGATCATGGAGTTCCTGCTGATCAACCACCCGCTCGACTGCCCGGTCTGCGACAAGGGCGGCGAGTGCCCGCTGCAGAACCAGGCGATGTCCAACGGTCGCGGCGAGACCCGCTACGTCGAGCAGAAGCGCACCTACCCCAAGCCGATCAACATCTCGGCGCAGGTGCTCCTCGACCGCGAGCGCTGCGTGCTGTGCGCGCGATGCACCCGCTTCTCCGAGCAGATCGCCGGTGACCCGTTCATCGCGCTGATCGAGCGGGGTGCCCTCCAGCAGGTGGGCATCTACGAGAAGGAGCCCTTCGAGTCCTACTTCTCGGGCAACACGATCCAGATCTGCCCTGTGGGTGCGCTGACCTCCGCGGCGTACCGCTTCCGCGCGCGCCCCTTCGACCTGGTCTCGACCCCGTCGGTCTGCGAGCACTGCGCCTCCGGCTGCGCGCTGCGCACCGACCACCGCCGCGGCAAGGTCACCCGCCGTCTGGCCGGCGACGACCCGGCGGTGAACGAGGAGTGGAACTGCGACAAGGGCCGCTTCGGGTTCATGTACTCCCGCCAGCCCGACCGCCTCACGCACCCGCTGGTCCGTGAGGACGGCGAGCTCCGCCCGGCCTCGTGGCCCGAGGCGCTCGCGGTCGCCGCGCGCGGTCTCCAGGCCGCTGCCGGCTCGGTCGGCGTGCTCACCGGTGGCCGTCTGACCGCCGAGGACGCCTACGCCTACTCCAAGTTCGCCCGTGTCGCCCTCGGCACGAACGACATCGACTTCCGCGCCCGGCCGCACTCCGCCGAGGAGGCCGACTTCCTGGCCTCGCACGTGGTCGCCCGCTCGCTCGAGGTGACCTACGCCGACCTCGAGAAGGCCGGCAAGGTCGTGCTCGTCGGGTTCGAGCCCGAGGACGAGTCGCCGATCGTGTTCCTGCGGCTGCGCAAGGCGGCGCTGAAGGGCACCAAGGTCTACTCGGTCGCACCGTTCACCTCGCGTGGCCTCGAGAAGCTTCGCGGCACGCTGATCCCGGCAGCCCCCGGTGACGAGCCCCGCGTCGTCGAGGCACTCGCCCACGACGGCGAGGTCGCCCTCGACGGCGGTGGCGTGATCCTCGTCGGCGAGCGGATGGCCGCCGTCCCCGGCGCCCTGTCCGCGGTCGCGGCCCTCGCCGGTACGACGGGCGCGAAGCTCGCCTGGGTCCCGCGCCGTGCGGGCGACCGTGGTGCGGTCGAGGTCGGCTGCCTCCCGAACCTGCTGCCGGGTGGACGTCCCGTCGCGGTGACCGACGCCCGCGTCGACGCCGGTGCGGCCTGGGGCGTGACCTCGCTTCCCGACCAGCCCGGTCGTGACGGCGACCAGATCATCGCGGCCGCGGCGAGCGGGGAGCTCAAGGCCCTCGTCGTCGCCGGCGTCGACCTGCGCGACCTCACCGACCCGCAGCTGGCCACGACGGCGCTGGGCGCAGCGGACTTCGTGGTCTCCCTCGAGGTCCGCGCGAGCGAGGTCTCGCCGTTCGCCGACGTGATCCTCCCGGTCGCCCCGGTGACCGAGAAGTCGGGCTCGTTCGTGGACTGGGAGGGCCGGGTCCGCCCGTTCACGCAGATCTTCCACGAGCCGAGCTCGCTGCCCGAGGTCCGCATCCTCGCGGGCATCGCCGAGGAGATGGGTGTCGCCTTCGGCATCCGCACCGTCGAGCAGGCCCGCGCCGAGATGCAGTCCTTCGGGGCCTGGGACGGTGAGCGGGTCTCGTTCCCGGCCTCCGCGTCCTCCGCGGGAACCTCGGCCGCGCCCAACCATCCGGGCCTCGCGGGCTCGGCCCTCCCGCCAGACCCGTCCACGGTCGCGGCCGAGGCACCCGCTCCGAACGCTGCTGCCCAGCCTGCGGACGCTCTCGCCCCTGGCCACTACGTCTTGGCGACGTGGAAGCAGCTGATCGACGACGGGCGGATGCTCGACGGGGAGGAGTACCTCAAGGCGACCGGCCGTCGCCCGGCGCTCCTGGTCTCGCCCGACACGCTCGCGCACCTCGGCGTGCACGCCGGCCAGCTCGTCACCATCGCCTCCGACCGGGGCTCGGTCGAGCTCCCCGTCGGTGTCGCGGACCTGCCCGACGGTGTCGTCTGGGCCCCGGCGAGCTCGGGTGGCGTGTCGCTCTCCCGTGAGCTCGGCGTCTCGGGCTCCGGCGCCGTCGTCCGTCTCGAAGGTGTCGTCCCCAGCCTGTCGAAGGAAGGCCACGCATGAGCATCGCCTCGCTGAGCCCGCTGACGAGCGAGCGGATCGTCGCCGCCGAGGACCTCTCGGCCTTCGGCAACGACCCGTGGTGGCTGGTCATCGTCAAGGCCGTGCTGATCTTCCTGATCCTGGTGCTGCTGACGCTGTTCAACATCTGGTTCGAGCGTCGCGTCGTCGGCCGGATGCAGCACCGTCCCGGCCCCAACGTGCACGGCCCGTTCGGCCTCCTGCAGAGCCTCGCCGACGGCGTGAAGCTGGCGCTGAAGGAGGACATCATCCCCAAGGCGGCCGACAAGGTCGTCTACCTGATCGCCCCGGTGATCATGGTGATCCCCGCGTTCCTGACCTGGGCGGTCATCCCGTTCGGCCCCGTCGTCGACGTGCCGTTCAGCGACATCACCACCCCGCTGCAGCTCACCGACATGCCGGTGGCCGTGCTCTACATGCTGGCCATCGCCTCGATCGGCATCTACGGCATCGTGCTCGCCGGCTGGGCGTCGGGATCGACGTACCCGCTGCTGGGCGGCCTGCGCAGCTCGGCGCAGATGATCTCCTACGAGGTCGCGATGGGCCTGTCCCTCGTGGCGGTCTTCATCTACGCCGGCTCGCTGTCCACCTCGGGCATCGTCGCCGCGCAGGAGCGTCTGTGGTTCGGCCTGATCCTGGTGCCGTCGTTCGTGATCTTCGTGATCTCGATGGTCGGCGAGACCAACCGCGCGCCCTTCGACCTCCCCGAGGCCGAGGGCGAGCTCGTCGGCGGCTTCCACACGGAGTACTCCTCGCTGAAGTTCGCGCTGTTCTTCCTGGCCGAGTACGTCAACATGGCGACCGTCTCGGCGCTCGCGACCACGCTGTTCCTCGGCGGCTGGCGGGCGCCCTGGCCCCTCTCGGCGGTCAACGACGGGATGTTCAACGAGGGCTACTGGCCGGTGCTGTGGTTCCTCGGCAAGGTGATGCTCTTCATCTTCCTGTTCGTCTGGCTGCGAGGAACGCTGCCCCGGCTGCGCTACGACCAGTTCATGCGCTTCGGCTGGAAGCGGCTCATCCCGATCTCGCTCGTGTGGATCGTCGCCGTCGCGGTCATCCGCTCGCTCAGCATCAGCGGTGGGATCGACCGGAACTACCTGCTCATCGGTCTCGGCGTCCTCGCGGTGATCTTCGCCGCGCTGTTCTTCGTCGGCGGCGGCGAGGAGGAGGCGGCCCCTGCCCAGGAGCCCGCTGAGTTCGACGCCTTCGCCGGGGGCTACCCCGTGCCGCCCATGCCCGGCCAGAGCGTGCCGACCGCCGGCCGCCAGACCACCGTCGCCTCGAGCACCGCTTCGGAGGAGAACGCATAATGCCCACGCTCAAGGAACAGCTCTGGGACCCGATCGCGGGCTTCGGGGTCACCTTCCGGACGATGTTCAAGAAGACGGTGACCTACCAGTACCCGTTCGAGAAGCGTCCGACCGCGCCCCGGTTCCACGGCCGGCACCAGCTCAACCGCTGGCCCGACGGGCTCGAGAAGTGCATCGGCTGCGAGCTGTGCGCGTGGGCCTGCCCCGCGGACGCGATCTACGTCGAGGGCGCCTCGAACACCGAGGGCGAGCGGTTCTCCCCGGGTGAGCGCTACGGCCGCGTGTACCAGATCAACTACCTGCGCTGCATCCTGTGCGGTCTGTGCATCGAGGCGTGCCCGACCCGCGCGCTCACGATGACCAACGAGTACGAGCTCGCCGACGACAACCGCGCCGACCTGATCTACGAGAAGCAGGACCTGCTCGCGCCGCTGCTGCCGGGCATGGAGCAGCCGCCGCACGCGATGCTCCTCGGCGACGACGAGACCGACTACTACCGCGGCGCCTTCAAGTCGCGCCCGGCGACCTCCGAGAGCGAGGACGAGCAGTGATCGCCTTCTGGCTGCTGGCGCCGGTCATGGTGGCCGCCGCGCTCGGCATCATCTTCTCCCGCAAGGCCGTGCACGCTGCGCTGCTGCTCGCGGTCGTGATGATCGGGCTCGCGGTGCTGTACGCCGTGCAGGACGCGCCGTTCCTCTTCGCGGTGCAGATCATCGTCTACACCGGCGCGATCTTGATGCTCTTCCTCTTCGTGCTGATGCTCGTGGGCGTCGACGCCTCCGACTCGCTCGTCGAGACGATCAGGGGCCAGCGGCTCATGGCGTCGATCGTCGGCGTGCTGTTCGGGCTGGTGCTCGTGCTCGGCGTCGCGCAGGTGTCGGTCGGCGCCGCCACCGGCCTCGACGAGGCGAACGCCGAGGGCAACGTCCCGGCGCTGGCGCAGCTGCTCTTCTCCGACTACGTGTTCGCCTTCGAGCTGACGAGCGCGCTGCTCATCACCGCTGCCCTCGGCGCGATGGTCCTCGCGCACCGCGAGCGGCTCACGCCGAAGGCCGGCCAGGCCGAGCGCGCCGCCCAGCGCATGCGCGACTACGCCGAGCACGGCAAGCACCCCGGGCCGCTCCCGGCGCCCGGTGTGTACGCCCGCCACAACGCCGTCGACACCCCGGCGCTGCTCCCCGACGGGACCCCGTCCGAGGCGTCGGTGTCCCGGGTGCTGGTGGCCCGCGGCACGGTCAGGTCCGCCCCGGCCCTCGCCGACGACATCGGCGTCGTCTCGCGCCAGCTGCGCGACGACGGCTCGTCGAACGTGCCGGGCGAGCCGAACGCGACGCCCAAGGGCCCGATCGAGGGCGACCCGAGCGACCAGACCCACGGAAGGGAGGACCAGGCGTGAGCGCCACACCGTTCCTCGTCCTGTCCGCGATCCTCTTCACGATCGGCGCGGTCGGCGTTCTCACCCGGCGCAACGCGATCGTGGTGTTCATGTGCGTCGAGCTCATGCTCAACGCCTCGAACCTCGCGCTGATCACCTTCTCCCGGGTCCACGGAACCCTCGACGGGCAGGTCGCGGCCTTCTTCGTCATGGTCGTGGCCGCGGCCGAGGTCGTCGTCGGACTCGCGATCATCATGACCATCTTCCGCACCCGTCGCTCGGCCTCGGTCGACGACGCGAGCCTGCTGAAGTACTGAAAGGGAACGTGGCGTGACGTTTCTCGAATCCGAGGCAACCGTCCCTGTCGTGCACGCGGCTGCGGCGGAGGGGGCCTTCTCCCTGCTCTGGCTGATCATCGCCCTGCCGGCTCTCGGTGCGGCGATCCTGCTGCTCGGCGGCAGGCGTACCGACGCATGGGGCCACATCCTCGGTGTCGCCACCGTGGCGGGCTCCTTCGTGCTGAGCGTGGTCACCTTCGTCGCCCTGATGGGACGCGACCCCGAGGAGCGCTCGATCGGCCAGCACCTCTACACGTGGATCGAGGCCGGCCCGTTCCAGGTGGACGCGTCGCTGCTCTACGACCCGCTGTCGGCGCTTTTCCTGCTGCTCATCACCGGTGTCGGCGGGATCATCCACGTCTACTCGGTCGGCTACATGGCCCACGACGAGCGTCGTCGCCGGTTCTTCGCCTACCTCAACCTGTTCGTCGCGGCCATGCTGCTGCTGGTGCTCGCCGACAACTACCTCGTGCTGTTCGTCGGCTGGGAGGGCGTGGGCCTCGCGTCGTACCTCCTCATCGGCTTCTGGCAGCACAAGCCGTCCGCGGCCGTCGCCGCCAAGAAGGCCTTCGTGGTGAACCGCGTCGGTGACCTCGGCATGGCGCTCGGCGTGATGCTCCTCTTCGTCACCTTCGGCACGACCGCGTTCGCCGGGGTCTCCGAGGCCGCCGGCGAGGCGTCGGACGGCGTCCTCACCGCGCTCGGTCTGCTCTTCCTGCTCGCGGCCTGCGGCAAGTCGGCCCAGGTCCCGCTGCAGTCCTGGCTCCTCGACGCGATGGAGGGCCCGACCCCGGTCTCCGCGCTGATCCACGCCGCGACCATGGTGACCGCCGGCGTCTACCTCATCGTGCGGTCGAACTTCATCTACGAGCTGACGCCGGTCGCCCAGACCGCCGTCGTGGTCGTCGGTGCGGTCACGCTCCTGTGGGGCGCGATCATCGGTACGGCGAAGGACGACATCAAGAAGGCCCTCGCCGGTTCGACGATGAGCCAGATCGGCTACATGATGCTCGCCGCGGGCCTCGGCGCCGCCGGCTACGCCTTCGCGATCTTCCACCTGCTCACCCACGGCTTCTTCAAGGCCAACATGTTCCTCGGCGCCGGCTCGGTGATGCACGCGATGGACGACGACGTGGACATGCGGCACTACGGCGCGCTGCAGAAGGTGCTGCCGGTGACGTTCCTGACGTTCGCGATGGGTTACCTCGCGATCATCGGGTTCCCCGGGTTCTCGGGCTTCTGGTCCAAGGACAAGATCATCGAGGCGGCGTTCTCCGAGAACCTGGTCGTGGGCCTCGCCGCACTGCTGGGCGCCGGCATCACCGCGTTCTACATGACCCGCCTGATGCTGATGACCTTCTTCGGCAAGAAGCGCTGGGAGAAGGGTGTCCACCCGCACGAGTCGCCCAAGATGATGACCATCCCCCTGATCGTGCTGGCGGCCCTCTCCGTGCTGGGCGGTGCGATGCTGCTCGGCGACTGGATCGTGGAGTGGCTGACCCCCGTCGTCGGCGAGGTCGAGCACCACGAGCTGGCCGTCGCGCCGATCGTGCTCACGCTGATCATCACCGCGGTGGTGGCGGTCGGTGTCGCCCTGGGCTGGTTCCTCGTCGGCAGGCCCGAGGTCCCGCGGGTCGCCCCGGCCAAGGTGTCGGTGTTCACCCGCGCCGCGAGGGCCGACCTGTACGGCGATGCGGTCAACGAGGCGCTGTTCATGCGTCCCGGCGACCGCTTCGTCGGCGACCTCACCCGCTTCGACGACGGTGGTGTCGACGGGGCCGTCAACGGCACCGCTGCCACCTTCGCCGGGATGTCCGGCAAGCTCCGGCGCTGGCAGACCGGCTACGTCCGGTCCTACGCGCTCTCGCTGCTGGCCGGCGCGGTCCTGGTCCTGGGCATGCTGCTGGCGGTGAACCTCGCGTGACCACGACCGACTTCCCTGTGCACGTTGACGCTGCGCAAATCGACGAACTGCTGAGGCTGGTGTCGCTGTGAGCTTTCCCTGGTTGACCGTTCTCATGGCGGTGCCGCTCGTCGGTGCCGCGGTGGTCGCCTTCCTCCCCAAGCGGGGGGACGGCACCCTGGCCAAGCAGGTCGCGCTCGGCGTCTCGCTCGTCGCGCTCGCGATCGCCGCCGTCATCGGCTTCGGCTACGACGTCAACGGCGGCTACCAGTACACCGAGGAGCACGAGTGGATCGCCGTCTTCGGCGCCTACTACGCCCTCGGCGTCGACGGCATCGGCCTGACCCTGGTGCTGCTCACCGCGATCCTGACCCCGGTCGTCATCCTCGCCTCGTGGCACGACGGCGACAACGGCCGCTGGGGCGTGAACGCGTTCTTCGCCTGGATGCTCGCGCTCGAGGGCCTCGCGCTCGGCGTGTTCATGGCCACCGACGTGTTCCTCTTCTACGTGCTCTTCGAGGCCACGCTGATCCCGATCTACTTCCTGATCGGCGGGTACGGCGGCGCGCGGCGCTCCTACGCCGCGGTGAAGTTCCTGCTGTACTCCCTCCTCGGCGGGCTCCTGATGCTCGGCTCCGTGGTCGGGCTGTACGTCGTCTCCTCCGACAGCGAGTTCGGTCCGACGTACCTGCTCTCCGAGCTCAGCCAGATCACGATCGACCAGAACGTCGGCCGCTGGCTCTTCCTCGGCTTCTTCATCGCCTTCGCGATCAAGGCGCCGATGTTCCCGGTGCACACCTGGCTCCCGGACGCGACCGAGGAGGGGACCCCCGGCACCTCGGTGCTGCTGGTCAGCATCCTCGACAAGATCGGCACCTTCGGGATGATCCGCTTCTGCCTCGGTCTCTTCCCGGAGGCGTCGCAGTGGGCCACGCCCGTCGTCCTCGTGCTCGCGGTCTTCTCGGTGCTCTACGGCGCCCTGCTGGCCATCGGGCAGAACAGCATCCCGCGCCTCATCGCCTACACCTCGGTGTCGCACTTCGGCTTCATCGTCGCCGGCGTCTTCGTGATGAACAGCTACGGCCAGTCCGGCGCGACGCTCTACATGTTCAACCACGGGCTCTCGACCGCCGCGCTGTTCCTCGTCACGGGCTTCCTGATCCGACGCCGCGGCTCGCAGCTCATCAGCGACTTCGGCGGTGTCGAGAAGGTCGCCCCGGTCCTGGCCGGCGTCTTCCTCGTCGCGGGCCTGTCGTCCCTGTCGCTGCCCGGCCTCTCGCCGTTCGTCTCCGAGTTCCTCGTGCTCGTGGGCACCTTCGCCTACAACTGGTGGTACGCGATCTTCGCGACGCTGGGCATCGTCCTCGCCGCGCTGTACATCCTGCTGATGTACCAGCGCACGATGACCGGACCGACGGTCCCCGCCGTCAGCGGGATGAAGGACCTCGGCATGCGTGAGATCGCTGCGCTCGCGCCGCTGCTGGTGCTCATCGTGGCGCTCGGGTTCTTCCCGAAGCCGCTGACCGAGATCATCAACCCCGCCGTCGCCGACACCCTCGAGCACGTCGGAGTGTCGGACCCCGCCCCCGATGTGCCGGTCGTCGCCGGTTCGGGTGAGGAAGAGGAGAGCAACCAGTGATTGCAACGGTCGCGCCGATCGCTGCCGAGTTCACCGCGCCGAGCGTCGAGTACAGCCTGCTCTCGCCGCTGCTGATCATCTTCGGCGTCGCGGTCGTCGGGGTGCTGGTGGAGGCGTTCGCGCCGCGCCACCTGCGCTACATGATCCAGTCGCTGCTCGCGCTCGTCGGTGTCGTGGCTGCCCTGGTCGCCACGATCTGGGTAGGGCTCGACCTGACCCCGCTGGCCGACGGGACCGCCAAGGGCGCGATCGCCGCCGAGGGCGCGATCGTGGTCGACGGGCCGTCGGTGTTCATCTGGGGGACCATCCTCGTCCTGACGCTGATCAGCGTGATGCTCTTCGCCGAGCGGCACCTCGAGGGCGGCGTGATGTCGTTCGCCGGCCAGGCGGCCGCGCTGCCGGGCACCGAGGCCGAGCGCGAGGCGTCGACCCAGGGCCTCGAGCAGACCGAGGTCTTCCCGCTGATGATGTTCGCGGTCGGCGGCATGATGCTCTTCCCCGCCTCGAACGACCTGCTGACGATGTTCGTGGCGCTCGAGGTGCTCTCGCTGCCGCTGTACCTGCTCGCGGGCCTGTCGCGCCGCCGCCGCCTGCTGAGCCAGGAGGCCGCGCTGAAGTACTTCATGCTCGGTGCGTTCAGCTCCGGCTTCTTCATCTACGGCCTGGCGCTCACCTACGGCTACGCCGGATCCATGCGCTTCGCGGACATCAGCGAGGCGGTCTCCGGCCGGATCGGCGCCGAGCCGCTGCTCCTCGGCGGCATCGGCCTGCTCGCGGTCGGCATCCTCTTCAAGATCGGTGCCGCACCGTTCCACGCATGGACCCCCGACGTGTACCAGGGCGCCCCGACCGCGGTCACCGCGTTCATGGCGGCCTGCACGAAGATCGCGGCCTTCGGTGCGTTGCTCCGGCTCTTCTACGTCGCCTTCGGCGGTGCCCGTCTCGACTGGACCCCGATGATCTGGGTGGTCGCGATCCTGACCATGGTCGTCGGCTCGGTCCTCGCGCTGACCCAGACCGACGTCAAGCGCATGCTGGCCTACTCCTCGATCGCCCACGCGGGCTTCCTGCTGACCGGCTTCGTCGGCGCGCAGCAGGCCGCGCAGGTCAACGAGGGCGACCTGACCTCGCTCCAGGCGGTGCTGTTCTACCTCGTCACCTACGGCTTCATGACCATCGGCGCCTTCGCGGTCGTCACCGTGGTCCGCGACGCCAGCGGCGAGGCCACGCACCTGTCCCGCTGGTCGGGCCTCGGCAAGGAGTCGCCGCTCGTCGCCGGCGTCTTCGCGGTCTTCCTGCTCGGCATGGCCGGGATCCCGCTGACCAGCGGGTTCACCGGCAAGTGGGCCGTCTTCACCTCCGCTTTCGCCGGTGGGGCGTGGCCGCTCGTGGTCATCGCGCTGCTGATGAGCGTGGTGGCGGCCTTCTTCTACATCCGCGTGATCGTGCTGATGTACTTCTCCGAGCCGGTCGGTGAGGGACCCACGGTGACCATGCCCAGTGTGCTGACGACTATCGTGATCACAGTGGGCCTCACGGCCACGCTGCTCCTGGGCGTCGTACCCGGTCCGGTCCTCGACCTGGCCGCGGCGGCCGGGGAGTTCATCCGCTGACCCCGTGCCCGCCCCCGGGCGGGTGCACATGAGAAGGAGCCGTAACGCGGTGTCGTCTACCCCCACCGCCCCCTCGCTGGCGCTGCCGATCCTCGACGACGAGCTCGAGGCCCGTCTGCGCGCCCGGATGCAGGAGGTCGAGGAGGCGCTCGAGGAGGCCGTCCAGAGCGAGGCGAAGTTCGTCACCGACGCGGCACGCCACCTGATGAACGCCGGTGGGAAGCGCTTCCGTCCGCTGCTGGTGCTGCTCGCCGCGGAGACCGGCAACCCGCTCGCCGACGGCGTCATCACCTCCGCCTGCGTCGTCGAGCTGACGCACCTCGCGTCGCTGTACCACGACGACGTCATGGACGAGGCCGCGCTGCGGCGAGGGGCCGAGTCCGCCAACGCGCGCTGGGACAACCTGGTCGCGATCCTCACCGGCGACTTCCTGTTCTCGAAGTCCTCGGAGTTCACCTCCCGGCTCGGCGCCGACGCGGTGCGGATCCAGGCCGAGACGTTCACCCGGCTCGTCGAGGGGCAGATCCTCGAGACGCTCGGCCCGGGGGAGGACGAGGACCCGCTCGAGCACTACCTGCGCGTGGTCGCCGGCAAGACCGGGTCGCTGATCGCGACCTCCGCCCGCTACGGCGCGCGCTTCTCCGGTGCCTCCCTCGAGGTCGAGGAGGCGCTGACGGAGTACGGCGAGAAGGTCGGCACCGCCTTCCAGCTCTCCGACGACATCCTCGACATCGCCAGCGACTCCGAGGAGAGCGGCAAGACGCCCGGGACCGACCTGCGTGAAGGCGTCCCGACCCTGCCGGTGCTGATCGCCAAGCGCTCGACCGACCCGGCCGACGCGCGGCTCCTCGAGCTGCTCGGGGCCGACCTCACCGACGACACCCTCCACGCCGAGGCGCTCGGGCTGCTGCGGAAGCACCCCGCGATGGAGGAGGCCCGTTCGTACGTCGTCGCGCGGGCCAACGAGGCACGTCAGCTTCTCGAGGTGCTCCCGGAGAGCCCGGCCCGCGAGGCCCTCGACGCCTTCGCGGCCCTCATCGCCACCCGCACCAGCTGACCCGCGCCCGCGGGACGTTCATACAACCTGGCCGCTATGGCGACCGGAGCGTATGACCTCGCGCGGGACGACGTGCGTGCTGACTCCCCCATGGCAAGTCGTCCCTTCCCATGGCATGTGCACCGTGGGAAGGGACGACTCGCCTGCATACCCTGGTAGTTCGTAGCCCGCTCAGGAGCGGTAGGTGACCACGACCGAGGGGCGCGGGAACGCGTTCGTGTGGGGCCAGGTGCTGGCCGGGTCCTCGAACGTCGCGCCGTCGGACTCGCCGGGGTGCTGCACCGCGACCCAGACGGAGCGGCCGTCCCGGCTCACCAGCGGCCCACAGGCCTCGGCCCCCACCGGGACGGTGAGGAACTGCCTCACGTGGCCGCGCTCGGCGCCCTTCACCGGCACCTGGAAGATCCCGTCGTTGGAGCCGAGCGAGTTGCCGTCGGTGGAGATCCACAGGTTGCCGTCGGGGTCGAAGGCGACGTTGTCCGGGCAGCTGATCGGGCTGACCTTCTCCTTCGGGTACCCGGCGAAGTACGTCTCGGGTGCCTCCGGGTCGCCGCAGACGAGCATGAGGTCCCAGGTGAAGCGCAGCGCCGTGGGCCGGTCGTCGTGCTCGGTGATCTCGAGGACGTAGCCGTTGCGGTTGCCGGTCGCGGGGGTCAGCGGGGCGCCGAGCTCCTCGCGCACCATGCTCTCGGCGATCGGGTTCGCCTCGTCGACCGGGAAGGCGCTGCCGCGCTTGGAGTTGTTCGTCAGGGCGCAGTACACCTTGCGGTTCACCGGGTTGACCTCGATGTCCTCGGGCCGGTCCATCCGGGTCGGCTCGACCTTGTCGGCCGCGAGGCGGGTGTCGATGAGGACCTCGGCGACGGACATCCCGGGGACGAACGACTTCTCGTCGCTGGTCAGCGGGATCCACCGGCCCCCTCCGTCGTACCTGCCGTCACCGAGGCCGTCGCCGTTGAACTTCGCGACGTAGAGGACGCCGTGCTGCAGGAGGGTCTTGTTGTGCCGGCGTGCGCGTCGGGTGCCGCTGCGGTCCATCTTGTCGCGGGAGACGAACTTGTAGATGTAGTCGCCGCGCTCGTCGTCGCCCATGTACACCGCGACGCGGCCGTTCTTGGCGACCGAGACGTTGGCCCCTTCGTGCTTGAAGCGGCCGAGCATCGTGTGCTTGCGCGGGGTCGAGCGCGGGTTCAGCGGGTCGACCTCGACGACCCAGCCGAACCGGAACGGCTCGTGCGGCTCCTTGCTCAGGTCGAAGCGGCGGTCGACCTCGCTCCAGCCGCGGGTGTCCTCGCCGGTGATGCCGTAGCGGGCGTAGGACTCGGTGTAGCGGGGGTCGAGCTCGCCGGACTTGTCGAAGTACTGGTTGAAGTTCTCCTCGCCGCTGAGGATCGTGCCCCACGGCGTCATGCCGCCGGCGCAGTTGTTGAGGGTGCCGCGCACGAGGGTCCCGCTGCTGTCGGCGGAGGTCCGCAGCCGCGGGTGGCCGGCGGCGGGCCCGTCCAGTCGCATCCGGGTCGAGCCCGTGATCCTCCGGTTGTACGTCGACCGCGACGGCCGGACGCGCTTCCACTCGCCCGTGCGGTCGGAGTCGCGGCGGACCATGACCACGGACATGCCGTGGGAGGCGATCGCGATCCGCTTCATCGTGGCCTCGTCGTAGAGGCCGGTCGGGAACATGAGCTCCTCGTTGGTGTACTCGTGGTTGACCACGAGCAGGGCCCTGGTGGAGGTCAGGTGGACGACGCCGACGTAGTCGCAGTTGTACCCGAACTGGGTGGCCGCCGACTCCGGGGTCTGCTTGCGGACGTCGAAGGCCGGCGCCTCGGGCAGGACCGGGTCGCCCCAGCCGATCACCACACGGTGGTCGAACCCCTGTGGGACGGTGACGGCGTCCCGGACGTTGGGTCGGACCGGGGAGAACGTGAGCGTGCCGACACGGCCGGGCCCCGCAGGCGCAGCGGCCGCGGGCGACGTACCGCCGGTGACGCCGCCGACGACCAGCGCGCCGGCGCTCACGGCACCCGCCTTGAGCAGGGAGCGGCGGGCGATCGTGCTCTCCACGAGCTCGCGCATGGTCTCGTTGTCGGTGGGGTTCGGCTCGGGGTGGTCGCAGGCGTTGCCGCAGCGGTACTGGCAGGTCATCGCGCTGCGCGAGCCGTGCGGTCCGGCGTTGAGCAGGGGGAGCAGCGGGCGCTGCGGGGTGATGGTCATGGCGTTGAACTCCTCAGGACGTTGTCACGCGCGACGCTAGGAAGGCTGGGGAAGGCCTGGTCGACCAACGGGTTGCCAGGGGGTGAACAGTGAGGTTCGCCCGTTTCGGCCGACGCCGGGCTCGCCTCAGATCGCGCTCGCCTGGGCGGTGAGCCGCAGCTGGCGGCGCCGGTGCCTGACGGCTTCGTAGGTGAAGATCACGAGCGCGACCCAGACCAGGCCGAAGCCGACCCAGCGCATGGCGGGCATGTCCTCGCGGAAGAGCAGCACCCCGAGGGCGAACTGGATCGTCGGTGCGAGGTACTGCAACAGCCCGATCGTGGTCATCGAGACCCGGGTGGCGGCGGCGCCGAAGCAGATCAGGGGGATCGCGGTGACGACTCCCGTGGTCATCATGAGAGTCGCGTGGCCCGCGCCCTCGGTGCCGAAGGTGGAGGTGCCCTGTGCGACGAGCCACCAGATGTACCCGGCGGCGATCGGGGAGAGCACCAGGGTCTCGACGGTGAGGCTCTCGACCGCCCCCACGTTGGCGGTCTTCTTGGCCAGGCCGTAGAACGCGAAGGAGAACGCCAGGGCGAGCGCGACCCACGGCGGCCGGCCGTACTCGACGGTCAGCCCGAGCACCGCGACCGCGGCGATGCCCAGCGCGACCCACTGGAGGCGTCGCAGCCGCTCGCCGAGGACGAACACGCCCATCAGCACGGTGACCAGCGGGTTGATGAAGTAGCCGAGCGAGGTCTCGACGACGTGGCCGTTGTTGACGCCCCAGATGTAGGCGCCCCAGTTGATCGCGATCACCCCGGCGGCGAACGTGAGGATGCCGAGCGTGCGGCGGTGGGCGATCACGGCGCGGAGGCGGCGGGTCCGGCCGAGGACCAGCACGAGCAGCAGCATCACGGCCAGGGACCAGAAGATCCGGTGCGCGAGGATCTCGACGGCACCGGCGGGCTCGAGCAGCGGCCAGTACAGCGGGAACAGCCCCCACATGCCGTAGGCGGCCGCCCCGAGAAGGAACCCGCGTCGTGTCTCTGCCACCGGGAGATCCTACCCGACATGTAAGGATCAAAATCGCCATTTACCACTGACGCGAGACAGTCCGCACGGGCTCGTCCGGATCGGCACAGGCCCGGCGCAAACGGGCAGGTTACGCCGGACCTTGTCCTCTCGCGGCAGGCGAGTCCGCGCTCCCACGGTGAGCAGCTCCACCGGGCCGCAGGCCGGTACTCCCGGTGGCGTCCGCGGCGGCCCGGTCGATCTCCCGGCTACCGGGTCAGACGACCGTCCAGGTGTCACCGCTGTGCAGCAGTCCGGCGAGCGCCTGCGACGCGTCGGCCTGCCCCGCTCGGGCGGTCATGATCTGGTCGCGGGCGAGGTCGTCGTACGTCGAGCGCTCCACCTGGCGGAAGATCCCGATCGGGGCCTTGTGGAGGTAGCCGGCGTCGGTCAGCCGCGACAGCGCGAACGCCGTCGTCGGGTCCTCGGCGTGCGCGTCGTGGACGAGGATCTCCGAGGGGTCGACCTCGCTGACGTCGGCGACCCGCAGCGAGCTCGTCGCGGGGTCACGCACGACCGCCTTGCTGCCGAGCCCGTCCTCGCCGGGTGCCCCGAACCGGATCGGCTCACCGTGGACGAGCGGGATCAGGGAGTCGGCCTTGGTCTCGTTGTTCTTGATCTCGTCGAACGCACCGTCGTTGAAGATCGGGCAGTTCTGGTAGATCTCCACGAGCGCCGTACCGCGGTGGGCCGCGGCCGCCGAGAGCACCGACGTGAGGTGCTTGCGGTCGGAGTCGACGGTGCGGGCCACGAACGTGCCCTCCGCGCCGAGCGCGAGCGAGACCGGGTTGAACGGGTTGTCCAGCGAGCCCATCGGCGTGGACTTGGTGACCTTGCCGAGCTCGCTGGTGGGGGAGTACTGACCCTTGGTCAGGCCGTAGATCCGGTTGTTGAACAGCAGGATCGTCATGTTCACGTTGCGGCGCAGCGCGTGGATCAGGTGGTTGCCGCCGATCGACAGCGCGTCGCCGTCACCGGTGACGACCCAGACCGACAGGTCGCTGCGGCTCGTGGCCAGGCCCGTGGCGATCGCCGGCGCGCGGCCGTGGATCGAG
The DNA here is from genome assembly GCA_963701425.1 of uncultured Actinomycetota bacterium. Lineage (GTDB taxonomy): Bacteria > Actinomycetota > Actinomycetes > Propionibacteriales > Nocardioidaceae > Nocardioides_C. The sequence goes on along the minus strand of CAVPAG010000013.1, from coordinate 18,773 downwards.
TGCATCCCGTAGGTGTCGAGGTAGTACGGGAAGCGCGAGGAGCAGCCGATGCCGGAGACGAAGACGATGTTCTCGCGCTTGAGGCCGAGGTCGGGCAGGAAGCCCTGGACGGCGGCGAGCACGGCGTAGTCACCGCACCCCGGGCACCAACGGACCTCCTGGTCGGAGGTGAACTCCTTGCGGTTCTGGGGCGCGTCGGCCGCGGGGACGTCCCGCAGACCGGGGAAGGGGAGCGACTCGGTGGTCATCGCACTGTCTCCTTGGTGTCGACGGGCCCGACCTGCGCGGACGGCTCGACGGACGAGCTGGTCGCCTCGATCAGGTCCGTGATCGCGTCGGCGAGCTCGGCGGCGCGCAGCGGGAGGCCGCGCACGTGGTTGTAGCCGACGACGTCGACGAGGTACTTCGCCCGGAGCAGCATCGAGAGCTGCCCGAGGTTCATCTCGGGGACCATCACGGCGTCGTAGGACTTCAGCACGTCGCCGAGGTCCTTCGGGAACGGGTTGAGGTGGCGCAGATGCGCCTGGGCGATGTCGAGTCCGGCCTTGCGGACCTGGCGCACCGCGGCGCCGATCGGGCCGTACGTCGAGCCCCAGCCGAGGACGAGCACGCGGGCCCGCCCGGACGGGTCGTCGACCGCGAGCGGCGGGATCGAGTCGGCGATCCGGTCGACCTTCGCCTGGCGGGTGCGCACCATGAAGTCGTGGTTCGCGGGGTCGTAGGAGATGTTCCCGTGACCGTCGCCCTTCTCCAGGCCGCCGATGCGGTGCTCGAGGCCGGGCGTGCCGGGGATCGCCCAGGGGCGCGCGAGGGTGGCCTCGTCGCGCTTGTAGGGCCAGAACTCGTCCGGCTCACCGTCGGCCGACTTCTTCGAGACGTGGTTCGCCCCCGTCGCGAAGGCGGGGTCGATCGTGGGGAGGTCGGCGACCTCGGGGATCCGCCACGGCTCGGAGCCGTTGGCGAGGTAGCCGTCGGAGAGCAGCATCACCGGGGTGCGGTAGGTGACCGCGATCCGGGCCGCCTCGACCGCGGCGTCGAAGCAGTCCGCGGGGGACTGGGGCGCCACGATCGGCACCGGCGCCTCGCCGTTGCGGCCGAACATCGCCTGGAGCAGGTCGGCCTGCTCGGTCTTGGTGGGCAGGCCGGTCGAGGGGCCGCCGCGCTGGACGTCGACGATGACCAGCGGCAGCTCGGTCATCACGGCCAGGCCGATGGTCTCGGACTTCAGGGCGATGCCCGGACCGGAGGTCGTGGTGACGCCGAGAGCGCCGCCGAACGAGGCGCCGAGCGCGGCACCGATGCCCGCGATCTCGTCCTCGGCCTGGAACGTCGTCACGTCGAAGCGCTTGTGCTTGCTCAGCTCGTGGAGGATGTCCGAGGCCGGCGTGATCGGGTAGGAGCCCAGGAACAGCGGGAGCCCGGACTGGGCGGAGCCCGCGATCAGGCCGTAGGCGAGTGCGAGGTTGCCGGTGATGTTGCGGTAGGTCCCGGGCGACATCGGGGCCGGCTTGATCTCGTAGGAGACCACGAACGCCTCGGTGGTCTCGCCGAAGTTCCACCCGGCCTTGAACGCCGTGACGTTTGCGTCGCGGATGTCGGGTGCCTTGGCGAACCGGCGCTCGAGGAAGCTGATCGTCGGCTCGGTGGGCCGGCCGTACATCCACGACAGCAGGCCCAGGGCGAACATGTTCTTCGCCCGGCCGGCGTCCTTGCGGGAGAGGCCGAACTCCTTGACGGCCTCCACGGTCATGTCGGTCAGGTCGAACGCGTGGACGGCGTACTCGTCGAGCGCGTCGGTCTCGAGCGGGTTCTCGGCGTAGCCGGCCTTGTTCAGGTTGCGGGTGGTGAAGTCGTGGCTGTCGACGATGACCGTCGCGCCCTTCTTCAGGTCGCCGAGGTTCGCCCGGAGCGCGGCGGGGTTCATCGCCACCAGCACGTCGGGGGAGTCCCCGGGGGTGAGGATGTCGTGGTCGGCGAAGTGCACCTGGAACGACGAGACGCCGGGCAGCGTGCCCTGGGGTGCGCGGATCTCCGCCGGGAAGTTCGGCAGCGTCGAGAGGTCGTTGCCGAAGGTCGCCGTCTCCTGGGTGAACCGGTCACCCGTGAGCTGCATGCCGTCGCCTGAGTCACCCGCGAAGCGGATGATGACACGGTCGAGCTGCTTGACCTGCTTGGTCACGCTGTCGCCTTCTTTCCCCGGGCCGGTCCGGACTCAACCCCCGGATCCGGACCCGTAACTTAGGGTGCCCTCCGTGGCCATGCTACGACCGTGGACCAGGCCGTTCCCGGGAAGTCCAACACACGGTCGAGGCAGCCATTTCAGCGGATTCGCCCTACCCGCGAGTAGCGCCAGGCGGACAGGGGCAGTCCGTGAGCAAAGTGTCCACGGGAGGTACCCCTGACGACCGTTTGCTCACGGACTACTTCCGAGCGGTGCGCGCACCGCGTCACCCGACGCGCTGAACGCTGAGTTGTAGCGGTCGGCACCAGTGGGGCGCTGCGAGTGGTGCCGAACGCTACGAGTGGAAGTCACTTGGGGGCTCACGGACCGTCCCGAGGGGCCGCGTCATTTGAAGCAAGTCGGCTCCCTCAGGGCCTTCCGGAGAGCCGACTTGCTTCGAATGCGTCGCAGTGAGCCGGGTCAGGACCAGTAGACGACGACCGGCGTGCCGATGCCCACCTGGTCGAACAGCGAGGCGATCGCGCCGTAGTCCCGGACGTTCACGCAGCCGTGGGAGGCGCCGTTGTAGCCGTTCGCGGCGAAGTCGGGGGAGTAGTGCACCGCCTGGCCGCCGCTGAAGAACATCGCGAACGGCATCGAGGTGTCGTAGATCGACGAGACGTGGTCCCGCGACTTGTAGCTGACGGCGAACTGCCCCTCGCGGGTCTCCATGCCCTCCCGGCCGAAGCGGACGTCGAGAGTCATCACGACGCTCCCGTCGACCACCCAGCGCAGGCTGTTGCTGCTCTTGTCGATGCACAGCACCCTGCCCGTCGTACACCGGGGGTCGAGCGCGGCACCGTCCGCCGGGTCCGGGGGCCGGTTCGCGAGCTCGTCGGCGGTCGGCTCGGTGGTCATCCCCTCGAGCAGGTCGAGCGTGCGCTGGTCGACCTCGCCCGTGACCGGGATCATCCGCTTGGCCTGGAAGCCGCGTACGGCCTCCGCGGTCTGGTCGCCGTAGCTGTCGGAGACGTCACCGAAGAACCACGCGATCTGGCGCAGCCGGGCCTGGATCTCGCGGACCTCGGGGCCGGAGTCACCGGGGGCGAACAGCGCGGGACCGTGCCGGTTGAACATCTCGTCGCCGGTGGGCTTGCGGGTCATCCGTACGAGGCGCTTCCAGGTCCGCTCGTTCACCTCGCCGGTGACCTCGAAACCGCGCTTGCGCTGGAAGCCGCGGACGGCCTTCACGGTCGCCTGGTCGTAGGTGCCGCTCATCGGCGGGAAGTACCACGCGAGCTGGAAGAGCCGGTGCTGCAGGGCGCGGACCTCGACGCCGCGGTCACCGCGCTCGAGCAGGGCCTCCGGCTCGGGGTCGGGGATCACCTCCGGGGTCGGCTCCGCCGGCGGCGTCGGCGAGACCCTCGGTGGTGGCGCAGGCGTGCGCTCGGACGCCTGCGAGCCGCCGAAGTCCGGCAGCCCGAGCACGCCGAAGGCCGCTCCTGTGCCCATCGCCACCGCCGTGATCGCGGTGACGACAGCCGTGGTGATCCGTGTACCCCGTCGCATGTCGATCCTCCCGAGTCACCCGCCCCCGTGGCGTGGTGCCTCGGTAGTGAGACGCCTTCGCCGCCGAAAAGGTTGCTTCCTGCAAGCCCGGGGCAGAGATCCGACCGCAGCAGGCTAACGGCGAGCGAGCGTGAAGTGCGGGAACCAACGCCGGTCGGACGCGGCGCGGGGGCCTGCGGGGTGGCGTCGAGGCCCCTAGACTCGGCCCCGTGGCGGACTACTACTCGGCCTACCTGCCGTTGCTGGTGATGCTGGTCGTCGGCACCGTGCTGGTCATCGCCATGTTCGCCGGCAACCGCCTCCTGCGCCCGAGCCACCCGACCCCGGAGAAGCTGCTCACCTACGAGTGCGGGGTGGATCCCGTCGGTGAGGGATGGGCGCAGCACCACGTGCGTTACTACGTCTTCGCCTACCTGTACGTCATCTTCGCCGTCGACGCGGTCTTCCTCTTCCCGTGGGCGACGGTCTTCGGCGAGCTCGGCTGGATCTCCGTCGGGGAGATGGGCGTCTTCATCGGGTTCATCGCGGTCGGGCTCGTCTACGCATGGCGCAAGGGGGTGCTCACGTGGACCTGAGCCAGGCTTCGACGGCCTCGACCGTCGGCGCGCCGTTGGGAGACGGTACGACGGACCTCGGCATGCCGCAGGTGGGCGCACCGTCGCACGGGGGACCTCAGCTCGGCGCGCTCCAGAAGCTCGCCCCCAAGCCCGCGCGGTACCTCCTCAACTGGGGCCGCAAGTACTCCTTGTGGGTCTTCAACTTCGGCCTCGCCTGCTGCGCGATCGAGTTCATCGCGACGTCGATGGCGCGCCACGACTTCATCCGTCTCGGCGTGATCCCGTTCGCGCCCGGCCCGCGGCAGGCCGACCTGATGATCGTCTCGGGCACCGTCACGGACAAGATGGCGTCCGCGATCAAGCGGCTCTACGAGCAGATGCCCGAGCCGAAGTACGTCATCTCGTTCGGCTCCTGCGCGAACTCCGGCGGCCCGTACTGGGACTCCTACTGCGTCACGAAGGGCGTCGACCAGATCATCCCCGTCGACGTGTACGTCCCCGGCTGCCCGCCGCGGCCCGAGGCACTGCTCCAGGGGATCCTCAAGCTCCAGGAGAAGATCGACGGCGAGTCGCTCACGGAGCGCTACCGCTCCACCGGTGCGGCCTCGGTGACGCGCGGTCTCGTGCTCCCACCCGGCGAGGCGGCCGCGGTGGCTCCGGCCGACGGCACAGCCGCGCAGGGCGAGGCTCCTGCTCCGGCGCCCGACGAGACCGGGGACCCGGCTTCCAGGCAGGTCCCGTGACCCGACACGCGACGTACTGGCCCGGTCGGGTCCGTGCCGCCTTCGCGGACGCCTTCGGCGAGGAGGCCACGGTCGACGAGGGGTTCGGCCCGGTCTCCGTGGACGTCCCCGTCGCACGCTGGGCCGAGGCGCTCGAGCTGGCGCGCGACGGCCTCGACTGCACGTTCTTCGACTGGCTCTCCGCGGTCGACGAGCTCACCGACGGCTTCCGCATCGTCTGTCACCTCGCCGACCACCACCCGCGCGGGGTGGAGCACCTCGTGATCAGGACCCTGGTGCCTCGTGACGAGCCCGTGGTCGACTCGGTCGTCCACCTGTTCGCCGGCGCACGCTGGCACCAGCGGGAGACCCACGAGATGTTCGGCGTCGAGTTCGTCGCGCCCGACGGCGAGCGGCTCGAGCTCGAGAAGCTCCTGCTGCCGGTGGAGTTCGAGGGGCACCCGCTGCGCAAGGACTTCGTCCTCGCCTCCCGGGTCGCCAAGCCGTTCCCGGGCGCCAAGGAGCCGGGCGAGTCCGACCACCAGGCGGCAGCACCCTCCCGTCGTCGTACCCGTCCTCCTGGCGTGCCCGAGCCCGACCAGTGGGGCCCGCGAGAGCCCGGCTCCGAGAAGCCCGACCCCCTGTCGGCCGCGGCCTCCTCCGGCCCGGCCGCGCGCCCCCGGCGTACTGCCCGGGCCACCCCGCCGCCTGCGTCTCCCGAGGAAGGCGTGGCGCCCAACCAGTCCCGCTCCTCCGTCGCGGGACGGCCAGACCCATCCACGGTCGCCCCGCCTCCCTCGTCCGACTCCGGCGGCGGCGCGTCTCCTGAGGACGGGGGCGACGAGAATGCCTGAGCTGATCGAGGTGCTGCTGAGGGTCATGGTGGTCGTCGCCGCGTTCCTCGTGCTGCCGCTGATCGTGGGGCAGGTGGAGCACAAGGCGATGGCGCACATGCAGGCACGGGTCGGTCCGATGTACGCCGGCGCCTTCCACGGCTGGGCGCAGCTCGTCGCGGACGGGGTGAAGTTCGTGCAGAAGGAGGACGTCGTCCCGGCCGCGGCCGACCGGCGGGTGTTCAAGCTCGCGCCGGGCGTCGCGCTGATCCCGTACCTCGTCGTCATGCTCGCGATCCCGATCGGGCCGGGCCTGGTCGGCCAGGACCTCGACCTCGGGCTCTTCTTCGTCCTCGCGGTGATGGGTGTCGGCGTGGTCGGCACGCTGATGGGCGGCTGGGCGAGCGCGAACAAGTTCAGCCTCCTGGGCGGCATCCGCGTCGCCGCGCAGCTGATGGCCTACGAGCTGCCGTTCGTGCTCGCCGCCGCCTCGGTCGCGATGGCGGCGGGCACGCTGTCGCTGGTCGGGATCGTCGAGGCCTGGAGCCCGTGGTGGCTGCTCTGGCAGGCGCCGGCCCTGCTGGTCTTCTTCGTCGCCGGCCTCGCCGAGCTCCAGCGGCCACCCTTCGACATGCCGGTCGCCGACGCCGAGCTGGTCTTCGGCCCCTACACGGAGTACGGCGGCCTCCGGTTCGCGCTCTTCATCCTCGCCGAGTACGCCGGGATCGTGGTGCTCTCCGCGCTGACGACGGTGCTCTTCCTGGGCGGCTGGCACGGCCCGTTCGAGGACCAGGTCGGCTGGCTGTGGACTCTGATGAAGATCGGCGTGGTCGCGTTCGTCGTGGTGTGGCTGCGGGTGGCCTACCCCCGCCTCCGGGAGGACCAGCTCCAGCGGCTCGCGTGGCAGGGGCTGGTGCCGCTCGCGCTGTTCCAGCTCGCGATCACGGCAGTCGGAGTGGTGGTGATGAGCTCGTGAGCTTCCCCGGCAAGGGCCTGATGAAGGGCCTCGCGGTCACGATGCGCAACATGACGCGTCGCTCGGTGACCGCGCACTACCCCGACGCGATGCCGGAGCTGCCGCCCCGCTCGCGCGGTGTGATCGCCCTGATCGAGGAGAACTGCACCGTCTGCATGCTGTGCGCACGCGAGTGCCCGGCGTGGTGCATCTACATCGACAGCCACAAGGACACGATCCCCGCGACCACCGAGGGCGGGAAGGACAAGTCGCGCAACGTCCTCGACCGGTTCGCGATCGACTTCTCGATCTGCATGTACTGCTCGATCTGCGTCGAGGTCTGCCCGTTCGACGCGCTGCACTGGAGCCCGGAGTTCGAGTACGCCGAGCTCGACATCCGCGACCTGACCCATGAGAAGGAACGGCTGCGCGAGTGGATGTGGACCGTCCCCGCGCCGGTCGCGCTCGACCCGGGATCCGAGCCGCCGAAGGAGATCACCGCCGCCGAGAAGGCCGTGCCGGCGGATCCGCCTGGACCTGATCGAGGGGGGACGGCATGAGCTGGGTGCAGGCGCTCTTCCTGCTCCTGGCCCTCGTGGCGGTGGGGTCGGCGCTGCTGGTCGTGACGACCCGCAACATGGTCCACGCGGCGCTCTGGCTCGTGGTGACGCTCGGGTCCGTCGCGGGTGTGTACCTGCTGCTCGCGGCCGAGTTCCTCGCCTGGGTGCAGGTCCTCATCTACGTCGGGGCGGTCGTCGTACTCCTGCTCTTCGCGCTGATGCTCACCAAGGCGCCTACCGGCCCGCAGCCGGACCTGAACGCCGCGCGGGCGCTCCCCGCGGCAGCCGTCGCCGCTCTCGTCGGGGCGGTGCTCGTGGTCACTGTGGTCGCGGGCTTCTCGAGCGTGGAGCTCGACCTGGACGGCACCGTCGTGGGCTCGGCCGAGATGACCGGCGCGACGATCTTCGAGAAGTGGGTCCTGCCCTTCGAGGTGCTCTCCGTGCTGTTGCTCGCGGCACTGATCGGCGCGATCGTGCTCTCGCGTGGCGACGAGACGGTCGCGGACGACGCGGACCTCGACCCTTCGATCGGCTCAGGACAGCGCACCCCTGATCAGCGGGGTGAGCGCTGATGCCGCTGTGGTGGCCGCTGGTGCTGGCCGGCCTGCTCTTCGCGATCGGCGTGTACGGCGTCCTCGTGCGCCGCAACGCCGTGCTCGTGCTGATGGGCGTGGAGCTGATGCTCAACGCGGTCAACATCAACCTCGTCGCGTTCGACGCCTACTTCCGCGACGTCCTCCACGGCGGCCAGACCCTGGCGCTCTTCGTGATCGTGATCGCCGCGGCCGAGATCGGGCTCGCGCTCGCGATCGTGCTCCGGGTGTTCCGCACGCACGGCCACGTCGACGTCGACGCGCTGCGTGAGCTCGCCGACCGGGATCCCGACGAGCTCGATCGGCAGGAGGCTCGATGAGCTGGGTCGTGCTGCTGCTGATCGTGCTGCCGTTCGCCTCGGCGGCGCTGTCGCTTTACGTGGGGCACCGAGGCGAGGTCGCGGAGCGCGGCATCGCGGTCGGCGCGTCCGGGCTCGGGCTCGCCCTGGCCGCGTTCGTCGCCTTCCCGCACCTCGGGGACGCCACCCCGCTCGGCCACGTCTTCGCGAGCTCCTCGGCGGCCGGCCCGGCGATCGAGCTGTCGGTGTACGTCGACCAGCTGACCGCCGTGATGCTGCTGCTCGCCCACACCGTGGCCTTCCTGGTGCAGGTGTACTCCCTCGGCTACATGGCAGGCGACCTCCGCTACCCGTCGTACGCCGCGCTGATCTCGATCTTCACCGGCGCGATGACCCTGGTCGTGACGGCGGACGACCTGTGGGTGCTGCTCATCGGCTGGGAGCTGATGGGCATGTGCTCCTACTTCCTGATCTCCCACCACTGGGAGCTCCGTGAGGCGCGCGCCGGCGCGGTGAAGGCGTTCTTGATGACGCGCACCGCGGACCTCGGCCTGCTCTTCGCGATCATCGTGCTCGGCCTGCGCTTCGACACCTACCGGATCAGCACGATCATGGGCGAGATCGCCGAGGGCGGCTTCAGCCGCGACGAGCTGTGGCTCCCGGCGCTGCTGATCACGGCCGCGGTGATCGGCAAGTCGGCCCAGTTCCCCCTGCACACCTGGCTTCCCGACGCGATGCCGGGCCCGACTCCGATCTCCGCGCTGATCCACGCCGCGACGATGGTCGCCGCGGGTGTCTTCCTGGTCGCCCGGACCTACCCGCTGTACCTCTCCGCGCCGTCCGCGCTGACCACGCTCGGGCTCGTCGCCGCGCTGACCATGTTCATCTCGGCGCTCTACGCGCTGTTCACCCACGACCTCAAGCGCGTGCTCGCGTGGTCCACGGTGAGCCAGCTGGCGTACATGTTCGCGGCACTCGCCGTGGGCGCGTACGCCGCAGGTGTGCTCCACCTCCTCGCCCACGGCGCGTTCAAGGCGCTGCTCTTCCTCGCTGCAGGAGCGGTGGTCCACGCGGTGGGCACGACCTCGATGGCCGGCATGGGCGGGCTGCGCGACAAGCTGCCCGACACCTTCATCACGATGACCATCGGCTTAGGCGCGCTCGCCGGCGTCGTACCCCTCGTCGGCTTCTTCACCAAGGACGCCGTCATCGGCGCGACCTGGGACGCCGCCCGCCACGGCCACCTCGTCTGGCCGTGGGTGGCGTGGGTCCTGTTCGCCTCGACGGTGCTGACCGCGTTGCTGACCGTGGCGTACGCCCTGCGGGCCTGGCTGCTCGTGTTCTTCAACGCACCGGCGCTGCCCACCGTCGCGGCGGCCGCGACCTACGCCGACCAGCCGATGTTCGAGCCGCACAACGGCGAGCAGGAGCCTGCCGGCGGGACGCCCGGACGTGCTCGAGACCGAGGAGGCGCCCGAGGTCTCCGTCGAGGTCCACGAGGCGCCGCTGTCGATGAAGATCCCGCTGTACCTGCTGGCGATCCCGACGGTCCTGGGCGGCCTCGTCGTCGCCTACCCCGAGGTGGTCCTGGGTGAGGGGGAGTACCACCTCGTGCACCCCGAGCTCGGCCTCGTGATGACGGTCCTGGTCGCGCTGACGGCAGCCGCCGTCGTGTGGCAGTGGCGGCGTAGCGGCGGTCGCGACCCGTGGCACCCGTTCGTCCTCCCGCACCCCGCCGTCGACCGGATCTACGCGGTCGGGGTGGTGCGACCGGTGCAGTGGCTCGCGCGGATGGTGCGGCTCAACGACCGCGACGTGATCGACTGGTACGCCGACGGCACCGGCCTCGTCGCGCGAGGGCTCGGCTGGCTGTTCCGTCGCGCGCAGACCGGCAACGTGCAGACGTACCTCATGGTCCTCGTGGTCGGCGCCTGCGCCGTCGCCGTCGCCGCGGGGGTGGTCGCATGATCGAGGTCCTGCTCAACGGCCTGGTCGCGGTCCCTGCCGGCTTCGCGCTGCTGGTCGCGCTCGCGGCGCGCCATGAACGGCTGGCCGTGGCGCTCGCCGTGGTCGGCGCGTTCGCGACCATGGGCTGGTCGATCTGGCTCGCCGCCGAGTACGACGGCCGCCTGGGCGGGTCGGGGAGCACGGTCGACCTCGTGTGGCTCTCGGCGCTCGACATCCACTGGAAGCTCGGGGTCGACGGCATCTCCGTGCCTTTCGTGCTCATGACGACCCTGGTGTTCGCCACCGCGCTCTTCTCGCTGGTCAGGCACGCCCCCGCCGACGCCGAGGGCGGACCCAGCCGGACGCCGTCGCTCGCCGTGCTGCTGCTCGTGATCGAGGCCGGCGTCCTCGGCAGCTTCCTCGCCCTCGACATGGTGCTGTTCTTCGTCTTCTTCGAGGTCGCGCTGATCCCGATGTGGTTCGTCATCAACACCTGGGGCGACGCGCACGACCCGGTGGGACGGCGCCGCGCCGCGACCCGGTTCCTGGTCTTCACGGTGACCGGGTCGGCGGTCATGCTCGTGGGCTTCCTGCTCGTCAGGAGCGAGGCCGGCACCTTCGACATCGTGCAGGTCGCCGCGTCGTACACCCCCTCGGGCGCCACCGCCCTGGCGGCGAGCCTGCTGGTCGGGCTCGGCCTCGCGGTGAAGACGCCGCTGTGGCCGCTTCACATCTGGCTGCCCGACGCGCACTCCAAGGCGCCCACGGTGGGGTCGGTGGTCCTCGCGGCCGTGCTCCTGAAGCTCGGCACGTACGGCTTCCTCCGGTTCTGGATGCCGGTGACCTCGCCGGAGTGGCTGCTCGTCCCGGTCGCCGCCGCCCTGGGCGTGGTCGGGATCGTGTACGCCGCGCTCGCCTGTCTCGCGCAGACCGACCTGAAGCGGCTGATCGCCTACTCGAGCGTGGGCCACATGGGCTTCGTCGTCCTCGGCGCCGCGACCTTCACCGTCGGCGGCGTGCAGGCGGCCGTCTTCGCCAGCGTCGCGCACGGCCTGATCACGGGCCTGCTGTTCTTCCTCGCCGGAGCGATCAAGGACCGGTACGGCACGGCCGACCTGGCCCGGCTGAAGGTGCTCTACGGCAAGGTCCCGCGGCTCGCCGGGGTCTTCGCGTTCGCGGCGATGGCCTCCCTCGGCCTGCCCGGCCTGGCCGGGTTCTGGGGGGAGATGCTCGCGATCCGGGCCGCCGTCGACCAGGCCGCTGTCCTGCCCGAGGACACCTACCGCTGGCTCGCCTTCATCGCCGCCCTCGGCGTCATCCTGACCTCCGCGTACTTCCTCGCGCTCGTCCGCGGCATGCTCCAGGGCGGACCCGTCACGCCGGTCTCGCCGGAGGTCCAGGCGGAGGCGACCGTCGAGCTCGTCGCCGACACCGTGCCGGTCGGCACAGCGCCCGCCGGCCAGGTCGCCGTGGCGGACGTCCGCGGGCTCGAGTGGGTCACCTGGGGGCCGCTGGTGCTGCTCACCGTGGTGCTCGGCGTCGCGCCGGGCCTCCTGCTCGCCCCGGTGGCCGACGCGGCGACCTCGTTCCTCGGAGGCCTCGGATGACCGGCGTGGTCCAGGACATCGACTGGCAGGCCATCGCGCCGCCGCTCGTGCTCGCATGCACCGCGGTCGTCGTACTCCTCGCCGACGCGTTCGCCGGGCCGCCCCGGACCCGCGGGCAGGCCCTCGTCCCCGCCGTCCTCACCGTCGCGGGCATCGCGCTCGCGAGCGTCTACGCCGTCGCTGCGATGGTCGCCAACGCCAACGACGGTGAGGTCCGCCGGACGTTCTGCGTCGACGCGCTCCTCGAGGGACCCGCACCGTGCTCGCTGGTCGTCGACCGGCTGACGCTGGTGTTCTGGGCGATCGTGCTGTTCGGGGCGCTCGTGGTCGCGCTGCTCGGCACCGCCGCCGTGGCCGACGGGCGCACCCCGCAAGGGGAGTGGAACTTCCTGCTGCTCTGCTCGGCGACGGGTGCGATGACCATCGCCGCGTCGCGCGACCTCGTCACCCTGCTCGTCGCCCTCGAGGTGGTCTCCCTTCCAGCGTTCGCCATGGTCGGCCTCCGGCGCGGCGACCGCAGGGCGGCCGAGGCCTCGGTGAAGTTCTTCCTGGTCTCGGTGGTGGCGACCGCGGTCACCTTGATGGGCATCTCGTTCTTGTACGGCGCGACGGGGTCGGTCTTCCTCACCCAGGTCGACGTCGCGATCACCACCGGCATCGGCCCGCGCGAGGTCGCCGTGGTGGGCGCACTGCTCACGGTGGTCGGCCTCGCCTTCAAGGTCGCCGCCGTGCCGTTCCACATGTGGGTGCCCGACACGTACGTCGGAGCGCCGGTCGCCGTTGCGGCGTACCTCTCGGTCGTCTCGAAGGCGGCCGGCTTCGTCGGGCTGCTGCTCGTGCTCGCCCACGGCCTCCCCGACCTGGCCGGGGCGTGGTCGCCGGTCATGGCCGTGATGGCCGCCCTGACCATGACCGTCGGGAACGTGGTGGCCCTTTGGCAGCAGCACGCGGTGCGCTTGCTGGCCTGGTCCTCTGTCGCCCAAGCGGGTTACATCCTGGTGCCGTTCGGGGCCGTGGCCGCCGCCTCGCGGGAGGAGATCTCGGCCGTCCTGAGCAGGTCCACGGGCTACCTCGCGATGTACGCCGTGGTGAACCTGTGCGCCTTCGGGGTCGCGGCCGTCGTGGGCACGCGGTACCCCGCGCAGCGGCTGGCCGACTACCGCGGCCTGATCCGTGAGGAGCCCCTCGCCGGCTGGGCCCTGGCGTTCGCGCTGGTGGCCCTCGCCGGGCTGCCTCCGGGCGTGATCGGCCTGCTGGCGAAGGTGGTCGTGTTCTCGTCGGCGGCCGGTCCCGCCACCTGGCTGGCCCTCGTGATGGCGGTCAACGTCGCGATCGGGCTGGTGTACTACGCCCGCTGGCTCATGGAGCTGTTCCGGCCGGCGGAGGCAGCGGGTGGCTCGACGTACGACGTCCCGAACGGGGTCGGTGTGGCCATCGGGATGACGCTCACCGCGGCTGTCGTCTTCTCGGTCCTCCCCGGCCTTCTCCTCGACCCGGTGCTGGCGGACGTCCTCACGCCGTGATGGCAAAACCTCCGACCTGCCCTTTCGTCCCGGAGCAGACTGGACAGCAGGGGTGACCGGAGGGAGGACACATGGCGGTCAGCATCCCACCACAACGTCACCGGTGCCCGGTCCACGACTGGTGCACGGAGCCTGCGCACGGACACCGTGTCCACCTCGGGGAGATGCACGTACTCACCACTGCCCGAGGCACCGAGATCCGGGTCTCGCTCAGCGCTGAAGGTGACGCCGACGCGCTCGTGCAGATAGAGGCGGCGTTCGACCGCTCCGGCCCGCCCATGGAGCTCGCCGAGCTCGACGCGGCGGAGGCCGTGGAGCTGGCAGGCTTCCTCCTCCGCCTGGCACGGGTCGCGCAGGTGACCAGGTCGGGGTCCGCGGACCTCTGAGGGCGGTACGCCGGCCTGCGGGAAATCGGCTGACAGCCCGGCAGCGGCGCGGCACATTTGGAGGCACACAAACCACGGGGGGCTCCATGCGCCGCACCAGGCTTCTTCTTTCCGTCGTCCTCAGCGTCGGGCTGGCCGGCAGTCTCGGACTGGCCGGTCCCGCCGCAGCGCAGCCGGGCTGGACCACGGCCGCCGACGTGAGCGACCCGGCACGGTTCACCTACGGCCCCGACGTCGCGGTCGGCCCCGAGGGAATCACCGTGGCTGTCTGGCCGCGGGGCGACGAGCGCCTGCACCTCTGGGCCTCCTGGCGACGTCCCGGAGGTCCGTGGTCCACGCCGCGCAGGGTGCCCGGGACGCGGGGCGCGATGGAGGCGGAGGCCGACTTCGACGGCAACGGCGAGCTCGTCCTGGCCTGGTCGTCCGGCCGCCGGGTCATGGTGGTACGTCGACCGCTCCGCGAGGCCTGGGGCGCACCGACTACAGTCCACCGGACTGCCGCGGGGGTCCGTGGCACCCTCCCGGCCAGCCTCGACCTGGATGTGAACGGGCGCGGTGGGGCGGCGCTGTCCTGGGAGACGATGGACGACGACCGCGACGCCACCTATGCCCGCTCGCGGGTCCAGGCCGCCGTGGGCGGCCCCGGTGGCAGGTGGTCCCGCGCCACCACGCTTTCCTCGCCGCGGCGAGACGGCTTCGGCGCCCAGATCGCGGTGTCGAGGACCGGGCGAGTGGGCGTGGTGTGGGACGAGACCCGCGGCAACCGCGGCCGAATCATGACGGCGTCCCGTGCCGTCGGCGAGGGATGGGTGGAGTCCCGGGCGCTCAGCCGATGGCTCGCCCACCCCTCAGACCCGCAGCTCGCCGACCTGCCCTCGGGAGAGCTCGCCGTCGCCTGGAACGCCGGTGGCTCCACGCCGGGCATCCGGCTCAGGCGGTGGCGTGAGTCGGAGGGCTGGAGCCGTGCCACCAGCGTTCCCGGGGTCAAGGTCGACCCTTGGTGGCTGACGATCGGAATGGACGGCAGGGGTGCCGTCACGGTGGCTTGGTCGAACCAGGCCAAGGCGGTCTGGGTCGCGGAGCAGAAGCCGCAGGGCTGGGTTCGCTCCCGGGTGGCGCCCATCGGCTCGGTGTTCTACGGCCTGCAGCTCGAGGTGAACCGGGCGGGCGACGCCGTCCTCGGCTGGGACGGCCGGTGGGGTCGGCGACGATCACGTGGCGCAGGCGGCGTACCGCACGCCGCGCGGGCTCGTGGGTGCCTGCGACGACGCTGTCCGACCCGCAGGGTGACGCGGGTGGTACGGCCGTGGGGCTCGCCGGCGACGGGACCGCGACGGCTGCCTGGGTCTACGGGCCGCGCATGGGCACGACCGGCCGCATCCAGGCCAGCGTCTACGAGGTCCGCTGACGAAGGCTGCGGACGTGCGGCGCTCGCCGGCGCCGCGGGTCAGCGGTAGTTGGTGAACTGCACCGCGAAGTCGTAGTCCTGCTCCTTGACCAGGGCGATCACGGCCTGGAGGTCGTCGCGCTTCTTGCTGGTCACGCGGAGCTCGTCGCCCTGCACCTGGACCTTGACGCCCTTGGGGCCCTCGTCGCGGATCAGCTTGCCGATCTTCTTCGCGTGCTCCTGGTCGATGCCCTCCTTGAGCGCGACCGAGAGCTTGGTGTCCTTGCCGGACTGGCGGGGGTCCCCGGCCTCGAGGACCTTCAGCGACTGGTTGCGCTTGATCAGCTTGTCCTTGAACACGTCGAGGACGGCCAGCGCCCGGTCGTCGGCGTTCGCGGTGATCTCCACGCCGTGCTCGCCCGACCGCTCGATGGTGGCGCCGGTGTTCTTGAAGTCGAACCGCTGGCTGATCTCGCGCTGGGCCTGGTTGATCGCGTTGTCGATCTCCTGCTGGTCGAGCTTGCTGACGATGTCGAACGACGAGTCGGCCATGAGTTGCGGTTCCTCCCGGGGCGTGGATGCCCGATTTAGTCATCAGGTGGGGCTGCTGTATTCTTTCGTGTCGCTGAGCCCCAGGCTAATCGGGGTCAGCCTGGCAGGTTGTCCGAGCGGCCAATGGAAGCGGACTGTAAATCCGTCGCTGTATAGCTACGCAGGTTCGAATCCTGCACCTGCCACAGGGCGAAAAGGGCCTCTGACCAGCACGTTTGCCGGTCGGAGGCCCTTCGTCGTTGTCCGGTGATACCCCGCCTCTCGCCGGCTTCCGCACGATTTCCCGCCAGACACCCGTTGAGCGCCGGACGCAGCCGGACACAGTCGGTCGGTTGACCTCGACGCGAACTCGAGAATCGGGCTGACGATGGTGCGACCTATGGGATGAGCAAGCGCCCCAGACCACGGCGCAGGGGACAGTTGAGTGGTTGGTACACAATCGCGGTCGCCAATGAGGAAGGATGCGCTCGTGACGCGTCGCGGGGGTGCAGTTGCCTTGGGTCTTCTGGGAGCACTGCTGATAGGTGGTGTTTCTCAGGCGTTCCTCTGGCGCTGGGGTCTCGGCGGCCTGTCGAATGTGGCGGGTTCTCAGTTCATGTGGGTCCTGTTGGCCTTCAGCGTCGCCTGGGGATGGGCTGAGGGTCGCGTCGACCAAGGCGTCGCTGCCGGCGGGGTGACTGGCCTGGCATTGATCGCCAGCTACTACGCGATGCAGTGGGTGGCCGATGGCCGGCACTCCGCGCTCGCACAGTTCTCCAGACCGGTGGGGTCGGGTGGACCTTGGCGGCCATCGGAGGCGGAGCCGTGATCGGACTCTTCGGTGCGCTTGCGAGCATGAATGGTCGCGAACGGCCCAGGCTGAAAGCGCTGGGGGTCGCCACTCCCGCGGTCATCGTCGGTGTGGGCCCGGCGCTGTGGCTCCTGACCAACGGCGACTACCTGAGCCCCTCACGCTTGACACCCGCGGCGGGGGTATTTGTGCTCGCGGGCGGCGCGCTGCTCCTGTACACCGTGCGCACGTGCGGCCCGACCGCGTCCATCCAGGCCCTGGCGATCTCGATCGGAATCGGCGCCACCGCGCTCGTCGGATTGTTGTGGCTTCAAACCCACGGGTGGCTCTACTTGACCTTCCGAGCCACCAGAGACGCGCCTCGAGACGTATCGGATCGCGGCAAATCCGTGCGTTACGTCGGCGGGTGGAATCCCGGACAACTGGCTGGCGAAGGATGGGGCTCAGGATGGCCGCTGCTCCGCCCTCACAACGAAGGGCCGGCGTTGCCTTCGACGTGGGTCACCGGTAAATCGGCAACGCTGGCGATGCGGTGCGGCAGATCCCTGATCAACCACCGGGACAGTCGACGCGGCAGGGTCGAGACCACGACGCCATCGAAATGCTCCTCCTGGAGCAGCTCTTGGACTCGGTCGACCGGCTGGGCGTCGACGACCTCTCCGCTGGCCTCGATCCCGGACCGCCGCAGCCGGCGAGTTCGTCCGTGCTCCAGCCGGGCTTCTGCCAGCACCCGGGCGATCTGGCGTGCATCCGGGATGAGCCGATCAATCGGTGGGTAGTCCCACTGGTGAGCACCTTCAGTGTCGGTGACCGGCACCAGGAATCGGAACGTGCTCGCTGAACTAGCGCTGGCGAGTTCGTCCAGTTTGGCGGTGAGCTGTTCGCCGCCGATCGTCTGGTTGGCCACGATGAGGTAGAGGGCCATCTGATCGCTCCCAGAATTGGCCGCCACCGACCCTCGAGTTGTCGGAGTCGGAGCGTCTAGTCCGAGTCTAGGCCCGGTCGCCGCTGGATCATTTGGCCGACCGATTGGGTCCGGAGATGCACCTGCAGCGACGCTCCGGGATCGCGATGTCGCTTACCTGTCCGCGGCATGTCAGTGAATGTGGCCGCGACTCAAGCGCGAGGACAGATGAGTGCGTCGCCGAGTGGACCGCGCGCCAGCTTGGCGCACACATGGGACCCGAGTAGAAACCTGTTATGTCCGATTCGGTGAACAAGTCCGCTGCCCCTGTCCCTGACTACGACAGTTTCGCGGCCGCGTACTCGGCCAGGAACGAGAGCAACCTCTTCAATGCCTACTACGAGCGTCCGGAGATGATTCGTCTCGCTGGCGACGTCGCGGGCCTGGAGATCCTCGACGCCGGATGCGGGTCAGGCCCCCTGACGGAAGCTCTGCGCGCCAAGGATGCGGTCGTGTCCGGCTTCGACCTGAGTCCAGCCATGGTCGAACTGGCCCGCGACAGGCTGGGCGAGGACGCGGACGTGAGTCGCAGACCTTGGTGCGCCCCTGCCTTATCCCGACGACAGGTTCGACATCGTCGTGGCATCACTGTCCCTGCACTACGTGGAGGACTGGGCCTCGGCACTGGCCGAGCTGCGGCGTGTGCTCAAGCCCGGTGGTCGGCTCATCGTCTCGATCATCCACCCCACGGTCTACGCGGTCGTGTACCCCGAGGCCGACTACTTCGCCCTCACCCAGTACTCCGAGGACTACGACTACGGCGAAGAGACCGTGTGGATGACCTACTGGCACCGGCCCCTGCAAGACGTCATCAACACGTTCATCGACGCGGGGTTCCGCATCAAGAAGGTCACCGAGCCGCCGCCCGCGGCGAACACCCCGACCTGAAGGGCTGCCGCACCCGGACGGCCGCGCCTTCATCTGCTTCCTGTTCTTCGCCCTCGAATCTCCCTGACATGAGCGGCGACATCCCCGTCCTTGACCTCGACGACCTCGACCCGGCGCGAGGGCGTGGCTCGAACGGCTCATGGCGTCCGGGGTCGATGCTGGTCTTCACCGCGGCGGGGAGAGCCTCGGTGCCGTCAGCTTCACGCCGTCCGTCCTGGAGGGCACCGTGGTCTGCGGGGCCGTCTCGAGCAACAGGACCCGTACGGACACCCTGCCGGATGGCGTCAAGGTGATCGCCACCACGATGAAGCTGAGGCATGAGGCCCGCGAACGACTCCGCGAGTCCTTCGGACCCGACTGGGTCGTCCTCGACTTCCATGACGCACCCGATACGGCAGACGTCGTCCTTACCGCGGCGCACAGCCCCCAGCTCATCCACCGGTGGACCCTACTGTTCCCGCAGGCCCAGATCATCGTCAC
>CAVPAG010000012.1:0-139839 GCA_963701425.1 uncultured Actinomycetota bacterium | reverse complement strand
CCCCGTCGCGCTCGCGACCACACGAGCGGAATTGATGCCCGCTTCGGGCCCCGCTACAGCGTCGACTTCTCTGCCCACCGGCCACGGTCGCCGTCGTTGAGGTAGCGTGAAGCACTCGACGTCGAGCACGAGGCGATAGCCGGTACCGACGCCAGACTCGCGCAGCGCCGTAACGCTTCCTTCAACAAACCGAGTCGGCCTCCTCAGCCAGTCGCCGGGCACCGAGCACCGCCTTGGGAATCACGTCAATGCCTGTGACGTCCCAGCCACGTTCAGCGGTCTCTACCGACCACCGCCCCCTGCCGCACCCGAGGTCGAGCGCAGTACCGAACGGGCGCCCCAACCGTCCTCCGCGCGGCGGACGAACGAGCGCAGCTCCGGCGCCACATTCTCCGCGTCGGCCTCCCACGGCGTCAACGCCAGGCGTACGCGAAGCGGTAAAAGCGGCTCATACACGCTCCAGACCAGACGGGCGCCCCACCCGACAGGTCTCAGACGCCAGACTCGAGCAGCGCCGTAACGCTTCCCTCAACGAACCGAGCGGTGACCCCGGCCTCCTCGGCCCGTCGCCGGGCTCCGAGCACCGCCTTGGGGATCACGTCAATGCCTGTGACGTCCCAGCCACGTTCAGCGAGCTCTAACGACCACCGCCCCCTGCCGCACCCGAGGTCGAGCGCAGTACCGAACGGGCGCTCCCAACCGTCCTCCGCGCGGCCGACGAACGAGCGCAGCTCCGGCGCCACATTCTCCGCGTCTGCCTCCCACGGCGTGAAACCCACGGCGTACGCGAAGCGGTAAAAGCGGCTCATCACGCCTCCAGACCGACGGGCGTCCCACCCGACAGGTCTCAGCAGTCCAAGTCTCGACTCATCACTTGGGCCAGTCAATCCGTCATTGTGGGCCCACGCCGGTGGACACAGTCGCGCAGCTGATCGCGCCCTTCATCGCCTGACCTTGGCACCTCGGCATTCCGTCGGACGGCGCGACCCGCGTACCGGACCGTGGGCGCGAAGGTCCTTCCTGGCTTCCCTCCCAGACCACGCACGGTCAGTGGAGCTCGGGCCCACCGAACGCGCACCTGCACCGCATACGCCTCCCCGGCCACCTAGTCCTTGGTGAACGCGTCCTTGACCCCCGAGATCACGCCCGACGTGATCCCCTTCGCGGGGGCTTTTCTCATCGCCTCGATGGTCTCTGGGATGTCCTTGCCGCCTACCGCCTCGAGGTCGAGCCGGTTGGTCGCTTCGGCGAAACGGAGGTAGGTATCGACGCTCGCGATCACGATGCGCGCGTCGATGGTGAGGAGTTCGATCCCGACTACCGAGACCCGGACGTAGGCGTCGATCACCAGTCCCTTGTCGAGGATCACCTCGATGACGTCCGCCAACCCACTGGGTGCCGGACGCTCGAGGTAACCGCTCACGTTCCCTCCGCAGCGGGTGTGGTCTGTTCTGCTCGTTTCAGGTACTGGCGACGTATGTGCGCTCGGTTGGCGCTGAGCACCTGGGCGACCTTGCCGTTCTTGGTCCCTGCGAAGTAGCCGATGCACCAGTCCAGCTGCTGCAACGCGTCTTCAGCCGCACTGCGGTAACGCTCTACCTCCTCCATAAGGTGAGCCACTTCCAACTCGAGCTCGTGTGCCCGGTCCATCTCCCCGGCCATGGGCCTTCTCCCTCTCCCCGGATTGCGGCGAGCCCTGCGTAGCTACGGGCCACACCGTCAGAAATCCCCCTGCACCGCAGACCACCGTCCGGGCATGCAGATCAATGCCCAGACCTCACGTCCGCAAACCCTTCCGATCGACATGGGTCCGTTGACGATCCGCAGGGATGACCAGGCCGGGCGCGCTCGTCCCGCGCTGCGCCGCTCAGACTCCCGGCGGGGCGTCGTAGGCGGCATGGCGGGTCGCCACCTTGCGCCCCTCTGTGAGGTGACCACCCAAGTACGCGGCAACCCCCGAGACGGCCATTCCCGCAAGGGCGAGCCGGGCCCCGGTGCCGTGCCGGCCACGTCGGCGGGCGAACCACGACGCCGCGTAGATGCTGATCGCGGTGCCATTGGTTACCGCGTGGACGAGGCCCACTCGCTTGTCGCGCGCCCCGGCTGCCGACCACTCGGCCCACCCGGTCCAGGCTGTCGGGCCGGCGGCGAGCAGGCCGGTACCGATGAGCTTCTGGGCCGCGGCAGACGAGTCGGGTCCTCCGACCAGGTCGAGCAGACTGGCGGAAAGCCAGGTGCCGATCACGGCGTCGGTGAGCAGCGGATGGACCGCGTGACCGAGCCAATCACCGCGAAGCACCGAAGCTCGGGTCCCAGTGCCGAACCAAGCATGGATCGACGGCTCCAACGCATGGACTGGCCGGTCGAGCGCCGATGCCTCCTCGAGCCGCAGGGTCCAGCGCACGATCCTGGGCGGCCGTTCGATGGGGTCCATACGTTTCTCCTCGGAGGCGAGCACGTCGATGAGTCCCTGGGATGCCGTCGAACCCACCTTGAGCCGTGGGACCCGCGAGGTCAACCAGGTGGCTGCCTGCCAAGCCAGGCCGATGTGGGCCTGCCCCCTATCGCGACTCGTCACCCCAGACTCGGTTGACCGGCCATCCGACGCGATGAGTTCGGCGCCTCCGCGCGGTCGTAAGGGGCAAGATCAGACGGGACCGCCGACAAGACAGGAGACCTCCATGGCCACGATCACGGCCAGCTTTTTCACGGCGCTCGACGGCGTCGTCGACCCGGCCGTCGGCAACTGGCACTTCCCGTACTTCAACGAGGAGATGGGGAGTGCCGTGGATCGTACGCACGACGCCGACGTCATGCTCTTCGGCCGGGTGACCTACGACAGCTTCGCGGGCGCCTGGCCCGAACGGGAGGCAGCCGGCGAGGATGATGCGCTGTTCGCCAAGCGGCTGGGCGACATGCGCAAGATCGTCGCGTCACGCAGTCCCCTGGAGTTCAGCTGGCGGAACTCGGAGCAGCTGCAGGGGGACCTCGTCGAGGCAGTGACGGAGCTGAAGAACGACCCGGCGATCCGTCGCGTCGCGCTGAGCGGATCGGTCTCGGTGGTGCGGCAGCTGCTCGACGCCGGTTTGCTCGACGAGCTGAATCTCTTCGTCCACCCGGCGACCGCCGGGGCCGGGCTGAGGCTCTTCGAGGACGGCGGGCACGCTCGACACTTCAGGCTGATCTCGGCTCAGCCGTTCCAGACGGGTGTGGTGCACCTCGTGTACGGGCCGGACCCCAACCCGCCGACGGGTTCGTACGAGGAGGCGAAGAAGGACCTGCCGCAGGAATGAGCTCGACGAGCCGCGGTGGGCTCGACAAGGGCCCCTCGCCCGGGCGGCCGCTGGATCCCGTGGCCGCTTGCTTGACCGGACAGCCGCTGAGTTCGAGCCCCGACCCGGGCTCTCCATTGCTGGATTGACCTCTGAACTTTGTGCCGCAGAACGTTGCCCTGCGCGAGGGGTAACAGGCTCGCCGGCCACGGATTGACGATCCACTGCGCCGGGAAGATCATCCGTGGGAGGGGATCCCCCCGACGCCTCGGCTGATGCACGTTGGAGAGGTCCGCTGGGAGACGCGTCGGCGGGACAGGGATGACCGGGCTGGTTCGAAGGACCAGGGTTTGGACCGAGAGATCCTGCAGTCAGGAGGCGGCGATGAGACGGTCGAACGTTCTCGAGGGAGAAGCCACCTCTCCCTCGCGACCTGTCCTTGCCGGCGAGCAGTGCGACCGCTGCTGCGCACCCGCATGCGTGTCCGTCTTACTGGCATCAGGACTGGACCTGGTCTTCTGCGGTCACCACGCCAGAGAGTGCGAGCTTGCTCTTCGACGGTCGGGGGCGACGTTGCGTGCAGATCGGCTTGGTGGATCGCTGTACGGGTGAATCACTTCGCTCGCGTCGCCTCGTGCGGGCGCCGTGAGCATCCGGACGGCCAGCGGCTGTCTCCGGGCGAGGTTCGCGACAGGCTAGGGGCGCCGGTTGTCGAGCAGGCCGAGTTGGGTGGCATGCCGGCGTACTGCGTCGCTGTCGGCCGCGAGCACGAACGGCACGTCCTGGTCCCACGCCTCGGAGACCTTCTCGACGCGACCGTCACCAGGGTCGAGCCGCACCTCGCGGATGTAGACCGCGACGATCCGCCCGGGACAGGCCCGGACGATGTCGGCGTAGATCTCGGGATCCTTCTCGCCGGAGTCGCCGATCAGGACGAACGGCAGCTGAGGGTGCAGGTCGAGGATCTCCCGGATGCGGTCGGTCTTCTGCTCGCGGCCTCGGGCAGTGCCGAGCAGGTCGCGCAGCAGCACCGGCCCCATCGGGAACTCGCGGTGCCGCAGGAACGCGACCAGGAAGGCGTGCAGGTTCCAGGGGCTCGACGAGACGTAGAAGACCGGGTTCACCTTGGCCGCGAGGTCGCGGTACAGGTCCGGCGCTCCCGGGAACGGGGTCCGCGTGAGGGCGGACCCGGTGAGCGTCTGGCGGATCATCTGACCGACCCGTTGCACGCCGGTCTCGAGGATCGTGTCGTCGATGTCGGAGATGACTCCGAACCTGGCGCCCGGTCCTGGAACCCGCACCTCGAGCGGAGTGGTGTGCGGGCCGGTCAGCCCCCGGTAGTCGCCCGCGAGCTCGACGGTGCCACTGGTCCAAGGCCTCGCGAGCTGGTCGGGGTCCGGGCGGAGGCGGGTGAGGAAGTAGCCCTCGGCGTCGGTGACGGTGTCGACGGTCGTGCCCGCGACGGTCACCCGCAGGGGCACGCCCGGGAGCTCGTCGGTGGTGAAGCCACGCACTGTGCGACGTACGGCGGCGCCGACCCCCTCGCCCTCGATCGCCTCCGAGACCGGCGGGTCGTCGAGGACCCGGCCACGCACCACCACCCCGTCGGCACCGCCGTGACCGATGTAGGGCTCGATCCGGAAGTGAGCAGGGGTCCGTGAGCCGGCTCGTCGCAGCCGGGTCGCGTCCCAGACCCGCTCGAGGCCGACGACCCAGCGGCGCGCATTCATGGGAACACCGTATGTTCTGTGGGGACAGATCTGAGGTGAGGTCCGTGTACGCCGGTGAGCAGACGAGCACCATGGCGATGGTGGCGAAGAAGCACTACTCCGTACGCGAGACCTACTGGATCGCCCACGGTGCCGCACGGACGATCGGGCACTTCGCGAGGCTGCGAGCACGCGGCCCACGGTTCGCCGAACGCATCATGCTCGCCGTGACCGAGGTGAACGGCTGCGCTCTGTGCGCCTACGGACATACCCGTTTCGCGCTCGACGCCGGCTTGAGCGGCGACGAGGTCCGAGAGCTGCTCGGAGGGGTGGCGGACGGTGTGCCGGAGGACGAGCTCACGGCCATCGTGTTCGCGCAGCACTACGCCGACACGCGCGGTCATCCCGACCCGCGCTCGTGGAGGAACCTCGTCGACGTCTATGGCGAGGGCCAGGCGCTCGGGATCCTGGGCACGGCTCGGATGATCATGTGCGGCAACGCCTTCGGGATCCCGTGGAGTGCCCTGTTGTCCAGGCTGCGCGGAGCCCCCTACCCGAGGAGCAGTCTCCCCTCCGAGATCGGCACGATCATGGGAGCCACGTTCGTGCTGCCGGTCGCGGTGATCCATGCAGGGTTCTCGGAGTCGCGTGGGGAGCCGGTCATCTGGTTCGAGGACGAGCAGCAACTGGCTGCCTGAGCCCTCGCCGATGACAGGGTGGGCGTCCCCACACCCTGTGGCTATCGCTTCTTGGGACGCCTGCGCTTCAGGATGTGCGAGCTCTTGCTGAGCGCCTCGGCCGCGAACTGCCGCTCGTGCTCCTTGGCGAAGGCATGCTCCGCGGTCACGCCCCATCCCGCAATCGCTCGCCTCAGGAACCCGTGTACGACGTCCGACAGGTCTCGAGGGTCGGAGACGGGAAGAGGTCGGTGGCTCTCGCGCATGAGGCGCTGGACGAGCGGACTCGTGTCGGGTTCACCTGTCTCGGCGTCGACGTACACGTCGCGACACATCCATCGCCCGTCGGAATGCATCAGCAGGAGGTACTCGGACGGCCCTACTTGCATGCGGACGCCCTCGGCGTCCCCTTCGAGGCGCACTACCTCTGGGCGAGTGAACGGAACGGCCTCGTGGACAGCCTGCGCTATCTGCGCGAGCACGTGACCAGCCCCTCGACCCAGGAAGCTGCTGGGGGAGTTCGGCTCGGTCATCGACGCGGCTCCTTGCCCGGGCGACGGGTTGCCGCCCAGACTTCCCGGCGCACCAGGAACCAAGTAGAACCGACCCTGCCATTCGCCACAAGTTGTCCAGAGGGGTCC
This sequence comes from uncultured Actinomycetota bacterium, assembly GCA_963701425.1. Classification (GTDB taxonomy): domain Bacteria; phylum Actinomycetota; class Actinomycetes; order Propionibacteriales; family Nocardioidaceae; genus Nocardioides_C. The sequence goes on along the minus strand of CAVPAG010000012.1, from coordinate 133,540 downwards.
GCGATGGCAACAGATCCCCAGATAGGGCAGTTCGCCGACCCATGACGCGAGAGGGCGCCCCGGCCCCTGCGACGCTACGACGCGCTCGTCACGCCTCCCTGCGACGGCGCGTCAGCGAGAGGAACTCCGCGCGGGAGGACGGGTTCTCTCGCAGGGTCCCGAACAAGGCCGAGGTGACGGTCCGCGCCCCCACCGCGCGGACACCGCGAAGGCTCATGCACGTGTGCTCGGCCTCGATCACCACGCCCACGCCGCGAGGCGACAGCTGCTCCTGGAGGTGCTCCGCGATCTGCTTGGTCAGCCGTTCCTGGGTCTGTGCGCGGTGGCTGAAGAAGTCCACGACGCGGGCGAACTTCGACAGCCCGAGGATCCGGGCATCGGGCAGGTAGCCGATGTGCGCGACCCCGACGAACGGGAGCATGTGGTGCTCACACACCGACCGGACCGGGATGTCCTCGACGAGTACAAGCTCGTCGTACCCCTCGGTGTTGGGGAACGTGGTGAGGTCGAAGGCGCCGACGTCCAGCATCTCGGCGTAGGCCTGCACCATCCGTCGCGGGGTCTCGGCCATCTCGACGCTGTCGATGGGCAGCCCAAGGGCGGAGAGCAGGTCGGCGGCTGCGCGTTCGGCCACAGCCAGGTCCACCGGCGCCGCCTCATGGGCCACCCGGGGCCGCCACGCGAGCAGGTTCGGACGCGTGTCCGCGGCGACCTCGAGCGGCTGGCGCTGCGTCATCGGGCGTCCTCACCGGGTGCGCCGTGCCGGGTGGCCAGTCGGGCCAGTGCGAGGGCGCCGACCAGCAGGCCGAAGTCACGAAGCGCGACGTCGTAGTACTCGCCCATGGTGACGAGGTTGACGATGATGCCGAGCAGCCAGGCCGCGACCACGTAACCACCGATCGCCGGCCTCACCGCGACCAGGAGCCCGGCGAGGATCTCGACCACGCCGACGGCCAGCATCGCCTGGTGCGCGGTCCCGGGGACGATGTCGTTGATCCAGGGCGCGAGGTAGGCCTCCCAGTCGGTCAGCAGGCCGAGGAACTTGTCCAGACCGAAGAGGATCGGCGCGACCGTGAACACGGTGCGCAGCAGCAGGAAGGCCTGGTCGGCCCCCTCGCGCGTGACGATGGTCGGGTGGGCTGATGCTGCGGGGGAGAAGCGGGTGTGAGCCATGACGGTCTCCTGAGGGTTCTAACGGTGTATGTTTTTGACGTTAGAACCCTCAGGATGTTTCGTCAATAGAACTCTCCTTTAGAAAGGAGCTCCCCGTGTCCGACGAGCTCGCCGAGCAGGTGACCGGGATCGGCGCGCTGGCGGAGCCGGCTCGACGGGCTCTCTACCTGTACGTCGCGTCCCAGCCGGAGGCGGTGAGCCGTGAGCAGGCGGCCGCGGCGGTCGGCATGCCGCTGCACTCGGCGAAGTTCCACCTGGACCGGCTGGTGGAGGAGGACCTGCTCGAGGTCGAGTTCCGCCGTCTGTCGGGGCGAACCGGCCCGGGCGCGGGCAGGCCGTCGAAGCTGTACCGCCGCTCGTCCCGGCAGCTCTCGGTGTCCCTGCCCGAACGTCGCTACGACCTGGCCGGGGACGTCCTCGCGTCCGCGATAGACCGGTCGCTCCGGGACGGGGTCCCGATCGCCGAGGCGGTCCGTGAGGCCGCGGCGGCCGAGGGGAGGAGCATCGCCGGGGCGTTCCTGGAGGGGACTCCCTCGCAGCCCGCGACGTCGGCGTCCGAGGGCGGCGCGGCCGGCCACGACGACAGTGGCCTGAGCCGTACGGCGGACGTGCTGGCTCTTCACGGGTACGAACCCCGAACGTTCCGACGGCGAGATCTGCCTGGCCAACTGCCCGTTCGACCGGCTCGCGACCGAGCACACCGAGCTGGTCTGCGGCATGAACCTCGCCCTGATCGACGGGGTCATCGACGGGCTCGGCGTCTCGGCGGTCTCCGCCGAGCTCGCGCCGCAGCCCGGCTTCTGCTGCGTCAAGGTCTCCGAGCGCGGCCGACCTCGGCGTGCGGGGGACCGGAGCAAGGGCTGACCGCCAGGCGCGTTCAGTCCCCGGTGACCTCAGGTGCGTCGAGAGCGGCGATCAACCGCTTCGGTGCGATCGCGCGGTAGGCGTCCTCACAGAGCTCCGCGACCTCGGACCAGTCGACGTCTCCGTCGAGCCGGACACCGAGCCACCCGCGATGTCCGACGTACGGCGGTCGGAAGAACCGCTCGGGGCCGGCGCCGACGAGCTCTTCCTGCGCACCGGCCGGCGCGGCGCACCACAGGTGCGGGAAGTCGTGGTCGTGATGGCCGGTCGGCCAGAGCATCACGAACTGCTTGCCCACGAAGAACGCCGGAGAGCCGTGACTCGCGCGCTCGGTGACCTCGGGGAACCCCAGGCAGATGCGGCGAACCCGGTCTTCGACAGCGGTCGTGTCCACCTTCGCACCCTAGCCGGATCGATCATTCGGAGCCGACGGAGTCGAACACCTCGGTCCGCTCGACGTGCCGCACCCGGACCGACCTGGCGTACCCGTCGACCAGGCCGACCACGACGTCGTACTCGTCCCCGGACGTGGTGCGCAGCCCGACCGTCCAGGAGTTCTCCGCCAGGTGATGCTCCTCCACGCTGAGCGACAGTGCCTCCGGGTCCACGGCGTACGCCGTCGCGGCGCTGCGGCGTGCGCGCAGGATCGCGGTGTCCCGGGAGGTCGGTGCCGGTTCCGGTCGACCGGCCAGCTCCAGGACGTCGCGGAAGGCGCGGGCCACCTCCTCGTGCGACGACTCCAGGACGGCCGCCGTCCTGGTCCCGGTGGTCACGAGGAGGCCGATCTCCAGGGCTCCCGGACTCGGGCCCCAGCTGGTGTGCCAGCGGTGCGTGTGTAGGGAGTAGTGCCGCGGCGCGTCGGCACCGGCGTACAGGACCGGTTCCAGGGCAGCGAGGACCCGCGGCTCGTCGAAGCCGTCCTGGCTGCCGGCGCTGCCCGCCTCCGGGACCGGTACGTCGAGCAGGAACTGCTGGTAGGCCGGGCCGTCGGGTCGTTCGCGATAGCCGACCTGGACCCGAACCAGGTTCACGCGACCGAGCGTGAGCAGCGGACGCGAAGCAGATCCGTCGACCGCGTCCCTGGCCATGCACCCAGCGTTGACCGCAGGCCGAGTCAGGTCAAGCGCCGGCCGGCGCCGTGGTGACGCCGATGGCGCAGCCGACGAGCGAGGACCATCGTCGTGGCGACAGCACCCGCGCCCTCGACCCACAACCTCGGGTTCGTCCTGGCCGGTCGCTTGTAGGCCGACAGGGGCATCACGTCGAGGTGGACGCCCGTCGTACCGACGCCCGGCTCGCGGCTGAAGACGACCCGGATGCTGCCCAGACCGAACTCGGCGAGGTCGATCCTGAAGGCGTAGGGGTCGTCAGGGTCGTCGGGCAGGAGCGGGAAGCCCTTGTAGAGAAGGGGGACCGGCGTGAGGCCACGGATCACGAGGTGGCCGCGCGCACGAACACCTCGACCCCGGCGCCGACCGTGAGCCGGATCCGCAGGTCCGAGACCGGTCCGGGGAGGTAGTACCAACCGCAGAGGTCGCCCCAGGTCTCGGGCCGCTGCGGAACGTCATGACGGACCTCTTCCTCGGGGACTCCGAGCAGCGTGCTGAGCAGCCTGCTGAGCTCCGTGGGTATCCACAGCGAGCCGAGCCGGGTCCCGTTGGAGAAGGCCATGACGCCGACGCCGTCGTCAGGAGCCAGCACGATCTGGGAGTCGTAGCCGGGCAGGATCCCCTGGTGCTCCACGACCGGGTGCTCGCCGGCGGCACCGCGGAAGAAGGCCAGGCCGATGCCCGGGAGCCGGGGGTCCGGCTGGTACTGCGGCGCGAACATCATGGCCACCGTTGCGGGCCGGAGGACCGAGCCGTGCGCGTTGGAGCCACCGCCCAGGAGGGCGGACAGGTAGCGGGCCATGTCCGTGGCTGTCGAGAGCGCGGCGGAGCCGCCCGCCGTCACCCACTCCCGATCGCGGACGGCTCTGACGCCGTGGGAGCGCAGCGTGTAGCCGGTGGCGAGTCGGTCGCTGGGAACCTCGGAACGGACCATGGTCGTGTCGGTCATCCCGAGGGGGTCGAAGACGTGCTCGCGAAGGTAGCGGTCGAACGGCTGTCCGCTGACGTCCTCCACGATCTGCCCGAGCGTTGCCGGGCCGTGGTCGGTGTAGCGGAACCTCGTACCCGGCTCCGCGTCGAGGCGCAGCCCGCCTCGGTAGAGCTCGGCCAGGGACGGCACGGGACGCCCCGCGCCCACGCCCTCGCCGAAGTCCGGTCGGAACATGGCGGTGTGGGGCACCTCTTCGCCGATGCCCGCGGTGTGGGTCAGCAGGTGCCGCACCGTCGCGGGCCGGTGGCGGGCGTCGGCCGGGACCAGCTCGTAGGCACGCAGGTACTCGTTCGCAGGTGCATCGAGGTCGACGAGCCCCTTCTCCCACAGCTGCATCACGGCGACCGCCGTGAACGTCTTGGTGATGGAGGCGACCCGGAAGACGGTGTCCGCGGTGACCGGAGCCCCCGACCCGACGTCCGCGACACCATGGGCGTAGAAGGACTCGAGGTGATCCGTCGCGGACCACTCCCAGCGCGAACCCGACGGACGGCCGGCGGTTGAGCATCGCCTCGCCTCTCGCCTTCAGCTCCGCCTCGTCGATGTCGGGCACGATCCCTCCCCTCGGGCAGCCGGGCGCGCCCCCGGCGCGGGTGATCTGCCATCGACGGTGCCTCACCCGGGTCGGGTGCGACAGGGGCCATCGACCTGTCGCGACGTCCTGACCGGGTGGGTCGGTAGCCGGATCGGGAGAGATCGGTCACCTCCCCGCATTCCGTCACAGATTCTGCTGGACAGGCCGTCGCCGCAGGTGCCAACCTCGCGGACATGCCTGAGCGAGTGCGCCTCGAGGACAAGCTGAACAAGGTCCAGTCGGATCTCGAGGGTGCCTCGAGCTCGTTCGAGGCTTCGGTCGAGAAGCTGTCCTCGCTCCTGGGGTCCAAGGACACGAGCCGCATCACGGCTGCCAAGGAGTCGATGCAGCTGTGGAGCGAAGCGGTCCGGACGCTCTCGGAGCAGGAGCGGGTCCTCCAGCGCAGGCTCGTCTACCTGACGACGAGGGACCTGACGCGCTCCGCGAACAAGGCCCTCAAGTCCTCGACGAGGGCAGCGTGGGCGACTTTCTTCGTCACGGTGTTCGCGATGATCGCCTGGACGGCCGCGGTGTTCATCACGACGGTCACCGCTCGGTGAACAATGGCTCGCATGAGCCGCTACGACCGCATCGCACTGATCTCCGACGTCCACGGCAACCTGACTGCCCTCGAGGCGGTGCTCGACGACATCGACGCCCGCGGGATCAGCCGGATCTTCAACCTCGGCGACTACGTCGGCAAGGGGCCGCGCGGGCGGGAGGTCGTCGAGATCTGCCAGGAGCGGTGCGAGGTGAACATCCTGGGCAACTGGGACGACTTCCTGCCCGACCCCGAGCGAGAGTTCGACACCGAGGCGCTGAAGTGGTGGCTCGCCCAGCTCGGTCCCGGCCAGGAGGAGTGGCTCCGGGCGCTGCCGTTCTGCCACGACTTCATGATGTCCGGGCGTCAGATCAGGTTGTTCCACGCCTCCGAGACCACCGTGCATCGCCGCGTGCGGTTCGACCACGACGAGGCAGAGTTCCTCGGCATGTTCACCAACACGGAGGCGACCGGTGACGGTCCGGTGCCGGACGTGGTCGGGTACGGCGACACCCACGACGCGTTCTACGAGGTCGACCTCGAACGCCGCACGCTGTTCAACACCGGCAGCGTCGGCAACAGCATGGGTGACCCGACCCCGGTCTACGTGATCCTCGAGGGAGTCCTGGACAGCCCCGACGAGGCACCGTTCTCGATCCAGTTCGTGCGAGTGCCGTACGACGTGGACGCCGAGCTCGCCTACACGCGCGAGATCGGGATGCCCGAGCTCGAGGAGTACGAGCTGGAGATCCGCCACGGCATCTACCGGGGCAACCTCAAGCGGGGCGAGGAGCCCGAGTACCACCGCAGGCCGCGCAGCTGACCCGGCGTCGCACCGACATCGAGATCCGGGCGACAAAGCTCAGGGGAACACCCTCCGGCCGCGCCCCATCGGTGTGACGATGGAGGAGGGCGGCGCGCGGGATCGCCATTGCGCCGACCGTCGTCACGGGGAGACAGCCGATGCGTCTCAGGAACGCTCTTGCGACGGCAGCCCTCGTCGTGTCCGTCGTGGCCCTGTCGGCCTGCGGTGAGGAGACTCAGAGGACCGAGCAGCCACCGGAGCAGACGGCCGGCGTCGTGACCTCAGGCGACTGCCCAGGAGAGCAGGCGGTGGTACGACGCGCGCTCGACCGATCCGGGCTGCGGGTCGACGTGAGCGGGGACGGTCGGCTCGACGAGGTCGCGGTCGCGTCCGTTCCCGACGCAGAGGAGCCCTGCCGAGGCTTCGTGGCGGTCCGGGTGAAGGGCGGGTCGACGTACTCCACGCACCTGTTCGAGCGAGCAGTGCCGATCAAGGGCCTGCCGGCGAAGATCATCGGCCTGCCCGAGCTGGGCGGCCGGCCGGGTGCGCAGGTCGTCGTCGACACGAGAGCAGCGGTCGACGCGGTCCTCGGGCAGATGTTCACCCTCGCCGACGGGCGGCTCCGGGTCGTCGCGATGCCGGGGGTCGACGACGGGACGTTCATCGTCGAGGGCGGCGGCGTGATCTACCCCCACGCCGCGGCGTGCACGGCCGAGGGGCAGATGGTGCTCTCCGAAGCCGCGCAGACCCGGGACGGCAAGCGCTTCCGCGTGACCCGGCGTACCTATGACGTCAGTGGCGAACCGATCCGGCTGGTCGACCCGGTGAAGGAGAAGGCGACCGTCGCGCTCGACGAGCTCGTCAGCAGCTTCCCGGAGTTCGACGACCCGCACTGGAAGGCCTGCGAGGGCACGGTGCGGCGGCCGTGAGCATGCGTCGGCGGCGGCCCATGAGGTGAGCCGCCGCCGACGACGATGCCTCAGGTCTTGGCCTTCGCGGTCGAGGGCTCCGACGTCCGGGTCATCTGCTCCGGGATCTGGGCGGTGGCCTGCTCGGCGGCCTTGATGTCCACGGCCAGCTGGTCGGCGGCCATGTCGGTGGCCTTGGAGACGATGCGGTTCGCGGCCTTGATGTTGGCCGCGATCTGGTCGGCGAGGTTCGTCTCGTAGACGGCGATCAGACCGGCCTGCCCTGCGTCGAGGGCGTCGCCGAGCTCCTTCAGGTCGGCTCGGGACATGCCGCCACCGGCATGTCCGGCGACGCCGCCGATGGCTGCGCCACCAGCCCCGGTCGCGGCGGCCAGGCCGATACCCACCGGCGGGAACAGTGCCGCGGTCACACCGACCGCGAGGCCCCAGCCGAGCCCGACGGCGGCCCCGTGGCGAGTCGGCTGCTCGTGCTTCTTGACGATGTGTACCTTGCCGTCCTCTCCCTTGGCGATGACGGCTGCGTCGAAGTCGTGTGAGCTCTTCACCTCGCGGTAGAGAGCCTTGATCGCCTCGTAGTCGGCGACCGCTGCGTCGACGTCGTCGTACGACGCCGCGATCACGTAGAGGACGTCCTTCTCTTGCTCGGCCATGGCGGGCCTCCCTGGGTGTGGGTTTGCCAAACGGCCAGTCTGGTCGGGCCCGGCTCCTGGGGCATCGTCCGCCAGGGGTGATGAAGCCCGAGGCGCGATGCGCGAGCATGCCTCGGCGGAGCGAGGGGTCCCCACCGCCCCGCTCCGCCGAAGACGTTCAGTTCACGCCGTCCGGTTCACTCACCCAGGGCGTGACGGTCGGGACCTCGTAGAAGCGCAGCTGGGCGACCTTCAGACCGTTGTTGTCGTAGTCCCAGAAGTACGCCTCGTCGGTCTTGTCGCCGTTGCCGTTCGCGTCACCGAACAGCGGGACCTGCGTCCCACGCACGTGCACTCGCCGGTCGTCGCGTCGACCGCCCGTGCAGGCGTCGACGTACAGCAGGTCCTTGGAGACGTTCTCGAACTTCGAGACGCCGCGCTTGGTCCGCTCGATGGTGATCGGCTCGACGCCACCCGCGTAGTCGACGGCGCACCAGGTGTCCCCGCTCGTCATGTCGTCGTAGCAGGACTGCATGGTGGCCTTGCCGCCCGGCTTGCCGAGGGCCCGGACGAAGACCGAGTACGTCGGTCGTGCCGTCGCCGTCCGGGTCGGGGTTGGGCAGCTGGAACGAGGCCACGCCGTCGGTGCCGTTGGCGTCGAGGACGTCGAACTCGCCCTCGGTCAGGTTGATCCTCGTGTTGGCCGTGCCGTCCCGGCCCAGACCCACGAACATGCGGCGGCCGTTGTCACCGGTCATGTCGGCGGTCTTGCCCTTGTCGACGCCGATGATGTTGAACTGGTAGTGCGCGCCGCTGGGGGCGCCGTTGCCGGTCTCGCCGTTCCCCGCGACGGCGGGAGCGACGGTGCTGCCGAATGCTGCTGCCGTGGCGAGGGCAGCACAGAGTGCGATACGTGAAGCTGTCATTGCGGGCTTCCTCCAGGTGCGAGAGACACCAGCAGGCGTTTCCTGCCGGATCTACTGGGGACCGCCACCCGACGCCCAACACCCCCGAGTTGAGCCGTCGCATCGAGCAACCGCGATCGAACCTAGCCATAGGGGAAGGCGGAACGGAATAGCCGCGAACGCGAACTACTAGCACGGGCTACCGCGATGAGCACGAAATGACCAACACGGACCTGCCTCGTAGGCAGGGCGGATTGGCCCGAAAAGATGACTGTGAGTCAGAAACCCGGACGAAGTGGTTCTCTGTGCGTCAACGGCGGTAGGGGTGCTCGTCCCGGAGGTACCAGACCGTCCAGGTGACCGGGATGAAACGCCCGCGCGCTCGTCGCCCGGGTGGGAGGCTCGGCGGGTGAGCCGTGCCGGGATCGTGTCCACCCTCGTCGCTGCCGCGGTCCTGTCCGGCTGCGGTACGACGAGCGTCGTGGCTGCCTCGAGCGACGAACCCGGGGCCCCGTCCTCGGCACAGCCGCCGGCGCAGTCACCGGCACCGTCACCCTCGTCCGGGCAGCCGCCCGCCTCCGCCTGGCCGATCCCGCTGACTGCCAGGGCGACCATCCAGGCCCTCGACCGCATGCCCGAGCGCCTGGGGGAGTGGGAGCAGTCGGAGGCCGACCGAGGAGTGGTGCTCTACGCGCACCCGCAGGCGCAGCTGGGCATCGAGGCGTCCGACCTCGGGGACGTCTTCATCGACGGGCTCAGCGCAGCCGAGGTCGTCGAGCGGCTCGCGGCGGACTTCGACGAGGGCACGACCAGCTCGTGCTCACGTCCGCCGTACCGCTGCGTCGTCGGGGAGTCGGGCGGTCAGCCCGCCATGGTCTGGGGCCACGACCGGAGCACGGTGGTGCTCGCCGCGCTGTGGGCGGACGACACCTCGCGCGACCTGCTCGCGCAGGCGTGGGCAGAGGTGCAGTCGCCTACCTCATGACCTCGATCGTCACCGGCATCGACGTGGTGGCGTTGCCCGCGACGTCCGTGGCGACCGCTGTCAGCTGGTGGTCTCCGAGGGCAGCCTTCCGGACCCGCCAGGTGACCGAGTACGTCGTCGTCGTACCGGGGGACGGCGAGGTCGCCGTGCCGACTGCCGTGGTGCCGTCGTAGAACACCACGCGCGCGATGCCGGAGGCGCCACCACCCGTGGTCGTCGGCCGTGGCCCGAAGGGCGATGTTGTTCGCCCGGCGGGAGATATCGCGCGTTGGGTCGTCGGGTTGGTGATGCTCACGTTCGGAGCGGCGGCGTCGAGACGGATCTGCTGCGACTTGGGCGCCTCGCTCTGTCCGGTCGAGTTCGTCGAGAAGTAGCGCACCGTCGTGGTCTGGCCGACCGTGAACGGCCCGGTGTAGCGGGTCGAGCTCGCCGTGGGCGCGCTGCCGTTCGTCGTGTAGTAGGTCGTGGTGGCCGAGCCCGCGGGGTCGGCTGCCGCGAGCGAGACGGTCACCGACGCCTTGCGGTACCAGTCGGTGAGGCAGGCGACCTGGTCACAGGCGATGGCCGTCGTCGGTGCTTCCGGAGTCGGCGGCGGTGGCGGCGGAGGCGGCTCGTTGGTGCCGGTCATGACCTCGCCGACCGTCCGGACGACCGTGCCGGTGGCGCTTCGGGGCCGCAGCCAGTCGAGGAAGGCGGTGAAGATCGACGTGTTGAGCGTGTTGCTCCCGGTGCAGGTCGTGGTGCAGACGCCGTGGAACACCATCGGCACCCAGCCGCCGCCGTTGTTCTCGGCGTTGGTCACCGCGGCCTGCAGCTGCGCCAGCGTCGTACCGCTCTCGCCCGGGGACGCGGTCCGCAGCCGGAACGGGCTCGCCGGCGGGATCGGCTCGGCGTAGGCGCCGCCTCCAAGTCCCCCGACGCGTCGGCCGGTCGTGTACCCGCAGGACTGCACGACGGACTCCGCCGTGGCGTTCGAGACGGCGTAGGGGTAGGCGAACGAGATCACCGAGCCGAGGCCCCTGTTGATCAGCGCGGTCCTGTCGTCGCACGTCTCACGCGTGGCGGTCGCCTGGTCCACCTGCGTGAGGTTCACGTGCGTCAGGGTGTGGCCGCCGATCTCGTTGCCGGCGTTGTGCAGCTCCTGCACCTGCGACCAGTTCATGTAGTAGCCGCTGCTGCCGACCATCCCGGAGTTGATGTAGAAGGTGCCGACCAGGCCGCGCTCCTGGAGCATCGACATCACGGCGTAGTGGCTGGCGTGGCCGTCGTCGAAGGTGAGGCTGACGACCGTCGGCGACGCAGCCTGCGCCTGCGGTCCGACCAGCAGGCCGGAGGCCGCGGCGACGAGGAGGCTTGCGAGCACGGCGCCGACCCTCGAGCGCTTCTTCCCCTGGCGTGACCAGCTGCGAATGCCCATGACGGCGCCTTCCTGCTTGCTACGGCACGCCGCCGCACCCGGGCGGCCTCCTTGCGCTCAGTCTGCGCTCGGACGAAGGGTCGGGCTTCCCCAGATCTGGGGAGCGCAGGGGCAACATTCCATCAATCCGTGGAACGACGTACCATAGTCCGAATGAAGCCTGAAGCCAGTCGTCGTGCGCCGGTGCTCGGACTGCGACAGAACGCCGCCCAGTTCGCGCTGCTCGTCGCCGTCAACGCACTGGTCGGCGGCATGCTCGGACAGGAGCGGACCGTCCTGCCGCTGCTCGGGGCCGAGGAGTTCGGGCTCCGCGCGTACACCGCCGGCCTCTCGTTCATCGTCGCGTTCGGGCTCGCCAAGGCCGCCACGAACTACGTCGCCGGCGCCTGGTCCGACAGGTACGGCCGCAAGCCCGTCCTCGTGATCGGCTGGCTCGTCGCAGTCCCGGTTCCGCTGATGCTGATCTGGGCGCCGTCGTGGGGCTGGGTCGTCGTCGCCAACGTCCTGCTCGGCATCAGCCAGGGCATGACGTGGTCCACCACGGTCGTGATGAAGATCGACCTCGTCGGGCCCGCACGCAGGGGACTGGCCATGGGCTTCAACGAGGCGGCCGGGTACGCCGCGGTGGCCGTCACCGCCCTCGCCACCGGCTACCTCGCCGAGGAGTACGGACTGCGTCCGGCGCCGTTCCTGCTGGGCCTCGCCTTCGCCGCGCTCGGCCTGGGGCTCTCCACGCTGGCGGTCCACGAGACGCGTGACCACGCCAGGCTCGAGGCGGCCGGTCACGTCGCCCGGGCGGACGGCCGGCACGACCACCTGCACGAGGAGCTGACCGACCGCGAGGTGTTCGCCCAGACCAGCTTCCGCGAGCCCGCGCTGTCGTCCGCGAGCCAGGCAGGCCTCGTGAACAACCTCAACGACGGCCTCGCGTGGGGCCTCTTCCCGATCCTCTTCGCGACCGCCGGCCTCTCCGTGGGGCGGATCGGCGTTCTTGCGGCGCTGTACCCCGCCGTCTGGGGCGTCGGTCAGCTGTTCACCGGCGCGCTGTCGGACCGCTGGGGCCGCAAGTGGCTGATCGCATCGGGCATGTGGGTGCAGGCAGTGGCGCTGGCGATGATCGCGCTCGCCGACTCCTTCGCGGTGTGGGCGGTCGCGGCCGCACTGCTCGGCGCCGGTACGGCGATGGTCTACCCGACGCTCCTGGCCGCCATCGGCGACGTCGCCCACCCGGCCTGGCGGGCACGCTCCGTCGGGGTCTACCGGCTGTGGCGCGACGGAGGGTTCGCCGTCGGCGCACTTCTGGCCGGGCTCGTCGCCGACCTCCTCGGCGTGCGCGCCGCCGTCTGGACGGTCGCCGGCCTCACCGCCCTCTCCGGCCTCGTGGTTGCATGGCGGATGTACGAGACGCACCACCGTCCCGAGGTGGTCGAGCAGGAGGGGGTCGTCGGTGGGTGACCGCGCGAGCAAGGACGCGCTGTTCGCGGAGTTCGCCGCGGTCGGCAAGGTCCTCGGCAACCCCAAGCGGCTCGAGCTCCTCGACCTGCTGGCCCAGGGCCCGCGCAGCGTCGACGACCTGGCCTCCGCCGCCGAGCTCGGCATGAGCACCTGCTCCGCGCACCTGCAGACCCTGCGGGAGGCGGGCCTGGTCGAGACCCGGCGCGAGGGCAAGCGCATCTACTACTCCCTCGCCGGGGAGGACGTCGCGGGCCTGTGGGACCACCTCCGACGTGTCGCGCAGCATCACCGCCCCCACACCGAGGTGGCCCGGCGCGCGTACCTCGGCCCCGAGGACACCGCGGCCGTCGACACCGACGAGCTGCTCCGCCGCATCGGCGCGGGCGACGCGGTCGTCCTCGACGTCCGCCCCGAGCCGGAGTACGCCGGAGGCCACCTCCCGGGGGCGCTGCACATCCCGCTCGAACAGCTCGCCGGACGCCTCGCGGAGCTTCCCCGCGACCGCGAGATCGTCGCCTACTGCCGCGGGCAGTACTGCGTGCTCGCCCACGACGCGGTGCGGCTGCTGACCGAGCACGGCCTCACGGCACGGCGCGCGGCCGAGGGTGTCCTGGAGTGGCGGCTGGCCGGCGTTCCCGTCGAGACCGGCGCCGCCTGATCGGGTAGGGCGGCCGGGACCAACTGCCCTGTCAGGGCGGGACGGCCCTTCCTAGCGTCGAGGTATCCCCCACGACGCGAGGAGACCGCCATGACCGAGACCCGCGACGCCGACGTCGTCGTGATCGGCGCCGGACCCGGCGGGCTGACCGCCGCGGCCTACCTGGCGACCCACGGCCGCCGGGTCGTGGTCCTGGAGGCGCGTGACGTGCCCGGCGGCCACATGTCGGCGTTCACCCACAGCGACTACGAGTTCGACATCGGGCTGCACTACACGAGGGCCGACCCGGTCCGCGAGATGCTCGACCCGCTCGGGGTGCAGGTGGACCTCCTCGACCAGGGCGAGCGGATCAACACGCTCCTGCTGCCGGGCCGTCGGCTGACGATCCCGCGCGGGACCGACGCGGTCCGCCGGCTGCTGCACGAGGAGTTCCCGGGGGAGAGGGCGACCGTCGACACGTTCTTCGCCACGCTCCGCGCGCTCGACGAGGAGATGGCGCACATGCCCGAGAGGCCGCGTCTGCGGGACCTCCCCGAGATGACCTGGGGCAGCCGGCACCTCCTCCGGCACGCCCGGTCGACCCTCGGGGGCTACCTCGACTCGTTGCACCCCTCGCCCGAGCTCAGGGCGGTCCTCGCCTCCTTCGCCGCCGAGGGAGCGCTTCCTCCGTCACGCCTGTCGCTCCTCGCCTACGCCGTCATGGCTTCGCGTCTGGACGGCATGGCCTACCCGGCAGGTGGGTCGCAGGTGATCAGCGAGGGTCTCGCCTCCGTCGTACGGCAGCGCGGCGGGGAGCTGGTGTTCGGTGCCGAGGCGGACCAGATCCTCCTCAGCGGCGGCCGGGTCCGCGGGGTCCGGGTGCGCCCCGCGTCCTGGGACACCAGTCCCGGCCCGGCGTACGAGGTCCACGCCGAGACCGTGGTCTCCGCGGTCGACATCAAGCGCACCTACCTCCGGCTCCTCGACCCCGAGGACGTGCCGGGCAAGCTCGTGCGACGTACCCGTGCGCTCGAGTCGGCGCTGCCGTTCTTCGTCGTCTACCTCGTGCTCGACCGGGACCTCGCGGCGGAGGGCTACCCGACCGTGAACACAGGCGTGATGGAGGACGTCGACGTCGAGGCGATGTACCGGGGCCTCGGCGCCGGCCGGCTCGGCAGCCACTCCGGGCTCTACATGTGGATCGCGAACCTCGCCGACCCGGGCAACCCGCGACTCTGCCGCTCGGGGCAGACCAACCTCCAGCTCATGACGGTCGCACCCGCGGCCCACGAGTTCTGGGGCGCTGCCCCCGGCCGTACGACGGGCGCGCGGTACGTCGCGCGGAGACGCGAGCTGCGCAACAGGCTCATGGCACTCGCCGAGCGAGCCGTTCCGGGCATCGAGGACGCGGTCGTCTTCGAGGAGTCCGCGGGCCCGATCACGGAGGAGCGCCTGATGCGCGTGACCGACGGGACGTCGTACGGCCTCGCGCTCACACCGGCGCAGACGATCGGGCGGCCGGGACACACGAGCCCGCTCGAGGGGCTCTACCTCGCCGGGGCGGGCTCCCGGGGCGGCCCGGGTCTGCACGGCACGCTCAACGGCGGGGTCGGGGCCGCCTCGGCCGTGACCGGGGTCCCCGTCAAGGAGCTGCTCGGCACCCGTCGAGCACCCCAGGCTGTGTGAGGTCGGCGGCCTGACCCGGGCGATACCCTCACGAGGTGTCACAACCTCTCCAGCGCCGGCCCAGCCGCGGCCGGTGGGACCCGCTCACGGTCGGCATCGACATCGGCGGGACGAAGGTGCTCGGCGGGGTGGTCGCCGCGGACGGACGGGTCCTCGCCCGCGACCGCCGTGAGACCCCCGGCCGGAGCGCGGCGGCGGTGGAGGACACGGTCGTCGAGCTCGTGTCGCAGTTCGCCCGTGACCACGACGTCGCCGCCGTCGGCATCGGCGCGGCCGGGTTCGTCGACGCGGGCCGCTCGACGGTCCTCTTCTCGCCGCACCTGGCCTGGCGCAACGAGCCGGTCCGCGACGCGGTGATGAGCCGGCTCGACGTACCCGTCGTGGTCGACAACGACGCGAACACCGCTGCCCTCGCGGAGTGCCGTTTCGGTTCGGGGGTGGGCCACCGGTTCGTCCTCTGCGTCACCCTCGGCACGGGCATCGGCGGTGCGCTGGTCATGGACAACCGGGTCTACCGCGGCGCGAACGGCATGGCCGGCGAGTTCGGCCACATGCAGGTCGTGCCCGACGGCCACCGCTGCCCCTGCGGCAACCGCGGCTGCTGGGAGCAGTACGCCTCGGGCAACGCGCTGGTCCGCGACGCCCGCGAGCTCGTGCTGACCGACTCCCCGGTCGCCCACCACCTCCGGGAGCTCGCCGGAGCCGACTCGGCCGGGCTGACCGGGCCGATGATCACCGAGGCGGCCCGCAACGGCGACGCGCTCGCCACCGAGCTGATCGCCGACATGGGGCGGTGGCTCGGCATCGGGCTCGCGAACATGACCGCGGCCTTCGACCCGAGCTGCATCGTCATCGGCGGTGGTGTCTCCGAGGCGGGCGACCTGCTCCTCGAGCCCACCCGGGAGGCGTTCTCGCGGCAGCTCGTCGGCCGGGGCCACCGTGCCGAGCCGGTCATCGTGGGTGCGGCGCTCGGTCCGGACGCGGGGTTCATCGGCGCCGCCGACATGGCACGCTCCGCCGCGAGGCGCCGGCGGACCTCCCGGCTCCGTCGGGACCGGGTCGCCCGACGGCGCCGACTGCTCGAGCGCGACTGACCCGGCCGGGACCGGCCTCCCGCATCGAAAACCGGTCGATGACTGCAGTTTTCGGTGCGCGTGAGTGCAGTTATCGACCAGTTCTGCTCGCGAGGCTCCCGAGGTTCTGCACGAAGTTGCAGTGCTCAAACACGCAGGGTCGTCGCCGTAGCAGTGCGGGTCTTCTCGGACTTACGTTCCTCCCCACGTGATGCAGGTCACATCCGGCATCGCGGCCGTGTGGCCAAGGCGGCCGCACGAGCTCGGGAACCTACGGGAGACCCTCATGAAGAAGAACCACACTGCGCGGCTGGCGGCCGGAGCCGTCCTCGGAGCCGCCGCGCTCATGCTGCCGACAGCCGTGACCGCGGCGCAGGCGGCCCCGGCCGACGACCGCGCTCCTGTGCGCGGGGCGGAGCAGGCCGACGCGATCCGCGGCGAGTACATCGTGGTGATGGAGCAGAACGCTCCGAAGCGAGCCGTCGAGGACGCCAAGCAGAAGGCGAGGAACGAAGGGGGCCGGGTCCGGTTCTCCTACGACACAGCGATCTCCGGCTTCGCCGCGATGCTCCCGCCGAGGGCTCTCGAGGCCCTGCAGTCCAACCCCAACGTGGACTACATCGAGGCCGACCAGCGCGTGACGCTCACCGCGACGCAGTCCAACCCGACGTGGGGGCTCGACCGCGTCGACCAGCGCAACCTGCCGCTGAGCAGCAGCTACACCTACAACGCGACCGGGAGCGGCGTCACGGCGTACATCATCGACACGGGCGTCCTCTCCTCCCACAACGACTTCGGCGGCCGCGTCACGAGCGGTTACACGGCCATCAGCGACGGCCGGGGAACGACCGACTGCAACGGCCACGGCACCCACGTGGCCGGCACCGTCGGCGGCGCGACCTACGGCGTGGCGAAGTCCGTCACCCTCAAGCCCGTCCGGGTCCTCGACTGCGCCGGCAGCGGCACCAACTCCGGCGTGATCGCGGGCGTCGACTGGGTCACCGGCAACAAGAGCGGGCCCGCGGTCGCCAACATGAGCCTCGGCGGCGGCATCTCCAGCGCCCTCGACACCGCGGTCCAGAACTCCATCAACGCCGGCGTCACCTACGCCGTCGCGGCGGGCAACGACAGCGGCGCGAACGCCTGCAACGGCTCGCCCTCGCGCGTCGGCCCGGCCCTCACCGTCGGCTCCTCGACGAACACCGACGCCCGCTCGAGCTTCTCCAACATCGGCTCCTGCCTCGACCTGTTCGCGCCCGGCTCGAGCATCACCTCGGCCTGGTACACCAGCAACACCGCGACCAACACGATCAGCGGTACGTCGATGGCGACCCCGCACGTCGCGGGCGTGGCCGCGCTGTACCTGCAGGGCAACCCGAGCGCCTCGGCCGCCACCGTGTCGAGCGCCATCGTCAACGGCGCCACGAGCAACGTGCTCACGAACGTCGGCACCGGCTCGCCGAACAAGCTGCTCTACTCGGTCCTCGACGGTGGCACCACGCCGCCGCCTCCGCCCCCGAGCGGCAACCTGCTGGGCAACCCCGGGTTCGAGTCCGGCAACACGGTCTGGGCAGCCACCTCGGGCGTCATCACCAGCTCCACCGGTCGCCCCGCCCGCTCGGGTTCGTGGAAGGCGTGGCTGAACGGCTACGGCACCTCGCACACCGACACGCTGTCGCAGTCGGTGACCATCCCCTCGACCGCGACCAGCGCGACCCTGTCGTTCTGGATCCGCATCGACAGCTCGGAGACCACGGCGTACACCGCGTATGACACCCTGCGCGTCCAGGTCGTCGACGGGGGCACGACCAGCACCCTGGCGACGTACTCGAACCTCAACGAGAACACGACCTACACGCAGAAGTCCTTCAGTCTCACCGGCTACAAGGGCAAGACGGTGACCGTGCGCTTCACCGGGACCGAGGACTCCTCGGCCCAGACGAGCTTCGTCATCGACGACACCGCCGTCAGCGTCAGCTGACACGACCTCCCCACGGAGCGCCGGCCCGGTCCTGCCCGGGTCGGCGCTCCTCTACGGTGAGCGCATGTCACGCGCGACGACCCCGCCCGACGTCCTGCTCACCGGCGCCTGCGGCGGGATCGGTCGAGCACTGGCCGCCCACTACCTGCGGGCGGGCTCGCGGGTCGCGCTGCTCGGTCGCGACGAGGCCGTCCTCGAGCAGCTGAGGACGATCGCGCCGGACCGTGCCCGCGTCTACACGCCCGACGTCACCGACGTGGCCGAGATGACCGCCGCCGCCGACGACTGGACCGCCGCCTTCGGCCTCCCCGACGTGGTCGTCGCCAACGCCGGCGTGGCCGGGGGCTTCGACACCGCCGCTGCCGAGGACCTCGCGGTGCTGCGGCGGATGCTCGAGATCAACCTGGTCGGGGTCGCCACGACGTTCCACCCGTTCGTGGGCCCGATGCGCGAGCGACGTACCGGCACCCTCGTCGGGGTCGCGAGCGTCGCCGGCTGGCGGGGACTGCCCTGGAACGGCGCCTACTCCGCGAGCAAGGCAGGCCTGATCCGCTACCTGGAGAGCCTGCGCGCCGAGCTGCGGCCGGCCGGGGTGCGCGTGCTGACCGTCTCTCCCGGCTACGTCCGGACCCCGCTGACCGCCGGCAACACGATGAAGATGCCGTTCCTGGTCGAGGCCGACGAGGCCGCCGCCATGATCGCCGCCGCCGTCGAGCGGGGCCGGGAGAAGGTGACCGTGCCCCGGAGGGCAGGCCTGCTGGCGCGCGGCCTGTCGCTGCTTCCCGACGCGGTCCAGGACCGGCTCCTCCTGGCGCAGCCCCGCAAGCCGCGGGCCGGTGAGCCCGGCGCCACCGAGATCCCCGGCCTGTGAGGGCTGACTTGCAACGTTCGGCACCGTCCGCGGGGTGAATCCGGTGCCGAACGTTGCAACGCGTCTCCCGATCGGTGCCACCTCACCGGACGCTCGTGAGATCCCTGGCCTCGAGACCCCACAGAACGCCGCTGGGCTGCAACAATCCTCCGGTGCCGAACGCTGCCTCGACCACCGACGACTCCTACGCGCTCATCGGAGCCGGTCCCGCCGGCCTGGCGGGGGCGCGCAACTTCGCCAAGGCCGGGGTCGACTTCGTCGGCTTCGAGGCGCACGACGGCGTCGGCGGGCTGTGGGACATCGACAACCCACGCAGCACGGTCTACCGGTCGGCGCACCTGATCTCCTCGCGCACGACCACCGCGTACACGGAGTTCCCGATGCGCGAGGACGTGGCCGACTACCCCGGCCACCGCGAGATGAAGGCCTACTTCAACGACTTCGCGGAGGCCTTCGACCTGCGGCGCCACTACCGGTTCGGCACGCGGGTGGAGCGGGTGGAGCCGGACGGGGCGCACTGGTCGGTGACGAGCGTGGGCCCCGACGGCGAGCGACGCGTGGAGCGCTTCCGCGGCGTCACCATCGCGACGGGCACGCTGTCCGAGCCGAGCATCCCGGAGTTCGAGGGCGAGCTCACCGGCGAGCTCATGCACACCGCGGCCTACAAGGACCCCGAGATCTTCAAGGGCAAGCGGGTCCTCATCATCGGCGCCGGCAACTCCGGCTGCGACATCGCCGTCGACGCGGTGCACCAGGCGGCGTCGGTCGACCTGAGCGTGCGCAGCGGCTACTACTTCATCCCGAAGTACATCTTCGGCAGACCGGCCGACACCCTCAACCAGCGCAAGAAACCCTTCCCGCCCTGGCTGAAGACCAAGGTCGACGGGACCCTGCTGAGGCTCCTGACCGGCGACCCCACGCGGTTCGGCTTCATCAAGCCCGACCACCGGATCTACGAGACCCACCCGATCCTCAACACGCTCGTGCTGCACCACGCGGGGCACGGCGACATCAAGGTGCGCGGTGACGTCGCGCGGTTCGCCGGCGACTCGGTCGAGTTCAAGGACGGCGGCCGCGGCGACTACGACCTGGTCGTGCTCGCCACCGGCTACAAGCTCCACTACCCGTTCATCGACCCCGAGCACCTGAACTGGGTGGGCAACGGCCCCGACCTGTTCCTCAACATCTTCACGCCCCGGCACCGCAACCTCTTCGTGCTCGGCATGCTCGAGGCCGCCGGCATCGGCTGGCAGGGGCGCTACCTGCAGGCCGAGCTCGTGGCGCAGTTCGCCCGGGCCCGGGAGGAGGACCCGGCGCGAGCCGACGCGTTCTGGGACCGCGTGAACGGCCCGCGCCCCGACCTCTCCGGCGGCTACCGGTACCGCCAGCTCGAACGGATGCCGTACTACGTGAACAAGGACGCCTACGCCCGGGCCGTCCGCGAGCACCTGAAGGTCGTGACCCCCGCATGAGCGTCCTCGCCGCGGGCGACATCGACAGCGTCGTCCTGAACTTCGACGAGGGGTCGCTCGACCTGCTGCGCTACGTGATCGCCGCGATCATGCTCGGCATCGCCCTCGACACCAAGGTCGCCGACTTCCGGCGGGCTCTTCGCAAGCCCAAGGCGATGGCCGTCGCCATCGCCGCGCAGTTCGTGCTGCTCCCGGCGATCACCTTCATGCTGACCCTGCTGCTCCAGGTCCGCGGGTCGGTCGCGCTCGGCATGATCCTGGTCGCGGCCTGCCCGCCGGGCAACGTCTCCAACATCCTCACCCACCGGGCCCGCGGCGACGTCGCGCTGTCGGTGTCGATGACGGCCGTGAGCAACGTCCTGGCGATCTTCCTGATGCCCCTCAACGTCGCGTTCTGGGGGAGCATCCACCCGACCGCGTCGGAGCAGCTGCGGGAGTTCGACCTCGACGCGTGGAGCATGCTCGGCGAGGTCGCGTTCGTCATCGGCGTGCCCTTCGTGCTGGGCATGGCGATCTCGGCGCGGTTCCCGAAGTTCGCTGCGAAGGCGCACCCGGTCGTGTCGAAGGTCGCGGTGCTCGCCCTGCTCGCCTTCATCGTCGCGGGGCTCGCCGGCAACTGGTCGATCTTCCTCGACTACATCGGCATCGTCCTGCTCGCGGTCTTCCTGCACGACGCGCTCGCGCTGGCGCTCGGCTACGGCATCGCCCGGGCAGCACGGCTCGACAGCTACAGCACTCGCGCGATGACCTTCGAGGTGGGCATCCGCAACGCCGGGCTCGGCCTCCTGATCGTCTTCGCCTTCTTCGACGGCCTCGGCGGGATGGCGATCGTCGCCGCCTGGTGGGGGATCTGGGACATCATCGCCGGCCTGGCCGTCGCCACGTGGTGGGCCAGGCACACCCCCGTCCGCGAGGAGGTGACCGTATGAGGCGCGTGCTGGTCACCGGGGGCAGCGGCTTCATCGGTACGACGGTCGTCAGGCGGCTCGCCGAGGCGGAGGACGTCGACCTCGTGGTGAGCGCCGACCTGCGCGACCCGGTCGAGCGCGTCGACGGCGTGACCTACGTCCGCCTCGACGTGACCGATGCGGACGCGGTCCGTGCAGCCGTCGCCGAGCACGGCCTCACCACCGTCGTACACCTGGCGGCGATCGTGAACCCCGACCCCGCCATGTCCCGCGAGCTGATCCACCGGGTCGACGTCGAGGGCACCCGCAACGTCCTCGAGGCCTGCGTGGCTGCCGGGGTGCGCCATCTCGTGGTCTCCTCGAGCGGCGCGGCGTACGGCTACCACCCCGACAACCCGGCCTGGATCCGCGAGGACGACGCGCTCCGGGGCAACGAGGAGTTCGCCTACAGCCACCACAAGCGGCTCGTCGAGGAGATGCTGGCGACCTACCGCGAGACCCACCCCGAGCTGGGCCAGACGGTGCTGCGGATCGGCACGGTGCTGGGCGAGACCGTGGACAACCAGATCACCGCGCTCTTCGAGCGGCCGCGGCTGCTGAAGATCCGCGGCTCGGACTCGCCGTTCGTCTTCATCTGGGACACCGACCTCGTCGAGGTCCTCGTCCAGGCCGTCCTGCGCGAGCGGACGGGGATCTTCAACGTCGCCGGCGACGGGGCCATGACGGTCGACGAGATCGCCGCCGAGCTGGGCAAGCCGGTGCTGTCGGTGCCCGAGGCCGTGCTGCGCGCCGTGCTCGCGGTCGCCCACCGGCTCCGTCTCACGCCGTACGGCCCGGAGCAGACCCGGTTCCTGCGCTACCGGCCGGTGCTCGACAACGGCAGGCTCGAGACCGACTTCCCCTACACGCCCTCCCGCACCTCCCGCGAGGCCTTCGCCGCCTGGGCGGCCGCCCGCGGCCTCTGACCCCCGGCGGCGACACCGCTGTCCGCTTTGTCTCATCGGTCCTCGCGCGGTAAGCCTGGACCCATGACCTTCACGACGCGACCGACCCTGCAGGGCACCTTCGGCATGGTCTCCTCCACGCACTGGCTGGCCTCGCAGGCCGCGATGCGCCAGCTCGAGCTCGGGGGCAACGCCTTCGACGCAGCGGTGTGCGCGGGCTTCGTGCTGCACCTCGTGGAGCCGCACCTGAACGGTCCCGGCGGCGAGGTGCCGGCCATCATCGGCACCGCCGGAGACCCCACCCCCACGGTCCTGTGCGGGCAGGGCGTCGCGCCGGCCGCGGCCACCATCGAGCACTACCGCTCGCTGGGCCTCGACCAGATCCCCGGGTCCGGTCCGCTCGCCGCCACCGTCCCGGGCGCGGTCGACGCCTGGCTCCTGCTCCTGCGCGACCGCGGCACCCGGACGCTCGAGGACGTCCTCGGTCCGGCGATCGGCTACGCCCGCGACGGCCACCCGCTCGTGGCCCGGGTCGTCGCCACCGTCGCCGCCGTACAGCCGCTCTTCGAGAAGGACTGGCCGACCTCCGCCCAGCTGTGGCTGCGTGACGGCCGGCCGCCCAAGCCGGACGCCCTCTTCCGCAACCCCGCCTACGCGGCGACCCTCGAGCGCCTCGTCGCCGAGGGGTCCTCCGCAGGCGGCAGCCGCGAGGCGCAGATCGACCGTGCCCGCAGCGCCTGGCGCGAGGGGTTCGTCGCCGAGGCGGTCGACGCGTTCTCGCAGCAGCCCATCGCCACCGCGGGCGGCGAGCCGCACCTCGGCATCGTGCGCGGCTCCGACATGGCGGCCTGGGAGGCGAGCTGGGAGGACGCGGTCACGCTCGACTGGCACGGGCACACCGTCGCCAAGACCGGCCCGTGGGGACAGGGGCCGGCACTCCTCCAGAGCCTCGCGATGCTCGACGCGAGCGAGATTCCCGACGCCTTCGACCCCGACTCCTCGCTCGGCATCCACCAGATCATCGAGATCCAGAAGCTCGCGTACGCCGACCGGGAGGCCTGGTACGGCGACGGCTTCGACACCCCGGTCGACACCCTCCTCTCCGAGGGGTACGCCGCACAGCGGGCTGCCCTGGTGGGGCCCGAGGCCTCGCGCGAGGTGCGTCCCGGGAGCCCGGACGGCCGCGAGCCCCGGATGTCGCACCACGTCACGCGGACCGACGCCGTGCGGCCCGAGGCGGATGCGACCACGGGGGAGCCGACCGTGCGCAAGGACGGCGCCACCCAGGGCGACACCTGTCACGTCGACGTCGTCGACCGCTGGGGCAACATGATCTCCGCGACGCCGAGCGGCGGCTGGCTGCAGAGCGCGCCCACCATCCCGGAGCTCGGCTTCTGCCTCGGCAGCCGGATGCAGATGTTCTGGCTGGAGGAGGGGCTGGCGTCCTCGCTCGCCCCGGGCCTGCGTCCCCGCACCACGCTCACCCCGACGCTCGTCTACCGCGACGGCGAGCCCGTGCTGGCGTGTGGATCACCCGGTGGCGACCAGCAGGACCAGTGGCAGCTGCCGTTCCTGCTCCGGACGATCGCCGGCGGCCAGTCGCTGCAGGAGGCGATCGACGCGCCGACCTTCCACACGACCTCGATCCCGAGCTCGTTCTGGCCGCGGGTCGTCGAGCCCGCCGGGGTCGTCGTCGAGGAGCGCGTGCCCCCGCAGGTGCGTGCGGACCTGACCGCGCGGGGACACGACGTGACCGTCGCCGGACCGTGGAGCCTCGGCCGCCTGTGCGCGGTGTCGCGTGACCCCGGCACGGGCATGCTGTCCGCGGCGGCGAACCCGCGGGGCATGCAGGGCTACGCCGTGGGCCGCTGACGACCGGTCAGGCCGTGGCCTCGAGGATCCGGCTCTCGACGTCGTCGAGGGCGACCCTGATCGCGCCGGTCACGACGGCCTGGTCCTCGAGGACCGACGCCGCGACCCGCGGGGGTGACCGGGTCAGCGCGGGGAGCCGCTTCTCGAGGCCGGGGACGATCAGGTCTCCTGCGCCCGCGACGCCGCCGCCGATCACGACGAGCTCGGGGTTGAGGAAGGTCCCGAAGATCGCGACCACCCGGGCGATCCTGTCGAGGACCCCGTCGACGATCCGGGTCGCCTCGGGGTCGCCCGAGCGGGCGCCCGCGAAGACCTTCTCGGCCGGGACGTCTGCCCCTGCTGCACGCTCGGTGAGCTCGGCGATCGCATCGGTGTTGCCGACCCCCTCGACCATGTTCAGGAACTCCAGCTCGCCCGCTCTCCCCGCGTGCCCTCTGATGAGCCGGCCCTCCATGAACAGGGCGGACCCGAGCCGGTAGCCGGCGAGCAGCTCGATGACGTTGTCGCAGCCCTGCGCGACGCCCCGCCAGCGTTCGCCGACGACCGCGAGGTTCGCGTCGTTCTCCACGTGCGTGGTCCACCCGAACGGCGCCAGTGCCTCGCGGAGGTCGTGCCTGGCGAGGCCGGGCAGGTAGGTCTGGCTCGCCACGACGTGGCCGTCACCTCCGACCGGGGCGGGGACACCCATGGCGACCGAGCTCACCGCACCGGCCTGCACGCCGGCCTCGTCGAGCACCTGCTTCACGGTCTCGCGGACGACGTCGAGACGGGTGCTCGCGCGGACCCGCTCATGGCGGAAGGGCGTGGTCTGCGCGGCCATGATGCTCCCGCGCAGGTCGGCCACCTGGGCCGTGACCTTCTTCGCCCCGAGGTCGATGCCGACGACGAACCCGGCGGTCGCGTTGAAGAGGTACTGCCGGGGGCGGCGACCGGGCTGGGACCCGCTCTCGGGGGGCCGTCCCTCGATCTCGGTGACGAGCCCTCGACGCATCAGCTCGCCGCAGACCGCGTGCACGGTGGGCCGCGAGAGCCGGGTCGACCCCATGATCTCGGTGCCCGTGAGCGGGGTGCTGCTCGCGCGCACCACGTCGAGGACCGCCGCCGCGTTCAGCCGCCTCAAGAGCGGGGTCGTTCCGAGGTCATGAGCCATGGGCACCCCTTGACGGTCTCCTGATCACACTGGCAGGGTACATAAGGAACATTAATCAAAGTCATTAATTAATCTCGGGTAAGGACAAGACGATGAGACGTTCCTCGGCGTTGGCGGCCGGCTGCGGCCTGACCCTCCTCCTCGCGGCCTGCGGGACCGGCGGGGGCGGAGCGCAGGGATCCACGGAGGAGCTCGCGACAGGGCAGAAGGTCGAGGGTGAGATCACCTTCTGGCACGCCTACAGCGAGGGCGGTCCGGAGGTGAAGACCCTCGAGGAGAAGGTCATCCCGGCCTTCGAGAAGGCGAACCCCGGTGCCGAGGTGAAGCCCGTGACGGTGCAGTACGACCAGCTGCACCAGAAGCTCGTGACCGCCGCGGCGGGCGAGAGCCTTCCGGATGTCGTGCGCAGCGACATCATCTGGGTCCCCGAGCTCGCCGACCTCGGCGTCCTCGTCCCGCTCGACAAGGCCATGCCCGACTTCGAGGAGCTGGCCGAGAAGACCTACGACGGTCCGCTGGCGACGAACAAGTGGCAGGACAGCTACTACGGCCTGCCGCTCACCACGAACACGAAGGTGATGCTCTACAACGAGCAGGCTCTCGAGGAGGCCGGCGTCGGCGTCCCCGAGACCTTCGACGACCTGCGGGCGGCTGCGCCGAAGGTGGCCGAGACCGGGAACTACCTCCTGGCCGAGGCCGACGCGGCGGGCTGGCAGGTGCTGCCCTACATCTGGTCCAACGGCGGTGACATCACCGACGAGGAGATCACCACCGCGGACGGCTACCTCAACGGCCCGGAGTCGGTCGAGGCGATCGAGATGCTGGTCGACCTCTACGAGCAGCAGGCGATGCCCAAGCTGATCCTCGGTGGTGGCGGCGGCACGAACACCTTCGAGGGTCTCGTCAAGGGCATGTACGCCACGATCGTCGACGGGCCCTGGGCGTTCCCGATCATCGAGGGCCAGTACCCGGACTTCGAGATGAAGACCGCCCCGATGCCGTACGGCGACGGTGAGAGCACCAGCGTCGTGGGCGGTGAGAACCTCGTGATCACACAGGCGTCGGAGAACAAGGAGCTCGCGGCGGAGTTCACGCGCTACATGCTGAGCGAGGAGGCGCAGCTCGCGATGGCCGAGGCGGGTCAGATCTCGGTGCTCGAGTCGCTCTCCGACAAGATGGTCGAGATCGAGCCGTCGTACGAGGAGTTCATGAACCAGCTCCAGACCGCTCGCCCGCGCCCGCCGACACCGGCCTGGACGAAGATCGACGAGATCATCCGCAAGCAGGTCCAGCTCGCGATCAAGGGCGACATGACGGCCCAGGAGGCGATGGACGAGGCCGTGGCTCAGATCGACCCCTTGCTCGAGAGGGGCTGAGCGATGGCGGCCACGGCCACCACGACAGGTCCGGCGTCGCCCGAGGTGGCGGCGCCGGCTCCTGCTCCACGGAGCAGCCGGAAGCGTCGGCGCGAGTCCTTGACGGCCTACGCCTTCCTCCTGCCGGGCTTCGCGCTCTTCTGCCTCATCGTCGCCTACCCGTTGGCGCGCTCCTTCCAGATCAGCCTCTACGACTGGGCGGTCGTGCCGACCCAGGCGAGCCGGTTCATCGGGCTGGACAACTACACGCGCGGGCTCGGCGACGAGCAGTTCTGGCTGAGCATGGCCAACGCAGGCGTCTACCTGCTCGTCACCGTGCCGGGCCAGATCGTGATCGGCCTGGCGCTCGCCGTCGCTCTCGACGCGAAGATGCCCGCCCGCGGCCTCCTCCGCGTCCTCTTCTACCTCCCCGTGATCACGAGCTGGGTCGTCGTCGCCCTCGTCTTCAAGTACCTGTTCAACACCGACGCGGGTGTCGTGAACTGGCTGCTGGTCGAGGTCTTCCACGTCGCCGACTCCAACATCGCGTGGCTCCAGTCCCGATGGCCCGGCCTCATGGCCGTGAGCGTCCTCGGCGTCTGGAAGGGAGTGGGCTGGGCCATGGTCATCTTCCTGGCCGCCCTCACCGGGGTCCGTGAGGACCTCAAGGAGGCCGCAGCCCTCGACGGTGCCGGCGCCTGGGACCGGTTCGTCCACGTGTCCCTGCCCGCGATCCGCAAGACCCTGCTGTTCGTCACGGTCCTGCTCGTCATCGGCGGCTTCAACGTCTTCATCTCGGTCCTGCTGATGACCGGCGGAGGGCCGGCCGGAAGCACCGAGGTGCCGCTCACGTACATGTACCGCCAGGCCTTCGACTTCCTGGACTTCGGCTACGCGGCCGCACTGTCCTTCCTGCTCGCGATCGTGATCATGCTCGTTTCCTACGCCCAGTTCCGGCTCTTCGGCGGGGACGACAAGGAGGTGGACTGATGCCGGTGAGACACCCGAGACACAGGCTGCACGTGTCACTGCGCCTGGTCGTCGCCGGCGTCGCGGCGCTCGTCATGATCCTCCCGTTCGTGATCATGCTGAGCACGTCGTTCAAGCCCCAGACCTTCGTGCTGGAGATGCCGCCCGAGCTCATCCCCTCGGAGCCGACGACCGGCAACTACCGCGAGGCGTGGTCGGAGAACAGCTTCGCCAGGTACTTCGCGAACTCGCTGTACGTCGCGCTCTCCACGACGTTCGTCGTGCTGGTGCTGTCGTCGATGATGGCCTACGCGTTCGCTCGCTTCGACTTCCCCGCCAAACGGGTCGCCTTCGCGCTCCTGCTGGCGGGCCTGATGATCCCCGGCATCATCACGATCGTCCCGGCGTTCGTGCTCGCCAAGAACCTCAACCTCCTGGACTCCCTGAACGGGCTGACGCTCTTCTACAGCGGAGGCATGGTCGCGTTCATGACGTTCCTGCTCCGAGGGTTCTTCGAGAAGGTGCCTCTGGCCCTCGACGAGGCGATGACCATCGACGGCGCCGGTCCGGTGCGGCGGTTCTTCCACCTGTACCTGCCGCTCTCGCGTCCCGCCCTCGCGACGGCCGCGATCTTCACGTTCCTCGGGGCGTGGGACGAGTTCGTCTGGGCGCTGACGGTCATCAACGACCCGGAGAAGCGGACGCTGCCGGTGGCGATCGCCGCACTCCAGGGCCAGCGGGCCACCGAGTGGGGCCTGGTCTTCGCCGCCTCGGCCATCGCGGTGATACCGGTCATCATCGTCTACGTGATCGCCCAACGACAGTTCATCGCCGGTGTGACCGCCGGTGCCGTGAAGGACTGAGATGCCACAGCACAGCACGCCCGACCCCCAGCACCCCTGGTGGCGCAGCGCCGTCGTCTACCAGATCTACCCGCGCTCCTTCGCGGACGGCAACGGCGACGGGATCGGCGACCTCGCCGGCATCTCCTCCCGGCTGGACTACCTCGCCGGCCTCGGCGTCGACGTCCTGTGGCTGTCGCCGGTCTACCCCTCGCCCCAGGACGACAACGGCTACGACATCAGCGACTACTGCGACATCGACCCGGTGTTCGGCACGCTCGAGGACTTCGACGCGCTGCTGGCCGGCGTGCACGAGCGCGGCATGAAGCTCGTGATGGACCTGGTCGTGAACCACACCTCCGACGAGCACGCGTGGTTCCAGGAGTCGCGGAGCAGCAGGGACAACCCGAAGCGCGACTGGTACTGGTGGCGCCCCGCCCGCGAGGGCATGACCCCCGGCACGCCGGGTGCGGAGCCGACGAACTGGGGCTCGTTCTTCTCGGGTCCCGCCTGGGAGTACGACGAGGCGACGGGCGAGTACTTCCTGCACCTGTTCTCCCGCAAGCAGCCCGACCTCAACTGGGAGAACCCCGAGGTGCGCCAGGCCGTCTACGCGATGATGCGCTGGTGGCTCGACCGGGGCGTCGACGGCTTCCGGATGGACGTCATCAACCTGATCTCCAAGGTGCTGCCGCTCCGCGACGGCCACGTCCACCCGGGGCAGCGGCACGGCGACGGCTTCGACCTCTACGCCTGCGGTCCGAGGATCCACGAGTTCCTCCAGGAGATGCACCAGGAGGTGTTCGCCGGCCGCGACGCGGAGCTGCTCACGGTGGGCGAGATGCCGGGCGTCACCGTCGAGGAGGCGCGGCAGTTCACCGACCCCGACCGGGCCGAGGTCGACATGGTCTTCCAGTTCGAGCACGTCAACCTCGACCAGGGGGACAGCAAGTGGGACGTGCAGCCGCTCGACCTGCGTGACCTCAAGGCGTCGCTCGGCCGGTGGCAGGCGGGGCTGCACGACGTGGGGTGGAACAGCCTCTACTGGAACAACCACGACCAGCCTCGGGTGGTCTCCCGTTTCGGCGACGACGGGGAGCACCGGGTGCGCAGCGCGAAGATGCTCGGCACCGTGCTCCACCTGCACCGCGGGACGCCGTACGTCTACCAGGGCGAGGAGCTCGGCATGACGAACGCGCCCTTCGACACCATCGACGACTTCCAGGACCTCGAGTCGGTGAACCACTTCCACCACGCCGTGGCGGGGGGTGCCGACCCGGAGCCGGTCCTGCACGCGCTGCGGACGATGGGCCGGGACAACGCCCGCACCCCCATGCAGTGGGACGACTCCCTCCACGCGGGCTTCACGACGGGTACGCCGTGGATGCCGGTGAACCCCAACCACAAGGAGGTCAACGCGGCCGCGGCCCTCGCCGACCCGGACTCGGTCCTGGCGCACTACCGTCGCCTGGCCGACCTGCGCCACGCCGAGCCGGTCGTGGCCCACGGCGACTTCGCGATGCTGCTGCCCGACGACCCCGACGTCTACGCGTTCACCCGCACCCTCGACGACGTACAGCTGCTCGTGCTCGGCAACTTCACCGGACGTGAGGTCGTCGCTGCGGTGCCGGGTGCCGAGGCGTGGGCGGGAGCCGAGCTGGTGCTGGGCAACGTCGACCCCGTGCCCTCCGCGCCGTCGTCCACCGGGATCGCACTCGCCCCGTGGGAGGCCCGCGTCTACAGAAGGTCGCTGCTGGGCTAGGTCGCACCTCCACGTCTGGACAACGTTGCCAGCGGTGGGCGCCGGGAGGACTGTGAGGTCATCCGGTGGTGCCAGCCGGGCACCGCCCCGGAGGGAGGGAACGCCGTGTACGCACGCACTACCACCATCATCTCCGCGCCGTCCGCCATCGACAGCGGAATCGCCTACGTACGCGACGAGGTCTGGCCGGCCGTCCGTGAGATGGACGGGTGCCTGGGCATGTCGATGATCGTCGACCGTGACTCCTGCAGGGGGATCAGCACGACGTCCTGGGAGACCGAGGAGGCGCTCCGTGCGACCCGGGGGATGGTCATGCCGCTGCGCGAGCGGGCCATGGAGCTGATGGGAGCGGGCGAGCCGACGGTCGAGGAGTGGGAGATCGCCTCGATGCACCGCTCGCAGGCCACGCACCCCGGTGCCTGCGTCCGCGCGGCGTGGTCCCGTGTCCCGCACGGCCACATCGACCGGGCGATCGACTTCTACAAGCACACGCTGCTCCCGGAGATCGAGAGCGAGCAGGGCTTCGTCAGCGCCAGCCTGCTCATCGACCGTGCCGCCGGCCGCGGCGTGACCTCGGTCGCCTTCGACAGCCGCGAGGCCATGGAACGGACCCGCGACCACGCCGACTACCTGAGGGAGAAGAGCACCCAGGAGGCGAACGTGGAGTTCCTCGACGTCGCCGAGTTCGAGCTCGCGATGGCGCACCTGCGCGTTCCTGAGCTGGTCTGACGACCCGGCGTCACAGCAGCGGTGGCTGCTCGTGGATCGCGGGGCCCTCGCGCAGCCACCACCGTGCCGCCGTCCGGACCCACTGCTCCTGGGCCGGGTCGTCCTTCAACCGCTCGAGCACGGGATCTGCGGTCATGCCCGCGTAGTAGACCGCCGCCCTCAGCGTCTCCGGCGGGACCTCGGCCGGCGACCTCAGCGGCCACAGGTCCACGGGAGTCCGTACGCCGGAGAGAGGGATGTGCGCCAGCGCGACGAGCGCACCGAGGTGGTGGGGCGAGGAGGGGTCCTCGGCGAGGGACCTCATCGTCTCCCACTCCGCCTCGGTCGCCACCGCGGTGAGGAGCACGACGACGCGCTCCGCGAGGACCGGGTCGCCCGGGACGCCCTCGACCAGGTGGCGGGCGGCCCCTCGCGCAACCCGGGCGCGGTAAGGCGACAGCGCGATACTGAGCGCGGCCTGGAACCGGCGCTCGGCGACCTTGTGGGACAGCACCTCCTCGACGAGCCGCTCCAGCATGGGCTCCTCGGGCTGGCCCTCGGGGCGCGCGACGCGGCGGGCGACCGCGGCCACGAGCGACCGGGAGCGCGCGCTCGGCGGGACGGCAGGGGTCGCCGTCGCGGGGAGGTGCGGTGCCGCCCGGCGTACGCGCTCCCCGACGTCCCTCGGCAGCACCTCGACGAGGTCGCTGAGCCGACCGAACAGGCCCCCTGTGTCGAGGCCGTGCCGACGTGCCAGGCCGGTCACGGCCCTCTCGAGCACGGCGAGCTGCTCTCCCTCGAAGTGACCGCGGGAGACCTTCGCGGCCGCGGCCCAGATAGCGGCGTTCCGGGTGGCCTCCTGGGGGTGTCCGAGCAGGCGGATCACCAGGTCCCCGGCGCGCGGGTCCGCCATCGGCTGGAGCAGGGAGATCGCGTCGGAGACGACGCGGGACTCGTTCTCGGTCACCCGTTCGCCGACGGCGACGACGATCGCGTGCCTGGCCCGCTCGTGGAGACTGAGCAGCAGGGCGGCCTGGCTCCGGGTGGCGTAGGCGGCCCCGACGGCGAGCCCGAGCTCGTGGACGAGCCGGTCGGCGAGCTGCCGCCACACCGACGTCGGCAGGATCGCCTGCGCGGGGTGGCTGGCCACGAAGCTTGCGATGTCGAGCCAGTCGCCACCCGCGGCGCTGCTGTCGACGGCGACGTCGAGTGCGCGCTGGTAGCGGTCGACGTCGACGTGGCCGGGGTCGAGGAGCTCGCTCAGGTCCGCCCTGGGCTGGGACAGTCGCCGCGTGAGGATCGCCAGGGCGACGAGTGCGCCCCGAGGCAGGTCGAGCGCCTCCTCGTAGGCCGCGATCACGTCGAAGGGAGCGGACAGCCGGCCGGTCTCCCAGCGGCTCACGCGGCTGGCGTCGGCCGAGCGACCGAGCATCGTCAGGGTCGCGGCGAACGACCGCGCGTTGCTCTCGGGCGCGAGGGCAAGTCGCCAGCTCCGCAGCAGCCAGCCGGCGCGGATGTCGGCGTCGAGCTCGGTGCTGTCGCTGGGTGTCAGGTCCGCGACCAGGCCCGGCGGTCTTCCCCGTCGACGCTGGTCGGACATCGCTGCCCTCCTGGTCCGGGCCGGAAATGAATGATGGACGCGGTGCACCCCCGTGAGCACCGCGTCCATCATGCCCGGTCGGAGGGCCCTGGATGGACCACTCCGGCATCGTGACGCTAACCCGGGCCGAAAGCCCGCCTCCCCAAAATGTCGACATACGTCGAGCCAGCAACAAATAGCACCGGACCGGGCTGCCGTCAGGGGAGGCGGCGACCCGGTCCGGGGTCTGGTTCGGCCGGATGTCCGGCCGGGTCTTTTAGATGAAGAGCAGCTGCGCGCCCTCGGTGAGCTCGATGAAGTCGGTGGCGCTGATGATGCCCTCGACCTCGTCGTAGAGGTCGTCCTCGGTCAGGTGGTTCATGTCCGCCGACATCCGGCAGGCCCACAGGTGACCGCCGGAGGCGACGATCTGCTCGAGGAACTCCGGGACCTCCGGTACGTCGAGCCCGGCGATCGACTTCTTCAGCTTCGCCGTGGCCATCGCGGTCACGCCGGGCAGCCCGCCCATGCCCTGGGGCATGTGGGTAGCGGTGTTGCCGAGGGGCGTGAACTTCAGGTCGCCCATGGTCTTCTTGTTGATCATGTCGAAGCCCCAGAAGGTGAAGAACAGGTGCGTCTCGACACCTTCGCCGAGGGCGGCGTTCGCGAGGATCAGGCCGGGGTAGGCCATGTCGAGGCTGCCCTTGGAGCAGATGATCGCCAGCTTCCGGTCGGTGGCCGTGTCTCCGAACGACGGGACGATCGGGGCGGTGGTGGTCTCGGTCATGTCAGTTCTCCTGTGTCCGGCCGGGTCTCACACGCAGCCGTGGGGCTTGGGCAGGCCGGCGATGTAGGCCATCTTCTTGGCCGGCTTCTGGGGGAAGAGCTGGAAGAGGCGCTTGGTGGGGATCCCGCCGGTGACGCTCACGCGGCGCAGCGTGGGGGTCTCGCCCTGCTCGGTGAAGTCCGAGCGGAGGAACCGGATCGCCTGCCAGTGCTCGTCGGTCATGTCGATGCCGATCTGAGCGGCCAGGACCTTGCCCAGGTCCTCGCTCCACTCGTCGTACACGGTCATGAAGCCTTCGTCGTCGACGTGGATGTCGTGGCCATCGATGGTGGTGACGGGCATGACTACTTCTCCTGGTTCTCAGTGGTGGTGGTGGTGACCTTCCCGGCCATCGACATGTGGGTCGGGATCGGCATGCGGTGCCCCGGCAGCAGGACGTTCCAGTAGATGTGGCGGAAGGCGAGCTTGCCGGCGTGGTTGGCGCGCGACTCCTTGAGCAGGTCGAGCGGGCCGACCTTCGGCAGCGGGAACTTGCCCGGCAGCGGCTCGGTGTCGTAGTTGAAGTCG
Source organism: uncultured Actinomycetota bacterium (assembly GCA_963701425.1). GTDB lineage: Bacteria > Actinomycetota > Actinomycetes > Propionibacteriales > Nocardioidaceae > Nocardioides_C. The sequence continues at coordinate 100,000 of CAVPAG010000012.1, read as the reverse complement.
ATCAGCAGGCCCTTGCCGTCACCGGACTCGATGAAGCAGTTGGCGTGCCCGTCGAACGACTCGGTCATCGGCCGGCCCTCGATCAGCTCGAGGAAGTTGTCGACGAAGATCTCGACCGCGAAGTGCGCGACCGACCCGGCCTTGGACGCCGGGATGTCGCCGGCGTCGCCGACCGCGAAGACGTTCGGGTACTTCTTCGACTGCATCGTGTGCTTGTCGACCGGGACGTAGTTGAGCTCGTCGCCCATCCCCGACCTGGCCACGAAGTCCGCACCCATGTTCAGCGGGATGGTGACCAGGAGGTCGAAGGGGACCTCGCGCTCGTCGTACGACACGAGGGCCTTCTTCTCGTTGTCGATGCTCTCGACCATGAAGTCGGCCTCGAGGTGGATCTTGCGCTCCTCGATCATCGAGCCGAGGTGCTCGGAGGCCGCGGGCTTGGTGAACGCGCCCGGAAGCGGGGTGACGTAGGTCAGCTCGACGCGGTCGCGGATGCCGCGCTCGCGCAGCCACGCCTCGGCGAGGAAGACGAACTCCAGCGGCGCCACGGGGCACTTGATCGGCATCTCGGTCACGTGGACGACGAGACGACCGTGGTCGAACTTCTTCAGCGCCTCGGCGAGGGCCTTGGCGCCCTCGAGGGTGTAGAAGTCGAAGATGCTCTTGCGCCACTCGGGCCCGAGCATCCCCGGGGTCTGGTCGGGGCGCGGCGAGGTGCCGGACGCGATGACCAGGTAGTCGTACTCGAGGCTCCGGCCGTCGGCGAGCGCCACGGTGCCGGCGTCGGGGTCGATCCGGTCGACGTCGGCGATCACGAAGTCGACGCCGTCGGGCAGGAACACGTGCCGCGAGCGGACGACCTGCTTCTCGGTGTAGGTGCCGAAGGGCAGGAAGAGGTAGCCCGGCTGGTAGTGGTGCTGGTCGTCGCGGTCCACGATCGTGATCCGCCAGTCGTCCGGCGCCAGGCGCTTGCGCAGCTTGTTCGCGATCATCGTCCCGGCGGTTCCGGCGCCCAGGATGAGCAGGTTCCTCACAACGTCCTCCATCGGCTCGTCTCTCTGCCCTCAACGTTAGGAACAGCGAGGCGCCCGGCTCAGAGGCAAAGGTCCTACCCCTGGGGGTATAGCGACCCCACATTCGCCTCGGCGCATGTCTGCGGGGGTTTGTCCTGGGTCGGGACCGAGGTCCCGGCCACGGTGACCTCCGCACCTTCCCGCCGCCCCGGCCCTGGGGTGCTCTGGTAGCAGGAGACCTGTGTCTCGCGTCTTGGAGGCGATCAGATGAGCTCGTCCGTCTACCCCGTCCATGTCGATGCGACGCTCGACGCCGGGCTGAGCCGATGGCTCTGGCTGGTGAAGTGGTTGCTGGCGATCCCGCACTACATCGTGCTGGCCTTCCTGTGGCTGGCCTTCTTCGTCCTGAGCGTGGTCGCCTTCTTCGCGATCCTCTTCACGGGCAGCTACCCGCGGGCGATCTTCGACTTCAACGTCGGGGTCCTCAGGTGGAGCTGGCGCGTCGCCTACTACACGTACGGCGCCCTGGCCACCGACCGGTACCCACCGTTCACGCTCAACGAGGTGCCCGACTACCCGGCCCACCTGACCGTGGACTACCCCGAGCACCTCTCGCGCGGGCTCGTGCTCGTCAAGTGGTGGCTGCTGGCCATCCCGCACTACCTGGTCGTCGCCTTCCTGGCAGGCAGCGGTATCTACATCGCCTGGGACACCTCGCAGACCGACGCGGGGGAGTGGACGTGGGGCGGTGGCCTCATCGGCCTGCTGGTGTTCTTCGCGGCCGTCATCCTGCTGTTCACCGGGCGCTACCCGCAGCAGATGTACGACCTCGTCCTCGGCCTCAACCGCTGGGTGATCCGGGTCGCCGCCTACGCGGGCCTGATGACCGACGAGTACCCGCCGTTCCGCCTCGACATGGGCGGCCCCGACCCGGGTGGGGTGGCGCGGGTCGCCGTACCCGAAGCCCCCGCGGGCGGAGCCGTGACGTCGTCGGGGACGGTCACATCCGCAACGGCCACCGAGTCGACGGCCCCCGGCGCCGGCGGTCCGAGCCAGGGCGCGCCCGGCGGTGCTCCGAGCGGCGGAGGGACCGTCCGCTGGGGCGCGGGCCGGGTCCTGGCCGTGGTCCTGGCCAGCCTCCTCTTCCTCGTGGGCGGCGGCCTGCTGGCCGGCGGTGCGACGCTCGGCATCGCCGGCGCGACGCTCCGCAACGACCAGGGATTCCTGATGAGTCCCTCGGAGACGCTCAGCACCACCGGCTACGCCATCGCCTCCGAGCCGTTGACGATCGACCCCGGCGAGTCGGGTGACTGGGTCCCGGAGTCGGTGATCGGTGAGTTCACGGTGGAGGGCACGGCCCCTGCAGGGCAGGAGATCTTCATCGGCGTGGCGAGGACTGCCGATGCAGCGGCCTACCTCGCCGGTGTCGAGCACGCCACGTTGGAGGACATCGAGGGTGTCGACAGCGACCCGGTCTACCGCGACAACGACGGCGGGGCGCCGGATGTGCCGCCGGGTGACGCCTCACTCGCCGACACCTGGGTCGCCTCCACGAGCGGGACCGGCGAGCAGCAGCTGACCTGGGACTCGGAGTCGGGCGACTGGACCATCGTGCTGATGAACGCCGACGGGACCGCCGATGTCGCCGCGGACGTCGCGATCGGCGCCGAGGTGCCGGTCCTGTGGGCCGTCGTGATCGGCCTGCTCGTGACCGGAGGCCTGCTGATCGTGGCCTCGATCGTGATCCTGATCATCGCGCTGGCCGTGGGACGACGCCGCGGTCCCGAGACTCCGGTGGGGAACGGGACCCAGGCAGGTGGGCCGGCTCAGGCCGAGGCGACGACCTCGGGCGGGGCGACGACCCCCGGCGGGGTGCCACCCGGCGGGGCGACACCGGAGAGGCGCGAACCATGAGGGCGTTGATCGTCTACGAGTCGATGTTCGGCGACACCGAGAAGGTGGCCCGGGCCGTCGCGGAGGGGCTCGGGGGCCACATGACCGTCGAGCTGGTCGAGGCGGGCGAGGCGCCGGCACCGCTGGTCGAGCTCGTGGACCTCGTGGTGGTCGGCGGGCCGACCCACGCGTTCTCGATGCCACGGCAGAGCACGCGCGAGGACGCCGTGCGCCAAGGTGCCAAGGCGGTCTCCACGGCGACCGGCATCCGTGAGTGGATCGACCACCTGCGCGCGGGGCCGCACTCGGAGAAGGTGGCGACCTTCGACACCCGCATCGCGAAGGCACGGCACATGCCTGGCTCGGCCGCGAAGGCGGCGGCCAAGGGCATGCGCAAGCACGGCTACAGCACCCTGGTGAAGCCCGAGAGCTTCTACGTCGACGACGTGGCCGGACCGCTGCGCCCTGGCGAGCTCGAGCGTGCCAGGGCGTGGGGCGAGAAGCTGGCTGCCGAGGTCTCTCACCCGGCTGACGCCAGGTAGAACCTGTTATCGTTCGACGTCGTGAACCAGGTCCCCGACGTCTTCGCGCCCGCCTCGCTCGGCCCGGTGCGCCTACGCAACCGGATCGTGAAGGCAGCGACGTTCGAGGGCGTGACCCCTGACGCGCTCGTCACCGACGCGCTCGTCGAGTACCACCTGAAGGTCGCCCGCGGCGGCGCCGGCATGACCACGGTCGCCTACCTGGCGGTGTCGCCGGAGGGGCGGACCGACCGGCACCAGATCTACCTCCGGCCCGAGGCGGTCCCGGGCCTGCGCCGGCTGACAGACGCGATCCACGCCGAGGGTGCGGCGGTCGCGGGTCAGCTCGGGCACGCCGGCCCCGTGGCGAACGGCCGGTCCAACAAGGCGCAGGCGCTCTCGGCGTCGCGGATGCCCAGCCCGCTGAGCCTGCAGATGGTCCGCACCGCCACCGAGGCCGACATCACCCGCGTGACACGGGACTACGTCGAGGGGGCGAAGCTCGCGGCGAGCGCCGGCTTCGACAGCCTCGAGATGCACCTGGGTCACAACTACCTGCTGAGCTCGTTCCTGAGCCCGAACCTCAACCGCCGCAAGGACCGCTGGGGCGGCTCGCTGGAGAACCGTGCCCGCTTCCCCCGCCAGGTGGTCCGCGCCGTCCGCGACGCCGTGGGCGACGAGGTCGCGGTCACCGCGAAGCTGAACATGGTCGACGGCATCCGGTCCGGCTTCGGCATCGAGGAGAGCCTGGACCTCGCGTCCATGCTCGAGTCCGACCGCACGCTCGACGCGATCCAGCTGACGTCGGGCAGCTCGCTGACGAACCCGATGTACCTCTTCCGTGGCGACGTCCCGCTCACGGAGTTCGCCGACGCGATGCCGCCGCTCCAGCGGTGGGGCATCAAGACGGTGGGGCGGAAGTTCTTCCGCCACTACCCGTTCGAGGAGGCGTACATGCTGCCGATGGCGCGGCGGTTCCGGGAGCGGCTCGAGATGCCGCTGATGCTCCTCGGCGGGATCAACAAGCGCGAGACGCTCGACCTCGCCATGGCCGAGGGCTTCGAGTACGTCGCGATGGCCCGCGCCCTGCTCAGGGAGCCCGACCTGGTGAACCGCATGCGCGACGGCCGGACGACGGCCGGGATCTGCATCCACTGCAACCGGTGCATGCCCACGATCTACTCCCGGACGCACTGCCCGGTCGCCGAGGAGCAGGCGGCCGCTGTCCAGACAGCGTGACCCCGCACCCGGCTACGCAGGGCGGAAATGGGTAACACTGGAGGCCCTGCTTCCTCAGACCCCGGGAGAAGTACGTGTTCAGCCAAGTGCAGCGGCACCTGCAGCACGACGCGATCTTCTACGACGAAGAATCCACGTTCGCCACTGCCGCGGTCTCCTTCGTACGAGAGGGGGTCGAGCGCGGCGAGGTGGTGATGGTCAACACCGGCACCAACCCCGTCACCTCCCTCCTGCGGGCGATGTTCGACGGCGACGACCAGGTCTTCTTCGCCGAGCGCCCCGTCTACAGCACGCCGGCAGCAGCTCTCGACGGGTATCGCCGCACCATGGAGCGGGGACTGGCCACCGGCGCCGTCGGCTACCGCGCGATGGGCTTCATCGACTTCGAGAGCACCAACCTGCCCTGGCAGGAGTGGCTGCGCTACGAGGCGGCGGTGAACCGCGTCTTCGCCGACTTCCCGTTCCAGACCCTGTGCCCCTACGACACCACCAAGGTGACCCGGGAGATCGCCGACGCGGTCTCGCGCACGCACACCGGCCTGGTCGACACCGCCGGCTGGCGCGTGAACGAGGACTACACGCCGCCGGAGAAGCTCGTGGTCCAGGACGGCCTGGTCACGCCGCTCCATCCGCTGCAGGAGACCACGCCGCGCATGGTGCTCCAGCCCGACGACGACCTCATGGAGCTGCGGATGGAGGTGTACGCCGCGACGATGTTCACCGCGCTGCCCTCCCGCAAGGTCGACGACCTCGTCGCCGCGGTGGGGGAGGTCGTGAGCAACGCCCACAAGCACGGCAGGGCGCCGGTGACCCTGAGGCTCTGGGCGGCCGACGCCGCAATCGTCTGCACGGTCACCGACCGCGGTCCTGGCATGGACGACCCGCTGGCCGGCTACGCACGGCCCCGCGACCCGTCCGAAGGTCTGGGTCTCTGGGCCGCGCGGCAGCTGTGCGACGTCCTCGACTTCGAGCGCGGGCCCGACGGCTTCACAGTGCGGGTCGCCGCTTTCGGCTGAGCGGGCCGCCGCAGGCCCTGGGCGACCGAACTAGAACCTGTTACATTTCTGGCCTTGGTTCTCGAGGCTGGAGATGCAGTGATTCTTGATCGGTTCAAGGTCGACGGCCAGGTCGCCGTCGTGACAGGGGCGGGACGGGGCATCGGCGCAGCCACGGCGGTCGCCCTCGCCGAGGCAGGTGCGGACGTCGTCCTCTCGGCGCGCAGCCGCGACCAGCTCGAGAAGGTCGCCACCCGGGTCGAGGAGGCTGGTCGCCGTGCGGTCGTCGTACCCGCCGACCTGAGGGACCTCGACGCGGTCGCCTCCCTCGCCGACACGGCCCACGACGAGCTCGGGCGGCTCGACATCGTCGTGAACAACGTCGGCGGGACCATCCCCAACGCGCTGCTCGACACCGACCCGGCGTACCTGGAGGAGGCGTTCCACTTCAACGTGAGCACGGCCCACGCCCTGGTGCGCGCGGCGGTGCCGCACATGCTCCGCAACGACGGCGGGTCGATCGTGAACATCAGCTCGGTGGTCGGCCGGGTCTCGGGCCGGGGCTACCTCGCCTACGGCACCGCCAAGGCCGCCCTCGCCCACTACACCCGCCTCGCCGCGAGCGACCTGTCGCCGCACGTCCGCGTCAACGCGATCGCGGTCGGCTCGGTGATGACCTCGGCGCTGGAGTTCGTCGCCTCCGACGAGCGGACCAGGACCGAGATGGAGGCCGCGACGCCGCTCGGCCGGATCGGGGAGGCCGAGGACATCGCAGCCGCGGTGCTGTACCTCTCCTCCCGCGCAGGCGCCTACCTCACCGGCAAGGTGCTCGAGGTCGACGGCGGGCTCGAGCAGCCCAACCTCGACCTGCGCCTGCCCGACCTGGAGATCGGGCGGTGACGCTCCGGGTCGTCGCCTGGTCGACGGGCACCGTAGGACGCCACGCGATCGCCGGCATCGACGCACGACCGGACCTCGAGCTCGTGGGCCTGTGGGTCTCCAACCCCGAGAAGGTCGGCAGGGACGCCGGCGACCTCGCCGGGCTCGACCGCGACCTCGGCGTCGTGGCGACGAGCGACACGGAGGCGCTCCTGGCGCTGAAGCCCGACTGCATCGTGCACACCGCGATGACCGACGACCGGGTCTTCGAGGCGATCGACGACCTCGTGATGTTCCTCGAGCACGGCGTCAACGTGGTCTCGAGCGGGCCGGTCGTCCTGCAGTACCCCCACGGCATCCTGCCGGCCGACATGGTGTCGCGGATCCACGAGGCCGGCGTCGCGGGCGGTGCGTCGCTGCACGTCAACGGGATCGACCCCGGCTTCGCCAACGACGTCCTGCCGCTCGCGCTCACCAGCGTCTGCCAGCGCATCGACGAGGTGCGCTGCTACGAGATCGCCGACTACTCGACGTACTACCAGCCGGTCGTGATGCGGGACATCTTCGGCTTCGGCAGGCCGATGGACGAGGTGCCGATGCTCTTCCAGCCCGGCATCCTCTCCCTGGCCTGGGGCAGCGTCGTCCGGCAGATCGCGGCCGCGCTCGAGGTGACCCTGGACGAGCCGCTGGTCGAGAAGGTCGAGCGGGTGCCCGCGGAGCGGGACATCGACACGGCCTCGGTGCGCATCGAGAAGGGCACGATGGGTGCGGTCAGGTTCGAGGTCGTCGGCCAGGTCGACGGTGTGCCCCGCGTCGTGCTCGAGCACGTCACCCGTACGTCGCCGGAGCAGATGCCCGCGTGGCCGCAGCCGTCCGACGGGGAGGGCTGCTACCGCGTCAGGATCACCGGGGAGCCGCACCTCGTGCTCGACCTGGTCCACCACGGGGAGAGCGGCGACCACAACGTCTCGGGGATGATCACGACCGCGATGCGGCTGGTGAACTCCGTCGAGGCAGTCGTCGCCGCAGAGCCGGGACTCGTGACGGCGGCGGACCTCCCTTTGGTCACCGGCCGCGGGCTGGTGCGAGGCTGATCCTGTGACAGACGCACCCCACTGGACCGAGCCAGGGGCCCACGAGGTCGCGCCCGGGATCCACCGCATCCCGCTGCCGCTGCCCATGGACGGCCTGCGCGCCGTGAACGTCTACGCCCTCGAGACCGAGCGCGGGCTCGTGCTCGTCGACGGCGGCTGGGCGATCGAGGAGAGCCGCAGGCAGCTCGAGTCCTCCCTGGCCGCGATCGGCTACGAGGTCGGCGACATCACCCGCTTCCTCGTCACGCACGTGCACCGCGACCACTACACCCAGGCCTCCGTCGTACGCCGGGAGTTCGGGTCGCACGTCAGCCTCGGCGTGGGCGACAAGCCGACCCTGGACCTGATGCGCGACCCCGACGTCGTCGAGGACCCCACCGTCGTGCAGCTGCGCCGTGCCGGGGCCGGGAAGCTCGGTGAGGAGTGGGTGAGCATGATGCACCGCGGCCGTCCCGACCTGACGATGTGGGAGTACCCCGACGAGTGGCTCTCCGAGGACTTCACCCTCGACGTCGCGGGTCGCGAGCTCGAGGCGGTCTCGACGCCCGGCCACACGCAGGGCCACTACGTCTTCGCCGACCTCGCCGACGGGCTGCTGTTCGCCGGTGACCACGTGCTGCCCACGATCACGCCGTCGGTCGGGTTCGAGCCGGTCTACGCCGAGCTGCCGTTGGGTGACTTCCTCGCATCGCTGGCGAAGGTGCGTGCCCTCCCGGACCTGAGGCTGCTTCCCGCGCACGGCCCGGTCACCGAGAGCTCGCACTCACGCATCGACGAGCTGCTCGCCCACCACGAGGAGCGGCTCCGGCTCTGCCTCGAAGCGGTCGAGTCCGGTCTGGACACGGCGTACGACGTCGCGCAGGTGCTGCCCTGGACGCGCCACCAGCGCCGGATGCACGAGCTCGACGTCTTCAACGCCACGCTCGCCACGCTGGAGACCGCCGCACACCTCGACCTCCTGGCGGCGCAGTCCCGGATCGTCCGCGCCGAGGTCGACGGTGCGTTCCACTACACAGGATTGCCCCCTGCCTGAGTCGGGTACGCCCACTCTCATGAGCGAATCCCTGCGCAGCATGGCGAAGAAGCACGCCGAGCACACGCGCGACCGCGTCGCCGCCCAGGCCCAGGAGTACGACGACCGGGGCGAGGTGCCCCTGCCGGGGTACGCCGGAAGCCTCGCCGCCTTCGCGCTCGCCGTGGCCGGCGTGGCTGCCGCGGGGCGTGCGAAGGGTCACGGCCTGCCCGGGCGTTACGACCTGTCCGACATCGCGCTGGGTGCGGTCGCCACGCACAAGTTCACGCGCCTGCTGTCGAAGGGTTCGGTGACCAGCCCGATCCGGGCGCCGTTCACGGAGTTCGACGAGCCCGCCGGGTCCGCGGAGCTCAACGAGACCGCTCGCGGAGGCAGGGTCCGGCACACGATCGGCGAGCTGCTGACCTGTCCGTTCTGCCTCGGGCAGTGGGTCGGCACCGGCTACGTCGCCGGTCTCGGCATGGCGCCGAGGACGACCAGGGCGTGGGCCGCCGTCTTCGCGGTGACCGGGGTCGCCGACACCCTCCACCAGGTCTACGCGCGGCTGCGCGACGACTGAGCACGCTCCATCGGGACGTGCGGGATGCCGTCCTCGAGGAACTCCTCCCCGCAGGGCTCGAAGCCGAGCCGGCGGTACCACTCGACGAGGTAGGACTGTGCGTCGAGCCGGCACGGCCTGTCGCCGACCACCTCGAGAGCGGTCGACATGAGCCGCTCCGCCAGCCTCTGTCCCCGGTGCGCCGCGTCGACGAGGACCCTGCCGATCCGCAGGCCCTCGGCGTCCTCGAGCACGCGCAGGTAGGCCACCGGGCGGCCGTGCTCGGCCGCCCAGAGGTGGCGTGTCCCGGGCTCGAGGTCGCGCCCGTCCAGGTCGAGGTAGGGGCACTCCTGCTCGACCACGAACACGCGTTCGCGCAGCTGCCACAGCAGGTACGCCGTGCGCGGGTCGAGGTCGTCGAAGGCTGCGGTGTGGATCCGGGTCACCGCGCCATTGTCGTCGACGGTGCCCGGGGGACAGCCGTGTGTGTGCGGGAAGGCCAGGGGTACGGCCCCCCAACGCACGATCCAGGGAGGGATCCATGAGCACAGCAAGCACTGAGGCCAAGCAGGCCGCAGGCACCGCCGCCGACCAGAGCAAGCACGTCGCCGGTGTCGCCAAGGACGAGGCGAGGAACGTCGTCCAGGAGTCCAAGCAGCAGGCGCAGGGCCTCATCGACGAGGCGAAGACCCAGCTCGACGAGCAGTCCCGCACGCAGCGCGACCGGCTCGTGAGCACGCTCCGGACCTTCGGGGACGACGTCGGGAAGATGGCCGAGGGCGAGCAGGCGAGCGGCGGCATGGCCCAGGACCTGGCCCGCCAGGTCGCGGACCGGGCCCGCGAGCTCGGCAACCGCATCGACGGACGGGAGCCGACCGAGCTGCTCGACGAGGTGCGGTCGTTCGCACGCCGCCGCCCGGGCACGTTCCTGCTCGGAGCGCTCGCCGCAGGCGTGGTGGCCGGGCGGCTCACCCGTGGGGCCAAGGACGGCCAGAGCACGACGAGCGACACGACCAGCACGCCCCTGTACGACGAGGTCCGGGGCACCGCGACGGGAACGCCCACCGCAGGCACCGGCCACCCGGTCGACCCCGTCGCCTACCCGGCCGGCTCCGCGGTGGGTGAGCCGGGCACGACGATGGAGCAGCCTGCCACCGACGCGCCGTGGGTCGACGAGCCTGGCCGGAGGGGGACGGCATGACCGTCTCAGGCAACCAGCAGGTGCCCACGGGCAGCACGGCCACCGACCGGGACGAAAGGTCCTTGGGCGAGCTGCTCGGCGACATCACCAGCAACCTGACCACGCTGATGAAGCAGGAGCTCGACCTCGCCAAGACCGAGGCGAAGGCCGAGGCGGCGAAGGCCGGCAAGGGTGCGGGGCTCATGGCGGGGGCCGGCGTGACCGGTCACCTCGCCCTGCTCTTCGCCTCGCTGGCACTGATGTTCCTGCTCGACTCGTGGATGCACACGGCCTGGGCGGCCCTCATCGTCACCGCGCTGTGGGCGGTCGTCGCCGCGGTCCTCGCGTCACGAGGCCGCAAGGAGCTCAAGGAGCTCAACCCGAAGCTCGAGACAACGCAGAGGACTTTGAAGGAGGACGTGCAATGGGCCAAAGAGCAGAAGAGCAGCAGCTGACCAGCGAGATCGCCGCGAGCAGGGCGGAGCTCTCGCGTGATCTGGACGCGCTGACCGACAAGGTCAGCCCGGCGCAGATGGTGGAGCGTCGCAAGGAGGCGACCCGCAGCCGGTTCCGCTCCATGAAGGAGCGCGTGATGGGCAGCGCGGACGACGCCCGGCAGGGCATGTCCTCGGCGGGCGGCAGCATGTCCGGCGCGGCCTCGAGTGCGGCCGGCTCGGTGACGGGGACCGCCCAGGGCGCGGTCGGCACGCTCGAGCGACGTACCGAGGGCAACCCGCTCGCCGCAGGCGTCATCGCCTTCGGCGCCGGCTGGCTGGTCTCCTCCCTCCTCCCCGCGAGCGAGAAGGAGACCCGGGCGGCACAGCAGGTCGTCGAGCGCGCCAAGGAGCACGGCCAGCCGCTCGTCGACGAGGCGAGGTCGGTCGGCCAGGAGATGGGCGAGAGCCTCAAGGAGTCGGCCGGCCAGGCCGCCCAGGAGGTGAAGGGCACCGCTCAGGAGTCCGCCGAGGCGGTGAAGCAGGAGGGTCAGTCCTCCGCGCAGACCGTCCAGGAGGACGTGCGGAGCCGTACGCCCGGGACCTGACGGAGACCCGGGACTCTCCGCGCATCAGAGCGCGGAAGGTCTCGCAGAAGTAGACGACGCGGGCGTCGCTCATCTCGGGCGGCGCCCGCGTCGCGCATCCTGCTCAGGCGTGCCCCGGGAACCATCGGGCCGCGCAGAGCGTTGACCGGCGGGAAGGACGGTGCCATGACTCACCACGAGCTCGACAGGCAGATCCAGAACCTCCACGACCTCGGCTACCCCGCTCTCGCAGGGATGACCGAGCAGGAGCTTCGACGCCCTCCTCTCGCCCCTGCGTGACCGCGCCCGGTCCGACGCCCGCGCCGAGGCTGACGGACGGATCCCGTTCGTCCTCGTCGTCAGGGACACCCTCGTCCCGACGGTCGATGCTGTGGCCCGGTGGTCCGTGGGAGGGAAGGCAGGCTGGACCGACATGGAGGCGGAGCTCGCGGGCTTCACGCCGATCGAGTCCGTCGAGGTCCCCGCCGACCCGGTGTACCTGCTGGTCGACGTCGACACCGGGCGGGACACCCTCGACGTCCGCCCCGACGACGCCCTGCCGAAGATCCTCGCCGCGGGCAGGACGCCGCTCAGCATCGACGAGGGTGTCGCGCTCGTGACCCACTTCCCGGAGATCTTCACGACGCACAACGCGTTCCAGGCGCTCGGTTCGAGGGCGCAGAACAAGCGGGTCCCGAGCTTCTGGGTCAGCAAGGGCGCACCCCGGCTCGGCTGGTGCTGGGCGGGCAACCCGCACACCTGGCTCGGGGCCGCCTCGGCAGCCGCCCGTCAGGCCTAGGCGAGGAAGTCGGTCAGCTCGGCCATCGCGCGCCGCGCCTCCGGGACGGGGAGGATCGGGTAGACGTGGATCAGCCCCGGCTCCTCGACGTACCTGAGATCCCAGCCCTGGCTCGCTGCGCGCTCCGCGAGGAGGCGGCACTGCGGCTGGAGCAGGTCGCGGGTGCCGCACCACATGACGCCCTTCGGCAGCCGTGACAGGTCGCCGTTGAGGGGGCTGACCTCGGGGCGGTCGACGTCGTCGCCTCCTGCCCACCACTGTCCGTAGAGCTTCAGCCTCGTGAAGCGGAGCCACGGGTCACGGCCTCTCGCCTCCTCCGTGCCGGGCGTCTCGCCGGACAGGTCGACCCACGGGGAGATGAGCACGAGGTGCGTGGGCTGGGGTCCCGGCCGGGCGGAGATCTGTTCTGCCAGGGCGAGGGCGTACCCGCCTCCGGCCGAGTCGCCCGCGAGGACCACGCCGCCGGGCGACTCGATGGCGAGCTGCTCGAAGAGCTCGAGCATGGCCTTGTGGGAGTCCCGCCACGAGTGGTCGGGTGCGAGCGGGTAGGTCGGCAGGACGACCCGCAGGTCGAAGCGGCGGGCCAGGTTGCTGACGTACCTCCAGTGCACGCGGTCGGAGTGCTCGACGTACCCGCCGCCGTGGAGGTAGAGCAGCGTCCTCCCCGGCGAGGCGCCGGCCACCCGCAGGTCGTGGACCGGGAAGCCGAACCCCTCGATCCGGCTCACCTGCATCCCGCGGGTCCACCGGCGAGGCGGGTCCGACGGGGCGGCCGCCTGCCTGGCGAGCTTCTCCTCACGGACCCGTTCCGGGTCGTCGACCTCGCTCGACTTCCGGATCCTCGGGATGACCGAGGCGAGCACGTGATGCTGGAGGCTGGGCATGGCGCGAGGCTACCCCGCAGGCTCCCGGCAACCAGGGGCCACGACCGGCGTACCGAGGTGTAGCCTGACCGCAGAACGACAGGGGAGCGCCACCCGGCGCTGAGAGTGCGGAACGGCCGCAGACCCTCGAACCTGATCCGGCTCATACCGGCGAAGGAAGTCGAGTCTCGATCGCATGCGCGATCCCCTCCCTGGAACCTCTGTGGGAGATCTGTATGTCCATCACGTCCCTGCCACGGCGACGCAGAACGCGCCTGGCATCCCTCGCCCTCCTCGCCCTCTCCGCGAGCGCCTGCTCGCTCGGGGGTACGTCGGAGGACACGCCCGGCGAGGCCGCCGGCGACGGCGACACCAAGGAGGTCGTGCTCGCCTCGCACGAGTCCTGGTCGATGCCGAAGCAGGTCCTCGCCGAGTTCACCCGCGAGACCGGCTACACGGTGAAGGTCGAGGCCGCCGGCGACGCGGGAGCGCTGACCAACAAGCTCGTGCTGACCAAGGGCTCGCCCATCGCGGACGCGGCCTACGGCGTCGACAACACCTTCGCCTCGCGCGCGGTCGACGAGGGCGTCTTCGAGGACTACGAGCCCTCGGACCCGCCGGCCTCGGCCGAGGAGCTCGAGCTGCCCGACGACGCGGGCGCGGCGGCGCTGACACCGGTCGACTACGGCGACGTCTGCGTGAACGTCGACGACGTGTGGTTCGAGAAGGAGGGCATCGAGCCGCCGAGCACCCTCGACGACCTCGTCGACCCGGCGTACAAGGGCCTCTTCGTGACCCCGGGCGCGACCACCTCCTCGCCCGGCCTCGCCTTCCTGCTCGCCACCGTCGCGGAGTACGGCGAGGACGGCTGGGAGAAGTACTGGGAGGACCTGATGGCCAACGACACCCGGGTCACCGCCGGGTGGACCGACGCCTACACCGTCGACTTCACCGCCGGCGGCGGAGGCGGAGACCGGCCGGTCGTCCTGTCCTACGCCTCGTCTCCTCCGTTCACGATCCCCGAGGGCGGCGACGAGCCGACGACCAGCGCGCTGCTCGACACCTGCTTCCGCCAGGTGGAGTACGCCGGCGTGCTCGAGGGTGCCGCGAACCCGGAGGGAGCCAAGGCGCTGGTCGACTTCATGCAGGGCGAGACGTTCCAGGCGGCCCTGCCGGAGAACATGTACGTCTTCCCGGTCGACGACTCCGTCGAGCTGCCCGACCTCTGGGCGCAGTGGGCGAAGACCCCTGAGGACCCGCTGAGCGTCGACCCGGCCACGATCGCGGAGAACCGTGACGAGTGGCTGACGACGTGGGGGGAGATCACCACCCGGTGAGAGGCAGCTGGGGTCCACGGCTCGGGACCATCGCGCTCGCGGTGGTTCCGGTCGCGTTCCTCGGCGTCTTCTTCCTGCTCCCGCTCTCGGGGATGCTCGCCCAGGGGTTCTGGGTCGACGGCGCGCTCGACCTGTCGGCACTGACCGAGACGCTCTCCCGTCCCCGGGTGCACCGGGTGCTGTGGTTCACGGCGTGGTCGTCGCTCACCGCGACAGCGGTCACGATCGTCCTCGGAATGCCGGTCGCCTACGCGTTGTACCGCCTGGACTTCCCGGGCCGTCAGGCGCTGCGGGCCCTGGTCGTGATGCCGTTCGTGCTTCCCACGGTGGTCGTCGGCGTCGCCTTCCGCACGCTGTTCGCACCCGCTGGGCCGTTCGGGTTCCTCGGCCTGGACGGGACACCCGTCGCCATCCTCGCGGCCCTGATCTTCTTCAACCTCGCCGTCGTCGTGCGGACGGTGGGTGGGATGTGGGAGGGGCTCGACCGACGGCGCGAGGACGCGGCTGCGGCGCTCGGAGCGTCGCCCTGGCAGGTGCTGCGGACGGTGACCCTCCCCGCCCTCAAGCCGGGGATCGTCTCGGCCGCGACGGTGGTCTTCCTCTTCTGCTCCACGGCGTTCGGCGTCGTGCTCACCCTCGGCGGCCTGCGCTACGGGACCGTCGAGACCGAGATCTACATCCTCACGACACAGTTCCTCGACCTCCGCGCGGCAGCGGTCCTCTCCGTCGTACAGCTGCTGGCGGTCGTCGTACTCCTCCTGCTCGCCGGGCGCACGCGAGGCAGGCGAACGCACGCCCTGGAGCGGACCGGAGGACGGGCGCGTGGGCGGCGGCCGGGTCGGCGCGACCTACCTTCCCTCGCGGTGACCGCCCTCGTGGTGCTGCTCCTGGCCGCTCCTCTGGTCACGCTCGTGGCCCGGTCCCTGCGGACCGGTGACGGCTGGGGCCTCGACAACTACAGGGGCCTCGGTACGACGGGCGAGGGGACTGCGCTGCTGGTGCCCGTGTGGACCGCCCTGGAGAACTCCCTGCGCATCGCGGTGGACGCGACCGTCCTGGCGCTCTCGCTCGGCCTCGCCGTCGCCTTCCTCGTCTCGCGTCCCGCGCGAGGTCGTGCACAGCGGCGCGGCAGGGCGTTGCTGGACGGGCTGTTCATGCTGCCGCTCGGCGTCTCCGCCGTGACGATCGGCTTCGGCTTCCTCATCACCCTCGACGAGCCGCCGCTGGACCTGCGCTCCTCGCCGCTGCTGGTGCCTGTCGCGCAGGCGATGGTGGCGCTGCCGCTGGTGGTGCGCGCGCTCGTGCCGGTGCTCCGCTCCATCGACCCGCGGCAGCGGCAGGCGGCGGCCACGCTGGGTGCGTCGCCGCTGCGGTCGCTGGCCGTGGTCGACCTGCCCGTGGCCTGGCGTCCGGCTCTCGCGGCGGCAGGTCTCGCCTTCGCCGTGTCGCTGGGGGAGTTCGGGGCGACGAGCTTCCTCGCCCGGTCCGACCGGCCGACGCTGCCCGTCGTGATCTACCAGCTGATCTCGCGGCCGGGCGCCGAGAACTTCGGGATGGCGCTGGCCGCCTCGGTCGTGCTCGGCGTGGTCACGGTGACCGTGATGGGGGCCGTGGAGCGCCTGCGCGTCGGGTCGATGGGATCGTTCTGACATGCTCACCGTCCGCGACCTGACCGTCCGCTTCGACGGCGTCACCGCCGTGGACGACGTGTCCCTCGACCTGCCCACCGGTGAGGTGCTCGCGGTGCTCGGTCCGTCGGGCTGCGGGAAGTCCACCCTGCTGCGGGCCATCGCCGGTCTCGAGGTGATGAGCTCGGGCACCGTCGCCTTCGACGGCGAGGACCTCGGGGGAGTCCCGACGCACAAGCGTGGCTTCGCGCTGATGTTCCAGGACGGCCAGCTCTTCCCGCACCAGAGCGTGGCGGCCAACGTCGGCTACCCGTTGCGGCTGCGCCGGACGGAGCGTGGGGCAGCGGCGTCGCGGGTCGCCGACCTGCTCGAGCTCGTCGGCCTTCCGGGGCACGGCAACCGGCTTCCCGCCGAGCTGTCGGGCGGCGAGCGGCAGCGGGTGGCACTCGCCAGGTCCCTGGCCGCGGACCCCCGCCTGCTCCTGCTCGACGAGCCGCTGTCGGCGCTCGACAGGGAGCTTCGCGAGCGCCTCGCGGGGGACCTCCGGGGCATCCTCGAGCGGGCCGGCACGACCGCCCTGCTGGTCACCCACGACCACGACGAGGTCTGGACCGTCGCCGACCGGGTCGCGGTGATGCAGGCGGGGAAGATCCTTCAGGCCGGGACGCTCGACGACGTCTGGCGCGCCCCGGTCAGCGGTGAGGCCGCCCTCCTGCTCGGCTACCCGACGATCCTCGAAGGCGAGCGCGCGCAGATGCTGGCCCGGGCCGGGGACCACGACGACGTCGAGTCCGTCGGGGCCATCGCCCTGCGTCGCTCGGCCCTCCGCGTCGACCCGTCCGGGAGACTGGGCGGCCGGGTGGTCGCCGCGACGCTGACCCCCGACGTCGTACGCCTCCGCGTGCTCGTCGACGGCCTCGGCGAGATGCACGCAGTCGCCCCTCAAGACGCCGATGTCCGCATCGACCATGACGTGCACCTTCGCGTGGACATGGGCCGAACTGCCGTACTGCCGGGGCCTGCTCCTGCCCGGAGAGCGGACTCGCCAGTTCGTTAGACTCCGCCCTTGTGAAGCGGCGGGCGTATGCACTCCTTGTGGGAGTGGCACTGATGACGGGGCTTCTCGCCGTCATCGTCGGCCAGTCGCTCGGGCTGCCGCTGCGCGACCCCGAAGGATTCCTGGGTCCGGCCTGGATCCGCCTGCCCCTTCTGGTGCTCGGCGCCTTCCTCGCCGACGTCGTGCCGCGGGCCGCGTGGCGGTCGCGTGGGAAGCCGTCGCTGTTCCGCTCCGAGGCCCGCACCATCGCCCGCGAGAACTGGACGCGCGAGCGGCTCACGCTCGTCGTCATCGGCCTGACCAGCTTCTACGTGACCTACGTCGGCTACCGGAACCTCAAGAACTACCTGCCCTTCATCCGCGAGGGCACCCAGGACCCGCTGCTCAAGGCCGTCGACGAGGCGATCCTGTTCGGCGGCGACCCGGCGATCATCCTGCACACGGTTCTGGGCGAGGGGATCAGCGCGCACATCCTGTCGTTCGTCTACCTGATCTTCCTGCCCTTCGTGCCGATCTCGGTGACGGCGTGGCTGGTGTGGTCGCGCAACATCAGCTTCGGGTACTGGTACGTCACCGCCCAGTGCCTCGCCTGGGCGCTCGGGACCGCGAGCTACTACGCGATCCCGTCGCTCGGCCCGGCGTTCTACTACGTGTGGCTCTACTCCGGGCTCGAGCACACCGGCGTGACACAGCTCCAGGACTCCTTGTTCTACGGGCGGTCCGAGGTCCGCTTCGACCCCTTCGGTGCCGAGGGCGTCCAGAGTGTCGCCGGGTTCGCGTCGCTGCACGTGGCGATCACGCTCGTCGCCGCCCTCGTCGCTCACTACACCGTTCGGCATGCCTGGATCCGTTACAGCATGTGGGTCTTCTTCGCGCTGACCGTCCTCTCGACCATCTACTTCGGCTGGCACTACATCGCCGACGACGTCGCCGGCGCGCTCATCGCGATCGTCTCCGTCTACGTCGGCGGTCTGGCGACGGGGCAGAAGTTCGACCGGCACGGGTTGGCCTCTCATCCCACGACGAGCACCGCGGACGTCCCTGTCGAGGAGGCCGCCGCAGGTCGCTGAGGCCTGCCACGGTTTCGCCTAGTCCGTCGGGACTATGCAGAAATGCCCCGGATGGTCGGTGCCGGAATCCGTTCGTTTGTCCGTTTTCGGGGCGTTGCGCCGTTAGTCTGATTCCAGGGAATTGTGAGGCTTGGGGAAGCCTCACAGCCGGCTGGGGGGCCGGTTACTACAAATCTGGCCCGGGGAGGGCTGGGGGGAGTCAGACATCATGTCTATGCACAATGGCGCGCGCTCGCACGCCTCAGAAGTCGCAGCAGCACACAAGTCCCGCATCGCAGCCGGCAACGCGTCACGTCTTGCCGCAGCCGGCCTCGCACTCTTTCTGACCTTCGGTTTCTCGGGCGTGGCCCAGGCCGATGCCGGTGGGGTTCCTGCCGGCCAGGCGAGCGAGCAGGCCGCCGGCGTGGACAACGCCGGCCACGCCGCCGACAAGGCGTTCGAGAAGGCAGCCGACGCCAACACCACGACCGCCCCCGTGCCGACGCCTCCGGGTGGCGAGGCCGGTACGACGGACGTGGTGACCGCCCCGGCCACGCCGTCCGCTGAGGTCACGACGTCTCAGCCTGAGCCCGTGCTCGAGACCGAAGAGGTCGTCGTGCTCGACGAGGGCGAGATCGCGCAGCGCGAGGCCGAGGCCGCCATCGCGGCGCAGGTCACGGGCACGGAGGCCGTCCAGGTCGCCAAGCTCGCTGCTGCCCCGGGCGGGAACGGCGGCAACGGCGGCAACGGCGGCAACGGCGGCAACGGTGGCAACGGCGGGAACGGCGGCAACGGTGGCAACGGCGGGAACGGCGGCAACGGCGGGAACGGCGGCGGCGGCGGTCGGCGGTGGCTCGCACAGCCCGATCCTGGTCTGCCACAACGGCCGTGTCATGGAGGTGCCCGACCTGAGCAGCCTCGACGCGCACCTGGACCACAAGGACTACCAGCTCCCGTCCGACTACACGGGCAAGAAGTGCAGCAAGACCCCGCCGGGTGAGGGCGGTGGCGAGGACCCGACGTGTGACAACGAGCCGGGCACCGCGTTGCCGGCCTGTGTGCCGCCGACGTGTGACGACGACTCGACGACGACCGTTCCGGCCTGTGTGCCGCCGACGTGTGACGACGACCCGGACACGACGTTGCCGGCCTGTGTGCCGACGTGTGACAACGACGCGACGACGACCGTTCCGGCCTGTGTGCCGACGTGTGACAACGACGCGACGACCACCCTTCCGGCCTGTGTGCCGACGTGTGACAACGACGCGACGACCACCCTCCCGGCCTGTGAGAACAAGGACGAGAAGGACACCGACGGCGACGGCATCCCGGACGTGACTGACCCCGACGATGACAACGACGGCATCCCGGACGTGACCGACCCGGACGACGACAACGACGGGATCCTGGACGAGGACGAGCAGCCGGGGACCACTCCTGGCTCGGGCCCGGGCACGACGCCTGGCACGCCTGGTGGTCGGCAACTCGGGCGGCGGTGACGACGTCGAGAACCCGGCCGGTCCGGGCAAGCCCAAGCCCGGGAAGGGCGACAAGGATGACGACGAGGTGGCCGGCGACGACACCGACAAGCCCCGCGACACCGGCGGCAAGCCGGGCTCGAACGGTGGAGACCCCGAGGGTGACCCGGGCTTCCCGGACGAGATCCTCGGCGTGGACGACACTCCGGTAGCCAAGCGTCCCGCGACGGTCCTTCCGCAGACGGGTGCCGCCGAGAACATGGCGATCCAGGCGGGCGCAGGTCTCACCCTGCTCCTGACCGGAGCTCTGCTCCTCGTGGGTCGACGCCGCCAGACCGACTGCTGAGTCGGAACAAGATCGTCGCGGCTGACGGGTCGCGACAGCCGGTTCCCAGCCGGCGAAGAACCTGGGCCCCGTCCTCTCCTCCCAGAAGGACGGGGCCAGGGGATCACCTTCGCTCCCCTCCTCCCAGGGGAAGCGACGGTAACCATCGTTCTCGGCGCATCGCCGCGGAGAACGCCGACAGCCACAACGGGTCCCAGCCCTGTTGTGGCTGTCGCGCGTTCCGGGCAGCTCGTCGCCATGCGGTACGCCGGTCAGCCGGACAGCCGAGCCCGGATGCGGCAGCGGCCGACCACCAGCAATCAGCGGCCCTGCCCGGGAATCGGGTATGGCTGCCCGCTCAGCCGCTCACGGACGCAACCCATCACCCCGCAAGTGGTCACAGACGACACGAATCAACGCCTCCGACATGTCGTGAGTGCCCACTTCTGCGCCCCGCGGCCCGAGCGCGGCAGACGGACGGCAAGAACTCCGCACATGCACGATTCCGACCGCACGCCGCACGCCGCACGCCGCGGGCCGTCCAACCGCCTGTCGTCGGTGGCGGCTCCACGGCTGGACCCGCTGCTCCATCAGCCATCGCGGCAAATTACAATCATGTAGTTTGTCAAGCCGACTCGCCGTGTGACGGAAGTTTTTACTGGGAAAAGTGTTCCAGATGTGACAGATGAGCACTAGCGTTCTTTCGACGGCGCTGCTCGGGCGGCCCGTTTCTCCGCCGGCAGCTGGCTTGGGAGGGTCAGCTGCCGACGTGGGACGGAAGCCGACCAGCGGTCCGCGAGCCCCCGGGGATAGGGCTCGCGGACACCCGGAGAGGGAGACCGATGGGCATCGCCGGAGCACCGCAGCAGCGCCGGGACGGACACGTCCGCCCGTCGCTCCTCGCTGCTGTCCGGCCGGGCCTTCGACTCGTCGCTCCCGTGCTCATGTCCGGCGTGCTGGTCCTCTCCGTGGTCCCGGCCGCTGTGGCCGACAAGTCCGACCGGGCCTTCCCGACGCGCGACGAGGTCGCCGCCGCGAAGGAGCGGGTCGCCGAGACCGCCCGCGACGTGGGCGCGATCAAGGCCGAGCTGCTGATGGCCAACCGGCGTCTCGAGGCGGCTGCGGTCGAGGCGGAGATGGCCTCCGAGGCCTACAACGGCGCGATGTGGCGTCTCCAGCTCGCGCGGCAGGAGCTCGCCTCTGCGAGGGCCGAGGCAGCCGAGGCGCGTCGTACCGTCGCGGAGCAGCGCAAGGCGATCGGCGCGCTCGTCGCCGAGGCCTACCAGCAGGGCAGCGAGCTCACGGCGCTGAACGCCATGATGGGCGCGGACGGGCCCGAAGGCGTGCTCGACCAGTACGTCACGTTCCAGGGCGCCTCCGAGTCGCTGCAGGCCGACTACGACCGGTTCGCCGCGTCGGAGGCGCTGGCGCAGGCGTTCGAGAAGCGCGCCGAGGAGGTGCGCCTCAAGGCCGAGCGTCTCGCGGCCGAGGCTCGCGAGGCCAAGCAGCAGGCGGCCCAGGCTGCCGCGGCCGCACAGGCCGCCGCCACCCAGATCGCCGCGGAGAAGGACCGCCTGATCCGCGAGCTCGCCCGCGCACAGGACATCTCGGTGTCGCTGGCGCGGAAGCGGCAGGCGGCCTTGGAGGAGATCGCCCGCGAACGTGCTGAGGCACGGGCTCGCGCGGAGGCCGAGGAGGCGGCGCGGCAGCAGGCCCTTGAAGAGGCCCGCGACCGTGCCGAGGCCCGCCGCGAGGCCCGGGCGCGTGCACGCGAGACGGCCCGAGCCGAGGCCGAGCGCCGCGCGGACCAGGAGCGGGAACGGCGCGAGCAGCAGCAGAACGACCCCCAGGACAGCCCGACAAACGCGCCGCAGCCGGCCTCCCCCCCGCCTGCTCCGGCGCCGGCTCCGCCACCGCCGCCTCCACCCCCTAGCGGCAGTGGCGGAGCCGACCGGGCCATCGCGTTCGCCCAGGCACAGCTCGGCGACCCGTACGTGTGGGGTGCCGCCGGGCCCGACGCCTGGGACTGCTCAGGCCTGATGCTCGAGGCGTGGGCGCAGTCCGGCGTGTACCTGCCGCACTACTCGGTCGCCCAGTACTACGCCGGTACGCCGATCTCGGCAGGCGACCTGCGACCCGGCGACCTGGTGTTCTGGGGCTCGTCGAGCAGCCCGGAGTCGATCCACCACGTCGCGATGTACATCGGCGGCGGGCAGATCATCCACGCGCCTCGTACGGGACGGCCGGTCTCGATCGACAGCATGTACTACTGGACGCCGCCGAACTTCTTCGCAAGGGTCTGACGCGGCGTCTTCACGAGACCGTGACGGCCTGACAGGGTAAGGCGCATGTCGCTGACTCCCACCTCCTACGTGACCCCGGCCGTCGACGTCTCCTCGCTCACCGAGCTGCTCGACGGGAAGTACGCCGACGTGCGGCAGCTCGTCCGCAAGAACCTCGCGGAGTACGCCGGGATCCTCGACGACGCCGAGCAGATGAGCCGCGACGACTTCCGCGAGCGCGTCCTCGAGGTGCTCCTGCTGATGGCCGAGTCCGGGCAGACCGGCATGGGCTTCCCGAAGGAGTACGGCGGAGGCGGTGACATCGGCGCGTCCATCGCGGCCTTCGAGACCCTGGCCTTCGGCGACCTCTCCGTCCTGGTGAAGGCCGGCGTGCAGTTCGGCCTCTTCGGCGGAGCGATCCTCCACCTGGGCACGCGCGAGCACCACGACGCGTACCTCGAGGACACGATCACCGGCAAGCTCCTCGGCTGCTTCGCGATGACCGAGACCGGCCACGGATCCAACGTGCAGGCGCTCGGCACCACCGCGACGTACGACCCCGAGACGGGCGAGTTCGTCGTCAACACCCCGGACGACCTGTCGCGCAAGGACTACATCGGCAACGCCGCGATGCACGCCCGGCTCGCGGTCGTCTTCGCCCAGCTCGAGGTCGAGGGCGAGGCCCGCGGCGTGCATGCGCTCGTCGTACCTCTCCGCGACGCCGAGGGCAACGTCGTGCCGGGCGTGCAGATCGAGGACTGCGGTCGCAAGATCGGGCTCAACGGCGTCGACAACGGCCGGATCTGGTTCGACAACGTGCGCGTGCCCCGCAGCGCGCTCCTCAACCAGCACGCCGAGGTGCGCGAGGACGGCACCTACTACTCGCCGATCGAGAACCCCGACAAGCGGTTCTTCACGATGCTGGGCACTCTCGTCCAGGGGCGGGTCAGCGTCGGCGGGGCCGCGATCAGCGCCAGCAAGGTCGCACTGTCCGTCGCGATCAAGTACGCCCTGGTCCGGCGCCAGTTCGGGTCGCCGGGGTCCGGTCGCGAGGAGATCCTGCTCGACTACGGCATGCACCAGCGGCGGCTGCTCCCGCTCCTCGCGCGCACCTACGCCTTGCACTTCGCCCAGGAACAACTGCGGTCGGACCTGCACGAGGTCTTCTCGAACCCCGACACACCGGAGCACGACCGGCGGGCGCTCGAGTCGCGGGCAGCCGGCACCAAGGCACTCGGCACGTGGCACGCCTCGCGCACGATCCAGGAGTGCCGCGAGGCCTGTGGCGGGGCCGGCTACCTGTCGGTGAACCGGTTCGACGCACTCCGCGCCGACACGGACGTCTTCACCACGTTCGAGGGCGACAACCACATCCTGCTCCAGCTCGTCGCCAAGGGCCTGCTGACCGACTACGCCGACGAGTTCGAGAACCTCGACCAGTTCGGGATGATGCGCTTCGTGACCTCGGTCGCGGTGGAGACCGTGATCGAGCGGACCAACGTGCACAAGCTGCTCGGCCGGGTCCGCGACGTGTTCCCGCAGGGCGACACCGACACCGACGCGGACGCCGGCATCCTCGACACGTCCTACCACCTGAACCTGCTGCGCTGGCGTGAGGAGCACATGCTCGCCGCCGTCGCGCGACGGCTGAAGAAGGGCATGGACGGCGGCGGCGATCCGGCCATGGTGTTCAGCATGGTGCAGGACCACGTGATCAGCTCAGCGCACGCCCATGTCGAGCGGCTGCTGCTCGAGGCGTTCGTCGACAAGATCGCGACGATGCCCGACGGTCAGAACAAGATCGCCATGCAGCTCGTGTGTGACCTGTTCGCACTCTCGGCGATCGAGGCCGACCGGGCGTGGTTCATGGAGCACGGCCGCTTCTCGAACGCCAAGTCCAAGGCGGTGACGGCGATGGTGAACGAGCTGTGCCGCCGGATCCGCCCCATCGCCGACCAGCTCGTCGACGCCTTCGACATCCCGCCGGAGATGCTGCGAGCGGAGATCATCCGGCCGACCCGCTGAGACGCGGAGCCGGTCCCGGCCGAGTCGAGCCAGAGAGGCTCAGTGCATCGGGTCGGGGTTCTCCTTGTGCGAGTCCTTGAAGCGCTCGAAGGAGGCATTGACCTCGGCCTCGGCCTCGGTGCGGCCCACCCACTCGGCGCCCTCGACGGACTTGCCGGGCTCGAGGTCCTTGTAGACCTCGAAGAAGTGCTGGATCTCGAGACGGTCGAACTTCGAGACGTGGCTGATGTCGCGCAGGTGCTCGAGGCGCGGGTCGTGCGAGGGGACGCACAGCACCTTGTCGTCGCCGCCGGCCTCGTCGGTCATGCGGAACATGCCGATCGCGCGGCACGCGATCAGGCAGCCCGGGAAGGTCGGCTCCTGGAGCAGCACGAGCGCGTCGAGCGGGTCGCCGTCGAGGCCGAGGGTGTTCTCGATGAAGCCGTAGTCGGCGGGGTACTGCGTCGAGGTGAACAGCGTCCGGTCGAGGCGGATGCGGCCGGTCTCGTGGTCGACCTCATACTTGTTGCGCTGACCCTTGGGAATCTCAACCAGGACGTCGAACTCCACAGTTCCTCCAACTCACAGTCTCCAATGCGGTTTGGCTAGTGTCGCGCACGCGCGCTCAAAATGCGCAGTCGAGAGGGGTGTCAGATGGCCGGAGGTGACGTACGCCACTCCGACGTACCCTCCGGGCGCCGCGTCCGCCGCTGGAGCGCGGGTCTCGTCGCGTTCGTCCTCGTCCTGGCCGGCCTCTCCTGGACCTTCGACCTCGGACCCCGCGTGCTCGGCTGGGACTACCCGTCACCGGTCACCGAACCCGCCGAGGTAGCACCGCCACCGGGCCTGACCCTGCCGTCCCCGTCCGAGGCGGCGGCGGTCGCGTCGGCCCCGTCCGAGCAGGCCGCGGACCCGACAGCGGTACGCCGGGCAGTGGCCCGCCTGCTCCGCGACAAGGACCTCGGGCCGCGGGTGGCCCTCGCCGTCGGCCAGCTCTCGGACGACTCGACCGTGTTCGAGACCGGGCCCTCCCCGGTCACGCCCGCCTCGACGATGAAGATGCTGACCACGACCGCGGCGCTTGCCGCGCTGGGTCCCGAGCACACCTTCCGTACGACGGTCGTGGCCGGTGCCTCGACCCGGGACGTCGTGCTCGTCGGGGGCGGCGACCCGCTGCTGGCCCGGGCCCCGGACAGCGACGTGTACCCGGCGCGCGCCGACATCGTGACCCTGGCCAAGGCCACGGCGCGCTCGTTGAAGAAGCTCGGCCGGCTCCGCGTGCGACTCGGCTACGACGCCTCGCTGTTCAGCGGCCCGTCGGCGAGCCCTGCGTGGAAGGCGTCGTACATCCCGGACGACGTGGTCAGCCCGATCTCGTCGCTGTGGGTCGACGAAGGGCTCGAGCCTGGCGGTGCATCACGCGAGGCGGACCCAGCGCTCGCGGCGGCGACCGAGTTCGCCCGGGTGCTGGAGAAGCAGGGGATCACGGTCCGGGGCAAGCCGGCGCCGGCTGTCGCGAGCCCCGACGCCCAGGAGTACGCCTCCGTGCACAGCGCGCCGCTCGCCCAGATCGTCCAGTGGACTCTCGAGGTCAGCGACAACGAAGCCGCCGAGGTGCTGTTCCGCCACGTCGCGCTCGCAGAGGGGCGGGCGGGATCGTTCGCCGGCGGCGCCGCTGCGGTGCGGGACGTCCTCTCCGGGCTGGGCGTCGACGCCTCGGGCGACCGGATCTACGACGGCAGCGGCCTGTCGCGCAACAACCGCCTCTCGCCCGAGACGCTGCTGTCGGTCGTGGAGACCGCCGCGTCCGAGGAGCACCCCGAGCTGCGCACGGTCGTGGCCGGGCTGCCGGTGGCCGGGTTCACCGGGTCGCTGACCTACCGCTTCGACAAGGGTGACGAGGAGGGCCTCGGCCGGGTCCGCGCCAAGACCGGCACGCTGACCGGCGTACACGGCCTCGCCGGTGTGGTGACCGACCAGGACGGCACGGTGCTCTCCTTCGTCGCGATCGCCGACCGGGTGAAGCTCGAGGACACCCTCGACGCCCGCGAGCGCCTCGACCAGGTCGCCGCCGCCCTGGCCGCCTGCTCCTGCGCCGCGCGCTGAGGCCCGGGCGACCCGTCCCAGCCGAGCCGCACGACCCGCCGAGCGAACGACCCGCCCGACGTGCACTCGCGGCAGTTGGCACGATCCAGAGACATGAACCGCCCCCAAGTGCACGTCCGACGGGTCGTCGGGCGGGTCGAGACGCACGTCGGAGGGACGGAGCGTCGTAGCCGAGCCGGAGAGCGTCCAAGGCCGCCGTGGGAGCGACCGGGGTCGGACGAGCGTCGTACCAAGGGAGCGTCAAAGGGCTTGGCCGCGGCGGCGAAGCCGACGCGCCGCCCAAGCGACCGGGTACGGCGCACGGCCGACCCCGGACCCCGGACGACCACAGCGGCCGGCCCGGCAGCCCGAGCAGAAGCCCGACCCCGAGTTGAGGCCCGGGCGTAGGGTCGGGACATGCCAAACCGCTCCACGATGATCGACTGGGACCTCGCCGTCCTCGCTGCGTCGAAGCTGTCCGGACCCGGGCCCGACGTGAGCCGCGCCGAGGCGCAGGCCGCGGTCGACGAGCTGCGTGCCGGCGCGCACCGGTCGACGCCACTGGTGCGCGAGTACACCGGCCTGGTCGCGGAGGAGCGGACCGCCCCGGTCCTCGTCGTGGACCGGCCCGGCTGGATCCAGGCCAACGTGGACGGGTTCGCCACGATCATCTCCCCGCTCGTCGACAAGATGCGCGAGAAGCGGGGCGCACCCTCGCCGATCGCGGAGGCGGTCGGGTCGCGCGTCACGGGCCTCGAGCTCGGCGGGCTCCTCGGGTTCATGTCGAGCAAGGTGCTGGGGCAGTTCGACCCGTTCCACGCGCCCGCAGGCTCGGACATGGCCGGGCGCCTCCTGCTCGTCGCCCCGAACATCGTCCACGTCGAGAGCGAGCTCGGCGTCGACCCGTCCGACTTCCGCCTCTGGGTCTGCCTCCACGAGGAGACGCACCGCGTCCAGTTCACCGCGGTCCCGTGGATGCGCGACCACATCCACGGCGAGATCGCGGCCCTGATCGACTCGGTGGAGGTCGACCCCGCCAAGCTCGCGAACATGCTCGGCGAGGGCATGAAGCGGATCGGCGACCTGGTCCGCGGCGACGACGAGGTGAGCCTGATCGACCTCGTGCAGACCCCGGAGCAGAAGGTGGTGCTCGACCGGATCACCGCGGTGATGTCCCTGCTCGAGGGGCACGCCGACGTGGTCATGGACGGCGTCGGCCCCGAGGTGATCCCGTCGGTGGCCGAGATCCGCGCCAAGTTCAACAAGCGCCGCAAGGGTGCGAGCACCATCGACCGGGTGATCCGGAAGCTGCTCGGCTTCGACGCGAAGATGGCGCAGTACCGCAACGGCGCCATCTTCGTCCGCGGCGCGATCGACAAGGTCGGCATGGACGGCTTCAACGCGGTGTGGGCGTCGCCGGAGAACCTCCCGTCGCGAGCCGAGATCGGCGACCCGGAGGCCTGGGTACGCCGCGTGCACGGCTGACCCAGCCGATGGGGCCCCATCCCGCCGTCGCCGCGGTCCGGCTCGCGGTGCGACGTGCTCTCGCCGACCTCGACCCCGGAGCGCGGGTCATGGTGGCCTGCTCCGGCGGTGCGGACTCCCTCGCGCTCCTCGCCGCCACCTGCTTCGAGGCGCGCAAGCCGGCCCACACCGTCATCGGAGTCACCGTCGACCACGGCCTCCAGCCCGGCTCGGCCGACCACGCGAAGGCCGTCGTCGAGCAGATGCGAGCCCTGGGGGCGGAGGCGCACTCCGTCGCCGTCCACGTCGGTACGACGGGCGGTCCCGAGGCGGCTGCGCGGACCGCTCGTTACGGGGCGCTGGACCGGCAGGCCGACGAGCTCGCCGCGGACACGATCCTCCTCGGCCACACCCGCGACGACCAGGCCGAGACGGTGCTCCTGGGTCTCGCCCGGGGCTCCGGGGCCCGGTCGCTCTCCGGGATGGCCCCTCGACAGGGGCGGTACCGCAGGCCGCTGCTCGACCTCACCCGCGAGGACACCCGAGCGGCCTGCGACGCCGAGCAGCTGACCCCCTGGGAGGACCCCCACAACGACGACCCGGCCTACACACGGGTGCGGGTGCGCCGGAACGTGCTGCCCGTCCTCGAGCACGAGCTCGGCCCGGGCGTGACCGAGGCCCTCGCGCGCACGGCCCGACTGCTCCGGGACGACGCCGACGCCCTCGACGACCTGGCCGCCGAGGCGTGGGCCGGGGCAACAGGCGACGACGGCGCTCTCGACGCCGACCGCCTCCGACACGAGCCGGCCGCGATCCGGCGCCGGGTGCTCCGGCGTACCGCTCTGGAGGCGGGCTGCCCGGGCACCGAGCTGTTCGCGGTCCACGTCGACGCCCTGGACGCCCTGGTCACCGACTGGCGCGGCCAGGTCGGCGTCGACCTCCCCGGAGGACTGCGTGCTACCCGGCAGGGGGGCAGCATCGCGATCGCGAAAACCCCTGTGGCAGGCTGACGCCCATGGACGCGAAGCACGTCGAGGACGATCTGGTCAACGTCCTCTACACCGAGGAGCAGATCCAGAACCGGCTCTCCGAGCTGGCCGCGCAGATCGAGGTCGACTACGAGGGCAAGGACATCCTCCTCGTCGGCGTCCTGAAGGGTGCGGTCATGGTCATGGCCGACCTGGCCCGCCACTTCGGCCGCCACGTCGAGATGGACTGGATGGCGATCTCCTCGTACGGCTCCGGCACCAAGTCCTCCGGTGTCGTCCGGATCCTCAAGGACCTCGACACCGACATCAACGGCCGCCACGTCCTGGTCGTCGAGGACATCATCGACACCGGCCTGACCCTGTCCTGGCTGGTCGCCAACCTCGCCTCCCGCGGCCCCGCCTCGGTCGAGATCTGCACCCTCCTGCGCAAGCCCGAGGCGCAGCGGATGAAGGTCGACGTGAGGTACGTCGGCTACGACATCCCCAACGAGTTCGTCATCGGCTACGGGCTCGACTACGCCGAGAAGTACCGCAACCTGCGCTGCATCGGCACCCTCGCCCCGCACGTCTACTCCTGAACCACCGGTTCAGTGCCCGGGAACGGATTCGCCGTTCCCCTCGTTGAGGCGTGAGAATGGGGGTACGACGACCGCGCACGGCATGTCGCGTGCGCGGGTGAAGCGTTGCCTTCGACGTGTACCGTCGGAGGTCTCAGCAGTGTTTACGGGCAGGAGGACGGGACCCTGAGTCCCGGTACAAAACGTGAAGCGCATTTTCCGAGGTCCCTGGGTGTGGATCATCGTCGCGGTGGTCGGCGTGCTCGTTGCCCTCCAGTACCTCGCCCCGAACGGCGGCTACCAGGAGGTCGACACCTCCGAGATGGTCTCCTACATCGAGGACGGCGAGGTCGAGAGCATCATCTTCGTCGACGGCGACCAGGAGATCCGGGCCACCCTCGACGACGGCAAGGAGGTCATGTCCTCCTGGGTCGGCGGCCAGCAGCGCGGCCTGGTCGACCAGGTCAGCCAGCAGGTCGAGGCCGGCGAGATCGAGAAGTTCAACGTCGAGGTCCCCAAGCCCAGCCTGCTCGGCTCCATCCTGGCGACCCTGCTGCCCTTCGCGCTGATCATCCTGCTCTTCCTGTTCCTGATGAACCAGGTGCAGGGCGGCGGCGGCCGCGTCATGCAGTTCGCCAAGTCCAAGGCGAAGCTGATCAGCAAGGACATGCCGAAGACGACGTTCTCCGACGTGGCCGGCTGCCAGGAGGCCATCGAGGAGCTCGGCGAGATCAAGGAGTTCCTCCAGGAGCCCGCGAAGTTCCAGGCCGTCGGCGCGAAGATCCCCAAGGGCGTCCTGCTCTACGGCCCGCCCGGCACCGGTAAGACCCTGCTCGCCCGCGCTGTCGCGGGTGAGGCCGGCGTCCCCTTCTACTCCATCTCCGGCTCCGACTTCGTCGAGATGTTCGTCGGTGTCGGTGCCTCGCGTGTCCGCGACCTGTTCGAGCAGGCCAAGGAGAACGCCCCCGCGATCGTCTTCATCGACGAGATCGACGCCGTGGGCCGTCACCGCGGCGCCGGCATGGGCGGTGGCCACGACGAGCGCGAGCAGACCCTGAACCAGCTCCTCGTCGAGATGGACGGCTTCGACGTCCGCGGCGGGGTCATCCTGATCGCGGCGACCAACCGGCCCGACATCCTCGACCCGGCCCTGCTGCGGCCCGGCCGGTTCGACCGGCAGATCGGTGTGGAGGCCCCCGACCTCGCGGGCCGTCACCAGATCCTGAAGGTCCACTCCCGTGGCAAGCCGATGGCCGAGGGCGTCGACCTGCTGTCCGTCGCTCGACGTACCCCTGGCTTCACCGGTGCCGACCTGGCCAACGTGCTCAACGAGGCCGCGCTGCTCACCGCGCGCCAGAACAGCAAGATGATCGACGACGCGGCGCTCGACGAGGCGATCGACCGCGTCATCGCCGGTCCGCAGAAGCGCACCCGCCTGATGAGCGAGAAGGAGAAGCTGATCACCGCCTACCACGAGGGCGGCCACGCTCTCGTCGCGGCGGCGCTGCCGGGCACCGACCCGGTGCACAAGGTCACGATCCTTCCGCGCGGCCGGGCGCTGGGCTACACGATGGTGCTGCCCGACGAGGACAAGTACTCCCAGACCCGCTCGGAGATGCTCGACAAGCTGGCCTACATGCTCGGTGGCCGCGCGGCGGAGGAGATGGTCTTCCACGACCCGACCACCGGCGCCGGCAACGACATCGACAAGGCCACCTCGCTGGCCCGGGCGATGGTCACCCAGTACGGCATGACCGAGCGCCTCGGCGCGATCAAGCTCGGCGAGGCCCAGGGCGAGCCGTTCCTCGGCCGCGACATGGGGCACACCCGCAACTACTCGGAGGACGTCGCCGCGATCGTCGACGAGGAGACCAAGAAGCTCCTCGCCACGGCGCACCAGGAGGCGTTCGACATCCTCGAGGAGAACCGGGACGTCCTCGACGCACTGGTCCTCGCGCTGATGGAGCAGGAGACGCTCGACAAGGCCGAGGTCGCCAAGGTCTTCGAGCCGCTTCGTCGTCGTCCGACCCGTCCGGCCTGGACCGGGTCGCCCCACCGCGAGCCCTCGCAGATCCCGCCGGTCGAGGTCCGGAAGGCGGCCGCCAACGGCGCGCACCCCGACGGCTCCGAGAGCGGCGTCATCCTCACCCCGCCCGGCAGCGGCGGCGACGTCCACGGGGACCCCACGGTCTGATGTCGGTCAACCGGATCACGCAGGTCGAGCGTGAGGACGTTCCTCCGTTCGACCAGGCGCGCGCCGAGGCCGCGGTCCGAGAGCTGCTCATCGCGGTCGGGGAGGACCCCGAACGCGAGGGCCTGCTCGAGACCCCGGCCCGGGTCGCGCGCGCCTACCGCGAGCTCCTCTGCGGCATGCGACTCCAGCCCGAGGAGGTGCTCACCACCACCTTCGACCTCGGCCACGACGAGATGATCCTGGTCAAGGACATCGAGCTGTGGTCGATGTGCGAGCACCACCTCGTGCCCTTCACCGGCGTCGCCCACGTCGGCTACATCCCCAACGAGAACGGCCGGATCACCGGCCTCTCCAAGCTCGCCCGCCTCGTCGACGTGTACGCCCGCCGGCCCCAGGTCCAGGAGCGCCTGACCACCCAGGTCGCCGACTCGCTCATGCAGATCCTCGAGGCGCGCGGCTGCATCGTGGTGATCGAGGCCGAGCACCTGTGCATGACCATGCGCGGCGTGCGCAAGCCCGGCTCCAAGACCGTCACCTCCGCCGTGCGCGGCGTGATGCACAACGCCGCCACCCGCTCCGAGGCGATGAGCCTGATCATGAACGGCCACCGCTGAGCGCCTTAGGCCCACCGCGCCGGACGGCGGCACGGCCGAGTCCAGCGGACCTGCATCGTATGACCTAGGTCACATCTACGCGTTCCGTACAAAACGGACTGAAACGCATATAGCGTTCACGTAAGAGGCGCGACAGGGGGTCGCGTCCAAAGTCCCGGGGGTTAACCCAGCATGAGTTTCATCAAGTCCCGCACCGCTGCCGTCGTGGCAGGTGCCGCCGTTCTCGCCATCGCTGGTGGCGGAACCGCTCGCAGTCGCTGACAGGTTCATCGACTCCAGCGACATCCGCAACGGCTCGCTCGGCATGCGTGACTTCAACGACCTACACCAAGAGCCAGATCAACCAGGGCGGTCCCGCGGGCCCCCAGGGCGAGCGTGGCGCGGCTGGCGCTGACGGTGCCGCCTCGTCGACGGCAAGGACGGTCGTCGACGGCAAGGACGGCGCACCGGGTGCTGCCGGCCCGGCCGGTGCCCGGTCCCGCCGGACCGCAGGGCCCGAACGGGTAGCAGCCTGGAGTTGCCGACGTCTCGGCAGACTGGTCGCGCGTTACGCAGACCACCTGGCCCACTGGTGGTGCGTATCACGGCCGCGCACGAGCCGATCACCTCGTGTCCTGCAGGCCGAACGTCGCCGTAGGCGGCGGCTTCTCCACCTGGTGGTGGCAGGTCCGCGACCTCGGTCGGAGACAACGAGAGACATCTCAGGTCACCGTTTCGGCGCCGTATTTCCCCGGTGACTACGAGCCGATCAGCGAGACCGAGTGCTCGGTTCGTCCCGACTCCAGTGGGTCGTGCGCGGCTCTCAACCACGGTGCGACCGACCAGATCGGTCGCGCCTGGGTCATCTGCGCTGACATGAACTGAAGCAACGTAGAACGGAGGCGGGGCGCATCGATCGATGCGCCCCGCCCCCCGATCGTGAGGCGGAGACATGGCCTCAGCTCTCGTCCACTGCAGCCGGCTGGCCAGGCGCGCCCTTCCAAGACCGGTCGGGTAGAAGACGTCCGTTTCCGGCTCGGTCGGCCACGCCAGCTTCGAGTCCAACGCGCACCGGCTGGGTCAAGCGACTAGCGGCCGCAGATCGGAGTCCCGCCCAGGCGCACGGTCCTTCGCCGCCCGAGCAGGCGGATAGGGTCGATGCATGTACGCCGGACCGCCGAGCCACGTCGCGGGGCTTCCTGAGCTCGACCGCGCGCTCGTCATGGGCGTGCTCAACGTGACCCCCGACAGCTTCTCCGACGGAGGCCGGTGGTTCGACACCGAACGCGCCGTCGAGCACGGCCGGCGTCTCGTCGCGCAGGGGGCGGACCTGGTCGACGTGGGTGGTGAGTCCACCCGCCCCGGGGCCACTCGGCCGAGCGTCCAGGAGGAGATGGACCGGGTCCTTCCCGTCATCAGCGAGCTCGCTGCCGAGGGCGTGACGATCTCGGTCGACACGATGCGGGCCGAGGTCGCGGCGGCGGCCGTCGACGCGGGCGCCCTGCTGGTCAACGACGTCTCGGGCGGGCGCGCGGACCCGGCGATGTTCGAGACGGTCGCGCGCAAGCGAGTGCCCTACGTCCTCATGCACTGGCGCGCCCACTCGGCCACGATGCAGCAGCAGACCGACTACGCCGACGTGGTCGCCGACGTGGGGGCCGAGCTGCGCGAACAGCTCGACCTCGCGCTCGCCGCCGGCATCGCCCCGGAGCGGATCGCCCTCGACCCGGGCATCGGGTTCTCCAAGACCGCCGACCAGAACTGGGAGGTCCTCGCCGCGACCGAGCAGCTCCACGAGCTGGGGTACCCCCTGCTGGTCGCGACGAGCCGGAAGCGCTTCCTCGGCGCCCTGCTCGCCGAGCCCGACGGGACCCTGCGCCCGCCCGTCGAGCGCGACGACGCGACCACGGCGACCACCGCGCTGGCCGCTGTCGCCGGGGCCTGGTGCATCCGGGCGCACGCCGTACGCCCGACCGCCGACGCCGTCAGGGTCGCCGCGCGCTGGGCCGCGGCCACCGGACCGGCGGCCGCCACCAGACCGAGCGCGCCCAGCCCTGACGCCACCAGACCGAGCTCGTCCAGACCACCTGCCGCCGAGACGCCCGCGGCCCCCGGAGCCACCCCTGGAGGCAGCCCATGACCGAGCGCTCACAGCTGGCGCAGGACCTGGCCGAGGTCGAGAAGGTGAACGGCGAGTTCTACGCCGCCTTCGAGCGGGGGGACCTCGACGCGATGACCGAGATCTGGCTCGACGACCCGCACACGCTCTGTATCCACCCCGGCGCGGAGCCGTTGCGCGGGGCGGCCTCGATCACGAGGTCGTGGGCGCTGATCATGGCCAATGTCCCCTACATCCAGTTCTTCCTCACCGACGTCCAGGTGACCGTCCACGAGGACGTCGCGTCGGTGACGTGCACCGAGAACGTCCTCACCGCCACCGAGCAGACAGCGAAGGACTCCTTCACCGGGGCGAAGGCGATCGCGACCAACGTGTTCGTTCGCACAGAGGACACCTGGCGGTTGTGGATCCACCACGCGTCACCGGTAATCTCGGTAGAGCATGATGAGGACTGACCACGGCCCCGTCGGGGGAACGGACCGCCTGGCGGTGCACGGCATCGAGGCGTACGGATACCACGGCGTCCTCGACTTCGAGCGCCGCGAGGGGCAGATCTTCAAGGTCGACCTCGTGCTCGGGATGGACACCCGGACCGCAGCACGTAGCGATGACTTGCACGACACCGTCGACTACGGAACCCTCGTGGCGGCGGTCAGGAAGGCAGTGGAGACCGACCCCGTTGATCTGATCGAGACGTTGGCCCAGCGCATCGCCGACGTATGCCTGACTGACAGCCGCGTGCAATGGACCGAAGTGACCGTGCACAAGCCGGACGCCCCCATAGAGGCGACGTTCAACGACGTCGCCCTGACGATTACTCGGAGCCGATCGTGACTGAGACCCCCAACCCCCACATCGTCGATGCCGACACCCTCACCGGTGAGATGCACCCCATCCGCCGCTCGGTGCTCGCCATCGGCTCCAACCTGGGGGATCGGCTGGGGAGCCTCCAGGGGGCGGTCAACTCCCTCGCCGACACCCCCGAGGTGTGGCTGACGGCGGTGTCGCCCGTCTACGAGACCGAGCCGGTCGGCGCCCCCGAGGGCTCCAAGAACTTCCTCAACGCGGTCATCATGATCGACACGACCTTGTCGGCCCGGACCCTCCTCGACCGCGCCCTTGCCATCGAGGACGCCTTCGGCCGCGAGCGCACCGGCGTCAAGGGCGAGCCGCGCACACTCGACGTGGACCTGATCGTCGTCGGCGACCGCCGCGCGAACGACGAGGACCTCAAGCTCCCGCACCCGCAGGCCCACGACCGCGCCTTCGTGCTCGCCCCCTGGCACGACGTCGAGCCCGACGCCGAGATCCCCGACTTCGGCCCGGTGGCCAAGCTCCTCGAGCAGGTGGGCGACCAGGGCATCACCAAGCGCGAGGACCTCTCGCTCGAGCTGTGAGGCGCGCGTGACCCGTGACCTGCCTCCCGAGCAGAACGAGGACACAGAGCCGCCGGAGCGTCCGTCCGGCCATGTGAGTACGACGAGCGTGGGGGTTCTCGTCGGCTTCGGCCTCACCGGCCTGGTCCTCGGCTGGCTGGTGCGACCCGCGAGCATCCGCCTGAACGGAAGCGCACCGACCGTGGGGTGGATCCCGGTCCTCGCGCTGCTCCTCGTCGCAGCGATCATGGGCGCGGTCGCGTGGTCGACGTACCGGGATCTCCACCGCCGCAACCTCCACCTCGAGCCGCACAAGGCGGTCAACCGACTCGTCCTCGCCAAGGCCAGCGCACTGGTCGGCGCCCTCGTCGCGGGAGGGTACTTCGGGTACGCCCTGAGCTGGTGGGGCGTCAGCGAGGCAGCCCTTGCGACGCAGCGACTGGTGCAGTCTCTGGTGGCCGGCGTCGCCGGTTTGCTGATCGTCGCAGGATCGTTGCTTCTCGAGCGAGCGTGTCGGGTCCGTGGAGGGGACGATTCGGACATAGGCTGACCTCTATGGCTGCCTCTTCCCCCTCGCGGTCCTCCGACCTGCCCTCCGGGCGGACCCCCGCCCGCCGGCGCCAGCGCAGTGTCCGTGTCACCGTTGCTGTTGCCCTGCTCGCTCTCGCGACCCTCGTGGTCGTGCTCGCCCTCCCGACCCAGTCGCCGGTGTGGCTGAGCTTCTCGTCGGTGTTCGCGCTGCTGTGCGGCGCGACCTCGTCGAGGATCGTCTACACCGAGCTGCTCCAGAGTCGCCAGGAGGCGGCAGCCGACCGTGCCGCGCAGGCGCAGGCGTACAAGACGATGTTCACCGAGCGCGCCGCCGAGCACGCCGAGTTCACCTCCGCGATGACCGACCGGCTCGCGGCGCGTGACAAGTCGATCCAGGAGCTCGAGGGCACGATCGTGCTCGCCGAGGCCCGCGCGATCGAGGCCGAGACCCGGGTCAAGCGCGAGTCCCGTCGCGCCAACGAGGCCCAGGAGCTCGTCGGCAAGCTTCAGGAGCAGCTCGAGATCCGCAAGGCCGAGCAGGCCGACGAGCTCGCCACCTGGGAGGGCTGGGAAGGCATGGACGTCGAGACCGTCGTCGACCTGCTGGCCTGGGAGGAGAAGGTCCAGGCGAACGCCGCGGAGTCGAAGGACGACCGCAAGCACGCCTGAGCCTCCTGCTCGATCCCCGAGGGGGCGCACGTCGCGCGAAAGCGCGGTCTGCGCCCCTGTTTCATGTCCGGGCGGGGCCGCCTCACACGTCGTTCCCGTCCACGTGCGTGGGAACTGCACCCAGATCGCCACCGCGACGCGTCGTTCCCGTCCACGTGCGTGGGAACTGCATGCGGGGTCGGTCAAACGCGGCTTTCGCACCTGATGGACGGCAATGACGGGTCGGTGAGGCCGCAACGCATGAGCCCGTTGGACGTGCACTCACAGCCGCCCCGCGCGGGCCGCAGGCGGGGACGGCCCCCGAAACGGCCGCGAGTGCACGTCCGGCGGGTCGTCCGGGTCGTCCGAGGCGTCCGGAGCGTCCGAGGCGTAGAACCCGGGTGGGCCTCCTGTCTCCCTATGCGAGACAATGCCTTGGTGATCTCCACCGGCGAAGACCGTAAAGACGCAAATTTCGACGACCTGGACCTGCCTGAGGGGTGGTCCGCCGCAGTCCCCGACGAGGCCGACGCGACCGAGCTCACGACGCTCCTGCGCCGGCACGAGGAGGCCGCGCGAGGGTGGGCCGGCGCCGGTGAGGACGACATCCTCGTGGAGGTCGGCGCCAAGGGCGCGATGGTCCGCGAGAACATCGTGCTCCGCGACCCGGACGGGGTGATCCGGGGCTGGGCCACCGCCCACGACAGGGCCGCGGGCCGGATGCTCATGCAGCTCTACGTCTCCCGTGACCTCGACGACGCGACGGCCGACAAGGTGGCCGAGGTGCTCTTCGAGTGGGCCGACGGAGCGGCGAAGCGCGTGGGTCGCGGCCGCGAGCTCGACGTACAGCAGATCGACAGCGGGGCGTTCGCGGACGACCCCCGCCAGCACCGGTGGCTGGAGAAGGCCGGCTACGACCGCGTGCGGCACTGGTGGCAGATGTCGCGGCCGGTCGCGCCCGAGGACGCCGACCTCGCGCCGGAGCCCGACCAGGGCGTCGTGATCCGGCCCGTGATGCGGCAGGGCGGCGGCATGCCCGACGAGGACGACCTGCGCACGGTGCACGACATCCTTGAGTCCTCGTTCGCCGACCACTTCAACTCGCGTCCGGAGACCTTCGACGAGTTCATCTTCCGGCTCCGCGAGGACCCCGGCCACCGCTGGGACCACTGGTGGATCGCGGAGATCGTCGACGGCAAGGAGCCCGAGCCGGCCGGCACCCTCGTCGGCACGATGCTCGAGGGCGGCCTGAACGACAAGGGCGAGCCGCAGCCCGACGGCTCCTACGTGTCGTACCTCGGTGTGCTCCAGTCCGCCCGCGGGCGCGGGGTCGCCAAGGCGCTGCTGAACATGATCATCGCCGACGCCGCGAGCCGTGGCCGCGACCGCGTGGGCCTCGAGGTCGACGCCGACTCCCCGACGGGCGCCGATGGGCTCTACGTCTCGATGGGCTGGAAGACCAAGTACGTCACGGAGTCCTGGCACAAGGACGTCCCCGTCGCGTGACGGCCGCTCCGTGAGCCGCAGGTCCCGCACCGTCGGCCCTCGTTTCGAGGTCGTCGGGCGCAGCCGGCCGTTCGAGCTCGTCTCGCCCGGCTTCGTGGGCGCCCAGGCGGAGGCGGCGTCGGCTGACGCGCTGGTCCGCAGCGACTGGTCGCCGCCGGCGCCGTTCGCCGCGGTCGAGGTGGCGGTCGAACGAGGCGGCGGCACGGTCCTGGCCGGGCTCGCCGCCGAGGACGGCGACCACCTGCTCGGGTTCTACGACGCGGCCTCCGGGCAGGTCGGCATCGAGCAGCGGGTCGGCGGCATGGCCACGGTGCTCGCCGCTCGCCGGGTGCGCCGACGGGTACGTCGCCTGGCCTTCGTGCTCTGCGAGAACCAGCCGACCGTGCTCGTCGACACCGGCCGGGGCTGGCGTCCTCTCGTGACCGACCGGCACCGTGTCGCGCTCCGTCAGGACTTCCGGCGCCCGGCGACCCTGGCGCGGTTCACCGCCGCGTGGGGCTCCCGAGGCGGTACGTCGGACCTGGGACCCGTCAGGGCCGGCGTCTTCGGCATGGCCGGCCTGCGGGACCTGCATCTCGTGCAGCACGCCGACGGGTCGCCGTACACGCGTGACGGCCGGATGTTCCTCACCGCCACCTGTGCCGGGATGGGCTTCTTCCAGCAGGCGCACTGGGCGGTGTTCGCGTTCGACCCGGCCGAGCTCGCAGCCCGCCTCGGGACGTCATACGAACCGAGCGCTATAGCGACCGCCTCGCATGACGTCCTGCGGCTCGAGCAGACCGCCCACCTGTTCTCCCGGCGCGACGGGCTGCTGCTGGGCGACCACGCGGGCCAGCTCGTCCGCGACGGCGACCGGTGGCTGGTCGCGGTGAGCTCCTGGGGCGACTTCGCGCCACACCGCGGGGTGTACGTCCGCCACACGACCACGACGGACGACCTGCTTCGCGGCGTGCACGTCCTGGACACCGAGCCGGCGCCGATGCCGACCGCCAGGGGCAGCTACGACCCCGGCATGACGCTGATCGACGGGCGCTGGCACGTCTCCTACGTCGAGAGCGTGTCGCACCAGCCGAGCCGGTTCCACCCCGCGCTCGCCATCGGGCCCGAGGGGGCGGACCACTGGACCGAGGGGCTCCAGCGCGTGGGGGAGGCGAGTGACCTGACCTTCTGCGAGGGTCCGATCCTCGCGCGGCCGGACGGGCCGGAAGGGGAGTGGCGGTTCCTCGCCAGCGACGGGCGGGCGCGGCGGTACCGGGTGTTCGACCTCGCGATGAGCCGCCTCGGGGACCTCGACGCCCCGTACGGCACGAACCTCCCGCACCCGCAGGTCTTCGACCTACCCGACGGGCAGCGGGTCCTCGTGACCTTCGACGGGACGCAGTACGGCAAGCGGGTGCTCGGCTACGGCACCCACGGCGACGTCATCCTCATGCGGGCGACGTAGCCCCGGAGTCCTCCGTCTCGGCCTGGCCGATCGAGCGGCGCAGCGCGGCGTGGATCGAGTTCGGGGTGAGCACGCCGACGACCTGTCCCTCGTCGGTGACCGCGACGACCCCCTCGTCCTGGCGCATCATCGCCGCCAGCGCCTCCTCCAGCGACGCCGACAGCGGCACGCTGGTCGAGCCGGGCGCGGTGGACGAGCCGCCGCTTGAGCCGCCACCGGTCGGTCGAGCCGGGCACGGTGGACGAGCCGGGCGGTGTGGTTGTGCCGGCGCCGGTGGCTGCACCTGTCGAGACGCCGCCGCCGTTGCTCGACACCAGCGGCTCGAGGTCCTCCCGCCGGATCGGGGTCACGGACAGCCGCCTCAACCCACGAGAGGCACCCACGAACTCCGCGACGAAGTCGTCCGCCGGCCGACCCAGCACCTCCGCGGGTGCGTCGTACTGCGCGAGCCGTCCACCCGTCGCGAAGACCGCGACCCGGTCGCCCAGCTTCACGGCCTCGTCGATGTCGTGGGTGACGAGCATGACCGTCTTGTTCAGGTCGCGCTGCAGCCGCAGGAACTCGTCCTGGAGGTTCGCCCGGTTGACCGGGTCGACCGCCCCGAACGGCTCGTCCATGAGCAGCACGGGCGGGTCGGCGGCGAGCGCACGCGCCACCCCGACACGTTGCCGCTGCCCGCCGGAGAGCTGGTGCGGGTAGCGGTCGGCGTACACGGAGGGGTCCAGACCGACGAGCTCCATCAGCTCCTCGGCACGCTCCGTCGCGCGAGCGCGGGACCAGCCGAGCAGCGAGGGGACCGTGGCGACGTTCGTGCGGATCGTCTGGTGGGGGAAGAGGCCGACCTGCTGGATGACGTACCCGATGTGGCGGCGCAGCTCGACCGGGTCGCCCTGGGTCACGTCGCGGCCGTCGAGCGTGATCGTGCCGGTGGTCGGCTCGATCAGGCGGTTGACCATCTTGACGGTCGTGGACTTGCCGCAGCCCGACGGCCCGACGAGGCACACGACGGATCCGCGGGGCACGTCGAGGTCGAGGTCGTGCACGGCGACCGTGCCGTCGGGGTAGGTCTTGCCCACGCCGTCGAGCCGGATCATGGGCTGTTCGCTAGGTTGCACGGGTGGTCCTGTCCGAGGAGACGCCGATCGGCGACAACTGCTTGGTCCGCAACGAGTGGATCTGCGGTGAGTACCTGACGAGTCGCGCCGAGCTGCTCACCGACGCGACGGTGCAGCACGTCTGGATCACGGTCGTCTCCGTCCTGATCGGGTTGGTGGTCGCTCTCCCGCTGGCGTTGCTGGCTCGACGCTACCGAAAGCTCGAAGGACCCGTCGTCGGCACGACCACGGCGCTCTACACGATCCCGTCCCTCGCGCTCTTCGCGCTGCTCCTGCCGATCACCGGTCTGACACCGACGACGGTGATCACCGGGCTGGTGCTGTACTCCCTGACGATCCTGGTCCGCAACATCATCGAGGGGCTCAGCTCCGTGCCGCCGGACGTGGTCGAGGCGGCGCGCGGGATGGGGTACGGCAAGCGTCGGCTGCTGTTCGCGGTCGAGCTGCCACTGGCGCTGCCCTCCGTCATGGCCGGGCTGCGCGTCGCCACGGTCTCCACGGTGGCGCTCACGACGGTCGGGTCGATCGTCGGGTACGGCGGCCTCGGCAACCTCCTGCTCGAGGCGGTCAACACCCAGTTCAGGCCGCAGGTGCTGACGGCGAGCGTGCTGTGCGTGCTGCTCGCGGTGACCTTCGACCTCCTGCTCGTCGGGGCGCAGCGCCTGATGATGCCGTGGAACCGGGGGAGGGCCGCCTGATGCTCGAGGTGCTGCAGGGTGTCGTCGAGTGGTTCCAGGACCCGGCGAACTGGAAGGGCGAGGAGGGCCTCGTCAACCGGCTGGTGGAGCACCTGCTCCTGACCGGGACGGCCACCCTGGCCGCCGTGCTCCTCGGGCTGCCGCTCGCGGTCTGGCTCGGCCACATCGGCCGCGGCGGGCTGCTCGCGGTGAACATCTCCAACATCGGTCGGGCGGTGCCGACCTTCGCGGTCCTGCTGCTGCTCTCGATCGGACCTGTGGGAGCGGCCGAGCTGGGTCCGTACGGACGAGCCGGGTTGGCCACGCTGATCGCGCTGGTGCTGTTCGCGCTGCCGCCGATCATCACGAACGCGTACGTCGGCATGCGCGAGGTCGACCGCGACACCGTCGAGGCCGCCCGTGGCATGGGCATGCAGAGCAGCCAGCTGCTGCGCCGCGTCGAGCTCCCGCTGGCCCTGCCGCTGATCCTCACCGGCCTGCGGCTCGCGGTCGTGCAGGTGTGGGCGACCGCGACGATCGCCGCCCTCGTCGCCGGGCCCGGCCTGGGTCGCATCATCACGCTCGGCTTCCGGCGCCAGGACGTCGCGCAGGTCGTCGCCGGGCGCGATCGTCGTGGCGGTGATCGCGCTGGTCCTCGAAGGGGCGATGGTGGTGGCGCAGCGGTACCTCGACCCGGTCGCCCGCGCTCGACGTACCTCTGGTCCGGTCCGCTCCGGCTCCGCCCCGGAAATGCTTGACTCCTCAGTACATTGAGTAGCGCGGGTGCACGACGGCGCCCACCGGACACGCGCGGCCCCTGCCGCGGGACACAGAAGGAGGAGCGTCGATGAGTTCTGCATCGCTGCGCAAGAAGACCCGGGTACGCCGCACGCTGGCGGCTGTCATGGCCGCGCCCCTGCTGCTCGTGGCCGCCTGCGGCGACGGCGGCGAGGACGCCCTGGAGGGCGGCGGCGACTCGGCCGAGGGCGGCGGCGAGGTCGTGATCTCGTACCAGGACTACACCGAGATGTCGATCATGGCCGAGATGTACGCGGCCCTGCTCGAGGACGCCGGCTACGAGCCGACCTTGAAGGGTGTGGGCGACCGCGCGATCTACGCGGGACAGCTCGACAGCGGCGACGTGCACGTGGCACCCGAGTACGTCTCCTCGATGACGGAGTACCTCAACCGCGACATCAACGGCGCGGACGCCGAGCCCGTCGCGTCGCCCGACCTCGACGAGACGATGGCACAGCTGGAGGACCTCGCCGCGCAGAGGAACATGACGCCGCTGGAGCCGGCCGAGGCCGAGGACGCCAACGCCTTCGCGGTGACGAAGGCAGTTCTCCGACGAGAACAGCGTCACGACCCTGACTGAGCTCGGTGAGCTGGGTGAGCCGGTGGCTCTGGCCGCGGCACCGGACTGTCCCGACCGGCCGGACTGCAAGCTCGGTCTCGAGTCGGTCTACAACATCAAGATCAGCAAGTTCGAGCCGCTCGGGTTCGGGAGCGCGCAGACGAAGGACGCCCTCACGAGCGGGGAGGTGCAGGTCGGCCAGGTCGGCACCAGCGACGGCCAGATCGAGCAGCTGAACCTCGTGGTGCTCGAGGACGACCAGAACTGGCAGAACGTCGAGAACCTCGTGCCGGTCGTGAGCACGCAGTTCCTCGAGGACAACCCCGAGGTCGAGGACGCCCTCAACAAGCTCTCGGAGGTCCTCACCACCGACGACCTGAAGGTCCTCAACGCCAAGGTCGACGCGGAGCGTCAGCTCGCCTCCGACGTGGCAGAGGAGTACCTGACCGAGAAGGGCCTCATCTAGGTCTTCCCACGCTCCGTCGACGGGCCGCTCGCGAGACACGCGGGCGGCCCGTTTGCGTCTTCTGACGTTGTTGCGCGTTCCACAGACCGGGCACCTAACACTGAACCCGCAGGTAACTAGTCAGTTTGCCTAGTTCTGGCCCGTTTTAAG
Organism: uncultured Actinomycetota bacterium; assembly: GCA_963701425.1. GTDB lineage: Bacteria > Actinomycetota > Actinomycetes > Propionibacteriales > Nocardioidaceae > Nocardioides_C. The sequence continues at coordinate 56,501 of CAVPAG010000012.1, read as the reverse complement.
GGCACTCAAGTAGCCACTTTGGTCTAGCAACTAGTAGTCCGAAATGACTAGAAAGCCGAGGCTCCGCGTCGTGTCGAAATCGAGACATTCGGGGAATGTCATCAGCCGTGACATTGGCGCTCGAGAGTGGGTTAGTGTGCCGAGTGGGAAGCGAGTGAAAAGCGCTTTCTGCGGGTTCACTACAGGATCCGCCCAAAGAGTAGTTAGGCGTGAACCCACCGCTCTGGAACTTAATTGTGGGAAGTTCCTTTGAGCGAGTAATGTCCAGGCTCGCCGCCTGTAGGGCGTGCCGGGAGACTGAGATCCGTGGGGTCGCAGTCGTTCACCGGGGGACGATTCCCCACTGTTCACTAAGAGTCTCTATGGAGGAGATCTTGAGTAAGTCAACCAAGGGTCTGCGCAAGGCTGGCATCGCCAGTCGTTGCTGTAGCCCTCACCCTCGGAGCCGGTATCGCGGCTGCTGGTTCTGCCAGCGCCGTCGCCGACTTCAAGTTCGACCGCATCGGTGGTGCGGACCGCTACGAGACGGCCGCTCTGGTCGCCGACGAGTACGGCACCTACACCGAGGCCATCCTCGCGAACGGTGAGCCCGGCAACTACGCGGACGCACTGACCGCCAACTACCTGTCCGGTGTCAAGAAGGCCCCGATCCTTCTGACCCGCGAGGACAAGACCCCGAGCTCACACCCTGGCCGAGCTCAAGGAGTCCGGCGCCACGAAGATCACCATCGTCGGTGGCGTGGGTGTCGTCAGCGCCGCCCAGGAGAAGGCGCTCAAGGACGCGGGCTACACCGTGACCCGCGTTGCCGGTTCGGACCGCTTCGAGACCAACGCTGAGGTCATCGAGGCCGGCGGCGCTGCGAAGGACCTGGGCGTCATCGCCACGGGCTTCAACTTCGCTGACGCTCTCGGCTGGTGGCCCGCTGGCCTACAACGGTCACGCGCTCGGTCTCTCCGAGGCTGACGACATCGACGACGACGTCGTCGCTGCCCTCAAGGCTGCCGGCGTCAAGAAGGTCATCGTCCTCGGTGGTCCGACCATCGTCAGTCCCGACGAGGTCGTTGCCGAGCTCAAGGCCGCGGGCATCGAGCTCGAGGAGCGCATCTTCGGTGCGTCGACCGTTCCGCCACCTCGACCAAGCTCGCTGACTTCGCCCTCGCGAACGGCTGGCTTCACCAACACCGGCGTCAACGTCGCCTCGGGTTACACCGAGGGCTACGGCGCTGACGCTCTTGCTGGCGGTCCGCTGACCGGCATGCAGAAGCGTCCGATGCTCATCACCGCGACGTGAACAACGTGGGTGACCTCGACGAGTGGCTCAAGGCTCACGCCAACACCCTCGACGAAGGCATCATCTTCGGTGGTACGCGCTCGCCTCCGTGGCGCGCTGGAGACCGAGTGGAGAAGGCTGCTCAGTCGGTCACGTCCAACCAGGACTTACACGGTCACCCGACCGGCGACGCCACGCTGACCGTTGCCGGCGACGCGACACCGACTGCCAACGCGACGACCGCACGCTACACGGTCAACGGTCTCGACGACACCAAGACCTACACGGTGGCGCTGTTCCCGTGCGCGAACGTGACCACGGACGCCAACGGTGTCGACACGTTCAAGGACGCCGACGCACGACAACGACGCGGACGACGAGGGTGACACCTCCGTCGCCGACATCACCAAGGTGAACAACTCCGCCGTCGGCCCGCCTGGCTACTCAGCGTCAGGTCACGCCGGTCAACGGAACGATCAACTTCACCATTGACGGTAAGGCTCCCGGTTCGGTCGTTCCGGTTGTCTACCTGGACACCGCTGGCAACGGGCTCGACCTCGAACGCGGCGAACCAGCCGACCGAGTCCTTCGGTGTGGGCGGCAAGACCACCTACACCGCGACGGCGGCGGGCAGCGGTCGCGTGACGACCGACGTGTCGTCGACTGGGTTGACAAGGCGAACGAACACGTTCTCCGACGGCGACGCGTTACGGGTCGGCGCGGACGAGACCTACACGTCCGATGCCGACGACACCTGACGACGGACGCCGACAGCGGCTGACCGGTTTCCGGTTGGCATGGCTGCGTTCGAGGCTGCTCTCAGCACGGAGACAACGTCTCCGGTACCTACACCACCGACGCTGACGGTGTGAGCCGTTCGACCTCGTCAACGACGAGCCGTCGACTCCGACGACTGTGACCGCTGCCGGCTGGCACGGGCGCGAGCAGCAACGACATCACGGTGACGGTGATCACCGAGGCGACGTCGGACTACGACTCGATCGTGATCCAGCGCGCACCTGTCGACGGTCGGCACGGTCGGCACCTACACGACCGTTGCGCAGCCGACGACCGACGCGGACGCCGTGGCCGACTGGGTTCCAGTACGTCGACAACAACGTGGCGGCCGGCACCTACCGCTACCGCGCGGCGCTCGTCAAGGACGGCGACCAGGGCGACTACACCGAGAGCTGACAACGTCACCGCGACCGCCCCGGTCAACGACACCACGCGCCGACCTCCAGGACGCTCAGCGTCACCACCGACATCCTCGTTGGTCGACCGGTTGCCACCGCGACAGACGAGTGGACGCATCATCTTCTCGGAGCCGATGGGCGCCATCGACCGCAGGGACGACGCATCCGAGTTCGTGACGCCGACGGCACCGTGGCTGACGTCGTCTGCGATGGCACCAGGCCACGTCGGCACCTTGCGAGACCTGGCCTGCGGCGCGTAGACACCGGTCGCCGTGGACCTGGACGAGCACACGCTGACGGCCGGAGGCCGACGTGCGGGGTCCGTGACGGTGCATCGAGTCTGGTCACCTGACGGCGGTCCCGGTGCCGGACGCCGATGGCGACCTGACGGCGCGTCACGCACGACTGGCCGTCGCGTGGGCCAGTCACCCGCAAGTGAGCTCCCGGATGCATCGAGCCCCGGCAACGGCTTCCGGCTTCCAGGCTCCGCTGGGACGCTCACACGCACCGCGAAGACGCGGAACATGTCCGGGTAGCAGCTCCGGCGTGGTGATGCCTGCCGGCCATTCGTCCGGTGTCGATCGGACGCAGGAGTGGATCGGACTGGTGCATCAGGACTCTGACGGCCTCGGCTGACCAGGGATCGCGCGATCGACCGACGATGCGTCACAGCGCTCGGCGTACAGCGCGCAGGCGGTTCGCTCTGGTCGAGATTGGCGCCGGCGCGCGCTATCGCTCGCCGTTCGCCGGTCGATACGGCTAATTCCTGCCTGGCGTCGTGGAGCACTCTGCTCCTGCCGTCTGGCACTGCGTGCTGGCTTCGGTGTCACGAGAGCCCGATTAGTTGCTTTGCTGATGCATATGAGGCGTAGACGTGGGTAGCGTCCCGTTATACGGCGTACGCCCGGTATGGCGGCGCCGATCTCGGGGGTGAGATTCCCTCCCTGCAAGGAAACCCCAATCTCAGGAGGAGACATCTTGAGCATGCCAACCACCAACCTTCGCCGCGTCGGCCTGGCCACGATGGCGACGTCCCTCGTTCTTGGAGGGTCCGTGGTGACGGCCAGCTCGGCATCAGCGGAAGCCGACTTCGACTTCAGCCGCATCGAGGGGCCGAACCGCTACGCCACCTCGGCGAAGGCCGCGGAGGCGTTCGGCGCCGCAGACACGGTGATCCTCGCCAGCGGTGAGCCGGGGCGGTACCCCGACGCGCTGACCGCGAACTACCTCGCCGGTCTCAAGAACGCCCCGGTGCTGCTGACGCAGCAGAACGAGACGCCTGAAGAGATCAAGAAGGCGATCGCTGACAGCGGCGCCAAGAACGTGATCATCGTCGGCGGGCCGATGTCCGTCAGCGAGGAGCAGGAGAAGTCGCTCAAGGGCACCTACTCCGTACGCCGGATCGCGGGCAACGACCGCTTCGCGACGGCTTCCGCCGTGATCGCCGAGGGCGACGAGGCGCAGGGCGACACCGCGCTGCTCGCGACCGGCATGAACTTCCCGGACGCGCTTGGCGGTGGACCGGCTGCGTTCGCGGAGAAGATGCCGCTGGCGATCACGCTTCCGGACGACGCCCCGGACAACATCGTGGCCGAGCTGAAGCAGGCCGGCATCAACAAGGTTGTCGTCCTCGGCGGAAAGAACGCCGTGAGCGACGCTGTCGTCAAGGAGCTGGAGAGCAAGGGCATCGAGCTGGTCGAGCGCATCGACGGTGCCAACCGCGCTGACACCTCGGCGAAGTTCGCGGAGTACGCGCTCAAGAACTTCAACTTCAGCGACGCCGCGGTGAACGTGGCCTCTGGTCGCGTCCAGGGTGACGGTGCCGACGCTCTCAGCGGTGCGCCGGTGACCGGCAAGGAGAAGCGTCCGCTGCTGATCACGAGCACCAACACCGACGCGGGCGAGGCTGTTCTGGCGTTCCTCGACAAGCACGGGGACACCCTCAAGAACGGCATCATCTTCGGTGGCGAGAGCGCGCTGGCCGCGTCCGTCGAGACGGCGATGGAGAAGGCCGTCCTCGGCTCCGGCGCGCAGAACACGCGCACCGGTGAGCTCTACAACGACGTTCAGGCTGCGATCGACGAGGCGGAGAAGGGTGACACGATCACCGTCTTCGGTGCCGAGAACAGCGGCTTCCGCGTCACCAAGAGCGACCTGACGATCAAGGCCGAGGACGGCGCGGCCACCACCGCGCCGGTCGTCATCCAGGGCGCGGATGACGTCACGATCGACGGCTTCACCATCAAGCCGGGCGACGTCGGCGGCCAGGTCGCTGGCGTCTACCTCAACAACGCCGAGGGCATCGTCCTCTCCGGCAACACCGTGGAGGGTGCCGACGGCACCAGCGGCGCCGGCGTGATCAACGAGATCGGCGGCGAGGACGAGGTTGCCGAGATCAAGGGCAACACGTTCCGCGACCTGCGTCAGGGCGTCTACGCCAACCCGACCGCGGAGTTCCTGATCGACTCCAACGAGTTCCGCGGCAACATGGCCGGTAGCGCCAACGACGTCGCCTCGACGATCACGAACAACAAGTTCATCAACAACGACGAGGGCATCGGCCTCGGCGCCAAGGGCGCCAAGGTCGAGGGCAACTACTTCGCCAACAACAAGCCCCACGTCAAGGACTGGACCAACGACGAGGCCGCGTACGACCTCGAGGCCATGATCAAGGTCAACGAGTTCGACGAGGCCGTCAAGGTCAGCGAAGACGGCACCGCCATCGAGGACGAGAGCTGAGTATCAGCTAGCTGGATCCTCTCGGAGCCCCGGCCCACTTCGGTGGGCCGGGGCTCCGCGCTGTTCGATTGGGCCCAGGTCGGGCCCAGGGGCCTCGCTCCGATGGACACATGACAGAAGTCGTCACACAATGGTCTAGTCCGTCACATCGGCCACTCCCGACACATTGGACGTCTCGCTCATGCTCTCTGGTCTCCTCCCGTCATCCCGCCGAGCGGCGGTGCGCCTCGTCGTACTCGCCCTGGCCGTCGCAGGGACAGGCCCGCTCGAAGAACTGCGGGAGTGGCAGGACGATCCCGCGGAAGCGACCGCGACCGCTGCCCGGGGGGTGTCGGCAGACCCGGAGACCTCGCTCGTCACGCGCAGGGTTCCCGAGGCGGGTTCGGCGGCTACCTCGGCCGACGAACGGCGCCGGTTCCGCGCGGCCGGCCTGCCGCCACGTGTCGTGGCCGAGCTCGAGAGCACGCGCGCGCAGGAGTACGGCCTCCTGGGGGTCACCTGGGAGCGCGGGACGGCCGCGAAGGACCTCGTCGTCCAGGTCCGGACCCGCACAGGCGAAGAATGGACCTCCTGGGAGGACCTCGAGATCGAGGACATCCAGAAGGGCGAGAGTGCGGCCACCCGAGCCGGTACGAACCCCACGTGGGTGGGTGAGTCGGACGGCGTCGCCGTGCGCCTGCTGTCTGCTCATGACGCCCCCGAGGACGTGCAGGTCGCGTTGATCGACGGCGGCACGGGGCTCAGCAGAGCCTGCTGGCTTCAGGTCGGCTCCGGCGCTGGCCCGCACGACCGGCGATCAGGGCATCACGACCGTCGCCACTGGCGGCGCGATGGGTTCCACCACCGCCGCGACAGCCGACACCACAGCCGCCGGTGACCCGCCCACGACGGACACCACCACGACGCCCGAGCCGACGGCTACCACCACGGGAGTGGCTCCGAAGCCGGCGATCCTGATGCGGTCGGAGTGGGGAGTCGACCGGACCTACGAGTCCGAGTGCTCGGCCCCGGTCACGGCGCCGAGCGCGAAGGGCGTCGTCCTGCACCACACCGCGGGCGCGAACGGGTACACGCCCGAGGAGGCGCCGGGCATCGTGCGGGGCATTCACCTGTACCACACGCGCTCCCTCGGCTGGTGCGACATCGGCTACAACTTCCTCGTCGACGCGTACGGCGTCATCTACGCCGGCCGTCGCGGTGGCCAGGACAATCAGGTCCGCGGGGCTCACGCCGGGAACTGGGAGGCGAACCTCTACACGACCGGCATCTCGATGATGGGCAACTACGAGACGGCGCCCCTGACGGAGCCGATGAAAGAGTCCGTCCTCGACCTGACCGCGTGGCGGCTGTCGTACTTCGGACTGCCGGCGATCGGCAAGACCGTCATCGACGGCGTGGAGATCGACATCATCTCCGGTCACCGCGACATCTACACGTCGGGCATCCGCCCTGCAACAGCGACGGCGTGCCCTGGCAAGTACGGGTACGAGTGGCTCAACGGTGGCATGCGCGACGAGGTGCAGGCCCGCATCGAAGCCGCCGGTGGCACGTCCGAGGAGCCGCCGCCCACGGAAGAGCCCGTACCCGAGGAAGACCCGACGGAAGAGCCTGCTCCGCCGAGGATGAGCCGCATGGCCGGTGGCAGCCGCTACGCTACCGCGGCCACCATCTCCGAGCGCACCTTCAGCGCGACGAACGGCGCGGTCTTCTTGTCCTCAGGTGAGACCTATCCCGACGCCCTCTCCGGTGGACCCGCTGCCGCAGGCAAGTCCTCGCCGATCCTCTTGGCGCAGAAGGACGGCCTCCCGTCCGAGACCGTCGCCGAGCTCGAGCGCCTCGCGCCCAGCAGCATCTACATCCTGGGCGGCGAGACCGCGCTGTCTGCGAAGGTGGCGTCCCAGGCATCGACGTACGCCGACCGGGTGATCCGGCTCGCCGGGCGTGACCGTTACGCGACCGGCGTCGCGATCAGCCGGAAGCTCTGGTCGCGCTCCGACGTGGTCTACGTCGCCTCGGGGACCGACTACCCCGACGCCCTGTCCGGAGGCGCCCTCGCGGCACGCGACCGGGCGCCGATCCTGCTGTCGGACACCGAGAACCTGCCGACCTCGGTGAAGCAGGAGCTGATCCGCCTCAACCCGCACGCGTCGTCCTCCTCGGCGGAATCGCCGCTCTGAAGAGGACAGTGCGGAACCAGATCGCCCAGGCCGTGCCGAACGCGGCGGTGTCGCGGCTGTCCGGGCAAAACCGCTACGCGACCTCGGCGGCGATCGTCGGCGCGGGCTGGACGAGCTCGGAGTTCGCCTTCTTCGCTGCCGGTACCGACTTCCCGGACGCCCTCGCGGGGGTGCCCGCGGCGGCCTTCAACGGCGCTCCGCTGCTGCTCACGACGCAGGACTGCATGCCCGCCGCGGTCGCCGACGTCGCGGACAAGCTCGCGCCGAGCGAGCGTGTCCTGCTCGGCGGCGCGATGGTGCTGCAGGACAGCGCGTCGACCGCTCGATGCGAGTAGGCGGTCGGTCAGTACCGTAGGGCGGTCCGATCAACCGCTCGAAGGTACCGATGACATCAGCAAGCCCTGACGCGCGCGTCTACGCAGCGACGCTGAGCGCCGCCGATGCCAAGGCGGCTGAGGCGGAGACGACAGAAGCTGCGCGACTCTTCGCCGAGGCCGCTGCCGCCTGCTTCGACCGTTCGCTGCACTTCGACGGTCTGTCGTCTCCGATCGCCGAGAGTCCTGAGGAAGTACCTCGGGCCGTGGCATGACAGCTCCGCCGTGCGCCGGCTCGGCACGCCCCGTGGGCGCAGCAGTTCTGCCGACGGAAGGTCTCGCGGCGACCGTCCCGCTCGTGCGCTGGTCGTGACGAGGAAGAATGCCAACTTCCTGCGCGAGATCCGTGAGTACCTCGAGTCGCAACCGGACGTGGAACAGCGCTTCCTCGACCTCGCGGAGTTCCCGCGGCTCAACCGCTTCGCCGGTGACCTCGGACGCCTGGCCGAGCAGATCCTGGGTGATCGTCCCGAGCTGCGCGGCGTCCTCGAGCGCAGGGTCAAGCCACACCTCGACTGGGCCGACGTCGTCTTCGTCGAGTGGTGCCTCCACCAGGCCGTCTTCCTCACGCTTCTCGACCCCGGAAGCGCGCGTGTGGTGGTCCGGCTTCACAGCCAGGAGGCCTTCACGCCCTGGCCCCACCTGGTGGACTTCAGCCGGGTCGACGACGTGGTCTTCGTCAGCGAGCACCTGCGTGATCTCGCCACGGCGGTGATCCCGGGTCTTCGAGGTCCGGATGCGCCGAGGCTGCACGTGATCCCGAACGCGCTCGGAGCTCAAGCGATTCGTGCGGCCGAAGGCGGACAGCGCGCGGTTCAACCTGGCCTTGATCGGCTGGGGCCACGTCGCCAAGGACCCGCTGTGGGCTCTCGACGTCATCGAGAAGCTGCGCAAGCACGACGACCGGTACACACTCCATCTGTTCGGGGCAGAGTTCCGGCGCGATTTCAGCGAGACAGCCGAGGCCTACGGCGACCGGATGCTCCCCCTGCTGGAGGACCTCGAACGTCAGGGCGCCGTTCGCCGCCACGGCCACACCGACGACGTCCCGGGTGTGCTGACGGAGATGGGCGTCATCCTGAGCTCCTCCGTGCGCGAGAGCTTCCACGCCGGCGTCGTCGAGGGCGCCGCCAGCGGCGCCGTACCCGTCGTGAGGGACTGGCCGTTCTTCGCCGGTCGGCCGAACGGCGCTCGCACGCTCTTCCCCGCCGACTGGGTCGTGGAGACACCGGGGGAGGCGGTCGAGCGGATCCTCGCCACGACCGCAGACGTCGACGTGTGGCGCCGCCTGGGTGCCACCGTGTCTGATCATGCCCTGCGGGAGTGGGACTGGGACGTCGTGAAGCATCGCTTCGACGAGCTCTTCAGGCCGCTGGGCTGAGTCCCGAAGCGGCGACCTGTCAGGTACGTCGCTTACGGAGATCCTGGAGCAGCATCTCGTAGACCCCGTCGAGGATCTCGGCCTGCTTCCGCCAGGTCCAGTCCTCCAACACGCCGGGCTTGTCGTAGGCGGAGCGGTACCGCTCCGGATCGCGCGAGCACCGCCTTGATCGCGCGGACGTAGTCGTCGAGATCCTCTGCCTTGAAGACCTCACCCTGACCTGAGCGCCGGACCATGTCCGCCATCGTCTTCACGTCGCTCACGACGATGGGCAGGCGCGCGTGGGAGTACTCGAAGAACTTGGTCGCGAGCGAGATCTCGTGGTTCACGTGATGGTGCGTCGGGTGGACGCCGATGTCAGCCGCGGAGACGTACTCCACAACATGCTCGGGCGCGACGTAGGGGAGCAGGTGGACGCGGTCGCGCACCCCGCAGCTCCTTTGCGTGCTGCATGAGTTCCTGGACGAACGCGCTGTCGGGTGTGGCGATGATGTACGCGACGTGCACAGCGGGCAACTGTGGCAGCGCCTCGACCATGATCTGCACGCCGCGCTGAGGAGCCATGCCGCCGCTGTAGACGAGCAGGGGGGTCTCGGCCTCGATGCCACACAGCTCGCGCAGCCGCGGTGCGTCCGCTTCGAGCGAGGACTCGCCGACCTGCGGCGCGTTGAGCACCACGGTGGGTCGCTCGGGGAGGTTGTGTGACTCCTGGAGCATGTCGGCCAGGGTCTCCGAGACGGTCACGACGGCGTCCGCGTCGTGGATGTACTCCCGCTCGTAGGCGACCTGAGCAGGCAGCCACCAGGGGTGCGCGGAGGGCCGGCTGATACCGGGCACGAACTCGTGGGCGTCGTAGACGAGCTTGACCTGCCGGCCTTCGTCCCTGGCCCGGACCACCGCTCGCGCCCCCACGCCGACCATCGCGAAGTCGTTGGCGTGGATGATGTCCGGCTGGAGCCTGTCGATCATGTCCTTGTAAGCGAGCTCGAAGTCCCACAGGTGCGGGTCGAGGACGCGCCAGGCCCGAGAACCCATGCTCTTCTCGAGTGCCTTGGCCTTGCGCTGCCCACGGGGTGATGCGCTGACCCGCGCGTCGGTCGCGTCATGTTCGGTGGCGCGGGAACGCATGGAGACCCACCGAGCCTCGGCAAGGCCTCGCGCGATCGCCAGCTTGGTGAGCCCCAGGCCCACTCTGGTGCCGAGACCCGCCTCTCCCTCCGCAGCAGCCTGCTTGAGTGCCATCCGGCGGATGCGCGCGTCGTACAGCCGCACCTCGGCCTCGCGCTCTCGGTACTGCGCGAGGCGACGGGTCGGGTAGCTCAGAGATCCGCGGCGGATGCCGCTCCGCATCTGGTAGCGGCGCTTCCCGAGCACGCTCGGCACGGGCAGCAGGCGCACCTTCGCGTCACCGAGCTTGAAGCGCTCGACCTTGTTCGTGGGGGACTTGCCGATGAGGAAGACGTCCCAGCCCATCTCGGCGGCGGACTGAGCCTGCTTGCGCACCCGTGAGTCGTTGCGCACCCCGTTGTCCACGAGCATGACGATGCGTCCGCGTGGCTCGACCTGTGCGCCGGCAGCATCGACGGTCATGGCATGCACCTTCCTGGGGGATGACGCGCAAACGCTACCAACTGCCTCAGGTGGGACGACCCGCCGTCGCCAGGGCTTCGACCGCCTGCTTCCCGGCGTCGCCGCGTGCCGTAGTACGGCGGTCGCTCGGACTCGGGGGCGTGCCGGGTGGCGATCGCGGCCCACTCCTCGGTTCCGGCCTCGTACGGGCCGGGGCACGAGGACGTTCCAGCCGCCCTCCAGGGTCTCGACCCACTCGGTCTCCGCACGCAGGGTCGTGCACGGCACGGCCGAGGAGGTACGCCTCCTTCTGGAGGCCGCCCGAGTCGGTGACGACGCCGGCCGAGCCGATGACCGCGCCGACCAGGTCGGCGTACGGCAGCGGGTGACCGGCCCGGATCGCACCCTGGTTCAGCTCGATGCCGAACTGGCTGGCCCGGGCGACCAGGCGCGGGTGGGCGAGCAGCGCGACCTGGACGGGCAGCCGCGAGAGCGCCTCGATCATTCGCCGCCAAGACGCTCCGGGTCGTCGGTGTTGTCCGGCCGGTGCAGCGTGGCCACGAGGTACGGCTTCGCCGGCGTCGATCCCGTCAGGCAGCGGCGGACGCGGGGTGGTCCCCGGTCGAGCACGGCGTCACGGACCTGCCAGCAGACGTCGACCATCACGTCGCCGACGAGGACCGACCGGTCGGCCAGGCCCTCCGCGGCGAGGTGGCGCATGCGCCTCCTCGGTCGGGGCGAGCAGCAGGTCGGCGGCGTGGTCGGTGAGGACCCGGTTGTGCTCCTCGGGCATGCGTCGGTTGAAGGAGCGCAGTCCGGCCTCGAGGTGTGCCACCGGGAGGTGCAGCTTCACCGCGGACAGCGCGCCGGCGAGCGGTGGAGTTGGTGTCGCCGTAGACGAGCACCCAGTCGGGTCGGTGCTCGTCGAGGACCGGGTCGAGCCCGCTGAGCACCGCACCGGTCTGGACGCCGTGGCTGCCGGACCCGACGCCGAGGTGGACGTCCGGGTCGGGGATGCCGAGGCCGGTGAAGAAGACGTCGGAAAGACGGCGTCGTAGTGCTGACCGGTGTGCACGATGACGTGCTCGTGCTGGGTGCCGGCGAAGGCGGCCGCGATCGCTGCCAGCTTGACGAGCTGTGGCCGCGCTCCGACGATGCTCATCACTCTCATGCGCGGAAGGCTATCGGCATCGCTCTTGGTAGCATCGGACGCTGTGCCCGCTGCCTCGAGGAGCTCTCTTGTCTGACCAGGACTTCATCGCCCCGGCCCGGCCGGTCATCGGTGAGGACGAGATCGACGCCGCGGTCGGTGTGCTCCGCAGGGGCATGGTCGTCCAAGGCCCCGAGGTCGCCGGCTTCGAGGAGGAGTTCTCCGCCCTCGTCGACGGTCGGCACTGCGTGGCGGTCAACTCCGGTACGTCGGCCCTCCACCTCGCGCTGATCGCCGTCGGCATCAAGCCGGGCGACGAGGTGATCGTCCCCTCGTTCTCCTTCGCCGCCACCGCCAACGCCGTGCGCCTCGCAGGCGGCGAGCCGGTGTTCGTCGACATCGAGCCCGACTACTTCACGGTCGACCCCGACGCGGTCGCCGCCGCGATCGGGCCGAAGACCGCCGCGATCATGCCCGTGCACCTGTACGGCCACCCGGCCGACATGACCGCGATCCAGGCGCTGGCCGACCGGCACGGGCTGGCGGTCGTCGAGGACGCGGCCCAGGCGCATGCAGCGACCTGGCAGGGCACGCCGGTCGGTGCGTTCGGCGCGGCCGGCTGCTTCAGCTTCTACCCGACGAAGAACATGCACTCCCTCGAGGGCGGCATGATCACCACGTCCGACGCGACGCTGGCCCGCAACCTCCGCCTCCTGCGCAACCAGGGCATGGAGCAGCGCTACGCCAACGAGATCGTCGGCGCGAACATGCGCCTGACCGACGTGGCAGCCGCGATCGGCCGGGTCCAGCTCGGCAAGCTCGACGGCTGGACCGAGCAGCGTCGTGCGAACGCCGCCGCGCTGTCCGCCGGGCTCAAGGGCGTCGTGCCGCCCCCGGAGGCCGAGGGCGCCCGCCACGTCTACCACCAGTACACGATCCGCGTGCCCGAGGGCGTCGGCGGCGGCCGCGACGCCGTGCTGGCCGGCCTGAAGGAGCGTGGCATCGGCAGCGCGGTGTACTACCCGACGCCGATCCACCTGCTCAAGCCGTACCTGCCGGGCTTCACCGACCTCGCCGGCCAGCAGCCGCCGAACCGCGACTGGGACCTGCCGGTCACGATGAAGGCCGCCGACGAGGTGCTCTCGCTGCCGGTCTACCCGGGTCTCACGGACGCCGACCTCGGCCGCATCATCGACGCGGTCAACGAGGTGGCAGCCGGATGAGCCGCACGCTGCGCGCAGGCCTGATCGGCCTCGGCGCGATGGGCCGGCACCATGCCCGCGTCCTCGCCGGGCTGGAGGGCGTCGAGCTCGTCGCGATCGCGGATCCCGACGGGGACCCGCACGGCCGCGGACACGGCGCCGAGATCGTCTCCACCGTCTCCGACCTCATCGATCGCGGCATCGACTACGCCGTGGTCGCCTGCCCGACCGGGCTGCACGTCGAGGTGGGCCTCGAGCTCGCCGACGCGGGCGTGGGCGCACTCGTCGAGAAGCCGCTCGCGGACTCCCTGGCCGGTGCCGAGAAGCTGGTCGAGGCGTTCGAGTCGCGCGGCCTCGTCGCGGGCGTCGGGCACATCGAGCGCTACAACCCCGCCCTCCAGAACCTCCGCTCGCGCCTCGAGGCCGGCGAGCTCGGCGAGGTCTACCAGGTGCAGACCCGCCGCCAGGGGCCCTTCCCGCACCGGATCGCCGATGTCGGCGTGGTCAAGGACCTCGCGACCCACGACATCGACCTGACCGCCTGGGTGACCGGCCAGGAGTACGCCACGGTCGCCGCCCAGACCTTCCACAAGAGCGGCCGGCCGCACGAGGACATGGTCGCCGTCTCCGGCAAGCTCGAGAGCGGTTCGATCGTGAACCACCTCGTGAACTGGCTGAGCCCGTTCAAGGAGCGGTTCACGATGGTGACCGGCACCAAGGGCAGCTTCGTCGCCGACACCCTGACGGCCGACCTCACCTTCCACGCCAACGGCGCGGTCGAGACCGACTGGGAGGCCCTGCGGTCCTTCCGCGGCGTCGCCGAGGGGGACAGCACCCGGTTCGCGATCTCCAAGCGCGAGCCGCTGCAGGTCGAGCACGAGAACTTCCGCGACGCCGTGCTGGCCGGTGCGGCAGGGGAGGGCGTCGTGACCCTGCGCCAGGGCATGCGGACCGTCCTCGTCGCCGATGCGGTCCTCCAGTCGGCGGAGTCGGGCACCATGGTCGACGTACGACCGACCGCCGCCTCTGTCGGCCAGGGACAGTGATGCCGGGCGCCGCCAAGGGACGCGTCGTCATGCTCGTCGACAACGACGTCGAGCGTGACTCGCGGGTGCAGAAGCAGGCGCGGTCCATGGCCGAGGCAGGCTGGGACGTCACGCTGCATCGGCAAGGCGCGGCTGAACAAGCCGCCGCGCAAGTGGAAGATCGGCGAGGCGAAGGTCCGCCTGATCTCCATGCCGATGCCGCTGCTCCGCCGCCCCAACGACCTGTCCAGGGCGCGGTTCCGGGCGCCGCTGGCGTACCCGATCGGCTGGCTCGCCGAGAGCCGCCGCCAGGCGGTGCGGGCGCGCCAGGCCGACCTACGGGTCAAGGTCATCGCGGCGAACCACCCCGGCGGAGGGGACAAGCCGTCCGCTGCCGCGAAGGCCAAGCTCCTCCCGGCCCGCGCGGCCACCGGCCTCGCGGGCAAGTGGGTCGAGCTCCGCGCCTCGCAGACCGAGAAGCTCAGCGAGCGTCGCGCGACGATGGACGGCCCCGTCGACCGCTTCACGACGGCGTTCTGGCAGAAGACCATGGGTGACCGCGCCTGGCGACGGCTCGACCCGCACCTGTGGGACTACGAGCTCGCGTACGGCCCCGAGATCGACCGGCTCCGCCCCGACCTGATCCACGCGAACGACTTCCGGATGCTCGGTGTAGCCGCGCGGGCCGTCGTACGTGCACGCGAGCAGGGCCGGGACGTGAAGCTGGTCTGGGACGCGCACGAGTTCCTCCCCGGCATCAAGCCCTGGGACGACCACCCGCGGTGGCACATCGCCCAGATGGCGCACGAGCGGGAGTACGCCGCGGCGGCCGATGCCGTGGTCACGGTCTCGGAGGAGCTCGGCGAGCTGCTCCAGGAGACCCACAACCTCCGGGCGCGGCCGACCGTCGTGCTCAACACGCCCTACGCGTCGCAGGCGCACGAGGACGCCCACCAGCCGACCATCCGGCAGGCTCTCGGCGTCGGTTCGGACGTGCCGATCATGGTCTACAGCGGCTCCGCGGCGCATCAGCGCGGACTGCACATCATGGTGGACGCGCTGCCGCAGCTGCCCGGCGTGGTGTGCGCGTTCGTCGTGGCGAAGCCCGAGTCCGACTACGTCCGCTCGTTGGTGGCGCGGGCTCGTGAGCTCGGTGTGCAGGACCGCGTGAAGCTCCTGCCCTACGTGCCGTTCGACCAGGTCGTGCCGTTCCTGTCCACCGCGGATGTCGGCGTGATCCCGATCCACCACTGGCCCAACCACGAGATCGCGCTGATCACGAAGTACTTCGAGTACTCCCACGCCCGCCTGCCGCTCGTCGTCAGCGACGTGAAGGCGATGGGTCACATGGCACAGACCACCGGGCAGGGCGAGGTGTTCGAGGCCGAGAACCTCGACTCCTTCGTCGCCGCCGTACGGACGGTGCTCGAGAAGCCCGAGCGCTACCGCGAGGTGTACGACGACCCTGCGCTCCTCGAGCAGTGGACCTGGGAGGCCCAGGCCGCGATCCTCGACGAGCTCTACGCCTCGCTCCTCACCGACCGAACCTCTGGAAGGACCTGACAGTGCAGATCTGCGTTGTCGCACTCGGCAAGATCGGCCTGCCCCTGGCCGTCCAGTTCGCCGACAAGGGGCACACCGTGATCGGTGCCGACCTCGACCAGCGCGTCGTGGACCTGGTCAACGCGGGGGAGGAGCCGTTCCCCGGAGAGCACCAGCTCGCGGAGAAGCTCGCCGCCGCCGTGAAGGACGGCCGGCTGCGGGCCACGACGGACACGGCTTCTGCAGTGGCCGAGTCCGAGGCAGTGGTGCTCGTCGTACCGCTGTTCGTGGACGCCGACGGCGTGCCGGACTTCCGCTCGATGGACTCCGCCACCCGCTCGGTCGCGGCCGGGCTCAAGCCGGGGACGCTGGTGAGCTACGAGACCACCCTGCCGGTCGGGACCACGCGGAACCGCTGGGGCGCCGATGCTCGCCGAGGGCTCGGGCTTGCAGCCTGGGAAGGACTTCTCGCTGGTGTTCAGCCCGGAGCGGGTGCTGACCGGACGGGTCTTCGCGGACCTGCGGAAGTACCCCAAGCTGGTCGGCGGCGTGGACGACGCGTCCGCCGAGCACGGCGTGCGGTTCTACGAGCAGGTGCTCGACTTCGACGACCGCCCCGACCTCGACCAGCCGAACGGGGTCTGGGACCTCGGCTCCGCGGAGGCGGCCGAGCTCGCCAAGCTCGCCGAGACCACCTACCGCGACGTGAACATCGGCCTCGCGAACCAGTTCGCGCGCTACGCCGACTCCATCGACGTCGACATCATGAAGGTGATCGACGCCTGCAACACCCAGCCGTACAGCCACATCCACCGGCCGGGCATCGCCGTGGGCGGCCACTGCATCCCGATCTACCCGCGGATCTACCTGTGGAACGACCCGGCCGCGACCGTGGTGAGTGCGGCGCGTGAGGCCAACGCCGGGATGCCGTCGTACGCCGTCGACCTGCTGGCTGCGGGCTACGGCGACCTCTCCGGCGCTCGGGTGCTCGTGCTGGGCGTCGCCTACCGCGGCGGGGTCAAGGAGAGCGCGTTCTCCGGGGTCTTCCCGACCGTGGCCGAGCTGCAGCGTCGCGGGGCGACGGTGTTCGTCTCCGACCCGCTCTACTCCGCATCCGAGCTGGAGCAGCTGGGACTCCCGCCGCACCAGGGCGAGGACGTCGACGCCGCGGTCATCCAGACCGACCACGCCGAGTACGCCGACCTGTCCGCCGAGGACCTGGCGGGTGTGAAGGTGCTCGTCGACGGCCGCCGGGTCACCGACCCTGCGAAGTGGGAGGGCACCCGCCGGATCGTCATCGGCGGCTGAATGATGCCGCCGCGGCCGGACCATGATGATCCGGCGTCCTCCGGCACGGCGCGAGCGGGTGTGACTCGGCTATCGTCGTCCCCCATGCGCATCGACGACCAGGGCATCCGGATCGCCGCGGACCTCGAGGACAGGCTGGAGCTCGAGATCGGCGGCCGGCGGATCTGGGCGTTCGCACCGACGCGCGACGGACGCGTGCAGACGGACGGGGACCGGCTGGTTGCCTGGCCCGAGCGCCTGCGGCCCCACCTCAACGGGAAGGCCGACCTGCTGGTGCGGTCGCTCGAGACCTCAGAGGTGCTCTTCCGGGACACCGTGACCCTCGGGGACGGCCAGGGGATCGTCGAGGTGGTCGACCACGACGGCAGACCGCTGGTGGTGGCGAAGAACAACCGACTGACCCGGGCGATGTTCGACCACGCCACCGACGACGAGCGGCAACACGTCGTGAGCACCATCGTCGAGGCCCTGGACTTCCTCGGCCGGCGAGGGCATGACGCCTTCCTCGCCTTCGGCAACCTGCTCGGGGCGGTCCGCGACGGACGGCTCATCGGGCACGACAACGACGCCGACATCGCCTACCTCGCCCGTGGCTCGCACCCGGTGGACATCATCCTCGAGTCGATGCAGATCGAGCGCGAGTTCGTGGAGGCCGGGTGGGAGACCTTCCGTGGCACGGGCGGCGCCTTCAAGGTCTACTCCTATCTCGAGGACGGGCGACGGATCGGCATCGACGTCTTCAGCGCCTTCTTCCTCGACGACCTGTTCCACATCACCGGCTTCGTGGCGGCGCCCCTGTCGCGTGATGCGCTCGTGCCCACCTCGACCGTGAAGCTCGAGGGCTATGAGGTCCCCGCGCCGGCGAAGCCGGAGGTGGTGCTCGAGGCGACGTACGGTCCTGGCTGGCGAGTTCCCGACCCGTCGTTCAAGTACGAGAAGCCGCGGTGGCTCCGTCGCCGGTTCCAGGGACTCTTCGGGGGCGAGCGTCTGCACGGGGCCTACTGGGAGGACTTCTACGCCACCAAGGCGGCGAAGGTGCCCGACGAGCCCTCCTCGTTCGCGCCGTGGGTCCTCGAGCGGGAGCCGCGGCCGACGTCGCTGCTGGACATCGGGTCGGGCACCGGCCGCGACTCGCTCTGGCTCGCGTCGCAGGGCGTAGATGTCCTCGGGTGCGACTACTCGCACATCGCCGTCAACTACGCCACCCGCCGTGCGAGTGAGAAGGCGTTGGCGGCGTCCTTCCGGGTGCTCGACCTCTACGACCTACGCCAGATGCTGTCGGCCGGGGCGCTGCTCGCGCGGGACCGCGACGTCGACGCCGTCTACGCCAGGTTCCTGGTGCACGCACTCGAGGACTCCGGCCGCCGGAACCTCTGGCGCTTCGCCCGGAGCGTCCTCAGTCGCAGCAAGGGCCGGGTCTACCTCGAGTTCCGCACCGAGCCGACCGAGCACGAGTTCGGTGAGCACTACCGCCACTTCGTCCAGCCCGAGCTCGTGTGCTCGGAGCTGGAGTCGTACGGGTTCGGCATCGAGCACTGCGAGAACCGGCACGGCCTCGCTGTCTACGGCAGCGAGGACCCCCGCGTGTGTCGCATCATCGCCCGACTGGAAGGCTGAGAGATGAAGTCCCTCACGAGGAAGCTCACCCGGAAGCTGACGCGGAAGCAGGCTCCTCCGAGCCCCCCACCGGCGCAGGGGCAGGGTCCCGGACCGCGCTGGAAGCAGGCCCAGAAGGACATCGACGCATTGCGCCGCAGGGTGACCGTCGTCGAGCAGGAGCTCCAGGAGGCACGGCAGCTCAACAAGCGGCTGGCCGAGATCGTCGACGTGGTCGCGGAGGTCCTGCTGCCGGCCGAGCAGCGGGACGAGGAGCGGCTGAGGGCGATCCTGGCGGAGTACGACAAGAGCCTCTGACACCCTGAGCCCGGAGCCGCTGCCACCGAGTAGCATGCGGCAGCGCACCAGCCCCGACCACGAGGACTTCCATGCGGTGGACCGGATCGGCAGCCAACCGGCTGCGTCGAGGTCTCCGTCGCCTCCCGTCGGGCGTCAAGCAGGCGACCCGCGGCGCCGCGACGGTCTCGGTCGTGGTGACGGTCTCCGACGATCAGCGCGAGCTCCTCGACTCCTGCCTGGGCAGCATCGAGCGAGCGGCCGACAACGTCGACGTACAGGTCGTGCACGTCGGCCCGGGGCACCCGCACGCCACGCTCGGTGAGGCTCGCAACGCCGCAGCGGCGGCGACCGACGGTGACTACCTGATCTTCCTGGAGGCCTCCGAGACCCTCGCGCCCGGCGGCCTGCGCGCCCTGGTCGAACGACTCGAGGCCAGCGGCTCCGCCTTCGCCGTCGGCGGTCGCGACCAGGAGGGCGAGTCCGGCGAGAGCACCCGCCACCCCGACCGCACCGGCGTGACTCTCCGCGAGTACCCCGAGGCCGTGCTCGACACGGCGTGGGGCAACAAGCTCTTCCGCCGTACCTTCTGGGACTCCCTGGTCGGGCAGCTCCCCGCCACCGAGGCGTCCGGGCTCGACTGGGTCGTGGTGCGCGCGTACGTCGAGGCGGCCGCCTTCGACCTGGTCCCCGACCTCGTGAGCGAGGCGGCCGACCCCGCGGCCGGGCTGCCGTTCGGCCAGGTGCTCACCGTGATGGACGGCGTGGAGCCGTGGCTGGCCTCTCTCGCGGAGACGGACAGGCTGCTTCGGCCCGCCGAGCTCGCGGAGGTACGCCGGACGTGGCTGGCCGCGCTGCTCGACGGCGAAGCCATCCGGTACGTCGACGGGGTCGAGTCGGCGACGCCGGAGCAGTGGGAGGCGCTCTGCCGCGGCCTCGCGCCCCTGATCTCCGGGGCAGGGCGCATCCTCCTCGGGCTGCGCTGGGAGTCGCGCGTCAAGACGTGGCTGGTCTCGCAGCAGCGACGCGAGACGCTCGAGGAGTTCCTGCACCGCCGCCGCTGGGAGAGCCCGGGCCACCCGACCGAGGTGCGCGACGGACGCGTGTACGCCACCGTCTGGCCCTATCAGGACGCCGAGGTCGCTGCGCCTGACGCGTGCTTCGAACTGACCGAGGCCGAGTCACCGCTTGTCGCGTCGCTACGCATGGTGCGCTGGGTCGACGCGGACACCCTGCAGCTCGACCTGTTCGCCTACGCGGAGCTCGTCGGTGATGCGTCCGAGCCGCCGTCGCTCAGCGCGGTGCTGGTCGACGAGGCCGGCAACCGGGTGGACGTCGAGGTGGAGCACGCGCCTGACGCCGAGGTCACCCGGTTCGCCCGCGAGCGCTTCCAGGACCACGACCACGGGGGCTTCCGCCTGCTCGTCCGGGCCGCCCCTCTGCTCGGCTCGTCCCGCTGGTCGCTCGAGCTCAGCCTGACCACCCGCGGCGTCACCCGCAGCGGCACCGTGAACCACCGGGAGCACAACGGCGTCCTCGGCGAGCGGCCTCGCCGGATCTCCGGCGGCATGCTCTGGGGCCCGAGCGCCGAGGGGCGCGACGGCGTCGTCATCGAGGTCGCACGGCCGGCGCTGGTGCTCACCGAGGTGCAGGTCGAGGGGCGGACCGTCCGAGGCACGCTCGCGCGAGCCGGCGATGGCGCCCGGTGCGCGCCGGACCGGCGGCGTGGTGGCCGTCGAGCTCGGCCGACCCGGTCGCTCCGTGGACGCCCCGGTCGAGGACGGCCGCTTCGAGCTCACGCTCCCCGACATCGGGTTCGACAACCGCGACGGCGAGGGCCCGGAGTGGCAGCTGCGCGCGATCGTCTCGGACGGGACCCGTCACGCCGTCGCCTTCCCCGCCGACGAGCCCGACGCCTGGGTCGGCGACGACGCCGGCTCGCTCGCCTGGCACAGGGGCCGCGCGGGACAGGCCGCCGTCCACGAGGTCGCCCACCGCCCGGTGATCGAGGACGTCCGGCTCACCCAGGACGAGTCGGGCCAGGACGTGGTGCTCGTCTCGATGGGCTGGCGCGGCGTCGTACCCCCGGAGTGGTCCCTGTCGCTGGTCAACGCACGGGCGACCCTGACCGGCACGGCGGAGGCAGTCTCCGGACGCGAGGCCACGGTTCGCATCCCGACCACCTGCGACGAGTGGGGGCTCGGCGAGACCACCACGCCCACCGGGATGTACCGGTTCGAGGTCACGATCGGCTCCGGCGAGGACGCCGTGACCACCGAGGCGGTCGAGACAGCCGACGAACTCGTCACGCGCACCCCGGTCGACCTGCTCGGCGAGAAGCTCAAGATCCGGCTGCGCCAGACGCCCCGTCACCGGCTGGTCGCGCACCTGACCGCGCCGCAGGCCGAGGACGAGACCGGCCCACGGATGCAGCGGCTGCTCCACGAGGAGTACCGCGCCAAGCAGCACGTGCTGGACCCGAACGCGGTCTACATGCAGGCCTACACCGGCCAGACCGCGACCGACTCGGCCCGCGCGATCCACGAGCACCTGCACCGCCACTACCCGCACCTCACCCTCTACTGGGGCGTCGCCGACCACTCCGTGCACCTGCCCGAGGGGGCGGTGCCCGTCGTGATGCGGACCCGCGAGTGGTACGACGTGCTCGGGCGGTCGACGTACCTGGTCAACAACATCGAGTTCGACAAGTGGTTCGTGAAGCAGCCGGGGCAGAAGTTCCTGCAGACCTTCCACGGCTACCCGGCGAAGTCGATGGGGCTCGTGCAGTGGCGCGCGAAGCGGTTCCCCGAGCGGCGGATCGAGGCCGAGCTCGACCGGACGATGCGCAAGTGGGACCTGATCCTCACCCCGTCCCCGGAGATGGACGAGTACTACCGGCGCGAGTACGCCTACGACGGGCCCGATCGCCAACCAGGGGTACCCCCGCGACGACGTGCTCGTCTCCGAGGGCGCCGAGGAGATCCGGCGTACGACGCGGGAGCGGCTCGGCATCGCACCCGACCAGAAGGTCGTCCTCTACGCGCCGACCTTCCGGGACCACCTCGCCACGGCCCACCGCTCCGCGAAGCTCGCCGAGCACCTCGACCTCGAGACCGCGTCGGAGGCGCTCGGCGAGGAGTACGTCTTCCTCATGCGCGGCCACCGGTTCCACTCCCGCGGCGCCCACCGGCTCGGGACGCACCGGCGGCTGATCGACGTCACCGACTACCCGGAGATCAACGACCTGATCCTCGCCTCGGACGCCGCGGTGCTCGACTACTCGTCGCTGCGCTTCGACTTCGCGCTGACCCGGAAGCCGATGGTGTTCCTGGTGCCGGACCTCGACGTGTACTCCGGCCCGGTGCGTGGGTTCCTCTACGACTACCGGAGTACGGCGCCCGGCCCGCTGCTGTCGGACGCGGGGGAGGTCGTCGAGGCGCTGCGGGACCTCGACCGGCTCGCGGCGGAGCACCGCGACGAGGTCGAGACGTTCCTGGCGACGTACCAGCGGTGGCAGGACGGCCACGCGACGGAGCGGGTCGTGCAGGCGTTCTTCGCGGACGTCATGACCAACGCCGAGCCCGCGCGTCATCGAGCGACCGGAACGCATGACGTCCCGGTAGCGGCCGGTCACCTCTTGGCGACGAACCCGTCGATCTGGACCGGCTTGCCGCCGCTGACGACGCGAACGACCACCTTGCCGAGACGCGGCGTGGTGTAGGTCTTCAGCACGAACACGCGCTTGTTCCTGACGGTGCGCGAGCGCAGGTCCACGGTCCCGAGAAGGCGGCCGCCGTGGCGCACCGTCACCTTCCCGCACGCGGGGCAGGTCCGGGCGACCAGACCGATCTGCCGGGCGCGGACACCGGGCAGCACGAGGCGTTCGCCGCGGCGGTCCGTCGTGGTCAGGGTGCGCTGGTACGCCGCGCGACTGCGCGTCTCGCTCCAGCCCGAGGTCGCGCGGGCGGCCCTGTCGTCCACGGGAGTGGCCGCGCAGCGCGGCGCACTCCAGCGACCGACGTTGCCGACCTGGTCCCGCGCGCGGGCGGAGAAGCAGTAGGTGCGACCGGGACCGACCCGGCGCTGTGCGGACGTCGCGGTGGTGTCGTTCAGCCAGGTCGCCCAGCTCGAGAAGCGGCCGTCGCGGCCGGCAGAACGCACCCGTACGTCGACGTCGCGGACGCCTGCCAGGTTGTCCACCGCTGCCCACGACGCGCGCATCCGGCTGCCGAGCACGGGGCGTGGACCAGGCTTGGTCATCCGGACCTTCGGGGCGACTGAGTCGTCGACGAAGTCCGTGAACTCCATCGGGCTCTCATCGGGGCCGAAGAAGACGGTGAACGAACCGTTCGGATGGCCGACCGCGGTGTGCCGCAGCCAGTTGTTGCGGTCGCGGGAGGCCAGCATCGTGGGCTCGGACCAGGTGCCGCCGACAGGGCGGTACACCGCATGCACGTCGTTCGTCCTGTCGCTCCGGGACGCCCAGGCGACCATCGTGCCGGCGCGGGTCGCTGCCACCGTCGGGATGGTGGTGTTGGTGACTCCGCTTGAGATCTGGGTCGGCTCTCCCCACGGACCGTCGCCGTTGCGGGTGGTGGCGAAGATACCGTCGTGGTACCAGACCACCGAGTCACTGGTCCCGTCCCCGGCGACCTCGAAGAAGGTGAGCGCTTGGTCAGTGTCGGAGCCTTCGGTGGTGCTCACGGCCCTCTGCGGCTGCTGCCAGTCCTGGCCGAGGGGCTTCGTGACGGTCCAGAGCTCCTCGACGAAGGCGTCTCCCGCTGCCGCTCTCTGTGCGCCAGGCGACGGTCAGATCGCCGTCGGGGTCGACGTCAACGGAACCCGCGTAGCCGGCGGGACCTGTGCCCGGCACCAGCGCCGGCTCGCTCCACTGGCCGACGGTCGAGCTGGTCGAGGTCCACAACCCTTGGTCCCTCCAAAGGAGCGTGGTGACACCGTCCGGCGTTGCCACGACCTGCGGGTCGACGTGCACGCCACCGACATTCACGTGTACGCCACCGACATTCAGCGGCGCTGTCCATCGACCACCCGGTCGGTGCTGGGACACGAGGAGCTTGCCGTCACCCTGCCAGGCAGCGGTGGTCGTTCCGGTCTTGTCCACCGCGAGGGAGAGGCCGCCCGAGTCGTGGTAGCCACGGGAGTCGCAGCCACCCCAGGCTCCCGGGATCCTCTGGCTCTGCCACGTGCCCCCGGCCGGCCGGTACGACGCACGCAGCTCGAGATCGGACTCGTCGTAGGGGTTGGACGGGTCGTCGTTCCACGAGCACTCGCCGCCGTGCTGCCAGACCGCCGTGACGTTGCCGTCGGGGTCCATCACCACCTGCTGGGCTGGGTCCCAGTACCGCCCGGGGCCGAAGGAGCCGATCTCCGTGGGGCGGGTCCACGAACGTCCCGGTGACCGGAAGGACGCCTTCACGCCCGCCTCCGACGCCCAGAGGGCCACGGTCCTCCCGGCGCTGTTCGTGTCGACGCTCGGCAGCAGGCTCGGCCTTGCGATGCCCTCGGTCAGCCCGGCTTCCTTGACGAGCACCTGCGGTGGCGTCCAGGCCGACTCGGCGCGCTGCGGGCGCGACGAGGACCGGAGAGAGCAGGAGAGACGCGCCCAGGGCAGGCGCGACGAGACGGTTGGACGGTGAAGCACAAGAGACCCCCGAGGAACGAAATGTCAGACAATTTTACCTCTCTGCGTCACCGAAGGCGACAGATGAGCGATCGGTCGTCACGCGCCTTCCGGCGGGGCGTCATACGCTCCGCGTGCTATAGCGACCAAGATGTATGACGTCCGGTGGGACGTCATGCGAGGCGAGCCCTATAGCGACCGGGATGTATGACGTCCGGGGGCGGAGCGACTACTCCTGGGTCCAGACCCCAGGGTCGGTCTTGCGGAGGTCGACGATGTGGCCGGTCTCGCCGCTGAGCAGGATGTCGAGGGCCGAGCGGGCCACCGCCATCGAGTCGAGCAGGGTGTCCGCGGGCTCCTCGCCGAACGCCTTGGACCGCATCGGGGTGCGGGTGCGCTCGGGGTTCAGGCAGTTCACCTTCACGCCCGCTGCTGCCCACTCGTCGGCGAGCGCCTGGGTCAGGTTCACCACGGCCGCCTTCGCGGAGGAGTAGAGGCTGTAGCCGCTGCGGCCGCGCGTGTAGGAGCTGGAGGTGAAGAACAGCAGGCTCCCCCCACTCGAAGCGAGCGCGGGGAAGAACTCCTGGGCGATCAGGATCGGCGCGACGTAGTTGATCTCGGTCGCGGAGTAGATCGTCTCCTCCGACGACTCGACGAGGTCGCCGCGGGGGAGGACCCCGGCGGTGTTCACGACGAAGTCGACCGACCCGCGCTCGGCGAGCACCTCGGCCAGCGCATCGGCCACATCCGCCCGGCGCTCGACGTGGGTGCCGGTGCTGGACCGGCTGAAGGCGTGCACCTGGGCGCCGTACTCGCTCGCGAGCTTCGCGACGTCCGCGCCGATGCCGTAGCTGCCGCCGAAGACGACGACGGTCTTGCCGGCGAGCGCGGCGCGGTACTCCGACTCGGTGCGCGGCACCGGCAGGTCCTGGGTGGTGAGCTGGAAGAGCTTGTCGGCGAGGTACACGTCGATCGGCTCGGTGACCTTCATGTTGCGCTCGTCGCCCGGCACGACCCAGATCGGCACCTCGGGGAGGTAGCGCAGCACGACGCCGCAGTCGTCGGTCGCCGTGAAGTCGCGGTCCGCGCCGGCGAGGTCGTAGGCCCGCTTGATCACCGAGGCGCGGAACGCCTGGGGCGTCTGGCCCCGACGCAGTGAGGCGCGCGGCGGGATGGCCCGGATCGTGTTGCGCTCGTCGACCTCGATGATCGTGTCGGCCGACGGGATCGCGACGTCCACCGCGTCGTACTCGTCGAGAGCCTCGAAGCACTCGCTGATGATCCGCGGGGTCACGAGCGGACGCACGGCGTCGTGGAAGAGCACCTTGCAGTCGCGGTCGCCGAGGTGCTCGAGGGCGAGCAGCGTGGTGCCGTTGCGGGTCTCGGCGCCCTCGAGGATGGCCGTGACCTTCGGGTACTGCCCGCTGCGGAGGATCGCGTGCACCGCGTCCAGGTGGCCGGGCGCCATCATGATGACGATCTCGTCGACCGACGGGTGCGACTCGAAGGCGGCGAGCGTGTGCTCGAGGATCGTGCGGCCGGCGATCTTGATCAGCTGCTTGGGGATGTCGAGGCCGACCCGGGCGCCGACACCGCCTGCGAGGAGCACTGCGACGTTCTCCGCCGGTGGCATGCGATGTCTCCTGAGGGTCGGGGGCAGGCCTGTGGCCGGGGACCCGGCCGGATGCGCACTTGTTAGTATCAACCCGCCCAGAGGGCAGGCAACCGCGGGGCTTCCGGGAAGGACTGCATGACGACTCCCGACGTGACCGTGGTGATCGCGGTCTACAACACGATGCCCTACCTCACGACGTGCCTCGACTCCCTGCTCGAGCAGAGCATCGGCCGCGACCGGCTCGAGGTCATCGCCGTCGACGACGGGTCGACGGACGACAGCGGCAAGGTCCTCGACGAGTACGCCGCGGCGCATCCCGACGTCATCCGCGTGATCCACCAGGAGAACTCCGGCGGGCCCGCGTCGCCGAGCAACAAGGCCCTCGACGTCGCCACGGGCCGCTGGGTCTACTTCCTCGGCTCCGACGACTACCTCGGTCCCGAGGCGCTCGAGCGGATGGTCGCCTTCGGCGACGAGCACGAGTCCGACGTCGTGGTCGGCAAGATGGTCGGCGTCAACGGCCGCGGCGTGCACCAGGGGCTGTTCAACGACGGCAACCAGGTCGACGTCGACCCGTACGGCCCGAAGCTGCGCTGGGCGATCGCCAACACCAAGCTCTTCCGCCGCGACCTCGTCGAGCGGCTCGGCCTGCGCTACCGCGAGGACATGCCCTTCGGCAGCGACCAGCCGTTCACCCTCGCGGCCTGCGTCCACGCGCGACGGATCTCGGTGCTCGCCGACTACACCTGCTACTACGCGGTGCAGCGCGAGGACCGCAGCAACATCTCGTACAAGACGCCCTACGAGGACCGCGTCGAGAACATCCGGCTGATGATGCAGTCGGTCGTCGACCTCGTCCCGGCCGGGCAGCATCGCGACACGATCCTCACCCGCCACTTCGCCTGGGAGATCCCGCGGCTGCTGCGCCAGGACCTGCTCGAGTCGCCGGAGCCGTCGCAGCGCGCCGTGTGCGCAGGGGTACGCCGGATGGCAGACGAGTGGCTGAGCGACGCGATGCTCGACGAGCTGCCCGTCTCGGCGCGGCTGCGCGTCTCGGCCGCCGCGCGGGAGGACCTCGCGCTCCTCACCGAGCTGGTGAAGGACGGCAACCCGACCCCCGACGTCGTGCACCTCGAGGACCGGCAGGCGCTGGCCGTGCTTCCCGGGTTCCGCACCTCCGACCTGCCCGACCGGCTCTTCCGGATGGCGCCGATCGGGGTGGGCGGGAGGTTGAGCACGCTGGCTCGTACCCGCTCGGTGAGCGTCGAGGACGGCCGGCTGCTGGTCGAGGTGGTCCTCCCCGTCGTGGGGCCCGACGCCGAGACCGCGTTCTCGGCCCGGGTCGAGCCGGTCGGTGCCGAGTCCGCCCCGGCGGCCGCTCCTGGGTCCCTCCGCCGGCCCCAGCACGCCGGGCATGACCGCTCCGGCCAGGACCCAGGTCGGCGAGCGGTCTGTGACGACGGCGGCGGTCGACCTCGCCGCACTCGCCGCAGCGGGCGACGGTCCGTGGCGGCTGATGCTGACCGGCGAGATCGAGGCCGGCCCGTTCGACGTACGCGTGCCGGCGGCGAAGGACGAGTTCGCGTCGCGCTTCTGGCAGCGCGGACGACCGCACCGCGTCTTCGTCTCGAAGGCCGCGAAGGGCAAGGACCTGGAGATCCGGGTCGAGCCCGTCCCGGCACGTGAGGTCGCCTCCGCCGTACTCCGCCGGATACGCCGCTCGGGCCGGTGACACCGATATAGGGTCATCCGGACAAAGGCCACTGGGACAACGGGGGACGAGCATGCGCCAGTCGCGTACGAGGCACGGCGGTCGCCGCGACGGTCGCAGGAGCACTGGCTTTCGCCGGCGCCTTGACGTCGGTCGGACTCGCGTCCGCCGCCGACGGCCGAGCCCGACGGTCACGAACTCCGCGAGTGAGGACATCCTCTTCACCAGCGACATCAACGGCTGCGGCATGAGGCCGGGCTGGGAGATGTGCGTCTATTTCCAGCACGGGCTCGACTCCGTGTCTCGGGTTCTCCCGGACGAGAGCGACGAGGCGCGGGGCGACGGGAGCCTGCGGATCGCCACCCCCGGGACTGACGACAAGATCCTCCTCGAGCACTTCCACGGTCATAGTCGCGCCGTCGGGCCCCCGCTCGCCGACTTCGACGCCGGCGGCTTCGACGTCAAGGTGCTAGCCGGGAAAGCACCCAAGTACTTCCGTCACCTTCGACTGCCCGGCCGGCACAGCCGTCGAAGGTCCTTACGAGGGCGGAATGGTCTACGCAGGCCCCTACCCCACGGCTGGGCAGGGCTGGCAGACCGTCGACGTGGTTCAGGGCGGCAGAGGCCATGTGGTGGGTTCCCGGCTCCGACACCCCGCGCACCCTCGACGAGGCGAAGGCGACCTGCCCCGAGGGCACCGTGCTCAACCACGCGCTCTCGCAGGCCGGTCCCGGCGCCGATGCGAGGGTCGACTCCGTCCGCTTCGGCTCGGAGGTCACGAACTTCTGGATCCCGCCCCTGACCAGGGTCAAGGGCTACTGGAAGGAGAGGCCCGCGACCGACGACAAGGGGCAGCGACTGCGTGCGGCCGAGCTCGCGAGAATGCACTTCAGCTCGGGAGGCGCCTACTACAACGGCGGAGAGGACCCCGAGTGGGCGTTCCCGGCTCGGTCCCGTCGGCCGCTGCCTCGTGCCCGTGCGGCAGTGATCGCCGCGGAGGGCAGCTTCCAGAGCATCCTGGTCGCAGGTCCATTGGCGAACGCCGTTCGCGGGCCGCTGCTCGTGAACCCGCGTGACGCGCTCCACTTTGAGACCCAAGGCGGGCTGGCCACCCTGGCCGAGGGCAGGAAGGTCTACCTCGTCGGCAGCCGCAAGCAGCTCAGCCGCAAGGTCGCGCTGGCCATCCGGAAGCAGGGGCTCCAACCCGTCAGGGTCGCCGGGCGGACGACGTACGCGACGGCGGTGAAGGTCGCGGCGCTCATCGACCGTCGTCGGCCGGCGGGGACTCGACGGACGCTCGTCCTGGCATCGGGTAAGCGCGCTGCTCACTCCCTCTCCGCCTCGGCGGCAGCAGGGGCGTCGGGGGGAGCGGTTCTCCTGACCCGCGGCGCGATGCCCGAGGTGACGCGCACGTACCTGGCGAACCACCGCCCCGCGGCTGTCTTCGCAGTCGGTCCGGAGGCCGCCCGAGCGGTTCCGGGCCTTCGTCCCGACCGGAAGCTCTTCGGCGCCAACCACTACCTGACCGCTGTCGAGGTGGCGAAGGAGTTCTTCCCCGCGCCGCGATCCGCCGTGTTCGCCTCAGGCGCGGAGCCGGTGGACGCGTTGCTCGCCGGCGCCTACGGCGGTCGCAGGCGAAGCCCGCTGCTACCCGTCGCCGCCCAATCCGTCCCGCGAGCGGTCGTCCGCTACCTGCGGTCGCACCGAGAAGACCTGCGCGACTCGTTGCTCGTCGCCGACCCCCGCGCGGTGTCCGAGAGCGTCTTCGGCGACCTCGAGGAGCTCCTCAGAGCCCGCTGAGAATCCCCTCGTCGGACGCCGCCGCCCACGCGCCTGCCGCTAGGCCGAGCGGAGCGCCGCCACCGCCTCGCGGCACAGGTCGTCGACCGGCGCCGTCACGTCGAGGGTGACGCCCGACTCGTCCTCCTCCAGAGGTTCGAGGGTGTCGAGCTGCGACCGCAGCAGGGCGACGGGCATGAAGTGGTCCCGCCCCTCCATGCGCGAGCGGAGGACGTCCTCCTCGCCGTGCAGGTGGACGAAGAAGGTGCCGGGGTCGGCGCGGCGCAGCACGTCCCGGTAGGCCCTCCGCAAGGCCGAGCAGGCGACCACGGTGCTCCGCCCGGCGGCCCGCTGCATCGGCAGTCCACTTCGCGAGCGACTCGAGCCACGGCCACCGGTCGTCGTCGGTGAGGGGCTCGCCGGCGGACATCTTCTTGCGGTTGCTCTCGGGGTGGAAGTCGTCACCCTCGGCGAACTCGTAGCCCAGCTCGTCCGCGAGCCGGCGGGCCACCGTCGTCTTCCCGGAGCCTGCCACCCCCATGACGACCAAGTGGCGGGTGTCGCCGGACGACGCCTCCTCGGTCACACCACGACCCACAGCGCCGCGCTGATGACGAACGCGGAGAGGCCGAGCGTCGTCTCCATCACGGTCCACGTCTTCAGCGTCGTCTTCTCGTCCATGCCGAAGAAGCGGCTGACCAGCCAGAACCCGGAGTCGTTGACGTGGGAGAGCACCGTGGCACCGGCCGCGATGGCCAGAACCAGCAGTGTGAGGTGGAAGTCGCCCAGGTTCGCTGCGGCTGCCGCGGGCGCAAGAAGGCCCGCCGCAGTGGTCAGCGCCACCGTGGCCGATCCCTGAGCCACGCGCAGCAGCGTGGCGATCACGAACGCCTGCAGGATCAGCGACATACCGAGGTCGGAGAGCGAGGTGCTGAGGGCGGCTCCGATGCCGCTCAGCTCGAGGACCCCGCCGAACATGCCACCGGCGCCGGTGATCAGGATGATCGAGCACACCGGCCCGAGGGCCTGGTCGAGGATCTGGGAGACGTCCGCCATGGACCCCTCCCGACGGCCGAGAACCGCGATGGCGACGAGCACGGTGATCAGCAGAGCGACGGTGGTGTTGCCGAGCAGCATCAGGAACTCCGCCCACGTCGCGCCCTCCTCGACCCAGCCGCCGGTCATGAGCGTGGCCAGCACGGTGTCGAACGAGATCAGGACCATCGGGAGCAGCAGGATGGCCAGCACCGTGCCGAAGGCGGGCGGCGCAGGGCGCGTCACCGTGGCCGTACCGCCGTCTCCCTGCGTGGCCGGGCTTCCGTCGCCGCGCGTGGTGGTGGTCCCGCCGGCGCCGTCCCCGGAGTCGTCGGCACGGGTCCCGCCCGGCTCCTCGTCGCGGCCGCCGTTCATGGGGCCGAAGACCGTGTCCGGGATGTCCACGTGGATGCGACTGCCCAGGAAGCGCGAGACGAGCAGCGAACCGACGTACCAGGAGACGACCGCGACCGGGACTCCCACCAGGAGGGTCAGACCGACCTCGGCGTCGAGAGCCTCCGCCGCGGCCACCGGCCCCGGGTGCGGCGGCACGAGGGCGTGCATGGCGGCGAACCCACCGGCTGCGGGCAGCGCGTAGAGCAGGAGCGAGCCGCCGAAGCGGCGTGCGACCGTCAGGATGATCGGCAGGAACACGACGAGGCCCGCGTCGAAGAAGATCGGGAACCCGAAGAGCAGGGCGGCGACGCCCAGGGCTGCAGGTGCCCGCTTCTCGCCGAACCGGTTGATCAGGGTGTCGGCCAGAACCTGCGCGCCGCCGGTCACCTCGAGGAGCCGGCCGAGCATGACTCCGAACCCGACGAGCAGCGCGACGGAGCCGATGGTGTCGGCGAACCCGTACAGGAGCACGTCGGGGATGTCGCCCAGCGGGAACCCGGCGGCGAGCGCAGTCACGACGCTGACCAGCACCAGGGCCACGAAGGCGTGGAGCCGGAGCTTCATGATCAGGAAGAGCAGGAGCGCGACGGCCGCCGCCGCGATCAGCAGAAGGGTTGCGGTGCCATAGGCCGGTTCAATGGGTTCCACGACGATCTCCCCCGAACGTCTCGAGCTGTTTAGAGGTGCTTACCCGTTCCTCACGCCGTCAAGCGCGGGCAGGACGGGCCAAGGTAAAGCCCCTCCGGTTTCCGCCGTTTTGCCTGGGGGTATTGTCCCGGGTCGGCACGTTTGCCACTGCCGGCGGTGAGGGACGGTGACCAGTGGCTGCAGACTTCGAGGAACTCCTGGCCGGCGCGAAGGCCGGTGACGAGTCCTGCTTCGTAGAGCTCTTCCGCTCGATCCAGCCTGCGCTCCTGCGCTATCTCACGACCATCGGCGGCCGTCTCGCCGAGGACGTGGCGAGCGAGACCTGGGTCAGCGTGGTGAAGGGCCTGGCCCGCTTCAACGGTGACGAGACCGGCTGGCGGGCGTGGGTGTTCACGATCGCGCGTTCGCGGCTGTACGACGCACAGCGGCGTGCCGCGCGCATGCCCGACACCGTGGAGAGCGACGAGGAGCTCGCGTCGCGGGACGACGGGTTCGACGTCGCGGCCCACGTGGAGGAGATGTTCTCCACGGAGGAGGCGCTGACGCTGATCAAGCGGTTGCCGCGGGACCAGGCGGAGGCGGTCCTCCTGCGGCACGTCGCGGGCCTGGACGTCTCTCGGACCGCGGAGGTCCTGGGCAAGCGGCCGGGCACGGTGCGCGTAGCGGCGCACCGAGGCCTGAAGCGGCTGGCGGACATGCTAGCCCCGGCTGGGTCAGACCAGGACGCGGCTGGGTCAGACCAGGACGCGGCTGGATCAGACCAGGGCACGGCGGCACGTAACGGGATCGGGACGAGGATCGGTAAGTGAGTGAGATGTTGAACCAGAACCGACGCCAGTCCGACGACACCGCCCTCGACGAGCGGCTCACGTCGTTGCTCGAGGCTGCCTCCGCCCCGACCGAGCCCGGACCCCTGCCGGGTGAGGCGCAGGCTCTCGCAGCCTTCCGCGCGTCTCACTCGCCTACTCGGAGGTCTTCCATGCTGTCTTCTCTCACCTCGGCCAAGGCCGCCCTCGCGGCTGCCTTGGGCGCCGGGGTCCTGCTCACCGGGGGTGTCGGGGCCGCCACTGCCGGCGTTCTGCCCGGCGCCGCCCAGGACCACGCGAGCAACCTGCTCTCCAAGGTCGGTGTGACCGTCCCGGGCGCCGACGAGCGCTCCGCGGGCCACGCCGAGGAGCGCGGCGCGTCCGAGGACGCCGGCTCCGACCACGAGCTGCCGGACGCCTCCGACAAGGGCCAGAGCGTCGCCGAGCTGGCGAAGAGCGAGGAGCTCACGGGCGTCGACAAGGGCGCTGCCGTCTCCGAGCTCGCCTCGGGTGGGAAGAGCCACGCCGGCGAGCACGGCGGTGACGACTCCTCCGAGACCGCGGACGACGCCGACCACAAGCAGGCCGGCTCGACGAAGGCCGACGAGGCGACGAGGCCGACGACGCCGACGGAGGCAGCAGAGGTGAAGGCCGAGGCTGCCGAGGACGCGGGCGACGACAGCCGCGGCCACGACGAGCGCGCGGACGTCGAGGACGCCGACGACGCCGCCGACGCTGACGACTCCGCCGACAAGGCCGGACGACCTCGACGACCACCACAGCACCGCCGGTACGACGAAGCAGCCCTGAGCCCCCGAACAACTCACGACTCCTCCAGCTGCGTATGCCTCCGGTCCGGGCCGGGGGCATACGCGCGTCCGGGGGTAGGCCGTCGTCAGACCACGAGGGCCACCGCGACCGCGAAGTAGATGACCAGGGACAGGAGGTCCTGGACGACCGTCGCGAGCGGCCCGCTGCCGAACGCCGGGTCCCGGCCGGCGCGGGTCATCAGCCAGGGCAGCGACATCGCCACGAAGGTGGCCATCGCGCAGGCGGCGAGCAGCGCCAGGGCGACGGCGGTGGCCAGCTCGACCGAGCCGAACGCGAGCCAGACGGCCGGAAAGGCCACGCCGCCGATGACGAGGCCCACGACCAGCCCGGTGAGGATCTCGAGCCGGAAGACCCGCCTGATCGAGACGCCAACGGAGAGTCCGCGGATCACGAGTGCCTCCGTCTGCGTGCCGACGGCGTCGGCCATGTACACGACGCCCGGGACGAAGAAGGCGAGCCGGAGGTCCGTCTCGAGCTCGACCTGGAAGCCGCGCACGATCCAGGCCGCGACAGCGGAGCCGAGAAGCCCGAGCACGAGCCACGGCAGCCGATGCCACAGCCGCTGCCCGAGTGCCTCCTCGGTTGCGTGGCGAGCCGAAGCCGTCGACGCCAGGTAACCACCGAGGCGAGCCAGGTCCTCGTCGTGTTCCCGGAGCAGTACACCGAGGAGGCGCGAAGGCGGCACGAGGCCCCTGAAGTGTCCGTCGCTGTCGACGACGGCGAGGCTCGACTCCCCGTGCTGCACGGCCTTCCAGGCCGCCTTCTCCTGGCTCAGGCCCGGTGTGACCACAGGCGGGTCGGGGTCCATGAGCGCTGAGGCCGTCTCGGCGTCCGGGGCGCCGAGCAGCCGCTCCGCCGGGATGAGCCCGAGGAGCGTGAGCGTTCCCTCCCGCTCCTCGCAGACCGCGACGTCGTCGACCGAGCCGAACGTGGTGCCCAGGATCGACGCACGGACCTCGCCGATGTTGTCGGAGGATGCGCAGATGGGCACCGAGGTCACGAGGTACTGCTCGATCACGCCGGGGAGCAGCGCTTCCTCAGGGGCTGCCGGCTCCTCGGAAGGGAGAGGCACTTCTCGCGTGGCCACAGCCTGATTGTCCTGCCGGGAGCCCCGCCACGCCGGTGAATGGCGCTGCGGGCCCGCGTACGGCGCCGGGCCGGTGCCCTTCGCGCGTCAGACCTCGGTCAGCTGGACCGACCCGTCGGGTGCCCGCTCCTCGCGGTAGATCGCGCCGGTCTTGGGGCAGGTCCAGGTGCCCTCGCTGTCGGCCTCCTCGAGCGGGTGCCCGGCCCGTCCGACCCAGCCGACCTGCCGCGCGGGGACACCGACCATCAGGGCGAAGTCGTGGACGTCCTTGGTCACGACCGCCCCGGCCGCGACCATCGCCCACCGGCCGATCCGGACCGGCGCGATGCAGACCGCCCGCGCCCCGATGGAGGCGCCATCTCCGATCTTCACGCCCACCGGCTCCCAGTCGCCCCCGCGCTTGAGCTTGCCGTCGGGGTCGACGGAGCGGGGGTACTCGTCGTTGGTCAGCACGACCGCGGGCCCGATGAACACCCCGTCGCCCAGCTCAGCCGGCTCGTAGACGAGGGCGTAGTTCTGGAGCTTCACGTTGTCGCCCATGACGACGCCAGGTCCGACGTACGCACCTCTGCCGACGACGCAGCCCGTGCCGAGCCTCGCGTTCTCACGGATCTGGGCGAGCTCCCACACCGATGTCCCGTCGCCGATGGCCGCGGAGTCCGCGACCTGGGCCGTGGGCTGCACTCGGACCGCCACGTTGTGCTCCCTACTTGTCGATGTCTCCCACCACGAAGAACATCGAGCCTAGTATCGCGACCATGTCGGCGACGACGCAGCCGGTCAGTACCTCCGGAAGCACCGCGACGTTGTTGAACGAGGCGCTCCGCAGCTTCATCCTCCACGGGGTCTTCTCGCCGCGCGAGACCAGGTAGTACCCGTTGATGCCGAGGGGGTTCTCGGTCCAGGCGTACGTCGCTCCCTCCGGGGCCTTGAGGATCTTGGGGAGGCGCACGTTGATGGGGCCGCGGTCGAGCGAGCGCAGCCGGTCGATGCAGGCCTCCGCGATGTCGAGCGACACCTGGACCTGGTCGAGCAGGAGGCCGAACCGCGCGTAGCAGTCGCCCTCGGGTCGCGTCGGCACCTGCATGACGCCGTCGGCGAGGAGCTCGTCGTAGGCGAGGTACGGCTCGTCGCGGCGCAGGTCGAAGTCCACGCCGGAGGCCCGGGCGATGGGGCCCGAGACGCCGTACGCGTCGACGAGCTCGCGCGACAGGATCCCGATGTTCTGGGTGCGGGCCTGGAAGATCTCGTTGCCGTAGATCAGGTCCTCGATCTGGGGCATCCGCGAGCGGACCGCGCGGACCGCCGCGAGGCAACGGTCCAGCCAGCCCGCCGGGATGTCCTCCTTGAGCCCGCCGACCCGGTTGAACATGTAGTGCATCCGGCCGCCGGAGAGCTCCTCCATCACCTGCTGGATCGTCTCCCGCTCGCGGAAGGCGTAGAACATCGGCGTGATCGCGCCGAGCTCGATCGGGTAGGAGCCCATGAACATCAGGTGGTTGAGCACCCGGTTCAGCTCGGCGAGCAGGGTCCTCAGCCACACCGCCCGGGTGGGCACCTCCATGCCGAGCATCCGCTCCACCGCGAGCACGACGCCGAGCTCGTTCGAGAACGCCGAGAGCCAGTCGTGCCGGTTCGCGAGGACGATGATCTGGCGGTAGTCGCGCACCTCGAAGAGCTTCTCGACGCCGCGGTGCATGTAGCCGACGACCGGCTCGCAGTGCACGATCCGCTCGCCGTCGAGGGTGAGCCGGAGACGGAGCACGCCGTGCGTGGCGGGGTGCTGCGGGCCGATGTTGAGGACCATGTCCTGGGTGGCCATGCCCGGGCCGCCGCCGCGCTCGTGGCCGCCGAACCCGGCCGCGCCCGCACCCATGCCGACGGTGATCTGCTCGTGCTGGTGACCGGTCACGGACCCCATCGTGGCACGGGTCGGCGCGTCGTGAGCGGAGGCCGACGGCTCAGTCGGCGCGGAGGAAGTCCTGGGTGGTGTACCACCGGCCCGACGAGGCGTCGAAGGCCACGCCGACGCCCAGGTGGTCGAGGTCGGGGTCGAGGATGTTGGCCCGGTGGGTGGGGGAGTCCATCCACGCCTTCAGGACGGTCTTCGCGTCCAGCGCCGTGGTCCTGAACGCCGCGATGTTCTCCGCAGCCCCCGGCACGGCGCACCTGTCGCGCAGCCGGTCGAGGTCGGCGTGCACCAGCTCGCCCTCCTCGGCCATCCGAGTGGTGTGCCGCACGGCGAAGCCGGCCGCGCACGGCGACTCCGCGAGCAGCGGCAGGTCACGGGCCGCACGGCGGCGGTTCGTCGCCCGGAAGATCTTCGCCCGGAGGTCCTCGACCGCGGACAGCGTGTCCGTGGTCGAGGTCAGAGTGGCCTCCCCGGCCGGTGCCGCCTCCTCAATCGGCACCGGCTGGGAAGTCTGAGTCCTGCCGACCAGCAGCAGGCTCACGTGCCACCGACGCGAGCGGTCGGCGAGGGCGCCCACGCCGAGCCAGCGGACGCGCCGGTCCAGGAGCACCGACCTCGACTCGCGCTGTTCGAGCCAGCCCCTGACCAGCGCGGTGGGGGTCGTCGAGGTGATCGCCGACCGGCTCAGCCTCAGCGGCCGGCTGCACTCCTGCTTCATGGTGCGGGAGCTGACCCGGGCGAGGCGGTGGGTACGCAGCATCGTCCGGGCGCGGGCTTCCGCGACCTCGTCGGGACACGGCACGACGCGCACCGGCCCCAGGCCCTCGGCGGCACGGGCCTCGTTGATCCGGGCCACCACGGCACGCTCGTACCTCGCGCCGTCTCCGCCGGCCGCCGTCGCGCTCCCCGTGGGTGAAAGCAGCGTGACGACGAGGCCCACCACGGCCACCGTCGCGGCTGACCGGCGTGCCCGGAGGCGGTCGCCTGACCTTCGCGAGTGGTCCATGAAATATCCCCCAGATTCGGTACTTACCCGAATGAGAATGGCCCGCGCCGATCACGATGTGTGCGGAAAATCGTGCAATGGGCCGATGAGGGAGCCATGAGACCCGATCGTCGGACGAACCACCCACCTGGGTCATGGCTCGCGCAGCGCCATCCGGGTCATGGCTAGCCTGGTCGGATGGACGACCTCTTCGCGCCTCCTGGCAACGCCTGGCGCCCGGTCTCGCCCCAGCTGCGCCGGATGCGCCGCACGATGCTCACGGTGGCTGCCGCGGTCGTCCTCGTCGGCCTCGCCGTCCTCGCGACGGTGTTCGAGCTGTCCGTGGGCTGGGCGGTCGCCCTGGCCGTCGTACTCCTGGTGCTCGCGGGCTTCGGCTGGTGGCTGATCGGCCGCAACGCGAGGGCCTGGGGGTACGCCGAACGCGACGAGGACCTCTACATCAAGCACGGGGCGCTGTTCCGCGAGCTGGTCGCCGTGCCCTACGGGCGGATGCAGTTCGTCGACATCACCGCGGGACCCTTCGAGCAGCTCTACGGCATCGCCAGCGTGCGGCTCCACACCGCGAGCCCCCGCACCAACGCCCGGATCCCCGGCCTCCCCGCTGACGAGGCGGCGTGGCTGCGCGACCGGCTCACCGACCTCGGGGAGTCCCAGGCGGCCGGCCTGTGACACAACGGCCCGTGACCGACCGGCCTCCGCAGCGGCTCTCGCCCCTGACCCCGCTGGTCCGGAGCTTCATCGTGCTGGTCGCTGCCGCGTGGACGGTCGTCCGCGACGTCACGCGGGGTGAGCTCGGGCCGACGGCCACGCTGTTCGGGTTGCTGCTGCTCGCAGGAGCGGCGTACGGCACCGCGTCGTGGCTGCGCACGACGTTCTGGATCGAGGCCGACGAGCTGCGCGTGGACACGGGCGTGCTGAGCCGCCAGTCGCGGCGGATCCGGATCGACCGGCTGCAGGGGATCGACATCGTGCAGCCCTTCGTCGCGCGGCTGCTCGGCCTCGCCGAGCTCCGGATGGACGTCGCGGGCGGGAGCTCGCGTGAGGGATCCCTCGCCTACCTCCCCCTGTCCGAGGCGCGGCGGCTCAAGGACCTCCTGCTCGCCCGGCGGGACGAGCTCGGGTCTCGACAGGCTCGACCAACGGAAGGGGCCGGGCCGACGCCGACGGGTGCCTTCACGCCGGAGGGCGAGACCGTCGGCTCGGGGGTCGGAGGTCTGCCCGCCGGAGGGCCGACACACCTCGAGGAGGGCGAGGCCGGGTCCCTCCAGGCTCGCGCGTCGGAGCACGCTGCTCAGTCGGCCGTGGGAACGTCTCCCTACGAGCGTCCGATCGCGAAGGTCGACCTCTCCACGCTGCTGCTGTCGATCGTGCTGTCCGGGAGAGACGATCACGCTGGTGCTCGTGACCCTGGCCGTGCTCGCCGGCTTCGGGTTCAGCGGTCAGTGGCTCGGCTTCTCGGCCATGGTCCCGGTGCTGCTCGGCTTCGGCTTCGCCCTCTGGCGGAGGTTCTCGGTCAACTACGGCTTCACGGTCGCCGAGACCCCGGCCGGGATGCAGGTCCGCCGGGGCCTGTTCGACCTCAGCTCGCAGACCATCGCCCTGGCACGAGTGCAGGGTGTGGTCGTCACCGAGCCGTTCCTGTGGCGCAGGCTCGGCTGGGCCCGCCTCGACGTCTCCATCGCGGGCTACGGCAGCGGCATGGACAACGACGGCCCCGCGCCCTCGACGGTGCTCCCCGTCGGCGACCGGCGCGTCGTCCACGACCTCGCCCGCCACGTGCTGCAGGGGCTCGACCCGGAGGCCGTCGAGGTGAAGCCGGTCCCTTCACGGGCGCGCTGGCTCGACCCGGTCGGCTACCGGTTCCTCGGCGTCGGCACCGACGAGCACCTCGTCGTCTCCCGCGAGGGTCGGTTCAGCCGTCGTACGCATGCAGCGCCCCAGGCGCGGCTCCAGTCCGTGCGCATCACCCAGGGCCCCGTCCAGCGGCGCCTCGGCCTCGCGGACGTGCACCTGGACAGCCCGCCCGGTCCCACGACCGTCCGGGCCCGGAGCCGTGACGCGGCCGAGGCCCGGCGACTGTTCGGGGTCGAGGTCGCGGTGACCGCCTGGGCCCGTCGGCAGCCGTGACGACGCGACAGGCGTCGTTCCCGTCCATGTGCGCGCGAACGACAGGTTCGCGACGGGTTCGGGTGCGTTCCCGTCCATGTGGACGCGAACGACAGCGCCGGTCAGCCGGGGAAGAGCTCCTCGACCGACGGGACGTCGCCGCGACGGGTGACGACCCAGGAGAACCCGCCGAGCCCCGCCTCGTCCGTCAGCTCGGCGGCCTCGCCCGCCTGGGAGAGCGCGCGGACGTACCCCTGCGGGTCACGGGTGGCCAGGGCGAGCTCGGGCCGGGCACCGGAGACACCCAGGGCGCGCAGGGCCTCGCGCTGCGGGAGGACCACACCGTCCACACGCTCCGCGACGGCGTCGACGGCCACGTGCGCCGTCACGTCGCGCGACCCGTCCGGGAGTACGTCGACCTCCTGGCCGCGCAGGTAGGAGCGCAGCGACCCGAACGGCGGGCGTGCCTGTGCCGTGTGGCCGTAGTCGACCGCCACCGCGAGGCCCCGGGTCACCCGGCGCACGACGTCGGCCCACGCCTCGTCGCGGGTGGTCCCGATCTCTGCTCGCGTGCCCGGCGCGGCACCGTCGAGGGGCCACCACCGGCGGCACCACGCGGCCAGGCTCGAGGGGACCGACCGGTCCGTCAGCGCCGCCCCGAGCGTCTCGCGCCCGGTCGACGGGTCGACGTGCACGACCCGGGGCACCCCCGAGGGGTCGACCTCGGCCACGTGGCAGGGGATGTTGTCGAGCCACTCGTTCGCGACCACCAGGCCGTCGACGGACTCCGGAAGCGCCGGGGTCCAGTCGACCGCGCCGGGGCAGCTCGACGGGCCGCTCCGCCACCTCGACCCCGAGCAGGGTCAGCGCCGGGTCGATCCGGTGCGCCTCGGCCAGCAGCTCGCCGCGGCCGGCTCCCACGTCGACGATCGTGTCGAGGCCGGCCCGGCGGGTGAGGGCCACGAGGGCCTGGGCGAAGAGCGGCGAGGCGTGCACGGAGGTCCGGAAGTGCGCGACCGGCGACTCGCGACGGAAGAACCCCTCGGGGCCGTAGAGGGCCGCGTCCCACGCGTTCTTCCACGGCGGGTCGCTGGTCGGCGGCGGCATCGGCGGCATGCCGAGAGGGGTGGGGCCGGTCATGCGGGCCAGGTTACGCGGGGCCTTTGGGTGGGTATCTGTGTGACAGAGGCCACGTGTCGCCGAGCGCACCACCGGCGTACGCTCGATGTGCACGAGCACCAGCAAAACGTCCGGTACCCCGCATTCGGGGACTGGAACGAAAGGTGAGTTCGATGACCCGTATCGGGGTTGTGGGCGCCGGTCGTGTCGGCGCCGTTCTCGCGGCCGCCCTGCGCACCGCGGGCCACGACATCGTGGCCGTCGCCGGTGAGTCTCCGGCTTCCCGCACACGTATCGAGACGCTGCTCCCCGGCGTCCATGTCGACAAGCCGACCGCCGTGGCGCGGGCCTGCGACCTGCTGCTCCTGACGGTTCCCGACGACATGCTCGAGAACGTCGTGAACATGCTCAGCGCCTCCGGCGCCATCCGGTCCGGGCAGTACGTCGTCCACACGTCCGGCAAGCACGGCCTCGCCGCGCTCGAGCCCGCCGCCGCACGCGGCGCCCACGTGCTCGCGATGCACCCGGCGATGACCTTCACCGGCACCGACGTCGACCTGGCCCGTCTGTCGGGCTGCGTCTTCGGCGTCACCGCCGCCGCGGACACCGAGGACGCTCGCGAAGTCCCTCGTCGCCGACCTCGGCGGCAGCCCGATCTGGGTCCCGGAGGAGAAGCGCGCGCTCTACCACGCGGGCCTCGCCCACGGCGCGAACCACCTCGTCACCCTGGTCGCCCAGGCCATGGACCTGCTGCGCGAGTCCGGGGCCGACGACCCCGCCGCGACGCTGCGTCCCCTGCTCAACGCCGCCCTCGACAACGCGCTGTCCTACGGCGACGCCGCCCTCACCGGGCCGATCGTGCGCGGTGACGTGAACACCGTCCGCGCGCACCTCGCCGACATCGCCGAGAGCGCGCCCTCGACGCTCGAGTCGTACGTCGCGATGGCCCGTGCCACGGCCGACCGGGCCGTGCTCGACGGCCGGCTGCTGCCGATCCGGGCGGCCAAGCTCGTCGGCATCCTCGACGAGGCGCTGGCCGAGCACCGTCGGGCCACCGCGTGAGCACGAGCACCACGGCCGGCGTACACCCGCCCGCCGTGGGACGACCGCGTGTCGCCAACACCCGCACCGAGCTGGCGCAGGCGCTCTCCGAGGTCCGCGCGCGAGGCGGACGCGTGGCACTGGTCCCCACCATGGGCGCGCTGCACGACGGCCACGCCGCGCTGATGCGCACGGCGCGCGAGCGGACGGGCGAGGCCGACGCCGTCGTCGTCTCGATCTTCGTGAACCCGATGCAGTTCGCGCCGGGGGAGGACCTCGACCGCTACCCCCGCACCTTCGACGCCGACCTCGAGGTCTGCGCCGCGCAGGGCGTCGACGTGGTCTTCGCGCCGAGCGTCGAGGAGGTCTACCCGGGCGGTGAGCCGCAGGTGACCCTCGAGCCCGGTCCGCTGGCCGCCGTCCTCGAGGGGCGGAGCCGGCCCGACCCACTTCCGCGGCGTGCTGACCGTCGTGCGCGAAGCTGCTTCGGGCTGGTCCAGCCCGACCTGGCGTTCTTCGGCCAGAAGGACTACCAGCAGCTCGTGCTCATCCGGCGCATGGTCGCCGACCTGTGCCTGGGCGTGGAGGTGGTCGGGGTCGAGACCGTCCGCGAGCACGACGGCCTGGCCCTCTCCTCGCGCAACCGCTACCTCGACGACGACGAGCGCCGTGCGGCGCTCGCCCTCTCGCGCGCACTGCGCGGCCGGTGCCGCAGCGCGGGCCCCGAGGGCGCCGAAGCGGTCCTCGCCGCTGCCCGAGCCGTCCTCGACGAGCCCGAGGCCGAGAGCGTTGACGTCGACTACCTCGAGCTCACCGCACCCGACCTGGGACCCGTTCCCGACTCCGGCGAGGCCAGGCTGCTCGTCGCGGCCCGCGTCGGCACCACCCGACTGATCGACAACACCGCCCTGACCCTGGGCGACCGAGCAGGGAGCATCTGATGCTGCGCACGATGATGAAGAGCAAGATCCACCGCGCGACCGTGACGCAGGCCGACCTGCACTACGTCGGCTCGGTCACCGTCGACGAGGACCTGCTCGACGCGGCCGACCTGCTCCCCGGCGAGCTGGTGCACATCGTCGACATCACCAACGGCGCCCGCCTGGAGACCTACACGATCGCGGGCGAGCGCGGGTCCGGCGTGATCGGCATCAACGGTGCCGCCGCCCGCCTCGTGCAGCCCGGCGACCTGGTCATCCTGATCGCCTACGGCCAGATGGAGACCGCCGAGGCGCGCGAGTACAAGCCGAGCGTGGTCTTCGTCGACGCCGACAACAAGGTGGTCGGCACCGGGGCCGACCCGGCCGAGGCGCTCCCCGGCAGCGGCCTGCTGCGCGGCGACCTGACGTACTCCGGCGCCAGGTAGAGACGGCTGTGGTCGCGGGTCTCCAGCTCCCCGAACGCCTCGAGGCCCCGGCCGCAGGCTGGACCGAGCACGCCGACGTCGTCGTCATCGGCTCCGGCATCGCCGGCCTGAGCGCCGCGCTGAGGATCCGCGACGGCCTCGACGGCGGCCGCGTCATGGTGGTCACCAAGGACCTGCTGTCCGCCGGCTCCACGACCTGGGCGCAGGGCGGTATCGCGGCGGCGCTCGGCCCGGAGGACACTCCCGAGCAGCACCTGCAGGACACCCTCGTCGCGGGGGCCGGCCTCTGCGACGAGGAGGCGGTCCGCACGCTCGTCACCGAGGGCCCCGACGCGGTGCGCGACCTGATCGCGCTCGGCACCCACTTCGACCAGACGGCGGACGGCGAGCTCGTCCTCACCCGCGAGGGCGGCCACCTGCGCCGCCGCATCGCGCACGCCGGCGGTGACGCGACAGGTGCGGAGATCCAGCGCGCCCTCGTGGCCGCCGTCGCCGCCGCCCCGGACATCACCGTCATCGAGCACGCGCTCGCGGTCGACGTACTCCTCGCCGAGGACGGCGCGGTCGCCGGCGTGACCCTGCACGTGATGGGCGAGGGCGAGGAGAGCGGCGTCGGGGCGGTCCTCTGCCGCGCGGTCGTCCTCGCCAGCGGCGGCATGGGCCAGGTCTTCTCGGCCACCACCAACCCCTCCGTCTCGACCGGCGACGGCATGGCCCTCGCCCTGCGGGCAGGAGCGGTGCTCCGCGACTCGGAGTTCGTGCAGTTCCACCCGACCGTGATGTGGCTGGGGGAGGAGTCCCACGGCCAGCAGCCGCTGATCTCGGAGGCGGTGCGCGGCGAGGGCGCGTTCCTCGTCGACCACGAGGGCGCCCGCTTCATGGAGGGCGTCCACCCGCTCGCCGACCTCGCGCCCCGCGACGTCGTGGCGAAGGCGATCATGCGGCGGATGCGCGAGACCGGCACCGCCCACATGTGGCTCGACGCCCGCCACTTCGGCGCCGAGAAGTGGGAGAGGCGCTTCCCCACGGTCCTCGCGTCGTGCCGCCGCCACGGGATCGACCCGGTCACCGACCTGATCCCGGTCGCGCCCGCCTGCCACTACGCCTCGGGCGGTGTCGCCACCGACCTCGACGGCCGCTCGACCGTCCCCGGTCTCTACGCGTGCGGCGAGGTGGCCTGCTCCGGCGTGCACGGCGCGAACCGGCTCGCCTCGAACTCCCTCCTCGAGGGCCTCGTGTTCTCCCGCCGGATCGCCGCCGCGGTCATCCGCGACCTCCCGCCGGCCCAGGAGCCTGCCGCCGACCGTCGTACGCCGGGGCTGGTGCCCGCCGAGGCGACCGCCGCCGTCCAGCACGTGATGACCGAGCACGCCGGGGTGCTGCGCTGCGACGCCGGTCTCGCCG
Organism: uncultured Actinomycetota bacterium; assembly: GCA_963701425.1. GTDB lineage: Bacteria > Actinomycetota > Actinomycetes > Propionibacteriales > Nocardioidaceae > Nocardioides_C. The sequence goes on along the minus strand of CAVPAG010000012.1, from coordinate 12,171 downwards.
AGGCCGAGCGCCGGCTCGCCGAGATCGGGAGTACGCCGGGCGACCTGCCGGACACGAGGTCGTGGGAGGCGACGAACCTGCTGACCGTGGCCGCAGTGCTCGTCGAGACCGCCCGGATGCGGCAGGAGACCCGGGGGTCGCACTGGCGGGAGGACTACCCCGAGGTCGACGACGTCCGCTGGTTCGGGCACATCGACGCGCGCCTGTCTCGCGCGGGAGCCGCTGCGGCTCGACTACGTTCCTACCGCGGGGGTGTCGCCGGGCGCCCCCGAGTCCGCCCCGACAGGAGAAGCACCGTGAGCATCGTCCGGACCCCGTTCGCCGACCTGCCGACCGCGCTGGTCACCGAGCTCGACGACGCGGGGCTCGACCCTCGCCGGGTGTACGACGGCGTGGTCGAGGCGGTCGACGAGGACCTCCCCGGGCCCGACGTCACGACCGAGGCCACGATCCCGGCCGACGCGACCGCCTGGGCCGACCTCACCGCGCGCGCCGACGGTGTCCTCGCCGGCGGTGCGGTCGCCGAGCTGGTGCTCCGCTTCGTCGCCGGGCGACCACGTCGAGATCGAGCGCAAGGTCGCCGACGGGTCCGCCGGTGCGCCGCGGAGACGTCGTGATGAGCGTCAAGGGCCCGGTCCGGGCGCTGCTGACCGCCGAGCGCACCGCCCTCAACTTCCTGTGCCACCTGTCCGGGGTCGCGACGACCACCCGCACCTGGGTCGACGCGCTGGAGGGCACCGGTGCTCAGGTGCGCGACACCCGCAAGACCATCCCGCACTTCCGGGCCCTCGAGAAGTACGCCGTGCGCTGCGGCGGCGGCCTCAACCACCGGGCGACCCTCTCGGACCAGGCGCTGGTGAAGGACAACCACGTGCTGGCCGCCGGGGGAGTCGTCGAGGCGTACGACGCGGTCCGTCGCCACTTCCCGGAGGTCCCGGTGCAGGTGGAGGTGACCACCCTGGAGCAGCTGACCGACCTGCTCGCGGCCGGGTGCGACCAGATCCTGCTCGACAACATGGACGTCCCGACCATGCGCGAGGCGGTCGAGATCAACGCCGGCCGCGCCAGGCTCGAGGCCTCGGGCGGGCTCAGCCTCGACCGGGCCCGGGAGGTCGCCGCGACGGGGGTGGACTTCCTCGCCGTCGGCGCGCTGACCCACTCCGCCCCGGTCCTCGACATCGCCATGGACCTGCCGCCCGGGGCGCGCGACGAAGTCGTGCACCTCGCCGCTCCTGTGCGCCGACATCGGCAACAGCCACACCACGGTGGGCCTCGTCGACGACGGCGAGGTCTTCCTGCACTGGCGCGTGGCGACCGACGAGCGACGTACCGCCGACGAGTGGGCCGTGCTCATCCGCAACCTCGTCGCAGACTCGGACACCCACCCGGCCGGGGTCGCGGTCTGCTCGACGGTGCCCTCCGTGCTCCACGAGTGGCGCGAGATGCTTCGGGACTACTACGGCGGCATCCCGCACGTCGTCGTCGAGCCCGGCGTGCGCACGGGGGTGCCGATCCTGATGGACAACCCGCGCGAGGTCGGCTCGGACCGGATCATCAACGCCCTCGCAGCGGCCACCCTGTACGACGGGCCGACGATCGTCGTCGACTTCGGCACGGCCACCACCTTCGACGTGGTCAGCGCCAAGGGCGAGTACATCGGCGGCGCGATCTCCCCGGGCATCGAGATCTCGCTGGAGGCCCTGGGGCGGCGTGGCGCGCAGCTGCGCAAGGTCGAGCTCCTCCCGCCGCGCCACGTGATCGCGAAGAACACCGTCGAGGCGCTCCAGTCCGGGGTGCTCTACGGGTTCGCCAGCCAGGTCGACGGGATCGTGACGCGGATGCTCGACGAGCTCAAGCCGGCGGATGGCGTGAACGTGATCGCCACCGGCGGCCTCGCGCCCCTGGTCGTGGACGAGTGCCGGACGGTGACCGAACACCAGCCCTGGCTGACCCTGCGCGGTCTCGAGCTCGTGTTCCGCCGCAACCACCCCTGACGCCACGCGCCTCCCGCCGGACGTCATACGGGGTGGCCGCCATAGCGACCGGGATGCATGACGTCCCGCGCCGGCGAATAGGCTTGGGTCCCATGACGGACCAGACGACGCCAGCAGCGCCCGCCGAGGAGGAAGACCTCCCCGAGCAGATGCGGGTGCGCCGCGAGAAGCGGGAGCGTCTGCTCGAGTCCGGCCGTCCGGCGTACCCCTTGGTCGTCGAGCGGACCCACACGCTCAAGGAGATCCGCGAGAAGTTCGACCCGCTGATGGAGCGCGGCGAGCTCGAGCCGGACACCCGCACCGGCGAGCAGGTGGCCGTCGCGGGCCGCGCGATCTTCCTCCGCAACACCGGCAAGCTCTGCTTCGTCCGCCTCCGGGAGGGCGACGGCACCGAGCTCCAGGTGATGCTCTCCCTCGCCGACGTGGGCCAGGAGCAGCTCGACGAGTTCAAGCACCTCGTCGACATCGGCGACCTGATCGCCGTCCAGGGTGAGGTCATCACCAGCCGCCGCGGCGAGCTGTCCGTACAGGTCACCGCCTGGCAGATGGTCGCCAAGACGCTGCGCCCGCTCCCGAACGAGTACAAGCCGCTCTCCGACGAGGCCCGGGTCCGGCTCCGGTACGTCGACATGATCGTCAACCCGGAGTCGCGCTCGATCGTGCGCACCAAGGCCACCGTGCTGCGCACCCTTCGCTCGGTGCTCGACTCGCAGGACTTCGTCGAGGTCGAGACCCCGGTGCTGCAGCTGACCAACGGCGGTGCGGCGGCACGTCCGTTCCGTACCCATCTGAACGCCTTCGACCAGCCGATGCTGCTCCGGATCGCGCTCGAGCTCGACCTGAAGAAGGCGATGATCGGCGGTGTCGACCGGGTCTACGAGATCGGCCGCACCTTCCGCAACGAGGGCCTCGACTCCACCCATGCCGCCGAGTTCTCGATGCTCGAGGCGTACCAGGCCTACGGCGACTACAACACGATGGCCGAGCTGACCCGCACGCTGGTGCTCGAGTCGGCGCGGGCTGTGGGGCGCACGGTCATCCCCGCCCGCGACGGCTCGTACATCGACCTCGAGGAGCCCTGGCGCGAGGCGACCCTGTTCGAGCTGGTCTCGGAGCGGCTGGGCGAGGAGGTCGACGTCCACACCTCCCACGAGACCCTGACCAAGTACGCCGACCGCCACGGTGTCGAGCTCCAGCCGCACTGGAACGCCGGCGAGGTCGCACTGGAGCTCTACGAGAAGCTCGTCGAGCACACGCTCATCACGCCCACGTTCGTGCGGGACTACCCCGAGTCGGTCCGCCCCCTCGCCAAGCCGCACCGCGAGCACGAGGGCCTGGTCGAGGCCTGGGACCTGATCATCAACGGCATCGAGCTGGCGCCGGCGTACTCCGAGCTCAACGACCCGGTCATCCAGCGTGACCGGCTCGTCGAGCAGTCGCTCCTCGCCGCACAGGGCGACCCCGAGGCGATGGAGCTCGACGAGGTCTTCCTCAAAGCCATGGAGTACGGCATGCCGCCCGCGGGTGGAATGGGGATGGGCGTCGACCGTCTCGTCATGCTGCTGACCGGCGTGGGAATCCGGGAGTCGATTCTCTTCCCCCTTCTCCGTCCCGAATAACGGTCCGGGTCCGCGCTTCGGCGCGGCAGTCGACCCTGCCCGCGGTCCTATTTCCCGCCAAGATGTCGCTGCGTGGGCATGCGTAGGCGTCGAGGATCTCGACTGCGGGGTCGGGCCGGGTCGATGAGCGGACCCTCTTTTTGGGTGTGGTCGGGCCGGGCCGATGGCGGACCCTTTATCCGGGCATTGAGCAACCCGGACCGGGTCATGCTCGGCCCCGGGCGAGGCAGGTGCGCGCCCACGAGCGCCGGGTAAGGCGCGACGCTATTCCCGTCAGCGAGGGCCTGTAGGGGTGCCGGAGCGTTTTCGCGGTGCAACGGGGAGGTCCGGGAATCTACGGGTGTTGTGCGCGCGGCGGGCGCTCGATTCGCAGGTACGGCCGCGTGTGAAAACGTGGCCGCACCCACTGCGCATTTGAGGGGGACATTCACATTGCCGCAAATGCGCAATGGGGGACGGCGGGCCACCTGACCTGTCAGCCCCGCCGCCCGTCGCCTTGCGGGAGGGGCGCGGCAACCGGGTCGGCACACGAGAAACCTGGCGCGACGCGCGCTGTCCACCGTGGGGTGCGCCCCGAGCTTCCGGCCCGCCGACTATTTCTGTCGCAGGTGTAACGCATTTCGGCCGAATAACGTTGACGGGGTGTGTTCGCTAGTCGTGCCGCCGTGTCCGTTTTCTGCATTCCCAGGGCATTCGATCAGCGAAAGGCGTGGTGCCGGCCGCGAAAGGCCGCATCGTCGCGCGCATCTGACGGAAACATCCGCCCCGCGGCGCTGTAAACCCTTCTGCGTGAACTGCGCCATGTCTGCGCGGTCTGGATCCCTGCCCTGCCGCGGCCCGCATGGTTTCCCTGAGGAGTCGAATGTGCGGCAACCCCGCTGCGGCGGATATGGCGCGTCGCGTGAATACGAGACGCTGACGTGAATTATCTCTCGCAGTTATCACAATTCCACAACCGATGTGTGAATGCGGAGGGTAACCGCTATGTTATTCCCCTGGGTGGCGCCGGAATGCCCACCGTGAAGTCATGACGGGGAAGCCAAGAAAGGCTGAGGGATAATGGCACAGCGAGTGAATGTCGTCCTGGTCGATGATCTCGACGGCGACGAGGCGGCAGAGACGGTGTCCTTCGCTATCGACGGCGTGGACTACGAGATCGACCTGAACGAAGGCAACGCCGAGGCGCTCCGCCAGGCGCTGGGGCGCTACATCGACGCCGGTCGCCGAGTGGGTGGCCGCCGCCGCAAGGGCTCGAAGGTCGCAGCCGGCGGGAGCACCGGTCCGAGCGCCGCCGACATCCGTGAGTGGGCGCGCGCCAACGGCTGGGACGTCCCCGAGCGCGGTCGGGTCTCGGCGGAGGTCCGCGAGGCCTACGCCGCAGCCCACTAGACAGGGTCGTTCGCTCTCAGCGAAGCGTGGACGGGCCCCGACCGGGAACACATAGGCTGAACGGGGAGTTGTCCCTGTCAGAGCCGACAGGTGACCGGGCAGACCGCCGGTCGTGAGCCAGTGGTCGGGGCCCAGACATCCGTCTTCCCAGCGGGCTAGAGTGCTCGGAAGAAGGCCCCGTCGAAGCGTCGGCGTGAGCACGCAAGGAGCGATGAGAGCAATGTTCGAGCGGTTTACTGACCGAGCCCGTCGGGTGGTCGTCCTGGCCCAGGAAGAGGCCCGGATGCTCAGCCACAACTACATCGGAACCGAGCACATCCTCCTGGGCCTGATCCATGAGGGCGAGGGCGTAGCAGCCAAGGCGCTCGAGAGCCTCGGCATCTCGCTGGAGGCCGTGCGCGCGCAGGTCGAGGAGATCATCGGCCAGGGCCAGCAGGCTCCCAGCGGTCACATCCCCTTCACCCCGCGCGCCAAGAAGGTGCTCGAGCTGTCCCTGCGCGAGGCGCTGCAGCTCGGCCACAACTACATCGGCACCGAGCACATCCTGCTCGGCCTGATCCGCGAGGGCGAGGGCGTCGCCGCCCAGGTGCTGGTCAAGCTCGGCGCCGACCTCAACCGGGTCCGCCAGCAGGTGATCCAGCTCCTCTCCGGCTTCCAGGGCAAGGAGACGGCCACGGCCGGCACCGCCCCGGAGGGCGCCCCCTCGAGCTCGCTGGTCCTGGACCAGTTCGGCCGCAACTACACGCAGGCCGCGCGCGAAGGGAAGCTCGACCCGGTCATCGGGCGCGAGAAGGAGATCGAGCGCGTGATGCAGGTGCTCTCGCGCCGTACCAAGAACAACCCGGTCCTCATCGGTGAGCCCGGCGTCGGTAAAACGGCCTGCGTCGAGGGTCTCGCCCAGGCGATCGTGCGCGGCGACGTGCCCGAGACGCTCAAGGACAAGCAGATCTACAGCCTCGACCTGGGCTCCCTGGTCGCCGGCTCCCGCTACCGCGGCGACTTCGAGGAGCGCCTGAAGAAGGTGCTCAAGGAGATCAAGACCCGCGGCGACATCGTCCTGTTCATCGACGAGCTCCACACGCTCGTGGGTGCGGGTGCCGCCGAGGGCGCGATCGACGCCGCCTCGATCCTCAAGCCGATGCTCGCCCGTGGCGAGCTCCAGACGATCGGTGCGACGACGCTCGACGAGTACCGCAAGCACCTCGAGAAGGACGCCGCGCTGGAGCGCCGCTTCCAGCCGATCCAGGTCCAGGAGCCCTCGATCGCGCACACGATCGAGATCCTCAAGGGTCTGCGGGACCGCTACGAGGCGCACCACCGCGTGACGATCACCGACGAGGCCCTGGTCGCCGCGGCGACGCTGGCCGACCGGTACGTCTCCGACCGGTTCCTGCCGGACAAGGCGATCGACCTGATCGACGAGGCGGGCTCGCGACTGCGGATCCGCCGGATGACCGCTCCGCCGGACCTGCGTGAGTTCGACGAGAAGATCGCCGACGTGCGCCGCCGCAAGGAGGGCGCGATCGACAGCCAGGACTTCGAGGCTGCCGCGTCGCTGCGTGACGAGGAGAAGAAGCTGATCCTCGCCAAGAGCGAGCGCGAGAAGCAGTGGAAGGCCGGCGACATGGACGTCGTGGCGGAGGTCGACGAGGAGCTCATCGCCGAGGTCCTCGCCGTGGCCACCGGCATCCCGATCGTGAAGCTGTCGGAGGAGGAGTCCACCCGTCTGCTCAAGATGGAGGACGAGCTGCACAAGCGCGTCATCGGCCAGGAGGAGGCCGTCAAGGCACTCTCCCGGGCGATCCGTCGTACTCGTGCAGGCCTGAAGGACCCGAAGCGTCCCGGCGGCTCGTTCATCTTCGCCGGCCCGTCCGGTGTCGGTAAGACGTGGCTGTCCAAGACGCTCGCGGAGTTCCTCTTCGGCGACGAGGACGCCCTGATCCAGCTCGACATGTCGGAGTTCAGCGAGAAGCACACCGTCTCGCGGCTGTTCGGCTCGCCTCCGGGCTACGTCGGGTACGAAGAGGGCGGCCAGCTCACCGAGAAGGTGCGTCGCAAGCCGTTCTCGGTCGTGCTCTTCGACGAGGTCGAGAAGGCCCACCCGGACATCTTCAACTCGCTGTTGCAGATCCTGGAGGAGGGTCGCCTGACCGACTCCCAGGGCCGGGTCGTGGACTTCAAGAACACCGTGATCATCATGACCACGAACCTCGGTACCCGCGACATCGCCAAGGGCGTGAACCTCGGCTTCCAGCAGGCCGGTGACACGCAGGGTTCGTACGACCGGATGAAGGCCAAGGTGTCGGAGGAGCTCAAGCAGCACTTCCGCCCCGAGTTCCTCAACCGTGTCGACGAGATCATCGTGTTCCCGCCGCTGTCGCAGGAGCAGATCGTGTCGATGGTCGACAACATGATCGCCGCCGTCGAGCTCCGGCTCCGCGACCGCGACATGTCGATCGAGCTCACCACCGCGGCGAAGGACGTGCTGGCGAAGAAGGGCTTCGACCCGGTGCTCGGTGCTCGCCCGCTGCGCCGCACGGTCCAGCGCGAGATCGAGGACGTGCTCGCCGAGAAGATGCTGTACGGCGAGGTCGGCCCCGGCCAGATCGTCCTGGTCGACGTGGAGGGCGAGGGCGCGACCGCAGTGTTCAGCTTCCAGGGAACGCCCAAGTCCGAGCTCCCCGACATGCCGCCGATCGAGATCGCGGGCACCGGCGACTCCGAGTAAGTCGCAGCAGTACGTCGAAGGGGCGTCTCCCACCCGGGAGGCGCCCCTTCGCCTGTGTGGGCGCATGAGACGTGGCCCGTCCGCGTGACGCCTGGTCCAGAGGCCTCCTCGGCACTTCCGCAAAGCCCTGAGGCGTGCTCCCGACCCGCCCTACGGTGGAGGCGGAGGGCCCCATGGTGCAAGGGCAGATCGCGTCCCCGGCCGTGACGCCACGCTCGACACGGGTCGCCAGCATGCTGGTGTACGCCGTCGCGCTGGTGTGCTGGATCAGCGTGCTCGGCCTTCCGAAAGGGACCTTCCGGACGTTCGCGTGGATCTGGCTCGCGCTCATCGCCTGGAACATCAGGGCCCCCTGGCGGCAGCATCTGATGTTCCTCCGGGACTGGTGGGCGCCGCTTGCGGTGCTGACGGTCTACCTCTACAGCCGCGGCCTGGCCGATGAGCTCGGCTTCGTCTCGGTGCACGTGACCGAGCCGATCGAGGTCGACCGCGCGATGTTCGGCGGCACCCTCCCCACCGAGTACCTCCAGGCCCAGCTGTGCGGCATCCCGTGCGAGCGCAGCTCGACACCGGCCTGGTACGACGTACTGCTGACGACCGTCTACTACTCGCACTTCTTCGTCGCGCTCACCACCGCGGCAGTGCTCTGGGTGCGGAACCGCAGCGCGTGGGTGGGCTTCATGCGGCGCTACCTCTCGCTCAACATCCTCGCCCTCGTCGTCTACATCACCTACCCGATGGCACCGCCGTGGATGGCGGCACAGGACGGCATCATCTCCTCGGACATCGCACGGATCACCGGGCGCGGTTGGTACGACCTGAGCGCGAGCGGCGGCTTCCACCACAAGCTGAGCGCCGTGGGGAACCCGGTGGCGGCGATGCCCTCGCTGCACACGGCCATCGCGGTGTTCGTCGCGGTGTACGCGATCACCAGGCTGCGGTCCCGGTGGCGCTGGCTGCTCCTGCTCTATCCGCTGGCGATGTCGTTCATGCTCGTCTACTACGCCGAGCACTACGTGATCGACATCGTGGCCGGCTTCGTCGCCGCCGGCCTCGTGCTGTGGGGCTGCCAGGTGTGGGAGCGATGGCGCCAGGTGCCGGCCGCGCTTCCTCAGGGCGAGGCAGTCGACGAACGGCCGTCCGAACGACCACCCCGGCTCTCCTAGCGGGCACCCGTTACGCGAGTGGCTCGAACCGCGAGGTGAAGTGGCGCAGTGCCTTGGGCTCCTCGACGATCCGGTAGCCGGGAAGCCGGTCGGCCCGTGCCGCCACCTGCTCGCACACCTCGATCACGTAGTCGACGTGGCTCTGGGTGTAGGTGCGCCGCGGGATCGCCAGACGGACCAGGTCCATGGACGCCGGCACCTCGGACCCGTCCGGCTGGCGGCCGAACATCACGGTGCCGATCTCGCACGACCGGATGCCACCTGTCTCGTAGAGCGCCACGGCGACCGACTGACCCGGGTACTCCAGGGGGTCGAGGTGGGAGGCGAGCGCCCGCGCGTCGACGTACACCGCATGCCCGCCGAACGGGCTGAGCACGGGGATCCCGCGCTTCTGCAGGGCCTCCCCGAGGTACGCCGTGGAGCGGATCCGGTAGCGCAGGTAGTCGTGCTGGACGACCTCCTTGAGCCCCTGCGCCAGCGCCTCGAGGTCGCGGCCGGCGAGGCCGCCGTAGGTCGGGAAGCCCTCGGTGAGGATCAGGGTGTTGCGGCACTCCTGCGCGAGGTCGTCGTCGTTCATCGCCAGCCAGCCGCCGATGTTGCCCATCGGGTCCTTCTTCGCGCTCATCGTCATGCCGTCCGCCAACCCGGCCATGTCGCGCACGATGTCGGCCACGTCGCGGTCGCCCTGCCCCTCCTCGCGCTCGCGGATGAACCACGCGTTCTCCGCGAAGCGGCAGGCGTCGAGGAACAGCGGCTTGCCGTAGCGGTCGCACAGCGCGCGTACGCCGCGGAGGTTGGCCAGCGAGACCGGCTGCCCGCCGCCGCTGTTGTTGGTGATGGTGACGAACACGCAGGGCACGTCGTCGGCCCGGGTCGCCAGCAGCTCCTCCAGGGCGGCCAGGTCCATGTTGCCCTTGAACGGGTGCATCGAGGCCGGGTCGCGGCCCTCCTCGATCACGAGGTCGACGGCGCGGGCGCCGGTCGCCTCGACGTTGGCGCGCGTGGTGTCGAAGTGGGTGTTGTTCGGGACGACCTTCCCCTCGCCGCCGATCGCCGAGAAGAGGATCTTCTCCGCCGCCCGCCCCTGGTGGACCGGGATCACGTGCTCGAACGGGAACAGCTCCCGCACCGCGTCAACGAACACGTAGTACGACGGGGACCCCGCGTACGACTCGTCCCCGTGCTGGATCGCCGCCCACTGGTCACGGCTCATCGCCCCGGTCCCGGAGTCGGTCAGGAGGTCGATCAGGACGTGCTCGGCACGCACCTGGAACAGGTTGAAGGAGGCCTCGCGCAGGTGCTCGCGACGCTCGGCCCTCGTGGTCATCCGAAGCGGCTCGACCGAGTGGATCCGGAAGGGCTCGAAGATCGTGTGGAAGGTGGGCTCGTCCATGCGCTCAGCATCGCCACAGCGGCTCCTTCGCGGAATGGCCGTTGCGGGTCGATCCGGCCCTCTAGCCTTGCGTTCGTACCGCGATTCGGGGCGCGGCGTTCTGATCGGAAGGTGAGTGCATGGACCGGGTCGACCAGCGGATCCTCGGGGAGCTCCAGGCCGACGCGCGTCTGTCGTTCAACGAGCTCTCACGCCGTGTCCGGCTCTCCGCCCCTGCCGTCGCAGAGCGCGTCCGCCGGCTCGAGGCCACGGGCGTCATCACCGGCTACCACGCCCGGGTGGACCCTGGCCGGGTCGGTCGTCCGGTCAAGGCCGTCGTGGTCATGGACTGCTACGGCCCCTCCTGCGTGCTGCGCGACCCCGAGGTCGCCACCTGGCCGGAGATCAGGGAGTTCTACCGGGTGACCGGCCAGGGCTGCTCGGTGCTCGTCGTGGCCGTCCCATCGATCCAGCACTTCGAGGAGCTCATCGACCGCCTGGCGCGTTATGGCCGGCCGAGCAGCAGCATGGTGCTCTCGGACATGCTCCCGTGGAGCCCGGTGACACCCGTCGAGACCGGGTGACCCCTGCCGCGATGGGGTGACCCGGGGCAGGGGCGGTCAGGGCAACGTGTACGTGTCCTGCGACGCGTGCGCGACCAGCCCGTCCTCGACAAGGGAGGCCAGGCACCTCGCGCGCTGGACCTCCTCAGCCCAGACGGCGTCGAGACGCGAGCGGTGCACCGCACCTTCGGCCTCGCGCAGCACGGCGAGCAGCCGCCCGCGACACTGCCGGTCGGTCCCGGCGTACGTCTGACCCCGGCGCGGAGGACCGTCGTACGCCGGACGCCCGGACTGGACCCACAGGCAGAGGTCCTGCACCGGGCAGGCGCCGCAGCGCGGGTTCGTCGAGGTGCACACGAGCGCGCCGAGCTCCATGACGCCCACCGCCCACGCCGCGGCCATGGTGTCGTCGCCGGGCAGCAGGTCGGTCGCGACCTCGCGCTCCGCCCGGGTGACCGAGGTCGGGGGCAGCTCCTCGCCGCGGACCACCCGCGCGAGGACGCGTCTCACGTTGGTGTCGAGCACGACGTGGCGCTGCCCGAAGGCGAACGACGCGATCGCGGCCGCCGTGTAGTCGCCCACCCCCGGCAGGGCACGAAGAGCGGCGTGCGAGGACGGGACCTCGCCGTCGTGGTCCGTGACGATGGCGGTGGCAGCGGCGTGGAGACGCAGGGCGCGGCGGGGATAGCCGAGCCGGCCCCAGGCGCGTACGGCGTCGCCGGTGCTCGCCGAGGCGAGGTCGGCCGGGGTCGGCCAGGTGGTCATCCACTGCTCGAAGACCGGGAGGACCCGGCTCACGGGGGTCTGCTGGAGCATGAACTCGCTGACCATCACCGCCCACGGTGTGGCGTCCGGCTCTCGCCAGGGGAGGGTGCGTGCGTGCTCGTCGTACCAGCTGAGCACCCGCTCGTGGAGGTCGGTCATGGTGCAGCGATGGTAACCAGCGGCAGGCAACGGCCCGGAGGTCGGACGGATCCGGCGCTCTCCGGTGTGGCCTCCCAGGAGCAGGCCCTTCGCGAAGTTACGGTGTGCGCATGTCGGTGAGCAGACCCCGCGGACCACTTCCCGCGCGCGTGTACTGGGTGCGCCGCCTGCTCGTCCTCGGAGTGGCGTGCGCCCTCGTCTTCGGTATCGGGCGCGTGCTCGACGGCGGCCCCGGCGACTCCGTGGACCCGTCCGCCCAGCCGGCCGCGGCCACCGCCTCCGAGTCAGAGGCTGCCGCCAGCCCGACTGCGGTCTCCACGGCTGACGCCCAGGCGGCGGGGGAGACCACCCGGTCGAAGCCGGCCAAGGAGAGGACCCGGGTCCGGGTGCCGCTCGCCCTCCCCACCGGGCCCTGC
>CAVPAG010000011.1:0-26291 GCA_963701425.1 uncultured Actinomycetota bacterium | reverse complement strand
GTGGCGGAGGATAGGGGATTCGAACCCCTGAGGGCGTTAACCCAACCCGCTTTCCAAGCGAGCGCCATAGGCCACTAGGCGAATCCTCCGCGGGAGAGGTTACCGGTCGGACGGCTGCTAGAAGAAATCCGGTCCCGCCCTCCCCGCTTTGGCCGGTCGGCACCGCTGCCCCTAGACTCTGGGACAACCCCCCGTGCGGCGATAACTCGCCCAACTCCCCCAGGGCCGGAAGGCAGCAAGGGTAAGCGAGCTCTTTCGGGTGCGCGGGGGGCCTTTTCATGTCCGGAGTCATGCCCGGACTCATTCCGGGGCCTGGTCTGCGGGTGTCCGGCCTACCGGGTGTCGGTAGAGGTAGTTAGGGTTCAAGGCGTGGACGCACCCCTCGCTCTGTACCGCCGCTACCGGCCCGAGACGTTCTCCGAGGTCATCGGCCAGGACCACGTCACGGCTCCGCTGCGTGCTGCGCTGGCGAACAACCGCGTGAACCACGCCTACCTGTTCTCCGGCCCGAGGGGCTGCGGCAAGACCACCAGCGCCCGGATCCTGGCGCGCGCCCTGAACTGCGAGAAGGGCCCGGTGGCCGACCCCTGCGGCGAGTGCCAGTCGTGCCGCGACCTGGCTCGTGGTGGTCCCGGGTCCATCGACGTGATCGAGATCGACGCGGCCAGCCACGGTGGTGTCGACGACGCACGAGACCTGCGGGAGCGCGCCTTCTTCGCGCCGGTCAGCAGCCGCTACAAGGTCTACATCATCGACGAGGCGCACATGGTCTCCACGCAGGGCTTCAACGCCCTGCTCAAGCTCGTGGAGGAGCCGCCGCCGCACCTGAAGTTCATCTTCGCGACGACCGAGCCCGAGAAGGTCATCGGGACCATCCGCTCGCGGACGCATCACTACCCGTTCCGGCTGATCCCGCCCCGGGTGCTCTCGGCGTACCTCGCAGAGCTGTGCGAGCTCGAGGGCGTGACCATCGAGCCTGCCGCCCTCCCCCTGGTCGTCCGTGCCGGCGGTGGCTCAGCCAGGGACACCCTCTCGGTGCTCGACCAGCTGCTCGGTGGGGCCGGTGACGACGGGGTGACCTACGACCTCGCGACGGGTCTGCTCGGGTTCACTCCCGACACCCTTCTCGACGAGGCGGTCGACGCCTTCGCCGCACACGACGGCAGCACTGTCTTCGGCGTCGTGGACAAGGTCATCGAGACCGGGCAGGACCCGCGTCGGTTCACCGAGGACCTGCTGCGGCGGCTGCGAGACCTGGTGATCATCGCGGCCGTTCCCGACGCTCCCGCGACCGGCCTGATCGACATGCCCGAGGACCAGGCCGAGCGGCTGGTCGCGCAGGCGGCGCGTTTCGGCCGTGCCGACCTCACCCGGGCCGCGGACCTCGTGGCCGCGGGTCTCACCGAGATGCGCGGCGCCACCGCTCCACGACTCCTCCTCGAGCTCATCTGCGCCCGGGTCCTGCTGCCCGGTGCGGACGACTCGACGGACGGGATCATGGCGCGCCTCGACCGGATCGAGAAGCGGATCTCGATCGAGGGTGGCGCCCCCTCGACCCAGCAGCACGTCGGCCGGCCCGCCCCCGCGCCCCGCGCCGCGCCTGCCCCAGCCCCTGCGGAGCCGCAGCAACCCCGACCCTCCGCCCAGCCGCAGACCCCGACGCCCCAGACTCCACCGCCTGCGACCCAGGCGCCGACCCCTCCGGCGCCCGAGCCGGAGCCGGCCGCCGCCCCCGTCGCCGCCGAGCCGCGGGACGCCGAGCCCGTGCGGGCCCAGGAGCAGCAGCCCCCGGCCGGCGGTCTCGGTCTGGTCGAGGTACGTCGCCTGTGGCCGGACCTGCTCGAGTCGGTGAAGCTCAAGCGGCGGTTCACCTGGATCATGCTGAGCCAGAACGCCCAGGTCGCCGCCGTCGACGAGAAGACGCTGACCCTGGCGCTCCTCAACGCGGGCGCCCGCGACTCGTTCCTGCGCAGCGGCAGCGACGAGATCCTTCGTCAGGCGGCGATCGACGTGATCGGCCAGGACTGGCGGATCGACGCGATCGTCGACCCGACCGCGAAGCCCGGCGCCCAGCCCGAGGCGGAGCCGCGTGTCATCCGCTCCGCGGTCCAGGAGGCACAGTCGTCCGTCGCGGAGCGTCCTGCCGACGCCCCCGGACAGGACGGCCCGGCGGCCGAGTCCGAGCCGGAGCAGCCGCGCCCGCCCCCGCGCGGGCGCCGGTGGACCCGAACGCGATCGCGAGCGCCCGGGGGGCGATCCAGCCGACTCGTGCGGCGGGTCCGGCCGGACCGAAGGAGCCGAGCGTCTCGGACGAGGACGTGGACCGCGACGACCCCGACGCGGACGACTATGGGATCGGTGGTGCGCAGCTTCTCGAGCGTGAGCTCGGTGCGCGGGTCATCGAGGAGATCCAGCACGACTGACCACCGACCGACCAGCGACTGACTACCGAAGGACTGAGGATGACCGAGGCAAACCCGTTCGGCCAAGACCCATTCGGCCAGGGTGGATTCGACATGAACGCGCTGCTCCAGCAGGCGCAGCAGCTGCAGCAGCAGGCCATGGACGCGCAGGCCGAGCTGGCCGAGGCCACCGTCACCGGCACGGTCGGCGACGGCCTGGTGCTGGTCACGCTCAGCGGGACCGGTGAGCTGGTCAAGGTGCAGATCAAGAAGGGCTCGTTCGACCCCGACGAGACCGAGGACCTCGAGGACCTGATCGTCGCCGCCTACCGCGACGCCAAGGCCCAGGCAGACGCGCTCGGGCACGAGAAGCTCGGGCCGCTCGCCGGTGGCCTGGGTGACATGGGCGGTCTCGGCGGCGGTGCGGGTTCCGAGCCGGGCGCCACCCCCGGCTTCTGACCACGGAGAAAGACAGAGTGAATCGGTGTACGAAGGTGTCGTCCAGGACCTGATCGACGAGTTGGGTCGGCTTCCGGGCGTGGGGCCCAAGAGCGCCCAGCGCATCGCGTTCCACATCCTGCAGACGGACCCGGTCGACGTACGTCGGCTCGCCCAGGTCCTCGTCGAGGTGAAGGACCGGGTGAAGTTCTGCTCCGTCTGCGGCAACGTCGCGGAGGACGAGCTGTGCCGGATCTGCCGTGACCAGCGGCGGGACCCCTCGGTGATCTGCGTCGTCGAGGAGTCCAAGGACGTCGTCGCGATCGAGCGCACCCGCGAGTTCCGGGGGCGCTACCACGTGCTCGGCGGCGCGATCTCGCCGATCGAGGGCATCGGCCCGGACGACCTGCGGATCCGCGAGCTGATGACCCGGCTCGCCGACGGCGTGGTCACGGAGGTCATCTTGGCCACGGATCCGAACCTCGAGGGCGAGGCGACCGCGACCTATCTCACTCGGCTGCTCAAGCCCATGGGGTTGCGCGTGACGCGACTTGCTAGTGGACTTCCTGTAGGTGGTGACCTCGAGTACGCCGACGAGGTGACCCTGGGACGCGCCTTCGAAGGGAGACGAGCGGTCGATGAGTGAGGAAACGCCCGTGGCATCGGCGGACGAACCTGCCGTGCACAGTGACCTCGAGGACTTCGCGCAGCAGATCGCGGACCAGGTCGAGAGCTTCCTGCTCGCCCTCCAGGCGATCGCGCGTGGTGAGTCCTCGGACGGTCACGCCGTCTCCCTCCTCCTGCTCGAGGTCAGCCAGATCCTGCTCGCCGGCGGCCGGCTCGGCGTGCAGACGGACTTCACGCCAGTAGAGCAGTACGAACCCGACGCAGGCCCGGACCCCGACCTCGACGCCATGCGGCTCCGGCTCGCCGTGCTCCTCGAGAGCGTCGACGCCTACACCGAGGTCTTCGACCCCTACGAGGACCCGCCGGAGATGGTGTCCTCGCTGCTCTCCGACGACCTCACCAGCATCGCCACCGCCCTCGCGCACGGCCTGCGGCACTTCCGGGCCGGACGGGTGAGGGAGGCCCTGTGGTGGTGGCAGTTCTCCTACGTCTCCTCGTGGGGCAACGAGGCGAGCGGCGTACTCCGGGCCCTCCAGTCGGTGGTCGCGCACGACCGGCTCGACGCCGAGTTCGAGAGCGAGCAGGACCAGGTCGCGGCCGCGGACGAGCTGCTCGAGTCCGCCAACCAGTAGCCGCAGGTTTGAGCCCGCCCGGAGGGGAGAGGCTCCCCACGTGGTGGGCCCGGCCGGGCGTCTTGTGATGCGGTGGGCGGTCTCGGCCGAAAGGCCCCCTCGGTAGACTGCAGCGGGACCAAGCCAACCTATCTCGAGGAGAACAGTGGGCATTGTCGTGCAGAAGTACGGCGGTTCCTCCGTTGCCGACGCCGAGGGGATCAAGCGAGTAGCCCAGCGGATCGTCGATGCGAAACGGGCGGGAAACGACGTCGTGGTCGTCGTGTCCGCGATGGGCGACACCACGGACGAGCTGATCGACCTCGCCGAGCAGGTCTCCCCGCTGCCGAGCGGACGCGAGCTGGACATGCTGCTGACGGCGGGTGAGCGCATCTCCATGGCGCTGCTGGCGATGGCGATCGGGAACCTGGGCCAGGAGGCCCAGTCGTTCACGGGCAGCCAGGCCGGGGTCATCACCGACGGCGCGCACGGCAAGGCCAAGATCATCGACGTGACGCCGGGCCGGATCGAGAAGGCGCTCGCCGCCGGGGCCGTGGCGATCGTCGCCGGGTTCCAGGGCGTCAGCCAGGACTCCAAGGACATCACGACCCTGGGCCGGGGTGGTTCGGACACCACCGCGGTCGCCCTCGCCGCCGCGCTCAACGCGGACGTGTGCGAGATCTACAGCGACGTGGACGGCGTATTCACCGCCGACCCGCGGATCGTGCCGTCGGCCCGCAAGCGCGACCGCATCTCCTACGAGGAGATGCTCGAGATGGCGGCCTGCGGCGCGAAGATCCTTCACCTGCGGTGCGTGGAGTACGCCCGCCGGTACCGCATGCCCATCCACGTCCGGTCGTCGTTCAGCAAGAAGACCGGGACCTGGATCGCAGACGACGACGTAGAGGTAGAGGACATGGAACAGGCCATCATCGCCGGGGTCGCCCACGACCGGAGCGAAGCGAAGATCACCGTGGTCGGGGTCCCCGACAAGGTGGGTGAGGCGGCGCGCATCTTCGAGGCGCTGTCCAGTGCGCAGATCAACCTCGACATGATCGTCCAGAACGTCTCGGCTGCCGCGACGAACCTCACCGACATCTCGTTCACGTTGCCGCGCGCGGACGGTCAGACCGCGATGACCGCGCTTGCCCGGCTGAAGGACGAGGTCGGCTACGACTCCCTGCTGTACGACGACCGCATCGGCAAGGTCTCGCTGATCGGCGCCGGGATGCGGTCGCACCCGGGGGTCACCGCGAGGTTCTTCGCGGCCCTGGCCAGCGCCGGCGTGAACATCGAGATGATCTCCACCTCGGAGATCCGCATCTCCGTGGTCGTCGACGAGGAGCAGGTCGACGACGCGGTGAGCGCGACGCACACGGCGTTCGAGCTCGACTCCGACGAGGTCGAGGCCGTCGTCTACGGAGGGACCGGACGATGAGCCCGCACCCTGACGCCGGGGTGCGGCTGGGCATCGTCGGCGCCACCGGCCAGGTGGGTGAGGTGATGCGCCAGATCCTCCTGGAGCGGGAGTTCCCCGTCTCCGAGCTGCGGTTCTTCGCCTCGGCCCGCTCCGCCGGCTCGACCCTCGCCTGGGGCGACCGGGAGGTCGTCGTGGAGGACGCCGCCACGGCGGACCCCAGCGGCCTCGACATCGTGCTGTTCTCCGCAGGGGGTGCGACCTCACGCGAGCTGGCGCCGAAGTTCGCGGCGGCAGGCGCGGTCGTGGTCGACAACTCCTCGGCGTGGCGCCGCGACCCCGAGGTCCCGCTGGTCGTGAGCGAGGTCAACCCCGAGGCGGTGCACGATCGCCCCAAGGGCATCGTCGCCAACCCCAACTGCACGACGATGGCCGCGATGCCCGTGCTCAAGCCGCTGCATGACGAGGCCGGCCTGGTGCGGCTCGTCGCGAGCACCTACCAGGCCGTCTCCGGCAGCGGTGTCGCCGGTGTCGCCGAGCTCGACAGCCAGGTGCGCGCGGCCGCCGGCGACGCGACCGCCCTCGCGCACGACGGCGGCGCCGTCGAGTTCCCGGAGCCCAAGGCCTACGCGCGGCACATCGCGTTCAACGTGCTGCCGATGGCGGGCTCGCTCGTGGACGACGGTACGGGCGAGACCGACGAGGAGCAGAAGCTCCGCAACGAGAGCCGCAAGATCCTCGGCATCCCCGAGCTTCGGGTCTCGGGCATCTGCGTGCGCGTGCCGGTCTTCACGGGCCACTCGTTGGCCATCAACGCCGAGTTCGCGCGACCGCTTTCCGCGAAGCGTGCCACCGAGCTGCTGGCGGAGGCACCTGGCGTCTCACTCACCGACATCCCCACCCCGCTGGAGGCTGCCGGCAAGGACCCCAGCTTCGTGGGACGCATCCGGCAGGATCCGGGGGTGGACGACGAGCGAGGGCTCGCGCTGTTCATCAGCAACGACAACCTGCGCAAGGGTGCCGCGCTGAACACCGTGCAGATCGCCGAGCTCGTGGCGCGCGGCCTGACCTCGTGACCGCCAAGGGGCCCACCCTCGCCGTCGTCGGCGCGACCGGTGCTGTCGGCACCGTCATGTTGAGCATCCTCTCGATGCGCGAGGACGTGTGGGGTGAGATCCGGCTGATCGCCTCGCCTCGCTCCGTCGGCCGGAAGCTGCGGGTGCGCGGCAAGAAGGTCGCGGTGACCGCCCTGACCGAGAAGGCCTTCGACGGCGTGGACGTCGCGATGTTCGACGTACCCGACGACGTCTCGAAGGAGTGGGTGCCGGTCGCCGCCGCCAAGGGCGTGGTCGTGGTCGACAACTCCGGCGCGTTCCGGATGGACCCGAAGGTGCCGCTCGTGGTGCCCGAGGTCAACCCGGACGCGATCAAGAAGCGGCCGCGCGGGATCATCGCGAACCCGAACTGCACGACGCTGACCATGATGGACGCCCTCGGTCCGCTCCACGCGGGGTGGAACCTGAAGGAGCTCGTGGTCGCGTCGTACCAGGCCGCGTCCGGCGCTGGCCAGCCCGGCGTGGACCGCCTCTACGACGAGCTCGAGGTCGTCGGCGGCGACCGGTCCCTCGGCACCGTCCCGGGTGACGTACGCCGGGCGGTCGCGGACAAGCTGGGGGAGGAGGGCTCGCCGTTCCCGGCGCCCCTCGCCCTCAACGTCGTGCCGTGGGCCGGCTCAGCCGAGGACGGCGGCTGGACGAGCGAGGAGCTCAAGGTCCGCAACGAGTCCCGGAAGATCCTGGGCATCCCCGACCTCAAGGTCTCCGCGACCTGCGTGCGCGTGCCGGTCGTGACCACGCACTCGCTGGCGGTGCACGCCACCTTCGAGCGGGAGGTCAGTGTCGAGGAGGCGCGGGCGGTCCTGGTCCAGGCCCCGTCTGTGGTGGTGATCGACGACCCGACCCACCGCGACTTCCCGACGCCCTCGGACGTCGTCGGCGCCGACCCCACGTTCGTCGGTCGGATCCGTCAGGCGCTCGACTTCCCGAACACGCTCGAGCTCTTCGTCTGCGGGGACAACCTGCGCAAGGGCGCGGCGCTCAACACGGCCCAGATCGCGGAGCTGGTCGCCAAGGAGCTGGCCGGCTGACGCTCCAAGGCTGTCAGCGCACGTCGTGCGGCTCGGGGCCCTGCGGCTCGGCGGCGAAGCGGGTCGTCACCCAGCGGGACAGCGCGTAGGCGACGGCGCCGAGGGCCGGCATCACGGCGAACATCCACGCCGAGAAGATCACGTCGAGCAGGCCGACCAGCGCGACCACGGTGACGATGCCGACCGCGAGGAAGCTCGTGCTCCCCGGCTCGGAGACCCGGAACAGCTTGAGCATGATCGAGCCGAACAGGACCATCAGGGCCAGGATGGCCACCAGGAGCAGGAGCCCCGGGGCGCCTCCGCACGAGTCCGTGCCCGTGAGGGTCTCGCAGCCCTGGAGGCCCAGGTAGGTCAGGCCCGTCCCGAGACCGCCGACGAGCAGCCCGGTGAGGACGACCGCGAGGCCTGCCGGGATCGACCGGCTACTGCGCGTCTCCGCGCGGCGGCTGGTGGTTGGCAGGGGCTGGGCCGTCTCGGGCTCGGTGAGTACCGGCTCGGTGGGCAGCGGCTGGGGCGGCTCGTAGGCGGGCGGTTCGTAGGCGGGGGCCTCGTAGACGGGTGGCGCGTGGGTGGGCGCGTCAGGTGCGGAAGGTGCCTCGGGTTCGGCGTACCCGTTCTCCGCTGGACGGCCCGCGACGCGCCTGCCGCTCGGTCGCTTCTCCTTCTTGCGTCGACGCGCGCCGGGAAGCTTCAGTGAGGGGAGCTCCAGGGAGGGTTCGTGCTTGCCATCGTCGCCCGGCTTCTGACCCATGGCCGAAGTCTGCCAGACGTCCCGTCGAGGCCTGACCCCGCCAACCCCGCTGCCTCCGGTCGGCGGGGGATGTTTCATCAAGGTATGAGGGTGAGCCGTCACTTCCCACGGCGTGTGCACCGTGGGAAGTGACGGTTGAGCAACAGACCTTGGGGAAACGCCGGCCGGACCGGCCGGCCCCACAGACGGCGACGGCCCGGGCCGATTGTTGCCTCGGTCCGGGCCATCACATGGGTCGGGCTGACAGGATTTGAACCTGCGGCCTCGTCGTCCCGAACGACGCGCGCTACCAAACTGCGCCACAGCCCGTGGAGCGACCGCGAGTCTACCCGAGCACATGCCGGGCGACGAAACCGGGACCGTCAACGCGAAACGGGCTCGCGTGGGGTCAGCGTGAGCAGCGTCGCCTCGGGCCTGCAGCAGAAGCGCAAGGGGGCGAAAGGCGAGGTGCCCAGGCCGGCCGAGACGTGCAGCCAGGAGGTTCCGGGATCGGTGAGGGACGCGCCCGCGGGGTGACGGTGCAGGCCCTTGGCCCGGGCGGGCTCGAGGTCGCAGTTGGTGACGAGCGCCCCCTTGAACGGCAGGCACAGCTGGCCTCCGTGGGTGTGCCCGGCGAAGATCGCCTCGTACCCGTCCTTCGCGAAGGCGTCGAGCACCCGGAGGTACGGCGCGTGAGCCACCCCGACCCGTACGTCGGCGGTGGGGTCCGCCGGACCCGAGACGCTGGCGAGGTCGTCGTACTCCAGGTGGGGGTCGTCCACGCCGGCGAACGCGAACCTCACACCGCCGACGGTCAGGGAGCCGAAGCGGTTGTTGAGGTTGAGCCAGCCGCGCTCCTGGAACGCGTCGCGCAGCTCCGGCCAGGGCAGCTGTGGCGTGTCCGTCCTGCGTGTCCCGTCGTCCGGGAGCAGGTACTTCACCGGGTTCCTCGTGGACGGTGAGAAGTAGTCGTTGGAGCCGAGCACGAACACGCCCGGGACGTCGAGGAGGTCGTCGAGGGCGTCGAGCAGCGGTGACACCGCCCGCATGTGGGCGATGTTGTCGCCGGTGTTCACCACGAGGTCGGGCTTCAGGTCGGCGAGGCTGTTGAGCCAGGCCAGCTTCTTGCCCTGCCCGGGGGTGAGGTGCATGTCGGTGATGTGAAGGACCCGGAGCGGCTCGGCACCAGGCGGGAGGATCGGCAGCTCGGTCCTACGGAGGGTGTACGCCCGGACCTCGAACCCTGCGGAGTACGCCAGTCCCGCTGCTCCCAGCAGCGCCCCGACCCCGACCAGCGTCCTTCCAGCGGTGCTCGTTCCCGTTCGCATCCGACAAGGCTGCCACAATGGCCCACATGAGCGACTTGAAGGACCGCCTCCGCAGCGACCTGACCACCTCGATCAAGAGCCGCGACGAGGTGCGTTCGTCCACCCTCCGCATGGTGCTGACCGCGATCACGAACGCGGAGGTGTCCGGCAAGCAGTCCCGAGAGCTGACCGACGAGGACGTCCTGGGCGTCCTCAGCACCGAGGCCAAGAAGCGCCGCGAGGCGGCCGAGGCCTTCGAGCAGGCCGGCCGCACGGAGATGGCCGCGAAGGAGAGGGACGAGGCCGAGGTCATCGCCGACTACCTGCCCGAGCCGCTGACCGAGCAGGAGGTCGCCGACCTGGTCACCTCTGCCATCGCCCAGCTCGGGGTCGCCGGAGAGGGCATGCGGGCCATGGGCAAGGTGATGGGCGTCATCCAGTCCAAGGTCAAGGGGCGCGCGGACGGCGCTGCCGTGGCCGCGGAGGTGCGCCGCCAGCTCGGCTGACGGCCCCCGCCTCGGGTCAGCGTCCCCCGCCACCTCCGCCGGCGTCGTTGCCACCGCCCGGTCCGGGGGTGCCCCCGCCGCGGTGCCGCCCCCGTCGGTACCGCCACCTCCACCGCTTGGCCTGGGTGACGGCTGCTCCGGCGGCGGTTCCGGCGTGCCGTTGGAGACGTAGATCGTGATGCTGCTGCCCGAACCCACCGTCGAGCCCGAGCCGGGGTCGAGGTAGGCGACGGTGCCGTAGGGGTACTCCGAGTTCACCATGGGGCCGATGCTCGGGAAGAGGCCGGCGTCGCGGAGGATCTTCGCCGCGTCCTCCGGACTCATGCCGCCGACGCTCGGGACCGTGACCTCCTGTCCCTGGATCGTGCGCGGGTCGGGCGCGGTGAAGTCCTTGTCGGCGAGCCACTGCTCGATCACGTGCATGGCGTCGCCCCACATCGGACCGGCGTTGGTGCTTCCGAACGCCTCGCTGATGTAGGAGCCGCCGACCGTCTGACCGTTGAGCGTCAGCCAGTGTCCCTGACTGTTGGCGCCGGCGATCATCGAGGCCGTGGCGAGGTTCGGGGTGTAGCCGACGAACCAGACCGCCATGTTCTCGTTGATCGTTCCGGTCTTGGCGGCGGAGGGCTGCCCGAGCGCAAGACCCGCGATGTTGCCGAACCCGCCTTCCTCCTGGACGCCGCGGAGGATGTCGTTGACGGCGTCGGCGACGTCGTTGGGCAGGACCTGCTTGCACTCCTTGGGGTAGTCCTTCATGACCTTGCCCGAGCTGTCGAGGATCTCCGTGACCGGTCGGTTGTCGCAGTGGAGCCCGCGAGCCGCGAACGTCGCGTAGGCGCCGGCCATGGCGAGCGGGTTGGTGTCGGCCACGCCCAGCGTGAACGACGGGACACGTTCCCGCCCCGGGTCGTTCAGCTCGATGCCCATGTCCTTGGCGAGCTGGTAGGGCTCACAGAGGCCGGTGCGCATCTCGAGCTGGGCGTAGAACGTGTTCACCGACTGCTGGGTGCCGGTGTAGAGGTTGAAGGTGCCTGCCCCGGTGGAGTTCTGCGGATCCCAGATCTCGCTGCTCCTGAGGTACCCGTCACAGCCCTTGAACCGGTTCACCGGCAGGAACACCTGCTGCGGTGACTTGATCTGCGTGGACAGGGAGATCCCCTGCTTGATGGCCGTGGCGAGCACGAACGCCTTGAACGTCGAGCCGGCCTGGAAGCCGTTCGCGTCGCCGTACTCCCTGGGCACGACGTAGTTGAGGAACGTCTCGCCCTTCTTCTTGTCGCGTCCCATCGGCCGGGACTGGGAGAGCGCCCGCACCTCGCCGGTGCCCGGCTGCACCATCGCCAGGCCCCCGATCGCCTGGTCGGTGGGGTAGACGTGGCTGCGCACCGACTCGTCCGCGGCTCGCTGGAACCGGGGGTCGATCGTGGTCTTGATGGTGAGGCCACCGGCGAGCAGGGCATGCTCACGCGCGTCGCGCGTCTTGCCGAGGTCCGGGTCCTTGAGGAGGTACTCGCGCGTGTAGTCGCAGAAGAAGGGAGCGATCGACGAGACGCAGCCGTTCCTCGCCGCGGTGACCTTGAGGCCCAGAGCCCGCTTCTTCGCCTTCTCGGCCTCGGAGTGCGAGATCACCTTGAGCTCGGCCATCCGGTCGAGCACGATGTCGCGACGGTCACGGGCCCGGTCGGCGTCGTTCGTGGGGTCGTAGCCGGTGGGGTTCTTGACCAGTCCGGCCAGGACAGCGGACTGCCTCAGGTTGAGGTCCTTGGCCGATGTGGAGAAGTAGTGGCGGGCCGCGGCCTCGATGCCGTAGGCGCCGTCGCCGAAGTACGCGATGTTGAGGTAGCGCTCCAGGATCCAGTCCTTGGTGTGCTTCTCCTCGAACGCGATGGCGTAGCGCAGCTCGTTCAGCTTCCGCTCGTAGGTGTCCGCGGTGGCCTCGGCCTCCTCCTCCTTCGTGTCCGCCTGGTCCAGCAGGGTCATCTTCACCATCTGCTGGGTGATCGACGACCCGCCCTGCACCACCCCGGAGTTCGCCTGGTTGGTGATGAAGGCGCGCAGCGTGCCGCGCAGGTCGAGGGCTCCGTGCTCGTAGAACCGGTAGTCCTCGATCGCGATGATCGCCTTCTGCATGATCGGGGCGACCTCGTCGAGCGACACGTTGACGCGGTTCTCGTCGTAGAAGGTGGCCAGCAGGCTCCCGTCCCGGGCCAGCAGCCGGGTGCGCTGGGCCAGTGGCTCGGCGGAGAGCTCCGTCGGAAGGTTGTCGATCTCCTCGGAGACCGTGCGGGCGCCGAGACCGGCCACGCCGGCGAACGGGATGGCGAGACCGGCGACGAGGACACCCATCACTGCGGAGACAGCGACCATCACGCCGAGATGGGACAGGACGCTGGGGACCCCGAGGCGGTCGTCGCTGCGATCAGGCATGCGTACAAGGGTACGGGAACGAACGGACACGACAGGTTGGCCGGTTCTGCCCCGGTTCGCGCCTGGCAGGCGGGTCCTCGCGCCGCCGCAAAGGGCCGATATCGCTCGATCGGACTATGCGATGACTAGGGCGCTGAGGCATGGCCGCGCCATATGGTCTTGCTGCCTGCCACGACGTCAAATCTGGCCACGGACAGTCCATATGGGCGGCACGGGTAGTTATTTCGGACTACTACAAGTTGCTCCCTCTGTGTCTGTTTCGTGGCTTTAGAAGTCTTTACCTTCTAGGTGGGGCTTGACTCGGCGTCCGCCAGGGAGCGCGGGCATTTCTCTCGGAGGGGACAGACATGATGTGGAACGAAGACTGGGCGACCAAGGCTCTGTGCAACCAGACCAGGCCGGACGAGCTCTTCGTGCGGGGGGCCGCACAGAACAGGGCCAAGCAGATGTGTGCGGGCTGCCCCGTACGCACCGAGTGCCTTGCAGAGGCGCTCGACAACCAGATCGAGTGGGGCGTCTGGGGAGGCATGACCGAGCGCGAGCGCCGGGCCTTGCTCCGCAAGCGGCCGAACGTCACGTCGTGGCGCCGTCTGCTCGAGACCGCCAAGGCCGACCACGTGGCGGCCATCAACGCTGTCGTGAAGACTGCCTGATCGTCTGACCCTCAGCCGGTGAGCAGCTCGCCCACCAGCCGAAGGCCCTCGAGGTCGTGCACGTCGGTCGACAGGGCCGGCATGACCGCCACGGGGACGTGGGGGTGGGCTGCGGCGAACCGCTGGGTCAGGTGTGACTCACGAGCCACGAGCCGGGTGCGTTCGGCGTGCAGCCGGAGCAGCCCGGTCGTGACCGCGCTCGAGCCGTCCGGGTCGCTGGCCCGGTCCAGCCGCTCGGCGGCCGCGAGCGCCTGCTCGCCGGAAAGGCCCTGCACCGGGACCCGGCTGGCCCGGTTCACGACGAGGCCGGCCAGCGGCATGTCCTCCTCGCCGAGGCGCTCGACGAAGTAGGCCGCCTCCCGCAGGGCGTCCGGCTCCGGTGCGGCGACCACCAGGAACGCGGTCTCCTTCGCCTGGAGCAGCTCGAACGTCTTCTGGGCGCGCTGCCGGAAGCCGCCGAACAGCGTGTCGAACGCGGCGATGAACGTCTGCATGTCCTTGAGCACCTGCGCCCCGAGGATCTTGGTCAGCGCGTTCGTCACGACGCTGAGCCCCGCTGTCATCAGCCGGGCCGGCCCCTTCGCGGGCGCGAGCATGAGCCGGATGAAGCGTCCGTCGAGGAAGCTGGAGAGGCGCTCGGGAGCGTCGAGGAAGTCCAGCGCCGACCTCGACGGAGGCGTGTCGACGACGATGAGGTCCCACCGCCCGGTCCTGAGCGCGTCCTTGCGGAGCTGGCCGAGCTTCTCCATGGCCATGTACTCCTGCGTCCCGGCGAACGAGCTCGAGAGCACCTGGTAGAAGGGGTTGGCCAGGATCTGGGCCGCCTTCTCCGGACTCGCCTGGCTCTCCACCACCTCGTCGAAGGTGCGCTTCATGTCGAGCATCATCGCGTCGAGGGAGCCGCCGTCCGCGCGCACGCCCGGGACCGGCCGCGGCGAGTTGTCGAGTGCCTCGATGCCCATCGACTGGGCGAGCCGGCGCGCGGGGTCGATGGTCAGCACCACGACGTTCCGACCGCGCTCGGCGGCCCGGAGGGCGATCGCCGCCGACGTCGTCGTCTTCCCCACGCCACCGGAGCCGGTGCACACGATGACGTTCGTGCCGCGGTCGTCGAGCAGCGCGTCGACGTCGAGGTGGGGAGACCCGTGAGGCTTCGACGCCAGCGGGCCGACACGTGCGGTGGAACGCCTCGCCTTGCTCATGCCATCCCCTGCTCGCACAGATCGGCCGCCAGCTCGTACAGCCCCCCGAGGTCGACTCCGTCCGCCATCCTCGGCAGGTCGTAGGTCGGCACGTTCAGGTCGTTGATGTGCTTGCGCTGCTCGTCCTCGAGTGCACGACGCTCGGCATGCTCGCGTGCCTCCGTGAGGAGGCCGTCCACCAGCTCCGCGCTGAGCTCGATGCCGGCGCCTGCGAGGTCGTCCTCGATCAGCCTCCGCGGCAGGTCGTCGCTGACCGCCTGGTCCCTGGCGGTCTCGTCGAGCTCGTTGCTGCGGACCAGGTTCACCACGACACCGCCCACCGGGAGGTCGGCCTTGCGCAGCTCCTCGATCCCGTCCGTGGTCTCCTGCACCGGCATGTCCTCGAGCACGGTGACGAGGTGTACGGCGGTCCGCGGCGAATGCAGCAGCGTCATGACCGTGTCGGCCTGGCTGCGGATGGGGCCCACCTTCGCGAGGCCGGCGAGCTCGCTGTTCACGTTGAGGAAGTGGGCGATGCGGCCCGTGGGGGGTGCGTCGAGGACCACCGCGTCGTAGTGGCGGGCGCCCTTGCTGCGCTTGTTGCGCTGCACGGCCTCGTAGACCTTGCCGGTGAGGAGCACGTCGCGCACGCCCGGCGCGATCGTGGTGGCGAAGTCGATGACGCCGAAGCGGTCGAGCGCCCTGCCGGCCCGGCCGAGCCGGTAGTACATGGAGAGGTACTCCAGCAGCGCCGACTCCGGGTCGATCGCCAGCGCGTAGACGTCGCCGCCGTCGTTCGGGCCGCTGGCGATGCGCCGCTCTTCGTACGGCAGGGGTGGTACGTCGAAGAGCTGGGCGATGCCCTGGCGTCCCTCGACCTCGCACAGCAGCACGGTCTTCCCGCGCGACGCCAGCGCCAGTGCCAGGCTGGCCGCCACGGTGGTCTTGCCGGTCCCGCCCTTGCCGGTCACGACATGGAGCCGGACGCCGTCCCAGTCCGTGAGGTCCTCGGTTCGCGGTGCCACAGGTCGGAGCCTACGCGGGTCGTGCAACGGCTGTGACCCCCCGGTACGAGCGAGGTCATGTGCTCCACGGTCATCTCTTGCCCCCGAATGTGTGGGCATGGGGCATCTCCCGCGTGGGGGGACGTGACTAGGATCGCAACAGTCGGTCGCCCGTCGTACTCGCGGGTGAAATGTGCTGAGGAGGTCGTTCGTGGACAAGGTCGTCGCGAGTGCCGCTGAGGCCGTCGCTGACATCGGGAGCGGTTCGTCGCTCGCGGTGGGTGGTTTCGGGCTGTGCGGTATTCCATCGGTGTTGATCGATGCGTTGCTGGAGCAGGGCGCGGACGAGCTCGAGGCGGTGTCGAACAACTGCGGTGTGGACGAGTGGGGTCTCGGGCGCCTGCTGTTCGCGAAGCGGATCCGGCGGATGGTCTCGTCGTACGTCGGGGAGAACAAGGAGTTCGCGCGGCAGTACCTCCACGGTGAGCTCGAGGTGGAGCTGACCCCACAGGGCACGCTGGCCGAGCGGATGCGCGCCGGCGGCTCGGGCATCCCGGCGTTCTTCACCGCGACCGGCGTCGGCACCCAGGTGGCCGAAGGTGGTCTGCCATGGAAGTACGACACCGACGGCAACGTGACGGTGGCCTCGCCGGCCAAGGAGGTCCGCACCTTCGAGACCGCGGAAGGCCCGAAGGAGTTCGTGCTGGAGCGGGCCATCGTCGCCGACTTCGGCCTGGTGCGGGCCTGGAAGGGCGACCGGCACGGCAACCTCGTCTACCGGCAGTCGGCGCAGAACTTCAACCCGCTGGCCGCGATGTGCGGGCGGGTGACGGTCGCCGAGGTCGAGGAGCTGGTCGAGCCCGGTGAGCTCGACCCGGCGGAGGTGCACACGCCCGGCGTCTACGTGCAGCGGGTGGTGCCGCTGACGCCGGAGCAGGTGGCGGACAAGCGGATCGAGAAGCGAACGGTGCAGCCCCGCACGGAAGGAGCCTCCTGATGGCGTGGACGCGTGAGCAGATGGCGGCCCGGGCGGCTTCGGAGCTGCACGACGGGTCCTACGTGAACCTGGGCATCGGCCTGCCGACGCTCGTGCCGAACTACGTCGCCGACGACGTGGAGCTGGTGCTGCAGAGTGAGAACGGCATCCTCGGGGTCGGGGCCTACCCGGTCGAGGGTGAGGAGGACCCCGACCTGATCAACGCCGGCAAGGAGACGGTGACCCTGCGCAGGGGCGCGTCGTTCTTCGACTCCGCGACGTCGTTCGGCATGATCCGCGGCGGGAAGATCGACGCCGCGATCCTCGGCGCCATGCAGGTGTCCCGGTCCGGCGACATCGCGAACTGGATGATCCCCGGCAAGATGGTCAAGGGCATGGGCGGCGCGATGGACCTCGTACACGGCGCCAAGAGGGTGATCGTGCTGATGGAGCACGTCGCCAAGGACGGCTCCTACAAGATCGTGAACGAGTGCTCCCTGCCCTACACCGGCAAGGGCGTCGTCCAGCGGATCATCACCGACCTCGCCGTCATCGACGTGGTGCCCGACGGCGACGGCGGCGGCCTGAAGCTCGTCGAGCTCGCTCCCGGTGTCACCGAGGACGAGGTCCGCGAGAAGACCGAGCCCGACCTCCGTGTAGGCCCGGGGGTTTCCCCAAGGTATGTCGCTGAGCCTGCACTTCCCATGGCGTGCACGTCGTGGGAAGAGCAGGTTCGCCTGCATACCTTGATGAAACGCCGCACCCTCACAGGTCGGGGTGCTTCGTGGTGAGCCGGTAGAACCCCGAGTGGAACACCAGCGGCTCGCCGCCCGGAGCGTCGTACGACAAGATCTCCCCGAAGAACACCACGTGGTCGCCGGCGTCGACCGCCTGGGTACGCCGGCACACGAAGTGCGCGACCGTGCCCTCGAGCACCGGCGGATGCACCGTGTCGGGGTCGGTGACCTGGTCGCGAGGCACCAGCGTCACCCCGTCGAACTTCTCGTCCCCCGACGTGGAGAACTGCCGGGAGAGATGGTGCTGGTCCGACGCGAGCACGTTGACCGCGAAGTGGTCGGCGGCCTGGAACGCCGGGAGGGACGGCGAGCTCTTCGCGGCCGCCCAGAGCACGAGGGGCGGGTTCAGCGACACCGACGTGAACGAGTTGGCCGTCATGCCCCACCGGCGACCCTCGGCGTCCTCGGCGGTGACGACGGTGACCCCGGTGGCGTACTGCCCGAGTGCCCGGCGCAGGTCGCGCGGGTCGAACCTCGACGACTCGCCCGCGATCTGGTCGCGGACGAACGCCTCCGCTGCGCCGGCGTCGAACCACCACGGGCTGAACAGCCTGGCGTCGTCGAAGCCCGCCACCACCCGGGCGGCGATCGAGGGGTGGTCCGCCGCCGCGTCGATGACCCTGCGCTGGTGTGCGTTGGCCGGCTGTAGCCACGAATTGGTCCAGGCCGTCGCCCACTGCGCCCAACCGCGCCAGAAGTTGTCGAAGGTGCGCTGCATCCAGGCCGCGTCGAACGCCCCGTGGTGCGCGGTGATCGCCTCCAGGTAGGACGAGGCGGACTTGATGGCGTTGTTCGAGCCCTGGCTGGTCAGCGGGTCGTTGAGCACGACCACGTCCGCCATGCCGAGCACCGGAGCCCCGGACGGGAGCGTCCCGACGGGTCGGCGTACGACGGGCGTGAACCGGCCCCGCAGCACGGCATTGTCGTCGGCGAGCACTGCCGTGGAGATCCGCGACGACTCGGCCGGGAAGTGCTCGGCCAGCGCGGCACGGAGGCGAGCGAGGTGCTCCTCGGCCGAGGAGACGTCGTCCCAGCAGTCCAGGGGGCCGCCGGGCACGCCCTCGAGGACGAAGATGTCGCACGGGCCGCCGACCGTCAGGCCGGGGCAGGTGAAGCACTCGCCGACGCCCTCGACGGAGTGGTACCTCAGCGCCGGGCCGCCGGGATCGCGTTCGACCCCACGCAGGTAGGTCAGCGCAGCCACCCGCTGCGGGGCGGAGTACGGCGAGTGCTGCTCGTCGACCTCGAACAGGTCCGCCAGGGCACCGCGTCCGGAGCCCAGGACCACCAGGTCGTGCGTGCGGGCGAGCTCCTCGACGTCGTCCACGGTGGCCCGTCCCACGACCACCTTGCCGCCGAGCCGCTCGATCGCCTCGAGGAGGACGGGCACCTTCAGCCGGAGGTCGACCGAGCGGGCGGCAGGCTCCAGGTCGACGCCGAACGACGCCGAGGAGCCGTCGCGCCGCAGCGTGTCGTAGGACATCCGCTCGATCGGCGGGGACTCGGGTAGCAGGTCGGCGATGCCCAGCGCCTTCTCCACCTCGAGCGCCGACTCGAAGGTGATCTGGCTCGACATCACCGCGCCGTTGCGGATCTCCTCGGCAGTCCGCTCGGACACGAGTGTGACGTCGTACCCGTGCTGGAGCAGGCCCAGGGCGAGCGTCGTGCCGGCCGGACCGGCTCCGACGATCGCTACCGTGCGGGCGGGGTGGGCGCTGTGCGGCATGCCTCCAGCGTCTCACCCGCCCCCACGGGCGGCCCCCAGCACCGTCGGCCAGGCAGGGGAGAGCGGGTCGATCACGCCGTAGTGCTCGATCCCGTCGAGCTCGACCAGCTCGATCCAGGGATGCCGGGCTGCGAGACCGCGGGAGTTCTCGACCGGCACCTCCTCGTCGTCCACGCCGTGGACCACGACCACCTCGCACGCCGGGCGGTCGGCCAGCCGGGTCGCCGGGTCAGCGGCTTCGTACCGCTCCGGCACCTCGTCAGGCGTCCCGCCGAGGAAGGCCGGTACGGCGCCACCGCCGAGGTGCGCGGCGGCACCGGTGCGCAGGTCGCCCACGGGGGCGAGACCGACGACCCGGTCGATCGCGAAGGGCTCGTTGGCCAGCCACAGGGCCAGGTGACCCCCGGCGGAGTGACCCATCACCGTTGTCCTACCCACCGGGACGTCGAGCTCGTCGAGCAGGCCCGGGAGGGCCGACATGGCCGCGCGCACGTCGTCGAGCGTGGCGGGCCAGCCGCCGGACCGAGCGCCCTCCCCGCCGACTCTGCGGTACTCCGGGGTCGCGACGACGAAGCCCTCGGTCGCCAGGGCCTCGGCCAGAGGGCGGGTGTGGACCCGGTCGTACGCCGCGCGCCAGAACCCGCCGTGCAGGAGGACGACGAGCGGGCTCGACGAGACCTGCGCGTCGAGCCGTCGTGTCGGGAGGTGCACGTCGACCACCGCGTCGGGGTGGTCGGCGTACCTCACCACGACGTCGGGCAGGTCCGTCGTACGCGTCAGGACGTGTGCAGGATCCACGGGCGTCAACCTACCGGGCACCCGTCGGGCCGCCGCCTGGAAACGACTAGGCTCGCCGGCATGACGAAATGGGAATATCTCACCGCTCCGGTCCTCGTGCATGCGACCAAGCAGATCCTCGACAACTTCGGCGAGGACGGCTGGGAGCTGGTGCAGATCGTGCCGGGCATGAACCCCGAGAACCTGGTGGCCTACTTCAAGAGGGAGAAGACGGCATGAGCACCCCCGAGGCACGCCTGAAGGAGCTCGGGCTCGACGTCCCCGACGTGGCGAAGCCGGTCGCGGCGTACGTCCCCGCGGTCCGCACCGGGAGCTACGTCTTCACCTCCGGCCAGCTGCCGATGCGTGACGGGCAGCTGATCACCACCGGCAAGGTGGGGGGCGAGGTGACCCCGGAGCAGGCCGTCGACTGCGCCCGTCAGTGCGCCCTGAACGCGATCGCCGCCGTCCGCGCCGAGGTCGGGGAGCTGTCGAACATCAAGCGGATCGTCAAGGTCGTCGCGTTCGTCGCCTCCACGCCCGACTTCACGGGCCAGCCCGGAGTGGCCAACGGGGCGTCCGAGCTGTTCGGCGAGGTGTTCGGCGAGGTCGGTCAGCACGCCCGGTCCGCCGTGGGTGTTCCGGTGCTGCCGCTCGACGCGCCGGTCGAGGTCGAGATCCTCGTCGAGGTCTGATGGACGCCACGCGACGGCTGCCCGCCCACATGGTGGAGCAGGTCCGGGAGTACGCCGACGGAACCAGGACCCCGGCCGAGCCCCGGAACGCCTCGACCGTCGTGCTCCTGCGCGGCGGTGAGGAGCAGCTGCCCGGGTCGCTCGAGGTCTACCTCCTCCGCAGGCACGTCGACATGGCGTTCGCCGCGGGCATGTGCGTGTTCCCGGGCGGGGGCGTCGATCCGCGGGACTTCGACCACGAGGTCGACTGGGTGGGGCCGTCGCCCGCCGAGTGGGCGGCCCTCTTCGGCTCCGACGAGGCGCTCGCCCGGGCCCTGGTGTGTGCCGCGGTCCGTGAGACCTTCGAGGAGTCCGGGGTCCTGTTCGCGGGGCCGACCGAGGACACGGTCGTCGAGGACACCACCGGCGAGGACTGGGAGCGGGACCGTCAGCGGCTCGAGGCGCGCGAGCTGTCGTTCACCGACTTCCTGCAGCAGCGCGGCCTCAAGCTCCGCACGGATCTGCTGCGGGTCTGGGGATCGTGGCTCACACCGGTGTTCGAGCCGCGCCGTTTCCGGGCGTGGTTCTTCGTCGCCGAGCTTCCCGCCGGCCAGAGGACGCGCGACGTCTCCACCGAGTCGGAAGAGGTCACCTGGCTGTCGGTGCACGACGCGATCCGTGCCGTCGACTCCGGCGACATGTTCATGCTCCCCCCGACGTACTGCACCTGCATGGAGCTGTTCGACTGCGCCACCCCCGCCGAGGCGCTGGCGGCCGCCGAGAAGCAGGACCTGGTGCCGGTGGAGCCGTCCGCCGAGTTCGACGGCGACGACGCCTACCTGACCATCCCCGAGCGGCTGGTCACCCTGGGTGAGGAGATCCGGCGGCGGATCCGGTCATGACCGCGTGGCTGGGCGGCCGGTTCGGCGAGCGGGCGCAGTGCGTGCTCGCTCCGAACGCGAACATCATGACGCTGGACGGCACGAACACCTGGGTCCTGCGTGAGCCGGGTGCCCGCCGCTCGGTCGTGGTCGACCCGGGGCCGGAGATCACGTCGCACCTCGACGCCGTCGCCGGCGCGGCGGGGGAGGTGGCCGTCGTACTCCTCACGCACGGTCACGCCGACCACTCGGAGGCGGCGCGGACGTTCGCCGAGCGGATGGGCTGCGGCGTGCGGGCGCTCGACCCGCGGCACCGGCTCGGCTCCGAGGGCCTGACCGACGGGGACGTCGTCGAGGTGGACGGCCTCGAGGTCCGCGTCGTGGGAACGCCCGGGCACACGTCGGACTCGCTGTCGTTCGTCCTCCCGGCCGAGCAGGCGGTGCTCACCGGCGACACGGTGCTGGGGCGGGGTACGACGGTGGTGGCGCACCCCGACGGGCAGCTCGGGGCCTACCTCGACTCGCTGCACCGGCTGCACGCGCTCGCCGAGACGCAGGAGGTCACGAACGTGTGGCCCGGCCACGGCCCGGTGATCGGCGACGCGCTCGCCGCCCTCGACTTCTACCTTGCCCACCGTGCCGAACGTCTCGACCAGGTGCGCGACACCCTGCGCGCCCTTTCCGCCGACCCGTCACTTTCGGACCAGGATTCGCGGCGTGTCGCGGAGAAAGTGACGGGTCGCCGCGCGGAGTTGTCCGAGCTGTCCGAGCTGTCCCACCTGTTCGACCGCCCCGGCCTGGCGCGAGCCGTGGTCGAGAGGGTGTACGTCGACGTCGACCCTGTGCTCTGGGGTGCGGCAGAACTGTCCGTGCGGGCTCAGCTGGAGTATCTGCGCGACAACGGCTGAGGCCACACACCTGAGCAGACGGCCGAGTCGTCAATCCCGGCCCGACACGCCGCGGAATCCGGTCCGAAAGTGACGGCTCGGCGTCAGCGGGCGCGGCGGCTCAGGCGTTCGATGTCCATGATCACGACCGAGCGGGGCTCGAGCCGCAGCCAGCCGCGGGAGGCGAAGTCGGCGAGCGCCTTGTTGACGGTCTCGCGCGACGCGCCGACCAGCTGGGCCAGCTCCTCCTGGGTGAGGTCGTGGTGCACGTGCACCCCGTCGTCGGCGGTGCGGCCGAACCGGTCCGCGAGGTCGAGCAGCGCCTTGGCGACACGACCGGGAACGTCGGAGAAGACCAGGTCGGCGACCACGTCGTTGGCCTTGCGCAGTCGGCCGGCGAGCTGGGTGAGCAGGCCTCGCGCGACGCCGGGGCGGCCGTCGAGCCAGCGCAGCAGGTCCTCGTGGGAGAGCGACGAGAAGGTCGTGTCGGTGACGGCGGTGACGGTCGCCGACCGCGGGCCCGGGTCGAACAGCGACAGCTCGCCGAACATCTGGCCGGGGCCGAGGATCGCAAGCAGGTTCTCGCGGCCGTCGGAGGAGGTCCGGCCGAGCTTCACCTTGCCGTCGATCACGACGTAGAGCTTGTCGCCCTCGTCACCCTCATGGAACAGCACCTCGCCCCGGCGCAGTCGCGTGTCGGCCATCGAAGCCCTGAGTGCTGTCGCGGCCTCGTCATCGAGCGCACTGAACAGCGGTGCTTGACGCAGCACGTCGTTATCCACGAGTTCCTCCTCGTCGACGCCTGGGCACCCTGCCCCGGCGGTGGTTCATGTCACAAGTGTGGCGTATCCCCCGCTGGTCGCACCAAGAGGGCATGAGCGACCTCCCCCGTAGGCTGTCCCCGTGCCTGATACTGCCCTCGTTCGCCGCGCCCGTAAAGTCGACCGCGCCCTCGCCGAGACCTACCCCGACGCGAAGTGCGAGCTCGACTTCGACAACGCTTTCGAGCTGCTGGTGGTTACGGTCCTGTCCGCGCAGACCACCGACAAGCGCGTCAACGCGGTCCGTCCGGCGCTCTTCGCCACCTACCCGGACGCCGTGGCGATGGCTGCGGCCGACCGCGAGAAGCTCGAGAAGCTGATCCAGCCGACGGGGTTCTTCCGCGCCAAGACCGAGTCGCTGCTGAAGCTGTCGCAGGCGCTTGTCGAGCGGTTCGACGGTGAGGTGCCCGGCCGGCTGGAGGACCTGGTCACCCTGCCCGGGGTTGGCCGCAAGACCGCGAACGTGGTGCTCGGCAACGCGTTCGGCGTGCCCGGCATCACCGTCGACACCCACTTCGGCAGGCTTGCCCGCCGACTGGGCTGGACCGGTGAGACCGACCCGGTCAAGGTCGAGCACGCGGTCGGTGCGCTCTTCCCCAAGAAGGACTGGACGATGCTCAGCCACCACCTCATCTGGCACGGCCGCCGGGTCTGCCACTCCCGGAACCCCGCCTGCGGGGCGTGCACCGTCGCACGCTGGTGCCCGTCGTACGGCGAGGGGCCGACCGACCCCGAGAAGGCGGCGAAGCTGGTCCGCACGGAGGGCCGCGCATGAGTCGTGTACGTCGCGCGCTGGCCGCGTCCGTCGTACCTCTCCTGGCCCTCACCGCCTGTACGACGGACCCGGGAACGTCCACGTCGGATGACGGGGGACCGGCGTTCGGGGTCGACGTGGACGTGGACACGCCGCAGCTGCGAGACCTGAAGAAGGAGGCCGGTGTCGCGCCGTGCCCGGCGGACCAGACCGGCACGCCCGTCGAGGGAGGCATGCCCGACCTCGTGCTCCCGTGCCTGGGAGGTGGGCGGGACGTGAACCTCGCGTCGTTGCGTGGGCCGATGGTGGTCAACCTGTGGGCGCAGTGGTGCGGGCCGTGCCGCGAGGAGCTGCCGTACTACCAGGAGCTGCACGAGAGGGCCGGGGACAAGATCGACGTGGTCGGCCTCGACTGGCAGGACACCAGGCCGGAGCTGGCTCTGGAGCTGGCGAAGGAGACCGGGGTGACGTACCCGCTCGTCGCCGACCCCGGGGCGGAGACCCGGGTGCCGTTCCGGATCCGGGGCCTGCCCGGTGTGGTCTTCGTGGACGCCGAGGGGCGGGTGACGCACACGGAGTTCGTCGTGATCCGGTCCTACGACCAGCTTGCGGACCTGGTGGAGGAGCATCTCGACGTCACGGTGTGAGCGTTCCGCCTTGGGGGCCGCTGGGTAGGCTCCTCTACGTGTCTGACCGTGAAGCGACGCCCCCCGGCGACAGAAATGGGGGCGACCGACCCGGGCATTCCCCTCTTCCGGACTGGCTCGAGCCGGTCCGTCGCGGCGCCGCGGAGATCACGGCCGACGAGCTCACCCGTTTCGTCCCGCCCGAGGGCTCGGACACCCGGCGTGGCGCGGTGCTCATGCTCTTCGGCGAGGGGGCAGCCGGGCCCGACGTACTGCTCACCGAGCGTGCCCACGACATGCGGTCCCATCCCGGGCAGGTGTCCTTTCCCGGGGGGTCGATCGACGAGGGGGACGGCTCGGCGGAGGCGACCGCGCTGCGGGAGGCCGAGGAGGAGACCGGGCTGGACCGGCGTGGCGTCGAGGTCTTCGCGACCCTTCCCGAGCTGTGGCTGCCGCCGAGCAACTTCGCGGTGACGCCGGTGCTCGCCTGGTGGCGGGAGGAGAGCCCGGTCAGCGTCGTCGACGCACGCGAGGTGCACGCGGTCTACCGGGTGCCGATCGACGAGCTGCTCGACCCGCAGCACCGGATCTCCGTGCGGCACCCGTCGGGGTGGAAGGGCCCCGCGTTCCTGATCGGGGACGACAAGGACCTGATCCTGTGGGGGTTCACCGCCGGGATCATCGCGCGGCTGTTCGACTTCGTGGGCTGGACCAGGCCCTGGGACGCAGACAACATGCGCGAGCTGCCGGGCCATATGCTGGCTGTCCCCCGTGAGGCGTCCCCGACGTCCCCCGACCCGAACACGAACTTCCGAGAGGCGTGAGGGCGCGACTGTGAACTTCCTCGACTGGGTGCTCGTCGTGGTCGCCGTGGCGTACGCCGTCTCCGGCTACTGGCAGGGCTTCATCTCCGGAGCCTTCGCCACCGCCGGCCTCCTGCTGGGTGGCCTGCTCGGCATCTGGGTCGCGCCCCAGCTCCTCGGTGACGCGGCGCCGTCGGTCTGGGTCTCTCTCGGGGCTCTCTTCGTGGTTCTCGTCTGCGCCTCGTTCGGCCAGGCGATCCTCCAGTTCGCCGGTGCCCGGATCCGCGACCGGATCACCTGGCAGCCGGCCCGGGCACTGGACGCGGTCGGTGGCGCGGCGCTGAGCGCTGCGGCCGTGATGGTCGTGGCCTGGGCGCTGGGCGTCGCCGTGAGCGGCTCGGCGATCCCGGGCATCAGCAACCAGGTCCGCTCGTCGGCCGTCCTGTCCAGGGTCGACACGGTGATGCCGGACGAGGCCGACCAGGCCCTGCAGGCGTTCAACGAGGTCGTGGGCCAGAGCTTCTTCCCCCGCTACCTCGAGCCGTTCGCGCCCGAGCGGATCGTCGACGTCGGGCCACCGCCGGGGAAGATCGGCCGCGACGCCGACGTGCGTGCGGCGCAGGCCAGTGTGCTGAAGATCCGTGGCGAGAACGACTGCGGGCGCGGCGTCGAGGGGACCGGGTTCCTCTACTCCCCGAACCGCGTGATGACCAACGCGCACGTGGTCGCCGGCGTCGACGACCCGGCCGTTCTGGTGGGCGACCAGGAGGTCCCCGGCGAGGTCGTCTACTACAACTCCGACCTCGACGTCGCGGTGCTGGCCGTCGACGGGGTCGACCGGCCGTTCCTGAAGTTCGACAAGGGCGGGGAGCCGCGCCAGTCCTCGGCCGTCCTCGGCTACCCCAACGACGGGCCGTACGACGTCCAGGCGGCGCGGATCCGCGGCGAGCAGAGGCTGCGGAGCCCCAACATCTACGGCGAGGGCACGGTGGTGCGCGAGGTCTTCTCGATCCGCTCCCTCGTGCGTCCGGGCAACTCCGGCGGCCCGCTGGTCTCCGCGAACGGGGACGTGCTGGGTGTCATCTTCGCGGCCTCGGTGTCCGACGAGGACACCGGCTAC
>CAVPAG010000010.1:0-44985 GCA_963701425.1 uncultured Actinomycetota bacterium | reverse complement strand
GGAGCCGCCTGTCGGAATCGAACCGACGACCTATTCATTACGAGTGAATCGCTCTGCCGACTGAGCTAAGGCGGCGCAGTACTCGACCGGTAGCCGAGCACGCCGGACGAGTATACGGAACCTTCGCGCTTCCGCCGAATCGGGCTCGCTCACTTCCCGCGACGAACCTGCACTCCCCTAACGGTGCTCGTCGTGGGGGGTTCCGGTAGAACGACATACCTTGGGAAACCGCCGCACGTCAGCGGCCGTCGAGCAGCGGGCCTGCCGGATCGTGGGTGATTCCGCGCTTGCGGGCGGCGATCCCGGACAGTGCCTCGAGGGCGACCCGGTTGGCGAGGTAGGCGGTGATCTCGGACTGGTCGTACGGCGGCGCCACCTCGACGATGTCCACGCCGAGCACCGGCAGCTCGAGGCCGATGCGCCGTACCGAGTCGAGGAGCTGACGAGACGAGAGGCCGCCCGGCTCCGGGGTGCCCGTGCCGGGGGCATGACCGGGATCGCAGACGTCCACGTCGACGGACAGGAACACCCCGTCGCAGTCGTCCATCGCGATCTCGAACGCCTCGTCGAGGCAGGCCTCGAGTCCACGGGCGCCGATCTCGGTCATCTCGAACGACCGCATCCGCTGCCCGGCCATCCACGACAACGTCTCAGGACCCGGCCAGTAGCCGCGCAGCCCGATCTGGAGGAAGCGGTCGCCGCGCAAGGCGCCGGACTCGATCAGGCGGCGCATCGGCTGCCCGTGTCCGTACAGCGAGCCGAACTCGATGTTCCCGGTGTCGGCGTGCGCGTCGAAGTGCAGCATGGATACCCGGCCGAAGCCGTGGTGGCGGGCGACACCCGTCGCGTCCGGCAAGGCGATCGTGTGGTCGCCGCCGAGCACCAACGGCACCGCGCCGGACGAGGAGACCTTGAACACGGCCTCTTCCAACGCCGCGATGGAGCTCATCACGTCGCCCGAGTACATCTCCACGTCCCCGGCATCGACGACCCGGATGTCCTGCAGCGCGTCGACCCGAAGGGCAAGATGCGGACGCGACCCGTCGTGCGGGAGGTAGCAGGTCTGGCGGATCGCCATCGGCCCGAACCGTGCGCCCGGCCGGTGCGACGTGCCACCGTCGAAGGGCGCGCCGACGATCACCACGTCGGCGTCGGCGTACGTCGCAGGGTCGTCCAGATCGCACCGGTCGACGCCGGCGAACGTGATGTCAGGACCGTACTGGGGCCCGTACCTCGTCATGCCCTCATCCTGCCAGCGGAGCGCGCCGCCCTCTATCGGTGCAGCAGCACGATGAGCGGCGTACGACGTTCACTTCCCGCGACGAACCTGCACTTCCCTAACGGTGCTCGTCGTGGGGAGTGCCGGTTCGACGGCATACCTTGGGGAAACGGCAGACGCCCGAGCGGGTCAGCAGTCCACGTCGGACTTCGGGACGGTGCCGGACACGAGGTAGGACTCCACGGTGTCGTCGACGCACTGGTTGCCTGCCTGGTAGCCGGTGTGGCCGTCTCCGTCCCGGCGTACCAGCACACCGGACTCGAGCTGCGAGGCGAGGGCCTCGGCCCACTCCACCGGCGTGGCCGGGTCCCGGGTCGTTCCGACGACGAGGATCGGCGCCGCACCCTTGGCGTCGATCGGCCCCACGTCGAGCCCGGAGCTGACCGGCCAGTCGGAACAGCTCGACAGCCCGAAGGCGAAGATCGCGCCGAACGTCGGCGAGGCCTTCTCGAACGCGGCGATGTGGTCCGGCACCTCCGAGGAGGGGATCGACTTCCCGTCGTCGTCCAGGCAGTTGACCGCGTAGAGCGCCTCGAGTGAGTTGTCGAGGTACCCACCCGGGCCGCGCGACGTGTAGGCGTCGGACAGCGCGAGCAAGGGAGCGCCGTTCCCGTTCAACGCCGCCCCCAGGGCCGAGTCCAGTGCCGGCCAGTATTGCTCGTTGTACAGCGGGGCCCAGATGCCGAGGACCGCGTTGCCGATCGCGAGGTCCCGGCCACCCGAGCCCTGCAGCGGCCGGGCCTCGACGTCGTCGAGGAGCTCCCTGATCCGCGACGTCCCGGCGTCCACGCTGTCACCCAGGAAGCAGTCGCCGTCATCGACACAGCTGCCGACGTACGCCCGCAGCGCGGTCTCGAACCCGCGCGCCTGCACGAGGCTCGTCTCCCCTGAGCTCAACGAGGGGTCGATCGCGCCGTCCAGGACCATCCTGCCGACGCGCTTGGGGAACAGCTCGGCGTACGTCGCTCCGAGGAGCGTGCCGTACGAGGCGCCGAAGTAGCTCAACCGCCGGTCGCCCACGACCGCCCGGATGATGTCCATGTCCTTGGCCGCCTCGACCGTCGACACGTGCGAGGCGAGCTCACCGCTCTCGTCGACGCACCCCTGGCCCAGCTCCGCGAGGAGGCGGTCGCTCTCCCGGATCTCGGCGGCGGTGTCGGGGTCCGGGTCGCTGGCCACGAGCTGGTCCAGCGCCTCGTCGGGGAGACAGTGGAGCGGCGTGCTCTCGCCGACGCCGCGGGGGTCGAACCCGATGACGTCGAACGCCTGCTGCAGCTCCGACCCGAGGTAGACCGACGACTGCGCGGCGAACTCGATCCCGGAACCGCCCGGGCCTCCCGGGTTGACCAGCAGGGACCCGACCCGCTGGCGACGGCTGGCGGCCGGGACCTTGATAAGCGACAGCGAGATCGACTTCGCGGCGGGGTGCGCGTAGTCCAGCGGCACCTCGATCGTCGCGCAGAGCTTGTCGCTCCGGCAGCTCTCCCACGACACGTCCTGGGTGTAGTACTCCTTCAGGCTCGCCGCCGGCTTCGGCTCCGCGCCCGAGGACTCGAGCGGGCTCGCCGGCAACGTGGGCGAGGGCAGCGCCTTCGGTTTCTCCTTGTCGGAGAACAGGTCGAGGCCGCAGCCACCGAGCGCGAGGGAGAGTACGACGGTCAGGGCGACGACCGCTGCGGGACGGGCGCGACGCGGTCTCGTCAAGGGAGGCACGCAGACACTCTAGGTCGTGTCTGGAGAAGATGCGGCCTAAGCGGGCTGGTGGAGCCGGAGGGCGAGCATCATCGCCTCGAGGGCCAGCAGTGGTGGCACCGTGAACTCGAGCATCTTCTCGCGGGCGGCGAAGATGGCGTCGATGCGCCGGAGGTTCTCCTCGGGCGTGGACCGGCGACCGAGCTCGGCGAGCTCGGCTCGCATCTCCTCGTTGACGAGGGCGCCCGGGGCATCGACCTGCAGGGCGATCACGTCCCGGTACACCGAGAGCAGGTCCGTCAGGCACCGGTCGACCACGTCGAGGGTCCGCCGCCTGGCCCGCTGCTTCTGGCTCTCGGCCAGCTGGCCCAGCGCTGCCCGGTAGGTCCGCGAGCGCTTCGACTTGGGGTCGGAGCCGTACACCGCCTCGAGCTCGGTCTTCTCCTTGTCGTTGGTCTGCTCGGTGATCGCCTCGGTCTCGTCCTTGGCGATGTCCACGAGGTTGGCCGCAGCGTTCATGCACGCGCCCAGGGAGGTCAGCCTCGCCGGGATCGACACGACCTCACGGCGGCGGTTCCGGGTGGCCTCGTCGAACGCCAGCGCCCTCGCCCGGCCGATGTGCCCCTGGCTCGCGCGCGCCGCGAACGACGCGATCCCTTCCGGCACGCCGTTGCGGCGGACCAGGAAGTCCGTGACGTCCTCGGCCGTGGGGGTCGCCAGCACCACGTTGCGGCATCGCGACCGGATGGTCGGGAGCACGTCCTCGACGGTCGGCGCGCACAGCAGCCAGACGGTGCGCGGCGTCGGCTCCTCGATCGCCTTGAGCAGGGCGTTGCCGGAGGAGTCGTTGAGCCGGTCGGCATCCTCGATCACCATGATCTGCCACCGATGTCCCACCGGCGCCAGAGCCGAGCGCAGCACCAGGTCGCGCATGCCGTCGACGCGGATCACCGCGGTCTCCGTCCGGGTGACGCTGACGTCCGCGTGAGAGCCGGCGAGCGCGGTCGTGCACGCCAGGCAGTGGCCACACCCTCCCTGCTCGCACTGCAAGGCGGCGGCGAAGGCCATCGCCGCGTTGGAGCGGCCCGACCCGGGCGGGCCGGTGAACAGCCAGGCGTGCGTCATGCCTGGCCCGGCCACCGCCCTGCGCAGGGTGTCGATGGCCGCGGACTGTCCGACGATGTTGTCCCAGACCGACCCGGTCGGGGTGGTGGTGCCGGTCATGAGTCGCGCGCCGTCCTCTGGTCCTCGTCCACGAGCGTCGGGGTCGGGTCGACGTGCTCCGCGGGCGGGTCGACCTCAACCGGCTCCTGCTCGGCCTGCTCGTGAGCCGGGACGACCCACCGCGGGGTCTGGTCGACGTGCTCCGCGGGCGGGTCGACCTCAACCGGCTCCTGCTCGGCGTGCTCCGGAGCCTGCTCCTCCTCCGACGACACGTCTTCCCGGACGGCCTGCTCGAGCAGCGGCTCGACGCGGCGCCGGACGAGCTCGGCGATCTCGTCGACGGGCAGCCGCGCGTCGACCACGAGGTAGTGCTCGACCTGCGCCGAGGCGAGTCGCTGGAAGGCCTGCCGCACCCGCTCGTGGAACTCCACCGACTCCCCCTCGATCCGGTCCCGCTCCTCGAAGCGGGTCAGCCCGGTCTGCGGCGGCAGGTCGAGGAGCACGGTCAGGTGCGGCCGAAGGTCCGAGGTGGCCCAGCGCGCCACCTTCTCCACCTCACGGTTGGACAGGGCGCGGCCCGCTCCCTGGTAGGCCAGGGTCGAGTCGACGTACCGGTCGGTGACCACCACCTCGCCGCGGGCCAGCGCCGGCGCGACCACCCGGTCGACGTGCTCGGCCTTGTCGGCGGCATACAGCAGCGCCTCCGTGCGGTCGGAGAGGCTTCCGGTGTCCGGGTCGAGCACGATCTTCCGGAGCTTGCTTCCGACCTCCGTGTCCCCCGGCTCGTGGGTGAGGAGCACGTCGTACCCCTCGTCGCGGAGCCACGACGCCAGCCGCTCCGCCTGGGTCGACTTGCCGGCCCCCTCGCCACCCTCGAGCGCGATGAACACGCCGGTCGCGGAGTAGACGCCGCCGGAGGCCGAGAAGGCGTTGCGGAGGTCGTTCACCAGCGGGACCCCCTTCCTGTCGTCCATCTGACGATAGGAGGTGACACCGACAACGGTCATGATGACCGCGGCGATCAGGAACGTGAAGGCGGCGCCGTTGTAGACGAACGTCTTGCCCAGTGGTGTGAAGGAGTGGCGACCGATCAGACCCGCGATCAGCGGAGCGGCGGCCAGCACCAGGGCGAGCGCGAGCCGGATCATCGAGCCCACGAACGCGAAGGTGCGCCCGCGGACCTCGTCGGGCACCTCCAGCCCCAGCAGCGTGTTCCCGGTGATCCAGGCGACGCCCGCGAAGAAGCCGAGGACCAGGGTGATCGCGGTGACGATCTCGAGCTGCTGGACCAGGGCGAGCGGGAACAGGAGCAGCCCCGCCGCGGTGAGAGAGAGGCCGAACAGCCGTCGCCGCGAGAGACCCTGCAGCAGCCTGGGGCCGAGCCACATCCCGAGCCCGAGGCCCAGGAACACCGTCCCGAACAGCACGCCGTAGCCAGGTGCGCCGCCGCCGAGGTCGCCGACGAAGGTGCGGGCCAGGCCGATGACCACACCGCCGGCCGAGAAGGCGCCGATGATGCCGATCACGAGGCCGCGGACCACGGAGGTCTGCCCGACGTACTTCCACCCGTCGAGCACGACCTTGAGGGGGTGCCCGGCGTACTCGCCGGAGCTCGCGGCCGGGCCCCTCGGGAGATCCTTGAGCGTGGCGATCACGAGGCCGGAGACGAAGAACGAGATGCCGTTGAAGTACAGCGCCGGGTCGATGGGGCCGTTGTCGAAGAAGGCGAAGAGGCGGCTGTACAGCTTGTCCGCCAGCGTCAGGCCGGTGAAGATCACCGCCGCCGGCAGAGCCGAGCCGTAGGTCGTCGCGAGGACGACCTGGTTGGCCGCCTCGAGCCGGTGCCGCGGCACCATGTTGGGGATGGTGGCGTCCTTCGCCGGGCCCCACACCAGGCTCGCGATCTCGATCAGGACGGTGACCACGAAGACCCACCACAGCGTCCCGACCACCGGAATCGTGAGGAACAGGGCGCCTCGGACGTAGTCGCCCCAGATCAGCGTCGTGCGCCGGTCGATCCGGTCCGCGATCCAGCCGGCGATCGGCACCATCACCAGCGCGGGCAGCACCCGCAGGAACAGCACGCCGGCGATCGCGAAGTTCTGCAGCGCGTACGACGGACCGGCGAGGTCGCCCGCCATCGCGGTGAGCGCAAGCAGCCCGATCCAGTCCCCGAGGCTGGACAGGCCGAGACCGATCCACAGGTGCCGGAAGTCGCGGATCCGCAGGACGGCCGCGAGCGAGTGCGTCTGGGCATGGCGGAGCTCGTCCACCGC
Organism: uncultured Actinomycetota bacterium; assembly: GCA_963701425.1. Lineage (GTDB taxonomy): Bacteria > Actinomycetota > Actinomycetes > Propionibacteriales > Nocardioidaceae > Nocardioides_C. The sequence goes on along the minus strand of CAVPAG010000010.1, from coordinate 38,574 downwards.
CGACTGCTGGTACCCGTGCCCGGTCACAGGATCACCCTACGAGGATCGGGCTCACGACGACTTCTTCGCCGCGGCCTTCTTGCTCGTGCCCTTCCTCGCGGCGGCCTTCTTCGCGCCCGCGGACCCGGCCTTCTTGGCCGCCTTCTTGGCAGTCTTCTTCGCCCCTCGCTTCTTCGGGGCAGGGCCCTTCGCGCGCTTCTCGGCGAGCAGCTCGGCCGCGCGCTCGAGCGAGATCGTCGCCTCGTCGTCGCCCTGGCGCAGGGTGGCGTTGTACTCCCCGTCCGTCACATAAGGCCCGAACCGGCCGCTCTTGACGGTGATCTTGCTCCCGGTGGCGGGGTCGTCGCCGATCTCGCGGCCCGGAGAGGCGGCGGCCCGACCCGCGCGCCTTGGGCTGCGCGTAGATCGCCTGCGCCTCCTCGAGCGTGATCGTGAGGAGCTTCTCCTCGTCGTCGATCGAGCGCGAGTCGGTGCCCTTCTTCAGGTAGGGCCCGTAACGGCCGTTCTGGGCGGTGATCTCGTCACCGGACTCGGGGTCGACGCCGACCACCCGCGGAAGCGTCAGCAGCTTCAGCGCGGTCTCGAGGTCGATCGTGTCCACCGACATGGTCTTGAACAGCGACGACGTCCGCGGCTTCTTGCTCTTCGGGGCGTCGTCGGGCAGCACCTCGGTCACGTAGGGACCGAACCGGCCGTTCTTCGCGACGATCATGTTGCCGCTCTGCGGGTCCGGGCCCAGCTCGTTCTCGGCGCCCGCCGGCGTCTCGAGCAGCTCCTTGGCCTTCTCCAGGTTCAGCTCGTCGGGAGGCAGGTCGTCGGGGACGTTCGCCCGCTTGCCGTCCGACGTCTCGATGTACGGCCCGTAGCGGCCGACGCGCAGGTCGATGCCGTCGCCGACCGGGAAGGTGGCGAGCTCGCGCGCGTCGATCTCACCGAGCTCGGTGACGAGCCGCTTGAGCCCCTCGACGTCGCCGGTGCCGAAGTAGAACTCGGCGAGCGAGGCCTCGCGCTCGCGACGGCCGGCGGCGATCTCGTCGAGCACGTCCTCCATGCCGGCGGTGAACTCGTAGGACACCAGCCGCGTGAAGTGCTCCTCCAGCAGGCGGATCACCGAGAACGCCAGCCACGCCGGCACCAGCGCGGTGCCCTTCTTGTAGACGTAGCCGCGGTCGAGGATGGTGCGGATGATCGAGGCGTACGTCGACGGGCGGCCGATCTCGCGCTCTTCGAGCTCGCGGATCAGGGTCGCCTCGGTGTAGCGCGCGGGCGGCTTGGTCTCGTGCCCGGACGCCTTCACCGACGCGGCGCTCACGACATCGCCCTCGGCCACGGCCGGGAGCTTCGTCTCGCGGTCGTCGGACTCGGCGTTCGGGTCGTCGGAGCCCTCGACGTACGCCTTGAGGAACCCGTGGAAGGTGATCACGCGGCCGGACGCCGAGAAGACGCAGTCCTCTCCGGAGGCGGCCTCGCCGCCGAGCCGGATCGACACGGTGTGGCCCACCGCGTCCTTCATCTGCGAGGCGACGGTGCGCATCCAGATCAGCTCGTAGAGCCGGAACTCGTCGCCGGACAGCCCGGTCTCGGCCGGCGTGCGGAACCGCTCGCCGGCGGGGCGGATCGCCTCGTGCGCCTCCTGCGCGTTCTTCACCTTGGACTGGTAGGCGCGGGGGCTGTCGGGGAGGTACTCCGCCCCGAACAGCTCGCGGACCTGCTCCCGGGCAGCGGCGATCGCCGACCCCGAAAGCGTGACCGAGTCGGTTCGCATGTAGGTGATGAAGCCGTTCTCGTACAGCCGCTGCGCCACCTGCATGGTGCGGGACGCGCCGTACCCGAGCTTGCGGGATGCCTCCTGCTGCAGCGTGGTGGTCCGGAACGGGGCGTACGGCGAGCGGCGGTACGGCTTGGACTCGACCGACCGGATCTCGAACGACGTGTCGTGGAGCGACGCGGCGAGAGCCTCAGCGCGGGGCCGGTCCAGGTGGACCACGGTGGCGCCCGGCTTGATCTCGCCCTGTGCGGTGAAGTCACTGCCGCGGGCGACGCGGGTGCCGTCCACGGAGTGCAGCTTCGCCGGGAACATCCGGTCGTCGTGCTTGGCGCCGGCGTCGAAGGTGCCCTCGAGATCCCAGTACGACGCGGCCCGGAACGCCATCCGCTCGCGCTCCCGGGCGACGATCAGCCGGGTGGCCACGGACTGCACCCGGCCGGCCGAGAGCCCCGACATGATCTTCTTCCACAGCACCGGGGAGACCTCGTAGCCGTAGAGCCGGTCCAGGATGCGCCGGGCCTCCTGGGCGTTGACGAGGTCCATGTCGATCTCGCGCGGGTTCTCCACCGCCTCGCCGATCGCGTGCGGGGTGATCTCGTGGAACACCATCCGCTTCACGGGGATCTTCGGCTTCAGCTCGTCGTACAGGTGCCAGGCGATCGCCTCGCCCTCGCGGTCCTCATCTGTGGCGAGGTAGAGCTCGGAGGCTTCTTTCAACAGCTTCTTGAGCTTGGTGATGTGCGCCTTCTTGTCCCCGGAGACGACGTACACCGGCTCGAACCCGGCGTCGACGTTCACGCCGAGCCGCGCCCAGGGCTCGCCCTTGATCCGGGCCGGGATGTCGGAGGCGCTCTGCGGGAGGTCGCGGATGTGGCCGATCGAGGACTCGACCACGTAGCCGCGGCCGAGGTAGCCGGCGATCGTGCGCGCCTTGGCAGGCGACTCCACGATCACCAGCTTGTGACCAGCGCCGTCGTGCCCGTTGCTGGCGGCGCTTGTGCTCTTCGATGCCACGTGCTGTGTGCTCCTGATGAATAGGGACCGGCGCAGACACCGTAACGCCTCAGCGCAAGTCGGTATCGACGAACCCGCCCGAGAGCAGCTCCCGGACCTTCGGCAGGTAACCGCTCCGGAGCTCTTCCGGATCGGTCCCGAGGAGTGCCGCGAGCGCATCCAGGATCTGCCCGATGCTCAGGTCACCATCACATGCGCCGACCAGCCCTGCCTCCACCGTGTCCACCTGGCGGGCACGCCGCAGACCACGCTGCTGGCGGACCACGATCTGTTCCGGGTCCTCCGCGCCGGGCTGACCGAACGTCTCCTGCCGGATATCGGACCGCACGAAGAGCCGCTCGCCGAGGAGGGCCTCGTCGTCGACGGAGGCCACGACGTCGGTACGCCGGCCCCACGCGGCGACCTCGGCCCCCAGCGGCTGCTCCACGTCGTAGGGCCAGTCCTCGAACCGGAGCACCGGCTCCCGGGCGGCCAGACCGTCCGAGTCATCCACCTTGCGCAGGTTCAGCCAGCCGAACCCGACCGCCTCGACCCCCTGCGCCTCGAACCACGAGAGCCAGGCGTCATAGCGCTCCGCGTAGCCGGGCGCGCCGTGCACGCCGGCGTCCTTGAGCCACAGCTCGACGTACTCCGCCGGGTCCGCGATCTCCCGCTGCACCACCCAGGCGTCGCAGCCGGACCCCTCCAGCCACCCCTGGAGACGCTCGTCCCACGGCATCCCGGCCGTGTGCACCCAGTTGGCGAGGACCTGGCACCAGCCGCCGACCCGCAGGCGCGGCGGCGCGCCCGTCACCACGCGGCGCACCATCTCGTCGCCGGGAAGCCCGGAGTCCCGGTAGACCAGACGCTCGCCCGTCGCCGGCGAGATCACGAAGGGCGGGTTGGTGACGACGAGGTCGAACTGCTCGGCATCCACCGGGTCGTAGAGGCTGCCCTCGCGCACGTCGATGCGGGTCCCGTTGAGCTCGGCGTTGAGCCGGGTCATCCACAGGGCGCGCTCGTTGACGTCGGTGGCGACGATGTCGCGCACGTGGCCCGCGAGGTGCAGCGCCTGGACGCCGCACCCGGTGCCCAGGTCGAGCGCGCGCTCCACGGGCTCCCGGACCGTCAGCTGGGCCAGCGTGGTCGACGCCGAGCTGACCCCCAGCACATGATCTGCGCTGACGGCGGTGTCCTTCCGGCCGTCGAGCCCCGGCGTCAGGTCGCTGACCACCCACAGGCTGCGCTCGTCGTCGGCGTACGGGCGTACGTCGACCCTGGCCCTGACCTCACCCGCGGACCGCTCGAGGATCCCGTCGGCGCAGAGCGGCTCGACCAGACCGGGCAGAGCGCGCTCGGCGGCGTCGGCCGCGACCGGGGCCTGGAGCGGCCACAGCCTGGTGAGCGTCGCCAGCGGGGAGCCGTCCCCCGTGGCACGCAGCCCCGGCGTCGTCTCGTTGCGCGACAGGGCCGCGTGCGCGGTCGGACCGAGCAGGCCGGCCACACCGTCGTAGGTGTAGTCGGCCGCCTGCAGAGCCTCGCGCAGCCGGGCGAGGTCGGTCAGCGCTGCTCGTCCTTCTGGTTGGACTGGTCGAAGGTGTCCTGCCAGGTCTCGGGCGAGACCAGCTCGGGCAGTGCCTTGCGGTACTCCTCCGCGAGCCGCGGCCACTCCTTCGCGAGGCGCGCGTGGATGGCGACCGAGCGCTGCATGAGGTCCTTGGCCAGCTTCGGGTCGCGCTTGTACCAGGACGCCGAGGTGCCGTCGGCCGACGAGACCAGAGCCGAGTCGAACTGCATCAGCTTCCACCACTTGAGGTCGACGTGCGGGACGTTGACCTCGGGGTACTTCTTGGCCAGCTCGCTCGGCGGCAGGACCTGCTTGATCGCGCCCTTGGCGACGGTCTTCAGCTTCCCGACCGGGCCGATCGGCGCGGACGAGTCCTTGCCCTTGCGCGGCGGCTTCTTGCGACGCGCCGCGGGGTAGCTGTCGAGGTCGGGCTGGGAGCGGGAGTCGTCGTACCCCTTGCGCAGCTCACGCAGCTCGGGAAGGCGCTCGAGCACGTCGCGGTGCATCCGCTGCGGGCCCTCGAGGATGTCCTCGATCGCCAGCAACCCCATCTCCGCGGGGCTGTACTGCATGGAGAGCAGGTGGCGGACCTGCGTCTCGAAGCTCTCGCGGACCAGCTTCCCGCCCCGCTCGTAGGGCGAGTGGAGCAGCGCCGCCACGATCCGGTTGCGGCGGTGGAAGTAGGCCTGCCAGTCGATCGTGTCGTCCTTCTCGTGCCACGGCACGTGCCAGACGGCGACCCCCGGCATGGTGACGGTCGGGTACCCCGCCTCGGCGGCGCGGAGGCCGAACTCGGCGTCGTCCCACTTGATGAACATCGGCAGGGAGAGGCCGATCTCACGGATCACCTTGGTGGGGATCAGGCACATCCACCAGCCGTTGTAGTCGACGTCGACGCGACGGTGCAGCCAGTTGGTCTCACGCAGGGTCTGGAAGGCGAAGTTGTGCCCGTGCTTGGTGTTGGGGGCCGCGCCCCAGAACCAGCGGTACCGGTCGACCGTCTCACCGTAGGCGTGCATCACCGAGCGGTCGTAGAGGCTGAACATCTGGCCACCGACGATGGTGGGGTTCTTGGCGAGGTCACCGAAGGCGACCGCGCGAAGGATGCCCTCCGGCTCGCAGACCACGTCGTCGTCGAGCAGCAGCACGTAGTCCGCGTCGCCCTTGCTGACGCTCTCGTCCATCGCCCGGGAGAAGCCGCCCGAGCCGCCGAGGTTGCCCTGCTCGATGACCCGGAGCTTCGGCCCGAGCCTGGCTGCGGCGTCGGCGTACCGGGGGTCGTCCTTGACCTTCTGCGTGCCCTGGTCGACGACGTAGATGACGTCGAGGAGGTCGAGCACCTCGGGCTCGTGGCCCAGGGCCTCGAGCTGGTCGACGCAGAAGTCCGGCCGGTTGAACGTGGTGATGCCGATCGACACCTTGCCGGCGGCGAGCTTGTCGGTCTCGAAGCCCCACACGCCCTGCAGGACGACTGCTTCGCGGTCACCGGCCTCGACGTCGAACCAGTACCAGCCGCCGTCGATGAACGGCTTCAGCGGGAGGTCGAAGACCATCGTCTGCGCCTGGTCGGTGTCGAAGTACTCCGACTCGGCGCGCTGCACGTGTCCCTTCGCCGTGGAGCGGTAGACGCTGAGGGTCCCCTCGCCCCGAACGGTGACCTGGAGCCGCACGGAGGCGAAGTCGGTCCACCTGCGCCAGTAGCTCGCCGGGAAGGCGTTGAAGTAGGTGGCGAACGTGAGCCGGCGCTCCGGGAAGACGACCGCGCCCTCGTCGGTGACCTTGCCGAACCCGCTCATCGACTCCACGGAGCCGCGGGACTTGTCGTCCTCCCCGACAGGCTCTGCCTTGTCGTCGTCCGGGGACACTCCCGCGGGGCCCGACGTGCTCGACCCGCCGAAGCTGGACAGCCCGCTGACGTAGAGCGGGCGGATGTCGAGCTCCTGGTCGGGGCGCATGATCGTGCGCTGGACGACCCGGAACTTCGGCGGCTCGTCGCCCGTGGGCTTCGTCTTCGCGGCAGGGGCCTTTGCGGTTTCAGTCAAGATGCGTCCTCGAACGACAGGCAGTACGGCAATCGGACCGCATCACGGTACCAGTGTGATTCCGGCGACGCCGCCTCCGTCCCACGCCTCCCCTGCCCCCTGAGAAGGCACCTACGATAGGCGCGGTCCCCACTCCCCTCATGGCAAGGAGCCCTGTCGATGGCGAACGCGGCGCCCCCGCCCGCGAAGCGCGTGTACTTCCACGTCGGCGCACCGAAGACGGGTACGACGTACCTCCAGCAGGTTCTCTTCCAGAACAGGGAGACGCTGGCCGCGAACGGAGTGCTGTTCCCCTACGAGAGGTTCGGGGACTCGTTCCGGTCGATGCAGGCGTTCAGAGGCGTCGGATGGGGCGGGAAGCCGGCCTCCGAGTTCAAGGGCGCGTGGACCGCCGTGGCCAAGCGGACCCGGGAGTGGCGCGGAGACACCGTCATCATCTCCAACGAGCTCCTGGGCGGGTCGAAGCCGGAACGGATCGCCGCGGGCATCGCCAGCGTGCAGCCGGCGGACGTGCACGTGGTCTTCTCGGCCCGCGACTTCGCCCGCCAGCTCGTCTCGGACTGGCAGGAGCACGTCAAGCACAAGCACACCGTGACGCTGGAGAAGTTCGTCGACGACCTGATCGAGCTCGGCCTCGACGCTCCGAAGCCGTTCGGCGAGCTCTTCTGGGGCATGCACGACGCCGCGCATGTCCTGGCGAGATGGGCCGAGGTGGTGCCCGTGGAGAACATCCACGTCGTGACCATCCCCCAGCGCGGCGCACCCGGGGACACCCTGTGGCGCCGCTTCTGCAACGTCACTGGTCTAGACCCCGAGGGCTACGAGACGAAGACCAAGCGGTCCAACGCCTCCATGGGCGTCGCGGAGACCGAGCTCGTCCGCCGGCTCAACTTCAAGGCACGCAAGATCCAGAGCGGAGACTACGACCGGCTGATCCGGATCGTCCTCGCCGAGCACATCCTCGGCGGCCAGTCCCCCCGACTCACCCTGCCCCCCGGACGGATGGAGTGGGTGACGAAGCGTTCGCGGCAGCTCATCGACGACCTGAAGGCGGCCGGGTACCAGGTGGAGGGCGACCTCGAGGAGCTGATGCCGAACGAGGCCGACCACGCCGAGCACGTCTCCCCGACCGAGCTCACCGAGGCGGACCTGGCACCGGCCGCGATCCGCGCCGCCTCCGGCCTGCTCCGGCACAGCGCCCGCCAGCGGCGCAAGATCGTCGCCCTCGAGGCCAAGCTGGACCCGTCGCTCCGGGGCAGCGCTCGTGACCGGGCACGCGCCGCCTGGTCGCGCTCCCGCATGTCGGCCGGTCGCAGGCTGCGCCGGATGGGCCTACGACGCTGACCCGCGTCGCGGGGCGTTCTTCATCACGTGGTGCAGGACGTCGAGGAGGGCGTCGATGACCTCCGCCTCGGACAGGTCGTCCGGGCCGCGGCCGGCCTTCCGGTCGTTGCGGGAGGGCCGTTGCGGGACGAGCTCGCCGAGCGAGCCGACGACGTCGTAGCCCGCCGCCGCCAACCGCTTCACGGTCTCCTCGGAGAGCTCCACGATCCGTCTTCTCTGGCTGCCCGAGAGCGGCAGCTTGGACCGGTCCTCGACCGCCTCGGTGAGCGCGGGCATGAGCTGCGTCAGGAACTTCCCACGGAAGCGCAGGATCGGGATGTCCTTGCCGTAGCGGAGGTTGAACCTCCGCAGCACCTCGGCGGACGTCACACCGAGCGAGGTGTTGGCCGCGGAGATCTCCGACGGGTACTCCGCGGCGTCGAGCCCGAGGATCCCCGCGAAGCGCTGCCACAGCAGGTCCGGGGCCGACCCCGAGGGTGGGGCGGTGAGGACGTGCACGTGTTGCGGGGCGATCCCCTGCGACCACCTCTTGAGCGCGGCAGGCGCGTCCTGCGCGGTCCAGAAGTGCTGGGACATGGACCTCCGGCGCTTCCCGAGCACGTCGTCGAGGAACTCGCAGTAGGGCATGACCCGGCGGTTCTTCACCTGCTCCTGCCAGACCGCCGGGATCTGCCGCACCAGGTCGCGGGCGCCGTAGATCACGTGCACCTCGGCGTCACCGAACGAGCCCAGGATCCGCCGGGCCTCCTCGGCGTCGGAGTACACGAACATCTCGCTCGACATCACGACGGTGTGGCCGTCCCAGTCGGCTGTCTGCCGGACCAGCTCGTCCCAGTGGCCGGCCATGTTCTTGCCGCCCTTGACGTCCTCGAACGTCCCCCGCAGGTCCCATACCGCGGTGTGGTGCGCGTCCAGATGGATGCGCGGGTACAGGACCCCGGCCTCCTTCATGGCCTCCCGGTTCTGGTCCAGGACCTGCTGGAGGTACGTCGTACCCGTCTTGGGCGCTCCGATGTGGATGAAGACCTTCTTGCGCTCAGCCACGCGTCAGCACCTCCCTCACCCTCGTCCGGAACCTCTGCATGGGCGGGACCTGGGGCCGGACCACCGCCGGCGGCTCCGCCGCGTAGTCCGCGAGGAGCTTCAGGGCCACCTCGAGCATCGGCTCGGTCTCGACCACCTCGGGCATCGACGCGGGCTGGTCACCCCATCGCGGCTCCAGGTCCTGAAGGTCTCCCACGATGCGGCATCCCGACGACTGGAGGTACCCGATGGCCCGCTCGGAGACGGTCTCGATCTCCTCGCGGTAGCGCTCCGGCACGCTCAGGCGGTCGCTGCTGGTCACCGGCGCCAGCCGGCGTTCGGCGAAACGGCCCTTGATGAGCCGCTCGTACTGCGGCCATGGCAGCTCCTGCAGGTGCGCGTTGAGCCGGCGCAGCAGCTCCGCCTCCACCACGCCGAGCGAAGGGTTGGCCGGACCGATGTCGAAGTCGTAGTGGAGCTCCGGGAGGCCCACCGCCGCGGCGAAACGGCGCCACAGCTCCTGCGGGTCCGCGCCCGAAGGCGGCAGGGTCACGACGGTCATCCTGTCGGGACCCACGACGCCGGCCCAACGCCGGGTGACGTTCAGCAGGTGCTGGCCGCCCCAGAAGCCGTTCCTCCGTCTCCGGCCGGCTGCCGAGTCGAACTGCGACGCCAGGAACTCGGCGTAGGTCTCCTGGTGGGCGTGCTTCAACCGCTCCTGCCACACCGCGGGGACCTGGCGGGCCAGGTCACGGGCGGTGATGACGACCCGGACGTCGTCGGTCGCGAAGCTCTCGACGGCCTTACTGATCACTGGCTCGGGGCTCCGGGCGAGCGTCTCGTGCGAGATCAGCGACGTTCCCCGGAAGCCGTCGACCTCCCGCACGATCCGCGCCCAGGCCCCCTCGCTGTCCGGGTAGGTGTGACCGTGGAAGTCCACGCCGCGCAGGTCCAGGGAGGCCATGAAGTGCGCGCTCACCGAGTCGCCCGGGTAGAGGTAGCCGTTCTGGCGGAGCAGCCGCTTGTTCGCCCGGAGCATGCGCTGCACGTAGGACGTCCCCGACTTCGCCAGGCCGACATGCAGGTGGACAGTGCGGGACAGGGGAATGCTCCTTCGGGCAACGCGCGGACTGCAGTCGCCGAGCATAGCGTCAGTACACTTCACCCGATCCTGGAGGCGGGAGGGCGGACAGGTGGCGAGCAGGACCGGGAGGGGCGAGCGCGGGACGAGCCGCGTGTTCGTGCACGTCGGCGCTCCGACCACCGGCGCGACGTTCCTCCGCGAGACCCTGGCCCGGCATCGCCGGCGGCTCGCCCGCGTCGGGGTGCTCTACCCTCCCAGCCACTTCGGCCACGAGGGTGGCCACGTCGACGCGGTCCTCGACGTCCTCGAGCTCTCCACAGCCGGCCACGCCCCGTCGACCGGAGCCTGGGAACGACTCGCCGAGACGGTCCGAGACTGGCGCCGCGGCACCGCCGTGATCTCGCACGAGCTCCTCGCGGACGCCAGCACGCAGCAGGTCCGGCGGATCGTGGACTCCTTCGGTGGCGTCGAGACGCACGTCGTGTATGCCGTGGGTGATCTCGTGCGGCAGGTGCCGCTCGCGTGGCAGGAGTGGGTCCGCAGCGGCGGGACGGCACCGTTCACGTCGTACGTCGACCGGGTGGCCGCCCGGGACGAGCACCGGGTGAGCCGCATCTTCTGGCAGTCCCACGACCTGGGCGAGGTGCTGGGGCGCTGGGCGGCCGTCGTACCGCCCGAAAGGATCCACGTGGTCACCGTCCCTGACGGCGGCGACCGCGAGGTTCTTCGCCGCGACGTTCTCCTCTGGGACCGGTTCGCGCGGACGGTGGGGATCGACCCGCGGCGGTTCGGAGCCACCCCGGGCCGTCACCGGCGGCTTCTCGGGCTGGCCGAGAACGAGGTGCTCCGCCTGCTCAACGTCGAGACCGCCCAGCAGGCGGATCCGGCTCGCCTCGCCCGCGTCCGCCGGGCTCTCGAGCCGGGAGTCGGCTCGGCGCCCGCCGTGCCCCGAGTCCACGGCGACCGGCTGCGGCTCGAGTCGCAGCGTCTCGTCGGCGCGGTCGAGACGGGCGGGTACGACGTCGTGGGCGACCTCGCCGACCTGATCCCCGAGCCGGAGGCGTTCGCGACCGACGACCGCGAGGTCACGCCCGCGGCCGAGGACGTGATCCGGGTGCAGACACGGGTCGTCGCGGCCCTGGCCGGCCTGCACCGCCACGACGAAGGGCCCGCCGGCTTTCGCCGACGGGCCCTTCGCGAGATCTCCCGCCGCTCGGGCTTCGCCCTACGGCCGGGACTCTCTCGCCGGTCGAGGTCGTCCAGTCCTAGGCGTTGACCGGCTCCGCAGCCGCCTCGCCGATGGCGACCGGGCGTCGCTTCGAGATGTAGACCGCGCCCGCCACGACCAGTGCGGCGACGACCGCGATGGCCACCCGGAGAAGCGTGTTCTTGTCGTCGCCGACCGAGAGCGCCACCACCGCGGGAGCGATCAGCAGCGAGACCAGGTTCATCACCTTGATCAGCGGGTTGATCGCCGGGCCGGCGGTGTCCTTGAACGGGTCACCCACGGTGTCACCGATGATCGTCGCCTCGTGGGCCGACGAGCCCTTGCCGCCGTGGTAGCCGTCCTCGACGAGCTTCTTGGCGTTGTCCCAGGCGCCACCGGAGTTGGCCAGGAACACCGCCATCAGCGTGCCCGTGCCGATCGCCCCTGCGAGGTAGGCCCCCAGCGGGGCGGCTCCGAGCCCGAAGCCGACGGCGATCGGCGCGAGGATCGCGAGCAGGCCCGGTGTGGCGAGCTCACGCAGCGAGTCCTTGGTGCAGATGTCGACGACCTTGCCGTACTCGGGACGACCGGTGCCCTCCATGATGCCGGGGATCTCCCTGAACTGCCGGCGTACCTCGAAGACGACCGCGCCGGCCGCGCGGCCGACCGCGTTGATGGCCAGGCCGGAGAAGAGGAACACCACGGCCGCACCGATCAGCAGGCCGACCAGGTTTGCCGGGTTGGCCACGTTGAGCACGCCGAGCAGCTCGATGCCCTCGCTGAAGCTGGTGCCTCCCTCCTGCAACGCACCCGAGTCGACCGAGGCCTCGGTGACGGCGTTCGTGAAGGAGCCGAACAGCGCGGTCGCTGCGAGGACCGCGGTCGCGATCGCGATGCCCTTGGTGATCGCCTTGGTGGTGTTGCCCACCGCGTCGAGCTCGGTGAGGATCGCTGCGCCCTTCTCGTCCACGTCACCGCTCATCTCGGCGATGCCCTGGGCGTTGTCGGAGACCGGGCCGAAGGTGTCCATCGCGACGATGACACCGACCGTGGTCAACAGGCCGGTGCCGGCCAGCGCCACCGCGAACAGCGACACGACCACGACGCCACCACCGAGCAGGAACGCGCCGTAGACCGCGGCGCCGATCACCAGAGCGGTGTAGACCGCCGACTCGAACCCGACCGAGAGGCCGGAGAGGATCACCGTCGCCGGCCCGGTGAGCGCGGTCTTGCCCACGTCCTTGACCGGACGGTGCTCGGTGCCGGTGAAGTAGCCGGTGAGCGCCAGGATCAGCGCCGCGAGCACGATGCCGATGATCACCGCGACCGCGGCGATGATGCGGGGGTCCCCGGTCGGCGTGCCGTTGATCTCGACCAGCACCCGCTGGAGCAGGCCGCCGCCACCGTCGATCTGTGTGAGCTCCTCGAAGGAGCCGGGAAGGTACAGGAACGCGGCCGCCGTGCAGGCGATCGCGGAGACGGCCGCGGAGATGTAGAACGCCCGGTTGATCGTCTTCAGGCCGCCCTCGCCGGCGCGGGGCCGGCACAGGTAGACGCCCAGGACGGCGGTCAGCGCACCGATCGCCGGAACGATCAGCGGGAAGACGAGGCCCTCGGCGCCGAACGCCGCCGTGCCCAGGATCAGCGCGGCCACCAGCATCACGGCGTAGGACTCGAACAGGTCGGCCGCCATGCCCGCGCAGTCGCCGACGTTGTCGCCGACGTTGTCCGCAATCGTCGCGGCGTTGCGCGGGTCGTCCTCGGGGATGTTCTGCTCGACCTTGCCGACCAGGTCCGCACCGACGTCGGCGGCCTTGGTGAAGATACCGCCGCCGACACGCATGAACATCGCGAGCAGGGCTGCACCGAAGCCGAAGCCTTCGAGCACGGCCGGGGCGTCGCCCTTGTAGATCAGGACCACGAGGGCGGCACCGAACAGGCCCAGACCCACGGTGGCCATGCCGACCGTGCCGCCGGTGCGGAAGGCGATCCGCATCGCGGGGTCCCGGCCCTCGTCACGCGCCGCCGCTGCGACGCGGACGTTCGCGCGGACCGCGAGCCACATGCCCATGTAGCCGATCGCGGCCGAGAAACCCGCTCCCACGAGGAAGAACACCGACCGGCCGATCCGGATCGCCGTGTCGTCCGCCGGAAGCAGGAAGAGCAGCGCGAAGGCCAGGGCCGCGAAGACGGCCAGGGTCCTGAACTGGCGTGTCAGGTACGCCGACGCACCCTCCTGGACCGCCAGGCCGATGGTTTTCATGTTCTCTGTGCCTTCGCCGGCGGCGAGCACCTGACCGCGGAACATCATCGCCATCGCGAGAGCGATGAGAGCGATTGCTCCCACGACGATGACGAGCGTCAGGTTGCTGCCGGACAGAGACACATCCACACCGCTATCGGCGGCGAGGGTGAGCCCGGACATACGTCCTCCTCCATTGGGCCGACTCGGCCCGTCGAGTCTGCGTAGTACATCCGCGGGTATTCCCACGAATGACAGGCGGGTGTGACCCGCCTAACACGAATGTGCCCGGAGTCTACTTATGTGAGAACGCTGTGGAGCGTCGGGGCATGTGGTGTGCGCCACATTGGCCCCGCGAGAGGGGGGCGTTGCGCTCAGGAAATGGGCCAGGACATGGAGACGGTCGTCCCCTCGTCGCCCTGCTTGACGGCGAAGTCCTCGATGAGGCCGCGCAGGAGTGCCCACGGCTCGATGCCGTCGATGTCACTGTGCGGGGCGTCGTGGACGTCCACGGGTTGGGGCGACACGACCTGGACGATCAGCCGCTCGCCGATGGTGATCGTCACCGAGACGGGCTCGGAGAGTCCCAGTTCGTCCCGCTCGTCACCGACCAGCAGGGCACAGGCCTCCCCCGCTGCGAGACGCACCTCTTCGACGAAGTCCTCGTCACACCCGGTCCGACGGGCGACTGCTGCCGCGACGAGACGGACGGTGCGGACAAGCGCAGGGTCGCGGGCGACCTTGACCGTCACTCCGGTCGCGGTACGAGACGTACCAGCCGGCATGAGACCCCTAACGCTCTGCGAGCGCGTCGGCCTGCGAACCGTGAATCGCGAAGACCTTGGCTAGACCGGTGATCCGGAAGATCTTCAGGAGGCGCTCCTGGTTGCAGATCAGCCTCATCGAGCCGTTGTGCGCCCTTACCTTCTTCAGGCCCCCTACAAGCACACCGAGGCCGGTGGAGTCGAGGAAGTCAACCTTCTCCATGTCGATGACGAGGTTGTAGTTGCCTTCGCTCACCAGCTCGGTGATCTTGTCCCGAAGCCGGGGCGCGGTGTAAACGTCGATCTCCCCGCCCACCTCGATGATGGTGTGCCCATCCTCGTGGCGCGTCTCCAGTGACAAGTCCACGTGGTTCTCCTCAGCCGTACTACGTGCGCGATCAGTATGACAGCGCCGCTCGCCGCCCCTACCCTTGCAACCTGCATTCAATCATGCCCGTAAATGAGCCTCAGGTCACTCTCCGGATCCTAGACAGGGCGTGTCAACCCCAGGAAACGGCCGTTTGCGAGACTGCGCGAGTGACCCAGCGCATGCCCAGCTCCGCCGCGGGGCTCGTGGACCGGCTCACCGTCCCGGCCGGCCGCGCGGACCGGCTCACCCATCTCGAGGTGCTTCCACCCCGGGCCGGGAGGCGTGCCGACTGGCCGTCCTGGACACCTCCCACGCTGGTGAAGGCCTGGGCCGCACGCGGAATCGAGCAGCCGTGGACGCACCAGGCCGCCGGGGCGGAGGAGGCTCACCGCGGCCGTCACGTGGTGGTCTCGACAGGTACGGCGTCCGGCAAGTCGCTGGTCTACCTCCTGCCGGCGCTCACGTCCATCCTGGAGAAACGGCGGCGCAACGGGCAGCGCGGCTCGACGGTGCTGTACCTGTCGCCGACGAAGGCACTCGCCCACGACCAGCTCGGCAACATCCGCGCGCTGGGTGTGCCCGACCTCCGCGTGACCACCCACGACGGTGACTCGACACGGGAGGAGCGGGACTTCGCCCGCGACCACGGCGAGTACGTCCTCACCAACCCCGACATGCTGCACCGGTCACTGCTGCCCTCACACGCACGCTGGTCGAAGTTCCTCTCGATGCTGGACTACGTGGTCGTCGACGAGTGCCACCACTACCGAGGCGTGTTCGGGGCGCACGTCGCGCAGATCCTGCGACGCCTCCGCCGGGTGTGCGCGCTCTACGGGGCGTCACCCACGTTCGTCGTCGCGTCGGCGACGGTGGCGGAGCCCGAGGTGTCGGCCTCGCGCCTGACCGGCCTGCCGGTCGTCGCCGTGGCCGAGGACGGCTCCCCACGGGGGCAGGTCGCCCTCGCGCTGTGGGAGCCGCCGTTCACGTCGTACGGGGGTGAGAACGGAGCCCCGGTACGACGGTCCGCCACGGCCGAGATCTCCGACCTGCTCGCCGACCTGGTGGTCGAGGACGTCCGCACGCTGGCCTTCATCCGGTCGCGGCGCGGCACGGAGACGGTGGCGCTGACGACCAAACGGCTGCTCGACGAGGTCGCCCCCGGCCTGTCGGACCGGGTTGCGGCCTACCGGGGCGGCTACCTCCCCGAGGACAGGCGCGCGATCGAGCAGGCGCTGAGGCGCGGCGACCTCGTGGCACTCGCAGCGACGAACGCGCTGGAGCTCGGGATCGACATCTCCGGGCTCGACGCGGTGCTGGTGGCAGGCTTCCCGGGAACACGGGCCGCCTTGTGGCAGCAGATCGGCCGCGCGGGACGAGGAGGGCAGGACGCGCTGGGCATCCTCGTGGCGCGTGACGACCCTCTGGACACCTACCTGGTCACCCATCCCGAGGCGCTGATCGGGCAGCCGGTCGAGGCCAACGTCTTCGACCCCGAGAACCCGTACGTGCTCGGCCCCCACCTCTGTGCCGCCGCCGAGGAGTCACCGCTCACCGAGGACGACCTCGAGATGTTCGGGCCGACCGCGCGCGCCGGGGTGGATGCCCTGACCGACGCCGGGCTGCTCCGCCGCAGGGCGCGGGGCTGGTTCTGGACCGACCGCCGCAGGGCGAGCGACCTGGCCGACATCCGCTCGACGGGTGGCGCCCCGGTGCGGCTCGTCGAGCACGACACCGGACGCCTGCTCGGGACCGTCGACCAGTCCTCGGCGCACGGCACCGCGCACCCGGGCGCGGTCTACCTCCACCTGGGCGAGAGCTACCTCGTCGAGTCGCTCGACCTGGAGGAGAACGTGGCGGTCGTCCACCCGGCGACGCCCGACTACTCCACGTCGGCGCGTGAGGTGACGGACATCGCGATCATGTCGGAGAAGGAGCACGTCCTGTGGGGCCAGGCGCGGATCAGCTACGGCGACGTGTCGGTGACCCATCAGGTCGTCTCCTTCCTCAAGCGCCGTGTGCCCAGCGGCGAGGTACTGGGCGAGGAGCCACTCGACCTGCCCGAGCGGACCCTGCACACCAAGGCCGTCTGGTGGACCCTTCCGCCTGCAGTCCTCGAGGAGGCCGGCCTCGCGACGCGCGACCTGCCGGGCGCGGCCCATGCGGCCGAGCACGCGTCGATCGGCCTGCTGCCGCTCTTCGCCACCTGTGACCGGTGGGACATCGGCGGCGTGTCCACGGCGGTCCACCCCGACACGGGCCAGCTCACCGTGTTCGTCTACGACGGCCACCCGGGAGGTGCCGGCTTCGCCGAACGCGGCTTCCACGCCGCCGCCGAGTGGCTCATCGCCACCAGGGAGGCGATCGCGTCATGCCGCTGCGAGGACGGGTGCCCCTCGTGCGTGCAGTCCCCGAAGTGCGGCAACGGCAACAACCCCCTCGACAAGGCCGTCGCCATTGACCTGCTCGACGTACTGCTGCGGCACTGCCCGGGCCCAGCCGAGCACCCCCGACCGCTAGCCTGAGCCTGCACCGGACTTCGAAAGGCAGGCGCATGCTGGTCCTCGGCATCATTCTCGTCCTCCTCGCGGCGACCGCACTGGTCGCAGCGCTCGTCGGCGGGTCCGACCAGCCGGTCTCCTTCGACCTCGGCATCGTCACGGTCGAGACCAATGCCCTGGGCATCTTCCTGATCGGCGCCACGACCGTGGTGCTCCTGGTGGCGGGGCTCGTGCTGATGCGTTCCGGCGTACGGCAGGTGAACCGACGCCGCAAGGAGCGGCAGGAGCTCACCCGGCTGTCCCAACGCCTCGAGGCTCACGAGGCAGACCAACGCAGGACGACAGACACCGACACTGCGACACACACTCCGACGGACACTCCGACCGAGAGCCTCCCTGAGGTGGACCAGCGCAGGACCACCGACAAGGACCCGGAGTAGGTCACGGAACAGGCCCCGCCCGCGCGCGGGCGGCAACCGTCCAGGTGGCGCCGAAGGCGGACGGGACCTCGGTGGCCACCTCGATGCTCACCGTCTCGCCGACGGTCGTGCAGCCCACGAGCCGTGCGGAGTTCGCTCCGGCAACGTGCCCGGCTGCAGCGCAGGCGTCCTCGCCCCGCTGCACCGCGGCCGCTCCGGCCAGGGCAGCCAGGTCGGCGGCCGCACCGGCCCGACGATGGCCGACCAGGATTCCGGAGGCAACGACGGCAACCAGGGCCAGCGTCGTGAGCAGGCAGACCATGACGACGCCGAGGACGGCCGCGCTGCCTTTCTCGGAAGAGTCGCTCACGAGGGCTCCTTGGCCGCGGTCGCCTCGGCATCCACCTGCACCGGGGGCAGGAACCGGAAGAGCCCGCCCGGCCCCCGAACCTCCGCCTGGACGACCACCTGCACCGAGGTGCCCTGGTCGTGGACGGTGATCCTCGCCTGCTCCGGGGCAACCCTCATGCCGAGCTCGACAGCATCCGACGAAGCCTCGTCACGAGCCACGGCTCGTGCGGTTTCGCGCGCCGCGTCCACGACCCGGACCTGGGTGACCCCGAGAGAGACCAGCCACACGAGACCCAGGGTGAGCGCGGCGAGGACGGGAAGGACCACGGCCGTCTCGGCCGTCACCGCACCCCCCTCGCACCGGGCGCCACTCCGCGCACGAACGGGCGCCGCCGAGGCAGCGAGCGGGTTCATGCTCGCTGCCCCGGCGATCCTGCGAGACAACCGGCCCACGGTCAGCCGAGGCCGATCATCTTCAGGAAGAAGTCGAAGATCTTCTGCAGCAACGCCTGGCCCCAGTCGCTGGTGAGCAGCTTGAGCAGCAGAGCGCCGAAGCCGGCACCAGCGGCGGTGACGACGGCGTACTCAGCCGTGGCTGCACCCTTCTCCTTGCGCAGCCGGGCCACGGGTGACTTGGTCATGGACAACCTCCATCGATGACGTCCGCAGCCTCCGCCGCAGACGTGGTTTCTTCTTGACGAGGAGACTCTCGTCGCAACCGGACGCCGATTCGAGAGGCCGTCGGAGACCTGGGGATCCCCTTGTAGGCAAGGGGAATGTGGAGAAGAAGTGGCCAGCTCACAGGCCGAGGAGGGTCCCCACGGAGCCCGCGACCAACGGCACCACGCCGACCAGCACGAACGCGGGCAGGAGGCAGAGACCGAGCGGGGCGGTTGCCTTGACTCCCACCGTTCGAGCCCGGCTCTCGACCTCCGCCTGGAGGTCACCGCGGAGGTCGTCGGACAGCTGCTGCATCGCATCCACGACCGACGAGCCGCTCTCGGTGGCTCCGGTCAGGGCGCGACCGAGAGGACCGAGCTGGGGGTGCTTGCCCACGTCCGACCAGACGCGGGACGGCGGGACGCCCCATTCGAGGCTCGCGCTGACATGTCCCAGCTCTTCCCGCAGGGGCGGATCCACCGCCGCGGCCACGAGCCGGAGCGCGCCGGACGGCGACGCCCCGGAGGCGAGGGCCGCCGCCATCAGGTCGACCGCATGCGGGAGGCCTCGCTGCAGCTCCTCCCGCCGCCTGCGCGCCGCGGGCGGCTCCATCCCCCCGACGGCCCGCCAGACGACGACGGCGGCGACTGCACCGACGACCGCCCCCGGCAGGCCACCGACCACGGAGAAGGCACCGAGCCCGGCCGCGGCGGACAGCGCCCCTCGAAGGCGCGCGAGGACACCGGCGCCCTCCTCCCCTGGGCGCCTGGACCTCTGGGGCTCTGCCGCCACCGGGACGCGACGCGGTGGCGGCACCGCAAACGCCGCGGCGGCTGCCGCTGACCCGGCGGCAAGCGCCATCACCCAGGGGCTCATCTGCTCGTCACACCTGCCGCAATCCGCTCGAGCCAGGTCAGGCCCGCGATGATGAGGGCCAGGCCGCCCCCCAGGCAGACCAGGCCGAAGGCGGTATCGAGCAGGAAGCCCCACGGGTCGCCACCGATCCCCGTCCCCATCAGCAGCGCGAGCACCGGGAGCGCTGCGACCAGGCGCGCCGTCGCCTGCGCCGATGCCAGCTCGGCGGCGACCAGCATGAGCGTCCGGTGCTCGTGGCGGGCTGATGCGGCCACCCGGTCGAGGGCTACGGACAGGCCAGAGCCGGCGGCCTCGGACACCTGCCACGCTCCTGCGACATCCCGCAGCCCGGCCGCGCCGGGGGTGTCGGCCAGCCTGCGCAGCGCGGTCGGCACGTCCGCGCCCAGAGTCGCCGCCACCGCGACCGTCTCGAACTGCGGCCAGACGTCGACACAGCGAGCCAGCGCGGCGACAGGAGGGCGCCCGGCCCGCAGCTCGGCGGCGAGCGTGTGGCACAGCTCGACGACCATCGTCCGTCGGCGCTCCACGACCTTTCGCTCTCGCACCTGCCTCACCAGATGGGCAGCCGCCCACGCCGTGGCCAGGCCGAACAGCCCCAGAACCAGGGTGGTGCCCTGCGCGAAGGCGAGCAGGGCGCCGCCGGGCAGGGCAGCCGCGCCCAGCACCAGCGCCAACCGAGGAAGGGAGGAGCGTCGCCACCCCCGGGGGTGGCGTGCCCCCGACGGCACAAGCAGGGCGGCCGCGAGACCGGCCGCCGTGATCGCGAGCACCGTCATGTCCGGCGCAGCCTCGAGCTCAGCACGTCCGCCGCGGCGTGTGTGGTGAGGCCGCCGTCCTCCCCGAAGGTGACCGCCGGGAGCGCCTCGACCAACCCGTCCCCCGACCGGTGCAGGACCGCGATCTCCGAGACGCGCCGCCGCCCGTCGGCGCCGCGCGTGAGGTGGACGACGACGTCGATGGCGGACGCCATCTGGCTGTGGGCCGCCGCCCGCGGGAGTCCGCCCGCCATCGCCAGCGCCTCGATCCGGGCAGGCACGTCGCCTGCGGAGTTCGCGTGGATGGTGCCGCACCCGCCCTCGTGCCCGGTGTTCATCGCCGCCAGCAGGTCGGTGACCTCGGCGCCTCTCACCTCGCCGACGACAAGCCGGTCGGGGCGCATCCGCAACGCCTGCCGGACGAGCACCTGGAGTGGCACCGCCCCCGCGCCTTCGACGTTCGCCGGCCGCGACTCCAGGCCGACTACGTGGGGATGGTCCGGCCTCAGCTCGCTCGCATCCTCGACGATCACCATGCGGTGCCGGGCGTCGACGGTGGACAGGAGGGCGTTCAGCAGCGTGGTCTTTCCCGAGCCGGTTCCCCCGCTGACGAGGAACGCGAGCCGCCGCTCGACGATCCGTCGCAGCAGCTGCGCGGCCTCGACGCACAGGCTGCCCCGGTCGACCAGCTCGGAGAGCTCGAAGACCCGTTTGCGCGGCACCCGGAGGGACATCACGGTTCCCGGTCTCGATACCGGGGCGAGCACTGCGTGGAACCTCGTGCCGTCCGCGAGCCGGAGGTCGACGTACGGAGTGGCGTCGTCCAGCCGCCTGCCTCCGGCGTTGGCGAGCCGCTGGGCCAGGCGGCGTACCGCGCCGTCGTCGGGGAACGTCACTTCGGTGAGCTCGAGCCCCTCACCGCGCTCGACGAACACCTGGCCCGGACCGTTGACCAGGACGTCGGTCACCCCGTCGAGCCGCAACAGCGGCTCGAGCGGCCCGGCTCCGAGGACGTCCTGGCGCAGCGCATCGAGCACGGCGAGGACGGTGGCGTCGCCGACCGGCCGCCCGTCGTCCCTCAACGTCTGCGCGACAAGGGCAGGCGTGAGCGTCGAGCCGCCCCTCGCCAGACGCTCGCGCACCCGCTCGACGACCTCGGAGGGGGCGGCTGGACGGCCTGAGGAGCCACCGACCACGGTCATCGCCCGCCAGGAGCCGGGCAGCCGAGCCGGCGCAGCACGTCCCGAGCGGTGGTCGCGAGCGGCCCCCGACGGGCGTGCACCGGCCCGAGCCCGAGGTCGATCGACTCGGCGAGTCTTCGCTGGCTCGGCATCACCGCCATCAGCGGCAGGCCGAGCATGTGAGCGACCTCCGCCGGGTCGAGCCCGGAGCCGTTCTCCCTCGCCACGAGGTGCACGCCCCGCGCGACTCCCTCGAGAAGGGCCGCCACCCGGGCCGTGGCAGCCACGGCGGGGACGGTCAGCCCCGTCAGCAGCAGGACCTCGTCGCATCGCGCCAGCAGCTCGGAGCTTGCCGGCCCGGGGTGGCGTGGGACGTCCACGACGACGCAGTCGCTGCCTCGCTGCGCCGCGGAGACCACCTCGCGCACCACCCGCGGCTCCAGGGGCTGATGCCCGCCCGAGCCCCAGGTGAGCACGGCCAGGCCGTCCTGCTCGGGCAGGGAGTCACGAAGAGAGCGCGCACTGAGGCGCCCTGTGGT
This sequence comes from uncultured Actinomycetota bacterium, assembly GCA_963701425.1. Lineage (GTDB taxonomy): Bacteria > Actinomycetota > Actinomycetes > Propionibacteriales > Nocardioidaceae > Nocardioides_C. The sequence goes on along the minus strand of CAVPAG010000010.1, from coordinate 16,891 downwards.
CTGGGTCAGCGAGTCCCACCTCACGCCGGGGAGGTCCTCGAATCCGACGACACGGTCGACACCGCCGCCGAGCGGGTCGGCGTCGACGAGCAGGGCACGGTCCGCCGCCGACGCGGCCGACACCGCGAGGGCCGCGGCGAAGGTGGTGGCCCCGACGCCACCCGACCCCCCGATCACCGCGACGGTGACGGCTCGGCTCGTGCCGCCGTCGGCGACGTCGGTCAGCAGCTCCACTACCCAGGCGTCCGCCGCCGGCAGCTCGACGACGTTCTCCGCACCGATGGCCAGCGCGGCCCGGAGCAGCTCGTCCGGCACAGGGTCCGCACTCACGACGTGGACGGCCTCGCGACGGGGCGGGAGGTGCGCGGCGACGGGCCGGAGCTGGTCGACCCCGACGAGTACGACGGGCACGGAGGCCCAGCCACGAAGCGCCGCGTGCCCGTCGTGGGCGACGTCCAGGACCACGCCAGCGGCGGCGGCGAGGCGCAGCATGTCCTCGAGGAGCTTCTCGTCACGGGTGACGAGAAGGGCTGTGGAGGCAGTCATGCACCCGACTGTCGTCCGGTGGATGCCCAGATGCGAGGCGCACCGGTTGCCGTGGGGACGGCCTGCCCGCGGGAGAAGCCTGTGGAGGAAACCTGGACCGACCGACCCCTTTATGCGGATAAAAGGGTGCGGCCCCCGGCAGGGGGGGATTGCCAGGGGCCGCTGGTCCGGACTCGGGGGGGTGAGTCAGGACCCGGGCCAGCGACGGGGGGAAGTGTCGCTGGGGTACGCGTGTCGACGGCGCCGAGGCTCGTGACCAAGGGCCCGAGAAACCTCGTGGTCGATCGCCTTCGATGGTATCAAGTTCTTTACTTTGGGTCACCCCAACTATGCTGTGGGGCACACATCACAGGCTGCCTGCGCCGCCCATGCCTGCTCGGGTTCGCTCGAGCTCGCCTGAGCGCCCACCAGCCGCCCGCCAGTCCGAGGAAAGGTCCGCATCGTGACCGCCGAAGAAGAGCCCACCACCGGCCGCGTGCCAGGCAGACCCGCAGCCTTCTTCGACCTCGACAAGACGATCATCGCCAAGTCGAGCACCCTCGCCTTCAGCCGGTCCTTCTACGCCGGCGGGCTGATCTCCCGGGGCTCTGTGCTCCGCAGCGCGTACGCCCAGTTCGTCTACCTCGCGGGCGGGGCGGACCACGACCAGATGGAGAAGATGCGGGAGTTCATCTCGGAGCTCTGCGCAGGGTGGGACGTGCAGACGGTGAGGGAGATCGTCGCCGACACACTCCACAACATCGTCGAACCCCTCGTGTTCGACGAGGCCGTGTCCCTGATCGAGGAGCACCAGCTGGCCGGACGCGACGTGGTCATCGTGTCCGCGTCGGGAGCCGAGGTCGTCGAGCCGATCGGCCAGATGCTGGGCGCCGACGGGGTGATCGCCACCCGCATGGAGATCGAGGACGGCAAGTACACCGGTGAGATCGGCTTCTACGCCTATGCCGAGAACAAGGCCACCGCGATCACTGAGCTCGCCCTGCAGAAGGGCTACGACCTCGAGCGGAGCTACGCCTACAGCGACTCCACCACCGACGTGCACATGCTCGAGATCGTGGGCAACCCGTACGCCGTGAACCCGGACAAGGAGCTGCGCCGGCACGCCACCGCGAAGGGCTGGCCCGTCCTGGTCTTCAACAAGCCGGTGACGCTCCGCAGCCGGATGCGGCTCCCCGCGAGCAGGCCGACCCTCGCCGCGTTGGCGCTCGGCACCGCGGCCGCCGTGGGTGGAGCCGTCTACCTCGCCGCGCGCCGCAAGGACGCCCAGTCGTAGCCGCCGACACGCCGGTTGTCACTAGACAAGGCCCTCAGCCCCTTGTCCTGTTTGCGCAAGAGGCGTACAAAGGACCTACAAGTAAAGAGACCCGCACGTGAGCCAGGTACCCACGCGGCGACCTACCCTTCCTATGGGCGTTGTCATTCGGGTTCACCCGGAGCAACAAAAAAGCGGTGCACGCCTGGTAGCCAGAGGTCTCACGTGTCAGCGGCGGCACTCTCGGTCATGTGACTGGCGAGTGCCGCTCGCATGTCCGGACCCGGCTCTCAGCCCTTGACCGGGCTCGCCTCGGCGCCCGCGGCATAGGCCTCAGCGGCGTACAACAGCCAGGAGTGCACTCCCGCCGCACCGCCGTCTCGGTAGCCGCGCAGGTTCGACTCGTACTCCCGGCGCAGTGCGAGGTGACCGGCCTCGGGTACGACGAGCGACTTCGGGTCCACACCGCGCGACACGATCAGCAGCCGCTCCACAGCCCTCGCCACGATCCCGTTGTGGGACACGAAGGGCGCTGTCGTGGCGATCTCCGCATGAACCACCGCCGCCACCACCAGTGCCGGGGCGGCGGTGTCCGCAACCAGGACGCCGGCGAGGTCGCCGAGACGTCGCGCACTCTGCACGTCCCGGGGCCGTCCGAGGTCCTCGTCCGCCACCACCCCCTTGCCTGCGAGCGTGTGGATCCTGGCCAGGGCCTGCAGTGGCGACTTCGCGAGCACCGGCGCGAGGCCGAGCAGCTCCGCGCTGACCCGGACGGCGGCCCGCGCGGTCTCGTCCGCCGAGCCGGCCCGGACCTCCTCCAGGCTCGTGTCAGCCCCTTCGAGGACCGCGCTGGCGTGCGCGCCGCGCAGCAGGGACTCGCCTGTCAGCTCGGGTGCGCTCTGCCGGAGACCGCGGTCCCGCAGCAGGGCGTCGATCCCGTCCCGGGCAGCGGCCATCGCGGAGGCGACGCCCTCGAGGACGCCGAGGCGGGCCAGTGGGTCATGGGGCGGCTTGGACACGAGCGGCAGGGTAGCCCACGAGACCCGGCGAGGGAGCACGCCGGGGTCGGCGTTGTGGGTCAGGCGGCCGGACCCTTCTTGCGCACCTCGGCGACGTGCGACATCGCCCCGCGCAGCTCCTCGAGCCACTCATCGGAGTGCTGGCCGACCAGCCGCACGCACCAGGCCAGTGCATCCGACCGCGACCGGGCGACTCCGGCCTCGACCAGGGTGTCGAGCACCTGCCGCTGCGGCTGACGCAGCCTTGTCATCACGGGGACGGCGATGTGTGTGAACAGCTCCGTGTGGTCGCCGACCCGCACTCCCCACGAGACCTTCCGGTCGAACCGGTGCTCTGCCTCACGGGCGATGGAGATGCGCCGCTCGCGGGTCTCCTCCCGGAAGGCCTTGGCTCGCCCCGCCCTGGTCTCGGCGGCCTCCGCCTCGCTGACGTCCTGAGCGAGCTCCACGTCGCCGATCGCGAGCATGACCGTGATCTCCTCACGGTCGATGGTGATCTGGGGAGCCTCTGCCTGCCACTCCTCGGGCAGCCGGCCGGTGAACCAGCCGCGCACCCGCTCTCGAGCTTCATTTGTAATCATGTAATCATCATTACTCGACCCCCAAAACTGGACCAGACCTGTTCCGGGAAGTTGATAGCCTCACGCTCGATGGACGAGCCGCCCCCACACCGCAGAGACGTCGAACCGGCACGGTCGTTCGACCTGGTCGCGGACGCGTACGACCGCGGGCGGCCGTCGTACCCCCGGGAAGCCGTGGCCTGGATGGTCAACCGCGAGAACGCGCGGGTGCTCGAGCTCGGGGCCGGCACCGGGAAGCTGACCGACGAGCTGACCGCCCTCGGCCATCAGGTCGTCGCCACCGACCCCTCGCGGGCGATGCTGGGCCGGCTCCGGAACCGCGCTGTACGGCGGTCGCGCGTCGCGAGCTCGGCCGAGCAGATCCCCCTCGCCCCGAGGTCGGTCGACGTCGTCGTCGCGGGACAGGCGTTCCACTGGTTCGACGTGGATCGTGCCCTGCCGGAGGTCTGCCGGGTGCTCAGGCCGGGCGGCCACCTCGCGGTGGCGTGGAACACCCGCGACGAGCGCATCCCCTGGGTCAAGCGGCTGGGCGGGATCATCGGCCGAGCAGACCATCTGGACGACCCGACACCCGCGATCGACGGGACCGGCATGTTCGAGGTCGTCGAGACGTCGACGTTCCGCTTCTGGCAGCCGATGACCCAGGACTCGCTGCGCGACATGGTCGCCTCGCGCTCGAACGTGGCGATGATGTCCGGCCTCGAGCGTGAGCGGGTGCTGCGGAAGGTCGACGAGCTGTACGAGGGGTACGGGCGCGGCGCGGACGGCATGCTCCTCCCCTACGTGACCAGCACCTACCGCGCCGTCGTACTCCCCTGGGCGGTGCCGGAGGAACCCGCCCCCGCGCAGACGGCCGACCACCCCGACGACCTGGACACCGACTCGCTGCTGATCGACTTCAGGTGACCCGGTGGCCGCATGGTTGAGATGGCTGCGCAAGGGACACCTCGGCACCGAGTCGGACAGGGCGACCTTCCGCACCCTCCACACGGCGTCGCTCGCCGCCCCACCTCTGCGCGCCGGGCTCACGGCACCCGCGGCCGAGCGGTCCTCACGGTTCCTCAGAGCGCTTCTCGGGGTCCCCGCGATCGCGCTCACCGACACCGGCAACCTCCTGGCGTGGGACGGCGGCTACAGCCACCACGAAAAGCAGGCAGTCGCCCTCGCCGGTCCGGTGGTCGCTGACGGCGGCACCTCGGTCAGCGACAAGAAGGACCTCCCGTGCGAGCACCCCGAGTGCGTGCTCCGGCACGTGATCGTCAGCCCGCTGATCGTCGAGGAGCGGGTCGTCGGCACGCTCCAGGCGTTCGCGCCCTCCACGTCCGCGGGCCTGGTCCGCGCCACGAACGAGGTCGCCCGCTGGGTCTCCGGGCAGCTCGAGCTCGCCGAGCTGGACGCGTCGCGGACCCGCCTCATGGAGGCAGAGGTCCGCGCACTCAGGGCCCAGATCAGCCCGCACTTCATCTACAACTCCCTGACCGCCATCGCCTCGTTCGTCCGCACCGACCCCGAACGTGCCCGTGAGCTGTTGCTGGAGTTCGCCGACTTCACGCGGTACTCCTTCCGCGCCCACGGCGAGTTCACGACCCTGGCCGAGGAGCTGCGCTCCATCGAGCGCTACCTGGTCCTCGAGAAGGCCCGGTTCGGTGAGCGTCTCCACGTGACCCTGCGCGTCGCGCCGGAGGTGCTGCCGGTCGCCGTCCCCTTCCTCTGCCTGCAGCCGCTGGTCGAGAACGCCGTCCGTCACGGCCTCGAGGGAAAGGCGGGCCCCGGACGGATCACGATCGTGGCGGAGGACTTCGACCAGGAGTGCGTGATCTCCGTCGAGGACGACGGGGTCGGGGAGGAGCCGGAGCTCGTACGCCGGGCGCTGGCGGGCGACGTCTCGATCGGCTCGGTCGGCCTCGGCAACGTGGACGAGCGACTTCGCACGGCGTTCGGGGACGACTACGGTCTGGTGGTTGAGACTGCCCCCGGAGCGGGTACACGGGTTATCGTGCGAGTGCCGAAGTATGCACGGGGGGTCCACTCATGACTAAGGCGACGTCGGGGCCGTTGCTGAGGGTCCTGGTCGTCGACGACGAGCTTCCAGCCCTCGACGAGCTGGCGTGGCTGCTCGACCGGGACGACCGGGTCGGCGGCGTCCTCACCACCGACTCCGCCCCGGAGGCGCTTCGCGTGCTCCAGGAGGAGCAGGTGGACGCCGTCTTCATGGACATCCGGATGCCGGGCCTGACGGGTCTCGAGCTGGCGCGGGTCCTCTCGCGGTTCAGGTCGCCGCCTCCCGTGGTGTTCGTGACCGCGCACGACGAGCACGCGGTGGACGCGTTCGAGCTCAACGCCGTCGACTACCTGCTGAAGCCCGTGCGCGACGACCGCCTCTCCGAGGCGCTGCGCCGGGTCGTGGACGCCGCGGGCACAGCGGCGCAGCCCGGTGACGACGCGCAGATCGCCGTCGAGCTGGGAGGGGTGACCCGGTTCGTCTCGCGAGCCGACGTCCGCTACGTCGAGGCCCAGGGCGACTACGCGCGCCTCCACACCGCCTCGGGGAGCCACCTGGTCAGGATCCCTTTGACGTCGCTGGAGGTGGAGTGGCGCGACGCGGGCTTCGTACGGATCCACCGGTCCCTGCTCGTCGCGCTGCCCCACATCGAGGAGGTGCGGATGGACGCGGGCCGGTGCGTCGTCGTGGTCGGCGGCGAGGAGCTCGGCGTGAGCCGGCGGCACACCCGCGAGCTCCGGGACCTGCTCGTCCGTCCGGCCCGCCCCGGCAGCGCCGCCCGCTCGTGACCTCCGACTCCAGCCCTCCGCGCCGGGTCCGGGTGACCAGCCCCCGGGCGACGGCCGGCCGCCCCCGCCGCGTGAACGTGACCTCCGAGATCGACGCGCAGACCCCGATCGGCGAGATCTACATGTCCTCCCTCCTGCGCGCGCAGCTGCGGCTGGCCGGGCTGGTGGTCGTCACGGTGGCGGTTCTCGTCGCCGGGCAGCCGCTCCTGTTCTGGCTCTTCCCGCGGCTCGTCCAGGTGCAGGTGCTCGGGATGCCCCTCCCGTGGGTGCTGCTCGGGTTCGCCGTCTACCCGCTGCTGCTCGCCGTGGGCTGGGTGTACGTCCGGGCCGCCGAGCGCAACGAGCGGGACTTCGCCGACGTCGTCGAACGGTCATGACCGGACCATGAGCACGCCATGAGCACGTCGTACGGCATCGTCGCCATCGTCCTGGTCTCGACCGCGACCCTGGCGATCGGCGCCTACGGGTGGCGGTTCTCGCGCACGACCAGCGACTTCTTCGTCGCCTCGCGCTCGGTGCGCCCGGCCCTCAACGCGTCCGCGATCGGCGGCGAGTACCTGTCGGCGGCGTCCTTCCTGGGAGCGGCCGGCCTCGTGCTGGCCTTCGGCACGGACATGCTGTGGTACCCGGTCGGCTGGACCGCCGGCTACCTGATGCTGCTGGTCCTGGTCGCGGCCCCGCTGCGTCGTTCCGGCGCGTACACGCTGCCCGACTTCGCCGAGATGCGGCTGGAGTCGTGGCCGGTCCGCCGGCTGTCGTCGCTGCTGGTGGTGGCGATCGGGTGGCTCTACCTGATGCCGCAGTTCCAGGGCGCCGGACTCACCATGGGCACGGTCGCCGGCACCGAGAACTGGGTCGGCGGCCTGCTCGTCGGCGCGATCGTCCTCGTCAACGTGTTCTTCGGCGGCATGCGCAGCATCACGTTCGTGCAGGCCTTCCAGTACTGGCTCAAGCTCACCGCCCTGCTCGTCCCGGTGATGTTCCTGCTCGCGGTGTGGACCGGTGACGGGGCTACCTCCCCTGCGGACGCCGGGACGATGACGGCCGGCGTCCCCGGTGACGTGTGGGCATCGCCGCTCGCCTCCGCCAGCGCACACCCGCTCTACGCGACGTACTCGATCATCATCGCGACCTTCCTCGGCACGATGGGCCTGCCGCACGTGGTCGTGCGCTTCTACACCAACCCCGACGGCCGGGCCGCCCGCCGAACCACGCTGGTGGTCCTCGGTCTCCTCGGCGTGTTCTACGTGCTCCCGCCCGTGTACGGCGCGCTCGGCCGCCTGTACGCGCCCGAGCTGATCGAGAGCGGGCGGACCGACGCCGTCGTGCTCGAGCTCCCGGCCCGCATGATCGGCGGGATCGGCGGGGACCTCCTGTCCGCGCTGACCACGGCGGGGGCGTTCGCGGCCTTCCTGTCCACCTCGTCGGGACTGACGATCGCGGTGGCGGGCGTGATCAGCCAGGACGTGATGGGACGGCGGTTCCGGGGCGTCCGCGCGTTCCAGGCCGCGGCGGTCGTCGCGGTCGCCGTACCTCTCGTGCTCGCGGTGCTCGGCGACGGCGTGGGAGTGGCCCGGGCGGTCGGCCTGGCGTTCGCGTTCGCGGCGTCCACGTTCTGCCCGCTGCTGGTGCTCGGGATCTGGTGGCGGGGGCTGACCGACGCCGGGGCCATCGCCGGCATGGTCGTCGGCGGCACATTGTCGGGTGCCGCGGTGGTCGACACGCTGCTGCGGCACGAGCACAACGGCTGGGTGCAGGCGCTCCTGTCCCAGCCGGCAGCGTGGACCGTTCCCGCGGCGTTCGCGACCATGGTCGTGGTCTCCCTGGCCACCCGGCGCCGGGTGCCCGTCAACGTGTCGCGCACGATGGTCCGGCTGCACACGCCGGAGGCCGTCGAGCTCGACCGGGGTCCGCAGCCACTCTGACCACCGGCGAGCCCTCCCCTCGGCACGACCGTTCGTCGCGTCATTCCTGCCGTACGGCGACCGCCGCTCACCGCTTGCCGCACCCTTCGGTTCGCTGTCTCGCGCCGCGAGGCCACCCCTCCCTACCGTGACGGGCATCACAACCTCGGTGCCGACGGCGGCACCGGCCGATCCGACCCGAACAGAGGTGAGAGCCGTGACCGATGAGGCCAGCAAGGCACCGGTGACGCGCCAGACGACCCATCAACGATCAGGGCATGCGGTGTACGACGAGATGCACGCCAGCGCCGACTTCCAGGAGCTGCGCAAGCGCTACCGCGCCTTCGCCATCCCGTGGACCGTCGCGTTCCTGGCGTGGTACCTGCTCTACGTGGTCATGTCCAGCTGGGCGACGGAGTTCATGGACACGAAGCTCGTCGGAAACATCAACGTGGCTCTCGTCTTCGGCCTGCTGCAGTTCGCGTCGACGTTCGGCATCGCGTGGCTCTACGCACGGCACGCGAACCGGGAGCTGGACCCGGTCGCCGGCCGGCTGCAGAAGCACTACGAGCAGGAGGTCGGTCGATGAACACCCAGACCCTCACCTCGATCCTCTTCCTCGGCGTCGTCGCCCTGACCGTCGGCATCACGTTCTGGGCAAGCCGGCAGACCTCCGGGGCCGCCGACTACTACGCGGGCGGTCGTTCGTTCAGCGGGTTCCAGAACGGTCTCGCGATCAGCGGCGACTACATGTCCGCCGCCTCGTTCCTCGGTATCTCCGGCGCGATCGCGCTCTACGGCTATGACGGCTTCCTCTACTCGATCGGCTTCCTCGTCGCCTGGCTGGTGGCGCTCCTGCTGGTCGCTGAGCTGCTGCGGAACTCGGGCCGCTACACGATGGCCGACCAGCTGGCCTACCGGATGAGGCAGCGTCCCGTCCGCATGGCCGCCGCGACGTCGACCGTGGTGGTGTCGATCTTCTACCTGCTCGCGCAGATGGTCGGAGCGGGAGTGCTGGTGGCCCTGCTCCTCGGGGTCGACTCCGGCGCCGTGAAGAACCTGGTCATCGTCGGCGTCGGCGTGCTGATGATCTTCTACGTGGTCGTCGGGGGCATGAAGGGCACCACCTGGGTGCAGATCGTGAAGGCCGTCCTGCTGATGACGGGCACGATCCTGATCACCGCCCTCGTGCTGTGGAAGTTCAACTTCAACCTGTCCACGCTCCTCGGCGAGGCCGCCGCGAACACCGGCAAGGGCGAGGCGTTCCTCAACCCGGGCCTGAAGTACGGCGTCGACCTCACCGCCAAGATCGACTTCCTCAGCCTCGGTCTCGCCCTGGTGCTCGGAACCGCCGGCCTGCCGCACATCCTGATCCGCTTCTACACCGTGCCCACGTCGCGTGACGCGCGATCGTCGGTGCTGTGGGCGATCGGGCTGATCGGCGCGTTCTACCTGATGACGCTGGTCCTCGGCTTCGGCGCGGCCGCACTGCTCGACACCGGCGAGGACAGCGCGGTCTTCAAGAGCACCGGAAACCTGGCCTCACCGCTGCTCGCCGAGGCCGTCGGGGGTGGCGAGGGCTCCGCGGGCGGCGCGATCCTGCTGGCCCTCATCTCCGCAGTGGCCTTCGCGACGATCCTCGCGGTGGTGGCGGGCCTGACCCTGACCTCCGCGTCGTCGGTCGCCCACGACCTCTACGCCAACATCTTCAAGAAGGGCACCGCCTCGGAGAAGGACGAGGTGAAGATGGCGCGGATCGCGGCGTTCGTGATCGGTGGCATCTCGATCGCGCTGGCGATCCCGGCGCAGAGCCTGAACATCGCCTTCCTCGTGGCGCTGGCGTTCGCCGTCGCCGCCTCGGCGAACCTGCCGTCGATCATCTACAACCTCTTCTGGAAGAGGTTCAACACCCGCGGCGCGGTGTGGAGCATCTACGGCGGCCTGATCTCCTCGGTCGGCCTCGTGTTCTTCTCGCCGGTGGTCTCCGGGTCGGAGGACGCGCTGTTCACCACCGTCGACTGGGCGTGGTTCCCGTTGAGCAACCCGGGCATCGTCTCGATCCCCGTGGGCTTCCTGCTCGGCTACCTCGGCAGCATCACGTCACGGGAGCCCGAGGCCGAGGCGGCCTACGAGGAGCTCGAGGTGCGGGCACTGACCGGCGCCGGTGCGGAGGGGGCGGTCTCCCACTGACCTCGCAGGGGTGGCGGCGTCGTCAGCGCCGCCACCCTTGGCCCGGTGGCGAGGAAGCCGGTGTTCGCCGGTGACACCCTCGTCGCCGGGCGCTATTGCACCTAGGGTGACAAAGAGACTCTCAAGGCATCTGAACAAGGAGACGACGTGAGCGACGAGACACTGTCCAACCTGCTGCAGGAGAACCGCCGCTTCGAGCCGCCCGCTGACCTGGCCGCCGATGCGAACGTCACGGCCGAGGCGTACGACGAGGCGTCGGCGGACAGGCTCGCCTTCTGGGGGAAGCAGGCCGACCGTCTCGACTGGGCGCAGCGGTGGGACCGCGTGCTCGACTGGGACGACCCGCCGTTCGCCAAGTGGTTCGTGGGCGGCCGGCTGAACGCGGCGTACAACTGCGTCGACCGGCATGTCGAGGCCGGGGCAGGCGAGAAGGTGGCCTTCCACTGGGTCGGTGAGCCCGGCGACAGCCGCACCATCACCTACGCCGAGCTGCAGGACGAGGTCTGCAGGGCCGCGAACGCGCTCGTCGAGCTCGGTGTGAGGACCGGCGACCGGGTCGCGATCTACATGCCGATGATCCCCGAGACCGTGGTGGCGATGCTCGCCTGCGCCCGGCTCGGCGCACCGCACACGGTGGTGTTCGGCGGGTTCTCCGCGGACGCACTCGCCGGCCGGATCCAGGACTGCGACGCCCGCGTCGTGATCACCGCCGACGGTGGCTACCGCCGCGGCGCCCCGTCGGCGCTGAAGCCCGCGGTCGACGAGGCGGTCACCCGCTGCCCGGACGTCCGCAGCGTTCTCGTCGTACGGCGGACCGGGCAGGACTGGGAGAGGGAGGCTGGCACGACGGGCGCGACGTGTGGTGGCACGACGTGGTCGAGAAGCAGTCCCCGACGCACGAGGCAGAGGCGTTCGACTCCGAGCACCCGCTCTACGTCATGTACACCTCGGGCACGACGGGCAAGCCGAAGGGCATCCTGCACACGACCGGCGGCTACCTCGTCGGCGCGGCGTACACGCACTGGTCGATCTTCGACCTCAAGCCCGAGACGGACGTCTACTGGTGCTCGGCCGACATCGGCTGGGTCACCGGGCACAGCTACATCGTCTACGGGCCGCTGGCCAACGGCACCACCTCGCTCATGTACGAGGGCACGCCGGACACGCCGCACAAGGGCCGCTGGTGGGAGATCATCGCCGAGCACAAGGCGACGATCTTCTACACCGCGCCTACGGCGATCCGGACGTTCATGAAGTGGGGCAAGGAGATCCCCGAGAAGTACGACCTCTCGTCGCTGCGGCTGCTGGGCTCGGTGGGCGAGCCGATCAACCCCGAGGCCTACGTGTGGTACCGCGAGGTCATTGGCGGCGGCCGCACCCCGGTCGTCGACACCTGGTGGCAGACCGAGACCGGCATGATCATGATCTCGCCGCTCCCCGGTGTCACAGCGGGCAAGCCCGGCTCGGCGATGAAGGCCATCCCGGGCGTGGGCGCAGAGGTGGTCGACGACGCGGGCGAGCCGGTGCCGAACGGCTCGGGCGGCTACCTCGTGCTCACCGAGCCGTGGCCGGCGATGCTGCGCACCCTGTGGGGCGACGACCAGCGGTTCAAGGACACCTACTGGACACGCTTCCCGGGCAAGTACTTCGCCGGTGACGGCGCGAAGAAGGACGAGGACGGCGACATCTGGCTCCTCGGCCGCGTGGACGACGTGATGAACGTGTCGGGCCACCGGCTCTCCACGACCGAGATCGAGTCGGCGCTCGTGTCCCATCCGAAGGTCGCCGAGGCCGCGGTGGTCGGGGCCGCCGACGACACCACCGGGCAGGCGGTGTGCGCGTTCGTGATCCTGCGCGAGGCCGCGGGGGACGGCGGTGACGGGATCGTGCAGGAGCTGCGCAACCACGTCGCGCACGAGATCGGCGCCATCGCCAAGCCGCGCCAGATCATGGTGGTCCCCGAGCTGCCGAAGACCCGCTCCGGCAAGATCATGCGTCGCCTCCTGCGCGACGTCGCCGAGAACCGTGAGGTCGGAGACGTCACCACGCTCGCCGACTCGCAGGTGATGAGCCTGATCCAGAGCGGCCTGGCCGCGGGCAAGTCCGGCGACGAGTAGGCCGGACCGGGGCCTCTGCTTCCCCAAGGTATGCAGCTGGACCGCCGCTCCCCACGACGCACATGTCGTGGGGAGCGGCGTTTCGTCGTGGGAGGTGACCGGGACGCGTCCAGGGTTCGATACCCTGGGCATGCAGTTCAGGTGTGCCGGGAAGTCTGGTCGGCGAGCTCTGTAACCGACGCCAGAGGACCACAGATTCGATGATCACCGGCCGCCGCCGCCCCAAGTTCCTCCCCGACGCCGACAAGGGCGAGACCACCTTCATCGGCGACGTGCTCCGCCAGGAGACGGTCGGCGGCGCGATCGTCCTCGTCGCGGCCGTCGTCGCGGTGCTCTGGGCCAACTCCCCCATCGCGGACACCTACGACACGTTCCGCCACTACGTCCCGTTCCCCGAGATCGGCCTGGACATGGAGCACTGGGCCGCCGACGGCGCGTTGACGTTGTTCTTCTTCGTCGCGGGCCTCGAGCTCAAGCGCGAGTTCCTGGTCGGCTCCCTTCGCCGGCCCTCCGACGCCATGGTCCCGATCGTCGCGGCGATGTGCGGTGTCGCCGTACCGGCCCTGATCTTCACCCTGGCGAACCTCGACAGCGGGCACATCCGCGGCTGGGCGATCCCCGCGGCGACGGACATCGCGTTCGCACTCGCCGTGCTCGCGGTGGTGGGATCTGCCCTGCCCAACCAGCTGCGGGCGTTCCTGCTGACCCTGGCCGTGGTCGACGACCTCGTGGTCATCGTCATCATCGCGGTGTTCTACACCACCGAGCTGCACCTCACGTCGCTGCTCGCTTCGGCGGCGATCCTCGCGGTCTACGCCTGGATGCAGCACCTGCGCGTCCAGTCCTCCATGCTCTACATCCCCCTCGCCATCACGGCCTGGTGGTTCATGCACGAGAGCGGCATCCACGCCACCATCGCCGGTGTCGCGCTGGGGCTGCTGACCCGGGTCATCCCCGACGAGACCGAGAGCAGGTCACCGGCGGAGCGCCTGGAGCACCGGCTCGTGCCGCTCTCGGCGGGAGTGGCGGTGCCGTTCTTCGCGCTGCTGTCCGCGGGCGTGGCGTTCGAGGGCGGCAGCGGCTTCTTCACCGACCCGGTCGTGCTCGGGGTCGCGCTCGGGCTCGTCGTGGGCAAGCCGATCGGCGTGATGGGCGGGGCGTGGCTGGTCACCAGGTTCACCCGCGCCGAGCTCGGCCCGGAGATCTCCTGGCGTGACATCTTCGGGGTGGCGGTGCTGGCAGGCGTCGGGTTCACCGTCTCGCTCCTCGTCGCGGAGCTCTCCTTCGACGGCCCCGAGGTCGACGCGGCCAAGAGCGCGATCCTGATGGGCTCGGTGACGGCGGCCATCCTCGGCTCGCTGGTCCTGCGCAGACGGAACAACCGGAGGAAGACGGCGTGACGTGACACTCATCCGCTGCAGGACGGGCGGGGTCTTGGCGGCGCGGGGGTTTCGTCCTCTAGTCTCGGGGCACGGGCTCGTGTGCGGCCCACGCTGAGCAACGGCACACGGCGACCCGCAGCGACGAGGAGATGAGATGACGAACGCACCGACCGCCCCTCAACAGCCTGCAACACCGGTAGTCGCGGAGGAGCCCACGATCGGCAAGCTGGTCGCGGACGCCAGTCGTGACATCTCCAGCCTGATCCAGAACGAGATCGCCCTCGCCAAGTCCGAGCTCAAGGTGAGCTTCAAGAACGGCGGCGTCGGCGCGGGTCTCTTCGCGACCGCGGGCTTCCTGAGCCTGCTCGCGATCATCATGCTCTCGGTCGCGTTCGCCTACTTCCTCAGCATGACCGGCCTGCATCTCGCCTGGTGCTTCCTGATCGTCTTCGGTGCCTACCTGCTCATCGCCGGGCTGCTCGCGTTCGTCGGCGTCAGGCAGGTCAAGAAGGTCCGTGCGCCGGAGCGCGCCATCCGCCAGGCACAGGAGACCAAGCAGCTCCTCAAGCGAAGCTAGCCCGACGTGGCCAAACCGCGGGACACCACCCGCGTCATCGAGATCCCGGGCCCTTGGCAGCATCGGTACGTCGCTGCGAACGGGGCCCGGTTCCACGTGGCGGAGTCGCTCCCGGACGACCGGAACGACGCCCCGCTCGTGCTGCTTCTGCACGGCTTCCCCGAGTTCTGGTGGGCCTGGCGTCACCAGCTCCCCGTCCTCGCCCGCGCCGGCTACCGTGCCGCGGCGATGGATCTCCGCGGCTACGGCGGCTCGGACAAGACTCCGAGCGGCTACGACCCGATCACGCTCGCGAAGGACGTCGTGGGTGTCATCAAGGCGCTCGGCGAGCGCAGCGCGGTGGTCGTCGGGCACAGCTGGGGCGGGTACGTCGGATGGGCCGCGACCGTGCTGCATCCCCGTGAGATCTCGGCCTTCTGCGCCGTAGCGGCGCCCCACCCGCGCGTGATGCTCAGCGCCCTACGGCCCGGCAGCGGCATCGACGCGCTCGGCCACATCCTCGCCATGCAGGTGCCGATGTACCCGGAGCGTCGCCTCTCCAAGGCGGAGAGCGGCTTCCTGCCCACCCACATGATCAACTGGAGCAGCCGTCACTCCGCGTTCCCCGACAACGCGACGATGGCGGTCTACCAGGACGCGATGAGCCTGTGGCCGGCCCCGCACTGTGCACTGGAGTACCACCGCTGGCTCTTCCGCTCCCGGTTCCGGTACGACGGCCGGCACTTCAGCCACCTCATGGAGCGCCCGGTCAGCCAACCGGTGTGCGCGATCCACGGCGACGACGACCCGGCCCTCCCCCGCGGCAGCAACGACCTGTCGCGGCGCAGTGTGATCGGCGACTTCCAGGGGCACGTGATGCCGAACGTCGGCCACTTCCCGCACGAGGAGCAGCCCGAAGCGTTCGACGAGCTGCTCCTGGGATGGCTCGGCGGACTGCCGTAGCGCGACGCCGACCTCCCTCGCCGTACCTGCACTTCCCTCGGTGAGCACGTCGTGGGAAGCGCTGGTTCGGCTGCATACCTTGGGGAAACAGCGACCAGCGGTCGGCTAGCGCACCCGCCGCTAGCGCACCCGCCGCTAGCGGACCCGCCGGGAGCCGTACCTCGCGATGTACCGCCAGTTCGTCAGGTACTGCTGGTAGGCGGCCCTGCTGGCGATGTTGAGGGTGAGGTCGTCCCCGCTCTTGATACCCATGGCCCAGTTCATGCAGCCGGTGTGCACCTGCCACGACGAGGAGTCGCCGCCGTACCTTCCGTTGATCAGCATGTACTTCTCGTGCGTGCGGAGGTCCGGCGAGCCGTCGCGGTCGAAGTCGTGCCGGCTGTCCCAGAGCTTGATGCCTCCCCGCCTGGCCGACCTCTTCAGGATGTCGGACACGTTGCGATAGGGGGCTCCGTAGATCACGGACACGTCGCAACCCTGCCGGTCGAGCTCCACGACCCGCTCCGCGATGCGTCCTCCTCTCTCGGCCCCCCAGGCGAACATCGAGATGTTGATCGCCGTCCGCCCGTTGTGTCCGGAACCGCCGGTGGCCCCGCGACACCGCACCTTGGCCAGGTCCTCGAGGACCGGGTCACGGGCCGCCGTCAGCGGGTAGAAGCGGTAGGTGTACCGGCCTCGGGTGAACTGACGGAAGCGGTCGCCGTCCAGCGGGGTGTCCTGCGCCATCTCCCGGTGGATCCCGGAGAAGTCCGCGAAGACCCCCGGCATTCCCTTGATCGTGTACAGGTCGTTCCACCCTCGCTCGGCGCCGCCGCGGTTGAGGTTCGCCGAGCTCACCATCACCACGTACCTCGCCGTCCCGGTCCGCGAGAACATGTAGAACTTCGTGTGGTTGTTGGGAATCGTCCTGTCTCCGCGACAGCTCCCGGTGCAGAAGACCAGGAAGCTCTTGTCTCGACCCCACCGGTTGGGAGACCCGGGCAGGCCGTTGTCCGCGTTGAGGATGACGCCGAGCCGCCTGCTCTCGACGGTGTTGCCCTGGTCGCCATCCAGCACGACCTGGACCCGGACCCCCCGCGCACGGGCCGCGATGAGGGCGTTCACCGAGCTCGCCTGGTCCATGAGGTAGCTGGAGATCAGGATCCTCGCCCCGGCCGGGGTGTGCCTGATCGCGTCCTCGACGTGGTCGATGATCCGCCACGTGGCCGCGTGGCCGCCTTGGGGGTTGTTGAAGACGGCACCGCCAGCCGGCTCCCACGCCCCAGCGGCGGGCGCCCCCGAGATCAGAGCAGTGACGGTGATCAGGGAAACAGCAAATGAACGGACATACATGGATCCCCCCGGGTACATCACCAGCGTAGGGGGGTCGGAGGGTTGGCCCGCGGTCTTTTCGTCAACCAGGTAAGGGATTCCGGCATGTTCGGCGCACGCGAACCAGGACGTTTCGGGTACGTCGGTGACAGATCGGGCGCCTGCTCGCGGCCTGTGTCGCCGGAGCCCCGACGCTCAGGCGCAGGCGCCCGTGCTCACCGAGTCGTCGCTCGTCAGTCCCTGCGCCGCTCCCTGGGCCACCTGGTCCGCGGTCAGGGCG
>CAVPAG010000009.1:0-225976 GCA_963701425.1 uncultured Actinomycetota bacterium | reverse complement strand
GGCCGGCGTCCCAACAGAGAGTGTGTCCCTCCCTATTGCCGGGGCAAGGCGGGTCGTCACCTTGCGAGGCATGCCGTACCCAAGTGACCTGACCGAGAGCGATGGGAGCTGCTGCGACCGGTGTTCAACGCGCCGGGAGAGCGCGGCCGTAAACACGCCGAGGACCTACGCGGCGTCGTGGACGCCATCCTCTACATCGCCAAGACCGGGTATCAGTGGCGCTATCTGCCGAAGTCGTTCGGACCATGGCCTCGGGTGAGGTCGCAGTTCCGCCGCCGGTCGCGCAACGGCACCTGGGCACGAGCGCTGACGGTCCTGCACGCAGCCGCACGCGAGGCCACGGGACGACGTCCGGCTCTCGCCAGATCCGGCAGAGGCGCGTGCCCGGGCCGCGCCCGTCAATAGGACACATTCAGTGTCCCTATCTGCGGCGCTGTCGGTGGTGTCCGGCACCATCATCCACGTGCCGGTAGCCGCTGGGAGGAACGACGCCACGCTGGTGTCGCACGCCGGGGTTCCGTTGACCCGGGCGACCACGTTCCGGTTCACTCTCGACCCGAACTGTGGCCAGCACCAGCGGCTCCTCGCGCACGCAGGCGCAGCCCGGCTGGCGTACAACCACCATCTGGGTCGGGTGCGCGCCAACCTCGACCAGCGCGCTGCGGAACGGTCCTACGGTCTCGCCGAGGCGGACCTGACTCCGGCGTTGTCGTGGAGCAAGATGTCGTTCATCAACCACATGAACGCGTGGAAGGACGGCCGCGCGCTTGACTCCCCGGCGGCGGTCGACGGCAACGGCAACAAGGTCCGGGGGTTGCTGTGGCGCGGGGAAGTGTCGGCGGACGTGTTCGAGTGCGCGTCGGTGAACGCGGCGCAGGCGCTGGCCAACTGGTCGAAGTCCCGCGCCGGCGGACGTGCCGGGAAGGCTGCGGGGTTCCCGCGGTTCAAGTCCCGCCACAAGACCGCCCCGGCGTTCCGGTTGCGGTCGAAGTCGAAGCCCGGCCAGACCTCACCGGTGCGTCCGACCGGGCCACGGACCATCCGGTTCCCCAAGCTCGGCGAGCTGCGCGTCCACGAGCACACCGGCAGGCTCGCGAAGATGCTCACCGGCGGCCGGTTTCATGTCTACGCGTCCTCGTTCCAGTACGAGCGCGGCAGGTGGATGGTCGCGATCACCGGCGTCGCGGCCCCGCTGCACCACCAGCGGGGTACGCCGAAGGGTCGGCACCCGGACCGGGTGGGTGTCGACCTGGGGGTGAAGACGCTCGCGGTCGTAGCGGATGAAACAGGGCGCGTGCTGCACGCGTGGGAGGGGGTGAAAGCGCTGCAGCAAGCCCAGGCACGCCTCAAGCTCGCCAGCCAGGCCTACTCGAGAACCAAGAAAGGGTCGAACGGTCGAGCGAAGGCGGCACGACGCCTGGGCAAGATCCACGCCCGGGTCGCGCACCTGCGCCGGACCCTGCTCCACCAGATCACCACCGAGCTGGCGCGCGGGTACACCTCGGTGACCATCGAGGACCTCAACGTCGCCGGGATGCTCGCCAACCGGAGGCTCGCACGGTCCGTGTCGGATGCTGCGTTCGGGGAGTTCCGGCGCCAGCTTGAGTACAAGACCGCCTGGTACGGCACCGAGCTCGTCGTCGCCGACAGCTGGTTCCCCTCGTCCAAGACCTGCTCGGGCTGCGGGACCATCGACTCCGGCTTGACCTTGTCGGACCGGATCTACGAGTGCGACGCCTGTGACCTGGTCATCGACCGGGACATCAATGCCGCGATCAACCTCGCCCGCCACGCCGCACCACCGAAGACCTCACCGCCACAACCCGTGGCCGCCTGACGCCCGTTCCCGCGTCTGCACCCGGATGAGCCGGGTGAAGAGCCGACCGCCACCTCGCACCACGAAGAGGCCCTGGGTCGGAACCAGCACAAGACCACCCGCAAGGCCGAGTGGCGGCTGGAAGGCAACCAAGAACCCGCACCCAGCAGGGTGCGGTCAAGGGAAGTCGGTGAGTCCCGAAATGGGACGCACTCAATAAGGTGAACCTCATGACTTCGAACGACGCCACGGTCTCCCGTCTCCGCGACGCGGTGCAGCAGGTGATGCCCTCGGTCCGCGCCGACCTCGAGGCGCTCGTGCGCATCCCGTCGGTCAGCGCCGACCCCGCACTCAAGGACGAGGTACGCCGGTCGGCGGAGGCCACGGCCGAGCTGTTCCGGGCTGAGGGTCTCGACGTGGCCATCCTGTCGAGCGGCGAGGGCGCGCCGGCCGTCGTGGCGAAGAAGCCCGCCCCTCCCGGTGCGCCGACCGTGCTCCTCTACGCGCACCACGACGTCCAGCCGGTCGGCGACCGGGCGAGCTGGGAGAGCGAGCCGTTCGAGCCGACGGAGCGTGGTGACCGTCTCTACGGCCGTGGCGCGGCCGACGACAAGGCAGGCATCGCGGCCCACCTCGCGGCGATCCGCGCGCTCGGGGGAAGCCTGCCCGTCGGCGTGACCGTCTTCGTCGAAGGTGAGGAGGAGGTCGGCTCGCCGACGCTCGAGGCCTTCCTCGCCGAGCACCAGGGCACCCTCGCGGCCGACGTCATCGTCATCGCCGACTCCACCAACTGGGACATCGGCCTGCCGTCGCTGACGACCACCCTGCGCGGCAACGTGGACGTCTTCGTCGACGTCGAGACCCTCGACCACGGCGTGCACTCGGGCATGTGGGGCGGACTGGTCCCCGACGCGATGATGGCCATGGTCCGCCTGCTCGCCACCCTCCACGACGACGAGGGCAACGTCGCCGTCGAGGGTCTGGTCAGCGGCCCCGCGAGCGACGTCGACTACCCCGAGGAGCGGATCCGCCAGGAGTCCTCGGTCCTCGACGGCGTCTCGCTGATCGGCTCCGGCTCGTACGTCGAGCGGCTGTGGACCAAGCCGTCCATCTCGATCATCGGCCTCGACACCACCCGCACCGCGGAGGCCAGCAACACGCTCATCCCGTCCGCCCGCGCGAAGGTCTCGCTGAGGGTCGCCCCCGGCGACGACGCGACCTCCGCGCTCCAGGCCCTGATCCGCCACCTCGAGAGCCACGCCCCGTGGGGCGCCAAGGTCACGGTCACCGTGGGGCGCGACAGCGGCGAGCCGGGCGTGATCGACGCGCAGGGACCGGTGTACGACACGGCGCGGGCGGCGTTCCGCGACGCCTGGGACGGTGTCGAGCCGGTGGACATCGGGGTCGGCGGCTCGATCCCGTTCATCGCCTCCTTCCAGAAGGCGTTCCCGGAGGCCGCCGTGCTCGTCACCGGCGTGGAGGACCCCGACACCCGAGCCCACGGCGCCAACGAGGGGCTGCACCTCGCGGAGTTCGAGCGGGTCTGTCTCGCCGAGACCCTCCTGCTGCACAGCCTCGGCCGGTCGTGAATCGGCTGTTTCGGACGGGTTCTGCGCCCGTCGGGGGCCTGCACGTAGACTTCTGACGTGCCTGGGAACGTTCGCCGTGGTGACGGCCGCCTGAACCACGACCTCGACCCCCAAGAACGCGGACCCCAGGACGCGTGCGGGGTCTTCGGCGTCTGGGCCCCCGGCGAGGACGTCGCCAAGCTCACCTACTACGGGCTCTACGCCCTCCAGCACCGCGGCCAGGAGTCGGCCGGCATGGCGGTGAGCAACGGGCGGCAGATCCTGGTCTTCAAGGACATGGGCCTGGTCTCGCAGGTCTTCGACGAGACGACGCTCGCGTCGCTCAGCGGCCACCTTGCCGTGGGCCACGCCCGCTACTCCACGACGGGCGCGAGCACCTGGCACAACGCGCAGCCGACGTTCCGCCCCACGGCGACCGGCTCGATCGCGCTCGCCCACAACGGCAACCTGACCAACACCCACGAGCTCGCCGAGCGCGTCGCGGACCTGCCGAACCTCAACGGCGAGCTGGACGTCCCGGTCCGGGGCCTGGAGTCGACCAACGACACCAGCCTGGTCACGGCGCTGTTCGCGCACCACCCGGACAAGAGCCTCGAGGAGAACGCCGTCGAGGTGCTGCCCTCGGTGCGAGGCGCCTTCTCGTTCGTGTGGATGGACGAGAACACCCTCTACGCCGCCCGCGACCCGCAGGGCATCCGCCCGCTCGTCCTCGGCCGGCTCGAGCGCGGCTGGGTCGTGGCCTCGGAGACGGCGGCCCTCGACATCGTCGGTGCGTCGTACATCCGCGAGGTCGAGCCGGGCGAGCTGATCGCGGTCGACGAGGACGGCCTGCGCAGCCGCCACTTCGCGGAGCCCGCGCCGAAGCACTGCCTCTTCGAGTTCGTCTACCTCGCCCGACCCGACACGTTGATGAACGACCAGCGGGTGCACAGCGTCCGTGTCGACATCGGGCGCCGGCTGGCGCGGGAGTACCCCGTCGAGGCGGACCTGGTCATGCCGGTGCCGGAGTCCGGCACGCCGGCCGCGATCGGGTACGCCGAGGAGAGCGGCATCCCCTACGGCACGGGCCTGGTGAAGAACTCCTACGTCGGCCGCACGTTCATCCAGCCCTCGCAGACCATCCGGCAGCTCGGCATCCGGCTGAAGCTGAACCCGCTCCGCGACGTGATCGAGGGCAAGCGCCTCGTCGTCGTGGACGACTCGATCGTCCGCGGCAACACCCAGCGCGCCCTCATCCGGATGCTGCGCGAGGCGGGTGCCCGCGAGGTCCACGTGCGGATCTCGAGCCCGCCCGTGAAGTGGCCGTGCTTCTACGGCATCGACTTCGCGACCCGGGCCGAGCTGATCGCCAACGGGCTCTCGCCCGAGGAGATCGCCCGGTCGATCGACGCCGACTCGCTCGGCTACGTCTCCCTCGACGAGCTGGTCGAGGCCACCACGGTGCCGAAGAACGACCTGTGCCGGGCCTGCTTCGACGGGGTCTACCCGGTCAAGCTGCCCGAGCCCGAGCACCTCGGCAAGCACATGCTCGAGCTCAGTGACATCACCGACGCCGACGGGGTCCGCGCCTCGGTCGGCGGTGGCGGTGCCTCCGACGCGCTCGACCGCCCCTGACCTGCACCGACGATGACCGGACCGACGGACGAGGACCGCATGCCTGACGAGAACCCGCCCGCGTCGCAGCCCGCCGCGGGGAGCACCTACGAGGCCGCGGGGGTCTCGATCGAGGCCGGCGACAAGGCCGTCGAGCTGATGAGGACCTGGGTCGAGAAGGCCCGCCGCCCCGAGATGGTCGGCGGCATCGGCGGCTTCGCCGGGCTCTTCGACGCCAGCGCCCTGAAGAACTACGACCACCCGCTCCTCGCCAGCTCCGCCGACGGCGTGGGCACCAAGGTCGCGATCGCGCAGGCGATGGACGTCCACCACACCATCGGCTTCGACCTCGTCGGCATGCTCGTCGACGACCTCGTGGTGTGCGGGGCGGAGCCGCTCTTCCTCACCGACTACATCGCCACCGGCCGTGTGGTGCCCGAACGGATCGCCGCGATCGTGCAGGGCATCGCCGAGGCGTGCGTCCAGGCCGGCTGCGCGCTCATCGGCGGCGAGACCGCGGAGCACCCGGGCCTGCTCGAGCCCGACGAGTACGACGTCGCGGGCTCGACGACCGGCGTCGTGGAAGCCGCCGACCTGCTCGGTCCCGGCCGTGTCCGCGCCGGCGACGTCGTGCTGGCGATGGCCTCCTCGGGCCTCCACTCCAACGGCTACTCCCTCGTGCGCCACGTCCTCCTCAGCGCTGCCGGCTGGTCCCTCGACCGCCACGTCGAAGAGCTGGGCCGGACCCTCGGCGAGGAGCTGCTCGAGCCGACCCGGATCTACGCCAAGGCCTGCCTCGACCTCGCCCGCAACACCCGGACCCACGCGATGTCGCACGTCACGGGCGGAGGCCTCGCCGCGAACCTCGAGCGGGTCATGCCCGAGGAGCTCGTGGCGACCATCGACCGGGGCACCTGGACGCCACAGCCCGTCTTCGACGTCGTACGCCGGGTCGGCTCGGTCGACCAGGCCGACCTCGAGAAGACGCTCAACTGCGGAGTCGGCATGGTCGCCCTCGTCGCGGCCGACGACGTGGACCGCGCGATCACGATCCTCGACGGCTACGGCGTCCGCGCCTGGGCGGCCGGTCAGGTGACGGCCGCGGCCGGTGCCGAGGGGGCTCCGCGCGGCGGTTCGGTGACCCTGACGGGGCAGTACGCCGGCTGGTGAGCGAGAGCTCGGGGGCTGCGGTCCGTCGGCCGGACCGGTTCGACCCGTGCCCGCCGCTGCCCGGCTCCGCGGGGGCGATCGGGGTGCCGTGGTGAGCGGGCCGGGCGTTCGAACATCTAGTCGGATGTGCGCGATTCACCAGTAGCCAGGTAGCCTTGTCCCAGGACAAATACGAACGAGAGACCGGACGCGCGACGCTCCTCGTCGATGACCAGGGCCACCTGGCTGTCGGGCGGGGTTTCGTGACTCCGGCCGAGTGTGCGAGGGGGTCGACCCTATGGGGCGCGGCCGAGCGAAGGCTAAGCAGACGAAGGTCGCCCGCGACCTGAAGTACCGCTCTCACGAGACGGACCTCAGCGCGCTGGCCCGAGAGCTGCACGGCGATTCTGGAAAGAACGCGTCGGACGACGCGGAGCACTCCGACGAGTACGACGAGTGGGCTGACTACCCAGAGCCCACGCGTCGCGACTGACTCCTCAGAGCAGCACCATCTGACGTGTGACAACCCGCGGTACCGCCGCCGGCATGACCGGCGGCACGGGCCGCGGGTTTCGCATGCCCACCCGACCGGGTGACCCGGCTGCCGAGACGCACCGCGGCCCGCCGTACGCCGGCCGTGACCGGTGTGACGACGGGCCGCAGCGGCGGCTCGTGGGTGCTCAGCCGTTGAGCCAGATGCCGCGAAGGCGGCCGACCTCGGTCATCCGGCGCTCGGCGAGCCGGTCGGCGGCGACCGCCGGGGGCACGCCCTCCTCTGCGGCGAGCGCGAAGACCCGAGCGGTGGTGTCGAAGATCTTCTCGGCCCGCTGCTTGGCGCGGTCGAACGAGAAGCCCTCGAGCTCGTCGGCGACCTGGATCAGACCACCGGCGTTGACCATGTAGTCGGGGGCGTAGAGGATCCCGCGGTCCTGGAGCTGCTTCTCGATGCCCTCGTGCGCGAGCTGGTTGTTGGCCGCGCCGCAGACGATCTTGGCGCTGAGCACGCCGACGACCTCGTCGTCGAGGGCGCCGCCGAGGGCGCAGGGGGCGTACACGTCGAGCTCGGAGCGGACCAGCGCGTCGGTGTCCGCGACCGCGAGCACGTCGGGGTGCTCGGCCTGGACCCGCGCGACGGCCTCGGGGTCGACGTCGGTGACCACGACAGAGGCGCCGTCGTCGACCAGATGGGTGACGAGGTGGTGGCCGACCTTTCCGACGCCCGCGACACCGACGGTGCGGCCGTGGAGGGTCGGTGCACCCCAGGTGACCTCGGCTGCGGCACGCATGCCCTGGAAGACGCCGTAAGCGGTCAGGACGGACGAGTCGCCCGCTCCGCCGTGGGCCACGGTGCGGCCGGTGACGTAGTCACACTCGCGAGCGACGTTGTCCATGTCCTCGCTGAACGTGCCGACGTCGCAGGCGGTGTAGTAGCGGCCGTCGAGGGACTGGACGAAGCGGCCGTAGGCGCGCAGAAGGGCCTCGGTCTTGATCTTGGAGGGATCGCCGATGATGACGGCCTTGCCGCCGCCGAGGTCCAGACCGGCGAGGGCGGCCTTGTAGGCCATGCCTTTCGACAGGTTCAGGACGTCCTCGAGCGCATCCTGCTCGGTGGCGTAGGGGTAGAAACGGGTCCCGCCCAGCGCGGGGCCGAGGGCGGTGGAGTAGATGGCGATGATCGCCTTGAGGCCGGTCGGCTCGTCGTGACAGAAGACGACCTGCTCGTGGCCGGTGCCGCGCTCGAACACGCCGGCTACCTGTGATGCGGTCACGGTGGTGACCCTTCCTCGTCGGGCCCGCGGGGTATGCGGGCTACTGTTGAACGGCTCCCGCGGGGGTGGTGCGGGCTGCCGATGACCAGCCTACGGAGATCAGGCCTTTAGTGCGACCTGGGTCACATGGACCCTGTCCGACTGTGGGCAGTCCAGACCACTTGGTGGTTCATAGGGACCATTGTCCTAATTCAACCCGCTGCTTACCCTCGTTGATGTAACCATGGAGTGAACATGACCAGGGCCTCCTCCCTGGTCGTGGGTGGGTACCGAAAGGGAGGGAGGGCCGCATATGAACATGCGACCACCTGAGTCCGAGGCGCTGCTCACGCCTGCTGAAGTCGCGGCGATGTTCCGAGTTGACCCGAAAACGGTCACCCGGTGGGCCAAGGCCGGCAAGCTGAGCTCGATCAGGACTCTCGGAGGACATCGCCGTTATCGCGAGTCCGAAGTGCGCGAGTTGCTTACGGGGATGGTTCCCGAGCAGCGTCGCGGGGACGAGAGCTGAGAGGGAGAGCTCGAGTTCCGGGGGGACGTCAAGCTTGGGTATTCGGTGCCGGGGGGCGACCGAGAACCTCGGTTAGAACGTTCGAGGACCTAGCACCCAGATGGTGCTAGGTCCTTCCATGTCCCCAGGGGGATGTTCAGCACGGTCATCCGTGTCAGCGGAGGCCGCGCACGTAGCCGGCGAGCGCTCGCGCGTCGCGCACCCGCCGCTCCCAGGTGATGCCGAGGGCGACGAGCAGGGCGCCCGCAGCTCCGATCAGCGCCCAGCGCGGGACCGCCTCGGCCACCGGGGTGACGTGACGGAGCACGAGCAACGTGCCGATCACCGCACCGTGGACGACAGGGGCGCTCCAGCCGAGCCGGGCTCCGCCGACGACCAGCGCCAGGCAGGCGAGGCCGAGGAGCACCGAGCGCAGCGCGACCGGGTCGGCGAGGACCCAGAGCAGGCTGGGCACGAGAGCCAGGGAGAGCCCCGGCGTCAGCGCGGCCATCGTGCTCGCCTCCGGGTCGCGGCGCAGGTGCAGCACCCCGACCACCAGCAGGGCGAGTGCCGAGGGCAGCGTGTAGGCCTCCGGCGTGTCCACGCCCAGGTCGGCGAGGCGGACCCAGCTGGCCGCCGCCAGCAGGAGGCCACCCAGCCAGCCCACGTCCCTCCGGTCGGGGCGCAGCAGCGCCATCGCCGACGCGGTCGCGCCGGCGAGCGTCAGGTACGCCGCGAGCCAGGGGGCCTCGTCCACCGGGGCCGCGGCGTCCACGCCGGCCAGTGACACCACGCCCGCGGCCACGAGGGCCCCGGCCTCCACGCCGAGCCGTGCGTAGGTCGCGGGCCCGCTCACCCGGATCCGCTCGTCGACGTACGGGCCGGCGAGGACGAGCGCCGCCAGCACCAGCAGGGCGGCGACGGCGGTCCACTCGGCGGGTGCGTCGACGACGGCACCGACCGTCCAGACGAGGCCCGTCACCGCCGCGGAGACGACCGCGCCCGCGCCCACGCTGACCTCGAGCCGCGCCCAGCGCAGGTGCACCGCTGTGGCCGAGGCCAGGATCACCAGCACGGTCGGGAGGGTGAGCCACTCGGCGTGCAGCCCGAGCACGAGTGCGACGCCGAGGAACACGACAGCGATGCTCAGCGGCAGCACGTGCTGTCGCCGCAGCGCCTCCACCACGAAGCCGGCGCCGGCGCCCAGGAGTATGGCGCTCACCAGCCACAGGGGCACCGGGTAGAGCGCCAGGGTCAGGGCGGTGGTGGCGGCGACGACGCCGAGGACGACGTCGAGGTCCAGCAGCGGCGCGACCAGGCGGTCCGCCCAGTCGAACGAGCGCGCCACGGCGACGAGAGCCGCCGAGATCGCGACCACCAGGACCGGGAGCAGCCAGGCGGCCATCTCCCAGTCGGGCAGCGGCCGGCTTGCGAAGGAGTCGCCCACGGCGCCGGCCCACAGGGCGTTGCCGGCGTCGACCAGACGCTCGAGGCCTTCGAACGCGATGAGCCAGGCGGCCAGGAGCAGCCAGAGCAGCCCGAGCCCGACGGGGGCGGCGACGCTGCGCCGCCACGGCATCGGGACGAACCAGACGGCTGCCGCTCCAGCGGCGACCAGCACCGCTCCGGCCAGGGTGCTCAGCGTCAGGGCCTCGTCGGTGAACGGCGCCAGGACCGCGCCCGCCAGCACGACGACCGCGACCCCGAGCGAGGTGAGGCGTACGCCGAGGGGCAGGCGGCCGACCACGGCCGGCACGACGACGAGGGCGGCGGTCGCGAGGAGAGGCCAGACCTCCAGGTCGCTCCAGAGCTCGCTGAAAGAGGGGTGCTGCAGCGCGCGGTCCCACGACGACATCGCCAGCATCACCCAGGCATAGACCGTGACCAGGGCGGTCCCGACGACGAGGACACCGAGGCGCACGGCATAGGCGCCGACCAGGACAGCAGCGGCGAGTACGACGACCAGGGTCACCGAGGCCGACCACGCGAGCCACTCGGTCGCGACCAGTCCGGCCGCGGCTGCGGCGACGCCGAGAGTCGCGAACACCTCGGCGCCCACCAGGGCACCCACCGGCGTGCGACGTACCGCTGTGCCGGCGGCGGCTCCGGCAAGGGCGATCACCGTGCCGAGCAGGATGAGGAACTCAGGAGTCGCGATGTCGCCGAACCAGCCGGCGTCCCGGGCCCCGAACATGTCGAACGTCAGCAGGCCGAGCGCGACCACGGCGAGCGACTCCGCCGCGGCCCGGAGGTCGCGGTGGGCTGCCCAGGCCGAGAGGGCGCCGGCGACCACCGTGAAGCCGACGAGCGTGGCGGTCCTGCCGGCGACGCCCATCGCGGACCAGGTCACCGCCAGGAAGACGAGCGCGGCCACGAGCAGGCAGAGGGCACCGAGTCCCAGGAGGATCTTGGGGACCGACGTGCCCGAGAGCCCGATGTGGGCGCGTGCAGGCTCGGTGGGAGGTGCTGCCTGGGTGGGCAGGAAGGTCGGGGCAGCGGCCGCTTCGGGGCGGTCCAGCGTCGCGACCCCTCCCGCTGCCGTCGGTGCGCTGACGGGTGCCTTGGCAGCGGGCGCGGGCTCGCGCAGGGCGGTGAGCAGGTCGTCGGCCCTGCTCAGGGTCGCGTAGAGCTCCGCTGCGAGAGGACCGTCGAGGGACAGGCCGCAGCTCGGGCAGCGGGTGGCCCCGTACGGCATCGCGGACAGGCAGTCCGGGCAGCGTTCGGGGTCGGCATATCTGGTCATGTCTCCATTGACCCACCGGCGTCCGTCGGCGAGCAGGGTCTATCGGCTCAAATGCACCTGAGTACCTGCACCTACTGCGCGCTCGGGACGCCGAAGCGGCCTGTGTGATCTCGCTCCAGGCGCACGCCCGCCTGGCGCACCCGACGATGAACAACGGGTTCCGGATCTTCCGCAAGGGGTTGAACTACACCTACGACGACGGGTCCGGAGCGACCGAGAGCGGGCTGCTGTTCCTGAGCTACCAGGCCGACATCGCGCGACAGTTCACGCCGATGCAGCAGCGGCTCGACAACGCCGACCTGCTCAACGAGTGGACGACCGCGGTGGGCTCGGCGGTGTTCGCGGTGCTGCCCGGGTTCCAGGAGGGCGGCTGGCTCGGGGAGACGCTGCTCGGCTGAGCGCGGGCCGCGGGTGGTCTCGCGATGTGAGACAAGCGCTGGATCTCGTCACTCGTCACAACTGGTCCGGCCCGACAGCGAGACGGGTCTTCCGGCTAGGCATGAGCGGATCGGAGAAGGCGCTGTTCCCGGGGCCAGCGGATGCGCCGACCCTCACATCAGGAGTCGAGCCGTGAGTGGTGACGAACTTCGTGGCTTGTCTCGCATCTCGGGATGAACGGCCTGAGCTGTCGGCGGTGTTCGCGGGCGTGCCCGGGTTCGAGGAGGGTGGCTGGCTCGGGGAGACGCTGCTCGGCTGAACGCGGGTCGCGGGTGGTCTCGTGATGTGAGACCAGCGCTGGATCTCGTCACTCGTCGCACTTGGTCCGGCCGACAGCGAGACGGGTCTTCGGGTAGGCATGAGCGGGCCTGAGCCGGAAGGCGCCTTGCTCCACCCCCGTCCATGCCGGCGACCTTGGGCGGCCGCCGGATGGGCCGACCTTCCCATCAGCAGTCATGCCGTGAGTCGGTGACGAATTTCGCAGGTTGTCTCGCATTTCGGGACGAACGGCCTGAACTGTCGGCGGTCGCCGAGACGGTTGAGGCATGTCGGTTGAGCAGCTTCATCGTCCGGTGGTGGCGTCGTGGATCGCGTCCGCGCGGGAGTCGATCGAGGCCGCCGGCTGCGGTGCCGCTGGGGGTGTTGGATCGGTTCGAGCTGGGCGAGGGGGTCGCGGAGCTGGCGGCGTTGGAGTCGCAGGTGGCCGCGTTGAGGCTGGCGATGCTGGCCGAGGCCGATGCGCGTCGGGTGGCCGACGAGACCGGGGACACCGGCACCGATGCGTGGGCGGCGCGGTTGACCGGGTCCACCCGGGGCGTGATGGCGGGCGGGATCTGGCTGGCCAAGGCGCTGCGGGAGACCTACCACGCGACCCGGGAAGCATTCGCCACGGGCACGATCAACGAGGCGCAGGTGCGGGTGATCGTGCAGGCGGCGCAGAAGATGCCCGAGGCGGCGACCGAGGAGCAGCGCGAGGCGGCGGAGCAGGGGCTGGTCGCGAAGGCGGTGGCGGGGATGAACGCGCGCCGGTTGCGGCAGGCCGCGCGGCGGATGCTGGAGGCGGTGTCCGAGGACCTTGCCGACCAGCAGGAGGCCGACCAGCTGGACGGGGAGGAGAAGCGTG
The DNA here is from genome assembly GCA_963701425.1 of uncultured Actinomycetota bacterium. GTDB lineage: Bacteria > Actinomycetota > Actinomycetes > Propionibacteriales > Nocardioidaceae > Nocardioides_C. Next base: position 213,269 of record CAVPAG010000009.1, on the reverse strand, counting down.
CCGAGGTCGAGACCTGGCTGCGGCTCTCCGACAACGACGACGGCACGGTCTCGGGACGGTTCGTGATCCCCGAGCTGCAGGCCCACCTGTTGAAGGCGGCGTTGGAGCGGCTCTCGGCACCGCGGCGGTGGTCGCGGAACAAGGCCGGGGAGCCGGTGGAGGACGAGACGTTCCTGGCGGGTGGGTTGAGCTACACCGAGCGGCTGGGGGTGGCGTTCACCGAGCTGCTGGAGCACCTGCCCACCGACGGGCACGGGTCGGTCGGGGCGACGGTGATGGTGCACGTCAAGTACGAGAACCTGCTGGACGGTCTCGCCTCGGCCCGGCTGGACACCGGGGTGCACGCCTCGGCCGGGCAGGCTCGGCGGTTGGCCTGCAACGCCGGGATCGTTCCGGTGGTGCTCGGCGGCAAGTCCGAGGTGCTCGACGTGGGCCGGGCGAAACGGCTGCACACCCAGGGGCAGCGTCGGGCGCTGTCGGTGCAGTACGACAGCTGTGCCGCGGAGGGCTGTGAACGCCCCTTCGCCTGGTGCGAGATCCATCATCCCCACGCCTGGAGCGAGGGCGGGGTGACCAGCCTGGACAACGGGATCCCGCTGTGCGGGCACCACCACCGCCGCGCCCACGACGACCGGTTCACCCTGATCATCCTGCCCTCCGGCGAGGCCCGCTTCCGACGTCGCCGAGGGACCGGCCCGCTGGTCGACGCGGTCGGCCGAGCACGTGCCGGGCAGGTGCGTTGAAGCCTCGCCGGTGAGTGCCGCGTGAGCGAAGCCGGGTCAGGGACGGTCCGACCGGTCGCGGGCAGTCGCATCCTGGAGTGTCCGGAGCGCAGCCACGAGGGCGTCGTACCGCTCCCTCAGCAAAGAGTGCTCACGCTGCAGCTGGACGTACTGCTCCTCGACGAGTCGACTTTCGGCCAGCGCGCGTTGGAGGACCGCGAGCGCGTGGGACGGTGCGACGCCGGACGGCTGGATGTCGGCGTGCCCGGAGTCGGACGATGCGGTTGCATGCTTCGCGTCCGCAGGCTGCGCTCGCGAGGTCCCACGAGCCGTGCTCTCGCCTGCCGCGATCAGCTCCTCGAGCTCGCTCTCGAGCGGGTCGGTCGAGACAGGCGCGTCAGAGCAGTCAGGCGGCGTGGCTCGAGACGCCGGCCTCCTTCGAGTCGGCGCGCTCGCGCGCCCCGGTCGACTCCCGGGACGGCGACGCGGCTTCCATCGAGAACCTGCGGCAGGAGCCGGTCGAGCCAGCGGGGCATGTACCAGGCAGCGCGGCCCGCGATGGCCATCGCGGCGGGCACGAGCACGAGACGTACGACGGTCGCGTCGACCGCGATCGCGACGGCGAGGCCGAACCCGAACAGGTTCACGACCCGCTCGTCGTTGAGCAGGAAGCTCGAGAAGACCACGACCATGACCGCGGCCGCAGCGGTGATCACGCGGGCGGTCGCCGCGATGCCGTCGGCGACGGCCGGTCCGGGACGACCGGTGCGGAGGTACTCCTCGCGGACCCGGCTGAGCAGGAACACCTCGTAGTCCATCGAGAGGCCGAACAGCACCGCGAAGAGCATCATCGGGGCGAACGACTCGATCGGCCCCGGCTGCGCGCCGACGAGGTCGGCGAGCCAGCCCCACTGGAAGACCGCGACCACGGCGCCGTAGGCGGCGGCGACCGAGAGCAGGTTCATCAGGGCGGCCTTCACCGGGATGAACACCGACCGGAACTCGACCATCAGCAGCAGGAAGCTCAACAGCAGGACGAAGCCCACGAACCACGCCATCCGGTCCTCGAGCCGGTCGGCGAGGTCGATGGCCGTCGCGGTGGCACCTCCGACGTGGACCTCGGCGTCGGACTCACCGGCGACGTCGGAGCGGATCGTCTCGACGAGCGCCTCGGTCTCCACGTCGTCGGGCGAGGTGGTCGGGACGACGGTGAGGACGGCCGTGTCACCGGCCTCGTCGATCCGGGGTGGTCCGACCTGGTCGACGCCGTCGACCGCGAGCAGATCCTGCCGGAGGGCCTCGGTGCCGGCGGCCGCGTCCTGCGGTCCGTCGTACTGCGCTCCGTCGTATTGGGCGGTCACCAGGAGGGGGCCGGTCCAGCCGGGCCCGAAGGCCTCCTCGACCAGCTCGTACGCCGCGCGCTCGGTGCTCCCCTCGGGTGCCGAGCCGTCGTCCGCGGTGCCGAGCTGCAGGTCGAGCAGTGGCGCCGCCATCGCGGCGAGGAGGGCGAACGCGGCGACCAGGTACGGCCACGGCTTGCGTTGCACGTGCCGGGTCCACCGGTGCCAGCCGCTGACCCGTCCCGAGCCGTGGTCGAGCCGCGTACGACGCACGCGGAACCTGTCGAGGCTCCCGCCGAAGACGGCCAGCAGCGCAGGCAGCAGGGTGACTGCCGCGAGCAGGGTCGTCGCCACCGTGATGGCGCTGGCCAGCCCGAGCGTGGCCACGAACGGGATCCCGATCAGGTACAGCGAGAGGATCGCGACGATCACCGTGGTGCCCGCGACGAGCACGGACCGGCCGGCCGTCGCGAGCGCGGTCGGTATCGACTCCGCGGCCGGCTGCCCCTCGGCGAGCCCCTCCCGGTGGCGGGTGACGACGAGGAGGGCGTAGTCGATGCCCACCCCGAGCCCGATCATCGCCGCCACGACCGGGCCGGCCGTGCCGATCGCGACCTGGCCGGCGAGGAGATGGATCAGTCCCATGCCGAGGCCGAGCGCGAGGACCGCGGTCACCAGCGGCACGATCATCGCGAACACCGACCCGAACGCGACCAGGAGCACGACCACCGCGGCCGCCAGGCCGATCGCCTCGCTGCCCGAGGGGCCGGACTCGCTGTCGAGGGCGGCGCCGCCGAACTCGACCTGCACGTCGAGGTCCCGGACCGGGTCGAAGGTCGCCTGGACGTCCTCGACCGCCTCGGGGTCGATGTCCTTGGCGCGGTCCTCGAAGCGGATGGTCGCCATCGCGGTCGTGCCGTCGGCCGAGACCATCGGCCGTTCGGAGGCGTAGGGCGACTCGGCCGAGGCGACTCCGTCGGTGGAGCGTGCCGACGCCAGCGCGGACTCGACCGAGCGCTTCACCTCGGATCCCGTGACGCCGTCCTCGGAGTGCACCACCACCTGCATGCCGTCGCCGGACATCTCCGGGAAGTCGGCGGCCAGGCGGTCGTAGGCCGCCTGGGAGTCGGTGTCCTCGACCGACAGGTCGTTGCTGAACGAGCCCCCCAGCGTCTGGCCCGCGACGGTCGCGCCGACGACGAGGGCAAGCCAGGTGAGCACCACGAGCCAGCGGTGGCGCACGGAGAAGGTGGCGAGAGTGCGGAGCATCAGCGCTCCCGGAGGTGGGGTCGAACGGACATGGGCGAGTTCTCCAGCGGCTCGAGTCTTGTTGCTAAAGTGAGACATCCATGTCTCACATGACAGAGAGGTTAGCACCCGTACCTGAGGAGGGGGAGTGGCTACGCTGACGCGCATGACCGAGAGCGCGGACGGCGAGGTGCAGGTGGCGGGAGACGCCGCCCGGGCAGACGTGCTCCGCAATCGCGCGGCGATCCTCGACGCTGCGGTCGACGTCCTCGCCGCCGACCCCTCCGCCAGCCTGTCCGAGGTGGCCGGCCGGGCCGGTCTCGGCCGGGCGACGCTCTACCGGCACTTCCCCAACCGCGATGCCCTCCGGGTCGCGATCCGCGAGGAGGCGCTGGCCCGCGCCGAGGCTGCTCTGGCAGGTGCGGGCCTCGACGAGGTGCCGCCCCGTGAAGGGGTACGACGCGCCGCGGAGGTGCTCGTGCCCCTCGGCATGCGGTTCCGGGTCCTCCTCGCCGAGGGCGCCGACACGGACCCGGAGTTCGTCGCCGCACGCGACCGTGCGCTCGCCCCGCTGATCACCCTCGTAGCCCGTGCCGTGGGCGAGGAGGTCGTCGACCCCGACGTGAGCCCGTCGTGGACCGGCCTGGTCCTCACCAGCCTCCTGGTCGCCGCGGCGCGAGCGGCGGCCGCCGGGACGCTCGACACCGGCGAGGCCGCGGACCTGGTCAGCCGCACGCTGTTCGAAGGCCTCGGCGCAGCCCGCACGACCTGAGGCCGGCTGGTCCGGGACTACCCCTGATATGGGTCACATGACCCTGGCGCGCAGGACGCCGTGCCACAGAGGGTGAGGGGGTGACGTCCAGGAGGTGAGTCGCGTGCCAGTCCTGCAGCAGAAGATCACCCACAGCACGCTCGAGGTCGTGCTCCGTCCCGTCGAGCCGGTGACGGCGGTGTACCTGGGGGCCGCGCCCGACGTGGCGAACGAGTACCAGCTCAACTGGGACACCAGGTGGAAGCCCCTCGCGGCCGCCCTCCGGGACCAGGGGGTCGACGGGCGGACGATCTCCACGCTGGAGACGGCGGTCGCCGCCCCGGCCGAGGCGAGAGCGGCACGGGGTTCGGGCCAGGTGGCCGGGTACGCCCGGGACGGTGAGGTGCTCGCCGTGGTCTCGCTGCCAGGCCTGTCCGGGCGGGACGTCGCACGACACGGCTCCCCGGCGCACATGCTCCCCGTCCTGACCTGGGCACAGGAGCGGCCGGCGTACGTCCTGGTCGTCATCGACCGCACGGGCGCCGACATCGAGGCGTCGATCGGCGGCGGCGCGGAGCCGGTGTACTCCGAGGTGGAGGGGCCGGACGACGAGATCGAGCGCAACGCGCCGGGCGGCTGGGAGGGGCTCACCCAGGGCCGCTACCAGCGCCGGGCCGAGGACTCGTGGGCCCACAACGCCGGCGCCGTGGCAGAGGCAGCCGCGTTCGCGCTCCAGCGCGTCGAGGGGAGGATCCTCGTCATCTCCGGCGACGTACGCGCGCAGCAGCTGCTCCTCGAGAAGCTTCCCGAGTGGGTCAACCAGACCTGCACGATCAAGCGGATCAACGGCAGCCGCCACGCGGACGGGTCCCACAAGGTGCGGGCCGAGCTCGTCACGCGTGCTGTGCAGGATGCGTGCGAGGAGGACCTCCGCGCGCTGTGGGCCACGTTCGCCGAGGAGCGTGCGCCCCACGGCATGGCCGTCGAGGGTGCGCACGACACGCTGGCCGCGCTCGCCGCGAGCCGGGTGGCCACCCTGCTGGTCAAGGGCGACGACGGCATGGAGGCGTGGTTCAACCACGCGCCGACCGACGTGGCCCCGGCCGACGAGGACGCTCCCGTCTCACCCGACGCGCGACGCGGACCGCTGGTCGACGTCGCGGTGCGGACCGCGCTCCTCACCGGTGCGCAGGTGCGGGTGATCCCGCCCGACGCCGACTACGGACCGTCGCAGGGCGTGGGCGGGATCTGCCGCTACCGCTGAAGGCTGAGTTAGCCGAGCGACATCCGGGGCTCACCGTTGAGCAGGCCCGTGCCACTGATCGTGCACCTGCCGCCCCGCGGCGAGCCGCCGTTGTAGGCCTGCCGCACGCACGACCGCGTGGCCAGCTGCGCCCAGTAGTTCGGGTGCAGCGACTCCTGGATGTAGTACGGCGAGCCCGAGCAGCACGTCGTGACCGTCCGGATCTGGTTGATCCACTCGGTCTTGTCGACGGCCCCGGCCTGGGTCCAGCTGGTCAGGCCCTTCTCCTCGTAGAGGCCGACGGTGTTCTCGCACAGGCGCCGGCCGTTGAAGGCCGAGGCCAGGTCGAGCGTGCGGCTGTTGGTGATGCCGGCCGTGCTGATCGCGCCGGTCACCGTGCTGTTGATCGTCGGCAGGGCTGTGTCGTTGGCCCAGTTCAGGTCGGCGTTCCAGAACCCGCAGCCGCCGGTGTCCTGGCGGGTGTAGCCGCTCTCGCCGTACCGCATGCCACCGGAGCGGGGCAGCGGCGAGGGGTAGTTCTGCACCAGCATGGTCCACGAGCCGTCGCTGTAGCCGGCGTTGCGCATGGCGGTGCGGACGTTCTGGTACGCCGTCGCGATCCTGGCCTTCACCGTCGCGACGTTGCTCGAGGTGAAGTTGGAGCTGACGCTGCTGTCGTCGTAGCAGTAGTCCTTCCACCAGGTCGGCGAGGTGAGGAAGTTCGTCACGCAGGTCTGCACGATCGAGGCGAAGTTGAAGTCGTTGCCGCCGATCGAGACGACGACCATCTTCACGTTGTTGTTGGTCGCGAACTGCTGGAGGGCCTTGGCCTGGCCGACGTGGCCCGCGCCGTCGTCGTAGAAGTCCAGGCCCGGCTTGAACCGGTCGTTGGAGTCCCAGAACGTCGCGGTGCGCGCCCCGGAGCAGGCGAGGTTCTTGCCGTTGACGCCCCCGCCGATGAAGGCCTCCGCGGACTTGCTGCGGTGGCAGCGGTCGATCTGCTCACCCGTGCCGTTGGCGTTGTCGAAGTACGCCGTGGAGCCCAGCGCGTCGGCGTACGACGACGAGGTGTTCGAGCTGCCGGCCCACCGACCGGCCTCCCCGGAGATGTAGGAGTCGCCGACCGTGACCACCCAGGGCGTGCCGACACCGGGGCCGTCCGCCTGTGCCGGAGAGGCTGTGACGCCCAGGCCGCTGAGGGCCAGGACGAGTGCTGCGACGAGGGCCGCGACCGGCCCCTGTGAAACCCGAGAAGGCAGCCGAGACTGCCGGAGCTGCATGGACAACCGTGTCCCCTTTGAGACGGATGCCTCCCTCGTCCCACCGTGGGACCTCGGGCAACGTAGCGGGAGTCACATCCGCTTGGGAAGGGGCAGTCCCTAGGTACGACGGTGGGAGCGGACGTGCCTTGTCTGCAGCACGATCCGCGACAGCATGGCCAGGGCAACGACGACCGAGACGACGAAGACGCCGAGGGCGATCCGGTTCTCCGCGCTCGCGCCACCGTCTCCGGAACGGGCCAGGAACGCCGAGGCGAGGATCATCGCGGCCAGGATCAGGCCCGCCGCGATCACGTTCGCCAGCTTGTGGAGCCCGCGCAGGAACTCGTCCTCGTCGAACGCCTTGATGCGCAGCTCGAAGTTGCCCTCGCCGATCGCGTCGAACGCACGGTTCACCCGCCCGGGGAGGGCCTCGACGAACTCCTTGGCCTCGAGGACCGTCGCGAACATCGCCGCGGGTGACGTCTTCATCGACGTGCGCATCAGGTCGGTCGTGTGGCGGCGCAGGGCCTCGCGGGGCTCGAACTCGGGGTCGAGGGTGGCGGCGACCTGGTCGAGGTTCAGCAGCGTCTTGCCGAGCATCACCAGCTCGGGGTCCATCTTCAGTCCGGCCTCGCCCGCCCTGCGGGTCAGCTGGAGCAGCATCGCGCCGACGTCGAGGTCGGAGAGCGAGGCGTCGGCGGAGCGGCCGACCACGTCGGTGACCGCCCGCTCGAAGAGCACCGGGTCGTAGTCGGGCAGCTCCTCGCCCATCGTGTGGCAGACGCGCGCCACCTCGTCGGGACGGCTGTCGGCGAGCGCGAGGAAGAGCTTGATCAGCCGTTCGCGGTAGGCGGGGGCGAGCCGCGCGACCATGCCGATGTCGAGCAGCGCGATCCGGCCGTCGGAGGTCAGCAGCACGTTCCCGGGGTGCGGGTCGGCGTGGAAGATCCCCTCGACGAGGACCTGCTCGAGGTAGGCCGCGAAGAGCTCGTCGGCCAGGGGTGCCCCGTCGAGCTCGAGCTTCCCGAGGGGCCCGAGGTCGGTGATCTTCTTGCCGTCGACGTACTCCATGGTGAGCACGCGGCTGGTGGAGAAGTCGGGGTACGGCTTGGGTACGACGATCCCCGGGTGGTCGGCCAGGATCCCCGCGATCGTGGTGAGGTTCTCGGCCTCGCGGTGGTAGTCGAGCTCGTCGAAGAGCGACTTGCGGAACTCCTCGAGGAGGTCGGCGAGGCCGTAGCGGCCGAGGTCCGTGTGGGTGTCGAGCACGTCGGCGAGGTCGGCGAGGACCTCCATGTCGTCGAGCACCTGGCGCCGGATGCCGGGGCGCTGGACCTTGACGACCACCTCGCGACCGTCGCGCAGGGTCGCGCGGTGCACCTGGCCGAGCGAGGCGGCAGCCAGCGGCTTCTGGTCGAAGGTCGGGAAGATCCGCGACAGCCGGACGCCGATCTCGTCGCTGATGATCTCCTCGACCTGCTCGAACGGGAACGGCTCGACCTTGTCCTGGAGACGCGAGAGCGCCTCGATGTAGGCGGGCGTGAGCAGGTCGACGCGCGAGGAGAGAAGCTGGCCGAGCTTCACGAAGGTCGGGCCCATCGCCTCGAGGTCGTCGGCGAGCCGTGCCGCCGCTTCCGGGTCGCCCTCCTCGATCTGGTCGTCGTCGAGGACGCCGTCGATGCCCGCCGACCGCACGAGGTCGCCTCGACCGTGCCTGATCAGGAGGGCGGCGATCTGGCGGTACCGCTTGGCGTGGCGCGTGCGCATCTTCAGCTTCATGGTGTTTCGAGAGTAGCCAACCGGCTCGCCCCGAAACGTGGCGAAGGGCACCACGGCGCGCAGCCGGTCAGCCGGGTCGGCGGACCACCCCGATGGAGTCGACCCAGACGGGACGGCCGGCGGTGGTCACGGTCGCCTTGACCTTCCCGGCGCGGCCGGGCGAGGGGAGCAGGAACTCCTGCATGCCCTTCTCGGCCCGGTCGAGGTTGATCCGGGCGAGGAAGCCGCCGCCGACGTCGACACGCAGGCGACCCATGCCCGGGCCGGTGCGCGCGACGACCCGGACGAGGCTGACCCCGCCGCTGCTCGGCACGGTGAGGGCCGCTCCGCGGCGCTTCGTGACGGTGGCGGTGCCGCCGTACCAGCCGTCGCGCTTCGACGTCTGCCACGTGGGCGCGGAGGCGAGGGTGGCGGCGTCGACGGCGCGGGCCCGGCACAGCAGCCCGGCCCAGCCGGTCTGCCGTCCTGCCACGTCGCGGGCGCGGACCTGGAGGCAGACCGTGCCGTTGCCCGCCGGGAGGGCGGTCCGCCGCGCGGGACGCGCCGCCTTCTGGAGGCGGGCGGGGTACTCCCAGGCGGTGAACGCACCGCTCAGACCGGCGGTACGTCGACGGGTGTCGACGGACCTGATGCCGGACCCGGAGTCGCTGACCCGCCACGGCAGCGGGGCCGAGGCTGTCTCCACGGCGAGGTGGGGCTGCTTCAGGACGCGGACGCGGGGTCGGTACAGGTCGACCTTCAGCGTGCCGTAGCCGCTCCCGACGTTGCCGGCACGGTCGGTGACGATGACCGTCCAGCTGTGGTGGCCCTCGCCGGGCAGCCGCAGCGTGGCCTTCCCGTCGCAGCCGACCGCCTGGTGGCTGCACCAGTGGGCCAGCCGGCCGGCGGGGTCGGTCGGGTCGGTGGCGGTGTAGCTGATGGTCGGCCGGGTGGTGCGAAGCCAGCCCGAGGGCGCCTTGACGTCGCGGACGCGGGGCGGGGTGGTGTCGCCGGCCTGGCGGGGGCGCGGACGGCCGTCCTCGGTGCCTGCCGGCAGCTCGCGGACGCAGGCCGCGCCGGCGCAGTCGCGCAGCTGCTTGTAGTAGGTCCGGGCGGTCTCGAGGGCCGCCGAGGGGTTGTCGTGGCGGCTCTCCATCTGGAAGGGGTCCTCGTCGAGGTCGTAGAACTCCTCCTCCTCGGAGGCGGTCAGCTGCCACGCGATGTAGGAGTACCGCGACGACCGGATGCCCCGGTAGAACCACGGGGGCAGCACCGGGTTGTGCTTGCCCTGGATCGCGGGGGCGGGCCCGGCCTCGATCGGCATCACCCGGCGCGCGAGGCGGTCCGGGTCGCGGGCGAGGCCGATGAGCGAGACGCCGTCCTGCGCCTTGGTGGGGGTGGCCCCCGAGGCGGCCAGGGCGGTCGCGGGGATGTCGACGAGACCGACGGGCTGGTGGCGCTTCACGTCGGTGGGCACGCGGGGACCGCGCATGAGGAGCGGCACCCTCAGCGACTCCTCGTAGGGGAGGATCTTCTTCTCCGAGCGGTGCTCGCCGAGGAGCCAGCCGTTGTCGGAGGCGAAGATCAGCAGCGTCTCGTCCAGGACTCCCTTCGCCTCGAGCGCCGCGATCGTGTCCGCGACCGACTCGTCGAGCGACTGCAGCGCCTCGATGCGGCCCTGGTGCACCTGCGTCAGACGCTCGACGTCGAGCTCCTTGCGGTCGCGGATGTAGGTGCCCTTGTCGCTCATGTCCTTCTCGTTGAGCGCGGGGCTGTAGGGCAGGGGCATGCCGGTGAACATCCGGCGGTGCCGCTCCGCGGCAGGGGTCGGCAGGCCGGGGCCGCTGGAGCAGTAGTCGTCCTTGGTGGGCGTGACACCGATGTGCGGCGCGAGGTGGGAGGTCCAGAGGAAGAACGGCTCGCGCCCTCCGGCGTACTGCCCGATGAAGTCCTTGCTGAGCCGGGTGTAGAGGTCGGTCTGGTACTCGCCTCGGTGGCGGCGGATCCGGCCGTTCTCGTTCAGCGTCACGCAGTAGTAGCGGAAGACCCGGCCGACCGAGGCGTGCCAGTCGTTCCAGCCCGGCGGGATGTAGCGGTCGCCGGTCGAGCGCTGCTCGGGGTCCTCGGTGCCGTAGTAGTTGAGGTACTTGCCGACGAAGCCGGTGTTGTAGCCGGCTCGCTGCAGCCACACCGGGAGGGTCTCGAGCTCGGCGCCGGTCTCGTAGAACTTCTTGTGGCCGCCGTAGGGCCACTCGTTGCCCTGGACCCCGTTGTTGTGGGAGTACTGCCCGGTCAGCAGGGTCGCCCGCGCGGGGCAGCAGAGCGGGTAGTTCGAGATCGCGTCGGTGAAGGTGACGCCGGCCTTGCCGAGCAGGCGGCGCGTGCGCGGCATGAAGGCGATGTCGTCCGCCCGCATGTCGTCGGCCGTGATCAGCACGATGTTGGGGCGGTCCGCGGTGGCGGCCGCCGGCGCGGCAGGAAGGGCCGCGGGCGCCACCGAGGTGGTCGCGGCCTGAGCCTGCGGGTCGTTCGGCGCGAGGCCGAGCGAAAGCCCCGCCACGACGCAGAGGGCGGTGAGCACGCCGAGACGGCGTCTTTGCATGGTCTCCCCCGAGGGTTGGTCACGCCGGTGAAGCGGTGAACTTGGTAAAAGCCACAGAAACGGTACGTCACGGCTGCCTGATGTGTGCTATTTCGCTCGGATTGCGGGCCTCCGGTCGGAGTGTCGGCAGCGCAGGCCGCGGGGTTGAGGGGGCCCGGACGGACAGCTCGGGAAGAGGTACGACGGGGGGCCTGATGTCGGTCGAAAAGGGACCAACGCCCCCTCCGGTCCAGACCAGGCGCAGAGGAGGCTGTGGGTGGCCGGAGACACCGGCCCCCCGGCTCGCCGGGGCTCACCGGAAAGGTCTCCCGGTGCCGGTCCTGACCCAGCCCCTCGTCCCCACGCTCGAGGTCCCTCCCCTCGATCCCTGGCGTGGTACCGAGGGAGCGGGACGGCGCGACACCGCGGAAACCCGGTCATGAGCCCCGGCGTCGCCCAGGCCGGCGCACGGACCAGTGCGGTCGGGTCGCTGACCGCGCACGAGACCGGCCTGGTCCAGGGCTCACTCCACTCGTGGGACATCTCGACCGGCGTGGACGGGCCCGGCACCCGCTTCGTCGTGCGCACCGCCGGCTGCCCCCTGCGCTGCATCTACTGCCACGACCCCGACACGTGGAGGATGCGTGCGGGGGAACGGGTGACCGCCGACCAGGTGCTGAGCCGGATGGAGCGCTACGTCCCCTACCTCCGCGCCGCCGGTGGCGGGGTGACCGCCTCGGGCGGCGAGCCCTTGCTCCAGTCCCGCTTCACGGAGGCCGTTCTCGCCGGCGCGAAGGACCGCGGCCTGCACACGGCCCTCGACACCGCCGGCACCCTGGGCGAGCGGGCCGGCGACGGGCTGCTGGCCGCGACCGACCTGGTCCTGCTCGACATCAAGGCCGCCGACGAGCCCCTCCACCGCAGGCTCACGGGCGGCAGCCTCACGCCGACCCTCGCGTTCGCCGAGAGGCTCGCGGCGACCGGCAAGCCGACCTGGGTCCGGTTCGTGCTCGTGCCCGGCCACACCGACGCACCCGAGCACGTGCGGGCGCTGGCGAGCCGCGTCGCGGGCCTCGAGAACGTCGAGCGAGTCGAGGTCCTCGGCTACCACCGGCTCGGCCGCGAGAAGTACGCCGCCCTCGGGCTCCCCGACCTGCTGCCTGACGTTCCGGGCGCGACACCCGAGCAGATCCGCCAGGCCCGCGAGATCTTCGCCGAGGCGGGGCTGGTGGTCACATGACCGGGCTCGTTCGCCCCGCCGCGCTGAGCACCACCGACCGAGCACTGAGCACCACCGACACCCGGGCAACGAGGGAGAGAACCATGATGAGCACGCAGACCACCCCGGAGATCCTGCGGACCGCCGTCTGCCAGGCGGTCACCGAGGGGGCGTGGACGTCTGCCGACGTGGTCGCGTCGGTGGCGACCGACTACGTCACGGACCGTGCCTCGATCATGGCCGTGCTGTGGGACCTCGTCGACGAGGGCTACCTGCGCTACGACTCCTCGGGGCAGTTCGCCTGCTTCCGCCCCTGCCCCTGACCCGGTGCGGACGCCTCCAGGTGAGCGGCTGCCCGCAGCTCAGGAGAGGGGCAGCCTGCCGACCCCGAGGAGGCCGTCGAAGTTCTCGGCAGCCCACTCGGTCAGGGCGCGCGCGCCGTCGGTGGAGTAGCCGGTCGGGGCACCGAGGCTCGCCACGGCGATGCGACGTCCCTCGACGGGGGTCATCACGACGAGCGTGTTCTGTGCCGGCGTGGTCCAGCCGCTCTTGCCGAGCGAGCCCTCGAACTTGTTCACGTAGTCGGTGCTGCGCCACACGGTGTGGCGGTGGCGGCCGTTCGCTGTCGCGATCACCGCCGACCGCTGGGCCAGGATCCCCGCCACGGTCTGGTCGGTGAGCGCCGCCCGGAGCAGCAGGACGAGGTCGCGGGCGGAGGAGTGCGAGCCCGCAGCGGTGAGACCGGAGGCGTTCTTCGCGACGGTGTCGCGGGCGCCGAGCTCGCGGGCCAGGTCGTTCATGGCGCGGTAGAACGCCCACCGCCCCGCCGGGTGCGAACCGGCCACGGCCTCGGCCGCGTCGTTCCCCGAGGGCAGCAGCATCCCTGCGAGGAGGGTGTCCCTGAGGTAGACCCGGCCTCGCTCGACGCCCGCGCACGAGCAGACCTGGGAGGTCTCGAACTTCGTGACGCGGTGACGCGTGGTCGGCTCGATGGTGCGGGTGGCGGTCAGCGCGGTCAGGAGCTTCATGGTGGAGGCCTGCGGCAGCCTCGCGCGGGCCTGGTGCTTGCCCAGGAGAAGGCCGGTGTCGAGGTCGACCACGACCCAGGACTTCGCCCGCACCCGCGGCGGGATGGCCACGCTGGTCGCGGCGGGCCGGAACTCGGTGCCGTTGGCGACGTACACCGTGCGGCCGTCGCCGACGATCCGGCCCTTGCGCCGCAGCAGCTCGACCCGGTTCCGCGCGACCAGCGTGAGGTCGGCCGTTGCGGTGGGGCGGGCCTGCGTCGCGGTGGAGGCGGAGCCGGAGTGGTCGGGGGCCTGCCCGATGACGAGCGAGCCCACGGCCGCGACGGCTGCCAGGGGTGCGGCCCAGCGCAGGCGGGGGCGGAGGGCGGCAGTACGACGGGCGGGCGACTGAGCGGAGGGACGAACGGGGCGCATGACCACAAATGATGGTCGGAAGGACGCGCTTCCGCAGGAAAAGTAAAGAACTCGTCAAGCGATCGGTCGGCCCGTCTGCTTCCGTCTGGACCGACCGCGACCGCTCGTCGATCAAGTGCCTGTTTTACGCGCGGGACGTGGTGGTTCGCCCGGGTTCGGACGGGTTGAAACCCGTTGTAGGGCGGGCCGGACGACTCCTAGGCTCGCGGTTTCGCGCACCCCCAACAGTCCTTTGCAGGAGGCCCCGGTATGCCCTTACGCACTGCCCGTCGCGTGCTCGCGTCCATGGAGGTCCCCTACCTCGGACGGTGGCAGCGGCAGTCGCTCTCCGTGGCTCGGGGGAACGCGCTGCGCGCCTCGACGGAGCTACGCCGTCGCCGGCGCGAGATCGAGGAGACGGAGGAGTTCCTCGAGTCGCTGGAGCGGCAGCGCCGCGCGGCCCGCATCGCTGCCGGTCGCGAGAGGTGGACCGGCCGCCGCTCGGTCTGACGTGCCGGCTGCGTCTCGGGTCAGAGGTGGAGCGACGCCGCCGGGACGTGCGTCTTCGACTCGATCTCCGTGGCGGCGACGGCCAGCAGCTGGTGCGCGAGGTCGGAGAGCGCACGGGCCGTGGCGAGCTCGTCGCCGATCCTCGGTTCGGACTCGTCGATCGGGTTCCGGTGGCTCGTCCCGTGACCCCGCATCTCCATCTTGTTCTCGAGGCTGAGCAGGGCGTCGGCGAGCGTCTCGTCGCCCTGCTCGTCGATCGTCACCTGGATGTTCCACGTCTTGGTGGCCATGGCTGTTCACGTCCTCCCTGTCGAGGTGGGTGCGACGCCGGATGGGGCGATTCTCAGTCTGCTCTCGTGAGGTCGAGGCGCGGAAGCCCCGTCGGGGGCTGCCTCAGGCGATGAACCGGTAGCCCATGCCGGGCTCGGTGATCAGGTGGCGGGGGCGTGAGGGGTCCGCCTCGAGCTTGCGTCGCAGGTTCGCCATGTAGACCCGGAGGTAGTTGGTCTCCTTCTCGTACGCCGGACCCCACACCTCCTGGAGCAGCTGCCGCTGGCCGACGAGCCGCCCCGGCCGGGTCACCAGCGCGGCGAGCAGGCCCCACTCGGTGGGGGTGAGCCGCACCTCGTCGGAGTCGCGCCAGATCCTGCGGCCGGCCAGGTCGATGCGGAGCCCTCCGCTCTCCATCACGGCCGCGTCGGCCGGCCCCGACCGGCGTACCGCCGCGCGGAGCCTGGCGAGCAGCTCGTCGATGCCGAACGGCTTGGTCACGTAGTCGTCCGCGCCGACGTCGAGCGCCTCCACCTTGTCGTCGGACCCGTGGCGGGCCGACAGGACGATCACCGGGACCGCGCTCCAGCCGCGGAGCTGCCGCAGCACCTCCACGCCGGAGATGTCCGGCAGGCCGAGGTCGAGGATGACCACGTCGGGCGAGTCCTGGCGCACCGTCGCAAGGGCGTCCTCGCCGTTCTCGGAGGTGAGCACGTCGTACCCGCGGGCACGGAGGTTCATCGAGAGCGTGCGCAGCAGGGCGGTCTCGTCGTCGACGAGGAGGATGGACGTCACGGCTGCACCACCCGGGACAGCTCCTCGGCCCTGGCCGCGGGCACGGCCGGCAGGTCCACCACCATCGTCAGCCCGCCGCCGGGCGTGTCCTCGGCGATCAGCAGCCCGCCGAGTGCTTCGGTGAGTCCCTTCGCGACGGCGAGGCCGAGGCCGAGGCCCTCCCTGGCCTGGGCGTCGCCGAGACGCTGGAACGCCCCGAAGATCTGCCCCTTCTCGCTGTCGGGCACGCCGCGTCCGTGGTCGACCACGTGCAGCTGGACCCGGTCGCCGACGTGACTGGTCGAGACGACGACCGGGATGTCCGGCGGCGAGTGCCGCACCGCGTTGTCGACGAGGTTCGCGACCACGCGGTCGAGCAGACCGGCGTCGGCGAGCACCGGGGGCAGGTCGGCGGGGAACCTGAGCTCCACCGAGCGCGCCTGCGGCATCTCGGCGACCGTGCGCGAGACGACGTCGTCGAGACCGATCTCGTGCGTGATGGGGCGGACCGCGTCGCTCTGGAGGCGGCTGAGGTCGAGCAGGTTGGCGACGATGGTGTGGAGCCGGTCGGCGGACTCCTCGATCGTCGCGAGGAGCTCCGCCTCGTCCTCCGGGCTCCAGTGCACGTCGGGGCTCCGGAGGCTCGACACCGCGGCCTTCACCCCCGCGAGCGGGGTGCGCAGGTCGTGCGAGACCGCGGCGAGGAGCGCGGTGCGCACCCGGTTGCCCTCCTCGAGCCGCTGGGCGGACTCGGCTCGTTCGGCCAGCTCCTCCCGCTCGAGGACCACGGCCAGGTGGGTGGCGAAGGCGGCAAGGACGCGGCGTTCGTGCGGCGGCAGCGGTGCCCCGCGCAGCGCCAGCACGAGCGTCGGCGAGACGTCCGCGGAGGTGTCGGCCTCGTCCGGCTGCACCGGTGGGTCGTCTCCCACGGCGCCGACGAGCGTCCAGGTGCCTTCGGTACGACGCAGCAGGGAGGCCGCGTCCACGGCGAAGGTCTCGTGCACGAGCCCGAGCAGAGCCCGGACGTCCTGGTCGGACTGCAGCAGCGTGCGGTTGAGCATGGTCAGCGTGTCCGCCTCCTGGCGGGCGATGCTCGCCTGGACGCTGCGGCGGGCTGCCTTGTCCACGACCGAGGCGACCGCGACGGCGACGAGCAGGAACATCGCCAGAGCCACGACGTTGATCGAGTCGGCGACGCTCAGGGTGTTCTGCGGCGGTGTGAAGAACCAGTTGAGCAGCAGGCTGCCGAGCACGGCCGCCGTCAGCGCAGGCCACAGGCCACCGACGAGCGCGCAGACCACGGTGAGGGCGAGGAAGCTCATCGCCTCCAGCGCGAGCGTCGGCAGGTCGCGGGTGGGGACCAGCACGGCCGACAACAGCGCCGGCCCGGCGATCGCCAGCACCCAGCCGGCGACCAGCCTGCGTGAGCCGAGCGGCCCTCCGCGCCCCGGCAGCACGACGCCCCGCCTGGCGAACGGGTGGGTGACGACGAGGACGTCGATGTCCTCCGAGCCGGCGACGATCCGCTCGCTGACCCCGCTCCCGAACAGGCTCCGCCACCGCGGGCGGCGGCTCACGCCGAGGACGACCTGGGTCGCGTTCAGGCTGCGGGCCAGGTCGAGCACTCCCTCCGCCGGGTCGTCGGCGATGACCGTGTGGTGGGTCCCGCCGAGCTCCTCGGTGAGCACCCGCAGACGAGCCAGGTCGTCGGGCCCGGGGGCGGTCTCGCGCTTGGCGGCGACGTAGACCGCGTGCAGCTCGCCGCCTGCGCCGCGCGAGGCGATCCTCGCGCCGCGTCGGAGCAGGAGGTCGCTCTCGGGGCCACCGGTGAGCGCGACGACGACCCGCTCCCGCGCCGCCCACGTCGACTCGATGTCGTGGTCCTGCCGGTAGCGCTCGAGCCCCTCGTCGACGCGGTCGGCGAGCCAGAGCAGGGCCAGCTCCCGCAACGCCGCCAGGTTGCCGACGCGGAAGTAGTGGGAGAGCGCTGCGTCGACCCTCTCGGCCGGGTAGACGTTGCCGTGGGCCATCCGCCGCCGCAGCGCCTCGGGTGTCATGTCGACGAGCTCGATCTGCTCGGCCTCGCGCACCACGTGGTCGGGTACCGAGTCCCGCTGCGGGACCCCGGTGATCGACTCGACGACGTCGGCGAGCGACTCGAGGTGCTCGATGTTCAGCGTGCTGATCACGTCGACCCCGGCGTCGAGGATCTCCTCGACGTCCTGCCACCGCTTGGCGTTGCGGGAGCCCGGCGTGTTCGTGTGGGCGAGGTCGTCGACGAGTACGACGTCGGGGCGCCGCTCGAGGACGGCCTCGACGTCGAGCTCCTGACCGCGGAAGCCGTCGTGCTCCACCGAGCGGGGAGGAATCTGCGGGAGCCCTTCGACCTGCTCCTCGACCGGGGGGCGCCCATGGGTCTCGACGAGCGCGGCGACCACGTCCGTGCCGCGGGCAGAGCGGCGGTGGCCCTCGCCGAGCATGGCGTAGGTCTTGCCCACCCCCGGCGCGGCTCCGAGGTAGAGCCGCAACCGGCCCCGGTGCCCGTCGGTCATGGGGCCATTGTTGCGCGGTCGCCCCTTCGACCCACAACGGTTCTTAACGGACCCTTGACGCGTCGACCACTTCCGCCGGCACGACCCGCGCGTGACGATGGAACTGCTATGGAGATCAGCGGTCTGGCCATCGGGATCGTGCTCATGCTTCTCGGGATGGCCCTCGTGGTCTACGCGGTGTTCCGGGCGCTCGGGCACAACTGGGCCCTCGGCATCCACGAGCTGTGGGTGCTTCCCACCGCAGGACTCGGCCTGATCCTCCTGGGCCGGTGGCTGATCCAGTGACCGCCACCGCCACCACCAGGGGCGGTCGGTCTCCCCGGTTCCGTGTGCCCGAGTTCAGACACCCGGCTCAGGCCGTGGCGACCGCTTTCGCCGTGGCCATCGCCGTCGGCACGGTCCTCCTGATGCTCCCCGTCTCGCGTGCAGGCGAGGGGCACGCCCCCTTCATGGTCTCCCTGTTCACCTCGACGAGCGCCGTCTGCGTGACGGGTCTCGCGGTCGTCGACACCCCGTCGTACTGGTCCGGCTTCGGTGAGGCCGTGATCCTGGGCCTGATCCAGGTGGGCGGCTTCGGCATCATGACGCTGGCCTCGCTGCTGGGGCTCCTGGTGTCACGGCGGATGGGGCTGCGGTCCCGGCTGACCGCCGCCGCCGAGACCAAGAGCATCGGCATCGGCGACGTACGCGCGGTGCTGCTGGGAGTCCTCCGCGTCACAGCGGTCTTCGAGGCCGCCACGGCCGTCGTACTCACGACTCGGTTCCTGCTGGGTTACGACATGTCGCCGGGGCGGGCGCTCTACCACGGGGTCTTCCATGCGGTGTCGGCCTTCAACAACGCGGGCTTCGCGCTCTACAGCGACAACCTGATGGGCTACGTGACCGATCCGTGGATCTGCCTCCCCATCGCGGTCGCAGTCATCTTCGGTGGGCTCGGCTTCCCGGTGCTCTTCGAGCTCCGCAGGCACCTGGGACGCCCGCACGACTGGAGCCTCCACACCAAGCTGACCGTCTCCATGACGGGGGTCCTGCTCGTGGGTGGGACGATCTTCGTCACTGCCGCCGAGTGGTCCAACCCCGGGACGCTGGGCCCTCTCGACCCGCCCGGCCGGCTGCTCGCCGGCTTCTTCCACGCAGTGATGCCGAGGACAGCCGGCTTCAACAGCCTCGACCTCTCGAAGATGCACGACGACACCCTCCTCGGCACGGTGATCCTGATGTTCATCGGCGGCGGCTCGGCGAGCACCGCGGGCGGCATCAAGGTGACCACCTTCGTGGTCCTGTTCTTCGTCATCTGGTCAGAGGTCAGGGGTGAGCCGGCCGTCAACGCCTTCGACCGGCGCATCGGCAGCCGCGTGCAGCGCCAGGCCCTGACGGTCGCATTGCTCGGGGTGGCCGCCGTGGTCGGAGCCACGCTGGTCATCATGGAGATGACCCGGCTGCCGATGATCGAGGTCTTCTTCGAGGTCACCTCCGCCTTCGCCACGGTCGGCCTCTCCACCGGGATCACCGCCGACCTTCCCGGAGCCGCGCAGCTGCTCCTGGTGCTCATGATGTTCCTCGGGCGACTCGGTCCGATCACCCTCGTCTCCGCCATCGCCCTGCGTGAGCGGCAGCGTCTCTACAAGCTCCCGGAAGGACGGCCGATCATTGGCTAGGAAGTCCAGGCAGACCAGCTCCGGCGTGGTCGTGATCGGTCTCGGCCGGTTCGGCAAGTCCCTCGCCCTCGAGCTCATGGAGGAGGGCACGGAGGTCCTCGGCATCGACGAGTCCGGCAAGACCGTGCAGGGTCTCGCCGGGCGTCTGACCCACGTCGTCGAGGCCGACTCCACGAACGAGGAGGCGCTGCGCCAGCTGTCGGTCCACGAGTTCGACCGAGCCGTGGTGGGCATCGGCTCGAACATCGAGGCCAGCATCCTGACGTCGTCGATCCTGGTGAACTTCGGTATCCGCGACATCTGGGCCAAGGCGATCAGCTACTCACATGCGCGAATCCTCACCCAGCTCGGCGTCCACCACGTGGTGCGTCCCGAGCACGACATGGGCAAGCGCGTTGCTCACCTGGTCCGCGGCCGGATGCTCGACTACATCGAGTTCGACGACGGCTACGCGATCGTCAAGACCAGGCCACCGGAGTCCATCTACGGGCTACCGCTGGGGGAGTCGCGCGTGCGGTCGAAGTTCGGCGTGACCATCGTCGGTGTGAAGCGGGCCGGTGAGGACTTCACCCACGCCACGCCGGAGACCGTCGTGCACGACGGGGACCTGATCATCGTCTCGGGGCCCGAGGACAAGGTGGAGGGTTTCAGTGACCTCGCGTGAGACCCAGCCCGCTCCCGCGGGCATCGGCCGCGTGACGAAGCGGCTGGGGGTCGCCCTCACCTCGGTGCCCTACCAGCTGCAGTCGGCCGAGGCCGCGCTGGAGCGGCAGGAGCGGCAGGGCTACACCGCCGCACCCTGACGCCACGCGGCGCGGCGCACGCACCCTGACTGCGGCCGCGCCGCGTGGTCCACCTCGTGCCTCAGCGGGCCCGATGCGTCAGCGGGTGCCCCGTGCCTCTCGGACCAGCTCGTTGAGGGTGGTTGTCACCTCGTGGATCTTCGGGATGTCGCGGAACACGACCGTGCCCCGCTCGCTCGCCGACGAGATCTTGAGCGTGCCCGCCTTGGTCATCCGGTCGACGATGCCCTGCTCGAAGGCGACGTCGTTGATCCGGTCGAGCGGGATGTCGCGTCCGGACCGGCGGAGGACGCCCCTGCGCGTCGCGATCCGCTCGTTCGTGATCGTGTAGGTGCGCCTACGCCACTCGGTGAACGGGAAGACCCCGAAGACGACGATGACACCGGCGAACGCGACCCAGCCGAGCGTGTCCAGCCACGCGAGCGCCCCGTCGTCGGGGCTGATCGCGACCACGATGGCGAGACCGACGATCGCCGCGAGGCAGATCAGCGCGGCCATGAGCAGATGCTTCGGGTGCTCGTGCATCTCGAGTACGACGCGCTCCTGTGCGCCCAGCTGATCGGCGGGAAGACCCATGACGCACCTCCGACTCCTGGCTCTCCACCCTCCACGTTGCCGAGCGCACGGCCTCCTGGCATCACCCCTGCGGGGTGAGTCGTGCAGGCGACGATCCGTCCGGGTTTACCGCGTGGCGTCCCGCCCGGCGTGCCAGGCTGGGACCGCGCCGCGCACCCGCACGCGCATCGTCCTTGGAGGAGCCGTTGTCGTTCGTCGAGCTCATGGAGAACATGGCGAAGGGCTTCGAAGCCGTCGGCGTCGCCGTGTTCGTCCTGGGTCTGCTCTGGTCGGGCGCCCTCGCGGTCTCGGTCTGGGCTCGGTCGAAGGACGGCCGCGAGGCGTACGGCGTCCTGCGGGAGTCGTTCGGCGGCGTCCTCCTCCTCGGCCTGGAGATCCTGGTCGCGGCGGACCTGATCCGGACGGTGGCCGTCTCGCCGACGCTGGAGAACGTCGGGGTCCTGGGCCTCATCGTGCTGATCCGCACCTTCCTCAGCTTCTCGCTCGAGATCGAGATCGAAGGGGTGCCGCCGTGGCGACGCGCGATGGCGAGCGGGGCGGGTGTCATGGGTCGCGCCGCCGCGCGGGCACAGGACGCCCAGCGCGCCGGCACGGAGGGCTGACGTTCTGCCCGTATTGCTCCCATGGGAGTTCCGGAGTCAGCCCGAGCGCTCGCCCGGACATGCGATGACAGGCGTGATCGTAGGGCCGCCGCGCGACCGGGCATTTCCGCCCGATGGCATGCCGATAGGGCCGCCCCTGATCGGGCAGCCTGGACGTAATCGGGCGCAGGGGTTCGGCTGGCAGGGCCGCGGCTGCCGGCCAGCGTGTCTACGTGCGTTTGTGGAAGCTGACCTTGCCGTCGGGCAGGCGGTGCATGTCGTACCGGGAGTCGTGCGCGAGGTGGTGGTGGTGCGGGCAGAGCAGCTCTGCCCTTCTCGACGCTGGTGCCGCCGCCTTCTGACCACCAGTCGTCGTGGTGGACGTGACACCAGGCCGGCGGCCGGTCACAGCCGACCGCGGTGCACCCCTTGTCCCGGATGCCGATCGCGATCCGCTTCGCCTCGGTGTGCAGGCGCCTCTTGCGGCCCAGGTCCAGTGGCACCGACCTGCCGCCGAGGACCGCGGGCACCAGCCCGGCGTTGCACGACAGCCGCCGGATCTGCCCGGCCGACATCGGGGTGCCGGTGTCCAGGGTTCCGGCGCCGAGGCCGGTCTTGAGCTTGTCGAGCTCCATGGTGATCGCGACGATCGCCGCGATCCCGCCGGCCTGGGGGAGCTTGTCGACCGGGAGGTGCTCGACCAGCTCGGCGAACGCCTGCCCCAACAACACCGGGTACGGCCACCTTGCGACCCTCCGCGTCCAGCCAGGCGCCGGGGTCGTGCCGGCGGGGGGCGGCGAACGCCTGGACCGCCTTGCCCAGCATGTCGGCCTGGGCGGTGGGCAGCTTGAACCAACCGCTGGTGGTGCCGTCGCCGTTGTCGCGCATCGCGAACCGGGTCTTCTCCCGGGCCCGGCGCTCCTCCCGTTCCAGCGCCTCGCCCTCGCGTTTGTCGGCCTCGTCGGGGGCGAGGACCTCGAACAACCGCCTCGCGAGCACCCGCAGCCGCTTCGCGTCATAAACGGCCGCGAGCTTGATCAGGTGCTCCTGCGCGGTGAGGCGTTGTTCGTCGGTGACCTCGCCGGCGGGGAGGTCCTCGACCGCCCGGATGATCACCCAGGTCTGGTCGACCGTCAGCGCACCGGCCGCGAACGCCGCCCGGGTCGGCGCGAACCGCGGCCTGGTCCAGCGCCCGGGCGCCGCGCAGGTCGCCGTTGGTCTGGGACCGGTTCTCCCGGGTCCGCCGCGCCAGCCACGCCGCGGTCGAGGTGGAGCCGTCCTTCGACGCCGATCTCGTTGACGTCCGCCGCAGCGAGCACCCGCCACCGCAGCTCGGTCACCCGCGCCGCCAGCCGGGTCAGCTCGACCAGCGTCTCGGCCTGCTCGTCCGGGGTCATCGCCCACCCCGGCGCATCCGCGAGGCTGTCCAGCACCGCCAGGGCGCGACCGGCGAACCCGTGCACCGGGTCCACCCGCTCCGCCACCGGCGTCGACACCATTTCCATGACCCCCACGCTAGGGAAAGTCGACGCTTCGTTCGAACACCAGTTCGAGACCTGTGGACAACCCGGCGTCCCGCGGCCTGTGGACAGAACCTGGCCAGACACGAGTCGATAGCCGGGCGGACATCACCGAAGCCGTGGATAGAGCCTGCCGCTTCCACGGACCGGTCGGGCAGCGTTCGCTGTCGGCGCGTCGCTCGGAAGGAAAGACTCACTCGTGCCCATCAGGTTGGCCCGGCGCGAACGGCCACTCCTCGAACGACTCGCACCGATTGTCCTCGGCAAACCGGAGCACCCAGAGATCACGCCAACGACTGCGGTCAGGGTCCCCGTAACTGACCGAGACACGGACAACCGCGGTTCTTCCGTCCACCGCCACGACGTCACTTGACATGGTGAAGTCTTCCTCCGCGCTGTCACGCTCGACGTCCCAGAACTCTGCGATGTCGTCCAGGCCCTCGATGGGTTCGGCCCAAGGTGAGGGACGGTACGAAGCGTCCGGGTGGAACAGCTCAGCGAGCTGTCCCACGCCAGGAGTGCGCCACTGCCGCTCGTAGTCTGCAACCCACTGCTCAACAGTCGCGCGGTCCATGCGTCCATAGTGCGCGAGCGTTGCAGGTCAGTCGATGAGCTCCCCGAGGTGCTGGGTCATGCCCCGACCCCTGTTCTCCGGGGTGTTCCACAGGAACTGCCCATCCTGCGTCGGCCCGCTCGTGCCCCAAGACGAGACGCGCTCGGTGATCCGCAGGAACCGTTCCGAGTCGAGGTCGTAGACGTAGGTGCCGCCGCCATCAGGTTCGTACGACGTCACCGTCACGAGTCCGTCACCGGCGTCGGAGGCGAGCGCGCCCTCGATGCCGCTGCCCTGCAGCGTGACCACCTGGTTGCCGTCGGTGTCGAGGACCTGCACGCGGTCGTCGCGGACGCCGTCCTCGTAGGTGCCGCAGTACTGCCCCATCACGATCCGGTCGTCGGTCGCACCGAAGGACAGCAGGTTGCACTTCTCGCCGGAGCGGGGGTCGAACGCCCGCTCCTCGCCGGTCTCGAGGTCGCGCACGTGCACGCGTCCGCTGTCACCGTTGGTGGAGTCGGTCCACACCATCGAGTCGTCGGTGAACGCCAAGGACCCCACGGTGAGCCCCTCGTCGCGGACGTCGGACGTATCGGTCAGCGATGCGGACCAGAGCCGGTGGGTGTCTCCCTCAGCGTCGGCGTCGTCCGCCTCGCCGTCCGGGCCCATCGGCCAGCCTCCCTTCGGGGGCCGGCCCTGGGTCGCCGGCACGGGGACGTAGAGCCGGTCGTCGTGCCCCAGTACGGCGCCGAACGGGTTCTCCACCGCCGGCAGGTCGGGCCACTTCATCGCGCTCCACTGCCTGCGCTCGCGGTCGAAGACGTAGACGACCAGCTTCGCCTTCATGCCGCCCTCGGCACTGAGCAGCATCAGCCGGTCCTCGCCGAGCTCGAGCGGCCAGGTCTGCGCCTGTCCGATGTCGAGGTCCGGCAGCCAGTCCTTCTCGCCGGTGGCCGGGTCCATGAGAGCGAATCGCGGCCAGAGCTGGTCCATTCGCGGCCCGTCGCGGAACAGGATCAGCCCGTCGTCGGTCACGCCGTCGAAGTACTGTCCGTTGTCGCGGTTCAGGTTCTCGTTGGTGTACGACGCCAGCACGCGGTAGTCCGTGCCCTCGGCAGCTGCCAGGGCGTCGGCCAACCGAAGCGTCGGCGCGTCCGGCTTCGGGACCCCTGCGGCCGCGAAGTCGGGTGGCCCGCCGCTCAGCGAGACGAGTGAGCCGGTCGCGACCAGCGCGGCCGTGGCGAGCGGCCGTACCACCGAGGGTCGCGAGGCGGCGGCGCCGCACGCGGCGGCGGCCACCGGTGAGCACGGCCCCGAGGTCGAGGTTGTCGTGGGGCGGAGAGGCGACGTTGTCGCTGAGCAGCTCGCGCAGGTCGTTCACCATGGTGTTGCTCCTCTGGTCGCCAGCCCGCCGATCGGCGAACCTTCGAACGTGGACCGGAGCGAGGCCAGCGCGCGGGAGGTCGTGCTCTTGACCGTGCCTTCGCTGCACCCGAGGATGACCGCGGTGTCGGCGACGCTGAGGTCGTCGAAGTAGCGCAGCACCACGCACGCCCGCTGCCGCGGAGGCAGGTCGGCGAGGGCCGACATCAGCGCGGCGCGCAATGCGACGGACTCGGCGACGTCCTGACCCGAGGGCACGTTGCCGTCGGGTTCGGCGGGGACCTCGGTGCTCGACCGGCGCCGGTAGTGGTCGAGGAAGGCGCTGACCACGGCTTTGCGGGCGTAGGCGTGCTCGCGGCCGGCCCGCGTCAGCCGTGGCCACGCGACGTAGACGCGGATGAGCCCCTCCTGGACGTGGTCCGACGCCTGCTCCCAGTCGCCGCACAGCAGGTAGGCCGTACGGCGCAGCTGCCCGCGTGCCGCCTCGGCGAACTCGACGAACGCCGCCTCGTCACGCATCGGTCACTCGCTCCATGCCTTGTCAACGAGGTGAGCGGCCACAAGGGTTGCCTGCCTTGTCTGACTAGTTGTCACCATGCCTCCGCAGGTGACCGGGCATCAGCGCCGTAACGATCGTGAGGGCGCGGTAGCTCAGTCGTTGATTGCCTCGATGCCGAGCCTCTCGAGCTCCTCAAGGTGGTCCCGCATGTTCTGGAGCACCTCGGCGGAGTGTGGCTCCCAGTCCAAGACTTCGCCGACCACTCGCAGCGGCTCCCAAGTGCGGTAGGACCTCGTCGGGTTGCCCGGGAACCTCTTGTCCGTCAGGTTGGGGTCGTCCTCGAAGGGGCCCGTGGGTTCCACGCGGTAGATCCTGCCGGTTCCCTCGCCCGCCGCCAGCTCTGCTCCCCAGGTGGCCGCATCCAGGGTTGCGGTCAGGTAGATGTAGTTCGCCTTTCTTCGCTCGCCGAAATTGGAGCTGTAGCCGGGCTCCAGCAAGTCGCCCGGCTGCAGGTCAGCCTTCGTGCCGTGGAAGAAGGGGCCGGCGTCCTTGGCCCCGGACGGCATCGGTTCGCTCTTCATCCACACCCCATCGAGAGCCTCGCCGACGGTGGCAGACTGCCAGTCATGCCAACGCTTGAGTGCCAGAACGGGCACCCCGTACTCGACCAGTCTGCCCTCCGATGTCCCGACTGCGGGACCAACGTGCGGACGCGCCGGGATACCGCCTCGCCGTACCGTCCTGATCCGGACTCGCCTACTCCGGCAAGGCTTCTGTTCGGGAGCCTTGGACTCGCTGCAGGCGCCGGTCTGGCATTCGTCCTGACGGCTGGAGTCAGCTATCAGGTCGCCGTTGTCCTGGCAGGCCTGATCGGATTTGCTGCAGTCACCATGTGGGTCGTGGCATGCGTGGCCTTCGGCGTCCGGGTCGGAGTCGCATCCGACGACTGAGCGACCGAGAAGGGACCCCCGGCTCGCCCCTAGCCGTGGGCGTGGGCGGCGGCCTCCTCGTGAGCACCCTCGTGGTGGGCCGGTGCGCGGAGCGCCTCGTAGAGGTGGTGGCTGTACACCTCGAAGCCGAGCATCGCCTCGACGTACCGCCGGCCGTCGCTGACGGAGCGTTGCTTGTGTGCTGCGAGCCGGTGGACGACCTCGAGTCGGGTCGCGAGCTCCCACCGGAGCGCGTCGGCGAGGAAGTTGGCGAGCTGCTCGCTGGAGCCCTCCTCGACGGCCCGCTCGGCCATCGGGATGACCGGGCCGGTCGAGAGGCCGGCGGGCTTCAGGCCGGTGTACGGCGCGCCCTCACCCGCGCGGTGGACCCGGACCACCGTCTCGAAGAAGAGCAGGTCGGCCACCTCGCGGGCTGCCGGATCGAGGTCGCGCAGCGGAAGCACCCGGTCGAACATCTCGCGGACCTCGTCCTCACTTTCGACGGGGACGAAGGGGAGCACGAGGTCGACGTCCCGGCCTTCGAGCGCCTGGCGGGCGGCGGTGACGACGGGGCCGTCGAGTGAGTCGCAGTGAGGAGGCATGGCGTCCCTCCGGGGTCGGTTCTCCCCTCAACGCTAGGAAGCCGGGTCGTCCCGGGTCAGAGCCGAAGGTCCCTCGGTCGTTCAGGACGGCTTGGTGGCCCGCACGATCGCGCCGTGCATGCCAGGCACGACCTCGTGGGTGAACTCCACCGACGCGTCCTCGAACCCGGCGGCGCCGAGTCCCTCGAGGTACTCCTGCCTCGAGAGGGCGCCCGCGACGCAGCCCACGAAGGAGCCGCGCTCGGCCCGCTCGGCCGGGGTCACGTGGTCCTCGGCCACGACGTCGGAGATGCCGATGCGCCCGCCCGGGGCTGAGCACGCGGTGCATCTCGGCCAGGACGGCCGGCTTGTCGGTGGACAGGTTGATGACGCAGTTCGAGATCACCACGTCCACGGACCCGTCGGGGAGCGGGACCTCCTCGATGGTGCCCTCGAGGAACTCGACGTTGTCGACCCCCGCCTCCGCGGCATTGGCGCGCGCAAGCTCGAGCATCTCGACGGTCATGTCGACGCCGTAGGCGAAGCCGGTCTCGCCGACCCTTCGGGCGGAGAGGAGTACGTCGATGCCTCCACCCGAGCCCAGGTCGAGGACGCGCTCGCCAGGGCGCAGATCGGCGATGGCAGTCGGGTTGCCGCAGCCGAGGCTGGCGGAGACGGCCTGCACGGGCAGCTCGCCGCGCATCTGGACGTCGTAGAGCTCGGCGCCGAACGCCTGGTTCACCTCGACGCCCCCGCTGCAGCAGGACCCGACTGTCTCGAGGGGGATGGTCGCCGACGAGGTCGAGGGGGCGCAGCAGTGCTCTGCCTCCAGCGCCTCACTGTTGCCGCCGCCTGATGTCACCGCCCGGGCCGCCGCGGCGTACCGCTCCCTGACCAGCTCCCGGGTCTCCTGCTCTGACACCCGCACTCCTCGGATTGATGTCCATCGACGTCTTCGACTGTAGCCATCCATCGAACCGGGCGTCGGTCACAGTCCGGTCAAAACCCGGACGTACGCGGTGATGTCGCTCAGACTGGGCGGGCGTCCTCATCTCGGGGGACGTGTCGAACCACCCGGGGGTTTCTCGCATGCGCCGCGCAGTCCTGCGCTCCGTCACGTCCTTTCTCATGCTCACCGGCGCGCTGACGGTCGCCACGACCGGTCCGGGTGTCTCCGCCGCACCGCAGGCCGACCCGCCCAACATCATCCTGGTCACGACCGACGACCAGTCCGTCGAGGACCTGCGGCACATGCCGTACACCCGCGAGCTCATCGGTGGCGCGGGCGTCGCCTTCGCCGACGCCGTCTCGCCGTACCCGCTCTGCTGCCCGGCGAGGGCGACGATCATGACCGGCCAGCACGCCCACAACCACGGCGTGCTCGCCAACAACCCGCCCGCGGGCGGGTACGAGAAGATGCGGCCGCTCAACGACCGGTCCCTTCCCGTGTGGCTGCAGAACGCCGGCTACCGGACCACCTTCGCCGGGAAGTACCTCAACACCTACGGGCACCAGGACATGACCGAGGTGCCGGCCGGGTGGGACAACTGGAACGCGATGGTGCGCCGCACCTACGACTACAACAACGCCTGGGTGAACGAGAACGGCACGGTCGTCGACCACTCCGGCGAGTACCAGACCGACGTCACCCAGGCCGTGACCGAGGAGGCGATCCGGGTCGGGGTCGAGGCGGACCAGCCCTTCTTCATCTGGCAGTCCAACCTGGCCCCCCACGGCGCGTGCACGCTCGGTGACGGCGGCTGCACCTGGGGCCCGCCGGTCCCGGCCGAGCAGGACAAGGGCAGGTTCGACGGGCTGCCCTTCTTCGCCGAGAGGCTGCCGAACTTCAACGAGCGGGTCGCGGTCGACAAGCCCCTGCGCATCCGGCGGCAGCCCGTGATCAGCGACCTCGTGGTCTCGAGGCTGCGCGACTGGAACGAGGCGAACGTCGAGTCGCTGCAGGCCGTCGACCGCAACGTCCGCGACACCGTCGAGCTCCTCGAGTCGGTCGGCGAGCTCGACAACACGCTGGTCGTCTTCGCCTCCGACAACGGCTACCTGCTCGGTCAGCACCGCTGGCGCGGCAAGACCCTCGGCTACGAGGGGAGCCTCCGGATCCCGATGCTCATGCGCGGCCCCGGGGTCCCGCAGGGGCAGGTCGTCGAGGACACGGTCAGTCTCGTCGACATCGCGGCCACCTTCGCCGACGTGGCGGGCGCCGTACCTCTGCTTCCGCTGGACGGCCTGTCGCTGGTCGACGTCGCGCAGGGCGTCCGGCCCGGGTACGACGCACTGGCCATCGAGGCGGGGCCGGCGTACCCCGACGTCCCGGTGGACCAGTACATGTACCGCGGCGTCCGCACCGCCCGCTACACCTACATGGAGCACCCGGTGACCGGCGAGCTCGAGCTCTACGACCGAGAGGTCGACCCCCACCAGCTCGTCAACGTCGCCTACCGGCCGACCCACGCGGCGACCCTGGCCGCACTGCAGGGGATGTTCGCCCCGCTCGTCACCTGCGCCGGGCCCACCTGCCACGAGGTGACCGGCGTCGTGCCCGAGCCCCTTCCTGCCGAGGGGCCGGTGCACCCCGACGAGCTCGGCAGGCTCCAGGGCGCCCGCCAGGTCGTCACCGTCACCGCTCCTCGATGGACCGCCACAAGCGGCACCGCCGTCGCGTGGCAGCGGCGCGGTCGGACGTGGCGAGCCGTGCGCGGACCCGTCAAGGTCTCGCTGGGAGCGGAAGGCATGTCCCCGGCGCTCAGGCGCCCGCTGGGCACCACCCCGGCCGGTGTCCACCAGGTCGCGAGCGCGTTCGGGATGCGTCCGGACCCGGCGATCCCGATGCGGTACCGCCGTCTCGACGGGGACGACCGCTGGCCGCACGACCGGCTGTCCCCGCGGACCTACAACGTCCTCCAGCAGTCCCGACCGCCGAGGGCGACCTGGCGCAAGCGGCACGAGGTCGTCTTCGCCGACCACCCCGGGAGCTTCGAGCGGGGCGTCCTCGTCGACTTCAACCGCGTCCGTCGCACGTACTGGTCCGCCCCGCGCAAGCAGTGGATGGCGCGGGTCCCGGCCGACGTCAGGCAGGGAAGCTTCCTGCTGCACACAGGCCAGAGGGTGGGTCGCCACGGCTGGGTCTCCATGCCCACGCGTGACCTCGCCTGGCTGCTGCGCTGGATGGACCCGGCCGACCAGGGGACCCGGCTCGTCGTCGGCACCCCGAGGTACCTGCGCGACAACCTCTGACGTCGACCCGACCCGACTGGCCGGGCCAGGCCAAGTCGGGTCGGACGGCCCTAGGTGGACGCCGCGCCGGCGGATAGACAGGAAGTGACCGTCGGCGGCCGACCGGCGCCAGCCGTGCCGTTGCCGCGAGACGGGCGACCGGCCGGAGGGAGCCCACCCATGACCACCGACATCGCCGCCGTCCTCGAGCAGGACGCCACGGAGCTGCTGGACTACCAGTGCACGAGCATGCCGAAGGAGAACCTGCACCTTCCCGGCCCGGACTTCATCGACCGGGTCTGGCGTGACAACGACCGCGGGCCGAACGTGATCCGCAACTTCGCCACGCTGGTCCACCACGGTCGCCTGGGCGGCACGGGCTACCTGTCGATCTTCCCGGTCGACCAGGGGATCGAGCACTCGGGTGCGGCGTCGTTCGCCCCCAACCCGTTGTACTTCGATCCCGACAACATCGTGCGACTGGCGCTCGAGGGCGGTTGCAACGCGGTCGCGACCACGCTCGGCGTGCTCGGGGCGGTGTCGCGGAAGTACGCGGACAAGATCCCGTTCGTCCTCAAGCTCAACCACAACGAGCTGCTGACCTACCCGGCCGTCCACGACCAGACGATGTTCGCCTCGGTGCGGCAGGCCTTCGACCTCGGAGCCACTGCGGTCGGGGCCACCATCTACTGGGGTGCCGACGTCTCGCGCCGGGAGCTGGAGGAGGTCAGTGCCGCGTTCGCGGAGGCGCACTCGCTCGGCATGGTGACGATCCTGTGGTGCTACCTGCGCAACTCCGCCTTCAAGAAGGACGGCGTGGACTATCACGTGTCAGCCGACCTGACCGGCCAGGCCAACCACCTCGGCGTGACCCTGGAGGCCGACCTGGTGAAGCAGAAGCTGCCCGAGAACAACGGCGGCTTCACGGCGATCTCCTTCGGCAAGACCCACCCGCTGGTCTACGACACCTACGTCGGCGACAACCCGATCGACCGGTGCCGGTGGCAGGTGCTCAACTGCTACGCCGGCCGGGTCGGGATGATCAACTCCGGCGGCGCGTCCTCAGGCGCCTCCGACCTCCACGACGCGGTCCGCACGGCGGTGATCAACAAGCGCGCCGGCGGCAGCGGCGTGATCGCCGGCCGCAAGGTCTTCCAGCGCCCGTTCGGCGAGGGCATCGAGATGCTCCACGCGATCCAGGACGTCTACCTCGACCCGAACGTCACCATCGCCTGACGGCTCCGGTCAGTCGACGAGCTCGCTGACCGGGACGCTGGAGTCACGGAGGGCAGCGAGGTCGACCTTGCCCGCGGCCACGATCGCGCGGATCGGGTCGATCGCGTCCCAGTCGTTGGCGTGCATCCCCGCCACCACACGGCCGTCCTTCACCCAGAACGCGGTGAAGACGCGACCTGCCACGTCCCCCCGCAGCACGACCTGGTCGTAGCCGTCGGGCCCCACGTTGCCGACGTACTCCATGCCGAGGTCGTACTGGTCGGTGAAGAAGTAGGGGAGCCGGTCATACGCCGCCTCGGCGCCGAGCATGTTCCGGGCGACGGCGAGGCCCTGCTCGATGGCGTTGTCCCAGTGCTCGACGCGCAGCCGCCGCCCGAGGCGTGGGTGGTAGGCGTTCGCGACGTCGCCGGCGGCGAACACGTCCGGGTGCGAGGTTCGGAGGTACTCGTCGACGAGGACACCGTTCTCGGTCTCGAGACCGGCTGCCTCCGCGAGAGCGACGTTGGGCTGCACGCCCACGCCCACGACGAGCAGGTCGGTCTCGACCGTCTCCCCGCCGTCGAGGCGTACGACGGTCCGCCCGGCCTCGTGGTCGACGCCGGAGACCGAGACCCGGGTGCGGAGGTCGACGCCGTTGCTGGTGTGGAGGGTCGCGAACACCTCCGCGACCTCGGGGCCGAGGACCCGGACCAGCGGCTTCTCCAGGGCCTCGAGCACGACCACGTCGCAGCCGGCATTGCGCGCGGCGGCAGCGACCTCGAGACCGATCCAGCCGCCGCCGACGATGGTCACGCGACGGCCCGGCTGGAGCTCGTCCTTGATCCGCTGGCTGTCCTCGATCGTGCGCAGGTACGCCACGGGTGCTCCGCTGTCATCGGCCACCGGAAGACGACGCGGCGAGGCCCCGGTGGCCAGCAGGAGGCGGTCGTAGCCGATGCGTTCGTTCCCGGTCACGACGGCGTGGCCGTCGAGGTCGACCGACGTCACTGCGGTCCCGAGCCTGAGGTCGACGTGCTGCTCGTCGTACCACTCCGGAGGCTGCGGGAAGACGCTCGCGAGCTCCTCGTCGCCGAGCAGGAACCCCTTGGACAGGGGTGGCCGCTCGTACGGGAGGTGGTGCTCCGCGCCGACCAGCACGACCCGTCCGTCGAAGCCGCTGTCGCGCAGACCCTCGACCGCCTTCGCGGCGGCGAGCCCGCCCCCGACGATCACGAACGTCCTGCTGTCAGCCATCACGCCTTCCCCCTGTTCCTCGGTCCCCCGAGTGTGTTCCCGGTCGGGGGAGATGTCCACGGCCGGAACCGCTCATCCGGGTCGAACCGGACAGGCCGTTGGCCCCTGTCTGTGAGACGGGCATCTCCGTAAGTTCGAGGGAGGGGACAGAGCCGGCGGGGGCTGACGTGCCCGGCCGGGAAGGCGCGGTGAGCGGCATGGCAGTGATCACGCTCGAGCGGGTGCGAGCCCTTCTCGAGGAGGAGACCGACCGGTTCGTCGAGGAGCGGCCGCGGTCCAAGGCGCTGTTCGAGGAGGCGGGCAAGCACCTTGTCGGCGGCGTCCCGATGTCGTGGATGCGCATCTGGAGCGGCGGCTTCCCGGTGTTCGTGGAGAGCGCCGAGGGCGTGCACGTGACCGACGTCGACGGCCACCGCTACCTCGACCTCTGCCTCGGCGACACCGGCGCGCTGTGCGGCCATGCGCAGCCGCAGATCGTGGACGCGATCAGCGCGCAGATGAGGCACGGCGGTACGACGACCATGCTGCCCACCGAGGACAGCATCTGGGTCGGCAAGGAGCTCGCGAGGCGCTTCGGGCTGCCCTTCTGGCAGGTCCTGATGAGCGCCTCCGACGCCAACCGCATGGCGTTGAAGATCGCTCGCGCGTTCACCGGTCGGCAGCTCATCTTGATGTTCAACGGGACCTACCACGGGTCGGTCGACGAGACCCTGGTCGTCGACTTCTTCGGCGAGGTCATCAATATGCCGGGGATGATGGGGCCCATCGTGCCGGACGCGAAGGCGATGACGAAGGTCGTCGACTTCAACGACGTCGAGGCGCTCGAGCAGGCCCTGGCGCCCGGTGACGTCGCGTGCGTGATCACCGAGCCGGTGATGACCAACATCGGCATCATCGCGCCGGAGCCGGGCTTCCTCGAGGCCCTGAGAGAGCTGACCCGGCGCAACGGCACGCTGCTGCTGATCGACGAGACCCACAGCATGTGCGCCGGTCCGAGCGGCGTCACCGGAAGCGAGCGCCTCAGCCCCGACATGTTCGTCGCGGGCAAGTTCATCGCCGGTGGCTACCCGGCTGCCGTCCTCGGGCTCACCGCCGAGATCGCCGACTTCGTTGCCGCTCGTACGCCGTGGCAGAACTTCTTCGGCTTCGGCGGCACGCTGTCCGGCAACCCCGCCGCAGTGGCCGGCATCAGGGCCGCCCTCGAGCACGTGATCACCGTCGACAACTTCGAGCGCATGATCGAGCTCGCGGAGCGGATGCAGGCCGGCCTGGAGAAGGTCATCCGCGGCGCCGACCTGGCGTGGTACGTCGCACGGATCGGCTGCCGGGTGGAGTTCCGGTTCCTCCCGAAGCCCCCGAGGAACGGGTCGGAGGCCGCGTTCGCGGAGGTGGACTACAACGCCGTCGACATCGTCAACGAAGGTCTCACCGGCCCGCTCGACGCCCTCATCCACGTGTGGTGCGCCAACCGGGGCATCCTGCTCACCCCGGTCCACGAGATGGCCCTCGTCGGACCCACCACCACGGCCGACGAGGTCGACCGGTACGTCGAGGCGATCGCCGACCTCGTGACCGAGCTGGTGAAGGCGTGAACGTCACGACGGTCGGCGCCGAGACGGTCGTGCCGACCCCGACGCGCCCGATCCTCACCTGCTCGAACCTCCGCAAGAGCTTCGGCGACCTCGTGGCCGTCGACGACGTGTCGTTCTCGATCGCCTCGGGGGAGACCTACGGCCTGCTCGGTCCCAACGGCGCCGGCAAGACCACGGTCATCTCGATGGTCGCGGGCGTGCTCGACGCGGATGCGGGAGTCGTGGACGTCGACGGGCAGCGCATGCACCCGGGAGCGCTCGGCGTGAAGGGGCAGATCGGCTACGTCCCGCAGGACATCGCGCTCTACCCCGACCTGACCGGCAAGGAGAACCTCCGCTTCTTCGCCTCGCTCTACCACCTGCGCCGGCGCGAGGCGGCGGAGCGCACGGCCGAGGTGCTCGAGGTGGTGGGCCTGACCGACCGTGCCGACGACCAGGTGAAGAAGTACTCCGGCGGCATGAAGCGCCGGATCAACATCGCGATCGGGCTCATCCACCGCCCGAGGCTGCTCATCCTCGACGAGCCCACCGTCGGCGTGGACCCGCAGAGCCGCAACTCCATCCTGGAGAGCATCGAGCGGCTCAGCGCCGAGGGCATGGCGGTGCTCTACACGACGCACTACATGGAGGAGGCCGAGCGGCTGTGCGACCGCGTCGGCATCGTCGACCTCGGGCACCTGATCGCCGAGGGCAGGCCGCGCGATCTGACCGCCCGGCTCGGCGCCGCGGAGCACATCGTGATGTCGGTCGAGGGCGACGTCGAGAGCGCCCGGCGCGCCGTCGACGAGCTCGGGGTCGTGTCGCGGTCGACGGCGGAGGGGGACACCATCGACGCGCTGGTCCCCGAGGCGGAGTCGGCGCTGCCGTCGGTGATGCAGGCCGTCATGGCGTCCGGCGTGTCGATCCGCTCGGTCGTCGTGCACGAGCCCGACCTCGAGGCGGTCTTCCTCCACCTGACCGGCAAGCGGCTCAGGGACTGACATGGCCGCCAGCCTCCACATCGCCGCGAAGGACCTGCGACAGCGGGTGCGGGACCGCTCGGCGATCCTCCTCGCGATCGTCGTACCCCTGGCCCTGGCCGCGATCTTCAGCGTCCTCTTCGGACCGGCCTCGACGCCGCGACCGTTCGACTACGCCGTGGTCGACCAGGACGGCGGCCCCATCGTCGAGGCGTTCACGGGGGAGGTCCTCGACTTCCTCGAGTCCGAGGAGATCGTCTCCGTCGAGGCCATGGACGAGGAGGAGGCGCGGCAGGCCGTGAGCGACGGCGACCTCGACGCGGCGTTCGTCTTCCCGGCCGGCTTCTCCGAGGCGGTGCAGAGCGAGCTGCCGGTCGAGGTCGAGGTGGTCGGCAGCGTCGACTCGCCCACGGGCACCGACGTCGCCCGCTCGATCGCGCGGTCCTACGTCGCCGACCTCAACGCTGCCCGGGTGGCCGTCGCGGCGGTCGCCCACCAGCAGGCCGGCGCGAGCGAGGAGGAGCTGTCCGCCATCGCGGAGCAGGTCGCCACCACCCCGCCGCCGATCGCGCTCAGGGACGTCTCGGCCTCCGCGAAGGTGCTCGACACCAAGACCTACTTCGCGGCCGGCATGGCGGTCTTCTTCCTGCTGTTCACCGTGCAGTTCGGGGTGTCGTCCCTGATCGAGGAGCGGTCCGACGGCACGCTCGCCAGACTCCTGGCCGCACCGGTACGACGCACCTCGATCCTGGTCGGGAAGCTGCTGACCAGCATCGTCCTCGGCGTGGTGAGCCTGACCGTCCTGGTGGTCGGCACGAGCCTGCTGCTGGGAGCGAGGTGGGGCGACCCGCTCGGCGTGGCCCTGCTGATCCTGGCCGGAGTCCTCGCGGGCACCGGGATCACCTCGCTGGTCGCGTCGTTCGCGAGGACCCCCGAACAGGCCGGCAGCTGGCAGGCGGTGGTCGCGGTGACCCTCGGCCTCCTCGGCGGAGCCTTCTTCCCGAT
Organism: uncultured Actinomycetota bacterium; assembly: GCA_963701425.1. Lineage (GTDB taxonomy): Bacteria > Actinomycetota > Actinomycetes > Propionibacteriales > Nocardioidaceae > Nocardioides_C. Next base: position 177,279 of record CAVPAG010000009.1, on the reverse strand, counting down.
CCAGCAGTCCGGCTCGTTCATGGCGACGGCCAGCCTGGTGACACCTCACGCCTGGTTCCTCCGAGGTCTCGGGAGCCTCGTCGGTGAGGGCGGCGTGGTGGACGTGCTGCCCGCGGTGGGAGCGCTGCTGTGCTTCGCCGTCGTCACCGGGGCGGTCGCGATGACGAGGATCGGACGGGTGGTGGCACCGTGACTCCGCTGAAGATCGCCTGGGTCAACCTGCGTCGGACCGTCCGCGACCGGACCAACCTGTTCTTCCTCGTGCTGTTCCCGCTCCTGCTGATCATGGTGCTCGGCCTCGCGTTCGGCGGGCAGACCGCACCCCGGCTCGCAGTCGTCGTCACAGGCTCCGGACCGCTCACGGAGCAGCTCATCGAGGAGCTCGAGGCCAGCTCGGGGCTCGACGCGCAGGAGTTCGACGACCGGGAGGCCGCCGTGACGGCCGTGGAGCAGGGGCGCGCGGAAGGCGCGGTCGTCGTACCCGAGGACTACGACGCGCGGCTCGCGGACGGCGGCGAGGTCGTGCTCGACTACGTCTCGAGCGCCGACCGGACCGCGCAGCAGATGGGCACCATCGTCGCGTCGGTCGTCGACCAGCAGGCCGCGCGGGTGACCGTCGCACGGTTGCTCCAGGAGCGGGTCGGTGGCGACCTCGACGGCATGCTGGCCCTGACCGACGGGACCGCGGAGGCCGTGCCCGACGTTGCTGTGGCGGCGTCCACAACCGGGGAGGCGATCTTCCCCGAGGACCTCGGCAGGTTCGACGTCGGCGCCAGCGGGCAGCTGCTGCTCTTCATCTTCGTCACGTCGATGACCGCGTCGACGGCGTTGATCGAGACGCGGAAGCTCGGCGTCTCCCGGCGGATGTACGCAACGCCCACGTCGGTCCGCGCGATCGTCGCGGGCGAGGCGTTGGGCAGGATCGCCGTCGCGGTGCTCCAGGGCGCGATCATCATGGTCGGCTCGGCGCTGCTGTTCGGCGTGTCCTGGGGGAGCCCCGCTGCGGCGGCGCTGCTCATGCTGGCGTTCGCGGTGGCCGCAGGAGGGGCGGGGATGCTCATGGGCTCCCTCGCCACGAGCACCGAGCAGGCGATCGCGATCGGCCTGCTGCTGGCCCTGGGGATGGGCGCGCTGGGCGGCTCGATGATGCCGCTGGAGTTCTACTCGCCCACGCTGTACGCCGTCGCCCACATCACTCCTCACGCGTGGGCCGCGGACGGGTTCGCGGACCTGATCCGGCGCGATGGCGGGCTCGGCGACGTCGTCGACGAGCTCGGTGTCCTGGTCGCCTATGGCCTCGTGCTCTTCGCCGCCGCCTCGTGGGGGCTGCGCCGCAGCATCGCGCGCGCCTGAGGGGCCGGATCGAGCTTTGTCGAGGCCGGGCTAGTGCTGTCCGCACAGCTCGTCACCCGATCGTGGCTCGTTCCCGGCTTTCTGTGCGAGGGCACTACCTGGGCTCCGCCTGCCGTGCCACGGTGGAGCGATGCTTGCCCGACTCGCCGCCGGCGTCATCGCGCTCTCGCTGACCGGCGGAGCCTCCGCGACAGGGGGCACGCAACCGGCGAGGACCGGCGTTCCCGCACTGTCCCGCGTCGCCGGCCCTACGGTCGTCGCGGTGGGAGACATCGCCTGCCCGCCGGGCCGACCGGTGACCGCGACGGCGTGCAGGCAGGAGGCCACGGCAAGGCTGGCCGCGCGGTACGCCCCGCGCCGGGTGCTGGCCCTCGGCGACCTGCAGTACCGCGAGGGGTCGCTGCGGCAGTTCCGCGCGGTCTACCGGCCGTCGTGGGGGCGGCTCAAGTCGGTCACCAGACCCATCCCCGGGAACCACGAGTACATGACGCCCGGAGCCGCCGGCTACTACTCGTACTTCCGGCGACAGCGCCCCGGCTACTACGCCTTCGACGTCGGTGGCTGGCGGGTCTACGCGCTGAACAGCAACTGCGGTCACGTCGACTGCGGGCGCGAGGTCGCCTGGCTGCGCCGCGACCTGATGGCCAACCCCCGCAGGTGTACGGCGGTCATGGTGCACCACCCGCTGTACTCCTCCGGCGACGGCGAGAAGCCGAGGGTCAGGGCGTTCTGGCGCGTCGCCTACCGTCACGACACCGAGTTCGTGCTCGCCGGGCACGACCACCACTACGAGCGTTTCCGTCGCAAGGACGCGGTCGGCAACGTCGCGCGCGACGGGGTCCAGTCGTTCGTCGTGGGGACCGGCGGGCGCAGCCTGCTTCCGCTGCGAGGACCCAGGGCCCGCGGCTCGGCGTTCCGCGACGACGACAGCTTCGGCGTCCTTGCCCTCCGCCTCGGCGAGGCGGGCTGGGCCTGGGCCTACACGACCATCAGGGGCCGGGTGCTCGACTCCGGTGTCGGCACCTGCCGCTGAGGCCCCGCTCCGGTTCGTGGTCGGTCGCTGCGGTCAGTCGATGATGCGCAGGCTCACGGTCTCGGGCAGGCCGGCGAGCTCCTCGACGACGTCGGGGGCGTAGTCCAGGCCGATGTCGGTCACCAGGTAGCCCAGGTCGCCGCGGGTGGTGAGCAGCTGTCCCTCGATGTTGACCCCGCGGTCGGCGAGGACGGCGTTGACGCGCGCGAGCACGCCGGGCACGTTCTGGTGCAGGTGGGCGAGCCGGTGGGTGCCCGGGGCATGCTCCAGTGCGACACCTGGGAGGTTGACGCTGAGGGTGCTCGCGCCGGTGGCGACGAAGTCGTGGAGCTTGCCGGCCACGAACCGGCCGATGTCCTCCTGCGCCTCCTCGGTCGAGCCGCCGATGTGCGGGGTGAGGATGACGTTCGGCAGGCCCCGCAGCACCGAGGAGAACGCGTCGCCCTGCCGCTTGGGCTCGTCGGGGAACACGTCGACGGCGGCTCCGGACAGGTGGCCGCTGAGGATGTGCTCGCGCAGGGCCTCGTGGTCGGCGACGAAGCCGCGGGAGAGGTTGACGAAGATCGCGCCCGGCTTCATCAGGCGGAACTGCTCCTCGCCGAAGATGCCGGCGTTGCCGGGCCGCCCGTCGACGTGGAGCGAGACGACGTCCGACTCCTCGAGCAGCTGCTCCAGGGAGGAGCGCCGTTGCGCGTTCCCGAGCGCGAGCTTGTCCGCCACGTCGTAGAAGCCCACCGACATGCCGAGCCCCTCCGCGAGGACCGACAGCTGGCTGCCGATGTTGCCGTAGCCGACGATGCCGAGCCGGCGGCCACGGACCTCGTGCGCACCCTCGGCCGACTTGTCCCACGTCCCGGCGTGCAACGCCGAGTCCTTCTGCGTGAGCCGACGGGTGAGCGCGATGATCTCGGCGATCGCGAGCTCGACGACGCTCCGGGTGTTGGAGAAGGGGGCGTTGAAGACGGCGAGCCCGCGCTCCGAGGCGGACGACAGGTCGATCTGGTTGGTGCCGATGCAGAAGGCGCCCACGCCGAGCAGCTGGGGCGCCCGTTCGAGCACGGCAGCGGTGACCTGGGTCTTCGAGCGGATGCCCAGGAGGTCGACGTCCTGGAGCGCGTCGACCAGCTCGTCCTCGTCCAGGGCACCGCGGTGGGTCCGGACCTTGATGCCGGCACGGGCGAGCACGTCCTCGGCGACGGGGTGGATGCTCTCGAGCAGGAGGGCGGTGCAGGCCTCCTGCGCGGGCCGCTTGCGTCGTACGAGCGTCATGCTGCGAACCTACCCGCCCTGGCCCGGCGGTACCTGCCGGTGTCCACTCAGCCGGCGGAGCCGCCCCGTCGGGCGCGGCGGCCGTCGAGGGTGGCGCTGGTGCTCTCGCGAGGTACGACGACGTGGACGGCGTTCCGCTCGATCTCGAAGAGCGTCGGGGTCGTGGCCGCGATCTCCCCGTCGAGGTTCACCGGAAGCTCGGGGTCCGTCACGAGACGGAGGCGGCGCGTCGTCACGTGGTGGACGCGGTCGTGCTCGACGAAGCTGCCGTCCTTGAGAAGCCGCGCGATGCTGACGTGCTCGCGCAGACGGCCTCGCACGATCGCGTAGACGTCGAGGATGTGGTCGTCGATCCCCGCGGTGGGTGACACCGCGTTGCCGCCGCCGTAGTGACGCCCGTTGCCCACGGCCACCTGGAGGAGGTCGTCCACCTCGATCGCGTCCTGGTCCCCGTCGGGGAACTCCAGCCGGGCGCCGAAGGGCTCGTGCCGCCGGTACGCGCGCAGGGTCGCGACGGGGTAGGCAAGGGGGCCGAGCCGGCGTTTGAGTCGCGGCGACAGGGCTTCGGTGACTCCCACGGAGAGCCCGGCCGAGGCCACGTTGAGGAAGGGGTGGCCGTCGGCGCGGCCGAGGTCGATGTCGACCACCTTGCCGTCCGCGAGCGTCGAGCAGGCGGCGCTGATGTCGTGGGGGATCTGGAGGGTGCGGGCGAGGTCGTTGGCCGTGCCGAGAGGCAGGATCCCGAGGGTCACGTCGGTCCCCGCGGCCTTGCCCGCCGCACACCCGACCGTGCCGTCGCCACCGCCCACCACGACGTAGTCGTACCCCTCGGCGATGACCGCCTCGAGAGTCCTCGACAGCTCGGCGCCGGTGGTCACTGCCTGGGTCCTCGACACAGGGAGGCCGGAGTCGGCGAGCTGCCTCACCACCTGGTCGAAGGCTGCCGCGCCTCGTCGGGATCCTGTGTTCACCACGACCGCGACGGAGGTGGCGTCTCGTGCGTCCTTCATGGGCATCGACGGTAGGCGACGGACCTGAGAGGACCCTGGGCCGGTCCAGAGCAGCGTCGCGGAGCCCGCGTAGCCCTGGTGGATCGCCGTCGTCGGTCACTCCTCGGGCAGCAGCACGGCACGCTTCCTCGGGTAGCCGACGGGCAGCACGTAGGTGCCCCGCTCGTGGCTGTACAGCACCCGCCAGTGCCAGTAGCCGCGGTACGTGGACGGAGCCCGTTGCATGGTGCGCGCGTAGGCGCTGACGGCGCGCACGTACTCGTCGGCCGGGTTGTAGTGCCACAGGGCGCCGGCCATGTCGCGCGGGGCTCCGTGGTCCTTCAGGAGCCGGGCAGCGGCGAGGATCGCGTCCCGCGGGTCGTTGATGTCGCCCCCGGCGCCGTACGCCTCCCAGGTCTCCGGGATGAACTGCATCGGACCGCGTGCTCCGGCCGTGCTCGTGCCGCGGATGCGACCCATGCGCGTCTCGACCAGGTGGATCGCCGCCAGGTACGTCCACGGGACGCCCGTCCTCCGTTGCGCCGCCCGGTAGTGCCCGCGCAGCTCCGCCGCCGGGGGCGGCGCAACGATCCGCCAGCGCGGAAGCTTCTGCTGTGGGCTGGTCAGGCCGTGCAGCTCCCGGGACGCTCTGACGGCGGGCCGGGTCACGAGGGCCGTCTCGGGATCGAGCCTTCGCATGACCCTCCGACGGAACGCCTCGGAGGCTGTGGCGAGCGCCCGCACCGCGAGCTGCTGGAACTCACCGGCCCGGCGTACGTCGACCGCCCGGGCGTCCTCGTCGCGCAAGGTAGCCGCGGCTCGGTCGAGCTGGTCGGCGAGGACGGCGGGCTCGGACGTCGAGGGGACGACCGGCACTCGTGCGCTCACTTGCCCCGGCGCCTTGGAGGCGGGGGTGCCTTCCGGTTCGGCTTCAGGCCCGGCCGACGTCGGCGATCCGGCCGCCGCCCTCGCAGCGTCCCGGCCCGGGCTCTCCTGGGGGCTGCATGACATGAGCAGGCACGCGGTGACGGTGAGCGCCAGCGTCCGACGGGCCGCGAGCCCGCCGGCGCGACAGTGGGTGCCGATGTCCGCCATGTCCCCGTCCTACACCCGACGGCCAAGGCGACGCGACGATCCGGGCCGGGACGCCACGTGCGTCCCGGATGGCACTGCGTGGGCCCGGTGGGGCTATTCCGGGTCCGCGTCGCCGAGCGCATGCTCGATGACCGGGGGGCGTGACCCGAGGAAGGCGAGGTGGACTGTCATGACCCCGCGAAGTGCGCCGGAGGCGTCGAATGCCGATCAGGTTGCTGCCGCCGAGCCGGAGTCACGGCGTAGGCATCTCGGCAGGATAGTGGCCGGATCGCTGGCTGCGGGGTTCGTTGCGGCGATGATTCTCCCGTTCCTGCCAGTCGGCACGGTGGATGTGGACTTCTCCCTCGCGATGGTGCTGTTCGGGTGGGCGCTCGGGTGGGCGCTGTTGGCGGTGCTGTCCCTACGGTTCACCGATCAACCTCAACGCTGGGCCGTCGTGCCCGCGATCTACATGGCGGTGGCTGGTGCGTTGGTGCTCGTGGCCCCGGACTCCGTGGTGGACGCGCTGAGTTGGGTCTGGCCGCCAACTCTGCTGGTCTTGGCGGTCTGGGTCTGGATCCGCGCCAGACGCGAGATGCACAGCCGGGTCAGGGTGTGGCTGCTGAACCCGGTGTTGATCATCCTGGTGCTCCTCGCCATCGGCGGGACGTACGAAAGGATCCGTGACTCGACCGCACCGGCGGTTGCCATGCCCGGGCAGCTCGTCGACGTGGGACCGTACCGGCTCCACCTGGAGTGCACTGGCTCACGGGGTCCGACCGTGATTCTCGAGCCCGGTGCGGGCGGCTCCGCGGCGTCGATGGGGTTGATCGCGCCCGCTGTGGCCCGCGACAGCCGCGTGTGCGTGTACGACCGGGCGGGGCGGGGCTGGAGTGATCCTGCTGCGAGTCCGCCCGACGGTGCGCAGATCGCCACCGATCTCCACACGCTGCTGGACCGCGCCGACGTTCCGGGTCCGTATGTGCTGGCCGGACATTCGTTCGGCGGGCTGTACGTGAGGACGTATGCCGCGAAGTACCCCGATGAGGTCGCCGGTCTGGTCCTGGTCGACTCCACCGCCGCCCAGGACACCCCCGTGTCCCCGCCTGACGCGGACTCTTACAGCGTTCTGAAGCACGTGAGCTCGCTGGTCGCGACGACCTCACGGGTGGGGGTCGGTTGGCTCCTGGCCGATGCAAGTTACTCGGATCTACCGCCGAAGTACCGAGACGATGCCACCGCCACCGCCGCCACCGGGATGGGACTGGGCGGCGTCCTCGATGAGTACGGCGTCGCGAGTCGCTCCGCAGCCGAGGCCGGGGAGCTCCGGAGCCTCGAGGCGAAGCCACTGATCGTCCTGACCGCCACTCTCGAGAACTCCGACGGATGGATGGCTGACCAGAACGACATGGCCGAACTGTCGACCAACAGCCTCCACCGCCTGGAACCGGGGGCAACCCACGCTGCCTTCGTGGACGACCCGGACCACGCCGCTGCCGTCACCCGGGCGATCCACGACGTGGTCGTCTCGGTACGTACCGGGGCGCCGCTGACCCACCCATGACGCCGGATTCTGCATCCGCGCAGTCCTCAGTCGTCTCGGCGAGGGGCTCGGATAGGCCGGGTTGATGTCAGAACTGATGTCAGCCGGCGTAGGAACGACGAAAGCCGCAGGTCCAGAATGGATCTTGACCTGCGGCTTTCTGCTTGTGGGCAGGGGCGGGGTCGAACCGCCGACCTTCCACTTTTCAGGCGGACGCTCGTACCAACTGAGCTACCTGCCCTCACAAGCTCCTGCTCCACAGGAAACCCTGTTTCGCAGGCAAGACACCCTCGCGGGTGCCTCGGCGTCAGTTTACCGGATGCCCTCGCGGGGTGGCGAATCGCACCGGTCGATGGGTCGCACCGTGCTACTTCATCAGCTGTACGGCGAGCAGGCAGACGTCGTCGGCGCGGACCTGCCCCTCGACCATGGTGGCCTGCGCTGTCGCGCACATCTCGGCCGCGGTGACCTGTCCTCCGTCCTGGAAGGCTCCGGCGAGCGCTTCGAGACCCTGGTCCAGAGACCTTCTCCGGTCCTCCACGAGGCCGTCGCTGTAGAGGAGGACGGCGCAGCCCGCCTCCAGGTGCTCGCTCGAAGCGGTGTACTCGGCCCGATCGGACACCCCGAGCATCAGCCCCGCGCCGCCGGTGAGGTACGTCGGTCCCAGCGGCCCGATCAGCAGGGGCGGGGGGTGGCCGGCGTTGGCGTAGGTGAGCTCGCCGGACCCCGCGTCGAGCACGCCGTAGAACACGGTGGCCATCGCGTCGGGCATCAGCTGGGCGAGGGCGGCGTTCGTGCGCTCGAGCACCAAGGCGGGGTCAGGGGTGTCGACGGCGTAGGCGCGCAGCGCGTTGCGCACCTGGTTCATCGCGGAGGCCGAGGCGAGGTTGTGTCCCACGACGTCGCCGAGGGCGAGCCCGACCCTGCCCTCGCCGAGCGGGAACGCGTCGTACCAGTCCCCGCCGACCTCGACTCCCTCGGTGGCCGGCAAGTAGACGACGGCCAGGTCCACTCCGGGCACGGTCGGCAGTACGTCGGGGAGGACCGACCGCTGGAGCATCTCGGCCACCGTGTGCTCGCGGGCCGAGGTCTCGGCGTGGGTGAGTCCGACCGCGAGGCGCCGCCCCAGCTCCTCGGCGACGGCGACATCCTGCTGGGTGAACGGGACCCTGCTAGGTGTCCGACCGAGCGCGAGGACCCCGAGTCGCGCTGTGTCCTGGACCAGCGGGACCGCGATGAGGCTGTCGATCATCAGCCGCGCCGCAATGTCGCGTGAAGCGGGCTCGAGCCAGGGCATGTCCTGCGTGCGCTGGACCACGTCGTCGACCAGCTGGCTGCGGCCTGTCAGGAAGGCGATCCCGAGCGCCATGCTGGACGTCGTCGCGACGCGATAGCCGCGGATGCTGTCGAGGAAGGCCGTCCCGTCCGGATCGCGATGCTCACCGACGTCGGCCACCAGATCACCCTCGTCGTCCTGCAGGAACACGAGGGCGAAGTCCGCGAACGCCGGGACGACGAGCCTGGTGGCGTGCCTCAGAAGGTCGTCCTTGTCGCGCATCGCGGTGACCAGAGCACTGGCGCGCAGGAGAAGGACGAGCCGCTCGCCCGCGTTCTCGGCCTCTGCCATGGCCGCCTGAGCACTCGCGAGCAAGCGGGCCCGCTCCTCCTCGGCGCGCTGGCGCTCCGACAGGTCCGCGACGAAGGTCACCCAGCGCATCGGGTCGCGCTGCACGAGCGCGGCGCCGACCAGTACCGGGACACGCCGGCCGTCTACGTGCAGGTACTCCTTCTCGAACGGCTTGCACACGCCGGTGCTTCGGAGCTGGGCCACTGCCGCGTCCGCCTGCGGCTGCCATTCCGGCGGGGTCATCGCCCGCCAGTCGACCCGTCCCGCGACGAGGTCGTCGTGGTCGTAGCCGACCATGTGCAAGAAGGCGTCGTTGGCGTCGCGCACGCGCTCCTCGTCCACCAGCAGGATGCCCAGCACGTTGGCGTCGCGCAGCCGACCGAGCAGGCCGTCGCGTTCGCGGATCGCTTCTTCTGCGCGCTTCTGTCCGGTGATGTCGCGGAACATCGCGTAGACCCGCTGCACCCGTCCCTGCTCGTCGGTCTCGTCGGGCACCGCCGTCACCGACAGCCAGCGGCGCTCGCCGGTGCGACCGTGGGTCACGCCCATGACCACGTCGGAGACGATCTCGCCGGTGCACATCGCGACCATCACGGGGTGCTCGTCTCCCGGGAACGGGGACCCGTCCTCGCGTACCGCGTCCCAGTTGTCCTGGAGGCTCAGGCCGATCAGGTCCTCAGGGTCGACGCCGAGCTTCTCGCCGGCCATGGGGTTGGCGGCGACGATCCTCCCGTCAGGACCGTGGTAGGTCACACCGTGGAGCATGGTCTCGAACAGCCGGCGGTACCTCTCCTCAGCCTCGTGCACCTCCGAGGCCAGGGTCTCGGCGCGTCGGCGGTCCAGCACGTGGCCGGTCACGTCGACGGCGTGCACGAGTACGCCGACCACGCGGTCTTCGTCCTGCACGGGCTCGTAGAGGAAGTCGACGAAGACCTGGGTCAGCTCGTCTGCGTCGCGACGTACCCAGAGCTCTGCCTCACGCCCCTCGGCGGGACGACCCGTGGCGAGGACCTGGTCGAGCATCTCGAAGTAGCCCTGGTGCGCGACCTCCGGCAACGCCTCGGCCACGGGCTTGCCGACGAGGTCGGTCCGACCGACGAGCCTCAGGTAGGCGTCGTTGGCGAACTCGAACCTGTGCTCAGGGCCCGTGAGGTAGGCGACTGCGGCCGGCAGCTGCTCCAGCAGCTCGGCCATCATGCGCAGTCGCTCGTCGTCACGCGACACTCGAACCATCACCCTCGCATATCGCAATGCTGCGGCGAGACACCCCGATGTCGGCACGCTAACACTCCACCAGGGTCGCTGATGCCGAGTCTGAAAAGGAGCCCGGATGGGCCGTACGGCCGCCCTCTTCGCCCTGTGGTCCGGCCGGTGCGCTGGCTAGCATCGCGGAATGACCGACAGTGCACAGATGCCCCAGTTCCCCGACGAAGCGGTGACCTTCGCCAGTGGTGGCCGCATGCCGCTGCTGGGCTTCGGCACCTGGCAGATCAGGGGTGACGAAGCCACCGCCGCGACCGAGGCGGCGCTCGAGGCGGGCTACCGCCACGTCGACACGGCCACGATCTACGAGAACGAGCGCGAGGTCGGACGAGCCCTCGACAACAGCGGCCTGCCTCGTGAGGAAGTCTTCGTGACGACGAAGTGCCCGCCGCACCTGGCCGGGCAGGAGCTCGACACCCTCAAGAGGAGCCTCGAGCTCCTCGGCACCGACCACGTCGACCTCTGGCTGATCCACTGGACGCCCGACGAGGGGGTCGGCCTCGACATCTGGGAGAGGTTCGTCGAAGCCCGCGAGCTCGGCCTCGCCAAGGACATCGGCGTCAGCAACTACCGGGCCGGGCAGATCGACGAGCTCACCTCGGCGACCGGTGTCGCTCCGGTGGTCAACCAGATCAAGTGGAGCCCTTTGCTGTTCAGGCCCGAGGTGCTCGAGGCGCACCGTGACCGCGGCATCGCCCTCGAGGGCTACAGCGGGCTGAGGGGCGGCACCCTCGACGACCCGACGATCCTGAGCATCGCGCGAGACATCGGTCGTACGCCGGCACAGGTGATCGTCCGCTGGCACCTTCAGCACGGCGTGATCGCGATCCCCAAGTCGCGCAATGCCGAGCGGATCCGTTCGAACGCCGACGTCGCGGGCTTCGAGCTCTCCGCCGAGGACATGGCGGCCCTGGACGGCCTGGGCCCCCGCTGACCCCGCCGGGCCGTCGGACGACCCGTTGGACGTGCACTCACCGCCTGTCGCGACCGGGCCCACGCTCAGGCCGGGCGAGGCAGGGCGGCGAGTGCACGTCGGGACGGCGCAGGCTCAGGCCTCGAGGACGACCTCGTTCTGCTCGAGGCGGGGGAGGCGGTCGAACCAGGCGTTCTCGCCGGGCTTGCCGATGTTGACCACCAGAAGCGACTTCAGGGTCGTGCCGCCGAAGAAGTCGTCGTCGAGGGCCTCGGCGTCGAACCCGCCCATCGGCCCTGCTGCCAGGCCGGCGGCGCGGACTCCGAGGAGGAAGTAGCCGACCTGGAGCGCGCCGTTGAACCTCGCGGCCTGCTCGCGCGCGGCGTCGTCGGCGAAGAGGTCCTTCGCGCCCGGGAAGTGCGGGAACGTCCGGGGCAGCTGCTCGTGGAAGTCGGTGTCGGCGGCGAGGATCGCGACGAGGGGAGCGTTCGCGGTCTTGTCGCGGTTCCCGTCGGCCATGTGCTTGAGAAGGCGCTCGCGCGCCTCGCCCTCGCGGACCAGCACGATCCGCAGCGGCTGGGTGTTCATCGCGGTGGGGGCGTACTTGACCAGGTCGTAGATGGCGGCGATCTGCTCGTCGGTCACGGGCTCGTCGCTGAACGTGTTCGCGGTGCGGGCGTCGCGGAACAGCAGGGCCTGGGCTTCGGGGGTGAGTGCGAGTGTCATGCCGGGTTCAACAGTAGTTGACCGTTCAACGATTCCGTCTTCGGCTGTGACGCCGACCACGGCCGGCGTACGCGGGCTGAAGGCCTCCCGAGAAAACACTGACGCCCCTGGACCTTGCGATCCAGGGGCGTCGTTTGCGACCCCGACGGGACTCGAACCCGCGGCCTCCGCCGTGACAGGGCGGCGCGCTAACCAACTGCGCTACGGGGCCTTGCTTGTCTTGCTCTGTGTTGCTCGAGCGGTGGAATGCTAACCCATCCACTGCCCTTCGTCCGAATCGGCCTCCGGCCTGCCCGAAACTCTGCACCCCCAACGGGATTCGAACCCGTGCTACCGCCGTGAAAGGGCGACGTCCTAGGCCACTAGACGATGGGGGCTGGTTACCCATGGGCCGTCAGGCGCGACTGCCGTCAGGGACCGGTACAGCATAGGGCACGTCTGGTGTCCCCCCAAATCACCGCGCATTGCACCGGCGGCGAGAATGGTGGGGTGATCGAGATGAGCCGTGAGCGCTTCGAGGAGCTGGTCGGTGACGCCCTCGACGAGGTGCCCGAGGAGCTCGCCGCGCTCGTCGACAACGTCGTCGTGCTCGTCGAGGACGAGCCGCCCGAGGACGACCCCGACCTGCTCGGCTTCTACGACGGGACGCCGCTCACCGAGCGCGACACCAGGTACGCCGGCGTCGTCCCGGACCGGATCATGATCTTCCGGAACCCGACCCTGCGCATGTGCGAGGACGAGGACGAGGTGGTCGACGAGGTCCGGATCACCGTCGTCCACGAGATCGCGCACCACTTCGGCATCGACGACGACCGGCTGCACGACCTCGGCTACGCCTGAGTCGCGCCGAGCCAGAAGCCGAGGAAGCACAGCGCCAGCGCCGGTACGACGGTCAGGGCGACCGTCGCCGCCCCCTTCCGGGGGCCGAGGTCGTGCACCTGAACCGCGAAGGCGGAGTAGGTGGTCAGCGCGCCGCAGAACCCGGTGCCGAGCAGGGCGGTCGTGTCCCCGGAGAGCGCCATCCCGCTGAACAGCCCGAGCAGGAACGACCCGACCACGTTGACGAGGATCGTGCCCCAGTGCAGGTCGACGGGGAGCCGGCCGTCCAGCAGGTGCGCGGCGACGTAGCGCAGGGGAGCCCCGACCGCCGCACCCACGGCCACGAGCAGCACCGTCACAGGTCCCCCTCCTCCTCGTCGAACTCCGCCCGGCTCGCGGCGGTGCTGAACCGGTCCGCGAGCGCGACCGCGGCCAGGCATGCCGCGATCGTCCCCACGGCGTAGAGGCCCGCGGTGGCGACTGCCTCCTCGGCGACCAGGCGGCGGGTCTGCTCCGACCAGGCGGAGAGGGTCGTGAAACCGCCCAGGACGCCGGTGCCGAGCAGGGGAGGCAGGAGGTGGTGTCGACGTACCCACGAGGAGGCGGGCAGGAGAGCGAGGAGGAACGCCCCGACCACGTTGATGGCGAAGGTGGTCCCGGGGAAGCCGGTGTCGTCGGGCTCGGCGACCACCAGGGCGTGGCGCAACGTCGCGCCGACGGCACCGCCGACTGCGACCGCGAGCAGCACCGTCGCGTGAAGCGGATGGCGTGGGCTCACGGGTGGGCGTCGCGGCGGCGTCCACGGTCGAACGAGCCGGGCCAGGGGACGCGGCTCCTCGCCCGCCCCCTGCCGGACGAACTCCGCGAGCCACCACCGCTGCATCTCCATCTCCAGCGGGGTGGCGGCGAGGACGAGCAGCCGCTGCTCGCGGCAGAACTCGTCGGCACGCTCGAGGGTCGTCGAGCAGCCGGGCCACGGAAGTCACGGGCGCGCTCCGGCGGCACGTAGAGGTCGAGATCGACCTGTTCGACGCCCTCCTCCATGGCCTTGTAGAGCTTGTCGCAGCCCGCGCATCAGCCGTCGCCTCCTGCTCCACCTGGAGGAAGACCTCGGTCAGCTCGCGGCGATCGGGTACGCGTGGCCGTGGGCCAGCGAGAGCAGTCGCAGCTCGCGGCCGAGCTCGTAGTAGCGCTGGCGGAACCTCCCCACGGCGAAGACGGATGGCAGGCATGTCCAGGATCCGGATCCGGACCGGCTTGTCGGTCTTCCCGCTGGCGGCGATGCCGTTCCTCGCACCGTCTGGTTCGAGGTCGAAGATCTCGCCGCTCAGGTCGCCGTTCAGGCGCGGCTCGACGGTCGGCTCGAACCAGACCACCTTGCCCTCCGGGACGAGCTCGGCGCCCCAGGCGGTGGAGTGCAGCGCGACCAGGCCGAGGCCGCGGCCGAACGTGGCCAGCAGGTGGTCCTCGTCGGTCATGCCGAGGTTCACCTCGGGCGGCCGGTTGGAGGCGTCACGGACCTCCACGCGGGGGTGGTCCTGGGTGCCGCGGACCCGGACGCTGATCGGCGGTGTCCCGTGCAGGATCGCGTTCGTGACCAGCTCGGAGACGCACAGCTCGGCGGCGTCCACGATGTCGTCGCGGTCGAGACGGTCGAGCACGTCGCGGACCCAGGCGCGCGCCTCCTTGACCGACTCCGGCTCCGGCTCGAGGAGGAGCGCCTTGAGGTTGAGGGGCATGCTCAGACCCGCTTCCGCATCGCCTGGAGCCCGATGAGACGGGTCACCACCATCGCGACGTAGAAGAGGCCGACAGCCTGCTCCACCATCACCACGCTCTTAGCGTGCCCGGTCGTCGGGAGGATGTCACTCATTCCGGTGCCCGTCAGGATGGTGAAGGACAGGAACAGCATGTCCACCCAGGAGTGCACCTCGCCACCGGAGCTGGTGAAGCTGTTCGGGTCCACGGCCTGGAGGACGACGTACACGTAGGCGAAGGCCCAGGCGAGCAGGGTGAAGACGGTGCCGATGGCGAAGAGCTCGTCCGTGCTGACCCGGTTGTCGTTGAGCATGTACGCCGTCATGCTCAGCGCCGCGTAGAAGTAGAGGACCGCCTCGAAAGCCGACGACCACGCGAACAGCGTGGTGCTCCCGGAGAACACCTGGAGCGTCAGCAGGACCACTGCCGGAGCCGCGATCAGGACGCTCACCCAGGACAGGAACGGGGTCGTCCTGATGACGATCACCGCGAGCGAGAGCACGATCAGCCCGAAGATCGCGAAGGCCGCCCGGCCCCCGGTGGTGCGCTCCATGAACGGGTACAGGAGCACACCGAGCAGCTGCGCGACGAGCAGCGCCGCGCTGGGGGTCCGCTTCACGAACGCGACCACGTTCATGGCAGGAGGCTAACCGTGCCTCGGCGAGCTCGGGGCGACGCCCTCCGCTCGACGCGCCGACGCAGGGACCTTCGTCGGTGGTAGTTCGTGAGCATTCCGCTGCCGGCAGGTGCCTCCGAGGACGTTCTGCTCACGGAGTATCGGCGAGGAAGGCGTCGACGGCGGCGTAGTAGGCGGCCGGCTGCTCGCGGCGGATGCAGTGCGCCGAGCCGGGGACCCGGACCAGCCTCACGTGAGGGTTGGCGATCTCGGCGATCCCACGCTCCACGGGCTCGGTGATGCACACCTCGGCGAGGTCGTCGCCGGACACGACGAGGGTGGGCACCGAGACCTGTGCGAACAGGTCGGGCCACCGGGTGGTGGGCTTGAAGTCGCCGTGGGCCAGGTAGTCCAGGTCCATCCGCTGCTCCGCGAGCCCGGTGACCAGGAGCTCGTCCTCGGGCCAGTCCGGGTGCGCGTCGCGTCGGACCTTCAGCAGCTCGTCCTCGTCACGGGCGTCGATGCTGGCGCGGATCCCGGCCAGGAACTCCTGCCCTCGCGAGGGATCGCGCTGCAGGTCGTCGGGACCCAGGGGAGCGGGGTCCTCCAGGACCACGGCGCGCACCAGCTCCGGCCGTCGTACGGACGTCGCCAACGCCACGGCACCGCCGAGCGAGTGGCCGAGCAGCACCGCGGGCTCGTCGAGCTGCTCGAGGATGCCGATCGCGTCGTCGACCATCACCTCGCCGGGGTGCGCGTCGAGCTGTTCGGGCGTGAAGCGCGGTGAGGTGCCGTGGCCGCGCTGGTCGACGGCGAGGATCGAGTACGCCGGACCCCAGTGCCGTTCCGCGCCGGGCCACCCCGACCCGGAGTCGGTGAGGCCGTGGAGCCACACCATCGTTTGGGCCTCCCCGGGCGGCCGGCCGATCCGGCGTACGGACAGGTCGGTGTCGAGCTCTGGGGTCATCACTGCTCCGAAGGCGTCGTGCGGAAGAGCTCGAGGTCGGCTCCGTAGTACGCCGTGGTCCTACCCAGGGCGGCCATGCCCAAGCGCCGGCAGACGTCGAGCGACGTCGGGTGACGTGTCGGGGCGCTCACGACGGCGAACACCTCGTCGAGGCCGTGGCTCGAAGGCCCACCCGAGGGCGGCACGGGCGGTCTCGGTGGCGTACCCGTGCCCCACGCGTCCGGGTGGAAGTGCCGCCGCCTGACCTCGAAGCCTGCCGTCGGGGAAGCTTCGGCTCCGCCCCGAGCCAGCGGGCGACCTCCCAGCGCGAGTAGGTGTCGAGCACGCGCGGCTCGTCGTCCCGGGTCCAGCTGCGCAGCAGGCAGCGTTCGGTCTCGAGCTCCGCGGTCGGCATCCGAGGTCCCCCCATCGTCGACGGACGGGCGAGACCTGCTCAGCGGTCGAGGTGGCGCGCCCAGGCGAAGGCGAAGAGACCGTAGCAGGCGATTCCGGCGCCCAGTGCGACCAGCATCGGCATGCCGAACGGCTGCTCCAGGACCTTGTGCAGCGCCTGGTCGAGACCGCCCGACTTCTTCGGGTCCTGGGTCCAGGCGGCCCACAGGAAGAGGCCGGCAACCACGAAGAGCGCGAGGCCCTTGCTGACGTAGCCGGTCTTGCCGAAGAGCACGAACGCCTTGCCGGTGTCACCGACGTGGCCCTCGGCCTTCAGCTTGTCCATGAAGCTCTCGCTGAGGCCGCGGTAGATCAGCCGGGCCGCGTAGGCGCCGACCGCGACACCGACCAGTCCCACGAGGAGCTGACCGCCGGGCATGGCCATGATCTTGGACGTGATCGTGTCGGTGCCGCCGCCGTCCGAGCCGCCGCCCATCGCGATCTTCAGCGCGCTCCAGCCGAGGGCGCCGTACAGGACCGCCTTCATGCCCGAGCCGAGCCGCTTGAAGACCCGCTTCTTGCCCTCCGCGTCACGGTGTCCGGCGATCGCCTCGG
Organism: uncultured Actinomycetota bacterium; assembly: GCA_963701425.1. Taxonomy (GTDB): domain Bacteria; phylum Actinomycetota; class Actinomycetes; order Propionibacteriales; family Nocardioidaceae; genus Nocardioides_C. The sequence continues at coordinate 160,342 of CAVPAG010000009.1, read as the reverse complement.
TCAGCTGCCAGAGCACCAGGGCCGCGAAACCGGCTGCCACCACGTAGAGGAGCACCCCGCCGACCGGGGTCTGCGCCATCTTGCTGAGTGCGCCGTCGCTGGAGGCCGAGCCCTCGTCGCTGCCGAACGCGAGCTGGATCGCCACCCAGGCGATCAGCAGGTGCACGATGCCGTAGGCGATGATCCCCACGCGCACCGCGTGGTCGATCGCCTTGCTGCCGTCGGCCTTGCGCCCGATCTGTCGTGCCTGCACCGTCACGTCCCCGGCGTTCATGGGTTTCCCTCCCTCTCGACCGCCCGGGGCGTCCGGGCCAGTGTCCTATACCCAGATCAGGCCGGAGGAATGTCCGCCTCGGTCTCGAATCGTGCGATCGATGTCACCTTGCCGTCCCCCACGTGGAAGACGCACCAGGTCTCGGTGGGCTCGAGCGGCGCTCCGTCGGGGGCGTTCGCGGTCGTCCAGCGGGCGACCTCGCGGACCACGAAGCGGCCGTCGCGCTCGACGAGCTCCTCCTGGGGCTCGAGCCGGATCCCCGAGCGCTGGAGCCACCCGCGAACCAGGTCGTGGCCGTGGCCGACACCACGCGGTCCCTGGACGGCCACGTCCTCGCTGCAGCAGGCGACCGCCGCCTCCACGTCGCCGGCGTTGACCGCGTCGTGCCAGGCGGAGAGAACAGCGGTGGAGGTCTGGGGTGAGGTCATGCGACGCAGCCTATTCGGGGATGTCATGTGCGGATATGGCAGCAGGGAGTACAACGGAGGGGTGACCCAGGACCTCCTCGTGCTCGGACCCCTGCTCAGGTACGTCGACCAGACCAGCGCGACCATCTGGGTCGAGACCCGTGACGCCGCCGAAGTCGTCGTTCGAGCAGGTGACCGCACCTGGACCGCGCCCACCTTCCGCGTCCACGGTCACCACTACGCACTCGTCGAGGTGGACGGCCTCGAGCCCGGCAGCAAGCACGTCTACGAGGTGGAGGTCGACGGCACGACGGTGTGGCCGGAGCCGTCCTCGCCGTTCCCGCCGAGCGTGATCGCCACGTTGCAGCCGGGGAAGCCGCTGCGCATGGCGTTCGGGTCCTGCCGCACGAGCGTGGGCCACGACGCCCCGGGCAACCGCACGCACGGCGTCGACTCGATGCGCGCCTTCGCGCTGAGGATGGCCGAGGGGGAGCGCGACGGCGACCCGGGGTCCTGGCCCGACTTCGTCCTCTTCCTCGGCGACCAGGTGTACGCCGACGAGACGACCGAGGCCATGGAGGAGTTCATCGCCTCGCGCCGGGACATCGAGCAGCCGCCGTGGGACGAGCTCAAGGACTTCGAGGAGTACGCCCACCTCTACAAGCTGGCCTGGAGCGACCCGGCCAACCGCTGGCTGCTCTCGACGCTGCCCAGCCTGATGATCTTCGACGACCACGACATCCGCGACGACTGGAACACCTCCATCGAGTGGAAGCAGAAGATGGAGGCCACCTCCTGGTGGCACGAGCGGATCGTCTCGGGGCTCGGGTCGTACTGGGTCTACCAGCACCTCGGGAACCTCTCGCCCGAGGAGCGCGCCAAGGACGAGCTGTGGCAGGCGGTGTCGGGCGCGGACCGGCGGCGGGTCGGGCGAGGTCGACATCACCGACCGGGTCGACGCGTTCGCCGAGCGGGTCGACCGGGAGCCGACGGCGTACCGCTGGAGCTACTGCCGCGACATCGACGACGTCCGGCTGGTCGTCGTGGACTCGCGCGCCGCCCGGGTGCTGGAGCCGGAGAACCGGTCGATGCTCGACCCGGAGGAGCTGGCCTGGCTCGACGAGCAGATGCGCGGAGGGTTCAGGCACCTCCTGGTCGGGACCTCCCTGCCGTTCCTGCTCTCGCCCGGCCTGCACCACCTCGAGGCGTGGAACGAGGCGCTCGTGCACGGCGCGTGGGGCGACCGTGGCACCGGCTTCGGCGAGTGGATGCGGCAGACCGTGGACCTCGAGCACTGGGGCGCCTTCCAGCACGGGTTCGCGGAGGTCGCGGACATGGCGCTGTCGGTGGCGTACGGCGAGCGGGGGCCTGCCCCGGACACGGTGACGTTCCTGTCCGGGGACGTGCACCACTCCTACGTCTCGGAGGTCCACCGCGTCCACGGCCGGTCCGGGCCTCGGAGCCGGATCGTGCAGGCGGTGTGCTCGCCGATCCGCAACCCGCTGCCGCGCGTGATGCGGTTCGCGACCGCGTTCCTCTCCTACGGGCTGGCCGGTCCGATGGGCGCGGTCGCCGCGAAGTCCGCCCACGTCCCGGACCCGCCGTTCACCTGGGGCCTGCTGCGCGGGCCGTGGTTCGACAACAACCTCGCCGTGCTCGAGGACAAGGGCTCCGACGGCCTCGCGCTGGCCTGGTACACCGGCGTCGTGGGCGGCGGCGACCACGAGCACCCGCGTCTGGAGACGGTGGCGTCGATGGTGGTCGCCCCGGGCCGACCCGCCCATCGCGACCGGCTCTCCGGTCCTATGACCGGCCGGATGGTCAGCCGGGCGTCGAGGTACGTGGCACGTCGGCGTCGACTCCGAGGAGAACGTTCTCCACGACCTCGATGAGCGCCGGGTGGATCCAGTACTGCCCGCGCGCGACCTCCTGCGCCGTCTGCCCGAAGGCCATCGCGCCGATCAGCGGCTGGATCAGGCTGGAGGCGTGGTCGCCGATGATGTGGGCCCCGAGCAGCAGCCCTGTCGCGGGGTCGGCGAGGACCTTGGCGAAGCTGCTGGTGTCCTCCATCGCCCAGCCGTACGCCGTGTCGCCGTAGGACTGTCGCGCCGTCACGTAGCGGAGCCCCTGCTCGCGGGCCTCCTGCTCGGTCAGACCCACCGAGGCGACCTGGGGTGAGCTGAAGACCGCGCTCGGCACGGCGTGGTGGTCGGCCTTCGTCATCGCCTCAGGCTCGTCGAGGTGCAGGAGGTTGTGCTGCACGACGCGGGCCTCCTGGTTCGAGACGTGCTTGAGCTGGAAACGGTTGCTGACGTCGCCGAGCGCCCAGACCCCGTCGGCGGTGGTGCGCTGGTACTCGTCGACCACCACCAGGCCGCCCTCGTCGACCTCGACTCCCGCCAGGTGCAGGTCGAGTCCGTCCGAGTTGGGTCGGCGACCCGTCGCGACCAGCACGGCGTCGACGTCGAGGACCTCGGGCCCGTCCGGTCCGTCGAGGTGCATGCGGATGCGCCCGTCGTACTGCTCGACACGCGACGTGGTCGTGCGCAGCCGGACGTCCCACCGGTCCTGCGCGAGGGTGGTGAAGCGCTCCGAGACCTCCTCGTCCTCGCCGCGCAGCAGCGCGTCGGAGCGGTTGACCAGCGTGACCTCGCTGCCGAACGACCCGAAGACGTGGGCGAACTCCGCCGCGACGAACCCGCCGCCGATGATCGCCAGCCGCTCGGGGAGCTCGTCGATGCGCATGATCGTGTCGCTGGTGTGGTGCTCGACGTCGGAGAGGCCGGGGATGTCGGGTACGACGGCCCGGCTGCCCGCCGCCAGGACGACCTGCTCGGCGGTGATCGTCTCGCCGGTGCCCGTGTCGATGGTGCGGGGGCCGACGAAGCGTGCATGGCCCTCGAAGAGCGTGACGTTCTCGAGGCGCTCGGCGCGGTAGTTGCGGCCGGCCACCGAGATCGGGTCGATCCTGCGGAAGATCCGGTCGCGGATCTCGCTCCAGCGCACGCCGTCGAGGTGCAGGTCCACGCCGACCTCGCGGGCGTGCTCGACCGAGGCAGCGAGGTCGGCCGGGTGCACGAACATCTTGGTCGGGATGCAGCCGACGTTGAGGCAGGTCCCGCCGAAGGTGCCCTTCTCGAGGATCGCGACCTTGCGGTCGGCGAACCGGTCGTCGGCGATGGAGTTGCCTGATCCGCTGCCGATGATCGCGAGGTCGAAGTGGGTCACGCTGCCCATACTGCCCCAAGTGCCGTGTGAGTCTCGTCGCACCGATTCCCACAGGGGACCCCGGCCACGCGTGGGCCTTGTGAGCCACGTCATTCCTGGGTGGGTATGGCCCGAGACCGCCACAGCGTTGTGTCTTGTGAAGACCGAGAATGGGCACAGTGACACACGGACTCCACGTCACCTATCCAGGAGAGGCAACACGATGAACCAGGTCGCACCGGACCGGCACAAGGTCGTGGTGATCGGATCAGGCTTCGGAGGCCTGTTCGGCACCAAGGCGCTGCGACGCAGTGATGTGGACATCACGATGGTCGCGAAGACCACGCACCACCTCTTCCAGCCGCTGCTGTACCAAGTCGCGACCGGCATCCTCTCGGAGGGCGAGATCGCCCCGCCGACCCGCGAGGTCCTCGCCTCCCAGAAGAACGCGCGCGTGATCCTCGGCGAGGTCACCGACATCGACCTCGAGGCGAAGACGGTCACCTCGCACGTCCTCCATCGCGAGACCGTGACGCCGTACGACTCGCTCATCATCGCCGCCGGCGCCGGGCAGTCCTACTTCGGCAACGACCACTTCTCCGAGTTCGCGCCCGGCATGAAGTCGATCGACGACGCGCTCGAGCTGCGCGGCCGGATCTTCGGCGCCTTCGAGCTCGCCGAGCTCGCCGACGACGAGGAGGAGATCGAGCGGCTGCTCACCTTCGTCGTCGTCGGCGCCGGCCCGACCGGTGTGGAGATGGCCGGCCAGATCGCCGAGCTCGCGCACCGGACCCTCAGGCACGACTTCCGCAAGATCAACACCCGCGAGGCCCGCGTGATCCTGCTCGACGCGGCGCCGCAGGTGCTGCCGCCGTTCGGCGCGAAGCTCGGTGAGAAGACCAAGACCGCCCTGGAGGGGCTCGGAGTCGAGGTCCAGCTCGGCGCGATGGTCGTCGACGTCGACGAGCGCGGGCTCGAGCTCCAGGACAAGGACGGCACCCGCCGCCGGATCGACGCGGTCACCAAGGTGTGGGCCGCCGGTGTCCAGGCCAGCCCGCTCGGCAAGACGCTCGCGGAGCAGTCCGGTGCGCCGCTCGACCGGGCCGGCCGCATCGGCGTGAACCCCGACCTGACGCTGCCCGGCCACCCCGAGGTCTTCGTGGTCGGCGACATGATCAGCCTGAACAACCTGCCTGGCGTGGCACAGGTCGCGATCCAGGGGGCGAAGTACGCCGCCAAGGAGATCGACAACCGGATCAAGGGGCGGGCGCCCCAGGAGCCGTTCCGGTACTTCGACAAGGGCTCGATGGCCACGATCTCGCGGTTCCGCGCGGTCGCGATGGTCGGCAAGCTCCGGCTCACCGGCTTCGTCGCGTGGCTGATGTGGCTGGCCGTCCACCTCGTCTACATCACCGGCTTCAAGAACCGCGTGACGGCGCTGCTGCACTGGTTCGTGAGCTTCATCGGCCGTGGCCGGTCCGAGCGCACGGCGACCGAGCAGCAGATCTTCGCCCGCGCCGCGTTGAACCGGCTCGAGGGCGGCGCGGCCGACCTGGTCAGCCCGCCCGGTGCCTACGACGCCACGCGCGAGATGATCGAGGCCACCCGACGGGCGGAGCTCGAGGCCCGGGCCGCCGAGGAGGCCCGGCTGACCGACTCCGGCGAACGCGGGAAGCAGCGCGAGGAGGCGTCGGCTCAGCGCTGATCCCTGCCGCTGTCTCCCGGCAGGGGTGGTCTTTGCCACCCACACATGCTCTGACCGGGTTCGGGCACCGATGGGCGAGGCGGGGGTTACGTTGGAAGTGCGCCTACTCAGGAAGGTGAACGGACATGAGCGAGAACACCGGCGAGACGAGCCGCGAGGACTACGGCGAGTACAGCGTCGACGACGAGAACCAGCTCCAGCCTGAGGACACGCTCGTCGACCGTGGCCTCGACGACGCGCTCGACGAGGGGTACTCCCCGCCCGAGAAGTGGTCGCCGGGCGAGGGCTTCGGGAACACGCCGTACGAGGAGCAGGTCGGCGAGACGCTGGACCAGCGGATCGCCCAGGAGGAGCCCGAGCCCGACCCGTACCTCGAGGCCGAGGAGGGCAACGAGGACGTCGGTGGCGAGGTGGGCGACGTGCGCGCCGGCAGGCTCGTCGCGGAGGACGAGGGGACGTACGAGGACACCGAGTCGGACCTCGTGGCCGAGGACGTCGGCATCAACGGTGCCGGCGCGAGCGCCGAGGAGGCAGCGGTCCACGTCATCGCCGACGAGGACTGACCGCTCCGCCCGACCGAGACACAGAGGCTGGGCTCAGCAGCTGCTGGGCCCAGCCGTTCGTGTGTCCACGCCCCGGCACCTTCCGTCGTGCCGAGGCTCGGCGACCGCGTTCCTACGGCCACAGGTTCCTACTCGAAGGCGTGGCCCTGCTTCTTGGCGGCGGCCTTGGCCATCGCCTCGCGCGCCCAGCGCGGCAGGATGAACAGGCCCTCGGCCTCGACGGTCGGCTCGCCGTCGGGCGCCATGATGTGGCCGCGGACGGTGGTCTTGTGGCCGTCGACCTCGTGGATCCACGCCTTGGCGCTGAGGTCGCCGAGCGGGGTCGGCCGGCGGTAGGTGAGGTTCAGCCGCCCGGTCATCCCCGGTGCCCCTCCGGCGGCTGCCGCCTCACCGAGCATCTGGTCCAGGATCAGCGCGCTGACCCCGCCGTGGACGAGGTCGGGCGGGCCCTCGTAGGCGGCGCCGAGGCGGAAGGCGGCGAACGCCGTGCCGTCCTCGGTCTTCTCGACCTTCAGCGGGGGTGCGAACGGGTTGCGCAGCCCGACCACGGCGTTCCCGTGGTTGCGACCCGACCCGTCGGGACCGATCTTCACGCCGAGGTACGACGGGTCGCTCTCCTTCCTCAGGCGGGCGGTCATCGCCTCGAGCATCGCGGTGACCTCCTCGATCTCCGCGTGGTCGACGACGGTGTGCAGGCTCGCGTCGATGAACTCGCGGGTGCGCTGGGCCAGGGCGCCGAAGACACGGTCGTGCTCGACCATCTCCTCGAGGGTCATCGAGATCCGCTGGTAGGAGTTCGCATCCATCCCGCGAGCCTAGAACACGTTCTGGTCGACGTACCCCCGATGTGCTGCACGGCACAGCGGCAGACGTGTCGGTGGGAACGTGTCAGGGGTGCGCCGTGTGGTGGGGATGCCCGTGTGTACGGCGCTCCTCCTTCATGTTCGCCTCGAACAGGTGGCGGCGTCCCTGCACGAGCCGCACCCGCACCGACCGCTCCATGTCCCGGAAGGCCTCCCAGTACGTGTCGTCGTACTCCTCGACCACCTGGAAGGTCCACCGGTCGGGGAGGATGTTGCGGCCGATGAGCTCGCGTTCGATCTCGTCGGCGATCTCGTCGTGCCCGGCGTCGCGGAGCCTGTCGACGGCCTCGCCGAGCTTGAGGTCGGCGGACCCGGTCAGCTGGTGGAAGGTGTAGAGGTGGCCGCGGGCGCGCTCGGTCGTCTCCAGGGCCTCCGTGACGAGACCGACCGCCTCCACGGTCAGCTTGTCCGCGCCTTCGGGCGGGGTGTGCTCGGGAAGCGGCTGGTCGGCGTGGCTCATCGCAGGTCCCTCTCTCGCGTCGCTGGAGCGGTAGGTCTCCACTCTGCTCGCTCCGATGCCCGCGCGACGGCGGTTTTGCCCACAGACGTGGAACAGGGGGTGGCCGGCCGTACGGCGGACCACCCCCTGGTCTGGGGAGGGACGAGACGCGCTAGGGGCGGCGCGGCACGCCGGCGATCACGAAGTCGTCGACGTAGCCGGCGCCCTTGCGCATCACCAGCCTCACGGTGTGGCGGGTGCGGCCGAGGTCGTCCCAGGTCTGGCTGCGGACGAACTGCGGCGCCCGGCTGGTGCCCTTGAAGGAGACCACCCCGGCCCGCTTGCCGTCGATGAGGACGACCGCGCTTCCGCCGCGGCGGGCGATGCCGTAGTTCAGCGTCAGCCGGGGACCGGTGAAGCCGAGGGTGAGCGTGTCCTTGCCGCTGGTGCGGCCGAGGTTGTCGCAGTAGGTTCCGCCGGTGGCCGAGCTGCTGCCCGACCGGCTGCGCCAGCTGCCGTTCCACTTCACCCCCTGTTGCTGGCAGGTGACGCGGCGCAGGACGTGGATCCGCACCCGGTCACGGTCACGAGCGCCGCTCGGGTCGGTCACGGTCAGCTCCGCGTCGTACACGCCCGGCCGGTTGTAGCGCTTGGTGAGCGTCTTCCCGCTGCGGTCGTCCGAACGGTCACCGAAGTCCCACCGGTAGCGCAGCCCCTTCGGGGTCTCGGCGTCGGTGGAGCGCCCGCCCGACAGGGTCACCGCCTGGCCCTTGAAGACGAACCTCGGCTTGGCGGTCGCCTCTGCCTTCGGGGCGGTGTTGCCGCCGGCCTGACCGGAGCCCGCCTCGGCCACGACGACCTTGACCGTGGCGGTGCCGGTCGCGCCGCGAGGGTCGGTCACGGTCAGACGAGCGGTGTAGGTGCCCGGTCGGCGGTAGGTCGTGCGGACGTTCTTCCCCACCGCGTCCTTGTCGTTGCCCGACTTCTCGTCGCCGTTGGTGTCGCGGGCGATGTCGAAGTCCCAGGTGTACTGGAGGTCCTTGGGGGTCTCGGCGTCGGTCGACCCGTTGCCGCTGAGGGTCACCGGCTTGCCGGCGACCACCGGGTTCGGCTTGGCGGAGGCCTTGGCGACCGGCTTGGTGTTCTTGCCAGCCGCCTTGTCGGCGTAGCCGTAGTCGAACGTGCCGCACCCTGCGCCGAGGTCGAAGACCACGTCGGCGTTCAGGTCACCGGCGGCCGGCGGGGCGTCGAGGTCGTCCCCGCTCATCCGCGTGATGTCGAACGTGAGGCAGCCGTCGTCGAACCGCCACGGCGTCTCGACGTCACCGTGCGGCCTCTCCTCCGACGGGTCGGAGTAGTTGTCGACGTGTCCCAGCCCGGTGTCGCTGAACCGCTTCTTGCCCGCGAAGGTGAACGCGGCGTCGGACAGGTCGGGAGTGTCGCTGCCGGGCTCGGGGTTCGCGTCGAGGGGCGACTGCGCCGGGGGGTTGTCCGTGCCGACGTTGCCGTAGCCGTGCGCCTCGTCGGTGTAGACCAGCGACAGGCCGGGCTTGAAGTCGATCGCGGGGCGGTCGTTCTGGCCCTTCCCGTCGTAGTCGAAGCCCGACCGGTCACGCAGCTCCATGTAGTAGGCGTGGTCGGAGGGCGCCTCCGACGAGGAGTCGACGTAGCTCCAGCCCTCGGTGCACCGGGTCGCCGTGGTCAGCGCCTGGCCGGGAAGGCCCTTGCAGCCACCGGGGAAGAAGCGCGGGTCGTCCTCGCCGCCGGTCGACTCGAGGTCGGTCTTCAGGAGCTCGACCTTGCTGCCGTCCGGCTTCGTCGCGACCACCGCGATGTCGTCGATGAACCAGCCGGGCCGGGCCAGGCCCGGGTCGGTGGCGTAGCTGAACCGCAGCACCGGGTGGTCCTTGCCGACCAGGTCGGAGACGTCGTACGCGTCGGCCTTGAACACCGAGGCGGGGTAGCTGCTCGTCAGCCGGTCGGTCTGCGCCGTGCCTGCGGCGTAGGAGCCGCTCGTGCCGGTGATGCCGTTGCCGAACTTGGCCTGGCAGGCGTTCTGGTTCGGGTTGCTGCTCGCCGGCGTCGTGTAGCCCTTCTTCGACTCGTGCGAGGTGTAGGTCTCGCCGTTGTCGCCGGAGGTCAGCACGAAGCCGTAGTCGTAGTCCCACTCGATGTCCCACAGGGACTTGAAGGTCAGCTCGACCGTGCTGCCTGCGGGCAGCTCCTTCGCCTTGGGCAGCGCGATGTCGAGGTTGTGGCCCCCCGCCGGCGGGCAGCCGAAGTCGTTGCCCGAGCCGGACCACCACGCGTGGGTCTTGCTCGCCTTGTCACCGGTGTCGAACTTCGCCGGGTCGATCAGCTGGCGGCCCGGGAGCTTCGCGACGTAGGCCTGGGCGTTGTGCACGCCGGGACCGGTCAGGGTGTACGGCGTCCCGTCCGGACGTCGCCAGGTCACCTTGTGGGTGTCCTTCTTCGAGTCGGTCCAGCCGGTGACCGTGGTCTTCTGGCCGGGCTTCAGCACCTCGGGGACGACCCAGCCCATCTCCTGGCGGGAGAAGACGTCCATGTTCTGCGACTTGTCGGCGGCCATGAGGTTCCAGTCGCCGTAGGTCTCGCGGTTGCCGAGGGAGTAGAAGTCGGGCAGCCCGAGCGAGTGGCCGTACTCGTGCGAGATCACGCTCGCGTGGTCGATCGAGTCCTCGGGGTTGACGTTGTACGGGCCGACCCGGACGAACACCGGGTACTTCGTCGGCGTCGTCGTCATCGTCGAGTAGGTGGTGTCGGTGTAGAACATCTTCTGACCCTCGAGGTTCTCGAGCTGGTCGTCGGAGATGTAGCCGGTCAGGCCGGTGGCCTCGTCGGTGTAGTAGAACTCCAGGCTCGACGAGTGCGGCCAGACGTTGTCGTACGGCGCGTCGGCGTAGTCGCAGCCCGCCACGGACAGCTGCGACGCGCCGTGCCCGCCGCAGCCGGCGAAGACGACCATGAAGAAGTCGACGACGCCGTCCTTGTCGGTGTCGTAGTCGGAGTAGTCGATCTCCGGGTCCGCGATGGCAGCGGAGTCGTAGACCAGCTTGCCGGTCGGTCCGCAGGCGGAGTCGATGTCCATCAGCGTGCCGACACCCCCGGCCGCGCCGACGACGGCCGAGCCGTACCGGTCGCCGCCGTAGTAGGCGGTGTCACCGGGGAGCTGGTAGAAGCCGTCCTCGATCCGGCTGGGGTGCAGCGGGGTGCCCGCCGCGTCCGAGCCGGTGGTGAGTCCGGTGCAGGTGCCCTGGGGCTCGGGGCTCGTGAAGTCGAAGCCTGGCCCGTAGGTGAAGTCCTTCGTCGCGACGCCGGCCGAGGGGACGGTGCCGTTCGGGAAGAGCTGGCCGAGCGAGATCTCCTGGAAGAGGTTGAACGTCGAGCCCTCGACCTCGGGAGAGTTGATGACGTCGGAGAGCTCGTCGCCGGAGTTGGAGTCCTGGTGCTTGCGGTCGCGGTAGTCGACCGGGACGACGGGGAACGGGCGGTCGCCGTAGCGGGCGGTGTCGTACTTCGCCGACGGCGGGATCACCCGCGGCCCGCGGCTCTCGGAGGTGACGCCCTGGGCCTGTCCGTCGAGCACCAGCGTCGCGGTGGAGGAGAGGTTCTTCCACACCACCTCGGGGTCCTCGGTGAGGGTGTCGGCCTCGGCCTCCAGCACGAGCGTGCGCACGGTCGGGGTGCCGTCGGCGGCGGCCTTGGGCACGCTGCCGACCGTCCAGGTCACGTTGCCGCCGGTGACGGTCGCGGTGCCCGACGACGCACCGGGCCTGGTCTGGGTGAAGGTGGTGCCGGCCGGCGCGGGCACGGTCACGGAGACGCCGGACCAGTCACGGTCGGTGGCGTTGGTCAGGGTGACCCGCGAGGGGTAGCTGTCGCCGGGCTTCACCCAGCCGACCGAGGAGACGAAGCTGTTGTGCAGCTGCAGCGTGGTCGGGGGGCTCAGCACGGCGGCGGATCCGGCGCCCGCCTCCGCAGCCTTCCAGGCCCCGAGGTCCGGGTCGCTGTAGCTCGCGTCGTGCGCCCGGAGCCCGAGCAGGGTCCGGAAGCCCGTGGCCGCGGTGGCGTAGACGTCCCGGGTCACCGAGCCGGGGACCTCGGCCGAGAAGGAGCCGTCGTCCGTCGCCGTGACCGGGGCGCTGTGGATCGTCCGGCCCCGCGGGTCGGTCACCTGCAACGTGAACGTGGCGGGCACGCCTGCGTCCTCGGCGCCGGCGGCGCTCGAGTTGCGCTGGACGATCTCGCCGGTCACCGGGATCGGTGCCCCGGCCTTCACCGCCTTGACCTGGTCGATGCTCGCCTCGAGCAGGTTGTAGCCGAAGGTAGCCTCACCGGCCGGCACGCCGTCGGCGAGGACGACCATGCGCACCACACCGGCCTTCCACTCGGCGGTCGGCTTCAGCGCGGCCCGGTAGTCGCCGGCGCTGCCCGTCACAGGGGCGGTCGCGAACGGCGTCGTCTCGTCGTCGACGTACAGCTTGGCCTCGACCTTCGTCGCGGTGCCACTGAGCGTGAACGCCGCGAACCCGCAGTCGTCCGACGCGAAGTACGGCGCGTCGGAGACGCTCCTCCCCACGCCGGTGCAGGCCTGCTCGCCGAGCGCGGAGAGCGGGTACATGTAGAAGAGGAAGCCGGAGGCGCTGGCGGTGGCAGCCTGCGTCTCCGCGGCGGACGCGAGCGTCGCACCCGGGGTGGTGGGCGTGGCGATCGCCGGAGCGGCCAGCAGGGTGAGCGGGCTGAGGAGAAGGAGGCTGATCCAGGCGGCGGTGAGCCGTCGTGACCTTCGGTGTGCGGTCAAGGTCGAGAACCTTTGCTGAGTGCGTCCTCGCGGGGCGCTGTATGGGTGGTGAACCCATAACTCCGCTTTACTTTGCGGGTTACGTGGCCGGTAACCCTGGACCGGTCCGGTCGTTGGGAGGGCATGTGCAACGACCACAACCCCGAGGCCCCCGCGGCACCTGCCCTCGACGACGTGGGCGGGCTCCGCCGGCGCACCGTCCTGGGCACCGCTGCCGGGAGCCTTCTGCTCGCCGGGCTGCCGCGGCCGGCCCTCGGCGCCGCTCGCGCGAGCGTGGCCGCGCCCGGCACGGGAGCGCTGCGCACCTCACGGATCAGCAGCGGTACGACGCTCGTCCACGCCGACCTGCACAACCACACCCTGCTCTCCGACGGGGACGGCAACCCCGACGACGCCTTCGTCTCGATGCGTGCCGCGGGTCTCGACGTCGCCGCGCTCACCGACCACGCGACCCTGTCCGACCACCTGCTCGGCGACCCGCTCACCGCGGCGATGCCGGCCGGCTACAGCCAGCTCGGCGGGCTGACCCGCGAGGGCTGGGAGCGCACCGGCGTCCTCGCGGACGGGGCCGACCGCCCCGGGGCATTCACCGCGATGCGGGGCTTCGAGTGGTCCGAGCCGACCCTGGGGCACGTGAACGTGTGGTTCACCGACGAGTGGACCGACGTGGTCGACCTCGGCCAGATGGGGCCGCTCTACCGCTGGCTCGCGCGGCAGACGAACCTCGTCGGCCTGGGAGACGGCGGGGCCGAGGGCATCGCCGGCTTCAACCACCCCGGCCGCGAGCCGGGCCGCTTCGAGGAGTTCCGCTTCGACTCCGCGGTCCGCGACCAGATGGTCAGCCTCGAGATGTTCAACCGCCGTGACGACTACCTCTTCGAGGGGTACGTCGACGGCCGGCCCTCACCGTTGTGCGCCTGCCTCAACGCGGGATGGCGGACCGGCCTGACCGGTGTCACCGACGAGCACGGCACCGACTGGGGCTTCCCGGAGGGGAAGGGGCGCACCGGTCTGTGGGTGCAGGAGCACTCACGTGCAGGTGTGCTCGCCGCGATGCGGGCCCGCCGGTTCTTCGCGACGCGCACCTCCGGCCTGAGGCTCGACGCCACCGCGACGTACGACCCGCAGCGGCCCGAGGTCCGGATGGGCGGGGTGCTGCCCGTCGACGCGGCCGTCGTGACGTTCGCGCTCGACCTGGAGCGCGACGAGTCGTGGGTGGGGCGGACCCTGCACGCACAGGTGCTGAGACCGGGCACTGACGCGCCGGCCGTGGTGGACGTCGTGCCCTTCGTGGTGGGCGACGTGGTCCGCTTCCGGGTCCCGCTCGACGCGGCGGACGGCGACTGGGTCGTGCTGCGGATCAGCGACCCGTCCCAGCCGAACGCGACACCGGGTCCCGAGGGCCACCCGTGCAACGACCTCGGGATCGCCTACACGAGCCCGTGGTGGCTCGACCCGGTCTAGCCCCGGCCCGAGGGGCACCCTGTTGTGAAACCGCGCCTCGGGGGTACACCGGAGGCATGGTCGACAACACCGAGAAGAAGAAAGCACCCATGGCCACCTGGCTCATCGCCACCATCGCGATCGGCCTGCTGGTCATGCTCGCGATCGGCGTCGCCGCCCTCTGATGGCCGTGCCCCTGTGGACCTCCGGTCCCGCCTCGCTCACGCTCGTGCGGCACGCCCACAGCGTCGGCAACCGCGCCGACGCCCGTGCCCAGGAGGCCGGCGCGGAGGAGCTCGACCTCGAGCACCGGGACGCCGACGTGGAGCTCTCGGACATCGGGCTCGCCCAGGCGGAGGCGGTCGGGAAGTGGCTCGCGTCGCAAGAGGACTCGGTCCACCCGACCGTGGTCGTGAGCTCGCCGTACCGCCGGGCACTGCAGACCGCGGAGCGCGTGGTCGCCGGCCTCGACCTCGAGGTGCTCCACGACGAGCGCCTGCGCGAGCGGGACCTCGGCATCTTCGACGGCCTCACCGGCCTTGGCATCCGCACCCGCTACCCCGAGGAGGCCGAGCGCCGCAAGAAGCTCGGCAAGTTCTACTACCAGCCGCCGAGCGGCGAGAGCTGGTGCGACGTCGCGCTGCGGGTGCGGAGCTTCCTGGACGACCTGCGGTTCGGGTACGACGACGCGAGGGTCTGTCTCTTCTCGCACCAGGCGGTGATCATGACCTTCCGCTACGTCCTCGAGGGGCTCTCCGAGGAGCGGCTGCTCGAGGTCGACCGGAGCGAGCACCTTCCGAACGCCTCGGTCACCACCTACCGCCGCGAGGCCGACAGGTTCGAGCTGGTGCGCTTCGCCGACACGGCCGCCGTCGACGGGGCAGCCGAGGTGACCGACGAGGCCTCCCAGGGTTCCGAGGACGACCGTGAGCGGGCCTGAGCCCACCGTCGTCACCCCGCTGACCCTGCGGGAGTGGCCGCTTCCGGAGCCGGGAGACGGAAAGAGCGCGCGCGGCGCGTTGGCCGTCGTCGGCGGCACGGCGACCACGCCGGGGGCGGTCCTCCTCGCCGGCGAGGCCTCGCTCCGGGCAGGCGCAGGCAAGCTGTCCCTCGCGACGCCCGAGGCGGTCGCTGCGAGCCTGGCAGTCTCCGTGCCGGAGGCGATGGTCGTCGGGCTCCCGGCGTCGCGCGGGGGGAGCATCACCGTCGACGCCGCCGCGGACGTGGTCTCCTTCACCGAGGGGGCCGACGCCGTCCTGGTCGGTCCCGGCTTCATGGACCCGCAGGAGTCGGTGCGGCTCCTCGTCGCCGTCGCCCCGAACCTCTCCGAGCCGCTGGTCGTCGATGCCCTCGCCTCGGCGTACCTCACCGAGCACCCCGAGGGCCTGCGGCACCTGACGGGCCGCGTCGTGCTCACCGTGAACCCCACCGAGCTCGCCCGGACCGCCGGGTGTGACGAGTCCGAGGTCGAGAAGGACCCGTACGACGCGGCGGCGGACGTCGCACGCCGCTCCGACGTGGTCGTGCTCTGCGGCGGCACGGAGAAGCTCGTCGTGACACCGGGCGGCGACGCCTGGGTCGTCCAGGGCGGGGGACCAGGGCTCGGGGTCTCCGGATCCGGTGACGTGCAGGCCGGTGTCGTCGCCGGTCTCCTCGCCCGAGGCGCCGAGCCGGCGCAGGCGGCGGTGTGGGGTGCCTACCTCCATGCCCGGGCCGGGGAACGACTTGCGTCCTCGATCGGAAGGGTCGGCTTCCTGGCGCGCGAGCTCCCGCCACAGGTTCCGCCGGTCCTCTCCGAGCTCGCGTGACCGGTGCGGGGTGCAGCCTGCCCTTTCGTGGCCGCCGCGCTGATTCGCGAATCGGACCTCAGGCTCGCGTCATACCCTGACCCGGGCAGAGCACCATCGCTTGCCCATGTGCTGCCCCGATGTTCCGGAACCGAGCGCGTCGACCACGCCGAGGATCTGCCTGTCCTCGCTTCCTAGGAGAGAAACCATGAGCGGTCTCACGCCACGCCGCACGAATCCTGACCGCAAGGCGGCCAAGAAGTACGCGCGGAGTCAGAGGCATCCGCACATTCCCACGACCGGGCCCGACCCGAATGCCCAGTTCCTTGCCGAGCAGTCTCTGGCCGGGGGCGGGGGTTGGGTCTTCTCGATCTACCGGCTCATGCGGCGGTTGATCGTCGGCCACCGAGACTGAGCAGAATCATGGCACCCAGTCGATCACGGGGGAGCTCCAGCGAACACTCCCGCGACGGCGTCGACTCCTAGAGGATCTGTTCCATGACCTTGCCTTCCGAACGGCGTTTCGCAGGAGTTCTGGCCCACCACAACGGTGAGGTCATCCTTGTCCGGGAGAGCCATGGGCGTTGGGGCGGCGAGTTCTGGAACGTTCCGAGTGGAATGATCGAAGCGCACGAGACGCCGGCCGAAGGGGCTGCACGGGAACTCGCTGAAGAGACCGGCTTGGTAGTGCCTTCTCGCAGCCTCCGGCTACGGACGACGACCTCGGTCATGATCGACGGCGGTCAAGTGCAGTCCTGGAACTTCGAGGTCGAAGTCGATGACCCGACCCTGCGAGTGCAGGATCCCGATCGGTTGGTCCAAGAGGCGCGCTGGTTCCCGGTCGATCAGGCGATCGCAGTGCTTCGCTTGCTGCCCTACCGACCTCTGGCGGAACCGGCCATCGCGACGCTCACCGTGGAAGCGGCAGGTAGGACACACTGGACGTTCGCAAGCCCGGAGGCAGACCCCCATGTCAGTCGGTCCGAGTGGGGCATAGAGAGGCGTGACCCCTGAACGACCTGTGCCGCTTCGCGTGAAAGCTCAACCGCTGATGGTGAAAGCGCCATCCTGCCGTGAGCGGATGGGTCGCCGTCTGACAGCCGTGCGGCGTCGGCAGGGTCGCAGGCGAAGATCGACAGCCCACGGTACGACGGGTCGCTCTGCCCGGCGAACGGCCCGTTCGCGACGACCAGACCCCGCCGCCCGAGTTCGGCGCGGTAGGCAAGGTGGCGGGCCTGGAGCGCGTCGAGCTCCTGGTCCGACATCTGCGGGGCATCGGCCGGCCGTCGCAGGACCACGACCGTGTAGACGTCGAACGCGTCGGGGATGTCGCTGTCGCGTGGCATCGGTTCGCTCCTAGGTGTTCAGCGTGCGAGCCGGGAGCCCGTCCAGAGCTCGTCATCGCTGACGTCTGCCACGACGTCGAGCCAATCGGGAACGGACTGTGAGGGCTGATCACCGTCATCGATCTCCGCGATGAGCGTGCCGTCCTCGTGCTCGTCGATCGCAATGACCAGCCCGTCCCGCTGCACCATGTGCCGTGTCTTGCGAAGAAGCCGTGCGGGCAGGTCGGCGAGGACTGCCCATTCCTGATCGTCCAAGTAGAAGTTCGTACAAGCGACAGCGGCCGGCCCCTCGGTGAGACGCACCTTGTGCCCGAGCTTTCGAATCACGGTTCCCGCGTCGTCCTCCCGCACTTCCCGTAGCCGTAGACGCGTTCCCGTCACGTACCGATCAACGATCTGCTTCGTGCTCGTCACGCCGTCGGGGAGACTCGCGAGCAGGTAGCGGCGCTCGCGCTCCACGACGGCATACTTCAGTGAAACCGACACGGAGGCAGCCTAATCGCCGCCGGCGGGGGCTAGGTGTCGCCTGAACGCCCGGTGCTGCCCGGGTTAGCTGGCCCTGTTGACCGGCCCGGTGGGTTTCTCGCCGTCGGCCCCGGTCCATGGGTCCAGGTCGAGAACCTCCCGCAGGTAGGACACTCCGCCCTGGCGCTCCAGGCTCACGGTCGTCTTGTTGACCGGGCGGTCCCAGGGCCACACGTGGTACCGCATCAGCGACAGTGCGTACAGGGGCCTTGTACTGCTTGAACATCACGGGACTACTCCCACGACATGGCCCGTGTCGTCGGGCAACAGGCACACACCCAGTCAGACGGCGCGGCGGCGGCGCCCGGGCTCGCGGCGGGGCCTGCGGGGCTGTGCCGGCTCGTCGACCGGGAGGCGGTGCGAGCCGACCCGCCTGATCGGGGTCGGCTTCTGCGTCTGCACCGGCGCCAGTGCGGGACCGGAGGGCTTCGGCAGCTCGACCATGTGGGCCGAGCCGATGGTGGCGTGGATCGGCAGCGGGGTCTCGCCGAGCGCCTCGGCGACCGTCGTCTGGCACGCGACGTCCATCGCCAGCGTGCAGTGCGGCATCCAGTTCCCGGGCCGGTAGTAGGACCAGGTCTCCATGGCCCCGAGAGCCGAGTGGACGCTGTCGTGGAGCCGGAGCAGGGCCGTGGTCGGTGCGACCGCGAGGTACGCCGGTGCCTTGTTGGTGAGGAAGAAGCCGAGCGACGTCATGGAGACGGGGAGCCCGGAGACGTTGGCCAGGGGCGTGCGGAGCCTGGCCGCCGCCTGCTCGGGATAGGGCGTGTTCACGATCGCCAGGGTGATGTGGGGGCGGTAGCTCTCCTCGTAGGTGGTCCCCGCCGAGGGGACGCCGTACTGGTCGAGCGCCGCCCAGGCCTGGCGGACCCGCTTCTCGGTGAAGTCGTCGAAGTACAGCACGACGGCGAAGGCCGCGGGACTCGGCTCCTCGAAGGGAGTCGAGTCCGTCGGCGCAGTCCGTCCTGGAACGGTTGAGTGTCGACCCGCGGCCTGCTCGTCCAGGGAGCGAACGCCGCGCAGGTGAGAGGCCACCGAGGCTCCTTCAGGGGTGAGGGTCTAGATGGTCGAGATCGGGGAGGCGGTCACGGTCTACACGGCTGCCTGCCCGTCGAGCTGCCAGGTCCTCTTGTGGGTGGAGACGTACGAGCCCGCCGAAGGCGGGCTCTCGCGGGCCTCCATCAGGATCGCCGCGGCGGCCTCCTGCGCGTTGCGAAGGATCACGTTCTTCTCCGCCCGGGCGACGGCCATCATCTCCTTGACCCGGCGGACGGCCTCCTCGACCAGGTCGTCCGCGGCCCGCTGCGCGTTGAGCAGCAGGGCTGCCGCCTGGGGGGTCACGTCGACGTCGGCGCGGGAAGGCGGCGGGACGACGACGCGGTCGTTGTCGACAGCGCGCAGCCGGCCGTTCTCCTCCCGGAGGCGTTCGTTCTCCTCGCGCAGCCTCGACATCTCGAGGTCGGTGGCGTGGACCTGGTCGGCGAGCAGGTCGAGGTACTCGGCGACCTCGTACTCATCGACGCCACGGATCCGATGTGTGAACTGCACATCCCGGATCTCCGCCGGTGAGCGGTAGTAGTGGAAGGGGTGTTCGTGTTGTGTCACGGATCTTCACCTGCCCGAGCGGGCGACGTTGCCGGTACCCCCGTGCCGACGGTTAGGGACGTATGGAGTTATGCCCACTGGACGTGAGATGTAACCCAACTCACGGCTCTAGGGCAGGAGTCTCCGTCAACCGGACAAAACGTGCAATGACGTCTGGACCGCCTGTCACCCGATGTTTAGGTCGCCTCGCTCCTGGGTTCGATCACATGCCTCCCAGGAGACCGAGCGTCTTCTCGAGGACCGCGTCCCCGAAGCAGCGGTCGATGGCGTAGGAGTCCTCGTAGTTGACCAGCACGACCCCGCCGGCGACGAAGCCGAGCCCCTGCTGCCCGACGGGACTCAGCTCGAAGGACTGCGGGAGGTAGCCGAGCGCGTCGTTCGCCTGCGCGAGCGGCAGCGTGACCGCGGCGGGGCTCTTCTCCTTGATCGTGTTCGTGAGGTTGCTGAAGAGCTCTCCGGGCCCGGTCGTGATGGCCAGCTCCTCGCCGATCCGGATCGCCCCGGCGGCCACCTCGGCGGACACCGGCGAGGACGACGAGCACGGCGCGGTCTCGGACTTCCCGACGCTGACCGACGCGGGGACCGGGTCGATCCGCCGGTCGAAGAACCCGGGGACGGCGAGCGAGGTGAGGGGCAGGTTGGTGGCGGGCTGCTGCCACAGCTCACGCCGGGCGGAGACCTCGGCGGTCTGGACCGGTGTGCCGGTGCCGACCTCCGGCAGGAGCTCCGCGACCCCCCGCGCGGTGTCGCCCGCCGGTGACATGTTGCCGAGCCCGGTCATGAAGTGGAGGCCGACCCCGCCGAACCGCTCCTCGAGCCGGTGCTCGAACGCGCCGGGCCAGTCCGGGTGGGCGACGCCGCCGTTGGTCCCCTTGCTGACCGGGTGCGCGGCGTACGCCCCCAGGGTGGCGATGACGCGCGGGGCCTCGGTGCGCCCACGCCGGTCCGGCTCACCCGGGACGTAGGCCCGGAGCCAGCCGACCTGCTGCTCCTCGGCGCTGCGGTAGGTGTCGCGGCGCTCCCGGTTGAAGGGCCGCGCCGCGACCTCCCCGACCTCGAGGACCGCGGGCTCCATGTCGTGCACCGCCTCGCGGACGGTACGACGGATGGCTTCGGTGACCTGCTCCATGTACCAGTCCGGGACGAAGCCCCACCCGCCGATGAAGTCCGGGGCGGCGTGGCTGTGGGTGGCGGCGAGGACGATGCCGGCGGGGTCGATGCCGAGCTCCGCGCCGAGGTCCTCGGTCAGCTGCTTCGCGCCGCACCGCTCGCACTTGGAGGCGTAGTCCCACAGCCAGCCCTCACCGTCCACGACGGTGAGCACCACCGTGTCCTCCCCGTCGCCGATCGCGACCGCGCGGACCCACAGTCCGAGCTCGCTGTCGAACGAGGAGACCGGGTTCATCGGGCCGATGCCGAAGCCGCCCTGGTAGATGCAGTCGGGGTTCTCGGGCCACGGGGTGCCGGCGTGCGCGAGGTGGGCGGCGTCCTGGGGCGTGGTGCCGATCTGCTGCAGGAAGTCCGGGCTCAGGGTGCGGCACGCGGCAGGGTCGGTCTCCCAGGTGCCGGCGTACTCCTCGGGCCGGGGCCGGATCGAGGTCTTGGCAGCCCCGACGAGCAGGCCCACAGGACGGGCCGTCCCGGGCTCGGACCCCGCACGACCCGTCTGCAGGACGCCCAGGAACGGCGCAAGCACCAGGACGGCTGTCACCGCTGCCTGGAGAGCGCGCTTGGTCATGGTCGGTCCCTGGTCCGTCGTTGTGCCCCGCGTCACAGAGAACGACCGCCGGGGTGGTTGGTTATGGCGCGTTGGACCAGTGGCGCGTGTCCGATATTGGCCGAAAAGTTACGCGCACCGACCGCAGGCTGGCCTACGCTCGAGGTGGATGTCGCGACGGGCGCGACCCATGTTCATCTCGGGATGTCGCACACTGCCCCTCTTCGGCGCGCTGCCCTGACGGCTGCAGCCCTCCTCGTCTCCTCGCTCCCGGTTCTCGCGCTGGCGCCGGCCTTCGCTGCGGACTCGTTCACCGCGGGTGCCGACCTCCCACGTCGGTGGGAGTCGGCGGTGCGCTACATGGAGATCTCCGGCGCGACGCCGACGTACCTGATGCACGACCGCAGTCAGATCCACGAGGACGAGCCGGCGACGTACTCGATCGTGAGGGGGCGAACGGCGGCTCGGTCGGATCTCCTTCAACGGCCCGTTCGTGCGGCGGGTGCTCGTCATGCTGCCGGCGACACGCGGTTTCAGCGGGGCGGTCCGCGTCGTGCAGGTGACGGACCGGCCGGTGCAGGTCGACGCGATCGTCGTCGTGCGCTGACGGGATGGCGCCCGTCCGCGGACCTTCTGCCCTGGCGGAAGTGACCCGTGCTCACTAACGTCCCTTTTGAGAGGTCTCGGGAGAGTCGCGCCATACGAGGGAGACATCATGCGCAGACAACGCCTCGCAGCATTCACCGCCACGCTCGTCGCCGTCCTCATGGCCCTGGTCGCCGCAGGCCCGGCCGAGGCCGCGCGCAAGGCGACCCTGGCGGCGAGCACGGACTACCCGAGCTCGATGAGCTCGCTCGGGGACTCGATCACCCGGGGCTTCAACGCCTCGGGCTGGTTCTCGGACTGGCCGGACCGCTCCTGGTCGACGGGGACGAACACCACGGTGAAGAGCCACTACAAGCGGCTGGTCGCCCTGAACGGCCGCCTCCAGGGCAACGCCTTCAACAACGCCCGCACCGGCGCGAAGGTCCGCGAGCTCCCGGGGCAGGCGACGAAGTCGGTGGCGCAGGGGACGGAGTACGTCACGATCCTGATCGGCGCCAACGACGCGTGCACCGAGACCGAGGGGCAGATGACCCCGGTCGCCGACTTCGCCGCGTCCTTCGACACCGCGATGAAGACGCTGGCCACGCAGACGCCCCAGCCGAAGGTGCTCGTGGCGAGCATCCCGAACCTGATGCGCCTCTACAACGTCGGCAAGAACAGCTCCTCGGCGCGGGCAGCCTGGTCCGCCTACGGGATCTGCCAGTCGATGCTGGCGCGGCCGTTGTCGACCGACCAGGCAGACGTGGACCGGCGGGCCCGGGTGCGCGACAGGGTGAAGGCGTACAACGCGAAGCTCGCCGAGGTCTGCGGCACCTACACCTTCTGCAAGTACGACGGGGGTGCGGTGTTCGGCTACCCGTTCACCCTCAGCCAGCTGTCGGGCTGGGACTACTTCCACCCCAACACCTCGGGGCAGGCGGCGCTGTCGCAGGTCACCTACCAGGCGGGCTACTGGCCGACGCCGTAGCTCTTGACGGATGGCGCCGGCGTCCTGAGACTTGCCGCCGGGGAGGGCCCGACTTCGAAGGACTCTCCCCGTGCGCCTCCGGCTCATCGCCTCTGCGGTCATCCTGGCCGTCTCGCTGCCCGTCGTACCTCTGCTCGCGTCGCCTGCCTCGGCAGACGACCCGCTCGCGGCACCGCTCACCGCGGCCGGGAGCTGTGACGCGCTGGATCCCCGGGCCTGCCTGCTGCCGTTCCCCAACGACACGTTCACCACGCCGGACGACAGCACCCCGACCGGGCGGCGC
Organism: uncultured Actinomycetota bacterium; assembly: GCA_963701425.1. Lineage (GTDB taxonomy): Bacteria > Actinomycetota > Actinomycetes > Propionibacteriales > Nocardioidaceae > Nocardioides_C. The sequence continues at coordinate 137,783 of CAVPAG010000009.1, read as the reverse complement.
GTCGACCTGAGCCTGTGGGAGATGCCGCGCAACGTCTACGGCAAGCCCGTGGACCCCACGGAGTGGAACTTCAACGACGGGTTCTCGCCCGGCTCGCCGATGCTCACGGTCGTCCCGGGGCTCGACCTCGTGCGGACCTTCGGCCTCGACCCGACGCCGGAGACCGGGCTCGGTACGCCGGACGACCCGTGGACGGTCCGCGACGACCGGGCCGACGCGCTCATCGAGGACCCGGCGCTCTCCCTGGCACGCAAGGCCCCGATCGTGCTGCTCGACGCCGACACGGGGGAGCGTCATCCCTACTGGGCGGAGCTCGACGAGAACGCCGCCACGATCGAGCAGGGCGCCGACCGGACGCTCATCGTCCGGCCGCTGGTGAACCTCGAGGAGGGCCACCGCTACATCGTCGCGCTCCGTGACCTCACCGACGCGGACGGCGGGGCCATCGAAGCAGGAGAGGCGTTCGCTGCGCTGAGGGACGGGTTCGTCGCCAGGTGCGGGCTGCTCCGTGCGTGCGGGCCGGGCCGGTTCCCCGCTCCCGCCGACCTCGACCCCGCGGACCGGCAGGCGCGGTACGACGACATCTTCACGCGTCTCGCCTCACGCGGCGTCGAGGTGTCGGACCTCTACCTGGCCTGGGACTTCCACGTCGCCTCGGCCGAGAACCTCGCCGGTCGTGCCCTCGCGATCCGTGACGACGCCTTCGCGCAGCTGGGCGACACCGACCTGGCGGACTCGACGGTCGAGGGGCGTTCCCCGGAGCTCACCGTCACCGAGGTCGTGGACGAGACGGTCACGGAGAACGGTTCGCAGCAGGAGGTCCGCACCGTCCACGGGTCGGTCACCGTGCCCAACTACCTCACCGGTCCGCAGGACGAGGCCGCCGAGGTCGAGGGCGTCGGGCTCGTGGTGCCGCAGTCGCGCTTCTTCTACGGCGCCGAACGGTCCGGCCCGACGGCGACGCCGGTCCAGAACCCCGCCGTCCCGACGACCGAGGCGGAGTTCGTCTGCCGGTTCCGCACCGACCTGCCGAGCGTCAGGCCGATGCTGTACGGGCACGGCCTGCTCGGCTCCCGCAACGAGGCGACGGGCAGCTCCTCGGGCGACCTGCGCCGCAGTGGGTACGCCGCGTGCGGGGTCGACTGGATCGGCATGGCGACCGAGGACATCACCAACGTCGGCCTGGCGCTCCAGGACATGTCGTACTTCGCGTCCCTGCCCGACCGCAGCCAGCAGGGCTTCCTCAACTTCATGTACGTCGGACGCGCGCTCGTCCACGACGACGGCTTCGCCGCCCACCCGGCCTTCCAGGGGCCCGCCGGAGAGCCCCTGCTCGACACGAGCGCGCTCGTCTACGACGGCAACTCCCAGGGCGGCATCCTCGGCGGGGCACTGACCGCCCTGGCCCCGGACTTCACCAGGTCGGTGCTCGGCGTGCCGGGGATGAACTACTCGACCCTGCTCAACCGGTCCGTGGACTGGGAGGGCGAGCTGTTCGACCCGGAGGACCCGGGCCTCCCGGCGTACGCCTCGTTCCTGTACACCGCCTACCCCGACAAGGTCGAGCAGCAGGTGCTGTTCGCGCTGATCCAGATGCTGTGGGACCGCGGCGAGGGCAACGGCTACGCGCACCACATGACGAGCGACCCCTACCCGAACACGCCGGCCCACCAGGTGCTGCTCGAGGTCGCGTTCGGCGACTACCAGGTGGCGAACATCGCCGCCGAGGTCGAGGGCCGCACGATCGGCGCCGACTTCCTCGGCACGGCACTCGCCCCGGGGCGGCACTGGGAGCGCGCCTACGCGACCGGCGCGGCGGCGACGCCGTACGGGTTCTCGCCGTTCGTGGCCGGCGACGACGGGGTCCTGACGGCGCCGAGCGGGTCGGCCCTCGTCTACTGGGACTCGGGCAACCCGACGCCGCCGAACGGCAACGTCCCGCCGTGGTACCTCGGCCAGGACCCGCACAGCGACCCGCGCAAGGACGACGTCGCGCTGCTCGCGAAGCTGCGGTTCTTCGAGACGGGGCAGATCGTCGACGTCCACGGCGGCGAGCCGAACTGGACCGCGAACTGCCCGAGGCACCCGGAGCAGGACCCGGGCTGCTGAGGCCGGCGCCGGCGGCGCGGGTCCGCCCAGGTCAGCGGTGCTGGTGGTGCGCGAGACCCGTCATGGGCCGCGGGAGCTCGGCCCACACGAGCTTGCCCTCGGGGACGATCTCGAGGCCCCAGGCGGTCGTGAGGGCGTCGACAAGGTGGAGACCCCGCCCGTGCTCCTCCGTCCAGCTCGTCGGCTGGGGCTCGGGGGTGCCGGCGCCGGTGTCGATGACGTCGATGCGCAGGGTGGCGGCGTTGACCGAGAGGCGGATCCGGCAGGGCGAGTCGGCATGGGTCACGGCGTTCGCGGCGAGCTCGCTCGCGACGAGGAGCGCGTCGTCGAGGAGGTCGTCGAGACCCCAGTCGGTGACCCTCTCGGTCACGAAGCGCCGCGCGGCGGCTGCACTGGTGAGCGCGTGGGGGAGGTCGAGAGTGGCCTCGGAGTCGGGCGGCTGGCCGACCGAGACGAGGAGGTCCACGAGGTAGTCGAGCTCGGCATCCTTGAGGACGTAGCCGTCCACCTGGTTGACGATCCAGGCGCCATCGGCGGTGTCGATCCCGGAGAAGACGACGACCTTCGAGGCGGGGGAGGCCTCGCGGATCCGGGAGAGGACCTCGTGGCCGGCGATGTCGGGGAGGCCGAGGTCGAGCACGACGATGTCGGGGCGGAGCGACTCCGCGAGCCGGACCGCCTCCGCGCCGTCGCTGGCTTCGGCGACCACGTCGAAGCCCCCGCGGAAGCGCAGCGAGGTACGGACAAGTCGGCGCACGTCCACCACGTCATCGACGAGTAGGACGCGAATGGTCATATTGGCAGCGTAGGACTAGTCCCTAAGCACCACCACCTTTGTTTCGTCGGTGCTAGCCCACGTCCCCCGACGCTCGGGCAGGCTCCCCCGAGGTGGGCAGCGTGATCACGAACGCCCCGGCCGGTGCCTCGGTGGACGGGGGGTCGTAGGTCGCGTCGCCGCCCTGGGCGCGGGCGAGCTCGCGCACGATGAAGAGACCCAGCCCCGTGCCGCCCTGGTTGCGACCGGTCGCGAACCGGTCGAAGAGCCGGGGCCGCATCGCCTCGGCGACGCCGGGCCCCTCGTCACTGACCCGGATCTCGACCTCGGTGTCCCGTGCGCGCGCTGCGACGGTGACGGGCGGGGCCCCGTGCCGCAGCGCGTTGGCGATCAGGTTGTCCAGCGCCTGGGCGAGCCGGTCGCGGTCGACGTACACGGTGAGGCCGGGGGACACGTCGGTGAGGATCTCGGCGTCGGGGTGCGTCCTCCTGGACCTCGCGAGAGCGTCGTCCGCCAGGTCCGCGACCGAGACCTCCTCCGGGTTCATCTGCAGGACGCTCCGCTCCAGGCGAGAGGCGGTCAGCAGGTCCTCGAGCAGTCGGCGGAGGCGAGCGGTGCTCGTGCCCATCGCCTCGAAGAGCTCGGCGCGGTCGTCGTCGGAGAGCTCCTGCCAGTGCTTCGAGAGCATGTCGGCGGAACCGGCGAGCACGCCGACGGGGGTGCGGAGCTCGTGGGCCGTGACGGCGAGGAACTGGGACTGGTCCTCCGCCACCTGGTGCAGCGTCGCGTTGAGCGACTCCAGCTCCGCGTTCGCCTCGGCGAGGGCCTCCACGGCCTGCTCGCGCTCCTGCTCGAGACGCCGCCGCGCGGAGGTGTCGCGGGTGACCTTCGTGAACCCGATGTGCTCGCCGTCCTGGTTGAAGACCGCGGTGATGAGGACGTTGGCCCAGAACCGCGTTCCGTCCTTGCGAAGTCGCCAGCCCTCCTCCTCGTAGTGCCCCTCGCGCACGGCGACCTCGAGCTCGTACTCCGGGTGCTTCCGCCCGGCGACCTCGGGCGGGTAGAAGACCCGGAAGTGCTGGCCGATGATCTCCTCGGCGCGGTAGCCCTTGGTCCGCTGGGCACCACTGTTCCAGCTCACGACGTGCCCGGTCGGGTCGAGCATGAAGATCGCGTAGTCCTCGACGACCTCCACGAGCAGCCGGAAGCGCTCCTCGCTCTTGCGCAGCTCCTCGATGGCGGCCCGCTCGGCGGTGACGTCCTGGACCTGCAGGAAGAGGTAGAGCGCCCGACCCTGTGAGTCGCGCACAGGCGCGAGCGTCGTACGCACCCGGCGCGTGTCCTCGTCGCCGGAGAGGCCGTGCTCGAGAATCGCGACGTCGAGGGGGTGCTCCTGGATGTCGTCGAGGACGCTGGTGACCTGCTCGCCCCGGCCGTCGGTGAGGTCACCGTAGAAGACTCCGACGAGCTCGGATGCGGTGCTTCGCACCAGTGCGGCGAGGGCGCGGTTCGCACGGACCAGGCGGCCGGTCAGGGTCATCGTCGCCATGCCGATGGCCGCTTCCTCGAACACCTCGCGGAACCGCTCGAGGTGCTCGTCGAGGACACGTTGGTCGGCAGAGAGCTCGCGCCGGTCCGCGGCACTGGCCGTCTCCTCGGGGGCCTCCTCGAGGGCGGCTCTCGGCTTCGCCGCGGGATGCGGCTGCGTCGAGGAGCCGGTCGGCCAGGGAGTCGACCGGAGCGGACTTCTCGATGAAGGCGGCGGCGCCGAGGTGCTCGGCCTTCTCCACCAGCCCCTGCTCCTCGAAGCCGCTGAACACGACCACCCGGGTCGAGGGCGAGGCGGCGAGCACCTGAGGCAGCGCCTCGAGCCCGTCCGTGCCCGGCATCGACACGTCGAGCAGCATCAGGTCGGGCCGGTGCTCCCGGGCGAGAGCGACCGCGTCCGCGCCGTTGGCCCCCTCGCCGACCACCCGCAGCCGGCCGGAGAGACGCAGCCGCGTCTTCACCAGCAGGCGGACCTCCGATGCGTCGTCCACGATCACGATCGTCGGCGCCTCCGCGTGCATGGGTCGACGTTACCTGCGTGACTGTGCCGATATCGGTGGCTCGGCGGATTCGCGGGGTGGACCATGTGGACATGGCGGGGAGGGCAGCGCTCGAGGCGATGGGGGCCGCGTGCGCGCTCGTCGTGGTGGCCGCGTGCTCGGGGGGTTCCGGGGCCGGCGACGCCCCGGCGCCGTCGGTCGACCTGTCCTTCAGCCAGCTGAGCAGCCAGGTCGGGACCAACGAGGGATTGCTGCGCGTCGTCAACACCGGCCGTAGCGACCTGCCGGTGACCGGCGTGGGACTGGACTGGCCCGGTTACGGCGACCGCTTCCTCGAGCAGAAGAGCACGACGTTGCGGCCGGGCCAGACGGTGGACTTCCCCGTCACGCTGCCCGAGCCCGACTGCGCCGACGGCGACGACGAGGTGAGGGGTGTCGTCGAGGTCGACGGCTCGCTCCTTGGTCGAAGAGCTGATGGGGCCGGGCCAGGTGCTCCTCCGCCGGATCTGGAGGCGGGCGTGCTCCGAGGTGTTCGTCCTGGGACGTGTGGCCATCGAGTACGACGAACGCTGGCGAACGACCGGGCCGGGACGGGGAACGGGGGTCATGGGCGCCCTCAGGCTGACCCGGCGCAGCGGCGACGAGGCCATCAGCCTCCTCTCGGCACAGGGGAGCGTCCTCTACGACCTCGAGCTCCCGGGGACGACCACGCTGCCGGCGGGCGAGCGGTCCGGCCGGGTCCCCCTGCTCGTCGTACCTGGGAACCGTTGTGACGAGCATGCGCGCAGCCAGGCCACCGCGCCGTTCGCGTTCCGGCTCACGCTGCGGATCGGTGAGGAGCTGAAGCGGCTCCCGCTCGTGCCTCCCGCGGAGGTTCAGGCACAGGTCACGGCTCTCCTGGAGCAGGCCTGCGGCTGACCGTTCTCTGGGCCGCGTCGGCGAAACCGGGTCGCTCACCGCGTCGCCGTCCGGCATCCTTGCTCGCGTGATCGAGCTGCGGACGCTGACCCCTGACGACTGGCCGCTGTGGCGGGCTCTTCGCCAGGCGGCGCTGGAGGAGGCGCCGTACGCGTTCGGCTCGACGCTGGCGGACTGGCAGGGCGAGGGGGACCTGGAGGCGCGGTGGCGGGCGCGGCTCGAACCCCCTTCGCACAACGTCATCGCATGTCTCGCGGACGAGCCGGTCGGCATGGCGAGCGGCATGCCTGCGGACGACGACGGGGCCGTCGAGCTCATCTCGATGAGCGCGTGATGTCGAAGCCGCTGGTGCGCTGACATGGACTCCCGGACGCTCCTCGAGGCGGTCGACGACGCCTTCGTCACGACAGGGGCCACTACGCCGCCGTGGCCGGACCCGCACGAAGGCATGGAGGGTCCGCTCGACGAGGAGTACAGCCGGTGCCTGGACTGGGGCAAGTACCGCATCCTCAAGGCACGAGCGGACGCCTGGGTGCTGGCCCTGACCCGGCTCGGTCTCGCAGCCGTGGAGGAGATCGACGAGCCAGGGCAGGTGTGGCGCGACCAGCCACCTCGCGTGGAGCTCGACCGGGCGATCTGGCTGCGCCCCGTCCGCGCCGGCGCGATCCCGCTGCTCCTGGGCTTCTGGGGTCCTCCGGACGCCCCGGACACGACCGTCTACGTCGGTGCGGGGGAGCCCGCGGTGCTCGCGCTGCTCACGCCTGACTGCGGGTGCGACGCGTGCGACGACGGTTCCGACAACCTCCTCAGGGAGGTCGACAAGCACCTGCTGTCGATCGTGAACGGTGATTTCGTGCACCTGGTCAGAGGCAGGAACACGATCATGTCGACGGGTGGGGGCTGGTCGGCCAGCGGCCGGTTCGCCGACACGCGTCGTGACGTGGAGGCACTGCTGGCCGAAGCGCGCGACGGGAGGTCACCGCACCGCGTCGTACTCGGCGCGCGGTGGTGGTGACCCCGGGCCCTGCTCAGCGGGGCCCCTGCTCGACCTCGAGCTCCGCGTCCGCGTTGAACACGTTGAGGCCGCCTTCCTCGCCGAGGCAGCCGGACAGCTCACGGCCGGTCGGGGTGGTCGGCCAGGTCGGAGACCGGTCCGGAGCCTCCTGGGCCATGCCGCCGGCCCCGAAGACCTGGTCGCCGACGTGGACCAGCGAGTCGTCGTCGAGCCGGACCGCCTGCTCCTGCTCGTCCCATTCGGTGCCGTCGGGCCACACCACGGGGTTCCCGCCCAGGAGGAGGCACTCCCCGTCGTACTCGAGGGTGCCGCCGACCCTGGCCTCCATCCCGGAGGTGCCGCCCAGACCCCACCCGAGGTCGTGGGCGACCACGGGGCCGTCGACGACGATGCCGCCGCCGCGGCCCGTGACCAGGTAGGCCACGAAGGCGACGGCGATGGCGAACGCGAGGAACGCCGGGACTCTCGACATGACCGCATTGTGGCCCCGTTCGTCCCGTGGCGGGCTGTTTGGGGGGAGAGACGGGGCCGACGAGTCCCTGGACCCCTGGCACGGCCCGACCTACGCTGGCGAGATCGGGACCGACCCGAGCCGCCGCAACCTGCAAGCTGTCGATGACCACCGCCGCACGAACCACCGCTACCGCAGCGGCCACACCTAGGCCGCTGGGGCAGCAGATCGTCCGGGTCCTGACGACCACCGACCACAAGCTGATCGGCAAGCTGTACCTCGTCACGTCGTTCGCCTGGTTCCTCGTCGGCGGAGTGATGGCCCTGGTCATCCGTTCCGAGCTGGCCTTCCCGGGCCAGCAGGTCGTGAACGACGAGACCTACAACCAGATGTTCACGATGCACGGCACGATCATGCTGCTGCTCTTCGCGACGCCGCTGTTCTTCGGCTTCGCGAACGTGATCATGCCGCTGCAGATCGGCTCGCCCGACGTCGCGTTCCCGCGCCTGAACATGTTCAGCTACTGGCTGTTCCTGTTCGGCGGCCTGATCGCGGCCTCCGGCTTCCTGACTCCTCAGGGCGCGGCGTCGTTCGGCTGGACGGGTTACGCGCCGCTGTCGAACGAGGTGAACTCGCCGGGCGTCGGTGCCACCTTGTGGATCCTGGGCCTGACCCTGGGCGGGTTCGGCACGATCCTGGGTGCGGTCAACTTCATCACCACGATCATCACCATGCGCGCTCCGGGGATGACGATGTTCCGGATGCCGATCTTCACCTGGAACACCCTGGTCACCAGCCTGCTCGTGCTGATCGCCTTCCCGATCCTGGCCGGCGCGCTCTTGATGCTGGCCTCCGACCGGCTGCTCGGGTCGCATGTCTACGACCCGTCGAGTGGTGGGCCGATCCTGTGGCAGCACCTGTTCTGGTTCTTCGGGCACCCAGAGGTGTACATCATCGCGCTGCCGTTCTTCGGCATCATCACCGAGATCCTGCCGGTGTTCAGCCGCAAGCCGATCTTCGGCTACGTCGGCCTGGTCGCCGCCACCATCGCGATCGCAGCGCTGTCATCGGCCGTGTGGGCGCACCACATGTTCGCCACCGGCGCGGTCGACCTGCCGTTCTTCTCCGGCATGACGTTCCTGATCGCGGTGCCCACCGGCGTGAAGTTCTTCAACTGGATCGGCACGATGTGGGGCGGGTCGCTGTCGTTCGACACCCCGATGCTGTGGTCGATCGGCTTCCTCACCACGTTCCTGTTCGGCGGTCTGACCGGCGTCATCCTGGCCTCGCCGCCGCTGGACTTCCACGTCACCGACTCCTACTTCGTGGTGGCCCACTTCCACTACGTGGTGTTCGGCACCGTGGTGTTCGCGATGTTCGCCGGGTTCTACTTCTGGTGGCCGAAGATGACCGGCCGGATGCTCGACGAGCAGCTCGGCAAGGTGCACTTCTGGCTGCTGTTCATCGGCTTCCACACGACGTTCCTGGTCCAGCACTGGCTCGGTGTCGAGGGCATGCCGCGTCGCTACGCCGACTACCTGCCCGGCGACGGCTTCACCGCCCTGAACCAGGTCTCGACCGTGGGAGCGTTCCTGCTCGCCTTGTCGATGGTGCCGTTCGCGTGGAACCTCTACCGCTCGGCCCGTGCGCCGCTGGTGGGCGTGGACGACCCGTGGGGCTGGGGCCGCTCGCTGGAGTGGGCGACCTCCTCGCCGCCGCCGCGCCACAACTTCGTGACGCTGCCGCGGATCCGCTCGGAGTCCCCGGCCTTCGAGCTGCACCACCCGGAGATCGCCGCGCTGGAGATGGTGGAGAACGAGGCGCTGCGACGAGAGTCCGACCTCGTCGACGCTCCGGACGTCACCGGACGGCGAGCCCACCTCGAGGAGCAGCTCGGCGAGGACATCGAGAGCGCCGCCCGGAAGGCGGACGACGACCGCGACGGAGGCTAGGACCCCTCGGCCGGGGCAGACGTGCGGATCAGGTGGTCGAAGGCGCTCAGCGCAGCGACCGAGCCGGTGCCCATCGCGGTGACGATCTGCTTGTAGGGGACCGTCGTGCAGTCGCCGGCCGCGAACACACCGGGCACGGAGGTCGCACCGCGGTCGTCCACGACGACCTCCTTGCGGTCGGTCAGGTCGACAGAGCCTTCGAGCCACTCGGTGTTCGGCAGCAGGCCGATCTGGACGAACACGCCCTCGACGTCGAGCCGGTGCCCCTCGCCGGTCGCGCGGTCGACGTACGTCAGGCCGGTGACCTTGGCGCCGTCGCCGAGGACCTCGGTGGTGTTCGCGCTGACGATGACGTCGACGTTGCCCAGGCTGCGCAGCTTGCGCTGGAGCACGTCGTCGGCGCGGAGGCGGTCGTCGTACTCGATGAGCGTGACGTGCTCGACGACGCCGGCGAGGTCGATGGCCGCCTCGACGCCGGAGTTGCCGCCGCCGACGACCGCGACGCGCTTCCCGCGGAAGAGCGGACCGTCGCAGTGGGGGCAGTAGGTGACACCCTTGTTGCGGTACTCCTCCTCACCCGGCACGCCGATCTGGCGCCAGCGGGCACCCGTCGCCAGGACGAGCGCGCGGGCCCGAAGTGTGGCGCCGTTCTCGAGCTCGACCGTGTGCAGGTCTCCGTCCCGCCGGGCACGAGACGGGCCGCGCGCTGGAGGTCCATCACGTCCACGTCGTACTCGCTGACGTGCTGGTCGAGGTGGGCGGCGAGCTTCGGGCCCTCGGTGTAGGGCACGGAGACGAAGTTCTCGATCGCCATCGTGTCGAGGACCTGCCCGCCGATGCGCTCGCCGACCATGCCGGTGCGGATGCCCTTGCGCGCGGCGTAGATCGCGGAGGAGACACCGGCCGGGCCGGCGCCGACGACGAGTACGTCGAACGGCTCCTTGCCGCGGATCTCCTCGGCGGCCCTCTCGGTGCTGCTCGTGTCGAGCTTGGCGACGATCTGCTCGAGGGTCATCCGGCCCTGGTCGAACAGCTCGCCGTCGAGGAACACGGTGGGCACGGCCATCACGCCGCGCGCCTCCACCTCGTCCTGGAACAGCGCGCCGTCGATCGCGACGTGGCTGATCTTGGGGTTCAGGACGCTCATCAGGTTGAGCGCCTGTACGACGTCGGGGCAGTTCTGGCAGGAGAGCGACAGGAACGTCTCGAAGCGGTACTCACCGTCGAGGGCCTGGATCTGCTCCACGACCTCGTCGGAGACGTTCGGAGGGTGCCCGCCGACCTGGAGCAGCGCGAGCACGAACGAGGTCATCTCGTGGCCCATCGGCAGGCCTGCGAAGCGCACCGAGACGTCCGTGCCGGCGCGGACGATCGCGAAGGAGGGACGTCGTTCGTCGTCGCCGGTGTCGTCACGGCGCTCCACCGTGATGTGCTCGGACAGCGCGGCGACCTCGGTGAGGAGCTCCATGAGCTGGGTCGACTTGGCGCTGCCGTCGAGGGAGGCGACCAGCTCGACCGGTCGCCGGACGAGCTTCAGGTGCGTGGCGAGCTGCTGGGACAGGGCGGAGTCGAGCACGAGGACCTCCTGGGTGTGCTGGAGCGGGACGTCATACGTCCCGGCTGCGATAGCGACCGGGACGTATGACGTTGCGACGTCGGGGGCGTCAGATCTTGCCGACGAGGTCGAGCGACGGGGCGAGGGTGTCGTCGCCCTCCTCCCACTTCGCGGGGCAGACCTCGTTGGGGTGCTCGCGGACGTACTGCGCGGCCCGCACCTTGCGGAGCAGCTCCGCGGCGTTGCGGCCGACGCCCTCCGAGCTGATCTCCATGAACTGGATGATGCCGTCGGGGTCGATGAGGAACGTGGCGCGGTCGGCCAGGCCCTGCCCCTCGCGCATCACCTCGAAGTTGTTGGTGATCGTGCCGGTCGGGTCGCCGACCATCGGGTACTGGACCTTCGCGATGGTGTCGGAGGCCTCGTGCCACGCCTTGTGCGTGAAGTGCGTGTCGGTCGAGACCGAGTAGATCTCCACGTCGCGCATCTTGAAGTCCTCGTACAGCTCGGCGAGGTCGCCGAGCTCGGTGGGGCACACGAACGTGAAGTCGGCCGGGTAGAAGAACACCACCGACCACCTGCCGCGAAGGTCCTCGTCGCTCACCTCGACGAACGAGCCGTTGTGGAACGCCGTGGCCTTGAACGGCTTGATCTCCGTGTTGAGCAGTGCCATCTCGGGCAGAACCTCCATGGGGTTGGTTTCGGGGTCATCGCGACATGCGCGGACAAGGATACGTACCCCGGAGAGCCCGGATTCGATGCCTGAGCGGGGGCGTGACGGACCCCACAGCCGGCACGACGAAGGCGGAGATTCCCCTACCTGTACTCGGGATTCTCGAAGTCGAACCGTGCCCCGGCGTCCCACTCCGACCGCTGGTTGCCGTAGGCGGGAATGCCCCCGTTGCCTCGCAGCATCGCGGCCAGGTGCATGAGGTTCCAGGTCATGAACGTCGTGTTGCGGTTGGTGAAGTCGTTCTCGGGTCCGCCGCTGCCGGGGTCGAGGTACGACGGGCCCGGACCCGCCTCGCCGATCCAGCCGGCGTCCGCCTGGGGCGGGATCGTGTAGCCGATGTGCTGGAGGCTGTACAGGACGTTCTGCGCGCAGTGCTTGATGCCGTCCTCGTTGCCGGTGATGAGGCATCCCGCGACGCGGCCGTAGAAGGCGTACTGACCCTGGTCGTTGAGCTCACCCGAGAGCGCGTAGAGCCGCTCGATGATCTGCTTGGTCACGCTCGAGTTGTCGCCGAGCCAGATCGGCCCCGCGATCACGAGGATGTCGCTCGCCATGACGCGGGGGTAGATCTCCGGCCACTCGTCGCTCGCCCAGCCGTGCTCGGTCATGTCCGGGTAGACGCCGGTCGCGATGTCGTGGTCGACCGCCCGCAGCACCTCCACGTCGACGCCGTGCTTGCGCATGATCGCGCTGCTGACGTCGACCAGGCCCTGGGTGTGGCTCAGCTCCGGGGACTTCTTGAGGGTGCAGTTGACGAACATCGCCCGCAGTCCGCTGAAGTCGTGGTCGGCCATGCGTCGAGTCTCGTTCCCCCGGAGCGCCTCTCGCCATGACCCGATGGGACGGGGTGCGGGTGGCTCGACGCGGTTCGGCGGACACGCCTCGCCTTTCGGCGGGAGACTGGTGAGGAGACCGGGAGAGCACATGTTCAGAGCCGTCATCGCCACTGTGGCCGCCGCACTGGTCCTTGCACCAGGTTTGCTCGTGAACGCCGGCGCTGCCTCGGGGTCGTCAGGCGACGTCCTCGATGACGGCTACCCGAGGGGTACGACGTTGCGCCCCGCCCGGCTCGAGCGGGGCCAGGACACGCCCCTGCTGCACAGCGAGAGGGAGGTCCTCGTCGACGGGGACCTCCGGGTCCCGGTGCCCGGCGTAGCGAACTTCTGGATGCTCGGACGCGTCGGCAGGGACTACCTGCTCCAGACCGCCGGCCCCGACTTCATGCGGTACGCGGTGATGCTCGTGCGCCGGGACGGCAGCAGGCGCGTCCTGCAGCGGTTCGGCCAGCGGACCACCCCGGTCCCCTCGGCCGACGGCCGTCGCCTTGCCCTCGTGACCCTCGACCGGCCGGACACGCGGATCCGCGTCGTGAGGACGCGCAGCGGGGAGCTGGTCCGCGAGGCGACGTTCGCGTCGTACGGCGCGGAGGTCTCCGACTACGGCGTCCGCCGCATGGTGGTCACCGGCGTCAGGAACCGCACGCTCTGGTGGGACCCCCTCACGGGTCGGCGGTCCCTGATCGTGCCTCGGCCGGCGAGCGCGGACATCGCCGCGAACCGGCTGGTCGTCCGCATCCCCAACCCGACGTCGGAGTTCGAGGACTGCGTGAAGCTGGTCGAGCTCCGCCGTCCTACGGTCGAGCTCTGGCGCTCGTGCCAGGACCGACCACAGTTCTTCTCCCCGGACGGTCGGCGCATGGTGACCACGTCCATCCTCGCTGACGGGCTCGGGCCGAACGTGATCCAGGTACGTCGAGTCGACGGGAAGGTGCTGGAGACCTACCGGCCGCCGAGCTTCTTCGGCTTCGTCGAGTGGGAGACGAACCGCGGTCTGCTCCTCCAGCCCATCGGCTCGCGGTACGCCGCGGCGGTCCGCTGCTTCGTGGGCGGGGAGTGCCGGCGTGCCTCGCGTCTCTACAAGGGGTTCGGGGACAACCCGGAGCCGCTTCAGTCGATGCGCTGGACCTTCCCCTAGTCGACGTCGCCGTCGACGTACACCCATCGGCCGCCGCGTCGCTCGAAGCGGCTCGTCTCGTGCAGGACCTGCTCACCGCTCGGGCTCCGGAACCGTGCCCGGAACTCGACCACGCCGGTGTCGTCGGTGGGGCCGCCCTCGACCGTCCGGAGGACCTCCAGGCCGAGCCAGGTCAGGCCGGGCGCGGGAGATAGGTCGGCCGGGCGGGTGCGGGGGTGCCAGGTCCGGAACACGTAGTCGAGGTGACCGACGGCGTACGCCGCGTAGCGCGACCGCATGAGGGCCTCGGCTGTCTCCGCGGCCTTGCCGTCGTGGAGCGGCCCGCAGCAGGCGCCGTACGGCGTACCGCTGCCGCAGGGGCACGTGTCGTTGGCTGTGGTCGTCGGCCGGGTCATGGCCCGAGTCTTGCAGGACGGTCTCGACCTAGAGGCCTGCCGCCATGGCGTCGACCGCAACGGCGGATGCGAGCATGCTCCGGTGAGCGCCACCAGACTCGTCACCCTCGAGGACGCCCCCGCCCTTGCCGAGCTGCAGCGTGCGAACCGGGAGTTCCTCGCGCCGTACGAGCCGGCTCGCACTGAGGACTACTACACCGCGGACGGCCAACACGCCGTCGTCCGGGCCGCCCTCTCCCAGCACCAGCAAGGGGCGATGCTGCCGCACGTGATCCTCGACGAGGCGGGGACCGTGGTCGGCCGCGTCACCCTCAACGAGATCGTGCGCGGTCCCTTCCAGTCGTGCCGGATGGGGTACTGGCTGAGCGCCGACCACAACGGTCGCGGGCTGGCCACCGCTGCCGTGCGCGAGGTCATCCGCGTTGCGTTCGAGGAGCTGAAGCTGCACCGGATCGAGGCAGGCACCATGGTGGACAACGTCAGGTCGCAGCGGGTGCTGGAGCGCAACGGCTTCGAGCGCTTCGGCGTCGCCCCGTCGTACCTCAAGATCGCCGGGGCCTGGCGGGACCACGTGATGTACCAGGTCCTGAACCCCGCACCGATGTGAGCGAGCGGCACCGGCTAGGTCCGCTGTCGGGCCGAGCCTCCGGCCCGCCTCAGTCGGGAAGGCACACCTTCGTGGGCTGGAGTACGGGGTGCGTGTAGATCTCGCGGCGCTGCAGAACAGGCCGGTCTGCCTTCCCGTCCGCGGAGAGCAGCCAGATGTGGCGCGGGAGTCCCTGCTGGGGCACGCGGGTGTAGAGGATGTCCTCACCGTCAGGAGTCCATCGAGGCTGTGTCGCACGCGGTCCGCGCGCTCCGTTGTTCGTCAGCTGGGTGATCTCGCTGCCGTCGGGCCGCATCGTGTAGAGCTCCGACTCGCCGTCACCGAAGTCGAGCAACGGACGCGTACCGAAGACGATGAGGGAACCGGTCGGAGACCAGTCGGGGTCGCCGGCGTTCATCCGCCATGGCGTCAAACGACGCAGGTCCGACCCGTCGGCGCCGATCGTGAAGATCGCGGTCTGTGGCTGGTCGTCGCGGAACCGCTGGCGCCTGAAGAAGCTGCTGCCGCTCGGCGACCGCGCGCGCCTGGTCCTGACCCGACGCAGGACCTCAGGGACCGCTACGGCCGGCTCCTGCGCTACGTCGTCAAGGTCAGCACGAGTCGAGACATCAACAAGGCCCAGGTCTTCCGTGGCTGGGCCGGCGTCTACGTGTACGACGAAAACCCCTTCAAGCGGGTCGCTCAGTACCGTCGAGCACAGCGCCAGGCGAAGACGAACCTGCGCGGCATCTGGGGACTCTGCTGACCGGCGCTCTGAGCCTTCGCGCTCAGTACAGCCGGGTGACCCGACCGTCCTGCTCGAGGACCCAGGTGGCGTCGTCGGCTGCCAGGACGCCGCGGGGTGGCCACGGCTCCTTCCCCTGCAGCTGCTCGACGGTGACGACGCGCACGGGCTTGCCGTGGTCGCGCAGGAGCACCGCGCCGGAAGCGGCGGGCTCCCACTGCCGCAGGATCGCGGCGAGACGGGTGTAGGAGTCAACCATCGGAAGACGAACCGGTGGCTGGTCCCTCTGCTTCGGCATGTGCCGCGCCAGCGCCTGGTTGAGCATGTGCACGTAGGCCGCGGCTTCGAAGCTGCTCATCTCCGCGAACACGGGGGCTAACTTACGCTGCTCATCGGCAATCCGACGAAACGGTCGAACTGCGAGACCCAGGAAGTATCGGAAGCGTCACAATGTCGTCCGCGGAGGTTTACCAGCCGGACTCCTCAGGGGGCGACGCTGTGAGCATGCGCGTATCGCTGACCATGCTCATGGGCCTCGCCGCCTACTTCGTCTGGGCCTCGACCGTCGCCGACCTGATCGCAGTTCGTCGCTAGCCCGGGAGACCACTGGACTACTCGGCGGTCGAGAAGGCCGACGAGTCACGCATCAGCGGGAGTGTCACGCCCCCAGGGCACGGAAGCCCTCGTAGACCATGAAGGCCGGCCAGAACAGGCCCTGGAACACTGCGAGCACGTACTCCCAGAAGGAGTCCGCCTGCTGCCAGTAGTACACCAAGGCTCCGAAGATCCCGAGACCGTAGATCGCCCCTCCGCCGGCGGCGGCGCTGGTGTTGCCGTTGCTCATCGCGTCCCCCTCGTTCCTAGGTTCTCAGTGTGCCCGTCACCGAGGGTGTGGGCGCGGGTTCGGCTGATCCGTCCAGGGCGAGTACGACGTACCTGGGCGGAGGTGCCCGTCGGCCGGCGTCACGCATGGCGTGCGCTCGATCAGGACAGCGCCTCGATCGGTGCGACCGTCACCAGGTCCTTCACGGCCTGGGCGAGCTGTCGATCGAGCGTGATGAAGGCGTCTGCCTGGAGCTGGGTGAGAGCGACGTACTCGGCGTCGTAGGTGTCGGACCACCCGAGCTGGTCGGCGACCTTCCAGGCGACGCTCTGCAGGACGCGGTCTCCGAGCAGCCGAATCCGTAGCCCGCGCACGTAGTCGAGCCGCCGCTCGGCGTCCTGCTTGCTCATCTCCCCACGTCGCACTGCTCGGTACAGCAGCGTCAGCAGCTGCGAGCGAAGAAGCGTCGGAGCCAGGAGCTGGTGCTCCTCGCCGATCACGGCCTGGTCGGCCGCCAGGCGAAGGGCGACGTCCGGTCCGATCACGTACCTGGTCATGGGAGGTCCCGCGACTCTCCCGAGTCAGCCGACCCGGCCGAGGAACTCCCGTGACCGCTGCACCACCAGCGCCGCCGCATCCGCGTCGTACGACGGCAGCGAGCTGTCGGTGAACAGGTGCCGGTCGCCCGGGTAGACGAACAGCTCGGCCAGCCCGGACCCCACCGTCTCGACCAGCTCGCGGGCGGCGTCGATGTCGCCCTCCAGCGCGAAGAACGGGTCCTGGTCCATGCCGTGGATCTGCACCGGCAGCCCCTCCGGCCACGGCCCGACGGCCCAGTCGCCGCTGATCGGCAAGGCAGGACTCGTAGAGCAGCGCGCCGCGCGCGCCGGGGCGGGTCTGGGCGAGACGCTGGGCGGTGGCGGCTCCGAAGGAGAAGCCGGCGTACACCAGGCCCTCGGGGAGATCGGCAACGGCGCGGTCGGCGCGCTCGTCGATGACCTCGTTACCCAGGCTCTGGACGTGGGCGACACCGTCGTCGATCGTCGCCGGCTGCGAGCCCTCGAACAGGTCCGGCGTGTGCACCGTGTGTCCGCCGGCGCGCAGCGCCTCGGCGAACGCGAGCACTCCGCCCGTGAGTCCCTGCACGTGGTGGAACAGCACAACTTCGGCCATCTCTGCACTCCTGTCATCCGGACGACGGCGACCGCGGTTGAACCGAGGGACCGCCCTGCCAGGTGCTGGCGGAGGGCTTCCCAGGGAACGTCGCCGTGGGTCCGACAGTAGAGCGCAAACCGGACGCTCCGCTTCCTGTTTGCACGTCTCGGCGGGTCGGTGTCGGTTTGCAGCGCTCGCTCCCGCGTTTCTACTCCGAGCTGCGCGGGTCACCGACCTCGAAGGCGCCGTGGCCCATGCGCTGAGCCTGGGTGCGGAACTGCCCGAACACCAGCCGCAGGACAACGTGCGGGTCCTCCTCGACCCTGCGGGGCATCCGTTCTGCCTCTACACGTAGTCGTGGTCATGTGCCGTTGACCTCGAGGGCCAGCCACGCAGCGAGGTCCTCGATCTCGGCGTGTACCGCGGCAGTCATCGCCTTGGTTAGGGGGACGTCCTCGTGGATCGCGTTGACCACGAGCGTGCCGGCCTTGCGATCCGCGGTCGCATCGAGCTTGCCGACGAGCCGGTCGCCGTGGAGGACCGGGAGGGCGAAGTAGCCCCAGCGGCGCTTCTCCTTGGGCTTGTACATCTCGAGGATGTACTCGAAGTCGAAGAGCTGCTCGGCGCGGACCCGGTCATGAACGAGCCGGTCGAACGGCGACAGCAGTGCCGTGCGTCCCTCGAATGGCAGACCGACGTACGCCGGGTGGACGCGCCAGGTTCCCGGAGTGCCCTCCACCACGGCCTCTTCGCCGGCGTCGCCCACGTACGGCGACTCACCCGGTATCTGTGGGCCCGTGGAACGGGCGATGCCGAGCGCCGCCAGCCGTCGGTCGTTGCGGTGCCGGACGGCGGCCTCGAGGTCGAGGGTGTACAGCTCGGCCGGGTAGACGCGCTCGGGGAGGTCCCAGTAGCGCTCTCGCCCTTTGCGCCCCGAGATCGCGACGTGCCCGCGGAGTGCGAGGGACTCGAGCATCCGCGTGATGTTGCGGTTGTTGGTCCAGCCGGACGACGGCCAGGGCTCCACGCAGGTGTCCGGGATGTCGCGGGACAGCAGGGGGCCCTCCTTCTCCAGCAGCGCGAGGATGTCGCGGCGGAAGGGATCGTTCGCCTCGAGCCACGCTGAGGTGGTGGGGTGCATCGCCGCATCCCGGACCTCTGCGATCACAGCCGGAAGGTCGCGCGGTGACCGGATGTAGGCGACGGTCTCGACGAGGGTGCGGTCGTGCTCGATGGCTTTGGTCAGGTCGGCCGGGTCGTACGTCGAGCCGAGCCGGCTCCACAGGACGAGGTCGGCGCTCGGTGCGATGGCCGCGGTGGGGTCGATCTGCAGGATCGTGAGGCGGTCGACGACGTCGACGAGGTCGGTCGGGCGCGGCGCGTCGAGCAGCTGCGCGTGGATCGCGATCCGACGTGCCTCGTCCCTCGTCAGGTGGTGGACGACCATGCGTTTCTCCAATGTCACACCGCGGCCCGGGTGCGGGACCCGGCGCGGATCGAGGTGTGGTGTGGCAGCCCCGCGCCGATCAAGAGGCCGCGGGTGGCGTTCAGCATCGCAAACCGCGCGACGGGTGAGCGGGATGTGAGCGCCTTTCCGGCGGAGAAATCGTCCGCTCGCCTTTGGTCCCTTGTTGCCATGGTGTGGACGGCCCCCTCGCTGGCAGAGTCCAGGTCATGACCACGCTTCGGGCGGCGCTGGTGGCGCTGCCGAAAGTGGAGTTGCACTGCCACATCGAGGGCACGATGCGACCGGGCACTCTCGTGGACCTGGCCCGGCGCAACTCGGTCCCGCTGCCGACGTCCGATCCCACCGAGCTGTACCGATTCGACTCGCTCGACGACTTCCTGGAGGTCTTCTGGCTTGGGCAGGCGACCTTGGTCAGCCGGGAGGACTGGTCACGGCTTGCGTACGAGGCGGTGATCGACGGCGCCAGGGACGGGGTGGTGTACCGGGAGTCGTTCTTCACCCCTGCCCGTCACCTGGCAGGCGGGCAGAGCCTCGGCGACATCGTGGCCGGGCTGGACGAGGGTCTTGCAGCGGGGGAGGCGGAGACCGGCGCCGGGTGTCGGCTCATCGCCGACATGGACCGAGCATTCGGCCCGGTCGCGGGGCTCGACCTCGTGGAGCGGTTGGCTGAGCTGCGCAGTGTCGGTGCTCCCGGTGCCGACCGAGTGATCGGTGTCGGCATGGACTCGACCGAGCGGGGGATCGACCCCGCGTCGTTCCACGCTGCGTACGAGACCGCGCGTGCCGCTGGGTTCCGGCTGACCGCGCACCAGGGCGAGAACTCGGCGGCATCCGCCATCGCCACCTGCGTCGAGGTCCTGGGGGTCGAGCGGATCGATCACGGTGTGTCGGTCCTCGACGATGCGGGAGCTGGTCGCTCGTCTGGTGCAGGAAAGGATCCCCATCACGGTCTGCCCGACCTCGAACGTCCTGATCGCCAACTGCTTCGAGCGCCTCGAGGATCACGTGTATCCACAGATGCGGTCCGCAGGCCTGCTGGCCACGGTGAACACCGACGATCCGGCGTTCATAGACCTCGACCTCGCAACGGAGTACGCCCTGGTCGCGGATGCCTACGGCTGGGGCTGGTCGGAGATGGTCGCGATCGCGCTCGACGCAGTCGAGGCGAGCTGGCTCGACGCGGACGAGAAAGCAACGCTCCGCCGCCAGGTCGAGGCCGCGGCAAGCGAGTACGGCCCCTGAGCGCGCGGACGTGCGGGCTACGGCGGAGCGTTCACACGTGCACGGCCAGTCGCACCGTCGATCAGGCCGCTGCCCCCGTGTCATAGAGGAGGCGTCTTACGGCTTCCCGTGATACGAGAAGGGCGACGACGAGCAACGTCACGGGTATGAACCCGCCCAGGCTCACGCGGTCACCGAAAACGAGGTCGACCAGCTCGAGCACGACCAGCTTGCTCCCCGCAGCGACCACCCACAACGACAGCGCTGCGGCAACCTTGGCCCGCCGGGTCGTTGCGGCACGGAGCCGGTTGATGACCTTGCTCTTGAGGACGATGACGATTTCCAACGCGATCTTGAGCAGGACTGCGGTCAGCAGCGAGAGGGTGAAGCCTTCGCTGATGACGGATGGGACGTACTCGACAGCGAGGTTGAGGACGACCACGTAGACGAAGACGTCGATGACGTCGGCCGGGCGGGCGCGGGCCCACCGGCGGACCGGACCTCGTGGGGGACGAGGTTCGTCGGCGGCTGCCCGCCCGGGCTCTGTGGTCACAGCACGATCTTGACGCATGTCGGGCTAGAACCACCTAGCCGAGTTGGCTCGGCCCGGCGGCGCAGGCATCAGCTCTCGTCGGCGGGCCTGAAGAAGATGATGGTGTCGTCGCCGTACGGATACACGCCGACCGTCCCGTCAGGTCCGCTCGCCCGCCACCGGTCCTCGTCGTGCTTCTTGCACAGGAGCAAAGGTAGGTCTGTGTCGACGTCACCCCTGCGCTTCCACGTGAGTCCGTCGGGGGAGGTCCACCGGACTGCGGTGCCGTTGGGTCCGCCCCCGTTGCGGATCGCGATCGCGTGGAGGCCATTCTCGGCGTCTTCGACCCAGCAGGGATTCCACGAGTAGCGGGAGGGAGGGAAGATCGGCTCGTCGGAGGCGGCTGTCCAGGTGCGCGCGCCATCGCTCGAGATCCACACCCCTCCACGTCCCCAGGCGACGAGCCCGATCCGTGTGGAGCCCACGTCGTAGGCGCGGAAACCGTCCGGCACTGAGGCGATGGGCTGCCACGTCCGTCCGTCCTTGGAGATCCACGGCGTGGAGCCTCCGCGGCTCACCGCGAGCGCCACGAACCGGTCGCCAGTCGCGAAGACGTTCCAGACGTTCGTCGTGTCCGGACCGTCTCCCGGCTCCACGCGGTTCCACGACAGACCGTCGGACGACCACCACACCGGGGTCCGGCCGTCCCCGACGCTCGTGTCACCCACGGCGACGTACGTGCCGTCCTGGAAGACGACGGATCGCCATCCGACGCGGGTGCCGAACCGCCGGAGCTGGATCCAGCCGTCCTCGGCCGGGTACCGATCGTCTGGGTATCTCCACGCGTCCTCGGTGGGCCGGGTCGTCGGTGGCGCGGAGCCGGCGGGGTCGGTCGGTGAGGGAGCGGACCGGTCACCGTCCTGGACCTGCGAACCCACGCCCACCACCACTGCCACGGCAGCGGCCGTCACGACCCAGGCGGCTGTGCGGGTGCGGCGTCGACGACGGGATGCCGGCGCGATCTGCACGCGCAGCGTCTGCGGGTCGGGCATCAGCTGCTCGTCGGCGCGTTCCGCCATCTCGCGGAGGGCGAGGTCGATGTTCTTCATCGCGGCTCCTCCTTCGACACGCTGTGGAGACCTGACCCGTGGGCGCTGGCCGGAGCGTCCGGTACGTCGTACTCGGGACCGAGCAGGGCGGCCAGGGCCGCTCGAGCACGGAAGAGGCGGCTCTTCACCGTGCCTTCGGGCACACCCGCTTCATCCGCGACCTCCTGGACGCTGAGCCCGTACAGCTCGTGGAGCACGAGGACGTGACGGTGTGCGGCCGGCAGCCGTCGGAGCGCCTCCTGGACGTCCAGCGACGTCTCGAAGGTGCTGGACGCCTCCTTCAAGTCGTCCCCTCTCATCGTCGTGCGGATCCGTGCCAGGACCACTGCTCGGCGGTACTGGCTCACCGCGAGCCGCCACGACACCTTGCGCACCCACGCCGCGGGGTCCTGGAGCTGCGCCACCCGTGACCATGCCTGCCAGGCGCGCACATAGCCCTCCTGGAGCACGTCGGCCGCCTGCTCCGGATCGGCGGTCATGGCGGTGAGCTGACCCAGCAGCCGTCCCCGCGTGGCCAGGTAGAACTCGTCGAAGTCCGTCTCCCGGCGCAGGGTCCCCGGAACCTCGTCCATCGGCGCACCCCCTCAGCTTGGACACGCGCCGAGCCGGTGCCGGGTTCCATCCGACGCGGCTCTTGATGCCGCCGCAGTACGGACTCCTGGAGCGTCGCACGACTCGCGGGCCGGAGTCGACGGTGAATCGGGCGCGGTCCTGGCAGGAAGCTGTCCGGGTCGTCGTCAGCTGGCCGGCAACGCGGCGGTGACGACGACCGCGACAGCGACCGCCTGTTGGCGCTCGCTCGGAATCAGTCTTCGCATGAGCGTGATCACGTCGTCCGAGGAAAGCGGGTAGAGCGCGGAGTCGTCGATGCTCAAGCCGCTCGAGGTCCTCGCAGTCGATCTCGAACGGGATGCGGATCCGTGGCAACCCGTGACGGGCCGCCGCCGTCCGCGATCGGACTTGAGCGCTGTGCAACCGCGCCGCTCTGCTCGGTAGCGTGTGCCGTGAGGGACGGGTCGATGGTCCCTGGGAGCACAGGACCGTTGCGCCTATGCTCCGGGAATGGAGTCCGGAAGGAACCAGAGAGTTCTGGGATGCGTGCTCGAGGCTGCCGAGGCTGCGTCACCGGTCGAAGCTGTCGAGGCGGTCACCCGCGAGCTCGG
This sequence comes from uncultured Actinomycetota bacterium, assembly GCA_963701425.1. Lineage (GTDB taxonomy): Bacteria > Actinomycetota > Actinomycetes > Propionibacteriales > Nocardioidaceae > Nocardioides_C. Next base: position 115,056 of record CAVPAG010000009.1, on the reverse strand, counting down.
CCTGGCGCTCCAGGCTACGGCTGCTTCCTTCCTGATCGCGGATCTTTCAGGACGGGCTCTGGTCCGCCTGGCACACGTCCCCCTGCAGACGGCCGAGGGAACTGAGGGCAGACCGCTGGTGCAGGGGGAACGGCGGGACGCTGAGGAGTCCGCCACGACGATCCCCTTCAACGATGGGCCGGAAGAGCAGGCGGTGCGTACCCAGCGCGTTCAGATTCTCGGGCCGGGACGACAGCCTGCGGGATCGGGAAGTCGTTCTGACCAGTGGCGGGTGCTTGCCCCTGTGACCGAGCGCGGTGAGGCGATCGGCCTCCTTGAACTGTTTCTTCCGGACGAACCTGACACCTCGACGGTGGCTGATGTCGCTCAGCTCGCACACATGTTGGCTTTCGTGGTGATCGCCAATCGACGGCACACCGATCTGTACGAATGGGGACAACGCACTCGACCACTCAGCCTGTCCGCGGAGATCCAGCACCGGCTGCTCGCCGGACCGCAGACCTGTGAGGCGGGGGCCTTCACACTGGCAGGCTGGCTGGAGCCGGCAGCGGCCATCGCCGGCGACACCTTCGACTTCAGCCTGGCGCGCGATGCGCTGCACCTTTCGATCACCGACGCGATGGGTCATGGGGTGGGCGCCGCCTTGAACGCCACGCTGTGCGTGGGCAGCCTGCGCAATACGCGCAACGAGGGCGCGCTACTGCTGGATCAGGTCGCCTCAGCCAACCGGGCGCTCGCCGAGCATGCCGTTACCTCAGGGCTCGAGGACTTCGTCACGGGACTGATCGCCCGCCTCGACCTGCGCACCGGATCAATGCAGCTGGTCAATGCTGGGCACGTTGCTCCCTACCTCGCCCGCGGATCGTCGGTCACGGCCATCGACTTGGCGGTGGATTTCCCTCTTGGCCTCTTCCCCGACGCCATCTATCGCAGCAACCAGGTCTCTTTGGAGCCAGGAGACAGGGTCGTCTTCGTCACGGACGGCATGCTCGAGCGTCACGCCGCGGGGCTCGACCTTCTTGAGGAGATCACCGATACCCGGACGCTTCATCCGAGGGAGGCGGTTCGTGGACTGGCTGACCGCGTGATCGACGCGACTGGGGGAGTCCTCAGTGACGATGCCACCGTCCTGTGTCTGGACTGGCATGGTGGACACGGACGCGACCGCAACAGTGTTCACGGAGCCGATCGGACACCCACGCGCCGGACTGTCTGAACGCCCCGGATGATCGTCGTTCCGGAACCGTGGCATCGCTTCCACTCGAGCCCGTTGCCGCAAGTGCAGGGGTCGTTGGGGTCCTGGTGCGCGTCGCGGTCGGCGTACCAATCCCTGACACCGGTGGCGTCGGCGCCATGACGCAGCAGGTCGGCCATCACCCGCATGGGCCCGTCGACGTGCCGGAAGAACCGCTGGTAGCCGGCGCACAGGTAGTGGAGGCCGGGCTCGCCGTCGGGTGTGGTGAGGAACCGGTCCTTCGGGCAGCCCCCGTTGCAGGCGAATCGGACGTCGCAGCCGCGGCAGTACTCGGGCAGGCCGTCGAGCTTGGCGTTGCCGAACGCCGTCTGCTGCGGGGACGTGGCGAGCTGGAGCAGGGTGCGGCCCTCGGCGATGTTGCCCAGCAGGTAGTCGCCCTCGACGTAGTGGTCGCAGGAGTACACGTCGCCGTTGTGCTCGAGGGCGAGCGCTGTCCCGCAGGTCCGGGCGTGCACGCACATGCCGGCCTGGTCCATGCCCAGCCAGTGGGCGAGTGCGGTGTCGAACTCCTGGACGAACACGTCGCCGACGTCGTGACGGGCCCACTCCTCGAACACCTCGACGAGGAACTGTCCGTACTGCTCGGCGCCGACGGTCCGGTGGGTCACGAGGTCGCCCTGCTGCCGGTACAGAGGCCGCTCACCGGGCCGCCGTCCCCAGCCGGTCTCGGCCAGGGGGAGCATCTCGGGGGTGACCCGCTCCACGATGGGGATGAGCTGGATGAACTGCGCTCCGAGCTCGTCGCGCAGGAACGCGTAGACCTCGCGGCCGTGGTCGCCGTTGGCGGTGTTGACGGTCGTGAGCGCGTTCCAGTCGACGCCGTGCCGGCGGAGTACGTCGATGCCGCGGAGGACCCGGTCGAAGGTGGGCTTCCCGCCCTTGTCGACCCGGTAGGCGTCGTGCATCTCACGCGGGCCGTCGATCGACACGCCCACCAGGAAGCCGTGCTCGTGGAGGAACGCTCCCCACTCGTCGTCGAGGAGGGTCCCGTTGGTCTGCATCGTGTTGAGGATCCGCTGACCGGGTCGGCGGAGCTTCTCCTCCAGGTCGAGGGTGCGCCGGAAGAAGTCCAGACCCATCAGGGTCGGTTCACCGCCCTGGAAGGCGACCACGACCTCGTCCGCTCCCTCGTGGGCAGCGAGGAGCTGGCTGATGTAGGCCTCGTGGACGTGCGGCTCCATCCGGAAGCCGCTGCCCGGATAGAGCTGGTCCTTGGACAGGAAGAAGCAGTACTCGCAGTCGAGGTTGCAGATGGCCCCGGTCGGCTTCGACATGACGTGGAAGGCGGCCGGGGCCGGGGCCAGGGGCATCAGCGCCGTCGGTCCCTGCGGTCGTCGCGACGGTCGTCTCTGCGGTCGGTACGACGGCCGACCCCGTGCGCGACGACTGCTGCCGTGGCGACGGTGGTGGCGGTCCTGGCTACGGGTGCGGGGCCGACCACGCCTCCGCGACGGGCCCTGCGTGCTGCCAACGGCATGTCAGTCTCCTTCTTCCTCGTTCTCATCCGCCTCGATCGCTGCGAGGAGCGCCTGCACCGGGATCCGGCCGCTCGCAGCCAGCTGTCCGCCGGCGTGGCGCACCGCAGACGCGAAGGGGGCCGCCCAGGAGTTCTCCCAGACCAGGAGGGCTGCGGTGCTGCCCGGCTCGACCGCCGCGGCCACTGCCTCCACGTCCTCCTCGCTCAGCAACATCGCCAGCGCGGTCTCGTAGAGCCGTAGGGTGCCGATCTCGCTCTCGTCCAGATCACTCAGCTCGAAGTACTCGAGCGACCCGTCCTCGTCCTTCCGGATCAGCAGGAGGTCGAGCACCCGGATGATGCCGCGGGCGGCAAGGTCGTCGAGGGCCGGCGCGATCTCACCCTTGAACCGGCTGCCGGGGAACTCCACGACGATCCAGTCGACGGGTCCTAGCTCGTCAACGGTCTCGCCGAGCTGCTCGGTCACCTGTTCGGTCATGTCACCATCTCCTGCTCCGTCGTCAAGCCCGGGAGGTCCTCGGGACCCCTCCAGGGTCGTCTCCTGACCTGCCTGGCGCCTCACCCGCTGGGGATGACGCACATGCGGTTTCGGCCACGGTCCGGGTGCGGGTAGACGAGACCGGACGACGACGGCGAGGACGGGAACGTGAGCGCGAGGACACCCAGCGACGGGGAGGTCGTCGCTGCCCTGTGTGCGGCACTCGCGCCGTACCCCTGGCGTCAGTTCACTCCTGAGCTGCTGGCTCGCTTCACCCTTGCCGCCCGCGACCGGAGGGAGCTCGCAGCAGCGCTTTCCGAGGTGCAGGGTGCCGCAGTGGGGACCTGGGAGAGGCTCGAGCCGGCCGAGCGCGCCGACGCGCGGGTGTCTCGGATCGTCGAGGTCCTCGCCGACCTCCGCTGGGCCGAGACAAGCCTGCTTGCGACGTGCCGGAACCTCGTCGGGGTCCTCGGCCCTGAGCTGAGGTAGACGGGACAGTCGCTGCGCACCCATGGGTGCACAGCGACCTGGAGCACGGTTCTACTGGCGGGCCATGGCCGCGCGCATCTCGCTCTCGCTGTCGGTGATGAGCTCACCGGAGACGTCGACTGTCACGGTTCGGAGCGTGCCGGTGAACCGGAACGGTGACGGATAGTCGGGCGTGACCGGCGACCCGGGGTTCGCCCCGCAGGTGAGTGCGCCGGGGTTGAGCATGAACGGCGTCGTCATCGGCGCCTCGGCCTCGGCGGTGAGCTCTCCGTCGACGTAGAGCTGGAGGCGTCCCGGGGCTCCTCGTCCCTTGGTCATGTCCGGCTGACCAGTCGGCTCGAACTCGAAGCGGAGCTGGTGCGTACCCGGCGCGACCGGGCCGGGCGTGGAGACCTTGTAGAGGCCCCGGCCGACGTAGTTGTGGACGTAGTGGAGCCGGCCGTCCTGGATGAACAGCGAGTAGCCGCCGGCCGCGGTGCCCTGGCTCAACAGAACGCCCTCGGCGCCGTGCTCGGGCAGCTCGACGTCGGCGGTGATGCTGTGCGGGCGGTTGAGCAGGAGCGGGGCGGCGTTGTAAGGAACCGACTGCGTGTTCGGCCTGTAGACGTACCGGTCGCGAGGCACGGCCGCCTCGGGCTTCTCGGTGAGGACACGCTCCACGCCGCTGCCGTCGACGGGCAGGACGTCGTACTTGCCGGCCTCGGCGTACCACATCCCGATGAGCTCGATCAGCTTCGGACGGTTCTCCTGCGCGACATTGTGGTTCTCCGCGAAGTCTTCCGCCACGTGGTAGAGCTCCCACCCCGTGGCGTCGAGATCGGTGAGCTTCTCCGCCGAGATGGGTTGTCCGAACCCGACTCCGGCCTCGGTGAACGAAGGACCTGGCCACGGGCAGACCGCACGCCATCCGTCGTGGTATATCGCCCGGTGGCCCATCATCTCGAAGTACTGCGTGTGGTGCTTGGACGGGGCCTCGCCGTCCTCGAGGGTGTGCGAGAAGCTCACCCCCTGGATCGGTGACTGGGTGACGCCCCTGATCGTTCCCGGCGGCTCGATGCCGAGCAGGTCGAGGACGGTGGGGACCATGTCGATGATGTGCGCGTACTGCGTGCGGATCTCACCCTTGCTCCCGATGCCCTGCGGCCACGAGACGATGAACGGGTCGGAGGCGCCGCCGCGGTAGGTCTCTCGCTTCCAACGCCGGAACGGCGTGTTGCCGGCCCACGTCCAGCCCCACGGGTAGTGGTTGAAGTGATTGGGGCCACCGATCTCGTCGATGACCTTGAGGCTGTCCTCGAGGGGCTCTTGGGCGTTGTTGAAGAACTGCGCCTCGTTCGTGGTGCCGGTAGGGCCGCCCTCGGCGCTGGCCCCGTTGTCGGAGATCACCATGACGATCGTGTTGTCGAGCTGTCCCTGCTCGCGGAGGAAGTCGAGCAACCGGCCCAGGTGGTGGTCGGTGTGGCTGAGGAAGCCGGCGAAGACCTCCATCATGCGGCTGAACAGCCTTCGCGCCGGCTCGGGTTGCGCGTCCCAGTCGGGGACGTCCGGGTCGTGCCGGGACAGCTCGGCGTCGGCGGGGACGATCCCGAGCTCCTTCTGCTTCGCGAAGACCCTCTCCCGGTAGGCGGCCCACCCGTCGTCGAACTTCCCGGCGTACTTGTCCGCCCACTCCTTGGGGACGTGGTGGGGTGCGTGCGTGGCCCCGAAGCAGAGGTGAAGGAAGAAGGGCTTGTCGGGATCGACCTGCTTGGCGTCAGCGATGAAGTCGATCGACCTGTCGACCAGGTCCTCGGTCAGGTGGTAGCCGTCCTCAGGCCGCGCTGGCGGCTCGACCTGGTGGTTGTCGTAGACCAGGTCGGGATACCACTGGCTGGTGTCGCCGCCGAGGAAGCCGTAGAAGCGCTCGAAGCCGCGGGCCAGCGGCCAGCGGTCGTACGGTCCGGCGGCAGTCTCCTGGTTGCTGGGCGTCAGGTGCCACTTGCCGACCATGAACGTGTTGTAGCCATGTCCCAACAGCATCTCGGAGAGGAAGCCGTTCTCGAACGGGATGATGCCGTTGTAGCCGGGGTAGCCCGGTGGCGAACTCGGTGACGCAGGCCATGCCGTTGCTGTGATGGTTGCGTCCGGTGAGGATGCACGAACGACTCGGCGAGCACAGCGCTGTGGTGTGCATGTTGTTGTAACGCAGCCCATTGGACGCGAGAGCGTCGAAGTTCGGCGTCTCGATCGGGCTCCCGAAGCACCCGAGCTGACCGAAGCCGGTGTCGTCGAGGACCACCGTCAGAACGTTCGGCGCACCCGGCACGGCACGTGTCGGCCTCGGCCACGCAGGCGCCGACTCATCAGCCGTCCTGCCGACCACTCCGGGAAACGCCGATCCCGGGTCGTACTCGTTCAGCGCCATGGGACGCCCCTCTCCTCACGAACCTTGGTTACCCACGACAGCGCAGCCGCGGGGATCGCCGCATCACCCGGTGCGGATGAGCCGGGCATCAGTGAAGAGTTGGACACTCGAAGCAAGGCCACGGTCCGCGGAGGACGCGACATGGACATGACAGCCGTCCTGATCATCACGGCGACGATCTTCCTGTGGGGCGTGGTGTCCGCCCGGCTCGAGCGGGCAGACCTGACCGCCCCGATCGTCTTCGTCGTGATCGGCGGTCTGCTGGCCGCGTTCGACCTCGTCGACGGGCCGTCGGCTCCGGAGACGCTCAAGCCGCTGGCCGAGCTCACCCTGGTCTCGGTGCTGTTCTCCGATGCGGCACGAATACCCATGGCCGCGGTACGCCGGGACCTCGGCAGCTACGCCCGTCTCCTCGGGATCGGGCTGCCCCTGACGATCCTGGCCGGCTGGGGGCTGGCGACGTGGCTGTTCCCGGATCTCGGCATCTGGCTCGCGCTGCTGGTGGCTGCAGCGCTTGCCCCCACGGACGCGGCGCTGGGGGTCCCGGTGGTGACCAACCCAGTAGTCCCTTCGCGTGTCCGGCGACTGATCGCCGCGGAGAGCGGCCTGAACGACGGGATCGCCACTCCGGTCGTCATGCTCGCCCTGGCCGGGGCGGCTTCCGCAGAGGGGGTCGCAGGTGCGTCGGACCTGGGGGGAGCGGCGGCAGAGCTGGTGATCGGCGCCGTAGTCGGTGGAGTGATAGGGCTCGGCGGCGGCCGGCTGCTGCGGTGGGCGCGTCACAGGGGGTGGGCCGCGGAGGACTTCGCCGGCATCGCCGTACTCGCCTTGGCCATCGCCGCCTACGCGGGCGCACTCGTCGCGGGCGGCAACGGGTTCATCGCCGCCTTCTGCGGCGGGCTGGCGTTCGGGGCGGCGGCCGGGCGGCGCGGGCCCGGTGAGCTGGTGTTCCTCGAGCAGAGCAGTGGTCTCCTGTCCCTGCTCGTCTGGCTTGCGTTCGGCGCGATCGCGATCCCGATCATGTTCGACAGCCTGGACGTGGTCACCGTGTTCTACGCCGTGCTCAGCGTCACCGTCGTACGGGTGGTTCCGGTCGCCCTTGCGTCGATCGGTTCAGGTCTCGACCGCGACACGGTGCTGTTCATCGGCTGGTTCGGCCCGCGAGGACTCGCCTCCCTGGTGTTCGCCCTGCTCGCCCTGGAAGAGCTGGGTCCGGGTGCGGACGAGGCGGTGGCGGTCATCGCGGCCACCGTGCTTCTGAGCGTGCTGGCGCACGGCCTCAGTGCGGCTCCGCTTGCGGCGAGGTACGGCAAGGCGGCTGCCGCGAGAGGCGGTGGGCCCGTCGAGCCCGGTGAGGACATCCCGGTCCGCGGCCTGCCGCGTGCTCAGCGTCCCTCCCCCACAGCGGGTGATGCGGCCGCTCCTTCCGGCGACCTACGGTCGCAAGAGCGCAGAGAGAGGTGAGAACGATGAGAGGCAGGCGACAGGAGCGCCGTGAGGAGCGCAGAGACGATGGCCGCATGCACTACAAGATGCGCCAGCGTCTCGTGTCGATCGGCGACGACTTCTGGATCGAGACCGACAGCGGAGAGCAGGTCTACAAGGTGGACGGGAAAGCCCTGCGTCTACGTAAGACCCTGGTTCTCGAGGATGCCGAAGGCCACAAGCTTGCGAAGCTCCAGGAGAAGATGCTCCGGATCAAGGACGCCATGGAGATCGAGGATGCCGACGGCAACCGGATGGCCATGGTGAAGAAGGCGCTGATCAGTCCCCTGCGGGATCGCTGGTCTGTCGAGATCGAGGACGGCCCGGACCTGGACATCAAGGGGAACATCGTCGACCACGAGTACACGTTCACCGACGGTCGCACTCCGGTCGCAACTGTGTCCAAGCAGTGGTTCCGGGTGGCTGACACCTACGGGGTCGAGGTCGAGCCCGGGCAGGACCCGGTCATCGTGCTGGCCGCGACGGTCGCGCTCGACATGATGGCGCACGAGCACGGGGAGGTTTGATCTTCTCGTACGGCTTCTTCGTCGCCTGACGACGGACCGCGTGGCCGATGCGAACGGTCGCAGGTCAGCTGGCACTGGTCAGAGTTGCGCCGGTTCTCCTATGAGGACCGCGACGAGGCCAAGGAGTGCGCACGTGCCGAGGGTGCGTAAGACAGGCCACCGCAGCCGAAAGAGCAGAAGCGTCGCGACAATTGCGATGGCGATGGGGACAGGCTCTGCAGTGCCGAGGTCGGGCAGCTCGAACACAGCGGGTCCCCACGTCACGGTGCTGGTGTCGGAGAAGAGCGTGTGAATGGCGAAGTACACCGCCAGGTTCGCGATGACCCCGACCACGGCAGCGGTGATACCTGTCAGCGCCGAGCTGAGTCCCCGGTTGCCCCGGAGCCGTTCGACGTACGGCGCGCCCAGGAAGATGAACATGAAGCAGGGCACGAAGGTGACCCAGGTGGTCAGCAGCGCAGCGATGATCGCAGCGACCCAGGGGTTCAGGGTGCCAGGGTCTCGAAAGGCCCCGACGAACGCGACGAACTGAACCACCATGATCAAGGGGCCCGGCGTGGTCTCCGCGAGCGCGAGGCCACGGACCATCTCGCCGGGTGCCAGCCAGCCGTAGACCTCCACGGCTTGCTGTGCGACGTAGGCGAGGACGGCGTAGGCGCCGCCGAAGGTGACCAGCGCGGCGCCCGAGAAGAAGAGGCTCTGCTGGGTGAAGACGCTGTCGGCCCCGGTGAGGGCGACGACGGCGGCGATCGGCACTCCCCACGCCAGCAGCCCCAGGGAGAGGACGAGGGCAGCGTGTCTGCGAGAGGGTCGCTCGCTGTGCAGGGCGTCGTCGGCGATGAGCGGTGGCCGTTCGTCGTACCCCTGGTCGTGCCCTGTGCGACGGACATGGTGCTCGGCGCCCAGCGCCCCAGCATCCAACCGCAGAGCGCTGCGGTCGCGATCACGATCGGGAACGGGATCGCGAAGACGGACAAGGCAAGGAACGCCAGCACCGCCAGCGAGATCAGGGCCGGATGGCCCAGTGCCCGGCCGGCGACCCGCACCACCGCTTGGGCCACGATCGCCAGGACGGCCGGTGCCAGTCCCGCGAAGATGGCGGTCACGATCGTCGAGTCGCCGGCCGCCACGTAGAGCACCGACAGGCCGAGGAGGGCGACCACGCCTGGGAGTACGAACAAGATGCCTGCTGCCAGGCCCCCGCGGATGCCGTTGAGGAGCCAGCCCACGTAGATCGCGAGCTGTTGGGCCTCCGGGCCCGGAAGGAGCGTGCAGTAGCTCAGGGCGTGGAGGAACCGGCGCTGTCCGATCCACCGCTTCTCGTCGACAAGAGTTCGCTGCATGACCGCGATCTGTCCAGCTGGGCCGCCGAACGTCTGGAGGGAGATGGCGAACCAGGTGCGGACTGCGCTGCGGAAAGGGATGACGTCAGGCGTGGGCGTGGAGGCGCCCGAGGCTCGTTCGTCCGGCCGCGTTCCTTCAGTCATCGCCGTCCTCCCTTCTCTGCTCTGGCAGACTTTCCGTATGCGCGTCTCCGCCAAGTCCGACTACGCCCTGCGGGCGCTTATCGAGATCGCCGGGCAGGCTGACGGGGGTCCGGTCAGTGCCGAGGAGCTCGGCCGACGCCAAGGCATCCCGCATGGATTCCTCCTCGCGATCCTCGCTGACCTGCGGCGAGCCGAGGTCGTTGCTTCGCAGCGTGGACAGTCCGGCGGATGGCGCATGGCGAAGAAGGCGGCGGACGTCACCGTGGCGGACGTGATCCGGGCCGTGGACGGACCCCTGGTGAGTGTCTACGACGTACGTCCGGAGGCGGTCGCCTACACCGGGTCGGCCGAGATCCTTCAGCTCGTGTGGATCGCCGCCCGCAGCAGTCTGCGAGAGGTCTTCGAGTCCGTGACGATCGAGGCCCTGGTCGACCGCGAGCTGCCGGACGCTGTGATGGCGCGAACCCACGACGAGGACGCCTGGCTTCCTCACTGAGTGCCGTGCCGGTGCTCTGACGCTGGCTGCCGCCACCCATCGGCTGCTGCCCACGCGCAGTGGGCTCCTTCTGTGTAACAACTTCGCCTCGATTCCCCTGAGCGCTGCGCTCATCCACTGAGAAAAGCATGGCAGTAGTACAGCATCTCAGTAAAGTCGAGTAACTTACTCAACTAAGCCGAGTACGAGTCGGCTCCGAGTCAATGGCGAAAGAGGGAACATCATGAATCTCAGGTCACGAGTAGCGGCAGCAGCGACAGCGGCCGGACTCCTGGCACTGGCTGCCTGCGGGGGCGGGGCCAGCGCGGGCGACGGGGGAGGGGAAGAGACGCAGCTCAGCCTCGTCGGCTTCGCGGTCCCCGAGGCGGCCAACAAGGCGATCGCGGAGCAGTGGGCGCAGACCGAAGAAGGTGCGGGCGTCGAGTGGCAGACGTCCTACGGCGCCTCGGGCGACCAGAGCAGAGCGGTCGAGGCCGGCCTGGAGGCCGACTACGTGCACTTCTCCCTGGAGGGCGACGTCACGCGTCTGGTGGATGCCGGCCTCGTCGCCGAGGACTGGAACGCCGGTGAGAACAAGGGCATCGTCTCCCAGTCGACCGTCGTGCTCGTCGTACGCAAGGGAAACCCGAAGAACATCCAGGGGTGGGACGACATCGTCAAGCCGGGTGTCGGCATCGTGACCCCCAACCCGGGGTCGTCGGGGTCGGCTCGCTGGAACATCCTCGGCGCTTGGGGCCACGTGATCGCCAACGGTGGCAGCGAGGACGAGGCGAAGGCGTTCCTCACCAAGTTCTTCGAGAACACCGTTGCCCTTCCGGGGAGCGGCCGGGACGCCACGACCGCGTTCACCAGCGGCAACGGTGATGTCCTCATCTCCTACGAGAACGAGGCGATCCTCGCCCGCGCCTCCGGTGAGGACTTCGAGTACGTCGTCCCCGACGACACCCTCCTGATCGAGAACCCGGGAGCCGTGCTGAAGGACGCAGACCCCAAGGCGCAGGCCTGGCTCGAGTACCTCCTGACGGAGGAGGCGCAGACCGAGTTCGCCAAGAACGGCTTCCGGCCGCTGGTCGAGGGGATCGACGTCGAGGTGCCGGGCGCGAACGACCCGAGCAACCCGTTCCCCGAGCCCGCGAAGCTGCTGACGATCGACGGTGACTTCGGCGGCTGGAGCGAGGCCAACGACAAGTTCTTCGACGAGGAGTCGGGGATCGTGCCGGCCATCCAGAAGGAAACCGGGAAGCAGTGACCAGTATCCAAACAGCCCTGCCGGGGCGATCGGCGCGCGCACGCCGGTCGCCCCGCGTGGGGGCGCTTGGTGGAGCCTCCGGCCTCGGGCTGGGGGTGGCTCTGCTCTGGTTCAGCCTGCTCGTGCTCATCCCGCTCGCGGCGGTGGTGGCGACCACCGTGGCCGGTGGGTGGGAGAACTTCGCCTCGGCACTCACCAACCAGCAGACCATGGCTGCCGTCCGGCTCACGGTCACACAGTCGGCCGTGGTCACCGTCGTGAACGTCTTCATGGGTACGACGATCGCCTGGGTGCTCGTGCGGGACCGCTTCTGGGGCAAGTCGGTCCTAGACGTGGTTATCGACATCCCGTTCGCGCTGCCGACGATCGTCGCGGGTCTCGTGCTGCTCGCTCTCTACGGCTACGAGAGCCCGCTGGGCATCAACGTGGCCAACACGGAGAAGGCAGTGTTCCTGGCCCTGGCCTTCGTGACGCTGCCGTTCGTCGTGCGGACCGTCCAGCCGGTCCTCGAGGAGCTCGAACGCGACGTCGAGGAGGCGGCCGCCTCGCTGGGCGCCTCGAGGCTCACCACGTTCCGCCGGGTGATCCTCCCGAGCCTCGTGCCCGCCATCGCGGCCGGCGCGGCCCTGTCCTTCGCCAGGGGGATCAGCGAGTACGGCTCGCTCGTCCTGCTCAGCGGAAACCTTCCGCTGCGGACGGAGGTGGCGTCGGTGCGTGTGCTGACCTACATCGAGAACGGCGATGCCGCCTCGGCAGCCGCCGTCGCCACGGTGATGCTCGTGATCGCGCTGGCCGTGATCGTCCTGCTCGACATCATCCAGAGGAGGGTGGCCCGCCGTGACTGAGACTCCTGTGCTCGTGCGCTGGCTGCTGCGCATCCTGGCCGTCGGCTACCTGGTGCTCCTGGTGGCCTGGCCGGTGTCCCTGGTCGCACTGAGAACGTTCGAGAACGGGTGGACGAACCTGTTGACCGCCTTCTCCGACCCGGTGGTCACCCACGCCCTGCAGATGACCGTGAAGGTGGCTGTCGTGGCCGTGGCCATCAACCTGGTCTTCGGCGTCGGCATCTCGCTGCTGCTCGTCCGCTACGAGTTCCCCGGCAAGCGGATGCTGTCCGCGCTGATCGACGTACCTCTGTCGGTCTCGCCGGTGGTGGTCGGCCTCGCGCTGCTCCTCGTCTACAACAGCCGGGACGGATGGTTCGGTCCTGCCTTGCAGGACAACGGCCTGCAGATCATCTTCGCCTCACCCGGGATGATCATGGCCACCGCGTTCGTGGCCCTGCCCCTGGTGATCCGCGAGGTGGTGCCGGTGCTCGAGGAGATCGGCGACGAGCAGGAGCAGGCGGCGCGCAGCCTCGGTGCCAACGCCGTGCAGACGTTCCGCCGGATCACCCTGCCGAGCATCAAGTGGGCCGTCGTCTACGGGGTCGTCCTCAGCCTCGCGCGCTCCCTAGGGGAGTTCGGCGCGGTGAAGATCGTCTCGGGGAACGTCGTCGAGAAGACCCAGACCGCCACGTTGGTGGTCGAGCAGAAGTACCAGAACTTCGAGCAGAGCACTGCCTACGCCACCGCGTTCGTCCTGGCGTTCGCCTCGGTGATCTGCATCGTCATCGTGTCCATCCTCAGACCGAAGGAAGCATCATGAGTATCGACGTACGGGCCGTCAGCAAGAGGTTCGGCGACTTCGTGGCGCTCGACGACGTCTCCGTCACGATCCCGACCGGACAGCTCACTGCGCTGCTGGGGCCCAGCGGCGGCGGGAAGTCCACGCTGCTGCGCATCATCGCCGGCTTGGAGTCGGCCGACAACGGATCGATCGAGATCGAAGGGGCCGAGGCCACGCACCTGCCCGCGCAGAAGCGCAACGTCGGGTTCGTCTTCCAGCACTACGCCGCCTTCAAGCACATGTCGGTGGCGAAGAACGTCGCGTTCGGCCTCGAGATCCGCAAGCGGTCCAAGGCCGAGGTGCGCGACCGCGTCGACGAGCTGCTGCGGCTCGTGCACCTCCAGCAGTTCGCGCACCGGCTGCCGTCGCAGCTCTCGGGCGGCCAGCGGCAGCGCATGGCCCTGGCGCGCGCCTTGGCCGTCGAGCCGAAGGTGCTGCTCCTCGACGAGCCCTTCGGCGCGCTCGACGCGAAGGTGCGCAAGGAGCTGCGCGACTGGCTGCGCAGGCTCCACGACGAGGTGCACGTGACCACCGTCTTCGTCACCCACGACCAGGAGGAGGCGCTCGAGGTGGCCGACGAGATCGTGGTCATCAACGACGGCCGCATCGAGCAGATCGGCACCCCGGACGAGCTGTACGACGCACCCGCCAACGACTTCGTCATGAGCTTCCTCGGGCCCGTCACCCGGCTCAACGGCCAGCTCATGAGGCCGCACGACATCGAGCTCCGTGAGACTGACGACCGACTCGGGGCGACCCGGGGCGTCGTCACCCGGCTCGTCCGGGTCGGGTTCGAGGTGCGGCTCACGGTCAGAACGGAGCACGACCCCGACGTGCTGGTGGTCCTCACCCGGGCGGAAGCCCGAGCGGCCACGGTCGACGTCGGCAGTGAGGTCTGGTGTGTCCCCGGGCGCGGAGCGCTGACTGTCCCTGCGATGCCCCGAGCAGCGGCGGTCTGAGGACTGGCCCGAGCCCGGCGAAGCAGAACGCCGGTCCTGCGACGGGGGCAGGACCGGCGTTCTGTGTGTCCGGCTCAGGCGGGGAGAACCTCCTCTGTCCGCACGGTCGGGGTTTCCGTCGCAGCCCCTCCCTGCGCCAGCAGCCTGGCTGAGCTTGGCTGCCTGGTTGCGCAGGTCTGGGATGGCCGCGACCTCCCACTCGATTCCCCTGCGCGCCGCTCCCACCGCGTAGACGTCCGGGTTCGGGCGTCCTGCCGTGTCGACGATGCGGCCGTCCGGGTCGAGGTCCAGGCCGAGACCGAGGCGGTTCGCTCGGATCGCCCCGCGTTGCAGCAGCGTGTCGACCAGACGGTTCCACCCGCTCGTCGGCACCGGGGACGGGCCGGTGCAGTTGACGACCCGGTCGAACCTCGACACGTCGACGTCCTCGACCTTCGCGATGCGCAGGGTGCCGGACTGCTGGAGCCGTTCGATGTGGGCGGCCATCTCCGGTGACATGCGGTGTCGCGCGATCTCCCAGCGTCGGGCGACGCTCGCGACGAACCGGTCCTGGTCCTCGGGAGTGAAGCCCTGCCAGAGCTCGTTGGCGCAGGTACGCAGCGAGTCGACGACGTCTCGCCAGTCACCGCCGACCTCCTTCAGCTCCTGAATGCGGTCCCGAACGCGGTCGAGCAGCTCGTCGAGTGACGCGGTACCGGGGTGGAAGAGGTCGTGCAGCCGCAGGCTGCCTCGTTTGTGAGCTGTCGGGAGCAACCCGCGGCGGGAGACGGCGGTGAACCGGGTCGCGGGTGATGCCTCGTGCAGCTGTGCGACGACGTCGACCGTGGTCAGCCCGGTTCCGAGCAGCAGGACCTGGTCGGACCCGCCCACACTGTCCGCGAGGTGCTCGACCCACGGGTCGGGCAGGTACCGGTCCCCGAGGACCTCGAGCTCGGGCTGTCGCCGCGGGGGAGGGTTGCCCAGTGCCAGGACCACCTTGTCGGCCGAGACGGTCCAACCGCACGACATCTCCACCGTGAGTTCCGGTCCGTCTCGACGTACGTCGGTGACCACGCCGCGGCTTCTCCTCAGCATGCTGCCCGACGGGACCTCGGCGTGGTCGAGAACATCCGCGAGGTACCTGCCGTACAGCTCGCGCGGCAGGAACGACGTGGGGTCGGCAGGGAGCCCTCGGTCAGCACACCAACGAAGCAGATGGTCGGGATCACCGTCGACCGCGCTCAGGCGAGCGGCGAAGTTGTTGAGCGTGTGCAGCGGGTGGGGAGCCCGGTAAGCCAGTCCAGGCCCCATCGTCGAGTCCTTCTCGATGAGGCGTACGTCGATCGGCCGGCCGGTGTCCTCCGCTTGCCGCAACAGGTGCGTCGCCGTGATGACCCCGGCGGCCCCGCCACCCACGATCGCGACTCTCGTCGGCAGCTGCTCGCCCTCTCCGTCGGTAACCAGGTTCCTCACTGATCCTCCTTTTTCGTCCCACATGGCGATGCGAGTTGCGATGCGCGCCACTTGTCTGTCTAGTATCACTACTAACTTACTAGACAAACAGCAGAACTGAGGAAGGTGGCTTCATGTCTTTGTCCCCAGGGATCTGGTCCGGCGACGTCGTCGTCCTGGTCGGCAACCCGGCTGCGGGGTCTCGAACCAGCGCTGTCGCGCAAGTCGTCGGGGCCGGTCTGGTCGACGGGCCCACGGCTCCGAAGGTCGTCGAGCTGTCCGACCTCGGGCAGGCGTTGCTCTCGCCTGACGACGAGCGGCTCCGGGCGGCGAGGGAAGCAGTGAGCCGGGCCCGCGTCCTCGTGGTCGCGACACCGGTGTACAAGGCCGGTTACACCGGTGTGCTCAAGGTTTTCCTCGACGGCCTGGAGTCGACCGCGTTGGAGTCGACCATTGCCGTGCCGGTGGTGCTGACGGCGTCGAGCGCACACGGGGCCTTGGCCGACCTCCAGCTACGAACCGTGCTCGAGGCGGTGGGCGCGCTGCTTCCCGTGCCGTCCTTCGTGCTCGAGGAGCATCACCTCGACGACCTCCCGCAGTACGTCGACGCGTGGCGCCGGCGCTTCGCGCTCGCCGTGACCGCCACGGCCGACGCGCTTCGTTTCGAGGAGGCGAGCGTCCAATGAGCACTCTGCCCACCGCTGAGCTCGCGGAAGCGCCCGTGCCTGTCACCGGTGACCTGTTCCGATCGGTCTTTCGGGACCATGCCGCCCGGGTCGTCGTCGTCACCGCAAAGGGCGAACCGATGCCTGCCGGGTTCACCGCGACCTCGTTGGCGTCGGTCTCCCTCCAACCGCCGATGGTGTCGTTCGCCGTGGCTCGGACAGCGTCGGCATGGAAGACGGTGTCGCGCTCCCGGCGGCTTGCCGTTCACCTGCTCGCACACGACCAGGACTGGCTCGCCACGAGGTTTGCCACCAGCGGCATCGACAGGTTCGCGGAGGTTCGCTGGCACGAGGGACCTGGTGGTGAGCCCCTCATCGAGGGCTGCGCCGCCTACCTGTGCTGCCAGGTCGTCCAGCATGTGCCGGCCGGGGACCACGTCCTGGTCCTGGCTCGGGTCTCCGAGGCGCGGGTCGACAGATCCGGTTCGCCGCTGATCTACCACGACGGCTCCTATGCCTCCGTCGGCCCGGCGGCCCACCACTCTCCGATCCCCGTCCCGAAGAGGAGCTCTACTCCATGACCACCCTCGTACCCCAGGAGTTGGTGGAGGTGACGGCGCAACCTGCTCGGCGCCGACTCCGACATCGCCCGCGCCGCGAAGGTCACCCGCTGTCCTGGCTGCGCCGATGGGTGAGTCCCTGCTCATCCTCCTGGCGTGGCAGTCGTTGAGCAGTGCGGGAATCCTCGGCGAGGACGTACTCGCCTCGCCGCTTCAGATCATCGCCACCGCTACCGAGCTGCTCGCGGACGGGACCCTGCAGGCCGCGACCGCGACCTCGATCACTCGGGTGCTCTCCGGCTTCCTCATCGGTGCGACAGCCGGCTTGGTGCTTGCGCTCGTGGCCGGCCTGTCGCGCATCGGTGAGGATGCGGTCGATCCGCCGATGCAGATGCTGCGAACCCTGCCGCACTTCGGGCTCATCCCGTTGTTCATCGTGTGGATGGGCATCGGGGAGATGCCCAAGATCGCGCTCATCGCCATGGGCGTTGCGTTTCCGCTGTACCTGAACACCTTCGCCGGTATCCGCAGTGTGGATCGCAAGTTTCTCGAGGCGGCGCACACGCTGAACCTGACGCGGCGGCAGCGCCTGCGCCACGTGATCGTCCCAGGCGCTCTTCCTCAGGCGCTTGTTGGCCTCCGGCAGAGCCTCGGCGTCGCATGGCTCTCCCTGATCGTCGCCGAGACCGTCAGCGCCGATGCCGGGTTGGGTTATCTCATCAACGACGCCCGCGAGTTCCTCAAGACCGACGTCATCGTGGTCGGCCTCGCCGTCTACAGCCTGCTCGGCCTGCTCACCGACACCCTCGTCCGACTCATCGAAAGGAAGGCGCTGACATGGCGCTCGTGACCAAAGACCCCCGGCAGCGATCGACCGCTCGTTCTGCGAACCGGGTCGCAGCCCAGCGCCGTGACTCGGCCGGCGACTCCGTTGCCACCGTCAGCGAGCTGCATCGCTCCTTCGGCGCCACCCACGTGCTGCGCGGGCTGGACCTCGAGATCCGTCGAGGCGAGTTCGTCGCACTTCTCGGGCGCAGCGGGTCGGGCAAGTCGACCCTGCTCCGGAGTCTGGCCGGACTCGACGCGACATCACCGCGGGAGCTGAAGGTCGCCGGCGCGGTGTCGACGGCCTTCCAGGAGCCGCGGCTCCTGCCCTGGCGCAGGGTCGAGGACAACGTCGCCCTGGCCCTCGCCAGCTCACCTCGGCGTCGCCTGCGGCGTGAGCACGCCCGCCATGCCCTCGACGAGGTGGGTCTGGCCGAGAAGCGGGACGCGTGGCCGCTGTCCCTCTCCGGCGGACAGGCCCAACGAGTGTCGCTGGCACGCGCCCTGGTCCGCGAGCCAGACCTGCTGCTTCTCGACGAGCCGTTCAGTGCGCTCGACGCGCTCACCCGTATCGAGATGCACCGCCTCGTCATCGCGCTCTGGAAGAGGCACCGCCCCGGCGTACTGCTCGTGACGCACGACGTCGACGAGGCGATCGCACTCGCGGACCGGTTGCTCGTCCTCGACGGCGGGAAGGTGGCGGCGCAATGGACGCTGACGGTGCCACGTGGTCGCAGACGTGATGAACCCCAGATGTCCGTGACCAGGAGCCAAGTTCTCGATGCCCTGGGCGTCCAAGACCGCACCCGCACAGGAAACAAGAACGAGAGTGGAGCAGCATGAACATCCCGACCCGCTTGACCAGAAATGCCGGCTTGGCCTTCGGGCTCGTCGCGGTGGCAGCTGTGAGCAGCGCGTGCTCGAGCGCAACCGGCCAGAACGCAGCGGCGGTCCGTGACGACGGCACCGTCGACCTGTCGAAAGTCACCCTGACAGTCGGAGATCAGAAGGGTGGGTCCAAGGCCCTCCTTCAAGCCTCCGGTGCGCTCGACGAGCTGCCGTACGACGTGGAGTGGAAGGAGTTCACGTCAGGACCTCCGCTGCTCGAAGCGCTCAACGCTGGAGCGATCGACATCGGTGGAGTCGGCAACACCCCGCCGCTCTTCGCTGCCGCAGCCGGCAGCGACCTGGTCGTCGTCTCCGGCGACACCATGGGAGCGAGGGGAGACACGATCGTCGTACCCAAGGACTCCGCGATCGACGACGTCGCCGACCTTCAGGGCAAGGACATCGCCGTCGCCAAGGGCAGCTCGGCCAACTACAACCTGCTCGCACAGCTCGAGGAGGCCGGCGTCGGGTTCGACGACGTCAACGTGCAGTACCTCCAGCCCGCGGATGCGCTGGCAGCGTTCAGTGCAGGGCACGTCGATGCGTGGGCGATCTGGGACCCCTACACCGCACAGGCCGAGCTCGAAGAGGATGCTCGCGTCCTGGTCGACGGTAGTGGGCTGGTGAACGGCATGACCTTCCAGGCCGCCGACCCTGATGCGTTGGCGGACAAGGCGACCGCGGCCGCGATCGAGGACTACGTGACACGTCTCGCTGCGGCGAAGGTCTGGAGCAACACCCATCGCGACGAGTGGGCGAAGGTCTGGTCCGACGAGACCGGGCTCGCTGTCGACGTGACCAGCCGTGCCGTGAACAGGCGCGTCGCCACACCCGTCGCGATTGACGAGGAGGTCATCAAGTCCGAGCAGGCGATGGCAGAT
This sequence comes from uncultured Actinomycetota bacterium, assembly GCA_963701425.1. Taxonomy (GTDB): domain Bacteria; phylum Actinomycetota; class Actinomycetes; order Propionibacteriales; family Nocardioidaceae; genus Nocardioides_C. The sequence goes on along the minus strand of CAVPAG010000009.1, from coordinate 95,832 downwards.
GCCTTCGTCGAGGCCGGCCTCCTTCCGGAGCAGTTCGACGTCGAACCGTTCTTCGACAATCGCTACAACGACGCGATCCGCCGCGCGACCGAGACCGACAAGGAGTAGCTCATGAACATCAAGCTGCACTGGTTCCTGCCGACCACCGGGGACTCCCGGGGCCTGGTCGGAGGCGGCCACAGCGTCCCGCAAGGAGTCGGGCTCCCGACAGGCCGGCCGGGAACCGCCACCGCGTTCCGCGAGGCCAACATCGACTACCTCGCCAGCGTCGCCCGGACCGCCGACCAGCTCGGGTTCGACGGTGTGCTCACGCCCACCGGGACCTGGTGTGAGGATGCCTGGCTGGTTACCTCCGCGCTCATCCGGGAGACGCGCCGGCTCAAGTTCCTGGTCGCCTTTCGACCTGGAGTGACCAGCCCGACGCTCTCCGCGCAGATGGCCGCTGCCTTCCAGCGGATCTCCGGCGGGAGACTGCTGCTCAACGTGGTGACGGGTGGGGAGCCCAGCGAGCAGCGTCGGTTCGGCGACCATCTGAGCCACGCTGAGCGCTACGCCCGCACCGACGAGTTCCTCTCCGTGGTTCGCGGGGCCTGGACGGAGGCGCCGTTCGACTTCGAGGGCGAGCACTACCAGGTGGAAGGCGCCCAGGTCAGAGGGGAGATCGACCCGCTCCCTGACATCTACTTCGGTGGCTCCTCGGCGCCGGCGGGGCCGGTCGCAGCCAAGCACGCGGACGTCTACCTCACCTGGGGTGAGCCCCCGGAGCAGGTCGCGGAGAAGATCGCCTGGATCCGCGAGCTCGCCCAGGCTCAGGGGCGCACGGTTCGTTTCGGACTGCGTATCCACACTCTTTCCCGGGACACCAGTGAGCAAGCGTGGCAGCAGGCGCAGTGGCTGCTCGACGGTCTCGACCCGTCAGAGATCGAGAGGCGCAGGCGGTCCTTGCGAGGAGCGAGTCCGTCGGGACAGCAGCGGATGCGGGCGCTCCATGGAGGACGTAGTTCATTCGCCTCCGCACACGACCTCGAGATCGCGCCGAACCTGTGGTCAGGCGTCGGGCTCGTCCGCGGTGGCGCGGGTACGGCGCTTGTCGGCAGTCACCAGGAGGTTGCCGATCGGCTCGAGGAGTACCACCGGCTCGGGATCGACGAGTTCATCCTGTCCGGGTACCCCCACGTCGAAGAGGCCTACTGGTTCGCGGAAGGCGTCATGCCTCTGCTGAGGGCGAGAGGCGTCTACGGCCACGCTGCCGACGGCATCGAGCTGCGCAGCGCCTGAACCATCTAGCAGGAGATGCGCCGACTGGCGCGGACGTGGAAGAACGGCCCGGTGAGTACGGGGGATAACTCACCGGGCCGTCACCGTGACTATACGTCGGGGGGTATCTGCCTTCAAGGTGGACGATTGTCGTTGGGCGCGCCGTCCGGGCCGCTCGAGAGTGGCGGCGTCGCCGCGAGGTCAGGCAGAGAAGTACAGGCTGAGGACTCCTGCGAGGATCATCAATCCCAAGCCCAGGCCGACCACCGCGCCGAGAGCCACGGGTGCTGCAAGAGCAAGGGCGTGCTTGAGCCGATGCCGGGGAGGAGGCTTCGCGAGGGCGTTGCGCCCGCCACCTGTCGTGGCCGGCTGTGCTCGATGAGACGGGGTGACTCCGTCCCTCCAAGGCCGTGTGGCTGCAAGCGTCATGCGGTTCTCCGAAGTCGGTCGGCCTATGAAGCGGCAGGTCGAGGATTAAGTGATCTATCTCTATTAAGTCAGTAGACTATAGCGATCTCTTGTGGTTGGCTACGAGGCCAGAAGTGAACGCCTCGCTGAAAGCGCGGGCAGACCGAAGGGGGGAACTGACATGTTCATCCAGCACCTGCTCAAAGGTCTGGGCAACGAGCAGGCCATCGACAATGCGCGCTTCGCGAGCACCGATCTTTCGCGACAGCGTGTGGAGCGTGAGGAAGTGGAGATCTTCCTTGGGGCCCTCGAGGTGCGCCGGCTGCGTGCGACCGAGGATCGTACGCACCGCGCCGCGCATCGGCGGCGGTCCGCGATTACGAGGCCGGTCCGAGTCGACGTCCTGAGGGCCGAGGCCGGATCGAGGCGCCGCTCCCGATGCGCTGGTCGGCGTCTCACTTACGCCTGGAGCTGGCGAGTCGACCGCCGCCCGCTCTGCCGGGTTCAAGGTCCAGTACTTCGCCGCCATCGAACCCCAGCGCCGACTCGCGCCGCACATGCACGTGGCAATGCGCGGGGCGATCCCGCGGGACGTCATCCGCCAGCGTCGCCAAGTGCGACCTACCTCCAGCTCTGGTGGCCCGCGCACGAACGAGCCCGCGTACGTCGCACCGCCTGCCGGTCTGGGACCAGGACGCCGGCGTGCTACTGCGACCCCGACGACCGGTGTACCGCTTCAGACCTGGGACGAGGCGCTTGGACGGAGCTGGACTGCCGACCGCACGCCAGAGCCGGCGCATCGTCATGCGTTTCGGCCGCCAGGTGGACATCAAAGGGATCATCGCTCCCTCGGCAGACGCCGACCGGACCATCAGGTATCTGACGAAGTACCTCACCATGGCGTGTCCGAGACCTACTCGGATCCTGAGACCACCCTGATCCGGCCTACGACGCACACGTCGACCGGCTCCACGCCGAGGTTCTGTACCTCCCTTGCTCGCCGAGAGCTGTGCGAACTGGATCAGGTTCGGCATCCAGCCGAAAGATGCCGGGCCCGGTCTGGCTCCTGGCATGTGTCCCTCGAAGGCGCACGACCGGGAGAACCTCGGGCTGGGTGGTCGGCGCGTCCAGGTCTCGCGGGCCTGGTCGGGCAAGACCCTGAGGGCAGCACAAGGCTGACCGCGCTGCCGTCGTACGAGAAGTGTTCGCCGCAGCTGGCGCTCGACGCCCCCGAGACAGACCGGCGGTCGCGACGTCGGTCATGGCACGACGGCCGAAGCCGCGCTTCGTGTGGGAGGAGGTGCCCGTCGCCGAGCCGACTACGTCGACACCGTGCTCGCCATCCGTGCGCCGGACAGCAACGTTGGCGAGCGGAGTACCAGACGCCCGCGAAGGAGTCTCGCGACGCGGCACCGAGCCAGCCCTGGGACAGCTCGGTGCGGACCACCTGTGGACCGACAGCAATTCGGCCAACCACATCCCCGCGGGCTCCCGACAGCCGGCCAAACCAGGTCGCCTGAGTGGCTGTCAAGGGTGAGCGAAGCGAATCACGCAGTGACACGAAGTGCCTTGGACTGCCTGGAAGGCGACCGGACCATCACTCGGCGGGAGGCCGCGACCGGGCGGCCAGAAAGGGAAGAACCATGGAGACGAAGCAGCAACCACCCGTGGATCGACTCTGGTCGGTCCGAGGAGGTGTCGTACTACCTCGGGGTGCCCGTCGGCACCCTCTACCTCTGGCGCAGCGAAGGACGCGGTCCGGCGTCACGGCGAGTCGGACGGCATCTTGCGCTATCGCTCCGAGGACGTCATGACGTGGGTTGAGGGGCTCGACGGCTGGGCGGTGGCCTGATGCCCGGACACCGACTCCGGATCGGCGAGCACGGCGACATCGTCCTACCGAGACCGCGGCGAGAAGGTGACGGCCTCCTTGTACTACCGGGGTCACGACGGGCGACGGCGGAGCGATCGAGGCGACCGCTGCGAGCCGGACCGCTGCACGACGTCGAGCGTTGGAGGTCCTGGCGGAACGTATGTCCGCCGGCGTCGGCACCGGGTACACGGCAACCACCACCTTCGGCGAGGTTGCCTCCGACTGGCTGCGTCAGCTCGATGAGCTCGTCGAGGCACGGCCGCCGGTCACCAAGCACGGTGGCGCTCTACCGTCATGCGCTCGAGCGACACGTGCTGCCCGGCGTGGGAACGCTACGGCTGAACGAGCTCGACGCCTGCCCGTCTCGACCACTTCCTGCACATCAAGCGGAGCGAGAAGGGGTACGCGACCGCGAAGCTCTGCCGGGCGATCCTCTCCGGCGTCTGTGGAGTCGCTGTTCGACGAGACGGTCTCCGAGTGAACCCGGTTCGCGACGTCTCGACGTCTGGAAACCCATGGCGAGCGAGAAGCCCGCGCACTGACGGTCGCGGAGTGTCACGAGTGGCTCGCACTTCTCGACGACAGCGAGTTCGCCCGACGCAAGGATCTGCCAGACCTCGCGCGGTTCCTCCTCGGGACAGGCTGTCGACTCGGTGAAGCGGTCGGCGTGCATTGGGAGGACGTCGACCTCGAGCGCCAGGTTCTGCACGTACGTCGCACCGTGCTGCGCGTCCCCGGCCAGGGTCTGATCGCCAAGGGGCCGAAGTCCAAGGCCGGCCAGCGGACGCTCCGCCTGCCGTTGTGGCTGGTGCGCCATGCTGCGCGAGCGGCGGGGGAGGGCAGGACGACGGTGCATCTGGTCTTCCCGGACTCGCTCGGCGGCTACCGCGACCGCAACAACATCGAGAAGGACTTCCGGAAGGTGCGCGAGGGAACGCCGTTCCACTGGGTCGTGCCGCACACCTACCGCAAGACCGTGGCCACTCTCCTCGATGCCAGGCGGGCCTGAGCGCGAGGACGATCGCCGACCAGCTCGGCCACTCGCGTATCTCCATGACCCAGGACGTCTACATGGGGAGTCGAGCCGTGGACCAGGCCGGCGGCGTCCGCACTCGACACGCTGTTCAGCGGACCGGATGACGACCCCCAGCCTGGTCTCTTCGCGGTGAGCTGACGTGGAGAGAGTGGCGCCGACCGTAACCGCTGTGTAACCGTTCCCGGCCCAGCGGGCTGACATAAGAAAGCCGCGCTGGTCGCTGACCTGCGACTTTGTAGGCCCCGTGGGACTCGAACCCACAACCCGCGGATTAAAAGTCCGCTGCTCTGCCAATTGAGCTAGAGGCCCGGGACATAGGGATTTGGTCGGGACATCCCTCGGGACGAACTTAGGGAGACCCGCCACCTGTGGCCCGGGCACATCATCGCAGACGAAGAGAGTGCGTCTCGATGTGGATGGGTGCGCGTGCGGCCTGGACACCGTGGAGCACGCCGGCATCGAGAGGGTGAGGCGGAGACCGGCGAAGAGCCAGTTACCAACGTCCTTGGGAAGGCCGGTTGTTACAGGTAGGAGAACAGGTCCGGTTCGTCGATCGTCTGACCGGGTCGTGCCTCAGGGTGACGAACCACGGAGCCGGCGAAGCCGGGCCCCGGGCTGGGAGGGGTGCGGTCCTTCCACGACGCAGCCGCCGCATTGGCCAGGCGGTCCGCCGCCTCGTTCAGCTCGTGGCCCGAGTGGCCCTTCACCCATTCGAACTTCACCCGGCGACCACGCATTGCCTCGTCAAGGGCCTTCATGATCTCGACGTTGAGGACTGCCTTGCCGTCGCCCTTCTTCCACCCTCGCCGCTTCCAGCCGGGCATCCACTTGGTGATCGAGTTGATGACGTAGGTGCTGTCGCAGTAGACGAGGAGGTCGTCGGCCAGGTGCGCGGTCTGCTGGAGCAGGTCCAGGACGGCGGTCAGCTCGGCCATGTTGTTCGTGCCGTGGGCCCAGCCTCCGACGGCCCAGCAATCCTCGTCGACGTACCAACCCCAACCGGCGGGGCCAGGGTTGCCGAGCGCTGAACCGTCCGCTGCCGCGATGATCGTCACGGACGGCATCCTGCCATCACGGCGAGCGGAGTGCGCCTTCGCCCAGACCGACGAGTCCCTCACGGCCGACACCGAGCCGGTCGACGGACCTGCGTGGCCGGCCGAGCCGGGTGCTACAGCTCGCGCTCGTAGGCCAGCATGAGCGGACCGCCTTCACCCTCGGTCCGACGGAACCCGGCCGCCTCGTACAGACGCTGGGCAAGCCGGTCGTCCTCGCTCGTGATCAGGAAGGCGTAGTCGGCGCCCTGTTCGCGCGCGACTCGCATGGCCTCGGTGATCAGCCCCCGGCCGTATCCCTGGCCACGCCGGCTCGGTACGACGTACAGCTCGGCCAGGTAGGCCTCCTGTGCCTGGCTCCACACCGACGGCTGCACCCGCATCACCGCGACCCCGATCGCTTCGCCGGTCTCGTGTGCGCGGGCGAGCAGGACCGTGACGTGGTCGCCCCCGACCAGCTCCGCCAGTCGGGCCGCCAGCTCCTCGGGCGGAGGCGTCGGCTCGTCGTACTCCACGTTGAAGTCGTGGAGCAGCTGCGCCGCCGCGGAGAGCCCTTCGTCCGAGCTGCCGGTGACCGTCTCGACCATGCTCACCAGTCTGCCGCCGCAGATGCCCCCAGCCCACCGCTCATCGACGCGGTCCAACCTCACCCATGTCACAGACGGCCGGGCTGTCTCGTCTCAGATCTCAGAGACGGACTCCGGAATCAGGAAGGTGATGGTCATGCGAGTGTTCGTGGCAGGCGGGACCGGCGTCATCGGGAGGCGGCTGGTGCCGCAGCTCGTGGCCCGTGGTCACCAGGTGACGGCTACGACGACGAGCCCGGCGAAGCTGGGGTCGCTGGAGCAGCTGGGCGCAGATGCCGTCGTGATGGACGGTCTGGATGCGATGTCGGTCGGTGAGGCGGTGGCTGCTGCGCGGCCGGACGTGGTCGTGCACCAGATGACCGCGATCGGTGGCGGCAAGCCCGACATGAAGCACATGGACCGGTGGTTCGCCACGACCAACCGGCTGCGCAGCGAGGGGACGGATCATCTGCTGGCCGCGGCCGAGGCAACCGGCGTACCCCACTTCGTCGCGCAGGGCTACGCCGGCTGGAACGGAATCCGCGAGGGCGGATGGGTGAAGACCGAGGAGGACCCGCTGGACCTGCACGCAGGGACGGTCGCGCACGCCGGGATGAAGGCGATCCGCCACGTCGAGGACGTGGTGCTCGAGGCTGGTGGCGCGGTCCTGCGATACGGCGCACTCTACGGACCGGGCGCCACCGACGCTCAGGTCGAGCTCATACGCAAGCGGCAGTTCCCGCTCGTCGGGGGCGGCACCGGGTACTGCTCGTGGGTGCATCTCGACGACGCGGCGAGCGCTACCGTCCTGGCTGTGGAGCAAAAGGCGAGCGGCGTGTTCAACATCGTCGACGACGAACCTGCCTCGGCGGCCGAGTGGCTGCCCTACCTGGCCTCCTGCGCGGGGGCAAAGCCACCGATGCGGGTCCCGACGTGGCTGGCCCGACTGCTGGCCGGGGACGTGGCGGTGGCGATGATGACCGAGGGGCGTGGCTTCTCCAACGCCAAGGCCAAGCGCGAGCTCGGCTGGGAGCTGCGCTATCCGTCGTGGCGCCAGGGGTTCAAGGAAGGGTTGGCGTGACCCAGGCCGAGGAGTTCGAGGAGCTGCGACCGCTGCTGTTCGCGATCGCCTATCGGATGCTGGGCAGCGTGAGCGACGCCGAGGACGTGGTCCAGGAGGCGTGGCTGCGGCTGGAGACGTCTCCGACGTCGCCCGCCTCCACGAAGGCGTTTCTCTCGGCCGTCGTCACCCGGATCTCGATCGACGTCCTTCGGTCGGCCCGCGTCCGCCGGGAGGAGTACGTCGGGCAGTGGTTCCCCGAGCCGCTGCTGACCGACCCCTACGAGGACCCGGAGCGATCGGCGGAGCTGGCCGACTCGCTGTCGATGGCGGCCCTGCTGCTGCTCGAGCGGCTGACCCCGCTCGAGCGCGCGGTCTTCGTGCTTCGGGAGGTGTTCGGGTTCGACTTCCCCGAGATCGCGTCAGCCGTGGGGCGCTCGGAGGCCGCGTGTCGTCAGCTCGCGGTGAGAGCGCGCCGGCACATGGACGCCGGTCGGCCCCGGTTCGAGGCCGACCGGAAGGAGCGCGACGCGCTCGCCGAGCGTTTCTTCGATGCGCTCCGGGAAGGCGACGTCGACGGTCTGCGAGAGCTGCTCGCCGCTGACGCTCAGATGGTCGGTGACGGCGGCGGCAAGGCACCGCAGTGGGCCCGGGGCGTCATCGGTGCCGAGAACGTGGCGCGGGTCCTCGCCGCGCTCGCCGGGGCGTTCGCCGACATCGGTGGAACGGTGGAGCGGCACGAGGTGAACGGTCAGCCGGGTGCGATCTTCCGGGACCGGGACGGCAGGGTCGTCAACACCTGGACCCTCGACGTGCTCGACGGGCAGGTCCAGGCGATCCGCGCGGTGCTCAACCCCGACAAGCTCGCGCACGTTGGTCCGGTGGCGGACGCCTGGGCGGTCCTGCGCGAGGTGTACGAGGCTCGCCGGCCCGCGGATTGAGCCCGGTCAGCCGGCCTGTCGCCCAGGGGAGTCCATGAGTGCCGGTTCGGCCACGAAGCAGCTTCGACACCGTGCCTCGTAGGTGAACGTGCCGTCGTCGGGGAGCGCCTGCGACCGCCCCAGCGGCTCCACGAACGGCTGTCCGCTTGCAAGCACCTGGGTGTGCGTCGCGGTGAAGTTACGGCACCGGTCGCACACCGACCGACGGTAGGTCACCGTCGCGGGGCCGAGCTCGAGCAGCGCCTTCACCGGGGCGAACAGCTCGCCGCGATGATCCAGGTCCAGGCCGGCGGCGATCACCCGGGTGCCACGCGAGAGCAGCTCACCGACGACCGCGACGTCGGCGAGGCTGAACATGTGGACCTCGTCGACGCCGACCACCTCGACCTGCTCATCCAGCGCCTCGGACAGGTCGACCACCTTCGTGGTCGGCAGCGTGCCGCCGATCCGTGACACCACGCCGGCGTCGCGGACGTGCCGGGCCGACTGGTACACGCGGTGCGTGGTGTTGGAGTACCTCAGCGGCGAGAGCAGGCTGATCAGCTCCAGCGACTTGCCGGACATCATCGGCCCGAGGACGAGCGTCAGATCCATGCTCGACCACGGTCCCTGCGCTGGTCGTCCCTGCCGCGCTGACCGACCAGAGGCGTACGACGCCGGAGTCGGCCGGGAAGAGGGAGGGTGAGGAGACTGTGACGCTGCACCCGAGCACCTTAATGGGGCTGTTCGTGCGGTTCGGTGCTTGGTCGGACGTGTCTGGCCAGGATCCGTGATAGCTGACGTCTGCGCTCGACCTCCCGCTCGGGCCGGGCAACGACATCCTCGTCCAGCAGGATCGCTGAGCCGGTTCACTGCTCGGGTCGAGGGCCGGTCGGCGGCCAGTCCACGAGAGCTGCCCGCGCGGCGTACGCACGCGGAAGCGCCTCGAGGAGCCATTCCCGACCCACGAGGCCCTTGAACCCGGCCGCGACGTCGGTGACCTGGACCTCCCCGGCTTCGAGCTCGCTGGGACCAAGGACCGCGATGAGACAGTCACGTCGTTGGCGGCTGACGCGGATCCGCGCCCCGAGCGACCCTTCGGCGTCGAGTCGGGCGCGCAGACCGGCAGCGACCAGGTCGTCGAGAAGGGCCCGAGCGGCGTCGTCCTGAAGCGGGCTGACCGGGAGCACGCACACCTGCACCGGAGCCAGCCACAGCGGGAGCCGCCCCTGGTAGCGCTCGAGCAGGGAGGCGACGACACGCTCCATGGCGCCGACGGTGCCGCGGTGGATCATCACGACCCGCTGCCGGGAGCCGTCGGCGGCGTCGAAGGTCAGGTCGAAGCGCTCGGGCTGGTTGAAGTCGAGCTGGACGGTGGCGATGGTCTCCTCGTGGCCGCGCCCGTCGCGCACCTGGAGGTCCAGCTTGGGGCCGTAGAAGGCTGCCTCACCCTTGACCTCGACCAGCCGGAGGCCGCGTTCGGCCAACCCGACCTCGTCGGCGGCGGCACGCAAGGCCACCTCGGCCTGCTGCCACTGCTCGGGGGAGCCGAGGTAGCCCTCGCCCTCGTCACGGCGGGACAGACGCACGTAGTCGACCGGGAGGCCCAGCAGTCTCTGTGCGTCCAGCGCCGAGCGCAGCGCCCGCGCCACCTCGGAGGAGGCCTGGTCAGGACGGCAGAAGACGTGGGTGTCGTCGAGGTTGATCTGCCGAACCCGACTCAGCCCCGAGACCACTCCCGAGCGCTCGGCCCGGAACATCGGCGCGAGCTCGTTGAGGCGGATGGGCAGCTCCCGGTAGGAGTGTCGCTCCGCGGCGTACATCAGGGCATGGTGCGGACAGGTGGCCGGGCGGAGCACGAGCTCGTCCCCGCCGAGTCCCATCGGCGGGAACATGTCGTCGCTGAACTTGGCCCAGTGACCCGATCGCTCGAACAGCGCGCGCTTGCCGAGCACCGGTGAGTACACGCGTTGGCAACCGTCACGACGGGCGATGTCCTGGGCGAGGAGCTCGAGCTCGTGCCGGATGGCGGCCCCCGCCGGCAGCCACAGCGGCAGGCCCGAGCCGACCGCCGGGTCGGTGGCGAAGATGGCCATGTCCTGGTTCAGGTCACGATGGTCGAGCAGCCGGGGCTCGCTGACCAGAGATTCGTTCATGGGTGACTCCTTGGGCTGGGGCCTCGGAGCAGTGCGCCAGGGACGACGAAGCCCCGGAGACGTGCTCCGGGGCTTGTGAATGCTTCAGTGCTGCACTTCAGCGCCGGAGAGGATCCGGCGTGGTCGTCTGCTGCAGCGGGTACATGCTCAGCAGGCTAGCCCAGGCCAGGCTCCTCCGCGCGCGAGTTTTCGGGAGCCACGCTTCGTGCAGGTGGGGTGACGCGCGGCGTACCTTCTTGATATCGAAGCCGAGGCGCTGGACGAGGTCGGTCGGCATGGGCGTTCAAGAGCACTCAGTCTGGATCAAGGCGACAGCCCGAGGACGTGTGGCGGGTGTACGTCGATCCGTCCCGCATCCCTGACTGGGAGACGGGCTCGCCGCGCATCGAGGACGTGCACGGCAAGGGGGACGAGGTCGGGACGACCTACGTCGTGAGGCGCGGCCCCGCCGCCGGCCGGACGACCGTGCTGACAGCGGAGCGACCGCGCCACCTCGTCACGAGAACGGAGGCGTTCCTCGGTCTCCGCTTCGACGTCGACTCCCGGCTCGACGCCGAAGGGGACGGCACCCGCCTGGATCTGCGGATGGAGACCCACTGGCCTCGACGACGCCGTGCTTCTCGGGAAGCTCGTCGAGCTCGTCGCCCTGAACCCTCGTGAGGCGAGGAAGGAGCTCGGCTACCTCAAGGCGCTCGTGGAGCGTGAAGCGGAGACCTGACCCGTTCGAGCGCGGGACCAGAGTCCCGTCGTAGATGACCCGAATGGTCCCTCGACGGTTCGGCCAGAACGGTGCACTCTCATGGGTAAGGCGAGGTATGCCGGAGGTCTCCGGACGCGTGAACGCACAGGTCGGAGGCTTCGCGGGTTTGGAGGAGTCATGCTTGTCGCCGCGATGATTCTCATCGGTCTGCTCGCGTTGGGCGCGGTCCTTGTGTGGGCGATCCGTCGGCTCACGATCGACGAGGCCGTGACCGACACTCGGCTCCATGCGCAGGGAAGCCACGCGCTGGCCTACAACGTTCCCGCGGGTCAGGACCCGGCCGTCCTGGTGGCAGCCTTGAAGCGCGCCGGCTTCACCGCCATCGGGGAGATGCAGGATGGCACGGAGCGCCTTCTCGTCGACTGCCCGAACCCGGACGACCGGGCCACGGTCCGCGACGCCATCGAGCACGAGAGGCACACCGCCTTCGAGACCGACGGAACCGAGATCTACGTCGGGCACGTGACCTTCGAGGACGAACGCTGAGCGCTGCTCGGCCCGGCTTCGATGGACGGGGAGCCGCAGGTCGGTCGCGAGTCGGTCGGTCAGGCCTGCGGCTCTCGTCGTGTCGCTCAGTCGACCACGCCGCAGGCCACGCGTGAGCCCGCGTCGCCGGTGGCGAGCGTCGTCGCGTCCGGTCCCGTGACGCTGCCGATCGTGTAGCGCGTCGGGATGTTGGCGAAGTTGTCCCGGTCGGCGTGGACCATCACCGCGGAGCCGTCCTTGTCGCGCAGCTCCTTCAGCGTGAACCGGTCGGTGACGAAGCCCAGCCGGGCCCGGCCGTCGTCGGTGACGAGCAGCGAGGGCAGGTCCCCCGCGTGGCTGCCGTGGGTGGCCTTCGTGTCGACGGTGTAGTGCCCACCGGCGCTCGTGAAGGGTCCGTCCTTGGCCTTGGGGTCACAGGTCCCGGTCGTGTGCACGTGGAAGCCGTGGAACCCGGCTGTCAGCGAGTACAGGTCGGCGACCACCCAGACCGCGTCGTCCTTCTGGCGCATCCAGACCGTGCCGATCCGGTCGCCCTCCACGTCGTACATCGCGACCTTCTCCACGTCGCTGCGCCAGTGGTCGTGGTCGCCCTTCCGCTTGTCGTCGCCGTCAGTCGCCCACGCCGTTCCGGCGGTCGTGACGAGGACGGTCGCGCTTGCCAGTGCGATGAGCTTGTGTCGCATGGCAACCTCCTGTTCTCCAGGGGTCGTGGGAACGCGCAGCATCGTGCCGTGCGATGGCGCGGTTGCTGCTCGGCTGTCCGGGTGACTGCGGCGCCGGGGAACTCCCCCGATCACCTCCCGATGCCCGTCACGTGCCCGCGGTGTACGTCGTACTCCCACGCGGTCCAGGTGGCCGGACACCGTCCGACGGCTCGCTAGGACTCTTCCAGCCTTGCACCGCGGCTTTACCTTGAACACCCGTCAAAGTGACTACGCCGGGTGCCCAGCGTGGGCGTCGTCAGATCCGAGCCGCCGTCCACGGCGAGGGTCTGGCCGGTGACGTACGTCGACCCGGGCGAGCCGGGCCCAGACCACGCTAGGAGTGTCGGGCCGGAGATCTGAGGGCGCTCACCTGATGCAGCGAGGAAGGCCGCACAGGAGCCTGATCAACTGAGAAGACTCACGTCGTTCGAGGAGCTGGTCATGACCCCCTGGGTTCGCAGCAAGCCGGCGCCGGTCGATCTCGAGCTGGTCGCCTGTCCCGAGTGCGGCTCGCCGGCGGAGGTCGAGTGGCGTGACGTCGCCGAGAGCACGGAAGGGCCCGCCGAGCACGTCAAGATCATGTGCCTGGACGGGCACCGGTTCCTGATGCTGTCCGAGCGCCTGACCTAGAGGTAGATGCGCCGACCTCAGCTGGCGACGGCGGCGCGGCCCAGGAGCTCACGCAGCGAGGTCTTCGCCGCGTGGGCGCCGCTGGCCAGGAACGACTCCTGGACGATATCGCTGACCCGGTCGGCGGCGAGGAAGTCGTTGCCCATGGCGGCCTGCTCGGCCTTGCCGGGGCGGAAGACGACGACCTCGGTGCCGCGGTCGCGCAGCGTCTTGACCTCCCGCGCCGCGAGGCGAGCGGAGTGCAGTCGCGAGGCGCCGTACAGGTCGTAGGGGAGTGCTGCCGGACCCGACATGGGGGAGACCACGACGACCAGGTCGAGGTCGCGGTCCTTGAGCAGGTCCGCACTCGTCGGGGAGTGCGCTCCGCCGTCGACGTACGCGTGGCGGTCGATCTTGACCGGCGCGAAGTAGCCGGGAACTGCGCAGGAAGCGGCCACGGCGAGGTGGAGCGGGGCCTCGGGGGCGCCCTTGCGGCCGAAGACGACGTGCTTGCCGTCGGTGCGCCGGACGGTGGTGATCCACAGGTCGTCCGAGGGCCAGGAGTCCATCTGCCCGAGCGCCGAGAGCTGCTCGACGATGTCGAAGTCGCCGGGTCCGAGCAGGGACAGAGCCGCGCGGAGCGGGCGGAAGTCGCGCGGCTGGCGGAGCGCGTTGAGGACCATGCCGGGGCCGGGGAGGCTCGGCCGGCGAAGCACCATGTTGAGGGGACGCAGCGGCGCGAGCTCGGGGTGTGCGGTGCCGAACATCTCCTCGAGGATCCGACCCTCGTCGGTGAGCGGCGCCCGGACCGTCCACGCGGCGAGCTCGCTCGCGGGCACTCCGCTGCGCAGCAGCGCCCCGGTGATCGACCCTGCGGACGACCCGACGATGACCTCGGCGTCCCGGGGGTCCCAGCCGTAGTCGTGCTCGAGCGCTGCCAGCACGCCTGCGTGGTATGCCTGGCCGACGACGCCGCCTGCACCGAGCACGAGTCCTACGCGAGCCATGTCACCGCCTCCTCGAGGTGTCGAGGCCCTTCCTACCCCCCGGACGGGGGACTCGAAACTCTTCGGCGTGATTTCCGTCGCTGTCTAGGCCGGACGAGCAGGGGTGCGGTCAGAGCCCGGACGAGCCCGCCAGGTCGTCCGACAGCGACCCGACGTACTCCGCGACGGTCTCGACCGCGATGAGCAGCGCACGCTCCATCGTCTCCAGCGGCAGGCTCGCGAGTCGCGGGTCGGCCGCCGCCATCTCGGTCGAGGCGGGGAAGTGGACGAACCCGGCGAGCGTGGTGCTGCCGCGGCGTCGGAGGTGGTCGAGGATCCCGTACATCGTGTTGTTGCAGATGTAGGTGCCGGCCGTGTTGGAGATCGACGAGGGGATCCCCGCGCTCACCAGGGCCTGCTGGATCGCGCGGATCGGCAGCGTGCTGAAGATCCCGTCCGGGCCGTCGCTGATCCGCTCGTCCTCCGGTCGGCGCCCTGCGTTGTCGGCGATGGACTGGTCGGAGGCGGTGTCCTTGACGTTGACCGCGACCCGCTCAGGGGTGACGGCGGTGCGTCCCGCGGCGAGACCGCAGGCGATGACCGCGTCCGGCTCGAGACGGTCGATCTCGGCGAGTACGACGCGCAGGCACTCGTCGTACTCCACGGGCAGGACCGCCGTGTGGAGCTCGATGCCCGGGAGGGTCCGCGCGCCGAGTCCCTCCACCATCTGCTGGGTCGGGTTGACGGTCATGCCGCCGAACGGCTCGAAGCCGGTCACGAGGATCTTCGCAGTCACGGTGGACACGGTAATTGCCCTCCGCATGCTGGTGATCGCGGCCTCGTCCGTCGCCGGCGTCGTCGTGCTGTACGACGGTCAGCCCGTCGGCATGGGCCGCGTGATCGGCGACGGCGCCTTCTACTTCTACGTCCAGGACGTCGTGGTGCTCCCCGAGCACCAGGGCATCGGGATCGGCACCGTGATCGTCGAGAGCCTCATCGAGCAGGTGGAGCAGGTCGCTTCGCCCAAGAGCTTCATCGGGCTGTTCGCCGCGGGCCGGGCGGCCGCGTTGTACGAGCGGCACGGGTTCGCCGCGCACCCGGGCATGGCCGGGATGTTCCGGGTCGTGCAGCAGCCTGCCGCAGCCCGCTGAGCGACGTACCTCTCAGGCGCCTGCGCCGGTGAGCGGCTCGCCCTGGTCGCCCTCGGAGCCGACCGCCTTGGTGATCTCGCTGACGTTCACGTCGAACTGGTGAAGAACACCGGCGTCGGCCTCGGTGTCCACGCGCTTCGGGAGCGCGCACTCCACGCTCGCTGCCTTGTCGTGCTCTCCGCGTGACCGGAGCAGATCGACGACGTCTTCCTTGTCTACCTGCACTGTTGACTCCCTCCCCAGGATTTCGTGTGCATCACCCTGGTGCTACCCGGGATCGCGTGGCTGCATGCCCCGACCGCGACGAATTCCGCCATTTCGACACGCGACGGCGGAAAGTAAAGGAAATTCGAGAGGACGAGGCCGCCCTACCGACCGTGCCCCTGCGAGACGTCATGCAAGGTGGCCGCTATAGCGACCGGAACGTATGACGTCCTGCCCGGGTCAGCGGCGACGGAGTACGACGGTCAGGGTGCCTGTGTTGTCCGCGTACGTGTAGGGGTCCCAGATCTTCACCCGCGCCCGACCGTTCACGACCGGCTTGAACACGCCGACGTACCGGTGCGCCTTCCCGTCGCAGGCCCGGGACGACCCGGGGACGCGCAGGGTCACCCGCACCCCCTGGATATGCAGAGAGAGGTGGTCGGCCGAGGGGTTGTCGAGGTCGAGGGTGTGCTGGGGGCGCAGGCCACCGGCGTACCTCACGCACTGGCCGTCGAACACCGTGGACCCGCTCGCGGCCTTGCCGGTCACGACGACGCGGTACCGGGCGTCGCGCCGCAGCGACCGCTTCGTCAGAGCACCCCGACCCGAGGCCGCACGCACCGTGACCTCCTCCGCGGCCAGCGCACGCGCACGCGCCCCCGGTCGGCGAGCCGGCTGGGGAGCGGCCGAGCCGGCGAACCGCCGCGTGGCGACCGTGCCCGCGCCGATGTCCGCGCGCAGGATCGAGAAGGTCAACGCACCCTCGGTGTCGGCGGGCGTGCTCTCGGCGACGCGGAGCTTCAGGAAGTCGGTCGACGCAGCCGTGTAGTACGCCTCGTAGGTGTGCGAGTCGTCGCACGTCGCCGCCCAGGGGTTCGTCCCGCCGACGCGCAGCATGCCCGAGGGCGTCCAGCCGTCGCGGCTCCAGCTGCAGACGGCGTCGGCGATCCGCGAGCCCGCCCCGGTGCGGACGAGGCCGTCGGCGACGATCCGGTAGGTCTCGCCCCGGGTCACCTTGAACTCGGTGGTGACGGTGCGGCCGGTCGCGGGGACGGTGAACGTCGCCTCGGCGGTGCTGACGGGGTCGAGCTGCCGTGTGCCGGGGTAGAGCACCGGAACCGACGGCACGTTGCGGGCCCGGTAGTAGGTCGTCTGGGCGGCGGCCCCCGCGCGCGAGAGCGACACGTGCACGTGGTCGCGGTGCCGCAGCGTCTTGGAGCAGTCCCGCAGCCGGTCGCACGACTCGTAGGGCTGCTGCGTGAAGCCGTCGTAGGCGCGGTAGATGTGGTCGTCCCAGATCACGTACATGATCCCCATGCGCCGCGCGAGGGCGTGGGTGTTGCCCTGCGCGTCGGTGGCGAAGATCTGCGCGAGCCAGGCCTCGGCCATCGCCTTCTGCGCGGGCTGGTCGGCGTCGACGCCCCAGTCGAGGGCGCGGCCGTCCTTGTGCTCCGACGTGGAGTCGCCGCTGCACGAGCGGAGCGCGGAGGCGTAGCTCGTGCCCGGGTGGGTGCGCACCAGCATCCGCAACAGGTAGTCGGTGCCGGGGAGGACCTCGGAGGCGCAGGTGGACTGGCCGTCGTACCTCGCGTACTCGTCCACGGCAGCGCCCGGACGCGGTGGCAGGAAGGGCTGCGAGCAGGAGTACGGCGGACGTCAGGACCGTCGCGAGCCGCTGGAAGGGGGCTGTCATGGGTCGCCTTGGGGGGTGAGGCGGGCTTTACGGACATAGGGGGCGTGTCGCCTTGACAGCGTAATCAGAGTGACTCGTGTGACGTGGCGTTTTCGACCGACTCGTCCGGGCCCATCCGGCCGCTGCCTGCGGCCCGCACCGCCCTGTCGCCCACCGGAGCCACCACCTGCCCCTGCCACCGTGTACGCCCTCCCGGTCCGGGTACGCCGAAAGCGCATCCGTCGCAGCACCTACAGGTTTCGCACCCGGGGGGATGCGCGGGCGCGGCCTCCGGGACAAGGGCCGCGCCCGTCGTCATGTCTGCAGAGCGGCGTCCCCTGCGCGACGTCGTGCAGCGCGGTCGCCATAGCGACCAGGACGTATGACGTCCGAGGGCGTCAGCCGTGTACGACGGTCAGCGACTGTCGCGCGATCTCCCACTCCTCGTTGGTCGGCACGACCATGACGGCGACCCGGCTGTCGGGGGTGGAGACCACGGCCGGCTCACGACCGGTGGCGGCGTCGTTCAGCCCGGCGTCGACCTCGACGCCCATCGTCTCGAGGCCCGCGAGCGATGCCCTGCGCACGGCAGGGGAGTGCTGACCGACCCCGGCCGTGAAGGCGATCGCGTCGACCCGGCCCAGCACCGCCGAGTAGGCCCCGACGTACTTGCGGATCCGGTAGCAGTACACGTCGAACGCGAGCCTCGCGGCCTCGTCGCCGGCCTCGACCATCCGGCTCAGCTCGCGGAAGTCGTTCTCGCCGGCCATGCCCTTGAGGCCGGACTCGCGGTTGAGGACGCGGTCGATCTCGTCGAGGCTCCAGCCCTCCTGTCGGGCCAGGTGCGCGTGCAGGGCGGGGTCGACGTCGCCGGAGCGCGTGCCCATCACCAGTCCCTCGAGCGGGGTCATCCCCATCGAGGTGTCGACGGAGCGGCCCGCGGCGACCGCGGTGGCCGAGCAGCCGTTGCCGAGGTGGAGCACGATCACGTTCACGTCCTCGGGCTCGCGGCCCAGGAGGCGCGCGGCCTCGCGGGAGACGAACGCGTGGGAGGTGCCGTGGAAGCCGTACCTGCGCACGCGGTGCTCGTCGCGCCAGGCCCGGGGGACCGCGTAGGTGTAGGCGTGCTCCGGCAGGGTCTGGTGGAAGGCGGTGTCGAAGACCGCTACCTGGGGGAGGTCGGGGAAGAGCCGGCGGGCGACCTCGATGCCCTCGAGGTTCGCCGGGTTGTGCAGGGGCGCGAGCGGGACGAGCTCGCGGACCGCGTCGACGAGGTGGTCGTCGATGAGGACCGGGTCGGCGAAGCGGTCACCGCCGTGCACCACCCGGTGCCCGATCGCCGCCAGGTCGACCTCGTCCAGGCTCGGTCCCTGGGTCTCGAACGCCTCCAGGACCCCGGCGAGCGCGTCCTCGTGCGAGGCGATCGCCTGCTCCAGGCGCTTCTCGCCCGAGGGGCCTCGATGCGTGAGGATGCCGTTCGACTCGCCGATGCGCTCGACGAGACCTCCGGCGAGAGCCTCTCCCGTGTCGGCCTCGACGAGGCTGTACTTCAACGAGGACGAGCCGGCGTTGAGGACCAGCACCACGCTGCTCATAGGGAGGCCGCCCCGGTCGCCTCGGGCTGACGCGTCTCCAGGGGGATGTCCTCCGACGGCATGTGCTGAGCCTGGATCGCGGTGATCGCGACGGTGTTGACGATGTCGCGGACCGTCGCGCCCCGGGACAGGTCGTTCACCGGCTTGCGCAGGCCCTGGAGCACCGGGCCGACCGCGACCGCGCCGGCCGAGCGCTGCACGGCCTTGTACGTGTTGTTGCCCGTGTTGAGGTCCGGGAAGATGAAGACCGTCGCCCGCCCCGCGACCTCCGACTCGGGGAGCTTCGTGCGGGCGACCGCTACGTCGATCGCTGCGTCGTACTGGATCGGTCCCTCCACCAGCAGCTGGGGCGCGCGCTCGTGGACCAGCGCGGTCGCCTCCGCCACCTTCTCCACGTCGCTGCCGGCGCCCGACGTACCCGTGGAGTAGGAGAGCATCGCGACGCGCGGCTCGACGCCGAAGGCCGCGGCGGTGGCGGCCGACGAGATCGCGATGTCGGCGAGCTGCTCCGCGGTCGGGTCGGGGTTGACCGCGCAGTCGCCGTAGACGAGCACCTGGTTCTCCAGGCACATGAAGAAGACCGAGGAGACCACGGAGACCCCGGGCACGGTCTTCACGACCTCGAGCGCCGGCCGGATCGTGTGGGCGGTCGTGTGAGCCGCGCCCGAGACCATCCCGTCGGCGAGGCCGAGCAGCACCATCATCGTGCCGAAGTACGACACGTCCGTGACCGTCGTACGCGCCTCGTCGAGGTCGATCCCACGGTGCTTGCGGCGCTCGAAGTACTCATGCGCGAAGCGCTCGTGCAGCTCCTCGTCGAACGGGCTGAGCAGGGTCGCCCTCGAGACGTCCACGCCGAGGGAGGCGGCCCGGGCGGTGATCTGGATCGGGTCGCCGAGCAGGGTCAGGTCCGCGACGCCGCGGCGGAGCAGGATGTCGGCGGCCCGGAGGATCCGCTCCTCCTCGCCTTCGGGGAGCACGATGTGCTTGCAGCTCTCGACTGCGACGTCGATGAGCTGGTGCTCGAACATCAGCGGGGTGACCGCTTCGCTGCGCGCCACCTCGAGCCGGTCGAGCAGGGCGTCGCCGTCGACGTGCTGGCCGAAGAGGGCCAGCGCGGTGGCGACCTTGCGCGGCGAGGCCTTGGTGAGGCGGCCGCGGACTGCGGTGAGGGCGGTCGAGGTGGCGTGCGTGCCGAGCTCCGTGGTGACGATCGGCATCGTCAGGCCGAGGCCGTCGATCAGCCGGGAGACCTGCTCGGGAAGGGCCAGGCCGCCGTTGAGCACGATCGCCGAGATCTGCGGGAAGGTCGGGGAGGCGTGCGCCATGAGCACGCCGAGCACCACCTCGGGCCGGTCGCCGGGAGTGACCACGAGCGCGCCCTCGAAGAGGCGGTCGAGCACGTTCGGCATGGTCATGGCGGCGACCAGGAGCCCGGTCACCTCGCGGTTGAGCAGCGACTCGTCGCCGCTCACGAGCTTCCCGTCCACCGCTGCCATCAGGTCGCCGACGGAGGGGGCGCTGAGCAGCGGTTCCTCGGGGATCGCGTACGCCGGCACGTCCTGGGTGGAGAGCGCTTCGATGTCGCGGGCGACGTCCTCGACGTCGACGCGGTTGGCGATGACCGCGAAGAGCGAACCGTGGTTCGCCTGGAGCTCGGCGACCGCCATCTCGGTGACGGTGTGGAGGTCCTGGGCGGTCCGGCCGGAGCCGTTGAGCACGAGCAGGACCGGAGCGCCGAGGTTCGCGGCGATCCGGGCGTTGTAGGAGAACTCCGTCGGTGTGCCGATGTCGGTGTAGTCGCTGCCGACGATGACGACGGCGTCGCACTTGTCGGCCACCCGGTGGTAGCGCTCGACGATCCGGTCCAGGGCCGCGGCCGGGTCCTCGTGCACCTCGTCGTAGGACACCCCCGCGCACTCGTCGTACGACAGGCTCACCGAGTCGTGCGCGGTCAGCAGGTCCAGCACGTAGTCCCGGCCGCCGTACTGCTCGGCGTCGGCCCGCACGATCGGCCGGAAGACGCCCACGCGCTCGACGCGGCGAGACAGCTGTTCGAGGACCCCGAGAGCGATCGTGGACTTGCCGGTGTAGCCCTCGACCGAGGCGATGTAGACGCTCCTACCCATGGCTCCGAGCCTAGATGTGCGACGACCGTTTCCCCCACCTGGCCGGGACCATCGCCGACGATTGGGGGCGAAGGTCCCGAGGCCAGGACAGGACGGAACTCGGTGAGCCCCCTCTGGAGAGGCTCCTCGGTGACGCGCAGCTCCTGCGGGCGGGAGCCTGATACCGCCTATGAGGCGCCGCCCGAGTGCGTGGTTCACCCGATTCGCGACGACCGTTGAGGAGACAGTCGACACGTGTTCGCGCACTGGTATCGGATTCCGGGCGGTTAGTTGGTAGTGTCGTCAGTGCATCAGATGCAAGTTCCAGCAGGTTACGCCCGCGGAGTTTGTGATCCGACGGCGTTTCTTCTCAGTAGCTCAATGCTTTTCGAGGGGGCACGGCGTTTCACCCGCATCTGATGCGGGGCCGTCGAAGTGACGGTCTCACGCCCCGTTAGAGGAGTATGTGAGCATGGCTCAGGGCACCGTTAAGTGGTTCAACGCCGAGAAGGGTTTCGGCTTCATTGCGCAGGAGGACGGCGGCGACGACGTCTTCGTGCACTACTCGGCGATCCAGTCGCAGGGCTACAAGTCCCTCGACGAGAACCAGAAGGTCGAGTTCGACGTCACCCAGGGCCCCAAGGGTCCCCAGGCTGAGAACGTCCGCGCTATCTGACTCAGAGGAAGCGTCTAGTCAGACAGACGTAAGTGGAGGCCCCGACGGATTCCGTCGGGGCCTCCTCGTTTTGTCCGGAATGACTATGGGTAGAAGCAAGTCCGTTCCGTGACAATGGTCGTTCAGGGGGAGAGTCACACTCGGATCGGCTGACGGGACGGAATGAATGGGTAATGTCATGGCCACGTACGAGAGGAGCAGCGTCGTGGACGACAAGCTGAACGTCCCCCTGGAAGACGCCGAGCTCCTGGCCGAGGTCGAGCTGACGACCAACCTCATCATCGCCGCCAGCGAGTCCGACGCCGTTCTGAGCCAGGAGCAGGTCGACCAGCTCCTCGGTATCTCCGACGCGGAGAGCCCCGCCATCCCCAACCAGCAGCGCCGCGACTGAGCGGGGCCCGGCGCCCCTGCGAGGCGCCGAGCCGGCCTGGTCTGGCCTGCCCGAGCTGACGGGTTACCCCGATCGGGGGCCCACGGCCTAGCATGTCCGGTGGTTCATTCCCGGTTTGTCAGGAGTTCTCCGTGGGTTTGCGTTTCCGCCCGGTTGACGCGACTTTCTACGACCTGTTCGCGCAGCTTGCCCGGCATCTCGTCGGTGGCGCCGCGATCCTCGCCGAGATGCTCGGTGACGGCCACGACCGCGAAGCGGTGGCGCAGCGGATGCGGGACGCCGAGCACGAGGCCGACGAGACGACCCACGAGATCATCCGCCGGGTGAACTCCACCTTCGTCACCCCGTTCGACCGCGAGGACATCTACTCCCTCGCCTCCGGGCTGGACGACGTCATGGACCACATGGAGGAGGCCGTCGACCTCGTCCTCCTCTACGAGGTCCACACGCTCCCCAGCGAGCTGGCCATCCTCGTCGAGGTGCTCCAGCGGGCCGCTGACCTGACCGCGGAGTCGATGCCGCGGCTGGAGACCATGAAGAACCTCGACGAGTACTGGATCGAGATCAACCGGCTCGAGAACACCGCCGACAAGGCCTACCGCCGAATCCTGGCGAAGCTGTTCAGCGGTGAGCTCGAGGCTCTCGAGGTGCTCAAGCTCAAGGACATCGTCGACTCGCTCGAGGCAGCGGTCGACGCATTCGAGGCCGTCGCGAACACCGTCGAGCAGATCGCCGTCAAGGAGTCCTGAGCGTGGAGCTCGCGATCATCGTCGCGGTCGTCGTCATCGCTCTCGTCTTCGACTACACGAACGGCTTCCACGACGCTGCCAACGCGATCGCCACCTCGGTGTCGACGCGTGCCCTCACGCCGCGGGTGGCCCTGGTCATGGCGGCGATCATGAACTTCGTGGGCGCCTTCCTCGGCCAGAAGGTCGCCAAGACCGTCAGCGACGTGATCTCACCGCCCTCCGGCACCGCCGGCCTGGTGGTGGTCATGGCCGGCCTGGTGGGCGCGATCACCTGGAACCTCATCACCTGGTACTACGGCCTGCCCTCGTCCTCCTCGCACGCCCTGATCGGTGGCCTCGTGGGTGCCGCGATGGGCTACGGCCTGGTCACCGGTGCGCTCTTCGAGCCGGTGAAGTGGGACGTGATCGTCGAGAAGATCGTGATCCCGATGGTCGCCTCGCCGCTGTTCGGCTTCGCGGCGGCGTTCGGCGTGATGCTCGCGATCATGTGGATCTTCCGGAAGGCGCACCCGGGCCGCACCAACCGGGGCTTCCGTCTCGCCCAGACCGCCTCGGCGGCCGCCATGGCGCTCGGCCACGGCCTCCAGGACGCCCAGAAGACGATGGGCGTGATCTTCCTGGCGCTCCTCGTGGGCGGGTACGTCGACCAGGGGGACGACCTCCCGCTCTG
The DNA here is from genome assembly GCA_963701425.1 of uncultured Actinomycetota bacterium. Taxonomy (GTDB): domain Bacteria; phylum Actinomycetota; class Actinomycetes; order Propionibacteriales; family Nocardioidaceae; genus Nocardioides_C. Next base: position 72,743 of record CAVPAG010000009.1, on the reverse strand, counting down.
GGTGATCGTCTCGGCCGCAGGCGCGATCTCGCTCGGCACCTACTCCGGCGGCTGGCGCATCATGCGCACCCTCGGCCGCCGGATCATCCACCTCGACCCCGCTCGTGGGTTCGCCTCCGAGTCGGTCGCCGCCGGTGTCCTCTACACGACCGCGTTCGTCTTCTCCGCGCCGATCTCCACCACGCACATCATCACCTCCGCGGTGATGGGCGCCGGCGCGACCAAGCGGTTCTCCGCGGTGCGCTGGGGCGTGGCCCGGTCGATCGTGACGGCGTGGGTCCTGACCTTCCCGATGGCGGGTCTCGTGGCCGCGCTCTTCTACTGGGTCGCCCACTTCTTCCTCGAGGTCCTGCCGTGACCTGTTCCCCCTGGCCCGCGCGGTCCGCTGGCGGACGGGCGCGTCAGCAGCAGTCGAGCGTGAGGACGTCGGCGACGGCCTTCACGGCCTCCGGTACGACGCGGTAGTACACGTTCATCCCCCGGCGTTCCTTGGTGACCAGGCCGGCGTCGTACAGCTGCTTGAGGTGGTGGCTGACGGTGGGCTCGGAGAGCTTCACGGTGGGCGCCAGGTCGCAGGTGCACGCCTCGTGGTCAGGGCGGCCGAGCATCATCGAGACGAGCTGGATGCGGGTCGGGTCCGCGAGTGCCTTGAGGCGGCGGGCCAGCGCGACGGCGTCGTCGTACGAGATCATCCCGGCCGCGTCGTCGAGCGGCGCGCAGCAGATCGGTGAGCTGTCCTCGAGGAGCGGGAGCGGCTTCGGCATGTCACCCAGTCTGCCACCTCCTTGACAAATATCGAAGAGGTTCTACAGTTCACTTATTCGATGTTCGTCTAATCACCAGGAGCTGGCATGGCCGAGCAGGACCTCCCCGTCGTCGTCATCGGTGCCGGCCCCGTCGGCCTGGCCGCCGCCACCCACCTCCGGAGCCGGGGCCTGCGGCCGCTCGTGCTCGAGGCCGGAGCCGAGGTCGGCGCGGCGATGAGCGAGTGGGGCCACATCCGCACGTTCACCCCGTGGAAGTACATCGTCGACCCCACGGCGCGCGGCCTGCTCGAGAGCGCCGGGTGGCAGCACCCGGCCGAGGAGATCCCCCCGACCGGCGCCGAGGTCGTCGAGCAGTACCTGCGCCCCCTTGCCGCCGTGCTCGGCCCCGAGGTGGTCCGCACGGAGGCCCGGGTGGTGGCGGTGAGCCGCCAGGGTCTCGACAAGACCCGCACGATCGGCCGCGAGGAGCGCCCGTTCGTGGTCCGTCTCGAGGACGGCGAGGACCTCATCGCCCGCGCGGTGGTCGACGCCTCCGGCACGTGGGGTCGTTCCAACCCGCTCGGTGGCTCGGGCCTCCCGGCACGCGGCGAGGAGGCGGCGCGCGACTTCCTCGTCGGCCCCCTGCCCGACGTGCTGGGTCGTGACCGCAAGCGGTTCGCCGGTCGACGTACCCTCGTCGTCGGCCTCGGCCACTCCGCCGCCAACACCCTGCTCGACCTCGCGGCCCTCGCTGAGGAGGAGCCCGGCACCGAGATCGTCTGGGCGATCCGCGCGGCCGCGCCCGACCGCCTCTTCGGCGGCGGCGAGGCCGACCAGCTCGAGGCCCGCGGCAGGCTCGGCACCGACCTGCGCTCCCTGGTCGCCTCCGGGCGGATCGAGCTGGTGCGCGGCTTCGCGATCGAGTCGCTCTCCGTCGCCGCCGACGGCGCGACCGTGTCGGTGACGGGTACGACGGGCGCCGGCGAGCGGACCCTCGACGGGCTCCACGCCGTGGCGGCAGCGACCGGCTTCCGCCCCGACCTGTCGATGCTCTCCGAGCTGCGGCTCGACCTCGACCCGGGCCTGGAGGCTCCCTCGCAGCTCGCGCCCCTCATCGACCCGCAGTTCCACTCGTGCGGGACGGTCCCGCCGCACGGCCACCGCGACCTGCAGCAGCCCGAGCCCGGCTTCTACATCGTCGGGATGAAGTCCTACGGGCGGGCGCCGACCTTCCTGATCACGACCGGCAACGAGCAGGTCCGCTCGATCGCCGCAGCGCTCGCCGGGGACCTCGAGGCCGCGGACGCGGTCGAGCTGGTCCTGCCCGAGACCGGGGTGTGCTCGGCGACGCTGCCGCTGACCGACGACACCTCGGGTGGCTGCTGCGGCGGCGAGGTCGTGCCCGATGAGGCCCACCGGCCGCTTCCCGTCGGGCTCGTTCCCCAGGGCTTCGCCACCGGCGTCGCGGGCGGCGGCCTGGTCGGGGCCGGGGCCGGCTGCTGCTCGTGACCTCTCCCTCTCGCGGGACGTCATACGTTCCGGCCGCTACTGCGACCGGAACGTATGACGTCCGGAGGTTCTACGGGTGGCGGATCGTCGGGGTCCTCGCGGTGACCGAGACGGTCAGCTGGGGGATCCTCTACTACGCCTTCTCGGTGTTCATGAAGCCGATGCAGCGTGACCTCGGCCTCTCCGCCGCTGCGATCTCCGGGGCTTTCTCCGTGGCCCTGATCGTCATGGGCCTGAGCGCTCTGCTGGTGGGTCGCTGGCTGGACCGCCACGGCGGCCGCGCGCTGATGACCGCCGGCTCGCTCCTCGCGGTCGTCGTCGTGGCCGCCTGGTCCCAGGTGCAGGAGACCTGGCAGCTGTTCGCGGTCTTCGCCGGACTCGGTGTGGCCGGGTCGATGGTGCTCTACGAGCCGGCGTTCGCGGTGGTCGTGCGGTGGTTCGACCGGAAGCGCGCCCGGGCGCTGCTGGTGGTGACCCTGGTCGCCGGGTTCGCGTCGACGATCTTCGTGCCCACGGCCGCCGCCCTCGAGCACGCGGTCGGCTGGCGTGACGCGCTGCTCGTGCTCGCCGGCATCCTGGCCCTGACCACGGTGCTGCCCCACGCCCTCGTGCTGCGCCGCGACCCGGCCGACCTCGGCCTGGCCCCGGACGGTGACGGTCCGCCGCGACCGGCCGCCCCGGCCGACCAGGACGCAGGTCTCAAGGCGACCAGCCGGGAGATGTGGTCCGAGCCGCGCTTCCGCCGGCTGACCCTTGCCTTCGCGCTCCACACGGTCGCGATCATCGGCGTCTCGGTGCACCTCTTCCCGTTCCTACGAGAGCAGGGGCACGGCGTCGGGTTCGCGGCCGGTGTGACAGGGGCGCTCGGCGCGCTGAGCGTGACCGGCCGCCTCGTCGTGACCGGGTTGTTCGCCCGGATCGCCACGATGCAGGTCACCGCGGGCGTCTTCGCGGTGCAGGCGGCAGCGGCCGTCGTACTCCTGGCGGCTCCGGCGAGTGCGACCGCTGCCGTGGTCTTCGTCGTGCTGTTCGGACTCGGTTTCGGGGTGGGCACGATCGCCCGGCCCGCGCTGGTCGTGGAGGCGTACGGCGTCGCCCGCTACGCGACCGTGTCCGCGCTGATGGGGCTCGCCCTGGCCGCGGCGAAGGTCGTGGGGCCCGTCGCGGTCGGTGCCTCGCGGACGGCGTCCGGCTCCTACACCACTGCGCTCGTCGCGCTCGTCGCAGTCACCCTGGCCTCGGCGGTCGCGCTCCAGGCCGCCCATCGCGCGAGCGACCGGGCAGAACGATCCGCGCGAGCAGCCGCGAGCTGACGCCTCAGCCTCCGAGCAGCGCGCTGATCGAGGCGACCGCATCCCGAGCCGGTCGGCCGACACCGATCAGGGTCGCCGAGGCTGGACCGGTCCAGTCGCCGTACCCGAGCAGGTGCAGCCGGGGCTCGTCGACCGCCTGCGTGCCGCGGGTCGCGATGTGGCCCTCCGCGTTGCGCAGGCCGAGCCGGGCGAGGTGGGAGAGCGCCGGCCGGAAGCCCGTGCACCAGATCACCGTGTCGACCTCGAGCACGCGGTCGCCCCAGGCCACGCCCTTCGGAACCAGCCGGTCGAACATCGGCTCGGCGTGCAGCACGCCGCGCTCGCGGGCCTCACGCACCGACGGCACCATGACGATGTCGCCGAAGCCCATCACCCCGCCGGTGTCGAGGGTCCCGGCGTCCAGCCGGCGGCGGCGCTGCGTCGCGATCGCGAACAGGTCGTGACCGTCGATGTCGTCGGGGAGGAACCGCGGAGGCCGGAGCGTGACCCAGGTCGTCTCGGCGACCTGCGACACCTCGGCCAGGATCTGCGCGGCCGAGTTGCCGCCGCCGACCACGACGACCCGTTGCCCGGCGTACTCCTCGCGGTCGCGGTAGCCGGCGGTGTGCAGCTGGCGGCCGGTGAAGTCCGCCATGCCCGGGTACGCCGGCACGAACGGCCTCGACCAGGTGCCGGTCGCGCTGACCACCGCCTGTGCCTCCCAGATCCCGGCGTCACTGCGCACGACCAGTCCGGCGGAGCCCCGCTCGACCCGGGTCACGCGGACCGGCCGGACGACAGGGAGGTCGTAGCGCTGCTCGTAGCGGGTCAGGTAGTCGACGACGTGCTGCGCGAGCGGGTAGCCGTCGTCGGCGGTCCACGGCGGCATCATCCAGCCGGGCAGCGAGGAGTACTCCGTCGGGGAGAACGTCCTCAGCGACGGCCACATCTCCCGCCAGGCGCCACCGGGTGCGGGGGAGCCGTCGAGGATCGTGAAGTCGAGGCCGGCCCGTCGCAGGTAGTACCCGGCCGCGAGACCGGCCTGGCCCCCTCCGATGACGACGACGTCGGAGCGGTGCGCGGTGTCGCCGTTCAGCTTCGGACGGGGACGTCGAGCGACTCGAGCAGGGCGACCACGCGGGCGCGGATCTCGTCGCGGATCGGGCGGACGGCCGCGACGCCCTGCCCGGCCGGGTCGTCGAGCTCCCAGTCCTCGTAGCGCTTGCCCGGGAAGATCGGGCAGGTGTCGCCGCAGCCCATGGTGATGACCACGTCGGAGTCCTGCACCGCCTCGGTGGTGAGGATCTTCGGCTGCTCCGCGGACATGTCGATGCCCTCTTCGAGCATCGCCTCGACGGCGGCCGGGTTGACCTGGTCGGCGGGGGCGGACCCGGCGGAGCGGACCTCGACCGCGCCGTCGGAGAGGTGCATCGTGTACGCCGCGGCCATCTGCGAGCGGCCCGCGTTGTGGACGCAGACGTAGAGCACGCTGGGCTTGTCGGTCATGGGACGCCTCTCAGGAGTGGGGTACGCCGGACGCGGGGCTGCCGTTGGCGGCCTCGTTGTTGCCGTGGGTGGCCCCGGCGCCGCCGCGGGGGAAGAACTTGCGGGCCCAGAGGCTCACGTACACGAGCCCGACGAGCACCGGCACCTCGATCAGCGGGCCGACCACCCCGGCGAGGGCCTCGCCGCTGGTCACCCCGAACACCGCGATGGCGACCGCGATGGCGAGCTCGAAGTTGTTGCCGGCGGCGGTGAACGCGACTGTCGTGGACCGCTCGTAGCCGAGGCCGGTCGCCCAGGCGAGGGCGAGGGAGCCGGTCCACATGATCGCGAAGTAGGCGAGCAGGGGCAGGGCGATCCGGGCGACGTCGAGCGGCTGGGACGTGATCGCCTCACCCTGGAGCGCGAACAGCAGCACGATCGTGAACAGCAGGCCGTAGAGGGCGAACGGGCCGATCCGTGGCAGGAAGGTCTGCTCGTACCACTCCCGCCCGCGCCGCTTCTCGCCGATGCGGCGGGTCAGGTAGCCGGCCGCGAGCGGGATGCCGAGGAAGACCACGACGCTGCCGGCGATCATCCACGGTGAGACGTCGAGGCCGGTCGTGTCGAGCCCGAGCCAGCCGGGCAGCAGCTCGAGGTAGAACCAGCCGAGCAGGCCGAAGGCGAGGACCTGGAACACCGAGTTGAGCGCGACGAGCACCGCCGCAGCCTCCCGGTCGCCGCAGGCCAGGTCGTTCCAGATGATCACCATCGCGATGCAGCGGGCGAGGCCGACGATGATCAGGCCGGTGCGGTACTCCGGGAGGTCCGGCAGCAGCAGCCACGCCAGGGTGAACATCAGCGCCGGGCCGATCACCCAGTTGAGGACGAGGCTCAGCACGAGCGTCCTGGTGTCGCGGGTGACGGTGTCGAGCTTGTCGTAGCGGACCTTCGCCAGCACCGGGTACATCATCAGCAGCAGGCCCAGCGCGATCGGCAGCGAGACGGAGGCGACCTTGACCGCGTCGAGCGCGTCGTTGAGGCCGGGGATCCACCGGCCGGCGAGGAGGCCCACCACCATGGCGAGGCCGATCCACACGGGGAGGAAGCGGTCGAGGGTGGAGAGCCGGTCGACGACGTGCGCCTCGGTGGGGCTGACCCGGGTGTCGCTCATGCGGAAGTGTCCTCAGGTGGCGCGGGAGTGCTGGCGTTCGCGCAGCATCACCGGTAACGTATCAAAGCATGCTGATGTCAGTCCAGAGTGATGTGTTGCGCGTTCTCGCCGATCCGCTCCGTCTCCAGATCGTCGAGCTGCTGTCCCGCGAGCAGCTGTGCACCTGCCACATCGTGGACGAGACCGGCGCCCGTCAGACCAACGTCTCCAACCACCTGCGCACGCTGCGAGAGGCGGGACTCGTCGAGGCCGAGCCGGCGGGCCGCTACACGTACTACCGGCTCGTCCCGGAGGCCCTCGACGCCCTGGCCGCGGCCCTCGGCGGTCTCGCGGAGAGCGCGAGGGGTACGTCGGACGTCCGGCGCCCGTCCTGCGACTGACCGCGGGTCGACGTACGGCGGGGGCGGGCCGGCGGGGGCGCTTTCCCAAGGTCCCTTGGGAAAGCAGCACTTCCCGTTGGGAATACCCAAAGGGGAGTGACAGGACGCACGGGGAAGTGCGTTCGCGCACCCCGGAGCATCGGCTTGTTCGTGATCGCCGGGGTGGTCGAGATCGGCGGCGCCTACCGGGACTTCGTCCGTACAGCCCTTATGACGTGCGAGCTCCGGTCAGCAGCTCCTTGACCGCTCGCACGGTCGGAACACGGCCGGAGACGACGAGCCTCTCGTCCACCACGAGGCCCGGCGTCGACATCACGCCGTAGCCGACGATCGTGGGGAAGTCGGTGACCTTCTCGATGGTCGCCTCGATGCCCAGCTCGTCGGCGGCCTCGCGCGCCACTCGCTCGAGGTTCGCGCAGTTCTTGCAGCCGGGTCCGAGGACCTTGATGATCATGACGGTTCCTTTCCGGGGTCGGCCTGGGTCAGGTGAGCAGGACGTTGAACAAGTAGCCGACGGCGATGATCGAGGTGCCGACCACGGTGATGAAGACGGCCAGGAGCTGGGGCTTGAGGACCCTGCGCAGCAGGATCATCTCGGGCAGCGACAGCGCGACGACGCTCATCATGAAGGCCAGCAGCGTGCCCATCGGCAGGCCCTTGTCGTAGAGCGCCTCGACCAGGGGCAGGATGCCCGCGGCGTTGGAGTACAGCGGGATGCCGATGAGCACGGCGACGACCACCCCGAACGCGTCACCCGGTCCGGCGTACCGCGTGAAGAGGTCCTCGGGCGCCCAGCCGTGGATGACCGCACCGACGCCGATGCCGACGAGCAGGTACGGCCAGATCTTGCGCAGGATCGTGCCGACCTCCTCCGCCCCCATCTGGACGCGCTGCTCGAACGTCAGGCCGGCCGTCGAGTCGATGACCTCGCCGCCGAGCCGGGTCTCGAACACGAAGCCCTCCACCCAGCGCTCGAGGTGGAGCCGGCCGATCACCCAACCGCCGACGACAGCGATGGACAGGCCCGCGGCGACGTACAGCAGCGTGATCTCCCAGCCGAAGAGGGTGAGGAGGAGGCCGATCGCGATCTCGTTCACCAGGGGGCTCGCGATGAGGAAGCTCATCGTCACGCCCAGCGGGACTCCGGCGGAGACGAACCCGATGAAGGCCGGGACCGCGCTGCACGAGCAGAACGGAGTGACGACCCCGAGGCCCGCGGCCATCACGTTGCCCAGCCCCTCGCGGCGGCCGCCCAGGAGCGCGCGGGTCCGCTCGATGCTCATGTACGACCGGAGGATCGTGATCACGAAGATGATCCCGGAAAGCAGCAGCGCGATCTTGACCGTGTCGTAGAAGAAGAAGTGCAGGGTCTCGGTGAGCCGGTCGTCCGGTGCCATACCGAGCAGGTCGTAGAAGACGACATCCCAGAGGTGCTCGTTGACCCAGTAGGCACCTGCCCAGGCGGCTGCGGCGACCGAGAGGGTGATCCAGCGCCCCTTGGTCGACTGCGGCATCCGCTGCACGATGCTCATGGCGCCGCCGCTGTGTCCTTGGTGGGCAAGGCTCCGTGGATCTGCTGGGCCGTGTCCTCGGCGAGCTCGTAGTCCACCCAGCGGCCGCGGCGGCTCGTCGTGACCAGCTTCGCCTCGCGCAGCACCTTGAGGTGGTAGCTCAGCAGGTTGGGCGCGACACCGGTGATCTCTTGCAGGTCGCAGACGCAGGTCCTGCCGTCGGCCAGACGCCGGAGCACGGTCCACCGCACAGGGTCGGCGACCGCCGACAGTGTGGCCAGGGAGCGGTCCCGGTCGGCCCAGGTCGCTTTGCTCGATTCGACGTGGATTGAATCAACCACATTCGAAACGTAGGTCCGCGCGCCCTTCCCTGGGCAGAGGCGAGATGCTCAGGGGGTTGGGTCCTTGGTCACGCGCTGCGCGACGGGGCCCGGGGCGAGCCGGTGGGCGGCGCACTTCCCCGTGCGTGCCCCCGGCGAAGCCGCACCAGCAGGAGAGAGCTCAGCCGAAGCGGCCGGAGATGTAGGCCTCGGTCGACGGGTCGTCGGGGACGGAGAAGATCTTGCGCGTCGAGTTCATCTCCACGAGGCGACCCGGCTTGCCGGCCCCGGCGAGGTTGAAGAACGCGGTGTCCTCGGAGACCCGGGCGGCCTGCTGCATGTTGTGGGTCACGATCACGATCGTGTACTCGGTCTTCAGCTCGTGGATCAGGTCCTCGATCGCCGAGGTCGAGATCGGGTCGAGCGCGGAGGCCGGCTCGTCCATCAGCAGAACCTGAGGCTCCACGGCGATGGCGCGGGCGATGCACAGGCGCTGCTGCTGACCGCCCGAGAGGCTCCCGCCGGGACGGTTGAGACGCTGCTTGACCTCTTCCCAGAGGTTCGCCTGACGGAGCGACCTCTCGACGGTGTCGTCCGCCTCGGACTTCTTCATCTTCTTCGCGTTCAGCCGTGACCCGGCGATGACGTTCTCGTAGATCGACATCGTGGGGAAGGGGTTGGGCCGCTGGAAGACCATGCCGATCTGGCGCCGGACCTGAACCGGGTCCACCTCGGGGGCGTAGATGTCCTGCCCGTCGATGACGACCTTGCCCTCCACCCGGGCCCCGGGGATGACCTCGTGCATGCGGTTGAGGGACCGCAGGAAGGTCGACTTGCCGCAGCCGGAGGGGCCGATCAGCGCGGTGACCGACTTCGCCGGGATGGTCATGGAGACACCTTCGACGGCGAGGAAGTCCCCGTAGTAGATGTTCAGGTCGGAGACGTCGATGCTCTTAGCCATTACTTGTCGTTTCCTCGATTTCAGCGGCCGGTCTTGGGGGCGAAGTAGCGGCCGACGAGTCGGGCCAGCAGGTTCAGGGCCATGACGATGGCGATCAGGACGAGAGCAGCTCCCCAGGCACGCTCCTGGCCGAACTCCGGAGGCACGCCGGGCTGCATGTAGCTGTAGTAGATGAAGACCGGGAGCGTCATCATCCGCTCGCCGAACAGGTTGACGTTCAGCGAGTCCGTCGACCCGGCGATGATCAGCAGCGGAGCGGTCTCGCCGGCGACGCGGGCGACCGCCAGCATCACGCCTGTCACGATGCCCGCCATCGCGGTCGGCAGGACGACCTTGACGATCGTGCGCCACTTGGGCACACCGAGGGCGTACGACGCCTCGCGGAGCTCGTGGGGGACCAGCTTCAGCATCTCCTCGACCGAGCGCACGACGACCGGGATCATCAGCAGCGACAGGGCGACCGAACCGCCGAACCCGAAGCGGATGCCCGGACCGAAGAAGAGGACGAAGAGCGCGTAGGCGAAGAGGCCGGCCACGATCGACGGGATGCCGGTCATCACGTCGACCAGGAAGGTGACGGTGCGCGCCATGCGGCTCTTCCCGCCGTACTCGACGAGGTAGATCGCGCTGAGCACGCCGACCGGGATCGAGATCACCGCCGCACCCAGCGTCACGAGCAGGGTGCCCATGATGGCGTGGTAGATGCCGCCGCCCTCGCCGACGATGTTGCGCATCGAGTAGGTCAGGAACTCGGCGTCGATGACCCCGATGCCCTTGCTCACCACCGTGAACACCAGCGAGCCGAGCGGGAGCAGCGCGACGCCGAAGGCCACCCAGACCAGGGCCGTGACGAAACGGTCCTTGGCGGCCCGGCGCTTCTCGACCTTCAGCGACCAGAGCGGGAGCGCGGTGGCGAAGAGGATGACACCGATCACCAGCCACCCGGTGAGGCCCCAGCCGAGGGACATCGTGACGATGCCGGCCGCGACCGCGGCGAGCACGGCGACGAGACCCGGGGCCCACCGGGGCAGGATCGGGTGCGAGAGGGGAAGGTGCGAGCGGTCCGGCCGGTCCTCGGTGCGCGGGGTGGTCTGCACGTCACTCATGCGTTGAGCCTCTTCTCGCTACGCGCGACGATCGCACGGGCCGCGAAGTTGACCGCGAAGGTGATCACGAACAGGACCAGGCCACTCGCGATCAGCGCGTTGACGCCGAGGCCGGTCGCCTCGGGGAAGCTGTTGGCGATGTTCGCCGCGATCGTGGACGGGTTCACCGTGCCGATCAGGTTGAGCGTGACGACGCCGCTCGTGGCCGACAGGACCATCGCGACCGCCATCGTCTCGCCCAGCGCGCGGCCCAGACCCAGCATGACCGCCGAGACGATTCCCGAGCGGCCGTAGGGCAGCACGGCCAGGCGGATCATCTCCCAGCGGGTGGCGCCGAGTGCGAGGGCCGCCTCCTGCTGGAGCGTCGGGGTCTGGGTGAAGATCTCCCGGGTGATCGCGGTGATGATCGGCAGCGCCATGATGGCCAGCACGATGCCTGCGGTGAGGATGGTCCGGCCGGTGGTCGAGGCCGGGCCCGCGAAGAAGGGGAGGAACCCGAGGTTCTCCTCCAGCCAGGCGTAGACCGGGCCGAGCTTCGGGCCCAGGTAGGCGATGCCCCAGAGGCCGTAGACCACGCTCGGCACGGCGGCGAGCAGGTCGATGACGTACCCGACCGGCTGCGCGAGGCGGCGCGGAGCGTAGTGGGAGATCACGAGCGCGACGCCGAGGGAGAACGGAGTGGCGATCAGCAGCGCGATCACGGCCGCGAGGACGGTGCCGTAGAGCAGCGGCCACACGAAGGCCCACAGGTTCTCGGCACCGGCCAGCTTGTTCGGCGGAGCGTCGATGGCCGGGATGCCCTCGATCGTCAGGAAGATCGCGACACCCGCGAGGGCGACCAGGATCAGCAGCGCGGCGATGCGAGCCGCGCTGGAGAAGATCAGGTCGCCCCGGCGTTGCTTGGGGCGACGGACGGTGGCTGTTGCGGACACCAGACTCCCTCTTCTTGGGGTCAGCTGTGGTGGGTGGTCGGGCCGAGGAACGACCGGCATTCAAACACGGGCGAGGGTCCGTGTCTCAGCCTAAGGCTGGGACACGGACCCAGGTCCAGCGGCGTGAGGCTCAGCCCTTCGCCTTGATGTTCTCGACGATGCCCGTCGCTTCCTCCTGGAGCGAGTCCGGGAGCGGGGCGGACCCGGCCGTCTCCGCGGCGGCGTCCTGGCCCTCGTCGCTGACGATGTAGGAGAGGTAGCCCTTCACCAGGTCGGCGGTCTTCGCGTCCTCGTAGGTCTGGCAGGCGATCAGGTACGACGTCAGCACGATCGGGTAGGTGCCCGACTCGGTGGTGGTGCGGTCGAGCTCGAAGGCCATGTCGACGTCGGCGCGACCCTCGACGCGCGGGGAGACCTCGAGCACCTTGGCTGCCGCCTCGGCGGTCGGACCGACGTACTCCTCGCCGACCTTGACCGACGCGACACCGAGGTCGCCGGCCTGGCTGGCGTCGGCGTAGCCGATCGTGCCGGTGCCGTTCTTGACCGCGGCGACGACGCCGGAGGTGCCCTGCGCGGCCTCACCGGTCTTGGTCGGCCAGAGACCGTCGGCCTCGTGCTTCCACGCGCCTTCGCCGGCCTGGTTCAGGTAGTCGGTGAAGTTCTCGGTGGTGCCCGAGTCGTCCGAGCGGTGCACGGCGGTGATCGTCTCGGCGGGGAGGTCCGCGTCGGGGTTCTCCTCGGCGATCTTCGGGTCGTTCCACTTGGTGATCTTGCCGTCGAAGATCTCGGCGATCACCGGGGCGGAGAGCTGGAGGTTGTCGACGCCCTCGAGGTTGTAGACGACCGCGATCGGCGAGACGTAGTTCGGGATCTCGATGGGGTCCTCGCCCAGGCAGCGCTTCTTGGCGTCGGAGAGCTCGCCCTCCTCGTCGTCGAGGTACGCGTCCGAGCCGGCGAAACCCACGCCGCCGGAGATGAACTGCTCGCGGCCACCGCCGGAGCCGACCGGGTCGTAGTTGACGGTGACGTCGGGGTTGGCGGTCTGGAAGCCGGCCTGCCAGGCGGCCTGAGCGGCCTCCTGCGAGCTGGCCCCCGCGCCGTCGAGCGTGCCGGCGAGGCCCTCGACGGTGGCGCTGCTGTCGGTGTCGCCGGTCTCCTCGTTGCCGGCGGCGCAGGCCGAGAGGCCGAGTCCGAGGGCGATGGCCGCGATGCCGGGGCCGGCCACTCGGCGGAACGTAGTGCGGGTCACTGCGTATCTCCTGTGTTCGGGACAGTCACACATTCGGTTTGTCGAGTCGAACGTAGGCAGCGCAGGTGAAGCGATCCGTCGGCACAGGTGAACGGCAGGTGAACGATGGCGGGCGAGGCGGTCACAGCTGGCCGGAGATATGACGACGGTCACGTGAACAACCGCGTCGCAGCCTGTCCACGACCCCCTGCCCGACGTACAAGGGAAGGTTCGGCCTTTACTTTCGGGCGGGCGGTGACCTACCGGAAGCTCACGTCGTGGTGCTCGGTCGCCACGATCCGCCCCTTGCGGTGGTGGACCACGAAGACCGAGCCGGGTGCGAGCTGGTGCGGCTCGAGCCCGAGTGCCTCGAAGACCCAGGGCAGCACCGGCCGGTGCGTGCACAGGACGCTCGCCTGCTTCAGCCCGAGCAGCGCCTGCACCTGCTCGGCGACATTCTCGGGCGTGGCGTCCTCCTCCGACAGGTCGTCGGTGTCCGCCATGTCGAGGCCGGTCACGTCGGCGTACGGGGCAACGGTGCGCCAGCACCTCCGGCTGCTCGAGGTGAGGATGTGGGTGACGCCGTACGCGCCCAGCACCGGGACCACCTGCTCGGCCTGGAACTCGCCGGCCTTCGTGAGCGGTCGCTCGCGGTCGTCCTTCGTCCACGCCTTGCGTGCCTTCGCGCGGCCGTGACGCAGGATCACGAGCGGGTAGGACTTCTTGCGGACCTGCTCGTACTCCGCGAGCGTCGCGCGGTCGTAGTCGTAGTCGAGCTTCGCCCTGGCCTTCTCGAGCGGGAACCAGGCGACCTCGTCGATCTCGTCGTTGACGTGGTACGTCGACACGTCGTCGTCGCCCACGACCCGGCCGACCCAGTAGTACACGCGCTTGATGCGGCGCTCGCCGTTCGTGACCCAGTAGCGCTGCGTCTTCAGCGCTGGCCCGAGGCGGATGTCGAGCCCCGTCTCCTCGGCGACCTCGCGCACGGCTGCCGTCGTCACGTGCTCGCCGGGGTCGAGCTTGCCCTTGGGGAACGACCAGTCGTCGTACTTCGGCCGGTGCACGAGCAGGACGTCCCCGCCCTTGCGCGTGACGACGGCGCCGGCGGCGAGCACATCAGCGGGGCGACGGGGAGATTGCGCCATGGCGTTAGTCTCACACCACTGCCGGCGAACAGAGAGAGCTATCCCCTGTGCAGAGACGTGTCGTTGTCGTAGCGGCCGCGCTCGCCCTGGTCGTTGCCGCCGTGGGGGCGTGGTTCGGCTGGCGGGCCTTGGAGCGTACGTCGTACGAGCAGGCTGTCCAGTCGATGCCGGAGTCGACGCTTCGGGCCACCTACACCGACTGGGCGTCCGTGCGGTCCCTCGCGGAGGGCTCCTCGCTCGGGTCGTCGTCGACCACCCGCGACGTGTCGAACTTCGTGTCCCGGGCCTACGACCTCGACCTCACCTCGACCTCGGCGGTCGTCGACTCGACGTACGCCATGAACCGCCGCTACGGCTTCTCGCCGATCGACGCGTCGTGGGAGATGTACGGCCAGTCGCGCGAGGGCGCCGTGGTCGCCATGCGGTTCGACGACTCGGTCGACCTGGAGGGCGTGGAGCGCAACCTGCGGCGGCTGGGGTACACAGCCCCGGCCGACGGTGCGGGCTCGGGCGGCGTCTGGGCCGGGTCGGCCGACCTCGTCGCCACGATCGACCCCACGCTGACCCCTGTCATGCAGAACGTCGTCGTCCTCCCCGAGGAGGGCGTGGTGCTGCTCTCGGACAACCAGGCCTACGCGTCGTCCTCCGCGGCCGTGGTGACCGGTGATGCGGACGGGCTCGACTCGGTCGAGGGGGTGCCCGAGCTGGCCGCGGCGGCGGAGGAGCCGGCGAGCGCCGTGCTGTTCGCCTCCGACTTCGCGTGCGAGGCGCTGAGCATGGCCGGCGCCGACGAGGAGGACCAGGCCGTCGCCGACGACCTCATCAGCTCGGCGGGCGGGGTCTCGCCGGTGGCCGGGGTGGTCGTGGCGATGCAGCCCGACCGCTCGCTGGTCGTCGGGATGCACTTCGAGAGCTCCGACCAGGCCTCGGACGACCTGCGTCCCCGGGTCGATCTGGCCTCCGGCGAGGCCGTGGGGCAGGGCGGGATGTTCACCGAACGTTTCCGGGTCGTCGAGGCCGCCGCCGACGGGAACGAGATCGTGATGGACCTCGAGCCCACCTCCGACGACCTGCCCCTGCTGAGCGACCTCACCCAGGGCCCCCTCCTCTTCGCCACCTGCTGACCCGGGCCGGCGCTGCTCGGGCTGTCGCGCCGCATCCGCCCCGCCCGTCGTACCGCGCGGCCCCCGCCCCGCCCGTCGTACCGCCTCGGGGTCGCCATTTGAAGCAAGTTGGCTGCTGAAAGGGGCTGATCGCGACCAACTTGCTTCAACTGACGCGCTAGCCGCCCGGTTCGACCGGGGCGCGGCGGTGGCGCGTACGACGGGTGGTGCGGACGGCACGTGGGCGCGCACGTGGGCGCAGGTGGTACGACGGGCGAGTGGCTGCGCTACGCCGGGCGGACTCGGCTGGGCACGGCCCACGCCTGGCCCCGGCGCCCGAGGGTGGGGCCGCGCGCCCGCGGGGTCAGCGCAGACGGCGGCGCTTGGACTGGATCAGGACGTCCTGCATGTCACGAAGCGGCGCCCCCTCGGCGTCGAACGCGTGACGCTCCCACTCGCCCGAGGGGTGCAGCCACCAGGAGGACGTCTGCTCGTCGAAGGCGAGGTCGAGCAGGCGGCCGATCTCCAGCACCTGGGCCTCGCCGGGCAGCTGCACCAGGGCCTCCACGCGACGGTCGAGGTTGCGGTGCATCAGGTCCGCCGAACCGATCCAGGCCGTGGGGGAGCCGGCGTTCTCGAACCAGAAGATCCGGCTGTGCTCGAGGAAGCGACCGAGCACGGAGCGGACCCGGATGTTGTCGGAGAGCCCGGGCACGCCGGGTCGCAGTGCGCAGATGCCCCGGGTCAGCAGGTCGATGGGGACGCCGGCCTGGGAGGCGAGGTACAGCTCGTCGATGGTCGCCTCGTCGACGATGGAGTTCGCCTTGATGCGGATCCGCGCGGGAAGCCCCTCGCGGTGGTTGGCCACCTCGGCGCGGATCCGCTCGATCAGTCCGGAGCGCACCGACTCGGGCGCGACGAGGAGGCGCTGGTACTCGGTGTGGCGCGAGAACCCGGAGAGGTTGTTGAACAGGTGCGCGACGTCCTCGCCGATCTCGGCGTCCGCGGTGAGGAGCCCGAAGTCCTCGTACTGCCGCGCCGTCTTCGGGTTGTAGTTGCCGGTCCCGATGTGCGTGTAGCGGCGGATGCCCTCGGGCTCGTCACGGACGACGAGCGAGAGCTTGCAGTGGGTCTTCAGCCCGACGAGCCCGTACACGACATGGCAGCCCGACTGCTCCAGCTTCCGTGCCCACTTGATGTTGGCCTGCTCGTCGAAGCGGGCCTTGATCTCGACGATGACCAGCACCTGCTTGCCCGACTCCGAGGCGTCGATGAGGGCGTCGATGATCGGGGAGTCGCCGGAGGTGCGGTACAGGGTCTGCTTGATCGCGAGGACGTTCGGGTCGTCGGCGGCCTGCTCGATCAACCGCTGCACGGAGGTGGAGAACGAGTCGTAGGGGTGGTGCAGGAGTACGTCGCGCCGGCGAAGTGACCCGAAGACGTCGACCGGCGAGGCCGACTCCACCTCGGCGAGGTCGGTGTGGGTCGACGGCACGAACGCGGGGTACTTCAGCTCGGCCCGGTTCAGGTCCGCGATCACCCCGAGGCCGCGCAGGTCGAGCGGGCCGGGGAGCCGGAACACCTCCGCCCGCGAGACCCCGAGCTCGGAGACGAGCAGGTCGAGGATGTGGTCGTCCATCGACTCCTCGACCTCGAGCCGCACCGGAGGCCCGAAGCGCCGACGGAGGAGCTCCTTCTCCAGGGCGGCGAGGAGGTTCTCGGCGTCGTCCTCCTCGACCTCGAGGTCCTCGTTGCGGGTGACCCGGAACGTGTGGACCGCGATCACGTCCATGCCCGGGAACAGCAGCTTCAGGTGCTCGGCGATGACGTCCTCGAGCGGCACGAACCTCTGCTCGCCCACGGCCACGAAGCGCGAGAAGATCGGCGGCACCTTCACCCGGGCGAAGTGCTCCTTGCCCGACTTGGGGTTGCGCACCAGGACGGCGAGGTTCAGCGACAGGCCCGAGATGTAGGGGAACGGGTGCGCCGGGTCGACGGCCAGCGGCGTCAGGACGGGGAAGATCCGCTCCTTGAACTGCTTCTTCAGCTGCTTCTGCTCCTCGCGGGTGAGGTCCGCCCAGCGCGGCAGCTCGATGTTCTCCTTCCCCAGCGCCGGGATGATCTCGTCGCGGAACAGCGCGGCCTGCCTCGCCATGAGCGCGCCCGTCGTACTCCAGATCTGCTCGAGGACGTCACGCGGCATCAGACCGGAGGCCGCGCGGACGGCGACACCTGCGGCGATACGACGCTTCAGGCCGGCGACGCGGACCATGAAGAACTCGTCGAGGTTGGAGGAGAAGATCTCGAGGTAGCGGACCCGCTCCAGCAGCGGCAGCGTGTCGTCCTCGGCGAGCTCGAGCACGCGGGTGTTGAAGTGGAGCCACGAGAGCTCACGGTCGAGGAACCTGTCCTCCATGAGGGCCGGCACGGAGATCTCGGGCGCGGTGTCCATGAGGCCATCGTCCCACCGCCCGCCAACCCCGTGGTAGCCGAACGGAAGATCCGAGATCGGCGGGAGTATCTTGCCGCGCATGGCCAACGCAATCCTCGACAAGGTCGAGCCCGCCGCCTTCCGAGCCCTGATGGGCCTGCCGCGTCCGCTGATGCGTGTGCTCGCCGGGCGGCCGATCGTCGTCGACGGCCAGGTGCTCGACCTCGAGACCCAGTGGATGCTCCGGATCCAGAAGCTCCTGCGCGAGCCCGCGGCCGAGACGCTGCCGTTCCCCGAGGCGCGTGCGGCGATCCTGCGCCAGTCGAAGCTCGTGGGCGGGCAGCAGCCGATCGGCCTCGTCCGCGACCTGCAGGTCCCGGGCGCGGAGGACGAGATCCCCGCGCGGCTGTACGTCCCCCGCAGCCAGGTCGCGAGCCCGAAGCCGTCGCCGCTGCTGTTCTTCGTGCACGGCGGCGGGATGATGTACGGCGACCTCGACACCCACGACGCGCTGTGCCGCTTCCTCGCCGAGCGCGCTGACGTCCGGGTCCTCTCGGTCGACTACCGGCTCGCCCCAGAGCACCGGTTCCCTGCCGCGGTCGACGACTGCTGGGCGTCGTTCCAGTGGGTGAGCGAGTACGCCGAGCAGCTCGGCGTGGACCCGGAGCGGATCGCCGTGGGTGGCGACTCGGCCGGTGGCTACCTCAGCGCGATCACGGCGATCCGGGCCGCCGAGGCCGGGCTCCTCCTGAGGTACCAGCTGCTGATCTACCCCCTGACGAACATGGCCGAGAAGAGCGACAGCCGGAGGATCTTCGGCGAAGGGTTCTTCCTCACCACGACGTTCATGGACCTCGCCGAGTCGTCGTACCTCCACGAGCACCACGACCGCCGCGACCCCACCATCTCGGTGTACTTCCACGAGAAGTTCCCGCCGAACCTGGCGCCGGCGTTCGTCGCCACCGCCGGCTTCGACCCGCTACGAGACGAGGGGGAGGCCTACGCGCAGCTCCTCGCCGAGCACGGCGTCGAGGTCGAGATGGAGAGGTACCCGAGCTTCATCCACGGCTTCGCCAACATCGTCGGCGTCGGCCGCGCGAACCGCGCCGCCATGGAGCAGATCGCGGTCCGGCTGAAGCGCGCGCTGACCTGACGCGCAGGCCGCGCGCGACCTAGCCTCGGGCGTACTGCACGTCGGTGTCGGCGTCCGCGTGCGTGAAGCCGAGACCGGAGTACACCGCGATGGCCGGTGCGTTGTCGGCCTCGACGTAGAGGAGCACCTCGGCGAGGCCCTGGTCGCGCAGGTGGTGCAGCCCGGTCAGGGTGAGGACCTTGCCGAGCCCGCGACCCTGCCCGGCGGGGGAGACCCCGACGACGTACACCTCTCCGACGGGTGGGTCCTCGTCGCGGTGCACCTTCGTCCAGTGGAACCCGAGCAGCGAGGGGCTCTCCACCGCCTCAGCCGCCTCGCCCTGCGGGGCGTTCGCGTCCTCGGCGACGAAGAACCCGGCCGGGTCGAACCACGACTCGGCCATCCGCTCGTCGAGGTCCGCCCGCGTCATGGCCCCCTGCTCCGGGTGGCCCGCGAACGCCTCGGCGTTCAGCGCCAGGAACGCCTCCTCGTCCTGGCCCGGCCGGAACGCGCGTACGTCGATCCCGCCCGCCGGCTCGACCGGGGGCAGCGGGTGTGACGGGGAGAGCGGGCGGCGCATGACCCACAGGTCCCGGACCCGGTCGAACCCGAGGGCAGCGGCCAGACGTGCCGCTCCGGGGTGGTTGCCGTGGGACCAGGCGGTGAGCGGGGCGTCCGCGAAGGCCGCGAGGACGGCTTCCGCGAGCGCCCGACCCGCCCCGGCACGTCGGGCCGCCGGTGTCACCGCCAGGTTCACCTCGACCGGGACCGGGTGGGCCGCCGCCGCCCGCGTCAGCAGCCCCGGCCGCCACGGCGCCACCAGCCCGGGCCGCGCCGCCCGCCCCGCCCGCGTCGCGCGCGGAGGACTCGGGGTCGGCGTCGGCGAGCGCGAACCCCGTGATCTCGCCCGCCTCGTCGTGGGCGACCCAGAGCGACTTGCCCTCCAGGCCTCGATGTCGCAGGGACAGGAGCGCGGCCTCGTTGAGGGGGCTCCGGCCGTCCTCGCGGGTGGCATCCGCCGTGACGCGCCGTACTCCGGACACCCCTTCCTGCAAAGTAAAGACAACCGCTACGGTGTCCTTCGCGTCGTACTGACCAGGGCCGACCCGCGAGATGAGCATCACGCCTCCACTTTAGAAACAAAGGCATGAAGCCCGACGGACGGGGAACCGTGGGTCATATGCACCCTGTCGAGGTTTTGGGAGTTTCTGTCATGAACGAAGCGTGGATGCTCACCTTCGCTGCAACCGTCCCGTTCCTGTGCCTGGGTCTGCTGATGTGGCTCGCCCGACTCGAGGACACCTTGACCGACGGGCTCGAGACCCCGAAGGCCACGCGGGACGCCGTGCCCGCCACTGCCGCCGAGCCTGCTACCGCTCCCGCAGCCGCCGCCTGACACACGAACCACCCCCAGAGCGAGCTCAGTCGGAGACGACCGACTCCTCGTCCGCCTTCGCGGCTGACCCATTGCCCGCCTCAGCGGCCTCGGTCGTGCCCCGGTCGACCGGAGGCAGCACGAACCGGTAGCCCACGTTGCGCACCGTCCCGATCAGCGACTCGTTCTCCGGGCCCAGCTTGGCCCGCAGCCGCCGCACATGGACGTCGACCGTCCGGGTGCCCCCGAAGTAGTCGTACCCCCAGACCTCCTGCAGCAGCTGCTGCCGCGTGAAGACCCGCCCCGGGTGCTGGGCGAGGTACTTCAGCAGCTCGAACTCCTTGAACGTCAGGTCGAGAGGCCGCCCGCCGAGCTTGGCGGTGTACGTCGCGTCGTCGACCGTGACCTCGCCGGACCGGATGACATGGGCATCCGGGTCCTGGGTCTGCTTCTGGGCGGCCAGCCGTCCGATCGCCAGCCGCAGCCGGGCCTCGACCTCGGCCGGGCCGGCGGTCGCGAGCAGCACGTCGTCCATGCCCCAGTCGACGGCGACCACGGACAGGCCGCCCTCGGTCACGATGAGGAGCACCGGCTGGTCCGAGCCGGTGGTCCGGATGAGCCGGCACAGGTCGCGGGCGTGCGCGAGGTCCTTGCGGCCGTCGATGAGCACGATGTCGGAGTCGGGAGCCTCGAGGAGCGCGCTGCCCTCGGCCGGAAGGATCTTCACCTGGTGGGGCAGCAGCGCGAGCGCGGGCAGTACTTCGGCTGACGGCTGCAGGGCGCTCGTCAGGAGGAGCAGGGTGCTCATGGCACCTCCTCGGGGGAGGGGGTCTCCGACTCGCCGTTGAGCCGCGCTAGGTCACCCGGCCTTCGCCGGCGACGCCTGTCGGTCATCTCGTCGCGGGCGTGGCCCGATGAGGCAGGATAGCGGACATGGCAGACCCCACCCTCGCGAACGCGACCGCCGAGACCGGGGTGCTCGTGCGCTACTGGGCCGGTGCCCGCGCCGCCGCAGGCGTCTCGGAGGAGTCGGTGCCCGGGCCCTTGACCCTGGCCCAGCTGCTCGACGAGGTCGTCCTGCGTCACGCCGACCGGCCCCGCCTCAAGGACGTCGTGTCCGTCTGCTCGGTGCTCGTGGGCGACCGCCCGGTCGGTACGTCGGACCCGGCGACCGTCGTACTCCGGCCCGGTGACACCGTCGAGCTGCTGCCGCCGTTCGCCGGCGGGTGAGCCGAAGCCGCAACGGTCCCCATATCGGACGGGGACAAACGGGACCGGTGGGTAAAGACCCGGTCAGGACCTGCAGTTTTACCTGCAAAGTAAAAAGTTACCGTTCCTTTACCTTTCGGGCGTAACGCCCACCTGCTCATCACAGTTCTAGCCTCTGTCGGCGTCGAACCATGCGCGCTGACATCGCTTCGGACCCCTCTCGGGGCCGGGGGACTCACGTTGAGGGGAAGTGCGATGAACATGAAGCAGAGTGTGCTGCGCGTGGCAGCAGCGGCGGCCGCGACCGTGCTGGTCGGCGTGGGCGCTGTCGGCCCGGTGTACGCCGTCGACGACAACGCCGACGACCAGGCGACCAGCTCGCAGGGCAGGCAGACGAGCCAGGAGAAGAAGAAGGCAGAGCAGACCGAGGAGACCGAGTCCACCGAGACCGAGTCGACCTCGACGAGCCCGGACCACACCGACGGCACCGCCGCCACCGAGGGCGACGTCGACGGTGAGCAGCCGGAGAGCACCGCCGACCAGAACGACGGCGGCGCGAACTCCTACGACTGCGAGGAGGGTCCCGAGGGGCCCTACTGCGGCACCGAGCGCACCGAGGACTCGGCGAACGGCAAGGGCGACGGCGAGGCGACCGGTCGTCCGGGTGCCGGCACCGTCGGCAAGGCCGACAACAAGAACCCCCGCGGCCAGGAGCCCGGTCCGAGCGACGCCAACAACGGCTACGAGTGCGACGGCAACGAGGGCATCGCCAAGGGCAACCCGGCTCACACGGGCTGCACCGACGGTGTCTCCGAGGAGGAGCCCGCACAGGTCACCTGCCCCGAGGGCGCGACGATGAACGCCGAGGGCGAGTGCGTCGTCCCGGCCGA
This sequence comes from uncultured Actinomycetota bacterium, assembly GCA_963701425.1. GTDB lineage: Bacteria > Actinomycetota > Actinomycetes > Propionibacteriales > Nocardioidaceae > Nocardioides_C. Next base: position 50,814 of record CAVPAG010000009.1, on the reverse strand, counting down.
GGCCGACGGCACCTGCCCGGTGGACGCCACGATGGAGGAGGGCGAGTGCCTCGTCCCGCCGCTCAGCGTCGACCAGGTCGCGGGTGTCCAGGCTGAGCGCAGCTCCGTGCTCGGCACCCAGGCGGCCGTGAACCGTGCGCCCGCCGCCGTGGCCCCGGCCGCAGGGATCCTGCCCGCGACCGGTGCGGGCGAGTACACCCTGGCCCTGGTGGCCGGTGTCGGTCTCCTCGCCGTCGGTGGCGTGCTGCTGGCCCGCAGGCGTCTCCAGGCCGGCCGCTGATCCTGCAGGAGCAGCTGGACTAGAAGACAGCAGAACCCCCGTCGGACCCTCCCGGTCCGACGGGGGTTCTTCGTGTGCTCGGGGGAAATCCGGGTGGCGTCCCCCGGGCGGGGGAGCGACAACCCGGACTTTTCGCGCGGTTCTCACCCATGAGCCTGGGTCTGCCACCGGAACGACCGCTGTGACCCGTTCGGGCACGCTTCGCCGGGTACCACCGCCTCGACAGAACTGTCCGGCCGGTCCACGTGCCCGGCGCAGAAGTGTCTGGCCCCGTGTCCCGGGGCCGGGGGGAAAATATGGAGGGGACTGCTATGCAACCCAGAACAGGGCTGGCTCGGCTGGCCACGGCGACGACTGCCACGGTGTTCCTGACCGTCGCGGCGCTCGGTCCGGCCTTCGGAGCCGACGACAACGCCAACGAGAACGCCTCAGACGCTGCGACGTCGTCGCAGGGCTCCGAGGTGAGCGGCGAGCACAGGGCGGGGGCCGCGAGCACCTCGCACGGGAGCGAGATGAGGGCGGAGGGCTCGTCCGACGCGTCGAGCGGTGCAGGGGCCGCGAGCGACGCGTCCGGCAGCTCGGCGGCTGACGTCTCCGGCGGCGCAGCCGCGGCGGTGACGACCGGGCCCGACCACAGCGAGGGAAACGCCTCGACGACCGGCGACGCGGACTCGCCGCAGCCGGAGAGCAACGCCGACCAGAACGACGGTGGAGCCAACGCCGGGGAGTGCACCGAGTCGACCCGCTCGCACGCCTACTGCTCGACCCGTGACGGAAGCCCGTCGGAGAACGGGGTCGGTGACGGCGAGGCCAAGGGCAAGCCGTGCGCCGGCTGCGTCGGCAAGGCGGACAACAAGAACCCCAAGGGTCAGTACCCCGACGGTTCGGACCGCAACGCCGGCTACGAGTGCGACCGCAACCAGGGCATCGGCAAGGGCAACCCGGCCCACACCGGTTGCGTGACCAAGGACGAGCAGCCCAAGCCGGAGGAGAAGCCGAAGCCGGAGGTGAAGCCGCAGCCCAAGCCGGTCGTGGTGCCTGAGGTGAAGCCGGTCCCGGCCGCGCCGGTCGTCCCCGAGGTCGCGCCGGTCCCGGAGGTCGCCCCCGTGCCCGAGGTGGCGCCGGTGCCCGAGGTGGCGCCGGTCCCGGAGGTCGCCCCGGTGCCTGAGGCGGCTCCCGTACCCGAGGCCGCACCGGTCGAGCAGGCCGCCCCGCCGGCCTTCGTGGAGCAGGAGGTCGCCCCGGCGGCCGGGGTCCTGCCCGCCGCAGGCGCCGAGGACTACATTCCGATGCTGCTCGCCGGTATCGGTCTGCTCGCCCTGGGTGGTGTACTGATCGCACGCAGGCGTCCTCAGGGCCGCTAGCTGGTCTCCCAGGGCAGCAGGCCCGAGGCGCGAGCCCCCGTCCGACCTTCGTGGTCCGGGCGGGGGTTTCGTGTGTACGCCGTTGGGCGGACCGATGCGGCCACAGCGCAAGACGCGGGGAATGTCCCGCTGCATCTGGTGGTTCAATCCGACCGTGAGTGATGGAGCCTGGGTGCTGGTCGTCGTGCTCGTGGCCGCGAGCGCCTTCGGGCTCTGGCGGGCCGCCCGCGACGGGCGGTTCCGTGGCACCCACGAGGTCCGGGGCGCGGAGGTCGACCCGTCGGAGGAGCGGCCGGTGAGCGTGCTCCACGGCGCCGACATCGAGCACGAGCTCGGCGAGCGCGCGACGCTTCTTCAGTTCTCCTCGGCGTTCTGCGCTCCGTGCCGGGTGACCCGCCGCGTCCTGCTGGAGGTCGCCGAGGTCGTCCCCGGTGTGGTCCACGTCGAGGTCGACGCCGAGCACCACCTCGAGCTCGTCCGCCGGCTCGGGGTCTCGCGGACGCCCACGACGCTGATCCTCGACGCGGAGGGCCGCGAGATCTCGCGGGCCAGCGGCGCACCGAAGCGCGACGAGGTCATCGCGACGCTGGCGGCCGTGCTGCCCTGAGCGGTCGGCCGTCTCGCAGAACGAAACGCCTGTCCAGGATGCGGACGCGAACTGTCCGTCTCGAAACACCTCCCCTACGCTCTAGCCATGTCCTCGACCATGCTCACCAAGCGCCGCGCAGTGGACCACTGCCTCGTGCGCTCGGCGCTGTGTCGAATGTCCTGACGGGTACGTCCTCGTCTTGAGGCCCTTCTCGGGCCAGGTCGTCTGAGCCCCTGAACAGGCTTCCGCCTCGACGTACCCGTGCCTTCTCGGCCGCCTTCATCCCGCATGCCTTGCGTCGCCGTCCGGCGTCGGCTCTCGCCGTCCCCGGACCCGTGTGACGACTCGTCGCATGCCGTCACGCAGGAGAACACCCATGCCCGATCCCGGGTCCAGTCCCACCCGCATCGACCCACGAGGTCCCCGGTTCGCAGCCACGCTGACGACCCTGGTCCTCGCGGCGGTGCTGCTCACCGCGCCGTCTGCCACGGCGACCGCCCTGCTCGTCGTACAGGCAGCGCTTTTTGCCGCCGGAGCGCTCGGCGGGATCCAGCGCACGCCGTACGCCTGGCTCTTCAAGCGCCTCGTCCGCCCGCGTCTCGCGCCGCCGACCGAGCTCGAGGACGCTGCGCCGCCGCGGTTCGCCCAGACCGTCGGCCTCGTGTTCGCCCTCGTCGCCCTGACCGGCTTCCTCACCGGCGCGACGGCGCTCGGGCTCGTCGCCACGGGCTTCGCGCTCGCGGCGGCGTTCCTCAACGCGGCCTTCGGCTTCTGCCTGGGCTGCGAGATCTACCTGCTCGTACGACGGGCGCTGCCGAACCGTGGCGCCCGCCCGACCACCGACACACGCAACCACAACCGGCGCCGGAGCCGTCTCCGTCGCCACAGAGAGGTAACCACCATGAGCCGCACCGACGTACTCGTCACCGCCGACTGGGTCGAGGAGCACCTCGACGATCCCAAGGTCGTCCTCATCGAGGTCGACGAGGACACCAGCGCCTACGACAAGGGCCACATCCGCAACGCCATCAAGCTCGACTGGAGCGTCGACCTCCAGGACCAGGTCCGCCGCGACGCGGTGAACAAGGACCAGTTCGCCGCGCTCCTCTCCGAGCGCGGGGTCAGCAACGACGACACCGTCGTCCTCTACGGCGGCAACAACAACTGGTTCGCCGCCTACGCCTACTGGTACTTCAAGCTCTACGGCCACCAGGACGTGAAGCTCCTCGACGGCGGCCGCAAGAAGTGGGAGCTCGACAGCCGCGAGCTCGTCGACGACGTGCCCACCCGTGAGAAGACGAGCTACGTGGCGCAGGAGCAGGACCGCTCGATCCGGGCCTTCCGCGACGAGGTCGTCGAGGCGATCGGCACGAAGAACCTGATCGACGTGCGCAGCCCCGACGAGTACGCCGGCCGGCTGCTCGCCCCCGCCCACCTCCCGCAGGAGCAGGCGCAGCGCGCGGGCCACATCCCCACCGCGGCGAACGTGCCGTGGAGCAAGGCGGCCAACGACGACGGGACGTTCAAGTCCGACGAGGACCTGAAGAAGCTCTACGCCGACGCCGGCGTCGACTGGGACAAGGAGACGATCGCCTACTGCCGCATCGGCGAGCGCTCCTCGCACACGTGGTTCGTGCTGCACGAGCTGCTCGACGACAAGTCGACGAAGAACTACGACGGCTCGTGGACGGAGTACGGCTCGCTCATCGGCGTGCCGATCACCCTCGGCGACGAGCGCGGGGAGGCCTGATGTGCGGCGCGAAGACCGGCGGCCTCTCCCTCGACGGGATCAACGTCGCCAAGGAGTCGATCATCCAAGGAGTCGTGACCCGCGGGGTTGGTGACGACGCCGAGCCGGTGGGCAACGCCTACGTCCGGCTGCTCGACGCCACCGGTGAGTTCGCCGCCGAGGTGCCGACCTCGGCCACCGGCCACTTCCGCTTCTTCGCCTCGCCCGGCACCTGGACCGTGCGCACGCTCGCGCCGAAGTCCGAGCCGGTCGAGCGCAAGGTGGTCGCGCAGCAGGGCGTCGTGGCCGAGGTGTCGGTCGGGCTCTGAGCGTTCCTCGGGAACCCGTGGGCGCAAAGAAAGTCGGCGCCTCGTCCGCTTGGGATCGGACGAGGCGCCGGCCGCCCACGTCAGGGAAAATTTCGTGCGAGCAGGTTTAAGAAGTGTGATGTGGGGCACCCCGACGCCAGACCGTCCAGCCTCTCTCACAGTTCCTGGCGGACGAGGGCCCTCGCGTTGCTTACGCAGTCAACGCGAGGGCCAACTCATGTCTGGGTCAGGGATGGAGGGGCCCCGCCCCACTGTTCACGCACGTGAGCGTTCCACCAGGTGGGACGTGAAAAACACTGGTCCAGACCTTTCCGGACCGTCGGTCCGGTCGGCTTGTCTCGGTTCGTGGCCCGATGTCCGGCCCGTGGCCAGGTGGGCGCCCTCTTCAATAGGGTGGCCGGAGTCATGAACCGACCACGCGACGACGAGTACGGCAGCCTGAGCGACCTCCTGGGTGGCTTCGAGGAGGGTGACTCCGCCGACTCGTACGAGGACGACCTGCCCGCAGGGCTACCGCCGGAGTACGCCGAGGCCTACCGCCGCGGCTACGAACGTGCCCGTCGCGGCGACGAGCCGACGGTTGCGCTCGAGGAGGAGCTCGCCGCGGCGCTCGCGACCCGGCAGGGTGGCCCTGACGCGGGCCGGCCGGCGGTCGACGAGCCGGGTGCGTCTCCCGTCGACGAGCTGGATGACGACGAGCCCGAGACGGGGGAGATCGACGTCGTCCCGGGCGAGATCGGTGAGACCGGCGCGACCGGCGCGACCGGTGTGGGTGGTGTCGCGCAGAGCGATCCCGAGGCGGGCGGTCCCGCGCAAGGCAGCCGGCGATCACACGCAGAGTCGTTCGGCTGGCACGAGCCGACCCGTGCGATCCCGGTCGGTGAGTCGGCTCGGTCGGCGCGGTCGAACCCCCGCGCCCGTCGTACGCCCAGGAGAGCGCGGAGCACGAGGGCTTCTGGGCCGACGACCGCCGCACGCGGCCGGTCACGCTCATCGCCCTGGCCGCGCTCGCGCTGCTGCTGGTCCTCGGCGCGTTCGGCATCGGTCGGCTGTTCGCGGACGACGCCGCCCAGGACGAGACCAGTACCTCCGAGGCCGGCACCGAGACCGGCGAGAGCGGCGGGTCGCAGGAGAAGCCCGAGCGGTACGCCGGACCTGTCGATGCCGTGACGATCGCCGGTGCGAGCGCCACCTGCCAGACCGCGAACAGCATCGACGCTGCGGGCAACCCGACGAGCTACGAACCCGCGAAGGCGTTCGACTCCGACATCTCCACCGCCTGGCGCTGCGACGGCTCGGGCAAGGGACAGCGGTTCACGGTGCAGCTGCCGAGCGAGGTCACGGTGGCCGAGGTCGGGCTGGTGCCCGGGTACGCCAAGACCGACCCCGCCAGCGGTGTCGACCGGTACGCCGAGAACAACCGGATCACCAAGGTGCGCTGGCGGTTCGACGACGGCACGACGGTCGTGCAGCGGATGGGCGGCGACCCCGGCAACCGGAGCATGCGCACCATCCGCGTGCCCGAGACGGCGACGCGCAGCGTGGTGATCGAGATCCTCGCCTCGCAGCCCGGGCCGCGGAACACGGTGGCGATCAGCGAGATCCGCGTCGCGACCCCGGCGAGCTGAGGCGCTTGCTGCTTTCCCAAGGGACCTTGGGAAACCCACCACCCCCCGGGCCCCACGCCCCGCCGTCAGGAGCGTCTCGAGGATCAGCGTCACAGGGCCGTCGTTGACCAGGGCCACCTGCATGTTCGCCCCGAAGCTGCCCCTCGCCACCTTCGCGCCGAGCCGTTCGAGCTCCTCGCACACGGCCTCGTAGAGCGGTTCCGAGACCGACCCGGGAGCGGCGGCGTTCCAGGTGGGCCGACGCCCCTTGCGCGCGTCGCCGTACAACGTGAACTGGCTGACCACGAGCACCGGCGCGTTTAGCTCGGCGGCGGACTTCTCGTCGCGCATGATCCGCAGGTCCCAGATCTTGCGGGCCATCCAGGCCACCTCGCGGTCGCCGTCGTCGTGCGTCACGCCGAGGAGTACGACGAGCCCCGGTCCTTCGATCGACCCGACGACATTCCCGTCCACTGACACTGAGGCGGAAAGAACTCGCTGCACAACCGCGCGCATCGGGAAATCTTCCTGTCTGTCGGATCGACGGGCCGCATGAAGTCTGACACGATGACCCGCATGAGCAACGCCCCGTCCCTCGCCTCGAACAAGCTCCTGGTCACGGTCGCCCCCACGGGCGCGGAGACGGCCAAGGAGGACTGCCCGCAGCTGCCCACGACGCTCGAGGAGCTCGTCGAGACGGGCCAGCGCTGTGAGGCCGCAGGGGCGGCGATGATCCACGTGCACATCCGCGACGACGAGCACAAGCCGACCCTCGACCTCGGGCGGCTCACCGCGACCGTCGACGCCCTGCACGAGCAGACGAACCTCGTCGTACAGCTCTCCACCGGCGGCTCGGTCCACGACCCGCTCGAGAACCGGCTCAAGGTCCTCGACGCCCAGCCCGACTCCTGCTCGCTCACGATGGGCACGACCAACTTCGGCGACGACGTGTTCTCCAACCCGTGGCCGTTCATCACCGAGCTCTACCAGCTCTCGCAGGAGCGCGAGGTCGTCCCCGAGTTCGAGCTGTTCGACCTCGGCCACGTGCACGCGCTGCACCGCCTGCTCGACAAGTACGGCCTTCCCTACGGCGGCCGCGTCCACTGCGACCTCGTCATGGGCGTCCCCGGAGGCATGCCGGGTACGACGGACGCGCTGGTCGCCGCGGTCAACGCCCTGCCGGACGCGGTCACCTCGTGGTCCGCGACCGGGATCGGCCGGTCCACGCTGGCGGTCGCTCTGGCGAGCCTGAGCAAGGGCGGCCACCTGCGCGTGGGCATGGAGGACGTGCTCACCCTCGCCAAGGGCGTGCCGGTGGAGCACAACGCGCAGCTCGTCGAGCGCGCCGTGGCCATGGGCCGCCTCGCCCAGCGCGAGCCCATGTCGTGTGACGAAGCCCGCGACCTGCTGCAGATCAAGCGCCGATAGACTCGCCCGCATGGAAGCTGTGTTCATCGCGCTCATGGCAGCCGTCGTGCTGCTCAGCGGATTCGTGTCCCTGATGGTGCTCTACAAGCTGCTCAAGGCAGACAACTCCTAAGCATGCCTTTCGAGCTGCCTGACAACCTGCACCCCGAGTGCGCCCCCATCGCGTGGCTGCTCGGCACCTGGCGCGGCAACGGCCACGGTGACTACCCGACGATCGAGCCCTTCCAGTTCGGGCAAGAGGCCATCTTCACCCACGACGGCCGGCCGTTCTTCCACTACATGAGCCGCGCCTGGATCGTCGACGAGAAGGGTGAGAAGGTCCGCGACGCCGCCATCGAGACCGGCTTCCTCCGGCCCAAGGCCGACGGGACCCTCGAGGTCGTGATGACCCACAACACGGGCTTCATCGAGATCTGGTACGGCCACGCCGAGGGCGCCAAGATCGAGATCACCACCGACGCCGTCGGCCGCACCGAGACGGCCAAGGAGGTCACCGCGGGGCACCGGCTCTACGGCCTCGTCGAGGGCGATCTCCTGTGGACCTACGACATGGCCGCGGTCGGCCAGAAGCTCCAGCCCCACCTCTGGGGCCGGCTCGTCCGCCAGTAGCCGGCGGGCGGGTGCTTTCCCAAGGTCCCTTGGGAAAGCACCACATCCCCGTGGGTATTTCCCAAGGGATGTGACGGTTTCGACAGGGGAGTGCGCTCCCCACCTCCCACCGCGGCCCCAGACGGGTCAGACGACCTCCTCCACCAGGCCGTAGTCCTTCGCCTCCTCGGCTGAGAGCAGGCGTCCCGCGTCGAGGTCCGCGGCGACCTCGTCCTCGTCCCGGCCGGTGACCTGAGCGATCCGGCGGCACAGCTGGCCCACCTCGAGCGCGTGCTGCTCGGCAAGGCTCGCCAGCCGGGACGCCGTACCCTCACCCGACTCCTCCGGCAGCGAAAGGACGACCAGCGCGTTGCGGTGCGCGGCACGTCTGGCCGCGGCGCAGAGCACGGCCACCGCCGGGCCGCGGAGGGTGCCGTGGACGACGACACGGACCGGGGCCCCGGCGAGGTCGACCGCATCGGCCAGGGCCAGCGCGGCGCCGAGCTCGGACTCGCGGCAGGACAGGTGCATCGTGATCGGCCTGCGTTGGTTGTCCCGCCCCAGCAGGAGGAGCTGGCGGGTGACCTGGTCGGCGTTCGCGTCGTCGAGCCTGCCCGCTCACGGTGATCACGCGCTGCTCGAGCAGGCGGTTCGCCACGTCGCGCTCGAACGTCGTCGGGTCCGGTTCCTCCCACGACGGCAGGATCGGGCGGGGCGTCGGCATCGGCTGTGGCCCGGGCGGCTCCGTGGGTGGGACAGGCGGCCGGAAGGGCGGGACCTCCGGAGGCCACGTGTCAGCAGGGCGCGGGCCAAGAGGCCGGGACATGTCGTGCTGGTCCGGGTTCATCGTGTCTCCTCGGCGTGGGCGCACCTCCAGCGTCCTCGTCGCCCCGGCCTGCGGGAAGAGACAGGGGTTACTCCGTGAGCGAACGGGCACGTCCGGCGGGGAGTGAACGGGCACGTCCGGCGGGCCAGAGGGGTCCTCATCACGGCGATCGAGGCGTAACCCGGACAGCCGCCCCGCGTTGACATCACGTAGCCAACCCAGGAGAGCAACCCGATGCGTCGTACCCCTGCCACCATCGCCGTCGCGCTCGCCGTGACGCTGTTCGCGTTCGGCGCGACCGCCGCTGCGACTGCGCTGACCGCAGCCGTCCTGCCCGGTGACGCGATGGAGGCGAAGCTCTCCCCGGTCGCGCTCCTCGACGAGCCGAGCGCCTTCGCCACCGCCTCGATCATGCCGCTGGAGCAGAGCGACGAGACCCGCGACGTGATGTTCGTGGGCAACAACTGGGAGGGCACCGCGACGGTCGTCGACGCGCGGTCCTACAAGCGCATCAAGACGATCAACATGATCCCCGACAAGGACGCCCGGATGGCGGAGATCCTCACCAACCCCGACAAGCTCGCGTTCTACCTCGCGATCCAGCAGGGCGTCGGCGAGGGTCACGACCAGTACACCGACGACATGTTCACCACCCACGACGGCCGGCTCGTCGCCGTCAGCCGGCCCAGCTTCGCCGACGTCGTCGGGATCGACCTCGAGAGCGGCAAGATCGTGTGGCGCTTCCCGATGGAGGGGTACCGCGCCGACCACATGGGGGTCTCACCCAACGGTCGCCGGCTGCTCGTCAGCGACTCCACGGCCAACAAGGTGCACGAGCTCAACATCTTCACCGGCAAGAAGCTGCGTGAGTTCCCCAGCGGTGACACCCCGCACGAGAACAACTACACGCGCGACGGCAAGCGGATCTTCCACGCGAGCATCGGCCGCGTCTACACGCCGACCGACCGCTCCGAGTTCGGCGCTGCCTACGACACCGCCAAGGGCTCACGCGTCTTCCAGATCGTCCGCAACAGCGACATGAAGGTCGTCAAGCGCTGGGACATGGGCAAGGAGCTCGCCGAGGCCGGCTACCAGAACATGAGCTCCGCGGTGCGCCCGATGGCTGTCGCTCCCGACGAGCGTTACGTGTACCTGCAGGTCTCGTTCTTCCACGGCTTCGTCGAGTTCGACACGCGCGCCAAGGACCCCAAGCAGACGTACGACGGGGAGCCGCTGGTCGGCAAGGTACGACGCGTCGTCCCCCTGCCCGATCGCACGGATGGACTGCCGCGCGAGCAGTACGTCCTCGACTCGGCCCACCACGGTCTGGCCATGAACGCCCGCGGCACCAAGCTCTGCGCGGCCGGCACGATGTCCGACTACGCCGCGATCGTGAACCGCGAGACGCTGCGCCGCAAGATCGTCAACGTCGGCCCCAAGCCGTACTGGTCCACCAACGGCATCACCGGCAACGAGTGCTGGGTCTCGGTCAGCGGCGACGACAAGGTCGTCGTGATCGACTACCGGGACGCCTCGCGCCTCGCCACCGTCAAGGTCGGCGACCACCCGCAGCGGGTCCGCGAGGGCCACGTCGCTGTGGACGTCGTCCGCGCCTGGCGCCGCTGAGCCTGCACCCCCGCAGACCCGCGGGCACCTGGCCCCGACAAGCTCAGCGGGCGTCGCTCCAGGAGGCCTCGGTCCGCGCGAGCAGGTCCTTCATCACACCGTCGACGGAGCCGGACGCCTCGTACGCCGAACGCTGTCGTGCAGCACCCGTGCCCTGCGACATGAGCCGGTCGAAGGCGTCGCCGGTCCACTCCCAGTCGCCGGCGTCGCGCAGGGCCGGTTCGACGTGGCTGCGGAAGGCGTCGAAGACCTCCCGCGCCGGGGCGAGCTCCCACGTCTGTGGGTTCACGAGCGTGCCGGCGAGGCCGTAGCGGGCGGCCCGCCACGACGCAGCGCGGAGCAGGTCGCTGCGCCAGGCCCTGACGTCGGACTCGGTCGAGGCGGTCTCGACGAGGGCACGGGCGAGCGACGCGATGAGCACGGCGTCCTCGACCTCGGTGCAGACGTCGGCGACACGGACCTCGATGGTCGGGTACGCCTTGGCGACCCGGGTGTCGAGGTAGAGCATGCCCTCGTCGACCGCGGCGCCCCACTCGACCATCTTCTCGAGCGTCCTGCGGTACTCCGCGGGGTTGTCGAACGGCTCGGCCGGGCCGGCGCTGGGCCAGCGTCCCCAGACCTGCGAGCGCCAGCTCGCGAAGCCGGTGTCGCGCCCGTGCCAGTACGGCGAGTTGGCGCTGATCGCGAGCAGCACCTGGAGCCAGGGCCGGATCCCGTCGAGGACCCGGACGGCCTCGTCCTCGCCGTGGATGTCGATGTGCATGTGCATCCCGCAGACGAGGGACGAGCGGGACATCTCGCCGTACTCGTTGAGGATCCGCTGGTGGCGCTCCTTCTTCGTGACCTGCCCTTCCTCCGCGGTCAGGACAGGCGTGGGTACGGCGACCGCTGCCGCTCCGGCCTCGCGGGCTGCACGTCCCGCGGCGCGACGTCCGCGGACGATCTCTGAGCCCAGGTCCTCGAGGTCCGTGCACGGCCTGGTCGCCGTCTCGATCTGCTGGAGGAACGCCTCCTGGTCGACGAGGTCCTCGTCGTGGGCCGACCCGCCCTCCTGCTGGATCAGCTCCTCGTGGGCCCGGAGGGCCTTGCTGGACACGGCAGCGAGCTCGCCTGTGCCCGGATCGATCAGCATGAGCTCTTCTTCGACACCGATTTTGCGCATGAGCGTGTACGCCCTCCCTCGTGAGTGACTCCCGGGGCGGTGCCCGCTCGCCGTCCCCTCACACGTGATCCCGGTCGCCCTGGGTGTCGCCCTAGACTCGGCTGGGTGACCACTCGGGACTGGCAGACCACGCTGCGCGAGAAGGGCTACCGCCTCACGCCGCAGCGCGAGCTGGTGCTGCGCGCGGTCGACCGGCTCGGCCACGCCACGCCCGACGAGATCCTCGCCGCGGTCCGCGAGGAGTCCCAGGCGGTGAACATCTCGACGGTCTACCGGACCCTGGAGCTGCTCGAGGAGCTCGGGCTGGTCCGCCACAACCACATCAGCGACCGTGCTCCGACGTACCACTCGACCGCGACCCCCGACCACGTCCACCTCGTGTGCCGTGGCTGCGGCGCGATCACCGAGGTCGCCCCCGAGGTGATCGGGCCGATGACCAGCACCTTGCACGCGGAGTACGGCTTCACCACCGACATCGGGCACCTGACCGTCTTCGGTACGTGTCGCGAGTGCACCAAGGGGTAGGTTTGCTGAGATGACCGACGAGCCGAGCCTGCTGAAGATCGCCCACGGCCTCGCCGAGAGCCTCGGCCCGGGCGATCTCGACGAGACCCTCAGCCGCATCACGGCTGCAGCAGTCGAGCTGATCCCCGATGTCTCGTATGCCTCGATCACCGTGCGGCACAGCGACGGCCGGCTCGAGACCGTCGATGCGACAGACGCGGCGCTGACCGCTCTCGACGAGCAGCAGTACGCCCTGCACGAGGGCCCCTGCTACGACGCGGCGACCGACCATGCCCAGGTGATCTCACCCGACCTCGGGAGCGACAGCCGCTACCCGAACTACGGCCCTGTCGCCGTCGAGGCCGGGATCCCCGCGCAGGCCGCCTTCCGGTTGTTCGAGCGCAACGGCACCGAGGGTGCGCTGAACCTGTACGCCGTCGAACCCGGTGCCTTCGCCGACCTCGACGACGCCGCCTCACTGTTCCAGAGCCAGGCCGGGCTCGCGATCGCCTACGCCCACGAGGTGAGCAACCTCGAGGAGGCCCTCGAGACGCGTACGACGATCGGCAAGGCGATGGGCATCGTCATGGAGCGCTACCAGCTCAACGACGAGCGTGCGTTCGCGTTCCTCACCCGGCTCTCGCAGCACCGCAACATCAAGCTCCGGCTCGTCGCGGAGGAGCTGGTCAGCGAGCTGGCGAGCAACGCCCAGGTCGCCGAGGACACCGCCTCGTCCGGCGACGGCGCCAAGGCCTGACAGACGCGCGCAGGGGCGCCCGAAACCTGCACACCCCAAACATCGGCGGCCTACTCTGGGCCGATGGCCGCGGCGCTCCTTCTCTTCGTGCTCGTCATCGCTGCAGGAACCCTCCACAGGACCGGGTTGGCGGGGGTGCTCACGCTCGGCGCACTGTCGATCCTCTGGCTCCTGGTCAACAAGGGGGTCGAGCACGAGGCACTGGTCGACCTGGGCGCCGGCCACGGCCTGACCGTGCTCGATGCCGCCGGTTTCGCGGGGCTCGTGCTCGTCGCCGTCCAGCTCGCGCTGGTCGCTCGGGCGAGGGGGAAGGACGACGACTCGTCCGAGGACGAGCGGAACTAGGGACCCCAGTGCGGGGCGAGCTGGTGCGGTTTAGACCACCTCGTCCGTTCTCCGATTTATGCTGGGCCGAACAGAACTTGTTGCGGCGCTCGAGAGGGGTGCAATGACTACGGTCCGACGCCCCGGGCGGGTGCAGAAAATCGCGTACGACGAGACGCCGCTCAACTCGCGAAAGCCCGACATCGACGCCCGCATCGGCTGGCTGCTCGCGATGTCCCGCCTCCACCACGGTGACCCGGAGATGGCCGACGGACGCAGGTTCGTGGAGGCGCTCACGGCGGCCGGCTGCGTCGCGAGCCGGAGCCTGGTGAGCAGGTGGGAGTCGGGCGAGATCCCGATCTCCTACGAGGGCATGTCCGGCTACGAGCGTGCCCTCGGCCTCGAGAACGGCCGGATCTCCTCGCTCACCGGCTACATGCGCGCAGCGATGCCCGGCGTGAAGGCTCGGGTGGCGCGGCCGCAGCTCGACCCGGCCTCGAAGGAGTTCGCGGTCCGGCTCGACGAGCTGATCGACCTCGCGGAGGACGGTCACGCCAAGGCCACCGACTGGCAGGACCTCGGCTGGTACCTCGCGGCCGTGCCGTTGGTGCACCTGCGCGCTCGCACGTGGGAGGCGATCACCCACCGCGTGATCAACGAGCTGCCGCGGTCGGTGAAGGTGCCCTACCGGCAGTACAGCACCGCTGCACTCAACATCGCCTCGGTCCCTCGCGCCCGGGACTTCCTGACGACGGCGGTCGCCGAGCACCTCAACACGCCCGGCGTGCAGGTGCTCACCAACCCGATCGGCCTTCTGGATCAGCTGCCCACGCGTCGGGCCGCCAAGATCGTGCTCGACCTGGTCGAGGCCCCTCCGACCGACGGGGTGTTCGCCCTCGCCGTCTGGGTCGCGACGCAGAAGGTCTCCCGCGGGGACTTCACCCCCGAGGAGCGCACGCGCCTCGACATGATGGTGCTCAAGATGTGGCGCTCGAACCCCAACAAGGCCGCCGAGGAGCTCGCCGAGCTGATCGCCTCACTGCCCGAGGGGCTGCGATCCACGCTGACCGACGCCGCGATGAAGGCCGGCCGACGCAAGCTCGGGTACGTCGTCGAGACCGGCGAGGACCTCGCGCCCTCGATGGCCAAGGGACTGTCCTACGACATCGCCGAGTCGGCCCGTGCGCGGGTGCCGGGGGTTGCGGTGTACGACGAGGACCGGATGTTCGTGCGCCTGGTGCGCGAGGCGCTCTTCCACCGCGACTCCGAGCGCCGCCACCTCGCGTCGCTCCTGATCTCGGCCTCTCCCTTCGGGGACGCGATCGCCGACGAGCTGCTCACCCTGCTCGCCGCCCCGAACGCACCCACCCTCGTCCGGGTCCGGGCGGCGACCCTGGCCCGCTACCTCAGCAGTGACTCGCACCGGCTGCGGATGCTGCGCTTCGTCGAGGACCACGACGACCACGTCGGCACGGTGATCGTGCAGGGGATCGGGCACATGACGTTCACGGTCTTCTCCGACCAGGTGATCCGTGCGTCGCTGAAGGAGGAGTGGTCGCAGCGGGAGCGGGCGAAGATCTACGCCCTCGGCATGTCCGGGTCACCGGGTCTCGAGGCGATCCTGCGTTCCGGGCAGGCGCCGGAGTGGCAGAAGACCGCCGCCCGGTGGTGGATCGCCCAGGGGCCCGCGGTCCGCGTCTAGCGTGGTCGGCCGGCAGCTCGCGCCGGGTCAGCCGGCGGGGAGCTCGTGCCGCAGGCGGTCCTCGAGCCACCGCACCAGGTGCGGGTCGGTCGGTCCGCTGCGGTCACCCTGGCAGATGTCGTGCACCAGGCCGTGAGCCACGGCGTCCACCTGTGCGCCCGCCTCGGCGGCCCACAGCTGCATCAGGGCCTTCGCGGTCGTGGCGTCGACGCCGAAGCGGAAGATCAGGACACCGGCAGCCTGCTCGACCAGGGCTGCGGCATCGGTCAGGGAAGCCACCTCGGTCAGCGGGGGAGCGGCCTGCTGAGGAACCTGTGCCGATCCCAGCGGGCCGTCGCCGTCGGGTGCGCGCAGTGTGTCGTCGATCATCCCGGTCATGGTGCGCACTCCTTGGTGCCGTACGGCTTGAACCGTGCCTGATGGCTCAAGCGCTGAAACCGCCAAAGCAAAGTACCGCGCGCGATGTCCGGGGTCCATAGCCGCGGGGTGCCGCATCCGGCCTGGCACGGACGTGCCGTCGAGATGCTCCAGGGACGGCCCGATCGGCAACCCGCCGGACATGCACTCACGAGAGGTTCGGCCTCCTCCCACGCTCAGGTGTCCGTGCCTGCTGCCGCAAGTGCATGTTCAGCGGGTCGTGGCGTTGCGGGCGTGAACCTGACGGGCAGGTCCCAGGCATGACGCACGAGGCCGGTGGGCATTGCCCAGCATGACCCCGCCCCGCAGCGCCGGCAGCACCTCCGGCACCCGCAGCAGCAGCCGCCCTGGCAAGCGGCCCCGCAACAACGCCGACCGCGCCCGTCGTACCGCTGCGGAGCTGTTCGGGCACAGCAGCCTCCTGCCCGGTCAGGAGGAGGCGATGGTGGCGCTGCTCGACGGGCACGACGTGCTGCTGATCTCGCCGACCGGGTCGGGGAAGTCGCTGACGTACCAGGTCGCCGGGGTGCTGCTCGAGGGGACCACCGTCGTGGTCTCGCCGCTGCTCGCGCTGCAGCACGACCAGATCGCGAACCTCACCGAGAACGGCGCCCGCGAGGTCTGCGCCGCCCGGATCAGCTCGGCGGAGACCGACGCGCAGCGCGAGGAGATCCTCGAGAGGACGCGGGCGGGGGAGGTCGAGTTCCTGTTCCTCGCGCCGGAGCAGCTCGCCAACCCCGACGTACGCCGTGAGGTCGCCGCGCTCAGGCCGAGCCTGGTCGCCGTCGACGAGGCGCACTGCGTGTCGGCCTGGGGGCACGACTTCCGGCCCGACTACTTCCGGCTCGGCGAGATGATCGAGGAGCTCGGGTCGCCCCGGGTCGTCGCGATGACCGCGACCGCGGCGCTGCCCGTGCGGGTCGACATCGTGGAGCGCCTGGGCATGCACGACCCGACGATGGTCGTGACCGGCTTCGAGCGGGAGAACATCAGCCTCCGCGTCGAGCGGCTCGTCACCGAGGACGAGCAGCGGCAGCGGGTGCTCGACCTCGTGGGCGCGTCCGAGGGCTCGGGCATCGTCTACTGCCGCACGCGGAAGGCGACGGAGGAGTACGCCGCGGCGCTGGAGGAGCTGGGCCGGCGCACCGCCGTCTACCACGCCGGGCTGTCGCAGAAGCGGCGCGCAGAGGCACACGAGGCGTTCATGGCCGACGAGGTCGACGTGATCGTGGCGACCTCGGCGTTCGGGATGGGCATCGACAAGCCGGACATCCGCTTCGTCGTGCACGCGCAGGTGCCCGAGTCGCCGGACACGTACTACCAGGAGGTCGGCCGGGCCGGCCGCGACGACGAGCCGGCGACGGCGACGCTGCTGTACCGGACCGAGGACCTCTCCCTCGGCCGGTTCTTCTCCGGCGGTGTCCCCGAGCGGGGTGACGTCTACGCGGTCCTCAAGTCGATCGAGGACGTGGGCGGGACCGACCCGCGCGAGGTCGCGGAGCACGCCGGGTTCAGCCCCCGGAAGGCGGGCCGGATCCTGAACCTCGTCGAGCAGGTCTCGCAGACCGGAGGGCCCGTCGGCGTCGACGAGGAGTCCGTCGAGGCCGTCGTCGAGCGCGCCGAGGCACACCGCAAGCTGCAGCACTCGCGCGTGGAGATGATGCGCGGGTACGCCGAGACCGACCGCTGCCGCGCGGAGTTCCTGCTCGGCTACTTCGGGGAGAAGATCGCCCAGCTGTGCGGGGTCTGCGACAACTGCGTCGACGGGGTCGCGCTGGAGACGCCCGACGACGAGGACGCGGCGTTCCCGCTGCAGTCGAAGGTGCGGCACGAGGAGTTCGGCGAGGGCACGGTCACCGACCTCGAGGAGGACCGGATCACCGTCCTGTTCGACGACGTGGGGTACCGGACCCTCTCGCTCGAGCTCGTCGAGGAGCAGGGGCTGCTCGAGCGCACCGGGGTTGCCGGCGTGACCCCTAGGGTGGGCGGATGAGGCAGTTGGGCAGGAGACGAGGTCAACCGGACCTGGCCGCTGCCGCGGGTCTGCCTGCGACGGCCGAGCGAACCAAGGAGGCGCGGCCCCCGATCTGGGGCGACGGGCTCGGCCGAGCCGCGATCCGGAGCCTCCAGGTGCTCCTCGTGCTGACCCTGGTCGTGGTGGTCACCTACGTCGCCATCCAGCTGCGCCTGGTCGTCGTCCCGCTGCTGATCACCACCCTCATCGCCGCGGCGGTGAGCCCGGTCGTCGACTGGCTCGACCGTCACCGCGTTCCCCGCGCCCTCGCAACCCTGCTGACGATGCTGGCCGGAGGGGCGGCCCTCGGCGGCATCGTGTGGTGGATCAGCGGCGCTGTCGGTGACCAGTGGTCGGAGCTGCGCGAATCGGCCTCGGAAGGGCTCGCGGAGCTCCGGGCCTACCTCGTGGACGGGCCGCTGCCCATCAGCGAGGAGAACGTCGTCAACGCGCAGGACCGCCTCCGCGAGTTCGCCGAGGGATCGCAGGTCCAGCAGGGCGCGATCTCGGGGGCGACCCTCGTCCTCGAGGTGGTCACGGGCATCTTCCTCGGGGTCGTCCTCCTGTACTTCCTGCTCAAGGACGGGCGGAAGATCTGGCGCTTCATCTCGGGCCAGCTGCCGGAGCGGGACCGGGACCGGTGGGACCTCGTGGCGACCCGGTCGGCCGCGGTCCTGGGCGGCTACGTCCGTGGCACGGCGGTCGTCGCGTTCGTCGACGCCGTGGTCATCGGCGTGGCACTGGCCATCCTCGGCGTACCCCTCGCCCTGCCTCTGGCCGTCGTGGTCTTCCTCGGCGCCTTCGTGCCGCTGGTCGGTGCCACCGTGGCGGGCATCCTCGCCGCCCTGGTGGCCCTGGTGGCGAGCGGGCCGATCACCGCGCTGATCGTCGTCGGCGTGGTGATCGCGGTGAACCAGCTCGAGGGCGACATCCTCGCCCCGGTCGTGCTCGGGCAGGCCCTGGCTCTGCACCCGCTGGCGATCCTGCTCGCGCTGACGGCGGGCACGATCGTGGCCGGCATCGTCGGCGCCCTGCTCTCGGTCCCGTTCGCCGCGGTCGCCTGGACGGCCGTGAAGACCTTCCGCGAGCCCGCTCCTCAGTAGACGAGCGCCTGAACGTCCTCGGCGGCGCCACCACCCGTGCCGGGGCTCCGGAATGTCCCGCGACCGCTCGGGTACCACGACGGCATGACCCGACTACCGAACGGCGAGCGCGCCGAGCAGATCGAGGACCTCGAGAACACCGAGGTCACCGAGCGCATCGACAAGGACCCGGAGGAGCAGAAGAACCGGGAGGAGATGTCGCACCCCGAGGACCCGACGAGGTCCGCCGACCGCGACTAGCGGGACCGGTCATGCCCAAGCGCGTCGAGCGGGCTGCTGTGGCGGCCACCGGCTCGTGGACCGACCCGGACGGGTTCCGGACGCCGGCGGGAGAGGTCCATGCCTGGCTCCCGGGCACGAACCAGACGCTCTGCGGCCTCTCCACGAAACGGTCGCAGCTAGACCTGTTCTCGCACGTCGACTGGCGCGACGTACAGCCGGCGACCGGGCGCGACGCCGACCGGGTCGTGGAGGTCTGCCCTCGCTGCGCTGCCGCCATGGGACAGCGTCGCGACTCGAAGCCGTGGAACCGGACGAATCCGCGACCGTGAACCTCCCTCGTGATGTCGCGTCGCTGGGCGCACTTCGTCCAGCGTGACCGTCCCTCCCGCGCCGACAACCCAGCCCGGGTACATCGCGTTGCTGTACGTCGGACACCACGTGCTCCTCGAGCTGCTCGGGTCGAGAGGGTCGCCGAGGACCCGCACGGGTGAGGTTGAGGTCCGTCTCGACGAGAGCTAGTGCGCAGATGCGATCGAAGAGAGGCCGCTGGTCAGAGCCCTGGCTGCGCCGACACCGACCGTCTACGGCTACCTCGGCGGTGGCCGTCTTGAGCAGGAGCCGTCGACATTGACCGCGCGCCCACGCCTTTGTGCGCAATCGGTTCGCGAGGGCAGCTTGTTCATATTTCTGTTTACGAAAAGAACCCCGAGTGGGCGACCTGGCCTTCGGATTCCGTTCCGCATTCCTTGGTCGCATCTAGCGTAGGCGTGGGGATGGCGAGGGGGTTCATTTAATTGACTTCGAAATATCGAAGCGATTCGGTCATGCTGTCGGATAAGCGGACAGCCCGCATAGCGCTCAGCGCAGGGACGGCGCTGCAGGGGGTGGAGCGGACCTGGCATCGTACCTACGCACGAGGACTGAAGGCCGCTGACAGCTTGGCAATCCTGCTATCCGTCATGATCGCCGCGGGAGTCGCGCTCGGTGACCCGATCGCGCTGCCGGGGCTCGTGGTCGGACTGTGTCTGGTGCTCCTGTGGACCACCCTGATCGGCATCGAGCGCGCGTACGACGCGCGATTCATTTCCACCATGCAAATCGAATTCAGGAAACTGCTGGGCGCGTCCATCAAGGTATTTGCTATCACAGGATGTACTTTTTTTGTATTCAATTTGAATAATCGTGAATTCGTCGGATACGTCCTGATTATCGGTTTTCTCGCCCTGACCGTCGAGCGGTACGTCGCTCGCCGGATCTTGTATCGGCTGCGTGAGCAGGGTGCCTGCTCCTTCCGAGTCCTGACCGTCGGAGACGCCGAGCACCTCGATCCGCTTCTCTCCGGCCTCCAGGGTCGAGACCGCAACCCAGCCTTCTGCGTCGTCGGCGCATGCATGCCAGGTGAGGAGAAGGTGAGCCTGATCAGTGGCGTGCCGGTCCTCGGCGGGACCGGCGATGCGGCGGCGATCGCCAAGCGCGAAGGGATCGACGTCGTCATCGTCGCGCCCTCGGCGCAGATTTCGCCCCATGACATCCGCAACCTCAGGTGGTCGCTCGAAGGGACCAGCACGGCGCTCGTCATGGCTCCCGCGCTCGCCGACGTGGCGAGGTCCCGGGTCTCCGTGCACCCCGTGTCCGGTCTGCCGCTCGTGTTCGTCGAGCAACCCGACTTCAGCGTCGCCCGCGACCTGGTCAAAGGGGGAATCGACCATGCGGCTGCCGCCATGGCTCTGCTCCTCCTGCTGCCGTTCTTCGCCGTGGTCGCAGCGCTCATCAAGCTCGACAGCAACGGGCCGGCCCTCTTCCGCCAGCCCCGGGTGGGCAAGGGCGGAGAGCTCTTCCGGGTGTGGAAGTTCCGCACGATGGTCACCGACGCTGAGGCGCTGAAGGCATCCCTCGCGTCGGCCAACGAGACCGACGGCCTGCTGTTCAAGATGAAGGCGGATCCCCGGGTGACACGGGTCGGCGCCTTCCTGCGTCGGTGGTCCATCGACGAGGTGCCGCAGCTGATCAACGTGTTTGTGGGCCAGATGTCGCTCATCGGTCCGCGCCCGCTCCCGGTCTCGCCTGACGCGTTCAAGGGTCACGAGCGTCGCCGGTTCCTCGTGAAGCCGGGGATCACCGGGCTGTGGCAGGTCAGCGGACGATCCGACACCAGCTGGGACGAGGCGGTGCGGCTGGATCTCTACTACGTCGAGAACTGGTCTCTTTCCCTCGACATCGTGATCTTGTGGCGGACCGTCATGACGGTCCTACGAGGACAGGGGGCCTACTAGAGCTCTCAGCAGCAGGTACCGGGGGGAACTCAAAAGGGCAGGGGGAGTAATGCGAAAGATAGCCATCATCGGCATGGGCTACGTCGGGACCGTGACGGCCACGTGCCTGGCATGGCTCGGTCATGACGTCACCGGGCTGGAGGTGGACCCTCAGCGGGTGGGTCAGCTCCAGGCCGGACAGGTGCCGTTCTACGAGCCAGGGCTTGCGGAGATGCTCACGGCTGTGATGAGGACCGAGCGCCTGCACTTCACCAGCGACCCGCGCAAGGCTCTCAGCGAGGCGGAGATCGTCTTCCTGTGCGTCGGGACTCCTCCCGGTGTGGGAGGGCTTCCGAATCTGTCGCAGGTCGAGGCGGCCGCACGATCTGTTGCGACGTACCTCCGCGACGAGGTCGTCCTCGTCAACAAGTCAACCGTGCCGGTCGGGGCGGGCAACTGGGTGCGCACGCTTGTCGAGGAGTCGCTTCCGCGCTTCGACAGGCCACGCTTCTCCGTGGTCTCGAACCCGGAGTTCCTACGTCAGGGCTCGGCGATCAACGACTTTCTCTATCCCGATCGGATCGTGCTCGGCGGGGACGACGTGGCCTGCGCCGAGGTGGCGCTGCTGTACTCGCGGATCCTTACCCAGAACTTCGAGGGTGGACGGACAACGAACCTGCCCCAGCTCATCGTGACCGACCTGCCCTCCGCCGAGCTGATCAAGTATGCCGCCAACGCGTTCCTGGCCACGAAGATCAGCTTCGCCAACGAGATCTCGTCGCTGTGCGAACTCGTCGGAGCCGACGTCGCCCAAGTACTCCCCGCCATCGGCTCGGATACCCGGATCGGACCCCGTTTCCTGAGCCCGGGCTTGGGTTGGGGTGGTTCATGCTTCGGCAAGGACGTCTCAGCGCTGGTCGCCACGGGCCTCGAGTACGGATATAACCCGTCGCTGCTCCGGGCGACCGTCGAGGTCAACCAGGCGCAGCGCGCGGCAGTGCTGCGCAAGCTCCAGTCGTCGCTGAAGGTGCTGAAGGGACGTCGAATCGCCCTGTTCGGGCTGGCGTTCAAGCCCGACACCGACGACCTGCGTGACGCACCCGCGCTCGAGCTGGCCGACCGCCTTCTCAGCTTCGGGGCGTTCGTCTCGGCCTACGACCCGGTGGTCAAGGAGCTGCCGAGACACCTGTCGGCCGTCCGCATGGGTACCGATCCCTACGATGCAGCCGAGGCTGCCGATGCAGTCGTCCTGGTCACCGAGTGGGGCGAGTTCGCAGAGCTCGACTTCACGCAACTCGTCAGGGTCATGGCCGGCGCGGTCGTCATCGACGGGCGCAACGCCCTGGACGCGGATGCGGCCCTGGCGGCGGGCCTCGACCTGATAGCGACGGGGAGGCTGTCATGAGTCCTCGCGTGTTGGTGACCGGAGGTGCCGGCTTCCTCGGCTCTCACCTGTGCGAGAACCTGCTGGCGAGTGGGGCCGAGGTCATCTGCATGGACAATCTCGTCACTGGACGCCGGGAGAACATCGCGCACCTCGAGGACGACGAGCGGTTCACCTTCGTGGAGCACGACGTCGTGGCGCCGTTCGAGGTGGAAGGCCGGCTCGACGCCGTCCTCCACTTCGCCTCGCCCGCGTCGCCGATCGACTACCTTCGGCTGCCGGTCGAGACTCTCGAGGTCGGTTCTCTCGGGACGTCGAACGCGCTGCGGCTGGCCGAGCGGAAGGGCGCGCGCTTCCTGCTGGCGTCCACGTCCGAGACGTACGGCGACCCGCTGGTGCACCCACAGCCCGAGTCCTACTGGGGCAACGTCAACCCCGTCGGCCCCCGTTCGGTATACGACGAGGCGAAGCGGTTCGCCGAGGCGACAACGATGGCGTACCGCCGCCACCGCGGAGTCGACACCGGGATCGTGCGGATCTTCAACACCTACGGCCCGCGGATGCGCGCCGACGACGGCCGGGCGATCCCGACATTCATCCCGCAGGCGTTGCGGGGGGAGCCGATCACGGTCGCCGGCGACGGCAGCCAGACCAGGTCCGTCTGCTACGTCGACGACCTGGTGGAGGGGATCATCCGGCTGCTGCTGTCTCCGCATCCGGGGCCGGTCAACATCGGCAACCCGCATGAGCTGTCGGTGCTCGAGCTGGCAGAGACGATCCGCGACCTGTGCGGGTCCGAGTCGCCCGTGACGTTCGTGCCTCGTCCCGAGGACGACCCGTGCGTAAGGCGGCCCGACCTCTCGCTCGCGAACGAGCTGCTGGATTGGGCGCCGTCGGTCGGGCTGAGCGACGGCCTCAAGCGGACGATCGAGTGGTTCAGGGGTCAGCCGCAGCTCTTGACCTCACCGGCCGTCGTTCTCCAGGCATGACGCCCTTCGGCTCCGACCGTCAGCTGGCCCTGGTGGGGGCCTGCACCGCAGCGTGACGACGTTCCTGGCGAGCGCCATCGCGTCGGCGCTCGCCTGCCCATAATGGGTGAGTGGGTCGGCCCCACTGAGGGCGCCTCCCGCCGGTCGGCCGGCTGTCCCGCCTCAGTAGACGAGTGCCTGGACGTCCTCGGCCAGAGCCTCTTCGACGAAGGTCGGTGCCCCCGCGATCCGCACCCCCGGCAGTACGTCGGACTCCGAGATGTCGCGGCGTTGGGCGCACTGCGTGCACACCGTGACCCTCCCTCCCGCCAGGACCGCGGCGACCAGGTCTCCGGCCGGGGCGGCGTGGGGGAGGGCCAGATCGGGCACCCGCCCCTCGACCGCGAACCACACCGACTCACCCGTAAGCCACAAGTCGACCATCACGCCCGAGGCGACGGCGGTGGCCGCGACGGTGAAGGCTTGGTTGCACCGTTCAGGGTCGTCGGTGCCTGCGGTGGACTTCACGAGTAGGGAGCGAGCCATTCCCGTAGGCTAAGTGGCCACCCAAGGAACGGAAGAGGGGGTTGCGGCCGTGGCACTCGACTATGAGGAGCGCCCCTGGGGCTCGTGGCAGGTCATCGACGTGGATCGCGGCTACAAGGTCAAGCGCATCCACGTGAAGCCGGGCTGCCGCCTGTCCTACCAGACCCACGACCACCGCTCCGAGCACTGGGTGGTCGTCTTCGGTATCGCGACGTGCATCGTCGACGGCGTGACGGTCACCGCCGGCCCCGGTCACAGCATCGACGTTCCGCAGGGCGCGAAGCACCGGCTGTGCAACGACTCCAGCGAGGAGCTCGTGATCATCGAGGTCCAGCGGGGCGCGTACACCGGCGAGGACGACATCCACCGCTTCGAGGACGACTACGGCCGCTCCGAGCCCACCGTCGACGCCTGAGCAGCTGCCAGCCGGCTGCCATCGGGGCGGCTGACCGGGCCACGCCCGGTGGCCGGGGTCGTCGAGATCCCATCCGAGTACGCTCGAAGCATGTCCCACACCGTCCCGACGAGTCCGCTCCTGAAGCTTCCCCACGCCGTTGCAGGCGACGGCATCGACGCTCCCGTCGCAGCCCACTACGGGTCGTTCAACAAGGAGCAGCGGGTCCTGGAGTCGGGTGAGGGCTTCGTCGACCTGTCCCACCGGGGCGTCGTGCGGGTCACCGGCCCCGACCGGCTCACCTGGCTGCACTCGCTGACCAGCCAGCACCTCGAGAGCCTCGCCCCGAACATCCCCACCGCCGCGCTGGTCCTCAGCCCGCAGGGGCACGTCGAGCACGCGATGTACGGCGTCGACGACGGGGAGTCGTTCACCGCCCACGTCGAGCCCGGCCAGGCGGAGGCGCTGGTGGAGTGGCTCGACCGGATGCGCTTCATGATGCGTGTCGAGGTCGCTGACGTGACCGACGAGGTCGCAGTCGCCTGGCGACCCGCGGCACGGATCGACGGCGCGCCGTACTCCGGCTATGTCTTCGTCCCACGCAAGGACCTGGAGGTCTTCGCGGAGGCCGCAGGTCCGGCCTGCGGGCTCTGGGCGTTCGAGGCGCTGCGGATCGCCCGCGGCGAGGCCCGCCTGGGTCTCGACACCGACCACCGCACGATCCCGAACGAGGCCGGCTGGATCGGCACCGCCGTCCACCTCGACAAGGGCTGCTACCGCGGCCAGGAGACCGTTGCGCGCGTGCACACCCTCGGGCGTCCTCCGCGACGCCTGACGCTGCTGCACCTCGACGGCTCCGACAACCGGCTGCCGGTCCGTGGGGCAGAGCTTCTGCTGAACGGCAAGAGCGTCGGCTTCGTCGGTACGTCGGCCCGCCACCACGAGCTGGGCCCGATCGCCCTCGCCATGGTCAAGCGCAACGTGCCGCTCGAGGCGACGCTCGACGCGGACGGCATCCCCGCCTCCCAGGAGGTCATCGTCGACCCGGAGATCGGCCTGCACGTGCGCCCGACTCTCCGTTGACCCACGGCTGACAGCCTCTGGGACAAGCCCTACCTTCGTCTGCCGGCACGCATCGTCGGTCAGACCGCGGCTGACGCACGCGCTACGGCACATCTCAACGCCGCCAACACCACCCAGGTGACGCGCAGCGGGAAACCGGCCGCGGCCAGGTGCAGGATGGTCCCACCGCAGCGGACATCGATGCCGTCGACTCGCTCACTGGAAGTCCCCCAGGGACAGCTTCAGGCTGCGCAGCTGCAGCCACGCCCACAGGGACGGGACCATGTCGTCAGTGGCCGCCGCGACCTGGTCGACCATCTCGTCGCCAAGCTCCAAGCTGTCCGCGCTGCCGTTCTGGCGCCGGCCGGTCAGGAGCACCCCGAAACCGACTTCGTCGCCGATTAGCGGCACCAGGGCGAGCGAGACGTCCTCCTCGGCCTCCAGGCCGGTGCCGGCCAGCAATTGCAGTTCGTCCGGGTAGAGCAGCCGTGGCCCGCTCGACGCTGCCTCCGCGATCAGCTCCTGGGCGGGGTGGTCGAGGGCGTCGTCCGACAGCGTCTCGAGACCGACGGCACCCATGGTCCGGACCCCGTCGTCGGTCTTGAGCAGGATGACCGCCAGGTCGACCGGGAACGAGTCGGCGATCTGCTCGACCACCATCTGGGGGAGATTCGTCTCGTACAGCTTCCGCGGCGGGCCGTCCATGGACTGGAACAGCTGCTGGACCGCGGTGGCGACCTGGTCGAAGTCGGTGATCCCGCTGGCCGAGCCGTTCGCGGCCGAGGAGCCGTTCTCGGTGATCTGCCGGCCGTCGCGGCGGAGGTCCTTGACGCGGGCCGGAACCCCATTGGCAGTCGGCTCGGGCTCGGTCGGCTCGGGCTTGGCGGTCGGCTCGGGCTCGGTGGTCGGCTCGGGCTCGGTGGTCGGCTCGGGCTCGGTGGTCGGCTCGGGCTCGTCGGTCAGTTCGCGCTCGGCGGTCGGATCCGGGCGCGTCTCGCCGCGGCCGGCGGCCGGCGGCGACTCCGGCAAGCGCAGGTTCTGCACCCGCCGCCCGTTTAGCCACCAGGCCAGCCCAGCCGAGAGGACCAACCCCACCAAGGCGGCGAGAGCGGCGTTGCGCAGCGGCTTGGGCTGGGCCGGGTCCTCGGGGACGGTGGCCGACTCCCTCACCGGCTCGGCGGGCGCCGCAGCCGAGTCGCGGGTCGACTCCACCCGGTTCGCGAGCTCCGCCAACTGGTCCTGCTTGGCCTGTCGGGTGGCCAACAGCACCTGGTTCTCGGGGTCGTCACTGAGCTGCTCGTCGAGGGTGTCGATCTCGTCGGCGAGCTGCTCCTGGCGCTGGTCGAGGGCAGCCACCGCCTGCCTTGCCGCCGCGGCGCTCTGCCTGGCCACCGACTCCCGGTACGCGCGGGCCACCGACTCGGCCAGATCCCCGGCCTGCTCCCGGGTGACGTCTAGAACCGTGATCGTGATCACGTCGGAGTCACTAGCCGGCTCGACCGTGAGGCGCCGCTCCAGCTCCTTGCGGCTCATCCGGTTCCCGTCCAGGGCGAGGGTCCGGTCCAGGACCTCCGGCGAGGTGAGGAACTCGGCCTGGCTGCGGACCATGCGGGCCGGGTCGGCCTGGTCGCTGCTGCTGGCCAGGTAGAGCCGGACCACGCCCTGGTAAAGGACCGGCTGGGTAGACGACCACACCAAGGCCGCCAACACGGCCAGAAGCGTGATGGAGGCGACCAGCCGCCTGTAGCGTCGCATGGAGTCGACGAGACCCGGCCCCTCCTGCCAGTCGTCGATTCGGTCGTCCAACGCTCCCCCTGATGTCGTTCTGCCTCGCGCGCAGTATGCGCAATTGTATCGGCGCACCCCGTCGCTTGCGGCGTCAAAGCGAAGGTCCGGCTCCGTCGGACGGGTCAGTTCCCAGTCGGATATCTGACAAATGACCAGGTGGTCAAGGAGCCTTCCTCTGGTCACCTCCACGGCTGCTCTGAGCAATGACGAGGCTGTCACGCAAATTCGAGGCGGTTGCGATCAGGGCGACACGTCCTTTCCGAAGCAACGAACCCGCCACCCGATGCCGGGACTCAGGAATCGCGGTCCGATCCGCGCTGTCGGAGCCGATGGTCGGGAGCCACGTGGCGTGCGTCGGTGTCCGGAGCCTCGCAAGCGAGGAGATCTCGCTCGCGAGCTGATCTGCGGTCGCGAGGACGCGTGAGCGGCGTACTTGATCATCTCAGCGGCCGCGCACTCGGTGAGATCAGTTCAGGCCTGGACGTCGGCGTACGCCGTCGAAGCGCTGTCGGAGCCTGCCCGCCTGGCGGCAGACCCAGTCTTCGGGCTCGCACGCGACTTCCGCGAGCCAGACGGGTCGCACGAGTCGTGCCATCGGCTTGTAGGGCAGACGGCCGATCGTGGCTCGGACGGGTGTTCGGGCCTCTGCGCGGGCGTCTTGTCCGGCGATGCCTGAGTTGGGGTCGACCAGACGGGGGACGGGCCCGCATCTTCTGACGATTGCAGTGACTGCCTCGACTTAGGCTTTCGACACTTGTCCGACAGCCTGTCGACGGCGCCGTCTCACGCGAGCCGAACCGCCGACAGGCTGAGACGGACGGCTACGGGGGGAAGTGTGTGCGGCATTGTTGGCGCTTACGACGTTGGCGCCGTCGACGATCGGTGCCTGGCCGCCATGTCCGAGGCCATCGCCCACCGCGGTCCGGATGCCGCCGGCGCCTGGCGTGGCCCCGGCGAGCACTCTCGGGTGCGGCTCGGGCACCGGCGCCTGTCGATCATCGACCTGTCGGACGCGGCCAACCAGCCGTTCGTCAAGGACGGGCTGGCGCTGGTGTTCAACGGCGAGATCTACAACTACCGGGAGCTCAAGGCCGAACTTCGCGCCGGCGGCACCAGTTTCCGCACCGACTCCGACACCGAGGTGCTGCTGGAGGCGTGGCGCCGCTGGGGGCCGGGCAGCCTCCGCCGCCTGCGCGGCATGTTCGCCTTCGCGCTCTTCGACGAGCGCCAGGGCACGCTCACCCTGGCCCGTGACCCGTTCGGCATCAAGCCGCTGTTCTATACGGAGACCGGGGGCGGCCTCGCCTTCGCCTCCGAGCTGAAGGGGCTGCGACCGCTGCTGGGCGACCGCCCGCCGATCAACCACACTGCTGTCGTCGCCTCCCTGATGTACTACTGGATCCCCGAGGACCACTGCGTCTACGAGGGTGTCCACAAGCTCCCGCCGGGGAGCTGGCTGCAGGTCGGACCAGACGGCCAACGGCGGCTGGAGCGCTTCTTCGACCCCCACGCCGAGCTGGCTGAGCCGTCTGGCCGGCAGGTCGACGTGGAGGAGCTGCGCCGCGTGCTGGAGGACTCGGTCGCAGCCCATCTGGTCGCCGACGTGCCCATCTCTACGTTTTTGTCGGGCGGCCTCGACTCCAGCCTGATCACCGTCCTGGCCGCCCAGCGCAACCGCGACATCGACTGCTACACGATCTCGTTCCGGCCCGAGGACCGGCGGCTGGAGGCGATGCCCGACGACCTCGCCTACGCCCGCAAGCTGGCCGGCCAGCACGGCCTCACCCTGCACGAGGTCGAGATCGCCCCCGATGTGGCCGACCTGCTGCCCCGCATGGTGCACGCTCTGGACGAGCCGATCGGCGATGCCGCAGCCATCAATTCCTACCTGATCTGCAGCGCCGCCCGTGAGGCGGGGGTAAAAGTGCTGCTGTCCGGCATGGGGGCCGACGAGTTGTTCGGCGGCTACCGCAAGCACTACGCCGGCCTGCTGGCCGCCCGCTATCGGCAACTGCCGGGCCCGCTGCGCCACCGGGTCGTCAGCCCGGTGGTCGACCGGCTGCCGGTGGCCGGCCAGCGCCGGGGCTACCGGGCGGCCCGCTGGGCAAAGCGGTTCGTGGCCTTCGCCGACCTGCCCGAGGAGGCGGCGTTCCGACGCAGCTACACCCACTACGACGTGGGCGAGCTCCACCAGCTCCTCGACCCCGAGCTGTGGCCGCGGGTCGACCAGCTGGTCGACGAGCACGCCGCCGTCTACAACGAGGGGCCGGCGGGCGACCAGGTCAACCGCATGTGCTACACCGACACCCGGCTGTTCCTGACCGGGCTCAACCTCGCCTACACCGACCGGGCCAGCATGGCCGCCTCGACCGAGGTCCGCGTCCCCTTTGTCGACAAGGAGGTGGCCGCGGCCGCTTTCGCCATTCCCGGCAGCGCCAAGATCGTCGGCAGGGAGCGCAAGGCAATCCTGAAGCAGGCCGCCGAGGCGTGGCTCCCCAAGGAGATCGTGTACCGCCCCAAGGGGGTCTTCAGCGCCCCGCTGCGAGCCTGGATCCGGCGCGACCTGTCGGACATGGTCGAGGACCTGGTCGCCGGGGGGACGCTGGTCACCTCCGGGCTGGTCGACAAGCAGATGGTCCGGACCATGATCGACGACGACCGCCGCGGCGCGGCCGACCGGTCCAAGGAGATCTGGCAGCTGCTGACGCTCGAGGTCTGGTACCGGCAGCAGGGACGCGACTGATGAAGCAGATTGCTCAGAACTACAAGTCGGGCGAGCTGGCCCTACTGGAGGTCCCGGTACCGGCCGCCCGTCCGGGTGGCGTCCTGGTCCGAACCCAGTTCTCGCTCATCTCCACCGGTACCGAGATGATGAAGATCAGCGAGAGCAAGCTGTCGCTGGTCGGCAAGGCCCGCGCCCGGCCCGACCAGGTGAAGAAGGTCATGCAGTCGGTTTCCCAGCAGGGCCTGGGGGCCACCTACCGCAAGGTCAGCGATCGGCTCGACTCCTACACGCCGCTCGGCTACTCGCTCTGCGGCGAGGTCGTCGAGGTCGGGGCCGGGGTCGAGGACCTCGCCGTGGGACAACGGGTTGCCTGCGCCGGCAACAGCTACGCCCTCCATGCCGAGTACAACTGGGTCCCACGCAACCTGTGTGTGCCCGTGCCCGACGGGGTCGCCTCCGAGCATGCCGCCGTCACCACCGTCGGGGCCATCGCCATGCAGGGGTACCGGCAATCGGAGGCGCGGCTGGGCGAAACCGCCTGCGTCATCGGCCTCGGGCTGGTCGGGCAGCTGCTGGTGCAGATCCTCCGGGCCGCCGGGGTCAGCGTGGTCGGCCTGGACCCGTCGGCCGAGCGGTGCCGGCTGGCCGAGCAGAGCGGCGCCGCCGCCTGCAGCCCGCCCGATCCAGCCAGCCGCGGCCCAGTGCTGGAGGCGCTCGCCGCCCTCACCGCCGGCGCCGGGGCGGACCACGTCTTCCTGACCGCCGGTGGCGACACCAACGAGCCAGTCGAGCTGGCTGCCGAGCTGGCCCGCGACCGGGCCCGGGTGGTCGACATCGGCAAGTGCCGCCTGGACCTGCCGTGGACCGAGTACTACGCCAAGGAGCTGGATGTTCGCTTCTCCCGCTCCTACGGCCCCGGACGCTACGACCCCACCTACGAGGAGGGCGGGGTCGACTACCCGATCGGCTACGTCCGCTGGACCGAGCGGCGCAACATGGCCTGCTTCCTCGACCTCGTGGCCGAGGGCCGGCTCGACCTCGACCCGCTCGTCTCGGCCGTGGTGCCATTCGACGACGCCGTCGGGGTCTACGAGCGGATCCAGAAGGGCGAGCAGGGCAGTGTGGGCTTGCTTTTCCGCTACACGGCCAACGGGTCGCCGCAGCGCCGCCTGGCCAGCACCGGCGTGGCCGATCGGCCGGCCCGACGGCCCACCGCCCGGCCGGTGGTCCGGCTTGGGGTGATCGGGGCCGGCAACTACGCCACCAGCATGCTCCTGCCCCACCTGCGCGACCGCGACGACGTCCGGCTGATGGAGGTGGCCACCGCCACGGGGCTGTCGGCCACCAACGCCCAGCGCAAGTTCGGCTTCGAGCGCTATTCCACCGACCACCGGGCGCTGCTGGCTGACGGTGACGTCGACGCCGTGCTGATCGCCACCCGCCACCATTCCCACGCGGCGATGGTCTGCGAGGCCCTCCAGGCCGGCAAGGCCGTGTTCGTGGAGAAGCCCCTGGCCGTCGACGACGACCAACTGCAGGCGATCCTGACGGCGGTCGCCGACAGCGGCAACGACCGCCTCATGGTCGGGTTCAACCGCCGCTTCGCGCCACTGCTCACCGACCTCAAGCGGGCCTTCGGGCCCCGCAACGGGCCGGTGCAGGTCCGCTACGACGTCAACGCCGGGCGGCTGGAGGCGGGCAGCTGGTACGCCCAGCCCGAGCAGGGCTCGCGGCTGGTGGGGGAGGGCTGCCACTTCGTTGACACGATCTCCTGGTGGCTCGACCAGGACCCGGTGGCGGTGTTCGCCGCCGCCACCCGCGACCCCGACGACAGCGCCATCACTCTGCTGTACCCCGACGGCTCGGTCGCCACCGTCGCCTACCAGACCACCGGCGACCCGCGCGCCCCCAAGGAGCTGTTCAGTGTCACCGGGGGCGGGCAGGTGGCTCGGCTGCACAACTTCCAGCGCACCGAGCTGTGGCGCGGCGGCCGCCGCCAGGTTCGCCGCTCCCGCGTTGGCATCGACAAGGGCCAGAAGCAGGAGCTGGACGCCTTCGTTCGGGCCGTGGCCGAGGCCCGGCCGATGCCGGTCTCGCTGGAGTCGCTGGTGGCCACGACCCGGGCCACCTTCGCGGCGCGCCGCAGCCTGGCCAGCCGCCGCTTGGAGGCCGTGGCCGACGGAGGTGCGGCCGAGTGAAGCTGGGGTGGTATGCGCGGCGCCTGGCCAGCATGTCGCCGGCCGAAATGGCCGGGCGGGCCCGCGATGAGCTGACCAAGCGCCGCTGGCGCCAGCGGCAGGTCACCGACGCCGGAGCGGACGCGGCCACCGTGCCCGCGGCCGCCCCGACCTTCGCCGCCCCGCTCCCGCCGGGCGGCGACGATGTCCCCGAGGAGGCGCGGGTCCGGCTCAAGGAGGCCGCCGAGGGGCTGCTTGCCGGACGCTGGCAGGTGTTCGCCGTCGAGCGCCACGACATGGCCCCCGCCCCGGACTGGTTCCTCGACCCCAGCACCGGCCGACGGGCGCCGGACCGCGCCTACTGCTTCGACATCGACCCGCGCAACCCGGCGAGTGTCGGCAACGTCAAGTACGTGTGGGAGCCGTCCCGCCACCAGCACCTCACCGTTCTGGCCGCGGCCTACCACCTGAGCGGCGACGAGCGCTACGCCGAGGCTGTGGCCGTCCAGATCCGCTCCTGGTGGGCGGCCA
Source organism: uncultured Actinomycetota bacterium (assembly GCA_963701425.1). Classification (GTDB taxonomy): domain Bacteria; phylum Actinomycetota; class Actinomycetes; order Propionibacteriales; family Nocardioidaceae; genus Nocardioides_C. Next base: position 18,416 of record CAVPAG010000009.1, on the reverse strand, counting down.
ACCCGTTCCTGTCCGGCATTCACTGGACCAGCGGCATCGAGCTCGGGGTGCGGCTGCTGTCCTGGGTGTGGATCCGCCGGTTGCTGGACGGCTGGGCCGGGGCGGACCCGCTGTTCGAGGGCAACCCCGTCTTCCTCCGGCAGCTCCACCACCACCAGGAGTGGCTCGCCCGGCTGCCCAGCCACGGGTCGTCGGCCAACAACCACATCCTGGCCGAGATGGCCGGGCAGTTCGCGGCCAGCTGTGCGTTTCCCGTGTTCCCGGAGAGCGCCGGCTGGCGCGAGCGCTCGGCGGCCAGGCTCGCCCGCGAGCTTGCCCGGCAGACCTTCGACAGCGGGCTCAACCGCGAGCTGGCCACCGAGTACCACGGCTTCGTGCTCGAGCTCGGCCTTGCCGCCGCCCTGGAGGGCGAGCTGACCGGCCACCCCCTCGACGACCAGGCCTGGGACGACCTGCGGCGCATGACCGACGCCCTGGCCGCCGTGGTCGACGTTGCTTTGCGTCCACCCCGCCAGGGCGATGCCGACGACGGCCACGGCCTGCTGCTGGATGGGCCCGGCTATGACCGCTGGGAGTCGCTGCTGGCCACAGGGGCCGCCCTGTTCGGACCGGCCCCCTGGTGGCCGGCCGTCGCCGGCGGCGACGTGCGCAGCGCCCTCCTGCCCCGTCTGGCCACCCGGCCCCTCCCCGGCGGACCTCGGCCGGCGCACCGGCCGTCGCTGTTCGCCGACGCCGGCATGGCTCTGCTCCGCGACCTCGAGCCCGGACCCGACGAGCTGTGGTGCCGGGCCGACCACGGCCCCCACGGGTACCTGTCGATCGCCGCCCACGCCCACGCCGACGCCCTCGCCATCGAGGTGCGGTCCGGCGGCGTCGACCTCCTGGCCGACCCCGGCACCTACTGCTACGGGGCCGAGCCGGCGTGGCGGGCCTACTTCCGCTCCACCCTGGCCCACAACACCCTGCAGGTCGGCGGGGCCGACCAGTCGGTGGCGGCCGGGCCACATCTGTGGACCCGGCAGGCCCGGGCCGAGCTGGAGGAGGCCAGCGGCCTGGACGAGGGTCCGGTGGCCTCCTGGCAGGCCGTCCACCACGGCTACCGCCGCCTGCGCCCACCCGCCGTACACCGGCGCCGCGTCCTGCTCGATCGTCGGGAGCGCCGGCTGGTGGTGGAGGACCGGCTCGACACCGAGGGCGGCCACGACTGCCGTCTGGCCTTCCACCTCGGCCCCGAGATCGCATGCGCGCTCGAGGACGGCCAGGCCGTCCTGGAGTGGCCCTGCGACCACAACCGCCGGCGGGCCACCCTGGCCCTCCCCGGCGCGCTGACCTGGTCGCGCCTGGAAGGCGAGACCGACCCGAAGGCCGGCTGGTATTCGCCGACGTTCGGCGTGCGCGTGCCCACCGTGACCTTGCTGGGCGCGGGCCGGGTCGGAGGCGGCCAGGTCCTGCGCACCGTCCTGCAGCTCGACCCAGGGAGCACAGCATGAAAATCAGCATGTTCGGTCTCGGCTACGTCGGCGCCGTCTCGGCCGCCTGCCTCGCCGCCGACGGCCACACGGTGGTCGGCGTCGACAACGACCCACTCAAGGTCGACCTGTTGAACCAGGGCCGCTCGCCTGTGATCGAGGCCGGCCTGGGGGAGCTCATCTCCGAGGGCGTCCGCGCCGGCCGCCTGCGGGCCACCACAGACTGCGACGAGGCCGTGGCGGACACCGACCTCGCCTTCGTCTGCGTCGGCACGCCCAGCAAGGGCAACGGCAGCCTCGACCTTCGGTACCTGCGGCGGGTGGCCGATGATATCGGCCAGGCGATCCGCCGTCAGGGGTCACCGGTCGTGGTCGTGATCCGGAGCACCGTCCTGCCCGGCACCACCCGCGAGTTCCTGCTGCCCGATCTGGAACGGGCCGCGGGTCGACCGGTGGCGGTGGCCGTCCATCCCGAGTTCCTGCGCGAGGGCACCGCCATCCGCGACTACCACGAGCCGCCCAAGGTCGTCGTCGGCGCCGTCGACGAGGCGGTCCGCGACCTGGTGACCCAGGTGGTGACCCGGCCGGGGGCGCCGTTGGTACAGACCGACCTGGAGCTGGCCGAGATGGTGAAGTACGCCGACAACGCCTGGCACGCCCTCAAGGTGACCTTCGCCAACGAGATCGGCAGCCTGGCCAAGGCCCAGGGCCTCGACGGCCAACGAGTCATGGACATCTTCTGCGCCGACACCAAGCTCAACCTGTCTCCGGTCTACCTGCGCCCTGGCTTCGCCTTCGGCGGGTCGTGCCTGCCCAAGGACGTGCGGGCCCTGCGCTACCGGGGCCGCGCTCTCGACCTCGACCTGCCGGTGCTGAACGCGATCCTGCCCAGCAACATCCAGCAGCTCGACCGGGCGTTCCAGCTGGTCGCAGACGCCGGCTCGCGCCAGGTCGGGGTGCTTGGCCTCGCCTTCAAGGCCGGCACCGACGACCTGCGCGAAAGTCCCATGGTCGAGGTCGTGGAGCGCCTGATCGGCAAGGGCTACGACGTGCGGATCTTTGACGCCAACGTCAATCTGGCCAAGCTGGTGGGGGCCAACAAGAGCTACATTCTGGACCAGATCCCGCACATCTCTGACCTGATGGTGTCCAGCGTCGAGGAGGTGCTCGACCACGCCGGCACCGTGGTGATCGGCAACCGCGATCCGGCGTTCCAGGCGGTCGCCGAGCGGCCCCGGCCCGGGCAGCGGATCGTCGACCTGGTCCGGGTGGTGGACCGGCGCACCGATGGGGACGGCTACGATGGCATCTGCTGGTAGGACCCGACGGGTCCTGATCGTCGTCCAGAACCTGCCGGTCCCCTTCGACCGCCGGGTCTGGCTGGAGGCGACCACTCTCGCCCGGGCCGGTTATCGGGTCAGCGTGATCTGCCCCAAGGCCAAGGGCTTCAACCGCTCCTTCGAGGAGCTCGAGGACGTCCACATCTACCGTTACGGGCTGCCGGTGGACGCCCAGGGTGCGCTCGGGTTCGTGGCCGAGTTCCTCTGGTGCTTCGTGCGCACGGCGATGAAGACGATCCGGGTGGCCGTGGCCGGCCGTGGCTTCGACGTGCTCCACGTCTGCAACCCGCCGGAGACCTACTGGCCGCTGGCCCGGTTCTGGAAGCGGTTCGGCCGGCGCTTCCTCTTCGACCACCACGACCTGTCGCCGGAGATGTTCCAGGCCAAGTTCGGCACCACCGGCCACGGCCTCTCGCTGGCCGGCCTGCGCTGGCTGGAGCGCAAGACATTCCAGGCAGCCGACCTGGTCATCGCCACCAACGAGAGCCACAAGCGGATCGCCGTCGAGCGCGGCGGCGTGGCTCCCGGCGACGTGTACGTCGTGCGTTCCGGCCCCGACCTGGAGCGCCTCTCCCTCTACCCGCCCGATCCGGCGTGGCGTAAGGGCAAGCGCCACCTGATCGTCTACCTCGGCGAGATCTGCAAGCCAGGACGGGGTCGACCACCTGATCCGGGCGGTCAAGCTGCTCCGGGACGAGCTCGGCCGCGACGACATCCACTGTGTGCTGGTCGGGGGCGGGCCCCACCAGCCCAGCATCAAGGCCTACGCCGAGGAGATCGGCGTCGGCCGACCAGTGCACCTTCACCGGCCGGGTGAGCGACGAGGTCCTCTGCCGCATCCTGTCCTCGGCCGACGTCGGGGTCGACCCTGACCCCAAGAACGACTGGTCGGACAAGAGCACCATGAACAAGGTCATGGAGTACCAGTACTTCGGCCTCCCGATCGTCGGGTACGACCTGACCGAGAACCGCGTGTCGGCCGGCCCGGCGGGACTCTTCGCCACACCCAACCGCGAGGCCGAGCTGGCCGGCCGTATCGCCGAGCTGCTCGACGACCCCGCCCGTCGCCACGAGATGGGCCGGATGGGGCAGGAGCGGGTGCGCTCGGTGCTGGCCTGGGAGCACTCCGTCCCGGTGCTGCTTGCCGCCTACGACCGGCTCTGGCCCGACGGCGGGCCACCGGCCGGTCAAGGGGGGAGAGCATCGGATGGCGCGAGGTCGATCTGACACGGGTCCGTCGACCCTTCCCGCGACGGCGGTCGACGCGGATTACGGGACCGGCCGGCCGTCCCCGCCGACCCGGCCTCGCCACTTCGTCTGGTTCACCCCTGCGCTGGCGCTGCTGCTCGGTGGCTACCTGTTCTTCAGCAAGTCCTTCGCCTACCTTCACGTCCCCGGGACCCCGCTGTTCGTCGGGGAGGTCGTGCTCGGAATCGGCATCGTCGAGGTCCTTCAGGTCCGCTCGCCCTGGCGCCGACTGCTGGCGAGCGCTCCGGTGCTCAAGGTGCTGGCAGCGTTCATGGCGGTCTGCAGCATCCGGCTGATCCGCGACCTGCCCGTGTACCAGCTCGATGCCGTCCGCGACTCCTCGATCTGGTACTACGGCATCTTCGCCTTCCTGGTCGCCGCCGCCGCGCTGCGCGAGCCGACCTTCGTCCCGCGCCTGCTCCGCTGGTACCGGCTGGTCCTGCCCTGGTACTTCCTGTGGGCGCCGTTCGCCCTCGTCCTGGCCCAGGTGGACGCCCTCGCCGGGATCAGCGTCCCCGGCACCGGCACACCGATCAACTCGTTCCGGTTCAACGACATCGCGGTCCACCTCGGGGTCGGGCTCGCGTTCCTGTGGCTCGGGGTCGATCGGCTGATCGATGGGTACCGACCGCGGGTTCGCGACGCATGGCTGTCGGTCCTGGGGGTGCTCGCGCTCCTGGTGGCGGCCTCGCAGACGCGCGGCGGCTTGCTGGCGGCGGCCTGCACGGCCGCCGTCGCGTTCGCCTTCCTGCCCGCCGGCAGGCGGCGCCGGCTGGTCTTCTCGGTCACCGCCGGCCTGCTGGTGGTGCTCACCGTCGTCTGGTCGCTCGACCTACGGCTCCAGGGAGAGCGCCGCGACGTTTCCTTGGAGCAGGTCACGGCCAACCTGGCCAGCATCGCGGGAAGTACGGACAACGCGGAGCTGTCGGGCACGGTGGAGTGGCGCGAAGGGTTCTGGCAGCAGGTCCTCGACGACCTGCTCAGCTCCCAGGCGTGGCTCCACGGCCTCGGGTTCGGCCCGATCCTGCCCGAACGGTACGAGGTCGACGTCGGCAACACCAACAACGACCCCAACGTGCAGCCGCTCCGTAGCGTCCACAACTCCCACCTCACCATCCTCGCCCGCGTCGGGTTCCCGGGGTTCGGTCTTTGGGTCCTGCTCTGGCTGACGTTTGGCGTGCAGCTGTTCCGCTGGGTCCGGCGACGACCAGGGGGAGTGCGCGACCCCGACGCCGCCCTCGGCGTGTGGTACCTGGCCAGTGTGGTCGGGTTCCTGATCGGCGCTTACTTCGATCCCTCGCTCGAAGGCCCCCACGCCGGCATCTGGCTGTTCACCCTGGTGGGGCTCGGCGCCGCCCACAGCATGGTCGCGCGGGCCCGGCCGGAGGTGGCCGCGCCGGCCCTGTCGTCCACGGCGGCGTCGACCCGCCTGGCGGCCATCTCGCCGGCGGTCATGTGGGCGCGTGCCCGCCACCTTGCCGGGCGGCTCGGCTGGGGCATGGCCTCGCAGGCGATGTCCAGCCTGACCAACTTCGTGGTGGGAGTCTATGTGGCGCGGACCCTGGGGACGGTCGAGTTCGGGGCCTTCGGCCTGGCCTTCGCCACCTATCTGATCGTGCTCGCCGCCTCGCGGGGGCTGGCCACCGACGCGCTGGCCGTGCGGTACAGCGGGGTGGAGCCGGACCGGTGGCGCCGGGCCGTGGTCAGCTCCAGCGGGACGGCCATCACCGTCGGCCTGATCGCGGGGGCCGCCTGCGTCGTCGCTGGCCTGTCGTTCGGTGAGTCGACCGGCGCCGCCCTGCTGGGGCTCGGGCTGACCCTGCCCGGCCTGCTGCTCCAGGACAGCTGGCGCTTCGCGTTCTTCTCGGCCGGGAACGGCCGGCTGGCCTTCGTCAACGACCTCACCTGGGGGGTGGCGCTGGTGCCGGCGATGGCGGTCATGGTGGTGAGCGGGCATGCCTCGGTCGGCTGGTTCATGCTCGCCTGGGGCGGGTCGGCCTGCTTCGCCGCCACCGTCGGCGCATTCCAGGCCCGGCTGGTCCCGCGGCCCACGGAGTCGGTCCGGTGGCTGCGTCAGCACCGGGACCTGGCCGTCCGCTACCTAGGTGAGAGCCTCAGCCTGAGCAGCGCCACCCAGATCCGGCTGTACGGTCTGGCCGCGATCGCGGGCCTAGCCGCTACCGGGTCGCTGCGGGCGGCCGAGCTGCTGATCGGGCCGCTGAACACGGCCATCATGGGGATCGCCATGATGGCCGTGCCGGAGGCGGTCGTCCTGCTGCGCCGTTCGACACGCCGGCTGCAGCAGTTCTGCCTGCTGCTCAGCTGCCTGGGGGCTGGGGGTTCGCTCGCCTGGGGGGCGGTCCTCCTGCTGCTGCCCGACTCCGTGGGTGAGCAGATCCTTGGCTCAACCTGGTACGCGGCTTCGCCGCTGCTCGTCCCGGTCACGCTGGCCGTGGCCGGCTTCGGCTTCTCGGTCGGTGCCTGGGCCGGGGTGCGGGCGCTGGGCGCGGCCTCCAGGAGCCTACGGGCCCAGTTGATCGGCTCGGTGGTCTACCTGACGGGGGCGTTGGGGGGTGCGGCGATCGGCGGCGCCGCCGGCGCAGCCTGGGGCTCGGCCGCCGGGACCCTGATCGGGGCCGTCGTCTGGTGGTGGCAGCTCCATCAGGGCCTGCGGGACGCCTCCTCGGCAGGACGGGACGCCGCCGTACCCGATGAGCGGGAACGCGAGATCGACGCCCCGCTGCCCTGACCAGCCGGGGCGCCCCAGCGACGGACGCCGAGCCGTCGCGGTCTTCACGGGCCCGCTGGACGCCGACGGGCAGGACGGCGGCACTGAGGAGCACGCCGAGCAGCGCCACGGATCGCCGGCGTGCTGTCGCCAAGGCCATTGCGTCATTTTCCCACCCCGGTCCCGCGCGGCCGCTGGACGGTCTCGCAGCTGGCCGACTGGACGGTGTTGCGGGTGAAGGTGATGTCGCGGGCCGCGAGGTTGTCGCCGTTGTCGGCGATCACCCCGGTGGCGCGACCGCCGGCGGTGGCGCAGATCAGGTTGTCGTGCACGTTGTAGTCGTCCAGCAGGTGGGCCGGCGGAGTCGAGTCGGTCCGGTCCTGCTGGGTGCCGGTGATCCCGTTGTAGTTGCCGGAGAGGCGGTTGCCGTAGACCTCGACGTTGAAGCTGGAGGCGACCGTGATCCCACCGGCCCAGTACCAGCCGCGGCCGTCGAGGCCGTTGCCGTAGACGTGGTTGTCTCGGATGACCGCATCCTGGCTGATCTCGTAGTAGATGCCCTCTTCGCGGTTGTCCTCGATCAGGTTGTGCTCGATGAGGGCGCCGCGGGCGTTGATGTCGGCCCACAGCCCCCGGCAGTCGTTGTCGTGCACGTGGGCGTTGCGGATGGTGACCTGCCCCACGTCCCATTTCATGCCGCCCGCCTCGTAGGTACAGTCGGCATGGAGGGTCCGGTTGCGGGCCAGCTCCGGTCCGTCGAAGGTGGTCGGGTCGCCGTCCAGACCGTCGAGGACGATGCCGGTGGCCGCGTTGCCGCTGATGCCCAGCTGGTCGTTGTCGTTGTAATGGCCGCCCAGGATCCTCATGCCGTCCGCGGCCATGAGGCCGGCCCAGTAGTTGCGCAGCGCAGAGACATTGCGTACCACCCAGCCGCGTGCCCTGGCGTCTGGATGGATGGCCCCACCCTGCCAACCGGAGTTGTACTCCTGCACGGTGATCGAATCGAGGGTGACGTTCGTCGCCTTCCCGGAGAACGCCGTCTTGAGGGTGCGGCCACCATCCAGCACCGCTCCCGGCTCCCCGCAGAAGGTGTCGCCCGACTTGGGACGGACGCTGAAGTTCCGCAGATGTATGCCGGCCTTGACGGTGTACCTCGTGCCCGCGCGATGGGCGTCGACCACCCGCTGGGCGTTGTCGCCGGTGGCGATGGCCACGCCCCCGCTGGCGTCGCACCTGCCGTCGCGGCCGTCACCGGCCCGCTGGACGGCGACGAGCAGGACGGTGGCAATGAGGAGCACGCCGAGCAGCGCCACGGATCGCCGGCGTGCTGTCGCCAAGGCCATTGCGTCATTGTCTCCTGGGGCTCGGCCGCCGGGACCCTGATCGGGGCCGGCGTCTGGTGGTGGGAGCTCCATCAGGGCGTGCGGGACGCCTCCTCGGCAGGAGGGGACGCCGCCGTACCCGATGAGCGGGAACGCGAGTCGGCCGAGCTGGGATGACCGTCCGTCTCAACCCGCTCGAGCCAGATCTCCCTCCAGTAGGGGTAGATGCCCCTCGGGCAGAGCCGGTGGTAGTCGCTCGTACAGATCACGTCCTGGAGAATGATGCAGGGGTTCCGGAGATGCAGCATTTCCCCGGTCTTCTCGTCGATGAGCCGTTCCACCCGGCGCAGCACCCGTGCCTGCCGGCCGCAGTACTTCGTCATCTCCGGGTCGAACGTCATGCCCCGGTTGCGGTTGGTGGTGTCCAGCGTCTCGATGATCGCCTCGATGGGCTTGACCCGCACCAGCTCTCCGGGGCGCAGGTCCAGGGTCTCCTGGGGGGTCTTGCGCTGCTGCCCCTGGATGAACGGGAAGCGCATGCCGCCACGGATGCGCAGGGGCGCGGGCAGGTGCCGTCGGCTGAAGTCCTGGTACTCGTTGAACGCGCCCACGAGCACACTCCGGACCGTGGCCCACAGGCCGGCGTTGCCCGAGCGCACGTCGAGCACGTACTGCCTGAGGTCCCAGGGCGGGACCCACTCGGGTGCCGCCCGCAGGAGCTCGGTCGCCTGGCAGGAGTAGACCTCCTCGTCCGGCGCGGCCGGGTCGGCGGGCTTGCGGGTGGTGGCCATCAGGTCGAGGGAGACCCGGCCGGGCGGAACCAGTGACGACGGGCCGGGAGCGGCCTCGGCGACGCCGCCGTCGACCCGCTTGAGCCAGGCCTCCTTCCAGTAGACGAGGCAGCCGGCCTGGCAGCCGCCGTGGGCCTGGCCGTCGCAGCGCACGCCAGCCAGATGCACCGCGTGGTCCATGCGGTACATCCCGCTCCAGTTGATCGTGTCGCACAGCTTGACGGCCAGCTTGTCCACCCGAAATTGCCGGCCACAGAACTGCAGCATCTCCGGCATGAACGGCAGCGCCTCGAGCTCGCCGCGCTCGTCGAGAGTGGCCAGGATCTCGTCCCTGTTGCGTACCTCGACGACCTCACCGACTTGGAGGTCGAGCACATCGTTGCGCCGTGCTGTCTGCATCTTTCCCACGTCCTAACGAGGGTTGGGGTCGTTTCGCATCCGTGCTCCCGCCGTCGCCGCCGTGAGGGCGACCCGGACGGGCAGCCACCTCGGCGAGGGGCCGAGGTGGCTGATCTCCGGCAGGTCGAACAGCCGCAGCACGTCCCGCGCCGCGGCCCGCCGCCGGAGGCGGAGCTGGCGGTAGGCGCCGGCGAGGATGAACTGGTGGAAGAAGTCGCTCTCGCACCGGCGGATGGAACGCTCGGAGACGACGCCGCGGGTGACGGCGCGGTCGAAGATCTCGCGGTTCACCTGGATGGTGCCCCGGTTCCACATCCCAGCGGTGGCCGCGCCCTGGTGAATGGTGTAGGCGCAAGTCGTAGCGGGCAGGCAGCGCACGCCGTAGCGGCCGAACAGCCGCACCCACATGTCGGTGTCGCAGGCGCCACCGAGGGTCGTGTCAAACCACCCCTCCTCCTCGAATGCCTCCCGGTGGACCACCGCGGCGGGCATCCGGACGAACGAGGAGTTGCGCAGGACTTGGCGCAGGGCTGTCGCCGGCTCCAGGTAGCGCTCGTGGCGGAACCGTTGCCGACGATGGCTCACACCTTCGGCGTCGACGATGTCGACGCCGAAGAGGAGGATCCGTTCAGCGGCCGAAGCGCGACGGATCACCTCCACGATGACCTGGCCCGCATCCGGGCGGAGGTAGTCGTCGTCGTGCAGCTGCAGGATCCATTCGCCGGTCGCGAGCTGCATGGCCCGGTTGATGTTCCCGGGCAGGCTCAGCGCCGGCCGGTTGTGCACGTACCGGTACCCGCCCGGCCAGTCGGCCAGCAGCCGCCGCGCCACCTGCCTGCTGCCGGCGTCGTCTGACCCGTCGGACACTGTCACCTCGACCTGCCCGGCCACGGCCGCGGTCGCCTCCAGGACCGAGCCGAGCGCGCGCTCGAGCAGCTCGGGACGGTTCCGGGTCGGCATGGCAATCGACAGCCGGGGCCTTGCCGGCTCACGTCTACCCGCCGCGCGATCCAAGCTGGTCAGCATCCTTCTGCGCGCACCAGCTTCGTTTCGGTCCTGCGCGGGTACTGGAAGTGCATGCCGCGGATGGTCCCGCGGTAACGGTTGTAGCCCACGTTTGCCTGGGCGATTACCCGCTTCAGTCCGTGGGCCTCGAACTCGTGCTGGCAGAAGGTTCGGGCGAAGAAGCCACGAGTGTCCTCTCGCCGCTCAAGGTCGATTACGTACGCTCCGCGGAGCTCGGTCTCAGTGAAGATCACGACTGATGTCCCCCGTGGTTCAAGATTTTCGAACCCCTCGAAATCCTGATGCTAGGTCATGCAATCCCGGCGGCGAGGAGCGATTCCGTTATGTTCGAAAGGTGGCTTCGGAGGCACGGGTAGCGCTTTGTCGTACCTGCGAATCGTTGCGAGGCAGCTCACCGGAGCTGAGGAACCCGGTCACCTGGTCACTTCGTTGGCGGCGTCGTCTGGGCGGCAGAACGGCAGCCCGTGAGTGCAGTGACGCTGACAAGGCGCCAATCCCGAGAAGGGACTTGAGACGCATCGGCTCGATGCCGCATCACGATGCAGGCGCGGGGCCACCGCGGCCCGCATCACCGTTGGCATCGCCACCCTTCCGTGTCGTACTCGGGGGACACGGGCATGGCCGACCTCCTCCACGACGAGTTCGGCCGGTTCGACGAAAAAGCCCGAGGGTCCGGCTCAGCCGCCGTTGCCCTCGCCCGCGTCGGCGAGGCCAAGCTCGGCGAGAGCCTCCTCCATGCGCTCGGCCACCTGACGCTGCCCCTCGTCCGTGGGGTGGTAGATGTCGGGCCCGAAGTATCCCTGGCCCGCGGGAAGCCACTCGGTCGCGTCGACGTACGGCAGGTCCTGCTGTTGCGCGATCTCCCGCAGGCTTGCGTCGAACTCCTGCGTCAGCGGACCCGGCTCCCCGTTGGAGAACGGCGAGAGTACGACGACCTCGGATTCGCTGGACGACTCCTCGACCAGCCGGGAGAGCACGTCCTCGGCGGCGCTCGCGATCTGGTCGTTGGGGACCGGGCCTATGTCGCCGACGCCGCCGGCCACGACGATCACGTCCGCGTCGTGCTCCAGGACCTGGTCCACGCGGGCGGTGAACGGCTCACCCGTCCCAGGGCTGACATAGCCGCTGCGGTCGACCGCCTCAGAGGAACACCTCCCAGTCGAGGGACCTCGCGAGGAGCTGCGGCCACTCGGGGCCCTCGCTCACTGCGCTCTCGACGCTGATCGAGTCGCCGAGGACGACCATGGTGGTCTCGTCGGCCAGGCGCGTGTCGTGCCGGCGCCGGCCTCGGCGCTGGCGTCCCTGCCCTGGGGCATCGAGACGGGCTCGGTCGGCGGGTCCGGGGGCCACGTCGCGAACAGGTAAACGCTGAAGATGGTCACAGCGACAACTTCCGCGATCAGCAGAACTGCAGACCAGCTCACCTTCCCTCTCACCTTTGCGAGCATACGAGCGCAAGCCTCGGATGTACGCCATGTAAAGGACTCGTCCCTCGAAGGGGGACAGCTACGCCTCGGGGCTCACGAGGCCGAGCCGCTCGAGCTCCTGCTCCATCCGCAGGGCCAGCTGCTGCTGTCCCTGCGCGGTGGGGTGGAGGCCGTCGGGTGACATGACGTCCCCGCCGGTCGCAAGCCAACGGGTCGCGTCGACGTACGCGACGTCGTTCTCCCGCGCGATGCGCTCGAGCTCGGCGGACAGCTCCATCGTGAGCGGGCCGGGCTCCCCGAACGGCCTACCCGCGCCGGGGTTGACGTAACCCTCGACTCGCTGGTGTTCGCCAGCACCATCGACGCCCGGCTCGGCTGCCGAGGATCTTGGGCCACTAGGGGCCGACGCTATCTGGGTCAGAGAAGTTGGCTAAGTGTCAGTTCCATGCGCTCGGCGAGACGCTTCTGACCCTCGTCGGTGGGGTGTACACCGTCCCCGCCGAACAGGTTGTAGCCGCTCGCGAGCCAGCGGGTCGCATCGACGTACTCGATGCCTTGCTCGTCGGCGATGCGCCGAAGCTTGGAGGAGAGCTGCTTGGTGAGCGGGCCGGGCTCACCGACGGAGAACGGGGAGACCAGCACCACCTGGGCGTCTGGCGCCTCGCGGACCAGTCGGCTGACGACGTCCTCCGCAGCCCGGGCCACCTGGGGGACGGGGTACCCGACCAGGTCGCTGACGCCGCCGGCGACGACGATCACGTCGGGGGACTGTCGCAGCACCGCGGGGATGCGTTCCGCGAACGGCTTGCCCTCGCCCGGGTTGACGTAGCCGCTGCCGTCGACGGTGTCGGTGACGACCTTCCAGCTCGAGCGACGACGCGACGAGCTCGGGCCACTCCGGCCCGGCGCTGGTCTGTGACTCGGCGCTGACGGAGTCGCCGAGGACCGCGAGCACCTGCTTCTGCTCGTCGGCCTCAGCGTCGGGAGCGGAGGCAGCGGAGTTGGCCGGCATCGCCTCGACGCTCGGCGGGGGTGGCTCGGGGGGCCAGGTCGAGAGCAGGTAGCCGCTGAACGCGACCACCGCGACAGCGGCGGCGCTCACAAGCGCCGCTGGCCAGCTCACCCCGAGTTTCACGGATCCGACAATACGGGCATTGGTAGAGCCGGCCCACCGGGGGACGAAGGAGGAGTGGCCCGTCTCACGGCGATTCGGGCAGTTCCAGCCCTCCTGGGATGGCTACGCGGCGGCTTCGGGGAAGATCGAGAGCATGCCTGAGCCGTTCACCGTCCTCTTCGTCTGCGTCGGCAACATCTGCCGTTCCCCGCTGGCCGCGCGGCTTCTGCGTGCGCGCCTCGACGAGCAGCTCGGCGACCTGGCCCCGTCAGTCGTCGTCGAGAGTGCAGGGGTGCGCGCCGTCGTGGGCCGCCCGATGGACGAGATGGCCGCAGCGGAGCTCACGCGCCTCGGTCTGACCAACGACGACTTCACCGCCCGCCAGCTCACCGAGTCGATCGCTCGCGAGGCCGACCTCGTGCTCACCGCCACCAAGGACGTGCGCTCGCGCGTGCTCGAGGAGGCCCCCGCTGCTCTGCGTCGCACGTTCACGATCACGGAGTTCGCCGCCCTCGTGACCGGGGAGAGCGCGGACTCGCCCAAGACCCTCGTGGCCGATGCCGCCCAGCGACGACCGTCGGCGCAGGTGGAGAGCTACGACGTGCCGGACCCGATCGGGAAGGGCGCCGACGTGCACCGCGAGGCGGCCGACCTGATCGACGCAGCCGTCACCCCGATCGCCGAGGCGCTGGCTACTGCTGTCCGACAGGCCGCGGCGTCCGAAGAGTCATCGAGGAGCTGACCCTTCGAACCTCGTCTGCTCCGGGAAACCGGAGTGAGCAGGCTCGGGGAGGGCTAAGGCGACGTTCTCGAGCAGCATGACAGCGAGGTCGTCGGTCAGCTTCCCGCTCGGGATGTGCTGGCGCACCGCCTCCAGGGCTTCGTCGAGCGCATCCTCGACAGCCTCACCCGTCAGGAGCGGCGCGAGGCTCGGCACCGCCAGGAACTCTCCGTGCGCGTCGCGCGCCTCGCTGAGACCGTCGGTGTACATCAGCAGCCGCTCGCCCGGCCTCCAGTCCAGGCTCACGGAGTCGTACCTGTCACCCAGGCCGAGCGGCAGTCCGGCCGGTGCCTCGATGAGCGACGCGGAACCGTTGCCCTTGACCAGCATTGCCTGCGGATGGCCGCAGCTGACCAGCGTCAGTCGCGTGGGATCCGTCGCGTCCACGAGCAGGGCGGTGACGAACTCCTCGTCGTCGAAGAAGGGAGCCAGATACCTGCTCATGTCCTCTGCGACGGCCGTGAGGCTCATCTCGGTGGCAGCGGACTGCCGGAACGCGCGGATCACCCGTGCCGCCTGCTCCACTGCCGCGATGCCCTTGCCCCGTACGTCGCCGACGAGGAACCTGACGTGCGCTGCGGAGTGGTAGCAGTCGTACAGGTCGCCCCCGACGACTGCGTCCTGCGCCGCGGAGAGATACCGAGCCCCGACTGCGACCTGGCCGACCCGGGGCGGCAGCGTGGGGAGGATCGCACGCTGGGCAACCTCGGCGATCGCGACCACCCGCGCGAACCGCTCCTCGCGGTGCACGCGGACCGCGGCGACGACCACCGCCGCGCCGCCGATCAGGAGTACGTCGATGATGCGGACGACATGTTGGGCAGAGCCCCACGTGTCGTTCCACCACCCGGACCCGGCCGCCATCACCGTCGCGACCGCGGCGAACGCCGCCGTCGTGCGAGCGGAGAGCGCCGCGCAGGCAATGAGCGGCGCGAGCGCGAACAACGGGACCAGCACGACCTTCGCACCGGGGATCGCGACGTCGATGACGATCAGCGCGACAAGGCATGCCGCCGCAAGCCCTGCACCCAGAGCCTGAGCTGCACGCTCGCTCGTCATCCACCCTCCGCGTCGTCAGGTCGCTCACCCGGGAGAGCCACAGTCAACGGAATGAGTCCCCTCCGCTGCCGGACAGGAAGCACCTCACAGGGTCCCGACAGCCCTGACCGCAAGCCTGCCGCACCCGCGCGCAGACAATAGGGAAAACGCTCGAGAGGGCTGATCCGTTACTCCCTGCCGGATGACGCTCACGACTTCGGCGAGGACGACCGGGGGCGACACGTGGCTGCGACTGACGCCGACCGGTCACGCCGACGGCGTCAGGACTTCTTAGTATCGATCTCCTCGAGCGAGCTGTCGGACTTCGCCTCCACGGGCTTCGCCGGCTTCTTCTTCGCGTCGCGGCGACCCGGCTCGGGGGCGTAGCCGTAGCCGTACCCATATCCGTAGCCGTCACCCTAGACGTCCGACCCCCGCCGGTTCGGCACCATGTTCAGCACCACGCCGAGCGCACGGCCGTCGACCGCCTCGAGGCGGTCCATCGCGTGGGCGAGCTGGTCCTTGGTGGTCTTGCTGTGGCGTACCACGAGGAGGACATCCCACGAAATGTGTACCGCCAATTTCTTGTGGACGCCGCCCACCTTGTGACCATCTTTCCGTTTCTTGTTACGGGAGCCATCAGGGCCGCCCCGGCAAGCTGCTGGGAACACTCGTTTTCGAAGGCGGCGACTTCCGGTCCTGCGCGAGAGTCCGCCGCTGCGGATGACTCTGTCGACGGCTCGCGTTCTTCGTCGCCCACGATCGTCCTTGCGGTGGGATAAATGAACTCACGATCCTGGCATCTCCGTTGTTGGAACCAACGTTCCGTCAGCTCGTTCGACGTACTGTTCACCAGATTTCGGGCATCCCATACAGACGAGCCCACTGATTGCAGCGATACACCCGCCCGGCCGGCGCACCCCGCTGCATTACGGGATTGCCGATAACGATTGCGAAGTCCGGCACATCCCGCGTTACCACGGAGCCCGCGGCCACCAATGCCCAGCGGCCCAAGGTCCCTGGAGCGATGCAGACGCCTCGAGCGCCGATGGCGGCGCCCTCCTGAACAGTCACACCGACTGCATGCCGGTTATCAGCTGACTTCAAGGTGCCGTCAGCGTTGATCGCCCGCGCATACTGGTCGTCAGTCAGCACGACTGCGGGCCTAGTTCGGCGGGCTCGTAGACCAGGGCGTTGTTCTGGATCTTGCAGTGGTCGCCCATCCGAACGCCGGTCCCGATGTACGCGCCTCGACCAACGATGCACCCGCGCCCCAATGAGGCGTTCTCCGTGACCTTTGCCAGGTGCCAGATGCTCGTGGCGTCGCCGATTTCAGCGGTTTCATCGACGCCAGCTGTCGGTGCTATTGGCACGCTCAAGGTGTTCAGCCCGTATGCCCGAGAAAGGCGTAACTCGTGCGGGAATCATTCAGGGCTACAACATGCTTGTGGCCTCCACCTAACCGGTGGAGGCCACATGCTTGGAGAGAGGAAGATATTAGCTAGCGCTGTTGATCATGCCCGCGCCGACGGTTACACCGGTCGCCTCGTCGATCAGGATGAACGAGCCCGTAGTCCGGTTCTTGCTGTACGGGTCGCACAGCAGCGGGACCGTCGTGCGCAGCTGCACCCGCCCGATCTCGTTGAGCCCGAGCTCCTTGGTCTCCTGGTCACGGTGCAGGCTGTTGACGTCCAGGCGGTACTGGATGTCCTTGACCAGCGCACGTCCCGTGCGGGTCGTGTGCTTGATCGCGAGCTTCTGCCGCGGCTTTAGCGGCTCGTTGGTCATCCAGCAGATCATCGCGTCGATGTCCTGGCTGGGCTTCGGAGCGTTCGCCGGACGGCAGATCATGTCGCCGCGCGAGACGTCGACGTCGTCCTCGAGGCGGAGGGTCACCGACATGGGCGGGAACGCCTCGGAGATCTCCTTGTCGAACAGGTCGATGCCGGCGATCTTCGAGGTCATGCCGCTCGGCAGGACGAGCACGTCGTCGCCGGGCTTGAAGACACCGCCGGCCACCTGGCCGCCGTACCCGCGGTAGTCGTGGAACTCGTCCGACTTCGGGCGAACGACGTACTGCACCGGGAAGCGCGCGTCGACGAGGTCGCGGTCGGAGGCGACGTGCACGTGCTCGAGGTGGTGCATGAGCGACGGGCCTTCGTACCACGGCATGTGCTCGCTGCGGTTGACGACGTTGTCGCCCTTGAGCGCCGAGATCGGGATGATCTCGAGGTCGGGGATGTTCAGCTTCGTCGCGAAGGAGGTGAACTCCTCGTGGATCTGGTTGTAGATCTTCTCGTCGTAGTCGACGAGGTCCATCTTGTTGACCGCGAGCACGAGGTGCGGGACCCGCAGCAGCGACAGGATCACTGCGTGACGGTGCGACTGCTCGGTCAGGCCCTGGCGGGCGTCGACGAGCACCAGGCCGAGGTCGGCGGTCGAGGCGCCGGTGACCATGTTGCGGGTGTACTGCACGTGGCCCGGGGTGTCCGCGATGATGAACTTGCGGCTCGGGGTCGCGAAGTAGCGGTACGCGACATCGATCGTGATGCCCTGCTCGCGCTCGGAGCGGAGACCGTCCGTGAGCAGCGCGAGGTCGGTGTAGTCGTAGCCGCGCGACTTCGACGTGGCCTCGACGGCCTCGAGCTGGTCCTCGAAGATGCCCTTCGAGTCGAGCAGGAGGCGGCCGATCAGGGTCGACTTGCCGTCGTCAACGGAGCCGGCGGTAGCGAACCGGAGAAGATCCATCAGAAGTAGCCCTCACGCTTACGGTCTTCCATGGCGGCCTCGGAGAAGCGGTCGTCGCCACGGGTCGCGCCGCGCTCGGTGACCCGGGCGATCGCGATCTCGTCGATGATTTCCTGGATGGTCGAAGCCTCGGACTCCACGCACCCGGTCAGCGTCAGGTCGCCGACCGTGCGGAAGCGGACGGTGCGCTCCTCGACGACCTCGCCTTCCTTGCACGGGTTGAACTCGGACTCCGAGAGGAGCATCCCGTCGCGCTGGAACACGCGACGCTGGTGCGAGTAGTAGATCGAGGGGATCTCGATCTCCTCGCGGCCGATGTAGTGCCAGATGTCGAGCTCGGTCCAGTTGGACAGCGGGAAGATCCGCATGTGCTCGCCGCCGTGGATGCGGCCGTTGTAGAGCGACCACAGCTCGGGGCGCTGGTTCTTGGGGTCCCACTGGCCGAAGTCGTCGCGGTGGGAGTAGACGCGCTCCTTGGCGCGGGCCTTCTCCTCGTCGCGGCGGCCACCACCGAAGGCGGCGGTGAAGCCCTCCTCCTCGATGGCGTTGAGCAGGGTGCCGATCTGAAGCCGGTTGCGGCTGGTCTTGCCGTCGTCGACGACCACGCCGTTCTTGATCGCTTCCTCGACCGAGGCCACGACCATGCGAACGCCCAGGCGGTTGACCCAGTTGTCACGGGTCTGGAGGACCTCGGGGAAGTCGTAGCCGGTGTCGACCTGGAGCATCGGGAAGGGGATCTTCGCCGGGTAGAAGGCCTTCTCCGCCAGGCGGAGCATCACGATGGAGTCCTTGCCGCCGGAGAACATCAGCACCGGCTTCTCGAACTCTGCGGCCACCTCACGGAAGATGTGGATCGACTCCGCCTCCAGCTCGTCGAGCTGGCTCAGGCGGTAGTCCGCATGGGTTTCGGTCATCAGTCAGCGGGACCTCTCATAGGGGATCAGCCAGCATCGTATCTACATACCCAGATGGGCCATAACCGACG
>CAVPAG010000008.1:0-365775 GCA_963701425.1 uncultured Actinomycetota bacterium | reverse complement strand
CAGAGGTGGTCTGTAACCGGCGTCACTCAGTCGAGGCGGTCGCCCTGGCGCGATCCGCCGGGTGTCGGCACGGGGATGGACTCGAATGGCGGGAGCCCCCGGCTCTGCCGGATGACGCCCCAGATGACCGGGCCGAGGATCAGCAGGCCGGCGCCAATGATGCCCACGACCTCCGGCGAGACGCCGAGCATCTTCAGGCCGGTCAGGGTGAGCACGATGACGATGCCGCGGCGGATCACCGACTGGGAGACCCAGTTGGCCAGGCGGGCGCCGAGGAACGTGCCGGGCGTGCCGCCGACGATCAGGGGGATGAGCACACCCCAGTCGACGCCGGTCACCAGCACGTGGCTGATCGCTGCGGACAGCACGAGCGGCACGGCCTGCACCAGGTCGGTGCCGACCAGCTTCACCGCGGACAGCGTGGGGTAGAGCAGCAGCAGCGCGACCATGATCAGCGAGCCCGAACCCACCGAGGTGATCCCGACGAGCAGGCCACCGATGGCGCCGACGATCAGCGTCGGGACCGGGCGGACGACCGGGTCGTCCTCGAGCAGGACGCCTCCGTCGGTGACGATGCGCAGGTTGAGGTACATCCGCAGCGCGTAGGTGGCGGCCGTGAACAGCAAGGCGCAGCCGATGGCGTAGGTCAGGAAGCTGTCCTGCTTCGCCCTCGCCGCCGCCGATCGCCTGGATGATGAAGGCGCCGGCGAACGCTGTCGGCACTGACCCGATCACCAGCCACATCGCGAGCTTCAGGTTCGGCGAGCCCTCCCGCCAGTGGACGCTCGCGCCCACCGACTTGTTCACCGAGGCCGCGACAAGGTCGTTCGCGACCGCGGCGGAGGGGTTCACGCCCAGGAAGATCAGCGCAGGCGTCATCAGTGCGCCGCCGCCCATGCCGGTGAGGCCGACGACGATGCCGACCGCGAAGCTGACGACCAGCACCGAGAGGGCAGAGATGGTGAGCAGCTCGCTCATGCCAGGTATCCCTCACTGCGCAGGTAGGTGAGCACGTCGTCGAGCGCGTCCTCGATCGAGCGGCCGGTGGTGTCCACGCGGACCGCGGCGTCCTCCGGCTCCTCGTAGGGAGAGGAGATGCCGGTGAACTCGGGGATCTCGCCGCGGCGAGCCTTCGCGTAGAGGCCCTTGCGGTCGCGGCGCTCGCACTCCTCGAGCGGGGTGGCCACGTGGATCAGCACGAACGCGCCGCCGGCCTCGTCGACCATCGCGCGGACCTGCTTGCGCGTGCTGTCGAACGGGGCGATCGGGCTGCAGATCGCGACACCGCCGTGCCGGCTGATCTCGGCCGCGACCCAGCCGATCCGGCGGATGTTGGTCTCGCGGTCCTCCTTGGAGAAGGTCAGGCCGGCCGAGAGGTTCCGGCGTACGACGTCACCGTCGAGGCTGGTGACCGTTCGCCGCGCCGTCCTCGAGGATCACGTCGTGCAGGGCGCGGGCGAGCGTCGACTTGCCGCTGCCCGAGAGCCCCGTGAAGAAGAGGACGAGTCCCTGCCGGTCGGGTGCGGGAAGCGCCGCGTCGACGATCTCGGCGACGTCGTTGGGCAGCTCGCCCTCGCCGGTGACGCCGACGACCTCGCCGGGCGCGTAGGCGCCGACGACCCGCTGGCCGAGCGCGTGGTCCAGAGCGGCGTCGCCCCGCGAGGCGAGCGGGACGGCCACGACGTGGGCGTCGGGGAGGTGGGCCGCAGCCGCGAGGGTCGCCCGGACCAGCGCGGGCGCGGGGAGGTCGGGCGTGCCGGTGCCCACGAGCGCCAGCAGTACGACGGGCGCACCGTCGGCGGCCTTGCTGATGTGCTCGAGGTCCTGGGTGGTCAGCGGCCCGGCGACCGGGACGGTCACCGCGCGGTCGTCGTACTGCTCCTGGACCTGCTCGGGCGAGAGGAAGAGGCGCCGGAACGCGCCGAACTCGTTGTGGGTGATCGGCGCGACGTCGCCGACGATGCCCACCGTCCCGTCGGCCTCGGTGTCGTAAACCGACTCGACGGTCACCGTCGCCAGCGGGACACCCTCGGGGTCGACGAGCTCGAGTGCTCCCACGCTCGTGGCCGCCGCTGCGACGTCGGCGGGGACGTGCAGGGTGACCGGGCCGTCGGGCCCCTCGAAGCCGGTCAGCGGGGCTAGCGCGCCGTGGCTGAGCAGCTCGAGGTCGTCGAGCTCGCGTGGGGACGGCGAGTGCTGCGGGGGAGCAAGGGTCGATTCAGGCACGGGCACATCGTGCCACCGAGGGGCGGGCTGAAAACCAGCGGACGGCGAAGCGGGTCATCGGGGTCGACCCCTCCCTGATGGCGCCAGCCTCGACGGCCGGTCGGGTTCTGGGGCCTCGACCGAGGATGCACGTAGTCTCAGCCGCATGTCTGCACCAGTTGTTGTGGCCGAGATCGTCCGTTCCGGGTTCGTGGAGGGACACCACTACGGGTCCGTGGTTGCGCTCGACGCTGCCGGGTCTGTCGCCTGGTCCGTAGGAGATGCGGAGTCACAGATCTTCCCCCGGTCGTGCAACAAGCCGATCCAGGCCCTGGCGATGCTTCGGGCGGGCCTAGACCTGGACGGGGAGCTTCTCGCGCTCGCCTGCGCTTCTCACTCGGGCGAGACGTTCCACCTCGAGGCGGTCCACAAGATTCTCGCTGGAGCCGGCCTCGAGGAGTCTGCGCTGCAGACGCCGCCGGACTACCCGCTCGACGACCGGGCGCGCGACGAGATGGTGCGCGACGGGGAGCCCAAGTCGTCGATCGCGATGAACTGCTCGGGCAAGCATGCCGCGATGCTCGCCACCTGCGTCGCGAACGGGTGGGACACCTCGACGTACCTCTCTCCTGACCACCCCCTCCAGGTTGGGATCCGGGACACTTTCGGCGAGCTGACCGGAGAGGCCGTGGAGACGGTCGCTGTGGACGGCTGCGGGGCGCCACTGCTCTCCACCTCGCTGCCGGGACTCGCCCGTGCCTTCCGCGCCCTCGCGGTCGCCGAGGACGGGTTCGAGGCGCGTGTGGCCAATGCGATCCGAAACCACCCGGAGTACGTGTCCGGCACGTGGCGAGACGAGCGCCGGCTCCTGCTGGCGATCCCTGGAGCGATCGGGAAGGCCGGTGCGGAGTCCTGCTACGCGGTCGCTCTGCCTGACGGTCGCGCCGTCGCGATCAAGGTCGACGACGGGGCGGCGCGGGTGCGTCCGGTGCTCATGTCCGAGGCCCTGCGCCGGCTAGGTGTAGCCGACCGCGACGGGGTGGACGCCGACTTGGTCGACGCTGTGGGTGAGGTTGTCGTCCTCGGCGGAGGTCGGCGGGTGGGCGAGATCCGCGCGGCGTTCTGACGCAGGCAGAGGAGACCCGATGGCCGTGAGGGGATTCGTGTCGTTGTTCGGTTGGGACGCATCGGGCCTCGTGCTGGGCACGGTGGCCCTCGCCGCGTACATCGGATACCAGGCGATCCAGGTGAAAGACTGCGCTCAAGACGGTGGCCGGGGAGCTCTCGCCCGTCATGCAGGACCCGCGGGCGCGGGACCAGAGCTCGGTCTGGGAGGGGCTCGTCACTGGCCAGGACGCGGCCGCTCAGGCTGCGAAGAACGCCCAAGGCCCCGGAGGGCCATTGGCCGGAGGGGCACCGCTCGTGGGTGACGACGTCGAAGCCGTCCAGACCGTCACGGAGGTCGCCGACCGGCTTGCTCGAAGTGCGCTGCCCGAGGTCGTCAAGGCGGGCACCGCGATCAGAAGCGCGGACGCGGCGGACGGTCGGATGGCGCGGGCACGGCGGGCTCGCGGCGTCGTGCGCCGTCTCCCGTAGTCCCTTGCCCTTTGCTGGTCCGGACGACTCGCTAGCACGTTTGCTAGCGGCGGATAGGGACTGATTTCCTTTTCTGGGTTGAGTGTTTGTGGTCTCTCTCACTCTCCAGAGCCTTGTATGTGCTTGCAAGAGTTAGCACTATGGAGACATGGCCAAGTCGAAGGTCGGCAAGACCGTCGAGAACCTCGGGGACTACCTCCGGGAGCAGCGCGTCAGCGCGAAGCTCTCGTTGCGGCAGCTCGCCGAGCAGGCAGGCGTGTCCAACCCGTACCTCAGCCAGATCGAGCGTGGTCTGCGCCGGCCATCGGCGGAAGTGCTCCAGCAGCTCGCCAAGGCGCTCCGCATCTCTGCCGAGACCCTCTACGTCCGGGCCGGAATCCTCGACCCGGACGAGGACGGGGTCCGCTCCGTGGAGCTGGCGATCCTGGCGGATCCGGAGCTGACCGAGCGACAGAAGCAGGCGCTGCTGGACGTGTACCAGTCCTTCCGCGCAGCCAACAGCACGTCGGCCGCCCCGGATCCCGGGCCGGCCACAGCAACTCCCGGTGAGGACCCAACCACAGCCGGGGACAACCAGGAGGAGAACAGATGACTCTCAAGATCGACGCAACCCGTCCGCTCTACGCCGTCGTCGGCGCCGGTGACCTCGCGGTCGAGTTCGCCCGCAACTACACCGCCGACGTCCAGGCCCGTTTCTCCAAGATCGAGCTCGAGCCCAAGGCTCTGCGCGACCAGGCCCGCACCGTGGTCAACGCTCGCATCGACGAGCTGACCGAGGACGCCAAGGAGGCCCGCGAGGCCGCCGAGAAGCGCGCCAAGGAGGCTCGGACCAACGCGGAGAAGGCCGCCAAGGACGCTCGCGCCACCGCCGAGAAGCGCGCCAAGGAGGCTCGCACCCAGGTCGAGGCCTACGTCAACGAGGCTGTCGCCGAGGTGACCGAGACCTACGGCGACCTCGCCGAGCGCGGTCGTGACCTCGTCGCCCGCATCCGTCGCCAGCAGGCGACCCAGGACGCCAAGGCCGCCACCAAGAGCGCGACGACCAGGGCCAAGAGCGCCAAGACGCAGACCAAGAAGTCCGCGAAGAGCACCGCGAGCACGACCAAGCGCGCCGCCAAGTCGACCTCGGCTTCGGCCAAGAAGACCGCCGGCACCGCGAAGTCCAGCTCCAAGGCCACCGGCACCGCCGCCAAGAAGGCCGCCGAGGCCTCCACCAAGGCAGCCGGCGACGCCGCCCAGAAGGTCGGCGACTGAACGCCTGACGCCTGAGCCTCACCACGATGCCCCCGCCGCATGGCGGGGGCATCGTGCTGTCAGTCGTAGGATTGGCTCGTGCTGCTTGTACTCGAGATCCAGACCTACATCGTCCTTGCCGGTGCCCTGGCGCTGTTCGCCATCGAGGCCTGGGCGTTCATCGACGCCGTCTCGCACAGCCCTGCGGAGTTCGAGGCAGCCGGCAAGCAGACCAAGACGATGTGGCTGGTGATCCTCGGCATCGCGCTCGTCGCGCACATGCTCATCTGGCACCCGATCCACCTGCTCAACATGGCCGGTGCGGTCGCCTCGATCGTCTACCTGGTCGACGTACGGCCTGCGCTGCGGTCGCTGACCCGCCGCTGACCCTCGGCTTTCTCTTGCGGCTCCGGCCGCGGCGCATCACCCCCCGCTCCCGCTCGGAGACTCTGAGCCGGTTTCTTCGGCGCTCGCGGGGGTACGTGGGTCGGGCCGGGTCCCCCCGGTGAGCTGGACCCCGTCGTACCCCGAAAGAGGCAGCGCCGTGGCTGACGTCAGCACACAGACCCCGTCCACCGTCGACGACGAGGGTGGACTCAGACGGTCGATCACCGGGAAGCAGCTGTTCTTCTACACGCTCGGCGATGTCCTCGGCTCGGGCATCTACGTCCTGATCGGTCTGGTCGCCGCGGCCGTGGGCGGGGCGTTCTGGATCGCCTTCGCCGTCGGCGTCACCATCGCCGCGATCACCGGCACGGCGTACGCCGAGCTTGTGACGAAGTACCCCCAGGCCGCGGGAGCCGCGCTCTACGTCAACAAGGCCTTCGGCAGCAAGGTGCTGACCTTCCTGATCACGGTCTCGTTCCTCTCCGCGAGCTTCGCGGCCGCTGGGTCGCTCGCGGGTGGCTTCGCGTCCTACTTCGCCACGCTGTGGGAGGGGCCTTCGACACTGCTGGTGACGATCCTCTTCATCCTCGCGCTGACCGTCGTCAACTTCATCGGCATCACCGAGTCGGTCGTGGTCAACATGCTCATGGCCTTCGTCGAGATCGCCGGTCTCGGCCTCGTGCTGGTCATCGCGATCTGGCACATCGCCGAGGGCAAGGCGGACTTCGGCACGTTGACCGAGTTCGACACCGGAGGCACCAACTGGTCGCTGGCGATCCTCGCCGGTGTCGCGCTCTCCTTCTTCGCGATGACCGGCTTCGAGAACACCGCGAACGTCGCGGAGGAGACGATCGATCCGCACCGTTCCTTCCCGCGCTCCCTGATCGGCGGCATGGTCACCGCGGGAGTGATCTACGTGCTGGTCTCGATGGCGGCGGCCCTCACCGTGCCGACCGAAAAGCTGGCCGGTTCGGAGGCCGCCCTGCTCGAGGTGGTCAAGACCGGGATCCTGCCCCTCGACACCGGCTTCATGAGCACGCTGTTCTCGGTCATCGCGATGATCGCGATCACCAACACCACGCTGGTCGCCATCGTGACCCAGCCGCGCATCCTCTACGGCATGGCCAACGAGGACGTCGTCCCGGGCGTCTTCGGCAAGATCCACGCCAGCCGGCGCAGCCCCTGGGTCGGACTGCTCTTCAGCGGGCTCGTGGTCAGCGCCCTGCTGGTGGTCGGCACGGTGGCGCCCAAGGTCGAGGGCACGACGCTCGTAGAGCGTCTCGCGCTGGTCACGGTCGTGTTCCTGCTCTTCATCTACGCGCTGGTGATCGTGTCCTGCCTCAAGCTGCGCGGCCGCGACGAGGACGAGAGGGCCTTCCGGGCCAGCACCCCGCTGCTGCTGGTCGGTCTGGTCGGCAACCTGGCCATCCTGGGCTGGAGCATCTACGACGACCCCACCTCGCTGCTCTGGTGCGCTGGGCTCCTAGCCGTGGGCGTGGCGCTGTTCCTGCTGGAGTACACCCTGGGTAGCCGCTCCGGCCCGCCCGGCGCCGAGCGTGGCGATCTGGCCGTCGCCGCTGACAAGGAGAACTGACATGCACGTCATCGTCGCCACCGACGGGTCGAAGCAGTCGCTCGCCGCTGCCAAGCACCTCAAGTCCTTTGCCGACCCGAACAAGATCACCGACATCTCCGTGATCGCAGTGGTGCGCCCGCTCGCGGCGGTCGCGTTCGCAGACGACCTCAGCCCGGTCGACAAGCGGAAGGCCGACCAGGAAGCGGGCGGGTTCCGCCCCGCAGCCGAGAGCGCCGTCGCCACCATCGCCTCCGTCTTCGAGGGGTGGGGGCCGAAGGTGCACCAGCGGATCCGTTCCGGGTCGCCGGCCAACGAGATCATCAAGGCCGCCGGACAGCTCGGCGCCGGGCTGGTGGTGGTCGCCAGCGGCGGTCGCGGCCTCAGTGACGTCGTGCTGGTCGGCAGCACCGCCCAGCGGGTGCAGCACTATGCGCCCTGCCCGGTCCTGGTGGTGCGACCCGCGCCGAAGGTGAAGAAGCGCGCGAAGTCCTGACCGACAGGCTCCCGGCATGGAGACCCTGCGGCTGGTGTTGCAGTCCTTGGCTCGCGAGAGGATCTCCGCATGAACCGTCGCGCCCTCGTCCGCCGTCCCAGCCCCCGCCTGGCCGACGGGCTGCTCACCCATATCGAGCGCGTCCCGGTCGACGTCGACCTGGCAATTCAGCAGTGGGACGGTTACGTGGCCGCGCTGCACGCCGAGGGCTGGGAGACCGTTGAGGTTCCGCCAGCCCCAGACTGCCCGGACTCGGTCTTCGTCGAGGACACGGTCGTCATGTACGCCGACCTCGCGGTGATTACGCGCCCGGGCGCCGACGAGCGAAAGCCCGAGACGGCAGGGACCGAGCAGACATTGCGCGAGATGGGCTACCGGATCGTCCACATCGAGGCACCCGGGACGCTTGATGGCGGTGACGTGCTCAAGCACGACGGCACGGTATGGGTCGGGCTGGGCGGGCGGACCAACCAAGCCGGGGCCGACCAGCTCGCCGGCTACCTCGAGCCGCTGGGTGCGCAAGTGGTCGGCGTTCCGCTGACGAAGGTGCTGCATCTGAAGTCAGCGGTCACCGCCCTGCCCGACGGAACCGTCGTGGGATTCGAGGAGCTGGTCGACGACCCAACCGTCTGGTCTCGTTTTCTCGCCGTCCCCGAGGAACCCGGCGCGCACGTCGTGCTGCTGCACGAGAACACAGTTCTGATGTCGGCCAGCGCACCGCGGTCCCGGCGGATCTACGAAGCGCGCGGTCTGCGCGTCGTCGCCGTGGACATGACGGAGTTCGAGAAGCTCGAGGGCTGTGTCACCTGCCTGTCCGTGCGGCTTCGCGGCTGACTCCACGACAGCCACGTCCTGCACGCCGTCACGAAGCAGCCCCGCGGCCAGGAGATCCCAGCGTTGGACGGCAGCCCCGGCTGGCCGCGTTGCTGGGGCCGGATCCTCGACGTCGCCGAACAGCTGATCGCCCAGTCCGGCGAGGACATCGAGATCGTCTTCACCGGCCTGCGGGAGGGGGAGAAGCTCCACGAGCACCTCTACGGGGAGGCCGAGAGCGGCGACCGCCCGAAGCACCCCCTGGTGTCCCACGTGGCCGTGCCCGAGCTCCGGCTCTCCCGTGTGCGCCGGTCGCCGTTGGACCTGCCGCCCGAGGAGATGGTCGAGCAGCTGGTGACGCTGTGTGACGAGAGGGAGGGCGAGCTCGTCGAGGAGCGCGACCTGCTGCCTCGCGCGTGGAGCAG
This sequence comes from uncultured Actinomycetota bacterium, assembly GCA_963701425.1. Lineage (GTDB taxonomy): Bacteria > Actinomycetota > Actinomycetes > Propionibacteriales > Nocardioidaceae > Nocardioides_C. The sequence goes on along the minus strand of CAVPAG010000008.1, from coordinate 357,047 downwards.
CATCGAGGCCTGAGCCTCTGCCGTGGGCCCTGCGGCTTGGTTGAAGGTTTGACCCAGGTCGTTTCGGGGGACTTCCGGGCATGGCTCGCCTTCGGACCGTCTCGCCCAACAGCCGGGGCTGGACACGTCGCCGCGTGGGTCGCGGCTTCGTCTACGTCGACGCCTCCGGTGAGCGGCTGTGCGCGGAGGACGTCGAGCGCTGCAAGGGGCTGGTCATCCCTCCCGCGTGGGAGGAGGTCTGGATCTGCCCGTTGCCCAACGGCCATATCCAGGCGGTCGGCGTGGACGCGGCGGGTCGTCGGCAGTACCTCTACCACCCGGACTGGCGGGTCAAGCGCGACAAGCTGAAGTTCGACCGGGTGATGGAGGTGGCGGCGCAGCTCCCCAAGGCACGGGCGGCGATCCTCGAGCACATCGCGCTGGACGGCATGCCGGTCGAGCGGGCCGCCGCGACCGCCGTACGCCTCCTCGACCTCGGCTACTTCCGGATCGGCTCCGACTCCTACGCCGACACCAACGGCAGCTTCGGTCTCACCACGCTGGAGAAGCGGCACGTACGTCGCTCGCGCGGCCGGCTGGTCTTCTGCTTCACCGGCAAGTCCGGGATCGAGCACTGCATCGAGATCGACGACCCGCTCGCGGTGTCCGCGGTCGACACCATGCGCCGCCGTCGTGGTGGCGGCGACCGCCTGCTGGCCTACCAGGTGCGGCGGCGGTGGAACCCGATGGACGCCGCGACGGTCAACGACTACCTCCGCGAGACGACCGGCGCGGAGATCACCGCGAAGGACTTCCGGACCTGGCACGCGACGGTGCTCGCCGCGGTGTCGCTGGCATCGTCCGACGAGCCCGGCGACACGAAGGCCTCGCGCAAGCGGGCGGTGCGCCAGGCGATGGTCGACGTGTCGGAGTACCTCGGCAACACCCCGACGATCGCGCGGAACTCGTACGTCGACCCGCGGGTCATCGACCTCTACGAGGACGGTACGACGATCGCCACGGCGGTGCGTCGTGGGTACGACTCGCCCGACGAGCGGCAGCGGGCCCTGGAGCGGGCGGTGCTGCGGATGCTGCGCGAGGACTCCGCCTCGTCCGACGAGGGCGGCTCGTCGCAGGACGGCCTAGCGGACTCTTGGAGACCGGGGCGCTTCGGGGCGCTGGCGTCTAGGGTGCGAGACATGGAGCTGACAGTCGTCGAGGGTGACATCACCCAGCAGCAGGTGGACGCGATCGTGAACGCCGCGAACTCGCGCCTGCATCCGGGGGCGGGGGTGTCGGGCGCCATCCACGCGGCGGGAGGTCCGGCGATCCGTCAGGACTGCGTGCAGGCTGTTCCCCGACGGCATTCCGACCGGTGGAGCCGGTGCGACGACCGCAGGGGATCTGTACCCGCCCGTGATGTGGGTGATCCACGTCGTGGGCCCGGTCCACGGCGACGGGACCCGTGAGGAGCTGGTCTCCTGCTACGCCAACGCGCTCCACGTGGCCGATGAGGTCAGTGCCCGGACGGTCGCGTTCCCGCTCATCTCGGCCGGCATCTACGGGTGGCCGCTCGACGACGCGGTCCGCGTCGCGGTCGACACGCTCCTTTCGACGCCGACGTCCGTGACAGAGGCGCGGCTCGTGGCGTTCGGGCGGTCGACGTACGACGCGATCGTCGCTGCCCTCTGACTGATGCTGGAGCGCCTGACCCGCCGAAGTCGCCGCCCGGCTTGAGCTGGTCCTGGTTGACCGTGGGGGCGCGCAAACCCGCTCCCAGCGTGAGTGGCCGCGGGCGTCACGCACCGCGCGGAATGCGACAAATCCATGCGTTGCGACTTCGCACAGACCCGCCTCTGCACCGGCGATACGTTGGATTGTCGCTTCCGCTCACCACGATCGGAGACAAGATGGATACCTATCGCAGGCTTGCGCTCATCGGCGGAGTGCTGTGGCTCATTACATTTGCCACTTCGATCCCTGCGTTCTTCTTTTTCTACGCACCGGCTCTGGATGACGTCAACTACATCGTCGGGGCCGGCGAGGACGCCAGGATCGCTACAGGTGCACTTCTTGAGATGGTGCTGATCCTTGCCAATGTCGGAACCGCACTCGCTTTTCTTCCCATCCTGAGGCGGCAGAACTACGCCCTTGCTCATGGCTTCCTCGCGGCTCGCATCATGGAGTGCGTCTTCATCGCGGTGGGCATCGTCAGCATGCTCGCGATCCTGACGCTACGTTCGGACTCCGCGGACGGCGCTGAAGGCTCAGAAAGCCTCATAACGGCAGGCGAATCCCTGGTCGCGATCCACGACGCAACATTCCTACTTGGTCCCGGCTTCATGGTTGGCGTCGGGAATGGACTGATCCTGGGTTATCTCATGTACCGGTCCGGCCTCGTTCCACGCGGCATGGCGATCCTGGCGCTGGTCGCCGGTCCCCTCCTCATCATTTCTGGGATCCTCGTCATGTACGACGTCATCGACGCAGGCTCACCCGTGCAAGGTCTCATGAGCGTGCCCGAGGCAGTCTGGGAACTGTCTCTAGGTCTCTACCTCGTCTTCAAGGGATTCAAGCCCGCGCCGATTCTCTTGGACGCCACGCCGCCCGACAGAGACAGGACGGCATATCAGGCGGCCTGACGCCAGCGACGGCGCTACCTACGCCACGCTCTCCTCTGGGATGACACACACGTGAGGGCTACTCGGCAGCGTCGTGGGGCCGGACCTCGTCGGCCGGCATCAGGATCGTGCGGCTGATCCTCTGACCGAGTGTCGCTAGGGCCGGCGCACTCGCGATCTGCACAAAATCTCCACACGTCCTCCGCGCCTTGTGACCACCTGTGGCCCTAGCGTTCGACTCATGAAGACAGCCAACGCCTCCTACCGCCTCGCCATCGGGGTCGCCCTCGCGACGGTGCTCTTCCTGATCTGGGGGATCGGTGCCCTCGGCATCATCGGCGAGGGCGGCCGACCGGACCGGATGTACGCCGGCGTCCTCGCCGTCGCCGCCATCGGTACCGTCGTCGCACGGTTCCGGCCGCGCGGCATGGCGCTGGCCATGCTCGCGACTGTGCTCGCCCTGGTCGTCGTCGCCGTCATCGCACTGATCGCCGGGTACCAGCACACCGAGGGCGCCTCGGTCGCCGAGATCCTGGGCCTCAACGCGATGTACGCCGCCCTCTTCGGCCTGTCTGCCTGGCTCTTCCGGCGGGCGGCCGAGCAACAGTCCGCGGTGGCTGTCGGTGGTCCTGCCTAGATCATGTACTCACGCCGCTCGACCTGACCTGTCGATGGAGGCACCGTGTCAGACCCGGACCCGAAGTACGTCGTACGCCGGCTCATCGACGAGGTGATGAACAACGGCGACCTCAGCGTCCTCGAAGAGCTGTACGCACCCCGACTCGCTCCGGCGGCGCGCGGGTGGGTCGAGCCGTTCCTGGCCTCGTTCAGCGACGTACACATGCGGATCGTCGAGCTCGTCGCCGAGGGTGAGACCGTCGTGGGCCGGTTCGCATGTTCGGGAACGCACACCGGCGCGTGGCTGGGTCATCCAGCGACCGGACGCCGTTTCTCCAACGTCGCGGAGGTGTACTTCTTCCGTGTCGTCGACGGGCGCATCGTCCGGGCCTGGGGGCTGGAAGACACGGCGGACCGGTTGCGTCAGCTGGGCCTGCACCTCACACAGAGCGACGGGACGTAGAAGTGGTGGCTGACGGTTCACGCAGGCGGCCCCTGACGGGCGTCCGCGCGCGGAGGGAACCCGGTTGCACAGCCGGACGTCTCAGTGGCATGAAGCCTGCCGTACTGCTTGCCGTGGCCGCCGCGTCGATCGTGCTCGTGGCCGGTTGCGGCACCATCGGAAGTGGAGGAGACGTGAGCGTTGAGCCGGGGCCGGACAACAGTGCCACGCAAGGCGGCACCACAGAGCTGACCATCAAGGTGAGTGCTGGTCGGGGGAGGGGCGAACGCACCTACTCGCTGGTGTGCGACCCGGCAGGAGGCGACCACCCTGATCCCGAGGCGGCCTGCCGGTTGCTGAGCGAGCTGAAGGATCCGTTCGCGCCGGTGCCACCCGACGCCATGTGCACCGAGATCTACGGCGGCCCGCAGACGGCCACGGTCACCGGCACGCTTCGGGGAGAGCCGGTGAACGCCGAGTTCAGCCGAACCGACGGCTGTCAGATCGCCCGGTGGGACAAGCACGCCACTCTCCTCGTCGAGACCGGCGGCGTCGAAGGCGACTGACCCGCTGAGACTACGGCCAGCCGCGCCCGGCGCAGGCGCGTCGGCGACGAGAACCTGTCCGGTTCTCGCCGTGATGACGTCTTCGACGCCCTCGGTGCCGCGCCATTCGGCCGTCAGCATGAACAGCGTCCGGCGGTCGGGCCCGCCGAGCATCGCCGCGAAGCAAGGACGGTCGAGCTCGATCGTCTCGAGGACCTCGCCGCCCTCGCGGATGCGGGCGCAGTCGTTCGTCATGTTGCCGCTGGAGGCCCAGATGCACCCGTCGGTATCCAGGCAGATGCCGTCGGGGCCCACGCCGTCCGCCCAGACCCGTCGATTCGAGAGAGTGCCGTCCTCGGCGATGTCGAAGGCTGTGAGCCGTGCAGCGAACGATTCGGCGACGATGAGGGTCTTGTTGTCCGGCGTTATGACCATCCCGTTCGGAAAGGCGATCTCGCTCGCGACCTCGCGGACCTCACCGTCGGGCTTGACCAGCGCAATCTTCCCCGGCGCCTGTCCGCTGGTCAGGACAGTGTCGAAGTCGGCGAAGTCGAAGTTGATCGTGTTGACGTAGACGTTGCCACGTCCGTCGACCGTCATCTCGCTCCAGCCGTAGGGCGAGAGGTGGCTCAGGTCGGCATGGCGGACACGAGACCCGTCGTGCTCGACGCGGACCAGCTCGCTACCGGTGATGAGCATTCGGTCGTCCGGGAGCCAGTTGACCGCCCAGCCTGCCCCCTCAGGTCCGCGACCCACCACTTCGCTGTTGCCCTCGAGGTCGACCGCGACGATCTCGTCGGCGCCCCAGTTGGAGAACCACAGTCGGCCGTTGTGCCAGCGGGGAGATTCGGGCATCGCGAGTCCACTGAGCAGCACACGAGGTTCGCCGACGTGGGCGGAGCTTCGAGACATCCGGACCCCTTTCGAGAGGTGCTTCTCCTAGATGAGACCACCGCGCGCGTCAGAAGTAATCGGCGGTGAATACGTTCGACCGCCGCTGGCAACGAAGGGTCGAGATGGGACAAGGTCTCTGAGGTAGCAGCGGGTTCAGGTTTGATCTTGTGATGCATCCGTGCGAGCCGGACAGTGGGACTGACTGATCCGATCAGGTGAGCGAGGTGCGCGATGGATCTCGACGAGTTGGTCTTCCACCCCTGGTCGGTGCAAGGGCCGCGCAGCGTGCCGACCTTCGTCGGGGGCTCGGGTAGCTACGTCATCGACGCCGACGGTCGGCGCTACTTGGACTTCAGCTCGCAGCTGGTCTTCACCAACCTCGGCCACCAGCACCCAGGCATCGTGGCGGCAGTCAAGGAGCAAGCCGACCGGCTGTGCACCCTTGCCCCCGGTTATGCCTCGGACGTTCGCGGCGAAGCGGCACGGCTGATCGTCGAGGTCGCCCCGGAGGGCCTCGGGCACGTCCTGTTCACCACGGGCGGTACTGAGGCGATCGAGCACGCGGTACGGATGGCACGCCTGCACAACGGGCGGCCCAAGGTGCTGGCCGCCTACCGCTCGTACCACGGCTCCACGACGACCTCGATCCACCTCACCGGTGACCCGCGCCGCTGGGCTTCGGACACCGGGGCTGCAGGCGCCGTCCACTTCTTCGGTCCCTTCCTGTACCGCTCGGCGTTCGGCTCGAGCACGCCCGAGGAGGAGTGCGAGCGTGCCTTGGCGCATCTGGAGCAGGTGATTCTTCTCGAAGGTCCGGCGACCATCTCCGCGTTGGTCCTGGAACCGGTGACGGGCAGCTCTGGGGTCATCGTGCCGCCGGCCGGTTACCTGCAAGGGGTCCGGGACCTGTGCACCCGCCATGGAATCGTCCTCATCGCCGACGAGGTGCTCGTCGGGTTCGGCCGCACCGGAGCGTGGTTCGGCGTCGACCACGACGGAGTGGCCCCCGACCTCCTCGTGTTCGCGAAAGGCGTCAACTCCGGGTACGTGCCGCTCGGCGGGGTGCTGGTCGGCGACCGGATCTACGAGACGTTCACCCGCCGCCCCTACCCGGCGGGGATGACCTACAGCGGACACCCGCTCGCCTGCGCGGCCGCCGTGGGCGCCATCCGCGCCATGCACTCCGAGGGCACGGTGGCGGCGGCCGCTCAGCTCGGCAGTGACGTCCTCGGGCCCGGACTCACGAAGCTCGCGGAGAGCCACCCCTGCATCGGGGATGTCCGAGGCATCGGCGGACTGTGGACCGTCGAGCTGGTGCGTGACCGCCAGACCAAGGAGCCGCTCGTCCCGGTAGGTGCCACTGGTGAGGCGAATGCGCCGATGGCCGCGGTCACCTCGGCGTGTCTCGCCCACGGTCTGCTCCCGCTCGTCCTGGGCAACCGCATCCATGTCGCCCCACCGCTCAACGTGAGCGACAGCGAGGCCGCCACCGGGATAGCCATCCTGGGCGAGGCTCTGGCTGTGGTCGATTCGTTCCTGGCCTGACCAGCCTCATTCCAGCTCGGCATCCATCAGGACCTGCTGCGCCATGGCGAGGCGGCCGGCGCAGCGCTCGGGCATCGTTCGCCAGTAGTAGGGGAAGGTCATCACAGCGATGGCCAACGCCCAGGCCCGTCCCAGCAACCACGTGTGATCATCGAGGCCCGCTTCTGTGCGGAAGAGGGCACGCGCCTCCGGGTCGAGCAGCTCCCACGCCGTCACCAGGTCGACGGTGGGATCACCTACGGCGAGACCACCGAAGTCCAGCACCGCCGCCAGGCGGCCGTTCCGCACGAGCAGGTTCTCTGCGAGCAGATCGCCGTGAAGCCAACGTGTCGCTGGTGCCGGACCGTCGGCGGCAGCAACCATCGCGGCGTCCCACACCATCAGCACAGCATCGATGTCCAGATCGAGATTCGGCACGGAGCGGCACTGCTCGGCGTAGGCGCGGATGTCTGAATCGATCGCGGTCAACGGTTCCCCGCGATACCACCGCAACGCTGCGTCCTTCCGTGCCTCCAGCGGTACGTCGAGCTCGCGCAGTGCCCGCACGACCCCCGCCAGGTCACAGGCAAGGTTTCGGGAACCGTTACCGGACGCAGCCGTTGGGTGCTCACCGTCAACCCAGCGCACCACCGACCAGTGCTCGGGGTAGCCGTGCGCAGGCTCGCCCACCGCGACGATCTCCGGCACGCCCGTCGGGAGCGCGTCTTCCAGGTACGGAAGCCACCGGGCTTCCTTCAGGATGGTTGCCGATCCTCCGGGCTGCCGCGGTACCCGCACCAGCAGCTCCTCCCCGAGCCGGAACAGCGAGTTGCTCGACCCCGATGCGGAGAGGCGACGCACCGGTGCGCCTGCGTACTCGGGCAGCTGGTCGGCGATCATCCGCCCGACGAGCGCCTCGTCGACCTGGAGCTCGTCGGCGTGCAGGGTCACCGCTGCATTCAAGCCGAACATCAAGCGCGTCCGCCACCGCAATGCGCTCTGCCGCCCCAGCCGGAGAGGAATGCGAGTGCGCATGCCAGGGTGGCGGCATGAGCGAGTCAGGCGCCCACGAGCCCCCCGTCGTTGTAGTCACCGGAGCGAACGGCTTCGTGGGCTCTCGTATCTGCGCAGCGCTGGTCGATCGGGGCGCGACGGTGCTTGCGGTCGTACGGCGCCCCGGTACTGCCCCGGTACTCGCGGGCGTCGAGGAGAGAGTTGGCGACTTCCACGACCCTGACCTCGCAGCAGCCGTGGTCCAAGGCGCCAGCGCTGTCGTCACGACGGTCCACCCGATGGGCACCGACCGCGAGACCCAGCACCGGGTCGCGGTCGAGGGCACGCCGGTCCTGGCCCGGGCCGCTCGCGACGCGGGCGTCCCGCGCCTGGTTCACATCTCCACTGCCGCCGTCTACGACCGCTCACCCGGAGTCGGTGACCTGGACGAGGCGTCGCCGTTGGTCGGGGACGACGCCAACGCCTACGCCGTGACCAAGCGAGACACCGACGCTGCGCTGGGCGAGGTCGACGGGATCACCCGCGTCATCCTCCGTCCGCCGGCGATTCTCGGCGCCGGCGAGAGCTCGATCTGGAACACGCTCCGGCCGGCCGAGATTCGCGACGATGAGAAGGCTCGCCACGCCGTCCCCGGCAAGAGCTTCGCCTGGGTCCATGTCGATGACCTCGCGGCCCTCGCCGCGGAGGTGGCGTCGGGCCGAGTGGCGCCGTCGACGTACCCCGGGAAGGGACCGGTCGAGGGAGGCTGCACCGTCGTCAACGTCGCAGCGGGCCCGGCCACAGCGCGTGACTACTACGAGACGGTCACCCGGGCTCTCGGCGTCGAGCCGGTCTGGGACGACGCTCCGGCGTGGACCGGGCGCATCTTGGCCGAGCGCGCGCAAGCGTGGGGTTGGGCCCCGACCGTGGACCTCGCTCGGGCGCTGGCAGAGATCGACGAGGGACTGCGCACCTGACCTCGAGGTGGACGTCCCCCGCGGCCTCGACTCTCCGTACCCGACCGGCGAAGCCCGCTAGGGTCCAAGGGTCAGGAGGGGTGAGGGATGAAGGCTTGGGTCTATCGCCGCTATGGATCGCCGGACGTGCTGGCGTTCGAGGAGATCGAGGCAAAGGCTCCTGGTCCGAAGGACATCCAGATCCGGGTTCGAGCGAGCGGCCTCAACGCAGCCGACTGGCACATCATGCGCGCGGATCCGTTCCTCGCTCGGATCGCCGTGGGGCTGCGCAAGCCCCGTCACCCGATGATCGTCGGCTCCGACCTCGCCGGCATCGTCGAGAGCGTGGGCGACAAGGTCTCCCACTTCTCACCCGGTGACTCCGTGTACTGCGAATCGATGATGATGGGCGGGTGTGCCGAACTCATCGTGGTCCCCGAGGCTCGAGTCGCGCGTATGCCCTCCGGGCTCACGTTCGAGCAGGCCGCCGCGGTGCCGATGTCCGGAGTGACCGCACTGGTGGCGGTTCGCGACGACGGCCGCCTCCAGCCGGGGCAGACCGTGCTCGTCAACGGAGCCTCAGGCGGAGTGGGGACCTTCGCCGTCCAGATCGCTCGTGCGCTCGGCGGGAAGGTCACAGCCTCCTGCAGCTCGGGCGCCGTCGAGCTGGTCAAGTCCCTCGGCGCGGATGAGGTCATCGACTACACCGTCGACGATCCGATCGACTCGGGGCGCACCTACGACCTCGTCGTCAACATCGGAGGAACGCACTCCTTGGGTGAGCTTCGCCGGACGCTCAACCCCCAAGGGACCCTGGCGGCCGTCGGGGGATCGCAGCACGGCGGGCTGCTCGGCCCCGGTAGCGTCGGCATCCGCGGAGCCCTCGTCTCACCATTCGTCCGGCAGCGCTTGCGGTCGGTCGCGGACAAGCCGAACCGCCCCGATCTCGAGACCCTCGCAACCATGATCGAGGAGGGTGAGGTGACTCCGGTGATCGACCGCACGTACCCCCTGAGCCAGACGCCCGAGGCGATGCGCTACGTGGAGACCGGCCACCCCAAGGGGAAGGTCGTGGTCACGGTCGCTGGTGCGTGAGCGGCCAAAGCCCTCGGGTCGACGTTCCGGCGACAGGCCACGTCCGGACCATGACGGGTGCGACACTTCCGTTGTGGTGGGGTCCCAGGGCGACGTGCCGCTCGTTGGTCGCGAGCAGGAGCTGACCGTCCTGCGAGCCGCCCTGACACGAGCCGCCGGCGGCAACCCCGGTGCCGTCCTCGTCGCCGGCGAGGCGGGCGTGGGAAAGAGCCGCCTCGTTCGCGCGCTGCTGGACGACGCGCCGCGTCCGGAGGCACTGGTGTTGCAGGCGCAGTGTGTCGACCTCGGTGACCCGGGCCTGCCCTACCTGGCGATGGTCGATCTGGTACGGGCGGTCCAGGCGGTGGCCGACGTCGATCCCGAGGTCGCCTCGATTCTCGACCGTTCCCCGGTCGTGGCCGGTGTCACCGGCGCGAACGCCTCCCGCGTCGACGCGCCCGACGAGTCGCGACGACTCCAGCTCTTCGACGCGATGGCGGCGCTGCTCGCGGACGTCGGACGCACCCGTGACCTGGTCGTCGTCACGGTCGAGGACCTGCAGTGGGTGGACTCGTCCTCGGCGGACTTCCTCCGGTTTCTGCTCAGCCGGATGATCTCGGAGCGGCTGGCGGTGGTGGCGACCGTCCGCACCGAAGGGTTGGCGGCACACCCCAGAGCGCGCCGGCTGGTCGGCGAGCTGGGTCGACTGCCGTCGGTACGCCGCCTCGACCTCCGGCCGTTCGACGCGACCGAGGTCGCGGAGTACCTGGCGCGTGTGGACGGCAGCGGCGCCGACCCGGAAGTCGCCGCGGAGGTGTTCCGTCGTACCCGAGGGAATCCTTACTTCGTGCAGGCGCTGGCTGCCAGCATGGAGCAAACCGGCGGCCTGGACGATGGGATGCCGCGCGCGCTGGCGGACCTGCTCCTCGGCAGGCTGGACGGGCTCCCAGACGACGTGCGGACAGTGGTGCGCTGCGCCGCGATCGACGCCCAGCCCGTGTCCGACCGGCTGCTGCGCGAGGTGGCGGGGCTGGCCGACGCTGACCTGGACGAGGCACTGCGCCTCGCCGTGGCCGAGGGACTGCTGTCGCCGGACGGCGCGGGCTTCGCCTTCGCGCACGACCTGCTGCGCCGCGCCGTGTACGACGACCTGCTGCCGGGAGAGCGCTCCAGGCTGCACGCGGCCCGTGCGGCCGCGCTCGAGTCGGGGACCGCCGGCCGCGCGACTCCTGCCGAGGTCGCGCACCACTTCACCGAGGCCGGGGACGCGTCGAAGGTGCTGGTGTGGTCGATCCGGGCCGCCGAGGACGCGATGCGGGTCATGGCACCGGGCGAGGCGCAAGAGCACCTGGAACGGGCACTGATGACATGGCCTGACGTCGACGATGCGTCCGCCCTTGCAGGACAGTCGGAGGGACACCTCGCGGTGCGGGCGGCACGCGCCGCCGGCCTCGCCGGCGAGCCGTCCCGCGCCATCGAGTGGGCCCGCCGAGCGATCCGGCTCTGTGACGCCGCCCGGGATGGGCACGGAGGCGTGCAGGCGCGCGCTGAGCTGGTCCGCCGGCTCGTGGAGATCAACGCCACTGACCAGACGGTCCAGCCCGCGGAGGAGGCCGTCATCCTCGCTGAGGCCGCCGGCGTCGACGCGAGCACGGCAGCGCTTGCTCATGTGGTTCTGGCGAGGGCGCTGCTGTCGGCTCGCCGCACCGACGAGGCGCGCCCGCAGGCCGAGCGCGCCCTCGTCGTGGCACGGGCCGCCGACGCGCCGGGTCTCGAGGTGGACGCGCTCACCACGGCGGCCTTTCTCGACGAGATCGACGGCGATCGTGAGGCCGCAGCCGACCGGCTCGGCACCGCCCTCCGGCTGGCCCGGGCGGAAGGCGAGCTGGCCGCCGAGCTGCGGGTGCACTATTCGCTGGCATCCCTCCACTACTACAACGGGGACGTCAGCGGGTCGCTGCCGGTGCTGAGGGCGGCGCTGGCCCGAGTTGCGGAGAGCGGGCTGCGGTGGAGCGGCCCGGGCATCGAGCTGAGCCTGTCTGAACGTGGTCGCCCTCTATGTCTCGGGCGACCTCGACGCCAGCCTGCGGGCGGCCCAGGCGCCCGACAGTCGGCCACCCGACGTCGCCGCCGCGAGGCTGGCCGCAGTCAGCTGCTATGCGGCAGTCGCCAGCGGGCTTGCGGATGCAGAGCGACGGTTGACCGGGCTGCGAGGCAGCTGGGACGCCGATCCGCAGGTCGCCCTGGTGGCAGGCGGCTGCGAGGCCGACCGACTCCTCTGGAGGGGCGACTTCGCCGGCGCGGTCGCGATCGCCGAACGCGCGCAGACCCACCTGGACGCCGTGGCCGGTGAGGGCATGTACGGCGGCCTGTGGCTGTCGGCGCTCGCGCTGGCCGCGCTGGCCGACGAGGCGACGTACTGCCGGCAGCGACGCGACGACGCCGGGGCGGCTGCCGCCCTACGGCAGGGCGAGGTCCTGCTGCATCGGGTCGAGCGGATCGTCGAGGGCGGGCACGGGCGGCCGGGGGATCTCGGACCCGAGGGGCACGCATGGCACCTCCGGGCCGTGGCCGAGCACGCCCGGTTGCAGGGCGAGCCGGCCGTGGAGGAATGGCAGCGGGCGCTGGACGCCTTCGGTTACGGGCACGTCTACGAGCAGGCCCGCTGCCACTGGCGGCTGGCCGAAGCCCTGGTCGCTGCGGGTGACCGCGCTGCTGCCCGGACCCACGCCCAGGCCTCGGCGGCCTCGGCGGAGCACATGCAGGCGGCTCCGCTCCAGCAAGCCGTCGCGGCGACGGTGACCGGGGCGCGTCTGGGCGCCGCGGCGACCACCGCAGACGCGGTGCTGACCGGGCGAGAGCGGGAGGTCCTCGGGCTGGTGGCGGAGGGGCTGACCAACCGCGAGATCGGGAAGCGCCTGTTCATCAGCGAGAAGACGGCCAGCGTGCACCTGAGCAACGTGATGGCGAAGCTGAACGTCTCCAGCCGGACCGAGGCGGTCACGGTCGCCCACCGGCGTGGGCTGCTCGACGTCATCTGACGCCATCTCGCCTGTGGTGAGCCGGGCCGGCGGCAGAACTGCGCGAATTCCTCATGTGTCCTGCCGGCCCTTAGTCCGAGAGTCGACGCCATGCCGACCCGCACCGTGCGGAGGCGACGAGGAGGGACGAGATGGGAACTTCACACACGCGCGAGCAGCTGGTGCGCCGCACGATGAGTCGGCCGGTCGTGGTCGTCGAGCCGGGGCACGGACACCGGGTCGGCAACGTCGAGTTCCTCGCTCGCACTGAGGACACGCCCTTCTTCAACCTCGCGATCATCGTGCTCAGGCCAGGGCAGGGGGTCGAAAGCCACGTGCACGAGGCCGAGGACGACTCCTTCCTCGTGCTCGAGGGCACGCTCTCCCTTGTCGTCGGCAACGATGACCGGGACGTGCAGGCCGAGGCCGGCACATTCGTACTGGTACCCGCCGGCACGCCCCACGCGCTCGTCAACTCCGGACCGACCGACGTCCGTTTCCTGAACGTCCACGCCCCTGGCGGTTTCGACCGGCGCATCGGGCTCGGGCGACGGAGGTCCGCCAGGGCGGCAAGTCGCTGATGTCCGTCAGGATTCCGGGCGCCGAACGTCCGGAAGCCGCGTTACGGTGCCGTCCATGGACATGCTGACGGGAGCCCAGATCGCTGAGGCCAACCTGGCCGACTGGCGGAAGCTGGGGCAGGGACTACATGCCCGCTACGTGGTCGACGACTTCGCCGCCGGCGTACGGTTCGTCGCCGCAGTGGGCGAGGCCGGCGACGCGGTCGGCCACCACCCGCGCGTGACGATGGGCGACGGGTACGTCGATCTCAAGCTGGTCAGCGACGACGCCGTCTACCGCGACGGGGAGGGCACCGAGCACGTCGTCGAATGGGTTACCCGGAAGGACGTCGACCTCGCGCAACGGGTCACCGAGATCGCGGCCGAGCAGGCTGTCGACGCCGACCCGGCCTCGATCTCCACGATCGAGCTCGCCCTCGACACGGCGCACGCCGCGACGATCGCCCCGGTGTGGGCTGCCCTGCTGACCGGGAGCACCGAGGCCCGGGGCCGCGGGACGATCGGTGACGACATCCGGGACGCCACGGGACGGGTTCCGATCCTGTGGTTCCAGGACACCGACGAGCACGAGACCCCGCGTCAGCGGTTCCACGTCGACGTCTGGGTGCCGCCCGAGGTGGCCGAGCAGCGGATCGCCGCCGCCGTCGCCGCGGGAGGGGTCGTCGTCGATGACAGCCAGGCGCCGTCGTACACCGTGATCGCCGACCAGGACGGCAACAAGGCGTGCGTGTGCACAACGCTGCCTCCCGCTCAGGAACGGTGAGAACCGCTCACCGCCGGGACGCTCGCTCCGGCCGATGCGAAGACAAAGTCCAGTTGCCTCTGAGTGGGCGCGAATGAGCTCCGCACGTCCAGTCAAGGATTCAGCGTAGGCTCCCCACCCAGTCGCTGTAGAAGATCCCGAGCGCAGCCGCGACGCAGACTCCGGTGATGATCCAGAAGCGGATCACCACCGTCACCTGCTCCCAACCGAGCAGTTCGAAGTGATGCTGGAGCGGCGCCATGCGGAAGATTCTCTTGCCCACGCCGGTGGTGCGCCTGGTCAGCTTGAACCAGGACACCTGGAGCATCACCGACCCGGTGACGGCCACGTACAAGCCCCCGAGGACGATCAGGAGCAGCTCGGTCCGCGTCAGCAATGCGAGGCCGGCCATGGCTGCCCCCAGGGCGAGGGAGCCGGTGTCCCCCATGATGATCTTGGCCGGAGATGCGTTCCACCACAGGAACCCGAAGCAGGCGCCGGTCAGGGCGGCTGCGACGGTAGCCAAGTCCAGCGGGGAAGCCACCTGGTAGCACAAGCCGTTCGCCTCGGTGGCGGACCCGCACAAGTGATTGTTCTGCCAGATGCCGATGAGGGTGTACGCGGCGAAGACCATCGTGGCACTGCCTGTGAGCAGTCCGTCGAGTCCGTCGACGAGATTCGTGGCGTTGCTGGTCCCGTTCACCATGAACCAGATGAGGGCCATGACGATCACCCAAGGCAACGCCGGGCCGAAGTCACGCACGAGGGACAGCCTGTGAGAGACAGCGGCTACCGCCCCGTCTTGAAGGGCGGGATGAAGCGCTAGGAATCCGAACGTGAGGCTGACAACGGTCTGCCCCACCAGTTTGGCCTTGCTCCGGAGACCGAGGCTGCGCTGCTTCCTGACCTTGATGAAGTCGTCGAGGAATCCGACCCCGGACATGCCCACCAGGAGGAAGAGCACCAGGAGCGCGGACCGCGAAGGTAGGTCCCACGTCAACAGCTTGGCGGACGCATAGCCGATCACCACCGAGACCACGATGACGGCGCCGCCCATCGTGGGGGTACCCCTCTTCACGTGATGCGTCTTGGGGCCGTCTTCGCGGATCAGCTGCCCAAGGCCCCAGGAGGCAAACTGCGGGATCGCCCAGCGAGTGATGAACAACGACACCATGAGCGCGCACGTGCCACTCAGCAGGATGGCCTTCAACCCGAGTCCGTACCGATCGTGTGTGGGCGTTCCATCAAGACCGTCACGGTCTCGGCGGCTCGCCTTGGGCAGAACCACAAACGAGAGCACATTCACAGGTGTGCATCAAACCCATCGACGCGTGTCGGCGCATCCTCGTTCGGGTCCGCTCGGCATGAACGTCGAGCTCGTCGACCCCGCACTCCCGTTTTCAGAAGGACACAGCCGCGGAGACCATGACGTCGCACTCGCGGCTGAGAACGAGAGGCACTGACGGCACAGCCACACTGGAGCTCCATCGCAGTCGAGGGAGGAGTCGCGCCGAGGCGCCCCGGGAGGCTTCTATGCTCCGGGCATGAGCGCGGATAGCGAGGCGAGGAGACGGCTTCGTCAAGCCTATGAGGAAGCGTGGGCGGCACGATCCGAATCAGGTGGCGGTGATGAGGTCCTCCGGGCTCGACTGCGTGCCCACCAGTTGTCTGAAGTCCTGGACGAGACGACTCCCATTCATGGCTTCATCTTCGATCTCTGGAGACGCGACGTGCCGCCCGAGCGTGTCAGCCGGGAAGTGTGGAAGGCGACAGGGCGCATCGCGCTCCACCTCATCCGCACCGGCCGTTCACTCCTGCGGACGTTCCGTCCCGAAGGGAGCGACGTCGAGGAGGCGATGGATCAGCAAGCCGATCTGGAGGAGATGCCCGAGGAGAAGGAGGGTGTGCTCGACAACTACGACCATCCGGTGTCAGCGTCGCTGACCTTCGAACCCTCACAAGCTGCCGCGCCGCTGTTGTCCCACTACGCCGATCTCACCGGTCGGCGCAGCACGTGGCACCAACCTTGCGTGTGGTTCGACATGCATCCGGACGATGCACGCGCGTCCGTGCTTCTCGGCAGCACGGTCATCGGGGAAGCCGCTGTGTCCGTCGAAATCTGGAGAACGATGCGCGACCTCGCGAGCGAGGACCTGTACGCCGACGGTTTCCTCGACTTCCGGATCCGGAATGACCTGCTGGAGACCGGAGCATTGGTCTGCTTCTACCCCGCTGACTGAACCGGTGCTCCGTCCCAGCCGATGATGCGCTTCAGGGCGGGCGCTTCCCCGCGGACGCGTGGGCAACACGGCAAGCGGCTGAAGCGCCGAGGTATCCCAGACCTCCTGACAGCACGAGAGAATATGTCTGTGGTGGACCGGCGAACCCTCCGACGCATGTTCCTCTCGGCCTTCGAGTCCGAGGGCCTGGACTACGTGGGCGGTGGTTGTCAGGTCGCCCACCCGGACCTCACGTGGTCGATGTCGATGGTGGTTGACGGCATTGGAACGCGCGCCCCGTACCGGCTGGTCCTCGGTGCATCACTTCCTCAACTTGGAGACCTGTCTCCGCGCAATGCTGAGGACTGCTACCTGTTCTGGCCCCTCGACTATGAGAGCAGCGACGAAGCTAGGCCGGGCGCACCGCGCATGCCGGATGCCGTGTTCCCGGATTGGTCAGGCACGGAGGACGACCGAGCCACAGCCATCGCTCAGTGCGTGGCCAGCGTGGTGCGCTATGCGCGGCAGGTCGACTCGCTGGATGAACTGCGGGCGCGCTACTCCGTCGGCGACTACGACGGCGCGTTCATCATCGCGCCGTTGCGTCAGCTCTTGGAAGAGGCGTCCTAAACCGTCCGGACCCGCCGCTGTCCGCGCTCTCGTGCCGATGGGTATACGACGCACGCTGCTTTGGTGGCATCGAGTTACTGCGCCAAGCGCGTGGTGGCGGTCGACGTGACGGGGCTCCGTTGGACGCCCCGCGGGCCAGGTGGGTGTCGATGACCGGGTCCAAGGTCCGAAGGAGTCCGGCAGGTAGCGCCACTGGCAGCCGGTGTGGGAGACGTAGAGCATCGCGTCGACCACCCGACGGAGGTCGGGCGTCACGCGGCCTGTGCCGCCCCGCGGATGACGTCCACCAGCTCGTCGCGCGTCGGGCCAGGTGCGTACGCCGGTCGCCAGCCGTCCTGGTAGACCGCCCGTGCCCATGGCTCGGCGGGCCTCAGTGTCTCGGGCAGCGCGGTCATTGCGAAGTAACCCGCGGCGTGCGGCCCGATCCGGGGGTCGGCTTCGACCGCAGCGGCGATGAGGTCGGAGGTCAGGGGGACGCTCAGGTCGAGGTCCTCGCCCTGCCAGCGCCGGACCGTCCCGCCATCGATCGCGATGTGGTCGGCCACCCAGGGTTCGATGTCGTGGTCGCACCAGGCGCCGAACGGTTCGGCCACGGTCGAGGGGTCTGCGCCCTCGTCGAGGAGCGCGAGGAGTGCGGTGATCTGCATGCAGGCCATGGCGATCCCTCGACCTCGGGTCGGGGTCGTGGTCGCGACCGAGTCCCCGACGGCGACCAGTCCTGGTGTGCCGGCCTGTCGGCGGTAGACGTTGCGCAGCGCCCCGCCGACGAGCACGTCCGAGGTGGGGTGGGCGCGGGCAGGGTGAACCCACTCGGCGAGCGCCGGGATGGCTCGGCAGGCGGCCTCGAAAGCGGCCTCGAACCGTAGTTCCTTGAGTGCGGCGTCCCTGGTCGGGCGCACGAGCACCACCGAGAAGTGCCCGGACTCGTGCAGGAAGACCAGGCACTGGTAGCCGTCGAAGTCGGCGGTATAGGCAACTGGGCTCGTCATGGGGCCGGGCCCTGCTCCCACGCGCAGCCGGTACGTGCGGTCGACGTACGCGAGGCCGCAGTCGCCGTCGAGGTCGGGATCGCCGCTCAGCGCGCCGCTCGGCCTGCCGACGCGCCCGGCTCGGCCGGAGGCGTCCACGACCAGGTCAGCCTCGACGAGGGATCCGTCCACCCGAGCGCCGGTGACGTGTCCGCGGTCGAGGACGAGCTCGTCGACGTGACCGGTGCGCAAGGTGAGGCCCGGCTGCTTCGTCGCTGCCAGACGAAGCGCTCGCTCGAAGGTGGACCGACGTGATCGCACGCCCAGTACCTGGCGGGACCCGACGGGGTTCGGTACGTCGACGGGCTCGGCGCCGAGTGACAGCCAGCTGTCGAAGGCCTCCGGCCATTCCGCCTGGAGGACCATCGGCACCTGGGGCCGGAAGCCGTGCGCGTGCTCGAACTGCATGACGCCACGTCGGACCCAGCTGTCTCCCGTCGGACCGGGGTCTCGGTCCACCGAGATGACGTCGTGACCGCGACGTGCGAGGGCGGCGCCGAGCAGCAGTCCCGTCGGGCCTGACCCCACGATGAGTGTCCGCATGGCTGTCCTCCGGTAAACTACGAGTGACTTGATTACACCGAGAGTCACTCCAATAGGGTTGGGTGTCAAGATGTCGCAGGTACGCCGTCCATACAGGTCGACGCTTCGTGCGGAGCAGGCCCGGGCGACCCGGCGCGCGGTCGTCGAGGCCGCCCGCGACCTCTTCGTCGAGCTCGGGTGGTCACGGACCACCATCGACGCCGTAGCCGCCCGTGCAGGGGTGAGCCGCAAGACGGTGTTCACCGCGGTCGGCGGGAAAGCGGCGCTCCTGAAGCTCGCACTCGACTGGGCTCTGGTCGGTGACGACGAACCAGTGCCGATGTCCGAACGGCCGGTCATCGCGGAGATGGAACGGCTGCCCGATCCCCGCGCGCTCGTGGCCCGCTGGGCACGGTTCGTCGCCGATCTCGAGGAGCGGGCGGCGCCACTGGCCGCCGTGCTCGCCGTCGCGGCGGACGTCGACCCGGAAGCCGCCGCTGTGCACGCCGAGTCCGAACGCAACCGTCTCGGAGGCGCGGCGGCCTTCGTGGCCCGTCTCGCGGCGATCGACGGCCTGCGACCGGGGCTGACCACCGAACGCGCTGTAGCCACCGCGCTGGTGCTCATGGACCCTGCCGTCTGCCGCACGCTGGTCCGCGAGCACGGTTGGTCGCGCGACGAGTACGCCGACTGGATCGAGCGCGCGGCCTTGGTCGAGCTCGTCGGGGACACGCCGCCGGCAGTTCAGCAGGGGCCGCACACCTAGCGCCAACTGGCGCGGTCGGAGGTCCCCGGAGGAGCCGCCCGAGGTCCGATAAGGGAGAAACTGTCGGCGGTCTCTTCTAGGTTGTTCGAACAGGTGTTCGAACCGACTGGAGGGGATGGATGGGACCGACAGATACCGACACGATGGCGCGGGGCGGACCGCCCGGGCATGCAGTAGGGGCCGGCCACGCGGCAGGGTTCGACCCCGAGTCGGAGACGTGGCCGGCCGAGGACCGGGGACTGATCGAGCTGGCCGCGGCCTCGCTCGTGACCGAGAACCGTGCCCGGGCGGCTCGACTGGAGGCGATCAGCCGCTTCCACGAGCGCCGGGTCGCCGAGGCTGACGCGCACGGGTCGGGTCAGCCGGGGTTCTTCGTGCTCACCCCGCTCGAGGCGACCAAGGCCGAGTTCGGTCCACTGCTGTGCATAGGCGAGGGAGCGCTGGCTGCCGACCTGGACCTGACCAACGACCTCAAGAAGTGGTTCCCGAACCTCTGGCGAAGCTGCCGGGCGGGCCGGCTCGACCTCGGACGGGCGAGGGTGGCTCACGACCAGCTGGCCAACCTGACCACCGACGAGGACAAGGCGGAGTACGCCAAGCTGGTCGAGGAGTTCCTCGACGCCAAGGACGACCCTGCGGCTCCGATCCATCCGGTCGACAGGACCAGCCTCCAGCGGGCGGCGCGGCGCAAGTGCCTCCGGTTTCCGCAGAAGAGTGCAGAGCAGTCCTACTCCGAGCTGTACCGCAAGCGACGCGTCAGCATCCGCACCGACGAGACCGGCATCGCCACGCTGACCTGCCGCACTGCCGTGACCGACGCGATGACGGCGGACTACCGGCTGACCCTGATCGCCAAGAAGCGGCGTGAGATGGAGGGTGAGGAGCGCACGATCGAGCAGCTCCGGGTCGACACGCTGATCGACCTGATCCACGGCCGGTTGCGGGTCGCGGCGACCGACGGGGAGCTCGAGGACGACGCGACCGCGGACGGATCCGACCCGGCCTCGACCTTCAGCTGGAAGGACTCCGTGGGCAGCTTCGCCCGGCCGATCATCAACGTCACCGTCCCCATCACCACGCTCCTGGGGGTGAGCAACGAGCCCGGCATGCTTGCGGGTGGCGAGTCCGTCCCTCCCGACCTTGTGAGGCAGCTCGCCCAGGACCCGAAGTCCACCTGGTATCGCCTGCTCACCGACCCGTTCGGCGGCTTCCTCGAGCTGTCGACGGAGAGCTACGCGCCGACGGGGCCGATCTGGTGCACGACAGTCGCAATGAACCTCACCTGTGTCTGGCCGGGCTGCCTTCGCCCCGCAACGATCATCCCTCTCGATCATCGCGTGCCGTTCCCGCTCGGCAAGACGTCGACGCTCAACCTCCAGCCCCTGTGCGAACGGCACCACAAGGTCAAGCACTCGCAGGGGTTCGAGGTGGTTCGGGAGGACGACGGATCGTTCACGTGGACCAGCCGTTTCGGGAGCACCTTCCGCACGCCTGCACAGGACTACCCCCTCGTGGAGTGGCCGGCCGAAGGCGTCGTCGAGACGGACGTCGACCCCGAGCTCGACCTCTCAGGAGAGGGACCGGCTCGAGAGGATGGCGCGGACCCGTGGTCGGAGAGCGCGGATGTCATCGGGCTCGGGTCGCTGATGGAGCTCGAGTTCCGAGCCTGGATGGAGCGGACCTCGGCTACGACCTGCTGAGAGCGGCGTCGCCACGTGGCCCTCGTGACACTGCCGGGCATGTGGTGCGGAGAGGCAGCTTTGCATGACAAGAGCGAACTGTCTGAATCCCACCCCATGTTGCGATTTCTCCTTGTTACCAAGGGGATTCTTGGTCATCGGGGTAGATCTGAACTACCCAGGATGAGGGTGTCCCCTCGTCCGGCTCCCGGCCTAGTGTCAAAAGTGACATTGGGGGACTGACGCAGTTCATGTGTCAGTGACAACATTTCCGGCACTGGGATGCCGGACGGTGGGGAGTGAAGCACCATGGTGCATTCCAAGCGCAATCGAGCGCGTCCGATCCGGGTCGCGACCTCGATTCTTCTGGTCCTCTTCGTACTGGGAGTGACCAGCCCGAGCTACGGCGACCCGGGCAGCAACGGCCAAGGGGCCGAGAACAGCCAGGCCGCCGAGAACAGCAACGAGGGCGGCAACGGCCAGGGCGACGAGAACGGCAAGGCGGTCGGCAAGGCCGACAGCACGTCCGACACGTCGACCGGGTCGAGCTCTGGGTCTGACACCAGTGCGGGAGCCTCGGGGAGCACGGGCGGCTCGTCGGGCGACGCCAACGCCGGCGGTGGACCGCAGCCGATCAGCAACGCCGACTCGAACGACGGCGGCGCCAACGGCCAGTGCCCTGGCGGCCCGTACTGCTCGACCAAGGACGGCAGCGCGTCCGAGAACGGCAACGGCGGCGGCAAGGCCATCGGCAAGCCCTGTGCGGGCTGCGTCGGCAAGGCCGACAACAAGAACCCTCCGGGTCAGATGCCGAACGGCAAGGACCACAACAAGGGCTACGAGTGCGACGACAACAACGGCATCGGCAAGACGAACCCGGCCCACACCGGGTGCAAGCCTGCTGTGACCCCGCCCAAGCCGCCGCCGCCTCCGCCCACGCCGCCGAAGCCGCCGGTGCCTCCGCAGCCGCCGGCACCGCCTGCGCCGCCGGCACCGCCTGCGCCGCCGGCACCGCCTGCGCCGCCGGCACCTCCGGCTCCGCCTGCACCTCCGGCTCCGCCCGACATCGCACCGGATGAAGGAGTCGCGCCTGAGGCCCCTCGTCCGCCTGCAGTGATCGCTCCTGCAGCGGGTGTCCTGCCCTCGACGGGAACGGGTTCGCTCGAGACGGCACTGGGTCTGGGTGGAGCGGCGATGCTGCTCACCGGGGCGGTCCTGCTGCTACGGCGCAGGTTGAGCTGACCCCCACCTGACTCCGGCGGCGGTCGACGGCCCCCCGTGCCGATCTCCGGAGTCAAAGGAAGCGGGCGGCAGTCCTTTCGAGGACTGCCGCCCGTGGCCTGTGCTGGGTGGACAGGCTCAGCGGGGGGCCATGCGCAGCGCGCCGTCCATCCGGATGACCTCGCCGTTGAGGTAGTCGTGCTCGACGATCGCGAGCGCAAGCTGGGCGTACTCCTCGGGGCGGCCGAGGCGCTGCGGGAACGGCACGCCCGAGGCGAGCCCGGCCCGGAACTCCTCGCTGACCGTCGCGAGCATCGGGGTCTCGACGATGCCCGGCGCGATCGTCATGACGCGGATGCCGTACTGCGCGAGGTCCCGAGCCGCGGGCAGGGTCAGCCCGACGATCCCGCCCTTCGACGAGGCGTACGCAGCCTGACCGACCTGGCCGTCGTACGCCGCGATGCTGGCCGTGTTGATGATGACGCCGCGCTGGCCGAGCTCGTCACCCTCGGTCTTCGCGATCTCCTCCGACGCGAGTGCCAGCACGTTGAACGAGCCGACGAGGTTGACCTGGACGACCTTGGCGTAGAAGGCGAGGTCGTGCGCGCCCTTCTTGCCGAGGACCCGCATCGACGGGCCGATGCCGGCGCAGTTCACGACGGTCCGCAGGGGTACGCCGGAGCCTGCCGCCTGTGCGACGCCGGCGCGGACCTGCTCCTCGTCGGTGACGTCCACCGCGACGTACTCGACCCCGTCGACGGCGGGGCCGCCCTCGATCGAGGCGGGCAGGTCGAACGCGAAGACCTTCGCACCGTTCTTGGCGAGGGCCTGTGCCGTCGCGGCGCCGAGGCCGGAGGCCCCGCCCGTGACGATCGCGGCGGTGTTCTCGAGCTTCATCAGCGGTTGTTCTCCTTCTGCACGGTGACCGTGCCCTTGTTCTGGCGGTCGAGGTGGCGAGCGATCACCATGCGCTGGATCTGGTTCGTCCCCTCGAAGATCTGCATGACCTTGGCCTCGCGCATGTAGCGCTCGACCGGGAAGTCGCGGGTGTAGCCGTACCCGCCGAGCACCTGGACGGCGTCGGTCGTGACCTTCATGGCGTTGTCGGTGGCCACCATCTTCGCGATGCTCGCCTCCTTGCTGAACGGCAGCCCCTGGTCCTTGCGGCGGGCCGCGGCCAGGACGGTCGCCCGGGCGGACTCGACGGCCGCGGCCATGTCGGCCAGCACGAACGCGAGGCCCTGGTGCTCGATGATCGGCTTGCCGAAGGTCTCGCGCTCCTTCGCGTAGGCGATCGCGGTGTCGAGCGCCCCCTGGGCGAGGCCGGTGGCGACCGCGGCGATCCCGAGCCGGCCGGAGTCGAGGCCCTCGAGCGCGATCTTCAGGCCCTCGCCCTCCTCGCCGAGACGCCGCTCGACGGGGATCCGGACGCCGTCGAAGCGCATCGTCGCGGTGGCCGAGCCGGTGAGGCCCATCTTGCGCTCCGGCGGGTCGGCGGACAGTCCGGGGGTGTCGGCGGGGACGAGGAAGCAGGAGATGCCGTTGCGGTCGTCGCTGGTGCGGGCCATCACCTTGTAGAAGTCGGCGTGCCCGCCGTGGGTGGTCCAGGCCTTGGCGCCGTTGAGGACGTACTCGTCGCCGTCACGCTTGGCGGTCGTGCTCATCGCGGCCGGGTCGGACCCTGCGTGCGCCTCGGAGAGGCAGTAGGCCCCGAGCTGCTCGCCGCTCAGCATGTCCGGGAGCCAGCGCTGCTTCTGCTCCTCGGTGCCCCGGGTGAAGAGGCCGAAGCAGGACAGGGCGTGGACCGAGACGCCGACGCCGACCGACGACCAGACGGCGCCGATCTCCTCGAGCACCTGCAGGTACACCTCGTACGGCTGGCCCCCGCCGCCGTACTCCTCCGGGTAGGGCAGGCTCAGCAGGCCGGCGCGGCCGAGGGTGCGGAACACCTCGCGGGGGAACGTCTCGGTGGCCTCGGCCTGGGCGACCGGCGGCGCGAGCTCGCGGTTGACGATGTCGCGGGTGAGCGCGATCAGGTCCGCGGCGTCCTCGGTCGGCATGACACGGGTGGCTGGCATGGGGCTCCTCTGCGGAACTCGGACGCCGGGACTCGACTGGTTCGACCACCGACGGACCCGAGGCGAAAATGATACTGCGGGTGGTCCGAGCGTACTGTTGTGAGTACGATCACGCCAACCGCCGACCATCCCCGGGAGGGACAAGCGCATGACTCCGGACGCCCGTGTCGCCGAGCTGCTGGCCACCTTCGACCGCCCCGACCTCAACCTCGCCGAGCTCCTCTGCGACCGTCATCCCGCTGATGCGGTGGCGTTCACCGTGGTCCAGTCCGACCTCTCCTCGGTCGACCTGACCTACGGCGAGCTCCGCGAGCGCTCCTCGGCCTTCGCCGCGGCACTCGCGGACCTGGGCGTCGAGCCCGGCGACCGGGTGGCGACCCTGATGGGCAAGTCGCTCGACTACGTCGTGACCGTGCTGGGTCTGTGGCGGGCAGGCGCCGTGCACGTGCCGCTGTTCACGGCGTTCGCGCCGCCCGCGATCGCGCTGCGCCTCGACGGTGCTGACGCCAAGGTGGTCGTGTGCGACCCGGGGCAGCGCTCGAAGCTCGACCCGGGCGAGGACATCCCGGCCGACGCGCCCTGGAAGGTCGTCACCGTCGACGAGGTTCCTGCAGGCGACCCGGGCAAGGCGCCGTCCGTGACCGCGTCCGGCGACACGGAGTTCGTCCGCCTCTTCACCTCCGGCACCACCGGTACGCCGAAGGGCGTGCCGATCCCGGTCAAGGCGATCGCGTCGTTCGTGACGTATCTCGAGTACGGCCTCCACGTCACCGAGGACGACGTCTTCTGGAACGCCGCCGACCCCGGCTGGGCCTACGGCCTCTACTACGCGATCATCGCGCCCATGGCCGCGGGCCGCCGCTCGTTGCTGCTCCAGGCCGGCTTCTCGACCGACCTGACCTGGCAGGTGCTCTCCAGGTTCGGTGTCACCAACCTCGCCGCGGCCCCGACGGTGTTCCGGTCCCTGCGCAGCGCCGGCGGGGAGATCCCGGACGACCTGCGGGTACGCCGGATGAGCTCGGCCGGTGAGCCGCTGAACCCGGAGATGGTGTCGTGGGCGAAGGAGAAGCTCGGCGTGCCGATCCACGACACCTACGGCCAGACCGAGCTCGGCATGTGTGTCGTCAACGGCTGGCACCCCGACGTGAAGGGGCCGGTCAAGGAGGGCTCGATGGGCCGGCCGATGCCCGGCTGGTCGATGGCCGTCCTGAAGAACCTCGAGGACGAGCCCGCCGCCCCCGGCGAGCTCGGCCGGGTCGCGGTCGACCTCGCGAACAGCCCCGGCATGTGGTTCGGCGGGTACGTCGACGCTCCCGAGAAGACCGCCGAGCGGTTCAGCCCGGACGGCCGGTGGTACGTCACCGGTGACGCCGGGACCATGGACGACGACGGCTACATCTTCTTCTCCGCCCGCGACGACGACGTGATCATCATGGCGGGCTACCGGATCGGTCCCTTCGAGGTCGAGTCGGTCCTCGTCGCCGACCCGTCCGTGGCCGAGGCCGCGGTCGTGGGCATGCCCGACGAGCTGCGCGGCGAGGTGATCGAGGCCTTCGTCGTCCTGGCGCCGGGTGTCTCGCCCTCCGACGACCTCGCGGAAGCCCTGAAGCAGCGGGTGAAGACCAAGCTCGCCGCCCACGCGTACCCGCGGACGGTGCACTTCGTCGACGAGCTGCCCAAGACACCGAGCGGCAAGATCCAGCGCTTCGTGCTGCGCTCGCGTGGCGCGTCCGACTCCGGGGCGTCGGCCTGAGCACCGGGAACCGTCGGACCGCCCGGCAGGTCGACCTGCTGGAGCGGCTCGTCGAGCTGATGGCGGCCGAGGGGTTCTCGCAGTTCACCCTCGACGACCTGGCCGAACGGCTGCGCTGCTCGAAGACCACGCTCTACGCGCTCGCGCCGACCAAGCAGCAGCTCGTCGTCGAGGTGGTGAAGCAGTACTTCCGCTCGGCCGTGGTCACGGTGGAGTCGCGGGTCGAGGCCGCCTCGGGTCCCTCGGAGAAGGTCGTGGCCTACCTCGACGCCGTCGCGGAGTACCTCCAGCCGCTGTCGCGCGCGTTCATGGACGACCTGTCCGCGTACGCGCCGGCGGCGGAGGTCTACCGGCAGAACACCGCGGCCGCGGCCGACCGGATCCGGCAGCTGATCGCCGACGGTGTCGAGGCGGGTGCGTTCCGTCAGGTGCACGCGGCGTTCGTGGGCGAGATCGTCGCGGTGGCGATGTTCGAGATCCAGCGCGGCGAGATGTTCGCGCGGCTCGAGATGAGCGACGCCGAGGCCTACGCCGAGCTCGCCTCGCTCGTCGTACACGCCCTGTCGGCCTGAGTCGCTCACCCGCAGGCGGCTACGGAGACCTGACGACAGAGTTCAGGTCAGCACTTAATCAGCGACAAGTTCAGGTATGGTCTGAACATGATCCGGGAGGCGTACACGCTCATCGGCGACGTGGTGGGCTCGCGTCGGCTGCCGGACCGGGCCCGCGCCCAGGAGCGGCTCGGCGAGGTGCTGGCCGAGGCCACTACCCACATTACGCCGGTCCAGGCACTGGAGCCGACCGTCGGCGACGAGTTCCAGGGTGCCTTCGCCGACCTGGGCGACGCCACCCTGGCCACGCTGCTGGTGCGGCTGTCGCTGCTGCCGGAGATCGACGTGCGATGCGGCATCGGCTTCGGCGAGGTCACGGTGCACGACGCGACGCGCCGGCCGCTGCTCCAGGACGGCCCCGGGTGGTGGGCAGCGCGTGATGCGCTCGACGCGATCGGTCAGCGCGGCCGCACCTGGTACGCCGGACCGGACGCAGGTCGCGTCAACGCCTTCCTCGTGACACGCGATGCGCTGGTGGAACGACTCAACGAACGGGCGTGGCGGATGCTCCGGCTGGCACTTCTGGGCGAGACTCAGCAGCGGATCGCTGAGGTCGAGGGGATCTCGAAGTCCGCGGTCTCCCAGCAGTTCTCGCGCGGCATCGCCGCGGTCCGGGACGCCCAGATGTTGTTCGCGAGCGAGGAGTAGGGATGCTGGCTGTCGGAGGATGGCTCCTGGTGGTCGGTGTCTGCGACCTGCTGCGCGCGACCCGTGACGCCACGTCGTGGCGGCGGCGGCTCCTGATCGTCGCACTCGGGCTCGTCCTGCTGGTCCTCATGGGCCTCACGATCGGGATCGAGGGCAGCGAGTGGGTCGGGCTCGGTGGCGCCATGATGCTCGGGCTCGTCGGCTGGGTGCTCGCCTCCTCGGTCGCCCTCGAGCGGGGGTCTGCTGTCTCGGCCGGAGTGCTGACCCTGGCCTTCGGCGCGCTCGCCCTCGGCCTGGCCGTGACGGTGCTCGGCGGTGGCGTGGCCGACCACGATGCGACGACGATGCCGTCCAGGATGGGTGGTTCGCTCATCGACCACCTGCGGCCCGACGAGCTGCTGCTCCTCGCAGGCGTCGCCGCCGTTCAGCTCTCCACGGCCAACATCGTTGTCCGGCTGGTGCTGGACGCGGTGGGCATCCCGGCGACCACGAACGAGAAGCAGCTCAAGGGTGGCCGGCTTCTCGGCCCCATGGAGCGGCTGTTCATCGTTGGGCTGGGGCTCGCTGGTCAGCTCACCGCGGCGGCGGTCGTCGTTGCAGCGAAGGGCCTGCTCCGCTTCCCCGAGCTGCAGCGGGGAGTGTCCGCGAGCGAAGGGGGGACCTCGGGTTCGGGCGCGGCCATGATGCTCCCGAGCCCCGACGGCCCCAGCGACGTCACCGAGTACTTCCTCATCGGGAGCTTCGCGAGCTGGCTCCTCGCTCTCGGCGGCCTCGCGCTGCTCGTGCTGTAGTTCAGCCCCTGTCTGAACTGCGACGTAGTTCAGTTGCCGGAGCCCTGGCTCGGCCCCTGTTGTAGTTTCGACATCACGCTGAACTTCGGCCGAGTTCAGGTGTCCGGGCACAGCAGCGCGAGGGGGTCTGGCATGAGCCGGCAGCCGAGGTGGACGAGGCTCTACGCGGCGGAGGTTCCCGCTGATCCGGACCTGCCGGCCGGCACGGTCCTGTCCATGTTCCGGGAGCGGGTACAGGAAGAGCCCGGTGCGCCGGCACTGCACTACTTCGGTCGGGACATCGACCGCGACGAGCTGGACCGGCTGAGCGATGCGGCTGCACGAGGACTCGCCGGGCTGGGAGTCGGGGCCGGAGACAGGGTCGCTGTCTCCCTCCAGAACACACCGGCATTCGTGGTGTGCCTCCTGGCGTCCTGGAAGCTGGGTGCGATCGTGGTCCCGGTCAACCCGATGCTCCGAGCCAAGGAGCTCTCGCATCTCGTCCACGACTGCGAGCCGCGGGTCCTCGTCGCCCACCCGGACATGCGGGACGTGGTCGACGAGGTCGCCTCGGCGCTCACCGAGGGGCCAACCGTGTTGTGGTCCCTCCCCGAAGATCTCGCCGGCGACCTCGCGGGACCATGGTCGGCGACGTCGCCACGCCCTGACGCGGCCTCGATGCTGTCCGCGTTGCTCGCAGCCGACGACGCGGGTCCCTCGGCGGAGCCAAGGACCGGACGGCACGACCCGTCCTCCGACGACGTCGCCCTGCTCACCTACACCTCGGGCACGACCGGCCCCTCCAAAGGGGCGATGAGCACTCATGCCAACCTGACCTACCAGGCGGTTGTCTCCACGGGGTGGTTCGGTCTCACCGCATCGGACCGGATCCTCACCACGGCGCCGTTCTTCCACATCACCGGCCTCGGGCTTCACCTCGCCGTGGCGCTGGCCAACGGCATCCCGATGGTGCTGACCTACCGCTTCGAGCCCGCCACGGTGCTCGGGCTCATGAGCCGTTATCGCCCGACGTTCACCATCGGCGCGATCACGGCCTTCATCGCCCTCGCCGACCGCGCCGAGCCGGGCGACGAGGGGATGGGATCGATGCGCACGTGCTTCAGTGGTGGTGCGCCCGTCGCCCAGTCGGTGGTGGACAGGTACGAGCACGACTTCGGGGTCTACGTCCACAACATCTACGGCCTCACCGAGAGCACCTCCGCCTGCATCGCTGTACCAAGGGGCACACGTGCCCCGGTCGACGAGGCGTCGGGTGCACTGGCCATCGGGGTCCCGCTCCCCGGCAGCCACGTCACCATCGTCGGTGAGGACGGAGCAGAGCTGCCGCCGGGAACCGCCGGCGAGATCGTCGTGCGCGGCCCGTCCGTCGGTACCGGCTACTGGAACCGGCCCGACGAGACAGCCAACGCCTTCCGCGGCGAAGGGCTCCACACCGGCGACGTCGGAGTGATGGATGAGGACGGATGGATCTTCGTCGTCGACCGCAAGAAGGACCTGCTCGTGGTGAGCGGCTACAAGGTCTGGCCCCGGGAGGTGGAGGACGTGCTGTACCTGCATCCGGCGGTTCGGGAGGCTGCCGTCGTCGGGCGGCCTGACGACTACCAGGGCGAGTCGGTCGAGGCCTATGTGGCGTTGCGCAGCGGCGCGACCGCGACGGCGGAGGAGCTGCAGGCGCACTGCCGCGAACGACTCTCGGCGTACAAGTGCCCACGCACCGTCGAGTTCCTCGATGACCTGCCGAAGACCGCGACGGGCAAGATCCTGCGTCGCGAGCTCAGGGGCTGAACGGTGCTGCCCTCGCGTCCACCTGCGCCGGTGCCGTTGTGGGAGCCTCCGCAGGAGCTCCTCGACACCGCCCGCCTGACGAAGTTCCAGGGGTTCCTCCGCACGACCCGCGGTCTCTCGCTCGACGGCTACGACGAGCTGTGGCAGTGGTCGGTCACCGAGCTCGAGGAGTTCTGGGCGGCCATCTGGGAGTTCTTCGGCCTCGACGAGGTCAGCGGCTACGACGCCGTGCTCGGTGACGAGTCGATGCCCGGCGCGACGTGGTTCCCCGGGGCGCACGTGAACTTCGCCGGCTACCTGCTTGCGCAGGGCGCGGACGGCGACACGGCGATCGTCAGTGCGGACGAGTCAGGTTCCGTCTCCGAGCTGACCTGGCAAGACCTGCGCAGCCAGGCCGCGGCGCTCTCGGCGACCCTCACGGGACTGGGAGTCGAGTCCGGCGACGTGGTCGCCGGCTACGTGCCGAACATCGCCGAGGCCGTCGTCGCTTTCCTGGCGACCGCCTCGTTGGGCGCGACCTGGTCCTCGGTGGGCCAGGACTACGCCCCCTCTGCCGTGGTGGACCGGTTCGCGCAGCTGCGGCCCAAGGTGCTCTTCACTGCTGACGGCTACCGGTTCAACGGCCGCGAGCACGACCGGGTCGCCGCCGTGGACGAGATCCGGGCGGGGTTGGACACCATCGAGCACGTGGTGATGATCCGCCGACTCACCAGCGACCTGTCCGGTGATTGGCTCTGGTGGGACGACGCGGTGGCTGGAAGCGCCTCGCGGCCGCCGGTCGCCGTCCCCTTCGACCACCCCCTGTGGGTGCTGTTCTCGTCCGGGACCACGGGCCTGCCCAAGGGGCTCGTCCACGGTCACGGCGGCTTCCTCGTCGAGACGCTCAAACAGCTGCTGCTGCACTGGGACCTGCGTGGCGACGACCGGCTGTTCTGGTACACCTCGCCGAGCTGGGTGATGTGGAACCTTCAGCTCTCGGCGCTGGTCACCGGCGGCAGCATCCTGTGTTACGACGGCTCGCCGACCCACCCGGACCCCAGCACCCTGTGGCGGCTGGTCGCCGATCACGGCGTGACCTTCTTCGGCACCAGCCCCGGCTACCTCCAGGCTTCGGCGAGCGCCGGGCTCCGCCCCTCGACGGAGCTCGACCTCTCGCGCCTGCGCGCCATGGGGTCGACGGGTTCGCCGCTCGCGCCGTACCTGCACCGATGGGCGCGCGACGAGGTCGGCGACCTGCCGCTGTGGTCGATGAGCGGGGGGACCGACATCGCCGGCGCCTTCGTCGGAGGCGCACCGACCGTGCCGATCTGGCCGGGCGAGATCTCGGTGCGCTGCCTCGGTGTGGCCCTGGAGGCCTGGGACGAGAACGGTCGACCCGTGTACGACGAGGTGGGCGAGCTCGTCGTACACCGCCCGATGCCGAGCATGCCCATCCACCTGTGGAACGACCCGGGTCGCACCCGCTACACCGAGTCGTACTTCTCGACCTTCCCCGGTGCCTGGCGCCAGGGCGACTGGATCACCATCACCGACCGCGGATCGGTCGTGATCCACGGACGCTCCGACTCCACGCTCAACCGCAACGGTGTCCGTATGGGCAGTGCCGACATCTATGCAGCGGTCGAGACCGTCCCCGAGGTCACCGAGGCCCTGGTGATCGGCGCCGAGCAGCCGGACGGGAGCTACTGGATGCCGTTGTTCGTCGTGCTCGATGAGGGCCTGACGCTCGACGAAGCACTCGTGGGCCGGATCCGCAGCGCCATAAGGGAGAAGGCGTCGCCACGCCACGTCCCCGACGAGGTGATCGCGGTCCCGGGGATCCCGCACACCCGCACGGGCAAGAAGCTCGAGGTGCCGGTCAAGCGGATCCTCCAAGGAGCCCCGCCGGAGCGGGTCGCGAACCCGGACGCCGTCGACGACGCGAGCCTGCTCCGCCCGTTCGTCGACCTGGCCGCCGAGCGCTCGTCACCACCCCGGCCAGGCGGCGCGTAGCGCCTTCTTGTCGACCTTGCCGTAGGCCGTCAGGGGGAGGCTGTCGACCCTCTGGATCGCCTTGGGCCGCTTGTAGGCGGAGAGCTTGGCGCGGCAGTGCTCGTGCGCCGACGCCTCGTCGAAGGAGCCCTGCTCATCGGGTACGACGAACGCGACGACCGCCTCACCCCAGTCCGGGTGAGGTACGCCGACGACCGCGACCTGACCGACGTGGTCCACCTCGCGCAGCGCCGCCTCGACCTCGGTGCAGTACACGTTCATGCCACCGCTGATGATCATGTCGTTCTTGCGGTCCAGGAGGTAGAGGTAGCTCTCCTCGTCGAGGAAGCCGATGTCTCCGGTGTGGAGCCAACCGTCCTTGAGCGCCCGCTTCCGTGGCCTCGGGCAGCCGGTGGTAGCCGGTCATGGTGTAGGCCGTCCTCGCGACGACTTCACCCTCCTTGCCCGGCGGGCACACGTTGCCCTCCTCGTCGACGATCCGCACCTGGCACAGGGCGGTCGGCTGGCCGCAGCTCCGCAGCCGGTGGGCCAGCTCCGGGTCGGTGACATGGGCCTCGCGAGGGAGGCGGGTGATGAAGTTCGGTGCCTCGGACTGGCCGTAGAGCTGCATGAAGACGGGGCCGAAGCGGGCAAGCCCCTCGGCGAGACGCTCGGGTGAGATGGGTGCCGCGCCGTAGAGGATCGTGCGCAGCGACGAGTGGTCCCAGTCGCCCGCGGCGGCCTGGTCGAGGAGCCGGTAGATCATCGTCGGCACCATGAAGAGGTAGCTGACCCCGTGCCGGTGGATCGCGTCGAGCACGCGTTTCGCGTCGAACCCACGCTCGACGTACGTGACCGCACCCGCCGTGAGCGCGGTCTGCAGCAGGAACCCCGCGCTGTGCGGCAGAGGAGAGGAGAGCAGCAGCCGCTCGTCGGAGCGGATCTCGGTCTCGACGCGGTGCGCCAGCAGGTTGAGCGCGAGCTGGCGCTGGCGGTGGACGACACCCTTCGGGCGTCCGGTCGTGCCGCCGGTGTACATCATCAGACCGACGTCGGTCGGGGCGATGTCGACCTCGGGCACTGTTGCCGGGCGGTCTGCGAGCGCGTCATCCCAGTCGAGCACACCGGCCGGGACGCCGGCTCCGTGCCCCACGGCGATGACGGAGTGCAGGTCTCCTTGCCCCAGCTCGTCCAGTGCGGCCTCGATCTGAGAGGGGGTGGTGAGCGCGACGGTGGCGCCGCTGTCGCTCAGGATGTAGCGGGCCTCGTCGGGGGAGAGCATGTCGTTGAGCGGCACCTTGGCCGCGCCCAGCTTGAGCAAAGAGAGGTCCGCGACGACGTACTCCGCCGAGTTGGACATCATCAGGGCCACCGGGGTCCCCGGTCCGACCCCCAGGTCGACCAGGGTGTGCGCCAGGCGGTTGGACGCCGCGTCGAGGTCGGCATACGTCCACGTGGTGCCGTCAGCGACCACCGCGGGCCGGCGCGCGAACTTGCGCATCGCGCCCGACACGAGCGTGCGAAGGTCGAGAGGGAACTCGGTCATCGAAGTCTTTCCAGGATCGTGGCGTAGTTGGCGACCGCGGTGCCGCCCATGTTGAAGACGCCCGCGCGACGAGCGTCCGCGACCTGCATGTCCCCGGCCGTGCCGGTCAGCTGCATGGCGGCGAGCACGTGCTGCGAGACACCGGTGGCGCCGATCGGGTGGCCCTTGGACTTGAGACCACCCGACGGGTTCACCGGGAGCTTGCCGTCCTTGTGGGCCCAGCCCTCCTCCACGACGACCCGGCCGCGTCCCGGCTCGCAGAGCCCGAGCATCTCGTACTCGATGAGCTCGGCGATCGTGAAGCAGTCGTGCAGCTCGAGGAGATCGAGGTCCCACACCCCCACGCCGGCGGTGTCGAGCACGCTGCGCCAGGCCCGCTGCCCGGCCTCGAAGGTGACCGGGTCCCGTCGGGACATGGGCAGGTAGTCGTTGCGCTGGGCCATCGCGCGTACGGCGACCGCGTCCGACGCGGCCGGCGCGAGGTCCGGTGCGGTGAGCACGAGGGCCGCCGCACCGTCGGAGACAGGAGAGCAGTCGGTACGACGCAGCGGGCCGGCGACGACCGGGTTCCGCTCCGAGACCGTGTTGCAGAAGTCGAACCCGAGATCCTTGCGCAGCTGTGCGAACGGGTTGTCGACGCCGTGGCGGTGGTTCTTGGCAGCGATCGAGGCGAGCGCCTCCCCGTGATCGCCGTACCTGTCGAAGTACGCGTTCGCGATGTCGCCGAAGATCTCGGCGAAGCCGACCGGTGAGTCGGACCCGGCGCGGTCGTAGTCCGCGCCGAGCAGCGCACGTCCGACGGTCCGCGGCTCGACGTCGGTCATCTTCTCCACGCCCACGACCAGGACCGTCCGCGCCTGCCCGCTCGCGATCGCGCGCACCCCCTGGAGCACCGCCGCGGAGCCGGTGGCACAGGCGTTCTCGACCCGGGTCGCCGGTTTGAAGCGCAGCGCGTCATCCACCTGCAGTGCGAGGGAGGAGGGGAAGGCAAGCGGACTGAGGCCGGCGTTGAAGTGACCGACCACGATCTCGTCGATGTCAGCGGGCTCGACCCCGGAGGACGCGATGGCCTCGCGGGAGGCCCGTGTCAGCAGGGTCTCGACGGTCTCGCCCTCGAGCCGGCCGAACCTGGTGTGGGACCAGCCGATGATGTCCGCGCAACGTTCCACGGCTCAGCGCCCGTCCACCGGAGCCGTGACGCTCATCGAGTCGCTCATCGGGATGACCGCGGTCAGGCCGCCGTCGATCGGGATGTTGGCGCCCGAGATGAAGCGGGCCTTGTCGCTGGCGAGGAACCGGACCGCCTCACCGACGTCCCAGCCGCTCCCCTCGACACCCCCGACACCGAGAGGGGCGACGTTGCGACGGCGGATCCGGTCCTCCTCGCTGAGGCCTTGCGAGTACACCATCGGCGTGTGCAGGAAGCCGGGCACCAAGGCGTTGACGCGGATCCGCTCGGGGCCGTGCATCGCGGCCATCGCCCTGGTCAGGTTGGTGACCGCGCCCTTGGTCGCGCTGTAGATGATCGAAGGGTGCGCGCCGAGCACCCCGGCGATCGACGAGGTGTTGATGATCGACCCACCGCCTCGGCGACGCATGTGGGGGATGGAGTACCGCGACATCAGGACCATGGACGTCACGTTGATGTCGAAGCAGCGGTCCCATGCCTCGAGGTCGACGTCGACGACAGAACCGCTCGGGCCGACGATCCCGACGTTGTTGAAGAGGACGTCCACGCCGCCCCAGCGGTCGGCGACCGTGGCGACCACCTCCTCGCACTCAGCGGCGCGGGAGACGTCGGCGGTGAACGCGAGGCATTCGCCTCCGGCCTTCTCGACGAGCTCTTGGGTCTCGGTCATGTTCTCGGCGACCGAGTCGACCAGGGCGACCTTCATCCCGGCCTCTGCCAGCAGGACGGCCGCGGCACGGCCGTTCCCGATTCCCGAGGCCCGCGAGCCCGCGCCGGTGATGATCGCGATCTTGCCGTTGAGGTCGTCGGGCCTTGCGGGTTCCGGAGTCTGCATGATGTCCCTCTCGTGGTCGTGCGGCGTCGAAGAAGTGCTCTGCGCAGGGGAGATCTACAACGATGCGAGAGTCAGCAGCCACTGTCCACGTCTGATCGGCCAATGCCGCCGGGTGAGAAGTTGTGGAGAACGACAATCAGTCGAGGGGTTGGGCGGGGCCCATCTCCAGGGCCCACATGAGCTCGACCAGGACCTCGGCCGACTCCAGTGAGAGACCGGTGAGCTCGGTGAACCGCCTCAGCCGGTACCTCAAGGTGTTCGTGTGCGTCACGAGCGCCTCCGCGGTCCGGGCGATGTTCATCCCGTGTGCGAGATAGGCCCGTAGCGTCTCCTCGAGCACGGTGCCGAACTCGCCGCCTTCTCGCAGCGGCGCGAGGTAGCGCTGGACCAGGAAGCCGGTGACGTCGGGATGGTCGGCCGCAGCCAGCCTCCAGGTGAGGTCCTCGATGCCGAACACGCCTCGGCGCCCGAGCTGTTCCGCGACATCGCAGGCACGGCTCGCGATGCGGAACGACTCGGCGATCTCCCGGAGTGGAACGAACGGGCCCAAGCCGATGACGTGGGCTGCGTCCTCGGCGGGCCGCTTCGCGACGATCCCGATGCACTCGCCTGCGTCGACCGCGACCAGCGCGGAGCGGTTGGGCAGGCTGCCGCCGGCCTCGACCGCCCGCCGTGTGCGCTCCGCGGTCTGTGGCTCCGCGAGACAGCGGATCGCCGCATAGGCGGCGTCGGGGTCGAGGCGGTACGTCGCGAGGTCCCCGGCCGACTCGGCGACGTTGAGCTGCCCGCGCAGCATCGCCCTGACGTAGTCGGTGCGCCGTTGGGCGTCCTGGAGTGCGCTGTCGAGGTCGAAGGCGTGGTAGGCCGTGATCACCCTCGTCGTGAAGGCGTCGCCCACCGCCCACAGGAGGCGCGAGCCGGACAGCGTCGCGTCGGCCGGTACCCCCTCCTCGAAACAGGTCTCGACGAACCGCTCCTGGATCAGGCCGATCGAGACGCGGAACGCCCGGATGATCTCCTCCACGGGGATGCCCTGCGCGAACCGTTCACGGGTCGTCTGCTCGGCCTCGGCGAGCTCCGATGCCGCCGGCGGCCTGTTGGCGCGCAGGGCGCGGACGGCGATGGTGAGGTTCCGGCGTACCGAGACCTCCAGCGCGGCGGGCTCGACGGCCGCATAGGAGTCGAGGTCCCGCAGCACCTGGGAGATCGTCATCGGGGTGAGACGGTCGATGTCCCGGTCCAGCCGCGCGATGACGGCTTCCGGCACCGGCACCGGGTCGTTGACCGTCATAGCCCCTCCTCCTCCCGAAGCCTGGGTGGATCGTAGAGGTCAGTAGACCAGCAACGGGTTCCGGACCGGCTTCCCGGGCGAGGTCCGGACGGGGATCGTCAACGTGGCAGGGTGCTGCCGGGCGATGAGCACTTCGCTCGCGACCGACTCGCTGGACGGAAGCACCTTCTGGAGGTCGGCTGCCTCGAGGAGCACGGCCAGGCGGTGCCCGGCACGCAGCCGGTACGACGTCGGCCAGATCTCGATCGCCAGCCTGTAAGGACTTCCCGGCGTCAGACGCTGCGGCTCGTCGTGGGTGTGGAACAGGTAGGGCCGGCGGTCGTCCTGCCGTCGGTGGGACGCCTTGAGCCATCCTCGGGTGACCAGCGCGGTGTCGCCGTCGGGCCCGATGTCCACGACCTTCGCCACCCAGTCCACGTCGGAGCCGGCTGTCGTGGCCGTGAAGTCGAGACGCAGGCCACCGGTGATCGTCCGCGCACGGGCGGCCGGCGGACCGATGAAGGCGGTAGCCGTCGACGCCGCGCGCTGGTCGACCGGGTCGTGGGCCTGACCCGTGACGCCGATGTCGTGGTAGACCGAGGTCCCGCTCGTCGCGTCCGCGGGGGCGGCGGCCACCGGCACCGTCCCCTGCTCCTGGCAGGCGTGGGGGCGCAGGCTGGCCTGCACCGGCCAGGTGGACGTCGCGTCCTCACGCGTGTCGGGGCACAGGTGCAGCGTCTCCCGCCGGTGTCGGGGGAGCCAGCCGCGGTGTGTCCGCCACTGTCCGCGCCACGCCTCCGTCTCGTGGTAGACGCCGCGGCTGCCCGGGTCCTGGTCCCACATCAGCAGCCGTGGGTAGCGGGCGGCCATCCGTCGACGCTTCTGGCCGGGTGGCGTCTTGACGTACGTGTCGAGCCAGCGGGTGGTCGCCCGGATCCAGAGGCGCTCGGACTCGCCGAGCCCGGTGGTCGGCGTGAACGGTCCGATGTGGCCCCACGGCCCGACGAGCATGGCGCGGTGCCGGTTCCCCATCATGCGGTGGTTGAGGCTTGCGGCCCGCGGATAGAGGTCGTGCCAGCCGGTCACGTGGAGCACGGGTACGTCGACGCGGTGTGCCTTGTTCTCCAGTCCCCGCTCGCGCCACCACCGGTCGTAGGTGTCGTGGCGCAGGAACTCCGCTCCGATCGTCGAGGGGTTCCCGAGGGCGTCGACGAACATCCCGGCGGCCGTCTGCGGGTCGGACTCGCTGCCGGTCCGACCGTAGGGCGCCGTGCCCTGGAAGAGCTGCTCGATCACCGCGAAGTCAGCGCTCGCCCGGATCCCGCCGGGGTACATCAGGTCCCGGTAGCCGTCGTTGAAGGCCGAGCCGGCAACGATCCCCGTGAGATGTGGGGGCCGCAGGGCCGCCACGTGCGCGGCCGTGATCCCGCTGTAGGAGTAGCCCCACATGCCGACCCTGCCGTTGCTCCACCGCTGGCGCGCCGCCCACTCGACCGCCTCGTAGCCGTCCCGGACCTCACGCCTGCAGAAGAAGCAGAACTCACCGGGAGAGCCGCCCGTACCGCGGACATCCACGACCAGCGAGGCGTATCCGGCCTTCGCCAACGCGTAGACGGTGTCGCGCTCCAGGCGCGAGGCGTCGTCCTTCTTGTAGGGGAACATCAGCATGGCCGTGGGCAGCCGACGACCGAGGGCCTTCGACGGTCGGTACAGGTCCGCGCGCAGCAGGCTCCCGTCGCTGAGCGGTATCTCGAGGTCCTGGTCCTTCACGATTCCCGGCCGGTAGGTCTCCGCTCCGCTCACGGAGCCGACCGGCACGGCCGCGACTCCGGTTGCGCCGACGAGCGTCAGCAGAAGGCCGACGATCCCCGCGCGGGTTCGCTGTCTCGACATGGCCATGGTGGTGCCTCCCCGTGGACGGTGTGACCGGTGGTATCGCTCAACGACCCCTTGTGGGGGCCGTTACCGTCGCGGACGCCAACGGTTGCCGCACCCCGTTGTACGGAGCTACAACCGCCGCGCGACCGATCAGACCGGACCGGACTCGGCCTCCGGCGTGAATGGTGCAGATCGACACCTGGCCGCGGAGGAATGTGGCCGCCGTCACCATGGCCGCCGCCTGTCCGACTTTCTAGCGTTACGACGTGCTGCACCCCTGGCAGCACGGATGTGTGTCTCGCTCAGGAAGGAACGGAGTGACGTCTACAGAACGGGTGGCCCTGCGTACTGACGGGCTGACCAAGTACTTCCGAGGGTTCCGGGCCGTCAACTCCGTGGACCTCCGCGTACATGAAGGAGGCGTCCACGCCCTCGTCGGTCCGAACGGGGCCGGCAAGACCACGTTGTTCAACCTGCTCACCGGGTTCATCAAACCTTCGAGCGGTGCGCATCGCCGTCTTCGACGAGGACGTCACCGGCCTGCAGCCTGAGCAGATCGCACGCAAGGGGGTCGCACGGTCCTTCCAGATCACGAGCCTCTTCGAGAACCTCACGCCGCGCGAGCACGTCGAGCTGGCCCTTCAGGGCAGGACGTCGCAGGGGCTGCGCTTCTGGCGCTCCGAGCGCCTGCTGAGCCAGTACCGCGCGGAGGTCGACGATCTCCTTCGCCAGGTCGGTCTCGCGGCACTCGCCGACAGGCCCTCGGGGCTGCTGGCCTACGGGCAGAAGCGGGCTCTGGAGATGGCGCTCGTCCTGGCGCTCGACCCGAAGGTGATGCTCCTCGACGAGCCCACAGCGGGGATGGGGATCGAGGACGTCGACCGCACCATCGAGCTGGTCCGCCGGATCTCGGAAGGACGCACCGTCGTGTTCGTCGACCACAACATGCACGTCGTGGGCAGCCTGGCCGA
The DNA here is from genome assembly GCA_963701425.1 of uncultured Actinomycetota bacterium. GTDB lineage: Bacteria > Actinomycetota > Actinomycetes > Propionibacteriales > Nocardioidaceae > Nocardioides_C. The sequence continues at coordinate 317,667 of CAVPAG010000008.1, read as the reverse complement.
CCGCGTCACCGTCCTGCAGCAGGGGGCCGTCCTCGCGGAGGGCACCTACGACGAGGTTCGCAACGACGAGCGCGTGATCACCGCCTACCTCGGGGAGTCCAGCCATGCTTGAGGTCAAGAACCTGAAGGCCTGGTACGGCGAGGCTCAGGCGCTCCACGACGTGAGCCTTGAGGTGGGCGACGGAGAGGTCGTCACCCTCGTCGGTCGAAACGGAGCCGGCAAGACCACCCTCGTACGCAGCCTCATCGGCCTTCATCGTCACGTCTCGGGGAGCATCGACTTCCACGGCAGGGAGATGAACGGCGTCCCCGCGCACAAGCGTGCTCGCGCCGGGATGGGCTGGGTCCAGGACGACCGCGGCATCTACGCGAACCTGAACGTGGAGGAGAACCTCCTGCTGCCGCCCAAGGTCTCGGACCGGGCCTGGGAGCTGGACCGTGTCTACGAGGCATTCCCGGTCCTGGCGGACCGTCGACGGGCACCCGGCACGACGTTGTCCGGGGGCGAGCAGCAGATGCTGGCGATCGCGCGGGTGCTCCGCACCGGTGCACGCCTCCTGCTGCTCGACGAGCCCTCCGAAGGCCTGGCACCGGTCATCGTCGCGCGTATCGGCGAGATCATCCGCGAGGTGAAGGCGTCGGGCGCGGGCGTGCTCCTGATCGAACAGAACGTGAAGTTCGCGGCCACGGTGGCCGACCGGCACTACCTGCTCGCCCAGGGGCGGGTGGTCGAGTCGCTCGACAACCACGAGTTCGTCGAGCGCGAGGAAGAGCTGCTCGAGCATCTGGGCATCTGAACGCTGAAGCACCGACACGAGGAGAGAGAACGAGATGAGCAAGAAGATCGCGGCCGGCACGGCTGCGTTGATCTCAGGAGCCATGGCCCTGAGCGCCTGCGGCGGAGGCGGCCCGAGCGCTTCGGGAGGGGACTTCACCGACGACAAGATCGTGCTGGCGGTCCTCAACGACCAGTCCGGCGTCTACAAGGACGTGTCGGGCCCCAACAGCGTCAAGGCCGTCGAGATGGCGGTGGCCGACTTCAAGGAGAAGTACGGCGACGACGCCGTGGTCGAGGAGATCGAGGTGACCTCGGCCGACCACCAGAACGAGCCCGACATCGCCAACACCAAGGCACAGGAGCTCTACGACCGCGAGGGTGCAGACGTCATCCTCGACGTACCGACGTCGTCGGCGGCACTCGCCGTGGCCAGCCAGGCGGAGACGAAGAAGAAGCTGTACCTCAACATCGGCGCAGGAACTCAGGACCTGTCCGGCGAGTCCTGCAACAAGTACACCTTCCACTGGGCCTACGACACCTACATGCTCGCCAACGGCACCGGCTCGACCGTGACCGAGAACGGTGGGAAGAACTGGCAGCTCGTCTACCCCGACTACGAGTTCGGCGCCGACATGGTGAAGCAGTTCACCTCGGCGATCGAGGAGTCCGGCGGGGCGGTCCAGGGCACCATCGCCACACCCTTCCCGAACGACAACTTCGCGACGTTCCTGACCAAGGCTGCATCGAGCGACCCGGACGTGATCGGCACCATGCAGGCAGGTGGCGACCTCATCAACTTCGTGAAGCAGTTCAACGAGGCTGGGCTGAAGGAGCGAGGCATCGACCTCGCCGTCGGTCTCATGTTCATCACCGACATCCACTCGCTCGGTGTCGAGCAGTTCGCCGGCACCTTGTTCACGGATGCCTGGTACTGGAACATGGACGAGGAGTCCAGGGAGTGGGCCGACCGGTTCAAGGAGGAGACCGGCACCCGGCCCTCCTTCGCCCACGCGGGCAACTACTCCGCGGCGCTTCAGTACCTCGAGTCCGTCCAGGCGGCCGGGACCGACGACGCCGACGCCATCGTCGAGGAGCTCGAGGGCAAGAAGATCGACGACGTCTTCCTCCGCAACGGCGAGGTCCGCGCCGAGGACCATCGGGTCATCCACGACGTCTACCTGGCCAAGGTCAAGGAGCCGGGCGACGTCGAGGAGGAGTGGGACTACGAGGAGATCGTGGACACCATCCCCGCTGACAAGGCGTTCACCCCGGTCGAGGACTCCGGCTGCGAGATGAGCTGACGATCGGCTGCTGGTGCTCCGGGCGTCGTAGGGCGTCCGGAGCACCACCCGGGAGAAGGAACCCATGAACGCAGTACTGCAGTACACCGTCCAAGGTCTCGCCGCCGGCAGCTTCTACGCGCTGGCGGCGCTCGGCCTGGCCATCATCTTCGGCGTCCTCGGCGTCGTGAACTTCGCCCACGGCGCGTTCTACATGCTCGGCGCCGTCACCGCCGCCGTGCTCCTCGACGTGGCTCGGGCTGAACCTGTGGTGGGCGCTGCTCGTCGTGCCGCTGCTGATGTTCGCCTTCGGCGTCCTCATCGAGCGCCTGCTCATCCAGTGGCTGCTGCCGCTGGACCCGCTGTACAACTTCCTGCTCACCTTCGGCCTCACGCTGCTGCTGGTCGATCTGGTGAAGCGGCGGTACGGCGTCTCGGGGCTGCCTTACGAGCGGCCCGACCTCCTCCAGGGACGCCTCGAGCTGTTCGGAGTCGTGCTCCCGAAGTACCAGGTGTTCGTGCTCCTGTTCTCGCTCGCGGTCTGCGTCGCGGTCTGGCTGCTGATGACTCGCACCCGGATCGGCATGATCGTCCGCGCGTCGACGGAGAAGCCCGACCTGGCCCGCGCCCTCGGGATCAACGTGGGGCGATGGGTCACCCCCGTCTTCGGCTTCGGCGTCGCGCTGGCCGGACTGGCGGGTGTGCTCGCGGCGCCCTTCCGCGCGATCACGGCGGACATGGGCAGCAGCTTCATCATCATCCTGTTCGCCGTCGTGGTGATCGGCGGCCTCGGCTCGATCGTCGGCGCTGTCGTGGCCGGCTTCCTGGTCGGCCTCGTCGAGGCCTTCGGGCAGGCATACGCGCCGACCTTCGCCCAGATCCTGATCTTCGTTCTCATGGCGGTCGTGGTGCTTGTGCGTCCGGCCGGCCTGTTCGGACGGGAGGAAGCAGCATGACCACCCCGACCACATCGGTGATCCCCGACACCTCGGTCGAGGAGGCCCACGCCGCGGTGGCGGGCGGCCGGCCCTGGCAGCGGTGGGCTCTGCTCGCCGTTGGCCTCGCCGCCGCGCTTTCCCTGCCGTGGTTCGTCTATCCGCCGGTGGCGATGGACATCGCGGCGTGGGCGCTCTTCGCGATCTCGCTGGACATCCTGCTCGGCTACACCGGACTGCTGTCGTTCGGGCATGCCGCCTTCTGGGGCGGCTCGGCGTACGCGACCGGGCTCGTGGCCATCAACTACGGCGTCCCCTTCCCGGTGGCGATCCTGGCCGGTGCTGTGTTCGCGATGATCCTCGCCGTGCCCGTGGGCCTGCTCTCCATCCGGCGTTCGGGTATCTACTTCGCGATGGTCACCCTGGCCTTCGCCCAGATGATCTACTTCGTCGCCTACCAGTGGAGCGACCTGACCGGCGGCGAGAACGGGCTCCAGTCGGTGCCCAAGACGTTCTTCGGCATCGAGCTGGTCGAGACCGACTCGTTCTACTTCTACTACGCCGCACTGCCGATCATCCTCCTGGGGATGTGGGCGGCCTGGCGGATCGTCCACTCACCGTTCGGGCGGGTTCTGGTCGCCATCCGCGACAACGCCCCTCGCGCTCGCGCACTCGGCTACGACGTCGAGAAGTACAAGGTGATCGCCTTCGTCCTCTCCGCCGGGCTGTCCGGCCTGGCAGGCGGTGTCTTCGCCATCAGCCACGGTTTCGTCGCCCTTCCCGACCTGGAGTGGACGACCTCCGGCGAGGTGGTTCTGATCACTGTCCTGGGCGGGATCGGCACCCTGTGGGGTGGCATCGCGGGTGCCTTCGTGATCGTGATGATGGCCGACCAGCTCGCGTCGGCCGGCTTCGACGGCATCGGCATCATCACGGGATCGGTTTTCATCCTGGTGGTGCTGCTCTTCCGCCGCGGCATCTGGGGAACCGTCCGTCACTACTGGCTCCAGTGGCAGGCCAGGCGCGTCAGCGGCGGACGTCGCGACGGCTAACGAGCCAGCTTGTTGAGCCGGAGCGCCAGCTGAACCTCGAGCTGGCGCTCCGGCTCTTGCCAGTCGTCGCCGAGCAGCCGGGAGATCCTGTCCAGCCGCTGGGTCACGGTGTTGACGTGGACGTGCAGCTCCGTGCTGGTCCGGGTCAGGTTCCCCCCGGCGCGGAAGTAGGCCTCGAGCGTGGCGACCAGCTGGGTCCGCCTGGTGGCGTCGTAGTCCAAGACGGGACCGATCACGCTGTGGACGTAGCTGCCCACGTCGTTGCCCGAGCCCATGAGCAGTCCGACGAAGCCGAGGTCGGTGGCGGTGGCGATCTCGCCCTCCCGCCCGATCGCCAGGAGCGCATCCAGGCACTGCTGTGCCTCGGTGTAGGCGGAGACGATCGCCGCCGGTCCGGACGCCGGGCCGGCAGCACCCGCGGTGAGCGCGCAGCCGTTCGACGGACGCAGCCCCTCGTCCATGATCCGCGCGGCCTCACCGGGCTCCCGACCGGGCAGAATCACCACCAGTCGACCCTGGTGCACTGCGGCGAAGCCGCGGTTGACTCCGGCGACGTACGCCGCCGCCTGGCTGGTCCGAGCCCGGTCACCGGTCATCTGGGCAACCACGACGGAGTGGGGCTGCTCGAGGTCCGCGCCGAGGAGGCGGGCACGCTCACGCAGGGCCTCCGGGTCTCGATCTGCCCCGGTCAGCAGGTCCTCGAGGAACTCACCCCGCACGCGTCCTTCGGCCTCGGCGACGCTGCGGCGGAAGAGCAGCAGGAGTGCGGTCACGAGAGCTGACCTCTCGAGGATCCGCTGGTCGCCCTGCTCGAGGCTGCCGGTACGCCGGAGCATCAGTGCCCCGAACTGGTCGGCTCCCGCGGCAACGGGGGCAGCGCACACGCCGGGCTGCTCGACGGTCCGGCTCGAGCTCAGGGCAGCTGCGGCCGCTTCGAGCTCTGCCTCGGTCGGAGGTCCCGCCGGGTCTGTCGTGGCGAGCACCAGGCCACCTGTGTCGACCACGGACACCTCGCCGCCGAGCACCTCACGGACCTCACGCACCACGTCGTCGACCCCGCCACCGCGCAGGACGATCTTCGTGAGGCGGTCGTGGGCGTCGGCTGCACGTTCCACGCTCTCGGTATGGGACCTGAGGAGCTCGCTCGCGGCCTCGAGCTCGCTCAGCGCGAGCTGGGTCTCGGTGAGCAGACGGGCATTGTCGATGGCTATCGCGGCGTGGGCGGCGAGCGAGACGAGGAGCGCCACCTCCTCCCGGCCGAAGGGCCGAGGGTTGCGGTTGGCGGCGTAGAGGACGCCGATGACCTGCTTTCCGAGCAGCAGAGGTACACCGAGGATCGACTCCAGGCCCTCCTCGGCGACCACACCGTCGATGGGGCCGGTGTGCCGGAACCGCTCGTCCTGGAAGTAGTCGGCCGTCGAGTACGGCGTCGCCGTCTGCGCCACGAGCCCGCCGAGGCCGGCGCCCATGGGCAGACGGATGGCCCGGAAGGCAGGCGAGTGGATGCCCTCGGTGACGCGCATGTAGGTGTCGCCCCGCTCGTCGTCGTTGAGCGACAGGTAGGCCACGTCGGTGTGCAGCAGCTGGCGTGCCCTGTGCACGATCGCCTCGAGGACGGCATCCACGTCCGTCAGGGCAGCGAGGTCTCCGGCCGTCTCGTAGAGCGCTGACAGCTCGACCTCGCGGCGACGTCGAGCCTCCAGGACGGCCCGGACCTGGAGAGCGAGAACCTTCGCCCGCTCGAGCTCCTGGATCCTCTCGGGATCGGCGCCGCCTGCCCGAGCGGCGAGCAGCGGCCCCTCGAACTCGACGGGGGCGGCCTCGCGAGCGAGCAGCTCGAGGAACTCAATACCTGCCACCCTGCCCATTCTGGCCGATAGGGGCACGGCTTGGGCGCGGCGGCCTCTTGTGCCCGGTAACGGCGGCGAATCGGGCACGTCGGACCCCTCCTAGCGTGCGGACCAGCCGCCGTCGATCACGAGGTTGCTGCCCGTGACGAAGGCCGCGTCCTCGGAGCAGAGATAACCGACCGCGCCGGCGACCTCCTCGGGCTCGATCAGCCGCTTGATGGCCGACTGGGTGAGGATGACCTTGCTGATCACCTCGTCCTCGGACAGGCCGTGGACCCGGGCCTGGTCTGCGATCTGCTTCTCGACGAGCGGGGTGCGGACGTATCCGGGGTTGACGCAGTTGCTGGTCACGCCGTGGCTCGCGCCCTCGAGCGAGAGCACCTTGGAGAGCCCCTCCAGGCCGTGCTTGGCCGACACGTAAGCCGACTTGTAGGCGCTGGCCCGCAGGCCGTGGGCACTCGAGATGTTCACGATCCGGCCCCAGCCGCGGGCGTACATGGTGGGCAGGCAGGCCCGGGAGAGCAGGAAGGGCGCCTCGAGCATGATCCGGAGTATCAACGCGAACCGGTCCGGCGGGAACTCCTCGACCGGGGCCACGTGCTGGATCCCGGCGTTGTTGACAAGGATGTCGGCGTCGAGCTCCAGGTCCGCGAGTGCGGCGGTGTCGCCGAGGTCGGCCACCCAGACCTCTCCCGAGACCTCCTTGGCCACCGCCTCGGCGCCGTCGGCGTCGCGGTCGCACACGACGACATGGGCGCCCGCGGCCGCGAGGTGGCGGGCGGCAGCGGCGCCGATGCCGCTGGCACCGCCGGTGACCACGGCACGCTTTCCGGTGAGGTCGAGGGTGGCTGCGCTGGTCTGCATGACCAGAGAACCTACGGAGAGTTGCCCGGCGCCTCGATGGTGCTCACTCACATATTTCCGGGGGAGCCAGTGTGGTGTGGGACGGGGTCAACGTGGGAGCGCGACGCCGACGCCCTGCGCACGCGCCCGCTCGTGCACGAGCCCGGCGAGCGCCGCATCGACGGCGCCGACCCCCAGGCTGCAGGAGACGCGCAGACGGCCCAGTGGCTCGACCGCCAGCGCCGCGCCGAGTGACCGGTCCGCTCGCGGCCAGCCGGCGAAGTACCCCTTGGTCCGGTAGTGCTCGAACTGGTCGATGTCGTCGACCACCAGGTCGTCGGCGTCCGAGACCAGGTCCGCGGTCACGTAGGCGTCGAAGTCGACGGGGACCACGAGGCAGCGGTCAGGCAGCCAGGCCCGCTCCACCCGGCGGCTCTCGTCGCGCGTCATCGGGCCTGCGGTGATGACGACGTCAGCGCCCTCGACGGCCGCCCGTGTGTCGGGGACGACCTCCACTCCGGGAAAGCGGCCTTGGAGCCGCGGACCGCCGTACACGCGGATCTCGGCGTCGGGGTGGAGGACCCTCACGACCTTCTCGTGCTGCCGTCCCTGTTCGCCGAATCCCAGGATCGCCACGCGGCTCCACCCTTCAGGTGCGAGATGGCGGATGCTGACCCCGCTCGCGGCCGCAGTGCGGACGGCGGTGATCTCCGCTGCATCCATCACCACGAGGGGAAGCCCGGTCTCGGAGTCGTTGAGGACGATGAGCCCGGCGATGTAGGGCAGCCCGCGGGACGGGTTGCCCGGGTAGGCGCTCACCCACTTCACCGCGGTGACGTCGTCATCGGCCAGATGGGCCGGCATCGCGTGGAGGAACGTCTCGGGCCTGGGGTGGACGCCGAGCTTGGGCGGGTTCTCGACCCGGCCGTCGGCCATGGCGATGTAGGTCCGCGAGATCCGGTCCATCTGCTCCTCGACGGTGGGGAGCAGTCGTCGTACCGATGCCCTGTCGAGGTAGGTGATGGTGTCCGTGGGCATCACACGTCCCGGGCGATGCCGGCGTGCTCCTCGCGCAGCTGCCGCTTCAGGATCTTGCCGCTGGGGTTCTTGGGAAGGGCGTCGGCGACGACCACGTGCTTGGGGGTCTTGTAGCCGGCGAGGTGCTTGCGAGCGTGCTGCATGACGGCGTCCTCACTGAGCGACGCGCCGGGCTTGGGTACGACGACCGCGACGACTGCCTCGATCCAGCGCGCGTGGCTCACCCCGAAGACCGCGACCTCGGCGACCCCGTCGAGCTGGTAGATCGTCTCCTCGACCTCGCGGCTCGCGACGTTCTCGCCGCCGGTCTTGATCATGTCCTTCTTCCGGTCGACGACGCTGAGGCGCCCCTCCTCGTCGAGGAAGCCGAGGTCGCCGGAGTGGAACCATCCGTTCCGGAAGGCCTCGGCGGTCTTCGCCTCGTCCTTGTAGTAACCGAGCGTGGCGTGTGGGCTCCGGTGGACGATCTCACCGACGCGTGCCTGCCGGCAGCGGGTTCGTCCTCGTCGTCGACCACTCGGGTCTCGACGTTGAGTGCCGCCCGACCCGCCGAACCGGCGTGGCTGAGCTGCTCGTCGGGTCCGAGGATCGTGGCCAGCGGAGCCATCTCGGTCTGCCCGTAGAAGTTCCACAGGCGCACGTCCGGGAGTCGCTCGCGCAGCTCCTGGAGCACCTCCACGGGCATCGCGGAGGCGCCGTAGTAGCCCTTGCGCAGCGAGGACAGGTCTGTCGTGTCGAAGTCCGGTGAACGCAGCAGCGAGATCCACACGGTGGGCGGCGCGAACAGCTTGGTGGCACGCTCCTTCTCGATCGTCCTCAGCAGGGCCGCCGGGTCCGGGCCGGGGAGGATGATGCTGGTCGCGCCGAGGTAGACGTCGGGCCCGAGGAAGCAGTCGAGCTGCGCGCAGTGGTAGAGCGGGAGAGAGTGCACCTCGACGTCGTCGGCCTCCATGCCGCCGTCGACGACGCAGGAGACGTACTGCCACATCAACGAACGGCTCGACAGCAGCGCACCCTTGGGTCGCGACTCGGTCCCGCTCGTGTACATCAGGCGCAGCGGGTCGTCGTCCTCGACGAGCACGTCAGGGGCGTCTCCGTCGTGGTCGAACCAGGTCGCTACGTCGACCCAGCCGCTGCCGACCTCCGTGCCCTGCTTGCCGATGAAGCCGGTGGTGTGCACGGCGCCGCTGCCTGACGCAGCGATTGCAGCCTCGGCCGTCTCGACGAGGGCGTCCTCGGCCACGAACGCCGTCGCCTCGCTGTGGTCGAGGATGTAGGCGACCTCGTCGGCGCCCAGCATGAAGTTGACCGGGACGAGCAGCACGCCGAGCCGGGCCGTGGCGAAGCTCAGGACAGCGAACTCCCAGCAGTTGTGGGACAGCAGCGCGAGCCGGTCGCCCTTCGTCATGCCCAGGTCGGCGAGCGCGGCCGACGTACGGGCGACGACCGCTTCGAGCTCGGCGAACGTGAGGCGGGTGTCCCCGTCGACGAGGGCCGGCTTGTCGGGGAACCTCGCAGCCGTGCGGCGGGGGAGGTCTCCGAGGGACTGCTGTCGAGCATGTGCCGTGACTGCTGCGGTCATGAGGGGCTCCTCAGGAGGGGGCGGTGGTCTCTGTGTCGGGCTTGCCGGTGAACCGGAGCACGAGGTAGCCGGCGACTGCCGCGACGAGGCTGCCGAGCAGGATGCCGAGCTTGGCGATCTCGACGACCTCGGCGTCGGTGAACGCGAGGTTGGCGATGAAGATCGCGACCGTGAAGCCGATGCCCGCGGTCATCGCGACCCCGAACAGGTGGGTCGGCGTCATGCCGGACGGGTACCTCGCGAAGCCGGTCTTCTCGATCGCCCACGCGGCGCCGAAGATGCCCAGGGTCTTGCCGAGCACGAGGCCGAGCGCGATGCCGAGGACGACCGGGTCGGTGACCCAGTCCGCGATCGGGACGTCCGGGTACGGGACACCGGCGTTGGCGAAGGCGAAGAGCGGCACGATGCCGAACGCGACCCACGGCGCGAGGCGGTTCTCGATCCGGTGGAGAGGCGACTGCGTCTCCTTGGTGAGGCGGCGGATCTCCCGCAGCGTGTGGTCGTTGGCCTCGTGCTCGTCGGCGGTGATGACACCGTCCTCGTTGCGGCTGACGACCTCCTTCACGAGGTTCGTCGCGACCTCGGGGTAGATGTTCGGCGGCAGCAGCGCGAACGCCGGCGTGATGAGGCCGAACGCGACGCCGATGATCGTGGCGTGGACGCCGGACTCGTGGAGGGCGTACCACCCGATGACGCCGAGCACGATGTAGACGGTGAGGGCACGCACCCGCATCTTCTGCATGACGAGCGCAGCCGCGACCGTGGCAGCGGCGGCGAGCAGCCAGCCGAACGCGATGCCGCTGCTGTAGAAGACCGCGATGACGAGGATCGCGCCGAGGTCGTCGACGATCGCCAGCGTCAGCAGGAACAGCCGCGCGCCGAGCGGCACCCGGCTCCCGAGCGCCGCGACGAGGGCCACCGCGAACGCGATGTCGGTGGCCATCGGGATGCCCCAGCCCTGGAGGTTGTCGGTGCCGAGGTTGAAGCCGACGTAGATGAGCGCGGGCACCACCATGCCGCCGAGCGCGGCGACGATCGGGAGGGCGGCGGCCTTCGGGTCACGCAGCTCCCCGAAGACCATCTCCCGCTTGATCTCCAGCGAGACCAGCAGGAAGAACAGCGTCATCAACCCGTCGTTGACGATCGCGTGGAGCGACAGCTCGAGGATGTGGACGTCCCCGATGTCGAAGGTGAGCTCGGTCTCCCAGAAGTGCTCGTAGGAGTCGAAGAGCCCCGTGTTGGCGATGACGAGAGCCGCGATGGTCGCGACGAGGATGGCGACGGCGCTGCTCGTCTCGACGGCCATCAGGCTCTGCATCGGCCGGACCAGCTTGGCCGGCACGAAGCGGTCCGTCTCCCGCCAGCTGTGCGCCAGGACCTGACGAGCGTCCTCCGACGGCGGCTTCAGAGGCGGGGACGACTCGGTCGGCTGGGCGGGAGGCTGAGCAGGGGGCATCATCACGTCCTCGGTACAGGCGAGCCTCAAGGTTATCCGCGGAGCTCGACGACCGGGGGCCTGCCTCAACCGCCGGGGGCGTCGCCGACGATGCGCAGGGCCAGCTCGCAGTAGTGGTCGGCGATCTGGGCCGGCGTCCACTCGCCCTCGTCGCGGTACCACCGCGCGACGTCGATCCCGAGCGACAGCAGCGCGAGCGCGGTCATGTGCGGGTCGGAGGTGGTGAACGCGCCCGCCGCCACCCCGCGCTCCACGACGTCGCGCATCTCCTGCTCGATCTGCCGGCGGATGGCGGCGATCTCCTCGAGGTGCTCGGGGGAGAGCGCGGCGAGCTCGTAGTTCACGATGCGCGCGCCGGTGTGCCCCTCCGCGTGGTGCACGACGAAGGCGTGTACGACGGCCAGCAGCTGCTCGCGGGGGTCGTCGGAGGTGGCCACAGCCGACTGGACCAGCTCGAGCGTCCTGTCGTGACCCGCCCGGCTGATCTGGTGGAGCAGCTCCTCCTTGGAGCGGTGGTGCACGTAGAGCGCGGCGGGACTCATCCCGGCGCCCGAGGCGATGTCCCTGGTCGTCGTACCGTGGAAGCCCTTGGCCGCGAACGACTCGACGGCCGCGGCCATGAGTCGAGAACGCGCGTCGGGTGGTTGACGGACCTGCTCCATGTGAGGAACGCTAAGCGAACGCTTACCTGCTAAGCAAGCGCTTAGCGCCGACGTCTCGAGAAGGGCACGAGTGTTGAAGAGGTTCGAGGGCAAGGTCGCGATCGTCACGGGTGCGAGCCGGGGGATCGGGCTCGGGATCGCGGAGCGGCTCGTCGCCGAGGGCGCGAAGGTGACGATCACCGCCCGGAAGCAGGAGGCTCTCGACGAGGCCGTGAAGAGCCTCGGCGGCCCCGACGTGGCGCTCGCCGTCGCGGGGAAGGGCGACGACCGCGAGCACCAGGCCGACGCGATCGCGAAGACCCTCGACGCGTTCGGCAGCGTCGACCTGCTGGTGAACAACACCGGCATCAACCCGGTGTACGGCCCGATGATCGAGCTCGACCTCGACGCGGCCCGCAAGATCTTCGAGGTCAACTGTCTCTCGGCGCTGTCGTGGACCCAGCAGGTGCACAAGGCGTACATGGGCGAGCACGGCGGCTCGATCGTCAACGTCTCCTCGGTCGGCGGGCTCAAGCCGGCACCGGGCATCGGGTTCTACGGCTCCAGCAAGGCGATGCTGAACCACATCACCCAGGAGCTCGCCGTCGAGCTCGGCCCGAAGATCCGGGTCAACGCGGTGGCCCCTGCCGTGGTGAAGACCAAGTTCGCCACCGCCCTCTACGAGGGGCGCGAGGAGGAGGTCTCCTCGACGTACCCGCTCAAGCGGCTCGGCGTCCCGGAGGACATCGGCAGCGTCGTGGCGTTCCTGCTGTCCGAGGACGCGGCCTGGCTGACCGGCCAGATCGTCGTGATCGACGGCGGGCTCACGCTGACCGGCGGGGTCTGACATGCACGGCGAGGAGGCGGGGGTCGTCGTCACCGGAGCCGGCCACGGCATCGGCCGCGCGATCGCGGAGCGGATGGCGGCCCAGGGCGCGCGCGTCGTGGTCAACGACATCGACGCCGCCGCGGTCGAGGAGGTCGCCAGGGCCATCGGCGGCGGCATCGCCGTGCCCGGTGACGCCGCGAGCGAGGACGGCGTCGCGCACCTCGTCGCCACCGCCCGCGAGCACCTCGGCAAGATCGACATCTACTTCGCCAACGCCGGCATCGACGTCGGCCAGGGCCTGGACGCACCCGCCGAGGACTGGGCCCGAGCGATCGAGGTCAACGTCATGGGCCATGTGCGCGCCGCGCAGCACCTGGTGCCGACCTGGCTCGAGACAGGAGGCGGACGGTTCGTCGTCACGGCGTCCGCGGCCGGCCTCCTGACGATGCTCGGCAGCCCGACGTACTCCGTCACGAAGCACGCGGCAGTCGGTTTCGCGGAGTGGCTCTCGGCCACCTACGGCCACCGCGGCATCGTCGTCCAGGCGATCTGCCCGCAGGGGGTCCGCACGCGGATGCTCGAGGAGGCCGGACCGCTGACCGAGCTGCTCTCCCGCGACACCGCGCTCGAGCCGGAGCAGGTCGCCGACACCGTCTGGCACGCCCTCCAGGACGACCGGTTCCTGATCCTCCCGCACCCCGAGGTGGCGGACTACTACAAGCTGCGCGCGTCCGACACCGACCGCTGGCTCGCCGGCATGAGGAAGCTGCAGGCCAAGCTGGACCAGGCGACCTCGTGACCCGCGAGCTGCCGGGCCTCGACCTCGACGCTTTCGGGGCCTGGTTCGAGAAGGCCTGCCCGGGTGAGGTCACCGGTCCGCTGACCGGCGAGCTCGTCGCGGGCGGCAAGTCGAACCTCACCTACGTCGTCGGCGACGGCCACCGCGAGTGGGTCGTGCGCCGGCCGCCGCTCGGACACGTCCTGGCGACCGCCCACGACATGACGCGGGAGCACCGCGTGATCACGGCGCTGCGCGACACCGACGTACCCGTGCCGAGGACGTACGCGCTCTGCGAGGACGAGGACGTCATCGGGGCGAAGTTCTACGTCATGGAGCGCGTGCACGGTACGCCGTACCGCACGGCCGCCGAGCTGGCCGCACTCGGGCCCGAGCGCACGGAGGCGATCTCGCGGCGGACCGTCGAGACCCTCGCCACCCTCCACCGCGTGGACCCGGCTGCCGTGGGGCTCGCCGACTTCGGCCGTCCCGAGGGCTTCCTCGAGAGGCAGGTACGTCGCTGGAAGAAGCAGCTCGACGCCTCGCGGTCCCGGGACCTGGAGGGTGCCGACGAGCTCCACGACCTCCTCGCCGCGAACATCCCGGCCGAGCAGGCGCCCGCGATCGTGCACGGCGACTACCGCCTCGACAACCTCCTGATCGACGAGCACGACGAGATCGCCGCGGTCCTCGACTGGGAGATGGCCACGCTCGGCGACCCGCTCACCGACGTCGCGCTGATGCTCGTCTACGGCGACCTCGCGCGGCTGACCGACTCGGTCGCCGACGCCTCGTCCGCGCCCGGCTACCTCTCCGGCGAGGAGGTCGTCGAGCTCTATGCCGAGCGCAGCGGCCGCGACCTCTCGGCGATGGGGTTCTACCTCGGCCTCGCCTCCTTCAAGCTCGCCGTGATCTTGGAGGGCATCCACTTCCGCTACACCCAGGGCCAGACCGTGGGCGAGGGGTTCGACTCGGTCGGCGCAGCCGTCGAGCCGCTCCTCGCCGCGGGCATCAACTCTTTCAAGGAGCACTGACATGGAGTTCGCGTACGACGCCCGCACCCAGGAGCTTCGCGAGCAGCTGCTCGCGTTCATGGACGAGCACGTCTACCCCAACGAGGCGCGCTTCCACGAGCAGCTCGGCGAGCTCGACGACCGGTGGGCCTGGACCCGGGTCCCGGTGATGCAGGAGCTCCGTGCCGAGGCGAAGAAGCGGGGGCTGTGGAACCTCTTCCTCCCCGGCGAGCACGGCGCCGGGCTCACCAACCTCCAGTACGCCCCGCTCGCCGAGATCACCGGACGCAGCGGCCACCTCGCGCCCGCGGCCCTCAACTGCGCCGCGCCGGACACGGGCAACATGGAGGTGCTCGCGATGTTCGGCGACGACGACCAGAAGAAGCGCTGGCTCAACCCGCTGCTCTCCGGCGAGATCAGGTCCGCCTTCGCGATGACCGAGCCCGACGTGGCCTCCTCCGACGCGACGAACATCGCGACCAGCATCGTCCGTGACGGCGACGACTACGTGGTCAACGGCCGCAAGTGGTGGATCACCGGGGCGATGAACCCCGAGTGCGAGATCTTCATCGTGATGGGCAAGACCGACCCTTCCGCGGACCGGCACCGCCAGCAGTCCATGATCCTCGTCCCCCGCGACACCCCTGGCCTCACGGTGGTCCGCGGCATGGAGGTCTTCGGCTACGACGACCGCGAGCACGGCGGCCACGCGGAGCTGCTGTTCCAAGACGTGCGGGTCCCCGCCGCCAACCTCATCGGCGAGGAGGGCGACGGCTTCGCCATCGCCCAGGCCCGTCTCGGCCCCGGCCGGATCCACCACTGCATGCGCGCCATCGGCGTCGCGGAGCGAGCGATCGAGCTGATGTGCCAGCGGTCTGTGGAGCGGGTGGCCTTCGGCAAGCAGCTGGCGCGCCAGGGCGTGGTCCGCGAGTGGATCGCGGAGTCGCGGGTGAAGGTCGAGCAGCTGCGCCTCCTCGTCCTCAAGACCGCCTGGCTCATGGACACCGTCGGCAACAAGGGCGCGCACACCGAGATCCAGGCGATCAAGATCGCGACCCCCTCGACGGTCGAGTGGATCCTCGACAAGGCGATCCAGGTGCACGGCGGTGGCGGTCTCTCCCAGGACTTCCCGCTGGCCCAGTCGTTCGCCGGCATCAGGACGCTCCGCTTCGCGGACGGGCCGGACGAGGTGCACAAGATGTCGCTGGCCCGCGCCGAGATCAAGCGGCAGGTCGGGCTGTGACACCCGAGGAGATCCGGCGCGACCTCGCGGCGACGCGTCGACCCGCTGCTCTCGACGTACCCGCCTGCGTCGACGGACCGCCTCGACTTCCTCCGCGCCCGCTTCGACGCCGGCCTCGCCTGGGTGCACTTCCCCGAGGGGCTCGGCGGGCTCGGCCTCCCGCGCGGCTTCCAGCAGTACGTCGAGCAGCTGCTCGCCGAGGCCGGCGCGCCGGACAACGAGCCGCGCAAGATCGGGATCGGCCTGGGCATGGCCGCACCCACGATCCTCGCCTTCGGCACCGACGAGCAGAAGCAGACGTTCCTCCGGCCGCTGTGGACCGGCGAGGAGGTCTGGTGCCAGCTGTTCAGCGAGCCGGGGGCGGGATCCGACCTGGCCGCGCTCGCGACCCGCGCCGTCCTTGACCCGGCACCCGACGCAGGGACCGGTGGCAGCTGGGTCGTCAACGGGCAGAAGGTGTGGACCTCCTCGGCGCACAAGGCGAAGCGGGCGATCCTCGTCGCGCGCACCGACCCGGACGCCCCGAAGCACGCCGGTCTCACCTACTTCCTCGCCGACATGACCGACCCCGGCGTCGAGGTACGCCCGCTGCGCCAGATCACCGGCGAGGCGGAGTTCAACGAGGTCTTCCTGACCGACGTCCGCATCCCCGACGCGCACCGGCTCGGCGAGGTCGGCGAGGGGTGGAAGGTCGCCAACGCGACGCTGATGAGCGAGCGCGTCGCGATCGGCGGAGCGGCCGCGCCTCGCGAGAGCGGGATGATCGGCAAGGTCGCCGAGACGTGGCGTTCGCGGGCCGAGGTCCGGCGACCCGACCTGCACGACCGGCTGATGTCCGGCTGGGTCGAGTCGGAGGTCTTCCGGCTCACCGGCATGCGACTGCGGCAGAAGCTCGCGGTCGGCGCGCCGGGCCCCGAGGGCTCGGCGATGAAGCTGACCTTCGCCCGGCTCGCCCAGGAGCTCTCCGGCCTCGAGGTGGAGATGCTCGGGGAGGACGGCCTGCGCTACGGCGACTGGACGATGACCCGGCCCGACCAGGTCGAGTTCACCGGCCGCGACGCCGGCTACCGGTACCTCCGCGCGAAGGGCAACTCCATCGAGGGCGGCACGTCGGAGATCCTGCGCAACATCGTCGCGGAACGGGTCCTCGGCCTCCCCTCCGAGCCGCGCGTCGACAAGGACATCCCCTGGAAGGACATCCCGCGATGACCGAGCACGACCTGCTCTACACCGACGTCGAGGACTCGCTCCGGTCGTCGGTGCGTGACCTGCTCGCGTCGCGGTGCCCGGCCGACTCGGTCATCGCGATGTACGACGGCGACCGGTCTCTCGTCGCGCCGCTGTGGCGTTCGCTGGCCGTGGACCTGGGCCTCGCCGGGCTGCTCGTGCCCGAGGCCGTCGGTGGTGCCGGTGCCTCGGCGCGCGAGGCCGCGGTCGTGCTGGAGGAGCTCGGCCGGTCCGCCGCGCCCGTGCCCTTCCTGACCAGCTCGGTCGTCGCGACGGCGGTGCTCGGCGCCGTTCCCGTCCATATGAACGGGAACGGCAACCCCGGGACCGATTCCGATGCAGTTCCCACGCACGTGGACGGCAACGACCCGCGTGCGGCCGGCGAGGCGCAGTCCGTGCTGGCGGCAAGGCTGCTCGGAGAGCTGGCGGCAGGGGGGCGTACGGCGGCGCTGGCGGTTCCCTTTGCGACGAGCCCGATGTCCTTCCGGCCGGTGGCGGCTTCGGGCGAGGGGGGTCTTTCCGGGCGCATCACCTCGGTGGTCGGTGCCCTGGAGGCAGATGTGCTGCTGGTCCCGGCGAGCGCTTCTGGCGGCGGCATGGAGGTTCACCTCGTCGAGGCCTCCGCCGTGACCGTGGCCCCGGTGGTGTCGCTGGACATGTCGAGGCAGCTCGCGGACGTGTCCTTCGAGCATGTCCCCTCCCTCGTCGTCGTCCCTGCCAGGCTCGGTGAGGAAGCGGTGCGTGCCGCCCTCCGGCTGGGTGCGGCTCTGCTGGCGTCGGAGCAGCTCGGGATCGCCCAGTGGTGCCTCGACACGACGGTGGCGTACCTCAAGGAGCGGCGGCAGTTCGGCCGGGTCGTGGGTGGCTTCCAGGCGTTGAAGCACCGGCTCGCCGACCTGTACACGCTGGTCGAGCAGGCTCGTGCCGCGGCTCGCTACGCCGCTGCGACGGCTGGCGGACGGGTGACCCGGACCCGGAGGTGGCGGCCTCCGTCGCGCAGGCGTACTGCTCCGACGTCGCAGTCAGGGCGGCCGAGGAGTGCGTCCAGCTCCTCGGCGGGATCGGCATGACGTGGGAGCACCCGGCCCACCTCTACCTGAAGCGCGCCAAGGCCGACCGCATCTGCACCTCAAGCGCGCCGAAGGCCGACCAGATCGCCTTCGGTACGCCGGGGGCACACCGCGCCCGCCTCGGCGAGGCTCGTCGACCTGCCTGCCTGACCGCCTGGCACGAGAACGGCCCGCCACCGCCTGATGGGGACCCGTCTCGGCACACCCGGGGAGCACCGTGCCCGCCTGGCAGAGCTCGTCGGCCTCCCCGCCGCCGGCTGAGGTCGGCGCCTGGACAGCCCGTTGAACGTGCACTCACGGCGGGGGCGTCGAGGTCGTACGCCTGAGGCCGGGCCGTCGGGTGCGCAAGTGCACGTTCGAAGGGTCGGCGACGGGCGTCAGCTGAAGTCGACCCCGGTGAGCCGCGCGCCGCGGAAGTCGGCCAGCCGCTCGGCCTGCTGCTCGACCTCGGCACGAGGCGGCCGGCCCCAGAGCGTGACCTGGAGCCGGAGCTTCGCCCCTGACTTCCGGGGACGCCACAGGCCCGCGACCTCGCCGTCGTGGAGCACGGCACCCGGCCGTCCGAGCACCGGCCACAGCGCCTTGGCCCGCACCGGATCGTCGACGAGCAGGGGCCGGTCCTTCGCCTGGAGGTAGAGGTCGTAGGGCCCGAGCAGCCGCGTGACGCGCACCGGCCCGGCGTCGAGCAGCGAGGCGTCCGCTGCGAGCACCCACCGCGTCTCGCCCTCGACGACGACCTCGGCCACGTCCTCGGGCCACCGCGCCTTCACGTCCTTGACGGGTGCGTCGAGGTAGTCCGCGACCTGCTTGGGTGTCGCCGGGTCCCAGCAGTCGGAGATAGGCGCGCACCACGTCGAGCCGCTCCGGCGTACTCCTCGCGGGCTTGAAACCGGGGATCCGCTCGAGCACAGGCGGCGACGTCCCCGGTTGGAGCTCGAGGCCGGCGCGAACGGCGGCGAGGCGGAACGGCATCTCGTAGATGTGGATGGTGTTGCAGGGCCGGCAGAACCGGAGGTACGGCTCGTCCAGCATGCTGCTCAACCGGCCGGACACCTCGCCCTTGACCATCGGCGCCTTCACGATCGAACGCATCGTGGACGCTACGACGTCGAGCGCCTCGACGTTGCCGATGCCCGCTGCCTTCAACGGCTTCGTGGCGTCGAAGATCCGCTTGCCCGCGTCGTCCTCCGAGAACGGCTCGACGGCCTTCGCGACGCCCGGGAGGTCGGTACGCCGGTAGAGGTGCGGCGCGCCGCGGATGGTCCACAACGTGGCGAGGTCGTCGGGCGCCAACGCCGAGACGTCGACTCCGCGCAGCGCCAGCGCCCAGAGGCCGCCGTCGGGACCGGTGTCCTGCACCCCGATGTCGAGCACGGCCGTGTCGTCCAGCGTGCCGGCCGGTCGGTCGATCTGCTGGGCACGGATCCGGAAGCCGAGCACGTCGCGACGGTTCACGGAGGTGCTCATGTGCTCACGGTAGCGAGGCGGCATGCCTCCTGAGGAGATCCGCGGAGCGCCCGGCACCGGGGGCCCCGGCAGGAGCGACGCGCGGTGGCGGCGGCGCGGGACAGACCACGTCGGCCTGCCTGCCCGGTCGTCGGGGAGGCAGCACGCCGCGCTCGAGGAAGGCGGCGATCCGGGCGTTCGCGCACGGTCCGCTCAGGTCGGGGGTCGAGGCGTGGGTGATGCCGCCCTTGATCGCGACCAGTCGCGACCCGGGGAAGACGCTGCGGGCCGCGAGGCTGCCTGCGAAGGGAGTCGCGGCGTCCAGCGTCTGCCCGACGAGCAGGATCGGGACGTCGGTGCCCCGGACCCGCACGGGCGCCCCGGCCTCGGCGGGCCAGGTGACGCACGGAGCGCCGAACCAGACGCCCTGCCAGGTACTGACGGGCGCGACCCGCTGGACGCGCCGCACGCCCCGGAGCGCGTCCCGCCAGTTGTCGGGGGAGGGCACGTCGGTGCACGCGGTGGCGAGGAAGGCGGCGTACGAGTTGTCGTCGCCGGGAGTGTCGACGAGCCGCCAGATCCGGATCAGCAGGCGCGGGTTCCGGCGGTGCACCCACGACGCGAAGCCGTCCGCGAGCACCGGCCAGGCGGCCTCGGCGTACGCCGCGTTGAGGAGTACGTCGTCCCACTCGCTCGGGCCGAGCACCCGGGCGGCCGGCCGGCGGGTCAGGACGCGCCGCTGCTGCAGGTAGAGACGCTTCACCGCGACGGCGCTCCGGCCCAGCCTGAAGGTCTCGTGGTTGCCGGCGACCCAGCGGAAGAAGAGGCCCATGTTGCGCTCCGTGGCCAGCAGCCTCCCGCCACCACCCATGCCCTTCCTGGGGTCCAGGTTGCTGTCCAGGACCATCCGCCGGACGTTCCCGGGGAACATCGAGGCGTAGACCTGGCCGAGGTAGCTGCCGTAGGAGTAGCCGTAGAAGCTGATCCGCTCGACGCCGAGCGCCAGCCGGATCTGCTCCATGTCCCGCACGATGTCGACGGTATTCATGTGGTCGAGGAGCGCGCCGTACTTCGCACCACAGGCCTGTGCGTAGTCGGTCGACCGGCTCGTCCAGGCCCGCAGGATCGCCTGGGACGAAGGCACGTAGGGCGGACGGTCGCCGTGGAAGTAGTTCGGCCGGCACGACAGCGCGGGCCTGCTCGCCCCGACGCCGCGGGGGTCGAACCCGATCCAGTCGTAGCTCGCGCCACTGCCCCGCGGCATGAACCGCCCGAACGCCGCGAGCGACAGCCCGGAGCCTCCCGGCCCGCCCGGGTTGATGAGCATCGCGCCCTGGGAGCGGCTCGTGGTGTGCCGGACCCGCGACACGGCGAGCCGCAGCTTCCTCCCGGCCGGGTCGGCGTAGTCCATCGGCACGGTGACGAACCCGCACTGCGCGCCTGCCTGACGAAGGACCTGGTTGCTGCACCTGCCCCAGTCGACGGCAGCCGCGGCCTGGGCGGTCGCGCTCGTTCCGGTCGCCGTCGGGCTCATCGACCAGGTCGTCAGCGCCACCAGGGTCGCCGTCGCCGCAGCCAGCAGCCTGCTCCTGTTCATGGGACCACCCCCGTCGCCGGACCCCGTCTCCTTGGCAGGCTAGGAAGACGGGCGCGGGATGCCCATAGCGCCGACAGGGGATGGACAGCGCGAGCGACCGCCCGAATGGGCGGTACCCACACAGGACCCACACAGGCAGCGGGCCGGTGCGTCAGCCGATCCGGCGGCCGGTGATCTCCCGCCAGCGCAGGCGGATGTAGAGCGGACGCGCGCCGTCGGCCCAGGGCTTGGGCTCGTGCGCCCAGCGGATCTCCTCGATCTCCTCGACGTCGTCCACCATCTCGCCACGCCCGACCGCCACGACGCTCCAGCCGTGGTGCTCGGCGACGTCGATGTGGTCGACCTCGAAGGCCATGTCGCCGGCCCAGCCGTAGGTCCCGAGGACGCTGTACGGGGTGGTGCGGAAGACGATCGAGTCGTGGTCGACCGCGAAGTTCACCGGTACGACGTGCGGGCCGCTCGGCGTACAGATGGCGGCGCGGCCGACGACGCTCGCGCTGACCAGCTCCACGCACTCGTCGACCGTCAGCTCTCGCAGTGTGCCCATGACCGTGTCCTCCCGCGCCGTCGTCCGCATCTTCAGCATGGGGGCGCGGGAGCCGTCCGGGACCGGACCAAGGACCTGTCGCGGAGGGGCGGTGGTCACCAGGTCGGTTGGACGCGCCAGGTACCTTGACCCGGGTCAGACCGTCCCCCGTAGGAGAGCACATGCCCGTCGACCCGCACATCGCTCCGCTGCTCGAGCTGCTCGCAACGGTCCCGCCCATGCACGAGGGCTCTCCCGAGGAGGCGCGTGCGGCGTTCCGGCAGCTCGCCGTCGGGGGACGCCAGCCCGAGCACGTCGTACGCGTCGGCTCCGTCGAGGACCTGACGATCCCCGGTCCGGCGGGAGACCTCGCCGCGCGGGTGTACCGCCCCGAGCAGGACGGCGCGGTGCCGACGGTGGTCCTGTTCCACGGCGGCGGCTGGGTCATCGGCGACCTCGACACCCACGACAACATGGCGCGCAGCATCTGCCGTGACTGCGAGGCCGTGGTCGTCTCGGTCGACTACCGGCTCGCGCCCGAGGCGCCCTTCCCGGCCGCTGTCGAGGACGCGCTCGCGGCAACGCGGTGGGTCGCGTCGCACCTGGCCGACTTCGGTGGCGACGACCGGCTCGCCGTCGCGGGTGACAGCGCGGGCGGCAACCTGGCGGCGGTCGTGGCGCAGCAGCTCCGCGACGCGGGCGGGCCGGCGCTCGCCGGGCAGCTCCTGGTCTACCCGGCGGTCGATGTCACCGGCGAGTACGCCTCGCGCTGGGAGAACGCCGAGGGGTACTTCCTCGACCTGCCGACGATGGCGTGGTTCATGGACCACTACGCGGCCGACGCCGCCCTCCACGAGGACCCGCGGATCTCCCCGCTGCGTCACACCGACCTGTCCGGCCTCCCGCCGGCGGTGGTCGTGACGGCCGAGTACGACCCGCTGCGCGACGAGGGCGAGGCCTACGTGGAGGCGCTCCGCGCGGCCGGGGTGCCGGTGGAGGTACGTCGCTTCGACGGGATGATCCACGGCTTCTTCGACATGGGCGCCTTCTCGCCCGGGGCGCAGGCCGCGATCGACGAGGCCTGCGCCATGTTCGCCAAGGTCCTGCACCAGTAGCCGCCGCGCCGGCCGGGGTCAGGCGTGGAGGGGCGCGGCGCCTCGGCTGGAACGACCGGTGGTGATGAGCCCGAGGACGAGCAGCAGCCTGTCGCGGGGCACCTGGAGGCTGCGGCCGGTCAGCTGTTCGATCTGCTTCATCCGGTAGATCACCGTGTTGCGGTGGCAGAACAGCGACTCGGCGGCGTGCGTGGGTGAGCCGTTGTGCTCGAGCAGGGCCACCAGCGTCTCGAGCAGGAGCTCGGCCTGGTGCGGCGGGCTGGGCCAGCAGCGGCCCGATCGACTCCTCGACGAGCAGCGACGGCGACCTCCGGGCTGCCGGCCAGCAGCACCTCGGGGCAGCCGGTCGTTCACCATGACCAGCTGGGTGTGGCCGCGGGGCACGGTCTGGGCCGCGCGTGAGGCGAGCTGGTAGGCCGAGGCGAACCCTGCGATCCCGTCCGCCGCGACGGCCATGCCGACCCGGCCCGCGACGGCGGGGGAGAGCAGGCCGAGCGCTACAACGCGTTCGTCCTCGACGCTGGCTCGTCCTCCGCTTCGCCTGGGAGCACGTGATGTTCGAGCCTGCCTACGTCCGCGACCGTGCTCGAGAGCACCAGCGCCTTCCGCAACGCGCAGCTCGCGGCGATGGCCTACCTCGGTATCGCCGCCGGTGGGCTGACCGTGCTCACGGGACTGAACGGCCAGTTCTCGCTCGGTCACGGCGCGTTCATGGCGATCGGCGCCTACACGACCGCGCTGCTCTACCAGGACGCCGAGTCTTCGCTGCCGGTCGTCGGCGTGCTCGCCGTCGCCACGCTGGTCGCCCTGGTCATCGGCGCCGCGGTGGGTGTCGCCGCGGCGCGGCTGCACGGTCCCTACATCGCCGGCGCGACCCTGGCCCTGGCGATCGCGGTGCCCGGGATCGCGCTGTACTTCAACGACACCCTCGGCGGCGAGCAGGGTCTCAACGTCCTGGTGCCCGACATCCCCGACTGGTTCGCCGACATCGTCTTCTTCGTCACCGCGCACGACGTGACGACCAGCAAGTACATCGCCTACATCGGCTGGCTCTCGCTGATCCTCACCTTCGTGCTCCTCGCGAACCTCTCGCGCAGCCGCGTCGGCCGCAGGTGGCGGGCGGTGCGCGACGACGAGGTCGCGGCGGAGATCGCGGGCATCAACCTCGGTCGCGCCAGAGTGCTCGCGTTCGTGGTCAGCGCGGCGTGCGCGGGTCTCGCGGGGGCCGTGATGGCGATGGCGGTGCGGATCACCGCGCCGAGCGGGTTCACGCTCACGCTCTCGCTCACCCTGCTCACCGCGGTCGTCCTCGGCGGCCTCGGCAGCCTGCTCGGTGCGCTGATCGGCGCCGCCCTGCTGACCTTCCTGCCGCAGGTGGTCACCGGCGTCGGCCAGGACCTGGGGCTCTCCGCGCTCCAGTCGGCCGAGCTGGCCCCGCTGGTCTACGGCCTGACGATGGTGCTGGTGATCCTGCTGGCCCCGGCCGGGATCGTCGGCAGCTTCCGGGGGTGGTGGCGCCGGCGGCAGGAGTCGGCTTGAGAGCGCAGGGCTCGGTCGTCGTTCGACGTACCGGCAACACGTGATGGGAACCAACAGGAGGCAGGACACCATGAGGAGATGGACCAGGAAGCTGACGCTGGCCACCAGCGTCGTGACGGCGGGAGCTCTGGTCGCCGCGTGCGGCGCGGGCGCAGACCGTGAGGAGAGCGGCGGCGGCGAGGCCTCCGACGTCGGGATCACCGAGGACACGATCACGATCGGCGCGCACTTCCCGCTCACCGGCGTGGCCGCTCCCGGCTACAGCGAGATCCCGACGGGTGCGCAGGCGTACTTCGACTACGTCAACGCCAACGGCGGCGTGAACGGGCGCACGATCGAGTACGTCGTCCGCGACGACGGCTACAACCCGACCAACACCAGCCAGGTCACCAACGAGCTCGTGCTGCAGGACGAGATCTTCGCGATGGTCGGCGGTCTCGGGACGCCCACGCACAGCGCGGTCGTGGACTTCCTCAACAGCGAGGGCGTGCCGGACCTGTTCGTCTCCTCCGGCTCGCTGCAGTGGGGCGACGACCCCGAGGCGAAGCCCTACACGTTCGGCTGGCAGCCCGACTACGAGATCGAGGGCAAGATCATCGGCCAGTACATCGCCGAGAACATGCCCGACGCGAAGGTCGGCCTCTTCCTCCAGGACGACGACCTCGGCGTGGACAGCGAGAAGGGCGTCCGGCAGTACCTCGACGAGCAGATCGTCGCGGTCGAGCGCTACACCTCCGGCAACACCGACGTGGCGCCCCAGATCGCGGGCCTCCAGGCCAAGGGCGCCGACCTCGTGCTCGGCTTCAACACCCCGTCGTACACCGCGCTGAGCCAGCTCGTCGCGATGAAGCTCAACTACAAGCCGGACTGGTTCTACAGCTCGATCGGCTCCGACCCGGCGCTCGTCGGCTCGCTGCTGTCGCGGTTCTCCGAGGGCGCGGTCAAGGAGGGCGCCGGTGCGCTCGACGGCGTGATGACCTCGGAGTACATCCCCGGCATCGACACCCCCGACAACCCGTGGACCCAGCTGTGGCAGAAGGTCTGGGACGAGCACGGCGACAAGGGCGAGCTCACCAACTACCGGATCTACGGCATGTCGCACGCCTACGCCTTCGTGCAGGCGCTGCAGGCGGCAGGGGAGAACCCGACCCGCGACGGCATCGTCGAGGCCCTCGAAGAGGTCGGCACCGATCTCGAGGGGCCGCAGCTCGCGCCGTTCCGCTACACCGCCGACAGCCACATGGGCATCTCCGGCGTCCAGCTCGTCACGATCAAGGGCGAGTCGACCGAGGAGCTCACCCCGGTGCTCGTGACCGACATCGGTGACGCCCCGATCGAGGAGGACTCCTCGGGCCAGGCCGACGACGCGCCGACGGAGGACGGTCTGCCCGACGTCGAGCCGGTCGGCTAGCCACGACAACCCGTTCGCCGGGCGGGTCGCGGCCGTCGTACCGACGCTGTCGCGGCCCGCCCGGCCTCTGCCTCGAGGAGAGAAGAGCAGATGGACCTGAACCTGACCGACGAGGAACGCGAGATCCGCGAGTGGGTGCGGACGTTCGTGCGCAAGGAGATCATGCCGCTCGAGCCCGAGGTGCTCGCCCGGGAGCGGCGCAACGAGCGCGGGCTGAAGCAGGAGGAGCTCGAGGCACTCCAGGACAAGGCGAAGCAGTCCGGCTTCTTCGGGGTCCACACCCCCGAGGAGTACGGCGGCATGGGGCTCGGCGCGGTGATGAACGCGCTCGTCGAGGTCGAGCTCGGGCGGTCGTTCGTGCAGTTCAGGTTCGGCGGGGACGCGGACAACATCCTGTACTTCGCCAACGACGAGCAGAAGCAGCGCTACCTCGTCCCGACCATCAGCGGAGATCGCAAGAGCTGCTTCGCGATCACGGAGCCGGGGGCCGGGTCCGACGCTCGCGCGATCCGTACCTCGGCGGTGCGTGACGGCGACGAGTGGGTGATCAACGGCGAGAAGACGTTCATCACCGGTGGCAACGAGGCCGACTTCACGATGGTCTTCGCGGTGACCGACCCTGACAAGCACCGCGCAGGGTTGTCCTCCGAGTCCGTCACCTGCTTCCTCGTCGACCGCGACCAGGGGTGGACCTCGGACTACATCGACACGATGGGCGAGTGGGGTCCTGCCTCGCTGTTCTTCGACGACGTCCGCGTGCCGCACTCCGCGATCCTCGGCGAGGAGGGTCGTGGGTTCGAGCTGGCCATGCAGTGGATCGGCAAGGGTCGCTACCTCCTGCCGGCGCGGGCGCTCGGTGCCTGTGAGCGCCTGGTCGAGATGGGCATGGAGCACGCCCGAAACCGGGTGACCTTCGGCAAGCCGATCGCCGAACGGCAGGCGATCCAGTGGATGGTCGCCGACTCCGCCGTCGAGATCGAGGCCCTGCGCTGGCTGGTCCTCGCGGCCGCCTGGCAGGTCGACGCTGGCCTGGACTCCCGGCAGTCCCAGTCGATGGCGAAGCTCTACGGCGGAGTCAAGGCCAACGAGATCGTCGACCGGGTGCTCCAGATGCACGGTGGGATGGGGTACACCCGGGAGCTGCCGGTCGAGCGGTGGTACCGCGAGCTGCGGCTGCTCCGGATCTACGAGGGGACCGACGAGATCCAGCGCAGGACGATCGCCCGCAACCTCCTGAAGGGCCACGTGTCGATCCGCGGCCACCTCGGCTCGACGTGCGTGGGGCCGTCGGGCCGTGAGGTCGAGGTGGTTCTCGAGCGGCTCGGTGGCGTCGCGACTGCTGCTGAGCTGTCGAAGTTCTGTTCCCGCGGAAAGCTTCGCGTCGCCGTTGCGCGGGGACGCGTCCTGCGCGATGCGCCAGGGTCGCTACTCATTGCCCGGGACCGACGAAGCGCTTCGGGCCGCGAACCGTCTGAGCGGGCTGCTGTGCCTGGACAGTGCAGCGGTGTACCACGGCTGGAAGGTCAAGCACCGGCCGTCGCGACCTGCCGTGGTGGTCCCTCGCAACCGCAAGGTCACCAAGGATCGGCGAAGGGGCGTGCGGCTCCGGTACGTCGATGTGCCGGAGGTCGACCGGGAGGGCCCGGCGACGGGATTCGTCCGGACGGTGATGGACTGTGCGAGTCGGATGCCGTTCGACGAGGCGCTGGCGATCGCCGACTCCGCGCTGCGCGGTGGCGACGTGACGAGGGCGCAGCTGCTCCTCGCTGCCGCAGCAGATGCCGGCCAGGTACCGAGCTCGGTGTCTGCGGGTCGTGACGGAGGCGAGCCCCCTCGCGGACAACCCGTTCGAGTCAGTGCTCCGGGCCATCGCCCTCGAGGTCCCGGGGCTCGACGTACGCCCTCAGGTGTGGGTTGCCGAGACCGGGCGCGCCGACCTCGTCGACCGGACGTGGGGTGGTGCTCGAGGCCGAGTCGTTCGAGTTCCACGGCCTGCGCCGGCTCCTCAAGCGCGACTGCGAGCGCTACAACGCGTTCGTCCTCGACGGCTGGCTCGTTCTCCGGTTCGCCTGGGAGCACGTGATGTTCGAGCCTGCCTACGTCCGCGACGTCCTGGTCAGCGCCGTACAGCTGCTCACCGGACAGCCGTCTCGACGTGCACTCGGCGACGCGGAGGACCAGCTCTCCGCCTGAACCCCCGGGCGATGCGCCCCGAGTGCACGTCGAACGGGCGGTGACTCGTCAGGCCTGCAGGGCGAACGGGTCGTGCTCGGCGAGGATCTTGTCCACCCGCGCCTGGTCGAGCCGGGTCACGATCTGGCTGCTCTCCTGGGCGTCGCGCACGCACTTCGCCAGGGTGAACGAGGACGTCACGAGGAAGAGGCTGCCGAGCCCGAGGAAGGCGCGCATCCACGGGTCGACGGGCAGGTAGGCGATGCCGACGATCAGTGCGCCCACGGCCACGGCGAAGGAGAGCCCGGCCTGGACGTAGAACGCCGACGTGGTCTTGGAGGTCGATGGAGTGCTCATGGGTCCCACTCTGGCCGGGCGGCGGGGTGCGGGGGATCCGGAGGAGTACCTGACCCGGCCTAGGTGCTGCTACTCAGATCCGGGCTCCCCGGCGACTCAGCCCTGGCGGCGGGCGCGGGCAGCGCTACGGGCCCGGAGGTTCTGGTCGAGCACGACCTTGCGGATCCGGACCGCCTCGGGGGTGACCTCGACGCACTCGTCCTCGCGGCAGAACTCCAGGCACTGCTCGAGGGAGAGCTTCTTCGGCGGGATCAGCTTCTCGAAGTTGTCGGCCGTGGAGGAGCGGACGTTGGTCTGCTTCTTCTCCTTGGTGATGTTGACGTCCATGTCGTCCTCGCGAGAGTTCTCGCCGATGATCATGCCTTCGTACACCTCGGTGGTCGGCTCGACGAACATCGTGCCGCGCTCCTGAAGGTTCGTCATCGCGTACGACGTCGCGGCGCCCGCGCGGTCGGACACGAGCGACCCGGAGGCGCGGGAGCGGATCTCGCCGGCCCACGGCTCGTAGCCCTCGAACACGTGGTGCGCGATGCCGGTGCCGCGGGTGTCGGTGAGGAACTCGGTGCGGAAGCCGATCAGGCCACGGGCCGGGACCAGGAACTCCATGCGGACCCAGCCGGTGCCGTGGTTGGTCATCTGCTCCATGCGGCCCTTGCGGACGGCGAGGAGCTGGGTGATCGTGCCGAGGTACTCCTCGGGAGCGTCGATGGTCAGCCGCTCGACGGGCTCGTAGAGCTTGCCCTCGATGGTCTTGGTGACCACCTGGGGCTTGCCGACGGTGAGCTCGTAGCCCTCACGACGCATCTGCTCGACGAGGATCGCGAGCGCGAGCTCTCCACGGCCCTGGACCTCCCAGGCGTCGGGACGCTCGGTCGGGAGCACGTTGATCGAGACGTTGCCGACCAGCTCGGAGTCGAGGCGGTCCTTCACGAGGCGGGCGGTGACCTTCGAGCCCTTCACGCGGCCGGCGAGCGGGGAGGTGTTGGTGCCGATCGTCATCGAGATCGCCGGCTCGTCGACGGTGATCAGCGGCAGCGCCTCGGGCTTGTCGGGGTCGGCCAGGGTCTCGCCGATCATGATCTCGGGGATGCCCGCGATCGCGACGATGTCGCCGGGCCCGGCGGACTCGCCCGGCTTGCGCTCGAGGCCCTCGGTGACGAGGAGCTCGGTGATCTTGACGTTCTGGACCGACCCGTCGCGCTTCATCCACGCGACCTGCTGGCCCTTCTTGAGGGTGCCCTCCTTGACGCGCACCAGGGCCAGGCGGCCGAGGAACGGCGAGGAGTCGAGGTTGGTGACGTGCGCCTGCAGCGGGGCGGCCTCGTGGTACACCGGCGCCGGGATCGTGTCGATGATGGTCTGGAAGAGCGGCTCGAGGTTGTCGCTGTCCGGGAGACCGCCGTTCGCGGGCATCTCCAGCGAGGCGCGGCCGGCCTTCGCGCTGGCGTAGACCACCGGGAAGTCGAGCGCGTCGGCGCTGTGGCTGTCGTCGAGCAGGTCCATGAACAGCTCGTAGGTCTCGTCGACGACCTCGCTGATGCGGGCGTCCGAGCGGTCGACCTTGTTGACGACGAGCACGACGGGCATGTCGGCGTTGAGGGCCTTGCGGAGCACGAACCGGGTCTGGGGGAGCGGCCCCTCGGAGGCGTCCACGAGGAGCACGATGCCGTCGACCATCGACAGGCCGCGCTCGACCTCGCCGCCGAAGTCGGCGTGGCCCGGGGTGTCGATGATGTTGATCGTCATCGGGCCGTCCTTGGCGGCCGCGCCGGTGTAGCGGATCGCGGTGTTCTTCGCGAGGATCGTGATGCCCTTCTCGCGCTCGAGGTCACCCGAGTCCATCGCACGCTCGTCGACGTGCTGGTGCTCGCCGAAGGCGCCGCCCTGCCACAGCATCGCGTCCACGAGGGTCGTCTTGCCGTGGTCGACGTGCGCGACGATCGCGACGTTGCGCAGGTCGTTGCGGCTCTTACGGGTGGTGTTCTCGGACATGCTGAGACCGTTATCGCTTTCGATCGGGGAGCCCTGCGCCGAGGATGTCGTACCGGCCGCGGGGCAGCGACGTCGGCTGACATCGCAGGAGGGGTCCCCCAAGTCTACCGGCGCCACGACGACGAGCCGAATCGCGCGGGGCGACGACCTGCCTGCGGCGGTCCCCTGACCGTCGTACTGTCAGGAGGCATGGAGTACGTGAAGCTCGGCCGCACCGGCCTCGACGTGTCCCGGATCTGCCTCGGCATGATGACCTACGGCGAGCCCGACCGCGGCAAACAGGCCTGGAGCCTCACCGAGGACGAGAGCCGCCCCCTGATCAAGCAGGCCGTCGAGCTCGGCATCAACTTCTTCGACACGGCGAACGTCTACTCGGCCGGGTCGAGCGAGGAGATCACCGGCCGGGCGCTGAAGGAGTACACCCGCCGCGACGAGGTCGTCATCGCGACCAAGGTGCACGGCGAGATGAACCCCGGGCGGCCCAACGGCGGCGGACTCTCGCGCAAGCACATCATGAGCGAGATCGACAACAGCCTGACGCGCCTCGGCCTCGACTACGTCGACCTCTACCAGATCCACCGCTGGGACCCCGACACCCCGATCGAGGAGACGCTCGAGGCGCTGCACGACGTGGTGAAGGCCGGCAAGGCCCGCTACATCGGCGCCTCGTCGATGTACGCCTGGCAGTTCTCCAAGGCCCTCTACACCGCCGACCTCAACGGCTGGACCCGCTTCGTCTCCATGCAGGACCACTACAACCTGCTCCACCGCGAGGAGGAGCGGGAGATGCTGCCGCTGTGCGAGGACCAGGAGATCGCGGTCCTGCCCTGGAGCCCGCTCGCCCGCGGCCGGCTCACCCGGGAGTGGGACGAGACCACGCCGCGGTCGGAGTCCGACGCGTTCGGCCGCGCCCTGTACACCGCCGCCTCGGACCGCGCCATCGTGGACCGGGTCGGCGAGGTGGCGGCCCAGCGCGGGGTGCCGAGGGCGCAGGTCGCGATGGCCTGGCTCGTGCAGCAGCCGGCCGTCACGGCGCCGATCGTCGGGGCCCGGAGGCCCGAGCACCTCGAGGACGCGGTCGCGGCCCTCGACCTCGAGCTCAGCTACGAGGAGACCTCGTTCCTGGAGGAGCCCTACGTCCCGCACCGGCCCGCCGGCTTCCGCTGACCGGGACCGCGCCGACCTCGCCGGGGCCGACGCCTACGCTGTCCGCCGTGACCTCAGAGATCGAGTACGACGAGCTGCGACTGGCCGACGGGGACCTGCTGGTACGCCGGGCGGGCCACCTCGTCGAGGTGGTGTTCAACCGTCCCGAGCGGCACAACGCCTTCACCAGCGGCACCTACGAGGGACTGCTCCAGGTGTGCGCCGAGCTCCGCGAGGACCCGACCGCACGGGTGGTCGTCTTCCGCGGAGCCGGCGGGCGCGCGTTCGCCGCGGGCAACGAGATCTCGGAGTTCACCACGCTGAGCCACGGCGAGGACGGGGTCGCCTACGAGGCGAAGGTCGGCCGCGTGCTCAGGGCGATCGCCGAGCTGCCGCAGGTCACGGTCGCGGCCGTCGAGGGGATCTGCGTCGGGGGCGGGCTCGCCGTCGCGACCCACTGCGACCTGCGCATCGCCACGGAGGGCTCACGCTTCGGGTACCCGATCGCCCGCACCCTCGGGAACGCCCTCTCCGCGTTCATCGTCTACCGCTGCGCGACCCTGTTCGGGGAGTCGCTGACCCGCGAGATGCTGCTCGCCTCGCGGCTCGTCGACGCCGAGCGGGCCTACGCCGTGGGCGCTGTCATGGCGGTGGTGGAGGCGGACCGGCTCGACGACGAGGTGCGCGAGCTCGCCTCGGGCATCGACCGGGCCTCGGCGATGACCATCACCGCCACGAAGGAGCAGCTGCTCCGCCGCTCCGATGCACTGGAGGTCTCGCCCGCCGACGATGTGGAGCGGCTGGAGAAGGTCTACGGCGCCCCGGACTTCCGCGAGGGCGTGCGCGCGTTCCTCGCCAAGGAGAAGCCCCGCTTCGGCGAGGGCTGAGGCCGCAGGGCGGCGCGAAGTAGCCTCGGACCCGTGACCTCGACACGACCCGATCGCCGAGCTGGCCGACCTCCTGGCCGCGAGCCGGCGCGTCACCACGTTCACGGGCGCAGGCGTCTCCACCGAGTCCGGCATCCCCGACTTCCGCTCGCCGGGCGGTGTGTGGACGCGGTACGACCCGCGCGACTTCACCTTCGACAGGTACGTCGACTCGGCGGACGTCCGCGCGAGCGCCTGGGCCATGAGGCGGGAGTTCTTCGCCCGCGAGGTCATGCCGAACCCGGCCCACCGGGCCATCGCGCGGATCGAGGCCGCGGGGCGGGCGCACGGCGTGATCACGCAGAACATCGACGGCCTGCACCAGCTCGCCGGCTCCACGGACGTCGTGGAGATCCACGGCACCGCGCGCGAGGTGATCTGCATCGGGCACGCGCCACGACAGGGGATGCCTGACGGGTGCGGCTTCACCGCGGCGTACACCTGGGCCTTCGAGCGGCTCGACGCCGGCGACCCGGACCCCGCCTGCCCCGAGTGCGGCGGGCTTGTGAAGTCCGCCACGGTGTCGTTCGGCCAGATCCTCCTCCCGGGCGTGCTGGAGCGGGCGGCCGAGCTCGCGACGACCGGGGACCTGATGCTCGCGGTCGGCTCGTCGTTGCAGGTGCGCCCGGCGGCCGACCTCCCCTTCGCGGCCGTGCGGTCCGGCGTACCGCTGGTGATCGTCAACGACGAGCCGACGCCCCTCGACGACATCGCGACCCTCGTGGTGCGCGGCCGCGCCGGAGAGGTACTCCCGCCGGCCGTCGACGCCGCGGTCGACGCCGCCGGCTGAGCGCGTGGTCCGGGACGGTCCCCTGATCGGGCGTACTCGATGGTTCTCCGCGTTTGCCCGGTCTGGTCAGGGGTACGCCACGGTGTCCCACCGCACCCGCACCTAGGAGAACCCCCGTATGGACATCGGCGAAAGCTTCAACAGAGCCTGGGAGAGCTTCTTCGGCTTCCTCCCGAACCTGCTCGGCTTCCTCGTCATCCTGCTCGTCGGCTACGTCGTCGCCAAGCTCGCCGCGACCGCGGTGCAGAAGCTCCTCGAGAAGAGCGGCATCGACCAGAAGCTCCACGAGTCGGACGCCAACAAGTACGTCGAGTCCGTCATGTCAGGGGCCAGGCCCTCGCGCGGCATCTCGAAGCTGGTCTTCGTGCTGATCTTCGCGTTCTTCCTCTTCGCGGGGATCGGCGCGCTGAAGATCCCGGCGCTCACCACGTTCATGAACGACGTGCTCGCCTACCTGCCGAACGTCATCGTCGCGATCGTGATCTTCGTCGTCGCCGCCGTGCTGGCCGGGGCCGTGGCCCGAGGCGTCACGAAGGTCATGGGCGACACCCCGACCGGCAAGATCGTCGCGGCCGTCGTGCCCGCGCTGGTCATGATCATCGCGATGTTCATGATCCTCGAGCAGCTGATGATCGCCGAGGAGATCGTCCGGATCGCCTTCGCCGCCACGATGTTCGCGCTGGCCCTCGGTCTCGCGCTCGCCTTCGGCCTCGGTGGCCGCGACCTCGCCGGCCGCATGCTCGAGGACGCGTACCGCAAGGGCAAGGAGCACAAGGAGCAGGCCCGGCGTGACCTCGAGACCGGTCGCGCCCGTGCGGAGCACGAGATGAGCTCGAGCCGCTCCGGCTACTCGACCGGCGGCTACTCGACGGGCTCCTACAGCAACGGCGACCACGCCCCGGACCCGAGCCTGGGGCAGGACCCCGCCCGGACCCAGGCGTGGTCGTCGGACTCCCCTCAGACCCGGTTCTGAGGTGAATCCGGGTGCGGGGGCGCGTGTGTTTCTAGCAGCAGGGACGGCGCCCCCGCACCCCTTCAGTCGAAGACCCGGTGCACCTTGTGCTGGGCCGCCTGGGCGCGCGGCCGGATGACCAGCTCGTCGATGTTGACGTGGGACGGCCGGGTGACCACCCAGGCGATCGCGTCGGCGATGTCCTCGGCCACGAGCGGGTCGGGCACCCCGGCGTAGATCGCGTCGGCCTTCTCCTCGTCGCCGCCGAACCGCTTGAGCGAGAACTCGTCGGTCCGCACCATGCCCGGTGCGATCTCGGTGACCCGGACCGGCCGGCCGACGAGCTCGAGCCGCAGCGTCTCGGTCACCACCTGGGTGCCGTGCTTGGCCGCGGTGTAGCCGGCGCCGCCCTCGTAGGCGATCCGCCCGGCCGTCGAGCCGACGTTGACCAGTACGCCGTCACCGCTCGCGACGAGCGCGGGCAGGAGCGCCTTGGTGACGTTGAGCAGGCCGATCACGTTGACCTCGTACATCGCCCGCCAGTCGTCCGGGTCGGCCTCGGCGACCGGCTCGGCCCCGATGGCACCCCCGGCGTTGTTGACGAGTACGTCGAGCCTCGGCCCGACCTCGGCTGCGAGCGCCGCGACGTCCTGGGTCGAGGTCACGTCGCAGGCGATCGACGTACCCCCGATCTCGACGGCCAGGGCCGCGACCCGGTCCGCACGGCGCGCGGCGCAGACCACGTGATAGCCCTCCTCGGCGAGGCGGCGGGCCGTGGCGGCGCCGATGCCGCTGCTCGCGCCGGTGACGACGGCGGTCTTGCGCTGGGTCTCCTGGGCTGCGGACATGGGGCGATTCTGGCAGGTGGGCGGGGGGTGCGCCCCGGCAGGTTCGGGGGCAGACTGTCCCCATGGATCCGAGGAGAATTGCGTCGATTGCGGCCGTCGTAGGGGGCGTCGGCTGGCTGGCGAAGGTCTTTTTGATCTGGCTCAGCGGCGGCGAGAACACCGACGAAGGCCTGGTCGGAATCCTCGACATCGTGGGGTGGGCGGCGTTCGCGGTCGCGCTGGCCGCGGCCGGCTACACCCTGGTCGAGAGGGCGCCCGTGTGGCTGCGGGGCGTGGTCGCGGTGGCCACACCGTTGCTGGTGCTGATGGTCTGGATGCTGCTGGACCAGGGAGTCAAGGGCGTCTACGGCGGTGAGTCGTGGTTCCGCGACGAGGTGAGCGTCCTCGTGGCCGCGGTGATCGCGGTGCTCATGGGGCTGTGGGGGTTCGGCAGGCACCGGCCGGAGCCGGTCGAGAAGCCGAAGCCTCCGGCGCGGGGGCGTCGCGCGGCCCGCTAGACCTGTGCCACGCATCACTTTGCCTGAGGTAAGGCTTACCTAATAAACTCGCGCGGTGCGCCTGGCTCCCACCGCTGCCCCGTCGACGGTCCCGTTCGCCGCTCATCTCGCGGCCTTCGGCGACCGCGTCGCGCTGCGTACGCCGGAGCACGAGATCACCTACGCCGCGCTGGCGGGGCTCGTCTCGGAGCGCGCCGCGACGCTCGGCCCGACGCGTCGCCTCGTCCTCCTGGCCGGTGCCAACCACGTCGAGGCGCTGGTCACCTACCTCGCCGCGCTCTCCGCGGGACACCCCGTGATCCTGGTCCCGGGCGACAACCCCGGCAACCTCTCGGCGGTGGTCGACGCCTACGACCCCGACGTCGTCGCGGGACCCGGCGGCGGGATCGCCGAGCGACGGGCCGGCACCGCCCACGACCTCCACCCCGACCTCGCCCTGCTCCTCTCCACCTCGGGGTCGACCGGGTCCCCGAAGCTGGTCCGGCTCTCGGCCGAGAACGTCCGGCCAACGCCGCTTCCATCGCGGAGTACCTCGCGATCCGGCCCTCCGACGTCGCGGCGACCACCCTGCCGATGCACTACTGCTACGGCCTCTCGGTCATCAACAGCCACCTGCTCAGGGGCGCGTCGGTGATGCTCACCGACCTGTCGGTGGTCGACGCCTGCTTCTGGGACGCCTTCCGGGCCGCCGGCGCCACGACGTTCGCCGCGGTGCCCTACACCTTCGACCTGCTCGAGCGGGTGGGCTTCGAGGACATGGAGCTGCCGTCGCTGCGCTACGTCACGCAGGCGGGCGGCCGCCTCGCTCCCGACCGGGTCCGCCGCTTCGCCGAGCTCGGCCGCCGTCGCGGGTGGGACCTGTTCGTGATGTACGGCCAGACCGAGGCCACGGCGCGGATGGCGTACCTCCCTCCGGACCTCGCGCTCACCTCGCCCGGGTCGATCGGGGTCCCGGTGCCGCGCGGCTCCTTCCACCTCGAGCCGCTGCCGGAGCTGCCGCTGTCGCGCTCGGCCGGTGAGGACGTCGAGGTCGGCGAGCTCGTCTACGACGGCCCCAACGTGATGCTCGGGTACGCCGAGACACCCGCCGACCTCGCCCTCGGCCGGGTCACCACCTCGTTGCGCACCGGTGACGTCGCGCGTCGTACCCCGGACGGCCTGTACGAGCTCGTCGGCCGCCGCAACAGGTTCGCCAAGATCTTCGGGCTGCGCATCGACCTCGACCAGGTCGAGCGGGTCTACGCCGCCGAGGGGATGCTCGTCGCCTGCGCCGCGGCCGAGGGGCCGACCGGGGAGCGCCTGGTGGTGGCGGCCTCCGACGACGCCGCCCCGGTCGACGTCGCGCGGGTCGCCGCGGTCGCGAAGGAGCACGCCGGCCTGCCGCCCGGGGCGGTCGCGGTCTGCCCGGTCCGCGAGGTCCCGCGGCTGCCCAACGGCAAGCCCGACTACCGCGCGGTGGCGGCGCTGGCGGGTGGGAGCTTTCCCAAGGTCCCTGGGGAAAGCAGCACTTCCCTTAGGGAATTTCCGACGGGGAGTGACGCTTTCCCAAGGGCCCTGGGGAAAGCCGCAGACCCCCGTACGACGGCCGCGCGGCTGCGCGAGGTCTACGCGGAGGTGCTCCGGCGCGACGTCGTCCGCGACGAGGACTCGTTCGTCTCGCTCGAGGGCGACTCGCTCTCCTACGTGGAGATGTCGATCCGCGTCGAGGAGGTCCTGGGACACCTCCCGCCGAGCTGGCACGTCACGCCGATCGGCGAGCTCGTCCCGCGCGAGGGTGGGGCCAGGCCCGGCCGCTCGCTCGAGATGAACGTCCTGCTCCGGGCCCTGGCCATCGTGGCCATCGTCGGGTCGCACGCGAACCTGTTCGTGGTGCTCGGCGGTGCGCACGTGCTGCTCGGGGTCGCCGGCTTCAACTTCGGACGCTTCCACCTGACCGCCGCGCCGCGCGCCGACCGGCTGCGCCACATGGCATCCAGCATCGCGCGCGTCGCGGTGCCCTCGATGCTGCTGATCGGGATCGTTGCGACGTACACCGCGGGTCTGGGCTTGAAGAACGCGCTCCTGCTCAACGGCGTCCTCGGCTCCCGGGAGTGGACCGAGCCTGCGTGGCACTACTGGTTCATCGAGGCGCTCGTCTACACGCTGCTCGCGCTGACCCTGGTCATGGCGCTGCCCGTCGTCGACAAGGCGGAGCGGCGCTGGTCGTTCTGGCTGCCGATGATGCTCGCGGGCCTCGGCCTCCTGACCCGCTACGAGGTGGTCGAGGTCATGGGCGGCGACGTGATCCACCGAGCCAACGTCGTGTTCTGGCTCTTCGCCCTCGGCTGGGCGACGGTGAAGGCGACCGCCACGTGGCAGCGCGTGCTCGTGTCGGCCGCCGTGGTCGTGACGGTCCCCGGCTTCTTCGACGACCCCACCCGCGACGCGATCGTCGTCGGCGGGATGCTCGCGCTCGTGTGGGTGACGTCGGTCCGGGTCCCGGCAGCGGCCGCCCGGGTGCTCGCCGCGCTCGCCGGTGCCTCGCTCTACATCTACCTCGTGCACTGGCAGGTCTACCCGTACCTCGAGCACCACATCCCGTGGCTCGCGACGGTCCTGTCGCTGCTCGCCGGTGTGGTCCTGTGGCAGCTCGTCGAGCGGGTCACCCCGGCCGTCGTACTCGCTGCGCGCCGCCTGGCAGGTGTCCCGCGCAGGGAATGGGGAACAATCGCCGGTGGTTGACCCACCGGAGGTATGCCGTTTCGTGAGATTCACACCAGTCGCGCCCGCGAGCCGTCCCGTCCTGGGGCGCGTCGCGATGGTCAGCCTGCACACGTCCCCGCTCGACCAGCCGGGGACGGGCGACGCAGGCGGCATGAACGTGTACGTCCTCGAGCTGTCCAAGCGGCTGGCCGAGCGCAACATCGCGGTCGAGATCTTCACGCGGGCGACCTCGTCGAAGCTGCCGCCGGTCGTCGAGGCGGCGCCCGGCGTGCACGTGCACCACGTCCACGCCGGGCCGTTCGAGGGCCTGCGCAAGGAGGACCTCCCGCCGCAGCTGTGCTCGTTCGCCCGTGAGGTGCTCCGGGCCGAGGCAGGGCACGAGCAGGGCTGGTACGACCTCGTCCACAGCCACTACTGGCTCTCCGGCCAGGTCGGCGCGCTCGTCCGCGACCGGTGGAGCGTGCCGATGGCGCACTCCATGCACACCATGGCCAAGGTCAAGAACGAGATGCTCGCCGAGGGCGACACCCCCGAGCCGATGGCGCGCGTGATCGGCGAGGAGCAGGTGGTCGAGGCCGCCGACATGCTCATCGCGAACACCGACATCGAGGCCAAGCAGCTGGTCAACCTCTACGACGCCGACCCGACCCGGGTCGAGGTGGTGCACCCGGGCGTCGACCTGGACGTGTTCCGCCCGGTCGACCAGGCCGTGGCCCGCGCCCGCCTGGGCCTGCCCCGCGACGCGCACGTGCTGATGTTCGCCGGCCGGATCCAGCCGTTGAAGGCGCCCGACGTGCTGCTGCGGGCCGTGGCGGTGCTGCTCGAGCGTGACCCGTCCCTCCGTGAGCGTCTCGTCGTCCCGGTCGTGGGCGGTCCGTCCGGCAGCGGCCTCGAGCACCCCGAGTCCCTGGCCCAGCTCGCCACCTCGCTCGGCCTGGACGACGTGGTCCGGTTCGTGCCCCCGGTGGCGCAGTCGACGCTGGTCGACTGGTACTCCGCCGCGACGCTCGTGTGCGTCCCGTCGTACAACGAGTCCTTCGGCCTGGTCGCCGTCGAGGCCCAGGCAGCCGGTACGCCGGTCGTGGCCGCTGCCGTGGGCGGCCTCACGACCGCGGTGGACCACGGCCGCTCCGGGCTGCTCGTCGAGGGGCACGACCCGGCCGACTACGCCCGGGCGTTCGAGCGGGTGCTCCACCAGCCGGCCTTCCGCGACGAGCTCTCCACGGGTGCGTTGAAGCAGGCGGCCGGCTTCGCCTGGGAGATGACCGCCGAGCGCACGGTCGAGGTGTACCGCCAGGCCAGTGCCGCCATGCGCAGAGACCTGGAAGGGTTGGCCGGGTGACCGAGCGCACCAAGAACGACGTACAGGCCGCCGCGGCGGCGACGCTGCGCGAGGTCTTCGACGCCCACGAGCTGGAGTGGAAGGAGATCTCGCCAGGGATGTTCACCGTCGTCCTGCCGGGCGAGAAGAAGCTCCAGACGCCGTGCCGCTTCGACGTCGGCGAGCACGCCCTCGGGGTCCACGCGTTCGTCGCCCGCCGGCCCGACGAGAACCACGAGCGGGTCTACCGGTGGCTGCTCGAGCGCAACCTCAAGCTGTACGGCGTCGCGTTCGCCCTCGACCACATGGGCGACATCTACCTCGACAGCCGGCTGCCGCTGTCCTCGGTGACCCCCGAGGAGATCGACCGGCTGCTCGGCTCCGTGCTGTCGTACGCCGACGAGTCGTTCAACACGATCCTCGAGCTCGGCTTCGCCAGCTCGATCCGGCGCGAGTGGGAGTGGCGCAAGTCGCGGGGCGAGTCGACCCGCAACCTCGAGGCGTTCCGCGGCTGGCTGGAGAAGGGCGAGGAGCCCCCGGCGCCGACCGAGTGACCTCTCGCGGAGCTGGTCGCGCCGCCTCAGACCTCGAGCTTGTAGCCGAGGCCCCGGACGGTGATCAGGTACGTCGGGTGGGCCGGGTCGGGCTCGATCTTGGCCCGCAGCCGCTTCACGTGTACGTCGAGCGTCTTGGTGTCGCCCACGTAGTCCGAACCCCAGACCCGGTCGATCAGCTGCCCCCTGGTGAGCACCCGCCCCGGGTTGCGCAGGAACATCTCGAGCAGCTCGAACTCCTTCAGCGGCAGCTTCGTCTCCTCGCCGCCGACCGTCACGACGTGGCGCTCGACGTCCATGCGCACCGGCCCGGCCTCCAGGGTCGCGGGGGCGAGGTCCGGCTCGACGCCGCGCCGGAGCACCGCCCGGATCCGGGCGACGAGCTCGCGCGGGGAGTACGGCTTGGTGACGTAGTCGTCGGCCCCGAGCTCGAGGCCGACCACCTTGTCCACCTCGCTGTCCTTGGCGCTGACCATGATCACCGGGACGTTCGACGACTGCCGGATCACCCGGCACACCTCGGTCCCGGGCATCCCCGGCAGCATCAGGTCCAGCAGGACGATGTCGGCGCCCGCCCGGTCGAACTCCGCGATCGCGTCGGGTCCGGTGTTGGCGATGCCGACCTCGAACCCTTCCTTGCGCAGCATGTACGCGAGCGCGTCGCTGTAGCTCTCTTCATCCTCGACGACGAGTACCCGGGTCACGGGCGTGCCTCCTGGCTGGGTCGGTTCTGGGGGTACGTCGACGGGCGGGCGCTGCTCTTGTCGGCTCGCCCCGTCCGACGTACCTCTGTCTCCACGCTGTGGATCTTGCGCGGCAGGGTCAGCGTGAACGACGACCCCTGGCCCGGGGAGGACCAGACGCGCACCTCACCGCCGTGGGACGCCGCGACGTGCTTGACGATGGAGAGGCCGAGGCCGGTGCCACCGGTGGACCTGTGTCGTGCAGGGTCGACGCGGTAGAAGCGCTCGAAGATCCGGTCGAGCTCGGCCGCGGGGATGCCGATGCCCTGGTCGGTCACCGTGATCTCGACCATCGAGTCGGCCGGACGCGCAGCGACGACCACGTTGGAGCCGTCGGGGGAGTAGGTCACCGCGTTGGCGACGAGGTTCCCCACGGCGACGGCTATCTGGTCCTCGCTGCCGAGCACCTCGAGGCCGCGCTCGCCGTTGTCGACCACGCTGATCTGCTTCGCGGTGGCGTCGATCGAGCAGGCGTCGATCGCCCGCGCGATGATCTCGTCGACCTCGACCGGTGCCGGCTGCTCGAGGGGCTCGTCGCCCTGGAGCCGCGAGAGCTCGATGATCTGCTGGACCAGCCGGTTGAGCCGCTCGGCCTCCATCTGCATCCGCGAGGCGAACCGCTGCACGGCCTCGGGGTCCTCGGCGGCCTCCTGCACCGCCTCGGCGAGGAGGTTGATCGCGCCGACCGGCGTCTTGAGCTCGTGGGAGACGTTCGCC
The DNA here is from genome assembly GCA_963701425.1 of uncultured Actinomycetota bacterium. GTDB lineage: Bacteria > Actinomycetota > Actinomycetes > Propionibacteriales > Nocardioidaceae > Nocardioides_C. The sequence continues at coordinate 276,700 of CAVPAG010000008.1, read as the reverse complement.
ACGAAGTCGCGCCGGATCGCCTCCACCCGACGCTCGCGGGTGCGGTCCTCGACGAGGGCGAGCACGAGTCGCGAGCTCAGGGGAGCGACCCGGGCGGTGACGTGGCTCGGCCGGCCGCTGCCACCCGGAAGTCGGAGCTCGGTCTCGCGGATCTGGCCGTCGCGGCGTACCTGACGCACCAGGTCGGCGAGGTCCTCGACGGCGATCTGCTTGCCCCGCACGAGGCCCAGCGCGTGCGCAGGCGCGGAGGCCTTCAGCACCTCGTCGTTCTCGTCGACCAGCAGGGCGCTGCTGCGCAGGACGCTCAGCACGGTCGCGACGCCGGTCGGGACAGCCGGCTCCTCGTGGGCCGCCACCCGCTGCTGCTGCTCCTCGCTGAACCGCCACGCGAAGACGACGCCACCGCCCAGCACTGCACCGAGCAGCGCGAACAGGAGGGCCTGGGTCGTCGGGTCCACACCCAGATCGTACGCAGACGCCCCTCCATGAACCCCCTGGTCAGGGGCTCGACGGGGTCGGGATTCCGCGACTGTTCACCTTCAGTTCACGCCGCAACTCCCGTTGGTCGCCGTGGCTTACTACGGTGTACCCCATGCGTGATGCCTACTACGACCAGCTGGACGCCGTCGTCGACGAGCTCGTGACCATGACCCACGAGGTCGGGACCGCCGTCGGCCAGGCCACCAGAGCCCTCCTCGAGGCCGACGCGGAGATCGCCGAGCAGGTCATCTCGCACGACGCCCACATCGACTCCGAGCGTGACCGCATCGAGGAGCTGAGCTTCGAGCTGCTCGCCCTCCAGCAGCCCGTCGCGGGAGACCTGCGGATGCTCGTCGCCGCCCTCCGGATGGTCTCCGACCTCGAGCGGATGGGCGACCTGTCCGTGCACGTCGCGAAGATCGCCCGCCTCCGCGTGCCCGACGTGGCCATCCCCGGCGGAGATGCTCCCGACCATCAAGCGGATGGCCGAGGTGGCCGAGGAGATGGTCCGCAAGGTCGAGAACGTCATCGCCGACCGCGACGTCGAGGCGGCGATCGAGCTCGAGAAGTGCGACGAGGAGATGGACCAGCTCCGCCGCTCGTCCTTCCTCCAGATGCTGAGCGACGAGTGGCCCTACGGCGTCGAGCCGGCTGTCGACATCGCCCTCCTGGGGCGCTACTACGAGCGGATCGCCGACCACGCCGTGTCGCTGGCCCGCCGCGTCGTCTTCCTCGTCACGGGACAGCACCCCTCCGTCGTCGAGTCCTGAGCGGGCTGACCGGCTCCGTCGGGATAGGGCGGGTTCGGACAGGTTCGGGAGGATTTCGTCCTGGTCGGTTTCGGTCCCGGACGAGGCTCTTTTGCCGTGCTGACGTGGTGGCGAGGCTTGTCAGGAGTGCCCGCACTGGGATGATGTGCCCATGGCATTCTCCCGGTATGCCGCCGCGTCGGCCGTCGACTTCGTGTCGGCCTTCGCGGCTGCTGCCGCCGAGGTCGTCGCGACCATCCCGGCGTGCGACATGGGTTCGAGCGTGCCCGCTTGTCCGCGCTGGTCGACGTACGACCTCGTGCTGCACCTCGGCAACGTCCACGCCTGGGCGGCGACGATCGTCGAGACCGGTCGCAGCGCCCCCGAGCAGAACGACCAGCCACCCTCGCAGCGCCCCAAGGCCGTCGCGCGGTGGTACGCCGGCAAGGCCGAGGACCTTCTCCAGGTGCTCCGCGCCGCACAGCCCCACGACGAGTGCTGGACGTTCTCGGAAGCTCACCGCACCGAGGCGTTCTGGCCGCGCCGGCAGGCCCACGAGACCCTCGTGCACCTGGTCGACCTCGAGCAGACGCTGGGGCGTACGTCGGACCTCCCGGCGTTCCTCGCCGCGGACGGGGTCGACGAGGTCCTCGACGTCTTCCTCCCGCGGATGCACGCCCGGGGACGTCCCGCGAGGTTGTCCGCTCCGCTCCGGCTCCACGCGACGGACACCGGCGACACCTGGCTGCTGACCCCGTCCGTGTCGGGCGACGGCCCGCCCCTCGTCCACCGGCTGGACGACCTCGACCGGGTGGGCATCGCCGACGAGCCGGTCGACACCGTGCGAGCGGCCGCGTCCGACCTGATGCTCCTGCTCTGGAAGCGCCGCTCGCCCGACCACCGCAGCATCACCCTCGACGGCGACCGCGCCCGCCTCCTGCACTTCCTCCGCTCACCCCTCACCCCCTGACCCGCGACCGTCCGCATGCCGTTCCCGCGCGCCTCGTCATTCCAACGCACGTGCGCGGCAACGGCGCCTCGGCGGGCGAGTCACGCGCTGTTCCCACGCATGTGAACGACCACGGCAGCAGGCAAGCGCCACAGAGCATCACGACGTACGACGGAGCGGCTCCTGGATGGGGAAGTGCGCTCGCCAGGCGTCGTCGAAACGCCGCGGAACGCCGGCCGCGCCCTGGTCGCGCAAGGCGGTTCGCACACGAAGCAAGGTCTCCTCGGGGCGCTGGAAGATGCCCTTCGCCGTGACGACCACGATGCGCCATCCCCAGGTGTCGAGCTCCTCCCGCCTGTAGATGTCGGACTCGTACTGTCCTGGGTCCTCGGCGTGCTGCCGTCCGTCGTACTCCACGATCAGCTTCACGGACGGATAGGACAGGTCGAAGCGGCGGATCACGTTGCCCTGCTGGTCGCGGACGGTGAGGTTGACCCGCGGCTCGGGCAGACCGGAGAGCACGATGAGCATCCGCAGCCGCGTCTCCATCGGCGAGTCGACCTCGGCCCGGACGAACTCGGCAGCGGTGAGCGCCGCTGCGGCGTAACGGTCCGCCGAGTCCCTGCATCCGGCGACCAGGTCCTCGCGCGTGACGAACTTTCTGCGAACGAGTGCGTCACCGACGATGACCAGGTCGACGAGCGAGAGCATGGACGCCAGCTCGATGAACATCGGGACGGGCATGGACACTCGGATCCCCCGGAGCCGGCCGACCGCGGAGGACCGGGGCCGGACGTGAGGTTGGATGCCGGGTCTGCGTCGACGGTCCTCGGCCGCGAAGACGCTGACGTGCTCGTCCGCGAAATGCGGGACCGGAAGGTCGTACACGCGGGCTGCGCTCACGTGGCTGGCGAAGGCGCCGGGCGGGTGGAGGATGACCGCCGCCTCCACTCGGTGGAGGGGTGAGACGGGGACTGCAGCCGAGATGTACACGCCCTTGAAGATGCGGCGGAACTTCTTGCCGCGCAGAAGCCGGGGATCGACGCCTGCGGCAATGGCGTCCGCCCTCGTGAAGGGTCGGCGTGTGTCGAGGTCGTGCGGGAGGTCCGGATCGTTCACCCGCAGACTGTGGCAGTCCGGCCGCCCGTGCTGCAGGCGCTGTCCACAGGGCTGAGCGACATGTCGTGTGGCGTAGTCCGACTCACCCGCCGTTGCCGTTGCCGTTCCCGTTCACGTGAACGGCAACGGCACGCGGATCCTGCTCGAACGCGTCGTTCTCGTTCATGTGAACGGGAACGACGAAGCGGCCGGTCAGGGGGCCACCCGGCAGGCGGTCAGCGGCCTTGGGCGGCGACGGCCTTGATCGCGTCGGCGGCTGCGTCGGGGTCGAGGTACTGGCCGCCGCGCTCGAGGGGCCGCATGTTCTGGTCGAGGCGGTACACCAGCGGGATCCCGGTGGGGATGTTCAGTCCCACGACGGCCTCCTCGCTCATGTCGTCGAGGTGCTTGACGAGGGCGCGCAGCGAGTTGCCGTGCGCTGCGACGCACACCACGTTGCCCGCCCGCAGGTCGGGGACGATCGCGTCGTACCAGTAGGGGAGCATCCGCTCGACCACGTCCGCGAGGCACTCGGTGCGGGGCACGATCTCGTCGGGGAGGTCGGCGTAGCGGCGGTCCCCGATCTGCGACCACTCGTTGTCGTCGTCGATGCGCGGCGGCGGGGTGTCGTAGGAGCGACGCCAGAGCATGAACTGCTCCTCGCCGTACTGCTCCAGGGTCTCCTTCTTGTTCTTGCCCTGGAGCGCGCCGTAGTGGCGCTCGTTGAGGCGCCAGGACCGCTTGACCGGGATCCAGTGGCGGTCGCAGGCGTCGAGCGCGAGCTGGGCGGTGGCGATGGCCCGCCGCAGGACCGAGGTGTGGAGCACGTCGGGCAGCACGCCCGCCTCGGTCATCAGCGAACCGCCCCGGATCGCCTCGTCGCGCCCCTTGTCGGTGAGGGGCACGTCGACCCATCCCGTGAAGAGGTTCTTGGCGTTCCAGTCGCTCTCGCCGTGACGGAGCAGGACCAGCGTGTACGGGGCCTCAGCACTCATGCGCCACACCCTAGCGCCGGCGGTGCCGGAGGCGGCGAGGCCCCAAGGGCCCTGAGACGTACGACGGGCGCCGGCTCGTGCTGAGCCGGCGCCCGCCTCGGAGACGTCCCGTCAGGGGGTACGGGACGCCTCCTGGCCAGCCCTAGACGGACTGGGTCTGGGTGAGTCCTCCAAGGACCCCTGTGATCTGGTCGATGAGGTCGGTGATCGCCTGGAGGTCCATGACGCCGCCGAGGAGGCCGTTGAGCGCGTCGACCACGCCGTCGAGAAGGCCCCCGAGGAGGTCACCGAGCCCGGCGCCGGGGTCGAGAAGACCGGCCACGGCGCACAGCAGGTTTCCTAGCAGGGCGCCGGCGCCCGGCTGGGCCACGATGTCGAGCACCACGGGCGCGAGGTCGACCTGGAGGCCGAGCAGGTTCAGGTCGAGCGGGCCGAGATCGAGGTTGAGGATGTCGCAACCGTGGGACGAAGCAGGCGTGAATCCCGCGGCCTGGAAGCCGGCGGTGGTCGCCTCCCCAGGCGTGCCCGCGCCAAGGACCTCCATGGTGAAGGGCTCGCTGAAGTGCCGTGGCGTTCCCTCAGGGAGCTTCCCGGTGAAGACGCCGGTCAGGACGCCTTCCACCTCGAGGCTGCCGTCGTTGTTGACGAACTCCGTGGGCATGAACTTCGCGACGATGCGGCCCGACTCTCCCGTCGTCGGGTGCGTGTAGGTGCCTGTCACCTTCGCCGGCTCGATCTCAACGAGGTCGTTGCTGATCGTGGTCGCCCGGTCACCGACCGATGTCGGCGCTGCGCTGACGTTGCCCGCAGTCACGCCGACGAGTGTCATGGCCGCGGCCGTGATGCCTGCGGCGAGCGTCGCTGCTCCACGACGACGCCCTCTTCCGAGATGCAACATGGTTCTCCCTCCGTGTCGTCAGCCCTCTGCTGACGATCTCCGAGAGGGACGTGCCCTGTGTCACATCGGACAAACGGCCTGAACGGGAGGAAGGTCACATACCTCCGGTACCACCCAGGATCAGTGGCCGGAGGAGTGCTCCTCCTCGGGCGCGGCCGTGGTGGGCGCGACCGACGGGACCGGGATCTCGGCGTAGTCGCCGCGGCGGGCGACGACCGGCACCTCGACGGTGACGCTCTCGCCGCGCTCGAAGTCGAAGGTCAGCTGGACGAAAGCGCCGGGCGTGATGCTCTCCCCCTCGACCGAGATCTCGGTCTCGTCGGCGAGCTGCACCGAGGCGCCGGGGTCGATCTCGACGGGACCGTCGAGCGTGACCGTGAGGCCGGAGTCCTCGCCGGAGCCGGAGATGCGGGTGAGGGCGTCGCCCTCCTCCTGGTCGTTGTTCGACAGACCGGCGATGACCGTGCCGCTGCCGTCGGCGCCGGAGACGACCAGAGCGTGGAGTACGTCGACCGTCCCGCTGCGCTCGTTGACGCCGACCCCGGGGGTGTACACGCGGTCAGTCGGCTCGTTGAAGCCGCACGAGGCCAGCACCGGCACGAGCAGGACGGCTGCTGCGATGCTGCGACGAAGGGTGACGTTCACTTCTCTCCACGGTTCCTCTCGGAGGGCATGCCGCGACGGGGCGGGATGCGCGACCAGGTCCGGACGAGGCGGCTACGGCGGCGGCTCGACCTGCTGCAAAACAGCCAGAAGTCTAGCGTTCTACTGGCGTAGTCCGACCGTGAGCCCTGCCACGACGATGCCCGCGACGACGAGTGCGGTCCACGTCACAGAGACCCACAGCAGCTTGGTCGCGCCGATCTTCAGGGCGATGCGCAGGGGCAGGTGCCGGACACCGGTCTCGTTGTCCTGGACGAGGTCGGGGAGCGTGACGAGGAAGTGGACGCCGATGCCGAGGAGGGCCGCCAGGACGGTCATCGCCCAGGTGGGCGGGCCGCCGTGCATGCCGCCGCCGAGGCCGCCGTACGACAGGAAGGCCGGGAGCAGGCCGAACGCCGCGGCGTAGGGCAGCCACGAGAGGAACGTCTTCTTGAACCACAGGTGGTAGAGCCAGAGGGAGGCGACCGCGGCCAGGTGCGCGAGGCCGGCGTAGGTGCCGTTGGCGATCGAGAGCGGGATCACGGCAAGCACGGCGACGGCGATCCAGAACGCGACCGTGCCGGGGTCGATCCACCCCAGCGCGACCGGTCGGTCGAGGCGGCCGACCTGCTTGTCGCGGTCGCGGTCGAGGAGGTCGTCGAGCCAGCCGACGGTGAGCTGGCCGGCCAGCACCGTGACCGCGACGAGGCCCACCTCGAGGGTGGACCGTCCGGTCAGGGCGGCCGCCGCGGCGAGTCCCACCGTCATGACCATCGCGGGAAGGGGATGGCCGGCCATGACGAGCGACAGGGTCGCTCCCCGCGGCTTCCTGTACTTCATGCGTCGCAGTATCGACCACGGGCAGTCACGAGTGGGGGACCACCTCGCGGTTCGCCCGAAACTACAAGGCTTCTGGCCATTCCGGACCACCGTCCGTCGACGTTCGCGAACCCGTCGAGGCACATGGATCAGCCTTATGTCAAGCCCCGATTCGCTGTCTGACCTGCACAAACGCAAAAGGGGGTCTCGAGGGGCCGTGTTAGACTAGTCACCTAGGAAGGGGTACTTGGCACATGACATTTACCGTCGGCGAAACGGTTGTTTATCCAAATCACGGGGCCGCAGTAATCGAGGACATCGAGACCCGCCAGATCAAGGGTGAGGACAAGCAGTATCTCGTACTGCGGATCGTCGCTCAGCAGGATCTGGTCGTTCGAGTCCCCGCCTGCAACCTGGACCTCGTGGGCGTGCGGGACGTAGTCGACAAGGAGGGTCTGGACCGAGTCTTCGAGGTGCTGCGCGCGGCGCACACCGAGGAGCCGACCAACTGGTCGCGGCGTTACAAGGCCAACCTCGAGAAGCTGCACTCCGGCGACGTGATGAAGGTTGCCGAGGTCGTCCGCGACCTGTGGCGCCGGGAGCGCGACCGCGGTCTCTCCGCCGGCGAGAAGCGGATGCTCGCCAAGGCGCGTCAGATCCTCGTCTCCGAGCTCGCACTGGCCGAGCACACCAACGAGGACAAGGCCGAGGCCCTCCTCGACGAGGTTCTCGCCTCGTAACACCCATGACAGCAAGGCCCCCGGGACATCACAGTCCCGGGGGCCTTCGTGGTCTCATGACCCTGTGACCACCTACGAGGCGCAGCACCACGACCAGCATGACGACGACGCTCCGCCGCGCGCGATGGGGCAGGTGCCCACCACCGGCCGTGGGTCGATGCCCTTCGCGACCCTCGACGGTGAGCCGCTCGTCGTGCTCGCCTCCTTCGCCCTCGAGGACGCCGGAGCCGAGCTCGTCGACTTCAACGTCGAGCTGGCCGACGTCCACGACCGCCGGCGGCCGCTCGTGCTCCACGACCCCCTGTGCCCGCTGACGCCGATCGCGTTCCTGCGCGAGGCGGTCGAGCTCGCTGTGTCCGAGGACGTGGTCGTGGTCGGCGTGCAGCCGGTCACGGACACGATCAAGACGACCCGTGACGGTGTGGTGGGGGAGACCGTCGACCGCGAGGGGCTCTGGACGGTCACCTCGCCCGTCGTACTCCCGGCGTCCGTGGTCGCGGGACTCGACGGCTGGCCCGAGGCGGACGACTTCCCCGCGCTCGTGTCGTGGTTGCGGGAGAGGTACGAGGTGCGCTTCCTCCAGGCGCCGGCGCTGGGCCGCCGCGTCGAGGACGAGTCGGCGCTGGTGCTGCTCGAGGCGCTCGCCGCGGAGCACCCCGAGCAGCGGTGAGCCTCAGCGGTCCTTGCTGGTCGCGATCGCGAGATAGGAGTACGACGGCCCGCGCCCGTCGGCCGGGCTGAGCGCACCGCACCCGCGGCGGAGGTTCTCGCAGCGCACGCGCCGGCCGCCGTCGTGGCCGAGGTCGAGCCGCGACCGGTAGTGGTAGCTGAACAGGTTGCCGTCACCGCCCGGGTCGACCGAGGCCCCGATGCCGTCGCGTCGCCACCGGTCGGTGAGCAGGCGGCGCTGTGCGGTGAGGTCGCCCTTGACGTACCTGTCGAACCACGCGGTGGTGTACCAGGCCGAGAGGTCGATGCCCCGCAGCGTCGCCCCGAAGGTCGGCAGCGGCAGGTAGGACCACTCGTAGTGGGTGCCGCCCCGGATCACGATCTGGCCGGTGTCGACTCCGCCCTTCGAGAACGCGTAGGAGGCGAGGGTCTTCTCCCGCGGGTCGGGCGCGGTCGTGTAGGGCGTCGGGAACAGGTGGTAGTCGGCGGAGAGCCCGAGCGAGGGGACCCGCAGGCGTGGCTTGCCGAGGCCGCCGCTGAGGCAGGCCGACCCCATGCCGCCGGCGTCCTCGGCCGGGTTGATCGACTCCGGCTCCTGCGTCGGGTCGCACAGGTTGTCCCAGGCGACGACCGCGTCGACCCGGCGGTCCTGCTGGCCGACCCAGCTCACCCCGGCGGCGCCGTACGAGTGGCCGGCGAGGCCGATCCGGGTGCGGTCGACCAGGCGCCAGAACGGGTTGTGCCGGGTGGCGAGGCCGTCGGCGACGCGAGTCTTCTGCTTGTCGCAGTGGCTGGTGCCCGAGCGGCTCGGCCGCGGGCAGTACGGCGTCCGCGGTCGCGAGAGCGCGAAGTCGAGTGAGTCCTGGGTGTGGTCGAAGAAGGTCACGCCGGTGCTCTGCGACGGGAAGCCCTCACCGGCGTCCTCGCCTTCCCCGAACGTGTCCGAGCGCCCCTGCATCTGTGGGTCACGGGTCAGCACGACGTACCCGGCCTTCGCCAGGGTCTGCGCGGACCACCAGTACAGCTCCTCGCTCGCCTGCACCGAGCCGTTGGTGATCACGACCAGCGGACGCTTGGCGGGTCCGGCCTTGGTCGCCCAGACGTGGCCGGCCATCGTGGAGCCGTTGCGCGCGACGAAGTGGACCGGCTCGACGATGCCGTAGCCGCGCTCCTCCCAGTGCGCGAGCCGGGTGTCGCCGCCGCAGGCCAGCGACTTGGACCAGCACACGTCGGTGACGAACAGCCGGCCCGGGTCGGTCACCTGCTCGGCCAGCCCGCCGGTGAACGACTCCGCGCCCTGGGTCGCCTGGTCGGCAAGCGCCTTCGGGGTCAGGTAGTCCGGGGCCCGCTCGCCCTGCTTGCCGAAGTTGGCCGCCTCCTGGGCGGGGTCGACCGGGTCGCCCTCACCTCCGGTCGCGGGTGCAGCGGCGAGGCCGCTCAGGGCGAGCAGCAGGGCAGTGGTCAGGGAGGCGAAGGCTCGTGGCGCGGCGCGGGTGCATGCCCTTCCCAACGACCCATAGGCACGGGGGTTACCGGTTGCGGAGCAGGCGCTCGGCGAGGGCGACGTCCTCGGGGAAGGTGATCTTGATGTTCGTCGCCGGGCTGTCGACGCAGTGGATCTCGAGGTCGGTGTACCTCTCGATCGACGCGGCCGTGTCGGTGCCCGTGAAGCCGTCCCGGTCGGCCTGCCGGTAGGCCTCCAGCAGCGGTGCCGCCCGGAACGCCTGCGGAGTCTGTACGCCGACCAGGTCGCTGTTGCGAGAGCCGCCCGCGACACGGGGGATGAGCGACCGTCGTGGGCGCACCGGAAGCGCTCCGCCGTGCGCGTGCGCCGTCCGGATCACCGCCTCGAACAGGTCCGCCTCCGCCAGGGGACGGGCGGTGTCGTGGATCGCGACGACGTCGACCTCGCCGGCGTCGACCGCGTCCGCGACAGCTCGCAGCGCGTTCCACTCCGACCCGTGACGGGTCTCGCCGCCGGGGACGATCCAGACGTGCGCGCCGGGATGCCGCTCCGCGAGGAGCTCGAGACCTGCGTCGACCTCGGCCCGGTCCTCCGGGCGGATCACCAGCACGACGTGGGTGACCCCGGGCAGGTCCAGCGCGTGACGCAGGGACCACGTGAACACCGGCTCCCCGAGCAGCGGGAGCAGCACCTTGTTGGTGCCGGCCCCGACCCGGCGGCCCTCGCCCGCGGCGAGCAGCACGACCGCCGTACGCACGGGGGGCGCGGAGGCCGGGTCGGGGGAGGTCTGGGTCACGCCGCACACCGTAGCGGCTCAGCCCGAGGCGCCGACCTCACGCCAGAGAGGCGGCTGTGAGGGAGTGAGGAGAAGTTGACGTCGAGGGCACATCGGCACAGCCGCGGCGAAACACCGCGTTCCTAGCGTCTGGGGTCATCAGTTCCGCAGGCCCGGCAGCCGCACAAGGGGGTGCGGCTCCGGGCCTGCTCCTGCCGGACATCTCAGGAGCCGTCATGACCGTCACCGACACCACCCCAGCCCCGTCCACGAGCGAGCCGTCGAGGCCCCACCGCACCGGGAGGTGGATCGACCACTGGGAGCCCGAGGACCCGGCGTTCTGGGACGGCGGCGGAAACAGGGTCGCCCGGCGGAACCTGGTCTGGTCGATCCTCGCCGAGCACATCGGTTTCTCGGTCTGGATGCTGTGGAGCGTCAGCGCGGTGTACCTCGTGCAGGCCGGGTTCGACTTCTCGGTCAACCAGCTGTTCTGGCTCGCGGCGGTGCCGAGCCTGGTGGGCGCGACGATGCGCTTCCCCTACACGTTCGCGGTGGCCCGCTTCGGCGGCCGCAACTGGACCGTGGTGAGCGCGCTGCTGCTGCTGGTCCCGTGCACGTTGCTGGTGGTCTGCGTGAGCGATCCGGCGACGCCGTACTGGATGTTCGTCGTCGCCGCGGTCACGGCGGGCCTGGGCGGCGGGAACTTCGCCTCGAGCATGGCGAACATCTCCTACTTCTACCCCGACGCCAAGAAGGGCTGGGCGCTCGGCCTCAACGCAGCCGGCGGCAACATCGGCGTGAGCACCGTGCAGTTCATCACCCCGATCATCGTCGGCGTCTCCGTCGTGGGCGCGGCGAGCGCCGTCAACCTCGAGAACGTCGCGCTCGTCTGGGCCCCGCTCGCGCTCGTCGCGGCGCTCGGCGCCTGGCTGTTCATGGACAACCTCAGCTCGGCCCGGTCGCCGATGCGTGAACAGCTGCAGGTCGCCAAGGACCGGCAGACCTGGGTGATGGCCTTCCTCTACATCGGCACGTTCGGCTCGTTCATCGGGTACGGCGCCGCGATGCCGCTGCTCATGTCCACGCAGTTCCCGGAGGTCTCGGGGAAGTACGCCTTCCTCGGCGCCCTCGTCGGCTCGCTCATCCGACCGGTCGGGGGACTGCTCGCGGACCGATGGGGCGGCGCCCGGATCACGGCGGTCACGTTCCTCGCCATGGGTGTGGGCGTGCTGGGCGTCGTGTGGTCGGTCGGGCAGCACGCGTTCGGGCCGTTCCTCGCGGCGTTCATGCTGCTCTTCACCCTCGCCGGGATCGGCAACGGGACGACGTACCGGATGATCCCGGCGATCTTCCGCGCTCGTGCCGGCGACAGCGAGGCCGACCGGAAGCGGGCCCGGACGCAGAGCGCAGCGGCCCTGGGCGTGATCTCGGCGATCGGGGCCTACGGCGGCTTCCTGATCCCGCGCTCCTTCGGGATCTCGATCGCCAACACGGGCGGGATCGAGGCGGCGCTGTACGCGTTCGTGGGCTTCTACGCGGCGTGCGCCGGGCTGACCTGGTGGTGCTACCTCCGCTCGCGCGTGCTCGTCGCGCGGATGCCGAGCCTCGCCCACGCGCAGGTGTGAGCCGTGGCCACGCACACCCACTGTCCCTACTGCTCGCTCCAGTGCGGCATGAGCCTCACCCGGCGTGGCCGCGAGACCTCCGTCGAGACCTGGGACGAGTTTCCGGTCAACGAGGGCGCGATGTGCCGCAAGGGGTGGACCAGCGCGGCCCTGCTGCGGGACCGCGAACGGCTGACGACCCCTCTCGTGCGCGACCCGGAGACGGGTACCTTCCGGGCCGCCACCTGGGACGAGGCGCTCGACCTCGTCGCCTCCCGGCTGAAGACGATCCAGGTGGAGCACGGCAAGGACGCGGTGGCTGTGTTCGGCGGCGGCGGGCTCACGAACGAGAAGGCCTACACGCTCGGCAAGTTCGCCCGGGCCTGCCTCGGCACGCGCATGGTCGACTACAACGGCCGGTGGTGCATGTCGTCGGCGGCCTCGGCGAGCACCCGGGCGTTCGGCGTCGACCGCGGTCTCCCGTTCCCGCTCGCGGACATCGAGCAGACCGACGTACTCGTGCTCGTCGGCTCCAACCTCGCCGAGACGATGCCGCCGGCCGCACGGCATCTCGACCGGCTCCGCGAGCGCGGCGGCAAGGTGGTCGTCATCGACCCACGGCGCACCGCCACCGCCGACCGTGCGGACGTCCACGTGCAGCCGGTGCCGGGCACGGACCTGGCCCTGGCGCTGGGGCTCCTCCACGCGGTCGTCGCCGGGGGCTGGGTCGACCAGGAGTACGTCGACCAGCGGACCGTCGGCTTCGAGCCCGTGCGGCGGAGCGTCATGTCGTGGTGGCCCGAGCTCACCGAGCGGGTGACCGGTGTGCCCGCGAGCCAGGTGCGCGACCTTGCGCGGCTCCTCGGCGAGGCCGAGCGTGCCGTGGTCCTGACCGCTCGCGGGGCCGAGCAGCACGCCCAGGGCTCGGACACCGTGCTCGCCTGGATCGACCTTGCGCTCGCCCTGGGACTGTGCGGCAGGCCGTACTCCGGCTACGGCTGCCTGACCGGTCAGGGGAACGGCCAGGGAGGACGTGAGCACGGCCAGAAGGCGGACCAGCTTCCCGGGTACCGCTCGATCGAGGACCCGGCCGCCCGTGAGCACGTGGCCGGGGTCTGGGGCATCGACCCGGACGACCTGCCCGGCAAGGGCGTCTCGGCCTACGAGCTGCTCGACGCGCTGGGCACGGAGGGCGGACCGAAGGCCCTGCTCGTGCACGCTTCGAACATCGTCGTGTCGGCCCCGAACGCCAACCACGTCACGGCCCGGCTGGACGCCCTCGACCTGCTCGTCGTCGCCGACGTCGTGATGTCCGAGACCGCGGCCCGTGCGGACGTCGTGCTCCCGGTGACCCAGTGGGCCGAGGAGACCGGGACGATGACCAACCTCGAGGGCCGGGTGGTCCTGCGGCGCAAGGCGGTCGAGCCGCCGAAGGGGGTGCGCAGCGACCTCGACGTCCTGGCCGACCTCGCCGCACGGCTCGGGTCGTCCGTCGTCCTGGAGACCGAGCCCGAGGCGGTCTTCGCCGAGCTCGGCCGGGCCTCGGCCGGTGGGCCCGCCGACTACGCCGGCATCGACTACGCCCGCATCACCGAGGAGCAGGGGGTGTTCTGGCCCTGCCCGGACCCCGAGCACCCGGGGACCGAGCGGATGTTCCTGGACCGGTTCGCGACCCCGGACGGCCGGGCGAGGTTCCACGTCGTCGGGCACCGCGGGCCCGCGGAGCCGCCGTGCGAGGAGTACCCGCTGCACCTGACCACCGGTCGCGTCCTCGCGCAGTACCAGTCCGGCGCGCAGACGCGCCGGGTCCGCGACCTCGACGACACCGGCGCCTTTGTCGAGCTGCACCCGATGGTGGCCGCGCGGGTCGGCGTGGCCGACGGCGAGCGGCTGGTCGTGAGCACCCGGCGCGGGACCATGCAGGCACCGGCCCGGCTGAGCACGGCGATCCGGCCCGACACGGTGTTCGTGCCGTTCCACTGGGTCGGCGCGAACCTGCTCACCAACGACGCCCTCGACCCCGCGTCGCGGATGCCGGAGTTCAAAGTCTGCGCGGCCGCGGTGAGCGCGGTCCGCCAGACCGACCGCAAGTGGTCACAGACGGCAGGTTCGGGGGCCAGGAAACTGTCGTCTCTGACCACTTCCGCAGGACGGACCGCGTCATGAGGGTCGTCGTCGTGGGGAACGGGATGGCGGCGACCCGGCTGGTGGAGGAGCTGGTCGCGCGGGACGTCGGGGGCCTCGACATCACGGTCGTCGGCGACGAGCCGGGGCCGGCGTACAACCGGATCCTGCTCTCGGCGGTCCTCGAGGGGACCCATCCCGAGGACCAGATCGCCTTGCAGGACAGGGACTTCCACGCGGACCACGGGGTGACGCTGCTGGCGGGCACGCGGGTCGCCGAGGTCGACCGGGCGGCGCGGGAGGTGGTCCTGGAGGACGGACGCCGGCTGCCCTATGACCGGCTCGTGCTCGCCACGGGCTCGATCCCGACGCTCCCACCGATCCGCGGGCTCGTCACGCCGGAGGGCCGGCTGCATCCGAAGGTGCACGCCTTCCGGTCGCTGGCGGACTGCCGGAGGCTCGACGCCGCCGTGCCCGGTGCGCGGAGGGCGGTCGTCGTCGGGGGAGGGCTGCTCGGCCTGCAGGTCGCGCGCGCCTTGGGGGTGCGCGGGCTCGAGGTCGACCTCGTCGAGGGGACGTCGCACCTGCTGTCGTCGCAGGTCGACGAGCAGGCGGGACGGGTCCTGGCCCGGAGCATGCGTCGGCTCGGCACAGAGGTGTACACGCACACCCGCGCGGTACGGATGACCGACGACGGCCTTCGTCTCGACAACGGCTTCACGCTGCCCGCCGACCTCGTCGTGCTCACCGCCGGAGGCCGCCCCGCGACGGCGATCGCCAAGCGGGCCGGTCTGTTCGTCCGCCGTGGCATCGTCGTCGACGCCCAGCTCCGGTCCGTCACCGACGAGAGCATCCACGCGATCGGCGACTGCGCTGAGCACGCCGGCCGGACCTCCGGCTTCGTGCCTCCGGCGTGGGAGCAGGCGGGCGTCCTCGCAGCTGTGCTCGCAGGGGAGGACGCGAGGTACGACGGGTCGCGGGTCGTCGCACGGCTGCGCGCCACCGGCCTCGACGTCGCCGTCATGGGCGACCCGGAGCATGCCGAGGGCGAGGTCGTCGAGGTCGCGAACCCGATCACCGGGACCTACCGCAAGCTCGTGGTCCACGGCGGCGTGATCGAGGCCGCCGTCATGGTGGGCGACCTCTCGCGGGTCGGGCTCCTGACGCAGCTGTTCGACCGTCGTACCGTCCTCGCCCCCGAGGAGCCGGCTCAGCTGCTGATGGCCGACGTGCCCGCCGTCGCCGCGCCGCTGTCCGACGACGCCGAGGTCTGCGCGTGCGCCGGCGTGACCGCGGGACGCCTCCGCTCCTGTCCCGACGTCGCGACCGCGATCGCCGACACGCGTGCCACGACCGGCTGTGGCGGGTGCGCCCGGACCGTCGAGGAGCTGGTCGGCGCGCATCTCGAACGCCTGTGAGAAGGCGTTTTCCTCCGCGAAACATCCAGCACACAACCGCCTTACGTGAGCCACCTACCTTCATCGCAACCGAAAGGACGTACCCCATGACGCATCTGCGACAGACCCTGGTGGTCGCCGGGAACGGCATGGTCGGGCACCGCTTCGTGCAGGCCGCGATCGAGCGCGGGCTGACCGAGCGGTTCGACCTCGTCGTCGTCGGAGAGGAACCGCGGCCGGCCTACGACAGGGTCGCGCTGACGTCGTTCTTCGCAGCCTCCAGTGCTGACGAGCTGTCGCTGCTGCCGGAGGGGGAGTACGACGACCCGCGGGTCCGGCTCACGCTCGGCACCACCGTCACGCACGTGGACCGGGCCGGGCGCAGGGTCACCCTGGACACAGGCGAGACCGTCGCCTACGACGTGCTCGTCCTCGCGACGGGCGCGATGCCGTTCGTGCCCCCGGTGCCTGGCCACGACCTCGACGGCTGCTTCGTGTACCGCACCATCGAGGACCTCGAGGCCATCCGCGACGCCGCGGCGACCGCCACCAGGGGTGCGGTCATCGGCGGCGGTCTCCTCGGGCTGGAGGCGGCGAACGCCCTTGTGCAGCTGGGCTTGGAGACGCATGTCGTGGAGATGGCGCCCCGGCTGATGCCGGTGCAGCTCGACGAGGCCGGCGGCACCACGCTCGTGCGGCACGTCGAGAAGCTGGGCGTCCACGTGCACACCGGGGCGGCGACGCAGCGGGTGGTCGCCGGGGACGACGGCCGGGCGGCGGGTCTCGAGCTCGCCGAGGAGACGGTCGACGCCGAGGTCGTGGTGTTCTCCGCGGGCATCAGGCCGCGCGACCAGCTCGCCCGCGACTGCGGCCTCCCGGTCGCCGAGCGCGGCGGGATCCTGGTCGACGAGCACTGCCGCACCGAGGACCCGTACGTGTTCGCGATCGGGGAGTGCGCGGCGCCGGGCGGGACGATGTACGGGCTCGTCGCACCCGGCTACTCGATGGCCGAGGTCGTCGTGGACACCCTCCTCGACGGCGAGGGCACGTTCACCGGCGCCGACATGTCGACAAAGCTCAAGCTGCTCGGCGTCGACGTCGCGAGCTTCGGCGACGCGTTCGCCACGACGCCCGGCGCGCTGGAGCTGGTCCTCGCCGACGCGGTCGCGGGTGTCTACAAGAAGCTGGTCGTCAGCGAGGACGCCACCCGGCTGCTCGGCGGGATCCTCGTCGGAGACGCCTCGGCGTACGGCACCCTGCGCCCCATGGTCTCGTCGGGCATCGCGTTGCCGGAGAACCCCGAGGAGCTGATCCTCCCCGCAGCCAGAGTCGGCAGCGGTCCGGCGGGGGCCGGCCTGCCGGACGAGGCGGTGGTCTGCAGCTGCAACAACGTCACCAAGGCGACCATCTGCGGCTCGGTCGAGAGCGGGGCCTGCGACACCGTCGCCTGCCTGAAGAAGTGCACGAAGGCCGGGTCCACGTGCGGGTCGTGCGTGCCGGTGATGAAGAACCTGCTCGACGAGCGGCTCGCCGCCTCCGGGGTCGCGGTCGCCACCGGCATCTGCGAGCACTTCGACCTGACCCGTCAGGAGCTCTTCGACGTGATCGCGGTGCACGGGTACCGGACCTTCGACGACATCGTCACCGCCCATGGCCGCGGCCGCGGCTGCGACGTCTGCAAGCCGGCTGTCGCCTCGATCCTGGCGAGCCAGCTCAACGGCCACGTCCTCGACAGCTCGACGGTCGCGTTGCAGGACACCAACGACGCCTACCTCGCGAACATCCAGCGCAACGGCACCTACTCGGTCGTCCCGCGCGTGCCTGGTGGCGAGATCACACCGGAGAAGCTGATCGTGATCGGCGAGGTGGCCCGCGACTTCGACCTCTACACGAAGATCACCGGCGGCCAGCGGATCGACCTGCTGGGAGCCCGCCTGGAGCAGCTGCCCGCGATCTGGCGGAGGCTCGTGGACGCGGGCTTCGAGTCCGGCCACGCGTACGGCAAGTCGCTGCGGACGGTGAAGTCCTGCGTCGGCTCGACCTGGTGCCGCTACGGCGTGCAGGACTCGGTCAAGCTCGCGATCGACCTCGAGAACCGCTACCGCGGGCTGCGTTCTCCGCACAAGATCAAGGCCGGTGTGAGCGGCTGCGCGCGCGAGTGCGCCGAGGCACGCGGCAAGGACTTCGGTGTCATCGCGACGGAGAAGGGCTGGAACCTCTACGTCGGCGGCAACGGCGGCGCCAACCCCGCACACGCACAGCTCCTCGCCGCCGACCTCGACACCGAGACGCTCGTGCGGTACGTCGACCGCTTCCTCATGTACTACGTCCGCACCGCCGACCGGCTGCAGCGCACGAGCACCTGGATCGCCTCGCTCGACGGCGGGCTCGACCGGGTGCGCGAGGTCGTGGTGGACGACGCCCTGGGTCTCGGCGCGGAGCTCGAGGCCGACATGGCGCGGCACGTCGACACGTACTTCGACGAGTGGCGCGCCACGCTGGAGGACCCGGAGAAGCTGCGCCGGTTCGTGTCGTTCGTCAACGCACCGGGCACTCCCGACCCGACGATCGAGTTCACCACGGAGCGCGAGCAGATCCGCCCGGTCATCGCAGGGGCGAGCATCCCCGTGGGCGCGCCCTCCGGTGGGGCGGCGGCCGAGCCGGCCGGGGTGGCCGGATGACCGCGACGGGGGCGTGGACGCCCGTGTGCCGCCTGGCCGAGCTCGAGGTCGAGCGCGGTGCGGCCGCCCTCGTGAACGGCCAGGCCGTCGCGGTCTTCCGCACCCACGACGACACCGTCTACGCGCTGGGGAACCAGGACCCGTTCAGCCGCGCGAGCGTGCTCGCCCGCGGCATCGTCGGCACGCGTGTCGTCGACGGCGAGGACGTCCCGTTCGTGGCCTCGCCGATGCACAAGCAGGCCTTCGACCTGCGCACGGGACGATGCCTCGACGAGGAGCAGCGTCTCCGTGGCGAGCCTACGAGGTGCAGGTGGTCGAGGGCGTGATCCTCGTCGGACCGAGGCGGGCCTCGCCATGAGCGGACCGCTCGCCGGGTTCCGGGTCGGGATCACCTCGGCCCGGAAGGTCGAGGAGCTGACCGGCCTGCTCGAGCGGCGCGGCGCCGTGGTGGAGTCGGCTCCGGCGATGGCCATCGAGTCGACCTGCGACACCGACCTCCGCGCCGCGACCGAGGCGGTCGTCGCGAGCCCGCCCGAGCTGTTCGTCGCGACCACCGGCATGGGCCTGCGGCGCTGGTTCGAGGCCGCCGAAGCCTGGGGCCTGCTGGCCGACCTGGTCGCCGCCCTGGGGCAGTCCGACGTCATCGCGCGGGGCCCCAAGGCGGTGGGCGCCTTGCGAGCACACGGGCTGCGTGAGCTGTGGTCGCCGCCGTCGGAGTGCTTCGAGGACGTGCTGGCGTACCTGCGCGGCATCGACCTCGCCGGCAGGCGGATCGTCGTACAGGAGCACGGGCGGTCCCTGTCGGTGGTGGCCAACGCGCTGCGGCTGCAGGGAGCACAGGTTCAGGTCGTGTCGGTGTACCGCTGCAACCCGGCCGACGACCAGGCCGCGATGTTCCGGATGGTCGACCTCGTCGCCGAGAGGAAGGTCGACGCGGTGACGTTCACGAGCGCGCCGGCCGCCGAGATCCTGATGGACGTCGCCGTGGCGAGCGGCCGCCGCCCGGAGGTGCTCGACGCGTTCCGCGAGGACGTGCTCGCGACCTGCGTCGGACCGGTGACGGCCGCGCCCTTCGAGATGTGGGGCGTGCCGGTCGTGCAGCCGTCCAGGGCGAGGCTCGCCGCCATGGTCAAGACGCTCGAGGTCGAGCTGCCCAGCCGGCGCCGCGGCACCGAGATCCCGGTGCGGGACCACCGGCTGCTGATGCACGGCGACCGGGTCTGCGTCGACGGCACGGAGGTCCGCCTCTCATCGGCACCGCTTGCTGTCCTCCGCGCGCTCGCCGAGCGGCCGGGCCACGTCGTCTCCCGCCGCGAGCTGATGGGCCACCTGCCGAGCGGCCACGCCGGGAGCGAGCACGCGGTGGAGGTCGCCGTGGCGCGGCTCCGCTCCGCTGTCGGAGCACGACTGGTGCAGACGGTCGTCAAGCGCGGCTACCGCCTGCCGGTCACCTGAGTCCCACGAGAAGGAGAGCCACGTGAAGCCACGCCTGGTCGCCGTCGCGCACGGCACCCGTAACGCCGAGGGGCCGCGGGTCATCGGGTCCCTCGTGCGCCGCGTGAGGCGCAGGCTCCCCGACGTCGAGGTGGTCGAGTCGTACGTCGAGCTCACCGAGCCGTCGTTCGAGTCGGTGATGGCGAACGCCGAGGGGCCCTCCGTCGTCGTGCCCCTGCTCCTCTCGACCGGCTACCACGTCAACCACGACCTGCCGGAGGCCGCGCGGCTGAGCCGGCACCGGGTGACGATCGCCCGCCCGCTGGGGCCGCACCCGCTGCTCGCCGCGGCGGGTGCGATGCAGCTGCGCGTCGCGGGCGCCGTCCGCGGCGACGCGGTCGTCCTCGTGGTCGCCGGCTCCCAGGACCCCGACGCGAGCGCCGACGCCGTGGCTGCCGGCCGCCTGCTCCGGGCCCACTGGGGTGCGCCGGTCGAGGTGGCCTTCCTCAGCGGCGCCGGCCCGAGCGTGCCGGAGGTCGTGGCCCGGCTGCGAGCCGAGGGCCACAGCAGGGTCGCGGCCTCGCCGTACCTCCTGGCTCCCGGCTACTTCGCGACGAAGGCGGCCACGCTCGCGAAGGCGAACGGCGTCGCCACGGTCGCGGACGTGCTCGGGCACCACCCGCTGGTGGCGGAGCTCGTGGTCCGGCGCTACCTCGCGGCGAGGCGGTCGGTGCCGGGCTCCGCGACGCCGGTACGTCGATCGCGGGTGGCCTGAGCCTGCTCGACGAGCTCGACGAGGGCCTCGGTCACCAGGGCGTCGCACTCGAGCGGGAGCATGTGGCCTGCCCCGGGGGCGACGGTGAGCCTGGCTCCCGGCACCTTCTCGGCGAGCAGCTCGGAGTGCGAGGGCGGCGTGAGCCGGTCCTTGTCGCCGACCATCACGTGCACCGGGACCCCGGCGAGGACCGAGAGCCCCTCGACGCGGTCGTGGCGCATGACGTCCTCGAAGAACCCACGCATCGACGCGGCCGGGGTGTTGATGATCCCCTCCACCGCCAGTGCGTGGTCGCGCAGTCGCATGTCGTCGCCGAACAGGAACCGCCGCGCGATCATCGCCTCGATCACGGGCGCGCGGCGGCGCCGCCGACGGCTCACCATCTTCGAGCGCATCGCGAGCATCACCGGGATCTGCTCCCGGACCCGCTCGCCCACCCGGGGCAGGCCCAGGGTCACCTCGTGGAGCGAGCCGCCCGAGGTCGCCACGAACAGCACGCCCCTGACCCGCTCGGCGAAGATCGCCGGCCGGTGCTCGGCGAGCGCCATGACGGTCATGCCGCCGATCGAGTGGCCGGCCAGCACCAGGTCGCCGTCCGGCGCGTGGGCGTCGATGAGGTCCGCGAGGTCGCGGCCGAGGTTCTCGATGGTCGCGGCGTGCTTCGGCGTCGCGTCGGAGGCCCCGTGGCCGCGGTGGTCGTAGGAGACGACCCGCAGCGAGTCGCCGAACCGGTGTCGCAGGTCGCGCACCTGGTAGCGCCACGAGTCGTGGTCGGAGGTCCAGCAGTGCGCGAGCACGACGGTCAGGTCGGCGTCGTCGGGCCCCTCGACGTGCACGTGCAGGTCGAGGCCGTCGTGCGTGCGCAGCCGGGTCGTGCTCGGCCGTGTCATGTGTCGGGTCGTCATGCGCCTGCTCCCACGAGACGTCGCACGATCCGCGGCGCGCGGGTGGCCGGCCCGCTGCCGCCGGACCCGCCCGGACCCGTGCCGCCGGCCACCGAGTATCCGGTCGCGACAGCGGCGAACAGGCTCGCGAACAGGGCCCCGACGACGACGTAGGCGGTGCCCCAGAGCCAGCCGGGGACGTCCTGCTTCTCCTCGCGGCGCAGCACGTGCTTCTCCTCGACGAACTGGCGCGGACCGCTCGCGGCGGGGTACTCGTCGGCCGGGATGGCCGGGTCGGCGGGGAGGTACACCGGGGCCGCCGCGAGGTCGTGCAGCGGCGTGTGCAGACGGACCAGCGTCTTCCAGCTGCCCGTCACGGGCATCGGCTCGTCGGTGCGCCAGACGCCGTCGCCCACGGGCTCGAGCTCGCCGTGGACGGAGCCGCCGCCCTGCCAGGAGAGTGCCTCGAACCAGTAGGCGTCCTCCACGACCTCCTCGTCCACGCGGACCGTCAGGTGGGCGCGGCCGTCGCGCACGTCGCCGACCGCCACGTCCGCCGTACCGTCCTCGGGATGGCCCGGCGGGACGTTGACGACGAAGACGGCCAGGACCGCGAACGCGGCGACGAGCGCCCAGCGGCCGGCGTTCGGGACGGGGACCCGGGCGGCCTCCGCGACGTCGTCGCCGGCCACGGTCGTGAGCTGCAGGTGCATCCAGGTCGCGACGACGCCGATGCCCGCTCCGGTGATGCCGGCGAACAGCACCGCCCACGGCATCATCTCGAGCGGCCACGGCATGGGGCGGGTGGCGTGGGACCAGAAGTACTCGACGACCAGCATGCCCATCGCCATCGCGACACCGGCCCCGGCGCCGTACCCCATGGTCGGACGCGCACGACGGGCGAGGGCGGCCGCGACCAGGGCACCGCCGAGCAGCACCGGCGGCCACGGGGTCAGCGCGTCGAAGGCCAAGACGTTGAGGGCGACGAGGATCAGCTGGAGCGCGGCCTGGGCGACCCAGATGGAGGCGACCCACCGCAGGCCGCGGTACATCGCGAGCGTGAACGTGCTGACCGTCGCGACCGTGAGGATCACCGGGTCGTTGATGAGCGGGAACTGCGGGACGCCGAAGGCGTACTCGAGCAGGAACGCCACCGGCCCGGCCGCGAGGATCAGGATCGCGACCCACTCGAAGAGCACGCGGAGCCTGGACTCACCGACCTGGCGGGCCTCCGCGCAGGTGAGCAGCATCGTGTAGGGCAGCATCAGCACGCCGCCGATCATCAGCACGTGCGTGGGGCCCCACTCCGTGACGTCCTGGCCGAAGAGCCGGTGCCACACGTCGTCGAGCGGGAAGCCGAGCAGGGCGAAGAGCGCGACGACGGTGGCGATCGCCGGGCCCAGAGGTGTCCGCCAGGCCCGGGTGAGCCGGAGCGTACGCCGGGGGAGGCGGTCCTTCGCGAGTGCGAGGGCGAGCGCGCCGCCGGCGAAGATCGCGATCAGGCCGATGAAGATCAGGTAGTGCGCCGGGTTGGCCAGCGGTCCCTCGTCGCGGCCCATGGCGATGTGGAAGCTGACGTCCCAGTAGAGGCCGACCGCCCCCGACAGGGCACCCGCGACGCTGACCGCGAGGGGGAGGGCGAACCAGCGGGGGCTGCCGTCGATGCGGGCGACCGTGTCGGCGGCGCGCCCGACCATCGTCGTGTGGCCGGTGCGCTCGCGGACCATCACCCAGAGGATCCCGGCGTACACCGCGGCGGTGAACGCGCTGACGATGATGATCTGGTCTATCGGGGCGCCCCCCGCGGAGGGGGCCTCGGCGCCGAGTCGCGCGAGAGATGGCATGTCTGGTCTCCGTGGAGGTCAGGCTCGTCGTATGTGACATTTGGGATGTAACATCAAGAATGGCACATAGCGAACGGCGGCTGTCAAGGCCTCGATCCACGGTTTGGGAGGATGTCCGGGTGACCGCGCAGCCCGACCCGCCCCCGCAGCTGACCATCGACCAGCTCGCTGCGGCGGTGAGCATGACGGTGCGCAACGTCCGCGCGTACGCCGGCCGCGGCCTGATCCCCGCCCCGCGCCTGGTCGGCCGGACCGGCTACTACGGTCCCGAGCACGTCAGCCGGCTCATGCTGATCCGCGACCTGCTCGACCGGGGCTACACCCTGGCGGCCGTCGAGAACGTGCTGGAGCGACACACCACCGCCACCGCCGGTCACGCCCTGGACCTGCTCCACACCCTCGAGGACCCGCTGGGCCAGACCGAGGAGACGGAGGAGATGTCCGTCGAGGCGCTGCTCCGACTGGCCGGCGTCGAGCACGAGACCGAGTTCCTCGACCAGCTCGGCGACCTGGGGCTCGTGGAGCGGGTCGACGAGACGCGCGTCCGGCTGATGCGGCCCCGAGTCGTGCGCGCCGGCGCCAAGGCGATGGCCCTCGGCTTCGACCGGGGGTCGGTGCTCGCGCTGTTCCCGCTGCTGGAGGACCAGCTGCACGTGATCGCGCGGCGCTTCGTCGACGAGTTCCGGGCCCAGGTGTGGAAGCCGTTCGCCGAGGCGGGGATGCCCGAGGACCGGTGGCCGGCGATGCTCGACAGCATCCGGACGCTGCTGCCGGTGGCCTCCCAGGCGGTGCTCGCGGTGTTCCGCGACGAGCTGAACAAGGTGATCGAGGAGGCCCTGGGCGAGGAGCTCGGCCGCCTCGCCGAGGGCTGAGCCGCCGCGTCCGCCGTACGCGGGGCCGGCGGGGTCAGGAGAGCAGGAGGGCGGTGGCGATCGCGGCGACGCCTTCGCCACGGCCGGTGAGGCCGAGCCCGTCGGTCGTGGTGGCCGAGACCGTCACCGGGGCGCCGCACGCCTCGGCCAGGGCGGCCTGCGCCTCGTCGCGACGCGGCCCGACCTTGGGACGGTTGCCGATCACCTGCACCGCGACGTTGCCGATCTCGAAGCCGGCCTCGCGGACCCGCCTTGCGGTCTCGGCCAGCAGCGTGCACCCCGCAGCACCAGCCCACGCGGGCTCGCTGGTCCCGAAGTTGCTCCCGAGGTCACCGAGCCCCGCGGCGGAGAGCAGCGCGTCGCAGGCGGCATGAGCCGCGACGTCGCCGTCGGAGTGACCCTCGAGACCCTGCGGCTCGTCGGGCCAGGACAAGCCGGCGAGGTTCATCGGTACGCCGTCAGCGAGCCGGTGTACGTCGGTGCCGATGCCGATGCGAGGGGTCTGTGTCACGTGCCGATCATGCCGCACCCCCATCCCCGTTGCGCCGATGGGCGAACATGGGGGTGTGACCCCCGCTCCTCGATCTCTGCATGCCCTCGCGGGCCTGGTCGCAGGCCTCGCCGGGATCGCCGTGAGCCATGCGGTCACCATGCTGCTCACCATCCGAGCGACCCCGTTGCTCGCGGTCGCCGAGGCGATCATCGAGATCACGCCCGGCCCGCTCGCGGAGAGCCTGATCCAGCTCGCGGGGGAGTACGACAAGCCGATCCTCATCGCGGGGGTCACCGTCGGCCTCCTCGCGCTCTCGGCCTGGGCGGGCGCGCTGACCCAGCGTGGCCAGGGCCTCGCCGCCGCGGTGTTCGTGGTGATGGGGGGCATCGGGGTCGCGGCGGTGTGGACGCGCCCGGACGCGACGGCCTACGACGTGGTGCCGGTCGTCGCGGGCACGGTCACCTGGATCGTCGTGCTCTCCCTCCTCGTCGACCAGCTCACCAAGCAGTACCGCGAGCAGGAGGCCGACCACGCCCGTAGACGCTTCCTCCTCGCGGCAGGGGTCGCTGCGGGGGCGGCGGTCGTCGTCGGTGTCGCGGGCCAGGTCGCGGGCGCCTCGCGTCGCGGTGTCGACACCGCGCGCAAGCTGCTCCGGCTGCCGGTCGGCCGTGGGGCTCGTGCCCGCCGGTGCGGAGGTCGAGCTCGAAGGTGTCCAGCCCTGGCGTACGCCGAACGGCGACTTCTACCGGATAGACACCGCTCTCGTCGTGCCGACCGTCGAGCCGACCGAGTGGCGGCTGCGCGTGCACGGGATGGTCGAGCGGGAGCTCGTGCTGACCTACCAGGACCTCCTCGACCGCGAGCTCACCGAGGACTGGGTGACGCTGTGCTGCGTCTCGAACGAGGTGGGCGGCGACCTGATCGGCAACGCCTGGTGGAGCGGGGTCCGGGTCGCCGACGTGCTCGCCGAGGCCGGGGTGCGACCCGAGGCGAACGCCGTCCTCCAGACCTCCGACGACGGCTGGACCTGCGGCACCCCGATCGAGGCGCTGACCGACGACCGCAACGCGCTGCTCGCCATCGCCATGAACGGCGAGCCGCTTCCGGTCGAGCACGGGTTCCCGGTGCGGATGGTGGTGCCGGGCCTCTACGGCTTCGTCTCGGCGACCAAGTGGCTCGTGGACCTCGAGGTGTCGCGCTTCGACGACTTCACGGCCTACTGGACCTCGCGGGGATGGGCGGCCGAGGCGCCGGTGAAGACCCAGTCGCGGATCGACGTACCCGGGGACGGGGACGACGTGGCCGCCGGCAGCCTGCGGATCGGCGGCTCCGCGTGGGCACAGCACACCGGGGTCGAGCGCGTGGAGTACCGGCTCGACGGCGGCGCCTGGACCGAGGCCGACCTCGGCCGGGTCCCGAACGTCGACACCTGGGTGCAGTGGAGCGCGACCGTCGAGGTCGACCCCGGTGACCACACCCTCGCCGTCCGGGCCACCGACCGCAGTGGCTACACGCAGACCGGGGTACGGACGGACGTGGTCCCGAACGGTGCATCCGGCTGGCACACCGTGGAGTTCGAGGCAGGCTAGGAGCGACGAAGGGAGCAGGAGATGCGCGCGACGGCAGTGACGTCGGTCCTGACAGGGGCCGCGGCGGCAGCGGGAAGCCTTGCAACGGACCCCGGGAGCCGCTGGTACTCCGGGCTCGACAAGCCGGGCTGGCAGCCGCCCGGGTACGCCTTCCCGCTCGTGTGGACTCCGCTGTACGGGCTGATCGCGTGGGGGACCGGCCGCATGGTCGAGGAGGCGGACGCGCGGGACCGGCGCAGGCTGATGGCCCTGACCGCGGCCGACCTCGCGGTGAACGCCGGCTGGTGCTGGGCGTTCTTCAAGAAGCAGTCGCCGGCGGGCGGGCTGGCCGCCATCGCCCTCCTCGACGCGCTGAACGTCGCGCTCGTGCGCGAGGCGGCCTCCCGTGACGCGAAGGCGGGCGCAGCCCTCGTGCCCTACGCGCTGTGGACCGGCTTCGCGACGGCGCTCAACGCGTCGATCTGGCGCCGCAACCGCTGAGCCCCCGGTCCGCGCCGGTCAGGTGCCGAGGCGGAACGTGCGCGGCTCGGCGGGCCGTTCGGAGACCCCGCGCTCGATGCAGAACTCGTTGCCCTCGGGGTCGGTCAGGGTCACCCAGCCGGTGCCGTCCTCCTTGCGGAAGTCGCCGATGACCTTCGCGCCCTCGGCGACGGCCTTCTCGACCAGCTCGTCCCGCGTCCCCTCGGTGGGCTCGATGTCGAGGTGGACGCGGTTCTTGGCTGTCTTGCCCTCCGGCACCGGGATGAACAGCATCCCCGTGCCGCTGTTCGGGTAGCTCGGGGCGACCAGCACCTCCGGGTCGTCGTCGTAGTAGACGTTCCAACCGGTCAGCGTGGACCAGAAGGCGGCCTGGGCGCGGGCGTCGGCGCAGTCGAAGGTGACGTTGTGGATGTGGATCGGCATGCGCCGAGCATTCCGCCGCGGACGCCCCTCTCGCAACGGAGATTGCGGCGGTAGGTTGCGGCCATGTGCGACACGATGGTCAGCCTCACGCCGGACGGCGTCCTGTTCGCCAAGAACAGCGACCGTGAGCCCAACGAGGCGCAGGTCCTCCGGTGGTACGCCGGAGCGCGGCACGAGCCGGGCACGACCCTGCGCTGCACCTGGAGCGAGATCCCGCAGGTCGAGGTCACCCACGCCGTCCTCCTCAGCCAGCCGTGGTGGATGTGGGGCGCGGAGATGGGCGCCAACGAGCACGGTGTCGTGATCGGCAACGAGGCGGTGTTCACGCGCGGCGCGAAGGACCCGCGGGACAAGGACGCCCCCGCACCCCTCCTCGGCATGGACCTCGTGCGGCTCGGCCTCGAGCGCGCCACGACGGCCCACGAGGCGGTGGGCGTGATCGTCGACCTGCTCGAGCAGCACGGGCAGGGCGGGTCGTGCAGCCATGAGCACCCGCGCTCCACCTACGAGAACTCCTTCATCGTCGCGGATCCCTACGGCGCGGTCGTCCTCGAGACCGCCGGGCGCCGGTGGGCCACCGAGCAGGTGACCGGCCCGGGCCGCTCCATCAGCAACGGCCTGACCATCCCCGGGTTCGCGGACAAGCACGCCGACCCGCTGCGGGGCCGGGTCGCCGCCTGCGCGACGAGACGGGCCCGGACGGAGCGGGCGGCAGCGGCGGCCACCACCCCGGCCGACCTCATGGCCGCCCTCCGCGACCACGGGCAGGCGGCCGGGCCGCGGGTGTCGACGGTCAACGGCGGGCTCTCCGCCCCCTGCGCCCACGCCGGCGGGCTGATCAAGGCGAACCAGTCGACCGCGTCCTGGGTGACCGACCTCCGGTACCCGTCCGACCAGCTGCACTGGGTCACCGGCACGTCCGCACCCTGCACGTCGGTCTTCAAGCCGGTCCGCGTCACGGGGCGGCCGCCCGAGATCGACCCCGCCGCGATGCCCCGCAACACCTTCGACCCCTCCTACCGCTGGTGGCGGCACGAGCGGCTCCACCGGCTCGTGCTGCGCGACCACCCGGCCTCGCTCGCGCGGTTCGCGGCCGAGCGGGACCGGCTCGAGGCCGGCTGGATCGCCGACCCGCCGCCGTCCGCGCAGGCCTTCGAGGCCGCCGACGCGGCAGAGGAGCGGTGGCTCGCCGACCTGCGGGCCGCCGACCTGCCCGACCGCAGGCCGGCGTGGCTCCGAGCGCAGTGGCGCAGGATCGACCGGGCCGCCGGCATGCCCACCCGCGAGGAGTCCGCCGCGTGAGCGTGATCGTCGTGGGCGCCGGCCTCTCGGGTCTCGCCGCCGCCCGGCACCTCGTCGCGCAGGGGGAGGAGGTCACGGTCCTCGAGGCACGCGACCGGGTCGGCGGCCGCACCGAGGGCCACGTCCTCGAGGACGGCACGCCCCTCGAGCTCGGCGGCCAGTGGATCGGGCCGACCCAGAACCGGATGTACGCCCTCGTCGAGGAGCTCGGCCTCGAGCACTTCCGCACCCACAACGACGAGGGCGAGCTGCTGCTCGACCTCGCCGGGAAGCAGATCCGGGTCCCCTCCCACCGCGGCGCGGTCCCGAGGCTCGGCCCGTTCGCGCTCGCCGACCTCGCCCAGGGCATCGCCCGCTTCAACCGCCTGGCCCACAGGGTCAGCCTCACCGCCCCGTGGGAGTCGCCCGACGCCGAGGTCCTCGACGGGCAGACCTTCGAGACCTGGATCCGCCGCAACCTGCGCACTCCCACCGGCCGGGCCTACTTCCGGGTGTCGTGCGAGGCGGTGTTCTCCGCCGAGTCGACCGACCTGTCGCTGCTCCACGCGCTCTTCTACAGCCACTCCGGGACGGACCTCGAGACGCTGCTGTACGTCGACCGCGGCGCCCAGCAGGACCGCATCGTGGGCGGCTCGATCCGGATCGCCCGGACGATGGCCGACCGGCTCGGGGAGCGCGTCTGCCTCGGCGACCCGGTGCGCACGGTCGCCCAGGACGACGAGGGCGTCACCGTGACGACCCGGTCCGGCGCCACCCACCGCGGCAGCCACGTGGTCGTCACCCTGCCGCCCACACTCGCGGGCCGCCTCGAGTACGACCCGCCCCTGCCGTCGTGGCGCGACCAGCTCACGCAGCGCCTTCCGGCCGGTTCGGTGATGAAGATGTACGCCATCTACGACGAGCCGTTCTGGCGGGCCGAGGGCCTCAACGGGCAGGCCGTGTCGGACACGGGTCCGGTCAAGGTCACCTTCGACAACTCCCCGCCGTCGGGGACGCCCGGCGTGCTCATGGGGTTCGTCGAGGCAGGGGACGGGCGTCGTCTCGCCCGTCGTACCCCCGAGGAGCGGCGGGAGGCGGTGCTGGCCTGCTTCGCCCGCTACTTCGGGCCGCGCGCCGAGCACCCGCGGGAGTTCGTGGAGCGCGACTGGATGGCCGAGGAGTTCAGCCGGGGCTGCTACGGCGCGCACTTCACGCCTGGCGTGTGGACCCACTACGGCCAGGCACTCCGCGAGCCGGTCGGCCGGATCCACTGGGCAGGAGCGGAGTGCTCGCCGGTGTGGAACGGCTACATGGAGGGCGCGGTCCGCTCAGGCGAGGACGCCGCGGCAGCCGTGCTTCACCAGTTGGGCTCGGTCGGGGGCTGAGGCAGGGGTACGCCGGGCGGACGGATGACGTAGGTGATGCCGCCCGAGGAGCGCATCCAGGCCTTCTCGAACTGCTCCCTGTCGAAGGTCGCCCGCACCTCGTCGTTGCTCGGGACGTGGTGCGAGGCGGGGTCGTTGCAGACCACGTCTCCGTGCTCGTCGAAGCCCACCACGACCGCGAGGTGGCCCGAGGTCTCGTACGCCGCGCCCTTCGAGCTGGTCGCGGGTGAAGGCCACCCCGACCACGAGGGGGATGCCTGCGTGGATGAACAGCTCCGCCTCGGCCAGGGAGCGCAGCCGGGTCACGAAGGCGGTGGCCCCGAACCGGGCCGCGTAGGCGGCGTTGAACGACCAGTTGCCGGGCGCGCGGTAGGCGTGGTCGAAGGTGTGGCGCGCGGCGTAGGGCACGAACCGGTCGGGCGCGGCGGTGTCCACCCACGCGTAGTCGGTCTGCGAGGGGCCGAGCCCCCAGTGCGCGAGCACCATCGAGGTCGAGGTCGGCGAGCACCACGACTCCCCGCCGTTGGCCCATTGCGGGTACTCACCCACGTGCAGCCGCTGCGAGAAAGGCGGCACGTCGATGACCGTCCCGGCGGCGCCGTTGCGTTCGGGCGAGACCGGGAACTCCCCGGCGCGCACGTCGGAGGCCACGCACCCGAGGAACGACACGGCGGGCGTCGCGGTGGAGCCCACGCGCCGCAGCAGGGTCACCCGGAGCCGGTACGTCGACCCGGCACCTGCCTCGGAGAGGGTCAGCCGGTCGACGTTCACCTCGGCGACCTCGTCGGACTGGCCCGGCACGGAGGTCGGCGCGATGTCGTGGTCGGTCTCCGCCCAGCGGCCCATGACGTACCAGGGCGTGGTCACCCCGTCGGTCGTGGTCACGCACAGCGCGACCTCGATCCAGGTCCCCTCGGGCGTGCGGGCGTTCCACGACGAGACCAGCTCGGTGAACGGGAACCCCGGCGACACCTCCGGTGAGATCCAGGCGGCCTGCTCGTAGGTCTCGGCGGGTCCGTCGCGGTGGGGGTCGTCGTACTCCCGGGTCCCGCGAGGGGAGCCGATGACGAGCTCGCCGTCGCCGAACGCGGTCCCGTCGTGGCCACCGGCCCCGAAGCGGTCGGCGGTGCTCCAGCTCTCGAACCGGATGCGGCGGTTCACCAGTTCTGCGTCCGCGTCTTCGGCAACGGGGTGTCGTGGTTGCGGACGACGTAGACGAGTCCTCCGGACGTGGGGATCCAGGCGTTCTCGAACTCGCCGCGGTCGTAGGTGCGCACCACGCTGCGGTTGTCGGGAGCGGCGGGGTCGTTCACCACGACGTCGCCGCTGTCGGTGAAGCCCACGACGACCATCAGGTGGCCGTTCGTGGAGGAGATCGGGGCGCCGGTCAGCTCGCCAGGACCGAACTCGACCGAGGCGACCAGCGGGATGCCCGCCTTGATGAACCGCTCGGCCTCGCGCAGGTTGCGCAGGCGCGTGACGAAGGCGGCGTCCGCGTGGGTCGCGGCGTAGGCGGCGCTGAAGGACCAGTTGCCGGCGCCGTCGTAGGCGTAGTCGTAGTGGCTTCGCGCAGCGTGGTCGACCCAGCGGTCGGGGTGGCCGGCGGGGACCCAGGAGTACTCCCGCTCCGAGGGCAGCCGACCCAGGCCGCCGAGCACCATCGAGACCGACGTGGGGGAGCACCACGCCTCGCCACCCGCGTCGTACTCGGGGTAGTGCCCCTCGTGGATCATCTGCGAGTAGCTCGGGAGGTCCACGGTGACGCCGCTCGCGACGCCGGGGCGGGACGTCCGCACCCGGGCGACGGAGGGAAGCAGAGAGGTCATGGCGCCGACGGTGTCGACCTTCGGCACCGCCCTCGTGCCGGCCTTGCGCAGCAGGGTGACCCGCAGCTGCCAGGCCGTGAACCCCATGGAGTAGCGGGTCTTGAGGGTGTCCACGTCGACCTGGGCGAGGTCGTCGGCCTGGGCGCCGAGGCTCGTCCGGTGGAACAGCCGGTCACCGGCGGCCCAGTTGGCCATGGTGTACCACTTGCTCACGCGGCCCGACTCGCTCCGGCCGCGGACCTGGATCTGCACCCAGGAGTCGCGCGGGGTGGTGGCGTCCCAGGACGGGACCAGCTGGTCGAAGGCGTAGCCGGGTCGGTGCCACGGCGAGAGCCAATGGCCGAAGTCGTAGCTCTTGGCGCGGTAGCCGTGCGGGTCGACGTACCTCCGGGTGCCGACCGGCGTGTCGAGCGCGAGCACGCCGCCGACCGAGCGCGTCCCCGTGAACCGCCCGTTGCCGAACTGCCGCTGGCTCGTCCACTGGTGGTAGCTGATCTGCCGGGGCGACTGCCCGTTGGTCCGCGCGAGCACCGGCGTGCGAGGCCGCGGAGGGCAGGGCGCTGGTGCGGCGCCGGCGACGAGGCAGCGCTGGTGGCCGCGAGGGGTACGACGAGCGCGGCTGCGGTGGTGGCGACGAGCAGGCGAGCGGCCCGAGAGAGATTGCGCACCGTTGAACGATAGTAAATCGGGCCACGCGCGGCACTGTTTTCACAACAGTCACACGCCGAAGAGCGCACTCCGCAGCCAACTTGCCCAAAACAGGGGAGGACCTTCCCGCCGGACTTTTTTACGTTCGTCGAGAAGGCCCACAAGCTCGGATGCGGCAAGCGCGTCTGCGCGCGACCAGGGGGAGATCTCATGGCAAGGACAATCGGACGGGTGCTTCTCGGAGTGCTCACATTCGTGGGGCTGTCGCTCGCGGCGGTCCCCGTGGCAAGCGCGAACCCGGGCGGTGTACCTGCGACGGAGCACTGCAGCGCCACCAAGGGCACGCACACGGGCGTCAAGGTCGAGGCCGAGGACAGCCCGACGACGATCAAGGTCTACGACAGCCGCACCGGCAAGTACATCGACGTGGTCGTCAAGATCTCGGGTCCCTACCTCAAGCTCGAGGCCGTCGACTCGAAGCTCGAGCTCGTCGACGCCACGTGGTGCGTCAAGGCCGGCACCGAGGTCCACTACGGCACCGGGACCTGGGGGAAGAGCAACATCTACAACAAGAACGGCAAGCTCAAGGACATCTCCTACGCGGTCATCTACTGGGTGACCTCGAAGGACAAGTGCCCGCCCAAGGTCTACTGACTTCTGACCTGCTGAGCAGACCTCAGGACGCTCCCGGTCGGGTGAACCGGTCGGGGGCGTCCTGCGCCCGAGCCGGCGATCCGACGGGGGCCGGCCTCCGCCGTGGTCGGGCGGGCCCGCCGCGCTCGTTAGGATTGGCGGGTGACTCTTCGGCTCTACGACACCGCCACCCGCGAGGTCCGTGACTTCGTGCCCCTCGAGGACGGCAAGGCGGGTATCTACGTGTGCGGTCTGACCGTGCAGTCGGAGCCGCACGTGGGTCACGTCCGTTCTGGGGTGAACTTCGACGTCCTGCGCCGCTGGATGACGGTGCGCGGGTACGACGTGAACTTCATCCGCAACATCACCGACATCGACGACAAGATCCTCGTCAAGTCCGCCGAGCAGGGCAGGCCCTGGTACAACCTCGCCTACGAGATGAAGCGCGAGCTCGACCACGCCTACGACGCGCTGCACGTGCTGCCCCCGACGTACGAGCCGATGGCCACCGGCCACATCCCCGAGATGATCGAGCTGATCTCCCAGCTGATCGTGCGCGGCCACGCCTACGCCGCCGAGGACGGCTCCGGCGACGTGTACTTCGACGTGATGTCGTGGCCGTCGTACGGCGAGCTCTCCGGCCAGAAGGTCCAAGAGATGGAGGCGGCCGAGGACGCCGACCCTCGCGGCAAGCGCGACCCGCGCGACTTCGCGCTCTGGAAGGGGCACAAGAAGGAGTCGGAGCCCGCGACCGCCGCCTGGCCCTCGCCCTGGGGGCCGGGGCGCCCGGGCTGGCACATCGAGTGCTCGGCGATGGCGCTGAAGTACCTCGGGTCGGCCTTCGACATCCACGGCGGCGGCGTCGACCTCCGCTTCCCCCACCACGAGAACGAGCAGGCCCAGTCGCGCGCAGCCGGCCACGGCTTCGCGAGCCACTGGATGCACAACGCCTGGATCACCACCGCCGGCGAGAAGATGAGCAAGTCGCTCGGCAACTCGCTGATGATCCCGGCGGTGCTCGAGCGGGTGCGGCCGATCGAGCTGCGCTTCTACATGGTGGCTGCGCACTACCGGTCCCACGTCGAGTTCTCCTTCGAGGCCCTCGACGAGTCGGCGGCCGGTTTCCGGCGCATCGAGCACTTCCTGACGCGAGCCGCGGAGCTCCTCGGCGGGGTGCCGACGGACGGTGTGCAGTGCGCCGAGTTCGTCGAGGCGATGGACGACGACCTCGGTACGCCGGCCGCGGTGGCTGCGATCTACGACGTGGTCCGCGAGGGCAACAAGCTCCTCACGGCCGGGGACTCACCCGAGCTCAGGGGCAGCGCCGCGTCGGTCCGGGCGATGCTCGACGTGCTCGGACTCGACCCGTTCGACCCGCACTGGTCGGCCGGGAGCACCCGCCGCGACGAGAAGCTGACCGCGGCGATCAACGCCCTCGTCGTCGGCCTGCTCGAGCAGCGGGAGGCAGCCCGGTCGAACAAGGACTTCGCCGCCGCCGACGCGATCCGCGACCAGCTGAAGGCAGCCGGGTTCGAGCTCGAGGACACTCCGCAGGGCCCCAAGTGGTCGCTCTGAACGACCACTCGCCCCGCGCCGCACTCCACCGCAAGCAACAGAACGAAGGCTGATTCACCATGGCAGGCAACTCCTCCCGCCGAGGCGCGATCAAGAAGACCGGAAAGGGCAACCCGACCGCGGGCTCGGGCGGCCGCGTCCGCCGCGGGCTCGAGGGCAAGGGCCCGACTCCCAAGGCGAAGGACCGTGAGGGTCACAAGGCCTACAAGGCGGCCAAGCGGGTCGAGAAGTCCAAGGCGGCGCGACCCAAGCGTCCGGCCAAGCCCGGTGACAGCGAGTGGATCGCGGGCCGCAACTCCGTCGTCGAGGCGCTGCGTGCCCACATGCCGATCACCTCGGTGTACGTCGCCGAGGGCGCCGAGCGGGACGGCCGCCTGCGCGAGGCGTTCCGCGTCGCCGCCGAGCAGGGCATCTCCCTGCTCGAGGTCCCCCGCAACGAGCTCGACCGCCTGACCCAGGGCGCGGTCCACCAGGGCCTCGCCGCCAAGGTCCCCGCGTACGAGTACGCCCACCCGAGCGACCTCCTCGAGCGGGCCGCCGAGGTGAAGGAGCCGCCGCTCATCGTGGCGCTGGACTCGGTCACCGACCCCCGCAACCTCGGCGCGGTCGTCCGCTCCGCCGCGGGGTTCGGCGCGCACGGTGTGCTCATCCCGGAGCGCCGCGCGGCCGGGATGACGGCCTCCGCCTGGAAGACCTCCGCCGGCGCCGCTGCCCGGGTCCCCGTCGCGCAGGCCACCAACCTGGTCCGGCAGCTGAAGGCGTACCAGGAGGCCGGCTGCATGGTCATCGGCCTCGCCGCCGACGGTGACGTCGCGCTGCCCGACCTCGAGCTCGCCGACGGGCCGCTCGTGGTGGTCGTCGGGTCGGAGGGCAAGGGGCTCTCGCGGCTCGTCGCGGAGACCTGCGACCAGCTGGTGTCGATCCCGATGGTGAACTCGCTCGAGTCCCTCAACGCCGGGGTCGCCGCGTCGGTCACGCTCTACGCCGTGGCGGAGCGTCGGGGGACGCTGGCCGGCTGAGCCGGGTGGGGCCGCGCGGGCTGAGTTGCGCCGCGCGGGCTGCGCCGGCACCGGTCGGGTCGCTGGGCAGATTCTCGCGCTCGCAGGCTCGCGCTGCGATTGCCCTTGACGCTCCCGCCGCGCCGGCTCCGCCCGCGTCCTCCCGCCCGCCTCGGCTAGGCTCCCTCCGCTCGCGCTCCTCTGACACGAAGGACCCACTGTGGACTCCACCTTTCTCGGACCCATCTTCATCCTGCTCGGCTTCGGGATCGCGCTGGCGTTCGTCGGCTTCTGGGTGTGGAGCATCGTCGACGCCGCGCGACGGCCGGACGAGCAGTGGGCGGCGGCAGGCCAGTCCAAGCCCTTGTGGCTCGTGATCATCATTGCCGTGGGGGTCCTCGGTTGTGGTGCGCTCGCGTGGGTGGGCTCGCTGCTCTACGTCCTCATCCCGCGCCCGGCCCTGAAGCGGGTCGAGGCCTCGCTGCCCCGCTAGGGGCCTCGCGACAAACTGGATGTGTCCTATGGGCGCTAGCTGTGCTGGCCCTCCGCGTTTACAGGATCTACGGATGTGCGCGAATGCCATGGGGTCGATCTCGTGGCGATGATCGACAGGTATTGAGGGTGAGGGCGGCTCTCTTGCACGCCTCAGGGCGCGACAGGCGGACTTCCTCGGGGACTCACGGGTAGAGGCCCGCACCGATGCGGAGCGACTTCTCCCAGGGGAACTCATCGCGGGGTTGGCCTCGGACCTCAGAGGCGGCCTGCGCGCGTGACGCGCCTCTCCCTGACTCGTTGCATGTGCATGCGCTGCCCGCGGAAGCTCACCTTTTCGGTTCTTGGTGTCTCTGTATTGATGCTCGCGCTGCTCAACCCCACCCCAACAACGGCTGTGCAGTCAGTGGAGAGCGCCACTGTCCCCGGCATGGTTGTTGTCGGGTCAGGAGACGTCAGCGCGGCGGTCAGCACCTCGCCGTTCGGTCTCTCCTTCCGTGACAGCAGGGGCAAGGACGTGCTCTCGTCGGTCCCAGGCGGTGGGTTGCCCGCCCCGACGCTTCACGTGTCCGACCTGCTCGGGACCCTCAACGACACTGACGTGATCCCGCCGCGCTACGCGCCGATCACCTTCACCGTCGGCGAAGTGTCGATGACTCAGTTCGAGCAAGCCCCGGCCGTGACCGGTAACCAACTACTCGAGCTTTCGGCGGGAGTGACCTATTCGCTCACCGACGTCCTTTCAGCGACTCGCCTCGACGACGGCGGCGTGGAGCTCACAGTCGCCACCGATGACCCGACCGGGCGCACCGCGATCGTTGAAGTGCGGCCCGACCGCGGCGCTTCCGTCCGCACCCGGGTCCGCTTCGAGCCGGCCACGGGGATTGCTTTCGTTGGTGCCAGCTTCCTGTCTGGTCCCGACGAGGCGTTCCACGGATTTGGCGGCCGACGCAACGCGATCGACCAGGCGGGAGAGAGTTTCTTCAACTGGATCGACCAAACGGTCCTCACGGGGCCGGGGACCGGGGGCCAGCCGCAGACCGGTTGGTATCAGCAGGCGCAGTTCATCTCGTCGCGCCCCTACGGGTTCTTCCTTGAGCAGAGCGAACTCTCCCTCTGGCGTATGCGTTCGGACCGCGACGACGCGTGGCAGGTGGAGAGCAACTCTCCCGGGCTGCGATTCACCGTGGCCCTCGGAGGATCAGCAAAGGCGATCCGCACCCTCACCGCGATCACCGGCCGCACTCCCGTGCCGCCCAGGTGGCAGGTCGCGCCGATCTTCACCCAAACCCTCACGGGCGCTGCGCAGGGCAAGACGGGCGATACCTATGAGGCTGAAATTCGCGCATCCATCCGCAAGATCAAAGAGCTCGATCTGCCCTACGAGGCGTTCAGCTTCGAGGGATGGTGGCTCCTTGAGGAGAACGGCACGCTTGACGACATCATCCGTCTGATCAGGCGCAACGGCATGCATCCCCTCGTCTACTTCCGATCCTTCGCAGGCAACGAGGGTTACGGCTACGAGGACGACACTGCGTATGACGTCGCGCAGCAAAAGGGGTATGCCGCTACCCACGCCGACGGTTCGCCGTACGTATTCGGCAACACCTTTGCGCCGGGCAAGTTCGCGGTGCAGCTCGACTTCACCAACCCGGAGACGGTTGCCTGGTGGCGCCAACGGCTTTTGACGGTCCTCAATGCCGGTGCCGATGGCTTCATGCAGGACTTCGGTGAGCAGACCATGTGGGACATGCAGTTCGCCGACGGAACGACGGGAAACGTGCTGCACAATCGCTATCCCGTCGACTACCACCGCGTTACCCGGCGCATCATCGAGAAGTGGCACCGGAATCACCCGCGTCGGACGGAGCCGATGTTCTATGTGCGTTCGGGATATTCGGGCCGGCCCGGATCGGCGGCGTATGAGTCGGCGAACTGGTGCGGTGACTACGAGTCGAGCTGGAGCCGGAGCACGGGGATCGCGGCAGTCACCACGGACATGCTCAACCGGGCCGTCGGCGGTGCCTACGGTTTCCACTGCGACACCGGCGGCATCATGGACCTGCGGTCGGGCTCGGTGACGCGAGAACTCTTTCTGCGATGGTCGTGGCATGCCGCGCTGACGCCCGGCAACCGCCTGCATGGTGGTCCCGTCTTTGGCCAGAGGTTCCCGTGGAGCTTTGACGCCAATGCTGCCCGGATCTACCGCAACACCCTTCGTCTTCACCGTGCTGCCGAGCCCTACATCATGAAGCTGTGGCGCGAGGCGAAGCGCACCGGCATGCCGATCACTCGGCCGCTGTGGCTCGTCTACCCGCGGATGGCGGGCGCGGATCAGATCGACCAGGAGTACCTGCTGGGGCCGGATGTCTTGGTCGCCCCCGTCGTCACTGAGGGCGCAACGACGCGTGACGTGGTGTTCCCGCCCGGCTGCTGGCGTGATCCCGTGACAGGGGCGCGCTTCAAGGGTTCAGCGACGGAGTCGGTGCAGGCCCCCATCAACCGGCACGTCTACTTCTTCACGTGCGGCACGACACCCTTCGTGGCGCCGCGGCCCTAACACCAGGACGTCGCTGGAGAAGGCTGTGATCGGTGGGCCCGTTCTCATCCGAGTCGCGTGAAACGCTGTCGTGCGTGAGTGAGCGGATGCGGCCGGGCCCGGACATCGAGGGTCTGCGCCAAGCTCGTCTCACCTACGACGAGGCCGGCCTCACGCGCGGCAGCATGCCAGAGGGCTACCACCACTTGTGTCGCCGTGTCGTGGTCGGGGTCGGGACGGGTCGCTTCGAGGAAGTCGCGCGGACTGTACTTGGCTGGGACATGCATCGGCGGGCCGGGCTGTCTGTATGGCCCTCCTGCGAGCCGGTGGTCGAGGGCGCGGTCGCTGTTCTCAGGCTGGGCTGGGGTCCCGTAGGAGTGAACGCTCCCGTCCGTGTCGTCTACATCGTTGACGAGCCGCGCCGCAAGGGGTTCGCCTATGGCACCCTCCAGGGGCACCCGGAGAGCGGCGAGGAAGCTTTCGTAGTGGAACTCCAAGACCATGGTGAAGTGACGCTCACGATCACCGCGTTCTCGCGTCCGTCGACGTTGCTAGCTCGCGCGGGCGGATCGGTCGGCCGGAGGATCCAGTCCTGGGTGACCCGCCGATACCTGCGCGCCGTCTGACCGGGAGTCGAGCGGCACTGTTTTCCGCATTTCGCGCTGACGGGTGAGCCGTCCGTTCAGTACCGGGGCCGTCAGACCGTGAGCCTGCCGGTCATCCAGTTCTCCAAGTAGCCGAGGATCGTTGGGGCCACCCAGGCGCGGCTATCGTCCTCGTGGTTCCAGACGTAGATTTCTTGGCTGCCGCTCAGGCTGATTCCGAACTGGTCGCCGTTACCGGCGTCGGCGAAGAAGACGATGCCGTCAAACGGCATGTACAAGCCGCGGAACTCCTCGGTGGTCCTGAAGCGAACGTTGTCTGCCGCGATGCGCTCCGCACTCCACAGCAATCCCAAGCCGTACTCGCCTTCGATGCCGTTCGTCTCGGCCAACAGTTCGCCCAGTTCAGCGGGCAGAGCGTGGCCAAGTTCTCGTTCCACCATTCGGATCAGATCAGGAGTGGCCGGCTCTCGAAATGTGGCCTCGCCCCACTCTGCGATTCGCTCGGTGAACATGTGGCAATGGTGCCGGAGAACGCCCGGACATGCGCGGTTGGGGAAAGCGCGGGAGCCGATGGGCGCGCTCCAGCGGTCGTCAGTCCCTGAGAACCGTGGTGATTAGGTCTTGTCACGCCCACTCGGCTGGACTACGTTCTGGACACATGTCCAGTTACATGTCCACCGCGGTGGGGTCGACGGGGGTGGTCTCGGTCGAGGCCACCCGGCGGGAGCTCAACCCGCGCCAGGCCGAGACGGTCGAGAAGCTCGCCCAGGCGACCCGGGAGGAGCTGCGGGACGTCGGGTACGACGGCCTGACCGTCCGCTCCGTCGCGGGCAGGGCACAGGTGGCGCCGGCCACGGCGTACAACTACTTCTCCTCCAAGAACCACCTGGTGGCGGAGGTGTTCTGGCGCCGGCTGAGCGCACGACCCCGGCCCGAGAGCGCAGGGGGCTCGGCGGCCGACCGGGTGATCGCCGTCCTCGACGACCTCGTGGAGTTCCTGGGGGAGGAGCCCGAGCTGGCAGCGGCGTCCAACCCCGCGA
This sequence comes from uncultured Actinomycetota bacterium, assembly GCA_963701425.1. GTDB lineage: Bacteria > Actinomycetota > Actinomycetes > Propionibacteriales > Nocardioidaceae > Nocardioides_C. The sequence goes on along the minus strand of CAVPAG010000008.1, from coordinate 236,799 downwards.
TGCTCGGCGCCGACCCGGACGTGCGACACCTGCGCGTGAAGTTCGGGGTCGAGGTCCAGCAGCGACTCGCGGATGCGCTCGGCGCCGACGCCGACCCCCACGTGCTGGACACCCTTCTCATGCTCTGGTCGGGAGCGCTGCTCCAGGGCGGCATGGGCTACGCGACGTACGAGGAGATGGGGGAGCGGATGTCCGCCGCGGTCCGCCTGATCATGGGCGGGGCCCGATGACCTCCACGGCCGTCTCGACGACCGAGGCGGAGGATGTCGCGTTCGACCCGTACGACTACACGTTCCAGGAGGATCCCTACCCGACGTACGCCGCGCTGCGCGAGCACGCGCCGCTGCACCACAACGCCGAGCACGACTTCTGGGCGCTCTCCCGTCACGCCGACATCGTCGCCGCGCTCCGAGACGAGTCCACGTACTCCAACGCGATGGGCGTCTCGCTCGACCCGTCGGCCTGGGGCAGGCACGCACACAGGACGATGTCGTTCCTCGCGATGGATCCGCCGCGGCAGACCCGCCTGCGCAGTCTCGTCTCCAAGGGCTTCACGCCGCGGCGGGTCAGGGAGCTGGAGCCGCAGATCCTGCGCATCACGCGGACCCACCTCGACCGTGCTCTCGAGGAGGGCGAGTTCGACTGGATCGGCGCCTTCGCCGGCAGGCTGCCGATGGACGTGATCTCCGAGCTGATGGGGGTCCCGGAGTCCGACCGCGACGAGATCCGCAGGCTCGCCGACCTGGTCGTCCACCGCGAGGACGGCGTGCGCGACGTCCCGCAGGAGGGGATGGAGGCAGCCCTCCACCTGATCGGCTACTACGCCGAGATGCTCGCCGAGCGCCGCCGCCGGCCGACGGAGGACCTCACCTCGGCGCTCCTCACCGCGGACATCGACGGCGACCGGCTCGACGACGAGGAGATCATCGCCTTCCTCTTCCTCATGGTGGTCGCCGGCAACGAGACCACGACCAAGCTCCTCGGCAACGCGCTCTTCTGGGCGAGCCGGTACCCCGAGCAGCTGGCGGGCGTCCTCGCCGACGAGTCACGCGTGCTGCCGTGGATCGAGGAGACCCTGCGCTTCGACACCTCCAGCCAGATCCTCGCGCGCAGCCTCCTCGCCGACGTGGAGCTCCACGGACGCGTCGCTCCCGCGGGGTCGAAGCTCCTCCTGCTCCTCGGCTCGGCCAACCGCGACGAGCGGGTCTTCCGCGAGCCGGACCGCTACGACCTCGACCGCGACCCGGCCGAGCTCGCCCAGCTGGTGAGCTTCGGCGGAGGGCGGCACTTCTGCCTCGGCGCCAACCTCGCCCGCCTCGAGGCCAGGGTCGCCCTCACCGAGCTGGTCCGCAGCGTCCGGTCCGTCGAGGTCCACCACGAGGCGGCGAGGCGGGTCCACTCGGTCAACGTCCGCGGGTTCGCCAGCCTGCCGGTGACAGTGGAGGTGCGCTGACATGGGTCGTCCACTGCCTCACCCCGAACGCCGCCCGGCCGTCGTGGCCGGCGCCTCCTCCGGCATCGGTGCGGCCACGGCCACCGTCCTCGCCGCCTCCGGCCACCCGGTGGCGCTGGGTGCGCGGAGGACCGACCGCTGTGACGAGATCGCCGCCGCGATCCGCGAGGCAGGCGGTGAAGCCGTCGTCCACCCGCTCGACGTGGCCGATGCCGAGTCGGTCGAGAAGTTCGCCGCCGCGGTGACCGCGGACCTCGGCCAGGTCGAGGTCGTCGTCGCGAACGCCGCGTTCACCCGCCCGGGGCAGGCGCACGAGCTCACCACGGACGACTTCGAGCAGATGGTCCAGGTCAACGTCCTCGGTGCGCACCGGCTGGCCAGGGCCTTCGTCCCCGAGATGGTGGTACGTCGACGCGGCGACATCGTCTTCGTCTCCTCCGACGTCGTGCAGACGCTGCGCCCCAGGCTGGCCGGCTACGTCGCGACGAAGTGGGCCGTCGACGGGCTCGTGCAGACGATGCAGCGCGAGCTGGAGGGGACCGGCGTGCGGGCCTCCCTGGTCAGGCCAGGCCCGACGGCGAGCGAGATGGGCTTCGACTGGCCCCAGGACGAGACCGAGCGGCTCATCAACGACTGGGTCGGTTGGGGGCTCGCCCGCCATGGCGAGGTGCTGCCGTCCGAGGCGATCGCGCAGGCGATCCACACGGTGGTCTCCGCTCCGCGTGGCACGCACATCACCGCGATCGACGTACAACCCGAAGGTCCTGTGAAGGAGGAGTCATGACGACCACCTCGGCGCCTGCGCTGAAGCAGGTCTCGCAGCTGTTCGCCGACGAGAACGGCCACCTGGAGGAGCTGCGGACCGACCCCATCGGGCTCATGCGCCGGGTGCGCGAGGAGTGCGGCGACATCGGGACCTTCCGGCTCGTCGACCGCGACGTCGTGCTCGTCACCGGAGCCGAGGCCAACGAGGTCTTCTTCCGGGCGCCGGACGAGGTCCTCGACCAGGGCGAGGCGTACCCGTTCATGACACCGATCTTCGGCAAGGGCGTGGTCTTCGACGCCTCACCCGAGCGGCGCAAGGAGATGCTGCGCAACCAGGCGCTGCGCGGGGAGCAGATGAAGGGGCACGCGGAGACGATCTCCCGCGAGATCGAGCGGATGGTGGCCGACTGGGGCGACGAGGGTGAGATCGACCTGCTCGACTGGTTCGCCGAGCTCACGATCTACACCACCTCGGCCTGCCTGATCGGGCCGCGGTTCCGCGAGGAGCTCGACTCGCGCTTCGCGCAGCTCTACCACGACCTCGAGCGTGGCACCGACGCGCTGGCGTTCGTCGACCCGCACCTGCCCATCGAGAGCTTCCGCCGCCGCGACGAGGCGCGTCTCGGCCTCGTCGCGCTGGTCCAGGACATCATCGACCGGCGACAGGCCTCCCCGCCGCCGAGCCGCGAGCAGCGCGACATGCTCGACGTGCTCGTGTCACTGAAGAAGGACGACGGGTCCCGGCACTTCAGTGCCGACGAGATCACCGGGATGTTCATCTCGATGATGTTCGCGGGCCACCACACCTCCTCGGGTACAGCGGCGTGGACGCTCATCGAGCTGCTCCGCAACCCCGAGGTGATGAAGGACGTCGTGGCCGAGCTCGACGACCTGTACGCCGACGGGTCGACCGTCTCCTTCCAGGCCCTGCGCGAGATCCCGCGGCTGGAGTCGGCTCTCAAGGAGACGCTGCGGCTCCACCCGCCACTGGTCCTGCTGCTCCGGGTGGTGAAGCAGGGGATCGAGATCGGCGGACACGCCATCCCGGTGGGGGCGATGGTCGGCGCGACCCCCGCGATCTCCAACCGGATCCCGGAGGACTTCCCCGACCCCGACTCCTTCGACCCCGGCCGCTACGTCGAGCCACGGCAGGAGGACCTGCTCAACCGCTGGACGTGGATCCCGTTCGGCGCAGGGCGGCACCGTTGCGTCGGGTCGGCCTTCGCGATGATGCAGCTCAAGGCGATCTTCTCGGTGATCCTGCGCGACTACGAGTTCGAGATGGCCCAGCCCTCCGAGAGCTACCGCGACGACACCTCGAAGATGGTGATCCAGCTCCAGCAGCCGTGCACCGTCCGCTACCGCCGACGCGGCCGGGGCCCCGTGTCCGCAGGGGCCGGCGCATGAGGGTCGAGGCGGACCTGGACCTCTGCCAGGGCCACGGCATGTGCGCCGTCGAGGCGCCCGACGTCTTCGCGCTCGGCAAGGGCGACCACCAGGTCCGGATCCTCCAGGCGGAGCCCGACGGCTCGCGGCGCGAGGCCGTCCAGAACGCAGTCCGCTACTGCCCCGCGACGGCACTCGCCGTCCACGACTGACCACGAAGGAAGGCACGATGTTCGACCGCGCGGAGATCGAGGAGTTCTGGCAGCGCTGGCTCGAGGCCAACCGCCGGGCCGAGGAGACCCAGGACTGGAAGCCGCTCGCGGACTTCTACGCCGAGGACGCCACCTACGGCTGGATGTACCACCCCGACGAGCACTTCATGGCCGTCGGCCGCGACGAGATCCGCGAGTACGCCCTCGGCACCGAGATGTTCGGCATGGAGGGGTGGACCTACGAGTACGTCGCCACCGTCATCGACGACCGCAGCGGCATGATCGTCGGCTTCTGGAAGCAGCACTCGGGCATCCTCGACGACGAGGGTCGCGAGTACGAGATCGCCGGCATCGGCGGGAGCTGGTTCGGGTACGACGGCGACGGCCACTTCGCGTGGCAGCGGGACTGGTTCGACCTCAACAGCACCGGGCAGACCTTCCTCGAGATCCTCAAGGCGGGCAAGGCTCCTGAGGCCCTGGTGCAGCGGATGAGCCTCGACGGTCCCTCGCAGCCGGGTCACTACACGGCCGCCGACCTGCCCTCCACGGTCTGGCCGCCGGTCGTCGGCGCCCCTGCCGAGCGGGCCACCACGGGAGGTGCGGCATGAGCCTCGACGTCCCGGCCCCGCAGATGCTCGTCGACGGCAAGCTCGTCGGGGCCTCGGGCGGCGGAACCTTCCCGGTCCTGAACCCCGCCACCGGCGAGGTGATCGGCCACGCCCCGGACGGCACCGCCGCAGACCTGGACGCCGCCGTCGCCGCCGCGCGCCGCGCCTTCGACGAGACGGGCTGGTCCACCGACCTCGGCCTCCGGATCCGTTGCCTGCGTCAGCTCCACAAGGCGCTGGTCGACCACGGCGAGTCCATGCGGGCGCTGACCACCGCCGAGGTCGGTGCTCCCGCCTTCCTCACCGCAGGTCCCCAGTACGACGTACCGGTCGACGCGCTGGGCTGGACGATCGACCTCGCCGAGGGCTACGCCTGGGAGACCGACCTCGGCGTCGCGGAGCCGATGGGCATCCCCACGCGCCGCACGATCCGCCGCGAGGCGGTCGGTGTCGTCGCGGCCATCACGCCGTGGAACTTCCCCAACCAGATCAACCTCGCCAAGATCGGCCCCGCCCTGGCCGCCGGCAACACCGTGGTGCTCAAGCCGGCGCCCGACACGCCCTGGGTCGCCGCCGAGCTCGGCCGGCTGGCCGCGGAGCACACCGACCTCCCGCCGGGCGTCCTCAACGTGGTGACGACGAGCGACAACGAGGTGGCGGCCCGCCTCACGACCGACGAGCGCGTCGACCTCGTGTCCTTCACGGGGTCGACCGCGACCGGCCGCGCGATCATGGCCGCCGCCGCGCCGACGCTGAAGCGGGTCTTCCTCGAGCTCGGCGGCAAGTCCGCGGCGATCGTCCTCGACGACGCCGACCTCGCCGCTGCCGTGGGCACGGCGGCGTTCAGCGTCTGCATCCACGCGGGCCAGGGCTGTGCCCTCACCACCCGCCTGCTCGTGCCGCGCGAGCGCTACGACGAGGCGGTGCAGGTCGCGGCGGACACGATGCGCTCCATCGGTGCCGGCGACCCGAGCGACCCCGGCACGGTGTGCGGGCCGGTCATCTCGGCAGCCCAGCGCGACCGGGTGCTCTCCTACCTGGAACTGGCCCGCCAGGAGGGCGGCAATGTCGTCACCGGCGGGGGCGTTCCCGCGGGCCGGGAGGCAGGGTTCTGGGTCGAGCCGACCGTCATCGCAGGGCTGACCAACGACTCCCGGGTCGCCCGCGAGGAGATCTTCGGGCCGGTGCTCGTGGTCATCCCGCACGACGGTGACGACGACGCCGTGCGCATCGCCAACGACTCGCCCTACGGCCTCTCCGGCTCGGTCGACAGCGGCGACGTCGAGCGCGCTCGCAGGGTCGCCGCCAGGGTCCGCACCGGCACCCTCGCCGTCAACGGGGGCGTGTGGTTCGCCCCCGACGCGCCCTTCGGCGGCTACAAGCAGTCCGGCCTCGGACGCGAGATGGGCGTTGCCGGCTTCGAGGAGTACCTCGAGACCAAGCTGCTCGCCGAGCCCGCCTGACCACCTCCCCCACCACGCCACAAGGAACGGACGCCATGGACAACACGAGATTCGACGGCAAGGTCGCGGTCGTCACCGGCGCTGCGCAGGGCATCGGCGAGGCCTACGCCCGAGCGCTCGCGGCCGAGGGAGCCGCAGTCGTGGTCGCCGACGTCAACGAGGAGGCCGGTACGACGGTCGCCAAGCAGATCGTCGAGGACGGTGGCCGCGCGCTGTTCGTGCACACCGACGTCTCCTCGCCGGAGTCGGCCGAGGCGATGGCCACCGCCACGGTCGAGCAGTTCGGCGGGGTCGACCTGCTCGTCAACAACGCGGCGATCTACGGCGGGATGAAGATCGACCTGCTCCTCACGGTCGACTGGGACTACTACAAGAAGTTCATGAGCGTGAACATGGACGGAGCGCTCGTCTGCACCCGAGCGGTCTTCCCGCACATGCAGCGGCGTGGCGGCGGCGCGATCGTCAACCAGTCCTCGACTGCCGCGTGGCTCTACTCCGGCTTCTACGGCCTCGCCAAGGTCGCGATGAACGGGCTGACCCAGCAGCTCGCCCACGAGCTGGGCGGCATGGGCATCCGGGTGAACGCGATCGCCCCGGGCCCCACCGACACCGAGGCGACCCGGTCGGTCGTGCCGCAGGAGATGGTCGGCGACCTGGTCAACGGCCTCGCGCTCAAGCGCCTGGGCCAGCCGGAGGACATGGTCGGGGCCTGCCTCTTCCTGCTCTCCGACGAGGCGTCCTGGATCACCGGGCAGATCGTCAACGTCGACGGCGGCCAGGTGTTCCGGTCGTGACCGCGGTGGAGGTGGGACTGGGCGTCGGGTTCATCGGCCTGGGCCAGATGGGCCGGCCGATGGCGCGTCGGCTCGCCGACTGGCCGGGGGGCCTGTGGGTCCACGACGTCGACCCGGAGGCCGTGGCCGCGCTCGAGCAGGCCGGTGCCAAGGTGGCCGGGACGCCGCGGGAGGTGGGCGAGCGCGCTCGGGTCGTCTCGGTGATGGTGCGCGACGACGAGCAGGTGCGCGAGGTCCTCGAAGGCCCGGACGGCGTCCTCGCCGGGGCGGCCCCGGGCAGCTGCGTGGTCGTGCACTCGACGATCCGGCCCGACACGGCCCACGAGCTGGCCGAGGCCGCTGCCGCCCGCGACGTCCACGTGGTCGACGCACCTGTCAGCGGCGGCTTCATGGGCGCCCACGACGGCCGGCTCGCGATCATGGTCGGCGGCACCGACGAGGCCTTCGCCGTCTGCCGCGAGGCCCTCGAGCGCATGGGCGAGGTCGTCGTACACCTCGGGCCGGCCGGGGCGGGGACGCGCGCCAAGCTGGCCCGCAACCTGATCCACTTCGTCGCCTTCGCCGCCGTCACCGAGGCGCAGCGGGTCGCGGAGGCGGCCGGCATCGACCTCCAGGCGCTCGGCAGGGTCGTGCGGCACACCGACACGGTGACAGGCGGACCTGGAGCCATCATGCTCCGCGACACAGCCGCACCGCTGGCGCCCGACGACGACTGGTACCCGATCCTCGCCCACGTCCGGACCCTCGGCGAGAAGGACCTGTCGTTCGCCCTCGAGCTCGCCGGCCAGGTGGGAGTGGACGCCCCGCTGGCGCGGCTCGCCCTCGAGCGCCTCGGCCCAGGGCTGGGCCTGCCGGACACCGAGGAGGGCGAAGCATGACCGAGACACCGCAGGAGCGGCGCGAGCGCGGCCTCGCCAAGATGCGCGAGGTCTACGGCTGGGAGTTCCAGGACGGTCCCGGAGACTTCTTCGCGATGACCGCCGACCACCTCTTCGCCGAGGTCTGGTCGCGGCCCGGACTCGACATCGGGCAGCGCCGGCTGCTGCTCATCGGGTTGCTCGCAGGCCAGGGGCGCCACGACGTGCTCGGGATCCAGCTCGACGCCGCGTTCAGGACCGGCGAGCTCGATGCGGAGACGCTGCGGGAGATCGTGGTCTTCCTCAGCCACTACGCCGGGTGGCCGGCCGGCGCGACGATGAACACCCAGGTCGAGGAGATCATCGGCAAGCACGCGAAGCCGGCTCCGGGGACCCCGTGAAGGACTTCGCCGGCAGGTCCGGGGGCGCGCTGGTCGTCGGCGGCAGCGGTGCGATCGGGTCGGCCGTCGCGCTGATGCTCGCCGAGCGGGGCAGCGATGTGGCCGTGACCTTCCACCGCGACGAGCTGGCTGCCGAGAAGGTCGTCACCGCCATGGAGGCCTGCGGTGTCCGCACCTCCGCGTGGCGGGTCGACCTCACCGACGCCGACCGCTGTGCCCTCGTCGTCGAGCAGGTCGCGCAGACCTTCGGCGGCCTCCACACCGTGGTCCACGCGGCGGGGCCGCACGTCCCGATGCGCCACCTCAGCCGGATCCCGCCGCAGGAGATGGAGCAGCAGCTGCGCACCGACGCGGCCGGCTTCTTCAACCTCGCGCACCCTGCGCTGCCGCTGCTGCGCGAGTCGCGGGGGAGCCTCGTCGCCGTGACCACGGCCGCCACCCGTCGTTTCCCTGTGAGAGACGGGCTGTCGGCCGGACCCAAGGGAGCCGTGGAGGCCCTCGCGCGGGGGCTCGCCGCGGAGGAGGGCCGGTACGGCGTACGCGTGAACTGTGTCGGCCCCGGGATGCTCACCGACGGCATGGCCGAGCGACTCGTCGACGAGGGCGACCTGGACCAGGAGGCCCTCGACGTCGCGCGCGCCAACATCGCGCTGCGCCGCTTCGGCACGGCACGCGATGTCGCCGAGGCGGTCTGCTTCCTCGCCTCGGACCGGGCGGGGTTCATCAGCGGGCAGAAGCTCGACGTGGACGGGGGGTACGGCGTCTGACGCCGCACCCGACGGACGAGGAGAGACATGACCACCAGAGACAGAACTCTTGCCGGGGCGGCGGCCGCGGCGGTGCTGAGCCTGGTGCTCGCCGCCTGCGGGTCCCAGCTGGACCCGAGTGACGTGCGGGCAGCCACCGGTGCCGCCGCGGTCGGCGGGCTCGACCAGGGCGTCGCACCCGGTGTCGGCACCCCCGACGCCGGCGTTGTCGACCCGGGAGGAAGCACGGCCGCCGGGCCCGAGACCGCGTCCGGGGGCGGGTCCGATCCCGGCTCCGTCGCCACAGGCGGTACGACGGGCGGCGCGGCCGCGCCGGAGGCGACGGGTCGCCACGCCCCGGGCGGCAAGGTCAAGGCGGGGGACTGCGCCGGGTTCGAGAACCAGCCGGGCGTCACCGACGACACCATCACGATCGCCAACGTCTCCGACATCAGCGGGCCGGTGCCCGGGCTGTTCGAGTCGACGCAGCAGGCGACCCGGGCCTTCGCGGCGTACTTCAACGCCACCTCCGACATCTGCGGCCGCAAGCTCGAGGTGGTCACGCTCGACAGCCGCACCGACGCGGGCGCGGACCAGCAGGCCTACGCCAAGGCCTGCGAGACCTCCTTCGCCGCGGTCGGCTCCATGTCCGCCTTCGACTCGGGAGGTGCCGCCCTCGCCGAGAAGTGCGGCCTCCCCGACATCCGCTCGACGGCGGTGACCCCCGAGCGCATCGACTGCTCCACCTGCTTCGGCACCCAGGCGGTCGCGGTGAACCTGCTCCCCAACTCGGTCCCCGACTACTTCGTCGAGCACCACCCGGACGCCGTGAAGAAGGCCGCCATGCTCGCCCTCAACGTCCAGGCCACCAGGGTGAACGCGGACAGTGCGGCGGCGGCGTACACCAAGCGGGGCTTCGAGTTCGTCTACCAGGACACCGTCGACGTCTCGGAGTTCAACTACGCCCCCTACGTGCAGGAGATGAAGGAGCGGGGCGTGCGCTGGGTGCGGTTCCTCGGCGCCTACACGAACGCCGTCCGGCTGGCGCAGGCGATGCAGCAGCAGGGGTTCGAGCCGGACGTCTTCCTCCAGGACTCCACCGTCTACGACCCCAGGTACGTCGAGTCCGGCGGCGACGCCGTCGAGGGCACCTACGTGTTCATGAACATCGTCCCCTTCGAGGAGGCGCGCAGCAGCAAGGAGATGCAGCTGTACCAGGCCTGGCTCCAGCAGGTGAAGCCCGGATCCACGCCCGACTTCTTCGGGGTCTACGCCTGGTCGGCCGCCCGGCTCTTCGTCGAGCAGGCGATCGCGCTGGGCGGACGGCTGACCCGCGAGCGCCTCGTCGAACGGGTCCGCGCGATCGACGACTGGACCGGCAACGGCATCCACTCACCCCAGCCGGTCGGCCCCAAGCGCACCTCGGAGTGCTTCCGGATCATCCGGCTGGAGAAGGGGCGGTGGGTCCGGAAGTCCCCGGGCGACTACATGTGCGACGGCCTGACCGACAGCGGCGTCGGAGGCTGAACCTTGCCAAGAAATAGAACGCGTTCTAGCATCGGCTCTCGGAGAGGGAGACGTGACGGGTTAAACATCGCCGCTCGAATCGTGAAGAGCATCACCTTTGAAGCAGCGACTCGTTTACCGGTCAGGATCACGCACCAGACGAACACCTGAGTCCCGGACCGTTGCTGGGGAGCCACGGCGCCGGGCGAAACGGAGCCCTCCCGTGTCCACTCGCGGTCGCACACTCGCCACCACCGCCGCCGTCGGCGTGCTCAGCCTCGTCCTGGCGGCGTGTGGTTCCCAGCTCAGCCCCGAGGAGGTCCGCGCCGCCGGTGCGGGCACCGCAGGAGGCGCGCTCGACCAGGGGATGGTCGCCACGGACGGCGGCGCCTCCGCCGGTGACGCAGGCAGCGTCGGCGGCACCGGTACGACGGGCGGCACGACCGGCTCCACGGGAGGCACGTCCTCGTCCGGAGGGTCCGCGGCGTCGAGCGGCGACACCGGCGGGGGCAGCGCCCCTGAGGGCGGCGGGGCGAACGCCGCCACCGGCACGGCCAAGGCCGGCAACTGCTCCGGCTTCAAGAACCAGACCGGCATCACCGACAGCAAGATCGTGATCGCCAACGCCGCCGACGTGAGCGGTCCGGTTCCCGGCCTGTTCGAGTCCGCGCAGGAGGCCGTGAAGGCCTACATCGCCTACTTCAACGCCTCCTCCGACATCTGCGGCCGCAAGCTCGAGCTGATGGCGCTCGACAGCCGCACCGACGCGGGAGCGGACCAGCAGGCCTACGCCAAGGCCTGCGAGGGCGCCTTCGCCGCGGTCGGCTCGATGTCCGCCTTCGACGGCGGTGGCGCCGCGGCGGCCGACAGCTGCGGCATCCCCGACCTCCGCTCCGCCAGCGTCTCGACGGAGCGTCAGAACTGCGACAACTGCTTCGGTGTCCAGTCCGCGAACCCGAAGACCTTCCAGAACGCGGTGCCCGACCACATCATCAAGAACTACCCGGAGGCAGCGAAGAACGCCGCCTACGTGTGGATCAACGCCGGCGTCGGCCCCCTCAACGCGAACAACCAGGCCAACGCCATGGAGCGGCGCGGCATGCGCTTCGTCTACCGCCAGGGCATCGATGTCTCGGAGTTCAACTACGCGCCGTACGTCCAGCAGATGAAGGACAAGGGCGTGGAGTACGTCCAGTTCCTCGGCGCCTACCAGCAGGCGGTCCGGCTGGCTCAGGCCATGCAGCAGCAGGGTTTCAAGCCCGACGCGTTCGTCCTCGACCCGACCGGCTACGACCCCCGTTACGTCGAGTCCGGTGGTGACGCCGTCGAGGGCACCAAGATCTTCATCAACATCGCCATGTTCGAGGAGGCCAACTCCAACAAGGAGATGCAGCTGTACCAGGCCTGGCTCCAGCAGGTGAAGCCCGGCGCGACCCCGACCTTCTTCGGGCTCTTCTCGTGGTCCGCGGCACGGCTCTTCGTCGAGCAGTCGCTCGCCCTCGGCGGACGGCTCAACCGCGAGACCCTCGTGGCGGCGGTCAAGAAGGTCGACAACTGGACCAGCAACGGCCTCCACAGCCCGCAGCACGTCGGGTCCAAGGAGACCGGTGACTGCTGGCGCTGGATCCGCCTCCAGGGCGGCAGGTGGGTGCCCGAGGGCTCCACGAAGTTCACCTGCAGCGGCGTCTCGGATGCGACCTGACCGATGAGCAGCCTCCTGTCCTTCACGATCCTCGGCATCTTCACCGGGGCGGCCTACGCGATTGCGGCCAGCGGCCTGGTGCTGACCTACAGCACCACCCGCGTCTTCAACATCGCCCACGGCGCCTTCGGCATGGTGATGGCCTTCGTCTACTGGGACTTCAGCCAGCGCCAGGGCATCCCCGCCTGGGTCTCGCTGGCGCTGGTGCTCATCGTCGTCGCGCCGCTGTTCGGCCTGTTCGTGCAGCGCTTCGTGACCCGCGGCCTCGGCGACGCGCCGGTCAGCGTCTCGCTCGTCGTGACCGTGGGCCTCTTCGTGGGTCTGATCGGGGTGGCCCAGACGGTCTGGAAGCCCGCGGCCCGGAGCGTGCCGCAGTTCTTCGACCAGAAGGGCTTCGCCGTCGGTGACGTCTTCGTCACCTACCACCAGCTCGTCACGATCCTGCTCTCCGCGGTGGTCGCGGCCGGGCTGTACCTCCTCCTCAACCGCACGCGGGTCGGCACCGCGATGCGGGCCTCGGTCGACAACCCCGACCTGCTCAAGCTGTACGGCGGACGGCCCGGTCTCGTGGCCGCCATGGCGTGGGCGATCGGTACCTCCCTGGCCGCCCTCGCCGGCATCCTCCTGACGCCGGTGATCGGCCTGGACTACTACGAGCTCACGCTGCTGGTGATCAACGCCTACGCAGCTGCCATGCTCGGGCGGCTCAAGAGCCTGCCGCTGACCTTCGCGGGCGCCATGTCGCTCGGCATCCTCCAGTCCTACGCCGTGGCCTACCTGCCGAGCAGCGGTGACCTCTCCGGCCTGCGCGCGGTCATCCCGACGCTCTTCCTGTTCGGCGTCATCGTCGTGATGCCGCAGGCCCAGCTGCGGGTCGGCCAGGTGAAGGGCATCGTGTCCGCGCCGCTGCCGACGGTCCGCCGCTCGGTCGTCGCCGGTGCCGCGGTGATCGTGCTGGTCGCCCTGCTCACGCTGTCGATGTCGGCGTCCAACGTGCTGCTCGCCGGCACCGCGGCCACCTACGCGATGGTGATGCTCTCCCTGGTCCTGCTGACCGGCTACGGCGGCCACGTCTCGCTCGCCCAGTTCACCTTCGCGGGTGTGGGCGCGCTGGCGTACGCCAAGCTCGACTCCCCGAACATCCTCGGCCTCGTCGTCGCGGCGCTGATCGCCGCCGCCGTCGGTGCGCTCGTCGCGCTGCCCGTGCTCCGGCTGACCGGCCTGTACCTCGCCCTGAGCACCCTGGCCTTCGGCGTGCTCATGGACAAGCTCGTCTTCCAGGCCTCCTTCGCGTTCGGCTTCAACGGCAGCCTGCCGGCCGAGCGGCTCGCGGTCCTCGGCATCACGATCAGCGACGGCGGCACCTACGTCCTGCTGATGACGATCGTCTTCGTCGCGATGGGCATCGGCCTCCTGCAGCTGCGCCGTGGCCGGCTCGGTCGGATCCTGATCGCGATGCGCGACAGCCCGGCGGCCTGCGGCACCCTCGGCCTCAACATGCGCTGGTTCCGGGTCGGCCTGTTCGGCCTCTCGGCCGGGATGGCCGGGCTCGCCGGGGCGCTGTTCGCCGGCCTCCGCCAGACCATCTCCGCGACGGACTTCCAGCTCCTCTCGAGCCTGCCGTTGCTGCTGCTCGCGGTCGTGTGCGGCGTGACCTCGGTGACCGGCGCCGCGATCGGCGGACTCGGCTTCATGATGCTGCCGGTCCTGCAGAGCAACCACCCGGGCCTGGCGGGTCTCGCGTTCGTGGTCATCGGCTTCGGTGCGGTGGCGCTGGGTCGCGACCCCAACGGTCTGGCCAACCTGCTCTTCTCCCTCGGCCGCAAGGTCGAGTCCGCGTTGTGGCCGGCCGTCGCGGACCGGCTGCCGCGACGCGCGTCCGACCCCGTCGGCAAGCACCGACACAGCGACGACACGTGGCCCAAGGAGATCGACACGACCCAGGTGGTCCCCACGGAGGAGGTGGTCGGCTATGGCGCTTCTCGAGGTTGACGACGTCGTCGTCCAGTTCGGCGGGGTCACCGCCGTCAACGAGGCACGCTTCTCGCTCGAGGCGGGTCGCGTCACCGGCCTGATCGGACCCAACGGCGCGGGCAAGACGACCTGCTTCAACGTGATCACCGGCCTCCAGAAGCCCACGCGCGGACACGTCCGCTACGAGGGCCGCGACATCACCTCGATGCAGCCGCACCGACGCGCCAAGCGCGGCATGGCGCGCACCTTCCAGCGGCTCGAGGCGTTCGGGTCGCTGACCGTGCGCGACAACGTGCGGGTGGCCCTCGACATCCACCTCGGCCTGCGCGGCCTGCTCCAGCGCACCCCGACGGCGGCCACCGACGCGCTGCTCGAGCGGGTCGGGATCAGCGAGTACGCCGCCGAGCGGGCCGACTCGATCCCCACCGGCACAGCCCGCCTCCTCGAGCTCGCCCGTGCTCTGGCGAGCGAGCCGAAGCTCCTGCTGCTCGACGAGCCCTCCTCGGGCCTCGACGAGAGCGAGACCGACGACTTCGGCGACCTGCTGCGCGAGCTCGCCGCCGAGGGCCGGGCGGTGCTGATGGTCGAGCACGACATGGACCTCGTCATGGCCGTCTGCGACGAGATCCACGTCCTCGACTTCGGCCAGATCATCGCCTCGGGCACGCCTCCGGAGGTCCGCGCGAACAGGCGGGTCCAGGAGGCCTACCTCGGTCAGGCGGACGTCGAGAGCGACGTCGAGGCCACCCGCAACGACCTGCCCCCCGTCGTACCTCACATGGCAGGCGACGACGACCGGACCACCGTCATCCCGCCGGTCCAGGACGAGGTGTACCACCGATGAGCGTTCCGATCCTCGAGGTGATGAACCTCCACGCGGCGTACGGCCGCATCGAGGTGCTGCGCGGGGTGGACCTGGTCCTCCCCCGTGGGGCGGTGTTCGCGCTGCTCGGCCCCAACGGCGCCGGCAAGAGCACCTTCCTGAAGGTGATCAGCGGCCAGATGAAGCGCACGAGCGGCGACATCCACATGGCCGGGGTCAACGTCGAGGACGCGAGCACCGAGGAGCTCGCCCGCAACGGCCTGTGCACCGTCCCCGAGGGGCGAAGCGTCTTCCCGAACCTCACCGTCGAGGAGAACCTCAAGCTCGTGTCGTACGCCGGGGTCCCGGCCGACAAGGTCCTGGAGACCGCCTACGCGTACTTCCCCCGGCTCGACCAGCGGCGCCACCAGCTCGCCGGCACGATGTCCGGCGGCGAGCAGCAGATGCTGGCGCTCTCCCGGGCCCTGGCCTCCGACCCCGCGCTGCTGCTGCTCGACGAGCTCTCCATGGGGCTCGCGCCGCTGATCGTCGAGGAGCTCTACGACACCGTCGCGCAGATCGCCGAGACCGGGGTGTCGATCCTCGTCGTGGAGCAGTTCGCGCGCACCGCGCTGCGGGTCTCCGACTACGCCGCGGTGATGACCGGCGGCCGGATCGTCGCCACCGGTGAGCCCGACGAGATCAACGCACAGATGTCCGACGTCATCCTTGGAGGAGCAGCATGAAGCGCATCGTCCTGGCCTGCCTGGCCGCGGGGTTGGCGGGCACGGCTGCCCCGATCCCGACGGCCCACGCCGAGCCTGCCTTCGGCGGCTACTCCTCGGAGGCGACGGCGACCCCGCTCAAGATCGAGATCTACGAGCCGGTCGTCCCGATCCCCGCGACCCCCCAGGCCGAGCTCGAGTTCGCCTACACCAAGGTGGAGGCGGCCAGCGGGCCCACCGGCAAGGGCGTGGCGAGCTGGCTGTGGCCGGGTGACCCCGTGGGTCAGGGGTTCAAGACCTTCGTCGAGATGCTCGGCCTGCCTCCCGAGCTCGGCAAGGACGGCTACCCGGTCCAGGTCAACTCCCAGACCCCGGGCGAGCCGAGCCAGGAGTCCGACGAGCCGGTCCCCGGCTCCCTGATGCGCACCAGCGCAGGTGCCAAGGGCGTCGAGTCCACCGTGGGCTGGTCGAGCAACTGCGACGTCTCCACCAAGAAGGACGAGAAGGGCGGCGACGAGCCGGAGACGCCTGAGACGCCGGACAGCCCGCTTCCCGAGGTGCCTCTCGACCCGCTCGGCTCCCTGGGTGCGGCCATCACCGGCAAGGACCGTACGACGGCCGCAGCCGACGAGGAGGAGCCCGCAGAGGGCTGCCGCCTCCCCGAGCAGCTCGCCGCGCTGATCGACGTCGACGGCATGGTCAGCGACGCCCGCACCGAGACGGTCGGCAACACGGTGAAGTCCGTCGCCACGAGCAAGCTCAGCAACATCTCACTCCTCGGCGGCGTGATCACCGCCGACTCCATCTCGGTCACGACCACCACGACGGCGAACGGGAAGCGGCCCACGGCGTCGAGCGTCTCCAAGGTGGTCGGGCTCGAGCTCAACGGCACACCCATCAAGGTCGGCCGCGACGGCGTACAGCTCGCGGACCAGAAGTCGAAGATCCCCGACCTGCCCGACGAGCCGGAGAAGGCGCTCGCCGAGCTCGGCGTCTCCCTGGTGCTGCCCAAGCCGGAGCAGTCCGCGAAGGGCGACGGCAGCGAGGCTGCGCTCGGTGGTCTGCAGATCGTGATCGACACGCGTCCGCTGCGCTCGAACCTCGACGACATCCCGTTCGGGGACATCATCGGCCTCATCCCCGAGGAGGCCAAGGAGCTCAAGAGCCTGATCGGCGCCGCGACCCAGCTCGCGCCGAAGTTCGTGATCACGGCCGGCAACGCCGCCTCGGAGACCACGACGGTGCCGAAGATGGACCTCGACCTCGACCTGCCCACGGTCGACCCCGGAGCCCTCAACGGTGCGGGCGCTCCCCCCACGAGCGGCACCAGCGCCACCGCCGGCGGCGTCGCCGGAGGGGTCGGCGCCGAGGCTCTCGCCGGTGAGGCGGCCGCAGCGGGCGACGCCGGCGAGGTCGGTGCGCTGGCCGCCCAGCCGATGTCGTCGGGCCTCCCGCCGCTCGCAAGCATCCCAGGCGCGCTCACGGTGGGCGGCCTGATCCTGGCCTCCGGCGTCGGCTGGTGGCTGCAGAAGATCGGTGGTCTCGTGCTGGGCGGTGCGGGCGCCTGCACCCACGGCCTCGAGACCGGCGTCCCCGACCTCAGAAGGGCCTGAGACACATGACCGTACAGACGACCCAGACCGCCCACGTGATGCCGCGGGCGCAGTCCCGGGCGGAGTCCACGGGCGGTGCGGCACCGCTGCGCAACAACGGCTACCGCATCCTCCAGGTGGTGCTCTTCGTCGCGGGGGCGGTGCTGCTGCCGCTCGGGCTGATCGTGATCATCCTGGGCTGGTACGGCGCCGCACACACGCCGTACGCCTACGACCAGCTGTCCTACCTGGTCTCGGGCGGCCTTCTCGGTCTCGGCCTGACCTTCTGCGGGGGGTTCCTCTACTTCGGTGCCTGGCTCGCGAGGATCGCCGCCGACCAGCGGGAGTCGGCCAAGCGCCTCTCGGACACGTTGCTGGTCCTCGCCGACGTGGTCTCCCGCAGCGCGGTGGCGTCGAACGGCGTGGCCGCCCCGGTGCCGGCAGCGGAGCGCGACGCCGGCGCGGTCCTGGTGGTCGCCGGCGACGGTACGACGGTGCACCGGGCCGACTGCTCGCTGATCGCGCACCGGGACGACCTGCGGCCCGCCGGACCCGATGCCCCGGGTCTCACCGCCTGTCGCCTCTGCAAGCCCGACCGCGTCTGAACCGGCCGGTCAGGACCTGCCCGGCCACTCCTTCGTGGTCGGCATCAGCACCTCGGGGTTGTCGGCCTCGGTGACGACCTCGTCGGGCCGCTTCCTGAGCTGGCTGTCGATGTAGTCGCGGGCGGTCTCGAAGAGGTCCACCTCGTGTCCTGCGCGCTCGGACAGGAACCAGCGGTGCTCGAGGATCTCGTGGAAGATCTCGGCCGGCTCCAGCTTGCCGCGCAGCTCCCTGGG
Source organism: uncultured Actinomycetota bacterium (assembly GCA_963701425.1). Classification (GTDB taxonomy): domain Bacteria; phylum Actinomycetota; class Actinomycetes; order Propionibacteriales; family Nocardioidaceae; genus Nocardioides_C. Next base: position 218,974 of record CAVPAG010000008.1, on the reverse strand, counting down.
GACCAACGCCATGATCGGCTCGTAGATCTCGGTCAGCCACTTGTGCGCGACGAGCGCACGGTCCTCGGCGCCGAGGTCGAAGTGGGCGGTGAACGACGCGAGGTCGTTGAGCAGCCGCCTGGCCTGGTTGTCCTCGACGTCGAGGCCGGTGAGGCTCTGCAGCTCTCGTGCGTGGTGACCGGCCTCCACGACCTTCGGCTGGAGACGCACGGTCGAGCCCGACCAGTCGGTGACGATGTCGAGCTCGTCGACGTCGAAGCCGAGCCCGTTGAGCCGCTCGACACGCTGCTCGATGCGCCACATCTCGGCGGCGTCGAACTCCTCGGTCCCGGTCAGCTCGTCCCACAGGTCGGTGTAGCGACGCTCGACGAGGTCGACGATCGCGTGCGCGTCGACCTCCTCGTCGAGCAGGCCGCCGGCCTGGAGGTCGAGCAGCTCCCCGAAGAGGTTGCCGTAGGCCACCTCGAGGTCGTGCGCGCGCTGCCCCCGGGAGAGCTCGCTGTGGAGCTCGCCGGTCTCGGCGTCGACGAGGTAGGCGGTGAACTCGCCGGCGCTGCGCCGGAACAGGACGTTGGACAGGGACACGTCGCCCCAGAAGAAGCCCGAGAGGTGGAGGCGCACGAGCAGCACCGCGAGGGCGTCGATCAGCCGGGGCAGGCTGTTGGCGCGCAGGCCGTGGGAGAACAGCGAGCGGTAGGGCAGGGAGTACCTCAGGTGCCGGGTGACCAGCGCCGGCTCGATCTCCTCGCCGTTGGCAGCCTCACGCCCGGCGACCACCGCGACCGGCTCGACGGCCGGCAGGTCGAGACGTCGCAGGTCGCGGAGCATGCGGTACTCCCGGAACGCGATCGGCTCGCGGGTCTCCTTCACCGCGTAGACGTCGGAGCCGAGGCGGACGATGCGGACGACGTGGCGGGAGATGCCGCGGGGGAGCGGGACGACGTACTCGTCGGTCCACTCCTCGAGCGGGAGGTGCCAGGGCAGGGTGACCAGGGCAGGGTTCGGCTGGGTGGCCACGATGCGCAGAGGCATGGGCCCCACCCTAGCGTCGGCCGGTTCCGCCGGGCTCGAGGAAGACCGCGCCGGGGCCTCGTGCGGCCACCTCGTCGTCGGGGTTGTTCAGCGCGCAGGTGCGCAGGCTCAGGCAGCCGCAGCCGATGCAGCCGTCGAGCTTGTCGCGCAGCCGCTCGAGCCGCTCGATCTGCTCGTCGATCCGGGGCCGCCAGCCGCGCGAGAGCCGCGCCCAGTCGGCCTTCGTCGGGGTGCGCCCCTCGGGCAGGGTCGACAGCGCCTCCTCGACCTCCTCGAGGGTCAGCCCGACCCGCTGGGCGGAGCGGATGAACGCGACGCGGCGCAGCATCGCCTGGCGGTACCTCCGCTGGTTGCCGGCGGTGCGCTCGGAGCTGATCAGCCCGCGCGACTCGTAGTAGCGCAGCGCCGACGTCGCGACCCCGGACCGCTCGGCGAGCTGTCCGATCGTCAGGTGTGCCGCATGTCTCGCCACACGCCGAGGATACTGCAGTTGACTTAAAGCGAACTTGAACTTGCATGCTCCTCGTCATGACAACGACGAACGCTCTCGCGGCCACCGACCCGGTTGCGAGCACGGCTACGCAGACCTCCATGGGCTGATGTCGCTCATGACGGGGGACGAGAAGCACTCCGCCGCGGCGACCTCCACCCTCGACGTGCTCTGGGTGCTGTACGACGGGATCCTCGACGTCTCGCCCGACACCGTCGCGGACCCGGCCAGGGACCGCTTCTACCTGTCGAAGGGACACGGCCCGATGGCCTACTACTCCGTCCTCGCCGCCAAGGGGTTCTTCCCCGTCTCCTGGCTGGAGGACTGGGCGTCGTACGACTCCCCGCTGGGCCACCACCCCGACCGGACGCTCGTCCCGGGAGTGGAGATCTCGAGCGGCTCGCTCGGCCACGGTCTGCCGCTCGCGGTGGGCACGGCGCTGGGGCTGAGGGCCCAGGGGCTCGAGCTCGCGGGTGGTCGTGCTGGTCGGTGACGCGGAGCTGGATGAAGGGAGCAACCATGAGGCAGTCGAGATCGCAGCAGCGTTGGAGCTGGAGGCGCTCACCGTCGTGGTCGTCGACAACCGGTCGTCGAGCTACGCCGTCCCCGGGCGGATCGAGGAACGGTTCGCCACGGAGGGGTGGCACGCGGTGGGAGTCGACGGCAGAGATCATGCGCGTCTTCACCGTGCACTGAGCCGACCTACCGGGGCCGCTGGTCGGGGGCGACCCTCGGTGGTCGTCGCGCACGTCGAGGAGAAGGCGGCATGAGGCGCGACACGAGGGCGACGTTCGCGGCCACGGTCGCCGACCTCGTCGAGGAGGACCTCTCGGTCGCGCTGGTCTACGCCGAGATCTCGGGGCAGCTCTTCGGGGACGTCGAGCGTCGCCACCCCGAGCGGGTCGTCAACGTCGGCATCCGCGAGCAGCTGCTCGTCAACGTCGGCGCCGGGATCGCGCTCACCGGGATGCGCCCGGTCGTGCACACCTTCGCGTCCTTCCTGGTGGAGCGGGCCTTCGAGCAGGTCAAGCTCGGCTTCAGCCACCAGGACGTCGGAGGCGTGCTCGTCGGGTCGGGCGGGTCCTACGACATCTCGGGAGGAGGCCGCACCCACCAGGCGCCCGGCGACGTGGCGCTCATGGACACCCTGCCGGACTGGACGATCCACGTGCCCGGCCACGCGGACGAGGTCGAGGCGGCGCTGCGGCTGTCGGTGGCCGGCTCGGGCCGGGACTACGTCCGGGTCACGGCCCAGCAGAACAGGCAGGCGTTCCCGGTCTCGCCGGGCCGCTTCCACCTCGTGCGGAGGGGGAGCGGGGCGACCGTGGTCGCCGTCGGCCCGATGCTGGACCCGGTCCTCGAGGCAGTGGCGGACCTCGACGTCACCGTGCTCTACGCGAGCACGGTGAGGCCCTTCGACGCGAGGAGCCTGCGCGCGGTGCTCGGCAACACCGGAGGTCGTCCTCGTCGAGCCGTACCTCGCCGGAACCTCCGCCCGCTGCGTGGCGGACGCGCTCGTCGACGTACCGCACCGTCTGCTCGCCCTCGGCGTCGGTCGGGAGGAGCTGCGCAGGTACGGCAGGCCGGCCGACCACGCGGCCGCGCACGGGCTGGACGCGGCCGGGATCCGGCGCTCGGTGACCGGGTTCCTGGCGGCCTGAGCCCCGGACATGCAGAAGGGCGGGGCGGCTCCGTCGGAACCGCCCCGCCCCTCGCGGTGAGGATCTACTTCTTGAACGCGTCCTTGACCTTCTCGCCTGCCTGCTTGAGGTCGGACTTGCTCTGGTCCTTCTTGCCCTCTGCCTCGAGGGAGTGGTCGTTGGTCGCGTCGCCGAGCTTCTCCTTGGCCTTGCCCAGGCCGCTCTCGGCGGAGTGCTTCATCTTGTCGTCCATACCCATGAGAACTACCTCCTTGGTCGGTGTCCTGGGCGTACCCCGACCGCGACCGGCCATGCGTCCGTCTACGATGTTCCACGCGATCGCCTCGTCACCTTGGGGCGGGCGCAGGCCGGCCTGGCGCAACTGGCAGCGCACCTAACTTGTAATTAGGGGGTTAGGGGTTCGAGTCCCCTGGCCGGCTCTCACTGTCGCCCGGACGGGTGGCGCAGAGCGTCCCAGACGGGCAGATTCGCCGTTTCACCCGCATGGACCCGAACAGAACGGGAATCGTCAGGCCAACAGGGGTTCCGGGGGCGGCTCCAGCTGTTGCTTGTGGGGTCGTCCCGAACCTCCCAGCGGGGCGGCCTCACAAGCGTTTTGCGCTCCCAAAGGTAAAGATCTGCGCATATGGTGCTCTTCACGTGGTGAGGGCAGCAGAACGGGGAGCACAGTGGCGCAGCGACGGAGCGGGACCCTGAAGACCTTGCTGGCCGGCGCGCTGGCCCTGCTGGCGGCGCAGCTGCTCACGCCGGCCGGCGCCGCTGCTCTCGCGCCGTCGACGACGACCAGCGCCTCCCCGGGACGCCCGGCGCCGCTCCTGCCGAACCTGGTGGTGCTGCCGGCCGCCGACATCCACATCGTGCGCAACGGGACCGAGCGCAAGCTGCGCTTCGAGTCGGGGCTGGCCAACGTGGGCGACGGCCCGATCGAGGTACGCCCCAACCGCCTCCAGCAGTGCCCGAACGGCCAGCACCACGCCAGCCAGTTCATGTACCGCGACGTCGACGGCAACGGCCGCTACGCCGAGGACCTCGACACCGACACGGCTCGCCGCTCCGCCGGGTGCATGGTCTTCCACCCGTACCACGACCACTGGCACTTCGAGGCGGCGTCGCGCTACACGCTCTACAAGGCCGAGCGCCCCGAGCTCAGCAAGGTCGCCCAGCGCAAGATGAGCTTCTGCCTGCGCGACAGCAAGCGCGTGCCCGCGGCGTACGGCACGTTCCCCTACACGCAGCGGTACGGCGCCTGCTCGCGCTACTCGCCGCAGGGGATCTCGGTCGGCTGGGTCGACGTGTACCAGTCCTACCTCGCCGGGCAGGCGATCAGGCTGCCCCGGCGGATGGGCGACGGGCTCTACTGCCTCCGCATCAAGGTCGACCCGCAGGACCAGCTCCTCGAGACCCGGAACAACGACAACAGCTCGGTGCGGGCCTTCTTCCTGCGCGGCGACAGGGTCAGCTATCGCGACCCTGCGAAGTGCCGTCCCACCGGCTGACAGCGAACTGCGACGCCGGCGCGGCCAGCGCGTCCTGGCTCGCGATGATGCGCATCTCCTTGGTGCCTGCCTCGGCGGTCGCCTCCATGACAGCGAACACCGAGGACGTCGTGCGGGCGAGCGCCGCCGGCAGATCGTGGCCGCCGAGCAGGTTCGCCAGGAAGACGGCCGAGGTCAGGTCGCCCGCACCGGGCGGGTTGATCGGCAGCCGCGGGGTGCGGACGACGAACGCGCCTTCGCCCGAGACGGCGACCATGTCGAGGCTGTCCTCGGGGGTCTCGTCGGTGATGACGCTCGTGACGAGGACCGTCTCGGGGCCGGTCGCCCGGACCGTCTCGGCTGCAGCCACGACGGCCTCCAGCGTGCTCGTCTCGGTGCCGGCGAGGTAGCTCAGCTCGAACTGGTTGGGCGTGATCACGTCCGCGGCGGGCACGACCTCGTCACGCATGAACTCCGGGATCCCGGGTCGTACGAAGAAACCCCGGCCGACGTCGCCCATCACCGGGTCGCAGAAGTAGATCGCCTGGGGGTTGCGCTTCTTGACGTTGCGCACCGCGTCGAGGATGACCGTGCCGACGTCCTCGGCGCCCTGGTAGCCCGAGAGCACCGCGTCGCAGCGGTCGAGCGCGCCGCGGTCCTCCACCCCGCGGATCACCTCGGCGATGTCCTCCGCGGTGAGCAGCGGGCCGCGCGCGGCGCCGTAGCCGGTGTGGTTGGAGAAGTGCACGGTCACGACCGGCCACACGTCGAAGCCGAGACGCTGCAGCGGGAACATCGCCGCGCTGTTGCCGGCGTGGCCGTAGGAGACGAGGGACTGGATCGACAGGATGTTCACGCCCGGCATCCTGCCATCCGAGGGCGGTTCTCAGCGACGCAGCCTGAGGTACTCGTGGGGACGCAGGGCCTCGGTGTAGCCGGCCCGCTTCGGGCGGACCTCGAAGTGCAGGTGGCAGCCGTCCGGGGCTCCGGCGTCCGAGGCGCGCGCGATGAGCTGCCCTTGGCGCACGCGGTCACCGGGCTCGACGTACACCCGCCGCGCGTGTGCGATCACGATGTCGACGTCGTGGCGCTGGTTGCGGATCCGGAAGGCCTTCGCGCCGTACGACGCACCGAGCGCGCCGCTCGAGTCGGGGTCCACGACGCGACCGCGCAGGCCGGCGAAGAGGCGCGTGCCACAGGGCATCGCGATGTCGAGGCCGTGGTGGAAGCCGCGCCGGTCGGTGCATCGTGGGTCCGGGCTGTAGTAGGGCGCCCTCGTGCAGCCGAACCCGATCATCTTGCGGCGCTCGCCGGCGTACCACGGCGAGGAGTAGCGATGCGTGTCCTTCACCCAGAAGCGCCGCGGCTCGTCGGCCGTCGCGGTGCCGGCCGCCGTGACCGTCGCCGTGGCAGTCGCTGTGGCAGGGGAGGCCGTCTCGACGGGCAGGAGCAGGGCTGCCGCCATCAGCGGCGCGAGCAGGGCGGTTACGAGGGCCGTCATCGCCCCATCTCACCGTGCGAGGCCGCAGGGCGGAACCCTGTACGCCAGAATTAGAACGCGTTACAGTTCGATGCGATCAGGGGTGGGACTGCCCGCCCGGCCGTCGTGAGCGATCGAGGTTGTGTGTGATGGGCCCTGCAGAGTCTGCCGACTACGTCGTCATCGGGGCCGGGAGCGCCGGCTGCATCGTGGCCCGCCGCCTTGCCGAGACCGGCGCGAGCGTGGTGCTCCTCGAGGCCGGCCCGGTCGACAAGACGCGCTTCGTCCGCAAGCCCGGCATGATCGCGGTCTTCCACAACGTCCCGCAGCTGAAGAAGCGCCTGGACTGGGGCTTCTACACCACGCCCCAGGAGCACGCGCTCGGGCGCAGGATCCCGCAGACCCGCGGCAAGGTGCTCGGCGGCTCGAGCTCGGTCAACGGGATGCTCTTCGTGCGCGGCAACGCCAAGAACTACGACGACTGGGCCGCCGAGGGCAACGAGGGCTGGAGCTTCGACGACGTGCTCCCGAGCTTCAAGCGCCTGGAGTCCTGGGAGGGCGGTGCGGACCACCTCCGCGGCGCCGACGGCCCGGTCAAGGTCACGCGCCAGGAGGACCTCACGCCGGCCTCGCTGGAGTTCATGGAGGCACTCAGCGACACCGCCGGCGTGCCGAAGATCGACGACTACAACGGCAAGTCCCAAGAGGGCGTGAGCGTCTTCCAGCAGAGCGCCCACAACGGTCTGCGGTACAGCTCCTCGGTGGCGTACCTCGACGGTCACCACCTGCCGAACCTCCGGGTCGAGACGGGGGCCACGGTGAGCAGGGTCGTGCTCGAGGGCTCGCGCGCGGTCGGCGTGGAGCTCGTCGGCGGCGGCCGGCAAGCGCGTCATCCGCGCCGACCGCGAGGTCGTGGTCTCGGCGGGGGCGTTCGGGTCGCCCCAGGTGCTCATGCTCTCGGGCATCGGGCCCGCCGCCCACCTGCGGCAGCACGGCATCGACGTACGTGCGGACCTGCCCGTCGGGGACAACCTGCACGACCACATGTTCGTGCCGATGACCTATGTCATGAAGGGCGCGCGCAACAAGAGCTCCGCGGCGTACTTCGCGCGCGGCATGGTGCAGGAGGCGCTGCGCGGCCACACGTGGATGGGCCGCACGGTGTTCGAGGCGGTCGGGTTCGTCCACTCGTCGCGCGGCACCGAGGTGCCCGACATCCAGATCCACGCGCTGCCGTGGTCCTACCCGTTCCCGAACCAGGACGCCCCGATCCGCCACAAGGTCGACCCCGCGTCCGCTCTGACGATCATGCCGACCCTGATCTACCCCGAGAGCCGCGGCACGCTGCGACTGGCCTCGGCCGACCCGACCGCGGCGCCGCTGATCGACCCGGGCTACCTCTCCGAGCGGGCCGACCGCGACCTGCTGCTCGAGGGCATGCGGCTGGTCCGCGAGACGATGGCCAACCGGCTCGTGGCCGCCGGGGTCAGCGCAGAGATCAACCCCGGTCGCGACTTCCCCGACGAGGCGTCGCTCGCCAAGGAGCTGCCCAACCGCGCGACGACCGTCTACCACCCGGTCGGCAGCTGCCGCATGGGCGTCGACGAGCGCGCGGTGGTCGACCCGGAGCTGCGGGTGCGCGGCATCGAGGGCCTGCGCGTCGCGGACGCCTCGATCATGCCGTCGATCACCGGGGGCAACACGAACGCCCCCGCGATGATGATCGGCGAGCGCTGCGCGGAGCTGATGACCTCGTCATGAGGTCTGTACCCACAAACTAGAACGCGTTACAGTTGCGGTCCGGAGGGTGACCCGCGACACACAGCGACTCGAGGAGTTCCTATGGCCCGTCAACCACGTTCCCTTGCCGGCAAGGTCGTCGTCATCACCGGCGCAGGCCGGGGGATCGGCGCCGCCACCGCGACCCAGCTCGCAGGGGAGGGTGCGGTCGTCGCGATCGGCGACCTCGACGAGTCGCTCGCCAAGGAGACCGCGGCGCGCATCGGCGGTTCGACCGTCGGCATGGCCCTCGACGTGACCGACCACGCCGGCTTCACGGCCTTCCTCGACCAGGTCGAGCGCGAGCTCGGGCCCATCGACGTACTCGTCAACAACGCCGGGATCATGCCGCTGAGCAAGATCGAGGACGAGAGCGCCGCGTCGACGCACGCCCAGGTCGCCGTGAACGTCCTCGCCGTCATCCACGGCACCAAGGAGGCGGTACGCCGGATGAAGCCCCGCGGCGGGGGCCACATCGTCAACATCTCCTCGGCCGCGGGCCGCGTGCCCGTCGCGGGCGGGGCGACGTACACCGGCACGAAGCACGCCGTCTCAGGCTTCAGCAACGCGCTGCACATCGAGTTCAAGTCCGAGAGGACCCCGATCGACATCACCGCCGTGCACCCGGCGATCGTGCGCACGGAGCTCTCCAAGGGCCTCAAGGACAACAAGGGCGTCTCGCCGGTCACTCCTGAGCAGGTCGCGGCCGCGGTCGTCGACGCGCTGAAGTTCCCGCAGCCCAACGTCTACGTGCCCAAGAGCCTCGGGATGGCCACCAAGACCGGGGCGCTCGTGCCGCAGCGCATGGGCGAGTGGCTCAACCGGGTGCTCGGCGGCGAGCGGGCGGCCCTCGACGCCATCGCCTCTCCCGACCGCCAGGACTACGAGAACCGCGTCGCGCAGAGCGCGCCCGGCGCCGAGAAGGAGCGCATCGCATGAGCCTGCCCGCCAGCATCACCGACGAGCTGCTCAGCCGGCTGACGAGCCTTGTCGCGTCGTCCGGCGGTGACACCCACAAGCTGACCGAGGTCTACACCGGCGAGGTCATCACCGCGCTGCCGCAGTCGAGCGAGGCGGACATCGATGCCGCCTTCGCCGAGGCACGGCGAGCCCAGGAGGAGTGGGCGTCGTGGCCGGTCGCGAGACGGATGAAGGTCTTCAAGAGGTTCCACGCCCTGCTGCTCGAGCACAACGACACCGTCGTCGACCTGATCCAGGCCGAGAGCGGCAAGTCGCGCCGGATGGCGTTCGAGGAGACCTGCGACGTCCCGATGGTGATCAGCCACTACCTGAAGCGGGCGCCGAAGCTGCTGAAGCCCGTGAAGCGTGGCGGGCCGGTGCCGGTCGTCACCACGTCGACGGAGATCCGGCAGCCCAAGGGCGTCGTCGGCATCATCGCGCCCTGGAACTTCCCGTTCGCGACGGGCCTCTCCGACGCCGTGCCCGCGTTGATGGCCGGCAACGGCATCGTGCTCAAGCCCGACAACAAGACCGCGCTCAGCCCGCTGTACGGCGTCTCGCTGCTGTACGAGGCCGGTCTGCCGCGCGGGCTGTTCCAGGTCGTGTGCGGCGAGGGCCCGGTGGCGGGCCCGCCGGTGATCGACCGCGCGAACTTCGTGATGTTCACCGGCTCGACGGCGACCGGCCGCTTCATCGGCGAGCGGGCCGGCCGGAACCTGATCGGCTCCACGCTCGAGCTCGGCGGCAAGAACCCGATGATCGTGATGGAGGACGCCGACCTCGACGAGGCGATCCCCGGCGCGATCGAGGGGGTCTTCCGCAACACCGGCCAGGTGTGCATGCACATCGAGCGGATCTACGTCCACGAGCGGATGTTCGACGAGTACACCCGGCGGTTCGTCGAGGCGGCTCAGGCGATCAAGCTCGGTGCGGCGTACGACTTCGGTCCGGAGATGGGCTCGCTGATCTCGGTCGACCACAAGGACCGTGTCGCCTCCCACGTCGAGGACGCGCGGGCTCGCGGCGCCACGGTGCTCACGGGTGGGCGGGCCCGGCCCGACCTGGGTCCCGCGTTCTACGAGCCCACCGTGCTCACCGGGGTCACCAAGGACATGCTCACCGGCTCGTGCGAGACGTTCGGTCCCGTGGTCGCGCTGCACCCGTACCGGACGGTGTCCGAGGCGATCGCCCTGGCCAACGACACCGACTACGGCCTCAACGCGAGCGTCTGGGGGAGCGACCTCCGTCGCGCGACCGAGGTGGCGATGCAGCTCCAGGCCGGCAACGTCAACGTCAACGAGGGGTTCGCTGCGGCCTACGCCTCGAAGGGCACCCCGTCGGGCGGCGTGAAGCAGTCCGGGGTCGGCGCGCGGCACGGCGACAACGGCCTCCTGAAGTACACCGACGTGCAGAACCTCGCCGTGGTGAAGAAGCAGGTCATGGGCGTCCCGCCCGGCCAGTCCTACGACAAGTACGCGCGGACGACGCTCAAGTCCCTCGCCATCATGCGCAAGACCGGCATCCGCTAGCCCGCAGCCGGGGCCCGCGGCCGGGGGCGCGGCCCGGGGCGTGACCGGCCAAGTGGGCAAGAACGCCAGGTTTCGAGCGCCGAAACCAGTCGTTCTTGCCCACTTGACGTCGACGGCACGCTCGCCGATCGATCCGTCCCCAAGCACATTCGTCCCCAGGCACGCGGGCGGCCGGCTCGTCCACAGCTCAGACGGCCTGCCTCCTGCTCCGCCGCGCACGGCGACAGGCTCCGGGGCATGATCGAGCCCGAGATCGCCGTGGGTCGTCGACGAGGACCCCGCTGGCGCCAGGTCGCCCACGGCGTGCACCGTAAGGCCCTCGAAGCTCCGCTGCGCGGCCTGCAGGCGACGGAGGACGACGGTCGGCACCTTGCCCGTGCCGAGCACATGGCCGACCTGCGAGCGTGGCAGGCGATCCTGCCGCCCACGGCCTGCTTCACCCACCTCACCGCTGCAGGGGTAGTCGGTCTGTGGCTTCCGCCGACCCCGGCGAACCTCCCCGTTCTTGTCTCGATGCCCAAGTCGCGAGGAGCGGCCCCGTCGAGGCGGCCTGCGCGTTTCACGGCTGACGGTTCCGTTCGAGCCCCTCCTCGTCGAAGGGCTGCGCGTGGCGCCTATGCCGGAGGTGCTGCTCGCCTGCGCGCGAGATCTCGGACTGCTCGACCTTGTCGTGCTGCTCGACTCAGCGCTGAGATGCGGTCACTGCACGCCAGAGGACCTCGAGGACGTCGCCGGGCCGAGGCGTCGCGGCGCGCCGGCGCTCCGGGCCGCACTGCGGTTCGCGGACCCGCGAGCCGAGTCGCCGTGGGAGACCGTGTTGAGGGTGTTCCATGTCCTCTGCGAGGTCCCGGTGGAGCCGCAGCGGGAGCTGTGCGACGAGGGGGGCGCGTTCGTCGCAAGAGGGGACCTGTGGCTCCGTGGGACGAGGACACTCCACGAGTACGACGGGGCGGTCCACCGCGACCGTCGTACCCACGTCAACGACCTCGCGCGGGAGCGCCGCCTCGTCAACGCCGGCTGGATCGAGGCGGGGCTACACCTCGGCCGACCTCCTGGCGAGGCCCCAGGCGATGCTGCGCGAGGCCGACGCCGCCCTCGGACGTCCGCACGACCCGGCGCGGGTCGTCCCGTGGATCGAGGCTCTGCGGGACTCGGCCTTCACGGACGTCGGCCGGAAGCGACTCCTCGAGCGCTGCCGCAGGACCCGGTAGGTGCTCGGGCCGACGCCAAGTGGGCAGACCAGGCACGTTCTGGGGCCCCTGGAGCGCCGTCTTCGCCCACTTGCCGCGTGAGCGACGGCGGGGGGCCGCAAGTGGGCGGAGCAGGCACGTTCTGGGGCCACTGGAGCGCCGTCTTCGCCCACTTGCCGAGCGGAACACCCGTCCGAGTCAGGCGACCTGGAGCGAGCGCTTCGAGAGGCCCATCCAGTAGCCGTCGATGCGCTGGTCGCCGGGGGCGTCGGGCTCGGTGGCGGCGCCGAGCGTGATGAAGAGCGGCGTGAAGTGCTCGACGGTCGGGTGCGCGTACGGCATGCCCGGCGCCCTGTCGCGGTACGCCGCGAGCTCGTCGACGTCCCCGCGAGCCAGTGCCTCGGCGGCCCAGACGTCGAACTCCGTCGACCAGCCGGGTGCCGTCGCCTCGATGCGCCAGTCGCGCAGGTACGGCAGGCCGTGGGTCAGGAACCCGGACCCGACCACCAGCACCCCCTCGTCGCGGAGCGGCCTGAGCCGGCGGCCGAGCTCGAGAAGCTTGTACGGGTCGTGCGTGGGCAGCGACATCTGGAGGACCGGGATGTCGCCGGCCGGGTACATGATCTTCATCGGCACCCAGGCGCCGTGGTCGAGCCCGCGGCTGGTGTGCTGGTGCACCGGCTCGTTGTCGGGCATCAGCGACGCGACCCTGGCGGCAAGGGCCGACGCGTCGGGCGTCACGTAGGTCATGTTGTAGTACTTCGCCGCGAACCCGCCGAAGTCGTAGATGAGCGGGGTGCCGGCGGCGGTCGCGCTGAGGCTGACCGGAGCCGACTCCCAGTGCGCAGACACGATCAGGATCGCCGTGGGTCGCGGAAGGTCGGCGCTCCACCTCGCGAGCTCACCGCTCCAGACCGGGTCGTCGAGAAGCGGCGGGGCGCCGTGTCCGATGTACAGGGAGGGCATCCTGTCGGCGGGGGTGTTCATGGTCGTCTCCTGCGGGGGTGGGGTACGCCAACCACGATAGACCCAAAAGATTGAAGGTTCAAGTGTTGGTAGTTAGGATGTGGCCATGACGGACGACACCCGCTGGCTCGACGAGGACGAACGCCGCGCCTGGCTGCGACTGGCAGGCGTGATGCTCAAGCTCGCGCCGGCCCTCGACTCCCAGCTTCAGCGGGACTCCGACATGACCCACTTCGACTACCTGTGCCTCGCCATGCTCTCCGAGGCCGACGACAAGACGCTGCGGATGAGCGAGCTCGCCGCCCAGGTCAACGCCTCCCTGTCACGTCTCAGCCACGTGGTGAAGAAGCTCGAGATGCGCGGTTGGGTCGAACGCTTCCCCTGCCCGGACAGCCGGCGCGTGACGATGGTGCGGCTCACCGAGCAGGGCTGGGAGGTGCTCGTGGCTGCCGCTCCCGGTCACGTCGAGACCGTGCGCGAGCTCGTCTTCGACGGCCTGGACCCCGAGGAGGTCGCCGCGCTCGAGCGGATCGCCGGTCACGTCGTCCAGCAGATCGAGGCCGCCGGGCTGCGCACGGTCAGCTGAGCGCGGCCGCGAGCCCGGGCGGGTGTGTCAGGGGAGCCGCCAGTCGACCGGTCCGCCGCCCTGGCGCACCAGCAGGTCGTTGACCCGGCTGAACGGTCGCGACCCGAAGAAGCCCCGCGACGCCGAAAGCGGACTCGGGTGGGGCGACTCGACCCACGGCACGGGGCCGAGCATCGGCTTCAGTCCCTGGGCGTCGCGTCCCCACAGGATGGCCGCGAGCGGGCCGCCTCGCTTGGCCAGGGCGGTGATGGCGCACTCGGTCACCGCCTCCCAGCCGCGCCCGCGGTGCGAGCCTGCCGCCCCCGGGGCGACGGTGAGGACCCTGTTGAGCAGCAGCACGCCTTGGTCGGCCCAGGGCGTGAGGTCGCCGTTGCTCGGCGGGCCGACCCCCAGGTCGTCGTACAGCTCGCGGAAGATGTTGACCAGGCTGCGCGGCAGCGGCCGCACGTCGGGCGCCACGGAGAACGAAAGCCCCACGGCGTGCCCCGGCGTGGGATAGGGGTCCTGGCCCACGACGAGCACGCGTACGTCGGCCAGCGGACGCTCGAAGGCCCGCAGGATGCGCTCGCCCGACGGGAGGTAGGTCCGGCCGGCCGCGAGCTCCTCGCGCAGGAAGACGCCCATCCGGGCGATCACGTCGTCGACGGGGGCCAGGGCTTCCGCCCAGTCCGCGGCCACCAGACCGCGCTCCACCAGACCGGCCAGTGCACTCATGGCGCCCTAACCTACGTGCCCGGCCGGTGTCGGTCGTCACTCGGAGAGCGCCTCGACGACCTCGTCGGCCACGGCCTCCATGCCCTCGGCGAAGGGATGGAAGGCGAGCGCCTCGCCCTGCACGGTGTTGCGCCCGTTGACCCACGCCTCGTCGGAGCAGACGTCGTGGCCCTCGGAGGCGGCGTACATGTCGACGAACTCCACCCCGGTACGCCGGGCCGCCCGCGCGAGCGCGTCGTTCAACGCCTGGGAGACCCGCTGCCCGAAGGCGTAGTCGTCCCGGGCGAAGGAGAGCTCGGGGCATCGCCCGTCGGACGGGGCGATCCGGAGGTACCCGACGAGCAGCACCTCCGCCGAGGGTGCGCGCTCCTGGACCTGGCGGACCGCGGCGACGACCCGTCCGCTGATCCGCTCGGTGGTGGCCACGAGGTCGACGCCACGGTCCTCGAGGGTGTCCGCGCACGGCGACCCGGTCGGGTCCTCGGCGCGCAGCTGCGAGCAGGTGGCGACGAGCGTGTGGAAGAGGTCGAAGTCGTTCCCGCCGATGCCGAGGGTCACGAGGTCCGTCCCGGGACCGACCGCGTCGAGCTGGGGCGGCACGGACGAGTCCTGCACGGTCTGCTGGGGCGCTGTCAGGTCGGCCGTCTCGGCACCGCTGCAGCTGACGTCGACGAACGTGTCGATGTCGAGCCGCTCGGCCACCAACGACGGGTAGTTGCTGTCGGAGCGGAAGCAGCCATCGGCGAGGTCGGTCGTCGGCACGAGCGGCGCCGCGGTGAAGGAGTCCCCGAGTGCGACGTACCTCGTGAAGGAGGGCGGGGAGGCGTCGGTGACGTCCTCCACCCCGGACTGCAGCGCGTCGGGGTCGACGTCTTCGGACGAGCACGCCCCGAGCAGGAGCGTGGCCACGACGGCCGCGCCGACCGAGGCGAGACGGCCGCCTCATCGCGGGTACCTCTCGCGCATGTCGCCGCGCACCACGCGCGCCTCCGCGACCTGGCGCAGGAGCACCGCGCTGGTGATCGCCTGCGCCGCGACGATGCCGACGAGGACCAGGATCTGCGCGGCGCCCGCCTCCAGGGGGGTGCCGCCGCCGAGCAGCACACCGACGAAGGCGCCCGGCAGCGTCACGAGGCCGACCGTCCGCGTGGCGTCCAGGTTCGGCATCAGGGCCTCCTTGGCGCTGGGTTGGATCACCTCGAGCGCGGCGTCCTTGCTCTCCAGGCCGATGGCAAGGCCCGCTTCGTACGAGCCGAACTGTGAGGAGAGCTCGTCGTAGGCGCGTCGCCCGGTCAGCGTCGCCGCCTTCATGGTGTTGCCGATGATGATCCCGGCGGTCGGCACGATGCCCGCCCCGTTGAAGGGGATCACACCCGAGCCGAGCACCAGGAGGAGGACCGGGAGCACGCCGGACGCCATCGCGAGTCCGACCCACAGCGCCTGCGCGCCCTGGGCGTCGATCCGCCGCGCCGAGGTCCGGGTGGCCACGGCGAGCATGAGGGCTGCGAACAGCAGCGACCACCACAGCGAGGCGAGCGCGGCGGTGATGACCAGCGAGACGACCGCGAGCTGGACGGCTCCTCGGACGCTCGCGGTGACGGTGTCGCGCTCGACGTCGAGCCGACCGAGGTAGGAGGCGGCGACGCCGATGCCGACCAGTGCGACGAGGACGAGCGCCAGCCGCCAGTCGGGCGTAGGCGCGATGCCGTTAGCGGCAGAGGTCACGAGCCGGAGGCCAGCGACCGAGACGATTCGGAGCCGTAGCGTCGTGCGGGGTTCGAGCCGATCGCGTCCGACCGGGGCGCGCTCTTCCGCGCGGCCTTCTTGGCGGTCGCCTTCTCGGCAGCCTGCCCCTTAGCCGCAGCCTTCTTCGGCGCGGTCTTCTTCGCGGCAGCCTTCTTCGTGGCGGACTTCTTGGCCGGGCTCTTCCGCGCGGACTTCTTCTCCGGACCGCCTGAAGCGTGCTCGTCGAGGAACTCGTCGATGATGCGCCAGGTCGTGCGACGCGACGCCCGCCCGGTGAGCATCCCGAGGTGGCCTCCGGGCACGACCTCGAAGCGGACGGAGGGCGCCCCGGTCAGCAGGTCGACCATCGGCCGGATCGACCTCACCGGGGCGATGCCGTCGCTCTCACCGGCGAAGACCAGCATCGGCACGCGGATGTTCGCCAGCGAGATCTCGTGCTTGTCGTCCATCTTCACGACGCCGGTCGCGAGCTGGTTGCCCTTGAGGATCCGGTGGTAGAGCTGCCCGAACGTCCGGCCGGGGTAGGCGATCATGTTCGCCGTGAACCGGTCGACGGCCTCGATCTGGGCGAGGAAGTCGGTGTCGTCGAGGTTGGCCGCGATCGCGAGCGGCTTCGTGACGAGCTTGTTGAAGCTCGACAGCTGGAACGCCCGGCGTACCAGAGGCTTCGGGGCCCCGCCCATCGCGCGGTAGAGCTGGGTGACCAGCCCGCCGCCGCCGGTGATGTTGAGCAGCGGGCGGATCGGCGCGACGAGGGGCACCCGGGTGACGTCCACGGGCGAGCCGACGACGGTGAGCGAGGCGATCGGGAGATCGGGGCGGTCCGCGGTCACCAGCAGCGAGAAGATCCCGCCGAGGCTCCAGCCGACGACGTGCACCGGCCGACCGCCGGCGTGCTCGCTGACCTCGCGGATCGCGGCGGGGATCACCTCGTCGACCCAGTGCTCCATGCCGAGCGTGCGGTTGGCGAACGAGACCTCGCCGTACTCCACGAGGTAGGTCGGCCGCCCCTGCGTGACGAGGTGCTCGACCAGGGAGCAGCCTCGGCGCAGGTCGAAGCAGAGCGCGGGCGCCGCGAGCGGGGTCACGAGCAGGACGGGGTCGCCCGACTCCTTCACCCTGCCTTGCGGGCGGTAGTGGTAGACCTCGCGCAGCATGCCGTCGTCGATGAGCGTCCGAGGCATCGGACGAAGGTCTGCCACGCCCCCGTAAAGCATCTTGTGGGCGACGTTGCTGGCCGCCGAGACGACCTGGTCCGGCTTGGGGATCAGATCCATGGGGCGAAGGATACCTTCGCGTCGATCGGCGAAGCCGGGGTACAACGGGGACATGAGATGGTCACGTGCGCTCAAGACCGCCCCTGCCGCGGCCCTCGCCGGCCTCGCCACCTACGACCTGATGCAGAAGAAGCACGCGCTGCTGCGCAACTTCCCCGTGCTCGGCCACGGTCGCTACCTGCTCGAGTCCGTAGGGCCCGAGCTGCGGCAGTACATCGTCACCGACAACAACTCCGAGCGACCCTTCAGCCGCGACCAACGGCGGTGGATCTACGCCTCCTCGAAGCTCGAGAACAACTACTTCGGCTTCGGCACCGACAACGACACCGAGCACACCGAGGGCTACCCGATCATCAAGCACCGGACCTTCTCGGAGGTCGCGCCGGCGACCCACCCGCGAGCGGGCGAGGAGGAGACCCTGCCGTCGGCGAAGGTGCTCGGCGGCCCTCGCGACAGGAGGCACGCCTTCCGGCCGGCGTCGCTGGTGAACATCTCCGCGATGAGCTACGGCTCGCTGTCGGGTCCCGCGATCGAGGCGCTCAACCGCGGCGCGGCCATCGCGGGGTGCATGCACAACACCGGCGAGGGCGGCATCTCGGCGTACCACCGCAAGGGCGGCGACCTGGTCTTCCAGATCGGCACCGCGTACTTCGGGTGCCGCGACGAGGAGGGCCGCTTCGACATCGAACGGCTCAAGGACCTCGTGGCGTCCGCACCCGTGCGTGCGCTGGAGATCAAGATCAGCCAGGGTGCGAAGCCGGGCCTCGGTGGCCTGCTGCCGGGGGCCAAGGTGACCGAGGAGATCGCCCGGATCCGGGGCATCCGGCCCGGCGTGGACTGCATCAGCCCTTCGCGGCACGCGGAGTTCAGCGACGTCGACAGCATGCTCGACTGGGTCGAGCTGCTCGCGGACGAGACCGGGCTCCCCGTCGGCATCAAGTCCGCGGTCGGCGACCTGACGTTCTGGGAGGACCTCGCCGCGCAGATGTCGAGCCGTGACCGGGGCGTGGACTTCGTGACCATCGACGGCGGCGAGGGAGGCACCGGCGCCGCGCCGCTGGTGTTCAGCGACTCCGTCTCCCTGCCGTTCCGGGTCGCCTTCAGCCGGGTCTTCCGGGTCTTCGCCGAGGCAGGGCTCACGGACGACGTGACGTTCATCGGCGGCGGCAAGCTCGGCCTCCCCGACAACGCGATCGTGGCCATGGCGCTCGGCTGCGACATGCTCAACATCGCCCGCGAGCCGATGCTCTCGATCGGCTGCATCCAGGCGCAGAAGTGCCACACCGACCGCTGCCCCACGGGCGTGGCGACCCAGGACCCCTGGCTCTCCCACGGCCTCGAGCCGCAGCTGAAGTCGGTCCGCGCGGCGAACTACATCAAGACCCTGCGCCGCGACCTGCTGAAGGTGGCGGAGTCGTGCGGGGTCGCGCACCCGTCTCTCATCGACACCGACGACGTGGACGTGCTCTACGGCGACCAGAACGCCCGGAAGCTGTCCGAGGTCTACGGCTACGAGCCCGGCTGGGGCCGGCTCTCGGAGCGCGACGCAGCGGCGATCCGGCAGCATCATGGCCGGCGCGCCCGAGGGAGGGTCCGCGCCGCCGTCGGCCACCGCGCAGGGCTGACCCCGGCGGTACGTCGATCAGCTGCGACGCGCGGGCCGGAGCTGCTTGTCGTGGGTCGGGATCTCCTGGGCCAGTGCATGCAGGAAGCCCGACGCCCAGTCGGACACGTCGTGCTCGGCGACTGTCTTGCGCATCGCGCGCATCCGCTTGTGGAGGTCCTTGCGGTCGGCGTTGATCGCCTCGAGCATCGTGGCCTTCATGCCGTTGATGTCGTAGGGGTTGATCAGGAAGGCCTGACGCAGCTCGTCGGCCGCACCCGCGAACTCCGAGAGCACCAGCGCGCCGTCGTCGTTGAACCGGCAGGCGACGTACTCCTTGGCCACGAGGTTCATGCCGTCACGCAGCGGCGTGACGACCATGATGTCCGCGGCCTGGTACAGCGCGGCCATCTCGTCGCGGGGGAAGGACGAGTGCAGGTAGGAGATGGCGGGCCGACCGATCCTGCCGAGGTCGCCGTTGATGCGTCCGACGAGGCGGTCGATGTCGTCGCGCAGCACGCGGTACTGCTCGACGCGCTCGCGCGACGGCGTGGCGACCTGGACGAAGACGGCGTCCTCGACGTCGAGGTGCCCCTCGGCGAGGAGCTCGCTGAAGGCGCGCAGCCGCGCGAAGATGCCCTTGGTGTAGTCGAGCCGGTCCACGCCCAGCAGGATCTTCTTGGGGTTGCCGAGCTGGTCGCGGATCTCCTTGGCGCGCTGCTGCACCGGCTCGCTGCGGGCGAGCTCCTCGAGCCCGGCGGTGTCGATCGAGATCGGGAACGCCCCGGCCATGACGGTGCGACCGTCGGGCAGGTAGACGGTGTCGCGGTGGGTCTTGTGACCCACGCGCTGCCGCACGAGACGGACGAAGTTCTGAGCCGCACCGGGGCGCTGGAACCCGACGAGGTCGGCGCCGAGCAGGCCCTCGAGGAGCTGGCGGCGCCACGGCAGCTGCTGGAACAGCTCCGCCGGCGGGAACGGGATGTGCAGGAAGAAGCCGATGCGCAGGTCCGGCCGGAGCTCGCGGAGCATCGCCGGCACGAGCTGGAGCTGGTAGTCGTGCACCCACACCGTGGCGTTCTCGGCGGCGAACTCGGCGGCACGCTTGGCGAAGCGGCGGTTCACGGTGAGGTAGGAGTCGAACCACTCGCGGTGGAACTCCGGCTTCGCGACCACGTCGTGGTAGAGCGGCCAGAGCGTCGCGTTGGAGAAGCCCTCGTAGAACTCCTCGATCTCCGACCCGCTCAGCGGGACCGGGACCAGCGAGAGCCCGTCCTCGACGAACGGCTCGAGGTCGGTGTCGGTGCCGCCGGGCCAGCCGATCCAGGCGCCGTCGTTGGCGCGCATGACCGGCTCGAGCGCGGTGACGAGCCCACCGGGGGAGCGGCGCCAGGAGCTGCTCCCGTCGGGGTTGACGACCCGGTCCACCGGCAGCCGGTTGGCGACGATGACCAGGTCGGCGGAGCGCTGCGGTGCGTCGGATGAGCTCACGGTTTCGACCCTAGTTGGTCCGGCAACAGATTGGGGCGACTCGTACCCGACGGACTCGGCATCACACGGGGGTCACACGGGAGCGGATCAGGACAGGTCGTCCACCGGGTAGCTGAGGCCGATCTTCTCGCGGACCAGGTCCATCAGGTGCATGATCGCGAGGCTGTCCTCCAGCGGGACCAGGGGGCTCTCGATCTCCCCGGTGCGCAGGCAGCGCATGACCTCGGCGGCCTCGTGGGCCAGGCCGGTGCCGAGCACCTCCTCGCCGATGACGTGGGCCTCGCCGTCCTCGGTCCAGATCGCCTCGGTCGGGTGGTGGAAGGCCTCGCCGAGGTCGATCCGCCCGCGGTCGGTCGCGATCGAGGCGGTCCGGGGCGACCAGGCGGTCATCGTCGAGGAGAGTGCGGCGACCGCACCTCCCTCCCAGCCGAGGCTGAGGGCGATGTTGAGGTCGATGCCGCTCGAGGACATCTCGGCGACGGCCTCGACCTTGTCGGGGTCGCCCAGGAAGAGGTGGGCGAAGGTCAGCGCGTAGACGCCCATGTCGAGCAGCGCCCCGCCGCCGAGCTCGGGAGCGAGCAGCCGGTCGGTCTCGGGCGCCTCCACGAGGAAGCCGAGGTCCGCGCGCACCTGCTGGATCCGGCCGAGGTCCCCCCGGTCGGCGAGCTGCTTGATCCGCCGGATGACCGGGTTGCAGCGCATCCACATGGCCTCCATGAGGAACAGCCGGCGCTCCCGAGAGACACGCACGAGGTCCTCGGCCTCCCGGGCGGTCAGCGTGAGCGCCTTCTCGCACAGCACCGGCTTCCCCGCGTCGAAGGCGAGCATCGTGTGCTCGTGGTGGAGGGCGTGCGGCGTCGCGACGTACACCACGTCGACGTCGGGATCCTCGACGAGCGCGGCGTAGGAGCCGTAGGAGCGGGTCTCCGGGCCGCCGTACGCCAGGGCGAACCGCTCGGCGCTCTCGAGCCTGCGCGACGCCACGGCCGCGAGCTCGGCGTCCGGGAGCAGCTGGAGCGCCTGGGCGAAACCGCTCGCGATCTTGCCCGTGGCGAGGATGCCCCAGCGCACGGGACGGTCGGGTGGGAGCGGGTCGGCGACCGTCGCGCCCGGTGAGACGGAGAGGGGTGGCAGCGTTCCGAAGGGCAGCGACATGCCACCATGACTAGCGTGCGCGAAACGCGCGAAGCAAATGACATCGTTGTCGTTCGTCGCCTACGATGGGTGTCGAACGGTCCCAATTCCGTCCTTCCGCAGGAGTCGACACAGATGGATGCCGCGAACGCCCTCAACCGGGGCCAGGACGCCCCCTCGGCGGACGAGCTCTCCGAGCGGGACCGCGAGATCCTCAACTTCGAGCGTCAGTGGTGGAAGTACGCCGGCGCCAAGGAGCAGGCCGTCCGCGAGAAGTTCGACATGTCCTCGACCCGGTACTACCAGGTGCTCAACGCCCTGATCGACCGTCCCGAGGCGCTCGCGTTCGACCCGCTGCTCGTGCGCCGCCTGCGCCGGCTGCGTGCCACCCGGCAGCGTGCCCGCTCGGCGCGCCGCCTCGGCTTCGAGGTCTGACATGCGCTCCCGGTCGCGCGACGAGCGCGGGATCGCCCTCCCGTCTCCGGTGGCGGCCCTGAGCCTCGGCGCCGTGCTGCTTGCGGGCGTCGCGTTCTTCACCACCTCCGGCAGCGCCGACGAGCCCGCCGAGGCCGCACCCCGGGTCGCGGCGACGCCGACGCCCACGCCGACCAGCACGGCGCCGGAGTCCGTCATCGAGGAGAAGCCGAAGCCGGAGAAGAAGAAGCCCGTCGTCCGCCGTGGCGACGTGTACGTCGAGGTCTACAACAACTCCGGCATCTCCGGCCTGGCCGGCACCACTTCGAGCCGGCTCTCCGGTGCAGGCTGGCAGGTCGTCGGCTCCGACAACTGGTACGGCACCATCCCCTCGAGCACCGTGTACTACCCCGAGCGCCTCGCCCCGGCGGCGAAGATGCTCGCCCGCGACCTCGGCATCAAGCGGCTCAAGCCCGCGATCTCGCCGATGCGCCTCGACCGCCTCACGGTCATCCTCACCGGCGACCGCGCCTGAGCCCTCTCCGCTCCTGCCAGGGGTGCGCTCTGGTTGAGTAGGGCCATGGAGTTCCGGACGCCCGAAGGCCAACAGCGGTACGACGAGCTGGTGGCGGACGCCTCACGGGTCGTCGTCGGACTCGACTTCGACGGCGTCCTCTCGCCGATCGTCCCCGACCCGGCCGCCGCGGTGATCCACCCCGACGGCCCCAGGACCTTGGTCGCGCTCGCCGACCAGGTCCGCGGCATCGCGGTGATCACCGGACGCCCTGCCCGGCAGGCGATCGCCTTGGGCGGCCTCGACGAGGTGGGCAAGGAGGTGGCCGACCGTGGCCGGGGGCTCTACCTGCTCGGCCAGTACGGCAACGAGCGGTGGTCCACGGTCGACCGCAGGGTGGTCTCGCCGCGCCCGCCCAAGGGGCTGAGCCGCTTCATGGCGGAGCTGCCCGACCTGCTGCGGAGCCAGGACGCCGCCGACGCCTTCGTCGAGGAGAAGGGCCTCGCCGTCGCGGTCCACACCCGTCGGCTGCCCGACCCGGCCGGGGCGTTCGAGCGGCTGCTCCCCGTGCTGTCCGAGGCCGCGGCCAGGTACGACCTCGGCGTCGAGCCCGGCCGGATGGTGATCGAGGTGCGCGCGCCCGGCATGCACAAGGGGCAGGCGCTCCGCACGATCCACGGTGAGCTCGACGGGAACGGCGTGATCTTCGCCGGCGACGACCTCGGCGACATCGAGGCGTTCCGGGCCGTGGCCGACCTGCGCGAGGAGGGCCGCCCCGGACTGCTGATCTGCTCGGGCTCGGAGGAGCAGAAGGCCCTCGTCGAGCTCTCCGACCTCGTCGTCGACGGCCCCGAGGGCGTGCTGGCGTTCCTCAGGCAGTTCGCCCGGGACGCCGCCGCTGCTGTCGCTGCCTCCGGCTGACGAGCGGGTAGCCGCCGTCGGCGAGGCCCGCGCGGGTCTCGAACCAGTTGTACGTCGACAGGTCCCCACCGCGCAGGTACGACCAGGCGACGGCCGCGCAGTACAGGGGGACCATCGGGAGGCCGAGCGTCACGGCGTACTGCCAGCTGTGCCGCTCCTCGTGCACCAGCAGTGCCGGCCGCTCCTCCCACGGAGGCGTTGCGTGCCGGGTCACCACGACGTTCCCGACCGTGAACGCCGACGCGACCGGGAAGCGGTAGTCGTAGTCGATCGCGAGCACGAGGCCACGCGGGCCCTTCCGGAACCGGGAGCCGCCTGCCGCCGCCACGAGCAGCCCGAGGGCGGTCGAGCCGTTGACCGCGTTCACGACCGCCTTGACCCGCCACCAGTCCATGGGGCGAGTCAACCACCTCTCGTTAGGCTCGCGGCATGGCTCGCAAGATCGCAACCGCCGAGAAGGTCGACCGGGACGCCCTGCTGGAGTTCGTCCGGCCGCGGCACAAGGGGACTCTGGTCACCACGCGCAAGGACGGGCGGCCCCAGATGTCGCCGGTCAGCTGCGGCGTGGACGACGAGGGGCGGATCGTCGTGTCGACGTACCCCGAGCGGGCGAAGGCGGTGAACCTCCGCCGCGACCCGCGGGTCTCGATCCTCGTGCACTCCGACGACTGGAACGACCCCTACGTCCAGGTCGACGGGACCGCCGAGGTCCTGGACATGCCCGACGCGCTCGAGCCACTCGTCGAGTACTACCGCTGCATCGCCGGCGAGCACCCCGACTGGGACGAGTACCGCGCGGCGATGGTCGCGCAGGACAAGTCGCTGGTCCGGATCACCATCGAGCACTGGGGTCCGGTGGCGACCGGCGGCTTCCCCAAGGACCGGGCATGACCGACGTCCTCCTCGCCACCTGCCCCGAGCTGCCCGACGGCGAGCCGGGTGGCCACCTGGTCGTCGAGGAGCTCGCGTCCCGGGGCCTGACCGCCGCCTGGGCGTCGTGGGACGACCTCGAGGTCGACTGGTCCTCGGCCCGGCTGGTGGCGGTGCGGAGCACCTGGGACTACGAGTTCCGGCGCAAGCAGTTCCTGGACTGGGCCCGCGAGGTCGAGACCGGCACGAGGCTGGTGAGCTCCTCGAAGGTCCTCGCGTGGAACACCGACAAGATCTACCTGCTCGACCTCGTCGAGGCGGGGCTCCCCGTCGTACCCACCCTCGCCGCCGAGGACGAGAGCGAGCTGCCCCCGGCGATCGCGGCGTTCGAGACCGCGGTCGTGAAGCCGCGGGTCGGTGCCGGCGGGCGCGGCGTGGTCGTGTTCGACGGGCAGCCGGGCGGCCCCGAGGGGCTCGACGAGTCCCAGCTCGACATCGGCCCGTGGGTCGTCCAGCCGCTCGTCGAGTCCGTGCGGACCGAGGGCGAGACGTCGGTCTTCGTGCTCGGCGGGCAGGTGGTCTCGCAGGTGCGCAAGCTGCCGGTGGGCGAGGAGATCCGCGTCCACGAGGAGTACGGCGGTCGCACGGATGCTGTCGAGGTGACCCAGGAGGCCCGCGCCCTGGCGCTGCGAACCGTCTCGGTGGCCGAGGAGGTCCTGGGCGAGGCGCTGCCCTGCGCGCGGGTCGACCTGATGCGGATGCCCGACGGGGACCTCGCCCTCAGCGAGCTGGAGGTGGCCGAGCCCGGGTTGTACCTCGACCTGGTGCCGGGCAACGCGGCGTCGTTCGCCGAGGTCGTGGCCGAGCTGCTTCAGGGCCCCACAACGTAAGAGGCCGGAGAGCGGTGTCAGTGACGACTCCGCTGCTCCGGCCAAAACCCCGTCGCACCCACGAGGTGAATTCAGGCTAGAACCGGCAGGGGGACGGGTCAATGGTTCCGTGGGTCGTTGTCGCGAACCCGGCCGCGCTGTCTAGACGACGAGCCTCCACCACGCCTGCCACTCGCCTTGCACTCGCATCGGTCGAGTGCTAAACATTGGTTAGCACTCTCCAGGTGAGAGTGACAGTTCAAGGACCGGGAAGATGAGGTCTCGAGCGCCGGCGGGAAGGGACTGCCGGTCCGCAGAGGTCGTCCGTCGCGGGCATCGTCCCGGCCCATTCACAACTCTACGCGTGAGGAATCGCAGGAGTTATGTCGAAGCTTATTGCGTTCAACGAGGAGGCCCGGCGCGGCCTCGAGCGTGGCATGAACACGCTCGCGGACGCCGTCAAGGTCACGCTCGGGCCGAAGGGCCGCAACGTCGTCCTGGAGAAGAAGTGGGGCGCCCCCACGATCACCAACGACGGTGTGTCCATCGCCAAGGAGATCGAGCTCGAGGAGCCGTACGAGAAGATCGGCGCCGAGCTCGTCAAGGAAGTTGCCAAGAAGACCGACGACGTTGCCGGTGACGGCACGACCACCGCGACCGTCCTGGCCCAGGCCATGGTCCGCGAGGGTCTCCGCAACGTCGCCGCCGGTGCGAACCCGATGGCGCTCAAGCGCGGCATCGAGAAGGCCGTCGAGGCCGTCTCCGAGCAGCTGCTCGGCATGGCCAAGGACGTCGAGACCAAGGAGCAGATCGCTTCCACGGCCTCGATCTCGGCCGGCGACACCCAGGTCGGCGAGATCATCGCCGAGGCCATGGACAAGGTCGGCAAGGAAGGCGTCATCACCGTCGAGGAGAGCAACACCTTCGGGCTCGACCTCGAGCTCACCGAGGGTATGCGCTTCGACAAGGGCTACATCTCGGCGTACTTCGTGACCGACGCCGAGCGCATGGAGACCGTGCTCGAGGACCCCTACATCCTCATCGCGAACCAGAAGGTCTCCAACGTCAAGGACATGCTGCCCCTCCTCGAGAAGGTCATGCAGTCCGGCAAGCCCCTGCTGATCCTGGCCGAGGACGTCGACGGCGAGGCCCTGTCCACGCTGGTCGTCAACAAGATCCGCGGCACCTTCAAGTCCGTCGCCGTCAAGGCTCCGGGCTTCGGTGACCGTCGCAAGGCCATGCTCCAGGACATCGCGATCCTGACCGGCGGCCAGGTCATCTCCGAGGAGGTCGGCCTCAAGCTCGAGACCACCGGCATCGAGCTGCTCGGCCAGGCCCGCAAGGTCGTCGTCACCAAGGACGAGACCACCATCGTCGAGGGTGCAGGTGACGCCGACCAGATCGCTGGTCGCGTGAACCAGATCCGCGCCGAGATCGAGAAGAGCGACTCCGACTACGACCGCGAGAAGCTGCAGGAGCGCCTGGCCAAGCTGGCCGGCGGTGTTGCGGTCATCAAGGTCGGCGCGGCCACCGAGGTCGAGCTCAAGGAGCGCAAGCACCGCATCGAGGACGCCGTCCGCAACGCGAAGGCTGCGGTCGAGGAGGGCATCCTCCCCGGCGGTGGCGTCGCGCTCGTGCAGGCGACCAACCGTGCGTTCGAGAAGCTCGAGCTCGAGGGCGACGAGGCCACTGGTGCCGCGATCGTCAAGCACGCCACGGAGGCTCCGCTCAAGCAGATCGCCATCAACGCCGGCCTCGAGGGCGGCGTCGTGGCGGAGAAGGTGCGCAACCTCGAGCCCGGTTTCGGTCTCAACGCTGCCACCGGCGAGTACGTCGACATGGTCGCCGAGGGCATCCTCGACCCGGCCAAGGTCACCCGCTCGGCGCTGCAGAACGCCGCGTCGATCGCCGCGCTGTTCCTCACCACCGAGGCCGTCATCGCCGACAAGCCCGAGAAGGCTCCGGCCATGCCGGGCGGCGGCGACATGGGCGGCATGGGCGGCATGGACTTCTGAGTCCAGGCACCACCCAGCACGACCAAGCAACACCAGCGAAGGGCCCCGGGATCTCCCGGGGCCCTTTCGCGTGTCCTGGCCGCCCGTGCGGGGCGTGATCGTTCACGTGAACGGGAACGGCCCGCGGACCTCGATGCCGGCTGCCGTTGGCGCGCACGTGAACGGGAACAGCACGCGGACCTCGAGATCCGCTGCCGGCCAGGTCAGCGGACGCCGCGGGGGCGGAACTGGACGCTGATCCGCGGGCCGACGGGCTTGCTCGTCTTGGGCACCGCGTGCTCCCAGGTCCGCTGGCAGGAGCCGCCCATCACGAGCAGGTCGCCGTGGCCGAGCGCGAACGAGATCGTCGCGCCGCCCGAGCCACTCGCGCCCACGGTCCGGCGGGGGCGGAGCAGCAGGCGACGGGCCTCCCCGAACGAGACGATCGCGACCATGGTGTCCTCGGTGCGGCTGCGTCCGATCGTGTCCCCGTGCCAGGCCACGGAGTCGCGGCCGTCGCGGTAGAAGCAGAACCCCGCGGTCGTGAACGGCTCCCCGAGCTCGGCGGCGTAGTGGGCGCTCAACCTGTCGCGCGCGGTCTCGAGCAGGGGGTCGGGCAGCGCCTCACCGGCGCCGTAGAACTTCAGCAGACGGGGTACGTCGACGACCCGGTCGTACATCTGCCGCCTCTCGGCGTACCACGGGACGTCGTGCACGAGGCGCACGAACAGGTCGTCGGCGCCGGTGACCCAGCCGGGTCGCACGTCGACCCAGGCGCCGCTGTCGAGCAAGGTCCGCCGCACCGTCTCCCCGAGCGGTCCGAGCGCCGGGACGTCGGACGGAGCTGCGACGTCGTCGAAGAGCGAGGCCTGGAAGTCCACGGTCATGCTCACCAGGGTACGAGACGTTCGAACAGATGTTCTAGTCCTCAGGGCCGGTAGTACACCGCGCCGTCGGGACTGCGGACCAGCAGCCGGTGGTCGACGAGATACCTGCGCAGGGTCGCCGGGTCGTCGGTGAAGGCGCGCAGCCGTTCGTTGACCTCGGGCTCTACACCGCGATGCGGCCGTCGACGAGCCAGCGCGACAGACGCTCCTGTTTCTGGTCGGATGTCACCCGTCCACTCTGGGACAGACCGTCCCAAGGGGGAAGCGGTTTTGCCTTCGCAGGCGACAGACCTCGGCTGATGTCGTAATGTCGGGCGCGGTCGGGGGGCTGCCTTCTGGGTATGGCGTTCGGAGCCCGCCCGGCGTAGTGCGGTCGATCTCGACCTGTTGACCCAACGGAAGCGCACAGCCTCGGCTGTGGGGCTAAGGTGATAAGCGGGGGAGATGGGGAGTTCGGCGATGGGAGACCTGATCACGCCTGATCGTTCCCGCCAACCTGTGCTGAAGCACGTGCAGGTGAGGGAGTACGTCCGGGGCCTGATCGAGGACGCTGAGCCTGGCAGTCCGGCGCCGTCCGAACGAGAGCTCGTCCAGCGGTTCGGAGTCGCACGGATGACCGTGCGTCAAGCGCTCGACGCCCTGGTGACCGAGGGGCTGCTCGAGCGGGTGCCCGGTCGTGGCACGTTCGTGGCCCGGTCCAAGATCGACGTACAGGTGAGGCTCTCGAGCTACACCGAGGAGATGGCGCGCCGCGGGATGACCCCGTCGTCGCAGACGCTCCTCGCGCGCATGGAGTCCGCCGGCCCCGGCGTGGCCCGGGCGCTGGAGATCAACGAGGGCGACAAGGTCGTGCACTGGCAGCGGATCCGTTCCGCCGACGGGACGCCGATGTGCATCGAGAACGCCTACATGGCCGACAGCATCGTGCCGGAGTTCCTCGAGGCGCCGCTGCCGGAGAGCCTGTACGCCGAGTTCAAGCGGCGCGACCTGCTGCCGACCTGGGGCGAGGACTCGGTCGACGCCGACCTGGCGCGGCCGGACGAGGCCGAGCTGCTCGGCATCGAGCCGGGCAAGCCGGTGCTGCGCATCGCCCGTCGTGCGTTCGCCGGCAACATCGCCGTCGAGGTGTCCCGCTCCACCTACCGCGCCGACCGCTACACCCTCTGGGTGCCGGTCTGCCGCCCGAACACCCCCGTCCGCAGCCGCTGACGCCCCGGCACGTGTCGGTCCTCGGTCTGCTGCTCGCCGCGGGTGCGGGTCGGCGGATGGGGACGCCCAAGGCCCTGCTGCACGACGAGCAGGGCCGTCCGTTCGTCACTCCGGGCCGTGGCTGCTCTGCGCGAGGGTGGCTGTGACGAGGTCCTGGTCGTCGTGGGGGCCGAGGCAGGCCAGGTCACGACGCTGCTCGACGAGAGCGTCCCCGTCGTCGTGGCCGAGGACTGGGCCGAGGGGATGGGTGCCTCGCTGCGGGCCGGGCTCGCCGCGGCCCAGGACACGTCGGCCACCTCCGCGCTCGTGACACTGGTCGACCTCCCCGACGTCGACGCTCCTGTGGTGCGCAGGGTGCTCGAGCAGGCCGCGCCCGGCGGACGAGCCCTGGCCCGGGCGACCTACGACGGCGTGCCGGGCCACCCGGTGCTGATCGGGCGCGACCACTGGGCCGGCGTGATCGCGTCGGCTGAAGGGGACCGGGGGGCCCGCGACTACCTGCGCGAGCACCCGCCGTTGCCCGTCGAGTGCGGCGACCTGGCCACCGGGCGCGACGTGGACACACCCGAACATCTGCGCGAAGGGTTGCGTGGTGGGTGATGCTTGCCTCATGGACCCCGCGACGATCACCTCGTCGGCCGACCTCGCCGAGCGCCTCGGCGCGACCGGCTACCTGTGCGACGAGGCCCTGGCGACCATCGGCTTCCTCGCCGTCTCGATGCAGCGGCCGCTGCTGCTCGAAGGCGAGCCCGGCACCGGCAAGACCGCGCTCGCCGAGGCGCTCGCGGAGGCGCTGGGGCTGCCGCTGATCCGGCTGCAGTGCTACGAGGGGATCGACGCGTCCCAGGCGCTCTACGACTGGGACTTCCCGAGGCAGATCCTCCACCTGCGCGCCCTCGAGGCGGCCGGGGGTGGCTCGGTCGTCGACGCAGACAAGGCCGAGCAGTCGCTCTTCGACGAGCGGTTCCTGCTCGCACGGCCGATCCTGCGGGCGCTCCGGGAGAGCCCGGCGGTGCTGCTCGTCGACGAGGTCGACCGGGCCGACGACGAGTTCGAGGCGTTCCTGCTCGAGGTGCTCTCGACGTACCAGGTGACGATCCCCGAGCTCGGCACGGTCAGCGCCGCCACACCGCCGATCGTCGTGCTGACCTCGAACCGCACCCGCGAGGTCCACGACGCCCTGAAGCGGCGCTGCCTCTACCACTGGATCGAGCACCCCGGCCTCGAACGGGAGGTCGCGATCGTCCGCTCCCGCGCGCCGGAGGTGTCCGAGGCCCTCACACGACAGGTGGTCACTCTCGTCCAGCAGCTGCGTTCGAGGTCCGACCTGGTCAAGCCGCCCGGGGTGGCCGAGACCCTCGACTGGGCGCGGGCCCTGGACCGTCTGGGCACCAAGGAGCTCGACGTCGAGGCCGCCGCGACCACGCTCGGCACGGTCGTGAAGTACCGCGAGGACGGCGAGCGGGTGCGCGCCGCCCTGGACCGGATGCTCACGGGCTGAGGCCATGACGGCGACCCCGGTGACGACGTGGCGGCAGGCGCCCGACGAGCTCCTGCTCGGTTTCACCCGCGCCCTTCGCGCCTCCGGAGTGCCCGTGTCTCCCGACCGCGCGCAGAGCTTCCTGCGGGCCGCGTCGATCGTCGGCGTCGACCACCGGCAGGCCACCTACTGGGCCGGCCGCGCGACCTTGTGTTCCGGGCCGGACGACCTCGACAGGTACGACCAGGTGTTCGGGGCGTGGTTCCTCTCCGAGGAGGCTGCGGGCGGACCCCGTCAGAGGCCCGAGCGGCCACCGGCCCAGCAGGCCGACCTCGAGGACCGTGCGGACGCCGGGGAGCAGGAGGTCGACGAGGACGACGAGCTCCGCGCGCTCGCGGCCGCGACCGAGGTGCTCCGCCACCGTGACGTCGCGGCGATGAACGCCGAGGAGAAGGCCCGGCTGGCCGCGCTCTTCGCCGCCCTGCGACCGCGCGCCCCCCGGCGTACCGCTCCGCGGCGAAGCCCCTGGCGCAGGGGCGACATCGACGCCGCTCGCACCCAGCGCCACATGCTCGCGCGCATGGGGGAGCCGGCCGAGCTCGCCTGGCGCAGACGCGGTCAGCGCTCGCGACGGGTGGTGCTGCTCGTGGACGTGTCGGGCTCGATGAGCCTGTACGCCGACGCGCTGCTCCGGCTCGCGCACACCTTCGTCCAGGGCGTCCGGCAGGCCGCGGCCCAGAGCTCCACCACCGGTACGTCGGAGGTGGTCGAGGTGTTCACCGTCGGCACCCGGCTGACCCACCTGACCCGCGCGATGCGCCTGCGCGACCCGGAGCGCGCGATCGTCGCAGCGTCCAGGACGGTCCCGGACTGGTCGGGCGGCACCCGGCTGGGGGAGAACCTCAAGGTCTTCCTGGACCGCTGGGGGCAGCGCGGCATGGCGCGCGGGGCGGTCGTGGTCGTGTTCAGCGACGGCTGGGAGCGCGGCGACGTGGCGCTCCTCGGCGAGCAGATGATGCGGCTGAAGCGGCTCGCGCACCGGGTGGTCTGGGTGAACCCGCACCGGGGCAAGGAGGGCTACCTTCCGGTTCAGCAGGGAATCGTGGCCGCCCTGCCCTACGTTGACGACTTCGTGGCCGGTCACTCGATGGCCACGTTCGAGGAGCTGATCGAGGTGGTCGCCCATGCGTGAGGTCATGACGGATCTGATGCGCTGGTGGGAGGCCGGTGAGACGGTCGGGATGGGCACGGTCGTCGCCACCTTCCGCTCCGCTCCCCGCCCTGCCGGGGCGTCGATGCTGGTCGGTCCGGGCGGCGAGGCCGTCGGCTCCGTCTCCGGCGGCTGCGTCGAGGGAGCGGTCTACGAGGTCGCCGAGGAGGTCGTCGAGTCGGGCATCCCGGTGCTGGAACGCTACGGCGTCAGCGACGACGAGGCGTTCGCGGTGGGACTGACCTGCGGCGGCATCCTCGACGTGTACGTCGAGCGGGTCGACCGGGAGACCTTCCCCGACCTGGGCAGCATCGCCGAGGACATCGAGCAGGGGCGTCCCGTCGCGGTCGCGACCGTCGTGGCGCACCCCGACCCGTCGTGGGTCGGACGGCGCCTGGTGGTCCGGCCGGGGGACGACGGTGGCACCGCTCAACGATCCGGCACCCTCGGCAGCGCGCGGGCCGACGACGCGGTGACCGACGACGTCATCGGCCTGCTCGCCTCGGGCCACCACGCCACCTTGACCTACGGCCCCGACGGCGAGCGTCGTGGTGAGGGGATGCGCGTCTTCGTCTGGGCCTTCGCGCCGCCGCCGCGGATGCTCGTCTTCGGGGCGATCGACTTCGCCGCGGCGGTTGCGCGGATCGGCAGCTTCCTCGGCTACCAGGTCACCGTCTGCGACGCCCGGCCGGTGTTCGCCACTGCGTCCCGGTTCCCGGAGGCCGACGAGGTCGTCGTGGAGTGGCCGCACCGCTACCTCAAGGCCGAGGCGGACGCGGGTCGCGTCGACGGGCGGACGGTGCTGTGCGTCCTCACCCACGACCCGAAGTTCGACGTACCCCTGCTCAAGGTGGCCCTGCGCCTCCCCGAGGTCGGCTACGTCGGCGCGATGGGCTCGCGCAGGACCCACGACGACCGGCTCGTGCGGCTGAAGGAGGCGGGTCTGACCGAGGAGGAGGCCGCGAGGCTGTCCTCGCCGATCGGGCTCGACCTCGGTGCGCGCACCCCGGAGGAGACCGCGGTCAGCATCGCTGCGGAGATCATCGCGCTGCGCTGGGGCGGCGAGGGCCGCCGACTTGCGGAGGAGACGGGACGAATCCACCACGGTGTCACACGCTGACTCGGTTGGAGACCCTACTTAGCCCGACGTGACCCTTGTCACATGACGCCAAGTTCGTAACGATCGACTCTCGTGCACCCACACCACGGGAGTTGCCCATGACCCGTATCAGCGTCCAGGTCGACGGGGTCTCGTACTCCGACGACGTCGAACCCCGCATGCTTCTCGTCCACTACCTGCGTGAACGCCTCGGCAAGACCGGCACCGTCATCGGCTGCGACACCAGCAACTGCGGAGCCTGCACCGTCCACCTCGACGGCACGAGCGTGAAGTCCTGCAACGTGCTCGCGGTGCAGGCGGACGGCCACGAGGTCACCACGATCGAGGGCCTCGCCCAGGACGGGCAGCTGCACCCCATGCAGGAGGCCTTCCGCGAGTGCCACGCCCTCCAGTGCGGCTACTGCACTCCCGGCATGATCATGCAGTCGATCGACCTGCTGAACGAGAACCCGAACCCCTCCGAGGAGGAGATCCGTCTCGGCCTGGAGGGCAACCTGTGCCGGTGCACCGGCTACCACAACATCGTGCGGCCGTGCAGACCGCGGCGGGCGGAGGTGCGTCATGACCGCCACCGAAGAGCGCCCCGCCGGAGCGCGCCGGAAGGAGATCGGCAACGCGCGACGCCGCAAGGAGGACGCGCGGCTGATCACCGGCCGGACGAAGTGGACCGACAACATCCAGTTCACGAGCACGCTGCACCTCGCGATGGTGCGCAGCCCGTTCGCCCACGCCCGGATCACCAACATCGACACCACGGCCGCCAAGCAGCGCCCCGAACGTGGTCACCGTGCTCACCGGCGCCGACGTCGCCGAGGAGCAGGGCAGCCTCCCCAACGTCTGGCCTCTCAACGACGAGCAGAAGACGCCGCCGCACCCGTCGATCGCGGTCGACCGGGTCGACCTTCGCCGGCGAGGTCGTCGCGGTCGTCGTCGCGAGGTCCGCGGCCGAGGCGCGCGACGCGGCCGAGCTGGTCGACGTCGACTACGACGAGCTTCCCGCCGTCCTCGACCTGAAGGAGGCCGCGAAGGACGAGGTCCTCGCGCACCCCGACCTCGGCACGAACAAGTCGGCCCTCTGGCAGCTGGACTCGGCGAGGCCGGCACCGGCAGCAGCGATCGACGAGGCGATCGAGGAGGCCCGCGACCAACGGGATCCTGATCGAGCGGGAGTACCGCCAGCAGCGGCTGATCCCCGCGTTCATGGAGCCGCGCTCCTTCCTGTGCGACCCCACCGGCGAGCAGCTGACCCTGTGGTCCTCCACGCAGATCCCGCACATCGTGAAGTTCTTCCTGGCCTTCTGCCTCGGGATCCCCGAGAACAAGATCCGCGTGATCGCGCCCGATGTGGGCGGTGGGTTCGGGGGCAAGCTTCAGGTCACCCCGGAGGAGTTCATCACGGTCCTGGCGGCGCGTCGTACGGGCCGGCCGTGCAAGTACACCGAGACCCGCTCCGAGTCGATGATGGCGTGCCACCACGGCCGCGACCAGTGGCAGAGGTTGACCCTGGCGGCCACCAAGGACGGCACCGTCACCGGCTTCAAGGCCGACCTGCTGGCAGACCTCGGGGCCTACGCCGCGCTCATCGGCGGGGGAACGCCGGTCCTCGGAGCGTTCATGTTCGGCGGGTGCTACAAGTTCCCGGCCTACCAGTTCAACTGCACGCCCTACTACACGAACAAGACCTGGGTGGACGCCTACCGCGGCGCGGGACGACCGGAAGCGACGTTCGCCATCGAGCGGATGATGGACGAGCTCGCCGCACGAGCTCGGCGTGGACCCCCTCGAGATCCGCGAGCAGAACTGGATCAAGCACGAGGAGTTCCCCTACACCACGTCGGCCGGGCTGGAGTTCGACTCGGGCAACTACGAGGCGGCCACGGCCAAGGCCAAGGAGATGTTCGGGTACGACGAGCTCCGGGCCGAGCAGCAGCGGCGGCGTGAGGCGGGCGACCCCGTCCAGCTCGGCATCGGCGTGTCGACGTACACCGAGATGTGCGGCCTGGCTCCCTCCCGGGTGCTCGGCGCGGTCAACTACGGTGCCGGCGGCTGGGAGCACGCGACGGTCCGGATGCTCCCGACCGGCAAGGTCGAGGTGGTGACCGGGGTGAGCCCGCACGGACAGGGCCACGAGACAGCCTGGTCCCAGATCGTCGCCGACCGGCTCGGCGTGCCGTTCGAGGACGTCGAGGTCCTGCACGGCGACACGCAGGTCTCCTCCCGCGGCCTCGACACCTATGGCTCGCGCTCGCTCGTCGTGGGCGGCCAGGCGCTGGTCATGGCCGCGGACAAGGTGGTCGAGAGGGCCAAGCCGATCGCAGCCCACATGCTCGAGGCGTCGGTGGAGGACCTCGAGTTCAAGGACGGCCGCTTCGGCGTGCGCGGCACCGACAAGGGCGTCGGCATCACCGAGATCGCGCCTTGCCGCCTTCGCCGCGCACGACCTGCCCGACGGCGTCGAGCCGGGCCTGGACTCCGACGCGGACGTACGACCCGGTCGCCTTCTCCTACCCGCACGGCACGCACCTGTGCGCGGTCGAGATCGACACCGAGACCGGCGCGGTGAAGGTGCGCAAGTACGTCTCGGTCGACGACGTCGGCAACATCGTGAACCCGCTGATCGTCGAGGGCCAGATCCACGGCGGCGTCGTGCAGGGCATGGCCCAGGCGTTGTGGGAGGAGGCGGTCTACGACGAGCAGGGCACGCTGGTCTCCGCGTCGTTCGTCGACTACCTCGTGCCGACCGCGGCCGACACGATCAGCTTCCGACCGACCACACGGTGCCCGTCGACCACGAACGACCTCGGCACCAAGGGCGTGGGCGAGGCGGGCGCGATCGCCTCGACCCCGGCGGTCGTGAACGCCGTGGTCGACGCGCTGCGGCCGTTCGGCGTCTACGACGTGCGCATGCCGTGCACGCCCGAGCGGATCTGGAAGGCGATCCACGACCACGGCGCGGGAGGCGACGAGCCGACCGAGGGTGGCGCCAGCGCCGCACTTCGACGAGCAGGACGTTGCCGACCGCACGGATGGAGCAGGAGCATGATCCCCGCACAGTTCGAGTACGTCGCCCCGACCACTGTCGAGGAGGCGCTGTCCGCGCTCGCCGAGGGTGGCGAGGACGCGAAGGTGATCGCCGGTGGCCAGAGCCTGCTGCCGGTGCTCCGGATGCGGCTCAACGTCCCGTCGGTCCTCGTGGACCTCGGCCGGATCGAGTCGCTGCGCGGCGTCCGCGACGACGGCGACGCGATCGTCGTGGGCGCGATGACCACGCACTCCGCGGTCTACCACGACGCGCTCGTCCGTGAGCACGCCACGGTGCTGTGCGAGGCGATCGAGCAGCTCGCCGACCCGCAGGTGCGCCACCGCGGCACCTTCGGCGGTGCGCTCGCCCACGCCGACCCGGCCGGCGACCTCGGAGCACCGGTCCTCGCCCTGGGCGCCACGTTCACGATCACCGGCCCCGGAGGCAGTCGCACGGTCGAGGCCGACGACTTCTTCCAGGACCTGTTCACCACGGCGGTCGGCGACGGGGAGCTGCTCACCGAGATCCGGATCCCGAAGTACACCGGCTGGGGCGGGCACTACGAGAAGTTCGTCCGGGTCGCGCACCAGTGGCCCATCGTTGCGGTCGCCGCCGCCGTCAGGACCGAGGGCGGCACGATCAGCGAGGCGCGGGTCGGACTGACCAACATGGGCTCCACGCCCCTGCGGGCCCGCGCGGTGGAGGCGGCGCTGGCCGGGCAGCCCGCGACGGACGAGGCGGTGCGGGCCGCGGCGGCCTCGGCGGCCGAGGGCACCAACCCGCCCTCGGACCTCAACGGCGACGCGGACTACCGCAGGCACCTCGCCACCGTGCTCACCCGACGCGCGGTGCTCGCGGCAGCAGGCGTGTGACGCCATGGAGCTGAAGCACTCCTTCACGGTCCCGGCGCCCATCGACGCGACCTGGACCGCGTTCACCGACCTCGAGATGGTCGGGGGCTGCTTCCCGGGCGCAGCTGTCACGTCCGTCGAGGGCGACGACTTCACCGGCACCTGCAAGGTGAAGCTCGGACCC
This sequence comes from uncultured Actinomycetota bacterium, assembly GCA_963701425.1. Taxonomy (GTDB): domain Bacteria; phylum Actinomycetota; class Actinomycetes; order Propionibacteriales; family Nocardioidaceae; genus Nocardioides_C. The sequence goes on along the minus strand of CAVPAG010000008.1, from coordinate 182,316 downwards.
ATCTCCTTGCTGTACACCGGCTCGGGGAGCTTCCTCGAGCGCGACGAGGAGACGCGCAAGTTCGTCATCGAGGCCAAGGGCAAGGACAAGCGGGGGAACGGCACGGCGGGCGCGACGGTGACCGCCGTGCTCACCGCGGTCGACCCCGAGACCACGACGGCGGACGTGACCACCGACCTCTCGATCACCGGCAAGCCGGCACAGTTCGGCCGGGGTGTGATCCAGGACGTGTCGGACAAGCTCCTCAACGAGTTCGTCGCCTGCCTCGAGTCGAAGCTCGCGCCGCAGCCGGAGGAGGCCGCGCCGGCGGCGGCAGCGGCCGAGGAGGCCCCGGCACCACCTCCTGAAGCCGCGGCTGCAACGGAGCGCGCGGCGAGGCCTGTCGAGGAGCGCCCCGAGGTCGAGGCGCTCGACCTCGGCGCGACCGTCCTGCCGATCCTGCTCAAGACCTACTGGAAGCAGATGGCGGCAGGGTTCGTCGTCCTCTTCGTCCTGTGGCGGGTGCTGCGCCGCAGGCGCTGAGCGCCGGTGAGGTAGGTGCCGGTCAGGTCGTCGGCCGCTGGTTGTGGTGGTGGACGATCTGGCCGGCGATCTCGCTGATCTTGAGGTTCATGTCCTGCGACGCCTTGCGCAGGATGTCGAAAGCCTCGTCGTCGCCGACCTTGTGGAAGGCCATCATCAACCCGATCGCCTTGCCGATCTCGCGGTTGCTGTCGAGACCGCTGCGGAGGGTGCGCGCCTGCTCCTTGTGGCTCGCTGCCATCAGGGTGACCGACGCGAAGGCGGCGAGTACCGCGGCCTGGTCGACCGAGCCGCCGGTGAGCGCGTTCGGTCGGTCGCTGAACAGGTTCAAGGCCCCGACCTTGCGGTTGTCGACGAGGAGCCGGAAACCGGCCATGCCCCGCACCGGCGACTCGGTGACGATCCGGTCGCGCAGCGTCGGCCAGGCCGAGGCCTCGGTCAGGTCTCCGTCGAGCTGGGCCGCCTCCTCCTCGATGGCGTCCACACAGGGTCCCTCGCCGACCTCGCGCTCGAGCTGGTCGATCAGCCGGGCGGTGTCGTCGGAGGCCGCGACGGTGACGAAGTGGCCATGCTGATGGAGCATGATGCTGGCGTGGTCGCAGCCGTCGACGAGATGGAGCGCGGCCGTGCACAGCGCCGCGTACATCTCGGAGTAGTCGTCCCCGGAGTACACCAGATCGGCGAGACCACGCAGGACGGCTGCGGGCTCGGCGTGGTCAGCTTCCACAATGAGTGCGTCTTTCTCCACGGTCACTGAAAAGCCTTCGTATGAGTAGGAGTGCCGCCGCGTCCCCCGAGCTGCGCACGACCGATCAAGCATGCCACACGGGCAGGCACCCCAAACGTGCCACAGCGATGCCAGAGGTCTCGCAGACCCACGTAGGGTCCGGCCCGCCGAGCTCGGGGTGGATGTAGAGCGCATGCGGGTCGAGGTGGTCGCACGCGCGGCACAGGGGCCACCGCCCGACGCGCTCGAGGAGGGCGTCCTGGACGTCCTGGGCGATCAGCCCGGCGACGTACTGCCTGCCTTCCTCCCACTGCGAGGTCCACCAGCGCCTGGTGGTCACGGCCTCCTCGAGGGCGGAGACGGTTTCGGGGTCGGCGGCCCGCGTCGCCTCGAGGTCGTGCAACACGAGGGCGCGTGCCGTCATCAGGGCGTCGTCGGATGTCACGATGTCCATTGTGAACACAGACGGTGAGGACCGGGGAGGCACAGCCCTCCTCGAGGTCGTCGTCCAGCACCCCCGCGACGTCCCCGGCGCCGACGAGGGCGGGGCCGACCGGCTGTTCGTGGTCGGCGACGTCGAGGCCGGAGGCCTTTCGCCGGAGCCGGCGACCGTCTCCGCGGTCTGCAAGGAGACCGAGGTCCCGGTGCGCGTGATGCTGCGCCTCAACGACGGGCTCAGCACGACCGGCGGCGAGCTGAGCCGACTCGTCGGGCTCGGCGAGGACTACCTGTCCGTGGGTGCCGAGGGGCTGTCGTTCGGCTTCCTCACCCCGGACCTCGAGATCGACGTCGAGGTCTGCTCCTACCTCGCCGACCGGCTCCCTCAGGTGCCCTGGACCTTCCACCGTGCCCTCGACTCCGCGCTGAGCACGGACCGCGCGTGGCGCCAGGTGGCCGGCCTTCCGGGGCTCGACGCCGTGCTCTCGGCCGGCTCGGTCCGCGGGCTCGAGGCGGGCTGCGACGAGCTGGTCGACCGGGCCAGGTCCGACGCGTCCGTGGCACGGCTGCTGATGGCCGGCGGCGGGCTCCGCGGCGAGCACGTCCCGTGGCTGGCCCGGGCGGGCGTGCGGCAGTTCCACGTCGGCTCGACGGTGCGCCCCGGCGGTTCCTGGACCAAGTCGTACGTCGATCCCGCCCACGTGCGCTCGTGGCGGATGCTGCTCGACGACGCCGTGGAGCGCGCCGAGGCTGCGCGGCAGTGACCCTGCTGATCGACCCGCCCAACTCGCCGGGTCACGGCCGGCTGTGGTCCCACCTGGCCAGTGACGAGTCCTTCGACGAGCTGCACAGGTTCGCGGCTCGCCTGGGCATCCCGCAGCGCGGCTTCGACCGCGACCACTACGACATCCCCGCGGAGCGCTACGAGCAGGTGGTCGCCGCAGGCGCGGTGCCGGTGTCGAGCCGCGAGCTGATCCACCGGCTGAAGGCCGCTGGGCTCCGCCGCCGCAAGAGCCAGGTGCTGCGGCCACGTCGGCCGGGGCAGTCGCTGGTCCGCGCGCGGAGGCTCGTGCCCGGCGACACCGTGGCCGTCGTCGCACCTGCCGGTCCGGTGCCGGACGACCGGCTCGACGTGGGCCTCGACGTGCTGCGCTCGTGGGGGCTCTCCTTGCGGGAGATGCCGCATGTGCGAGGTCGCCTGGACGGCCTCGACTACCTCGCGGCGACGGACGTCTCGCGGGCGGCGGACCTCATGGCCGCGTGGTGCGACCCGGAGGTGGCTGCGGTCTTCTGCGCCCGGGGCGGCTACGGCGTGCAGCGGATGGTGGACCTCCTCGACTGGGAGTCGCTGGCGGCGGCCGGCCCGAAGGTCCTGGTCGGGTTCTCCGACGTGACCGCCCTCCACCAGGCGTTCGCCGCCAGGCTCGGTGTCTCGACGGTCCACGGCCCGGTGGTCACGAGCCTCGGCTCCGGTGACGACGAGTCGAGGGCGCACCTGCGGACCCTGCTGTTCGAGCCCGAGGCGGCGCTCTCGCTGACCCCCGAACCGGTCGCCTCGCTGGTGCCGGGCGTCGCGGAGGGGGTGCTGGTCGGCGGCACGGTCGCGCTGCTCGCCGCCGAGGTCGGGACCGAGACCGTCATGCCCGCCGCGGGCAGCATCGCGCTGCTCGAGGACGTCGACGAGGACCTGTACCGGCTCGACCGGATGCTCACCCACCTGCTCCGTGGCGGCTGGTTCGACGGGGTGCGGGGGATCGCGGTGGGACGGTTCAGCGGCTGCGGCACCGAGGAGTCGCTGCGGCGGCTCTTCGAGGACCGGCTCGCCCCGCTCGGCGTACCCACGCTCCTCGGGGTGGCCGTGGGGCACACCGACCGCAACCTCGCCGTCCCCCTCGGCCTGCCTGCGGTGCTCGATGCAGATGCCGGGACCCTGGTGCTCCGTGAGCCCGCGCTGAGCTGACGCAGCTAGGCTCGGCGGCATGCCCGTCGACGTCGTGACGAACATCGAGATCGCCTGCCCGCGCGCAGAGGTGGCGGCCTACGCCGGCGACCCCGAGAACGCGACGGCGTGGTACGAGAACATCAAGTCCGTCGAGTGGGAGACGCCGCCGCCGGTCGCGGTCGGGTCCCGGGTCGCCTTCGTCGCCCAGTTCCTGGGGAGGCGGCTCGCGTACACCTACGAGGTGCTCGAGCTCGTCGCGGGTGAACGGCTCGTGATGAGCACCGCCCACGGACCGTTCCCCATGACCACCACCTACGGGTGGGAGGACGCTCCGGGCGGCGGCACGAGGATGACGCTGCGGAACGCCGGTGAGCCGTCGGGCTTCTCGAAGATCGGGGCGCCGATGATGGCGAGCGCCATGCGCCGGGCCAACCGCAAGGACCTCGAGCGGCTCAAGGCGATCCTGGAACGCTGATCCCGGCGAGCTCGCGCTCGATGTTGGCCCGTGCGGCGTCCTCCCAGGCATCCCGGGCGAACCCCGTGTGGAAGAGCGTCGGCTTGTCGAGCAGCGCGCGCAGCACCGAGGCCCGGCCGGTGCGGAAGGTCTGGTCGTCGAGGTGGGCGTACTCCCGCCTCACGTCGTGCACGTACTCGTCGTACCGTTCCCGGTCCGCGGCGAGGATCGCGAGGTCCGCGTCGCAGAGCACCTGACCTGCCAGGTCGTCCACCTCGGGGCGGTGGTCGTGGGTGAGGCGCACGAGCCGAGCGACCTCCGCGACGAGAGACCGGGGTGCTCCGGTCGCGGCCAGCGTGCTCTGGGCCAGCGCGGCCGACCGCTCCTCGTCGTCGGGCCGACCGTCGTACACCGCGTCGTGGAACCACGCGGCGAGGACCACCGCGTCCCCGTCGACCCCCGCGGCCTCCGGCAGGGCGAGCAGGTCCTCGACCCGGTCGAGCACCTCGAGCAGGTGACGCGTGTCGTGGTAGCCACGATGGTCCGCGGCGTAGCACTCCACGAGGCGCTCGCGCAGCGCGGCCTGGTCCGCCATCCGGGCGGGCCAGTGCCTCTCGAGATCAGTCACCGGGCGAGTCTCGCATCTCGGGCCGAACGGCCCTCGGACCCGTGCCGGGGTTCAGGTGAAGATGGAGTCGTGGACACGGCCTCTGGCACGCACGTCGACCATGCCGGCCTGAGCGCGACGGAAGCAGCGCACAGGCTGGCGGAGCACGGTCCGAACACGCCACCCGAGGCACCGCCACGCGGCTGGGCCCGCCGCGTCTTCGACCAGCTGCGGGACCCGATGATCCTGCTCCTTCTCGGTGCGTTCGTGGTCACCGCCGTCATCGGCGACTGGACCGACGCCGCGATCATCGCGACGGTCGTCGTGCTGAACACCTCGATCGGGGTCTTCCAGGAGGTCCGGGCCGAGCAGGCGATCGCCGCGCTGGGCCGGATGGCAGCCCCTCACGCGCACGTCTTCCGTGACGGCAGGCTCTTGGCCGTGCCGGCGTCCGACGTCGTGCCGGGTGACCTGCTCCGGCTGGAGGCGGGGGACGTCGTCCCCGCGGACGCCGACCTCGAAGAGGCGTTCGCGCTCCAGGTGGACGAGTCCGCGATGACCGGCGAGTCCGTGCCCGTCGCGCGTGGCACCGGTGAGGAGGTGCTGGCCGGGACGGTGCTCACGAAGGGCCGCGGTGTCGCCACCGTGACCCGTACCGGCGCCGACAGCGGCCTCGGCAAGATCGCGGCGCTGATCGCGGGTGCTGGCATCCGGCCCACTCCGCTCCAACGGCGCCTCAAGCGCCTCTCGCACGTGCTCGTGATCGCCGTGCTGGCGCTCGCCGGCCTCGTCTTCGTCCTCGGCCTGGTGCGTGGTGAGTCGGTGGCCGACATGCTGATCCTCTCGGTCAGCCTCTCGGTCGCCGCGATCCCCGAGTCGCTGCCGGCCGTGGTCTCGATCTCGCTGGCTCTCGGGGCCTACCGGATGGCCCAGCGCTCGGCGGTCGTCCGGTGGCTGCCCGCGGTGGAGACGCTCGGGTCGGTCACCGTGCTGGCCTCGGACAAGACCGGGACCCTCACCGAGGGCCGGATGGTGGTCCAGCGGCTCTGGACGACGGCGGGCGAGAGCCAGGTCAGCGGCCGTGGCTACGGTACGACGGGCGCCATCGAACCGCCTTCCGGCGACCACCTGCTGCGGGACCTGGTGCTGTGCAACGACGCCCACCTCGCGGGTCCCGAGGACGGCGAGTGGCGCATCGTGGGCGACCCGATGGAGGCGGCGCTGCTCGTCGCGGCGGCGAAGGGAGGCGTCGACGCCTCCCACCTGCGCCACGACTGGGAGCGCGTCGAGGAGGTCCCCTTCGACAGCGAGGGGCAGCGGATGACCACGCTGGACCGCTCCTCCTCAGGTGAGTGGCTGGTGGTCTGCAAGGGCGCGCCGGAGGTCGTGCTCGACCTCGTGGAGGACCATGCGGAGGCCGCTCAGGTCGACGCCGCACGTCGCGTGGCCCATGAGCTCGCGGGGCAGGGGTTCCGGGTGATCGCGGTCGCCGAGGCCCGGCACGAACAGCGCCCGGCGGGCGACGTACTCGAGCGTGGCCTCGCCCTCGTCGGCCTGGCCGCCATCGCCGACCCCGCGAGGGAGACGGCGGCCCAGGTCGTGGCCGACTGCCAGGACGCGGGCGTGCACCTGGTCCTGATCACCGGCGACCACCCCGAGACCGCCCGCGCGATCGCCGACGCCCTCGGCATCACCGCGTCCGCCCCGGCCATCGCGCTCGGGGAGTCCGTCGCTCGCGGAGAGCACACGGAGCGGGTCGAGGAGATCGGGGTCTACGCCCGGACCAAGCCGGAGCAGAAGGTCGACATCGTGAAGGCCTGGCAGGACCGCGGCCACATCGTCGCGATGACCGGCGACGGGGTGAACGACGCTCCCGCCCTGCGCAGTGCGGACATCGGGGTGGCCATGGGGCAGAGGGGGACCGAGGTGGCGCGCCAGGCGGCCGACCTGGTGCTGGCCGACGACGACCTGCGCACGGTCGTGGTCGCGGTCGCCGAGGGGCGACGGATCTTCTCCAACATCCGCACGTTCCTGCGCTACGGCCTCTCGGGCGGGTTCGCGGAGGTCGCGGTCATCCTGGTCGGCCCGTTCCTCGGGATGCCGCTGCCGTTGAACGCGGCACAGATCCTCTGGATCAACATGCTGACCCACGGCCTCCCCGGCGTCGCCTTCGGCGGCGAGCCGCTGGACGAGTCGGTGATGAAGCGGCCCTCGCTGTCTCCGCAGAAGTCCGTCCTCGGTGAGGGGCTCGGCCGGCAGATCGTCCGCACCGGCCTCGTGATCGGGGCGGTGTCCCTCGTGGCAGGGCTGCTCGCACAGGCCCAGGGCGAGCACGTGCAGACCTGGGTCTTCCTGACCCTCGGGCTCGCCCAGCTCGGCGTGGCCCTCGCGCTGCGCGCTCCCCGCAAGGGAGTCGACTGGCGCGGGCGCGGCCTCGAGATCGCGGTGGCCGGCGCGGCGCTGCTCCAGGTAGCCGGAGTGGTCCTTCCGCCGCTCCGCGGCCTGCTGGGCACCGAGCCGGTGTCGCCGCCGGTCTTCCTCATGCTGCTCGGCCTCAGCGTCGTCCCGGGCCTGCTGATCGGCCTCGAGCGGCTGGTCCGCGGCCACCGCTGAGCGCCCCCGAGTTTTTACGGCGCGGAAACACCGCCGTAGCCGTCCGGCAAGGCGACGCCAGCAGGCTTCTGGGTGCACCCACCGAGAAGAAGGAGCCGCCCATGTTGTGGCAGGTACGCACGCTGTTGGAGGACCGGCCCGGAGCGCTGGCCGCGCTGTCGGTCGGCTGTGGGGACCAGCTGGTCAACATCCTGGGACTTCAGATCTTCCCCGCGCCAGACGGCCGGGTGGTGGACGAGCTGGTCCTGCACACACCCGGCGGCTGGACCGCCCAGGACATCGAGCAGCTGTTCGCGCTCGCCGGCGTCGACGAGATCGCCTTGAGCGAGTGCTCGCCGCACGCCCTCGAGGACCAGCCGACCCGCTACCTGCGCGCAGCCCAGGTCGTGATCGAGGAGCCGGACCTGTTGGAGGAGCAGCTGTGCAGGCTCCTCGGGGCGTTCCCGGCCGACGGGCTCCCGGGGCTCGAGACGCTCGTGCTCGACGACGACGCCGGCCCGGTGGTCCGGCTGTCGCGCAGGGTGCCGTTCACGGACACCGAGGTCGCGCGGGCCGCCGAGCTGCGACGGCTGACAGCCCCGGCGCCCGGTCCTGCTCCGGACCCGGTTCGCGGGGACGCGTTGACAGTCCGCCGGGGGACGGTGGCCGACGCGACCGCCCTGGTCGCGATGCACGAACGGTGCTCCTCGGAGACGGTGTGCAGCCGCTACCACGCGCCCCTGCCCCGGCTGAGCCCGCGCCTGGCCCGGGCCATGCTCGAGCCCGCCGGCGGCCTGAGCCTCGTGATGACCGTCGGCGACGACATCGTGGCGATCGGCATGCTGGCTCCCGAGCCGACCAGCCCCGACGGCACGGACGCCGAGGTCGGCCTCCTGGTCGAGGACCGGTGGCAGCGGCAGGGGCACGGCACCCGGCTCCTCCGGGCACTCGTCGTCGAGGCGGCCACGCGGGGGCTGAGGACGCTGACCTGCCAGGTGCGTCCCGACAACGAGGCGGTGCTGCCGACCGTCCGGCGCGCCGAGCTCCACGCACGGGTCAGCGCGGCCGACGGGCTCACCGTCTACCGGGTCCCCGTCGACAAGGTCGTCGAGACCGCCGCGGAGCGTCGCCGGCGTCGCAACCGCCCGGCCATGGGCGAGGTCACCACACCGCTGGTGGCGCTGCTCCACGACCGCCGCGAGCTGCGTGAGGTCTACCCGCCCGCGGACCTCATCGACCAGGCGGTTCGCGGCGGGGCGTGAGCTCCTCGGGCAGGTCCTCGGCGTGGAGCACGACGAGCGAGGTCACGGCGCGGGTGAGGCAGACGTAGAGCCGGCGCAGGCCGGTGACACGGTCGGCCTCACCCGCGACCAGGCCGGCCGGCTCGAGCAGCACGACGTGGTCGAACTCCAGGCCCTTGGCCAGCGACGCCGGGACCAGGTCGAGCTTCGCCTCCACCGCGTCCGGCTCCTCGCCCAGCACGGCGTGGTCCACTCCCGCCTCGGCCAGGGCCGCGGAGACCTTCGCGACGATCGCGTCCGGAGCGATCAGGCCGACCGAGCCGACCCGGTCCGCCGCACGACGGGCCTCCTCGGCCGCGGCGGCCACCACGTCGTCCACCCGGACCACCTCGAGCTCTCCGCGCGTGCGGCGTACCGAGGTGGGCGGTTCGAGGTCGGGGGCGATCGACGGGAGCAGCCGGGCGGCGTACTCGATCACCTCACCCGGCACCCGGAAGCCCTTGGTCAGCTGCTCGATGTGGGCCTTGGGCTTGCCGAGGTGGGTGAGCGCCTCCTCCCACGACCGGCTGCCCCAGGGAGTCGTCGCCTGCGCGAGGTCGCCGAGCACCGTCGTGGAGCCGGTCGTGCACCGGCGGCCCACCGCGCGCAGCATCATCGCGGAGAGGTCCTGCGCCTCGTCCGCGACGACGTGGCCGAGGCTCGGGGTGCGAGAGACCAGGTCCGCGGTCTCGTCGATGAGGACCGCGTCGGCGACCGACCAGCGTGCCGAGGCGGGTCCCTTCGCGGGCTTGCTGCCACAGCAGCGTCGCCTGCTCGTCCTCGGTGAGCACGCCGTCGGCTGCCTCGGCGAGGAAGGCCGGCTCGCTCAGCAGCCGCAGGACGAGGCGAGCCGGGTCGACCGCGGGCCACAGCTGGTCGGCGTACTGCTTGACCGGGCGGCTGCGCGCCACAGCGTCCTGGACCCGGTCGTCGGGGGAGTCGCCGGCCAGCTCCATCTTCACGAGGATCGCGTGGGCCAGGCGCTGCGGCAGCATCGCTCGCGCTGCGCCGTAGCGCACCCCCCGCTCGCGTAGGGCGGCGACGATCTCCTCCGCCTCGTAGGTCGCGACCCGCCACCGCCGGGCGCCGCGCGGGACGACCAGCCCCTCGGTGGGCGGCTTCAGGTGCGACCAGAGCGCACGGTGCAGGACGGTCGCCATGCGCGCGTCGCCCTTGAGCGTGGCCACCTCGGCCGGGTCCTCGCCCCGGACCGTGTAGCGGGCGTTGAGGCTCAGCAGCGTCTTGCCGACGAGCTCCTCGATGGTGGTCTGCTTCGCGTCGATCTCACCGAGTGCCGGGAGCACGTCGCCGATGTAGCGGAGGAACGAGGCGTTCGGTCCGACCACCAGCACGCCCTGCCGGGAGAGCTGGTCGCGGTGGGAGTAGAGCAGGTACGCCGCACGGTGCAGGCCCACCGCGGTCTTGCCGGTGCCAGGTGCGCCCTGGACGAGCACCGACCTGTCGACCTCGGCCCGGACGATCACGTCCTGCTCGGGCTGGATCGTGGCCACGATGTCGCGCATCGGCCCGACGCGCGGACGCTCGATCTCGGTCTCGAGGATCTCGCTGTGGGTCTCCTCGACGCCCTCGAGCAGCCGTTCGTCCTCGAAGGCGGTCATCTCGCCGTGCTGGAACCCGAACCTGCGCCGCAGCCGGACTCCCATCGGCTCGACCCGGCTGGCGCGGTAGAACGCGGTGCTGATCCGGGCCCGCCAGTCGACGACCATCGGGTCGCCGTGCTCGTCGGTCACGTGGCGGCGGCCGATGTAGAAGCGCTCGCCGCGGGCGTCCTCGTGGGCCTCGTCGTAGTCGAGCCGGCCGAAGAAGAGGGGGATGGTCGGGTCGTCCTCGAGCGCCTTCATCCGCAGGTAGATCGTGGACTCGAGCACCTGCTGGCTCACCCAGTCGCCGGCCGCGGAGGTGTCGAGCGCGGCGGTCTTCGCCCGCATGCGCGCGAGCTCCGCCCGTGACCTCGCGAGGTGCCGGCGCTCGGCGGAGATCGGGTCGGGGTCGGGACCGGTGTCGTGATCGGAGTCGGTGGGAGTGGGCACGCGATAACCTCCGCTGACGCGGTTTGCAGGTGTGGGAGCCGTGAGACGCTACCAGCGCCGGGTGCGCACGTCACCCGGTTTTCGCCTTGTGAGGCAGCATGACTGACCGGATCGCCGAGCGGACGAACAACCGAGCCGCGGCGTGCCTGTTCCTCGCCTTCGGCTTCCTGGTCGGTAGCGGGTTCGTCTTCGCGTCCGTCCCCTCGACCGTCACGGAGGCCGGTCGCTGTCTCCGATGCCCAGGTGTGCCCCGCGTACTCCAGCCAGGATGACGACTGCCTGGTCCGTGGGACCGGCCGCCTCTTCGGTCCATACCCGACGCGCCGCGACCCTGGCGACGACTGGGTCTTCCAGCCGGGCGGCTCCAGCTCGAGCGGGAACGCTTCGGTCTCGCTCCGCTGGAGTCTCAGCAGGCGGAGCGGCTACCCGCGACGGTCACTGCCCTGCGCTGGCACGCGAGACGGTCGCCCTCGTAACCGAGGACGGCAGCACGCGATCGTGACCGAGGGCTTTCACGGCGCCGTTGCCAGTCAAGACCTCCTCGACCTGGGGCTGATCCCCCTCTGGGATGGCAGGGATGTTCGCCACCTCCGGGTTCGTGGTGCGCCGGTCGCCGTAGGGCTGGACCGTACCGGGCACGCGAGCCGAGTTTCCGACCAGGGGCCGCCCGTCTCGACCTGCACGTGGCAGGCGGGACGGCCGCGGCCGGTGGAATCGGTATGTTCGCCATCTGCCATGGGCGGGTCCACCCCGTTGTCCGTCATCCTGGTGCTGGCCGGCGCCTGCCTCACCGGCGCGATGGTGGTCAGGACTCAGCTGCGATGTCGTCGGCGTCCATGATCCGGTAGGCGTACCCCTGCTCGGCGAGGAACCGCTGCCGGTGCTGGGCGAAGTCGGCGTCGACGGTGTCCCGCGCGACGATCGCGTAGAAGCGCGCCGAGCGACCGTCCTCCTTCGGGCGCAGCAGCCGGCCGAGGCGCTGGGCCTCCTCCTGCCGCGACCCGAACGAGCCCGAGACCTGGATCGCCACCGCCGCCGAGGGCAGGTCGACGGAGAAGTTCGCGACCTTCGACACCACGAGCAGGTCGACCTCGCCGGCGCGGAAGGCGTTGAACAGCCGCTCCCGCTCCTTCACCGGCGTCTCACCCTTGATGACGGGCGCGTCGAGGCGTTCGGCGATCTCGTCGAGCTGGTCGATGTACTGCCCGATCACGAGCGTCGGCTCGCCGGCGTGCTTCCTCACCAGCTGTTCGACCAGGTCGGTCTTCACGTGCGTGCACGAGGCCATCCGGTAGCGCTCCTCCGGCTCCGCGGTGGCGTAGGCGAACCGCTGGCTCTCCGGGAGGGTCACCCGCACCTCGACACAGTCGGCAGGCGCGATCCAGCCCTGGGCCTCGATGTCCTTCCAGGGTGCGTCGTACCGCTTCGGGCCGATCAGCGAGAACACGTCGCCCTCGCGGCCGTCCTCGCGCACCAGCGTCGCGGTCAGCCCCAGCCTGCGCCGGGCCTGGAGGTCGGCGGTCATCCGGAAGATCGGCGCCGGCAGCAGGTGCACCTCGTCGTAGACGACCAGGCCCCAGTCGCGGGCGTCGAAGAGCTCGAGGTGGGAGTAGACGCCCTTACGACGGGTGGTCATCACCTGGTACGTCGCGATGGTGACCGGGCGGATCTCCTTGACCGTGCCGGAGTACTCGCCGATCTCGTCCTCGGTCAGGGAGGTACGCCGGAGCAGCTCCTCCTTCCACTGCCGGGCCGAGACGGTGTTCGTCACCATGATCAGCGTGGTGGCCTTGGCGTGGGCCATCGCAGCGGCGCCGACCAGGGTCTTGCCGGCCCCGCAGGGGAGCACGACGACCCCGGAGCCGCCGTGCCAGAACGACTCGGCCGCCTCCTGCTGGTAGGACCTCAGCTGCCACCCGTCCTCGCGCAGCTCGATCGCGTGGGCCTCGCCGTCGACGTACCCGGCGAAGTCCTCCGCGGGCCAGCCGAGCTTGAGCAGCGCCTGCTTGAGGTTGCCGCGCTCCGAGGGGTGCACCGCGACCGTCTCGTCGTCGATCCGCGCGCCGAGCATCGGCTTGACCTTCTTGGCGCGCAGCACCTCCTCGAGCACCGGCCGGTCGGTCGAGGCGAGCACGAGCCCGTGCACGGGGTGCTTCTCGAGCCGCAGCCGGCCGTAGCGGGCCATGGTCTCGGCGATGTCGACGAGGAGCGCGTGGGGGACCGAGTAGCGCGAGTAGGTGAGCAGCGTGTCGACCACCTGCTCGGCGTCGTGGCCGGCGGCCCGGGCGTTCCACAGGCCGAGGGGGGTGAGCCGGTAGGTGTGCACGTGCTCGGGCGAGCGCTCGAGCTCGGCGAACGGGGCGATCGCCTTGCGGCAGTCCTGCGCGCGCTCGTGGTCGATCTCGAGCAGCAGCGTCTTGTCCGACTGGACGATCAGCGGTCCGTCGTTCACGATGTCGCTCCCGCCGGGGCCGAGCCGGTCGCGACCGCGCGCTGCCTCGCCCGGTAGGCGGCGACGTTCGCGCGGGAGGAGCACCGGTCGGAGCAGTAGCGCCGGGACTGGTTCGGGGAGGTGTCGACGAAGACGTTCGTGCAGGGGCTCGCGTCACACACGCCGAGCCGGGTCGCGCCGAGGTCGCACACGAGCGTCGAGAGGCCCATCAGCGACTCCGCGACGAGCAGCTCCGCCACCGACGAGGTGCGGTCCGCGACGTGCATGTGCCACTTCCCGGGCTCGTGGCCGGCGATGTACGGGGTGACCGGGTGCTTGGCCAGCAGGCCGTTCAGGAGCTCGACCACCTGCTTCTCGTCACGCTCGTTGGAGGCCTCGAACACCGGTCGCAGCTCGCGCTGGAAGCGTCGCAGGGCAGCGGCGTCACGCTCGACGACCTTGTCGTGGAGCCAGATGCGCTCGCCGAGGAACCGCACGAGCCCGTCGGCGTCCTCGAGGTCGGCGTTCACGAGGTCTGCCGACCGTTCGGCGTAACGGACGAAATCCATGACTGCACCTTACTCACCCGGCGCAAGCAGGTTGCCGCGTAAGGGGCTGGCGATCTCAGGGCGTGGTCACCGGTGGTACTTCGCGTCGGCTCCGCCTTCGTTGAAGGTGGTGAGGTCGGTCGACGTCCTGGAGCCGCCGTACTGCTCGGCGAAGCCGCCCGGCACCGAGAGCCGCCCGAAGCCGGCGTAGGCGTCCAGGGCGAGGTTGATGTTGCGTCGCCTGACCCAACGCCCGAGGTCCGGGTACTCCGCCCACAACGAGGGCTTGAGATAGAAGCGCTTGTCCGGTGACCGCGGCATCGACCGGAGCGCCCGCCCGATGGCGGCGTGGTCGGCGTGGGGGTCCTTCGGCGACGGAGCCCTCAGGGAGGCCTGAGGAAACCTGGCGACGAGCTCCTGCATGACGTGGGCGGCATGGGCCTCCGTGAGCTCGCCGTCGTGGGGCCGGTCGTCGCGGACTATGGCCTCCACACCGAGCTGCTCCATGGCCTTCCTGAACTCGCGGTCACGCTCGTCCGTGCAGGCCGCCCGGTCGTCGCCGTACCGGGGTCGGCAGAGCTTCGAGGAGGCGCCGTCCGTCAGCAGGACGGCGATGGTCCGTCGTCCGGCGCGGACGTGGTTCTTCAGGTCGGCGCCGTAGATCAGCACGTCGTCGTCCTGGTGCGGCACGAAGAAGATGGCGGGAGCCTCAGGGCGTGCCGACGACGGCGACGGCACGAGGAGGGCGGGAACCGTCACGCTGAAGGCGACCAGGATGCCCCATCTCCGGGTCACGCGGCTCACCCCCTGATGATCGCCCTCGTGCGCCCGAGAGCAGGCCGTGGCGGCAGACGCGGGCTAGCCCACCGCGTGGACGCTGGTGATCCGGTGCACCGCGAAGGACCGTACGTCGTCGGCGCGATGGTCGAAGGCGGTGAGCCACCCGGCCTCGACCTTCACCGGGTCCACCACGCGCTCCACGGTCGAGCCGTGGCTGTCGAGGTAGGCGATCCACACCGTCGCCTTCGACTCGACCGCCTCGCGCAACGCGGCCATGGTCGCCATGGGCCCGCCCCTCGCCAGGGACGCCGCCTCGGTCCTGCTCGGCCTGGTCTCGGCGGCATGGTCGCCGGCCCGGATCGCGCCGACCGTGGCCGCCACGCGAGCCACCAGCCGCGCAGCGCTGAGGTCGGGGCTCGGCGGCCGCTGCCGAGGTGGCCGCGCACGGTGGCTGTCCTTGCGGGCCAGCCGGACCGTCCCGTCGGGTGCCTCGACGACCGGCGCCACCCCGAGCTCGCGCAGCCGCGGCAGGAGTACGTCGACGGGCACGTCGCTCACCACGACGGTCGGGGCGATCCGTCGCAGGCGGAGGCTGGAGGCCTGGGGGTTGTGCACGAGCTCCGCGAGGGCCGACTCGTCGTCGCTGCGGAGGAAGGAGCCCGCCGCCCCGACCCGGACCGTCCCGAACCTGCGGGCGACGTCGTCGACGAGGTACACCAGCGGCTGCGGCACCGGCGTGCGCGACGAGGACGTGATGAACCCGTGCACCTCCGCCGACGACCAGCCCGAGTCGAACGCGCGGCGGACCGAGGAGGCCGTGAACCGGTAGACGGTGGCTCCGCCGCGCGACTCGATGTCAGCCATCATCGCGAGGTTGTGGGCGAGCTCGTGCTCGAGCGGCCCGGGAGCGACGGCGGTCAGGTCGGCCTGCACGAGCACGTGGTCGACCGGCTCGGGCAGCAGCGGCTCGAGCGTCTTCGCGGCCACGCGGCGTGGGTCGTCGCCCGTCAGCAGGACGCGTCCGTGGGTGGACAACCCGCCCAGAGCGGTGACGCCGAGGACCGCGGACTCCTCCACGGCCCACGCCACCGCCTCGCTCCGCTGAGCCGGCCGCCGGGGGCGGAGCCAGCGGACCCGGTCCACGAGGGACGGGATGCCGGTGCCCGCCGCGAGCACCTCGCCCTCGGGCAGCTGCGCCAGCACCTCGAGCGCGCCGCGGCGTGCCTCCACGGCCCACGAGCGCTCGAGGTCGGCGACCAGCGCGTTGACCGCCTTGCGGCTCTCGTCGCGGGTGCCGACGAGCCCCATCAGCCGGGGGCTGCCGAGCCAGGCGAGAGCGAGGGCGGCCCACCGTTCGCCGGCAGTGCCGCTGCTCCAGATGTCGAAGGTGTCCGTCGGCAGCCAGGCCGCGTCGAGCTCGGCGGTGTCGCCGATGGCGAGGAGCCCGGCCGCCGAGGCCACCTCGACGTGGAGGGCGGCGGCGCGCTCGTCGACGTGCAGCAGCTCGGCGGCCGCGCGGAGGTCACGGACGCCGAGGCCGCCTGCGCGGAGCGCGGCCGGTGGATGGGCGCCCCAGTGCTCGAGCAGCAGCTCGACATGGCGCACGAGGTCGAAGGCGGCTCCGGCCGCGGCCCGGTCGACCAGGCTCTGGTCGCGGCTCGAGGTGGCGAGCTCCGGAGGAACGTCCACGCGATGCCGCGTCGTGCGGCCGCCGCGCAGGCAGATCGCGACCTCACGCGGCACGACCACGTGCCTGTCGTCCCGTGCGATCACCAGCCCCCGCGCGAGCAGCTGCTCCGCGGGGCTCTTGGCGTCGGCCCGACCGACCTGGCGGTTCGCGTGCTCGACGGTGCCGCTCGCGGCGTCGCGTTCGAGGTGGTCGAGGATCGCCCGTGCACGGGCATCGAGCTCGCCGACCAGCTCGTCGACGGCCTCCTGGTCCGTGAGCCGGTCGGCGATCGTCACGATGTCGGTGTGGCGGTCGCCCGAGACCTCGAGCCCCAGGTCGCGGGCGAGCGACGTGACCCGGGCGGGCCCGTATCCCGACAACAGCTGCTCCGCCCCCGGTCCGAGGCCGCTGACCGTCGTACCGACGATCTCCGTCAGGACGCTGAGGGAGCGGAGCTCGTCGTGGGTGCCCCAGAGCAGGGCGCGCGCCACGAGCCGGTCCACGGTCGACTCGACGGCGTCGCCCGCGGCGTTGACATGGCGTTGGATCTCGTCGAGCGAGGCGCGGCCGCCGAGTGCGACGACGGCGTCGATGACGGAGAGCCCCAGGACGTCGAGCTGGTCCACGGCACGCAACGCCGAGGCACGGGTGCTCGCCCGGGACGCGAGCTGCGTGGAGTCCTGCGGAGCCGGCGCGGCGAGGTCGGGTCGCGCCTCGAGCAGACGTGCCAGCGCCTCGTCCGACCAGTTGCGGAACTGGTCGGCCAAGGTGCGCGGTGAGCTGCTCTCGGCCATCCGCACCACGGTACTAGTGGCCAGCCCGTAGGCCGGCCGTGCCGCTCAGTCGGGGTGGGGGGTCGCTCCGTTGGGGCTCTGCTGGGCAGCGGTCTCGGGGCCGCCTGCCACCAGCTTGTTGAGGAAGGGGCCGATGATGTCGACGGGCAGCGGGAAGACGACGGTGGAGTTCTGGTCGGCTCCGAGCTCGAGCAGGGTCTGGAGGTAGCGGAGCTGGAGCGAGGCGGGGCTTTGCTGGCAGAAAGTAAAATCCGGTTCCGCGGGCCGCACGCTAGCAGCGCCCCGACCTCCCTGCCTAGACCTGTGCCACCTCCGACGCCGAGGCGCTCTGGAGACCGGCGGCTATGTTGCCTGCATGACCCGGTCGTCCTCGTTCCTCGACCTGCTTTACGCAGAGGCGCCTCGGGAGGCCTACGACAAGGTCGTCGCCCAGGCAGAGGCAGAGGGGCTCCCCGAGGCAGAGCTCGAGCAGCTCCGCGAGCAGCGCCGGGTGGCACTGCGGCTGCGCGAGCAGTTCGCCCGGCAGCGGCAGCGCGAGGCCGAGATGAGCGCTCTGTACGAGACCGCCAAGGACCTCACCGCGATCCGCGACGTCGACGAGATCCTCGCGGCGATCGTCCGGCGCGCCCGCCAGCTCCTCCACGCGGACATGACCTACCTCTCCCTCAACGACGAGGAGGACGGCGCGTCGTACATGCGCGTCACCGACGGCGCCCTGACCGCGGAGTTCCAGAGCCTCCGGCTGCCGCTCGGCACCGGCCTGCTCGGCCTGGTCGCGCAGACCGGAGCGCCGTACTACACCGACGACTACCAGACCGACGAGCGCTTCCTGCACCGGGAGTACATCGACTCGGCTGTGGCCGGTGAGCAGATCCGTGCGATCCTCGGCGTCCCGCTGGTGGTGGAAGGCACGGTCATCGGCGCCCTGCTTGCCGTGCATCGGACCGTCCGGCAGTTCCCGCCGTCGGAGATCAGCGTGCTCACCTCCTTCGCGGCCCATGCGGCCGTCGCGCTCGAGAACGCCCGTCTCTTCGAGCGCACGCAGGCCGCGCTCGCCGAGGTCGACGAGGCCAACCGCCAGATCCGCGCGCACAGCCAGGCCGTCGAGGTCGCGGCGAGTGCACACGACCGCCTCACCGACGCCCTCGTCCGAGGCGGTGGCGTGCCCGACGTAGCCGCGGTCCTCGCCGACGTGCTCGAGGCCTCGCTCGTGGTCTACGACGACGAGGGGCGCGTGCTCGCGACGGTGGGGGAGCCGTTCTCGGTGCCGGACGGGCTTCCCGCGGCGATCGCCGAGTCCCGCAGCTCGGGTCACAGCGTCGAGCTGCGGGGCGAGGACGAGGAGCGGTGCTACGTCGCCGCCGCCGTGGCCGGGGCCGAGCACCTCGGCACGCTGGTCCTGCACCGCAACCGGACCCCACTGGGTCTCGCGGACCGCCGCACCGTCGAGCGCGGAGCCCTCGTCACCGCGCTGGTCCTGCTCTTCACCAGGTCGGTGGCCGAGGCCGAGGACCGGGTGCGCGGTGAGCTCCTGGCCGACCTCCTCACGGGTCGCGACACCGACCCGGTGCGCATCGTGGAGCGCGCCCGCCGCCAGCACGCCGACCTCGAGCAGCCGACCGTGGTGGCCGTGGCCGCCGTCGAGGGGCTCGAACGGCATCGGGCGACCCAGGTGGCGGCCCGTCACGCGGGCGAGCACCGCGGGCTCGGCGGCGAGCACGAAGGCGGGGTGGTCGTGGTGGTCCCCGGTGACGACGCGGTCGGCGCCGGGCGCGCGCTGCAGTCCCGCATCCGCGCAGCCGGAGGTCGCGCGACGGTCGGGGTGGTCGCGGCGGAGCCCGGGCCGCAGGGCGTCGCCGAGGCGTACGTCGAGGCACATGGCTGTCTGCGGACCCTCGTGACCCTCGGCCGGACGGGGGAGGTCAGCGACCCGGCCGGGCTCGGTCTCGCCAGGCTGGTCCTCGGGGACAGCGGGCCGGAGGCGCTCGATGCGTTCGTGCAGGCCGCGATCGGCCCGGTGCTGGCCTACGACGAGCGGCGCGGCACCAACCTGGTGGAGACCATGGAGGCGTGGTTCGCCGCCGGGACCCGCCCGGCCGAGGCGGCCAAGGTGCTGATGATCCATCCGAACACCGTGGCGCAGCGGCTGGACCGGGTGAGCCGGCTCCTCGGGCCGGGCTGGCGCGACCCGGGACGTGCCCTGGACCTCCAGATGGCGCTGCGGCTCTACCGCCTTAGGCGCGCCTGAAACCCGTCGCGCTGCACACTTTTCAGCCGCTTTTGTGGGCGACCGACACATACCTTGACCGGGCGAAGCGCGCGTAGCGTCTCGCCCCGTGACAGATTCGACTGAGACGCAGGTCACCTCCCTGACGGGGCGGACGGCCCTGGTCACCGGCGCCGCCAGCGGCATCGGGCGTGCCGTCGCCGTCCGGCTGGCCGAGGCAGGCGCCCGGACCGTCGTGCTCGACAGGGACGAGACCGGAGCCAAGCAGCTGGCCACCGACATCGGCGGCGACCACCTCGTGGCCGACCTGTCCGACCCCGGCGTGGTCGACACCCTCGGCCTCGCGGACGCCGGCATCGACATCGTCGTCAACAACGCCGGCCTGCAGCACGTGGCGCCGGTGGAGGAGTTCGACCCCGAGCGGTTCGCACTCATCCAGCGGGTGCTCCTCGAGGCGCCGTTCCGCTTCGCCCGCGCCCTGCTGCCGGGGATGTACGACCGCGGCTGGGGCCGGATCGTGAACATCTCCTCCGTGCACGGCCACCGGGCCTCGCCGTTCAAGGCCGCCTACGTGAGCGCCAAGCACGGTCTCGAAGGACTCTCCAAGGTCATCGCCCTGGAGGCGGCCGGCCGAGGCGTCACCAGCAACACGGTGTGCCCCGGCTACGTCCGCACCCCTCTGGTCGAGGGGCAGATCGCCGATCAAGCACGCACCCACGGGGTAGAAGAGTCGGAGGTGCTCGACGACGTCCTGCTGGCCAGGACTCCCGTCAAGCGCCTCGTCGAGCCCGAGGAGGTCGCCGACCTGGTGGCGTTCCTCTGCGGGCCCGGGACGGACTCCATCACCGGTAGCTCCTTCACGATGGATGGCGGCTGGACCGCCGCATGAAAGGAAACGAGAGCATGACAACGCAGGCCCATGCGGCGTCCGCGGCCGGCGGACCCGGTCCCGAGGGTGCCGAGCAGCGCACCCCGATCGTCAAGGTCGTCTTCGCCAGCCTCATCGGCACCGCCGTCGAGTGGTACGACTTCTTCCTCTACGGCTCCGCCGCCGCGCTCGTCTTCGGCGCGCTGTTCTTCCCCGAGGCCGACCCGGTCAACGCGACCCTCCTGGCCTTCGGCACCTACGCGGTCGGGTTCGTCGCCCGGCCTCTCGGCGGGATCGTGTTCGGGCACTTCGGCGACAAGGTCGGCCGCAAGAAGATGCTGGTCACCTCGCTCATGCTGATGGGCGGTGCCACGATCGCGATCGGCCTGCTGCCGACGTACGCCACCATCGGCCTCGCCGCGCCGATCCTGCTGCTGGTCATGCGCCTGCTGCAGGGCTTCGCGGTCGGCGGCGAGTGGGGCGGCGCGGTCCTGATGGCGGCCGAGCACGGCCAGGACCAGCACCGCGGCTTCTGGTCCTCGTGGCCGCAGGCGGGCGTGGCGATGGGCAACCTGCTCGCCACCGGCGTGCTCTGGGTCCTCGCGGGCGTGCAGAGCCAGGAGACCTTCCTCGCCTGGGGCTGGCGCGTGCCGTTCCTCCTCAGCGCGGTGCTCGTGCTGGTCGGCCTCTGGGTCCGCCTGAGCATCGAGGAGTCCCCGGTCTTCGCCGAGGCCAAGGCGGAGATCGCCGAGAAGCAGGCCACCGCCTCGCACATGCCGCTGCTCGAGGTCATCAAGAACTACCCGCGCGAGGTCTTCATCGCGATGGGGATGCGGATGGCGGAGAACATCTCCTACTACATCTTCACCATCGTGGTGATCACCTACATCACCACCTACGCAGGGCAGGACAAGGGCCCGATCCTCCAGGCCCTGCTGATCGGCTCGGCCGTCCACTTCGTCTGGATCCCGCTCGTCGGCGCGATCTCCGACAAGGTCGGCCGTCGACCGCTCTACATCCTCGGCGCCGTGGGCGTGGCGGCGTGGTCGTTCCCGTTCTTCGACCTGGTCGACAAGGGCGGCGCGGCCAACCTGACCCTCGCGGTGGTCGTCGGCCTGATGCTGCACGGCCTGATGTACTCGCCGCAGGCAGCGTTCTTCTCCGAGCTCTTCGGCACCTCGGTCCGTTACACCGGCGCCTCGGTCGGCTACCAGCTCGCCTCGATCTTCGCCGGTGCGCTGGCCCCGATCATCGCGCTGAAGCTGCTCGGAAGCGTCGAGGAGAGCAACACCACCGCGGTCGCGCTCTACGTCTGCGCCGCTTCGGTGCTCACCCTGATCGCGGTCTTCTTCGCCAAGGAGACCAAGGCCTCGTCGCTCCGCCACGACCGTGTGGTCCGCGAGGCCCACACCGAGACCACGCCGGCCTAGCCCCCGCCGACGGGTCGACCGAGCCCGCCACCGTCCCCTGCGGTGGCGGGCTCGGCGCGTTCGCGACGGGGCTCACGTTTGGGACACGGCCCGCGCGGCGATGCTGGATGACTGAGGGGTCCACACCGCACCAGACAAATGTGTCGATAGCGGAGCAGGTGGGTATCTTGCCCCCTAGCCATGACTGCAACAGAAGCCCACGTAAGCCCGCTTCCCACCTCCGGTGAGGTCTGGTACGTCAGCTACGGCTCCAACATGTCCGAGAGTCGCCTGGCGTGCTACATCGAGGGTGGGTGCCCCGTCGGCGGGACCCGTCACAACCCCGGCGCCCGTGACCCGCGCCCGCCCCGGCACAGCATCGGGGTCCAGCTGCCCGGGTCGGTGTACTTCGCCGGTGAGTCCCCGCAGTGGGGCGGCGGCGTCGCCTTCTACGACCACGAGACGCCGGGTCCCGCGGTGGGCCGCGCCTACCTCGTGACCGCGCAGCAGTTCGCGGACATCGCCGCCCAGGAGATGTACCGCGTGCCCGACCCCGACGACCCGATCGAGGAGATCGTCCTCGGCGGGCTCGACCCCGAGCTCGACGGCCGCCACCACGTCGGTCCCGGCCACTACGAGACCCTGGTCGAGGTCGGCCGCATCGGTGGCGCGCCGATGCTCACCTTCACCGCGCCCCACGGCATCGACCACGTCGAGCACAACGCACCGAGCGAGGCCTACCTCGCGATGCTCGCCGACGGCCTGCGCGAGGGGCACGGCTGGGACGACGACGAGATCCGCAGCTACTTCGACCGGCTCACGAGCCGACTCACGAACCGGGTCCTGAGCGGGCGCTGAGCGCCTCGCCTCCACCCGGTACGCCGGACGAGCCAGTCGACCACCGGCCGTGGCACCGTCCTGAGCACGACCGCGGCCTGACGAGGGACGATCGCCTCCTTCGCACCCTTCTCGATCGCCCGCACCGTGTCGCGAGCGGTCTCCTCCGGTGTCGTCGCCCCGCCGAGAAGAAGGGTCGCTCTGGGGACCCGCTCCCGTGACCCGGGGTTGTGGTCCCAGTACGGAGAGTCGACCTCCGCGCCGGCCACCAACGTGACCTCGACGCCGGTGCCGCGCAGGTCCGCGCGCAGCTGCCCCGCGAACGCCCGCATCGCCCACCGTGCGACGGCGTACCCGTTGGCCCCGGGGACGTGCGTGTAGGCGGCCACCGACGTCATGCAGACCACCCGCCCGCTGCCGCGCTGGACCATCGCCGGCACCAGGGCCCGGGTGAGCTCGAACGCCGCGAGATAGGGCAGTGCCATCATCTGCCCGGCCTCGCCCGGCTCGGTCTCGTCGATGGCCCGCCAGCGGCCCGCCCCGGCGTTGTTGACCAGCAGGTCGGGCGGCCCGCCGTCGGCCAGCACCCGGGCGGCGAGGTCCTCCACCTGCGACACCACCGACAGGTCAGCCGTCTCCACTGTGGCCCGTCCGCCTGCGGCCCGGATCTCCTCGGCCAGACGCTCCAGCGGTTCGCGGCTTCGGGCCACGAGCGTCACCGCCACGCCGCGCGCCGCGAGCTCACGTGAGAGGGCGGCGCCGATGCCGCTCGAGGCCCCCGTGACCAGTGCCGTACCGCCGATGCTCGCCATCCTCGAAAACTACCGACCATGTGGTCCCAGTCACTAGGGTCGCGTGCATGGAGTCCTACGCCGCCGGAGAGACCACCCCGCCGCTGATCGAGGAGACGATCGGGGCCAACTTCGAACGGATCGCGCGCGAGCACGCCGACCGCGAGGCCCTCGTCGAGGTCGCGAGCGGGCGACGATGGACCTACGCCGAGCTCGACCGCGACGTGAACGCGTTCGCCCGTGGCCTGATCGGCGCCGGCATCGAGAAGGGCGACCGGGTCGGCGTCTGGTCCCCCAACTGCGCCGAGTGGACGCTGGTGCAGTACGCCACCGCGAAGGTCGGCGCGATCCTCGTCAACGTCAACCCGTCCTACCGCACCCACGAGCTCGCCTACGCGCTCAACCAGTCCGGGCTGCGGATGCTCGTCTCGGCCACGGAGTTCAAGACCAGCGACTACCGCGCCATGGTCGAGGAGGTCCGCCACGACTGCCGCGCCCTCGAGCGCGTGGTCTTCATCGGTACGCCGGACTGGGCCGGCCTGCTGGCCGAGGGGGAGGGCCTCCCCGAGGACGCCGTCGCCGCGCGCATGGCGACGCTCGACCACAACGACCCGATCAACATCCAGTACACCTCCGGGACGACCGGGTTCCCCAAGGGCGCGACGCTCTCGCACCGCAACATCCTCAACAACGGGTTCTTCACGACCGAGACGATCGAGTTCACGGAACGTGACCGGCTGTGCATCCCGGTGCCCTTCTACCACTGCTTCGGCATGGTGATGGGCAACCTCGGCTGCACCACCCACGGCGCGACCATGGTGATCCCGGCACCCGGCTTCGACCCGGCGGTGACGTTGAAGGCGGTCCAGGACGAGCGGTGCACCGGCCTCTACGGCGTGCCGACGATGTTCATCGCGATGCAGAACCACCCCGACTTCTCCTCGTTCGACCTCTCCGCACCTGCGCACCGGCGTCATGGCGGGCTCGATCTGCCCGGTCGAGGTCATGAAGCGCTGCATCGAGGACATGCACATGGAGGGCGTCTCGATCGCCTACGGCATGACCGAGACCTCGCCGGTCTCCTGCCAGACCCGCAGCGACGACGACCTCGAGCGACGTACCGCCACCATCGGCCGGGTCCACCCGCACGTGGAGATCAAGATCGTCGACCCGGCCACCGGCGAGACCGTGGAGCGCGGCAGGCCCGGTGAGTTCTGCACCCGCGGCTACTCCGTGATGCTCGGCTACTGGCAGGACGAGGAGAAGACCAAGGAAGCCGTCGACGACGACGGCTGGATGCACACCGGGGACCTGGCCGTGATGCGCGAGGACGGCTACTGCAACATCGTCGGCCGCATCAAGGACATGGTGATCCGGGGCGGGGAGAACATCTACCCGCGCGAGATCGAGGAGTTCCTCTACACCCACCCCGACGTCGAGGACGTGCAGGTGATCGGGGTCCCCGACGAGAAGTACGGCGAGGAGCTGTGCGCCTGGGTGCGGATGCGTGACGGGGCCGAGCCTCTTGACGCTGCCCAGGTCCGTGAGTTCGCCACCGGCAAGCTCGCGCACTACAAGATCCCGCGCTACGTGATGGTGGTCGACGAGTTCCCGATGACCGTCACGGGCAAGGTGCGCAAGGTCGAGATGCGCGAGGAGGCAGCGCGGCGGCTGGGCCTTTCCTAGTTCGGGCCTGTCCTAGTTGACGGTCACGAAGGTCCGCTCGCCCGAGTCGCCGTAGCGGATCGCGCCGAACCAGCGGGCCGTGGGGTCGAGGTCGTCCCAGGTCAGCTCGACGCCGAACGGCTCGCCCGAGCTGACCGGGACGCTCTCGGGCACCCGGAGGTTACGGGCGTCGTCGTCGCGGACGACCCAGGTGTACAGCTGCGCGGTCGTCGTGGCCTCGTTGGCCGCGACCGCGGAGGAGACGTAGAGGTCGTACTCCCCGGCCTCCGGCTCGACGAGCGTCAGCAGCTCGTCGGCGCTGCTCCCGGTGGCCGAGGCGACCACCTCGCCCTCGCGGAAGAGGTGGAGGTCCATGTCGTCGCTGTCGCGCCCCTCGAGCTCGACCCGCACGACCTCGGCGCCCGCGGGTACGTCGATCGGGAACCGGGTCGTGTCCGCGTCGGCGACCGGCGCGCCCGTGTCGAACGTGCCCGGCTCGAGCGTGAGACCGATCGGCCGCGCCGCGGCGAGCCCGGCGGTCGCGAGGTCGAGCCTCCCGCTGGTGCCCGCGATGCCTTCGAAGGAGAGCGAGCCGGCCTGCCCGGAAGTCGTCGCCTCCTCGGGCGCGGACACCGTCCTGGGCGTGACCACGACGGGCAGCCGGGCCTGGTGGGTCAGACCGGTCCACACGACGTAGCCGCGCGACACGGACTCGAGCGCCGCGCTCGCCCGGTCGAGGAGCACGACGAACCGCCCGGTCTCGCCCGGACCGAGCCGGAGCGTCTGGGGGCGGACGGTGACACCGAGCCCGTCCAAGCCGAGCACGCGGGCGCTGTAGGTCTCGCTGCCGCCGGAGACGTTGGTGACCCGACGGACCACGCGGGCCCGACCGGTGAGGTCGCCGACCGCGATCGAGGGGAGGTTCAGGTTGCGGGTCTCGGCACGGCCGGCGAGCCACGCCCGGTACCGCCGGGGCGAGGCGTCGAGGACGAGGCCGGGGTCGAGCATCCCGGCCGCGTCGACCTGTCCTGCGCCCTCCGCGAGCGGGCCTGTGACGCCTTCGAGCTCGTCGGCCGTGGTCGACATCGCGGACTTGACCATGGCCGGGGTCCAGGTCGGGCGCTCGGCCATGGCGAGCGCGGCGAGGCCGGCGACGTGGGCGGTGCTCATCGAGGTGCCGGAGTACTGGCCGAACATGCGGCCGTCGTTGGACGGCGGCGCGACCGCCGAGAGCACGCCGACACCGGGCGCGGTCAGGTCGGGCTTCAGCAGGCTGCCGCCGTCGTGCGGGGCGGGTCCGCGTGAGGAGAACGGTGCGATCTGCGGCACCGTCGTGTCGTCGGCGGCCGTCGGGTCGATCGAGGCGGTCGGCTCGTCCGCCGCAGCGACGTAGGCCTTGAGCGCGTCCGCGGCGGCCACGTCGAGGTGAACCGTCGGGACCGCGTGGAAGTCGGAGTCGACGGTGTCGGGCGCGACGTTCGCGAGCACCATGCCGACGCCGCCCGCGCGGGCGACCGCCGAGGACTTCTCGACCCGGGCGAAGGTGCCGCGGTCGCAGACGACGATCTTGTCCTGGGCCTCGGCCGCGTCGAGGCTGCCGGGCCGGCACAGCCGGGCGTCCTCGACGGTGGTGTCGTCGGCGGCCACGTCCTCGCCGAGGACGATCTCGGTGCTGGGCACGGCCTGGTCGGAGACCATCGCGCCGATGTGGACCTCGTCGCCGCCGAGGACGACCGAGCCCTGGAACGTGTGGTGGGTGCTCGCGCCGACCGTGGTCACCCAGGGGCTGGTGTGCGCGACGGTGCCCTCGCCCGGGCCGCGGTTGCCCGCGGCGGCCGCGACGAAGACACCCGCGGCGGTGGCGTTGAGGAAGGCGAGCTCCACCGAGTCCGACTCCGTGCCCGAGGTGCCGGTGAGCGCGTAGCTGATCACGTCGACCCCGTCGGCGACGGCCTGGTCGAGCGCGGCGACGGCGTCCGCGGTGGTGCAGCCGTCGTCGGACGGGTCGGGCGCGGTCCAGCAGACCTTGTAGGCCGCGATGCGCGCGCCCGGGGCCATGCCGGCGGCGTGCCCGAAGTCCTGGTCGCCGACGCGGACCTCGACCCGGTCGTTCCCGGCCGCGATGGCAGCCACGTGCGAGCCGTGGCCGGTGCCGTCACGGGGGGAGAGGAACTCCGAGGCGGCGAGGTTCTCCTCGCCGAAGCCCCTCACGAAGTAGCGGGCCGAGACCACCTTGCTGTTGCAGTCGGCCTCGTCCCACTGCTCTCCCGGCTCGCACGAGCCGCGGAAGCCGGCCGGGCCGCGCGGGTTCGTGTCCGGGAGCGCCGCGAAGCTCGGGTTCTCGGGCCAGATCCCGCTGTCGATCACGCCGACCACCGTGCCGCGACCCGCGTCGTCGGGACCGCCCACGGCGTTCCAGGCGGCCTCGGTGCCGAGGAAGCGGGGCGAGTCGACCGAGCTGAGCCGCTGCGTGGTGCTCCGCTCGACGAGGGCGACGTCAGGGTCTGAACGCAGCTGCTTGACCTGGTCGCGGGTCAGCTCCGCGGCGAAGCCGTTCAGCGCGGAGGTGAAGCGGTAGAGGACCTCGGGCCTGCCGACCTTGCGCAGGAGCTCGTCCTGGGCGGCGCGCAGGCGAGCGGTCCGGCGGGCGTGGTCAGGTCGGGGAGGGCTCGCGAGGCTCACGATGTAGAGGCCCGGCGCGGACACCACGGTGGGGGCCGGCGCGGCGGCGGCCACGCCCGGCGTACCGGTGCCGACGGCGGTGAGCAGCGCGGCGACCAGGGCGGCGGACGCCCGTCGGACGCGCGGCAACGTGCTCAACGGGTCACCCTTCTCGAACGCTCGTGGTGGGACCGCCCTCCGCCGGCCAGGATTCTCCATGTTTCCAGGGTCGTCGGCTGGTTTCAATCGGAATGGGTACATAGGGTGGCGCGGTGACCGGCACCGAGCTCCTCGCGCAGCGCCTCGACTCGCTCGAGGCCGACCTGCGCTCGCGCGGCTCCGTGATGGTGGCCTTCAGCGGGGGTGCCGACAGTGCGTTCCTCCTCGCGGCGGCCGTCCGTGCGCTGGGGCCGGCCGAGGTCGCCGCCGCGACGGCGTACTCCGACTCGCTTCCGCTCCACGAGCGCTCTCCCGCGCGGGACTTCGCCGAGGGGCTCGGGGTGCGTGTCTACACACCGCAGACCCGGGAGATGGAGCGCGAGGGCTACCGCGCCAACGCCGGCGACCGCTGCTACTTCTGCAAGGCCGAGCTGCTCGACGTCCTCGGTCCGCTCGCCCGCGAGCACGGCTTCGCCCACGTCGCCACCGGCACGAACGCCGATGACGCGGTGGCCGGGTTCCGCCCCGGCATCCGTGCCGCCTCGGAGCGGGGTGCGATCACGCCGCTGCGCGACGCCGGCCTGACCAAGCAGCAGATCCGGGAGGCGTCGCGGGCCTGGAGCCTGCCGACCTGGGACAAGCCGGCCGCCGCCTGTCTCTCCTCGCGGGTCGCCTACGGCATCGAGGTGAGCCCGTTCCGCCTGGCCCGCATCGAGCGTGCCGAGCTCGCCGTCCGCACTGCGCTGGAGGCGGACGGGGTACACGTGCGCAACCTCCGTGTGCGCGACGTCGGCGACGTGGCCAGCATCGAGCTCGACCGCGAGATCCTCGACCGGGCGCTCCGGCTGCCATCGGTCGTCGATGCCGCCGTCGGCGCGGGCTTCGGCAGCGCCCGGGTCGACGAGAA
The DNA here is from genome assembly GCA_963701425.1 of uncultured Actinomycetota bacterium. Lineage (GTDB taxonomy): Bacteria > Actinomycetota > Actinomycetes > Propionibacteriales > Nocardioidaceae > Nocardioides_C. The sequence continues at coordinate 153,957 of CAVPAG010000008.1, read as the reverse complement.
GGGCTTCCGCTCCGGGGCGATGAACGAGCTCCTCGCGGAGCCGGAGCGGTACCGCTGAGCCGGTAACCCGTTCGTGCACCGCCCGGCAGCCGCCATATCCTGGAAGCCGGTTCCACCCAGCGTTCCTGCGACGAGTAGAAGAAGAGGTCATCCGGTGCCTACTGGCAAGGTCAAGTGGTACGACGCCGAGAAGGGCTTCGGCTTCCTTTCGAAGGACGAGGGCGGGGACGTCTACGTCCGCGCAGCCGCCCTGCCCGCCGGCGTCACGACGCTGAAGGCCGGCCAGCGGGTCGAGTTCGGCATCGTCCAGGGGCGCAAGGGCGACCAGGCCCTGCAGGTCCGTGTGCTCGAGCCGGCGCAGTCGGTCTCCAAGGCGATGCGCAAGAAGCCCGCCGAGATGGTCAACATCATCGAGGACCTCTACCGGCTGCTCGAGAACATCGAGAAGACCTACCGCAACGGCCGTCACCCCGACCCCAAGACCGCGAAGCCGACGGCGATGCTGCTGCGGGCGCTCGCCGACGAGCTCGAGCTCTAGGTCGCTCTAGCGGACCCGTCTGCTGTGGAGCACGAACCCGCTCCACAGCACGAGGATCCCCGCTGCGACCCCGAGGCCGAGCTGGGGGTTGAGCGGCATCACGATCCCGATGAAGCCGCCCACCACCCAGGCGAGCTGGAGCAGCGTCTCCGACCGCGCGAACGTGCTCGTGCGCGTCCGCTCGGGGACCTCCCGCTGGATCAGCGCGTCGAGCGAGAGCTTGCCGAGCGACTGCGCGAGCCCGACCGTCAGGCCGAGGAGCACGGCGGTGGGGAGGCCGTAGAAGACCGCGACCGTGAGCGTCATGAGGGTGTCGGCCAGCAGCGTGGCGATCACGGTGACCTCCGGCCGCACCGAGCGCAGGAGCGAGGCGAGCGCGACGCCGATCGTGCTGCCCAAACCTGCGGCGCCGATCACGAGGCCCAGCAGCAGCTCGGGCCGGTCCTCCCAGCCGGGGAACGGCTCGTCCCGCAGCAGGAACGCCATGAACATGGTGAGGAAGCCGGAGAGCAGGCGGAGGCCGGCGTTGCTGCGCAGGGCGACCACCACGACGTGCGGCACCTTCGCGCGCGAGGTCAGCGGGACCCGCTCCTCGCCGGCGGAGGAGTCCACGCGCTCCGGCAGCAGGATGGCGAGGATCGTGGCGCCGACGAACACCGCGAAGGCGTAGCGCAGCGACCATTGCGCGCCGAACGTCGAGGCGAACACGGCCAGGGGCGCGGAGATCGCGGCGCCCGCGACACCGGCGAGCGAGATGCGCCCGTTCGCCTTGACGAGGGTCAGCCGCTCGGGCAGCAGGCGGGGTACGGCGGCGGCCCGTGTGACGCCGTACGCCTTCGAGGCCACCAGCACGCCGAGGGCAGCGGGGAACAGCGTCGACCGAGCCGTTGAGCACGGCGTCCGCGAGCACCCAGCACAGGAACGCCCGCAACGCCATCGTGCCGCCGATCGCCCAGCGGCGACCGTGGCCGAACCGGTCGAGGAAGGGACCCACGAGCGGGGCCACGATCGCGAACGGCAGCATCGTCATCAGCAGGAACTGCGCGACCTGGAACCTGGCCTCGCCCGTGGGCACCTGGAAGAAGAGCGTGCCGGCCAGGGAGATCGCGACCGCGGCGTCACCGGCCGCGTTGAAGGCATGGAGCTCGATCAGCCGGTAGAGCCCGGTGTCCCCGGCGCCCTCGGCCTGCGTGGCGCGACGGGCCTGGCGGTAGGTGTAGCCCGCCGCGCGCCCGGTGGCAGAGCCCGCTCGTCGCGCGGCGTCGCCGACCGCACGGGTACGTCGCCGACCGGTCCGGCTCGCCTCCTCGTGCGCCATGGCCCCATCCTGCCCGTCGCTCCAGGAGAATGTGGCACCCGGCGAGACACGGCGCGCGTTGATGGGGGAGAATCGCGGACGTGATGGCTGCTGCTCGGACCTACAAGCCGGACACCGTGGGTGTCGGGGCGGTCGACGTCGCCCGCGAAGCCCTCCTCGAGCTCGCCGACGCCGGCGACGTGGGGGAGCACCTCGGCTACGCCAGCGAGGACGAGCGCGTCACCACCCACTACTTCGCCTGCACCCGGGCCGGGTACCTCGGCTGGCGCTGGTCGGTGACCCTGGCCCGCGCCGCCCGCCAGAAGCAGGTGACCGTCGACGAGGTCGTGCTGCTGCCCGGCGACAACGCGCTGGTGGCGCCTCCGTGGTTGCCGTGGCGCGAGCGGATCCAGCCCGGCGACCTCGGCCCGGGCGACCTCCTCCCGGTCGAGGAGGACGACCCCCGCCTGGTCCCCGGCTACCTCGCCGACGACGAGGTGATCGACGCCGACTCCGTCCGGACGGTGGCCGACGAGGTCGGCCTCGGCCGTGCCCGCGTGCTCTCGCTCGAGGGCCGCGACCTCGCGGCGCAGCGGTGGTACGACGGGAGCCACGGCCCCGAGGCCCCGATCGCGCAGTCCGCTCCGGGGAGCTGCGGCACCTGCGGCTTCCTGGTGCGTCTGGCCGGCCCGCTGTCGCAGATGTTCGGTGCCTGCGCGAACGCCTACGCCAACGACGACGGTCGCGTGGTCTCCCTCGACCACGGCTGTGGCGCGCACAGCGAGGCCAGGCTGCACAAGCGGAACCTCCCGGCCCCGCTGCCCGAGCCGGTGCTCGACACGCTCACCTGGGACGACCTCGAGCAGTTCTGACGGTGAGGGCGACCAGGCTCAGCGACGGAAGCGGCGCCGCCTCCGGCGGCAGTGGTCCCAGCCGATGATGCCGAGGCCGAAGCCGGCGACACAGGTCCACAGCCACCAGACGCGGCCGCTCTCCTCGAGCCGGTCGTAGAACGGCAGCAGCAGCACGAAGGCGAGCGCCCACAGCGCGGTGCCGACCGCGACGGTGCGGACGCCGTCCACGTCGAGCGGCTCGACGTCGGCGACGATGAAGTGCCGCTTGCCGACCTGGTGCACCTGCACGTTCTCGGTCTCGGGGTGCTCGTCCGGCTTGTGCTCCACGAGACAAACCTAGTCCACCGGGCCAGGCCTCGTGCATGCTGTGCAGCGGCGTTCTGGGATGATATGGAGCGGCGTGCCCCGTTACGGTCGCGCACGGCGCTTCCCGCCTCCCGTCACAGCTCACCCAAGGGACTCCTCGTGGACAAGCTCTCCAACACCACCACCGAGCGTGGGACAACCCAGGTCTCGTTCGTCGACAGGTTCTTCAAGATCTCCGAGCGCGGGTCGTCCGTCGGCCAGGAGGTGCGCGGAGGATTCGTCACCTTCTTCACGATGGCCTACATCATCGTGCTCAACCCGATCATCCTGCTCGGTGCGGAGGACGGCACGGGACAGGCACTCGCCGGAGGGGACTTCGCCGGCATCGCCGCCACGACCGCCCTCGTCGCGGGCCTGCTCACCATCCTGATGGGCGTGGTCGCGAACTTCCCGCTCGCGCTCGCCACCGGCCTGGGCCTCAACGCCTTCGTCGCCTACTCGGTCGCCTCCGGGATGACCTGGGCCGACGCCATGGGCCTCGTCGTGCTCGAGGGCCTGATCATCCTGGTGCTGGTGCTCACCGGCTTCCGGACGGCTGTCTTCCACGCCGTGCCGTCGCAGCTCAAGGTCGCGATCAGCGTCGGGATCGGCCTGTTCATCGCGCTGATCGGCCTGGTCGACGCCGGGTTCGTCCGGCGTACGGGCGCCGGCCCCGTGCCCGTCGAGCTCGGCTCGGGCGGGACGCTCGTGGGCTGGCCGGTGCTGGTGTTCGTGCTCGGCTTCGTGCTGATGGTGACGCTGTACGTCAAGAACGTGAAGGGCGCGATCCTCATCGCCATCGCGGCGACCACGGTGCTCGCCGTGATCGTCGAGTCCGTGGCCAAGATCGGCCCGTCGTTCGACGGCGAGAACTACAACCCGAAGGGCTGGAACCTCAACGTCCCGGCTCTGCCCGACAAGGTCGTCGACGTCCCGAGCTTCCCGGTCCTCGGTGAGTTCTCCCTGCTCGGCTCCTTCGAGGCCGTCGGTGTCGTGACCGCGGTGCTGTTCATCTTCACGCTGCTGCTCGCCGACTTCTTCGACACGATGGGCACGATGACCGCCATCGGCGCCGAGGCCGGCCTGCTCGACGAGGAGGGTGCGCCGCCGAACACCAAGCGGATCCTGGTCGTCGACTCGGTCGCCGCGGCCGCGGGAGGTGCCGCGGGCATCTCCAGCAACACCTCGTACATCGAGTCCGCCTCCGGCGTGGCCGAAGGCGCGCGCACCGGCCTGGCCAGCGTGGTCACGGGTGTGCTCTTCCTGCTGGCGACGGTCTTCGCCCCGCTCGTGGAGATCATCCCCAACGAGGCGGCCGTCCCCGCGCTGGTGCTCGTCGGCTTCCTGATGATGCAGCAGGTCAAGAACATCGACTGGGACGACGTCGAGATCGCCATCCCCGCCTTCCTCACGATCGCGCTGATGCCCTTCACCTACTCCATCTCCGCGGGTATCGGTGCCGGCTTCGTCGCCTACGTGCTGATCAAGGCGGTCCGGGGCAAGGCCAAGCAGATCCACCCGCTGATGTGGGTCGTCGCCGTCCTGTTCGTGGTGTACTTCGCGATCGACCCGGTCAAGCAGCTCCTCGGTGCATAAGCCCCGCCCGGGGGCGTAAGTCCCTGCCGAGCGGGGGTCGCCGGTGCCACAGTGGGGGGCATGAGCACTGCGATCTCCGTCTCGGGCCTGGTCAAGACGTTCGGTACGACGGTCGCCCTCGACGGCCTCGACCTCGAGGTGGCCACCGGGGAGGTGCACGGCTTCCTCGGGCCCAACGGCTCGGGCAAGACGACGACCATCCGGATCCTCCTCGGTCTGCTGCGCGCCGACCGGGGCGAGGTGACCGTCCTCGGGGGCGACCCGTGGCGTGAGGCGGCATCGCTCCACAAGCGGCTGGCCTACGTGCCGGGCGAGGTCGCGCTGTGGCCGAACCTCACCGGCGGCGAGGTCATCGACCTCATGTCGCGGCTGCGCGGAGGCATCGACAAGCGCCGCCGCGACGAGCTCCTGACCCGGTTCGACCTCGACCCGACGAAGAAGACCCGCAGCTACTCCAAGGGGAACCGGCAGAAGGTCGCCCTCGTGGCGGCGCTGGCCTCCGACGTGGAGCTCTACCTGCTCGACGAGCCGACCTCCGGTCTCGACCCGATCATGGAGGCGGCCTTCAAGGAGTCGATCGGGGAGCTGCGCGTTCGCGGGCGCACGGTGCTGCTCTCCAGCCACATCCTCGCCGAGGCCGAGGCGCTCTCGGACCGGGTGAGCATCATCCGCGCCGGGCGGGTCGTGCAGAGCGGGACGCTCAAGGAGCTCCGGCACCTCACCCGGACCACGGTCATCGTGCAGACCGAGAAGCCGGCCGACCGGATCCACGAGGTCCCGGGCGTGGAGCACATCACCCACGAGGACGGCCACCTCGCCTTCGACGTCGACACCGACCACATCGACGAGGCGATGGACTACCTCGCCCCGCTGAAGATCACCTCGCTCGTCAGCCACCCGCCGACGCTGGAGGAGCTGTTCCTGCGCCAGTTCGGCGAACAGGTCGAGGCACAGCCGGAGGAGGTCGGTCGATGACCGCCTTCACCGGCGTGGGGCCCTTGATCCGGTTCGTTCTCCGCCGCGACCGGATCTACCTCCCGGTGTGGATCCTGGCCATCGTCGGCCTCACCTACGCCTCGGCCGCTGCGGTCCGGCGTACCTATGACACGCCGGCCGAGATCGAGTCGTACGCCGCCAACATCGGCAGCTCGCCCGCCTCCGTCGCGATGGCGGGTCCGCCGGTGGCGCTGCGGGAGATCGGCGGCATCCTCATCTACGAGACGAGCATGACCGCGCTGCTGGGTGTCGCGCTCATGGCGACGTTCATCGTGGTCAGGCACACCCGCCGTGAGGAGGAGGCCGGGCGCGTCGAGCTCCTCGGGTCGACCGTCGTCTCGCCGCACGCAGTCATCACGGCCGCGGTCATCGTCGCAGCGGCAGCCTCGGTCCTCGTGGGCCTCGGGGTGACCCTGTCGTTCCAGGCCGAGCAACAGCCTGCCCTCGAGTCCTCGCTGTACGGCGCGGCGGTGGCGGCGATGGGGCTCGTGTTCACGGGCGTGGCCGCCTGCGCCGCGCAGGTGATGAGCCACGCTCGTGGTGCGATCGGCCTGTCGCTGGTCGTCCTCGGAGTGGCCTTCGCGCTCCGGGCCATCGGCGACGTCGGAAACGGCCTGTGGTCCTGGCTCTCCCCGATGGGCTGGTCGCAGCAGGTCAGGGTCTACGACGACAACCGCTGGTGGCCGCTGGGCCTGTCGCTCGGCCTGACCGCGCTCCTGGTGGTCGCCACCGTCGTGCTCGAGAGCCGCCGCGACCTGGGCGCCGGCATCCTGCCCGCGCGGCCCGGTCGCGCCGAGGCCGCCCCGTCGCTCTCCGGAGTCGTCGGCCTGTCCTGGCGGCTCCAGCGGGGGAGCATCCTCGCCTGGGCCGTGGGTGTGTGGGCCATGGGCCTGACCTTCGGCTCGTTCAGCGAGTCGATCGAGAACATGGTCGAGGACAACCCGACGCTCGCCGAGTACTTCGAGTCCATCGGCGCGGACAGCATCGTCGACGCGTTCTTCGCGACGGCGATGCTGCTCCTGGCCATCCTCGCCTCGGGGTACGCCGTCTCCTCCGCCCTGCGCACGCGCGCGGAGGAGTCCGCCGACCGCCTCGAGCCCGTCCTCGCCACGGCGGTGTCCCGTAACCGCTGGCTCACCGGGACCTTGTTGGTCACCCTCCTCGGCTCGACGGTGGTCGTGGCGTCCGGAGGGTTCGGGGTCGGGCTCTCCTACGCGGCCACGACGCGTGACGTCGCCGAGGTCTGGCGGATGACCGGGTACTCACTGGTGTACCTCCCGGCGGTCCTGGTGCTCGTCGCGCTCGCCGTCCTCCTGGTCGGCTGGGTCCCGCGCGCGGCCGGTGCGGTGTGGGCGGCCGTCACCGTGTGCTTCGTGATCGCCTACCTCGGCAGTCTCCTCGAGCTGCCGCAGCGGGTGCTCGACGTCTCGCCGTTCACGCACGTCCCGGCGGTCCCGTCCGACGAGCTCGCAGCCGCCCCGCTCGTCGTACTCCTGGTGATCGCCCTCGCGGGTGTGGCTGCGGGCCTGGTCGGCTTCCGTCGCCGCGACCTCGTCACCTGACGAATGGTTGAAAGAGAAATACTTAGCAAGGGTAATGACTTATGCTAAGTACATGGCTCCGACGATCGAGAAGATGGCGCGCACCGACGCGGGACTTGCCGCGGCGCTGCGCGTGTCCGTGGCTCGCCTCACCAGGCGGCTGCGGAGCGAACGCGACCCCCGCAACGAGCTGAGCATCGGCCAGCTGTCGGTGCTCGGTGCGCTCTACCGCAACGGCCCCTGCTCCATCGGCGAGCTCGCCGCGCACGAGCGGGTCCAGCCGCCGTCGATGACGCGGACCGTCAACTGCCTCGATGAGGCCGGGTACGTCGTACGCCGTCCGCACGAGACCGACGGCCGACAGGTCGTCATCGAGCTCGCCGACAAGGGCACCGCCACCCTCGAGGCCGACCGTCGGCGCCGTGACGCCTGGCTCGCGCAGCGCCTGCGCGAGCTCAGCCCCGAAGAACGTTCCGTGCTGCGTCAGGCAGCCCCGATCCTGGAAAGGCTGGCACATTCTTGAGCCCCACCTTCCGTGCCCTGTCGAACCACAACTACCGGCTGTACGCGGCCGGTGGTGTCGTCTCGAACACGGGTACCTGGATGCAGCGTGTGGCCCAGGACTGGCTCGTCCTCCAGCTGACCGGCAACTCGGGCACGGCGCTCGGCATCACGACCGGCCTGCAGTTCCTGCCGATCCTGCTGCTCTCGCCGTACGCCGGCCTGGTGGCCGACCGCTTCCCCAAGCGTCGCCTGCTCCAGGTCACCCAGCTGATGATGGCCGCGCCCGCCCTCCTGCTCGGCATCCTCGCCGTCACCGGCGTCGTCGAGACCTGGCACGTCTACGCCCTGGCGTTCACCTTCGGCGTGGGCACCGCGTTCGACGCCCCCGCCCGGCAGTCGTTCGTCAGCGAGATGGTGAGCAAGGAGGACCTGTCCAACGCGGTCGGCCTCAACTCCGCCTCCTTCAACGCGGCGCGCATCGTCGGTCCGGCGCTCGCGGGGTTCATGATCGCGGGGCTCGGCGGGGGAGCGGAGGCGACCGGCTGGGTGATCGCGATCAACGCGCTGTCGTACGCCGCCGTGGTGCTCGCCCTCCAGCGGATGCGGCCGTGGGAGCTCGACAGCCCCCTTCCGCAGGGCCGCGAGAAGGGCATGATCCGCGACGGCCTGCGCTACATCCGCAGCCGTCCGGACGTCATGATGATCCTGGCGATCGTCTTCTTCGCCGGCACCTTCGGCCTGAACTTCCAGATGACCTCTGCCCTCATGGCGACCGAGGTGTTCGAGAAGGGCGCCTCGGAGTACGGCATCCTCGGCACGACCATGGCGGTCGGTTCGCTGACCGGGGCGCTGCTCGCCGCACGGCGGGGCATCGTCCGCCACCGGCTCGTCATCGGCGCCGCCTTGGCGTTCGGCGCGGCCGAGATGGTCGCGGGCGTGCTCCCGTCGTACCTCGTCTTCGCGCTGTGGACGCCGGTGCTGGGCATCACCGCGCTGACCATGATCACAGCGGCCAACACCACCATCCAGCTCAGCGTGGCGCCCGAGCTGCGCGGACGGGTGATGGCGCTCTACATGATGATCTTCATGGGCGGCACGCCGCTCGGCTCACCGATCGTCGGATGGGTCGGTGAGACCTTCGGCGCGCGCTGGACGCTGATCGGCGGCGGCGCGATGACGATCCTCGGCACCTTGGTCGCCGTCGCCGTATTCAGCCGGACCCAGGGGCTGCTCGACCCCGAGATCAACGACCGGCCGAGGCTCCTCGCGATGCGAACCAGGGGTGGTGCAGGTCCAGGTACCTGAGGTCGTGGGTGGTGCGCCGCCAGTCCTCCATGAGGTGGCGCACGTCCTCGCGGTTGGGCATCGCCCTGGCCTCGCCCTCGCGGGCCTTGGCCTCGTCGGTGAAGAACACGGCCTCGGTGAAGGTCCCGTCCTCCTCGATGGCGAACGTCGAGCCAAGGATCTCCGGCCGCTCCTGGTGGAGCATGTTGGTCATCTCGTCCATCTCGGCCTCGATGAGCGCGGGGTCGTCGACCTTGCCCTGGATGACCTGGACGAACCCGGCGTCGTCCGAGCCCCCCTCGAGCATGAGCAGGACCTTGTCGGCGTCGTGGAACTCGACCGGACCGTCGAAGAGTCGCTCGGTCTCCGACCACCACTGTCCCTGCTCGGGGCGGTCGGAGTTGGTCATCGCCTTCTCCTTGTCCTCGAAACGGATGACGCCGACGAACATGTCGTCGTCGGTGAAGCCGAAGGTCCCGCCCATCCAGCCAGGGGCGCTGGGGGCGAGGTCGCGGAGCCACGTGTCGAACTGGGCGTGCATCTCGTCCTGCTTGGTGCACTTGCCTTGGATGATCTGGATGAACACTGCTGGCCTCCTGTCGCGTGCAGGCCGCTTCCCGTGAAGTGGTCTGTGTTCTCCGGCGACGCTATTCCCGCCCGGGCAGCGTCTCCATAGCCCGAAGGGGCCAAGGAACCGGCGCCGATAAACTCGTCGTCATGAACCCCCGCTACCGCCGCATGGTGATCCCCGGTGCCCTCGTGGCGCTGATCCTCCTCGTGGTGGTCTCCGCCCTGGTGCGGGGCTGACGTGGCCGAGCCTCTCCTCCGGGTGCTCACCCGGATGCGTTCGCTGATCCTGGAGGACCAGAACCTGGTGCGCGCCGTCGCGTCCGGGCGCCAGAAGGGTCAGACCCCGCGCTGGCGGCGGGTCGAGCTGCGGTACGTCGACCTCAAGGCCGGCCGCCACCTCCAGGTCACCGCCTACGACGACACCCAGGCCCACACCTCCAACCACGCGGTCGGCGAGGCAGCGAAGTCCGCCGTCGACGACCTGCTCGACGAGCCGTTCGGCAACTGGCACGTCGACACCGTCACCGAGACCCATCAGGTGCGGGTGACCAAGAAGCTCGAGGCGATGGTCCACACCAGCCCTCGCCGAGCCGAGGAGGCTTCGGGCGACGGGGCTCCGGCCGAGCCGCAGCGGCAGCACGACCGCCCCAAGCCACGGCTGCTCCCCGAGGACGACCCGGCGCTGGTCGCCGTGGGCATCTCCGACGAGCACGGCCGGGTCCGACGGAGCAGACAGGGGAAGTACCGCCAGGTCGAGGAGTTCCTCCGGAGCCTCGGGCCGGCCCTCGACGACGCCCTGTCCTCGGGCAGGCTGCGGACCCCGACGCCCGAGGAGCCGCTGCGGGTGGTCGACCTCGGCTGCGGCAACGCCTACCTGACCTTCGCGGCGCACAGCTACCTCACCCGGGTGCGGGAGCTTCCGGTGCACATGGTCGGGGTGGACGTGAAGGAGCAGTCGTACCGCCACAACACCGACGTCGCCGAGAGACTCGGGGTCTCGGACTCGATGACCTTCGTCCAGGGCGACATCGGCTCGGTGTCGCTCGAGGAGACGCCGGACGTCGTCCTCGCCCTCCACGCCTGCGACACCGCCACCGACGACGCGCTGGCGCGGGCGGTGCTCTGGGACGCCTCCCTGGTGCTCGCCGCGCCCTGCTGCCACCACGACGTCGCGGCCCAGCTGCGCAGGGCGCCGACCCCGGCGCCGTACACCTTGCTCACGCGGCACGGCATCCTGCGCGAGCGCTTCGCCGACACGCTCACCGACGCGCTTCGCGCCAGCGTCCTGCGGCTGCTTGGCTACCGTGTCGATGTGATCGAGTTCGTGGAGAGCCAGCACACGCCGCGCAACACGCTGCTGCGTGCCACCCGGACGGGTGCGGCCCCCTCCGCCTCGGTGCGGGAGGAGTTCGAGGACCTCGTGCGCACCTGGAACGTGCACCCGCGTCTGGCGGAGCTCCTCGCGGAGCGGCTGAGGTCCCGGCTCGATGAGCCGGCGCATTAAGTACCTCGCTGTGCTCGGGGGCCTCGTCGCGGTCGGGATGCTCGGCATGGTCGCGGCCCTGTCACCTTTCGCCTCGGAGGGCGACCCCAGCCTCGAAGCGGAGGTCGCGGTCACGCTCCAGGACGAGACCATCGCCGAGTCGAGCGGCCTCGTGGTGCGCGGCGACCGGCTGTACACCGTCAACGACTCCGGGGACGGTCCCTACGTCTACGCCGTCGACCTCGGGACAGGCGAGACGGTCGGGGTCACCACCTTCGACGACGAGGAGCCCGAGGACCTCGAGGCGATCGCGCGCGGGCGTGGACGGAGCCTGTGGGTGGCAGACACCGGGGACAACCGCCGCGCCCGGGGGTCGGTCAGGGTGCACCGCCTCGTCCCGCCGCCGGGTGGAGGCACGGTCGCCGCCGAGACCTACGATCTCGCCTACCCGGACGGGCCCCACGACGCGGAGACGCTGCTGGTGCACCCCCGGACCGAACGCGTGCTGGTGGTGACCAAACGGCCGTTCCTCGGCGGGGTGGTCTACCAGGCGCCCGAGGAGCTCCGGGCCGGTGAGCTCCACCAGCTCGAGCCGGTCGGTGCGGTCTCGGGGTTCATCACCGACGGCACGTTCCTCCCCGACGGCCGGCACGTCCTGGTGCGGACCTCCGGCGGCGCCGCGGTGTACACCTACCCGGGGTTCGAGAAGGTCGCCGAGTTCGAGCTGCCGGTCCAGGACCAGGGCGAGGGGGTCGCGATCGGGGACGACGGACGGGTCTACCTCTCCTCGGAGGGCGAGCTGTCCGACGTACTCGTCATGGACCTGCCGCCGCTTGGTTCGCCCGGGGAAGCCGCTGATCCGGCGGCGGAGCCTGAGCCCGAGAACGACGCCGGCCCCGCTCCCGACGAGGGGAACGGGGCCGGGTTGGGTCGACCTCGCGGCTACGTGATCGCCGCGGTGCTCGGCTCGGCTGTCGTGGGCCTGCTGGTCAGAGCTTCTCGACGACGTAGTCGACGCAGGCGGTGAGGGCCTCGACGTCGGCCGGGTCGATCGCGGGGTACATCGCGACCCGCAGCTGGTTGCGGCCGAGCTTCCGGTAGGGCTCGACGTCGACGACGCCGTTGGCCCGCAGCGTCTTGGCGACCACCGCCGCGTCGATCGAGTCGTCGAAGTCGACGGTGCCGATCACGAGCGAACGGTGCTCGGGGTTCTCGACGTACGGCGTCGTGTAGCTCGTCTTCTCGGCCCACCCGTAGAGCCGGTTGGAGCTGTCGGTCGTGCGGCTGACCGCGAAGTCCAGGCCGCCCTGGCTGTTGAACCAGTCGAGCTGCTCGGCCATCAGGAAGAGCGTCGCGATCGCGGGGGTGTTGTAGGTCTGGTTCTTCAGCGAGTTGTCGATCGCCGTGGGGAGGTCGAAGAACGCCGGGACCCAGCGGCCGCTCTCGGCGATCTGCGCCGCGCGCTCGAGGGCGGCCGGCGACATCGTGGCGACCCAGAGGCCGCCGTCGGAGGCGAAGCACTTCTGGGGCGCGAAGTAGTAGGCGTCCACCTCGGTGATGTCCACGGGAAGGCCACCCGCGCCGGACGTCGCGTCGATGAGGACGAGCGCGTCGTCGTCGGCGCCCTCGACCCGCTTGACCGGCGCCATCACGGCCGTGGACGTCTCGTTGTGGGCCCAGGCGTAGACGTCGACGCCGGCCTCGGCCCGCGGCTCGGGGCGGCTGCCGGTCGGCGACTCGATGACGGTCGGGTCGGCGAGGAAGGGGGCCTGCTTGGCGGCCTTCGCGAACTTCGAGGAGAACTCCCCGAACGAGAGGTGCTGGCTCTTCTCCCGGATCAGGCCGAAGGTGGCGATGTCCCAGAACGCGGTGGCGCCGCCGTTGCCGAGGACGACCTCGTAGCCCTCGGGCAGGCTGAACAGCTCACGCACGCCCTCGCGGACCCGGCCCACGAGGTTCTTCACAGGAGCCTGGCGGTGGGACGTCCCGATCAGGGAGGTGCCCGTCGCGGCGAGGGCGTCGACGGCCTCGGTGCGGACCTTGGACGGACCCGCGCCGAAGCGGCCGTCAGCGGGCTTGAGGGAGTCAGGGATGGTGATCGCGTCGGTCACGGAGTACCTCGTTTGTCGAGTGGTGGTGACCTGACCTCGTTGTCAGAGCTTCCTTGAAGTGGTGCAGCGGTCTGCTCGCATATTGTGTCACCTCGCGGAGACCACTCACGAGACGGGGACCACACATGAGCGACCTGACGCCAGGCGCACCAAACGGCCAAGAAACGCCGGGTGCGGCCCGTGGCTCGGGCCTCCGCGGCGACGGCGGCGCGGGAACGGGCCAGGCAGGTGCGACCGGCCCGTACTGCCGTTCCTGCGGCCGGCAGAACGACGCCGACGCGCGGTTCTGTGACAGCTGCGGAACGTCGATGAGCGTCTGAGGACGCTGATGGAGTTTCGACGGGTCGCGTTCACCCATCCCGACGCGACCGCGCTGATCACGGAGGTCCAGGCCGAGTACACGCTCAGGTACGGCGGGCCCGACGAGACGCCGCTGGACCCGACGATGTTCGACGCGCCGCAGGGTGCGTTCTTCGTCGGCTACGACGGCCCGGGGCCGGTCGCCATGGGTGGCTGGCGGTTCCGATCTGACGTCACGGCGTTCGGTGTCTCCGTGGTCACCGAGATCAAGCGGATGTACGTCGCTCCTCGCGCACGACGCCGCGGGCTGGCTCGCCAGGTCCTCACACACCTCGAGACCACCGCGCAGGATGCGGGGGCGGCCGTGATGGTGCTCGAGACCGGCATCGAGCAGCCGGAGGCGATCGCGCTGTACCTCTCCTCCGGCTATAGCCCCGTCGAAGGATTCGGCCACTACAAGTGGTCCCCGAAGTCGCGGTACTACGGCAAGCTGCTCTGACTCATCCGGACCTTGCCCGCCCCGGCCCCGTGAGGGAGACAATCGACGAGGACGGAGGCCACGAACGAAGGAGCGGCCTATGAGACGGGCGGGCTGGGTTGCGCTTGGTGCGGCCGTCGTCGTGGCTGTGCTCGTGCTCGTGGCGACGTTCCTCCTCGTGGGATCAGGCGGCGAGTCAGCGCCTCGGAGCGCCCCGCGGTCGTCCCAGAGCGCCGGCCCGTCCGAACCGCCGTCGTCACAGCCGTCCTCGCCCGAGCCGTCCCCGTCGCCGGAGACCTCGTGCGCCGACGTCCAACGGGCCTTCGCCCCGCGGTCGATCTCGGTGCCGGGCGTCACGAACGCCTCCGTGATGGCACCTCCACGCGACGACTACGGGATCCCCGGCGTACCTCCCCTCACGAGCGCCGGCAAGGCCGTGTTCGCCTGGGACCGCGAGCAGGGCATCCGTCCCGGCGACCCGGGCGGGAACGTCTTGCTCAACGCCCACACCTGGCCGGACGGGAGCGCGCTCGGCAACCACCTTCTGGCCGGACTGCAGCCCGGCGACCGCATCGTCGTCCGCGGGGTCGACGCGCGGCTGTGCTACCGGGTGACCGAGCGCGTCGAGGTGCCCGCCCAGCGACGAATGCTCCGCTACTACCGGACCGACGGACCTCATCAATTGGCCATCGTCGTCTGCTCCGGGCGTCGGCTCGGTCCGGGTCTGTGGGAGAAGCGCACCGTCTGGTTCGCGTCCCCGTCGGTGTGACGCTTGACGGATCGAGGTCAGCGCACCGAGGTCAGTCGATGCACTGGGACCACTGCTGGGCGGTCCAAGTCCCGTCGTCCTGCTGCCACATGTCGAGAGCCATCACGGTGCGATTCCTGCGGTTCAGCAGGCTGACGTACACCTTCCCCTCCTCGGGGTGCTCGTCGGTGACCTTCAGGGACCGGACTGTCGGATCGACGCCCTTGAGCAGCTCCCGCTTGAGCTCTCTCAGCGTCGGCGCGTCGGCAACGGGCTCGTACTGGCTGACGCAGTTGCCGTCGTCGCCAGAACTGCTCACGTGCTCCGCACTGCACCCGCACACCAGCAGTAAGGCGATCACGGGGAGGTGGCTCCACCGCATGAGGTCCTCCTTGGTCGCTGAGGTGAGACGCTTCGGACCGCTCCTGGGTTCCCGGTGCCGTGCGATGAGTCGGAGATTCGCCTGGGACTTTCACACACGGGACCAACTCTTGCTGCCGTACTCAGCCGGGTATGAGCTCGGCGAAGGCCCGCTCCAGCGGCCCCGTCAATGCGGCGAACTCCTTGTCGATCTCCGTCGCCTCCTCGTCGGCGTCGGGTGCCGGCGTCGGCCAGGTCGCGACCGGTTGCTCGGTGGCAGGCGTGGTGAAGGTGGAGCCGTGGCGGGTCGTCCAGGTGTACGAGCCGTCGGTGTTGGCCACGACCTCGTAGCCGTCGGCGTGCTTGACCTGGTGATGTCGTTCGCACAGGGGCGCGAGGTTGTGGATGCAGGTCTTGCCCGCGGGGTAGGGCACGCGGTGGTCGCAGTCGCAGGTGACCGAGGGTCGCCGGCAGCCGGGCCAGACACAGGTGCTGTCGCGGGCGACGACGGTGCGACACATCGGGTCGGTGGGCTGGTAGCTGTCGGTCGAGAGCTCGAGGAAGTTGCCGGCGTCGTCCGTGAGCATCCGGTACCACGTCGAGCCGGGCTGGGTGGCGATGTGGCAGGCGTACTCGGACGGGATGGCCTGGCCGCCGGACAGGACCCCGGGGTCGTTGGACAGGCCCATGAGGGTGGTGATCGGGACCGTCACGACGACCACCGGGCGGGCATAGCCACCGATCGGGCCGCCGTTGTCCGTGGTGAGCACCAGGGGGTGCAGCGGGCAGGTGCGCTGCTCGTGAGTACGCCGCTGATCGGTCCGCGAAGCGCCTTCGCCGCCGGTGTCCTCAGTCGCATCGGCGTCGACGTACTCGTCTGACTCGTGATGTCCGTTGACGCGGCAGGTCTGGTCGCAGTGCTCATGGTGCTCGAGGTCCCCGGTGGTGGCCGGGACGGTGAGCCGGCCGTGGATGAGCTCGATCAGACTGTCGACCCGCAGCTGGGCGAGGGTGCGGGTCTCGCCGGGGGCTTGGCTGCGCTTCTTCGCGATGAGGGTGAGGCGGTGATCCGCGGTGAGCGCGTCGTGAGCAGCGGCGGTCGCGGACAGGCAGGCCATGCCGGACTCCTCGTCGATGCGCAGAGTCACCCGGCGCTTCTTGAAGGCCTCGGCGAACGTCTCGCTGTCCGAGCGTTGGGGCAGCTTGATCCGCTGGTGGTAGGCAGCGCGCTGGATCTTGTCGCGGGTGAGGGTGCACAGCGGCCCGTCCGGGTCGGTGAGAGGGTCGTGCTTGTCGAACCAGTCCTGGACTGCCGCGGTGTAGGTGGCGCGGTCTGCGTCGGAGGCGAGATGGACCAGCTGGTCGAGGCAGGCGGTGGCCTTGCCGAGGTCCAGGCGACCGGCCCGGAAGCGCTCCCAGAGCCGGGGCAACCACCTCTTCAGCTCGCCGGCGACGTCGAGGTCGATCTGCACGCTGTGCTCGCTCACACCGGTCAGCGGGGCTGTCTCGGCCTGGGTCTCTCGCAGCGGCGTGATCTGGAAGAATCCCGTGCCCGGCCGAGGTCGCGCGGCCTTCTGCTCGTTGCACCCGGCGGTCGTGAAAGCGGAGCAACGCGTCGAGCCGGGCGGCATGAGCCTGGTTCTGCGCGACCTTGCACGCCACCATCCGGTCGAGGAGCTCCCGGTCGGTGGCTGAGTGCTCCTGCGCCCACGGCGGAAGCCCGTCGCTGGGCGGCGGGGCGTCAGGTCCGGGCGGGGAACCGTCCCTCAACTGTGGATCCTCATATGTCGTGGTCATCGACACCTCGCTGCGTTCGCTCGAACATCTGTTCGAACAAACCTAGCGCCAAGCACGGACATTTCCGGAGAGGTCAGTCACATCTGTGGATTTCGCTCCCCATCGGGGAAGGTCGCCGTACCGTCGAAAAGTGGGGGGCACGTCGGGCGCCCTCATGACTGCCCGGCACTGCAGGACGAGGTTTCGACCGATGATGATGGAAGTGGTACTGCTGCTCGCGCTCGCCCTCGTGGGTCTATGCGCACTGCTGGTGCACCGTCACCAGCAGACGACCGCGTGGGACCGAGAGCTCGACCAGGCCTTCGGGGTGACCGCCCAGCGAGAGGTTCCGCGCCACCGGCGCCTGTAACCGAGTCGGGCCGGGCGGTGGGCGACGCGGACCATGTGGGGCCCTGAGCAGCCGGGCCTGGTATGCCCGCACGCACCTATCGACCAGGTGAGCGAGCCGTCGACGGTGACCTCGGTGCGCTCCGTCATGTGCGGACGCGTCCGGCAATGCGGGGCATGTCGGGACCATTGACCTGCTGATCGGGACGTCTAGACCATCCGACGAGCGCATTCCTCAGCGGACGATGCAAGTCACTGATGTCCGTCGAGTAGGGGCTTGCGATGTCCGGTGCAGCGGGACGAGGAGCGGCGGCTGCCGCCCTGATCGTCACCTTGGGGAGTGCCGCTCCGTCGTTCGCGGCGCCGTGGGCCGGCCCGTCGCTGCACGGCGGCGGAGGCCGCCGGCTCGGCGAGTGGTACGGACTCGGCCCACGAGGTCGAGCACCACATGGACTCGTCCGGCCACGCCGAGCATGAAGGCAGCCATCCCACGTCCGCGACGAGAGTCACGACGGTCACGACGCCGGCGCAGGGGCTGACGACGCACGAGGAACACGCGGTGACGCTCCCGCACGACGACCATGACGCTGCACGGGTCGATGCCTCGGCGGGGGCGGCGACTGCCGAGCACAGCCACGACGCTCAGGCCCCGATGCCTCGGCGCGCGGACGACGGCCACGACTCCGACGCGGCACGTGGCCGAGCACGGCGATGACGACGGCCACGACGACCACGCTGCTGCACTGATGCGACGAGGCGGACGACGGCCACGACTCCCACGACGCGTCCGAGCACGGCGACGACGGCGGCCACGGAGGTGAGCCCGACACCGTCTCGGACGCCACGAAGACGCGGGTCCTGGGCGGGTTCGGTGTCGTGAACGCCGCGGCAGTCGGGGGAGCGTTCCTCCTGCGCCGCCGTGATCGCAAGGACGCGACGAAGCAGCTGCGGAATCCGCGCCGACCAGAGCGGCAGGCGGGCCGACCGCGACCGCACGAGGAGGACGCGATGAGCGCCGACCTGCAGCAGCCCAACCTGCAAGACCGCAAACAGCAGAAGCGCAACCTCCAGGAGCGCAACCTGCTCGACAACCGGGTGGTCTCGGCGGTCGTGCGCAGTCGGTGGTACCCGATGGTCTTCCAGGTCCCGGTGGCCGCAGTCTTCGGGCTGGTGGCGTACCAGCTGATCAGCGGACCGGCGACGGCGCACGACAACGCGGGCACCGCCCTGATGTGGGTGCTGTGGTGGCCGCTCGATTCCGGTGACGTTCTTGCTGTTCGGGCGGTTCTGGTGCGCGGTCTGCCCGTTCGCGACCCTGAGCGACCTGGTCCAGAAGCTCGTCGGCGTGAACCGGCCGGTGCCGAGGTTCCTCAAGGTGTACGGCATCTGGATCATCGACGCGTCGTTCATCGCGATCACCTGGGCCGACCACGTGTGGGGCATCGTCGGGTCGCCGTGGGGCTCCGGCGTACTCCTGCTGCTCCTGACCACCGCGGTGATCATCAGCGGCGCGTTCTTCCAGAGGCGGACGTTCTGCCGCTACCTCTGCTTCCTGGGCGGTCTGTCGGGGAACTACGCGCGGGCCGGGATGGTCCAGCTGCGCGCTGACCCGGACATCTGCAAGACCTGCACCTCCCGCGCGGCCTGCTACAACGGCACGGACTCGACGCCGGCGTGCCCGCTGTTCACGTTCCCGCGAACCATGGACAGCATGGCGAACTGCAACCTGTGCGCCAGCTGCATCAAGTCCTGCCCGCACGACGCGATCGCGATCACCGTCCGCCCGCCGGCCAGGGAGCTCTGGCTGGTCGGACGGGCGCGGATCGAGGAGTCGTTCCTCGCGATGGCGATCATGGGCATCGTCCTGGTGCAGAACATCACCATGCTCGACGTGTGGCAGGACCTCCTCGACCAGGTCGCACTACGCACGGGGATCACCAGCTACCCGCTCATCTTCACGGTGGTGTTCGTGGTGGCCGTGACCCTGCCGGTCGGGGTGCTGATGCTGGCCTCACGGCTCGCCGCACCCGCGAGCCGCGAGTCGGTGAAGCAGAACTTCGCCCGGTTCGGCTACGCGCTGATCCCGCTCGACGTCGCGGCCCACGTGGCCCACAACCTCTTCCACCTGCTGGCCGAGGGCAAGTCGGTGCTCCACACCGTCGGGGCGGTCTTCGGAGCGCAGCCCGCGCAAGGGTCCGCGGCGATCGTCGGCACGGGGACGATCCAGGTGCTGCAGTACTCCCTGCTCGCCCTCGGGGTCGCGCTCTCGGCCTACACCGCGCGCAAGATCGCGACGAACCGGCACGGCGACACGCCACGGGCGCGCACGGTCGCCGCGCCGTTCGTCGTGACGGTGCTGCTCTTCGGGCTGGTCAACGCGGTCCTGTTCGCGCTGCCCATGGCGCACCGGATGTAGGTCAGTAGCTGCTCACGACGAGGTAGCGGTCGTCGGTGATCTCCCTGCCCCAGTACTCCGCCTCGGGCAGGTGACGGACCGTCGCCTCGTCGCGGTGCTCGCGGACCAGGTCAGCGGTACGACGGGCGGGGAGACCCGCACCCGTGGACCAGCTGCCTTCCACGAGCACCAGCCGGCCGCCGGGGCGCAGCAGGTCGACCCACCGAGCCAGGGCCGCTGACGGGTCGGGGAGGGCCCAGAGCACGTGACGGCACAGCACCACGTCGAACGCACCGGTCTCGAGGCCGGGCTCGGACGCGTCCCCCTGCGAGAAGGTGATGTCCACGCCCGCGTCGTCGGCCTTGGCCCGCGCGACGTCGAGCATCCGGTCGGAGAGGTCGAGCCCGTGGACGTCGTACCCCTGCTCGGCGAGCAGCACCGAGAGGCTGCCGCTGCCGCACCCGAGGTCCGCGACGCGGGCAGGTGCCGGCGGGAGGTGCTCGAGCAGGAGCGTGCGCCAGGCGTCACGGACCTCCGGGTCGCGGAGCCCGTGGTCCGGGTCGTCGTCGTACTCCGCGGCGTAGCCGTCCCACTCGGCGCGGGCCAGCGTGAGGTGGTCGATCATGCCCAGTCCGGGTTCCAGCCCTCGACGTCCTCGGCCTTGCGCTCCGAGGGGCCGACGTACTTGGCGGACGGGCGGATGAGGCGGCCGGTGCGCTTCTGCTCGAGGATGTGCGCCGACCAGCCACCGGTGCGCGCACAGGTGAACATCGAGGTGAACATGTGCGGGGGCACCTCGGCGAAGTCCAGGACGATCGCGGCCCAGAACTCGACGTTGGTCTCCAGCACGCGGTCGGGTCGACGCTCACGCAGCTCGGCCAGCGCCGCCTTCTCGAGCTCCTCGGCCACCTCGTAGCGCGGGGCGTTGAGCTCCTGGGCCGTGCGGCGCAGCACCCGGGCACGGGGGTCCTCCGCGCGGTACACGCGGTGGCCGAAGCCCATCAGCCGCTCCTTGTTGTCGAGCAGCTCCTTGACGTAGCCACGGGCGTCGCCGCGCTTCTCGACCTCCTCGATCATGCCGAGGACGCGCGAGGGGGCGCCGCCGTGCAGCGGTCCGCTCATCGCACCGATGGCGCCGGAGAACGCTGCGGCGACGTCGGCGCCGGTGGACGTGATGACCCGGGCGGTGAAGGTGGAGGCGTTCATGCCGTGCTCGGCCGCGGAGCTCCAGTAGGCGTCGATCGCCTTGACGTGCTTGGGGTCGGCCTCGCCCTTCCAGCGGATCATGAAGCGCTCCGCGAGCGTCGAGCCCTTGTCCACCTCGCGCTGGGAGACGACGGGCTTGTCGAGACCGCGAGCAGCCTGTGCGGCGTACGACAGCACCATCACGGCGACCCGGCTCAGGTCCTCACGAGCCTGCTCGTCGCTGATGTCGTAGGTCTGACGCATCCCGAACGCCGGGGCGAGCATCGCGACCGCGGCCTGGACGTCGACGCGGATGTCGCCGGTGTGCACGGGGATGTTGTAGGGCTCGGCCGGCGGCAGACCGGGCTCCCAGGTGCCGTCGATGAGCAGGCCCCAGACCTTCTCGAACGGGATCCGTCCGACGATCTCCTCGATGTCGACGCCGCGGTAGCGGAGCGCGGAGCCTTCCTTGTCGGGCTCGGCGATCTCGGTCTCGAACGCTACGACGCCTTCAAGGCCGTGCTGAACCTCGCTCATGTCGACTCCTTCGTCAGCTGGTGGTCCAACGAGGCATTCTGCCGCGCCTCGGCTCGAGGCGTCACGCCGGGATGTCCGAGGGCACTAGATTCGTCCTCGTGGATGCGCGAGAGCTGGGTGAGCTGCGACGGGAGTACGCCGCAGGGGGACTCGACGAGTCCGACCTCGAACCGGACCCCGTGAGCATGTTCCGGCGCTGGATGCACGACGCCGTGATCGCCGGGCTCCACGAACCCAACGCCTTCGTGATCTCCACCGTGGGGGCCGACGGCCGCCCGTCCTCGCGGATCGTGCTGCTCAAGGGCCTCGACGACCGCGGCTTCGTCTTCTTCACCAACTACGCCTCGCGCAAGGGTGAGGAGCTCGCCGCGAACCCCCACTGCGCACTGCTGTTCCCCTGGCACCAGCTCGAGCGGCAGGTGCGCGTCGAGGGGACGGCTCGCCGCCTGAGCGACGAGGAGAACGACTCGTACTTCGCGAGCCGCCCGAGGAGCTCCCAGGTCGGCGCCTGGGCCTCGCCGCAGTCCGAGGTGGTGCCCGCCCGGGCCGAGCTGGACGCGCGCTACGAGAAGGTCATGACCCGGTTCGGCGAGGGCGACGTGCCGAGGCCCGAGCACTGGGGCGGCTTCTGCGTCACCCCGGAGCGGGTGGAGTTCTGGCAGGGGCGCCTCGGGCGCATGCACGACCGGCTGAGGTACAGCCGGGTCTCGGCGGACTCCACCGCGCCGACCTGGACGACCGAGCGGCTGGCTCCCTAGCGGTCGCTCAGCGCCTCGACGCGGATCATCACGATGTCGAACTCGATGATCCGCAGCCGCTCCGGGTCGCGGGTGACGGGGAAGATCCCCGTGGTCTCGAAGCCCCCGGCCTCGTACGTCGCGATCGCCTCCGCCATCCGGGGCATCCCGTCGTAGAGCGGGACGGACGAGATCTCCGACTGGAGCCCGAGCACGTCCTTGATCCGGTCGCCCGCCCCGGCGAACACGCGCAGGTCGTACCCCTGCGTGTCCATCTTCAGGAAGATGCGCGGGTCGGCTATGCCGTCGACGACCTCGTCGAGGAGGCCGTCGAGACGGCGGACCGTGACGGTCTCCTGCCGGATCCCCTCGAGACGGGGCGAGAACTTCAGCCCGAAGTCGCTGGGCGGGAGCAGCGAGCTGGTTGCGCCGCCCTTCGCGACGACGGTCATGTCGCCCTCGGTCTCCTCGTCGCCGAGGGCACAGTGCACGACATGCCACTCGGGGTCCTTGTCGGCGTGCACGTGGAGCTGCTCGGCGAGATGGGGGAGCGGCTCGAACGAGACGATGCGGCCGGCGTACCCGCTCTGGCGGAGCCGTCGGCCGAACTGGCCGCGGTTGCCGCCGACGTCGAGGACGCAGTTGACGTCGAGCTCGCGCAGCACCCAGGCGATGTGCTCGGCGGAGATGTAGTGCGCCAGCTTCATCTGCTGGTTCGCGATCGCCGTGCGAGCGGCCTCCTCGTCGACCACGAGGTGCGTGCGCAGCTCGGGCGGCCCCATCCGCCGCACGGAACGACGGGCGCCGCGTCGGGGCTGGAGGAGCCAGGTGCTCTCGTCGAGCTCCTCGACCGAGAGGCGGGCCCGAGGGCGCTTGTCGAGCTCGACGACCCAGGCGTTGCCGCTCACCTGGGTGACGTGTGGCTCGCTGTCGTTCCGGGAGACCAGCGTGACGCCGGGCCCGAGTGGTCTCGACCCGAGCCCGAGCCGAGGTAGGAGGGACAGAAGCTGACGTCTCCATGGGAGAGGCATGGCCGCGAATATACATACCCGGACAGCAGACGACCCGCAGGCGTGGTGCGGCTCCGCCATCGAGATGGTGGCCGCGTCTCCGGGCGGACGTCCCGGAGCACCTGCGGGTCGGGTGACTGCTTGGTATTGCCAGCAGCCCACGGAGGGCTCAGTCGTGCTGGCCGGTGCGCTGCTAGCGAGCAGCCACCTCACGAGTCCGTAAAGAATTCACCTCTGGACCACCTCCCTTCTCGTGTCCCACAAAGGTACGACGGCCCCCCGACCCCGACAAGGAGTTTGACCGCTCCGTGAAATCGGTTGTTGTGGACAACCGTTTGGTAAAGTTGCCGTCCGCAACCAATCGAGCAGGAGCCCCTTGACCCCGACCACACGCGCCCGCAGACCGCCACGACGCCCAGCCCATGACGCACCGCGAGGTGCTCGAGGCCCTCTCCGGACTCCTCGTGGCGATGTTCGTCGCCATGCTCTCCTCGACCGTCGTCACGACGGCTCTGCCCCGGATCGTGGCCGACCTCGACGGGACCCAGACCGGCTACACGTGGGTCATGGTCGCGACCCTGCTCACGCTCACCGCCACGACGCCGATCTGGGGCAAGCTCGCCGACCAGGTCAACAAGAAGGTGCTGGTCCAGGTCGCCCTGCTGGTGTACGTCGCGGGCTCGGTCCTTGCGGGACTCGCCCCGACCATGGGTGTCCTCATCGGCGCGCGGGCGATCCAGGGAGTGGGGGTCGGAGGCCTGGCCGCCCTGGTGCAGGTCGTGATCGCCTCGATCGTGGCGCCCCGTGAGCGCAGTCGCTACTTCGGCTACCTCGGGGCGGTGTTCGCGGTAGCCACCGTCAGCGGGCCCCTCATCGGCGGGCTGATCGTCGACACCCCGTGGCTCGGCTGGCGGTGGACCTTCTTCGTGGGCGTGCCCGTCGCCGCCCTGGCGTTCGTCGTCCTGCAGAGGACGCTGCACCTGCCGACCGTGCGTCGGAAGGTGAAGGTCGACTACCTCGGCGCCCTGCTCATGACCTCCGGGGTGTCGGTGCTCCTGGTCTGGGTTTCGCTCGCCGGCACCAGCTTCGCGTGGGGCTCCGCAATGACCCTCGTCCTCGTCGGCGCAGGCGTGCTGCTGCTCGCGCTCTTCGTGCTGGTCGAGACCCGGGCGGCCGAGCCGATCGTCCCGCTGCGGCTCTTCCGCGACCGCACCACGAGCCTCGCGGTCGTGGCGAGCGCGATGGTGGGCGTGTCGATGTTCGGTTCGACCGTCTTCTTGTCGCAGTACTTCCAGCTCGGCCGGGGGATGTCACCGACCACGGCCGGGCTGATGTCCCTCGCGATGGTCGGCGGTGTCCTCTTCTCGAGCGTCACCACCGGCCGCCTGATCGCCCGGACCGGCCGCTGGAAGAGGTACCTCGTCGTCGGGTCGCTCCTCCTCGTGGTGGGCGTGACCCTGCTGGGCACCCTCGACCGGTCGGTCGACCTCGTCCTCGTCGGGGTGTTCATGGCGATGCTCGGCCTCGGGGTCGGCGCGGTCAACCAGAACCTCGTGCTCGCGGTGCAGAACAACGCCGCGCACAGCGACGTCGGCGCGGCCAGCTCGCTGGTGGCGTTCTTCCGCACGGTCGGCGGCTCCGTCGGCGTCTCCGCGCTGGGAACGGCCCTCGGTCACCAGGTCGCGCAGTCGGTCACGTCGGGCCTCCGCGGGATCGGGGTCACACCTCCGTCGGCGGGGGACGCCGGCGCGATCCCGGACCTCTCCACCCTGCCCGAGCCGGTGCGGGAGGTCTTCATGTCGGCCTTCGCAGGGGCCACCGGCCACGTCTTCCTCCTCGCCGCGCCCTTCGCGCTGTTCGCACTGGTGTGCATCGTCGCGATCCGCGAGGTGCCCCTGCGCACGACCATCGAGAGGGTCGACGAGATCACGCAGCGCGAGGCGCCGCGGCCGGTCCGGCTGCCCGAGCCGGCGCGCGCCTGAGACGCTGTCCTGCATGTCGGCCACGAAGACTGAGTCGCTGCGGCGCATCGAGCGCGAGCTGGGCGTCCTGCTGCATCGGGTGCGCCGGCGCACCGCGAGGAGCGCCGCCGCGGTGCACCCGGACCTCCAGCCGGCCGCGCTGCCGGTGCTGCTCTTCGTGCTCGACCACGAGGGTGTCCACGCCTCCGACGTCGTGGAGCACTTCGGCATCGACAAGGGCGCGGTCAGCCGCCACGTCGTGCACCTCGAGTCTCTCGGCCTGCTCACCCGCACCTGTGACCTCGAGGACCGGCGGGCCCAGACCATCGTCGCCACCGACCTCGGACGCGACCGTGTCGAGGCGGTCCGCGCGGAGCGGCGCAAGGTCGTGGCGGGGCGCCTCACCGACTGGAGCTCCGACGACCTGGGCGGGCTCGCCGACCTGCTCGCCCGGTACAACTCCTCGCTCGAGGCGCCCGCGCAGGACGACTGACGCGGCCTCAGGCCGTGCGGAACCAGGCCGCGGCGTCAGCCGGCAGCTGTCCGTCGACGAGGGCCGCGCTGGAGACGACCAGCTCGCCGGCCTCCACCGGGACCGGGGCCGGGACCTCGCCGCAGTTGAGGAAGCACACGAGCCCGCCGCCGCGGACGAACGCGAGAGTGTCCGGCGCGCTGTCGAGCACGGTCACCTCGTCCGGGAGCACCTCGGTGACCTCGCGCCGCGTGCGCAGGGCGAGCCGGTAGAAGCTGAGCGTCGACGACGGGTCGTCCTCCTGGGCGGCGACGGACAGGTCCTTCCAGTCCGCCGGCTGCGGCAGCCACGGCTGGCCGTCGCCGGGACCGAAGCCGAAGGGCGGCTCGTCGCCGGACCACGGGATCGGCACCCGGCAGCCGTCACGGCCCTTGCCGCCGCCCCGGTGCCAGGTCGGGTCCTGCCGGTCCTCGGGGGCGACCTCGACCTCCTCGAGGCCGAGCTCCTCGCCCTGGTAGACGTACGCGCCGCCGGGGAGCGCGAGCATCGTGAGCAGGGCCGCCCTGCCGCGGGCCAGCCCCCGCTCGCCCCCGCCGTACCGGGTCACGTGGCGCACCACGTCGTGGTTGGAGAGCACCCAGGTCGCCGCCGCCCCGGCGAGGCTCACCGCGTGGAGGCTCTCGTCGATGACGTCGCGGAACGACTCGGCCGACCAGGGCGCCTGGAGCCAGTGGAAGTTGAACGCCTGCTGGAGCTCGTCGGGCCGGATGTAGCGGGCCATCGACTCCGGCGTCGCGGTCCAGGCCTCGGCCACGGCCATCCGGTCGCCGTCGTACTCGTCGAGGATCGTGCGCCAGCGGCGGTAGACGTCGTGCACCTCGGGCTGGTCCCACATCGGGTACGTCGAGGCGCCGAGGTTGCCGAGCTGCTCCTCGGTGAGGTCCTCCATCTCGACCGGGGTGTAGAGGCCGTGCGCCACGTCCACCCGGAAGCCGTCGACGCCGCGGTCGAGCCAGAAGCGGATGATCGACTCGAACTCGTCGCCGACGGCGGGGTTCCACCAGTTCAGGTCGGGCTGGGTGGCGTCGAACATGTGGAGGTACCACTGGCCGTCGTCGACGCGTGTCCACGCCGGGCCGCCGAAGACCGACCGCCAGTTGTTCGGCGGCTCGGACCCGTCGGGACCACGTCCGTCACGGAAGACGTAGAGGTCGCGGATCGGGTCTTCAGGGTCGGCGGTGAGGGCCTTCCGGAACCACTCGTGCTCGCTCGAGGTGTGGTTCGGGACGAGGTCGACGATGACCCGGAGACCGAGGTCGTGGGCCTTGGCGAGCATGGAGTCGAAGTCCTCGAGCGAGCCGAAGAGCCGGTCCACGTCGCGGTAGTCGGCGACGTCGTACCCGTGGTCGTTCTGCGGCGAGGTGTAGAACGGCGTGATCCACACCGAGTCCACGCCGAGCTCGGCGAGGTAGGGCAGCCGCTGCTCGATGCCGGTCATGTCGCCGATGCCGTCGCCGTCGGAGTCGGCGAAGCTGCGGACGTAGATCTGGTAGCAGACGGAGTGCTTCCACCAGGGGCTGGTCGCGGGGGTCTCAGAACGAATTTGCACGTTCCAATCCCACGGCAGCCGCCGGGGGTGTGTCAAACGCGCAGGTGGACAGGCAGGTCGCGAGGAGGCTCAGGTGAAGGCGGCGGGGTCGACCGCGATCCAGATGTGCCGGGCGCGGGCCACGATCCGCCCGTCGGAGTCGTAGACCGTGCTCGCCGTGAAGGTCTTGCGCCCCTCGACGGCCAGCTCGGCGCCGACGACGACGTGGGGCTCGCCCACGACCGGCAGCGCGTCGACGCGGGCGGCGATCTGGCCGAGCACCGCCGGGCGCCCCTCGAGGTCGGTCGACCAGCCGCCGACGCAGTCCAGCGCGGCCCAGGTCGTGCCGAGGCTCACCCGCTGCACACCCGGGTCGAGCAGGTCCGAGGCCTCGGCAAGGCTCTGGTGCGGGGTCCAGGCCGAGGCCACCCGGCCCTCGCCGACCGGCCCGGGGAAGATCCGCAGCCCGTCGCCCTCGGCCCGCTCGGGGCCGCAGACGAAGCAGCGCGGGAAGGGGTGCTTGCGGAAGCCGCCGTAGCCCGCCATCGCCTCGGCCGCCGTGGCGGGGGAGACGTCGTCGACGGCGGCCAGCTCCTCGTCGGTGCACCGTGCCTCGGCCACCAGCGCGTCGCCGTGGAGCAGCCGGGTCACCGGCCCGTCCTCGACGTGCTCCACCGCCAGGACGGTCTCCAGCGGCGGTGGCCTGCGCAGGGTCACCTCGACGACCGGGCACTCGGGCCGTCGGTGCGGGTGGTTGGCGAACCGCTCCGCGAGCAGGCCCGCCGTGTAGCCGCCGTTGCCCGAGCTCGTCGGCCCGCAGTAGCGGGCAGGGACGACCAGGGCACTGTCAGTGGCCGGCATGGTGCATCAGCTCTTCATCCGCTCCAGACGTGCAAGCGCCTCCCGGCGCTCCTCGGCGTGGTCGAGCAGCGGTGGCGGGTAGCCGTCGGGCGGACCGCCCGGCTGCTGCGAGGGGTCATGAATGTACGCCGTGTCAACGTCTGCGAGCTCATCGACCCACCGGCGCACGTAGGCACCGTCCGGGTCGAACTTCTGTCCCTGCGAGGTCGGGTTGAAGACCCGGAAGTACGGCGCCGCGTCGGTGCCGCAGCCCGCCACCCACTGCCACCCGTGCTGGTTGGAGGCGAGGTCGCCGTCGACGAGCCAGCGCATGAAGTGCCTCGCGCCGTGCTGCCACTCCAGGTGCAGGTCCTTGACCAGGAAGCTGGCCACGATCATCCGGACCCGGTTGTGCATCCAGCCGGTGGCCCGCAGCTGGCGCATCCCGGCGTCGACGATCGGGAAGCCCGTGCGGCCCTCGGCCCACGCCGCGAGGTCGTCACCCGGCTCGTCGTACTCCATCGACGCGAACTCCGGGCGCAGGTACTCCCGCGCGGTCTCCGGTCGGCGGTGCAGGACGTCGGCGTAGAACTCCCGCCAGGCGAGCTCGCTGCGGTACGTCGACGCGCCCTTGCTGCGCAGCGGTGCCAGGTCGGCGAGCAGCGTGCGCGGGTGGATCTCGCCCCACTTCAGGTGGACCGACATGTGCGAGGTCCGGTCGAGGTCGGGCCGGTCGCGCGCGTCGTCGTACTCCGCGACGAGGTCGAGGAACGCCCGCCACCTCCGGCGCGCGGCCTTCTCCCCGGCCGACGGCAGGGTCATGCCGTCGGGCACTGGCGCGTCGGGGACGCCGTCGGAGCCGGACCTCGAGCCACGTCTGGCCGCGCGAGGGGCGGCCGGCCGGGGCGCGCCAGCCGTGCTCCGCCCAGGCCCGGGAGAACGGTGTGAACACCTTGTAGCCCTCGCCGCTGCCGTTGACCACCCGGCCGGGTGCGACGGCGTAGGGCGAGCCGATGCGGTGCAGCTCGACGCCCTGCTCCGACAGCGCCGCCTCGACCGCACGGTCCCGGCGCGATCCGTAGGGGCCGAAGTCCGCGGCGACGTGCACGGTCGCGGCGCCGGCGTCTGCCGCGGCGCGCGGGACCTCGACGGCCGGGTCGCCGTGCCGGACGACGAGCCGCCCGCCCACCGACTCGTCGAGGGCGGCGAGCGAGGCCGCGAGGTAGGCGCGGCGGGCGGGGCCTGCGGGCTCCCACAGCCGCGGGTCGACCACGAAGAGCAGCAGCACCCCGTCCTCGCCGGCGGCGCACGCCTCGAGCAGGGCCGGGTTGTCCTCCAGCCGGAGGTCGCGGCGGAACCACATGACAGCCGTCGGGGCGTGATCGCTCATCAGGTCCACTGTGCCAGCGCAGAGGAAGCCCCGGACGACGCATGAGACACAATGACCGGGTGAGCGACCTGATCGACACCACCGAGATGTACCTCCGCACGATCTTCGAGCTGCAGGAGGAGGGCATCGTGCCGCTGCGTGCCCGCATCGCGGAGCGGCTGCACCAGAGCGGCCCGACGGTCAGCCAGACCGTGGCCCGGATGGAGCGCGACGGGCTGCTCACCGTCGAGGGCGACCGTCACCTCGAGCTCACCGACGAGGGCCTGCGCCTGGCCACCCGCGTGATGCGCAAGCACCGCCTCGCCGAGCGTCTGCTCACCGACGTGATCGGCCTGGACTGGGAGCTCGTCCACGCCGAGGCCTGCCGGTGGGAGCACGTGATGTCCGAGACCGTCGAGCGGCGCCTGATCGAGCTGCTCGGCCACCCGACCGAGTCCCCTTACGGCAACCCGATCCCGGGCCTCGACGAGCTCGGCCAGAGCGGCAACGGCGAGGAGTTCATGCACGACGTCGAGCCGCTCGACCAGGTCGCCACCGGGTCGGAGCAGGTCCGCGTGCTGGTCCGGCGGATCAGCGAGCCGATCCAGACCGACGAGTCGCTGATGGCTGCGCTGCGCCGGGTCGGGGCGCTCCCCGACAAGGTCGTCAGCGTCGCCGCGGGAGCCGAGGGTGTCCTCATCGGCAGCGGCGGCGAGACCGCCGAGATCGACGTCGAGGCCGCGTCGCACATGTTCGTCCGGCGACTCTGAGACCTAGCCGTCTCGTAAACCCCGCACGTCTGGTTGGATGTGACGCATGGTGCGGGAGGGAAAACAGGTCGACGTCGTCGGCCTGACCAAGATGTTCGGCGGCCTCACGGCGGTCGACGACCTGACCTTCTCGGTGCGACCGGGGCTCGTCACCGGCTTCCTCGGCCCCAACGGCTCGGGGAAGACCACGACGCTCCGCTGCCTGCTCGGCCTGCTCCGCCCGACGTCAGGCACCGCGACCATCGGCGGCCTGCTCTACCGCGACCTGCCCGACCCGATCGGCACCGTCGGCGCCTCCCTCGAGGCGGCCAGCTTCCATCCCGGCCGCTCCGCCCGGGCCCACCTGGAGATGATGGCGATCGGCGCCGGGATCGACCCCGCACGAGCCTCCCAGATGCTCGCGCAGGTCGGCCTCTCCGAGGTCGCCGGCAAGCGCGTCGGCGGCTACAGCCTCGGCATGCGCCAGCGCCTCGCCCTCGCGGCCGGGCTGCTGGGCGACCCGGAGGTCCTGATCCTCGACGAGCCGGCGAACGGGCTCGACCCCGCGGGCATCGCCTGGCTGCGGCAGTTCCTGCGCGCCCTCGCCGCCGAGGGGCGGACCGTCCTCGTCTCCAGCCACGTGCTCAGCGAGGTGCAGCAGACCGTCGACGAGGTGGTCGTCCTCTCGCGCGGCCGCCTGGTCCGCCAGGGCACGCTCGCCGACCTCGAGAGCGGTCCGCGCGAGGTCCTCGTCCGCACACCCACGCCCGAACGGCTCCGTGACGTCCTCACCATGAGCAGGCTCACGGTGGTCGGCACCGACGACTCCGGCCGCCTGCGCGTCACCGGTGGCAGCACGGAGGCCGTCGGCCACGCCGCGTTCGAGGCCGGCGTCGAGCTCCACGAGCTGGTCCCCGAGGCCAGCCAGCTCGAGCGGGTCTTCCTGGAGCTGACGAACGGAGGCCGCGAGTGACCGACCTGGTGCGTGCGGAGTTCAAGAAGATCGTCTCCACGCGGCTGTGGTGGGGCCTGCTGATCGGCGCGCTGGCGTTCAGCGCGCTGCAGTCCCTGGTCACCGCGCTCTTCTCCGGGGTCGACGCCGGCGCCGGCCAGCCCTCGATGCCCGGGCTCGAGACGGCCGAGGCGATCCGCTCCGTCTACCCGATGGCGATGTTCAGCGGCACCTACATGTTCGCCCTGGTCCTCGGCATCACCGGGATGACCGGCGAGTACCGCTACCAGACGATCACCTCGACCTTCCTGGTCTCGCCGCGGCGGCACCGGGTGGTGGTGGCGAAGATCCTGGCGCACGTCGTGATGGGTGCGCTCTACGCCGTGCTCGGGCTGCTGACGGTGCTCGTGGTCGGCGGGGTCACGATGACCGCACGCGGCTACGGCCTCGGTCTCGGCGCCGACCGGCTGTGGCCCACGATGGCGCTGTCCGTGGTCGCGGTGGCCATCTGGGCCGTGCTCGGCATCGGGATCGGCACGCTGATCCGCAACCAGATCGCGGCGATCGTGCTCGCCATCCTCTTCACGTTCCTCGTCGAGCCGCTGCTCACGTTCGCCTTGGCCTCGGCCGACCTCGACTGGCTGGTCAAGTGGCTGCCGACCAACGCCTCCTCGGCCTTGATGGCGCCCGGTGACGTGCTCATCGACTACCTCGAGTGGTGGACCGGCGGGCTGGTGCTGCTGGCCTACGGGCTCGCGCTCGCAGCAGCCGGGGTCGTGCTGTCGGTGCGACGCGACGTCTCCTGACCCAGCGCCAGCTCCTCCAGCGCGGTCAGGAACTCGGCGCACCCGGTGTCGATCTTGTACGTCGCGAGCTCGTCGCCGCGGGTCGCCCCACGGTTGACGATGACCACCGGGAGCCCGAGCTTGTGGGCGTGCCTGACGAAGCGGAGACCGGACAGCACGGTCAGCGACGACCCGGCGACGAGCAGGGCCTCGGTCGACTCGACCGAGTCGTAGCACCGCCGGACCCGCTCCTTGGGGACGTTCTCGCCGAAGAAGACGACATCGGGCTTGAGCACCCCGCCGCACACCTCGCAGCCGGGGGCCTCGAACCCCTCGGTGCTCTCGAGGTCGACGTCCCCGTCGGGCCGGGTCGCCGCCTCCTCGTACCTGGCGGCGAAGCCGGGGTTGAGCAGGCTCATCCGCTCCTGCAGGGCGGACCGGCTGCTCCGGTGGCGGCAGGACAGACAGGTGACGTCGGCGATGCGGCCGTGGAGGGCGCACAGCGACGGGCTCCCGGCCCGTTCGTGGAGCCCGTCGACGTTCTGCGTGATCAGCAGCGGGACGGCACCGGAGGCCCCGAGGCGCGCGAGGGCGTGGTGGGAGCGGTTCGGCTCGGCGTGCCGCATCCGGGACCAGCCGAGGTAGGAGCGGGCCCAGTACCTCTGCTGTGCGGAGGGGCCGGAGACGAACTCCTGGTAGGTCATCGGGGCGCGCACCGGGGCGCCCGGACCCCGGTAGTCGGGAATCCCGGAGTCCGTGCTCACGCCGGCTCCCGTCAGGGCGGTGAAGCGCCGGCCGGCGAGGAGGTCGAGCGCTGGGTGCACGGCTCCCAGCGTACGTGCGGAAGGCGGACGCTGGATTAGACCGGGCATCCGGCGCAAATCAACGGTAATCGCGGAAGTCGGGCGCACCGCCTCGTAAGTGCACCTACCCTGGGGGGCATGCGCTCCGAGTGGCTCCCAGTCTCTGCAGCCGCCCTGGTGACCGGCGTCATGGCCCTCATCCTGGGCCAGATGCTCAATCCCGGCGGGAGCGAGTCCTCCCCGGCTGCGCAGATGCTCGTCGCGGCGGAGTACCCCGGCCGATGGCTCGCGATGAGCGTCCTCTTCTTCGGCGGCGCCTCGGCGCTGGTGCTCGGCATGCCGGCGGTGATGTCGTTGTTCCAGGAGCCCCGCGGGCGCGGTCTGGGCATGACGGGTGTCGCGGTGTTCACCGTCGGCTGCGTGGGTGTCGGCGGCCTCGCCGCGCTCATGCTGATGTTCCGTGCGCTGGCTCTCGAGACCCTGGCTCCCGAGGCGCCCCTCGCCCGCGACATCAACCTCGTCACGAACTCGCTCGACGAGCCAGGACTCGCGATCAGCCTCAGCATCTGGGTGTACGGCTTCATGGCGGGCGTGCTCTTCATCGCCCTCGGCCTGTTCCGGGGAAAGCGGACCCCCGCCTGGGTCCCCGGCCTCCTGATGGGGTTCCTCGCCATGCAGATCGTGATCCCGCTCCTCGGCGAGGGCACCGACGCGCGTATCGCCTCCGCCGTGGGGCTGATCCTGCTCGCGGGAGGCTTCACCGGCATCGCCACGAACGCCACCTCCGAGCGCGTCAACGCGCCGGTCACGCACTCCCTCGTCTAGCTGCCCTCGAGGCTCGACCCTCAGGGCTCGACCAACGGGACGAACGAGTACCAGCCTGCGTAGCTGACCCGCGGCTCGCCCGCCGTCCGGCGTACGACGGTCATCCGGCCGCTCACGGGGACCACCATCACCCCGTCGAGGACGAGCTGCTCCAGGAGCTTCTCGGGCATCCGGGTCGCCTCGGCCGAGACCAGCACCCGGTCGTACGGCGCCGCCTCCGGCACCCCCAGCACGCCCTCGCGGGCCTGCTCGATCCTGGTCCACGACATGGCGTACGACGCGAGGTTCCGAGTGCCCCAGGCGACCAGCTCGGGGACGATCTCCACGCCGACGACCTCGCCCTCAGGACCGACCAGGTCGCCGAGCAGCGCCGTCGTCCAGCCGGACCCGCAGCCGACGTCGAGGACCTTCTGGCCGGGCTGGACGTCGAGCAGGTCGAGCATCGCCCGCACCGTGCTCGGCTGGCTGTTCGTCTGGCCGTGGCCGATCGGGAGCGCGGCGTCCTCGCGCGCGAAGCCCGAGCTGCTCCGGGGGCAGGAAGTCGGAGCGACGGACCCGGTCGAACGCCGCGCTCAGCCGGTCCCGCCCGGTCATCGGGCCGTCAGGCGTAGCGCACGGCGGCGCGCTCGCGGGCCTTGGCCGCCTCGACCTCGCGGTCCTTCGGCGGCGCCGAGGTGGTCAGGGCGTCGAGCAGGCGCTGCGTCGCCTCGGTGACCTCGCGCACCGCCTGGTCGAAGGCGGCCTGGTTCGCCTGCGACGGGCGGGTGCTGCCGCTGACCTTGCGCACGTACTGCAGCGCGGCGGCCTGGACCTCCTCCGCGGTCGCGGGCGGCTCGAAGTTGTGCAGGGTTCGGATGTTGCGGCACATGGGTCGAGCCTACGACTCGAGGAGCTCCACGGTCCCGCCTCCGACGATGGCGACCCGCCCGTCGGCGAGGGGGAGGGTGCGCACACGGTCCGGGCTCCAGCCGGGGACGTGGTGGCTCCCGCGCCTGGTCAGCCGCCCGTCCTCGCCGACACCGAGCACGACGACGCGGTCACCCCCGCTCCAGTCGCCCAGGACGGCGAGCACGGTCCGCCGCTCGGGCAGGTAGGTGAAGGCACGGGGGTCCCACGCGGCGGCGAACTCCGTGTTCCGGCCGAAGGCCTCGGTGTCGACGCGGCGCGGGTCGGCGAGGTCGGCGAGGTCGAACACCGCGGCCTGCGCACCGCGCGTCCGGCCGCGCATCGTCGCGTCCTGGCCGAGCCCGACCAGGAGGTCGCCGCCGACCGGGTGGAGATAGGAGGAGAAGCCGGGGATCTTCAGCTCGCCGACGACCCGGGGCCTTGCCGGGTCGGAGAGGTCGACGGTGTAGAGCGGGTCGACCTGCCGGAACGTGACGACCACGGCCACCTCGTCGAACCACCGCACCGACTGGATGCGCTCGCGGATCCCCATCCGGCCGACCCTGCCGACCTCGGTGAGCGCGGAGCCCTGCTCCTCGAGCACGACGACGGCGTTCTCCTCCGGGTTCCAGGAGTCCCTGCCGAGAGCGGTCGCGACACGCAGGTGGTCGTCGTACTCGCTCATCGACCAGCGGTCGCGGACCTGCCCGGGGACCTCGCCGCTCGCGACGTAGGAGGTGCCGAGCCCGTCGAGCGCGAACGCGTGCACGGCGGTGGTCGACGGCTCCTTGCGGCGGCCGTCCCACCATCCGAAGGACGACGTGGCGAGGTAGAGACGGTCGGTGGAGGAGTAGACGATGTCGCTGCTCGTGGTGACCGCGGTGGTACGACGGGCGCCGGGGTCCTCGGGGGTGAAGGCGACCACGGTGACCGTCCCGTAGCCGGAGGTCTCGTCCGGGTGGGCCACGTCGTCGCAGGCGACCAGCGGGGCCGACCCGTCGTCGCTCTCGACCGCGGGCAGCCAGTCGTCGATCGTGCTCTCGCGGACCAGGCGGCGGTTCTCCTCCTTCGCCTCCCGCGGCGTACGGCCGCGTCGGGGCTGGACGAAGTCGATCCGCGGGGTGGTCGTGGAGACCACGAGCCGCACCACGTCGCCGTACTGCCGGCCCGAGACGAGCGTCCCGTCGAACGTCGTGTCGTCCTCGACCGACGGGGTCGAGGGGTCGCTGACGTCCACGACCAGGGCGCGAGTGGTGCCCTCGCCGCCGTAGGGGAACGACGTCCTTCCGGGCATCACGTCGGTGACCACCGGGCCGTCCCAGCGGGGCCAGGTCGTGCCGAGGACCACCAGCCGGTCGCCGACCAGGAGCAGCTCAGCGGCCTCGAGGTCGCGCGGCAGGGACAGCGTCGAGAGCTTGCGAGGCTCGTCCCCGCTGACGTCGGTCAGGACGACACGGTCGCCCCGGACATGGGCGACGACAGAGCCGTCGGTCTTGGCGAGGTCGGGCTCGTCGACGCCTGCCTCCTGCACGTTCGTGCCGGTGGCGCCGTTCGCGACCGCCTTCGTCGGCTGGGGCGGCCTGCGGCACGGCGCCTGTCGTGTCGAGCGTCCCCCGGGCGTCCCTGCTCAGCTCGGCCAACGGCATGACCGGCCCCACGCCGAGGCCCCACGCGGTGACGTGCGGCAGAGCGGCGTCGACGTACCACTGCCGGAGCTCCTCGCAGCCGGCGAACGGCTCGAGCTCCCCGGCGGCCGCGGAGGGCAGCACGATCAGGTCGTCGACCAGGCCTCCGGACGGGACGATCGCCCCGCTCAGCACCGCCGTCGTCGCGAGGGTGAAGGTCGCCCCGATCCCGAGGCCTGCCCAGGTGCGTCGTCTCATGTGTGGTGGGACGCACGTTGTCGTCGTCCGGTTCCACCCGTCAGAGTGGGGCCCCATGAGCGACCAGCGCAGCCACGACATCGTCCTGTTCGGTGCTACCGGGTTCACCGGGGCCCTGACGGCGGAGTACCTCGCCCGCAACGCGCCCGAGAACTGTCGCTGGGCGCTCGCCGGGCGCAACCGGGCCAAGCTCGAGTCGCTGCGTGCGCGGCTCGCGGAGATCACGCCCGGCCTGGCCGACCTCCCGCTGCTGCACGCCGACGTCACCGAGCCCGAGTCGCTCGCCGCGGTCGCGGAGTCGACCCGGGTCGTCATCACCACGGTCGGGCCCTACATCGAGTACGGCGAGCCGCTGGTCGCCGCCTGCGCGGAGGCCGGCACCGACTACGTCGACCTCACCGGCGAGCCGGAGTTCGTCGACCGGATGTACGTCGCCCACCACGAGCGCGCGAAGCAGACCGGCGCGCGGATCGTGCACGCCTGCGGCCTCGACTCGATCCCGCACGACCTCGGGGCGTGGTTCACCGTGCAGCAGCTGCCCGAGGGCGTGCCGCTGCGCGTCCGCGGGATGTTCCGGGCCGGCGGCCGGCTGTCCGGCGGCACGTTCGCCTCGGCCATGACCGCGTTCTCGAGGGGCCCGCAGCTCAAGCAGGCCGTGGCCGCCCGGCGGAAGGTCGAGCCCCGCCCGGTGGGCCGGAAGGTCCGCGTCGCGGCCCGGCCGCCGCACCGCGACGCGTCGACCGGGTGGTGGCTGGTGCCGCTGCCGACGATCGACCCCCTCGTCGTGAAGCGGTCGGCGGCGGCGCTCGACCGCTACGGCCCGGACTTCGAGTACGCCCACTACGCCGCGGTGAAGCGGCTGCCGGTCGTCGTCGGCGGCATCGCCGGGGTGGGCGCCCTCGTCGCAGCGGCGCAGGTGCCGCCGCTTCGCCGCTTCCTGCTCAGCCGGGTCCCGCAGGGGGAGGGCCCGAGCGAGGAGGTGCGCGCGAAGTCCTGGTTCACGATGCGTTTCGCCGGCGAGGGCGGCGGACGCCACGTCGTCACCGAGGTCTCCGGCGGTGACCCGGGCTACGGCGAGACCGCGAAGATGCTGGCCGAGTCCGCCCTCTGCCTGGCCTTCGACGACAACCCGCCCGTCGCGGGCAACGTGACGACCGCCGTGGCCATGGCCGAGAACCTCGTCGACCGCCTGGTCAAGGCCGGGATCCGGTTCGACGTGGTGGACGCCACCTAGACAACACCGGCGTTATTCGGGCGAACTACTGCGAACTCGCTGCCCGGTTCCTACCGTGGATACGGGATCGAACCATTAGGGGGCAAAGGGATGCGCATGAGGTTTACGCGGCGAGTGAGAACGTCTCTGGCTGCCGGCCTCGCCATCGTGCTCGTGCCTCTGCTCACCACCACGTCCGGTCCGGTCGCGCCTGCCGGTCACGTCGAGGCCCAGGACGAGACGGAGACCGCCGGCATCTTCGAGGGCATCTACACGATGGCCAGCCGCTCGGGGGCGCGTGCCGCCTTCCTCGAGCAGCTCGGCCGGGACGCCTTCTACGAGGACCTGACCGCCGTGGCCCGCAAGAAGGGCCCCGTCGCGGTCTCCTCGCCCAAGGGCACACGCGTGTGGACGGTCAGTGCGCTCAGCGACCACGGCCTCCCGGTGGCGGCGGAGAAGGCCTACCGGCGCGCCGCGGCCCTGATGTCGCGGACCGACCCCGGCTGCCAGCTCCCGTGGACCCTGCTCGCAGGCATCGGCCGGGTCGAGTCCGACCACGGCAGGTACGGCGGCGCCACGCTCGGCGCCGACGGGCTCAGCCGGCCCCGGATCATCGGCGTCCAGCTGAACGGGGCGGGCCCGGTGGCGGCGATCCGCGACACCGACGACGGCCGGCTCGACCGCGACAAGGTCTGGGACCGGGCGGTCGGCCCGATGCAGTTCATCCCGTCCACGTGGGAGCTCGCCGCCCGCGACGGTGACGGCGACGGCCGCATGTCGCCCCACGACCTCGACGACGCCGCGGCAGCGGCAGCGACGTACCTCTGCTCGGGCTCCGGCAGCCTGCTCGACCCGAGCGCCCGCGCGGCGGCGATCTACAGCTACAACCAGGACGACTACTACGTCGCGCTCGTGCAGGCCTTCGAGGTCGGCTACCGCACCGGCGTGTTCGTGATCCCGTCGCCGCCGGTGGACGAGGACGAGACGAAGAAGCGCCGCAAGAAGCGCCGTGACCGCGAGGCCGACGGGCGTACGGCGGACGGGCCCGAGAGGTCCGGGACGAGGACCGGGACCAAGACGACCACGTCCGCGCCGAAGGAGCCGACGACGACCACGGCGAAGCCGGCGCCCTCGCCGACCCCGACGAAGTCGCCGAGCCCGAGTCCCACCCCCAAGCCGAGCCCCACGCCGACACCGGCCCCCGCGCCGGCGCCGACCGAGGTGGAGGCGGTCCTGACGGAGTGCGAGGCCGGCTACTGCCTCGGTGGGAAGGCGCTCGACCTCGGCATCGTGGGTGCGCAGGCGGAGACCGCCGTGGGCGACTACGACGGGGACGGTGCGGTCGAGACCAACGGCGACGAGCTCGCGGGGATGCTCGACCAGAAGGTCACGATGGTCGTGGTGACCCTGGAGAGCGGCAAGCTCGGGATCTACAGCATCAACGGCATCTCGCTCGCCTGAGCCGAAGAGTGCTTGTGTAACCGAACACAGGCGGCGTCGTTGAACGCACGACAGGGTTCTCCCACGTGCGAAGGCGACGAAGATGACTCGACGACCTCTCCTCGGTGCGCTGGCCGGTGCGGCTGCTGTCGCACTGACCGTCCTCCCGGCCGCCCCGGCGTCGGCCCATGGTGAGCAGGAGGGCGACCTCCCCACGAACACCCGCGGAGCCACGGTGGCCGAGTCCGGGACCGGCAACGAGATGTCCTTCGTGGCGAACCTGCAGTACAACGACTCGGGCGAGGCGCAGAACGGCTCCGACATCGAGTTCCTCAAGGTCGGCAAGAAGGAGTACGCCCTCGCGGGCACCCTGCGCGGCGGGATGCAGATCGTCGACATCACCGACCCGGAGAACCCCTCGATCGCGGCTGTCTACGACTGCGCGGTCACCCAGGGCGACATCCAGGTGTGGAAGAACGACGGTCGGATCCTCGCCAGCTACACCGCCGACAGCACGTTCGGGGCCGCCGGCGTCGCCTCCCGGTGCGGCCGGGACCTCGGCCTCCGCCCCGACTCGGCAGGCACGGTCATCGTGGACCTGACCACGCCGACCTCGCCGCAGACGGTGAGCTTCGTCAGCGTGCCCCGGGGCTCGCACAACATGACGGTCCACCCGAGCGGGGACTACCTCTACAACTCCAACTCGGACCTGATCACGAGCACGGCGCCGACGATCACGATCTACGACATCTCCGACCCCGAGCGGCCGAAGTGGGTCAAGGACTTCGCGATCCCGTTCGTGCCGCTCTCGCTCGGCTCGGAGTCGCACGACATCACGTTCAACGAGGACGGCACCCGCGCGTACTCCGCGGCCCTCTCGCAGACGCTGGTGCTCGACACGACCGACCCGGCGAACCCGGTCCAGGTCAGCCAGATCCTCGACCCGGCGATCAACGTGGCGCACCAGGCCGACCCGGTCACGCTGACCCGTGAGGACGGCTCGGAGCGCGAGGTCCTCGTCGTGACCGACGAGCGCGCCGGTGCCGCGGCCAGCGCGGAGTGCCCGGGCGGCGGCCTGCACATCTACGACGTCACCGGTGACCTCGAGCAGGAGCCGGCGAAGATCGGCACCTGGTTCATCCCTGACGCGACCGTCCAGGACGGCGCCACCTGCACCTCCCACGTGCTGCGGGTCTACCCGGACCAGGAGATGCTCACGATCGCCTGGTACGCCCAGGGCGTCAGGGTCCTCGACATCTCCGGTCTCGCGGACTTCGAGGGCTCGCCGCTCTCGGTGGGCATCGGTGACGGCGTCGGGATGCGCGAGGTCGGCAGCTACGTCCTCGAGGACTCCGACACCTGGTCGTTCAAGACCAACCGGATCGCCGCCGACGGCTCCTTCTACGGCTACGGCAACGACCTCGTGCGCGGGTTCGACGTCTACCAGTTCTCCGGGGCAGGCCTGAGCGTCCCGCCGCTCGAGCCCGTCGACCTGGGGTCGAAGAGACCACCTCGCAAGGGCAGCAGCATGGCGGCCGGTGCGGTGATCGTCGGCCCGTCCCTGCTCCTCGCGGCCGCCGTCCGCCGCCGTACCCGCAAGCAGCCCTGAACGGCGCGGCACGGGGGACAGGTCGCATCGCGTCGCTGCTGGCGGCGATGGTGCTGGTGGCGGGGTGCTTCCCGGCCGACGCGGACGCCGGTGACGGGCGTGCGGTCGACACGAAGGTCGACTCGCCGGCTGCTTACGAAGCCGCGCTGGAGCCGCTGAAGGAGCGCTCCGACGTGCTCGAGGAGCGGTTCGGGGCGGTCCAGGGCGAGGGTTACCGCGGGCCCGGGCAGGTGCGGAGGGTGCTCACGGAGATCATCCCGGAGTACGCCGTGCTGCTCGACGAGACGAGGGCCATCGAGGTCGAGGGGACCGACCTCGAGAAGGCGCACGACCTGCTCCTCGCCAGCCTCGAGCGGCAGCAGGAAGGTCTCGAGCTCGCGCTGCAGGGGCTGGAGGAGGGCGACACGGTGCTCGTCGCCGAGGGCGGGCACGCGCTGAAGCAGGCCCAGGCGTTGGTGAGGAAGCACCGGCGTCTGCTGGCCCGGGCTCGCGACTGACCCTGGCCCTTGGCTTCCGCCCGGCCCGTGTGGGTACATGGGGCTCGTGGCAAGGATCCGGATCGGCATCTCCGGGTGGAACTACGCCGGGTGGCGCGGTGACTTCTACCCGAAGGGCCTCGTGCAACGACGCGAGCTGGCGTACGCCGCGGAGCGGTTCGGCTCCATCGAGATCAACGGGTCGTTCTACTCGCTGCAGCGACCGACCAGCTACGCCTCGTGGCGGGAGCAGACCCCCGACGACTTCGTCTTCGCGGTCAAGGGCGGCCGCTTCATCACGCACATGAAGAAGCTCGCCGACGTGGAGGCGCCGCTGGCCAACTTCTTCGCCTCCGGCATGCTCGCGCTCGGGCCGAAGCTGGGTCCGGTGCTGTGGCAGCTCCCGCCGAACCTGGGTTTCGACGCCGAGCGGCTCTCGGCCTTCTTCGACCTGCTTGCCGCGCACGACGGGGGAGGTGGCCGAGGTCGCCAAGCAGCACGACGCCAAGGTTCCCGACGACCGCGCCCTGACCGTCGCCGAGGACGACCGGCCGATGCGCCACGCGCTCGAGGTGCGGCACCAGAGCTTCGCGACGCCCGAGGCGGTGGAGCTGCTCCGCGCGCACGACATCGCTTTCGTCGTCGCAGACACCGCCGGGCGGTGGCCGCTCGTCGAGGAGGTCACCAGCGACCACATGTACGTCCGCCTCCACGGCGACGTCGAGCTGTACACCAGCGGCTACACGCCCGACGCGCTCGACCGGTGGGCCTCGAAGATCCGCGGCTGGGCCGACCAGGGCCTCGACGTCTACGTGTACTTCGACAACGACGCGAAGGGCTACGCGCCCCACGACGCGATGGCGCTGATCGAGCGCGTCTAGGCTTCGGCGCGTGGAGCTGTTGCGTGGACCCCTGCCGTCCCGTCCGGGCGGTGACCAGGCGATCGAGGTCGCGATGGCGAACGCCATGATGCGCCGTGTCGCCAGGGGAGAGGCAGGGCCGATGCTCCGCCTCTACCGCCCGACGGGCGCCGCTGTCGCCTTCGGGCGTCGCGACATCCGGCTGACC
The DNA here is from genome assembly GCA_963701425.1 of uncultured Actinomycetota bacterium. Classification (GTDB taxonomy): domain Bacteria; phylum Actinomycetota; class Actinomycetes; order Propionibacteriales; family Nocardioidaceae; genus Nocardioides_C. The sequence continues at coordinate 112,046 of CAVPAG010000008.1, read as the reverse complement.
GGCTTCGACGACGCCGTGTCCGCGGTACGACGGGCAGGGTTCTCGCCCTGTGTGCGGGCCCCCGGCGGGCGGGCCGTCGCCTACACGACGGAGGCGCTCGTCGTGGACCACGTCAGTCCCGACCCGGAGTGGCCCTCCGGGCTCGAGGGGAGGTTCGCGGAGTTCGGGGACCTCTGGACCGGCGTGCTGCGGGACCTCGGTGTGGACGCGCGCGTGGGCGAGGTCCCGGGGGAGTACTGCCCCGGCTCGCACAGCGTCAACGCGCGAGGCGTGGTGAAGCTGGTCGGCACTGCCCAGCGGATGGTGCGGGGCGCGTGGCTGTTCAGTGCCGTGCTCGTCTTCGACGGCGCCTCGGTGCTGCGGCCGCTGCTGCGTGACGTGTACGGAGCGCTCGAGCTGCCCTTCGACGACGCGTCGGTCGGGTCCCTCGTCGAGGAGGTGCCGGGACTGACCCTGGACCGGGTCGAGGAGGCGGTGCTTGCGGCGTACGACGAGCGGTTCGGCCTGGAGGCAGTCGGCCTGCCGGGCGGGCTCGTCGATGAGGCCCAAAGCCTGCTGGGGGACCACGAGGTATGACCGGCCGGAACGGCAACCACCTCGTCGCCACAGGCGCGGCGGCGTTCGGGTTCCTGGCGACGGTCACGTGTGCAGCGGTGCTGTTGCCCGGTCGCGTCCATCTGTACTACACGCCGACCGACCGGCCGGACGTGGTCTACGAGCTCTGGCAGTACCTCTTTGTCGTCGTGGTCGGTGCCGCGGTCATGGCGCTTGTCGCCGGAGCGCTTGCATCTGCGCTGGTCTCACTCGTTCTGGTCTTCGGCCGAGGCGCCTCCGACGATCGTGCGAGCGCCGCGGCGTGGGTAGGCGCCTGGACGCTTCTGTGGTTCTCAGCAGAGGTGTGGCTGACGATCTGGCTCGGCAACGATCATCCCCTGAGGCGCTCGTGGCTGGAGCTGTTGCTCGCACTCGTCGGGTTGACGGGTGCCGGTCTCATCGTCGGCTTTCGCGCCTGGGTCACGACCCGACGCGGGGCCTAGACTCGCGCTCGATGATCCGGGTCTTCATCGACGGCGCGCCGTGCGTGGCTGGTCCGCGCTGATGTTCGCGCTCTCTTCGGGCTTGGCCGCTCCCTGAGGTGTCGACCCTCTCGCCACGTGAGGGTGTGAGGGTGCACACAGCGTTCCGCGTGGGAACGCGCCGCGGCACCTCGCCGATGTGACTCTCACGTCGCGTGACGGTAGCGTCGGCCGCTCCGCACGCACCCGAGCCGAAGGGCTTTGACGGCCCATGGGCCTCCACCACATGCAGATCGGCGAGGTCGCCGAGCAGACGAGCCTGAGCCTGCGCACCATCCGCTACTACGAGGAGATGGGCCTGGTGACGCCGTCGGCGCGGACGACCGGCGGCTTCCGGCTCTACACCGAGACCGACGTCGCGCGGCTCCGGCTGATCCGGCGGATGAAGCCGCTGGAGTTCACGTTGGAGGAGATGCGCGACGTGCTCGCCGTCCTCGACGCGCTGGAGGCGGCCGACCCGGCCGGCGCGGACCACGAGGTCCTCGTCGACAGGCTGCGGGGGTACCGGCAGGCCGCCGACGCCAGGGTCGCCGCGTTGCGGGAGCAGCTGGAGGTGGCGGAGGGGTTCGCCGCCGACCTCCGCAGGGAGATCGGCCGACAGAAGAGACTGACGAGGCAGGGTTCATGAGCATGTCCGAGACGACCACCAACGAGGTCGCCGCACCCGTCGTACGACGGGAGGCCCGCCGCCGCCGTACCTTCGCCGTCATCAGCCACCCCGACGCCGGCAAGTCGACGCTGACCGAGGCGCTCGCGCTGCACGCCCGCGTGATCTCCGAGGCCGGGGCGGTGCACGGCAAGGCCGGCCGCAAGGGGACGGTGTCGGACTGGATGGAGATGGAGCGCGCCCGCGGGATCTCGATCACGTCGGCCGCGTTGCAGTTCGAGTACGGCGACTCGGTCATCAACCTGGTGGACACCCCCGGCCACGCCGACTTCTCCGAGGACACCTACCGCGTGCTCGCCGCGGTCGATGCTGCGGTCATGCTCGTCGACGCCGCCAAGGGTCTCGAGCCGCAGACGCTCAAGCTGTTCCAGGTCTGCCGTCACCGGCGGATTCCCGTGGTCACCGTGATCAACAAGTGGGACCGACCGGGCAAGGATGCGCTCGAGCTGATCGACGAGATCCAGCGGGAGATCGGCCTGCGGCCCACGCCGCTGACCTGGCCGGTCGGCATCGCGGGCGACTTCCGCGGCGTGCTCGAGCGCAGCAGCGGCGACATGATCGCCTACACCCGGACCGCGGGCGGCGCGACGCGGGCTCCTGAGGAACGACGCGACGCCGAGGCGGCTCTCGCGGCCGAGGGGGACGTGTGGGAGACCGCGGTCGAGGAGCACGAGCTGCTCGACGCGGACGGGGCCGTGCACGACCAGGAGGAGTTCCTGGCGGGCAACACCACGCCGCTGATGTTCGCCTCGGCGATCTTGAACTTCGGTGTCGCCCAGCTGCTCGAGACGCTGGTGGCACTGGCCCCTGCGCCTGGGGCAACGGCCGCCCGTGACGGTGGCGCGCGTGAGGTCGACGACGCTTTCAGCGCCTTCGTCTTCAAGGTGCAGGCGGGGATGGACACCGCCCACCGGGACCGGCTCGCCTTCGCCCGGGTGTGCTCCGGGGTCTTCCGCCGAGGCATGGTTGCCACGCATGCCGACAGCGGTCGGCCGTTCGCGACCAAGTACGCCCAGGCCGTCTTCGGCCGCGAGCGCACGGTGCTCGACACGGCGTACCCGGGCGACATCATCGGCCTCGTGAACGCGTCCGCCCTGCGTGTGGGCGACACGATCTACGAGGGCGACCCGGTGGCCTTCCCGCCGATCGCGAGCTTCGCACCGGAGCACTTCATGTCGGTGCGCGCTGCCGACTCGGGCAAGTACAAGCAGTTCCGCCGCGGCATCGAGCAGCTCGACCAGGAGGGCGTGGTGCAGGTCCTGCGCTCCGAGGTCCGTGGCGACCAGGCGCCTGTGCTCGCTGCGGTCGGGCCGATGCAGTTCGAGGTCGCCGCTGCCCGGATGGAGAGTGAGTTCAACTCGCCGATCAAGATGTCGCGGCTGGACTACTCCGTTGCCAGGCGTACGACGGCCGAGCATGCCGTCGAGGTCAACGACCTCCGCGGCGTCGAGGTGCTGACCCGGAGCGACGGCGCGCTGCTCGCTCTGTTCCCGGACCGGTGGCGTGCCGAGGCCGTGGAGCGCCAGCACCCGCACCTCGTGCTCGAGCGGCTGGTCGCCGGAGAGCGCTGACCCATCGGCCTCAACGAGGCGAGTGCCGAGATGCACCGTCGGTTGAGCGGGCATCTCGGCGCGGGACACTGAGGTTCGCTCAGCCAGGTCCCGGCTCGGCTCTACCTACCGAGGCAGCACACGCGTTGGTCAGGCCGCGGCCACGAGGCGTTCGAGCTGCTGCTCGAGCGGACTCTCGAGGCACTGGCCGGGTGCGCTGTGACTGACTTTCCGACGTCGCCCATGGGTGCCTGGGCCGCCGCGGGTTGGGCTTGTCGGTCTGGCCGGTGGGTTGGGGTCGGCGGAGCTGGCGGGTGCCGGTGTGGTCGACGAGGAAGATGCTGCCGTGGGGGCTTTGCCAGAGGTAGATGCCGGGGAAGGGTTGTTGGACCTGCCAGCCGGCGTGGGTCTTGACGCGGTGGTGGTAGGTGGTCATCTTGCCGAGGTTGTGCAGGCCGGTCTGTCCGGGTGGTCCGCCCTTGTTGCGGGGCCGGTAGGCCTTGTTGTGGTCGATCTGTTGTCGGCGGCTGGTGTTGGGGGCGTAGGGGAAGATGTCGGCCGGGGTGCGTAGGTGCAGCGCTTCGCGGTGGCGGTGGGGGATCTCGTAGGCGTCGACGGGGGCGAGGCCGGCGGGGTCGATGACGCCGTTGATGGTGAAGTGGGCCCAGGGGCCGAGGAAGTCGCGGATGAAGGTGGCGCTGATCGGTCCTTCGCCTTCCCAGCGGGCGACGCCGTTGCCGTGCGTGCAGGGTGTCGGCGTGCAGGTGGAGGTAGAGGACGATCTCGGGGAGCAGGCTGGTCGGGAGGGTGTAGGTGCCGCCGCGGCAGGGGCAGGGTGGCATCTCGCCGGGCCGGAACGGCTTGAGGAACGGCTCGGCCGGGTTCGGCCGGCTCGGCCTGGTCGGTGCCGGAAGCCCCGGAGTCGGCACCGGCCGTTGCGCCCGTCGCGGTCGTCCGCTGCGGTGGGGGAGTCCTCGCTGTCCGCGTGCCCGCCGTCGTGCCTGGTCGGTGGCGGGAGCCCCGGAGTCGGCGTCGGCCTCGTCGGAGGCGTCGGTGTCGTCGGTGGGGAGCGGGTGGTCGTCCGCGTCGTACCGCGGGCCGTCGGCCGCGCCGGGGGTGCGGGTGGTGTGGGTGGCGAGGGCCTGGATGAGGGTGAGGGCCTGGTCGGGGTTGGCCATGATCAGCAGGGCCTTGACCCGGCGGAGGTGCTCGGGGTCGGGGTCGCCGAGGGTGGCCAGGGCGTCGGCGAGGTAGGCGATGGTGGTGTCGATGCGGGTCATCGCGGCGGCGTCGGTGCGCACGTAGAGGGTCTTGTGGCCGTGGTCGTTGGACTGGCCGACCTTGGCGAACTGGTCGGTGGCGGCGGCGCGTTCGCGGTCGGCGGCGGCGTCGGGGTCGGCGGCGATGACCGCGGCGTCGAGGATGTCGCGGAACCGGGTGTAGGGCAGCCGGCCGTCGACGAGGTCGGCCAGGGCGGTGTCGACGGTGCCGGCCTGGGCGGCGGTGAGGTCGCGGGTGGCCTGGGCGACGGCGCGGACCAGCCGGGTCACCGCCTCGCCGGCGAGGACCCGGGCCCAGATCGCGGGGAGCCGGTGGCGGGTCTCGAGGGCGTCGCCGATCAGGCGGCGGGCGGAGAAGGTGGTCAGGTGCAGCTCGGCGGCGGCCTCGGCGAGGGCGAACTCCCGCACGAGGGGGGTGCCGGTGCCGGCGAGGCGGATGCCGCGTTCGGTGCCGGGCAGGGTGCGTGCGCCGCGGGGGGTGGAGTCGGGGTGGTGCAGGTCGGCGAAGTGCGCGGCCAGGAGCAGGATGTCGCGCTCGGCGCGGTCCCGGGTGGCGCGCAGGTCACCGAACGCGAGCAGCGCTGCTGCCGCGTCCAGCTCCTCGACCTCGTCGACCACCATGGGCACGACCCTAGACCCGAGCACCGACATTTCCGGGAGCCGAGAAGACCCTGTCCACAAGGGGAACTCGGGCCTATCAGGGGTCATCCGAAGGCAGAGGCGGTCTCGCCTGCCGTCGTCTTCGCTAGATGCCGTCGCTGCCGTAGGCCGACCGGGGAAGCGGTGGGCGCGACTCGTCGCCTTCGTAAATCACTTCGTGAGTGATGGTCTCGTGCATCGCCTCCGAAGGATCCGCTCCAGCCTCCTTCTGCTCGACGTGCGTGACAAGCCTCTGGTGCCGCTCACGCCGGTAGTACGCGATGATCGCCGCGCCCGCGGCCATGAAGATCAGCCCGACGGTCTGGAGATCGACGGCTGAGGCGTCAGTCCGTACGGCGAAGGCGAGGATCGCGCCAAGCACGACGAGTGTTATTCCTGGTCCCACGGTGGAGCCTTCCGATCTCGACGGGTTTCGGCGGACTTCTGTTGATTCCAAGTGCCCAGATCGGGCGTTTCGGAAACCCGGTCACTCGGTCGGCGGACGCAGGTGTACGTCGAAGAACGCGGCGATCCGACGACGGGCATCCCGCGTGGCGGCCTCGTCGTACCTGGTGCCGGAGGCCTTGGCCAGGAACCGCAGCAGCAGCGTCGTGTCCGCCGGGTCGTGGTCGTTCATGAACCCGTGCCCGACGCCGGGGTAGACCTTCACGTCGTGCGGCACCTTCAGGTCGGTCAGGATCCGGCCGAGCCGACGGCCGGCGCGCCGACCCAGGGGTGAGACATCGGCGCCGCCGAAGCTGCCCACGATCGGGCAGGCTAGCCGGCAGCCACTCCTCGGCGTCGCCCGGGCAGCCGCCGTAGTTGACGCTCGACGCAGCGAAGCCCCGCCCCGGGGCGAGAGCCAGGGCATAGCCCCCGCCCATGCAGAACCCGATGACGCCGATGCGTCCGGTACATCCGTCGTGCTCACCGAGCCACAGGCGCGCGGCCTCGATGTCGTCGAAGGTCCTGCCACGACGCTCGCCGATGTCGCGCATGATCGTGCGCAGGCAGCTCAGCCTGCTCCCCCAGTAGTAGAGGTCGGGCGCCACGGCGAGGAAGCCCTCGGCAGCGAGCCAGTCAGCCTGCCCGCGGAGGTCCTGACTCATGCCGGTGAAGTCGTGGATCACCACCACTCCGGGCCACGGAGGTGGTGTCGTCGGCACCGCGCAGTACGTGGGCATGACTCCACGTGCCGTCGGGATCGTCAGGAGCTCCCCCGTCATCCCGCCAGTATTTGGTGCGGTGCCCCTTCGAGGGAAGGGGCGCCGAGCGTGTCAGCCCTGAGCGCCCGCGATGTTGACCATCCAGGTGATGCCGAACCGGTCTGTGCACATGCCGAACGTGTCGCCCCACGGCGCCTTCTCGAGAGGGGCGCTGACGTCGGCTCCGTCGGACAGCTTCTCCCAGTAGCCGCGGAGCTCGGTCTCGTCCTCCTGCTGACCGCTCAGGGACACCGCGTGGCCACCCGGTGTGTACTCCATGCGGTTGGGGGTGTCGGCTCCCATGAAGACCAGGCCGGTCTTCGTGACGAGCATCGAGTGCATGATCTTGTCCTGCTCGGCAGGGTCCTCGCTTGCCTGGAAGTCGGCGAAGGTGTTCTTGGTCAGCTCGCCGCCGAACACCGACTGGTAGTACTCCATCGCGTCGCGGGCGGTGTCGCGGAAGCTGAGGTAGGGGTTCAGCTGAGTAGTCACGGATGTGGCCTCCTGTGTCGTCCCTGGAACGTTGATGTTCCAGGGTTACCGGGTCTGACCTTGCTCGGCCGGAGAATTCATCGCTATCGCTCGAGATCGTTCCCCCACCTGCACATGGCATGGACCGGACCAATGTCGCGCAGGGGGTTGTCCGAGTTGTCTGACTTGGGCAGAATCGGCGGCGCCCTTTGTGGCCGACGCCCCCGTTCCGGGAATCGGAGCGCTTCCCCGTGCGCCTCCGCGTTTCGTTGAACGGGGGCGTACCACACCCTCGGTCAGGCCTGTTCGAGGAACCCTGCCGGAAGCCACTCCTCGACGACGACCCATCCGTCTTCGTAGACGGGTCGCACCACGCGGCCCTGAAACCCGGCCTCGGTGCGGCGCCATTCCAGGAGCAGGGCGGGGAATCGGCCATGACCGTCGATCACCCAGCAGTGCTTCAACGTCGCAGGCGGTGGTGGAGGCGCGCCGTCCTGACTGTTCCGGACGCGGTCGGACATCGGCCCCCAGCTCCCACGCTTGCTCATCCCACCCGCCACGTCACCATGATGCCCCATCGTTCGAACAAGTGTTCTACTCAGTGCGGGCCGCCTCGGGCGAGTCCGTCGAGGTGAGGCGCTCGAGGCGGCACGCGGTTGTCCCCCACAACGGCAGAACGTACGTCGACTCTCCGCCTGCGGCGGGTTGTGCCGGTGGCCGCCGATTGCGCCGCGGATCCGGGCGGTCAACGACTGAAACCATGGCTAGACAGGTCTTTCTCTGCGAGATCGAAAAGGCGGCCGACTGATACCGCGATGCCGGGCATGACGGCTCGGTGCAACGGTCCGTGTCCTGGGGGACAGGTCAACGTGGGCTTGGTTTCGGCGCCTGCTGCCAGGGGAGGGTGTGAAGTGGCTCACGCTTCCCAAGACGCTGGGCCAGGGTGGTCAAGCCAGGGCCGCCGGTAACTCGAGAGATCGGGTAGGTAAGCGATGAGCGCTTCACCTGAACTAGAGAATCATGAGTTTCCAGGGCTCGACGCCGGCTTGCCGGCCGGGCTGAGCGACGAGGCAGATCGCGGCCGGATCACCGCCCGTCTTCTCGGGCAGATCGCCGAGACCACCGACGAGGTGGAGAAGAAGCGGCTGCGCGACGAGATCGTCGTTCTCAACATGGGTGTGGCGCGTGCCATCGCCTCCCGGTACCGCGACCGGGGTATTTCGCGGGATGACTTGTTGCAGGCCGCCTATGTCGGTCTGGTCAAGGCCGTGCAGGGGTTCGACCCTGCGTATGAGCGGGACTTCCTGTCTTATGCGGTGCCGACGGTGACCGGTGAGGTCAAGCGGTACTTCCGTGACTTCGGGTGGACGGTGCGTCCGCCGCGTCGGATCCAGGAGCTGCAGGCGCAGATCTCGCGGGCCTCGAACGAGCTGTCGCAGAGTCTGCACCGGTCGCCGAAGCCGCGGGAGGTGGCGGAGTTCCTCGGTATCGATGTGGACTCGGTGATCGAGGCGCTCGCGGCCGATGGTTGTTTCACCCCGGCGTCGTTGGATGTGCCGGTGGGTGAGGACGGTAGTGGGTCGTTGGGGGAGCTGCTCGGTGGTGAGGATGCCGACCTGGGTCGGGCGGAGGCGCGGATCCTGTTGGGTCCGGCGGTGCGCCGGCTCAAGGAGCGGGACCGTCGGATCATCGAGCTGCGGTTCTTCTACGGGTGGACCCAGGAGCAGATCGCGCAGGACATCGGGGTGACCCAGATGCAGGTCTCGCGGCTGCTGTCGCGGATCCTCTCCGACCTGAGGAGCCAGATCGGGGAGACGCAGGACGAAGAGGTCCCGGGCGCCGGCGAGTGACGCCGAGCTCGGCTCGGCTATGGCTTGGTGAACGTGAGGATCCTTGGGGGTAGGAGCTTCGAGGGATCCGCGCCCCGTGCGGTTCCGGGAACGACGTAATTGCGTAGGGCAACCATGAACATCCCCTTCAGTGCCGGGTGTCCCACGGCTCTGGTGTCGGTGCGTCGCGGCACCATCTCTTCGGTGACCTCAGTGCAGTCCTGTGATCTTTCGCCGAGCAGGTCCTTCAGCGGTGCGCAGTCCCTGGTGTAGTAGTGCACGAAGAGCTTGTCGGTGTTGTTCACCGTGGACGCATAACCGTCAGCGGAGCCTTTCAGGCCCAGGTCCAGGACGTTCACGGGCGAGGCGAATGTCGAGGCGTCGTTGATCGACAGGCCGACGTAGGTGGCATTGCCGGTCTCGGTGGCAAGCGTGTCGAGTACCGCGTAGACCTGGCCGGAGTCGAGCGGGAGTGGCTTTCCCCAGTAGATGGCGGCGTCATTGTTGTCGCCGTTGCAGTTCATGTTGATTCCGCGGCAGTACGGACCGCGCCACCCAAGGCCGTCGTACAGCTCCGGGATGACGTATGAGGTTGGGGGCGTCTTCGCGCAGTCGGTGCTGCGGAGATGCGAGGTGCTGGTGGTGCTGTCGCACACCGCCTTGACCAGGTTCTGCAGGTCCCCTGCCAGGTAGGCCTCGCTGTGCCCCGTGTGCGGTTCGTACCTCAGTGCTCCGTAGCGTTGCACCGGGCCCACGGAGGCGGGGGCCCGCACCCGCAGCACGTTCAGTGGCAGCCGGCTTCGCCAGGCGTCTGCCGCGTCCTGGGAGGCGGGGACGGCGTACCGGAGTGTCGTCAAGAAGTCGATGGCGTTCTTGCCGATCCCGAGCGGCCCGATCGGACCGTGGCTGTCTCGGCTGGGGATCTGTTCGGTGAAGATGTGGCTGTCCGGGACCCCTTGAGCATTCAAGGCGCGGCGGACGGCGCGGTCCGTCGTGCCGCTGGGCGTGATGATGAAGTACCGGGTCTTTCCGAACGGGTATCCCGACTCGCGCTGCATGACCACGTTGTTGACGATGTCTCCCAGTGCGGAGAAGCTCCAGACCCGGCCAGACTTACGGTCGTCGGGCGGCATCGTGTTGAACATGTACTGCATCGGCCATGGTCGCCGGGGGTCGCCCGCCCACGTGTCGTAGTCCTTCGCCTTCCAGTGCCCGGGCTGGCTCCATTCGTAGGTCTGCAGCCCGATGTACCGGCCCGGCGGTGGCATCTTGCCGTAGAGGACGATCGCCTCACGCGGGTGCAGCCGATAGGACACGCTGTAACCGCGTCGCAACGGGCCGAACGCATTGACCGTCGACTGCTCGACGTACTCGTTCGGCCATGACTTCACGACGGCTGCGACGTACGGGGCTGCGGGATTGGCTCCGAAGCAGTTCTTCAGCGCCGGGAAGGTGTAGTCCCTGCATTTCTCAATGGGATCTTCGGCGTACAGCAACGGGTAGCCCGGGTTGGTCTGAAACCCTCTCTGCTCGAGGTAGCGCACCAACGCCTTGTTGAAGCCAGCACGGTCCGCCGCGCTCACATGGGCGCTCGCCCGGGGTTGGCCAGTTGGCGCGGCGACCGTGGCCTGCACAGGCAACGTCGACAACAGCCCCAGCCCGCCAAACCCCAAGAGAGCTGCGACGATCACGAGGTAACTCCGAAAGCGTCGTCTCATGCTCTCTCGCCCCCTTAGGACTGAGCACGGCCGGAACCGCCCACAGAATTCAGCGTGACCGGGGAACCTGATCTGTCCAGAGGCAAAGGTCCGAGACTGCGCGATGCGCGTGATCCGGTAGAGACTGGCCGCAACCAGCCCACACTGACTCGCAACCGTCGCCGACCACCGCGGCAACTGTCGCTCCGGATGTGCTGCTCTGTAGAGCGATTCGGCGAGCCTGTTGTCAGCTGCGCCGCGATCGGTGCCTCCTCGGAACCAGCGGTGACGCCGTGCGTCAAGGTACGGCGACCTCAGCGTGAAGTGCGACCCGTGGTACAGCTGCCCCGTCCGCCTGATCTGCCGCACCTGACTCCAACCCTGACTGCTCAGGGGGACGGGCTCGGCAACTGCGGCCGGTTCTGACTGAGTCGCCCGCCGGCAGCCGGGGCCGTCGCGCCGGCGGAGCCGGCGCATTTACGGAGAATAGGAACGCCTCACCGACAAGGCCCCGGGTTACTGCCCGGGTTACCACTGCTTCGGGTCACCTCGCCGCGGCTGTGAGAGTGCACTGCTGCCGGCCCCATCGACTCAGCGGAACGAAGCACCCGGAGGCCGGGCGACGTCTCGCGAGGGAGCAGGACTCAGCGGGCGGGAACCGGCTCGGACGACGGCCGCCACTCCCGCCTGATCAGCCCGTAGACCCACGAGTCGGAGACCTCGCCGTTCACGACGCAGTCTTCTCGCAACGTTCCTTCACGCACGAAGCCGAGCTTCTCCAGCACGCGGGCAGATGCCGCGTTGCGCGTATCGGTCTCGGCCTGGACGCGATTCAGGTCCAGCGTGTCGAATGCCCACTGCAGCAAGGAGCGCGCGGCCTCCGTCGCGTAGCCGTGGCCCCATGCTGCATCGTCGAAGCAGTAGCCCATCGACGCGCTGCGGTAGTCCGGGTTCCACCGGTTCAGGCTGCACCAGCCGATGAACGCCCCGTCGGAGACATGGTCCACGGCCAGCCGTGTCCCGGTGCCTTCCTCTGCCATCTGCCTGCAAGCCGTGATGAACCGCTCGGCGCGCACGCGTTCGCTCCACGGCGGCGCGTCCCAGTAACGCAGCACGTAGGCGCTGCTGTGCAGCGCGAAGAGGGCGTTCGCATCCGCGTCGTCGAAGGGACGGAGTCGCAGGCGAGCGGTGTGCAGCGTGGGGGCAGGCAGGGACATGCGTGCCATGTTGCCTCTCATGAGGCGTGGCCGGGCACCGCACACGCGATGCCGGTCACTCACAACCGGGCTTCTCAGTGGGCGGACAGACGACGTGCCCACCCATCGGCAGATTGGTGCGCTCGACTTGCGGCAAATCCGGACGTTCACAGAAGGGCGCGTCTCCTGGCACGCTCCAGGCAGCGCCCGTTGGGTCCATGAGAGAGTCTCGCCGTGAAGATAAGCGGCACTGCCGGCGACCTGGTGTTCGTGCTCTTGATCGGCCTCGGGCTCCTGTCCTGGTGGGCGCTTATCGACCTACTCAACCGCAAGGACCGCGAGTGGCCGACCGACGGCCTATCGCGCCTCACGTGGGGGCTCATCGTCCTCATCGTCCCCGGCCTCGGTGCTCTGGCGTACCTGGTTGCAGGCCCACCATCGAGGTTGGGGCCGAGGAAGCGCCACGGCTGACAATTCTGGCCGGTGCTGAACGAGCTGGGTCACCGCGCATCGGTAGGGGCCGCGCTTTCACTAACTGCGGCATGACAGACATCCCATGCTCTTAGGACGTCAAGCGGCGGCGTCGTGAACTGTTGGCCAGGCGGTGTGTTCGTCGTAGGTGGTGTTGGTTTCAGACAGGGAGAGGGCTGAGCAGCCTCGGTCCGTGAGCTCCTCCTCATCATCATCGGCGCCGAGCAGCGCGAGATGCGCGAGCGCATGGCGAGGTGCTGCCATAGGCGTGCACCCGTCGCGTCTGGGATGGGTCCGCATCTGCCAAGAGCGGAGGACCGAGCGGACAGCGGCTATGTGCGGATGGCCGCAGCGCACGCTACCTGCGGCATGTGCGTCCTAAGGTCAGGCCTCCGGGTCGAGGAGTGAGGAATCGAACCAGACGTCCTCATAGCCGGGCGCGATGAGGAAACGCCACCCCGGACCCAGCCCCAGATACGGCAGGACTGCCGGACACCACTCGGACAGATGGGCCACGTGAAGTGGCGAGAAGAAGTCGGGATCTTGGGAGAGTTCCTCGCCTGCCCAGATGTACCAGCCGCAGGAGTTCCCCTCGCGAGCGTGGCGCAGACCGTTGATCGGCCAGATCCCCTCACGCACGTTGGCAGCCACCCCCGCCGTGTCCGTGGGATCAGGCGCAGCCAGTTGACTGTCGCAGGTGGCGGCAATCCGGGCCGCTTTGAGATCCACCAGGTCATCGAAGCAGATGCCGGGGTCGCAATCCTTTCGACTCGGCGTGATCGTGCTTCCGCTCAGCGGCTGAATGAGTGCGCAGTTGAGTCCAGCAGAGTTGTGTACGACGTGGTGACCAGGCGACCAGGCGAACATCCGCACATCAGCATGACCGCGCACTCAGCGGCGGCGGATGCTTGCGCCCGGCCTGCCAGGGCAGGCAGCGACCCTCGAAGTCGGGTCCATCCCCGTAGACTGGGAGACACCGCGCAGGGCGCCTTCAATGGGGAGACTCTCCACTCGGTTGAAAGGCAGCTGACAATGCCCGAGCAATCTGTGTTCGTAGTTCCGTTCGACCCTTCGCCCACCCCAGGACGCCTGACCGCGACGGGCTTGTGGCAGGCGGTCCTCAGCGCAAGGGCGGCCTGGGCGCACGAGCGACACCTGCCTCAGAGAGGTCTGGAGCCGAACGCACGCGTCGCGCTTCTTGACGCCTTGGAGGCCTACGTCAAGAGCCTGGACCAGCGCGGCCACCCGGTGCCGTACGCCTTGCGAGACGAGCTACGCCTTCAGCGGCTCACCTGCGCGGCGAGTCGTCATGTCCGTCCCGTGACCACACGTAAGGAGCTCGGACATGGACATTCAGTTCGTTGAAGACCACGGAACCTACACGGGCACCAGCCGAGGGGGCAGGCGTTGGAGGATCAGTCGCGTCTTCACCGGGTGGCGGCTCGAGTTCCGCGACGAAGGGGACATGACCGCCACGTACGCCGGCGTGCACCGAAGCGTGGAAGCTGCCCAAACCGAAGCGACGAGGTAGCGCAAGCTGCCTCTCCTTCGCCGTATCCGTCGTCACCCTTGTCATCCCCAGTAACCCCAGCGACCCAGTTGAGCTGGAGCCGGATCCAATTCCCGTGAAACAACGCAGGACAGAACGCCTGCGCGGACCTCATGCTCGTTGGAGGGCCGCCTATGGTGGCTCTCAACCTCGCCGACCGCGTTCACGTTTCGGGTACACGTGGCTCAGTAGATCGAACGCCCGTTCTTCGGTATGTCCGTGCTTTCGCCGAGCCGTTTCGTCTGAAGGACCACGCCCTCCGGGTCTCGGTATTCGAGATTCCTCGAGTTCTTGTTCGACGAGTTCCGCCACGGTTTTGCCCGCAACAGGCGCGGCTGACAGCGAACGGCCGCAGACGTCCCCAGACAACCTCAGCCGGGACCCGATATCGGCCTCCATTCCTGTCAACAGGTCGCGCCGATTCCGACCGATTGGTGACGCTGGTTTGCCCGAAAAGGGCCCTATGGTCAGTGCCCTGGCCGTCGGAACCCTCGCCGAACGGGTCACCCAGACATTGCTCAGCACGACCCTGATCGCCAGCGACAGAGTGATCGGCCCTGGCGAGGACAGCACGACTGCACAACCGCCGACGAACACCCAGCTGGAGACGACCTCGAACCCCTCGGGGAGGTCCTCGTCGGGACGAGCTCGACGCGGTGGCGGCGCGACTGGACGAGGCGGCCCGCCAGGCGGGTGTGTACAGAATGTGTACTGCGGCCGATCCGATGCTGTTCGACGAGGAGGTGCCGGACCGTGAAAAGGCCGTTTGACCTGCGGTTTTGCTGGGTGCCCCCGGCAGGATTCGAACCTGCGACGCACGGTTTAGGAAACCGACGCTCTATCCCCTGAGCTACGAGGGCGGCGCATGGCAGAAACCCTCGCTGCAACAGGGCGGGTCTGTGCCTGCAGCACGAAGGATAGCCGAGCCGTTACCCCAGCTTTCGCCCTGCGGTGCCGGTTGCCCGCCCGGTCACCGCGGGCTGCCGGAGCGAAGCGCCGCCTGCACCGCGTCGTGTCGGGGATCCGGCTCCGGCTGATGCCTGTCCTGGCTAGGTCATCGCAGGGTCAGCGACAGTGCTCCGACCGGCACCCTTGCGGCTCGGTCCCGCAGATGCCGAGCATCACTTCAGCGGTGTCGCGGTACAGGTGCCCCGCGACCTCGTAGACGACCTCGACCCCGTCGACGACCACATCCGCGGTCGCCGCCGGCGGGAACGCTCCCGCGATCTCCAGGCGCCCGTCAGCGAGTTCCCGCAGCCACGAACCACCCCGATGACCCCGCGCTCGGCCGACACCCGGCCGGTTCGGTCATGACCGGCAAGAGCGCCATCACGGGCGACGACGCTCCCTGCGGACCCGCCTGCCTACCCTGCCTGGGCCAGGGAGCCTGGTTCGCCTGTGCCACATCGGTGGGTCCTTTTTAATCTTGTCCTCTCGAACGCGGGTGCAGAGAGTGGAGAGACGAACTACAGAGTCACGATCCAGCCCCCTGTGGGGAGGGCCTCCCAGATCCGAGGCGCCTGGCGGGAGCAACCGTGGCCTCGAGGTTCGAGGTCAGATGGTTCCGGTCGTCCCTCACGCCCGCATGCCGGCGGGGGTGGACCTGGGGTGAACCGACACATCACGAAGGCGACGAGAAGCTCGACGTGAGTTCCGTTCCAATGCGCGGCACGACGCTGCCGCGTGTCGCCGTTGTGCCGGGACGTACCTGACGACGAACAACCGAGCTCCGACTGAGGAGGAGCACACATGACATCCATTCGAATCAGGGAGCCGGCCGTCATCGCCCTCGTGCTGGCGTTGGCCGCCGCGTTGGCGTTCGTTGTGGTCGCGGCAGGCGGCCGCACCGCACCTGCTCAGGCGGCCTTCCCGGGTGACAACGGGCGGATCGCGTTCAGCAGCAACAGGGACGGCAACAACGAGATCTACAGCATGAACGCCAACGGCACCGGCGTGGACCGGCTCACGAACAACGGCGCCTCGGATGAGCAGCCGGCGTACTCACCTGCTGGCACGGACATCGCCTTCACCAGCAACCGCGACGGCAACAACGAGATCTACCGCATGAACGCCAACGGCGGGGGGCTGGACCGGCTCACGAACACCGCCAACAACGTGTCCGACGAGGACCCGGCCTACTCGGCCGACGGCACCAGGATCGCCTTCAGGACCAACCGTGACGGCGGGAACGTCGAGATCTACTCGATGAACGCCAACGGCACTGGCCTCGACAGGCTCACCAACACCGCCGCCAACGTGCAGGACACCCAGCCGGTGTACTCGCCTGACGGGACGAAGATCGCGTTCGTGTCCACCCGGGACGGTAACCCGGAGATCTACACGATGAACGTCAACGGTTCGGGCGTCGACCGCCTCACGAACAACGGCGCGCTCGACACGGAGCCCTCGTGGTCGCCCGACGGGAGCAGGATCGCCTTCCGCAGCGAACGCGATGGGAACCCCGAGATCTACAGCATGAACGCCAACGGCGGGGGGCTGGACCGGCTCACGACCAACAACGTGGGCGACGCCCAGCCGGCGTACTCCCCCGACGGCACCAAGATCGCTTTCGTCACCAACCGGGACGGCGGCGGCAACATCGAGATCTACTCGATGAACGCCGATGGTGGAGGCCTGGACAGGCTCACCAACACCGCCAACAACGTGCGGGACCTGTTCCCCGACTGGCAGGCGGTCGCACCGCCGCCGCCACCACCACCTCCGCCGCCCCCGCCGCCGCCTCCGGCGAACACGGCGCCCGAGATCACCGGGCTTCGGCCCGTCCCCGGCGCTCGCCTGCGGGACCGGACGCCGCGAATCAGGGCGTTCGTCCGTGACGCGGAGACGAACCTGACGAGCAGCAACATCAGGCTGTTCGTGGACGGCAGCGGCAAGAGCTTCAGCTACGACACGTCGACCGACAGGTTGACGCGAACGCTGCGGCTGTCACTCGGGCGACACGTGGTCAGGATCGTGGCCACCGACCCAGGCGATCTCCGGACCGTCGAGCGGTGGAGCTTCCGGATCGTGAGGAGGTAAGCACGCGTCCCGGCGCGTCACGCGCCTTCGGTCGAGGCCCAGGTACGACGTACCTGGGCCTCGTCTCACCCGGGGGTGCTCGTCAGCGCCGTCGCGACGAAGCCACCGTCCTCGCAGCGCACCTCGGCGACAAGACCGCCGCCCTCCCACAGCGAGCTCTTCACGTCCTTCGGCCCTATGGCCGGCTCCGTGGCTTCGGTCACGCGGATCCGGATCGTGGCGCCGACGTACTCCTGCGGTCCCTCGGTCACGTGGACCCCGACGCGGTACGGCGGGCGTAGGTCACCGTCGAACCTCGGCCGGTGCGACGTCTTGACACCGATCCAGTCGCCGCGGAGCTCGAAACGCCCCGCGCTGTCGCAGGACGGCGCTTCCATCCAGGAGGCAACGGTCTCGGGCACCGGCCGGTCGGCGCGCACGTACAGCTGTCCCTCGACCAGGACGGCCTGCCCGCGGCGGGACGTCGGCGAGCGCCGTGACCTCCACGTGACGGTCCGGCGCGGCGCCGTTGCCGTCGTCGCAGCCCACCGTCGTTCCGGACCCGATCCGCCCCGTCGTCTCGGGGTCACGCTTCAGGTCGCCGTGCCCGACGTACCGGTGACCGTCGTAGTCGACCAGGGCCGCACAGGCCATGTCGCCGCCACCCATGACTCTCTCGGGCTCGCCGAGGCTGCACCCGGCGAGCAGGACAGCGGCGGCGACGGCTGTGACGAGGGTGCGTCTCATGCAGGTACGACGCAGCCGGGCCTCAGCCGGTTCCGCGCATGTGGACGTGCGGACGCTCCGGTGCCCGGTCGGTCCGGATGTGGGAGCCGAGCACGAGGAGGTAGGAGAACACGGCGAGCGCCATCATCCCCAGCCAGATCTCGGTCTCGTACTGCACCGGGTAGACCACGTCGCGCAGGTAGTGCGCGGTGAAGCTGTCGTCGTACGGCGTCCGCCCGCCCAGCTCGAGCAGCCACCTCTCCAGGGCCGTGAGCGGGCAGTTGACCGGGGTGACGGTGACCGTGATCGACCAGGCGGTCGAGATGACGTGGGGCAACAGCCAGACCAGGCCACGCAGCCCGAGGAAGCCGCCGACGGCGGCGTAGACCAGATAGGTCAGGTGCACGAGTACGACGACTCCCGCAGCCAACAACGCTGCCACACCGTGAATGTATGGCGGGCACGCACGCATGCGCATGAGCCGAAGGACCCCCCGGCCGTGACCACCTCGGACCACCCGGACAAGTCGGAAGACACCAGCGGACCGGGGCCGCCGGCGCTTCAATGGAGAAGTGACCTTGCTGAGGTCTCGGGGGGTGGACATCGGGGGAGCCGCGGCCCGAATACCGACGCGACGGCTTCTCCTCTGGCTGTGCCTCGGCGTCGTGCTGGTGCGGCTCACCTACGTGAGGCACCCGCTGCGCACCGACGAGGGCGGCTACCTGCTCATCGCGCGGCACTGGCACTCGGGCGGCGAGTTCCTGTACGGCGACTACTACGTCGATCGGCCGCCGCTGCTCATGCTCATCTTCCGGGCCGCGGCGCTGACCGACTGGGACCCGATGATCCGGGTCATCTCCATCCCGTTCGTCCTCGTGTTCGTCCTCGCCGCCTGGCGCGCGGGGGAGATCCTGGCGGGCCGCCCCGGAGCCCGATGGGCCGCGGTGGTCGCGGCCGCGCTGATGTGCTCCCCGGCGCTCTCGGCGGACCAGGCGGACGGCGAGCTGTTCGCGGCAACCCTGGTGATGGCCTCCATCGCGCTGTGCCTCTCGGCCTGGCGCGCCGGCTCGACCCCGTGGCGGGTCGGTCTGGCGTGCGCTGCCGGCCTGCTCGCGGGGGCGGCGCCGCTGGTCAAGCAGAACTTCCTCGACGGGCTGCTCTTCATCGGCGTCCTCGTCGTGACGTCGGCGTGGGCGCTGCGCCGGGTCGGCGCGCGCGAGGTGGCGGTGGCATCCGCCGCGCTCCTCGGCGTGCTGGTGCCCCACGTGCTGGTCTGGGTCTGGGCGTCGGCGGCCGGGGTCGAGCTGTCGAGCATGTGGCGCGACCTGGCCGAGTTCCGCGGCTCGGCCTTCGAGGTGATCTGGGACAACAACCCCCGGGCCTCCATCGTCCGGGGAGTGACCCTGCTGGTCCTGGGCTTCCTCAGCGGGCTCCTGGCCATCGTCGTCTGCTGGCTGGCGGCCGTCCGCCCCTGGCGGCTGCGGCTGGCCCCGGAGCACTGGGCGATCACCGCCGTGCTGCTCTTCGGGGTGGTCTCGATCGCGGCCGGCGGAAGCTTCTGGCTGCACTACCTGCTCCAGCTCACGCCGGCCGCGGCGCTCGCAGCGGGTGTGGTGGCGCCGGCCGCCTCGCGCGCCGGCCGTCGGATGCGATGGGCAGGGGCCGTCACCGTGGGCGCGACGCTGCTCGGCACGGTCCTGCTGACGCTCTCCTACGCGTTCGCGCCGTACGGCTGGTTCCAGCACCGCACCGGGGAGTGGCTCGCCGCGTCGAGCGCGCCTGGGGACACCGGGTTCGTGGCCTACGGTCAGGCCGCGGTGCTCGAGTCGGCCGACATGGACTCGCCGTACCCCTACCTGTGGAGCCTGCCGATGCGCACGCTCGACCCGGAGCAGACGCGGCTGCGGGCGACGATCGCCGGTCCCGAGGCGCCGACCTGGATCGTGGAGATCAACGGCCTGAACTCCTGGGACATCGACGAGGAGTCACGGCTGCGCGACCTCATCGAGGAGCGGTACGACGTGGCAGCCGAGGTCTGTGGCAGCCCGGTGTGGCTGCGCGAGGACGTGACCAGACAGCTCGCCACGCCACCCCCGGACTGCTGACGCGGACCGGGCGTCACGCTGGTTGACACATGTCTCACGACTCGGCTGAGATAACCGTCAAGTGGTATTTCCGCGATTCGCGACACACAATGGACTGCAGCCCACGTATCCTCCGGCGTGGCCTCCCGCCGAACGTCCGAAATGTCGGACCCGACCGAAGAGACCCCTGCCGTGTCCCACCCCGCACGCCACCGAGACCACGAGGTTGCCCGCAAACGCGCCGTCCGTGCCGCCTCGCTGACAGCGGTCGTCGTGACCCTCTCCGTCGTCTTCGGCGGGCTCTTCGTCTACCGCCACCTCGAGGGCAACATCACCGGGCTCGACGTGTCGGACACGCTCGGCGACGACCGGCCCGACAAGGTGGTCGCCGAGGGTGAGCCGCTCGAGCCGCTCAACATCCTCCTGCTCGGCTCCGACACCCGTGAGGGCCAGAGCGGGAACATCGGCGGCGACACCCCGGGCCTCTCGGACACCACGATCCTCCTGCACCTCTCCGCGGACCGGAAGCGGGCGTACGGCGTCAGCCTCCCGCGTGACGCGATGGTCGAGCGTCCCGACTGCCTCACGGAGGACGGGGAGACCATCCCCGGCGAGTTCGCGATGTTCAACACCGCGTACGCCAGGGGTGGGCCGGGCTGCACGCAGCGAACCGTCGAGCAGCTCACCGGCGTCCGGGTCGACCACTTCGTCGTGGTCGAGTTCGACGGCTTCCGGCACATGGTCGACGCCCTGGGCGGCATCCCGATCTGCGTGCCGGAAGAGGTCAACGACTACATCGGCAACATCCACCTCCCGGCCGGGTCGTACGAAGCCGACGGCGACCAGGCGCTCGACTACGTGCGCCTGCGCCACGGGCTGTCGGAGAACGGCGACATCGGACGCATGAAGCGCCAGCAGGTGTTCCTGGCGACGATGGCGAACAAGGCGATCTCGGCCGGCACCCTCGCCAACCCCGTGAAGCTCTACAACTTCCTCGACGCCGCGACGAAGTCGCTGACCACGGACCCAGAGCTCGCGAACCTCAAGGAGCTCGGCAGCATCGCGAACCAGGTGCGCAACATCGGTCTGGACAACATCCAGTTCCTCACGGTGCCGTGGGAGTCCTACGAGCCGGACCCGAACCGCCTGGTCTGGGCGCCCGAGGCCGACCGGCTCTGGAAGCTCCTGCGCCACGACCAGGAGCTCAGCAAGGCGCTGAGCAAGGAGGTCACCACGGCCGCCGAGACGCCGGGCGGCAAGCCCGACGAGAGCAAGGGCAGCCCGAGCTCGAAGCCGAGCGAGAGCGCGTCCGCGGGCCCGTCCCCGACTCCCGAGGAGGAGGCGGAGCAGGCGGCGGAGGCCGCCGAGAACGGCCTCTGCGCCTGACCTGACCGGCAGGGCTCAGCGCCGGGGCGCCTCGGCGGCGAGCTTCTCGACCGTGACGAGGTCGAACTCGCCGTGGTCGGTGGTCATCCCCTGTGCCACGAGCGCGGCCGTGGCCGACCCGAGCACACCGGCTGCCTCGAGGTCCTTTCCGGCGGCGAGGCCGCGCAGGAACCCGGCCGAGAAGGCGTCGCCGCAGCCGGTCGTGTCCACGACCTCCACCTCGAACGCCGGCACCGCGATCGTCTGCTCGGCGGTCACCACGAGCGCGCCCTCGGCGCCACGGGTCACGGCCACGCACCCCGCACCCTTGCCCACGATCACCCGGGCCGCCTCCTCCAGCGAGGACGCGCCGGTCAGCCCGAGCAGCTGCTCGTCGTTGGGCAGGAAGTAGTCGGTGTGGGGGAGCGCGGCCTCCACCCACTCGAGCATCGAGGGCTCGCCCGGCGCCAGCATGTCCACCGAGGTCACGACACCGTTGGCCTGCGCGTGCGAGAGCACCTTCGCGGCCGCCTCGCCGCCGAGGAACTCCGGGCCGCCGAGGTGCAGGTGGGTCGCCGAGGCGATCGCCTCGAGGTCCACGTCGTCGACGGTGTACACGCCGTTGGCGCCGACGCAGTGCCACGCGGGCCGGTCGCCGTTGGGGCGGACGGGCAGCACGCTCGCGGAGGTCTGCACCGCCCCTCGTCGGACGAGGTGCGTGGTGTCGACGCCCGCGGCCTCGAGCAGGCCGACCAGCGTGTCCCCGAGCGGGTCCTTCCCGACCGCGCCGAAGCTCTGGACGCTCGCGCCCAGCTTGCGCAGGATCGTGGCCGTGCCGCCGGCGGTCCCGGCCGCCGACATCATGATCTCGTCGACGATCTGGCCGTCGTTCCGCTCGGGTATGCCGTCCACGGGTCGCACGTGCACATCGAGGACGTGCACGCCCATGGCGACGACGTTCATGCCGGTCATCGGCTCTCCTTCTTCTCGGCCGGGCTCTCGCCCAGCTTCCGGGTGGTTCCGTACTTCCGCTCGATCGCGGCGGTCACGACTGCGGCCTGCTGCTCGTCGTCGAGCACGCGGGGCTCCCCGAGGGCGTTCGCGCTGCGGTAGACCGTGCACAGCCACTCGAGCAGCAGCGCGTTCTCGACGGCCTTGTCGAGACTCGCCCCCGTGGTCACCGACCCGTGGTTGGCCATCAGCGCGGCGCTGCGCCCGGTCAGCGCCTCGACGACCGAGGTGGCGAGCTCGGGCGTGCCGAAGGTGGCGTACGGCGCGACGCGCACCGTGCCCCCGAGCGCGAGCTGCTGGTAGTGGATGCAGGGCAGCTCGTCGAGCACGCACGACAGGGCGGTCGCAGCCGGCGCGTGCGTGTGTACGACGGCCAGGGCGTCGTGTCGCGCGTAGACGCCGAGGTGCAGGTCGATCTCGGAGGTGGGCTCGAGGTCTCCCGCGACGACCCGGCCGGTCAGGTCGACGACCGTGACCTCGGCAGGGGTCACCCGCGACAGGTCGGCCCCGGTGGCGGTCACCGCGACGTGCCCCTCGACCCGGACGCTGACGTTGCCCGACGTACCGATGAGCAGGCCCTCTGCTGCGAGCCGGCGCGAGGCCGCCGCGACCGCGGAACGCGTCTCGTCGAGGACGGCGCTCACAGCCGCACTCCCTCGAGACCGGCGGGTGCGGCCTGGCGCTCGAGGTAGCTGCGGACCAGCTCGATGCCCTCTTCGACGATCGCCTTGTCGCCCCGCAGTCTCGTCTCGTAGGCGAGCTGGAAGACCCGGTCGCCCACCTCGACGGCGAGCTCTGCGTGGAGCCGTCGCGTCCTGGGACGGAGCAGCCCGGCGTCCTGGGCGAGGCGGAAGAGGTCCGCGGCGACCCGCTTGTTGTGCGCGCGGCAGAACTCGTTGATCGCGGTGTTCGTGCGTCCCCGCAGCCAGATCACCACGAAGGACGGTCGCCGCAGGTACACCTTCACGAACGCCCGCATCGTGGTCTCGACGATCGAGCCGATGCTGAGCACCTCCAGCTTCCCCAGGTCGGTGGAGACCTGGGCGTCCATCTCCGCGACGTCCCGTTCGACGAGGGCGAGCAGGATCTCGTCCTTGTCGGCGAAGTACTGGTACAGCGAGGCCACCGGCACCCCGGCGAGGTCGGCCACACCCCGGGTGCTCAGGTCGTCCACTCCCTCGGCGACGACGAGCTGCGCGGCGGCGTCGAGGATCCGCTCGACCCGCTCGATGCTGCGGGACTGCTGCGGCACCCGTCGCTTTCCGGCAGCTCGCTCGTTGGAATCTCTGGAGGGAGACAAGGGGACCCTTCGTTAGGCTGAACCCGAACCTGACACGGATTCACGTTACCGGAACGTTTCGCGATTGGGGAGAGATGGTCTCGACAGGCTGGACCACCGGAGCAGCAGGTGTGAGCAGACGTGGGCTGCTCGGCGGGATGACCGTGGGCGCGGGGATGATCGCCGCCGGCGGGCTCGCCACCCCCGCGGAGGCGGCGACGCGGCAGGGAGGCCTGCCGCGAAGCGTCGACGTCGTCGTCGTCGGGGGCGGGCTCTCCGGCCTCGTGGCGGCCCGCCGCGTCGCGAACGCCGGCCGCTCCGTCCTCGTGCTCGAGGCGCGCGACCGGGTCGGTGGACGCATCCTCAACCACACCCTGCGCAGCGGCGCGGTGATCGAGTCCGGAGGCGCCTTCGTCGGCCCGACGCAGGACCACCTGCTCCGCCTTGCCAAGGATCTGGGTGTCAAGACCTTCAAGGAGTACGTCACCGGCGACAACGTCTACGTCTCCGGCGACCGTGCCACCCGCTACCAGGGGACCGTCCCGCCCGACCCGCTGATCCTCCCCGACGCGGCACAGCTGATCACGCGCATCAACGAGATGTCGCGGGAGGTGCCCGTCGATGCGCCCTGGGCGGCCCCGAAGGCCCTCGAGTGGGACTCCACGACCTTCCATGACTGGGTCGCCGAGAACAGCGCCAACCCGGCCGTGCTCAACCTCCTGCTGTCCTACCTCCAGCCCACCTTCGGGTCGGACGGCCGGGACATGTCGCTGCTGTTCCTGCTCTGGTACATCGCCGCCTCGGGCAACGAGCGGAGCCCCGGCTCGTTCGAGCGCTCCTCGGACACGGCGGGCGGCGCGCAGGACTCCCGCTTCGTGGGCGGCTCCGGCCTGATCCCGCAGCGGCTCGCCCGCCGTCTCGGCGACATCGTGGCGCTGAACGCCGCCGTGCGACGTGTCGAGCAGCACGGCGACCGCGTCGTCGTCACCAGCGACCGGGGTGTGGTGCGGGCGAAGCGAGTCATAGTCGCCGCGCCCCCGGCGACCGCGCTCGCCATCGACTGGTTCCCTTTCCTGCCGCCGAAGAAGATGCAGCTGCTCCAGCGGATGCCGATGGGCCAGCTGATGAAGGCCGACGCGGTGTACGAGAAGCCGTTCTGGCGCAAGGACGGCCTCACCGGCATGGGGGTCTGCGACAACGGCGCGGTCCGGATCTGCTTCGACAACAGCCCGGCCGACGCGAGCGTCGGGGTGCTTCTGGCGTTCATCGGCGGCTCGACCTGGGAGCGGTACGGCGTGCAGCCGCTCGCCGCCCGTCGCAAGGCGGTTCTCGAGGGCCTGGCCAAGGTGGTCGGCCCCGGGGCGCTGAAACCGGTCGAGTACGTCGAGCACGACTGGACCCACGAGCGCTGGACGATGGGCGGTCCCGTCGCGCTCCTCGGCACGGGGACCACGACCGCCTTCGGCCACATGATCCGGAAGCCGTTCGGCCGCGTGCACTGGGCCGGGACCGAGACCTCGACCTACTGGTCGGGCTACATGGACGGGGCGGTCCGAGCCGGCGACCGCGCCGCACGAGAGGTGGTGGAGCGACTGTGAGGAACCGAGTCGTCATCGCCGTAGCCGCCGTCGCCGCTCTCGCTGCTGCGGCCGTGGTCCCGTCCGGCGCCGTCGCGCAGGCCGAGCGCTCCCGCTGGGACACGCGCGTCTTCTCACGCGTCCCGAACCCGGGCTACCCGGCGTTCGTCTACGCCCACCCGAACGGCCGCGTCTACGCCGGCACGTACACCAACCCCCGTGGCGACAGCATCCGCTCGCGGGTGTTCGAGTGGACCGCCGAGGGGACGCTGCAGCGGTCGTGGACGGTGCCCGGACAGGACCTCTCGAAGGCCCACGGCGTCCAGGTGGCCACCAGCGATGCCCGCGGCCGTCTGGTGCTGCTGGAGAAGTCGCGGTCGCGGGCGCTCATGCTGAACCCGCGCACCGGCCGGTTCACCCGTTACGCGACCTTCCGCGACCTTCCGACCTGCGGTCCCGAGCAGGAGAGCGGCTGCTCGCCGAACCTCGTCGACAAGCCGGCTGTCCCGAACTTCGCGGCATGGGGGCCCAGGGGCGAGCTGTACGTCACCGACTACGGCCAGGCAGTCATCTGGCGGGTCCCGCCGGGTGGCGGCCAGGCGCGTGTGTGGCTGGCCGACCGTCGCCTTGACGGCGTCGAGTTCGGTACGACGGGCATGCTGCTCGCCCCGAGCAGGCAGCGCCCTCCTGGTGGCCCAACAGACCTCCGCCGGGCTCGGCGAGGCCGACCCGACGCGCGGGAAGCTCTACCGGGTCCCGATCCGGGACGGTCGACCGGCACGCATGCGGCTGCTGTGGCAGAGCCTCCCGGGCGAGCTGCCCGACGGGTTCGGCATCGGCCGCTCCGGGCGCATCTACATCGCGAACGCGGGGCTGAGCGCCCAGGTCGTCGTACTCGGTCGGGGTGGCACGGAGCTCGAGCGGTTCCCGGAGGCGCCGGGGACGGGCGAGAACGGCAGCGAGATCCCGTTCGACACGCCGTCGAGTGCGACGTTCCTCGGCCGGCGCATCCTCGTCGCGAACCAGAGCTACCTCGGCGGCGGGGAGAACCACGCCGTCCTCGACGTGGCCGTGGGAGAGCGCGGGGAGCCGGTGTTCATCCCGCGAGGGGCGGGCTCCCCGCGCTGATCCCCCGGGTGCCGATGTTCGGGTGCCGATGTTCGGGCGCTGAGGATCAGGTGATGAGGATCAGGACAGCGCCTCGAGCAGCTTGGCGTTGAAGGCCTTCAGGTCGTCGGGCTTGCGGCTGGTGATGAGGTTGCCGTCCACGACGACCTCCTCGTCGACCCAAGTGCCGCCGGCGTTGCGCACGTCGGTCTGCAGGCTCGGCCACGAGGTGAGCGTGCGGCCCTTCAGGACGTCCGCCTCCACCAGCGACCATGCCGCGTGGCAGATCGCCGCGACCGGCTTGCCCGACTCGACGAACGCGCGCACGAAACCGACCGCGTCCTTGTTCAGGCGCAGCGCGTCGGGGTTGGCGACGCCGCCGGGCAGGACCAGCGCGTCGAAGGCGACCGGGTCGGCCTCGGCCACCGGGAGGTCGACCTCGAAGGTGTCGGCCTTGTCGAGGTGGTGGAACGCCTGGACCTTGCCGGGCTTGGGGGAGACGAGCTTCGGGGTGCCTCCGGCCTCCTCGACGGCCTTCCACGGCTCGGTGAGCTCGACCTGCTCGATGCCCTCCGCGGCCACGAGGAAGGCGACCTGCTTGCCGCTGAGCCGGCTGGACGTATCGGTCATGGATCCTCCTGCTGGATGGTCGTACGTCGGACCCCGAGGTGTTATCCGACCCTCTCCCTGCTAAACGCCCCCGTTTCCCAGGACCGTCCCGTGGGCAAGGGAGATGGATGCAGGAGGGAGACCGATGGACACGTATGCCCGTTTCCGGGCCTCCGCCAGGGAGCGACTGCGCGACCCGGTGGCCTGGACCGAGCTGATCCAGCAGGTCAAGACCGTCGTGGCGGCAGTCGTGGCCTGGGTCGTCGCCGCGCAGGTCTTCGACCTTCCCCAGCCGTTCCTCGCGCCGTGGGCCGCGCTCCTCGTCGTGCACGCGACCGTCTACCGGTCGTTCTGGAAGGGCGCCAAGCAGATCACCGCGACCGTGCTGGGGGTGTTGCTCGCCTGGGCGACGGGCAACATGCTCGGGCTCGACCCGACCGCGCTGGCGGTGATGCTGCTCGCCGCCCTCGCTCTGGGACAGATCCGGTGGCTGCGCGACGAGGCGACCACGGCGGCGGCCACCGCTCTGGTCGTGCTCACCATGGGCTTCAGCACCGACGACCACGTCCTCCTGGGCAGGCTCTACGACACCGCGATCGGCCTCGGTGTCGGGATCGTGGTGAACGCCCTGGTCTGGCCGCCACTGCTCGACCTCTCGGCGGCCCGGGCCATCCGCGACGTGGGCGTCCGCGTCGGCGACCTGCTCGCGGAGATCGCCGCGGAGTGCGACGACGTGTGCACGGAGGAGCACGTGGACAACTGGGTCCTGCGCACCCAGGAGCTCGACGACGAGGTCGACGAGGCGTGGGCGCTGGTCCGCCAGGCTCGGGAGAGCGGCCGGCTCAACCCCCGGCGCCACTCGGCCGTGGTCCGCGCGCCGGGCAAGTTCGGCGACCTCCTCGACCGCACCGAGCAGTCGCTCGCCGAGATCCGCAGCATGGCGCGCACGCTCGGCCACAGCATCACCGACACCAACGAGTGGGACGAAGGCTTCCGCGTCCGGTGGACCGGGCTGCTCCAGGAGATCGCCTGGTCGATCCAGCACCCGGACTCCCGCCGGTTGGGGGAGACCCGCGTCAAGCTGGCCGCGCTCGCCTCCGACTACTCCGACGAGGACCTCTCGGCGCGCCACTGGCCGGAGTACGGCGGACTGATCCTGAACCTTCGTAACATCGCCACCTCGATGGACCAGGTGGCAGCCTCCGACCCGGTCGCCGAGTCGACGCGAGGGCCTCTGGGCGCCTCGGCGTTATGATTCCGTTATCGTTCGTGCGGGTATGTCTCGCCCTAGGGCGGTGACTGGGGAGTCAAGCAGAGGGAAGAAGGCCTCGATGAAGGTCGCGGTAGTGGGGGCAACGGGTGTCATCGGCACCTCGGCGGTCCGTGCGCTGGTCGCCGCAGGTCATGACGTCTTCGCGCTGGCGCGTACCCCGGGCAGGGCGGGCTCGCTCGAGTCCCGAGGGGCGACGGCTGTGTCCGCCGACCTCTTCGACCACGACAGCCTCGTGGCGTTGTTCGAGGGCTGTGACGCCGTCGTGAACGCCGCGACCCGCATCCCGGTCGGCTTCCGCGCCGCTCGCTCCTCGGCCTGGCGGGAGAACGACCGCCTGCGGACCGAGGGAGTACGCCGCGTGACCGCGGCCGCCCGCGACGCGCACGTGCGTCGACTCGTGCAGGAGAGCATCTCCCTGGTGTACGCCGACCACGGCGACGACTGGATCGACGAGCAGAGCTCCTTGGGCATCAACTCGGCGACGGAGCCGGCAGCCGTGGCCGAGTCGCACGTGCAGGACTACCAGAGTGACCTGCGCCAGGGCGTGGTGCTCCGCTTCGGTCTGCTGATCGGCGACGACGACACGACCCGGTTCCTGCTGCGCGGTGCCCGCCGAGGGCGCCCGATCGGCCTGGGTTCCCCCGACGGGTGGGTGCACCCGCTGCACACCGACGACGTCGGTCCCGCCGTCGTGGCCGCGCTCACGGCACCGAGCGGCGTCTACAACGTGGGTGCCGAGCCGGTCCGTCGCTGTGACCTGCTCCAGGGCTTCGCCGACGCCGTGGGCCGTGACTCGGTCGGGTTCATGGGCCCGATGCTGCGCCGGCTGAGCGGCCGCCGCGCCGAGCCCGTCACCCGCTCTCTGCGGGTCACCTCGGAACACTTCGCGTGCCGGACGGGTTGGACCCCTCGGAGGGCGCGGTTCGACGCGTCCTGGCTGGAGTGCACACAGGTGGAGACGAAGGTGGGTCGGTGAGCGCGAGCCGCAAGGATCGCGAGCAGGAGGCGGAGCGCCGGCGCAGGCTCGCCGCGGCCTTCGGCGACCCGCTGCCCGAGAGCACCAGCGACGACCGGCCGGAGGGCTGGGGAGACGGCGCTTCGCCACGCGGCGGTGCCGGGGACGACGAGTGGCTCAGGAGCCAGGTCCCGCCCCACCACGGCTGACCCGGACGAAGGAAGAGCGGCCAACCCCGGCGAGGGGTGGCCGCTCTTCGTGCTGTCGGAGGTCGTGCTCAGACGGTGCCACTGCTGCTGCGGGCCCGCAGCTCGTCGCGGATCTCGGTCAGCAGCGTGACCTCCTCCGACGGGGGCGTCGGCTCCTCGCCGCGGGCACGACGGGCCTGAAGCCTGTTGTAAGGCACGACGATGACGAAGTAGACCACCGCGGCCAGGATCACGAAGGTGATGACCGCGTTGACCCAGGAGCCGACCGGGACGCCGCCCGGGGTCCACTTGCTGAAGTCGGGCTGCTTGCCGCCGCTGATCTTGGCGACCACCGACATCAGCAGGTTGACGGTCTCGTTGACCAGGACGGCGAAGGCCGTTGCCATGATGAACGCGACGGCAAGCTCGACGAGGTTGCCCCGCAAGATGAACTCTTTGAATCCCTTGAGCATGGTGTTCCTCCGTGAGGGCGGGACGGAGCCCGCGATCGGCATCCTTCGTGGTCGACGTCAGACGCTAGCGGGTGATCACCACGGAGAGGTAGGACGACACCGCGGCAGCGGCGAGGTCGCGTGCCGTGTCCTCGCTCACGGCCAGCACGACGAGCCCGCCGGATGCCAGCGCGGTGTCCTCCGCCTGGGGGAGTGCCACCACCGGGACCTCGTGGGCCACGACCAGCGCCTCGCTGCCACCTTGCGGGTCGGCCGCGATCACGTCGACGCGGTCCCCGATCCCGAGCAGGCCCACGGCCCCGGGGTCGCCGACGCGGACCGGGGCGGCCACCAGGCCGGGGTAGCCGTCGAGCAGGGAGCCGCTGACGAGGCGGACGTCGGTGATCGGCTCGCCGGCGCGCACCGGGCCGGTCGTCGTACGCCCGACCACGTGCTCGGCCAGCGTGACCGCGCCTGCGGGGACGTTCTCAGGCGGCAGGTGCCCCGGCACCACGTCGCCGGCTCCGACGACGGTGCCGCCGGCCAGGTCGCGGGCGGCGACCAGCACCCCTCGGGTCGGCGCGGGCGACGGGGCTGCAGCCTGGAGCCCGACCAGCACCGCGAGCGCGGCCAGGAGAGCAGCGAGCGGGCGACGCCGCGCCAGGACGGCACGACGCAGACGGCGACGGCGCAGGGCGAAGGAGGTGCGAAAAGGGTCCGGAGGGCGTTCCATGCCAGCCGAGGCTAGGCAAGATCAGGCGGCCCTGCGTCGCGTCGTCCACAGGGCCCGGTGGCGCGGCTGCCTCAGGCGGCGCCGGCCTCGCTCTTGGAGGGCGTCGAGGCGGCAGGCGTGCTCGAGGACGCGTCGCCGGCTGGAGCGGCCTTCGTCGTGGTCGCGGACGAGGACTTGGAGTCCGAACGGCTGTCGGTGCGGTAGAAGCCCGAGCCCTTGAAGACCACGCCCACGGCGTTGAAGATCTTCCGCAGCCGGCCCTCGCACTGCGGGCAGGTGGTCAGCGAGTCCTCGGTGAAGCTCTGGACCTGCTCGAAGGCGTGGTCACAGTCAGTGCAGGCGTACTGGTAGGTCGGCACGCTCGTCCTCCGGAAAGTCTCGTCGTTAGCACTCGCACGGTGCGACTGCCAATTATCGCAACGCTGGGACGATTCGCCAACTTCCCGCCACTTCCCGGGACGCAGCCGCTTCGGAGGGGTGCGGCACAATGGCGGCCGTGTCCGCCTCCTCCGACGTCCCTGCCGAGCACGAGAAGGGTCCGGCCCCCGCGACGGGGTTCCGGTCCTGGCCCAGCTGGGGACGCTGGGCGACGTACGTCAGCGCCGCCGTGGTGCTGCTCCTGGTCGCCGGCCTGGTCGCGGCCGTGACCGTCGTACGACGCCCGTTCCCCACCGTCGACGGGACGATCGAGGTGCCCGGGCTCGCGGGTGAGGTCGAGGTCGTCCGTGACGAGAACGGGATCCCGCAGGTCTACGCCGACACCTCCGAGGACCTCTTCTACGCACAGGGGTTCGTGCACGCCCAGGACCGCTTCTTCGAGATGGACTTCCGGCGGCACGTGACGTCCGGACGGCTCGCCGAGCTGCTCGGTGAGGACGCGCTCGAGACCGACATGTACATCCGCACGATGGGGTGGCGGCGGATCGCCGAGCAGGAGCTCTCCCTGCTCAGCCCCGAGACGCTGGACTACCTCGAGGCCTACAGCGCCGGCGTCAACGCCTACATCGACTCGCACAAGCCCGCGCAGATGGCGCTGGAATACTCCGTGCTCGCGCTCAACGGCCTCGACTACACCCCGGAGGAGTGGACGCCGGCCGACTCCGTCGCGTGGCTCAAAGCGATGGCCTGGGACCTGCGCGGCAACATGACCGAGGAGATCGAGCGGGCGATCATGTCGGTCAACCACAGCGAGGAAGAGATCGACTCCCTCTTCCCGCCCTATCCCTACGACCGCCACAAGCCGATCGTGAACCAGGGTGCCGTGGTCGACCGGGTCTTCGAGCAGGACGCCACGAACGGCGACACCCGGCTGCCCACCCGTCCCGGGCTGCCCGAGGAGACCGTCGCCTCCCTCGAGCGGCTCAACGAGGGGCTCGAGGCGATGCCCGACCTGATGGGCAAGGGGCCGGGCGTCGGCAGCAACGGCTGGGTGGTCGACGGCGAGCACAGCACCACCGGGAAGCCGATCCTCGCGAACGACCCCCACCTGACCCCGTCGGTCCCGGGCATCTGGCACCAGATGGGTCTGCACTGCCGCGAGGTCAGCGAGGCCTGCCCGTTCGACGTCTCCGGGTTCACCTTCTCCGGCATGCCGGGCGTGGTGATCGGCCACAACCAGCAGATCGCCTGGGGCTTCACCAACCTCGGCCCGGACGTCGTGGACCTCTACCTCGAGCGCATCGAGGGCAAGTCCTACCTGTACGACGGGAAGCGGCGCCCGCTCGAGACCCGCGAGGAGACGATCGAGGTCCACGGGGAGGACGAACCGTTCACGTTCACGGTCCGCTCCACCCGCCACGGCCCGTTGCTCTCCGACGTGTCGGCCCGGCTGAGCACGGTGGGCGCCAACGCCACGGTCGGCGAGGACGCCCCCGAGCGGGGCAACGGCTACGCCGTCGCGATCTCGTGGACCGCGCTGGCCCCCAACCGCACGGCGGACGCGCTGTTCATGATCGACCGGGCGACGGACTGGGAGGAGTTCCGAGCGGCTGCGCGGGAGTTCGCGGCACCCTCGCAGAACCTCGTGTACGCCGACCGGGAGGGCCACATCGGCTACCAGGCGCCGGGCCTGATCCCGATCCGCAAGTCGGGCCACACCGGGGAGTACCCCGCCGAGGGATGGTCGCCCGCCAACGACTGGACCGGGAGCTACGTGCCGTTCGAGGCGCTGCCGAGCCTGCTCGACCCCGAGGACGGCATGGTCGTCACCGCCAACCAGGCGATCGCCGGCGAGGAGTACCCGTACTACATCGGCACCCCCTCGCGGTACGGCTACCGCAGCCAGCGGCTCTTCGACCTGCTCGAGGCCAAGGAGCGGTTCAGCGTCGACGACATGGCCGCGATGCAGCTCGACGACCGTCACGGGTTCGCGCCGACCTTCGTGCCCTACCTGCTCGACGTCTTCATGCCTTCGCAGTACCTCTCCGCCGGTCAGCGGCTCCTCGAGGGCTGGAACTACCGGCAGCCTCCGGGCTCTGCCGCCGCGGCCTACTACAACGCGGTCTGGCGCAACACGCTCGAGCTGACCTTCCACGACCAGCTGCAGGAGTCGGTCTGGCCCGACGGCAGCGAGCGGTGGTTCGAGGTGATGCGCACGCTGCTCGCCGACCCCGGCAACAGCTGGTGGGACGACGTCGACACCGAGACCGCCGTCGAGACCCGTGACGAGATCCTCGCCCAGGCGATGGCCGAGGCCCGTGACGAGCTCGTGCGGCACCAGGCCCGCCGCGCCTCTGACTGGACCTGGGGCCACCACCACCGGATGACCCTCGAGAACCAGTCGCTCGGGCAGTCCGATGTCGGCCTCGTGCGCTGGCTCTTCAACCGCGGCAGCTGGGAGATGGGCGGCGGGGAGTCGGTCGTCAACGCGGTCGGCTGGAACGCGTCGGAGGGCTACGACGTGAACTGGACACCCTCCATGCGCATGGTGGTCTCCCTCGACGACCTCGACGAGTCACGGTGGGTCAACCTCACCGGCGTCTCCGGCCATCCGTTCCACGACCACTACGTCGACCAGACCGACCTGTGGGCGGAGGGGGAGACCCTGCCCTGGTACTTCTCGCGCAAGCGGGTCGAGGAGTCCGAGGAGGACACCCTCAGGCTGGTGCCGGCCTCAGGCGAGTGACCCCACGCGGTGTGACCACCGCCGTCACGGGCAGGTCGTGCCGCTCGGCGGGCACGTGCTCGAGCAGCTCGCCGTCGTAGAGCAGCGTGCACACGAACGTGCCCACCGGGACCCGGGCCAGCGCCCGGTCGTAGGAGCCCCCGCCCCGCCCGAGGCGGTACCCCTGCCGGTCGACCGCGAGGCCCGGGCAGAGCACCACGTCCGCGGTCGCCACGGCCTCCGGGCCGAGCCGTGGCCCCAGGGGCTCGAGCAGGCCACGACTCGCGGGCGCGAGCGCCTGCGGGCCCTGGTAGACGGCCCAGTCCAGGTCGTTGTCGGGCAGGAGCACCGGCAGGATGAGGCGGCGGCCGAGCGCGTGCAGCTGCTCGACGAGGGGGCCGGTGCCGGGCTCGTTGCTCAGGGAGATGTAGATCGCGACAGTCGCCGCGCGTCGTACCTCCGGGGTGTCGAGGAGGTGCTCGGCGATCGCCTCCGCGTCCTCACGTGCGGCTGCGAGCGGATGACGGCGCCTGGTCGTGAGCAGCTGGTCGCGCAGCGCCACCTTCTGCGCCGTCGCCGATCCGACCGTCTCACCCATGCCCCCGACCGTAGCGCCACCCCCTAGCATCGGACCCATGAGCGACGAGGGACTCGAGCAGGCACGCAAGAAGATGGAGGCGGCGGGGGTCGACCCGGTCGCGATCGACGTCTTCGCCCACTACTACCGGCTCGTGGAGAGCGGCGAGACCGGGATGGTCCCCGAGTCCACGATCGACCCGCTCGACATGGAGGCGCTCGCCGACGTCGACGTGCCCGACGAGGCGGCACGTGAGGCCATCGGTACGACGGTCGTCATCAAGCTCAACGGGGGCCTGGGCACCTCCATGGGCATGGACCGCGCGAAGTCGCTGCTCGAGGTCCGCGAGGAGATGAGCTTCCTCGACGTCATCGCCCGGCAGGTTCTCGCCCTGCGCAAGCAGTACGACACGCGCCTGCCGCTGATCTTCATGAACAGCTTCCGGACCTCCGCCGACTGCATGGCTGCGCTCGCGCCCTACGGCGACCTCGCCGTCGAGGGCCTGCCTCTGGAGTTCCTCCAGAACAAAGAGCCCAAGCTCCGCGCGGACGACCTGACACCGGTCACCTGGGAGGCCGACCCAGACCTCGAGTGGTGCCCTCCCGGCCACGGCGACATCTACACCGCGCTGCGTGGCACCGGCCTGCTCCAGAACCTCATCGACGCCGGCTACACGCAGGTGTTCGTGTCGAACTCCGACAACCTCGGCGCGGTCCCCGACGCCCGGGTGGCCGGATGGTTCGCGCGGTCGGGCGCGCCCTTCGCCATCGAGGCTGTGCGGCGTACCCCCTCCGACCGCAAGGGCGGGCACTTCGCGACCCGCAAGAGCGACGGGCGGATCGTGCTGCGCGAGACCGCGCAGACCCTCGACGAGGACAAGGACGCCCTCGCCGACCTCGACCGTCACAGGTTCATGAGCAC
Organism: uncultured Actinomycetota bacterium; assembly: GCA_963701425.1. GTDB lineage: Bacteria > Actinomycetota > Actinomycetes > Propionibacteriales > Nocardioidaceae > Nocardioides_C. The sequence goes on along the minus strand of CAVPAG010000008.1, from coordinate 77,438 downwards.
CAACAACCTGTGGTTCAACCTCGAGGCGATGCGTGACGAGCTCGACCGCCGTGACGGCGTGCTGGGCCTGGCGATGATCAAGAACACCAAGACCGTCGACCCGGCGGACCCGAGCAGCCCCGAGGTCATCCAGATCGAGACCGCCATGGGCGCAGCGATCGAGGTCTTCGACGGTGCGACCACGATCGAGGTCGGGCGGGACCGGTTCGTGCCCGTGAAGACGACCAACGACCTGCTGGTGCTGCGGTCGGACTGCTACGAGCTGAGCGACGGGTTCGTCCTCGAGCAGCAGCCGAAGGCGATCCCGTACGTCGACCTCGACTCGAAGCACTACAAGCTCGTGGCGGACTTCGACCAGCGGTTCCCCGAGGGGCCTCCGTCGATCCGCCGGGCGACCTCGCTGGTCGTGCACGGCGACTGGACCTTCGGCAAGGACGTGACCGTGGTCGGCGACGTAGAGCTCGAGGCACCCTCCGAGGGCACGGGCCGTGTGGAGGCGGGCGCGACGCTCGGCGAGGGTTAGGGTTCAGCCATGCCAGCCTCCTTGAGCTTCCCGACCGACCGATGGAGCACGGTCGACGAGCACATCGAGCGGATCCTCGAGTCGATCACGCCGCTGCCTCCGTACGACCAGCCGCTCCTCGAGGCACTCGGGCTGCCGGTCAGCGAGCAGATCGCGTCGCCGGTCGACCTGCCGGGCTTCGACAACTCGGCGATGGACGGGTACGCCGTGTCCTTCGAGGACGTCGCGAGCGCCTCCGAGGACCACCCGGTCCACCTGCCCGTGGTGGGCGAGGCGGCGGCCGGCCAGACCAAGCTCTTCGCGCTCTCCCCGGGCACCGCGGTCCGGATCATGACCGGCGCGCCGGTGCCGCAGGGCGCGGACACGATCATCCCGGTCGAGGCCACCGACGGCGGGGTGGCGACCGTGCGGATCAACCGGACGTCGACCCTCCACCAGCACATCCGCCGGCAGGGCGAGGACGTCCTCGTCGGGGACGTGCTGATGGAGGAGGGCACCGTGCTCGGCCCGCGCCAGCTCGGTCTCCTCGCCTCGATCGGGCTCGCGCAGGTGCGCACCCGTCCGCGTCCGCGGGTCGTGATCATGTCGACCGGCTCCGAGCTCCGCGAGCCGGGCACCACGCTCGGGCACGACTCGATCTACGACGCCAACTCCTACATGCTGGCCGCCGCGGCCAGGAGCGCCGGCGCGATCGCCTACCGCGTCGGCATCGTCTCCGACGACCCGCAGGAGTTCGCCGACGCGCTGAGCGACCAGCTGGTCCGCGCCGACCTGGTGGTCACCAGCGGCGGCGTGAGCAAGGGACAGTACGACGTCGTCAAGGAGGTGCTGAGCGAGCTCGGCACGGTCCACTTCGGCGAGGTCGCGATGCAGCCCGGCAAGCCGCAGGGCTTCGGCATGGTCGGCGAGGACGCGACCCCGATCTTCACCCTTCCGGGGAACCCGGTCTCCTCCTACGTCTCGTTCGAGGTCTTCGTGGTGCCGGCGATCCGCCGGATGATGGGCCGCATGCCCTACCGACGCCCGCTCGTCCGGGCGCTGTGCCAGCAGGGCTTCTCGTCCGCGCCGGACAAGCGGCAGTTCGTCCGGGCGCAGTTCGAGATCGACGCCCAGGGCGCCCACGTCGCCCCCGTCGGCGGTCACGGCTCCCACCTCGTCGGCGACCTCTCCGACGCCAACGCGCTGATCGTGGTGCCCGAGGACGTCACCCGGATCGACCCCGGGTCGATGGTGCAGGTCATGGTCCTGGACCGGGACTTCTGATGACCGGCTCCGAGGGTGCCCGGCTGACCCACGTCGACGAGTCCGGCGCGGCCCGCATGGTCGACGTGTCCGCGAAGGACGTCACCGCCCGTGTCGCCTCGGCGTCGGGCCGGGTGCTGGTATCGCCCGAGGTGGTCGGCCTGCTGCGTGGTGAAGGGGTGCCGAAGGGCGATGCCCTGGGTGTCGCACGCGTGGCCGGGATCATGGCGGCGAAGAAGACACCCGACCTCGTCCCGCTGTGCCACCCGCTCGCCATCTCCGGTGTGACCGTCGACCTCGAGGTCGAGGACGACGCCGTGGCGATCACCGCGACAGTGAGGACCACCGACCGGACCGGCGTGGAGATGGAGGCCCTGACCGCGGTCTCCGTCGCGGCGCTGACCGTCGTCGACATGGTCAAGGCCGTCGACAAGGCAGCCGTGATCACCGACGTGCGGGTCGAGTCCAAGAGCGGCGGCAAGAGCGGCGACTGGTCCCGGTCGTGAAGGCGACGGTGATCACCGCGTCGAACCGCGCGGCCGCAGGGGTCTACGAGGACACCACCGGGCCGCTGATCGTCGACGCCCTGAAGGACCTCGGGTTCGAGGTGACCGGTCCGGTCGTCGTCCCGGACGGTCAGCCCGTCGCCGACGCGATCAGCTCGGCGGTGGCGGGTGGGGCCCGGGCGGTGCTGACCACGGGCGGCACGGGCCTGACCCCGACCGACCTGACCCCGGAGATGACCCGACCGCTCCTCGACCGGGAGGTCCCGGGCATCGCGGAGGCGATCAGGGCCTACGGCGTGTCGAAGGGCGTGCCCACGGCGGCGCTGTCGCGCGGGCTGGCCGGGGTGTGCGGCGACGCGTTGGTGGTGAACCTTCCGGGCTCCCGTGGCGGGGTCAAGGACGGTCTCGCGGTCGTCGTACCGCTGCTCGTGCACGCCGTCGAGCAGATCAAGGGGAGCGACCACTGAGCCGCGCCTGGCCGGTCGTGCTGCGGTCCGGACGGATCGGGCTGCGGCCCCTGAGCCTGCGTGACGCGCGGGCGTGGCGGGAGGTGCGCGCCCGCAACCGCGAGTGGCTCACGCCCTGGGAGGCGACGGTGCCGCCAGGGGACACCACCGCTCCCGCGACGTTCCGCGCGATGGTGCGCGACCTGCGCCACCAGGCGCGCGCCGGGCGGGCGATGCCGTTCGCGGTCACCGTCGACGACGTCTTCGTCGGCCAGCTGACGGTCAGCAACATCGTCGGCGGCTCCGCACGCTGGGCCCAGGTCGGTTACTGGATCGACCAGAAGTACGCCGGACACGGGGTGATCCCGACCGCCGTGGCCATGGCCGTCGACCACTGCCTCTTCGAGGCCGGCATGCACCGGGTGGAGATCGCGATCAGGCCGGAGAACACCGCCAGCCTGCGCGTGGTGCAGAAGCTCGGGTTCACCGAGTTCGGCTACGCGCCGAGGTACCTCCACATCGACGGGGAGTGGCGCGACCACCGGCTCTTCGCGATCACCGTCGAGGAGTGTCCGGGCGGCCTGCTCCGCCGTTTCAAGACCGAAGGACCCCGCGAGTACCCCTGATCACACGAGTCACACGAGTTGTATTGCGACACACCGCCTCGCCTGCGGCGGCTTTTCGGTTGACGCTTTTATGGTCATCCCATGGGCTGGTCAGGAATCATTTTCGTGATACTCGCTGTGGCGTGGGCCGCCTACCTGATTCCCAAGGCCGTCAAGCACCACGACGAGGTCGCCCGCACCCGTTCCGTCGACCGTTTCTCGACCGCCATGCGCGTTCTCGCGCGCCGTGAGCCGGTCGACCGTCGCAACGCCCGTCTCGTGGTCACCCCGCCCCGGTCCACCCAGCGGGTCCTGGTCCCTTCCCGCCCCGCCGCGGACCAGGCCGGCTCCGAGCGTCCTACGGCCTCGCAGCGCAGCGGGCCCGCCCGCCGGGCGGCCGCCCGCGCCGCGGCCCGCCGTCGTCGCCACGTGACGTTCACCCTCCTCGGCATCGACGTCGTCGTGGCCGCGCTCGCAGGATTCGCCGTCGTTCCCTGGTGGAGCGTGGCGATTCCCGTGTCGCTCACCGTCCTCTACCTCTGGCTGTGCCGGCGTCAGGTGCGGCGTGAGAACGACGCACTGTGGACTCCCGAGACCGCTGCTCCCGAGGTCGCCCCCCGCCGGGCGATCCGGGTCGACACGGCCTACGGCACCGTTCCCGCCGACAGCGAGAACTTCTCGACCGACGAGGACACCGTCCAGATCCCGGTGGCCGAGCTCGAGACCGTGGCGGTGTCGGTGGAGACCACGGATGGCGGCTCCCTCTGGGACCCCCTGCCGGTCACGCTTCCGACGTACGTCAACAAGGCGCGTGCCGCTCGGACCGTCCGCACGATCGACCTCGGCGCCCCGGGCACGTGGAGCTCGGGCCGCGACGAGTCCGACACCGCCCTGGTCGAGCAGTCGGCTGCCGTCGAGCCGGCCGAGGAGCAGGGCGAGCCCGAGCAGCGACGCGCTGTCGGGTCCTGAGCCGATTCGGCCCGAGCCGGGCCAGGTGATATCTTTTCCGACGCGGTCGCCGGGTCTCACCCGGCAACCTTGGGGCTGTGGCGCAGTTGGTAGCGCGTCTCGTTCGCAATGAGAAGGTCAGGGGTTCGAATCCCCTCAGCTCCACCACACCGAAACCCCGTCCCACCAGCGGAAACACCACCGCAGGGGCGGGGTTCTTGCTTTGTCATTCGACGTTCCTCTCCGGATGCGCACCCCCCGCGCCCCCCAGCGCGTTCAGACGCTCCAGTCCGGCCCGGTCCGCCGACGAGCCGAGGTGGTGCAGGTAGATGTTCGTCGTGGCGATCGACTCGTGCCCCAGCCACGCCTGGACCGTCACCGGGTCCACTCCCTTGGCCAACCACAGGCACGCCGCAGTGTGCCGCAGGTCGTGGATGCGTCGGCCGGGAGCGACTGTCGACCAGGCGATCGACCGCTTGACCGCTGAGGCGTGCAGCTGGTGACCGGTCCGGGTCGTGAACAGCAGGTCGTCCGGACCTTTCCCCGCGGCGCACGCCTGGACGAGCGGAAGCACGCGGTCCGCGACCGGCACCCGGCGGCTCTTGCCGGACTTGGTCGACCTTGGCCTCGACACCTTCGGGTGCGGCTCGGCTGACCAGGAGCACCGGCAGCGGCACGCGCACGAAGTCCCTGACCCGCACCTCTCGGAGCTCGGACCAGCGAAGCCCCGTCCACGACGCGATCAGCAGCACGTCGGCCAGCCGCTGGTCCCGCGCCGATGCGGCCATGTAGAACGACTCCAGTTCGTCCTCGGCGAACGGCCGGATCTCCGTGCGCACGCCCCGGCCCTTGGGGACGCGAGTGCCGGTCACCGGGTTGGTGGTGATCAGCCGCTCGCGGACAGCCCAGGCGAAGAACGCCGACAGCGACGCACGGAAGCGCTTCACCGATGACTCCGCCAGCCCCGACTTGTTGAGCGTGATCAGAGCCCGCGTGACCTCGCGGTCGGTCACCGCGCCGATCTGCAGAGCCGACAGCGCCGGCGGCATGAGGCGGGGGAGCGCCGAGTCGGAGACGAAGGTCTTCCGTGAGACGGCGTGCTCGCGTTCCTGAAGCCACTCCGGGAGCAGGACCCGGACGGTACGCCGCCCGGCTCGAGGGTCCACGCCACCGGCCAGGGCGGCTCGCTCTCGGGCCACCCACGCCAGGGCCTCGCGCCGCGTGTTGAAGGTCTTGCTCGCGACCTGCTCTCTGCCCGACTTCACCACCCCGCGCCAGCGACCACCGGGGGTTTTGCGGACGCTCATGCGGCGTTCCGTTCCAGCCACTCCAGCACGTCCTGCTCGCGGTAGCGCGGGCTGGCTTTGCCGAGCCAGTACACCCGCGGCCCCACGCCTCGCGAGCGCCAGCGGCTCAAGGTCGACGAATCGACGCCGAGCGCCTCGGCGACCTGCGCCGTGGTCAGCAGCCTGGGGAGCCCCGGCATCATTGCCGGTCCGGCCTTCGGTTTCATCCTTCTGTCCCTTCTCCTGAGTTGTGTGTCTTCTGCTTGCGCTGTTCGGCCTTCCACTGGTCGTACTCGCGGGCGCGTGCGGCGGCCGCGATGGCGAGGACGTGTTCGCCTTCGGTGGCCCAGCCGGTGCCGGCGTAGGACCAGTGGCCGATGACGAGGGTGGTCTCGTCCTCGTCGTCGGCGAGGAGGTCCGCCTCGAGCGCCGCCAGGTCGAGCGGCCGTCCGTCTGCTTTGTGCTCGGCGATGAGGGCCTGGGCGCGGCGACGTGCCCGGCGCAGCGCGCCGAGGGTGATCGAGTAGCGGCGGGACTTGGTCGCGAAGTGGCCGCGAAAGCCGAGCATGTGCACCCACTTGCCGAGCCGCTCGTAGGGCCCGGGATCGTCTCCCCGCTCGCGGGTCGCTGCCCTGGCGCGGGTGGCGAGGTCGCGGGCGGTGGCACGCAGCCGACGGTGGTGGGGGCTGTCGGTGTTGCCGGTGTCGGTGGCGGACTTGGTGGCGTACTTGGCGAGATAGCCGGCGACCTGCTCAGGGGTGAGGGTGCGGTCGGGGTCGTCGGTGCGTCGGCCGGTCCTCACAGGGCGGGCGTCGAGCTGCCGCCCGAAGGCCAGTACCCTGGCCGGGTCGTCGTCATCGACACCGGGGACGGTCAGCCGCACCGCTGCGGCGGCCTGGCGGACGAGATCGGCCAGGACCTGCGCGTCGACCAGCGAGGGTGCGGGGGCGAAGCCGTCGGGGGTCTTGGGTCCGTCGAGGCGGACCAGGGCGTGGAAGTGCACCACGCCGCGCAGCTGGTACTCGGCGACCTTGGCGTACTGCACCGTCGCCAGGTCACCGAGCCGGGACGCGGGCAGGTCGAGGGTCTTGGCGACCAGCCGGCGCAGGGCGATGGTGAACCGGCGCCACAGGTCCGGGGCCCACCACTGCCAGATCACGTGGGAGGCGTAGTCGTAGCACTCGCCGCACAGCGGCTGACCCAGCAGCGGATCGTCCTCGGCGTGGGATGCCTGGCAGGTCCGGGGCAGGCCATGCGGACACACCCGCGGCCCACGGATTGTGGAGTGGCAGCGGTGGGTGCCGTCGCGGCGGCCGTGCACTCGCCCGAACGAGGGTGCGGTGACGGTGGCGAACACCAGCGGGTTCTCCGCCACCGTCTCGGGGACGGTCTTGCCGCCGGCGACCCCGGCGCGGATCAGGTGGAAGGTGTCCGCGGCGTAGAGCCGAGAGCATGACGGGCATTCTGTCGCGCGGCGGTTCCCGCACCGGACGTGGGTGAGCCCGAGCGGCTCGTGCCTGCTGGAGTAGGTCGAGAGGATCTCGCCGGTCGTGGCGTCGACGGTCTGCGAGCTGCCGTGCAGCCGGATCGGCCTCGAGCAGTTCCCGACCCGGGCGAGCGCCTCGGACCACGCGTCGAAGCCCGGGGAGATCAGCCGGTCCTTGATCTGCTGTTGCACCTGTTGGGTGACCGGGGGCAGGTCCAGCGGCGCGTCGTCGCCGTGGCCGGGGAAGGCGGCCGGGAACAGGGCGGGGAGGGTGTCGGTGACCGCAGCCTTGGTCCTGGTGCTCACCGGCGTCACCACCCTCCAGGGGTGTGTCACGCGGCTAGTGCGACCCGGCCGCGTGGCACACCCGGTACTGGGAGGACCACGACCATCTGGTGGAGAGAAGTCTCGACACCGGGGTCGCTGCAGCACCGAGACACGACAAACCAAGGACCTTCGCGGACGATCTTGCGAGAGTTTGTGTGTTTGCTACGGCGCTACGTGTGTACGGCCACTGGCCAGGGTGGGGAGCCGACCCCCGGGGAATATCCCACTGAGTTTTGTATGTATTTGTCCGCTGCCAAAGAGCATGCCACAGCCGACCGACAGTTCAAGCGACCCAAAGTCTGAGCTGTGGACAGGAGCGCTCACACCCGACCTCCGGGAGAGCCGTGGAGAGCATCGAACTTTCACGGACATGCCGATGAGCGGTCACCTCACAGGTCGAGAAGTGCCTCGGCCCACCACGCAGGTGGCTTCGGTCTTGGGTCGAGTTCGGGGTTGCTCTGTGAGGGTCCGTGAACGGGCGGCGCAGCGTCGTTCACCTTCGCCTGGCGGGCGACGACAGCGTCGCTGGTGACGTTGAAGACCGTGAAGTCCTGGGACACGGTGACCGGTCCGTTGTAGTGGGCACCCAGCTCGTCGAAGACCCCCTCCACGCCAGGTGTCACGTCGAGGTGCCACAGCGCACCCATGCGGGGCCTGGTCATGTCGAGGATCTTGCCGATCTGGTCCGGGACCGTGTGGGCGAGGCGGGTGATGTTCAAGGCCGTCTCCAACGGAAGCCCGGTGGCGCGCGCGTACACCGCCGGTGACTGGAAGCACTCGTGGATCAGCAGGTCGGCTCCCACGGCCGCGTCCACCACGTGCCGGCACGGGCGGGTGTCCCCGGAGAAGACGACCTTGAGGCCGGAGTAGGCGACGGAGTAGCCGACCGCGCCGCTGAGCCCGTGGATGGCTGGGAAGCAGGAAACGGTCACCCCGTTGCGCTCGTAGATCGTCTCCGGTCGGTCGAAGGGGATCTCGTGCCCGACCATCGCGAACCCCGTGGTCGGGCGGACGCCACTGACCGAGGCGGTGTCCCACGCCATCGCTTTTCCCATGTGCTCGACGAACGCGGTCAGACCGAGGTCGGGATCCTCACATGCCCCACCCCACACCTCGACCGGGTCGACCCGCCCGGCCTTCGCCAGACTGCCAACCAGACCAGGGATGTCGCCGATGTGGTCGGCGTGCAGGTGCGACAAGAAGACCTTCGTCGTCGACTCCACCGGCAGCGAGAGAGCCGTGAAGTTCGCCAGGGATCCCGAGCCGAGATCGAAGAAGAAGAGGTCCCGCTCCGGATTTCCCACCTCGATCAGCAGCGACCCCGACGCCTGGCTCCGTCGGATCCACGGGTCACCGCTCCCAAGCACCGTCACGCGGATCTCACCGGTCGCCAGGTCCTCCGTGCCGGGGATAAACACATCCGGCCTTGCCTGGACGGGGTCTCCGACCACCGGGGTCGTGGTTAGAGCCTGGGTTCCGCCCAGGTAAGCGAGCACAGGCATCGCGGATGCAGACATGGGACTCTTTCCTCCTCGATCTCCGAGGATGGTCTGCGATCCACGATCGTCTTCCGACCGAAAGCCCGGAAGGGTCTTTCGTCCTCGGCTCTGGCAGCCGAGGACCCCGCGCAACGTCCGCATATGCCGCATAGTGTGCGCGGTAGCGCGCGCGGATCTGCCGCGTAGTGTGCGCCTCGGCGCGCACGGATGCCGCAGATAGTGAAGCTCTAACGTGCCGATGTGCGCGCGCTGCGAGACGCCTACGCGGGGAACCCGTGCCAGAACGGTTCGGCCTGGCTGTCGAGGAGGTCGACGACCGTCCTTGCCACCTCGTCGTAGTGCTCGGAGGGTTGTATCGGCTGTCCGCCAGGCTGGTAGGAGCGGGGGCCATAGCTGAACCAATGGTCGCCTGGGCCGGGAAAGTACGGATTGCCCAAGCGCGGCCGAGGGTCGTTGATGTCAACTGCCCTTACTTTGGACGGCGCGATCTCCTCGCCCCAAGAGGTCGTGTAGCCGCCGGGCGGGCACACGGCTACCTCGACGACGAAACTGCCCCCGCCTGAGAAGTGCTGAAAGCTCACCAGGCTTATGCGGTCGCTGTCTCTGCGACGGAGGTGCGGAAGGCTGCCCCTGAAACCGCGTTTACGGAGGTCTGCCACCACAATCCGCTTGATCGCATCGTCCATCGCTTCGCGAGGCGAGGTGAACGACGACCCGTGGTGCTCATGCGTCTTGGAACGACTCCATGCGGCCATGTCGTGAGCGTAGTAAATGACTGACCCAATCCGTCCGGAACTGCCGCTGACCGCGCACACCAACCTGCCGATGTGCGGACGGGTTAGAGAGCGTCCCGGAGGAGCTCCCTCAACCGTTCGGCAAGCCTGGCGTCTCCGCCAGTTTCAACGCGCACGGACACCTCCTCGTCGTCAGGAGCGGCCGCGGCGTGCACGATGACGCTGCTGGAACCGCTCGGTCGCCACTCGAGGGAGTGGCCCTGATAGACGTCGGTGGCGGGCAACATCGAGGTGACAGTGGTGGCGTCAGCTTCGCTGAAGGCGGCGCCTGTGAGAGCGGCCACCTGGCGCAAGAAGTCGACCGTCTGCCGTCGGTAACCGATCAGCGCCGCGGGGGCGTCGCCGGGGACTCGCTGTCCTTCGCGGTCTTGCCGAAGCGCTGGAAGGCCGCCTGGCGAGTGGTGTCGAGTGCCGCGCCGATCACTGTCCATGAGTCGCCAGCGTCTCGTGCCGCCTGGACCGCGTCTCGGAGCTCCTGCTCTGCCTCGGCCACCTTCCTGCGGGCAGCGATGATCGTGCGGAAGTGGAGGGCGTCCCGGGACTGCACCTCGCTCGGTGCGAGCGCGTCGAGTCCGGTCGCGTCGGCGTTCTTTCGCTTCGTCTTCATCTGCATCACCTGAGGAACTCGTAGAACTTGGGCCGAAGGCGGTCCGCGTGAATGATCCGAGTCGGCTCGTCGGCGGGGACGGCAACCAACTCCAGCATCCGGCCGTGGCGGTCAGCTCCGATCACCAGGAGCCTCTCGTCACCGTCGTAGTCGTACTCCACGTACCGGATCGCGTTCTCCCATGCGTGCACGATGTCCTCTTCGTCGACTCCGTGCTTGCGGGCCGACTCCGAGATGCGCACATGTAAAGGCTACCTTTACGCTCCGCGCTGTCAAGGCGTCTTGACGCTCACATGGTGTCGGTTCGCGCCGCAAAGAGCGAAGCGCCGAGCGGACAGCGGCATGTTGGGGCGTCTGTCACGCAGAGGGCGTCGCCCCCCGGGTGCCCAGCGCAAACGGATTGTTACGAGTTTCCTTACTGGCTCAAGCGCGCCTTCGGCGCGAGGGCGCGCTGCGGGCGGCGCTGGCGCGCCGTCCTCGCGCACCCACCCGAGCGAGCAGAAGGGCGCCCGCGTCACGATGACACGGGCGCCCTGACAACAAGCGTGATGCCGTCCGTCACGGTCCGCCGCGTCGGTCACCTCCGAGCCGCCGACCCGATCGACGACGATGTGCACGCCGGCGCCCGGCATCAAGGGCGCTCCGCGTCGCGATGCGATGGCCTCCGGCCACCCTTGACCCCGGACACCGGCGAGCAAGGGGGCTGGCTATCGGGTCGGCGGCTCTCTCCTGGCCGTCAAGAACCGCGCACCCCGCGCGCACCCCCGAACCTGCGTACTGGACATGAAACCCATCGAATGCACGCGTCCGGACGGGGCCAGACAACGACACGGCGCCGGGGGAAGCCTTCGCAATGAGAAGGTCAGGGGTTCGAATCCCCTCAGCTCCACCACACAAGACGCCGTCTCCCCACCTGTGGGAACGGTGTCTTTCTGGTTTTGCGAAGGCACTACCGGCAGCACGCGGTCCGCGAGCGGCGCTCGCCGGCTCCGGCCACCGACCGCACGGCCAGACCCAACGTTCGCCACTAGGTTGGGTTCGTGCTGCCCGATCTCACGACGCACCGCCTCCGTTTGGTTCCGGTGAGCCACCAGGACCTGGAGCGGATGCGGATCCTCAACGCGGAGGAAGCGGTCATGAGGAACCTGACCGGCCGCCCATCGACCACCGAAGAGACGGACGCGGAGTGGCGTCAAAGACTTGCGGAGCGATCGGACCACGAACGGGGCCTGGGCTACTGGAGCGGTTGGCACGAGACTGCCTTCGTCGGGTGGTGGGGACTGGGGGCATGCTCCTGGGACCCCACCACGGCGAACCTCGGCTACCGGCTGATGCCTGCGTACTGGGGCAAGGGACTGGCCACCGAGGGGAGCGCGAGCCTGCTGAGGCACGCGTTTGAGGCAGCGACGATGGCCTCCGTGTGGGCATCCACCACACAACAGAACGTGGCCTCCCAGCGCGTCCTCACGAAGCTGTCGATGCGTTACGTCGGAATCCGGTACGAGCAATCCCAGTACGAGATCACGTCCAGCGAATGGGCGAACGCCAGCTGAGCCGGTGACCGTCTCTGCAACGAGCTGCCGCGGAGTCCGTGCGCTGCTGCGTCACTGGTCCGCCAGCGCCTCGGCGATCATCCGATGCCCCTGCATCTCGAAGGGCTCGTCGCCTACCTGGTAGGCCCATACCGCGGTCCCGATCGCCTCGTGAATCCGGTTTGGCTGTGAACGCGGTCCACCGGAGACGACGGTCTGCTCGCCGGCGCGCCGTCACCCGACGCAGCTGCCAGCCCGGGGTGTAGGGCTCCTGGTGGTCGAGGTCGCTGGTCAGCACCGGAGCAGGGCGGCGAGCAGCGTGGTGGCGATCCGGCTCGTCCGAGGTCGGGTCCTCATGGTGGGGTTCCCCTTGGTGATGGTTCGACGGTTCGTCTACTTGGACGCATGAGCGCGAGGGAGGTTGCTCCTACGGCGAGACAGCCCCTGGCGCCCAATGTCTCGAGACGTCCTCGGCAGCAGCGGGGCGGTGCAATGCTGGCAGTATGGCCGGCTCCGCGGGCACGGGAGTCCCGCTCCGGTGGCGTGTGATGACACTGCTGGTCCTGCTCGCCACGTTGAACGGGGTGTTCACCGTGCTCACCCGAAGCGAGATCTCGCACGTGACCGAGCTGGACCAGGTCGAGGCCCGCTTGGTGGCCGCCATCCGGGTCGAGGAACGGCTGCAGTCCGCCCGAGCCAACCAGGTCCTTGCAATTCGCGCCTACGCACTCACCGGCGAGGAGGAGTTCCTGCGCGACTACCGCGCCGACCAGCGAGAGGAGCGCGGACGGCATCGCCGGCTGGCCGCGCTCCTGGAGCAGGAGCCTGCACTGCTTGCGAGGGCGAACGCGGTCGAGGAGGCGATGAGTGCCTGGAACGACAGGCTGGCCGCCCCGGTCATCGAGGCTGCCCCGGACGAGCGCGCGGACGTAGGAGCCGAGCTCGTCGGAGCCGTGGGGGAGCCGCTGTACACCCGCGTCCGCGACCTTGCCGACGCTCTCGTTCTCGCCCTCGCCTCGCGGCAGCGGGAGACCACCTCGGCGGTCCAGGCGGCTCGCGACAGGCTGAACCTGCAGCTGCTCACCATGTCGCTGCTGACCCTCTTGCTCATCGCCGTGTCGGTGTGGGCGATGAGGCAGTGGATCACCCGGCCGGTCGCCGTGCTGTCCTCCCAGGCTGAACGGGTGGCGGGCGGGGACCTGGACGCTCACATCCGCGGGGTCGGCCCGGCGGAGTTCGAGAGGATCGGCGAGACCATGGAACAGATGCGCCTGCGCATCGTGAGCGAGCTGCGCACAGCGCAGCAGGCGGTCGAGGCGTTGGAGCAGCGTGCCCCACTCGTGTCCAGCATGCGTGCCCAGCTGCAGGCCTCCAGCCACACCGATCTGCCGGCCGGGATGGAGGTCGCCGCGACGTTGGAGCCGGCGTACGGCGTGCTCGCGGGTGACTGGTACGACGTCCTGCGGATCGACGAGGACCGGGCAGCTCTGGTCGTCGTGGACGTCTCGGGGCACGGCGCGGAGGCCGGGCTGCGTGCCTTGTGGCTCAAGCACCTGCTGGTGCCCGCCGTGCGGATGGGACTGGAGCCGGGCGACGCGCTGAACTGGGTCGCCGGCGAGGTCGGCGACACCGGAGAGTGGTTCGCCACCTGTGTGATCATCGAGATCGATGCCTCGACCGGCACGTGCCACTACGCGAACGCCGGGCATCCTCCGCCGTTGCTCTTCGGGCCCGCCGGGATCGAGGAGCTCACGGTCACGGGGGCGCTGTTCGGCCCCATCGCGGGCGAGCGGTGGCGTACCGGTGAGACCGTCCTGGGCGCCGGCCAGATGCTGGTCGTCTACACCGACGGGATCATCGAGGCTCGCAACGACGCCGGAGAGGAGTTCGGCAGCGAGCGACTCGTCTCCTGCCTGCTGGCCGGCTCGCTCCGGGACGCTCAAGCGCTCAAGGACGACGTGATGAACACCGTGCACGACTTCGGCTCCCAGCGTCTCAAGGACGACGCGACCCTCGCCGTGATCGCCTGCAGCGGCCGCGGGGCAACGTCCAGCTCGGCTCCCGCCACGGCCAGACGGCTTCGGGTGCCCTGACCCATCCACGCGGAGTCGTGGCCCGTCGTAGGGACAAAGGCTCGCTCGGCGGGCAAAAGCCGCTAACGTCCCCCCTTGGCCCCGACCTGCAAGGGGCCGGCAACGCATCCAGACCCCGTGTGTTGTGCGCCGTCCCCGCCAGCCGTCCCCCGTTGGTTGGCGGGGACGGCTGTGTCTCGGGGCGGCATGGCGATCAGGGGCGAGACACCCCCAGCCAACAGGGATCGCCGGGGGTGTCTCTATGGAGGAGACCGGCTGAGTACGCCGATCCACCCAGAAGAACGAGCGGGGAGGCGCGTGTGTGCCCGGCCGGTCGGCTGTCCGGACCGGTTCCGTCCAGGAGCTCAGGAAGCCGGTACGGCGGCGGAAAAGGCGGCCGTCCGATGAGCTGCCCCGCGCCGTCGCCGCGAGGACAGCATGGGCGATGCGGACGGGCGGCCCGGGTGCGTTAGCCTTCGCAACGCCGGGGTACGACGGGCCGCGCACGGTCCATCAGGAGGACGTCCCCAAGAGCTGGAGGAGCACATCGCATGGCAGGTCGCCGCATCTATCTCGTCGGGTCGTCGGGCTACCCGTACTACGGGGACGAGGCTGTGGCCGCTGCGTGGCTGCGCCACCTGGCCGCGACGGAGCCGGACGCGGAGGTCTACCTCGACTGCCCCAACCCCGGCGGAGCGCAGCTCTTCCTCGGTGACCTCCACCCCAACGTGCGCTTCGTCGACACGCTGTTCCGGATCAGCTGGGCGGCCCCCTCCGAGGACGTCGAGGAGGTCGCGGAGTTCGCCGCCCAGGCGGTCCGCCAGCCGGGCTTCGGGTACGCCCATCGCGCGGCCGGGATCGAGCTGCTGCAGACCGCGGACGTCTTCCACGTCATCGGCGGCGGCTACGTGAACGCGATCTGGCCCCGCCACATCACCTTCCTCTCAGCCGGGCAGGTCCTCGCCGCGGAGCACGGCAAGCAGGTCGCGATGACCGGCACCGCCCTGCTGCCGAACGCCGCCTCGAACGAGATGCTCGACCGGCTCACCTCGGGGTACGCCGTCGTCGACGTCCGCGACGCGAAGTCCCGCGCCCTCCTGTCGTCCGACACTGCCACCGACACCGGTGACGACTCGCTGCTCGACCTCAGCGACGCGGTCTACGACAAGCGGGACAGCGTCTCCACGATGATGTGCCTCCAGTCCGACCTGGTCGAGGGCAGCGTCGAGGACCTCGCCACCAGCGCCGTCGAGACCGCGAAGGCCTGGGGCCTGCGGCCCGAGAAGATCGGCTACATCGAGGCCATCCCCGGCCAGGACCGCGTGGTCTTCGAGATGATCGAGTCGGAGCTGCCCGGCATGCGCTTCTACCCGTTCACCGAGGTGTGGCGCGAGGGGCTGCCGGCCCGCCGCGGCCAGCGCTGGATCACCACGCGCGAGTCGCTGCACCTCGCTGCCGCGGCCACCGGCTCGTGGGGCGTGGCGTTCCCCGTGAAGCCCGGGTACGACGACGTCAGCCACCAGGACCTGATCGACAAGGGCTCCCGCTGGGTCATCGGCACGCCCGGCCAGGCGGCGCCGGAGACCCACGGCGAGGCAGGGTTCGGCTCGGCGCTCGACGGGCTCGTCGAGGCGAAGCGGTCCGTCGCCCAGCGCATCTACGCCCGCTGAAGCAGCCGGCGCGTCAGATCCAGGCGCGGAACCAGATCCGCTGCAGCCACTCCCGCGTCGTGATCAGCTCGTCGGTGTAGACCGGCCAGAACCACGCGAAGTTCACCACGACCAGCACGACGAACGTCCCGGCCGCGACCGCGCCGTACATCCGGCGCCGGGTCGAGGACCGGGGGCTGCCCATGAGGTGGCCGATCGTCAGGGCGATCGCGATGACGGTGAACGGGACCGTCGCCACGGCGTAGAAGGAGAAGATCGGCCGGTCGTCGTACCTCAGCCAGGGCAGCCAGGTCGCGGCCGCCCCGACCACGGGCAGCGCGAAGCGCCAGTCGCGGCGCGCGACCCAGGCGAACACCGCGTAGAGCAGCGCCAGCGCGCCGCCCCACCACAGCACCGGTGTGCCCAGCAGGAGGATCTGCCGCAGGCAGGTGCTGCCCTCGACCGCGTCGCAGCCGTCCGTGCCGGGCTTGATGTCGAGGTCCGCGTCGATGCCCACGGGGCGGTTCAGGATCAGCCAGCCCTTGGGGTCCGAGGCGTAGACGTGCTCGGAGTCGACGAGGCCGCGGGTGTGGAACGTGTAGACGTCCTGGTGGTAGTTCCACAACGACCGCATCGACTGGGCGAGCTCAGGAACGAAGCCGTCGGCGTCCTCCTCGATGTAGGAGCCCCACGCCGCGCCGTACTGCGTGTCGGAGAGTGCCTGCTCGTACTTCTCGGCGTGCATCAGCCACCCGGTCCACGAGATCACGTAGACCAGCAGCGCGACCACGACGAGGTGGAAGAAGGCGGGGACCGCGTCGACGAGAGCCGACCTCAGCCACGCCCGTCGTACGCCGAGAGAGCGCCTCGCGCCGGCGTCCCAGGCCCAGACGAGCAGGCCGAACGCGGCGAGGGGAAAGAGGGCGTTCCACTTCGTCGCCACCGCGAGCCCGAACATCACCCCGGCGAGGAGCCGCCAGGGCCGGAACCACAGCCCCCGCAGAGGCCCCCAGTCGCTCGCCGTGGGTGTCCACCCGACGGGCACGCGACGGGCCATCCGCAGCCTGCTCCAGTCCCGGTCGACGACCAGCGCGGCGGCCGCGGCGAGCAGGAAGAAGCTCATGAAGATGTCGAGGAGCGCGACGCGCGACATCACGAAGTGCAGGCCGTCGAAGGTCAGCAGCAGGCCGGCGGTGCACCCGAGGACCGTCGACCCGGTCAGCCGACGGACGAGCCGGATCATCACGAGCACCGCCAGCGTGCCGACGACCGCAGAGGCCACGCGCCAGCCGAAGGGGTCCATCCCGAAGGTCGCCTCACCCAGGGCGATCAGCCACTTCCCGACCTCGGGGTGGACGATCATGCTCGGGGCGTCCTCGAAGATCCCCTCGACGCGGCCGACCAGGATCTTGTTGTCGGCTCCGTCGGCGTAACCGGTCGTGTAGCCGTGCTTGAGCAGCGACCACGCGTCCTTGGCGTAGTAGGTCTCGTCGAAGAGGAACTCCTCGGGCCTGCCGAGGTTCCAGAACCGCAGGAGGCCGGCGAGAGCGGTGACGGCCAGGGTCGCGATCCAGCCGGTACGTCGGTCGAGGCGTCGGACCAGGGGGGCCATCCGGCGATGCGCGCTCGGCACGGTCCGGCCGTCGGCGGTCCGGGAGAGCCTCATGGTGCGTTGACGCACCCGCGATGGCGGCTCCTGGGTCGTCGTCACGCGCCCATGCTACGGACGCGGCGGTGCTCCCATGCGCGGATGGCATGATGCGCCGCGTGAACGCCTCCGGAGTCCTCGTCCTCGCCGCCACACCCATCGGCCGCGTGGAGGACGCGCCGCCGCGGCTGGCCAGCGAGCTCGCCACCGCCGACGTGGTCGCGGCCGAGGACACCAGGCGGCTCAAGCGGCTCTGCAGCGACCTCGGCGTGACCATCACCGGCAAGGTCGTCTCCTACTTCGAGGGCAACGAGTCCTCGCGCACGCCCGGTCTCGTCGAGGCGCTCGAGTCGGGACAACGGGTGCTCGTCGTCACGGACGCGGGGATGCCGAGCGTGTCCGACCCGGGCTACCGCCTCGTCGCGGCCGCCGTGGAGCGCGACATCCCGATCACCGCCGTGCCCGGCCCCTCGGCCGTCCTGACCGCACTGGCCGTCTCCGGGCTGCCGGTGGACCGGTTCTGCTTCGAGGGCTTCCTGCCGCGCAAGGCGGGGGAGCGCGCCCGTCGCCTGGCCCCGCTCGCCGCCGAGAACCGCACGATGGTCTTCTTCGAGGCGCCCCATCGCACCGAGGCCACCTTGACGGCGATGGCGGAGGCGTTCGGCCCGGATCGGCGTGCGGCCGTGTGCCGTGAGCTGACCAAGACCCACGAGGAGGTACGCCGGGGAGGGCTGGCCGACCTCGCGGCATGGGCCGCCGACGGTGTCCGCGGGGAGGTCACGCTGGTCGTCGAGGGCACGACCGCCACGTCCGACGTACCCACCGACCCCGACTCCCTGGCGGCGCTCGTGGCCGAGGCCGAGGCGGAGGGAAGCACGCGCAAGGACGCGATCCTCGAGGTCGCGCGGAGGGCCGGGCTCCCGAAGCGGGTCGTCTACGACGCAGTTCACAAGCCGCGCTGAGCCCCTCGTAGACTCCGCCGCATGGCCCCCGACGCACCCACTCGCGAGCGCGCCGGCGACAAGCGGGACCGGAGCCGGCCCCCCGCGCCCGAGCCCCTGCCCCGACCCGTCGTGGACAACCACTGCCACCTCGACATCGCCGACGGCTCCTGGATGTCCGTGGAGGAGGCCCTCGCCGAGGCCGCCGCCGTCGGCGTCCCGCGCATCGTGCAGATCGGCTGCGACCTCCCCGGCGCCCAGTGGGCGGTGGAGGTGGCCGAGCGCTTCGACGCGATCGTCGCGGGGGTCGCGCTCCACCCCAACGAGGCCCCGCAGCTCGCCGCGGACGGCAGGCTCGAGGAGGCGCTGGGGAGGATCGAGCGGCTCGCCGCGAGCAGTGACCGGGTCCGCGCCGTGGGGGAGACCGGCCTCGACTACTTCCGCACCGACGAGTCCGGACGCCCCGCGCAGCACGAGTCGTTCCGCCGCCACATCGACCTGGCCAAGCGGCTCGACAAGACCCTGGTGATCCACGACCGCGACGCGCACGACGACGTGCTGCGCGTGCTCGACGAGGAGGGCGTCCCCGACCGTGTGGTGATGCACTGCTTCTCGGGCGACGCCGACTTCGCGAGGGCCTGCCTCGACCGCGGGGCGTGGCTCTCGTTCGCCGGCACGGTGACTTTCAAGAACGCGGAGCCGCTCCGGGAGGCACTGCGTGTGACCCCGCTCGACCGGGTGCTCGTGGAGACCGACGCCCCCTACCTGACGCCGATGCCCTACCGAGGCCGTCCCAACGCGTCGTACCTCGTGCCCTTGACGATGCGGGCCATGGCGGAGACGCTCGGGAGCGACCTCGAACCCCTCTGCGAGGCCGTCGACGCGAACACCGACGCGGCCTTCGGAGGGTCCTGGGGCGGCTGACCACATACCACGCCAAACCGTGCTGGTAGCCCGATCGGACTAGTCAAATCCCGTGATCCGAGACACTTTAGGGTTGATTTGACTTGGTCCGGGGGACCATCTCGGTTAGCGTCTTGTGACTGTTGGCCGGGAGTGGGGAAGCTTTCGGACAGCGCCAGGGGGGTCCACACTCTTCGCCGGCACCGCCGGCACGCTTTGTTGGTGGGGGACCCTCGTGCGAGCCCACGCAGCATGAGTACACCGGGACCCGCACGCGCGCTGTCTGTCCCGCGGCCCGGGGAGTACCACCATTGGAGCATCGTGCGGAGTTCTATCGCACTACTCAGCAAGAGCAGGCTCACGCTTGCCGTCCTGATCGCCGCGGTCCTCACCGCGCTGGTCGCCACGACCGTCGGCTACGCGGCCATGAGCAAGACCGTGACCCTGTCCGTCGACGGTGAGGCCGACCAGGTCAGCACCCTCGGCGGCACCGTCGCCGACGTGCTCGAGTCCGAGGGCATCGACGTCGGCGAGCGCGACGTGGTCGCCCCCGGTCTGGACAGCAAGGTCAACGACGGCACCCGGATCGCGATCCGCTACGCCCGCGAGCTGCAGGTCAGCGTCGACGGCGAGGAGAAGAGCTACTGGGTCACCGCGACCGACGTCAGCTCGGCCCTCGACCAGCTCGGCCTCCGGTACGCCGGCGCCGAGCTCTCGGTCAGCCGTGGCGCCGACCTCCCCCGTGAGGGCCTGGACCTCGAGGTCGTGACGCCGAAGAAGATCACGCTGACGAACGGTCCCAAGAAGGCCCGCACCGTCACCGTCCCGGCGCTCACCGTCTCGGAGGCCCTGAAGGACCTCGAGATCGAGCTCGGTGAGAACGACGAGGTCAAGCCCGGCCTCGACGCGACCCTGGAGGAGGGCGACAAGATCGTCGTCACCAAGGTCCGCGTGGTCACCAAGGAGGTCACCGAGGACATCGACTTCTCCACCGTCGAGAAGTCCGACTCCTCGATGTACGAGGGTGACACCAAGGTGATCCGCGAGGGCAAGGACGGCTCCCGCAAGGTCCTCTACCGCTTCCGCTACGAGAACGGCGAGCTCGTCGTCAAGAAGGCGCTGCGCTCCGAGGTCCTGAGCGAGCCGCGCAACGCCATCGTCCGGGTCGGCACCAAGGCGGAGGCGCCCGCCGCGAACTACGCCAGCGGCAGCACCGTCTGGGACCAGCTCGCGCAGTGCGAGTCCGGCGGCAACTGGTCGATCAACACCGGCAACGGCTACTACGGCGGCCTGCAGTTCAACATCGACACCTGGCGCGCCTACGGCGGCACCGGCTACCCGCACGAGAACAGCCGCGAGGCTCAGATCGCGGTCGCCGAGCGGGTCCGTGACGCCAACGGCGGTGGCTACGGCTCCTGGCCGCACTGCTCGCAGCAGCTCGGCCTGCCCCAGTGACGACGGGGCGTCGAGCCTGAACGACCAACGTCTAGGCTCATCCGCGTGGTGAGCGACGACATGACATCAGCCGGACCGAGGCTTCTCGGTCCGGCTGATGTCCGTTCCCTGGCCGAGCGCCTGGGAATCCGGCCCACGAAGCAGCGCGGCCAGAACTTCGTCATCGACGCCAACACGGTGCGCCGCATCGTGCGGGTCGCCGACCTCGACCCCTCCGACGTGGTCGTCGAGGTCGGTCCCGGGCTCGGCTCGCTGACCTTGGCGCTGCTCGGGTCGGTCTCCCGCGTCGTCGCGATCGAGGTCGACCCGCTGCTCGCCGCCGCGCTGCCGGCGACCGTCGAGACGTTCGCCCCGGAGTACGCCGACCGGCTGGAGGTCGTGGAGGCCGACGCCCTGCGCGTGACCTCGCTTCCCGGACCGCCCCCGACCGCGCTGGTGGCCAACCTCCCCTACAACGTCTCGGTGCCGGTGCTGCTGCACCTGATGGCCCTGCTGCCCGCGCTGCGCAAGGGCCTGGTCATGGTGCAGTCCGAGGTCGCCGACCGGCTCGCCGCCCCGCCGGGCTCCCGGACCTACGGCGTGCCCTCGGTCAAGGCCGCCTGGTACGCCGACGTCCGGCGGGCCGGTGCCATCGGCCGCAACGTCTTCTGGCCCGCCCCCAACGTCGACTCGGGCCTCGTCGCCTGGGAGCGCCGCGACCCGCCCGAGGTGACGGCCACCCGCGAGGAGGTGTTCGCGGTCGTGGACGCGGCGTTCGCCCAGCGCCGCAAGACCCTCCGGTCCACCCTGAAGGGGCTGGCCGGCTCGGCGGAGGCGGCCGAGGCGGCCCTGGCGCACGCCGGGGTGAGCCCGATGGCCCGCGGCGAGTCGCTCGGGGTCGAGCAGTTCGCGCGGGTCGCCGAGGGCTTGGCCCTGGCACGGTCCGGGGGAGCGGCATGACCTCGTCGGTGACCGTCGCCTCCCCCGCGAAGATCAACCTCCAGCTCGGCGTCGGTCCCGCCCGACCGGACGGGTTCCACACGCTCGCGACCGTGTACCAGGCGATCGGCCTGTACGACGAGGTCACGGTCACCCCTGCCG
Source organism: uncultured Actinomycetota bacterium (assembly GCA_963701425.1). Taxonomy (GTDB): domain Bacteria; phylum Actinomycetota; class Actinomycetes; order Propionibacteriales; family Nocardioidaceae; genus Nocardioides_C. Next base: position 55,889 of record CAVPAG010000008.1, on the reverse strand, counting down.
CCTCCACGACGCTGACCGTCGTGGGCGAGGGCGTCGACGTGGTCGACGTACCGACGGATGCGTCGAACCTCGCCGTCCGCGCCGCAGCCCTCCTCGCCGAGCGCAAGGGCGTCGACGGCCGGGTCGCGATCTCCATCCGCAAGCGGATCCCGGTCATGGGCGGCATGGCCGGGGGGAGCACCGACGGGGCGGCCGCACTGCTGGCCTGCGACACGCTCTGGGGCCTGGCGACGCCCCAGGAGGAGCTGTTGGGGCTCGCCGCGGAGCTCGGCAGCGACGTGCCCTTCTGCCTGGTCGGGCACACCGCGGGTGGTTCCGGCCGGGGCGAGCTCGTCCACGAGGTCGAGGACGCCGGGTCCTACTGGTGGGTCGTCGCGCTCTCCGAGCAGGGGCTCTCGACCCCGGCTGTCTTCGCCGAGTTCGACCGTCGCCACACAGAAGCCGTGGTGCCCGAGCCCGAGGTCTCCGCCGAGCTCCTCGCTGCGCTCGCCGAGGGCGACCCTGTGCGGTTGGGCGCGGCACTCCTCAACGACCTCGAGGCGCCGGCGCTGACCCTCCGACCCGACCTCGCCGCTCTGCTCGACCTCGGTGGCCGTCCGCCCGCCCTGGGCGCGCTGCTCTCCGGCTCCGGTCCGACCTGCCTGTTCCTGGCGGCCGACGAGACCGACGCCGTGAAGATCCGCGACGTGCTGCGCGACGCGGGCACGACCGCGCTGGTCGCGCGAGGGCCGGTGCCCGGCGCGCACGTCGTCCCGTCCTTGTGATGCGATAGCCCCCTCATGGCCTCCCCCGCAGCGAACCTCGTCAACCTCGAGCGCGTCCACAAGTCCTACGGCATCCGGCCGCTCCTCGACGGCGTGAGCCTCGGCGTCGGCACCGGCGAGCGGGTCGGCGTCGTGGGCCGCAACGGCGACGGGAAGACCACGCTGCTGCGCATCATCGGCGGGCTGGAGGAGCCCGACCAGGGCCGGGTGTCCCAGGCCCGCGGCCTCCACCTCGGGTACCTCACGCAGGGCGACGACCTCGACCCCTCGGCCACCGTGCGGGACGCCGTCCTCGGTGAACGCGCCGACCACGAGTGGGCCGCCGACGCGTTCACGCGCGAGATCGTCGAGGTGCTGCTCGTCGGCCTGTCGCTGGACCGTCTCGTCGGGGGTCTCTCCGGCGGTGAGCGACGACGCTGCTCCCTGGCGCGGCTCCTGCTCGAGGACCACGACCTGATCGTCCTCGACGAGCCGACCAACCACCTCGACGTCGAGGCCGTCTCCTGGCTCGCCGAGCACCTCGCGCGGCGTACCTCCGCGCTCGTCGTGGTCACGCACGACCGGTGGTTCCTCGACGAGGTCTGCGACACGACGTGGGAGGTCCACGACGGCGTCGTCGACGTGTACGACGGGGGCTACGCCGCCTTCGTGCTCGCGAAGGCCGAGCGGCAGCGGCAGGCGGCGGCCTCGGAGGCGAGGCGCCAGAACCTCATGCGCAAGGAGCTCGCGTGGCTGCGCCGTGGCGCGCCGGCCCGGACCTCCAAGCCGAAGTTCCGGATCGACGCCGCCAACGAGCTGATCGCCGACGAGCCACCGCCGCGCGACTCGCTCGAGCTCCAGCGGTTCGCCACCCAGCGGCTCGGCAAGGACGTGCTCGACGTCGAGGACGTGACCCTCGTGCGCGGGGAGAAGGTGCTGCTCGACCACGCCACGTGGCGGCTCGGGCCGGGAGACCGCGTCGGGCTGGTCGGCGTGAACGGTGCCGGGAAGACGTCGGTGCTGCGCCTGCTGGCCGGGGAGCTTCGGCCCGCCGCAGGCCGGGTGAAGCAGGGGCGCACGGTGGCTCTCTCGCAGCTCACCCAGGTTCTCGACGAGCTCGACCCGGAGGAGCGCGTGCTCGACTCTGTCGAGGCGATCAAGCGGGTCACGAGGACGGTGAGCGGCGAGATCACCGCCTCGTCGATGCTGGAGCGGTTCGGCTTCACCGGCGACCGGCTGACCGCCAGGATCGGCGACCTCTCGGGTGGCGAGCGCAGGCGCTTCCAGATGCTGCGGCTGCTGCTGTCGGAGCCGAACGTGCTGCTGCTCGACGAGCCGACGAACGACCTCGACATCGAGACGTTGAACGTCCTGGAGGACTTCCTCGACGGCTGGCCAGGGACTCTCGTCGTGGTGTCGCACGACCGGTACTTCCTGGAGCGGGTCTGCGACACCGTCTGGGCGCTGCTCGGCGACGGGACGATCCGGATGCTCCCGCGAGGCGTCGACGAGTACCTGGAGCGACGACGGGCGATGCTCGCTGCGGGCGCTGGGAGTCCGCCGGGCGCGCTCGGCCGCCGGGGAGCCGGTTGCGACGCCGCAGGTGTCCCAGGCGGAGCAGCGCGAGGCGCGCAAGGCGTTGGCGCGCGTCGAGAAGCAGCTGTCGAAGGTGTCGGAGCGTGAGGAGACGCTCCACGCCGCGCTGGTCGAGCACGCGACCGACTACGAGAAGCTCGCCGAGCTCAACGAGCAGCTGCAGGCCGTGGTCGCGGAGAAGGAGTCGCTCGAGGAGGAGTGGCTCGAGGCCGCCTCCGTCCTGGAGTGACCCGGCTCAGCCGAAGAGGCGGCGTGAGGACGTAGCTCGCGACGTTGAGGCCGACCGCCCCGATCGCGATGGTGGCTCCCACGACCGCGGGGACGAACCCCGTGGGCGACCCCTCGCGGCGGGCGCGGAGGCCGAACCAGACCGCCAGCAGCGGTGGCGTCACCATGAGCAGCAGCGCCGGTCCCGCGGCCCGGACCACCACGTCGAAGGGGATCGACGTGTCGTCGGAGGAGTACCCGAGAGAGCTCAGCAGTCCCTCGCCGACGAACATGGCGCCGACGAAGGCCGGGACGGTGAGCACGACGAAGAGCCAGGCGAGTCTCCGATGCCGTTCTGCAGGCCCGTGCTGGGTGCTCGTCGGCTGGGTGCTGGTCATGGCCGGACCTCCTGAGCCCAGCGTGCTGCCGTCCGGTCGGTCGCGGTAGTGCGGAAGGTCCCGAAAGAGGGCTACTGCTCCGGTTCGAAGGGGGCGACGAGTCGACGCAGGAGCGCGGCGAGGCGCTGCTGCGACGAGGTGTCGAGGCCGGCGAGGAGCTCCCGCTCGCGGTCGAGCAGGCTGGCGAGCGCCCCGTCGACCTTGGTCCTGCCCTGGTCGGTGAGCCGGACGAGGACGCCTCGGCGGTCGTGCGGGTCCGGAAGCCGCTCCACGAGCCCGCGGGCGACCAGCCGGTCGACCCGGTTGGTCATCGTGCCGCTGGTCACGAGAGTCTCCTTGATCAGTCGGCCGGGGGAGAGCTCGTACGGCGTGCCGGCCCGGCGCAGCGCGGCGAGCACGTCGAACTCCCACGACTCGATGCCGTGGTCGGCGAACGACTCGCGGCGTGCGCGGTCGAGATGGTGGCTGAGCCGGCTCACGCGGCTGAGCACCTGCATCGGGGCGAGCTCGAGGTCGGGCCGTTCCCGCTGCCAGGCCTCGACCAGGCGGTCCACTTCGTCGCGCATGCCCTTGATCGTACCCGTCGAGATTCTTGACATCGAGAAATAAGCGGAGCAGTATTTATCTTGACATCAAGATACTTGCGGAGGGGGCGGTCATGAGCAAGCACACCTGGGACCCGGAGCGGTACCTCACCTACGCAGACGAGCGCGGCCGTCCGTTCGTGGATCTCCTGTCCCGGGTCGGCGCGACGGAGGTCGACCGCGTCGTGGACCTCGGCTGCGGCCCCGGCAACCTCACCGCCCTGCTGAAGGAGCGCTGGCCGAGCTCGGAGGTGCTCGGGCTCGACTCGTCGCCGCAGATGATCGAGCGGGCCCGTGAGCAGGGTCCTGCAGGGGTGCGCTTCGAGGTGGCAGACCTGCGGGAGTGGGAGGCGCGGCCGCGCGTCGACGTACTCGTGTCGAACGCGACCCTGCAGTGGGTGCCCGGCCACCTCGACCTCCTGCCCCGCCTGGTCGCGCAGGTCGCGCCGGGCGGCTGGTTCGCCTTCCAGGTGCCGGGCAACTTCGGCGAGCCGAGCCACGTGCTGCTCCACCAGCTGGCGGGTGACGACCGCTTCCGGCAGTACGTCGACGGGGTGGCGCGCCCCGATGCGTTCGGGCCGCAGGTGTACCTCGAGGCGCTCCTGGACCTGGGCTGCCGCGTGGACGCCTGGGAGACGACGTACGCGCACCTGCTCCAGGGAGAGGACCCGGTCTTCACCTGGATCAGCGGCACCGGCGCGAGGCCCGTCCTCCAGGCTCTGCCCGAGGGGCTGAGGCAGGAGTTCGAGACGGAGTACAAGGCGCTCCTCCGCGACGCCTACCCGCCCGGGCCGCACGGGACCGTGCTGCCCTTCCGCCGGGTGTTCGTCGTGGCCCAGGTGCCGACGGGGTCGGCGTGATCATCCGGGACGCCGTCCGCGACGACCTGCCGGCGATCGTGGCGCTGCTCCACGAGGACGTGATCCGGGAGGTCGACGAGTCGCAGGTGCCGCCCGAGGCCTATGCCGACGCCTTCGACGAGATCACCTCCGACGCTCACCAGCAGCTCCTCGTCGGAGAGCTCGACGGCGAGGTCGTGGCCACCGGGCAGCTGACCTGGGTGCGTCACCTGACCTACGTCGGCGGGCTGATGTGCCAGGTGGAGTCGGTGCGGGTCCGGTCGGACCGTCGCGGACGCGGACTCGGGAGGGCGCTGATGCAGCACGTCATCGGGCTGGCCGGAGCCCGCGGCGCCGCCCGGGTCGAGCTGACCACGAATGCACAGCGTGTGAGGGCGCAGGAGTTCTACCGGGAGCTCGGGTTCGTCGCCTCGCACGTCGGGATGAAGCTGTACCTAGGAGGGAGACAAGCATGAGGTTGCACCACGTACAGGTCTGCTGTCCGGTCGGCGGCGAGGACGCCGCGCGGTCGTTCTACGCCGAGGGGCTCGGCATCCCGGAGGTCGAGAAGCCCCCGGTCCTGGCCGCGAGGGGCGGCTGCTGGTTCCGGGGTGACTCCGTGGAGGTCCACGTCGGTGTGGAGAAGGACTTCCGGCCGGCGACCAAGGGACACCCGGCGTTCGTGGTCGAGGACATCGACCAGCTGGCCGTCCGCCTGGCCGAGCGGGACTTCCCGGTGTCGTGGGACGACGAGTTCCCGGGCTACCGGAGGTTCTACACCGCTGACGGCAACGGCAACCGGGTCGAGGTGCTCGGTCCGCGCTGACCGGGGGGTGGTCACGGCCTGGTTTACTTCCCGGCGCATTGGTTACGGTTCCGTAGGTTGAGTCGGAGGGACTCGGCCCGGAGGGAGCCTCATGGCCAAGCCGCTGAACCAGACCCAGATGCTGCTCGAGCTCGAGCAGGTCGTGGAGGAGAACCTCAACCGCCACCTGACGGTGGCCAAGGAGTGGTTCCCCCACGAGTACGTCCCGTGGACCGACGGGCGCAACTTCGACGGCCCGTTGAACGGCGACGCATGGAAGCCGGACGACTCGCCGATGTCGGACGTCGCACGGTCGGCGCTCATCGTGAACCTGCTGACCGAGGACAACCTGCCCAGCTACCACCACGAGATCGCGATCCTCTTCGGCCGCGACGCGGCGTGGGGGGACTGGGTGCACCGTTGGACCGCCGAGGAAGGCCGCCACGGCATCGCGATCCGCGACTACCTGCTGACCAGCCGCGCCGTCGATCCGGTGCAGCTCGAGCGGCTGCGGATGGACCACATGTCGACGGGCTACGAGTCCGCGCACAGCGAGGACCTCCTGCGGTCCCTTGCCTACGTGTCGTTCCAGGAGCTCGCCACACGGGTCTCGCACCGCAACACGGGCAAGCTGACTGAAGACCCCGTCGCGGACGCGCTCCTCGCGAAGGTCGCCGCGGACGAGAACCTGCACATGATCTTCTACCGCAACCTGCTCGGCGCGGCGCTGCAGCTCGACCCGAACCAGGCCATGCGCGCGATCACCGACGTCGTGACGAACTTCCAGATGCCGGGCACGGACATCGCCGGCTTCCAGCGCAAGGCGGTCGAGATGGCGATCGCCGGCGTCTACGACCTGCGCCAACACCGAGACGAGGTCGTCGCGCCGGTGCTGCGCTTCTGGAAGGTCTTCGAGCTGGAGGGCCTCGACGACGAGGGGGAGCAGGCGCGCACCGAGCTGGCCGCCTTCATGGACACGCTCGACACGCAGGCCTCGCGGTTCGAGGAGAAGCGGAACCGCCTCCAAGAACGGCTCGCCGCCCGCGCCGGCTGAGGCACGACAAACCGGTCGACATCGGCCGGGGCGGGCCGCGACGATGGCGGGCATGGACATGCTCGTGATCTTCGGCCCGCCGGCCGTCGGCAAGATGACGGTCGGCCGCGAGGTCGCCCGGCTGACGGGTTACAAGCTCTTCCACAACCACATGACCGTGGAACCGGTGCTGGAGCTCTTCGAGTTCGGCTCGCCGCCGTTCGGCCGGCTGGTCTCGGAGTTCCGGACCCGGGTGATCGAAGAGGCGGCCGAGAGCGACCTGCCGGGCCTCGTGTTCACCTTCGTCTGGGCGCTCGACGACCCGGGCGACAAGAAGCTGGTCGACGGGTACGTCGAGATCGTGGAGTCACGCGGCGGCACGGTGCGGTACGTCGAGCTGTACGCGTCGCAGGAGGAGCGACTGGCGCGGAACGTCACCCCGGACCGGCTGGACGCCAAGCGGTCCAAGCGGGACGTCGAGGCGTCGAACGGCTGGCTCCGCGACGCGGACGAGCAGCGGCTGCTGAACACCACCAGCGACCACGAGCTCAAGTCCCTGGTCGGTGGCCGCCCGCACGTGAAGCTCGACAACACCGACCTGTCGCCTCAGGAGACCGCCGCCCGGATCGTCGCCGCCCTCGACCTGCCGCGAGTGGGAGAGGGGCGTGCCGTCGCCGGCTGACGCAGAGCACGGTCGCCACAAGTGGTCACAAAAGGCAGTTTCAGGACGTCAGAACCTGCCGCCTCTGCCCACTTGGCGGCGGGACGGCCCGCCTCACGAGGGTCAGTGCTGGGTGCGGAGGTGGGGGTTCTTCTCCATGCCGGCCAGGCCGTTCCAGGCGAGGTTGACCAGGTGCTCGGCCACGACACGCTTCTCCGGCTTGCGTGTGTCGAGCCACCACTGCCCGGTCGTGCCGACCATGCCGACGAGCATCTGGGCGTAGAGCGGAGCGACCTTCGCGTCGAAGCCTCGGGCCTTGAACTCCGCGGCCAGGATGTACTCCACGCGTGAGGCGATGTCACCGATGATCGACACGAACGACCCGGTCGCCGAGCCGATGGGCGAGTCGCGGACCAGGATCCGGAAGCCGTCCGGCTCCTGCTCGATGTAGTCGAGGAGCGCGAACGCCGCCTGCTCGAGGAGCACGCGCGGGTGCTCGGCCTTGAGCGAGTCCTGCATCATCCCGAGCAGCCGTCGTACCTCTCGGTCGACGACGACGGCGTAGATGCCCTCCTTGCCGCCGAAGTGCTCGTAGACGACGGGCTTGGAGACCTCGGCGCGGGCGGCGATCTCCTCGATCGACGTACCGTCGAAGCCGCGTGCGGCGAAGAGGCCGCGCGAGATGTCGACGAGCTGCTCGCGGCGCTCCGCGGCCGTCATCCGACCCCGGCTCCGCCGGGTCTTGTCCTCGCTCACGTCAGCCACGCGGCCCATGATGTCAGGGCGCGGGGTGACAGCCGTCAGGCCGCCTCGGGGAGCTGCTGGTTCTTGACCAGCTTGCTCTCGATGCGCTCCTTGACGGGCCAGCGGACGTCCTTGACCCAGCCCACCTTCTCCATGAACCAGATGACCCGGGCGGAGGTGTCGATCTGGCCTCGCAGCACGCCGTGGCGGGCGCAGGTCGGGTCGGCGTGGTGCAGGTTGTGCCAGGACTCGCCCATCGACGGGATGGCCAGCCACCAGACGTTGGCGGACTTGTCCCGGGAGAGGAAGGGGCGCTCGCCGATGGTGTGGCAGATCGAGTTGATCGACCAGGTCACGTGGTGGAGCAGGCTGACGCGGACGAGCGAGCCCCAGAAGAACGCGGTGAGCGCGCCCTGCCACGACATGGTCAGCAGGCCGCCGAGGACGGCGGGGAGCAGCAGCGAGACCGCGACCCAGACCGGGAACTGTCGCGAGATCTTGACGATGTCGCGGTCCTTCATGAGGTCGGGGGCGTACTTGCGCTGGGGGGTCTGCTCGGGGTTGAACAGCCACATCATGTGGGCGAACCAGAAGCCCTTGGCGAGGGCCTTGAGGTCGTTGCCGTAGCGCCAGGGGGAGTGCGGGTCGCCGTCGCGGTCGGAGAACTTGTGGTGCTTGCGGTGGTCGGCAACCCAGCGGATGACCGGGCCCTGGATCGCCATGGAGCCGGCGATCGCCCAGAAGATCTTGACCGCCCGGTTGGGCTTGTACGACTTGTGGGTGAAGAGGCGGTGGAAGCCGACCGTGATGCCGTGGCCGGTCAGCCAGTACATCGCGGCCATGATCGCGAGGTCGGTCCAGCCGAGCCAGCCGCCCCAGGCCAGGGGCACAGCGGCCGCGACGGCCAGGAACGGCACGACGATGAAGAGGGCGAGCGCGATCTGCTCCTTGCGGGACTGGATGTCCCCGCCCCAGGTGGCGGTGACCAGCTCGGGCTCGGATGCCTGTGCAGCTGCGGGCGCGATGGTTCCGCTGGTGGGTGGCGTCATAGAGAGGTTCCTCGCAAAGGGTGCGATCGTTGCTTACTTACCTACGCAACCGTAACCTACGGAAGCGTAAGTAGCCAAGGGGTGCGCTGCTTCGAGGGGGACGCTCCGATTGCGTAATGTGTCTCCAGCCATCCCCGGTTGGTCTGTCGGCAGGGCCCGCCGCACTTTGAATGCGGACAAAGCGACGTAGGTTCGACTCCTACCCGGGGAGCTAGTACCCGCAGGGGGCAAGACCAACCGTCGACCAGGAAGCGCTCTAGACGTGACCGAGCCCGCCAACACCGCCGTCCCCCGCCCCGCAGCCGTCGTGCTGCTGGCCGCCGGGGAGGGCACCCGGATGAAGTCCAAGACCATGAAGGTGCTCCACCGCATCTGCGGGCGGAGCCTGATCGGCCATGTCATCGCGGCCTCCCAGGCCCTCGACCCCGAGCACCTGGTCGCCGTCGTCGGCAACCAGCGCGAGCAGGTCGAGCCGCACATCCTCGAGCAGGTGCCCGACGCCGTCGTCGCCGTCCAGGAGACCCAGGACGGCACCGGTCACGCGGTCAGGGTCGCCGTCGAGGCCCTCCAGGACAGGGTCGGTACGACGGACGGCACGGTCGTCGTCATGTTCGGCGACACGCCCCTGCTCGAGGGGCAGACCGTCGCGAGCCTCGTCGCCGACCACGCCGGCTCCGGCCGGGCCCTGACGATCCTCACCGCCGAGGTCGACAACCCGTTCGGCTACGGCCGGATCATCCGGGACGCCTCGGGCGACGTGGCGGCCATCGTGGAGCAGAAGGACGCCACGCCGGAGCAGGCAGAGATCAACGAGATCAACAGCGGCATCTTCGCCTTCGACGGGGCCTTCCTCGTCGACGCCGTCACCAAGATCACCAACGACAACGCCAAGGGTGAGTACTACCTGACCGACGTGGTCGAGATCGCCCGGAGCCAGGGACGCACGGTCGGGGCGTTCACCATCGACGACGTCATGCAGACCGAGGGCGCCAACGACCGCGCACAGCTGGCCGGCCTCGCCGCGGAGCTGAACCGGCGGGTGCTGACCCGGTGGATGAAGGACGGCGTGACCGTGGTCGACCCGGCCTCGACCTGGGTCGACGTGACCGTCGAGCTCGCCCAGGACGTCACCCTGCTTCCCGGCGTACAGCTGCACGGCTCGACGCGGGTCGGTGAGGACGCCGTCGTCGGACCGGACACGACGCTCACCGACGTCACGGTCGGCGAGGGCGCGACGGTCGTGCGCACCCACGGGTCGGACTCGGTGATCGGGGCCGGTGCGAGCGTGGGCCCGTTCGCCTACCTCAGGCCCGGCAACGTGATCGGCACCAAGTCGAAGATCGGCACCTTCGTGGAGGCCAAGAACTCCCGGGTCGGGGACGGGGCGAAGGTTCCGCACCTGACGTACGTCGGCGACGGCGAGATCGGGGATGGCGCGAACGTCGGCGCCGGCACGATCTTCGCCAACTACGACGGCCTCCACAAGCACCGGACGACGGTCGGCAGACATGCCAAGACCGGCGCGAACAACACCTTCGTCGCCCCCGTCGAGATCGGCGACGGAGCGGTCACCGGCGGTGGCACGGTCGTGCGTCGCGACGTACCGCCCGGTGCGCTCGCGATCTCCACCGGCCCGCAGCGTCACATCGAGGAGTGGGTCCTGCGCAAGCGACCGGGCACGCCGGCAGCAGAGGCGGCCGAAGCGGCACTCGCCGAGCGTGCGTCGTCTCACAAAGAAGAGGCCCAAGTCGCGTCCGAGGTCCCACCTGAGTGACAATCGAGGAGCGGGTGAGACCGGGCAGAGCAGTGAGCGAGGAGACCCAGGCGTGAGCGGAATGAAGCGGACCACCGAGAAGAACCTGATGGTCTTCAGTGGTCGGGCACACCCCGGGCTCGCCGAGGAGGTGGCCGAGCAGCTCGGCACCGGTCTCGTGCCGACATCGGCCTACAACTTCGCCAACTCCGAGATCTACGTGCGGTTCGAGGAGTCGGTCCGCGGCTGCGACGCTTTCGTGATCCAGAGCCACACCGCTTCGGTGAACGAGTGGATCATGGAGCACCTGATCATGGTCGACGCGCTCAAGCGGGCCTCGGCCAAGCGGATCACCGTGGTCATGCCGTTCTACGGCTACGCCCGCCAGGACAAGAAGCACCGCGGTCGCGAGCCGATCTCGGCTCGTCTGATGGCCGACCTGTTCAAGACTGCCGGCGCCGACCGGCTGATCGCCGTCGACCTGCACACCGCCCAGATCCAGGGCTTCTTCGACGGCCCGGTGGACCATCTCATGGCACTGCCGATCCTCACCGACCACGTGCGCGAGAAGTACGGCGACGAGCAGCTCGCCGTGGTCTCGCCGGACGCCGGCCGGATCAAGGTCGCCGAGCAGTGGTCGACCCGGCTCGGCGGTGCGCCGCTGGCGTTCATCCACAAGACCCGCGACATCAACCGGCCCAACGAGTCGGTCGCCAACCGTGTCGTGGGTGAGGTCAAGGGCCGCATGTGCGTCCTGGTCGACGACATGATCGACACGGGCGGCACGATCGTGAAGGCTGCCGAGGCGCTGATGGCCGACGGCGCGGCCGGCGTGATCATCGCCGCCACCCACGCGATCCTGTCCGACCCCGCGGTCGACCGGCTGAAGAACTGCCCGGCGACCGAGGTCATCGTCACCAACACGCTTCCCATCCCGGACGAGCGGCGCTTCGACAAGCTGACCGTGCTCTCGATCGCCCCGCTCATCAGCCGCGCGATCCGAGAGGTGTTCGAGGACGGCTCCGTCACGAGCCTGTTCGACGGTCAGGCCTGACCTCCGATCCGGCGGCGGCCGGGCTGGTCCGATTTCACGGATGCGCCGGTCCTCGCTAAGATTGGCAAGTTGCCTCGGCGAGGGAGAGATTCTCGCTCCGTGATCGACGCGGCGGTCAACCCCGGTGCCCACCGGGTCACAGCCGCGCATCGCGCGCAGATCTCCTCGACCGCCACGTTCGGTCACCAGGCTCTCTGGGGCAGCCACCAACGTTGCATGCTTCAGTTTTCGTCGATTGAGGAGTTCCCCCCGATGTCTGAGACCAAGATCCAGGCTGAGTCGCGTACCGAGTTCGGCAAGGGCGCCGCGCGCCGCATCCGCCGCGCGGACAAGGTGCCCGCCGTCCTCTACGGGCACGGCACCGACCCGATCCACATCACGCTGCCCGGCCACGAGACGATGCTTGCGCTCAAGCACGGTGGCGCCAACGCGCTGCTCTCGATCGAGGTCGAGGGCAAGTCCCAGCTCGCGCTCCCCAAGCAGGTGCAGCGCGACCCGATCAAGGGCTTCCTCGAGCACCTCGACCTGCTCGTCGTGAGGAAGGGCGAGAAGGTCACCGTCGACGTCCCCGTCCACGTCGTCGGCGAGTCGGCTCCCGAGACGATGGTCGTCACCGACCACACCGTCATCTCCGTCGAGGCCGAGGCCACGCACATCCCCGAGTACGTCGAGGTCTCCATCGAGGGCGCCGAGGTCGGCACGCTGATCTTCGCCAAGGACATCGAGCTGCCCAAGGGCTCCACCCTGCAGACCGACGACGAGGCGCTGATCGTCAACGTGACCCACGCCCCGACCGCCGAGGAGATCGAGGAGGAGCTCGCCGAGGCCGAGGCCGAGGTCGGCATCGAGCGCGAGGAGGCCGAGGAGGCCCCCGAGGGCGAGGCTGCTGCGGCCGAGGAGGCCGGCGAGGGCGAGGCCGCCGAGGAGAAGACCGAGGAGTGACGCTCCTCCTCGGTGCATGATCCGCGCCTAGGCTGACTGCCCATGTGGCACAAGGCCTGGGACGCACTGACACGTAGAAGGGCCGGGAGCTCCCGAGAGACGTCGATGACAGAGAACTTGTGGCTGGTCGTCGGACTCGGGAATCCCGGCCCTTCGTATGCCGGTAACCGTCACAACATCGGCTACATGGTCAACGACGAGCTCGCCTCCCGGGTGGGCTCGGGGTTCCGGCCCCACAAGACCGGGCGGGCCGACGTCGTGGAGGGCCGGCTCGGAGGGCCCGGCGGGGCGCGCGTCGTACTCGCCCGTCCCCGCTGCTACATGAACGAGACCGGCGGGCCGGTCTCCGCACTGGCGAAGTTCTACAAGGTCCCCGTCGAACGGGTCATCGCCGTCCACGACGAGCTCGACATCCCGTTCGACACGCTCCGGGTCAAGCTCGGCGGCGGCGACAACGGGCACAACGGCCTGCGGTCCATGCGTCGTTCGCTGGACTCGGGGGAGTTCTACCGCCTGCGCGTCGGTATCGGCCGCCCGCAGGGGCGTCAGTCGCCGGCCGACTTCGTGCTGTCGGACTACTCCGCGGCCGAGCGCAAGATCCTGCCCTTCCAGGTCGACCGCGCTGCGGACGCCGTGGAGTGCCTGATCACCGACGGCCTCGACAAGACCCAGAGCCGCTTCAACAGCTGATTCCGGCCGTGGGGCCGGCCTCGGTCGGACCCGTGCAGAGCCCCGGCACCAGATCTCCGCGCACCTATGCGCGGCACGTCATGGATTGCCCAGTTTCATCCCTGGCCCCGTCGTGCCATGGGCGTCCCTCATTCGAGGGGCCTTGGCCCGAAACGTTGCGACGGGGGCAGCCCTCGCTGCAAGCATGGCCCGTGGGGGTGCACGGCAGTGCGATCCAGGGGATCGGGGGATCACCAATGCCAACACGGGTCTGTCGACTCTGCTCCGAGGGGCTGACGAACGTCTTCGTCGACCCCGGTGTCGTGGACGCGTCGGACGTCGCGCGCGAAGAGTCACGGCGCCGGGCTTCCGTGGCTGCCCCCAGCCCGGCCAACGACACCCGAGGACACCAACCATGATCTTCACGGAGACCGAGCTCCAAGGCGCCTACGTCATCGACCTCGAACGGCGGGAGGACTCTCGCGGCTTCTTCGCCCGGACGTTCTGTCAGGAGGAGTTCCTGGCCCACGGGCTCAAGCCCGTGATCGCCCAGGCGAACGTCGGGTTCAACCGGTACAAGGGGACCGTGCGGGGCATGCACTTCCAGTTCCCGCCGATGCCGGAGACCAAGCTCGTGCGTGCCACCCGCGGCGCGATCGTGGACATCATCGTCGACCTGCGGCCTGAGAGCCCGACGTACCTCCAGCACGTCGCGGTCGAGCTGAACGAGGACAACCGCCGTGCCCTGTACGTGCCGGAGCGGTTCGCGCACGGCTACCAGGTCCTCGTCGACGGGACGGAGACGACGTACCAGGTGGGCGAGTTCTACGCCCCCGAGACCGAGGGGGGTCTGCGGTACGACGACCCCCGGCTCGGTCTCTCGTGGCCGCTGCCGGTGACCGAGGTGTCGGACAAGGACCGTGGCTGGGGGCTTCTCGACGAGGTGGAGGCCCAGGTCAAGCAGAGGATGGCGGCGTGATCATCGTCGACCGGGCGCTCCGCGCGCGCGAGGAGGAGGGACGGCCGATCCGAGTCGGCATGGTCGGCGCCGGCTTCATGGGGCAGGGCCTGACCAACCAGATCGAGAACAGCGTGCCAGGCATGCGTATGGCCGCCATCTACAACCGCCATCCTCGACGAGCGGTCGACGTCTACGCCTACGCGGGTCACGAGTCGGTGCCGACCACGTCGTCCCAGGCGGTGCTGGACGAGCGCGTCAGCAACGGCGATCCGGTGGTGGCCGAGGACCCCTTCCTGCTGTGTCGCTCACCGGAGATCGACGTACTCGTCGACGTGACGGGCTCCGTCGAGTTCGGCGCCCACGTGATCCTCGAAGCATTCCGGCACGGCAAGCCGGTGGTCCTGATGAACGCAGAGGTGGACGCGACGATCGGTCCGATCCTGCGCGTCTACGCGCGCCAGTACGGCCAGATCCTCTCCGCCTGCGACGGCGACGAGCCGGGGCTGCAGATGAACCTGGTGCGTTGGGTCGAGGGCCTCGGCCTCACCCCGCGCGTGGTGTGCAACATCAAGGGACTCCAGGACCCCTATCGCAACCCGACCACCCAGCAGGGCTGGGCCGAGCAGTGGGGCCAGAACCCCGCGATGGTGACCTCGTTCGCCGACGGCTCCAAGATCAGCTTCGAGCAGACGATCGTGGCCAATGCCACCGGCTTCAAGGTGCTGCAGCGAGGCATGTCTCGCGGCGAGGTGTTCGACGGCTCGGTCATGGACACCCCGAGGCTGTACGACGTCGACCAGCTGCGGGAGCTCGGCGGCATCGTGAACTACACCGTGGGCCCGCCGCTCGTGAAGGCGTACGTGCTCGCCGAGCACCCCGACCCGAAGCAGCGGCACTACCTCGAGCTGTACAAGATGGGCGACGGGCCGCTCTACCCCTTCTGGATTCCCTACCACCTGGTGCACTTCGAGACCCCGTTCTCGATCGCTCGCGTCGTGCTGTTCGACGACGAGCTGGCACCGCCGGTGGGCGGCCCGGTGGTCGAGGTCTGCGCCGTCGCGAAGCGCGACCTCAAGGCGGGGGAGACCCTCGACGAGTACGGCATGTACATGACGTACGGCGAGGCGGTGAACGCCGACGAGATGAGCGCCGGGAGGTACCTGCCCGAGGGGCTGGTCGAGGGCTGCCGCCTCGTCCGGGACGTCGCCAAGGACGAGGTGCTGACCTACGGCGACGTCACGCTGCCTCCAGGTCGGCTCGCCGACCAGCTCCGAGCAGAGCAGTACCGGCACTTCCGCGGGGAGACGTGGCTCGAGGACCTCCTGGCCGCCCAGACCCCGCTGTCCGCAATGGCCTCCGGCCCAACGACCTGACCCATCGGTCGCCGACATGAAGATCGACGTTGTTCCAGGACCTGTTTGGAGGTTCGTCGCATGAAGGTCGTCTTGTTCTGTGGAGGGCTCGGGATGCGGATGCGCACCGACCCGGACTCACTTCCCAAGCCGATGATGCCGATCGGCAGCAGACCCGTGCTGTGGCACATCATGCGCTACTACGCGCACTTCGGGCACACGGAGTTCATCCTGTGCCTGGGGTACGGCGCGCAGTCGGTGAAGGACTACTTCCTGAACTACCGGGAGACCGGCTCGAACGACTTCGTCCTCACCAAGGGCGGAGACCACGTGCACATGCTCGAGACCGACATCAGCAACTGGACGATCACGTTCATCGACACGGGGATCGATACGGCCATCGGCGAACGGCTGCGCAGGGTCCGTCCGTACCTGGAGGGCGACGAGATGTTCCTCGCCAACTACGGGGACGTCCTCACCGACGCGCCGATGAACGACCTCGTCGAGGAGTTCACCAAGACCGACGCCGTCGGCAGCCTCCTCGCGGTCAAGCCGCAGGACTCCTTCCACGTGGTCGACCTGACCGAGACCGACCACGTCACCGGGCTCACCGCCGTGGCAGACATGTCCATGTGCATCAACGGCGGGTACTTCATCCTGCGACAGGGGATCTTCGACTACCTGAACGAAGGCGACGACCTCGTCATGGGCGGCTGCGTCCGAGCGGCGAAGGACGGCAAGCTGCGCGCGTTCCGCTACGACGGGTTCTGGGCGCCGATGGACACGCTGAAGGAGCGGGCGGCTCTCGAGGACCAGTACCGGAGGGGCGTGAGCCCGTGGGCGCTGTGGAAGGAGCGTCCTGTCGAGCCGGGGCGGAGCATCACCCCTGTCGAGATGCCGG
The DNA here is from genome assembly GCA_963701425.1 of uncultured Actinomycetota bacterium. Classification (GTDB taxonomy): domain Bacteria; phylum Actinomycetota; class Actinomycetes; order Propionibacteriales; family Nocardioidaceae; genus Nocardioides_C. Next base: position 39,598 of record CAVPAG010000008.1, on the reverse strand, counting down.
ACCCGGTACAAGGACGGCCCGCGTGATCTCCCTGTCGCCGGCTCAGGGCAAGCTCGACATCCTGTGTCTGGGCGCGCATCCGGACGACATCGAGATCGGGTGCGGTGGCACGCTGCTCACGCTGGCCGACCGGCCGGACACATCGGTCACCGGCGTGGTGCTGACGGGGGAAGGACCACGCAAGGAGGAGGCCGAGGCGGCGCTTCCCCGCTACTTCCCAGGGGCAGCCGTCCAGGTGCTCGGCCTCCCCGACGGGAGGCTGCCGGCCCACTGGGACGCCGCGAAGCAGGCGCTCGAGGACGTTGCCCGTCACCACCGCCCCGACCTCGTCCTCGCCCCGAGGACCGATGACGCGCACCAGGACCACCGCCTGGTCGGGCAGCTGGTGACCACGGTGTGGCGCGACGCCCTGGTGCTGCACTACGAGATCCCGAAGTGGGACGGCGACACCGGCAGAACCACCCACTTCGTCCACGTCTCCGAGGAGGACGCGTACCGCAAGGTCGAGCTGCTGAACAAGAGCTTCCCCTCCCAGGTCGGTCGCGACTGGTGGGACGACGAGCTCTACCTCGGCCTGATGCGGGTGCGCGGAGTGGAGTGCAGGAGCCGGTACGCCGAGGGCTTCGTGGCCGCCAAGGTCGTCCTCGGACTGAACCAGACGGCGGCGCAGCCCCAGGATCGAACCACAACCAGGTGAGGAGTCCCCATGCGCGTTCTCGTAGACGGTGACCGTGGCTACATCGGCGCCGTGCTCGTCCCCCTCCTGATGGAGGCCGGCCACGAGGTCGAGGGCCTCGACGCCGGGTGGTACGACGGGTGCGACTTCGGTGAGCAACCGCGCGGCTACGTCTCGCGCACCGGAGATGTCCGCGCGGCCGAGCCGGCAGACCTGGCGGGCTTCGACGCGGTGGTCCACCTGGCCGCCATCTCCAACGACCCCGTCGGACACCTCAATCCCGAGGCGACCTACTCCGTGAACGCCGAAGGGGCCGCGCACATGGCACGGACGGCGAAGGCGGCGGGCGTCCCGCGGTTCCTGTTCTCGTCCTCGTGCTCGCTCTACGGCGCGGCCGGCGACGCGCCCGTCTCCGAGGAGAGCCCCTTCAACCCCGTGACGCCGTACGGCGAGAGCAAGGTCCGTGCGGAGCGGGAGATCAGCCGGCTCGCCGACGACGACTTCAGCCCCACGTACCTGCGCAACGCGACCGCCTACGGCTCGTCGCCACGGCTGCGCACGGACATCGTGGTCAACAACCTGACCGGTGCCGCCTTCACACGCGGAGAGGTCCACCTGCAGAGCGACGGCAGCCCCTGGAGGCCGCTGGTCCACGCGCAGGACATCGCCAGGGCCTTCCTCGCCGTGCTGGAGGCGCCTCGAGACCTGGTGCACGACGAGGCGTTCAACGTCGGGCGGGACAAGGACGTCGTCCAGATCCGTGAGATCGCCTCAGCGGTTGCCGGAGCGTTCGACGCCCCGATCACCTTCGCCGAGGGTGCGGCTCCTGACAAGCGCGACTACCGGGTCGACTTCACGAAGATCAACCGGATGTTGCCGTCGTTCGACCCGCAGTGGACCTACCTCGACGGGATCGCCGAGCTGGCGGACGACATGAGGAGGATCGGCCTCACCGCCGAGGACTTCGACGGCCCGCGGTACGTGAGGCTCCAACGTGTCAACCAGCTCACGTCGCAGGGGCGGCTCGACGACCTGCTGTACCTCCACCCTTGAGCCCTCCGCCGGTGCGGACCGGTGAAGGGCGCGTGAGAGGCTAGGTCGGTGACTGACACCGACTTCGACGCAGGACAGCCGCCCGCCGAGGCGGCTCACGACGACCACGTTCTGGCCGCCTGGACCGCCACCGTCGCCGGTGAGCTCTTGACGAAGGTCCGCGAGCAGGGCCTCGAGGGCAAGGAGCTCAAGGACGCCGGTGACCGCGCCGCCCACGAGCTGCTGATGCGCCTTCTCACCGAGCACCGTCCCGACGACGCCGTGCTCAGCGAGGAGGGCAAGGACGACAAGGTCCGGCTGACCTCCAAGCGCGTGTGGATCGTCGACCCGCTCGACGGGACCCGCGAGTTCTCCGAGCCGCCCCGCGAGGACTGGGCCGTCCACGTCGCGCTGTGGGAGGACGGCGAGCTCGTCGCCGGCGCGGTCGCCCAGCCCGGCCTGGGCACCACCTTCAACACCGGCGAGCCGCCCGTCGTACCTCCGCGCAGCAGCGAGCGCCCGCGGATCGCGGTGAGCCGTACCCGTCCGCCGGACTTCGTCAAGGCCCTCGCCGAGGAGATCGGCGCGGAGCTCGTGCCGATGGGCTCTGCCGGGGCGAAGGTCATCTCGGTGACCCGCGACGTGACCGACGCGTACGTCCACGCCGGTGGACAGTACGAGTGGGACTCCGCTGCCCCTGTCGCCGTCGCTCGCGCGGCCGGCCTCCACACGAGCCGGATCGACGGCTCCGAGCTCGTCTACAACCAGGACGACGTGCTGCTGCCCGACCTCGTCGTCTGCCGCCCCGAGCTGGCCGAGCCGATCCTCGAGTTCGTCCGCCGGAACGGCATCTCCTGACCGTGTCCGTTCGTGCGGTGCTGTGGGACGCCGACGGCGTCCTGCAGCACCTTCCGGACGGCTGGGAGGCGTCCATGCGCCCGGTCGTGGAGGGTCACCTCACGGATCTGGACGCCTTCCTGCTCGAGGCGTTCGAGGCGGAGCGGCCCGCCCTGGTGGGCGAGGCCAGCTGGCTCGAGATCCTGCCGGGCCTCCTGGAGCGCTGGGGCGTGCCTCACCTTTACGACCGAGCGCTGCAGGTCTGGCTGACGATCGTCCCGCAGGCAGAGGTCCGCGACCTGGTGTCCGCACTGCGTGCCGCGGGTGTCCGCTGCTACCTGGCCACCAACCAGACCGAGCACCGCGGCAGGTACATGGCCGACAACCTCGGCTACGACGCCCTGCTCGACGGGTCGTTCTGGTCCTACGAGCTCGGGGTCGCCAAGCCCGAGCCGGCCTTCTTCACCGCCATCCTGGACCGCGTCGGACTCGAGGCCCACGAGGTGCTCTTCGTCGACGACAGCGCCGCCAACGTCGAGGCCGCCCGCTCCGTCGGCCTGGCGGCGGCGCACTGGCACGTCGACCAGGGGCTGCCGGCGCTGCGTGAGCTCCTCCGCCACCACGGTCTCCCCGTCTGACGGTGCCGCGCAGCCTCGCCTGTCCCTGGGCTGCGGTCCGGTCCGCCGCTCCCTGGTACGCCGGACGCCACGTAAACTCGGTGGCTGACCCCCTCGCCCTCGCCGGCAGGGGGCACTCGTGTTGCCGCGAGCCGTCGAGCCGCGAGCAGCCCACCCACTGACGGAAGGTGCCCGCGTGAGCCTCAAGGGTCTGGCCGACCTCGTCCTGCGTGACAAGGTCCTCGCCTCGGCGGTCGAGGACGCTCGTGGCGGCGCCGTGCGCGCCCTCGACCTGACGGGTCCGAACGCGCTGCGGCCGTTCTTCGTCAAGGGCCTCGTCGACGCGGGTCGGACGGTCCTCGCGGTCGCCGCCACCGCGCGCGAGGCAGAGGACCTCGTGACCTACCTGGGCGACCTCGTCGACCCTGCGACGGTCGCGTACTACCCGGCCTGGGAGACGCTTCCCCACGAGCGGCTCTCGCCGCGCTCCGACACCGTCGGCACGCGCCTCGCGGTGCTCCGACGCCTCAAGCACCCCGGAAGCGACCCCACCAACGGTCCCTTGAAGGTCGTCGTCGCCCCGGTGCGGTCGATCCTCCAGCCGCAGGTCAAGGGCCTGGCAGACCTCGAGCCCGTCGAGCTCGCCGTCGGTGACGAGGCCGACCTCGACGACGTCGTGCGACGGCTCGCCGGTGCGGCGTACTCCCGGGTGGACCTGGTCGAGAAGCGCGGGGAGTTCGCGGTCCGCGGCGGCATCATCGACGTCTTCCCGCCGACCCTGGAGCACCCGCTGCGTGTGGAGTTCTGGGGCGACGAGGTCGAGGAGATCCGGTCGTTCTCGGTGGCCGACCAGCGTTCGCTGGAGCCGGTCCCACGGCTGTGGGCGCCGCCGTGCCGTGAGCTGCTCCTGACCGACGAGGTACGTCGACGGGCGGCGGAGCTGGGGGAGAGCCACCCCGAGCTCGCCGAGATCACGCACAAGCTGGCCGAGGGGCACGCCGTCGAGGGCATGGAGTCGCTCGCGCCGGTGCTGGTCGACGAGATGGAGATGCTCATCGACCTGATGCCCGACGACACCCACGTCCTCGTGCTCGACCCGGAGCGTGCGCGCAGCCGGGCCCACGACCTCGTGGCGACCAGCGAGGAGTTCCTGCACGCGTCATGGGCCGCCGCCGCGGGAGGTGGCCAGGCCCCGATCGACCTCGGCGCCGCGTCGTACCGCTCGCTCGCCGACGTCCGTGCCCGCAGCCTCGCGCAGCACAAGCCGTGGTGGAGCATCTCGCCGTTCGGCCTCGACCCGGAGACCGCCGAGGTCAACCGGACCCCGCTGCGTGACGAGATGGGCGAGGTCGTCGACTCCGGGGTCGACGTGGAGGCCGGAGCGGTCGAGTCGCGCACGGTCGACATCCGGGCGGTCGACGCCTACCGCGGCGACATCGAGCACGCGGTCAGCGACATGAGGCAGTGGCTGGGCAACGGCTCGCGGGTGGTGCTGCTCAACGAGGGCCACGGCCCGGCCCAGCGCATGGTGGAGGTGCTCAAGGAGCACGACGTCCCGGCCCGTCTGGTCGAGAGCCTCGACACCGCGGACGCTGTGCCCGAGGGCGTCGTGGCCGTGTCGACGGCCTGCCTCGACCACGGCTTCGTCGACGACGAGCAGTGCCTCGCGGTCCTCACCGGCGACGACCTCACCGGCCAACGGTCCTCCACCAAGGACATGCGCCGGATGCCCACCCGCCGCAAGAAGCAGATCGACCCGCTCGAGCTCAAGCCCGGCGACTACGTCGTGCACGAGCAGCACGGCGTCGGCCGCTACGTCGAGATGGCCCAGCGCACCGTGCAGGGCGCGACGCGTGAGTACCTCGTCCTGGAGTACGGCTCCTCCAAGCGCGGTGCGCCGCCGGACCGGCTCTACGTCCCCGCGGACACCCTCGACCAGGTGACCCGGTACGTCGGCGGCGAGCAGCCCAGCCTGGACCGTCTCGGTGGCGGCGACTGGGCCAAGCGCAAGAGCCGCGCGCGCAAGGCGGTCCGCCAGATCGCCGCCGAGCTCATCAAGCTGTACGCCGCACGGCAGGCGACGAAGGGGCACGCGTTCGGGGCGGACACGCCCTGGCAGCGCGAGCTCGAGGACGCCTTCCCGTTCGTGGAGACGGTCGACCAGCTCTCCACGGTCGACGAGGTCAAGCGCGACATGGAGCAGCTGGTCCCGATGGACCGGCTGGTCTGCGGCGACGTCGGCTACGGCAAGACCGAGATCGCGGTCCGCGCGGCGTTCAAGGCCGTGCAGGACGGCAAGCAGGTGGCCGTGCTCGTGCCGACCACCCTGCTCGTGCAGCAGCACTTCTCCACCTTCGCCGAGCGGATGGGCGGCTTCCCCGTCGTGCTCAAGGGGCTCTCCCGGTTCCAGACCGACGCGGAGGCGAAGGCGGTCATCGACGGCCTCGCCGAGGGCAGCGTGGACATCGTGATCGGCACACACCGGCTGCTCAACCCCGACATCAAGATCAAGAACCTCGGCCTGGTGATCGTCGACGAGGAGCAGCGCTTCGGCGTCGAGCACAAGGAGGCGATGAAGCGGCTGCGCACCTCCGTCGACGTGCTGGCCATGTCCGCGACGCCGATCCCGCGGACGCTGGAGATGGCGATCACCGGCATCCGTGAGATGTCCACGATCACCACCCCGCCGGAGGAGCGGCACCCGGTGCTGACCTACGTCGGCGCCTACGAGGACCGGCAGGTCACCGCGGCGATCCGGCGCGAGCTCCTGCGTGAGGGGCAGGTGTTCTACATCCACAACCGGGTCAGCACGATCGAGAAGGCAGCCGCCCGGATCCGGCAGCTCGTCCCCGAGGCGCGGGTGGCCGTCGCGCACGGCCAGATGGGGGAGCACCAGCTCGAGCAGGTGATGGTCGACTTCTGGGAGAAGCGCTTCGACGTGCTCGTCTGCACGACGATCGTGGAGTCCGGTCTCGACGTGTCCAACGCGAACACGATGGTCATCGAGCGTGCCGACATGCTCGGCCTCTCCCAGCTCCACCAGCTTCGGGGCCGGGTGGGACGAGGACGTGAGCGCGCGTACGCCTACTTCCTCTACCCGGCAGACAAGCCGCTGACCGAGACCGCGCACGAGCGGCTGGCCACCCTGGCGCAGCACTCCGACCTCGGCGGTGGCATGGCGATCGCGATGAAGGACCTCGAGATCCGCGGCGCCGGAAACCTTCTCGGCGGCGAGCAGTCGGGTCACATCGCCGACGTGGGCTTCGACCTCTACGTCCGCCTCGTCGGCGAGGCGGTCGCGGAGTTCAAGGGCGACGCCCACGCCGAGGAGCCCGAGGTCAAGATCGAGCTGCCCATCGACGCGCACCTGCCGCACGACTACGTCCCGTCCGAGCGCCTGCGGCTGGAGATGTACAAGCGTCTCGCGGAGGTGCGGACCGACGAGGACGTCGCGGCGATCCGGGAGGAGCTGCTCGACCGGTACGGCGAGCCGCCGACCCCCGTGGCGAGCCTGCTCGAGGTGGCACGGCTGCGTGCGCGGGCCCGCCGCGCCGGGCTCACCGACATCACGCTCCAGGGCAAGTACATCCGCTTCACGCCCGTCGAGCTGCCCGACTCCGGCAAGGTCCGGCTCGACAGGCTCTACCCGCGCAGTATCCTCAAGCCCGGCGTGCGTACGATGCTGGTGCCCCGGCCCCTGCCCACCACCGTGGGAGGGCCGCCCATCAGGGACGAGGAGCTGCTCGCGTGGGCACGGCAGGTGGTGGACTCGATCGTCGACCGCGAGCCCCAACCGGTCAGCTGAGACGAGCAGCTAGAGCCTGAGCCCGATCCAGAGGTCGAACGAGGAGTCGCAAGTGTTGGCAGGACGCAGGGTGAAGCTGGCTGCTGTCGCAGCGGGGGCGATGACGGTGCTGGCAGGCTGCGGCCTCCATCCCGGTGCGGCGGCGGTCGTGGGGTCGTCGACGATCTCCCACGACGAGGTCGACGACGTCGCTCTTGCGGTGTGCTCGGCGAACCTCTCCTCGTCCGAGCTGACCGGCCAGCCGGCGCGGGCGCTGCCGAGCCGCGGTGCCCGTGAGGTCGCGCTCCAGATCCTCCTCGAGACCGAGCTGTCGCAGCAGTTCGGGGAGCACGAGGGCGTCGAGGCCAACCCGCAGCAGGTCTCGCAGGCGCTGGCCCAGAACGACAGCGCGATCGGGATGCTCCCCGAGGACCGGCGCGAGGACTTCCGCAACGCCCTGCAGGAGTACGCCGAGGGCCAGCTCATGCTGATCGAGGTCGGCAAGGAGTCGCTCGGCGGCGAGGTCTCGGACGACGAGGCGGTCGCCGAGGGGACCCGCCTGCGCAACGAGTACGTCGACACCCTCGACGTCGAGGTCGACCCGCGCTACGGCCGCTTCGAGGACGGCGCCTTCAAGCGCGGCGGCACCTCGCTGTCGGTGCCCGCCTCCGACCGGGCCCGCGCCGGTGACCGCGCCCAGCCGAACGACGCCTTCGTGACGAGCCTTCCCGCGTCGCAGCAGTGCAGCTGACCTTCCTGGTCACGAGCCCCCGGGTCGCCCCGGGGCTGATGTCGTGGGCCGCGTGGCAGGCGGTCGCCTCGGCCGACCGGGTCCTCGCGTCCGGCGAGACGCCGCTGTTCCGGGCCGTCACCACGGCCGGCCACCGCGTCGACGTACTCGCGTCGGCGACCGTCGACGACCTCCTGGCCGCAGCGGCCCGTGAGGACGTCGTGTGGCTGGCCGACGACCACGAGGCGACGACCTTCCCCGTGACCCTCGCCGAGCGGATCGTTGCCGCGGAGGAGGCCCCGCAGGTCGAGGTGCTCCACGCGTCGTACGACGTGCCCGGCGCCCGGCTGCTGGACCTGGTCACCGTCATGGACCGGCTGCGCACCTCCTGCCCGTGGGACCGCGAGCAGACGCACGAGTCGCTGGTGAGGTACCTGCTGGAGGAGGCCTACGAGACCCTCGAGGCGATCGAGACCGGGGACTACACCCACCTGCGTGAGGAGCTCGGCGACCTGCTGCTCCAGGTGTACTTCCACGCGCGCATCGCGAGCGAGGACCCCGACGACCCGTTCACGATCGACGACGTCGCGGGCGGGATCGTCGACAAGCTGGTGCACCGCCATCCGCACGTGTTCGGTGACGTCGACGTGGCCGACGCCGACGAGGTGGAGCGGAACTGGGAGGCGCTCAAGGCCGCGGAGAAGGGCCGCGGGTCGGTGCTCGACGGCATCCCCCAGGCGCTTCCGGCCCTCTCGCTCGCGGAGAAGACCCTCGGCCGGGCCGGTCGGGTGGGTGTCGAGCCGACGCTCATGGACTCGCTCGGGGACCGGCTGCTCGCCCTCGTGGTGGAGGCGCGCGCCGACGGGCTCGACGCCGAGCAGGAGCTCAGGAACGCCGTACGACGGCTCGCGGACGCCGTGAGGGCCGCCGAGGCCGGCTGAGCCCGCTCAGTTGGCGGTGCGCTGGGCGGGGAGGCCCACGACGCGCTCGATCCCGAGCGTCGCGTCGATCGTGGGCAGGTCGAGGGCGTCCATGGACTCGGTCGCCCGCACCATCAGCTCGGCCAGCAGCTGGATCTCGTCGAACTGCTCGCTGTCCTGAAGCTCGACGTCGAGTGCGTTGCTCATCGACTTCCTCCCTTGGTCCTGCATCGGTCCCGCCATACCTAGAACGACGAACCCCACGGATGCGTTACTCGAAGACCGCCGAGCGGCCGATCGTGGGCAGCAGGAGGCGCGACCCGGCGATGCGGGGACCGAGCCTGTCCTGGGCCACGTCGACCTGGCCGGGGTTGCCCGGGACGGCCCACACGGTGTTGGAGCTCTGGACGGAGAGCCCGATGCGGTGGCCCGGCGCCAGGGTGTGGTCCTGGGGGAGCAGGCGCGTGCGGACCCGGATCCAGCGGTCCGTGACCGGGTCGGCCCGATGCAGGCCGTTGCGGTAGTCCACGTGCTGGAAGCCACGGGCGATCGTCTGCGTCGAGCCGTCAGGAGCCACGTCGAGCAGGACCGGTGTGAGGTGCATGGTCTCGCTGGAGACGCGCACCCAGGCGTCGAGGACGGTGGAGCCGACGACCCTGGTCGGCCGGGCCACCGGGCGGGACAGGTACGCCAGGCCGCTGCGGGCCGGCAGCTCCTCGGTCGAGACCCCCGCCTCGGCGTACGTCGCCACCTTGACGTACGACGAGCTCCGGCGACCGTCCGCACGCCCTGGCGCGAGCCGACCCTCCGTGCCGGGTGCGGCATCTCGCAGCCACAGCGTGGTCGGCTCCGTCGCGGGCAGGGGGTAGTCGCGGGCGACCCGGAATGGCGTCACGCCCGTGCTGGTGGCGCCCTGAGAGATCACCGGCCCCTCCTTGCGGATGCCGTTGCGCTCGCCCTTGAGGGTGTGCGCGAGGAAGCGGGAGAGCAGCCGCTCCCACTGCTCGCCGTCGGTGCCGCCGCTGTGCGAGCCCTGGGTGAGGTACATCAGCTTGAACGGCACGCCCTCGACCCGCCGGGTGCCGGGCCGGTCGACGGGGAGCCGCCGGAAGAGCTCGGTGGCCTCCTCCTGCTTCACGTTGAAGTCGCGCCACCCGTGCGCGAGGAGCACCGCGGCGCGGAAGTCCTTCGCGTCCTTGCGGTAGTCGCGCTCGCGCCAGAACCCGTCGTAGTCGGGGTTGCGGCTGTAGGCCTCCTCGTTGTGCTCGACCGCGCCGCACTCCGCCGCCCTGGAGCGCACGGTGTCCGCGAAGTGCTGCCCCATCGGGTCCGCCGCCACCGTCTTGGCGAAACCCGCGTCGAAGGCGAGAGGTGTGTCGAAGCCCTCGTCGGTCGGCACCTCGGAGTTGAGGAAGTAGCGCACGCCGTTGCCGTAGGCGTAGCCGTACCAGCGGCTGATCGCGGCGATCGGGATGACCGCCTTGAGCTCGGGCACCTCGGGACCACGGGCCGCGACCATCGTGGCGGTCGTGCCGTTGTAGGAGCCACCGGTCATCGCCACCCTGCCGTTGGACCAGGGAAGGCGCGCGAGGTACCTCACGACGTCGACGCCCGACTGCTGCTCCTTCGGGCCCCCGTAGTCCCAGCAGCCGGTCGAGCCGCGCGTGCCGAGCACGTCTGCCACCGCGCGGGCGTAGCCCTGCGGCACGAACGCCTCTCCGAGGGAGTCGCGCGCCGTCTCCGGCTCGCTCAGCGAGTTGTACGGCGAGTAGGTGAGGATCACCGGCTGCTTCTCGACGTCGTACGACGTGTCGCGCCAGATCTCGACGCGCACCACGGCCCCGTCGACGGTCTCGACGTGGTGCACCTCGTAGACGTCGCGGGCGGGCACCTGGGCGGCGGCCCCGGGGCTCCCCTTCGCGGGTGCGGCGGCGCCGAACGCGGCGGCGCCCAGCACGAGCGCGAGGAGCAGTGCGACGATCCGGAGCGAGGGCAGCAGCGGCATGTGAGGTGCAACGACGTACCGGCGCCGCGGGTCACGCCTCCCACGGGGCGAGCCCTCCCGGGCGGGGCGCCCGAGCGCCGTTAGGCTGGCCCTGTCCCAGAAACCACCCGGCTAGGAGCACACGTGGCGTCCATCGAGGCTGTCGGCGCGCGCGAGATTCTCGACTCGCGCGGAAACCCCACTGTTGAGGTCGAGGTGGCTCTCGACGACGGAACCGTGAGCCGTGCCGCGGTGCCTTCGGGCGCCTCCACCGGCGCGTTCGAGGCGGTCGAGCTGCGTGACGGCGGCTCCCGCTACGCCGGGAAGGGCGTCGAGAAGGCGGTCGACGCGGTGCTCGACGCGATCGGCCCGGAGCTCGTCGGCTTCGAGGCGTCCGAACAGCGCCTGGTCGACCAGCGGCTGCTCGAGCTCGACGGAACGCCGAACAAGGCCAAGCTCGGCGCGAACGCGATCCTCGGTGTCTCGCTCGCCGTCGCCCGGGCCGCGGCCGAGTCCGCAGGCCTGCCGCTCTTCCGGTACGTCGGAGGGCCCAACGCGTACCTCCTGCCGGTCCCGATGATGAACATCCTCAACGGCGGCGCCCACGCCGACACCGCCGTGGACATCCAGGAGTTCATGATCGCCCCGGTCGGCGCGCCGACGTTCCGCGAGGCGCTGCGCCAGGGCGCGGAGGTCTACCACGCGCTGAAGTCGGTGCTCAAGGAGCGCGGCCTCGCCACCGGCCTCGGCGACGAGGGTGGCTTCGCCCCCGACCTCGGCTCCAACCGCGAGGCGCTCGACCTGATCACCAGCGCCGTCGAGAAGACCGGTCTCAAGGTCGGCGACGACATCGTCTTCGCGCTCGACGTCGCGGCCACGGAGTTCTACGGCGACGGGGGCTACCGGTTCGAGGGGGAGACCAAGACCGCCGAGCAGATGCTCGCCTACTACAGCGACCTCGTCGCGTCGTACCCGATCGTGTCCATCGAGGACCCGATGAACGAGGAGGACTGGGAGGGCTGGGCCGCGATGACTGCGGCACTGGGCGACAAGGTCCAGATCGTGGGCGACGACCTGTTCGTGACCAACGTCGAGCGTCTGGGCCGCGGCATCGCCGAGCAGTCCGCGAACGCGCTCCTGGTGAAGGTCAACCAGATCGGCTCGCTGACCGAGACCCTCGACTCGGTCGACCTCGCACACCGCAACGGCTTCCGCTGCATGATGAGCCACCGTTCCGGCGAGACCGAGGACACCACGATCGCCGACCTCGCCGTCGCCACGAACTGCGGCCAGATCAAGACCGGTGCACCTGCTCGCTCCGAGCGGGTCGCGAAGTACAACCAGCTGCTGCGCATCGAGGAGGAGCTCGACGACGCCGCGCGCTACGCCGGCCGCGGCGCGTTCCCCCGGTTCGGGCGCAGCTGACCGTGCCCAGCAGCCGTCCGTCGTCGGCCCGGGGGTCCCGCCCCCGGGCCGCGGCAAGCCGTCCTTCGCAGCCCAGGGCAGGGGGACGTCCGTCGTCCCGTCCCGGGCCGCGCTCGGGCCCCGGACGGCCACGCCCGGCCTCCTCGTCGCGTCCGCCGAGGCCCCGCTTCACCGGCCGGGCGGCGATCCTCGTGCTCGTGCTGGTCGTGCTCGCGGTGTCCTACGCCTCGAGCATGCGCGCCTACCTCGAGCAGAAGGAGCACCTGGAGTCGTTGCGTGAGGCCATCGCCGACTCCGAGGCGAACATCGCGGCGCTGCAGCGCGAGAAGCGTCGCTGGCAGGACCCGGCCTTCATCGAGGCGCAGGCCACCCAGCGCCTGAGCTGGGTGATGCCGGGCGAGATCAGCTTCCAGGTGATCGACGAGAACGGCCGCCCGCTCGACCACGAGGACACGCTCTCCGACCCCGACGCGATCGACGTCGAGAACGAGCCGGCCTGGTGGCAGACCGCCTGGCAGAGCGTCGAGGCCGCGGGGAACCCCGAGGACGTGCCCGACCCGGTCGAGGAGATCGACCCCCCCAAGAAGAGGAAGCAGTGACCCGACCCGCCGACCCGTCACCTTCCCACCAGGATCCGCAGCGTGGCGCGCAGGAGGTGACGGCTCGCGACGAGGCCGTCATCGAGGCCCAGCTGGGCAGGCCTCCGCGCTCGATCCACGCCATCGGCCACCGCTGCCCGTGCGGCAACCCCGACGTGGTCGCGACCGAGCCGCGGCTCGACGACGGCACGCCGTTCCCCACGACCTTCTACCTCACCTGCCCCCGGGCGGCGTCGATGATCGGCACGCTCGAGGCCTCGGGCCTGATGAAGGAGATGTCGGAGCGGCTCGAGAGCGACGAGGAGCTCGCCGCCGGCTACCGCAGCGCCCATGAGGCCTACCTCGCCTACCGCGAGGCCATCGCCGAGGTCCCCGAGATCCACGGTGTCTCGGCCGGTGGCATGCCGACGCGCGTCAAGTGCCTCCACGTCCTCGCCGGGCAGTCGCTCGGGCAGGGGCGCGGGGTGAACCCGCTCGGCGACGAGGTGCTCGACCTGCTGGGCGAGTTCTGGGCGGCCGGCCCCTGCGTGGAGGTCGACGGACCGGTGGACCCGGCGTGACCCGCGTCGCCGCCGTCGACTGCGGCACCAACACCATCAAGCTGCTCGTCGCCGACCTCGACCCGACCACCGGGACCGAGCGCGAGCTGGTCCGCGAGATGCGCATGGTGCGCCTCGGGCAGGACGTCGACCGCACCGGCCGGCTCGCCGCCGAGGCGCTGGCCCGCACCTTCGCCGCCGTCGACGAGTACGCCGGGATCGTCGCTGCCCACGACGTGGAGGCGATCCGGTTCTGCGCGACGTCCGCGGCCAGGGACGCCGGCAACGGAGCGGAGTTCGCCGCGGGCGTCGAGGCCCGTCTCGGCGTGCGGCCTGAGGTGGTCTCGGGGGCGGAGGAGGCTCAGCTGTCGTACGACGGAGCCACGCGAGGCCTCGTCGGCCGGCACCTGCCCGCGCCGATCCTGGTCGTCGACATCGGCGGCGGCTCGACCGAGCTGATCCTCGGCGACGGCCACGGACACGTCCGGGTGGGTCGGTCGCTCGACATCGGGTCCGTGCGGATGACCGAGCGGCACCTGAGGTCCGACCCGCCGACCCGTGACGAGGTCGCCGCTGCCGAGGCGGAGGTCTCTGCGGCGATCGCCACGTCCGGCGTACCGCTGGGGGAGGCGCGCACGGTGGTCGGGGTCGCCGGCACGATCACCACGATGGCGGCCGGAGTCCTCGGGCTCGACGGGTACGACCGGGCGGCCATCGACCAGGCGGAGCTCACCGTCGGCGACGTGCACGCGCTGACCGAGAGGCTGCTCGGCATGACCGTGGCCGAGCGGAGGGCGCTGCCCTACATGCACCCAGGGCGGGCCGACGTGATCGGTGCCGGCGCTCTGATCCTCGACGAGGTGCTCCGGCGTACGACGGTCGACACCCTGCTCGTCTCCGAGGCCGACATCCTGGACGGCATCGCCTGGTCCGTCGCCTGAGCCGCGCCGCCCGGCTGTGGCGTCGCCGCCGCTCCTCCTGGAGCACGCGGGCCCCTGACAGGATGGGGTTCGTGTCCGACGTACTCCTCCCGCACCCGGTGACCGGCGACCTCTTCGCGAGCCCGGTGCCGCCCGGGACGGGGTGGCCGGACGACCCCGCTCCGGCCGATGTCCCGGTGGCCAAGTCGTCGGCGGACGTGATCGCCCTCGCCGGAGACGCAAGCTCCTTGGACGAGATCGATGCGGCCGTCTCGATGTGCCGCGCCTGTCCCCGGCTGGTGCAGTGGCGCGAGGACGTGGCCGTCGACAAGCGAGCCTCGTTCGCGGGCGAGCCGTACTGGGGACGGCCTGTCGCCGGCTGGGGCGACCCGCACCCGCGCGTGCTCGTCGTGGGGCTCGCGCCCGCGGCCAACGGCGGCAACCGGACGGGGCGGATCTTCACGGGCGACCGCTCGGGTGACTGGCTCTTCGCCTCGCTGCACAGGGTCGGTCTCGCGGTGCAGGCGACCTCGGTGCACTCCGGCGACGGCCAGAGGCTGCTCGGCACCCGGATGGTCGCCACGGTCCGATGTGCCCCGCCGGACAACAAGCCGACCGTGGACGAGCGCGACACCTGTGCGCCGTGGCTGCTCAAGGAGGTCTCGTTCGTCGAGGGGTCCCTGCGGGCCGTGGTCTGCCTCGGGTCCTACGGCTGGGACGCCGCGCTGCGGACCTTCCGGGCTCTGGAGTACGACGTGCCGCGACCCAAGCCGCGCTTCGGCCACGGGGCGGAGGCCGTGATCGCCTCGCGGAGCGGCCGGCAGGTCACCCTCCTCGGCAGCTACCACCCCTCGCAGCAGAACACCTTCACCGGCAAGCTCACCGAGCCCATGCTCGACGCGGTGCTCGGCCGGGCAGCGGAGCTCGGTGGGCTCTCCGGCTGACTCCCGGACCGCATGGAAGGATGGCCGACGTGACTCTGCAAGCCATCACCGTCATCGGGCACGACCGCCCCGGAATCATCGCCGAGACCACCCGTGTCCTCGCCGACCTCGGGCTCAACATCGAGGACTCGACGATGACCTTGCTGCGCGGTCACTTCGCGATGATGCTGATCTGCGCAGGCGATACCGGCTCCGCCGAGATCGAGGAGGCTCTTTCGCCCCTGACGGCCGACGGCTCGTTGACCGTCACGGTGCGCGAGGTCCCCGTGGAGCCCGAGCACGAGGCGGTCGGGTCGACGTACGTCCTCACCGTGCACGGCGGTGACCGCGCCGGCATCGTGTCCACGCTCGTCGGCGAGGTCGCCCGCGTCGGCGGCAACATCACCGACCTGACCACCCGGCTGGCCGGGGACCTCTACGTCCTCGTCGCCGAGGTCGACCTCCCCGCCGACTGCGACGTCGAGGCGCTCCAGGCTGCCCTGCGCCAGGCCGGCGACGAGCTCGGTGTCGGGGTCGGCCTGCGCCAGGTGGAGAGCGACGAGCTGTGAGCTCTCCCCTCGTCGACGACGTCGTCGGCCGCTGGACCGAGCACGACCTCCCGGTGGAGGGCCGGGTCCTCGACGTCGTGCGCGCCCCCGCCACGGTGCTGTCCCGCCCCGGCGCGGAGGTCGACCCGACCGACCCGGAGATGGTGCAGCTGGCGGCAGACCTCGTCGCCACGATGCGCGTCTCGCCCGGCTGCGTCGGACTCGCCGCGCCGCAGGTCGGGGTGGGCGTGAAGATGTTCTGCGTCGACGTCACCGAGCACCCGAAGACCCGCAGCCACCACGGCACGTTCGTTCTCTGCAACGCCGAGGTCGTGCAGGCCTCGCGCAACGAGAAGGCGCGGGAGGGTTGCATGAGCGTCCCCGACTTCACCGGCGACGTGAAACGCGCGACCAGGATCGTCGTCGCCGGGCAGCTTCCCGTGACCGGGGAGAAGGTCGAGCTCACCGCGGACGCCTTCGAGGCGCGGGCCCTCCAGCACGAGATCGACCACTGCGACGGGCTGCTCTTCCTCGACCGCGCAGCCGGAGCGCACGCGATCTACCCGCGCAAGACCTATCTTTGAGATCGCCCGCCCCCGTATCCCAATGGCAGAGGAAGAGGTCTTAAAAACCTTTCAGTGTGGGTTCGAGTCCCACCGGGGGTACCGATGACGCCGGCAGGCCGTCATGCTCTCTGCGGGTCGGCTCCGAGACTCTCGCGAGCGGCTTCGACCAGCTGCTCGGCCATCGACCGCGCCACGGCGAGGTCGATGGTCAGCCGTGCGCGGGCATCCTCGAGGAGCTCGCGTTCCAGGCGCCGTGCCGTCGTGGCACTGCGGTAGTCCTTGGCGTCGATGGCTGCGACCTTGCCCCGGCGCACGGCCTCCAGCCGTTCCGGCGCCCGCGGGTCGTAGCCGGAGTCCCGCAGCAGCCGGCGCAAGTCGTGGAAGGCCTCGCGGCACCGGGGCGTGCCGTACACCTCGACGACCGGGACCAGTCGCTGGAGGCGGTCGACGACGTCCCCGACCCGGATCCCGACGTCGCTGACACCGAGGTGCTCGTGGGCAGCGGCCTCGTAGTCGCCCCGTTCGCCGTCGAGCGCCTCGATGGCCTGCAGGCTTCCGCGCCTGTCGATCGCGTCGAGGAGGGTCCGGCAGGCCGCGATGACGGCGAACAACCCTTCGGCCTTCTTCTCCCAGCCGCGTTCTTGCTGCGCGAGCCGCTCCTCGTGTCTGCGCTGCTCGCTGCTGCCGCGGTACGAGGCGTAGAGAGCTCCCATGGCGACGAGCCAGGAGCTGACGACCGAGGTGTAAGCGAGGGGGTCAGCCATGCGGAGAACCGTACGCGGCGTCGTCGCCGCGCCACCTCGGGGCTCGTGCGGCGCTGAGCCGGGGGGTCGAGGGATCACAGTCGGGGAACATCGTCCGCTCCCCGATCGTTGTCACGGGTAGCTGTCCGTAGGATGAGAACTGCGGTCCGTCGAGCGTCACCCAGAGCGGGTGCCGCCCCAGGGCCTCCAAGGAGGAGACCAACAGATGCAGAGCAGCAACCCGGTATTCGCGCGGTCCGAGGGCTTCAACGGCCGCCGTACCAGCCAGAGCGGCGTCACCTACCCCGGATACAACGAGCCTTCCTCGTGGGGCGCCGGTTCGCCGCAGGCACCTGAGACCTACGCCCCGGCCCCGCCGACGGGCCCGATGACGATCGACTCGGTCGTCCAGAAGTCTGCGATCACTCTCGGCCTGGTGATCCTCAGCGCCGCCCTCACCTGGGTGTTCATATCCGACGAGCTCCTCGGCATGGCCTGGATGTTCGGTGCCTTCGCCGGCCTCGGCCTGGCGCTGGTGATCTCGTTCAAGCGCAGCATCAGCCCCGGCCTCGTCCTTGCCTACGCCGCCGTCGAGGGTCTCTTCGTCGGTGCCATGAGCAAGACGTTCGAGGCGATGTGGCCCGGCATCGTGATGAGCGCGGTGCTGGGCACCCTTGCCGCCGCGGCGGGCACGCTGGCCGCCTACAAGTTCTTCAACATCCAAGTCAGCGACAGGTTCCGCAAGTTCACGGTCGCCGCGATGTTCGGCTTCGTCGGTGTGATGCTCTTCAGCTTCGTGCTGAGCCTCTTCGGCATCGACGTGGGCCTGTTCGGCTTCGGCTTCACCGGCCTGGTGATGAGCCTGATCGGTCTGGTCCTCGGCGTGTTCATGCTGATCCTCGACTTCGACTTCGTCGAGCGCGGTGTGGCCGCCGGGCTGCCCGAGGTGGAGTCGTGGCGCGCAGCCTTCGGCCTCACCGTGACCATGATCTGGATCTACATCCAGATGCTACGGATCCTCGCGATCCTGCGTGGTCAGGACTGATCCGAGCAGCAACGAACGACGAAGGGCCCCGGGAGACCGGGGCCCTTCGCATGTCGTGAGGTTGTCGGGCAGCTCAGCTCGCCGGGACGTCCTCGCCGGAGTGGTCGGCGGGCTCGCCGTCGCTCTCGGGTGTCTCGGGCAGTGCCTGCGGACGGCGGCGGCGGTGGCGCAGCAGCACCCACCGCCCGCGGGTGCCGCGCTTGGCCCCGCCGACCTCGGTGCCGTCGATCTCGGTGCCGGGGGTCTTCGTCGCCTGCACGGCGGCGTAGGAGATCGGCATGACGCCTTCGCCGCGGAACGCCTCGGGCTCGAGGTCCTCCGACGGGATCACGCCCACGGCGGCGAGGACCGACGGGAGCAGCACGGAGGCGAGGCTGGAGTAGCCGGCCGCCGAGGGGTGGAAGTGGTCGGGGCCGAAGAGCAGGGCCGGGGAGGCGCTGAACTCCGGGCCGAGGACCGAGCCGAGCGAGACCGTCCGCCCGCCCGCCTCGACGACCGCGATGGTCTGGCCGGCGGCGAGCCGCCTGCTCCAGGTGCGGGCCAGCTGCCTCAGGGGAGGTGCGATCGGCTCGACCGTGCCGAGGTCCGGGCACGTGCCGACGACAACCCCGACACCGGCGTCGAGGAGCCGGCGGACGCCCTGCTCCAGCAGGCGGACCGACTCCGACGGCCGGACCCGGTGGGTCACGTCGTTGGCGCCGATCAGGATCACCGCGACGTGCGGCTCCATCGGCAGTGCGAGGTCGATCTGCCCTGCCAGGTCTCGGGACTGCGCGCCCACGACGGCCAGCGAGCGGAGGTACACGCGACGGTCGGCGCCCTCGGCGAGACCCGACGCGAGGTGTGCGCCAGGTGTCTGCTCGACCTTGTCCACGCCGTACCCCACGGCGCTCGAGTCGCCGAGCAGGGCGATCTTCAGAGCCGGGCCGGGGCGGCCCTTGCCGTACCAGCCGGTGGCGTCGGGCGTGAGGTCGTCGAGCGGGCCGCCGATCGCGCGGCGGGCCAGCTTCGCCTCAGCGGTGAGCACACCGAGCAGGGAGGCGCCGAGGACCGACACCCCACCTCCGCCGTACGCGGCAGCGGCAGCGAGCTTCCTTGCAGCAGCAGCCTTCCCCACAGGTCCCATGCTAGTGACCGGTCCTAGACTGACGAACGTGCACTACGTGAACTCACTTCTGGACCTGGTCGGCAACACCCCGCTCCTCCGCCTGTCGAAGACCACCGACGGGGCCAAGCCCCTGGTCCTCGCCAAGGTGGAGTACCTCAACCCCGGCGGTTCGGTGAAGGACCGCATCGCGCTGCGCATGGTCGAGGCCGCCGAGGCCGACGGCTCGCTCAAGCCGGGCGGCACGATCGTCGAGCCGACGTCGGGCAACACCGGCGTCGGCCTCGCGATGGTGGCGCAGGCCAAGGGCTACAAGTGCGTGTTCGTCTGCCCCGACAAGGTGAGCGAGGACAAGCGCAACGTGCTCAAGGCGTACGGCGCCGAGGTGGTCGTCTGCCCGACCGCCGTGGCACCAGAGCACCCCGACTCCTACTACAACGTCTCCGACCGGCTGGTCCGCGAGATCAAGGACGCCTGGAAGCCCGACCAGTACTCCAACCCGAACAACCCCCGTTCCCACTACGAGACGACCGGGCCGGAGATCTGGGAGCAGACCGAAGGCAAGATCACCCACTTCGTGTGCGGCATGGGCACCGGCGGCACGATCAGCGGTGTCGGGAAGTACCTCAAGGAGAAGAGCGGCGGCAAGGTCCAGGTCATCGGCGCCGACCCGCACGGCTCGGTGTACTCCGGGGGCACCGGACGCCCGTACCTCGTCGAAGGCGTGGGTGAGGACTTCTGGCCCAGCACGTACGACGCATCCGTCGCCGACCGCGTCATCGAGGTCTCCGACGCCGACTCGTTCGCGATGACCCGTCGCCTCGCCCGCGAGGAGTCGCTCCTCGTCGGAGGCTCCTCCGGCATGGCCGCCTTCGCCGCGATCCAGCTCGCCCACGAGCTCTCCGACCGGCCGGACGCTGAGGAGCAGGTGATCGTGGTGCTGCTTCCCGACTCCGGCCGCGGCTACCTGACGAAGGTCTTCAACGACGAGTGGCTCGGCCAGTACGGCTTTCTCCCGCCCGCCGGCGACCAGACCGTCGGCGAGGTGCTGCGGGGCAAGGACGGCTCCCTTCCCGCCCTCGTTCACACCCACCCGAACGAGACCATCGCCGAGGCGGTGCAGATCCTCCAGGAGTACGGCGTCTCGCAGATCCCCGTGGTCCGCGCCGAGCCGCCGATCGTCGCTGCCGAGGTGGCCGGGTCGGTGTCCGAGCGGGCGCTGCTCGACCTCCTCTACGCCGGCAAGGCGAAGCTCTCCGACCTCGTCGAGGAGCACATGGGCGAGCAGCTGCCCTCGATCGGGTCGAACGAGCCCGTCGCCGACGCGGTCGCCGCGCTGGAGAACGCCGACGCGCTGCTCGTGCAGGAGGACGGCAAGCCCGTCGGCGTGGTGACCCGACAGGACCTGCTGACCTACATCGCCCGCGGCTGAGGCCTCACCGCACCTGCCGCGCCATCGCCGCGGGCGGGGCCTCGGACACGTCGGGGTGGAGGATCGCGGCGAGCGCCTCGACCCCGTCGACGAGCCGGGGTCCCGGTCGGGCGAAGGAGGCGTTCGCGTCGACCGCCCAGACGGGCACGTCGTCCGGAAGCTGTCCGGACTCCAGGAGCTCCAGAGCCAGGGCGGTCGACTGCTCGAGCCCATAGCCGCAGGGGGCGCACACGACGACCTCCGGCGCGGCCTCGCGGACCCGTTCCCAGTCGACCCGGAAGGACTTCTCGCCTGCGGTCCCGAGAACGCACTCGCCTCCGGCCAGGGTGACCATCTCGGGGACCCAGTGGCCCGGGGCGAAGGGCGGGTCGGTCCACTCCAGGACGAGGGTCCGCGGCCTGGCACGTCCTGACGTCCGGCGTACGACGTCGTCGAGCCGTGAGCGCAAGGAGCCGACCAGGGTCTCCGCCTCGGGCTCGTGCCCGGTGGCCTTGCCGAGCGTCGTGACGGAGTCGAGAACCTCGTCGAGGGTGTGCGGGTCGATCGTGAGCACCTCGGCGGTGCAGCCCAGGTGGGCCAGAGCGTCGTCGACGACGGACACGTCGACCGCACAGACCGCGCAGAGGTCCTGGGTCACGACGAGGTCGGCGTCGAGGCCGGAGAGCGCGCCCGCGTCGAGGTGGTAGAGGTCCTCGCCGGCCTGCATCGCCTTCGCGACGAACGCGTCGATCTCGCTCGGCGCCAGCCCTGCCGGCATCGCGCTCGTGGACACGATCGTGCGCGTGCGCGCCTCGGCGGGGTGGTCGCACTCGAAGGTGACCCCGACGACGTCGTCGCCGGCGCCGATGTCGAAGAGGATCTCGGTGGTCGAGGGGAGGAGCGAGACGATGCGCATGCGTCGAGTCTTCCAGTCCCGCTGAGGTCGCGCGGAGTGCGCTCACGACGGGAGGTCGACGTACCGGATTGCCCTTTGAGTCAAGGCGAGGACGGGCCGTGCTTCGGCAGGTCTAGACGAGAAGCTCGCCGGACGGCCAGCCGCATAGTCATTTCTGACTATTTATCGGCTTCCGAGGCTCTCGTGGTGAAACGTGCCTTCTCGGCGGCTTTACGCTTCGCGAGCAGTTCAACAACCACACTTTCTC
The DNA here is from genome assembly GCA_963701425.1 of uncultured Actinomycetota bacterium. Lineage (GTDB taxonomy): Bacteria > Actinomycetota > Actinomycetes > Propionibacteriales > Nocardioidaceae > Nocardioides_C. The sequence goes on along the minus strand of CAVPAG010000008.1, from coordinate 18,031 downwards.
TCTCGGGGAGTTTCGCATGCGCATTCGCAACAACCGCGTCGCCACCGTCGCCATCGGCGCCACCGTTCTCGTCGCCCTCGGCAGCGCCGGCGGTGCCGTCGCCGCTGGGATGGTCGGCTCGATCGACATCCGCAACGAGAGCATCCGCTCCGTCGACATCAAGGACGGCCAGGTCCGCCTGTCCGACATGAACGACCGCGCCGAGGCCCAGCTCCGCGGCCGCAACGGCAAGGACGGCGTCGACGGCAAGGACGGCGCCAAGGGCGAGCCCGGCGTCGCGAACATCGAGGCCGACGGCCCGTACCCGAGCGCCACCAAGCTGACGAACGGCGACAACTCCACCGTCAAGTGGGTCGGCGGCAAGTCGAACGAGCTGCAGAGCTCCTGGGTCATGTGCGCCCCGGGCAAGGTTGCCCTCGGCGGCGGCTTCAGCCGCGCCGACGAGGCCCCGGCGGCCTTCAAGGGCCTCCAGATCGTCTCCTCGCAGCCGGTCCAGGTCGTCAACGGCAACCCGCAGGCCTACACCCCCATCGTGGGTGACGCGGACGGCTCGTTCGTCCCGAACGGCTGGCTCGTCGAGGGCTTCAACAACGGCGACACCGACCTCATCGTCCGTCCGCACGTGGTGTGCGCCGACGTCGCCGAAGTGAGCCTGTCGCTCCCCGCACCTCGACCCTGAGGTGACCTAGCAGTCCGGAAGGGCCCCGCCGCACGGCGGGGCCCTTCCGTCGTCCGGGGCCGCTGAGTCCGGGCTTCGGCGATCGATCGCGCGCCGAGCCTGACGCGACGCGGCGATCTTCTAGGGTGAGCGCGTGACAGACGTGAACCAGATCCAGGCCGAGCTCGAGCAGGCGGTCGCCGCCCGCGAGGAGCACGCCCAGCTCACCCGACGGCTGGAGGGGTCGGCACCACACCTCGCCGAGCTCGACGAACGCGTGGCCGCGGCCCGCCGGAAGCTGGACAGCGAGTCCGCGGACGTCGAGAGGCTCGAGTCGCTCTCCGGCGCGAAGATCTGGGCGCACCTCAAGGGCTCGCACGCCACCGACCTGGAGCGGGAGACCGCGGAGCGGGAGGCGGCTCGTTACGCCGTGGCGGAGGCGGAGGCGCGGCGGGACGCCATGCAACGCGATCGTGCAGCCCTGGAGAGCCGGATCGCCGAGCTCGGCGACGTCGAGGGGGGCTACCGCCGCGCGATGGCGGAGAAGGAGGCCTGGCTCCGCGAGAGCGACGGGGAGTCGGCGGCCGCACTGGCCGAGGTCGCGGAACGCCGCGGGGCGGTCCAGGCGCTCGACCAGGAGGCCCGCGAGGCGTTCGCCGCCGGCCGCGCGGCACAGGAGCTGCTCACCCAGGCCGCGTCCTTGCTGGGCAGCGCCGGGTCGTGGTCGACGTGGGACACGTTCGGTGGCGGCGGGATGCTGACCGACATGATGAAGTACGAGAAGGTCGACCGGGCGACGGAGGCGCTGCGTCGCGCAGACCTCGCCCTCTCCTCGTTCTCCCGCGAGCTCGCCGACGTGCACCTGCCCCAGGTCCAGGGGGTCCAGGTCGACCAGATGATGCGGACCTTCGACGTCTGGTTCGACAACATCTTCAGTGACATGGCGGTGCGGTCCCGGATCGAGGACGCCCGCAGCCGGGTCGGCTACGCCATCGGGCAGGTGGAGCAGGCTCTCGCCGCGCTCGGGCAGAAGGGCCGCGACATCGCCGCCGAGCTCGCCGCGCTCGATGCGCGCCGCGAGCAGCTGCTCCTCCACTGACGGTTAGTGTTCCTGCGTGGACGACCCCTCGCTGTGGACCTTCGTGCTGCTCGCCCTCGCGGGGCTGCTCGCCGGCTGGGTCGACGCGGTGGTCGGCGGGGGCGGCCTGATCCAGCTGCCTGCCCTCGTGGTCGGCCTCCCGGGAGCAGCGCCCGTGCAGATCCTCGCCACCAACAAGCTCGGGTCCGTGTGCGGTACGACGGTCAGCTCGCTCACCTACTACCGGCGGGTCAGGCCGGATCCCCGCACCTTCGGCCCGCTCATGCTGCTCGCCTTCGCGGGCTCGCTCGGAGGCGCTCTCGTCGCCTCGCAGATCCCCAAGGAGGCCTTCGACCCGATCGTCCTCGTGGTCCTCGTGCTCGTCGGCGGCTACGTCCTCCTCAAGCCGTCCATCGGCGAGATCACCATGCTGCGCTTCGCCGGCCACCAGCACCTGCTGGCAGCGATGGTCGCGGGGGCGGTGATCGGCTTCTACGACGGTGCGCTCGGCCCGGGCACGGGGTCGTTCTTCGTGTTCACGCTGGTCGGCCTGCTCGGCTACAACTTCCTCGAGGCCTCGGCGAAGGCGCGCATGGCGAACTGGGCGACCAACGTCGCGGCGTTGTGCGTCTTCGTGCCCCAGGGTGCCGTGCTCTGGAAGATCGGCCTGGTCATGGGCGCCTGCAACCTGCTCGGCGGGTACGTCGGCGCGCGGACCGCCGTGGCCAGGGGTGCGGGCTTCGTGCGCGTCGTCTTCGTCGTCGTGGTGGGGGCGTTCATCGTCAAGATCGGCTCGGACGTCCTGGGTGGGCTCTGGTGAGCGAGGCCGACCTCCTACCTCACCGTGGCCCGTCCCGCAGTCGCGGAGATCGAGGTCAAGCGGTCCCGGTTCCGGTGTCGGATCGAGCCGGTCACCACCGAGGAACAGGCCCGGGCCGTCATCGAGGAGGAGCGCAAGAGGTACTGGGACGCGCGTCACCACTGCTCTGCCTTCGTGCTCGGACCCGCCGCCGACGTGCAGCGGTCGAACGACGACGGCGAGCCCTCCGGGACCGCCGGCGCCCCGATGCTCGAGGTGCTCCGCGGTCGCGAGGTCAGCGACGTGGTGGCCGTCGTGACCCGCTGGTTCGGCGGTGTCCTCCTCGGGGCGGGCGGGCTGGTACGGGCCTACTCCGACGCGGTGCGGGCGGGCCTCGACGAGGCAGGGGTCCGGCAGCGCCGGCTGCTGAACCTGTACGACGTCGACGTACCGCACGCGGACGCGGGGAAGCTGGAGAACGGCCTGCGGGCCCACGACGTCGCGGTGCTCGGCGTGGACTACGGGGCGCAGGCGCGGATGCACCTCGCCGTACCCGCTCCCGAGGCGACGGCGCTGCCACGGCTGCTCGCCGAGCTGACCGGCGGGACGCTGGAGCCGGAGCCGTGCGGGACCGGCTGGGTCGACGCCTGACGGTGAGCGCGGGCCAGGTCGTTCGGGACCTCCGCCTCTTTGGGGCCTCCCGCTGCGGTGCGACCGTGGAGGTGACCGTAGCCGGGCTCGAGAACTCGGGTCGGGCCCCTTGACGTGAGAGGAGGGGGCCGGGATGGGCGACTACGTCGACATCGGTCCTGTTCACATGTGGTACGAGACCCGTGGGGAGGGCGAACCGCTTGTCCTGCTGCACGGGGGGCTCGACAGCAACGCGGCCTGGGTCGGGCAGTTCGACGCGCTCGCCAAGCACTTCCGCGTGGTGGCTCCCGAGCGGCGCGGCCACGGACACACCCCCGACGTCGCAGGGGCCGATCTCGTACCAGGTCATGGCCGAGGACACGGCGGCCTTCATCGACAAGGTCATCGGCTCCCCGGTGCACCTCGTCGGCTGGAGCGACGGCGCGATCCTCAGCCTGATCGTGGCCCTGACGCGACCCGACCTGGTGCGCAAGCTGGTGCTCATCGGTGGCGACGCCGACGTCTCGGCGTACGTCCCGGAGTTCCTCGAGGCGACCCGGTTGCCGGCCGACAGCGACGTGTACCAGCCGTTCCGCGCGATCTACGAGGCCGTCTCCCCGGACGGTCCCGACCACTGGCCGGTCGTGTTCTCGAAGCTCACCGGCCTGTGGCAGAAGGAGCCGCACATCCCGGTCACCGACCTCGGCGACATCCGGGCACGCACGCTCGTGATGACCGGCGACGACGACCTGATCCGGCTGGAGCACACCGTGGCGATGTACCGCGCCATCCCGGACGCCGAGCTCGCCGTCATCCCGGGCACCTCCCATCTCGCGCCGATGGAGAAGCCGGACCTCGTGAACCACATCCTGGTCGAGTTCCTGCGCATGGATGCCACCCCGACCCTGATGCCGGTCCGGCGCGCCGCAGCGGCCGCGCCCGCGTAGGCAAACCGAGCCCGTGACGCTGCAGTCGAGACTCGCGACCCATCTCAGGTCCGGACAGGTGTCGCGGGTCGTCTACGGCTCCATCATCGGCCTGGCGCTCGTCCTGACCCTGGAAGCACACCCTCCGCGCCTGGGTGTCGCCATCGGCACCCTGGTGGTGACGGCGCTGGCCGTCGCCCTCGCCGAGCTGTACAGCGAGGTGATCGGCGGGCGCGCCCGCGCAGCCATGGGCGGGCCGTCCGAGCCCGTCGGGGCCATTGCGAGTGAAGCATTCGCTGTCGCCTTCGGTGTCGCGTTTCCCAGTGTCTTCTTCGTCGCCGCGGCCCTCGGGCTCTTCGACTACGACCTCGCCTTCGTCCTTGCCAAGTGGACCGGCCTGGGCCTCATCGCGGCCTACGGGTACGTCGCCGGCCGGCTCTCCGGCGCCGGGCCCGGCCGGGCGTTGCTCGAGGCGGCCGGCGTCGCCCTCGTGGGAGGCGTCCTGATCGTGCTCAAGGCCCTTGTCCACTGAGGCGAAGCACGGTGGCAACGGCCGGGGTGGGACCGCGCCGTCCGCGGGTGAGTGTGCGTCCACGGTCAGGGGAGTGGGTTCTCGCCGGCCGCCGCCAGCAGGCGCTGCCCGAGGACGCGCGCGGCCTCCCGGATCTCCGCGGACCCGACGATCCGGTACGACGCGGGGATCGCGGCGAGCTGCTCGACGTACCACCCGGGGTTGCTCGTGCTGCCGACCAGACGGGTGGTCGCGGCATCGACCGGCTCGAGCCGCCCGAGGGCTCGGGGGACGCATCTGGCCACGGCCTCGACGGGGGCGTCGATCGACCACCTCGGCGTCGTACTCCCATCCGACGGCGAGATGCTCCTCGAGCATCGCGACCGGGTCGAGGTCGGAGGGTGGGCTGAAGGTGCCGTCGAGCAGCTTCGACTCCACGGACCCGGTCGATCCGATACGCCCGCCGGGCGTCCTTGCTGTGGGACCGGCACAGCAGGTACCAGCGGCCGTGGCGCACGACGACCGCCCACGGGTCGACGTCGACGAGCCACTCCGACCCCGCCTCGGAGCGGTAGTCGAGCCGCGCCTGGCGCCTGTCGGAGCAGGCCTGCACCAGGACGCTCGTCGTCGCGGGGTCGGGCCGGGCGGCGGCGCGGTCGGGGGCGGGTGCCGTGGTCCGACGGACGGCCTCGGCCTGGGCGGCCACCGGCTCCGGCAGGGCCCGCACGATCTTGCCCAGCGCACTGCCGACCGGGTCCTTCGGGTCGCCGGCGTCGTGGTGGCCGTCGAGCACTGCCATGACCAGGCCGAGGGCCTCGGCGGCGCTGAACGTCAGCGGCGGAAGCCGCAGGCCGCGGCCGACGCGGTAGCCGCCGTAGGGGCCGCGGAGGGACTCGATCGGGATGCCGGCCTCGCGGAGGATGACGATGTACCGCCGCGCTGCGCGCTCGGACACGCCGAGCTTGTCGGCGATCCGTTCGGCGGTGATGCCCGGGCTGCCCTGGACGAGCTCCAGCGTCAGCAGCGCCCGTGCCGTGGGGCTCGCGTCAGGCGTCAAGGCATCTCTACCGATCCGGAACCGGAACGTCCGGAATGCAGCCTAGCGTGCGGAGCAGGACCGAGGACACCGTTCGGGCCTGTCCCGCATCGCCATACCGCCGGTCACGCGGCGGGGGCCGGCCGGGTGCGGGTGCCGGGATCGTGACCGTCTCCTCCGAGGGCATGAGGACCCACAGGATCGGGTAGACCAGGATCTGGCTGCCCGGAACGACCATGAGCAGCAGCACGAAGAGGATTCGCGCCGGCCACGGTGCGATGCCGAAGCGGCGGCCGAGACCGGCGCACACTCCGCCCAGGACTCGCCCCTCCCGCGGCCGGACCAGACCCTGCTGGGCGAAGCTCTGGTGGATGTCGTTCATGGTTGTGCACTTCCTTCAGTCGGTGTCAGGGCCTCTCCCCTGACCTCTCCACTGTGCGCCGCACGAGTCGTCGGGCACATCGGGGGCAGCCCTGGCTCGACCCCGTGATGACCGCCCCTCACCTCAGGGTCCGACGCCGCCCTTCCGTGCCCGGTCGTCGTGGTAACCACCCGAGCGAGGTATGTCGCCGACTGCCGCGTGACGAGTAGCGTTGCTGTGTTCGAGTTCTTGTCCGGCCGGCGATGCCGCGCACTCAGGTTGCGCTGACCACCGTCCCCTGGAGGCCTCATGAGCCCCAGATCCAAGCTCGTGCTGGTGGCCTGTGTGCTCGCGCTGGGTGGTGCGCTGCTTGCGTCCCCTCGGCCGCCCACCCACGCGTCAACGGGCAGATCGTGTTCGGACTCTTCAGCGAGTCGGTCGAAGACTTCATCGTTCACACCGTCAATCCGGACGGCAGCCACGCCGAGCCGGTGCTGGCCCAGCCGCAGCAGTGCCCGCACTGGTCGCCGGACGGGACCCGAATTGCGACCTGTGGCCGCCCCGGGGCAGTCGCGCTGATCATCAACCCCGACACCGGCGCGGTTCGCGGGGTCCCCGCCCGTCGTCCGGGCCTGAACATCACGTGCCCGGTTTGGGCACCCACGGGCAGACGTCTCGCCTGCGGCAACTTCGACAACGCAACCAACCCACGCCGCAACGGCCTCTACACACTGCGGGTCTCGGACGGCCGAGGCCTCCGTCGGCTGACCGCCAACCCTGGAGGTATCGACGAGCCGGGAAGCTTCTCACCCGACGGACGTCGTCTGGTGTTCGGTCGGCTGGGAGAGGCTGACAACCGGTCGCTCTGGGTCGTCGACACGCACTCCTCGAGGGCACGTCGGCTCACGGCGGCCGGAAGCTTGGCCAGCTCCAACGGTGACTGGTCGCCGAACGGAGACTGGATCGTGTTCTCCCGCCATCGCACGGCACGGCTGCACAGCAGCCTGTGGCTGATCCGCCCTGATGGGACCGATCTGCGGAGGATTCGCATCCGGGCCGAGCATGCGTGTGGTGGCGCGCTCTCGGATGCGTCCAAGCCGGGCTGCACCGCTCCGGTGTGGTCGCCGGACGGAAGGAAGATCGCCTTCGTGCGTGAGCTGCGGCACCACAGTGTTCTGTTCACCGTCGGTGTCGACGGCAGAGCCCTGACACGGGTGACCAACGCGCGGACGGACGCCGAGTTCCCCGACTGGGGCACGCATCCCCTGAGCGACTGACGGGATCCAGCGACCAGGGGAGGCTCTGCGCGCCATCCGTCGTCAGAATCCGACCGCAGAGGTCGGTGAGACCTCGGTGCGCATGCCCCGCCACAGCTCGGCAACGGCACCCTCCCGGCGCTCCGCGACGAGGCCTGCGCGATGCAGGGCGACGAGGTTTCCGCCCCCGAGGTACGCAGCGCCCAGTGCCTCCACGCCGAGGCGTACGTCGGACTCTGAGGTCGTCCTCTCCACTGTGGCCACACCGGCGCCGTCCGCCCGGATCCGCCAGGTTCCTGCGTTCCACGGAGCGGAGGTGTCGGCCACCTCCACCACGACGTCGCACGGCGCGCTCCACGACCGGTCCTGCAGCGCCTCGGGGAGGTCGACCAGGCGTACCCACAAGCTGTCGTAGGTCGCCACGTCGGACGTCGCCCTCGGACCGCCGGCCCACAGCAGCAGCGGGTCTTCTACGCCGACCGTGCCGACCTTGACCGTCGCGATCAGGTCGAAGTCGACCAGCCGACGCAGCAGCGCGAGCCGTGCAGCCTGGTCCCCGACCAGCGCCCAGACGACGAGCTCTCCCGCGGGCCGGGCGTGCTCCCACTTGTGCGTGCGGCGGAACATCGCGAACCCGACGTCCGCGCCGTCGCGCCGGGCGAAGAGCACTCGCCAGGACTCCTTGTCCCGCAGCTGCTCGGGTGACTGGTGGCAGATCCGCGCGTAGTAGCCGGAGTCGCCGACCACCGACCCGAGGTCGGCACTGCCCAGGTGGCACTCCCGCATGCGCTTCGGCACATCCACGTCGGACACCGTCGCCAGGTGAGTGGTGACCGCGGCGGCAGCGTCCTCCAGCCCGGGTGCGGTGAGCGTCGTACCCCTGCCCAGGCTCACCTCCAGGTCCAGCGACGCCAGGCCGTAGCCGTAGCGACCGTAGATGGCCGGTTCGCTCGCATGGAGCGCGGAGACATGGGTGCCTTCCTGCGCGTGCACCTGCTCGAGGTGGTGCCGCAGCATCGCGGTGAGCACGCCCTTGCGCCGGTGGTCAGGGTGCACACCCACCCAGGTCAGTCCGGCGCAGGGCACCTGCCGGACACCGGCGTCCGGCCCCGGGATCGACAGCGTGAGCGGGAAGACGCCGTAGATCCCGGGGTACGTCGCCGGGTCGGAGCCGTCCACCTCCGCCGCGAAGCGCTGCTCCTCGGCGAGGCCGATCAGCTGCTCCTCCGTGGGCGCTGACGGGACCTCCGCGAACCAGACGGTGTGGTCGGTGGCCAGGTAACGCTCCGCGTCGGTCGCGCGGTCGACGCGGATCGGGTTCTCGGTCATGGCACCAGCCAAGCGCCGGCGGGCCGGGGGCTCAACCGGTTTACGCCCGCACTTTCGGGTCGGGCTCGGTCCGGCCTGGAACGTCCTGGCGCGAACCGACCTGTCTGTGTCCGTGTCGCGGGCCATTGGCCTCTGCCTCGGTGCGCGCTCCGTGCCTAGCGTGGAACTGGTGCTGAAGGAAGGTCGAGCCGGCCGCTTCCACTGTTCTCGACCGCGACTCGGCCGTGACGAATGGACAGGAGATGAGCGCCATGGCTGCGAAGATGAGCTTCTACATCGACGCGCCGGTCGAGTCGGTGTTCGACTTCATGAAGGACCCGGGCAAGACGGCGGACATCGGGCCGTTCAGCGCTTGGAGGTGTACGACGTGAAGATGACCAAGGAGGGTGTCGGCACCCACTACAGCTGGAGTGTCAAGATCGTTCGGTGTCCCCGTCAAAGGCTTCGATGTCTTCACCGACGTCGTGCCGAACAAGCACATCATCGAGAAGTCCTCGAACGCGATGGTGGGCACCTGGGAGTACACGTTCGAACCGGAGGGATCGGGCACGAAGCTGACCATGGAGCACCGCCCTCATTCTTTGTGGGCCGTGCCGCCGCTGAAGCAGCCTGTTGGACTACGCCATGCAGAGGATGAGTCGGTCGCTTCATCGAAGCCGCTCAAGGCGAGAGCTCGAGGCAGAGGCCGCCTTGCCCAGTCAGCGGAAGCCGGCTGCGACCAAGCCGCGCAAGCGGGCGGCCAGCCGCTGAGCCGACGCGGGCGCCTCCTCAGCCGAGCTTGGTCTCGGACATGGCCGGGTCACCCAGAGAGGTGGCCCAGCGCGGCACTTGTGATCGTTCTCGAGGTCTCACGATGCGGGCTTGCGCTGAGGTGGGAAACCGGGCGGCGCATGACGTTTGGCTCTACCGGTTGTTCAGCAACCGGAACAGATTGGGACTGGGCCTTGAGGAGGCAGTCATGACAGCAACAATGCAAGATCAGCCTTCAGTCCGGTCCGCTCACGAAGGTTGGGCCTCACGGGTGCTTGTCCGGGAGATGTGGGCCACGGTGGCGATCGTCGCCATGTGGGTGGCCGTGCTGTTCGTTGGAGTGTTCGGAAGCGACATGACTTTCCACAGCGTCGATTCGAGTGTCACCACCATGCCCGCGGGCGTCGCTGTCGCCTTGTTCGCCGCGATCGGCACCGGTTCGGTCGCCAAGAGAGTCTTCGGGCGCAAGTCGGAATAGCGGCCCCGCTCGTGGCCAAAGAGCGCTCCGCCGTCGACCGCTCATCGGCTGGATCCGGTAGACCGGGAATGCTGGTTTTGGCGCGCCGTCGTCGCGATCAGGACGACCTCCGCCTCAAACCGTGGCTGAGATCAGGAAGCATCCTCGGCGAACGGAACCCCGGTCGCCGAGTGGCACCGGTCACCCGTGCGGGATCTTCGCGAGGTGCTGCCAGCTGTCGGCGTAGTAACCAGTCGCGGCGCCGCTCACGCTCCGGGCCTCTGCGTCGATGGCGGCGGTACGACTCACATCCCGAAGGAGGCAAGCGAAGGCCTCGGCAATCGGCGCAGCTGCTCGACTGAGCCCAGCAGCGACTCCCGGGCTCTATCCATGACGATCGAGAGATCCTCCCGTACTTGGTCTGCAGAATCGCCCAGCGCCTGCTGGTCATCGAGCGCCTTAAGTCGCGTCACGGCGTCGACCAGCCTTCGGGCCCCCTCAACGACTGACCTGTCGCGCCACAACAGTTGGACCCGGTACAGAGCGCTCCACGCACTGGCTCGGAGCTCGCGGAGTTCGACAGCTACAGCGGTGCCGTCTGCGTCCACGCCTTGAGCCCGGGCTTCGTGCCAATTGTGGAGTTGAGCCCTGCGATAGGACATGAGCGTGTCCGCAAACTCGGCAAGCGCTTCCCTGCGGAGGTCGCTGATCCGCCGTTGCTCTTCCGCGAAACTCCGACGATCGGCGGCTCGAGCCTGGAGCCACTGGGTTGCGACTGACGCAGACAACGTTCCCAGGATGCCGATGAAGGCGATCCACAATGAGGTCATGCCCAAGGGTTACATGCCGTCGTCGCTGAGCCCCGGGCCCAAGCGGCGGCCTGACGCACCTCCGGTCCGATCGTGGCTTTCCTCAAGGCTGCGCTTTGCCGCCGGCGAGTGTAGAAGTTCCGCTCCTTCTCGGAGCAGTGACTCCGTGATACTGACTCCATGACCGTGAACGGCCAGCCGGCCGACCGGAGATCCATCCACGAAGAGCTGGACCGTGCCCGCGCCGACCTGCATCACCTCGTCGCGAGCGCTACGACCGCCGATCTGCGTAGGGGCACCGACGGCACCCGCTGGACCAACCAGCAGATGCTGTGGCACATGGTGTTCGGCTACCTCATCGTGAGCCGCTTGCTGCGTCTGGTCCGCCTATTCGGGCGGCTACCGGAACCGTTCAGCCGGGCCTTCGCGTCGGTGCTGAACGCCGGCACGCGGCCGTTCCATCACATCAACTACCTCGGCTCTGTCGGTGGGGCGTTGGTGTTCCACGGGCCACGGCTGACCAGGGAACTCGACCGCACGATCGACCGGCTCCACCGCCGCCTCGATGCCGAGTCCGATGCGGCGCTTGCCCGGCGGATGCACTTCCCAGTCGGCTGGGACCCGTTCTTCCGCGACACGATGACGTTGGAGGAGGTCTACCGCTACGGCACGCAGCACTACGACTTCCACCGAGTCCAGCTCACCCTCGAGTAACGCCCGCTGCCGGTCCGGCACCCAGGACTGCGGCCGGCAGGCGGCGCAAATGACGCAAGTCGGCCCTCGGCCGGGTCGGCGTCCGGCTCGGGTGAGTCCTCAGCTCGCAGACCGTCGGTGCTTGTGCCTCACCGCAACGTCTCCGCAGGCGAAGCGATTCCGGCATAAAAAGATTCGCCCCACTTGTGTTCGAGCTTGATGTAGCGCCCAAAGCCGGGGTTCGACGCTGATCTCGATGACACGGCCGGCATCGGCCGCTAATACCCAGGCGCTGGCCGGCGCTTGAAGGTCGATACCTATATGGCCCTTCAAACGTACGCCGTTATAGGTGTAGCGGGCATGGAATTCGGGGTGCTCCCCCCAGGCTTGCAGCAGCCGCGGACTGCCGTCGAGGGGCAGCGCAAGATAGATGCCTTCGGGCTCAAACTGGCCCGACATGGCAAAATAATGGCCTGGTGAAACGGAACCTGGTGATACAGACATGGTTTGCCAATAGATTCGACAAAGACCGGCAGCTTGCATATCTCAAGGCTTGCCGGCGAATGGTATAGCTGGGAGTATAAAGGTGATTCCATTGCCTGCCAAGATATGCCGCCAGTACACAGCAGGCCGAATGCAGTGGGTAAATTGGCGGGTGGCGCGATTGTTCTGGTGGCCTGAGGGATAGAATGCCGATTTACGAATTTGCCTGCCAGGATTGCGGGCACGAATTTGAGAAGATTCAGTCATTTTCCGACAGCAGTACGCCCGCGTGTCCGAACTGCCAAGGCGTACACGTCCAACGCCGGTTGAGTGCGCCGGCAATTCACTTTAAGGGTTCCGGCTGGTATATTACGGACAGTAAAAGTGCGGCCAAAGGCTCCGCTACCGGTTCGTCGAGCGGCGAAGACGGTAAGGGCGAGAGCAAAAGTGACAGTAAGAGTGAAGGTAAGGGCGAAGGCAAAACTGAGGGCAAGACCGAGTCAAGCGGAACGAAGGCGGAAGCAAGCAAGAGCGACTCGTCGCCTGCGCCAGCGGCCGCCAAGGCTGAGTAAGCGGGTCCCACAAGCAAGCAGGAGGCACCCGCCGGATTGCGTGTGAACACAACCCAAAAGAAGGTCGACAACCCAGCAGGAGGATTGCATGTCAGTTCCCAAGCGGTTTGATGTTTTGCGCTTCTTCAGCGGATTGCTGAAGGTTCTTGCCTGGATCAACCTGGTCATTGCTATCTTGGCCGCCATCGGTATCGCCATCGCCGGCGGACAGGCGGGGGCCTTTCTGAGCTTGGCGGGCGACCAGTATGCACCGCTCGCATCCACCGTGGCAGGGGCCGGCGGCATCTTCCTGGCCATCTTCGTGCTGCTGGGCGGACTGTTCTATTTTGTCCTGCTGTACGCACTCGGCGAGATGATCGCACTCCAGATCGCCATCGAAGAAAATACCCGTTTGACGGCGGCGCTGCTGCTCAAGATGCATCAGGACAGCCTGGTAGATACGCCGGCCGGCTTACCCTGGTGCATTTACGAATGAGCCTGCACCCTACAAGTAGCGCTCCCAAGCGAAGGCGGAGTCGCACACCCCCCGTAGTCACGCAGTGAATGGCGCCTGCCGCAGCACGGCGCCACACCATCTCTATAGTCAGACCAGGGCGACGGCTGCAAGTCCACACCGTCGCCCTGGTTTTGTCTGTATATCGAGGCGTTTATGAGGATTGTTATGGGTGAAGTTGTCGACAGCTTACTAATTCACGCCCACGTGTTCACGATGGCAGGACCCCACGATGGTGACCAGGGCGGCTATCTAGGCGTAGGCTATCTGGCGGACGGCGCCGTTGCGGTGCGCGGGGATACGATTGTCGCAGTCGGTGCCACGGCGGATCTGGAGGGACAGTATGCGGCAGCGAGGTGATCGACGCCAGCGGCCATGCCCTCCTGCCAGGGTTGATCGACGCTCACATGCACACGCCGTACGCCGTTGTGCGCGGTGTCGCACAGGACGTCGCCAACTGGATGCAGCGAGGGCTGGCCGTCTATTCGCGTCACCTGCTCCCCGGCAGCTTCGCTGGCAGGCACCCGGCTCAATGTGCTGGAGGCCCTCCGGACCGGCACCACTACGATGGGCGACTATGCTACTCCCCACGAGGGCTGGGCGGACATTTTTGTCGAAGTGGGTGTACGTGCCGTGCTGACGCCGACCATTAATGCGCTGCCGCGCGGCCGCATGGCTGACTGGCGTGTGGGTGAACTGTATCCACTGGACGAAGGCGAGGGCGATCGCCAGATCCAGGCGGCCGTGGCCTTTGCCGCGCGAATGGCATAATGCCGAAAACGGGCGCATTACCGTCATGTACGGTCCGCAGGCGCCAGATATGCTGGACCGCGACCAATTGCTCTACGTCAAGCGCCTCGCGGCCGCCGACGGGTCGCATTCACATGCACGTGGCGCAGGGCGACCGTGAGATCGACCAGATGCTTAAACGGTACGGCAAGCGCACGCCGGATTACCTGGACCAAATTGGCTACTTGGATGAACAGCTGCTCGCCGTTCACCTGGCGACCGACGAAGAGACGGAGATGATCGCCTACAGCGGCGCTTCGATGGTGCTGTGCTCGGGGAGCATCGGCATCATCGACGGCATCGTGCCGCCCGCACACCACTTCCGCACCAGCGGTGGGCTGGTGGCCTTAGGGTCGGACCAGGCTGCGGGCAATAATACGAACAACATCTTTAACGAGATGAAGCTGACGGCGCTGTTCAATAAGATCAAGTTTCGCGACCCGACAGTGCTGCCGGCATGGGAAGTGTTGCGCATGGCCACGATCGAGGGGGCGCGCGCCATTTGGGCTGGGCGACCAGATTGGGTCGCTGGAGCCGGGCAAGCAGGCGGACCTGATCTTGGTGGATTTGAATGCACTTAACCTGCTGCCGGTGCTGAACGATCCCTTGCGCAATATTGTGCCCAACCTGGTCTACGCGGCAACCGGCAAGGAAGTTGACCTGGTGATGGTGGCGGGGCGCGTTGTATGCGCAACGGGCACATTCTGACCGTGGACGAGGCTGATGCCCGCGAAATGGCGCAGGCGATGGCCGAGGATGTGGCGGCGGCCGTACGCCGCGACCCGCGCACCGGGATCTGGCGCTGCTGGATGCGATGGACAAGGGGCAGTTGTAACGTGAACGAACTCTGGCGTGGATCGTGGGTGATCTACAACAAGCACATGCACAAGTTTGTGCGTAACACCACCGAGCTGGGCGGCACACTCTCGGCGCCGCTCCTGCTGGCGGCGACGTTTGGCGCCGGGATGCAGGGCATCGTCAATACGACGGCGATCGGCGGCATGAGCTATATATCGTATATTACGGCGGGTATCCTGGTCTTTACGGCGCTGAGCGGCGGGGTGAATTCCGGCATGACGATCCTCGAGGAAAAGATCCGGGGCTACCTCAAGCAGTACCTGGTGGCACCGATCCCGCGGATGAGCGTGCTGATGGCTTCCACCTTGAGCGGGTTTGTGAAGACGTTGGTGCAGTCACTGCTGATCCTGGTGATTGCCGTCCTATTTGGCGCACAGCTGGTAACGTCGCCGTTGGGCGTCATAGGGGCGCTGCTCGTGCTGGCACTCTTCATGCTGGCCATCGTCGGCTTTGCCAACGGGGTAGCGCTGCGCAGCAAGTCGATCGGCGGGTATCACACGATGCTGTTCCTGCTCAACCTGCCGCTGCTGTTTCTGAGCAACGCGTTCTATCCGCTGGATTCCATGCCGCTGTGGATGCGTGGCGTGGCGCTGGTGAATCCGACCACCTACGCAGTAGATGGGCTGCGCCAGACGCTCTTTGGCGGCGGCAGTCTGCCGGTACTGCTGAGCATAGCGGTGCTGGCGCTGTTTGCCGCACTGCTCCAGTGGTATGGCGTCAAGAGCTTCCGCAAAGTGATCTAGCAGACCTCCCCAACCAGGAGCATATATGGCCGAAACCGACGAATACATCAAGCTGGACCAATTCCTGAAGCTGGCGCAGATCGCCATGACCGGCGGCGAGGCCAAGGCGATGATCCAAGATGGCATGGTCAAGGTCAATGGCGAGGTGGAACGCGGCGCGGTCGTAAGCTGCGGCATGGCGATCGCGTGGAAGTTGAAGGCGAAGAGCTGGTCGTCCAGGTGGAATAGAAGCAGCGCTAAGCCCGCAGCTCTCCTTACCGTTCAGCTTGCGTAGGAATTTTGGTGGGATACAAGTTGAAGATTTAGTGGTAGGATAGGCGTTGAACTTTAGCTGTTGAATTCATCGTTGCGCTACAAGGCAGCTAATTATGAACCTGTCCATGATACAGTCCCTGCATGAAGCCACTACGCGTGGCGTTGCTCTGCCGCCGTTCGGGGCTACCACCAGCCGAGCTAGCCGCCATTCTGGGGGAGATTCCCGACGATGCCGTATCGCAGTATCGTTCCTATCTGTTGGCAGAGGCCTGGCCCAACATCTTTACCGCTTACCTGTCCGGTGGCTATCACGCTTGCGCCGAGCCAAGTATGCGCCCGTTGCTCGCGTCGCCGACCTGGCATCCTACTGCCATGCGACAGGGGTAAAGCCGTCCCTGTTGGCTGAAGCTGCCGCGGCGTGCGCCCCCATTGGGATGAAGCACCGCTGCCGCCTTCTTCGCATGCGGCGGCCATGCTGCATGAAATGGCCGACCACATCAGTTGAGGCCAGCCGATCACCGGCAGATTGAGCGAGGCATGGGGCTAGCCGCGCAGCAGCCGCAGCAGCCCCAACTCAATCTCCGTCTCTGACACCAATATCTGGTCTTCAAGCGCCTTGGCGGCTGGGATGACGGTTGGCTGTGCACCTAAGCGTACCACCTGCACATGCGCTGCGTTTGCCGCTGCTTGGGCGGCGACTTCCGCACCCCAGCCAAAGGCAGCCTGGCTTTCTTCCACCACCAGCAGGCGCCCGCTGGCTGCGGCCGCGGCGGTGCATAGGCTGCCGTCGAGCGGGCTGATGCAAGCCGGCAGCACTGCCAGGACATGCACTTCTTCGGCCGCCATCCGGGCGAGCATGCCGTGCAGCAGCCGGCTCATACCGCCGTAAGCCACCACGGTCACGTCGGGCTCTATATCGGCAGCATAGTTGGCCAGGTGCACGACAGAATAGCCGTAGGCATCGCTCACCTCCCAACGGCGGAGGCCTGCCTCGCCGTCGCCCAGCATGAGCGGCTGCGGATAGAGCAGCTTGTTTTCGACAAACAAAACCGGGTCACCGGCATGTACTGCTGCCTGGAGGAGAGCGCCGGCATCGTGCATGTGCGAAGGCGCTAGCACCGTGAGATGGGGAATACCGAGAAAGAGACGCTCGAGCGACTGGCTGTGCGTTGGCCCATAGCCGGCCGCCGCCCATTGGCGTGCGCACGACCAGCGGTACCCGCACCCGGCCGTTGTACATGGCCGCATACTTGGCGGCACGGTCGATCAACTGGTCGGCGGCCAGGGTGACAAAGTCGCCAAACATGATCTCTGCAATGGGGTGGCGCCCGCGCAGTGCGAGGCCGACACTGACACCCACGATAGCGGCCTCGCTGATGGGTGTGGTGAAGACACGGTCGGGAAAGCGGGTGGACAGCCCCTGGGTGACCTTGAAAGCGCCGCCGTACGGATCGAGAATATCCTCGCCTAGCACAACGGCGCGCGAGTCCTGCTCCAGGATTGCGTGCAGGCTGGCGCGAAGGCTTTCAAGATAGGTCAGGCGGGCTGCCATCGTGCCCCCTCGGCAATTTGGGCAAGCGACTGGGGTTCTGCGGCCAAAGCCGCCTCGATTGCCTGCTGCACGCGCTCGGCGGCGGCGCCATCGAGCTGGGCACGTTCCCTTGGCTCCAGGCGGTGACCGAGTCGCGCCAAGCGGCCGCGTCTCCATGCCGCCGCCAGCTCGTCACGCTGGCGTGTGTCGTCGCCCTTCGAATGGGGCGCGAGCCGGTAGGTCGGCAGCGCCAAAAAGTAGGGCGCACCGTGCTCCCGCACGTAGCCGACAGCAGCGCAGGCGGCGGCGTAGACCTCGGTTACATCGAGCGCGTCCGCCATCGAGTGGGCCGGCCCCCCGGTGAGGTCGTGCGTGGCAATGCCAAAGGCACGGGGGCGGTCGGCCAGGCTTCCCGCATGTTCGAGGTGCTTGGGCGTACTCTGGGCATAATGGTTATCCTCGAGCACAAAGAGCACGGGCAGCTGCCAGAGCGAAGCCAGGTTCATGCTCTCGTAGACCACCCCCTCGCCCATGGTGCCATCGCCTAGAAAGACCGTGACGATGGCGCCGCTGCCGTCAAGCTTCTCTGCCAGGGCTGCACCCACTGCGTTTGGGACGATCCCGCCCTGGATGCCGTTGGTATAGAGGTTACGGGTATGCAAGTGCTGAGTCCCGCCCACGCCGCCCACCACGCCCGTACGGCGGCCAAGCAGCTCGGCTACCAGGCCGTCAACGTCGTCGCAGTAGGCAAGAAAGTGCCCCTGCACGCGGTGGCTGGAGAAGATCACGTCGCGCTCAGGGTCCAGGGCAGCGACCACGCCCACGGCGCACGCCTCCTGCCCAATCGAGGTGTGCACCGTTCCCGCCATCAGGCCGCGGCCATAGAGCTCAAAAAAGGCCTGCTCGGTCTGGCGGATGAGGGTCATCTGGGCGTAAAACTGCGCATCGGTTAGCGGCGTCATGGCTGTAAAGCTTACCGCAGGTTGCCGCCAGGGCATACTGCGGCGGTCGGCA
>CAVPAG010000007.1:0-33204 GCA_963701425.1 uncultured Actinomycetota bacterium | reverse complement strand
CACCGACCTGACCCGGGGTTCGCCATTGGCGCGTCACCCGGGACCCGCCTATCGTCCGCGTAGCGCGTGAGAGAACTCCTCTTCACGACGTCCGCGAGGGGCTCGGTCAGGTCCCGACGTAGGCCGCGAGGTGCTCGCCGGTCAGGGTGGAGCGAGCGGCGACGAGGTCGGTGGGTGTGCCCTCGAAGACGATCCGGCCGCCGTCGTGGCCGGCGCCGGGGCCGAGGTCGATGATCCAGTCGGCGTGCGCCATGACCGCCTGATGGTGCTCGATGACGATGACCGACTTGCCGGAGTCGACGAGCCGGTCGAGCAGGCCGAGCAGCTGCTCGACGTCGGCGAGGTGCAGGCCGGTGGTCGGCTCGTCGAGGACGTAGACAGTGCCCTTCTCGGCCATCTGGGCCGCCAGCTTGAGTCTCTGCCGCTCGCCGCCGGACAGCGTGGTGAGCGGCTGGCCGAGGCTGACGTAGCCGAGCCCGACGTCGACGAGCCGGTCGAGGACCTTGTGAGCGGCCGGCGTGCGTGCGTCGCCGTGCCCGAAGAACCCCTCGGCCTCGGTCACCGGCATTGCGAGCACCTCGGCGATGTTCCGCCCGCCCAGCGTGTACTCCAGCACCGACGCCTGGAACCGCTTCCCCTCGCACTCCTCGCAGGTGGACTCCACGGTGGCCATCACGCCGAGCTCGGTGAAGATGACGCCGGCCCCCTTGCAGGCCGGGCAGGCGCCCTCGGAGTTGGAGCTGAACAGCGCCGGCTTCACGCCGTTCTCCTTGGCGAACGCCTTGCGGATCGGCTCCAGGAGCCCCGTGTACGTCGCCGGGTTGCTGCGCCGCGAGCCGCGGATCGCGCCCTGGTCGACGACCACCACGCCCTCCCGGTCCGCGACCGAGCCTTGGATCAGGGAGCTTTTGCCGGAGCCGGCCACACCCGTGAGGACGCACAGCACGCCGAGCGGCACGTCGACGTCAACGCCCTGCAGGTTGTGGGTGTCAGCACCCCTGATCTCCATCGCGCCGGTCGACTCGCGCACCTGGCCCTTGAGGCGGGCGCGGTCGTCGAGGTGTCGGCCGGTGACAGTGTCGCTCGTGCGCAGGCCCTCGACACTGCCCTCGAAGCAGATCGTGCCGCCGCTGGTGCCGGCCCCGGGCCCGAGGTCGACCACGTGGTCGGCGATCGCGATCGTCTCCGGCTTGTGCTCGACGACGAGCACGGTGTTGCCCTTGTCCCGCAGCTGGAGCAGCAGGTTGTTCATCCGCTCGATGTCGTGTGGGTGCAATCCGATGGTGGGCTCGTCGAAGACGTAAGTGACGTCAGTCAGCGAGGAGCCGAGGTGGCGGATCATCTTGGTCCGCTGTGCCTCGCCACCCGACAACGTGCCCGCGGGCCGGTCGAGCGAGAGGTAGCCCAGGCCGATCTCGGCGAACGAGTCGAGAAGGTGCTGGAGCCCGGCGACCAGAGGGGCGACGCCCGGCTCGTCGACACCGCGCATCCAGTCGGCGAGGTCGCTGATCTGCATCTGGCACAGCTCGGCGATGTTCTTGCCCCTGATCTTCGACGACAGAGCCTCCCGGGTGAGCCTGGTGCCGTCGCAGTCGGGGCAGGTCGTGAAGGTGATCGCGCGCTCCACGAACCGGCGGACGTGCGGCTGCAGCGCCTCGACGTCCTTCGAGAGCATCGACTTCTGGATCTTGGGGATCAGGCCCTCGTAGGTGAGGTTGATCCCCTCCACCTTGATCTTGGTCGGCTCGGCGTACAGGAGCTTCTGGAGCTCCTTCTTGGTGAACGTGGCGATCGGCTTGTCCATGGGCAGGCCTGCGCCGCTGAAGATCCGGCCGTACCAGCCGTCCATGCTGTAGCCGGGGACGGTCAGCGCACCGTCGGCGAGGGACCTGGAGTCGTCGTAGAGCGCAGTCAGGTCGAAATCGCTGACGTTGCCCATGCCCTCGCAGCGCGGGCACATGCCGCCCTGGTAGACCGCGTCGCGGACGACCTGTTTCTCCTCCCTGCCGCCCTTCTCGGTCTTCATCACCCCGCTCGCCGTCCGCGTCGGGACGTTGAAGGCGAAGGCGGTAGGCGGACCGATGTGCGGCTTCCCGAGCCGGCTGAAGAGGATGCGCAGCATCGCGTTGGCGTCGGTGGCTGTGCCGACCGTGGAGCGCGGGTTCGCGCCCATCCGCTCCTGGTCGACGAGGATTGCCGTCGTCAGCCCCTCGAGCACGTCGACGTCCGGCCGCGACAGCGACGGCATGAAGCCCTGCACGAAAGCGCTGTAGGTCTCGTTGATCAGCCGCTGCGACTCCGCGGCGATGGTGTCGAACACCAGCGAGCTCTTGCCGGAGCCGGAGACCCCGGTGAAGACGGTCAGGCGGCGCTTCGGGAGCTCGACATGGATGTCCTTGAGGTTGTTCACGCGGGCGCCCTGCACGCGGATCAGGTCGTGGCTGTCGGCGGCGTGCAGCCCAGACGACTGCGCGTGCGTTCTCGTGGCCATGCTCATCGCGTCTCCATGTGTTCGCTGGACCGCCTCGCGGTCGCCGTCGGCGTCGCCAGGCTCGATCTAACCAGCATCGAGCAGTCTGGCCCTCGGTCTTGTGACGCCGACCGACTGGTCAGACCAACCAGCGGCCGTCGCGCATGAGTATCCGGCCGGGGATCTCGTTGGCCTCGCGCCACGCCTGCATCCGGACAGGCCGCAGCACGAGGAACACGTATCCCGGGTCGCGGCGCGGGTCCCAGTCGGCCTGCCTGACGTACGCCTCACCCAGGGCGTCGTCGGCCGCGACGTCGACCGCTTTCTCGAGCAAGGCGTCGATCATCACCACGTCGCGGGTCGGTCCGACGGCGAGCCGGGCCCGGCCGGACGTGATCAGGTTGCGCGCGGTGACCGAGGACGTCTCGACCGCGATGACCGCCCGCTCGTCGACCCAGGCCAGCGACACGGGCACGAGGTGCGGCGCGCCTGCGGCCGAAGCCGTGGCGACCCATACGTCGATCGCCGGGGTCGCCAGCATCGCCAGCGCGTCGGCCTTGCGCGTCTCCCGGTCGCGGGCATCGGCGATCGCCACAGCTCAGCGCAGCTCCTGGATCCGGATCAGGTTGCCGGCCGGATCGCGGAAGGCGCAGTCGCGAACGCCGTACGGCTGCTCGGTCGGCTCCTGGACGACCTCGGCGTCGCCGGCCTGCAGCCGTGTGAAGGTGTCGTCGAGGTCCTTGGTGGCCAGGTTGATGCTGGCGTAGGTGCCCTTGGCCATCATCTCGGCGATGGTGCGGCGCTCGTCGTCGGTGATGCCGGGAGTGGCGGCCGGCGGGTACAGCACGATGGACGTGCCGGGTTGGTCGGCGGGGCCGACCGTGATCCAGTGCATCCCCTTGTAGCCGACGTCGTTGCGGACCTCGAAGCCGAGGGTGTCGCGGTAGAAGGCCAGGGAGGCGTCCGGGTCGTCGTGCGGGAGCATGGTCTGGTAGATGGTGATGTTCATGACGGTCACGCTAGCTGCGGCTCGGCGGCCGATGCTTCTCGATTCCTGATCGGTCTGGTGACCTGTTTCGCCACGCACGCCGGCATCCCGGCCGTCGACTGCTTCGCTTCGCGTCGGTAGGTGCTGGGCGGCACGCCGACCAGCTCGGTGAAGCGAGTGCTGAAGGTGCCCAACGACGAGCAGCCGACCGCGAAACAGACCTCGGTGACGCTGAGGTCGCCACGCGTCAGCAGCGCCATCGCGCGCTCGATTCGCCGCGTCATCAGATAGGCGTACGGCGATTCGCCGTAGGCGAGCCGGAACTGACGGCTGAGGTGCCCGGCCGACATGTTCACGCCGCGGGCGAGCGCCTCGACGTCCAGCGGCTGCGCGTACTCCCGGTCGATCCGGTCGCGGACACGGCGCAGCAGTGCGAGGTCGCTCAGGCGCTGCGTCTCGGCGGTTCTACTGGCCACCTTCAAGATCGTGCCACACGACCGCCCCTCTCCGCGTGTCCGACGGCGCACCCTCGCGTCGGGCCTCCTCCACGCCAACTGGTCAGTTCGCCTGTGGTCGGCTCGCGCTCGTGAAAGGGTCTGAAATGAGGTGAAAAGTCCCGGGCGGGGCTGGACTGGGAGGCCGACATTTTCGGGGGAAGCGTCATGGGCGTGGCCGCGGCCACGTCGCTGAGCGCGTTGATGGTGCTGTTCACAGGCACCGCGACTGTCGAGGCCCAGGTCAGGGCAGAGACCACGACCGCGACCGTGGGCGGGGTGTCAGCCGGCCGGAGGGCGGCAATGCCCAGGCCGGCTGCCGTCGATGTCGCGAAACAGGCGGGTCTCCCGACAGCACCCACCAGAACATGGTCGGCTGCTCCTGTCGACTACGACGGCGACGGCGCTCAGGACGTGCTGATCGGTCACCACTTCCGGGGGGCCAGGCTCTGGCAGAACCAGGGCGACGAAACCTATGTGCGAGTAGCGAAGTACGCCTGGCCTGCGGAGGTGCCTGACCGGCACAGCTGCGCCTGGGCTGACGTGGACCTCAACGGCCGCCCCGACGCCTACTGCGCGGCGGGCAGAGGGCTGCTCAACTACGTGAAGGGTGACCGCCGGGACAACGAGCTGTGGCTGCAGAGCAGCGCCGGCGGCCAGTTCAGGGAGGTAGGGACGAGGTGGCAGGTTGGTGACCCGTGCGGCCGAGGTCGATCCGTGGTTTTCCTGTACGCCAACCGCGACCGCTATCCCGATCTCTTCGTCGCGAACGAGATACCACGCGTCGTCGACCGTGACAGGTGCGACACCTCGCAAAGCCTGCCCAACGAGGAGAGCAAGCTGTTTCTCAACCAGCAGGGGAAGGGGTTCCGGTACGCCCCGAGGTTCTGGGACTACGGCTCCGGGCCCGGTACGCGCTGCGCGGTCGTCCTGGACTTCAACGGTGACGGCTGGGACGACCTGTTCACCTGCCCCCGGAGCGGCACGCCCCAGCTGTTCGCGAATAGCAGGGGCCGCGGCCTCCTCGACGTCACGCACAGACACCGGTTCGACTCGGCCGTCACGGACGCCGAGGTCTTCCCCCTTCCCCGCACGCCCGGCCCCGACCTGCTCATCTCCTCAGCTGAGGGGTTCGGCTACCACCTCAACCGCAACGGGCGCTTCGGCGCGCGCAAGGTCATCTCTGCTGTCCCTCGTGGAGAAGGCCAGTCCGTCGCGGCCGGCGACGCCGACGGCGACGGCGACATCGACGTGTACGGCATGGTCGGAGCCGGGGCGGCGGGCAATCCCGACGACTGGATCTTCCTGAACGACCACCTGACCTTCACCCGGGTCAGGGTGCCTTCAGCCGCGGGAGCGGCCGACGACGTCGTCGCCCTGGACCGCCGCGGGACCGGACGAGCGGAGTTCCTGGTGCTCAACGGCTACAACCTCGACCGGATCGGTCCCGTGCAGCTGATACGCCTGGTGGCTGGCCCGTGGTGACGCGATCTTCTGGCGGTCGTCGGGCGAGGTAGGCCTGCTCCAGGCGTTCGATCCCGAGCAGGTCGCGACCACGGGCCGGTCGCGGTCCGGCTCCGTCGTGCGTGGACCCGGAGCCGGCGCGAGTGATGCCCGCAAGAACTCGTCGGTCAGGCGGGGGGCTCCCAGCGGACCCGGCGCGCGCCGTAGCCGGAGGCGTGGATCGCGTCGTCGTGCCCCAGGGGCCGGCGGCAGTGAATGGGTTCTCCGCTGTCGTCGAGGCCGTAGAGCTCGCGGCAGCTTCCGTACCAGGGCGTGTACGCGAACTCCCGGTCCAGGCTTTCGTCCGTCATGCGCGGCAGTATGCCCAGCACGCCCGATGCTGCACCCTCAGCGGCGGCTGGGACAGACCAGTCCCGCTGACGGACGGGTGACGAGTCACCGAGAGTCGGCCCTTGCAAGGACGAGGTCGGCGAGGTCGACGGCCCCTGCGGGTTGTTTTCGTCTGCCCCCCGGATTAGCGTGCAGAGATGTGTGACCACGGTCACAGCAGCCGGTAATGCTGCGGACGTCCTTGACGGGACGCCCTCGGGGGAGGGCTCGACATGACGACATCTTTGGTTCACCGCCTCCTGGCGGAGGCTGTAGGCACCGCACTGCTCGTCCTCGTCGGTGCGGGGTCGGTGGTGGCCACGCTGAACGTGGACGGAGAGGTGACCTACGCGGGGCTCGGGTTCATCTCACTCGCCTTCGCCATCGTGGTCGCCGTGGTCATCTACGGGTTCGGTCCGGTGTCCGGCGCCCACATCAACCCCGCGGTGACGATCTCGTTGGCGGTGACGGGTCGTTTCAGGTGGGTCGAGGTGATCCCGTACATCCTTGCCCAGGTGGTGGGGGCCGTCGTAGGTGCCTTGCTGATCGTCGCGACCTTCGGCACGGACGCGGCCGACCTCGGGCTCGGTGCCACAACACTGGCAGACGGGGTGCCGTACTGGCAGGGCATCGTCGCGGAGGCACTCGGGACCTTCGTGCTGTTGTTCACCGTGATGGCGCTTGCCGTCGACTCACGCGCTCCGCTGGGCTGGGCGGGTCTCATGATCGGCTTGGCGGTGGCCGCCGCGATCCTGCTGATCGCCCCGCAGACCGGTGGGTCGCTGAACCCGGCCCGTACCTTCGGGCCCTACCTCGGGGTCGCGATCTTCGGGGGCAGCGTCCCGTGGTCGGACCTTGGCGTCTATCTCATCGGACCGCTCGTCGGCGGCATCGCCGCCGTACTGCTCTACGACTTCATCGCCCAGACCCGGGTGGCCGTACAGCCCGCGGAGGAGGAGACCTACACGCCGGCTTCAGGTGAGAGCGCCTGAGCTTGCTCCGGCACCTCAGCCAACCGGTCACGAACCCAGAACAGACAGAGAAGTTCACAGCAACGGAGGGAAGCGCCATGACGGGTAACCGTGTCGTCGTATACAAGGGACCGGGAGAGGTGAGCGTCGAGTCGGTCGACTACCCCAAGCTCGAGCTCCCCGAGGACGTGGTCAATGGCCTCGGTCTCAAGAGGAGCGCCCCGCACGCCGCGATCCTCAAGCTGGCTACCACCAACATCTGCGGCAGCGACCAGCACATGGTCCGTGGCCGCACCACGGCGCCGGTCGGGCAGACCCTGGGGCACGAGATCACCGGTGAGGTCGTCGAGGTCGGCGACGACGTCCTGTTCGTCAAGGAGGGCGACATCTGCTCGGTGCCCTTCAACATCGCGTGTGGCCGATGCCGCATGTGCAACGAGGGCAAGACCGGTATCTGCGTCAACGTGAACCCGGCGCGAGCCGGCGCGGCCTACGGGTACGTCGACATGGGCGGCTGGGTCGGTGGCCAGGCGGAGTACGTCATGGTGCCCTTCGCAGACTTCAACCTGCTGAAGTTCCCTGACCGGGACGCGGCTCTGGAGAAGATCCTCGACCTGACGATGCTCTCGGACATCTTCCCCACCGGGTACCACGGCGCCTACACGGCCGGCGTCACCACCGGATCGACGGTGTACGTCGCAGGGGCCGGCCCTGTGGGGCTGGCCGCCGCCTACTCCGCACAGCTCCTCGGCGCGGCCACCGTGATCGTCGGTGACATGAACGCCGAACGGCTGCGCCAGGCGGAGTCGTTCGGCTGCGAGACCGTGGACCTCAGCACCGGCAACGAGCTGCCCGACATGATCGAGCAGATCCTGGGCGAGCCGGAGGTCGACGCAGCGGTCGACGCTGTGGGCTTCGAGGCTCGTGGGCACGGCGCGGGTGCCGCGGAGGCCCCGGCGACCGTCCTCAACGACATGATGACCGTGGCGCGTGCGGGGGCGGCGCTGGGCATCCCCGGCCTGTACGTGACCGGCGACCCGGGCGGCATCGACGAGAACGCCAAGGTCGGCCAGATCGGGGTGCGCCTCGGGCTCGGCTGGGCGAAGTCACACTCGTTCACCACCGGCCAGTGCCCCGTCAAGCGCTACAACCGTCACCTGATGAACATGATCCTCGCCGACAAGGCCCACATCGCGAAGGCCGTCAACGCGACGAGGATCAGCCTCGACGAGGCACCCCAGGGGTACCAGGACTTCGACAAGGGCGCCGCGAAGAAGTACGTGATCGACCCCCACGGGATGGTCCCTGCCTGAGAGACCGCGTCGCCCTGGCCCGCGGTGGTCAGGAGCACGCAAGGGAGTCGCAGGACGAAGCCGGTGGCAGGCCCGACATCAAGGTCGAGCCTGCCACCGGTCCGGCTCTCTGTGAGCGCTCCCAGGCAGGAGCGTGTGGGGGAGACGACATGAGGGCGAAGAGCAGCCGGGATACGGCGGGGCGAGAGGACGTGGGGTTGAGACGTCTCCACACCCCACGCGCGGCCGCCCTGGCAGGCGTGTTCTTCGCGCTGCTGTTCTCGACCAGCCTGCTCATGCTGCAGTCTGCGGTCCCGCCGGACGTCTCTGCGAAGACGACCTGGGTCGAGGACGGCGCGGATCAGATAACCGTTGCGGTGGCGTTGATGCCCTTCGCCGGTATCGCCTTCCTGTGGTTCGTCGGGGTGGTCCGCGACCAGATGGGCCGGCTCGAGGACAGGTTCTTCTCGTCGGTCTTCTTCGGCAGCAGCCTGCTGTTCCTGGCGATGGTGTTCGTGGCCATGGCGATCCTCGGAGGCATCCTCGCCACTGTCAGAGCAGACGGGGGATCGACGTACGAGGGCGAGGTCGTCCGCTTCGGTCAGGCTCTGACGCTGCAGGTCAGCAGCGTCTACGGGCTGAAGATGGCAGCCGTGGTCATGGTCTCGGTCGGGACGATCTGGCTTCGGACCGGTCTCATGCCGCGATGGCTGGTCGCGTTCACCTACGTGCTGGCCCTGGCGCTCCTCGTGATCGTGACCAACAGCGCCTACCTGCTCCTCGTCTTCCCGGTCTGGGTGCTGGGGGTGAGCGTCCTCATCTGGCTGACCATGCCGTCCGAGCCCGACGAGGCGGACTGACCCCACCAGGGTCGTCACAACTGAGCCCGAGGCTCACGCGTGGGTTTCGCCGCGACGGGGGGTCGCCCGCCGTACGATGCGAACATCTCGACCGGCGGGAGCAGCGCATGAACCTGGAGAAGGTGATCTTCGGCTTCTTCGTGCTCCTCGCGGCGACCCTGAACTTCGGGTTCTTCATCGGTGACCTCGGCGACCCCGAGGTGCACAACGTCTACGAGCTGTTCGCCGCCGTCGTGGTCAACCTGATCGCCACGGTGCTGAAGTTCGGCGACCGCACCCAGATCGGCGCGGTACACCTCGCGACGAGCCTTGTCGCAAGCCTCCAGCTCATCGCTGCGGCGGTGGTGTGGACCTACGCCACGAACGTGACGTCGGCCGGCCTCACCACGGAGATGACAGCGAGCGTCGTCTCCCTGTCCGGCGGCGCGCTGTTCGCCAACGTCGTCTCCGTCGTCCTGTTGGTCGTCGAGACAGTGTCCTTCCAACGCCGCTAGCCGGGAGGCGCCGTGGGCAACCCGCTGCTCGTCCTGTGGTACCGGATCTTCGCCGAGGACGACGATGTCCGGCAGGCGGGCAGCGAGCTCCACCGCGTGCCCCGGACGCCCGACCAGCAGCAGCCGTCGGCGGGCATCTTCCTGGTCCTGCGACGGATGCGGATCCCGCTCATCGTGCTGATCGTGATCTTCGCCGTCAGCGTGCTGGGTCTGACGCTCGTCCCGGGCGAGGACGCGCAGGGCAGGCCGGTGAAGATGAACATCTTCGAGGCGTTCTACTTCATGAGCTACACCGCCACCACGATCGGCTTCGGCGAGATCCCGCACACCTTCACGGCAGAGCAGCGGATGTGGGTGACCTTCGCGATCTTCCTGTCGGTGATCGGCTGGGCCTATGCGGTCGGGTCCCTCCTCGCGCTGATGCAGGACCGCGCGTTCCGACGTGCCCTGGCCCGGCGTCACTTCGCTCGCAAGGTCGCCCACATGGGCGAGCCGTTCCTGGTCCTCGTCGGGTACGGCAACGCCTCGAAGCGGCTCGCGCGCTCCCTCGACGACATGGGCCGACGCTTCGTTGTCCTCGACAACGACGAGAACCGGGTGGCCTCGGTGGACCTCGACTCGTACCGCGCCGACACCCCGGCGATGCTCGGCGACGCCCGGGACACCGGCAAGCTCGTGCTGGCCGGCCTCGGTCACCGGCACTGCGAAGGCGTGCTCGCCCTGACCGGCGACGACGACACCAACCTGGACGTTGCCATGACGGCGTCGCTGCTGCGACCGGGCCTGCCGGTGATCGCCCGGACCAGCTCGCGTGAGATCGGGGAGCGGATGCGCGCCTTCGGCAACCCCGAGGTGGTCAACCCGCTCGACCGTTTCGGCGACCACCTGAGGATCCTGCTGCGGTCCCCGTCTTCGTACCAGCTGATGGTGTGGCTCACGAGCGCCCCGGGCACAGCGCTGCCGGTTCGTCACGACCCACTGCCGCGCGGCAGGTGGGTGGTCTGCGGCTACGGCCGGTTCGGCCGCGAGCTCACCGCCGACCTGCGCGCCGAGGGGTTGGACGTGACGATCGTGCGGGCCGAGGGTCGCGACGAGGCTGAGATGCGTGAAGGCGTCTTCGACGAGGCCGACGTCGAGCACGCCTCGGCCTTCGTCGCAGCGACCGAGAACGACATGACCAACCTCTGGCTCGTCGAGCGCGCGCGCCGGGCGAACCCCGACGCGTTCGTGGTCACCCTGCAGAACCGAGCGGCCAACGCGTCGCTGTTCCAGGCCGTCGGGGTCGGATTCGGGATGTTCCCGGCGGAGCTGATCGCGCACGAGGTGCTCGCCCGGCTCGCGAACCCTGTCCTGATGCGGTTCCTGCCACAGGTGCCGCGGCAGGGGGAGGAGTGGTCCGCGCGCATGGTGGACAGGCTCGTGGAGAGATGCGGGACGGGTACGCCGGACCTGTGGCGTGTCCACCTCACGCCCGAGGAGGCCCCGGGCCTGGTCGGCCGGCTGGAGGGCGGTGGGCTCCGGCTCGGAGACCTCCTGCGAAACCCGCTGGGCCGTGAGCGCCCGTTGGAGGCGGTCCCGCTCGCCCTGCTGCGCGGTGGCTCGACGGAGATCTCGCCGGACGACGACTTCGTGCTGCAACCCGACGACCAGCTCCTCGTCGCCGGACTGCCTGCAGCCCGTCGGGCTCTGGACGCGACGCTCACCGACGAGCCGACCGCTACCTAC
This sequence comes from uncultured Actinomycetota bacterium, assembly GCA_963701425.1. GTDB lineage: Bacteria > Actinomycetota > Actinomycetes > Propionibacteriales > Nocardioidaceae > Nocardioides_C. The sequence continues at coordinate 22,077 of CAVPAG010000007.1, read as the reverse complement.
GTGGTCAGCGGCGAGTTCGCGCCGTCGAGCTGGGTGTGGCGACGGCTCGTCGGCAAGCGGTCTTCGCCGAAGGAGCACGTCTGACCCGGTGCGCGAGATCCCGCAAATGGAGGATCCGGACCGGGAGCTCCCGGTGCAGGCTGGAGGTACACGGCGGCGAGGGGGGAGCAATGAAGCGCAGGTGCATCGACTGCGATCTCGAGATTCAGCCGGGCGAGCTCGTCATCCGCAACGTGATGTTCGAGGCGGTCGCGTTCCACAAGGACTGCTGGGCGCTGCGGCACGTCCCCGAGCAGAGGAGCCCGGCGGACGACTCCGTCCCGCACGACACCACCCCGTGAGGCTCAGCGTCTAGGGGAGTCGCGAGGCAGCTCTCGAGGCCGTCCGGCGGTGAGGGCCAAGGTCTCTGCCACGGCGGGTGGATGCGAACGCCCCGCTCACCCGAGGGTGAGCGGGGCGCCGCGAGACCTTCCGGCAAGCGGGGGAACTGCCGAAGAGCCTCTATGGAGGAGACGGACTCTCGCCCGCCTGAAGGAGTCATCTACCCATCCTGTCGAGACTTCACACATCGGCTTCTGTGGTCTGACTCACGGGAGGCGTGCACGCGTCACGACCCCGACGAGCTGCATGATCGACCCATGAACCGCGCGCTCGTCGTACTCACGGTGCTCCTCTTCGTCATCACAGGGCTGACAGGGGTGCCGGCAGGGCCGGCCGGGGCCGTTCAGACGGCCAAGGGCGCGCTGGGTCAGGAGCGGGTGCGGCTGCGCGAAGCAGTCCGTGACCTCCCGGTGGCCCGCGAGATCAGGCGAGGCTACGACCGCGACAAGTTCGAGCACTGGGTGGATGCCGACGACGACTGCCGCGACACCCGCGACGAGGTGCTGGCCCAGGAGTCGCGGCTCGCGGTCACCGGATGTGACGTCGTACGAGGGGAGTGGTTCTCCTACTACGACGGCGAGGTCGTCCGCCGGTCGAGCGAGCTCGACATCGACCACGTCGTGGCGCTCGCGGAGGCATGGGACTCCGGCGCGCGACGGTGGACGGCCGGGACCCGTGAGCGGTTCGCCAACGACCTCGGCGACAGGCGCAGTCTCGTGGCGGTCACCGCCTCCGCGAACCGCTCCAAGTCCGACCGCGACCCCGCCGAGTGGATGCCCGACCGTGCGCGCTGCCGCTACGTGCGGGAGTGGACCGTGGTCAAGATCCGCTGGTCCCTGACGGTCGACCGGGCGGAGAAGCGTGCGCTGGTACGACGGGCGTCGAGCTGCCGCTAACCGCTACCTCACGGTGCGGCGGGCGGTCGTCCGCACGCGCTGACAGATGCACCGCGCCTCGCAGCGAACGGGGCTAGGTCGGACATGACCCGCGACCAGGTGGGGGTACCACCCTTCTGGGTGGTTCACGGCTGCGATCGGCCAAATTCGGCGTGTGTGTCTGTTGTGTCCGTTTTGGGATGTATACGGTGGTTCCACTCTCGGGATGCAATGGAAGAGCCTTGTCGCCTGGGAGGAGCCACGATGCTCGATCTGACTCACCTCGAGACCGAGGCAGAGCTGCTGGCCGCACAGCTCCGCGACTCGCGCTGCTGCGACGCGCTGCTGCCGTGCTACCGCTGCTCGCTGCTGAAGTTCAACGTGCTCGCCCGACGCCGTGTCGTCGAGATCCCGAAGCCCTCGCGGCGCGTGAAGTCTCCGCGCACGATGGGCCCGCTCGCCCTTGCCGCGCGGGCACGCGACCTGAAGCTGCGCGCTTCCTGAGCGTCGCCTGATCCCGTACCCCGCGCGCGAAGCCACGCGCCGCGGGGTACTGGCGCATCTTAAGAACTGTCTCATCGACGGCTCATCGCGGTCTCACGCCTGCTCGTCATGGTGGTCCTGTCAACACGAGACGGGCCCACGAGGCCCGCGAGAGCAATCGAAAGGCGGTAGCACCATGAAGAAGCTCATCCCCGTCGGCACCCTCGGTCTCGCCGGCATCGTCGGCGCCGGCCTCATGGCACTTCCCGGCTCGACCGTCGCCGCGAGCATCGGTGACGACCAGGTCGGGAAGCGCGAGGACCACGTCACCGAGCTCGTCCTGGTGGACGACGACGACAACGACGACACCAACGACGGCACCGGCACGAACACGCGGTCGCGCAACACGGGCGTCAGCCGGTCCACGAACGACAACACCCGCAGCAACTTCACGCGCGTGAGCCGCGACCGCGACCTGAGCCGCAGCGACAAGACCAAGGACTGGACCCGCGACGGCGGCAGCCGGACCCGTGACTGGACGGCCGACCGCACCAACGACCGGTCGCGCAACGACACGCGCGGTCGTCGCTGACGAACCGCAGCGACGTACGGAGGCTGACATGGGCAGGGTCCGTGACTCGTGGGGGTTCGCCGAGGGCGACCAGATCACCCGCGACCTGACCGCGATGAAGCTCCTCGGGGGAGGGGAGGCCTACGAGGCCTACCTCGCCTTCGACGACATCACCTACGGCCCGGTGGTCGTGAAGGTGGTACGCCCGGGACAGGTCGAGGACGAGGCAAGCCTGCGGGGCCTGCGCCGCGAGGTGCGGACCCTGGACCACGTCAACCACCCCGCCGTGGTCCGTGCGCTGCGCTCCGAGACGGGCGGGGACCGTCCGCACGTGGTGCTCGAGCACCTCGACGGTCCCCGGCTCTCCTCGCTGATCCGCAGGTACGGCCCGCTCCAGGAGCAGCAGTACCTGCCTCTCGCGATCGAGGTCGCCTCGGCGCTGCACTACCTGCGGCGACTCGGCTACGTCCACCTCGACGTCAAGCCAAGCAACATCATCATGGGCGCGCCGGCGCGGCTCATCGACCTCAGCGTCGCTCGCACGGTCGAGGAGGCTGCCCGCCTCGACCACCCGATCGGGACCGACCCCTACATGGCGCCCGAGCAGTGCGAGCCGCCGCTCACCGGGACGCCTGGACCCGCCAGCGACGTCTGGGGCCTCGGAGCGACGCTGTTCGAGGCGATCGCGGGCTTCAAGGCCTTCGACCGCGCCGCCGAGGACGCCCGGACGCTCGAGGAGCGTTTCCCGCAGGTCGTCGAGCCCTCCTACGAGCTTCCGGAGCGGGTGCCGGCCGACGTGGCGAAGGTCGTGTACGCCTGCCTCGAGCCGGACCCCGCCGCGCGGCCGCTGCCGCACGAGGTCGCGGAGGCGCTCCAGCCCGCCCTCGAGCGCGCGCCCCGCGGACGACTGGCCGGCTTCAAGGTGCGCTGACCCCTTGAGGCTCCCCGTGCGACGCAGGCTCGAGCACCGGCGCGGCTCGACCACCGGCGCGGCTCGACAACCGGTGAGGCTCAGGCCTCGAAGCGGTAGCCCATCCCGCGGACGGTCTTGATCGAGGTAGCGCCGAACTTCTTGCGCAGGTACCCGACGTAGACGTCGACCACGTTCGAGCCCGGGTCGAAGTCGTAGCCCCAGACGTGGGAGAGAAGCTGTTCCCGCGAGAGGACCTGGCCGGGGTTGAGCATGAAGATCTCGGCGAGCTTGAACTCCCGCGCCGACAGGTCGATGTCCTTGCCGCCCTTGGTCGCCCGGCGGGTGCGCAGGTCGAGGCGCACGGGTCCGACCTGAAGGGCGTCCTCACGTGCATGGGGCTGCTCGTTGGCCTGACGCAGGCGCAGCCGAACCCGGGCCAGCAGCTCGGCGAAGCGGAAGGGCTTGGCCATGTAGTCGTCGGCGCCGCCTTCGAGCGCCGACACCGTGTCGGTCACGGAGTCCCGGGCGGTGAGCACGATGACCGGGAGGTTGCTGCCGGCGGCACGCATCTGCTCCAGCACCTGGTAACCGTCCATGCCGGGCAGGCCGATGTCGAGGATGACCAGGTCGAAGTCACCGGTCAGGGCGAAGTCGAGCCCGGTGGGGCCGTCGGCGACTGTCGATGTGGTGTACCCGTCCGCGGCCAGGCCCTTGGCGACGAAAGAGGCGATCCGGGCCTCGTCCTCGACGATCAGGATGCGAGCCACGGTTCCTCCCTTCGCCGGGTCGGCAGCGTCAGCACGAATCTAGCCCCGTTCGGCTGCTCGTCCTCGACATGGACGGTGCCGCCGTGCGCCGTGGCGATCGCCCGGACGATCGAGAGCCCGAGGCCGAAGCCTTCGTCGTACTCGGGTACGACGGAGCGCCCGAACCGCTGGAAGACGAGAGCCTTGTCCGCGTCGGGCACGCCGTGCCCGGTGTCCCTCACCCACAGCCGGAGACCGTGCTCGGGGTCGACGTGCGAGCCGATCCCGATCTCGTCGCCGGGGGAGGTGTGCTTCACGGCGTTCTGGGCTAGCTCCAGCATCGCCTGGGTGATCCGCTGCTCGTCGACCCAGGCCAGGAACTCCGCCTGCTCGTCGAGGACCCAGGACCGGTCGCCGAGGGCGCGGCATTTCTCGAACACGGTGACGGTGAAGGGCGCGATGTTCACCGCGTCGTACTGCAGGAAGTCGGGCCGGTCGGTCTTGGCCAGCATGATCAGGTCCCCGACGAGCCGGGACATGCGGTCTATCTCGTCGAGCAGGAGCTGGCGGGTGGTCTCCACCTCGGCCGGGTCGTGGTTGTCGAGGAGCTCCATGTGACCGCGGATCACCGTGAGGGGGCTCTTGAGCTCGTGCCCCGCGTCGTCGAGGAACTGGCGCTGACCCGTGAAGGCCGCGTCGAGGCGCGCCAGCATCTCGTTGAACGTATGGGTCAGCGCGGAGATGTCGTCGTGGCCGGACTCCGGGATCCGCCGCGAGAGGTCGGTGACGGTGATCTCCTCCGCGGTCTCACGCAAGGTCCTCAGCGGCCGCAGGAGCCGGCCGGCCTGCCACGCCGCCAGAGCCGTGATCAGTCCCAGCGACAGTGCCGAGACGATCGCATAGGTCTGCATGACCCGGTTGAGCTCCTCGTGCTCGTCCTCGAGGAAGTTGGCGATCACGAACGCGCCGCTACGGGCCTGGTCGCGCACCGGCTGGACGGTCACGACGATCTGGCCCCACTCGGTCGCGATCCGGTCCGTGCCCCCGTTGTCGAGGCGCTGCTCCACGATGCGGAGGAAGTCGGCGTTCCTCACGAGCTCCTGGTGGTCGGTGTCGGAGACCACCTGCGGGGCGCCGTCCCAGTAGCCGACGAGCAGCTCGTCGTCGTCGGGCACGTTGCGGAGCAGGAAGACCTCGATCAGGTTCCGGATGTCGTTGAACCCCCGGACGGGGCGGGCGTCGGGGTCGATGCCCTCGTCGCGCAGCGTCGCGAACTCCGCGAGCTCCTGCTCGACCTGGTTGCCCACGCCGCGCTCGATGCGGGCGGACTCCAGCGCGTACACGACGAGACCCGCCCCGGCGAGGGCGAGTCCCACGAGTACGGCGACCGAGACGGCGATGCGGGTGCGGACGGTGAGCCCGGCGAACGCCCTCGGCGCAGGTTCAGTCGCCATCGTCCCCGTCGTTGCTGTCGTCGGCGCGGTCCTCACGCTCGTCGGCGAGGTCGTCGGCGCGGTCCTCGCGCTCGTCGGCGAGGTCGTCTGCCCGGTCCTCGCGGTCGTCGTCCACGTCCCGGGGTGTCGGCCGGATCACCCGGACGTCGTCGTCCCCACCGTGCCCGGAGTCGTCGTCCCGGTCCTTGCGGTCCCCTCCCTTGTCGTCGGGGGAGCGGGACGGCTCGGGCGGGCTCGGCGTGGCGGTCGGGCTCTCGGTCGGCCGGGAGTCGATCACCACCGGGGCGCGCTCCTGCGGCATGTCGGTCTGCGAGGCGACCAACGTGCCGGTGATGTAGGCGCCGAGCGGCAGCGTCAGCAGCAGCCCCAGCGCCACCTTCAAGAACGTGCTCACGCCACACAGTGTGCCCGCGACGTGTGGGAAGCAGGTGAGATGCAGATGAGAAGGTTCTCATCCTAAGGTCGGCTCATGAGCGTGCTGCTGCGTGACGTGACCGCCCTGATGGACCGGTGGTACCCCCCGTCCCTCGCCTCCGACTGGGACGCGGTGGGTCTGGTCTGCGGTGACCCCGAGCAGCCGGTACGCCGGATCATGCTCGCCGTCGACCCGGCGCCACCCGTGGTCGAGGAGGCGCTCGCCTGGGAGGCCGACCTGCTCGTCGTACACCATCCGCTGCTGCTCAAGGCGGTCCACGGTGTCGCGGCGACCAGCCCCAAGGGACGTGCGGTGCACCGGCTGATCGCGGGCTCGTGCGCGCTGTTCACCGCCCACACGAACGCCGACGCGCCCGCGAAGGGCGTGAACGAGTCGCTCGCGCTGGCACTGGGTCTCGCCGAGCCGGAGGTGATCGTGCCCGACCCGAGCGACCCGCTCGACAAGCTGGTGACGTTCGTGCCGCACGAGAACGCCGAGGAGGTCCGGGCAGCCCTCGCAGAGGCCGGTGCGGGGAAGATCGGCGACTACGACAGCTGCACGTTCACCTCGGAGGGCGAGGGACGGTTCCGGCCTCTCGACGGCGCCACCCCCGCCATCGGCCGGATCGGGGAGGTCGAGGTGGTCGCCGAGTCACGGATCGAGGCCGTCTTCCCCCGAGGTCGCCGCCGCCAGGTCCTCGAGGCGATGCGGGCCGTGCACCCCTACGAGGAGCCGGCGTACGACGTCATCGAGCTCGCCGACGTGCCGGGGGCCGGCAAGACGGCGCGGGGGAGCGGTCGCCTCGGGACGCTGCCTCAGCCGATGTCGCTGCGGGCCTTCGCCGGGCACGTGAGCGACGTACTGCCGAAGACGTCGCACGGCGTGCGTGTCGGCGGCGACCCGGACCGCACGATCAGCCGGGTGGCGGTGACCAGCGGTGCCGGCGACTTCATGCTCGACACCGTGCTCGGCACCGACGCCGACGTCTACGTCACCTCCGACCTCAGGCACCATCCGGCGTCGGAGTTCCTCGAGCGCGGTGGCCCTGCCCTGGTCGACGTCGCGCACTGGGCAGCCGAGTGGACCTGGCTCCCGGTGCTCGAGCGCACGCTGGTGGAGGCACTTGCGGCGCGAGGGGATACCGTGGACATCCGCGTGAGCACGACGTGCACCGACCCGTGGACCTTCCGTCCCTGAGCGGCCAGGACGCGTCTCACCACCACCCGAAGCACCGTTTCGTGGAGCCCTGAGGAGCAGAGTGAAAGCCGACCCCTTCGCGCAGCTGAAGCTGTTGGACGTCCAGGAGCTGGACTCCCGGCTGGACCAGCTCCGGCACCGGCTGGCCACCCTGCCGCAGATCGCCGAGCTCAAGGAGCTGACGGTCCAGCGCACGGTGGTGGAGGACCGCGCCCGCGACGCCCGGATCCTCGTCGACGACCTGACGCGTGAGCAGAAGCGGTCCGACGCCGACGTGGAGCAGGTCAAGGGGCGACGCAAGCGCGACCAGGACCGCATGGACCAGGGGCTCATCACGAACCCCAAGGACCTCGAGCGGATGCAGAGCGAGCTCGTCTCGCTCGAGCGCCGGATCTCCGAGCTCGAGGACATCGAGCTCGAGGTGATGGAGAAGCTCGAGGAGGCGCAAAGCGACCTCGACGGCTTCACCAGGCAGCTGGCAGAGTACGACGAGAAGATCGCGGCGGCGACCTCGACCCGCGACGAGGCGGCCGCCGAGATCGAGCAGCAGCTCACCGAGACGGCCGGGAAGCGGCGGCAGACCGCCGAGGGCATGCCCGAGGACCTCATGACGCTCTACACCCGCCTCCGCGAGCAGAAGGGCGGCGTCGGTGCCGCCGCGCTCCGCGCTCGCAGCTGCGGCGGGTGCAGCCTCCAGGTCAACTCCTCCGAGCTCGCCGACATCGCCAAGACGCCCTCCGACGAGGTGCTCCGGTGCGAGGAGTGCAACCGGATCCTCGTGCGCACCTCGGAGTCCGGGATCTGATGGCTGCGCGCCCCACCTCCGTGGTCGTCGAGGCCGACGGAGGCTCGCGCGGCAACCCGGGCGAGGCCGCCTACGGCGCCGTGCTCAAGGACGCCACCACCGGCGCCGTGATCGCCGAGCGCGCCGAGCACATCGGGATCGCGACCAACAACGTCGCGGAGTACCGCGGGCTCATCGCCGGGCTCGAGCTGTACAACGAGCACACCCCCGAGGCCGACCTCGAGGTCCGGATGGACTCCAAGCTCGTCATCGAGCAGATGTCGGGCAACTGGAAGATCAAGCATCCGGACATGAAGCCGCTCGCCATGGCGGCCAACCGGCTCGCGCCCTTCGGCACGACGTGGACGTGGATCCCGCGGGAGCGGAACAAGCACGCCGACGCTCTCCTCAACGAGGCTCTCGACACCGCCCTGGGCCGCCCGTCCAAGCGCACCCGTGTCGCCGAGGTCCCGGTCGAGGAGCAGCCGGTCCCGCAGGCCCGCATGGTCGGGTGGAGCCGGGACCTCGGCTCGCCCACGACCCTGATCCTGGTGCGCCACGGGGAGACCGACCACACGACCGAGAAGCGCTTCAGCGGCCGCTCCGGCGACGACCCGTCGCTGAACGCCGACGGCCGCGCCCAGGTGCGCGCGGTGGCCGACTGGCTCGCGCCGCTGGCCGAGGAGATCGACGTCCTGCTGGCCTCACCGCTGCGTCGTACCCGGGAGACCGCGGAGATCATCGCCGAGCGGCTCGCGCACCCGGTCGAGGTGGAGGACGGGCTCGCCGAGGCGGCCTTCGGCACCTGGGAGGGCCTCACGTTCCACGAGGTCCAGCAGGCCTACCCCGACGACCTCGACGCCTGGCTCGGCTCGCTCGACGTCGCACCCGGCGGCCACGGCGACTCGTTCCAGGAGATGGACGAGCGAGTACGCCGCACCCGCGACCGCATCCTCAGCGGCTACCCGGGCAAGGCGGTCCTGGCGGTCACCCACGTCACCCCGATCAAGCTCCTGGTCCGGATGGCGCTCGGCGCCCCCCTCGACTCCGTCTACAAGATGGAGCTCGCCCCGGCGTCGGTCACGGTCATCTCGTGGTTCCAGGACGGGACGGCGTCGCTGCGGATGTTCAACGCCCGTCCGATGGAGTCGGCCTTCATCGGACGCTGAGTCGGACGGAAGGGTCAGCCTGAGACCGGACGCCGGAACAGCGCCACGTTGAGGAAGTCCTGCGTGAACACCGGCTCCGGCACGCTCGCCGACGCGGGCATCGGCCTGAGATCCAGCACCTCGAGCCAGGAGAACATGTCCCCGAGCTCGTCCAGGGTGTAGCCGACCCCGCCGTCGAGCCTGCCCTGGCGCAGCAGGTCGGCGTCGGCGGAGGTGGTTCCCATCCGCCCCGCCGCGAAGGTGCAGATGCCGAAGAGACCGCCCGGCGCGAGGGCCGCTCCGAGCGCCTCCATGTAGGAGATCCGTCGGTGCGGGGCGAGGTGGTGGAAGCACCCCGAGTCGTAGACGAGGTCGAAGGGCTCCTCGCCGAGGCCGTCACGCACGAAGTCTCGTCGGAGGTAGGTGACGCCCTGCCCCGGCGACCGTCGGGCGGCGCTCTCGAGCGCACGGGGTGCGATGTCGATCCCGGTGGTGGTGAACCCCTGTGCGGCGAGCCAGCGGGCGTTGCGGCCCAGGCCGCAGCCGACGTCGAGGGCCGAGCGGCCGGCCGGGTCGCCGAGGAGCCCGGCCTGGTGCCAGGCGACGAGGCCGGCGTCGGGGAGGTCGGTGTTGAGGGGATGGTCGGGCTGCTCGAGGAGCGCGTCCCAGAACGGCGCGGCAGCGCTGCTCGTCCGGTCCGTCCCGTCGCCGTACAGGCTGTCGAGCAGCTCCATGAGGTGGTCGTGGGTGGTGATGCGCATCGCGGGCTCCTCCGTTTGAGCGCACATCCTCTCGCGGGGCCTCGCGCGATGATCACTCGCCTGCGGGCAGGACCGACGCCAGACTGGGAGCATGGCCACCTCCGCTGCGCGCACCCTGATCCTGCTGCGGCACGCCAAGTCGGACTGGTCGGGCGGCGAGGCCGACGTCGACCGGCCGCTGGGCGAGCGCGGGAGGCGCCAGGCTCCGGAGGCCGGTCGCTGGCTGAACGCCAGCATCGACCGCATCGACCTGGCCGTCGTCTCACCGGCAGTCCGCGCACGGAGCACCTGGGACCTCGTCTCGGCGGAGCTGGACGTGCCTCCGCCGACGCGCATCGACGAACGCGTGTACGCCGCCGGCGTCGGTGAGCTCCTCGCCGTCGTCCGGGAGGTCTCGCACGACATCGGAACCATGGCCCTGGTCGGCCACAACCCCGGGATGGCGGACCTGGTCGCGCGTCTCACGGAGCAGTGGGTCGACATGCCCACGTCGGCGATCGCGGTGGTCGCCCTGCCGGGGTCGTGGTCGTCGGCGGGTCGCTCCCCGGCTGTGCTCAGAGCGTCGGGCAGGCCACCGGGACCCCTGGCCCCGGAGCCGACGCCGCGATGACGTCGTCGGCAGCTCGGAGCGCTCACCCGGGGCTGGCTAGCATGAAGAGGTCCCCGATCTCCGGAGAGCCGTCATGGAGAACCCGCAGAAGCCGCGCCTGGATCCGCGCATGGTCTTCGCGGTGGTTCTCATCGCGATCCCGGTGATCTACGTCGTCAGCCAGATCATCCTGGTGCGTGCCGGCGAAGACTGCACCGACCCGGACCGCTCCGAGGTCGGCGGGCTCACGCAGATGTTCGTCCCCGGCGAGGCCTGCCCGCAGACCCCTCGGGGACGTTGAGGCCTACAGGTCCGTGACGACCACGTCGAGCTGGGTGCCGTGCCTGCCCGGATCGCCGAGCTCGACCATCCACCCGAGGTCACGCAGGTGCTCGGCGAACTTCGCCGGTGAGGTCGGCCGGCCGCCGTCCTCGAGCAGCGCGCGCACGAGACGTCCCTTCGTCGCCTTGTTGAAGTGCGACACGACCTTGCGCTTCCCGCCGACCTCGTGGAGGACACGGACCGTGACCACCCGCCGCGCGGTCTCGGGGTCGGGTCGCCAGAACGAGGCGTACGTCGACGAGCGGAGGTCGACGACCAGGCCCCTGCCGGCGGCCTCCTTCACCGCCTCGCCGAGCCGGGCGTTCCAGTACGTCGACACCTGACCGACCCCGGGCAGTGACACCGACCCGGAGAGCCGGTAGGCCGGGATCCGGTCACCGGGACGCAGGAGGCCGAACAGCCCCGAGGTGATCGCCACCCAGCTCGTCGCGCGCCGTCGTGCTGCGGCGTCCAGCGTCGCGAGGTCGAGCGCCTCGTAGAGCACGCCGGTGTACACCTGGTCCGCCCGGGCGGTCGGCGCGGTGGCCAGCCCGGCGTTGCGGAGCACCTCGTCGGCCTGGGTCTTGCCCAGCCCGAGCACCTCGGCGGCCTTGCCCACGTCACCGGCCGCGCCCGTCGTACACAGGGTGACGAGGGCGTCGAGCACCTCGGTCCTCGCCTCGGTCAGGGACGGGAGGCTCAGCCGGTCGAGGTCCAACGGCTTGCCGCGGCGGGGCGCGGTCTTTCCCTCGGACGGAGGCAGCAGGATCAGCACGCACGTCACCTTATGCTGAGGAAAGTCGGACCCGACCGCGAGGAGTGACCACCTGTGACGAGACACGTCGTACGCGTCCATCACGCCAACGGCGGCGCGCTCCGCAAGGGCGTCGAGGCGATCCAGTCGGAGCTGCGGGTCACCCCGGAGTTCCCGCGTGAGGTCGAGGAGGCGGCGACCGAGGCGGCCCGCAACCCGCGGCTGCCCGACCTCGACCGGACCGACATCCCCTTCGTGACCATCGACCCGGCCACGGCGCTCGACCTCGACCAGGCGATGCACCTCGAGCGCGACGGCGACGGCTACGTCGTGCACTACGCGATCGCGGACGTGGGCGCGTTCGTGAAGCCTGGTGACCCGGTCGACCTCGAGGCGAACCGGCGCGGGGAGACGCTCTACGGCGCGGACTCCAAGATCCCGCTGCACCCGAAGGTGCTCTCCGAGGACGCAGCCTCACTGCTCCCTGACGCGGTGCGACCGGCGCTGCTCTGGACGATCAAGGTCGACGCGTCGGGAGAGGGCACGGACGCGGTCGTCCAGCGGGCGCTCGTGCGCAGCAGGGCGAAGCTCGACTACGCCGGCGTGCAGAAGGAGATCGACGCGGGCACGGCCGACGGCATGTTCTCGCTGCTGCGCGAGGTGGGCGAGCTGCGCCGCCACCGGGAGGCCGAGCGGGGCGGGGTGTCGCTGCCGCTGCCGGACCAGGAGATCGACATCGACGGCGACCGGTGGTCGCTGTCCTTCCGCCGCATGCACCCGGTCGAGGAGTGGAACGCCCAGATCTCCCTGCTCACGGGCATGGCCGCAGCCGACCTGATGATCTACGCCCGGGTCGGCCTCCTGCGCACCCTGCCTCCCGCGGACTCGCGCGACGTCCAGCGCCTCCACCGGACCGCCCGGGCCCTCGGCATCGAGTGGCCCGCCGAGCAGCTCTACCCGGACTTCGTCCGCTCCCTCGACCCGACCCGGCCCGAACACGCCGCGATGGTCGTGGCGAGCACCCGTCTGCTGCGTGGCTCCGGCTACGTCGGTTTCAACGGGGCCGTGCCCGAGCAGGCCGAGCACTCGGCGCTGGCCTCGGAGTACTCCCACGTCACGGCGCCGATCCGCCGGCTGGTGGACCGGTACGCCTCGGAGATCTGCGTCGCCCTGTGCGCCGAGACCGAGGTCCCCGGCTGGGTCCTGGAGAAGCTGGAGGAGCTCCCCAGGACCATGCAGACCTCGGGGCAGCGCGCGAACCAGTACGAGAACGCGATCTTGAACCTCGTCGAGGCCGAGGTGCTGCGTGGCTCCGTGGGGCAGATCTTCGAAGGCGTGGTCGTCGCGGTCGACCCGGAGGACCCGCGCAAGGGCGATGTCGTGATCCAGCAGCCCGCGATCGAGGCCGCCGTGACAGGCGCGCAGGAGCTGCCGCTGGGCACGATCGTCTCGGTTCGCCTGGTGCAGGCCGACCCCGCCACGCGCACTGTCAGGTTCGAGCTCGCCTGACAGGTATCCTTGCCCTGGATGAGCCGGCCGGGCGACCGCGGGAAGCGCAGCTTTCCGAGGAAGGTCCGGGCTCCACAGGGCGAGGTGGTGGGTAACACCCACCCGGGGTGACCCGCGGGACAGTGCCACAGAAAACAGACCGCCGCTCGCGCCTCCGGGCACGAGCGGTAAGGGTGAAACGGTGGTGTAAGAGACCACCAGCGTGCCGGGTGACCGGGACGGCTTGGTAAACCCCACCTGGAGCAAGGTCAAGAGAGGGCGGCGGCCGCAAGGTCACCGCCCGCGCGGACGATCGAGGGCTGCCCGCCCGAGTCCGCGGGTAGACCGCACGAGGCTGCCGGCGACGGCAGCCCTAGATGGATGGTCGCCGATCGTGCGCCGCGAGGTGCACGTGAACAGAACCCGGCCTACAGGCCGGCTCATCCGCTCAAGCCCTTCTGACCTGCGCGCAGACGCCATCACAGCGGCTCGCCAGTCCGGGAAGACCGGGGCGGATCAACAGGCTGGCGAAGTAGTGCCTGCGCGTGCAGGCCGCTCCGCGAGGGAAGACCCGCCGCCTTGACCACCGGGGCACAAGTGCCCAAAGCCCGCATGCCCGCGTCCGTCGACGTCGGTCAAGGTCCGAGCCCAAGCGAGACCGGCGTCGACTTGGCCGACTCCTCCGCGCCAGGGCGGTGTCTTATGGCTTCCGCAGACGAGAACCTAGCCCTCGCCACCGAGACCGCCGAGGCATTACTGACCGCGACCAGGCAACAAGCACACCGATGGGCCGCGCCGTCTGATCTCCTGGCGATGACTCAGGCATACGCCACCTTCCCGGACGCGATGCCGAAGCCGCGAGGGAGGGCAGTCATGGCCTAGAGCGAAAGAGGAACTCAGAAGAGGCCCTCGTCAAGCGGGGCCTCTTCTGGTCTCCGCGACTACGCCTCAGGCTGGAACCCCGCAGTGTCCGCGGTGTTGTGCATGATGCCGATCAGCAACCGAAGCGTGTGCTCGAACCACCCGAACAGGACATAGATCGAGACGGCAGAGATCGCGCCGTAGATCAGACCCACAATGGCGAGAACCGCGCCACCGTCGTCCGCGTTCCCGAACCCCGCAAACACCACAATCGCGGTGCCCAGGAGGACCAGAGCGAGCAGCAGCCGCTTGACCGTGTCGATGGTGTCGGCCAGTCGCCGTGCTGGCCGCGTGTCCATGACGTCGCCAGCTTGAAAAACGGACAATTTCTTCTCCCGGTCATAAATAGGTACCAAAAGTAAAGCCGCGACCCGGCTCCCTGTCCCCAAAACGGCAATAGTCGTAGGTACCCCCGGGGGTATAGCGAAGGCGAGTCCTGATGGCTCACCTCTCCCTCGTCTCCCAGGCGGAGAAGCACCTCGCATCCTGCTTCTCCTTCAGCCTGACCCCACCGAGGCCGGCGGCTATCGCCTGCTCGGGCACCCGGTCACCGTGACCAACTGCATCCCCGACACATACCGGGAGGCCGTCGACCGGACGGGCCGCGCTCGCAGACTTCTCGCAGATCGAGGCAGCGGGAGCCGGCCCCGTCAATCCGCGTCCTGTCCGAGACCTTCGGGGACTTCGATCAGCAGGCGATCCGGGTCGTCGCTTGGTACGACGCCGACCCGATGAGCCCCGAGGCGATCGTCAAGCTGACCGGCATCACCGTCCCGGCGTGACGTAATGCACGATCCCAGCGGGCTCCGAGAGTTTGCCGTCCGCGCAGGACGTCGCAGAGTTTCTCGGCAGGGGCCAAGACGCTCCCACGACGGCTCATCCCTCTTTCCACCGAGCCCCTCGGGGAGAGACCGGCGTCAGGGACCGGTGTCGCCGGCGGACCTGCTTCCTCCGGGACAGCTCGTCTCGCAGGCTCGAACCCATGGCCGGCGCGGCGCCGAACGGCTTCATCTGTGTCCAGGCCAGGTCCCAGTCCTTGCCGTAGACGCTGAGCACCTCACCCCGCACGGTGTTCGTGGCCATGCTCGACACCTCCCAGACGTCTTCGCGCGCGAACCACAGCACCTCGGTCTGGCTGATCACGGCGATCCGCCGGTCGGTGAGCACGACGCCCTCGAGCACCGACTTCTGGTTCTCCCCGACCCCGGTGAAGAGCCATTGCTCGTCGGCGGCGAGCTCGTCCTGGGCGCGGGCGATGAGGGGCCGGACCGTCGACAACCACCTCCGTCGCAGAGGTCCTATGGCGCCCAGCGACTCGAACGTGCCGACAAGCGTCTCGCCCTCGCTCGTCATGGTTCCCCCTCTGCGCGGCCGACCTCAAGTGGACCACCGGAGCCGCCGGGCGTGCTTCCCCAAACAAGGGGACCTGGTGCCCGGACGGGTGACCACGACTCCCCGCACCGGCGCCCTCCTCCGCTGCCCGGACTGAGGCCGCCGCATCCCTTACCTCCCGGCGCTGCTCAGCGCGTCGGCCCGACCCCCAGTGCGGCACGGGCCTTCGCCGCCAGAGAGCTCGCGCGGTTCACGGTCATCCCGAGGACGTCGGCCGCCTCGCTGTCGCTCAGCCCCTCGTAGTGGCCCAGGACGACGAGGGCCCGCTGTCTCGGCGGGAGTGACCGGATCGCCCGCCACAGGTCCGAGTCCTCGGCCTGGGGCGGCGCCGGACGCGGGCCCGACCGCACACGCCTCCAGCGTGAGGTGTGGGCGCGGAACATGACGCGTCGCACGAACGCGTCTGCCCCTTCTTCGCCGGACCGGACCTCGTCCCACGACAGGTGCAGCCTGCCCAGGGAGTCGGTCACGAGCTCGCGCGCGGACCCGGGGTCTCCGGTGAGGAGGTAGGCGGTCCGGAGCAGGGCGGCCTGACGAGCGGCCATGAAGTCGGCGAGCTCCTCGTCGCGTCCTCGCTGGCCGAGCTGCTCGCTCAGCGCAGTCCTGCTCATGGCTCCTCCTGCACCTGCCGGACGAGGGCGCTCGACGTACGTCGCGTCCCCTGTGCGCGACGTCGCGGTCGACCGCCCTCTCGGCCTCCCCTCGCATCGACCGCTCGGCCCCGATCGTGCGAACGGCGACGCGAGTGGTGTCCTTCGACTATCGGCAGGCCTGCCGCCGCGCGCCACGCTCAGAGGTCGCACACTGCCCGCACAGTTGGACGCACGCCGCCGCCGACCGAACGCCGGGACTCCTGCCGAGCGCCTGGAGACGGACCGGTCAGGCCGTGCCGTCGAGCGCGAAGCGGATCATTCCTGGCACGTCCATGGCCGCTCCGGTCTCGACCGCCTCGTCGTAGGCCGGTGTGCCCAGGCCGGCGCGTGCGCGCCGCTCTGCTTCGTCGCGCAGCGACTCGTCGGGGCGGTAGTAGGCGTAGACGCTGGACCCGACCGTCGCGCGCAGTGCCGCCGCCGCACCGAGGAGCACCCCGACCCGGTGCTGGTCCGCGGCATCGACGACGGCGAGGGCCTCGAGGAAGTACGCCAGGTTGGCCATGTCCTGGGTCTGCTCCGAGAGCGCGATCCCTTCCTCGAGGTGCCGGCGCGCGCCGGCCGGATCCCCGGTGGCGATGGCCGCCTGCGAGAGGTTGTACAAGGCGACGTACGTCGACAGCCGGTCGCCGCGTCCCCGCGCGAGGGCGTGGCCTCTGTCGATCTCGGCCACGGCATCGGCGTGGTCACCCTGCAGGAGCAGCACGGTGCCGAGCCACACGTGCGTCAACGACCTCAGCCAGACACCTGCCTCACCGGCCTCGACGCCGTACTCGAGCGCCTCACGGAACCGGGTGACGGCAGTGGAGATGTCGTCGTTCGCGAGCGCCGCAAGGCCGACTCCAGCACCGGCCTTGCAGATGACCTCGGCGTCCGCTTCGAGCAGACCGAGCCGCAACGCCTCGGCCCAGTGCTCGGCGCAGGCGTCGAGGTCGGCCGCGGCGTAGCTCATGGTCGCCGCTGTCAGGCGTACCCGGGCGGCCAGGTGGGGAGAGAGGTCGTGGGCCAGGCACAGCTCGGCCCGTCTGCGACCCACGGTGACCCGGCCACGCAGCCACCAGTACAGCCACAGGGCCCAGGTGATCCGGGCAGCTGTCGGCGCGTCTCCGACGTCCAGGCAACGGTCGACCGCCACGAGGAGGTTGGCCTCCTCCGCCTCGGTCCGGGCCAACCAGGTGACCTGGTCGGCCTTCTCGTACCCGATCGCGGCCTGCTCGGCCAGCTCGACGAAGACCTCCGCGTGCGCACGACCTGCCCGGGTCGCCTCGTCACCGACCAGCAGGCTCCGGGCGTACTGCGCGACGGGCTCGAGCATGTCGTAGCGGGCCTGCCCGTCGACACCGACCCGGACGATCACGAGGGACTGCTCGACGAGGTCGCCCAGGAGACCCAGGACCGCTCTCAGGTCCACGATCCCGGCCTCGGAGGCGACGTCCTCGACGTCACGGAGGGTGGCACCTCCCCGGAACACGGCGAGCACCCGGAACAGGCACTGCTGCTCCGTCGTGAGCAGTCCGTAGCTCCAGTCGAGCGTGGCGCGCATCGTCCGCTGGCGCTCGGGCAGGTCGCGGTCGCCGGTCGTGGCGCTGACGACGTCGAGCCGCTCCAGCAGCATCTGAGGGGTCAGCAGCCGCAGCTGTGCACTGGCGAGCTCGATCGCAAGCGGCAGCCCCGCCAGGCGGTGGCACAGCGCGGCCAGGGCGCGCACCTCGTCGGAGGACAGCTCCAGGCGGGGCGCGATCGCGCGGGCGCGGTCGAGCAGCAGCGCCCCAGCGGGTGCGGCGGCGAGCTGCTCCGGTGTCGTCGTGTCCGGCCCGGGCAGCAGCAGCGGCTCAACGGCGTACTCCCGCTCACCGCGCACGCGTAACGGGGACCGGCTCGAGACGACGACGGTGAGGTCCGGACACAGCGACGTCAGGCGGGCGACGTTCGGTGCAGCGCTGAGCAGGTGCTCGAAGTTGTCCAGGACCAGGAGCAGGCGGGAGCCGTTCAGGTGCGCCACCGTCACGTCGAAGGCATCGGGTCCGTCGGTCCCCACGACGCCCAGAGCACGGGCGATCGTGGCGATGACGTCGGAGGCGTCGGCCAGGGGGGCGAGCGACACCTGCACGACCCCTGCGGGGTGGTCGGCGGCGAGCTCGTCCGACAACGCGGCCGCGAGCCTGGTCTTCCCGACGCCCCCGGGGCCGGTGAGCGTCACGAGTCGGGCGCCCTCCGACCGCACCAGCCCGGCCACCGCGGTCACGTCGCCCTCGCGTCCGTAGAGGAGCGTCGGCGGCACCACGATCCCCTGGGGCCGAGGCGCCCGGTCCCGGGTGAGGGCCTGGCCTGTCGGAGTCGGCGGCCGAGGCGGCCGACGGCGGGGGACCGCGGCGATCAGCGCCTCACGCTCCGTCTCCGACGCCTCCAGCGCCTCTGCCAGCGACCGGACGGTGTGGGGATAGGGACGCGTGCGAGTGCCTCGCTCCAGCGCGCTCACGGCGTGGGTCGTGAGGCTCGCCCGCTCGGCCAGCTCCTGCTGACTCAGTCCCGCACGCTCGCGCATGCGCCGCAGCAACGCAGCGAACTGCTCGTCCGTCTCCTCCGCCCGCCCCGGCATGGCCCGCAGCCTATGCGCTCTCACTGCTCGCCGCCGGTGACTTGCCCGACTCGGGCGGGCTGCGAGAAGTGTCCGGGGAGTGTGCGGGTCCTGCCCGTGGTCTGTCGAGGCCACCGGCGACGAGGCTGGTCCGGCAAGTCCGATGCACAGCAGGACCGCCCTGCTCGCGTCACCCAAGACGAGGAGATCCGATGAGTACGACGCCGTGGCTCCCGCCCGACTGGGAGCACCCGACCCGGGTGGAGCTCACCACCGGCCACCACCTCCGCCCGATCAGGGCCGACGACGTCGACCTGGACATGAAGGCGGTGATGGGTTCCCAAGAGCGCCTGTGGTCCATCTACGGCAAGGCTTGGGGCTGGCCACCCGCCTCCATGACGGCGGAGCAGGACCGCGAGGACCTCGCCCACCACGAGGCGGAGATCGAACGGCACGAGTCGTTCAACTACGCGCTCTTCGACACCGGCGAGACCGAGCTCCTCGGCTGTGTCTACATCGAACCTCCGCTGAAGAGCGGGGCCGACGCCGAGGTCTCGTGGTGGGTCGTCGACTGGCTGGTCGGAGGAGCGGTCGAGGCGGCTCTCGACGAGCTGGTCCCGCGCTGGCTCGCGGAGGCCTGGCCGCTGGACCGCGTCCGCTACATCGGCCGCGACCTCGGCTGGGACGACTGGCTCGCCCTGCCCGACGTACCGGGCAACAACGAAACCAACCAAGGAGTACAAGCATGACCAGCACGACCACCCCTGCCACGTACACGTCGACGTCGGCCCCGCCCTCGCTGACAACCGAGGGGAGGGGATGGGTGTACGCCGGCATCGGCGCAGGCTTCGCCGGGATCGCGGCGATCGTCGGCAGCTCGTTCTCCAACGCCGTCTACGACCGCGACCTCGCCGGCGACGCCGCGGCAATCACCGAGAAGATGGCGGAGCAGACCACGGCGCTGCTGGTGTTCCACGTCGGCGCCATGGTGGCGGCCCTGCTCGTCGTCGTGTTCGGAGCAGGCCTACGCCGCTACCTCTCGCGGCGTCTGCCCGAAGGGAGCCTGGCGCCGCAGGTCGCCGCGACCGGGCTGGTGCTCGTCTCCGTCGCGCTGCTGATGGGGTCTGCGCTGAACACCGAGTTCATCTTCGGGGTCCAGGACGCCGACCTCCTCGTCCCTGAGACGGCCGTCCTCTACGGCCACTGGGTGGGAACGGTCCCGTGGGTGTGGGCCGGGGCAGGACTGGCCGCGCTCGCCGTGGGACAGGCGGGGCGGACCCACCAGGCCGTTCCCCGCTGGCTGATGTGGGTCAGCCTGGTCCTGGGCGGACTGACCACGCTGCTCGCGATCAGTCCGCTGCAGTACATGGCAGGGATGACCGGCCCCCTGTGGCTGCTGATCGTGGCCTTCGGCCTGCTCCGGAAGGCCTGAGGCACCTCCTTCGACAGCCCGGCGGAGACAGGCTCCGCCGGGCTGTCGCGTGCGCCGAACGCGGGTCCCCGGGGGGAATGTCCTGGGACACTCGGGTGTTGAGACCGAGGCACCGCGAAGGAGGAGACCATGACGTTCCAGACCCCGGGTCGGGTGAACCATCCCGCCGACGCCTACCACCGCGCGTGGGAGCTCCTCCAGGACAGGTCTCCGAGGCAGGCGATCGAGATCCTCGACCCCGCGATCGAGGCCGAGCCTGCCTCCACGAGCCTGCGGACGCTGCGTGCCTGGGCGTACTTCCAGAGCGCTCAGCTCGGCAAGGCCGAGACCGAGCTCGCCGTGCTCGTCGAGGAGTGCCCCTCCGACGTGTGGGCCCGCTTCGCGCTCGGCCGGGTGCTCGAGCGGCAGTCCCGGTACGCCGACGCGCTCCCGCACCTGCGGCTCGCCGCGGTGATGTCGGGCGACCCCGAGCACGAGGCAGGGGTGCTCCGGGTGGAGCGGCGGATGGCGGAGTCCGGCGGGGCGTCGTACGACGACCTCCGCTGAGGCTCAGGTCGACCCTCAGGGCAGGGTCAGGATCTCCGCGCCGTCATCGGTCACGAGCAGGGTGTGCTCGAACTGTGCGCTGCGCTTCTTGTCCTTGGTGACGACGGTCCAGTCGTCGGCCCACATGTCCCACTCGTACGTGCCGAGGCAGAGCATCGGCTCGATGGTGAAGGTCATGCCCTTCTCGATGACGGTGTCGTAGTACGACTCGTCGTAGTGGGGGATGATCAGGCCGGAGTGGAAGTGCGTGCCGATGCCGTGGCCCGTGAAGTCGCGGACCACGCCGTAGCCGAATCGCCTGGCGTAGGACTCGATGACCCGGCCGATCACGTTGACCTGGCGACCGGGCTTGACCGCCTTGATCGCGCGGCGCAGCGACTCCTCGGTCCGCTCCACGAGCAGCCGGCTCTCCTCGTCGACGTCACCGGCCAGGAAGGTGGCGTTGGTGTCGCCGTGGACGCCGCCGATGTAGGCGGTGATGTCGATGTTGACGATGTCGCCGTCCTCGACGGGTCGGCTGTCGGGAATCCCGTGGCAGATCACCTCGTTGACACTGGTGCACAGCGACTTCGGGTAGCTGCGGTAGCCCAGTGTCGACGGGTACGCCTTGTTGTCGCACAGGAACTCGTGACCGATCCTGTCGAGCTCGTCGGTGGTGACACCGGGCTCGACGTGCTTGCCCACCAGCTGCAGCGCCTGCGCCGCCAGACGACCGGCGATGCGCATCCGCTCGATGGTCTCGTCGTCCTTGACCTCCGACCCCGTGAACGGCGTCGGAGCGTCCTTGTCGACGTACTCCGGCCGCGGGATGTGGGCGGGGACCGGACGTCGGGGCGAGATCGTCGCAGGAGCAATGGCAGTCACGCGGTCGAGTGTAGTTTCTGGTCATCGGGACACCACGGACGGTGTACGACGACCAGCGGCCTGTCGTGAGCGCCCCACGGGGGCCGGCCGAGGGCTGTCACCCATCAGGAGAGGAGCGCCGCATGGCGGAGTACTGGTTCTGCCTGACCCACCACAAGGTCGAGGGGGAGGAAGGCTGCAAGAGCGCCGACCGGCTCGGGCCCTACCCGACCGAGTCGGAGGCCGCCCGTGCCCTGGAGAAGGTTCAGGAGCGCAACGAGTCCTGGGACAACGATCCCGACTGGAACGACGAGCTCGAGGACTGACCGGCCAGGACATGGTTCGGGGAGGGTGTCCGTCATCTGCTGCCGGACACCCTCCCCGAATCGTCTGTCAGGACTTCTTGGCGCTCTTCCTGGCCGGTGCCTTCTTGGCCGGAGCCTTCTTGGTCGGCGCCTTCTTGACCGTGCTCGCCTTGGACGCGGCCGCTGAGGTCTTCTTCGCCGCGACCTTCTTGGCGGGTGCCTTCTTCGCCGCCGTCTTGGTCGCCGGCGACTTCTTGGCAGCCGTCTTGGTGGCCGGTGCCTTCTTGGCGGTGGTCTTGGTGGCGGGTGCCTTCTTCGCCGCCGCCTTGGTGACAGGAGCCTTCTTGGCCGCACCCTTCTTGGTGACCGTCGAGGCGGTCTTCTTGGCGGGTGCCTTCTTCGCCGCGCTGACCTTCTTGGCCGGAGCCTTGGCAGTCACCTTCTTGGCGGTCGACTTGGCCGCGGGCGACTTCTTGGCAGTCGTCTTGGTGGCCGGTGCCTTCTTGGCGGTTGCCTTGGTCGCAGGTGAC
>CAVPAG010000006.1:0-17647 GCA_963701425.1 uncultured Actinomycetota bacterium | reverse complement strand
GGGGTCTCCAGGTTCGGTGCAGCCAACACGTCCGCGTTCGACGTGTCCTTGTCGGCGCACCCCGGCGACCCCGCCGGAGCAACCGGACTATCTTGTCAGAGACAGGGCGGCCATATCAAATCCGGGTGCAGATCGCCCGACATCCGCGCCTGTGAGGCGTGCCATTTCCCGGGTCTCACCCCGGCGACGCACAATACGCGCATGCCCGATGACGACGCCCCGCGCCCTTCCGTGCCCTTGGCCGACCTGTGGGACTGGTCGGACCCTGCCGGCTCCGAGTCGCGTTTCCGCGCTGTCGCAGACAGCGGCTCCGGAGAGGTCCGGCTGGTGGCAATGACGCAGGTCGCCCGGGCCCTCGGCCTCCAGGAGAGGTACGTCGACGGCCGCGCTGTGCTCGACCAGGTCGCCCGGGCCGCGGATGGTGCCGCCCCGGAGGTGGCGGTCCGGGTAGCCCTCGAGCGGGGCCGGCTCGCATCCTCCGAGGGGCTGTCCGATGAGGCCGCTCCCCTGTTCCAGGAGGCCGTCGAGCTCGCCCAGCGCGCTGGCCTGGAGACGCTTCAGGTCGACGCGCTGCACATGCTCGCCATGGACGGCGACCCGCAGGAGCAGATCACCCGCACCCGGGTGGCCCTGGAGGTGGCCGGCTCCGCGACCTCGGAGGAGGCACGGCGTTGGGACGCCTCCCTGCTGAACAACCTCGGTATGGCTCAGCACGACGCCGGCGACCTGCCCGCGGCACTGGAGTCCTTCGAGGCGGCACTCGCCCTCCGGGAGGGCCGAGGACAGGCGCGAGAGGCCCGGATCGCGCGGTGGATGGTGGCCTGGACCCTGCGGCTCCTAGGCCGGAAGGAGGAAGCGCGGGGCATGCAGCTGGCCCTGAAGGCCGAGCTCGAGGCCGCCGGCGAGAGCGACCAGTACGTCGACGAGGAGCTCGCCCTTCTGGCGGCGGATGACGCCGAGGGGTCTGTTCGCTGATGGGGCCCTCAGGACAGGCTCGTTCCGGCTGCGCTCACGGTCGAGGGATCAGTACGTCAGCGTGACCTTCGCTCCCCCGCCCTCGAGCGCGAGGTCGCAAGCCGCCGTCGAGGCCTCGCAGGTGTAGACGTCCGTCCGCCCGCTCACCCCATCTCGGATGGTCACAGCGGCTGTGTCCTCGTCGGCCCAGGCCACCCCGGTCACCGCCCCAGCGAGCCCGGTGAGGGCGCGGGGTCTCCCCGCCGTCGCGGGTCCACAGCACAGGGACCGCGTCCGGAGCGGCATCCTCGCCCTCGACGGGCGCCGCCAAGTAGTGACGGCCGTCCGAAGAGAGGTCTCCGGAGCCCGGCAGTTCGGCGACCTCACTGACGCTCTTCCCGTCGGTCTCGTACACCCGCGTCACCACGCCCTCGTCACCCCGCTCGGTGAGCGCCACCGTCTCGCCGCCCGTGGCAGCCGCCCAAGGCGCCGGGCCCTCCCAGGCCGGCCGGGTCCGCTCATCGGCACGAACCAACAGCGTCGTCCCGGCGTCGTTGACGAGCACGCCTTCCCCCACGTCGTACAACCTCGCCTCCTGACCGACAGGGGTGCGGGACAGCACGTCCATCCCCTCCAGGTCGAAGAGGACGAGCTGATCGTCGAGCGAGACCCAGGCGGCCAGGCCCGACGCCTGCGAGACAGCGGCGCGCTGCACCGCTCCCACGACAGGCGGATCCGCCCGCTCGAAACGCCACCGACCCTCGTCGAGGACAGCGCGGATCCGGACCAGTCCGCTCTCCCGGTCGACCGCCAGCACCCCGTCGGGCGTCGCGCCGACGATCTCCTCGACCGCGACCCCGAGGTTGTGCAGCTCGCCGAGCGGGTCGAGTGCACTCAGCCTCCCGTCGACCGAGAGGTAGACCGGCGGGCGGTCCTCGGCGACCACGCCCTTCGGCGGGCCTGCGACAGGGGCCTCCCGGCCGGGATCGACCGCGGAGTCCGGGCCGACCCGGACGCTCGCGAAGGACGCACCCGCGACGACCACCGCTGCCGCCGTGCCGACGGTCATGGTTCGCACCGCCATCACACGAGCACGCTCTCGACGTACCCGCCGGCGGAACGCGGTCTCGTCCGGGCGAGGTACGTCGACCGTCCCGGCGACGTGGCGGAGGGTCTCCTCGATGTCGGGGGCGGTGCTCATGGCGTCTCCTCGGTGAGCGTCGACAGAACGGGCTCGCCGAGGGCGTCCCGCAGCCGTCGCAGCGCATGGTGGGTCTGGCTCTTGACGGCGCCCACCGAGCAGCCGAGCTCCGCAGCGGTCGCGGCCTCGCTCAGGTCCTCGTAGTACCGCAGGACGAGCGCGGCGCGCATCCGCGGCGGCAGCTTGACGATCTCCCGCCACAGGAGCATCCGGGCGTCGCTCGAGCCGACACCGCCGTCGTGGGCCGGCTCAGGAAGCCGCTCCAGCGTCACCTCACGGCCGCGCGTCCGCCACTGCCGTGAGGCGAGGTTGAGCATCGCTCGTCTCACGTAGGCCTCGGCTGCTCCCTTGTCGCGGATCTTCTCCCACCGCACGAAGGTCCGCGCTAGCGCGGTCTGCAGCAGGTCCTCGGCCTGGTGGCGGTCGCCGGTCAGCAGGTAGGCGGTGCGGAACAGCGAGCTCCAGCGGGCCGACATGAACTCGGCGAAGCTGGGATCGGTCTCGCTGGTCATCGGCTCTCCGGGTGCGTCGGTGGGCGCTGTCGAGAATGAGGAGCCGCCTCAGCGATGAAAGGTTGCATCGGGGGGCCGACGAGTTCGCCTGATCAGCCCCGGCGGCGGTAGCCGAAGTCGGCGATGGGGCGCCCGGCACGGATGCCGCGCCGCTCGAACCGGGTCAGCGGACGCTCGTCCCACCGCGGCGCGGGGCCGTCGTACAGGGTCTCGAGCAGCGGCTCGGCGCCGAGCACCTCGGCCATCTGCTCGGCGTAGTCAGGCCAGTCGGTCGCGAGCCGCCACACCCCGCCCGGCGCGAGCCGGGACGCGGCGAGGCGCGCGAACGACGGGTTCACGAGGCGGCGCCGGTGGTGGCGCTTCTTCGGCCAGGGGTCGGGGAAGAACGTCCACAGCTCGCTGACGTGGCCCTCCCCCAGCAGGTGCTCCATCGACCAGACCGCGTCGATGCTGACCATGCGCACGTTCTTCACGCCGGCCTCCTCGAGGCGGATGAACGTATCGGCGACCCCGGGGTGCCACACCTCGAAGGCGAGGACGTTGTACGACGGCCGGGCGGCCGCCAGAGCGGCGGTGGCCTCCCCGATCCCGGACCCGATCTCGACGGCCAGCGGAGCCGTCGGGTCGTCGAAGCAGGTCCGGATGTCGAAGTCGTCGGCGTCGACCGCCTCGTCAGGGACCCACCACTCGTCGCGGCGCCGCTCCCACGCGGCCGCCTGCGTCTCGTTGAGCCGGCTGCCTCGGCGGGTGTAGGTGAGCACCTGCGCGAGCCGCCGCCCGTCCTCCGTCAGCCCGGTGTGCGGACGGGCAGGGCGGACCTTGTTCGACGACATGATGGCGTGGTCTCCAAGAGGTGGTGCGGTCCTCGGTGCGGGCCGGCGGCTGGCACAGGAGCGGCGGAGTGGCGGCTCCGGCCCGACCGTGGATGGGACTGGCCCCCCGGAGCGAGGAACGAGCGAAGGGGTGGTTGGGCGGGGCGGGGTCCGCCGCGCAGACCGCGGCCACGCCACCCGAGTAAGGCGAGAGGCCCCGGCCCCAGGACGGGGACAGGGCCTCTCGGCTGAGGTACTGCTAGATCACTTGGTGATCTTGGTGACGCGGCCGGCGCCGACGGTGCGGCCACCCTCGCGGATCGCGAAGCGGAGACCCTCCTCCATGGCGATCGGCTGGATCAGCTCGACCGACATGTCGGTGTTGTCGCCGGGCATGACCATCTCGGTGCCCTCGGGCAGGGTCACAACACCCGTCACGTCCGTGGTGCGGAAGTAGAACTGCGGACGGTAGTTGTTGAAGAACGGCGTGTGACGGCCGCCCTCCTCCTTCGAGAGGATGTAGACCGAGGCCTCGAAGTTGGTGTGCGGGGTCGTGGTGCCCGGCTTGATGACGACCATGCCGCGCTCGACGTCCTCGCGCTTGGTGCCACGGAGGAGCAGACCGACGTTCTCGCCCGCCTGGCCCTCGTCGAGGAGCTTGCGGAACATCTCGATGCCGGTGACGGTGGACTTCATCGAACCCTCGCGGATACCGACGATCTCGACCTCTTCGTTCACCTTGACGATGCCGCGCTCGATACGACCCGTGATCACGGTGCCGCGACCGGTGATGGTGAAGACGTCCTCGACCGGCATGAGGAACGGCTTGTCGACCTCACGCTCGGGCTGCGGGATGTACTCGTCCACGGCGTTCATGAGCTCGAGGACGGACGCGCCCCACTTCTCGTCGCCGTTCAGCGCCGGGAAGGCCGCAACGCGGACCACGGGGATGTCGTCGCCGGGGAACTCGTACTCGCTGAGGAGCTCGCGGACCTCCATCTCGACGAGCTCGATGAGCTCCTCGTCGTCCACCATGTCGCACTTGTTGAGCGCGACGACCAGGGCGGGGACGCCGACCTGGCGGGCCAGGAGGACGTGCTCGCGGGTCTGCGGCATCGGGCCGTCGGTGGCGGCGACGACCAGGATCGCGCCGTCCATCTGAGCCGCACCGGTGATCATGTTCTTGATGTAGTCGGCGTGACCAGGGCAGTCGACGTGCGCGTAGTGACGCGCCTCGGTCTGGTACTCGACGTGCGCGATGGAGATGGTGATACCACGCTGACGCTCTTCAGGGGCCTTGTCGATCTCGTCGAACGGCGTGAAGGGGTTCAGGTCCGGGTACTTGTCGTGCAGCACCTTGGTGATCGCTGCGGTCAACGTCGTCTTGCCGTGGTCGATGTGACCGATGGTTCCGATGTTGACGTGCGGCTTAGTCCGCTCGAACTTCGCCTTAGCCACTGGGGCTCCTCCTAGCTAGTTTTCTTTGACTCGTCTGATATTGGACGCCGGGCTGTGCCCATCGGCAAGTTACTCGCCGCGGACCTTCTTGATGATCTCGTCGGCGACGTTCTGGGGAACCTCGGCGTACGAGTCGAACTCCATCGAGTACGAAGCCTGACCCGAGGTCTTGGACCGCAGGTCGCCAACGTACCCGAACATCTCTGACAGCGGAACAAGGGCCTCGACCACCCGGTCGCCCGACCGCTCGAACATCGACTGCACCTGTCCACGGCGGGAGTTGATGTCACCGATCACGTCGCCGAGGAAGCTCTCGGGCGTGGTGACCTCCACCTTGAACATGGGCTCGAGCAGAACCGGCTTGGCCTGGCGGGCGGCCTCCTTGAAGGCCATGTTGCCGGCCAGCTTGAACGCGAGCTCGGAGGAGTCGACCTCGTGGTAGGCACCGTCCTCGAGGGTGAACTTCACGTCCACCATCGGGTAGCCGGCGAGGACGCCGAACTCCATGGCCTCCTGGCCGCCCTGGTCCACCGAGGGGATGTACTCGCGAGGCACGCGACCACCGGTCACGTTGTTCACGAACTCGTAGCCCGCGCCGGCGCCGGTCTCGGGGTCGATGCTCGGCTCGAGCGAGACCACGACCTTCGCGAACTGGCCGGAGCCACCGGTCTGCTTCTTGTGCGTGTAGGTGTGCTTCTCGACCTTCCTGCGGAGGGTCTCGCGGTAGGCCACCTGCGGCTTGCCGACGGTTGCCTCCACGCGGAACTCGCGCTTCATGCGGTCGACGAGGACCTCGAGGTGGAGCTCGCCCATGCCGGCGATGATCGTCTGGCCGGTCTCCTCGTCGGTCTTCACCGTGAAGGTGGGGTCCTCGTCGGAGAGCCGCTGGATCGCGACGCCGAGCTTCTCCTGGTCGCCCTTGGTCTTGGGCTCGATGGCGACCTCGATCACCGGGGCCGGGAAGGTCATCGACTCGAGCACGACCGGGTCGCTCTGGACGCAGAGCGTCTCGCCGGTGGTGGTGTCCTTGAGACCCATCACCGCGACGATCTGGCCGGCGCCGACCGAGGCGATCTCCTCACGCTTGTTGGCGTGCATCTGGTAGATCTTGCCGATCCGCTCCTTCTTGCCCTTGACCGAGTTGAGCACGGTCTGGCCGGCCTCGAGCTTGCCGGAGTAGACGCGGACGTAGGTCAGCTTGCCGAGGTGCGGGTCAGCGGCGATCTTGAACGCCAGACCGGCGAAGGGCTCGTCGTCGCTCGGCTTGCGCTTGAGGATCTTCTCCTCGTCCTTGACGTCGTGACCCTCGACGGCCTCGATGTCGAGCGGCGAGGGGAGGTACTTCACGACCGCGTCGAGCAGGGGCTGCACGCCCTTGTTCTTGAACGCGGTGCCGGTGAGGACCGGGTTCACCTTGTCGGCGAGCGTGGCGCGACGGATCGCGGCCTCGAGCTCCTCGACGGTGAACTCCCCGCCCTCGAGGTACTTCTCCATGACCTCGTCGTCGGCCTCGGCCAGGGTCTCGAGCAGCTTCTCGCGCCACTCGGCGGCCTTGTCGGCGAGCTCGGCCGGGATCTCCTCGACCTCGTAGTCCTCGCCGATCTTGGTCTCGCCGCGCCAGGTGAGCGCGCGCATGCCGACCAGGTCGACGACACCGAGGAAGTCCTGCTCGGCGCCGATCGGGATCTGCAGCACGAGCGGGGTGGAGTTGAGGCGGTCGATGATCATGTCGACACAGCGGTAGAAGTCCGCACCCGTGCGGTCGAGCTTGTTGACGAAGCACATCCGCGGGACGGAGTACTTGTTGGCCTGACGCCACACGGTCATGCTCTGGGGCTCGACACCGGCGACACCGTCGAACACCGCGACCGCGCCGTCGAGGACGCGCAGCGAGCGCTCCACCTCGACCGTGAAGTCCACGTGACCAGGGGTGTCGATGATGTTGATCTGGTGGTCCTTCCACCAGCAGGTCGTCGCGGCGGACGTGATCGTGATGCCGCGCTCCTGCTCCTGCTCCATCCAGTCCATCGTGGCAGCGCCCTCGTGGACCTCACCGATCTTGTACGTGATGCCGGTGTAGAACAGGATCCGCTCGGTGGTGGTGGTCTTGCCGGCGTCGATGTGCGCCATGATGCCGATGTTGCGGACCTTGTTCAGGTCCGTGGTGATGTCGACGGCCACTTGTCAGTTCCCTCGGAGTTGTTGCTCAGGTCAGGTGGGCTGCTGCGTTGATGAAGGGGTACGACGGGCGCTCGGTCCTTGTGGGACGTGGCGGTGCCCGTCGTACCGCGCGATCACCAGCGGTAGTGCGCGAAGGCCTTGTTGGACTCGGCCATCTTGTGGGTGTCCTCGCGGCGCTTCACAGCGGCGCCGAGGCCGTTGGAGGCGTCGAGGATCTCGTTCATCAGGCGATCGGCCATGGTCTTCTCACGGCGGGCCTGGGCGTACTGGACGAGCCAGCGAAGCGCGAGCGTGGTCTGGCGGCTCGCACGGACCTCGACCGGGACCTGGTAGGTCGCGCCACCGACACGGCGGCTGCGGACCTCGAGGGACGGACGCACGTTGTCGAGAGCACGCTTCAGCGTCACCACCGGGTCGGTGCCGGTCTTCTCACGGCAACCCTCGAGGGCGGTGTACACGATGCGCTGGGCAACCTGCTTCTTGCCGTCCTGGAGGATCTTGCTGACCAGCTGGCTGACGACGGGGCTGCCGTAGACCGGGTCGATGACGACCGGGCGCTTCGGGGCGGGACCCTTGCGCGGCATTAGCTCTTCTCCTTCTTCGCGCCGTAGCGGCTGCGAGCCTGCTTGCGGTTCTTGACACCCTGGGTGTCGAGCGAACCGCGGATGATCTTGTAGCGGACACCGGGAAGGTCCTTCACACGACCACCGCGCACGAGCACGATCGAGTGCTCCTGCAGGTTGTGACCGACACCCGGGATGTAGGCCGTGACCTCGATACCGCTGGACAGGCGCACACGGGCGACCTTGCGGAGAGCGGAGTTCGGCTTCTTCGGGGTGGTCGTGTAGACACGCGTGCACACGCCACGTCGCTGGGGCGAACCCTTCAGAGCGGGCGTCTTGTTCTTCGACACCTTGTCCTGGCGGCCCTTACGGACCAACTGCTGGATGGTGGGCACCGCGCGGTTCTCTTTCCTCTTCGGTGATGCTGTCTAGGTCTTGCTGTGCTGGCCGCCGGCCGAAGGGCCCCGTCCTTCCGAGACCCTCCCCCCGCGGTCGGGCGTGTCGCCCATTCCCCGGCTCACCGCAGAAATCTCCGCGGCAAAGGAGCGCATCGGTTGAACGCTGCGATCGCAGCCACGCGGCTCGCGGTGAAACCTGCCCTGGTCGTGCTGGTGGGCGTCGGTTCCGCTTCGGAGCACACGCGATGGCCTGGGTCGAGCCAGGCACGCTGAAAAAGATTACCGGCTCGCCGGAGTGCGGTCAAAACGGGGAGGCCCCACCTGCGATAAGGGAGCGCGCACCACCCGGTTGATGGTGAGAAGTAGCCATTTGTACCGATTTTCGGAGATTACCGAGACCGGCAGCCTGCAGGGCCCGACGATACTACGCATGGGGGGGCTCATCGAACGCGCTGCCGAGGTGTCGGCGGCCCAGGAGCTGCTGAGCGGTGCGCTCGCCGGTTCGGGCCGGTCGATGCTGCTCTCGGGGCCGGCGGGCATCGGCAAGTCGGCGCTCGTCGCCCACACGCAGGAGACGGCGAGGTCGGCCGGGTTCCTGGTCCTCTCCTCGTGTCCGACCCCTGTCTCGGCGGCGCTCTCGCACGGCGTCGTCCGGGACTGGCTCGGTCCTCACGTGCGCGGGGGCCGACCGGGGACCCGGCCCTTCGACGGCCCGGCCGCCGACCTGGCCGAGGCGATGACGTCGCCCTCGGCGCCACACCAGGTATGGAACCTCGCCAGCCTCGACTACGCCCTGACCTGGGCGCTGGAGAGCATTGCCGAGACCCACCCGCTCCTGCTCGTGGTCGACGACGTGCAGTGGGCCGACGTCGGCTCGCTGCAGCTGCTCGACCTGCTCTCCGCCCGGGTCCACCTCATGCCGGTCGCGCTCCTGATGGCCCGGCGCAGCGGCGAGCCGCCGCTCGCCCCGGACATCGTGGAGCGCCTCGCCGCGCGGGCCACAGCCGTCGAGCCCGCTCCCCTGTCGGTGGCGGGCGTCGAGGCGGCACGGCGCGGCATGACCGGCCCGCCGGTGCTCCCCGACGTCCCTGCGGAAGAGCTGCACCGACTCACCGGCGGGGTGCCCTTCCTGCTCGGGGAGCTGCTGCGTTCGGGGACGGCTGACCGAACGCCCCGGGGCGTGGTCGACTCCGTGCGTGAGCGGCTCACCCGGCTCGGTTCCGGGGCCGTGAAGGTGGCTCGGACGACCGCCGTGCTCGGCGACGACGCTGAGTTCGACGCGCTCGCCGAGCTGACCGGCCTCACCGTGGCCGAGCTCGCCGACCCGCTCGAGCTGCTCACCGACGCCGGCATCCTCACCCTCGGCATGTGGCGCACGTGGCCGGCACACCCGCTGGTGGCCGAGGCGATCGTCTCCTCCATGACCCCGTCGGAGCGGTCCGCGCTGCACCGGTCGGCGGCCGGCTACCTCGGCAAGCTCCGGAGGTCGGCCCAGGTGGTGGCCAGCCACCTCCTGCACACGCTGCCCGACGAGGACCACGCCGTCGTCGCGCTGCTCCGCACAGCAGGCGAGGAGTCGCTGCGCGCGGGGGCTCCGGACGTCGCCGCCCGCCAGCTGCTCCGGGCGGTCGGCGAGACCCGTCCCGAGGACACCGCGGCGGACCTGCTCGCACTCACCGCCTCGGCGCACCTCCTCGCAGGCAGGCGGTCGGAGGCCTTCGACCTCTGGTCGCGGGCACTGGGTCGCACGGAGGACCCCACGCTGAGGGCCGGCCTGCTCGCCGACATCGGCGACGTACAGATGACCATGGGCGAGCGCGGCGAGGCCTCGCAGACGTACCAGCGCGCGATCGCCGCCCTCACCGAGGCCGGCCACGACAGCTCCTCCCCCGCGATGCGCCGGGTGCTCGTCCGGATGGGCCTCACGCGGGCGCTGTACGACGGGGCTCGCGCCGAGATCGTCAGCGCCGTGACCGATGCCCTGAGACAGCCGGTGGAGCGGGACACCCACACGGACCGGCTGCTCTTCGCGCTCGCGGGGTCCGACCTCGCCGTCCGCGCGCAGGACCGACCGCTCGCGCGGGACCTCGCCCTCAGGGCGCTCGGCGACGGCGCGCTGCTCGCCGAGGAGACCTCGGAGGGCATCGGCTACTACGTCACGACCGCCGTCCTGTCCTGGGCCGACGCCTACGACGAGAACCTCGTCGCGCTCGACGCAGCTGTGGAGGACGCGCGGCGGCGCGGTTCGGTGCTCGGCTTCGCGACCGCCTCCTACTGCCGGGGGCTGGTGCACTACCGGCAGGGCCGGCTCCGTGCGGCTCTCGCGGAGCTCCAGGCCGCCCTCGACCTCCGCGAGCGCGGCTGGCCCGACTTCGCCGAGCCCGCCGTCGCGGGTGCCGTGCTCACCCACATCGGTCTGGGCCGGCACGAGGAGGCTCGCGCTCTCGAGCCCGTCCTCCGCGCGGCCGCCGAACGCGGCCAGTTCGTCAGCGCGCAGCAGATCGCGGTGGCCGGCGTCGTCCGCGCGACCCACGGGGACCATGAGCAGGCCCTCGACGACTACCGGCGCGCGGCCGCGATGATGGGACAGCACGCCGACAACGCCTCGATCGTGGAGTGGCGCGAGCTGTCGGCCTGGTCGCTCAACGCGCTGGGTCGACGGGAGGAGGCGCTCGACCTGGCCGAGGAGGCCGTGGCCCTGGCCCGGGTCTGGGGTGCGCCCCGCGCGGTGGGCTTCGCGCTCCGCACCCTCGCGCAGCTGACCGACCGGGACCGCAGCATCGCGCTGCTCCGCGAGGCGATGAACGCCCTCGAGACGGTCGGCTCGCTCGACTACCACGCCCGCACCGGCATCGACCTCGGCCAGCTGCTGCTCGTGGGCGACCGCGCCGAGCGCGAGGAGGGGGTCACGCTGCTGCGCCGGGCGCTGGAGTACGGCCGCGCCACCGACGTCGCCCCTGCGGTCCGACGGGCGACCCGGCTGCTCGTGCGAGCCGGGGAGCCGGTGACCGACCCCGCGGGCAACCCCGCGAGCACGCTGACCCCCGGCGAGCGGCGGGTCGTCGAGCTCGCTGCCGCCGGCGACAGCAACCGGCAGATCGCCCAGAAGCTGTTCGTCACGGTGAAGGCCGTCGAGTGGCACCTGTCGAACGCCTACCGCAAGCTCGGGATCTCCTCGCGGTCCGGCCTCGGCGAGGCGCTCTACGGAGAGTCCGGGCGGAGCAGCAGCTCGGAGATGTGAAGGGCGCGCACCCCGGCGAGGTCGTCGAGCTGGGTGCGGCAGGAGAACCCGTCCGCGAGCACCACCGCATCCGCACCCGCGGCGCGCACCGCGGGAAGAAGCGCATGCTCGGCGATCGCGACGGACACCTCGTAGTGGCCCTGCTCGACCCCGAAGTTGCCGGCCAGCCCGCAGCACCCCCCGAGACGGGTCACCTTCGCGCCGGCCCGGGTCAGGAGGCGCGCGTCCGCCTCCCACCCCAGCACCGACGCGTGGTGGCAGTGCGGCTGGGCCACGACCGTCGTACCGCTGAGGTCCGGCGGTGACCAGTCCGGCAGGGAGCCGAGATGCTCGGCGAGCGTTCGTACGCCGGCCGCCAGCTCGGCCGCGCGGGGGTCGTCGGTCAGCTGCACCAGGTCGGCACGCAGCGCCGCCAGGCACGACGGCTCGAGGCCGATGACCGGGATACCGGCGGCGACGTAGGGATGGAGCACGTCGACGGTGCGGGCGACGATCCGGCGGGCGGCGTCGAGCTGGCCGGTGCTGACCCAGGTGAGGCCGCAGCACGCGTCCTCCCCCACCACCGAGACGCGCTGACCCGCGCGTTCCAGCAGCGCGACGGCGGCCTGCCCCGGTCCGGTGGCGAAGTGCTCGGTGAAGGAGTCCGCCCACACCACCACGTCGGGGCGTTCCACGCTGCCGCGCCCCGCCGCCCATCGGGAGAAGGCCTGCTGCGCGAACGGAGGCACCCCCCGGCGCTGGTCGATCCCCGCGGCGGCCTTGGCGACCCGCTGCACCACCCGGGACCTCAGCGCCCGGTTGGCCAGCGGCGCGACCGGCCGCGTGAGCCGGGCCCACCGCGGGAGCTGCCCGAGCGCGTAGTGGCTGCGCGGGCGGAGGCGGCGGCGGTACCTCTGGTGCAGCGCCTCCGCCTTGTACGTCGCCATGTCGACACCGGTCGGGCAGTCGGTCGAGCAGCCCTTGCAGGCCAGGCAGAGGTCGAGCGCCTCGTGCACCTCAGGGGAGCGCCAGCCGTCGCGGACCAGCTGCCCGTTCACCATCTCCTGGAGCACCCGGGCGCGCCCTCGCGTCGAGTCCTTCTCCTCACGGGTCGCGACGTAGGAGGGGCACATCACGCCGCCGGTGCCGGTGTTGTCGGCGATGCAGCGCCCGACGCCGGTGCACCGGTGGACGGCGCTGACGAGCGACCCGCGGTCCTCGACCAGACGCAGGGAGGTGCGTGGCTCACGCAGGCGCGCCGCGAGCCTCAGGTCGGCGTCGACCGCGCGGGGTTCGACCAGGACGCCGGGGTTGAGGACGCCGTCGGGGTCGAAGACGGCCTTGACCTGCCCGAACAGGGCGAGCGCGGCCGGTGAGTACATCGCCGGGAGCAGCTCGGACCGTGCCCGGCCGTCACCGTGCTCCCCGGACAGGGTGCCGCCGTGCCCGGCGACGAGGGTGGCGGCATCGTGGAGGAAGGTGCGGAACCTCTCGCGGCCGGCGTCGCCGCGGTCCAGCTCGAAGTCGATGCGGACGTGCACGCACCCGTCGCCGAAGTGGCCGTAGGGGACCCCGTCGTACCCGTAGGTGCGAAGCAGGTCGTCGAACCCGCGGAGGTAGGCGCCGAGCCGCTCGGGCGGGACCGCGGCGTCCTCCCACCCGGCATGGGCGGGTCGCTCGAGGCTGCGCGCGGCCAGGCCGGCGCCGTCCTCGCGGATGCGCCACAGCGCGAGCTGCTCCGCGGCGTCGGTGACCACCCGGTGGTCGAGCGCGCCGGCGTCCGCGGCGACCGCCTCCGCCGCGGCACGGACCTCGCCCTCGGTGGTGCCGGTGACCTCGGCGAACAGCCACCCGGCGCCGCGCGGCATCTCGGGTACGGCGGAGGCACCCCTCCGGCTCGCGACGACCTCGACGATGCGCTCGTCGAGACCCTCGCAGGCGACCAGGGGGTGGTGGAGCAGCGACGGCACGGCGTCCGCCGCCTCGACCATCGACGGGTAGCCGAGCACGGCGAGCCCGCGGAACGGCTCGTCCTCGACCAGCGACACGCGCGCGCCGAGCACGAGCGCCAGCGTGCCCTCGCTGCCGACGAGGAACCGGTCGATGCGGCGGCCGTTCTCCGGCAGCAGGTGCTCGAGGGAGTAGCCCGACACCTGCCTCCCGAAGCGGCCGAACTCGGTGCGGACGGTCCCGAGGTCGCCGCCGACCACCTCGTCGAGCCGTCGGGAGAGGTCCGACGGTGCGGCGTCGCCGTCGAGGTGCAGCCGCTCCCCGGTGCCGGTCAGGACGTCGAGGGCGACCACGTTGTCGACCGTCCGGCCGTAGCCGAGAGCCCGTGACCCGCAGGCGTTGTTGCCGATCATCCCGCCGATCGTGCAGCGGGAGTGCGTCGACGGGTCGGGGCCGAAGCGCAGCCGATGGCCCCGGGCCTGCTGCTGGAGGGTGGCGTGCACCGTACCCGGCTCGACGAGGGCGGTGCGGGAGTCGGGGTCGAGCTCGAGGACCCGGTTGAGGTGGCGGCTGGTGTCGACGACGATGCCGGTGCCGACGGCGTTGCCCGCGATCGACGTACCGGCTCCGCGCATCGTCAGCGGCACGCCGTGCTCGCGCGCGACCGCATGGGCGGCCACGATCTCGTCGACGTGGCGGGGACGCACCACCACGCTGGGCACGACCCGGTAGAGCGAGGCGTCCGTGGAGTACATCGCCCTGGCGAGCGTGGAGTCGTCGACGTCGCGGACGCCGTGGCGCCGCAGCGCGGCTGCCAGGTCGCTCACCACAGCTCCAGGGACGCTCGCAGGATCGTGGCGGCGTCGGCCTCCGTGACCTCACGCGGCGCGGTCGCCAGCAGCCGCTGCTGCTTCATCGTGCCCTCGACGAGCGCGTCGACGTCGTCCTCGGTGTAGCCGACCGCCCCGATCCCGTTGGGCATCGCGATGTCCCGCATCAGCTCGGTCAGCACGTTCGGCAGGTAGTCGCGCAGGTCGTCGGGCCGGACCGAGCCGGGCGCGAGCAGCTCCGCCGCGCGGACGTGGCGGTCCGGGGCCGCGTCGAAGGTGAACCGGAACGCCTCGGGCGCGGTCAGCGCGACGGCCATCCCGTGGGGGACCATCGGCTCTTCTTCGGGGTAGTCCGCAGGGTGGAAGTCCTTGACCCGGCCGGCGATCGGGTAGGCGTTCGCGTGCGGGATGTGGACGCCGGCGTTCCCGAAGCCGAGCCCGGCGAACGTCGCGGCCAGCGCCATCTCACCCCGGGCCTCCTCGTCGTCGCCGTGCTGCACGGCCCGGCGGAAGGACCCGGCCAGGAGCGTCATCGCCTTCTCCGACCACATGTCCGCGATCGGGTTGGAGCCGCAGTAGGGGACCCGCTGCTCGGGCCGCTTCGCCTCGAACGAGTCGTAGGGCCGCGCGGTGTAGCTCTCGAGCGCGTGGCAGAGGATGTCCATGCCCGCGGCCGCGGTGACGCCGGCAGGCTGCGTGACGGTCAGCCGCGGGTCGACGACGGCGAGCGTCGGCCGGAGCCGGGGGTGGCTGATCCCGGTCTTGACCTTCTGGGCGAGGACGTCGAGCACGCAGATCGTGGTGCTCTCGCTGCCGGTGCCCGTGGTGGTGGGGACCGCGACGAACGGCTTCAGCGGCCTGGCCGGCGCCAGCCCCTTCCCGACGGGAAGGTTCACGTAGTCCATGAGGTCGCCGTCGTTGGAGGTCAGCAGGTTGACCGCCTTGGCGGTGTCGATGGCCGAGCCGCCGCCGACCGCCACGAAGGCGTCCCAGGGACCGTTCTCGCGGGCGTGGTCGATGGCGGCCTGCAGGCTCTCGTCGGTGGGCTCGACGTGGGCGAGGTCCGAGACGACCACCTCGAGCCCGAAGGAGCGGATGCCCTCGGCGACCCGCTCCGGGTGGCCGGTCCGCGCGACGCCCGGGTCGGTCACCACCAGGACCCGGCGCGCGTCGTACTGCTGGAGGTCGTAGCCGATCTCGTCGGCCGCTCCGGGGCCGAACTTCAGCGCCGGCGCACCGTAGGTGAAGACGGTCTCCTTCACGAGGGCTCTCCTTCCACGAGTCCGAGGGCGTGCCGAGCTGCCGAGAGCAGGTCGAGGCTGCGCGCCTTCTCCATGGGCATCCACACGGCACGGGCCGTCGACCCGTCCTCCTCCACCACGTGCGGCTCGACGTCGCGCGAGCCCGGGTCGATCTCGGCCTCGAAGATCAGGTGGATGCCGTGGTAGTTCTCCACGAGGCCGTCGGCCCGGGCGCCCACGAAGTGCGTCGCGTGTACGTCGACCACGCGACCCGGCTCGACCCGCAGGCCGGTCTCCTCGTAGACCTCACGACGCAGGGCATCCCTCGGGTCCTCACCGTGGTCGATGCCGCCACCGGGCAGGGTCCACCGGCCCTCGATGCGCGTGCGCGACGACATCTGGGTGAGCAGGACGTCCCTGTCACGGGTCAGCAGCGCGTACGCCGCGACCCGCTGACGCTCCGGCGGAGCAGCATCGACAGCCATGCGGGGAGTCTATGCATGGCGGCTGTCACGTTTCGCGGAGCCCGGATCGGGCACCGGTAAGGGACCGGTTTCCCGACCTCTTGGAAGCGCATGACCAGCACTCTCGAGCTGTCCCGCCCAGGCGCTGCCCCGCAGACGGAGCAGCGCCCGGCTTCTTCCTCGTCGAGCCGGGACCCCTGGTTCGACAACGCCAAGATGCTGCTGGTCACGCTCGTGGTCGTCGGCCACTCGTGGGTGCTGCTCCCCGAGGAGACGCTCGCGCGGAACTGGTTCTACGACTTCCTGTACCTGTGGCACATGCCCGCCTTCGTCATCGTGACGGGCTACCTGTCCCGCTCCTTCACCTGGAGCCGCCCGAACCTGACGAGGCTGGTCACCGTCGTGGCGGTCCCGTACGTCGTCTTCGAGGCGGCGATGTCGACCTTCCGGATCCGGGTCGGCGGCGAGGAGGGCATCGACCGGCTCTTCCTCGAGCCGCACTGGCCGATGTGGTTCCTCGCCGTGATGTTCCTGTGGCGGCTGGCCACTCCCCTGCTCAAGTCGGTCCCCGCACCCCTCGGCGTCGCCGTCGTCATCAGCCTCCTGGGCGGGTTGGTGGAGGGCGACGTGCTCGACGTGGGACGCGCCATGGGCATGCTCCCGTTCTTCGTGCTCGGGCTGGTCGCCCGGCGCGAGCACCTCGACCTCCTGCGCAGCGCCCCGGCCCGGGTCGCCGCGGCCGGCTCCCTGACCGTCGCCTTCCTGCTGGCGCCGTTCATCGACGGGCGGCTCCGGACGGAGTGGATGTACTGGCGCTCGAGCTACGCCGACCTCGACGCGAC
The DNA here is from genome assembly GCA_963701425.1 of uncultured Actinomycetota bacterium. Classification (GTDB taxonomy): domain Bacteria; phylum Actinomycetota; class Actinomycetes; order Propionibacteriales; family Nocardioidaceae; genus Nocardioides_C. Next base: position 1,021 of record CAVPAG010000006.1, on the reverse strand, counting down.
CTTCGCCTCCGGGTCCCTCGTCCGGCTCGGCCTCCTGGCGGTCGGCGCGCTGCTCGCCCTCAGTGCTCTGGCACTTGTGCCGCGGGTGGGCGGATGGTTCACCCGCCTCGGTGCGGCGACCATGGTCGTGTACCTCTTCCACGGCTTCTTCGTGAAGGCTGCGGAGTACGTCGGCCTCCTCGACTGGGCCTCCGCGCGGCCGTGGCTCGGCCTCGTCACGGCGAGCGCCGCGGCCGTCGTACTCGCACTCGCGCTGGCAGCCCCGCCCCTCTCCAGGCGGCTCGACGTGCTGGTCGACCCGGTCGGCACCTACCAGCGGCGCACCCGTGCCCGCCAACGAGCAAGCGGGCGCCGACGCTCGCTCGGAGGACGCCCGCTCCGAGAGGTGGGTCCGGTCCGGCTGACCTACGGCTACGCGGGCTGCCCGCCCTCGGTGACCGCCTTCAGCCGGGCGAGGCCCTTCTCGAAGTCGGGGCCGATCATCTTGTCCATGGAGGTGAAGACGCCGAGCACCCTCGTCATGAGGGTCTTCTCGCCGGTCATGGTCCACGTGACGCGCGAGCCGGTCTGCAGCGGCTCGATGGTGAAGACCGTGTCGTTGCGGGACTTCCACGGCTTCTCGAAGGAGAGGTCGATGCGCACCCGCGACGGCGCGGCAGCGTCGGCGATCTCCATCCGGCCCTGGCCCGCCTTCCGGTTCCCGGACCAGGCGTAGACCGCACCTGCCCCCGACTCGGGACCGGAGTAGGTCCGCTCCATCTGAGGGTCCAGGCCCTCCCACGGGGACCACTTCGTCCAGTTGTGGAAGTCGGTGACCTCGGCGTAGACCCGCTCGGGCGGGGCATCCATGGTCGTCGAACGCTCGACGGTGTACCTGTCGCCAGCCATGAGGCGATCGTAGACCCGCTGCGGGCTCCCGGAGCCCGGCCGCATGGCGGGAGAACAGAGGGGCCCCGGACCTCTTGCGAGATCCGGGGCCCCTCGTCGTCAGTGCCGGGCCGGCTCCTAGTTCTGGTACGAA
>CAVPAG010000005.1:0-13804 GCA_963701425.1 uncultured Actinomycetota bacterium | reverse complement strand
ACGAGGACACGCTCGACGCCACGCACGACTGACCGTCCCGGTCGCAGTTGAGGAAATCGCTCTGCCATTCTCGAGAGCTCAGCCATTCATTCCGTGACCGATCACTCTGTGACCGATCGGATCCGGGCGTGATGTCGCCAAGCGCGTCGGCGGCCTGCTGTGGGCCGAAGAGGAGGGCTCGGATGCGGCCGGCAGAGAGCCAACTGAGACTAGACGTGAAACGCCGGCTCGGTCCGTGGGGGACCGAACCGGCGTCTTGCCTGGTCAGGCGTGGCGGAGGATAGGGGATTCGAACCCCTGAGGGCGTTAACCCAACCCGCTTTCCAAGTCGTCGACGTCTCGTTCCTCGTCGTTCGCTGCGCCGGTTAACCCCTCGAACACGTGGTCCGGGCATTGGACTGAACGGTGACGAACCAGTGCGACTGAGACTAAGACTGAGACTAAACGGGTTGTCCTGTCTCGGGCCCCCCGGAGTGCTGCAGATTGCGATTGACGCTTCGAAGCGGCAGGACGAGCCCAGCGCCGCACGCCCACCCGTCAGCGAACCGCGAGCCGTCGAGTACAGCGGACGTCGGCCCCTCAAGGAGTGGTCGAGCTCGCACCGTAGATGCGCTCGCCGTTGTCGGACTGCTGGAAGGTCGTTCGCACGTGAGCCGGGATCTCGTCGACCGTCTCGACCAGCGTGGTGGTGAGGTCGTAGTGCCCGCCCGGGTCGGACTGGTGCTCGGCGATCACTCGCGCGGTGGCACGGTCAAGGAGCACGGAATCCCGACCGGCGAGGTCGCCCCAGAACTCCGAGTAGGTCACCTCGACCGCAGGACGTCCGAAGGCGGTGACGTCGCGGGTTTCGACCCCGTCGACATCGGCGAGAACCTCGAGGGCCGCGGCCAGTGTCTCCGGAGGGAGGAAGTGAGAACTGGCTAGGTCGGTGACCGCCACGAAGATCGCCTCGTCGTGGGAGCTGGATCCGCTGACGTGCTCGTCGAGGTAGGCGCGCAGCTGGACGGGCTCGTCTGGGAGCGACGCGGCGAACTCCGGGGTCGGATTGTTCAGATTCGGCTCCGTGGTGCGTGGGAACTCGTGGTACTCCTGCCAACCCGCGGAGGGTCGCGAGTCGATGGCCCAGGTCGTGCCGTCCCACCGGACCCACTCCTCCCGGTTGGTGTCCAGCGTCTTGCCGTCGCCGAAGATGCTGCTGTTGCGCTGGATGGCCTCGGTCCTCACGTGCAGGTATGCGCCCTTGGCGATGACCGGGCCGTCGGCGCTCACCGCGGCCATGGCCAGTTCCCGCAAGTCCGTCTGAGCGGCGGCGTCCCCGGAGCCAACCACGCTCGGCACCACGACGAGTGCACTGGTCACCGCGGCTGCCGCGAGCCACGCCGTCCGACGTCCGGGCCGACTCGTCTTCGCCTCCGCGAGGACCCGGTCGAGGACGCTGGCCCGGTCGTGAGCCGGCCACATCCGGTCGAGCTCGACCTCGGTCGGTCGGGCATGGCGCAGTCGCTGCATCAGGTCGGTCATGACAACCCCTCTGTGGTGAGGGCCCGGAGCTCGGGCACGTGTGTCGGGTGGATCTCGTTCTGGAGCCGCTGCCGGGCTCGGTGCAACCGGACGCCGAAGGCATTGCGGCTGATCCCCAGCGCTTTCGCCGCCTGATCGGTCGTCAGGCCCTCCCAGGCGACCAGCAGCAGCACCTCTCGGTCGGTGTCGGAGAGCTCCGCAAGGGCGGCCAGGCAGCGTTCCTGTTCGACCACCGCGTCTTCAGGCGATGACGTGTGGCCGGTGTGCCAGGCGTCCCGGACCGCCTCCCGCCAGTGGCGCTCATGCCTTGCCCGACGCCGCCGCTGGTTCGCGGCGAGCTTGCGCACCGTGCCGATCAGCCACGCGAACGCCTCGGCGCCGTCGCTCGGCACATCATCGAGACGGCGCAGGGCGACCGCGAAAGCGTCGGCGACCAGGTCCTCGGCCTCGTCGCTCCCGGCATGGCGGCGGGCGTAGGCGTACAGCCGGGACGCGTGCGCCTCGAACAGTCCGGTAAGCCGGGCGTCCCGATCTTTCATTGCTTCCACACCCATGTCATGTCTTGAGAAGTCGCCTTATTACAGCGCGGGAGCAACCAAGTTCTCGGTAGGAGGCGGTGGCGGAGTCGGAATGAACGGCCGAGGACGGCGCGCCAGCGCCGCCCGCAGGGCCCGCGCCGGCGAAGCCGGCGCGGGCCGTTAGAGGTCAATCCGGCAGAGCAGACCTGGGAATGTAGTGAATCGAGGCCAGGCTGTCTGCGTCGGCCGCGCTGTCTGGCTCGTGTTCTTCTTCGCGATTCGTAGGGTCCACTTCACCTGCGCTAATGATGGCCGCAGGGTCGCTGGCAGCGGTGTCGTGTTCGGTGGGACCGGGGTCGGTTTCTTCTGGGCCGTCTTGCGATGAGAGCGCGGTCGAGGCGACCCGAGGCGACTCCAGTTCGTCGCTGCTGATCTGGCGCATCTTCGGGGGTGCCGCCGTCCAGGTCTTGAGGTTCTGCACGACCTCGCTGTAGAGGGCGTTCACCGAGTCGGTCACGGAGTCAATGAACGAGCCTCGACCGCGTCCTCGCTTGCTGCCCATGGCCGTTGTGAGGGCGATGCGGAATGACCGGAGTTCCTTCGCCGGATCCTGGACCAGCAGGGCGGGGTTCTCTCGGACGTCGCGCAGGAGTTCGGCCGCACCGGCTCCGCGTGCATGCATGGCGAAGGCCTCGATCCGTAGGTTGTCGGGTGCCTGCTTGAGTTGGCGCAGCAGCCAGTTGACGCGAGTCGTGGGTCGGCCCTCGCGGGGTGCGTCGATGTCGATGTGGCAGATGACGCGACCGGCGCGGAGGTCGGCGGTGACCATGAGCGGCCCGACCGCGTTGGGGATGCGGATTCCGCCCTGCATGGTGCCGCTGGTGCACAGGCTGCCGACCATGGTCTGGGCACGTGATGCGGGGTCGGCTATCTCCTTGCGGGTCAGGGCAGGGGTGACTTCTTCGCCCAGTTGCCGCCCCAACTGCAGGCTGGTGAAGCGAAGCAACTGAGACTAAAGGCCAAACGCCGGGTCGGACTCGATGAGCCCGTCCCGGCGTTTCCGCTGGTCAGCGTGGCGGAGGATAGGGGATTCGAACCCCTGAGGGCGTTAACCCAACCCGCTTTCCAAGCGAGCGCCATAGGCCACTAGGCGAATCCTCCGCGGGAGAGGTTACCGGTCGGACGGCTGCTAGAAGAAATCCGGTCCCGCCCTCCCCGCTTTGGCCGGTCGGCACCGCTGCCCCTAGACTCTGGGACAACCCCCCGTGCGGCGATAACTCGCCCAACTCCCCCAGGGCCGGAAGGCAGCAAGGGTAAGCGAGCTCTTTCGGGTGCGCGGGGGGCCTTTTCATGTCCGGAGTCATGCCCGGACTGATTCCGGGCCCTGGTCTGCGGGTGTCCGGCCTACCGGGTGTCGGTAGAGGTAGTTAGGGTTCAAGGCGTGGACGCACCCCTCGCTCTGTACCGCCGCTACCGGCCCGAGACGTTCTCCGAGGTCATCGGCCAGGACCACGTCACGGCTCCGCTGCGTGCTGCGCTTGCGAACAACCGCGTGAACCACGCCTACCTGTTCTCCGGCCCGAGGGGCTGCGGCAAGACCACCAGCGCCCGGATCCTGGCGCGCGCCCTGAACTGCGAGAAGGGCCCGGTGGCCGACCCCTGCGGCGAGTGTCAGTCGTGCCGCGACCTGGCTCGTGGTGGTCCCGGGTCCATCGACGTGATCGAGATCGACGCGGCCAGCCACGGTGGTGTCGACGACGCACGAGACCTGCGGGAGCGTGCCTTCTTCGCGCCGGTCAGCAGCCGCTACAAGGTCTACATCATCGACGAGGCGCACATGGTCTCCACGCAGGGCTTCAACGCCCTGCTCAAGCTCGTGGAGGAGCCGCCGCCGCACCTGAAGTTCATCTTCGCGACGACCGAGCCCGAGAAGGTCATCGGGACCATCCGCTCGCGGACGCATCACTACCCGTTCCGGCTGATCCCGCCCCGGGTGCTCTCGGCGTACCTCGCAGAGCTGTGCGAGCTCGAGGGCGTGACCATCGAGCCTGCCGCCCTCCCCCTGGTCGTCCGTGCCGGCGGTGGCTCAGCCAGGGACACCCTCTCGGTGCTCGACCAGCTGCTCGGTGGGGCCGGTGACGACGGGGTGACCTACGACCTCGCGACGGGTCTGCTCGGGTTCACTCCCGACACCCTTCTCGACGAGGCGGTCGACGCCTTCGCCGCACACGACGGCAGCACTGTCTTCGGCGTCGTGGACAAGGTCATCGAGACCGGGCAGGACCCGCGTCGGTTCACCGAGGACCTGCTGCGGCGGCTGCGAGACCTGGTGATCATCGCGGCCGTTCCCGACGCTCCCGCGACCGGCCTGATCGACATGCCCGAGGACCAGGCCGAGCGGCTGGTCGCGCAGGCGGCGCGTTTCGGCCGTGCCGACCTCACCCGGGCCGCGGACCTCGTGGCCGCGGGTCTCACCGAGATGCGCGGCGCCACCGCTCCACGACTCCTCCTCGAGCTCATCTGCGCCCGGGTCCTGCTGCCCGGTGCGGACGACTCGACGGACGGGATCATGGCGCGCCTCGACCGGATCGAGAAGCGGATCTCGATCGAGGGTGGCGCCCCCTCGACCCAGCAGCACGTCGGCCGGCCCGCCCCCGCGCCCCGCGCCGCGCCTGCCCCAGCCCCTGCGGAGCCGCAGCAACCCCGACCCTCCGCCCAGCCGCAGACCCCGACGCCCCAGACTCCACCGCCTGCGACCCAGGCGCCGACCCCTCCGGCGCCCGAGCCGGAGCCGGCCGCCGCCCCCGTCGCCGCCGAGCCGCGGGACGCCGAGCCCGTGCGAGCCCAGGAGCAGCAGCCCCCGGCCGGCGGTCTCGGTCTGGTCGAGGTACGTCGCCTGTGGCCGGACCTGCTCGAGTCGGTGAAGCTCAAGCGGCGGTTCACCTGGATCATGCTGAGCCAGAACGCCCAGGTCGCCGCCGTCGACGAGAAGACGCTGACCCTGGCGCTCCTCAACGCGGGCGCCCGCGACTCGTTCCTGCGCAGCGGCAGCGACGAGATCCTTCGTCAGGCGGCGATCGACGTGATCGGCCAGGACTGGCGGATCGACGCGATCGTCGACCCGACCGCGAAGCCCGGCGCCCAGCCCGAGGCGGAGCCGCGTGTCATCCGCTCCGCGGTCCAGGAGGCACAGTCGTCCGTCGCGGAGCGTCCTGCCGACGCCCCCGGACAGGACGGCCCGGCGGCCGAGTCCGAGCCGGAGCAGCCGCCGCCCGCCCCCGCGCGGGCGCCGGTGGACCCGAACGCGATCGCGAGCGCCCGGGGGGCGATCCAGCCGACTCGTGCGGCGGGTCCGGCCGGACCGAAGGAGCCGAGCGTCTCGGACGAGGACGTGGACCGCGACGACCCCGACGCGGACGACTATGGGATCGGTGGTGCGCAGCTTCTCGAGCGTGAGCTCGGTGCGCGGGTCATCGAGGAGATCCAGCACGACTGACCACCGACCGACCAGCGACTGACTACCGAAGGACTGAGGATGACCGAGGCAAACCCGTTCGGCCAAGACCCATTCGGCCAGGGTGGATTCGACATGAACGCGCTGCTCCAGCAGGCGCAGCAGCTGCAGCAGCAGGCCATGGACGCGCAGGCCGAGCTGGCCGAGGCCACCGTCACCGGCACGGTCGGCGACGGCCTGGTGCTGGTCACGCTCAGTGGGACCGGTGAGCTGGTCAAGGTGCAGATCAAGAAGGGCTCGTTCGACCCCGACGAGACCGAGGACCTCGAGGACCTGATCGTCGCCGCCTACCGCGACGCCAAGGCCCAGGCAGACGCGCTCGGGCACGAGAAGCTCGGGCCGCTCGCCGGTGGCCTGGGTGACATGGGCGGTCTCGGCGGCGGTGCGGGTTCCGAGCCGGGCGCCACGCCCGGCTTCTGACCACGGAGAAAGACAGAGTGAATCGGTGTACGAAGGTGTCGTCCAGGACCTGATCGACGAGTTGGGTCGGCTTCCGGGCGTGGGACCCAAGAGCGCCCAGCGCATCGCGTTCCACATCCTGCAGACGGACCCGGTCGACGTACGTCGGCTCGCCCAGGTCCTCGTCGAGGTGAAGGACCGGGTGAAGTTCTGCTCCGTCTGCGGCAACGTCGCGGAGGACGAGCTGTGCCGGATCTGCCGTGACCAGCGGCGGGACCCCTCGGTGATCTGCGTCGTCGAGGAGTCCAAGGACGTCGTCGCGATCGAGCGCACCCGCGAGTTCCGGGGGCGCTACCACGTGCTCGGCGGCGCGATCTCGCCGATCGAGGGCATCGGCCCGGACGACCTGCGGATCCGCGAGCTGATGACCCGGCTCGCCGACGGCGTGGTCACGGAGGTCATCTTGGCCACCGATCCGAACCTCGAGGGCGAGGCGACCGCGACCTATCTCACTCGGCTGCTCAAGCCCATGGGGTTGCGCGTGACGCGACTTGCTAGTGGACTTCCTGTAGGTGGTGACCTCGAGTACGCCGACGAGGTGACCCTGGGACGCGCCTTCGAAGGGAGACGAGCGGTCGATGAGTGAGGAAACGCCCGTGGCACCGGCGGACGAGCCTGCCGTGCACAGTGACCTCGAGGACTTCGCGCAGCAGATCGCGGACCAGGTCGAGAGCTTCCTGCTCGCCCTCCAGGCGATCGCGCGTGGTGAGTCCTCGGACGGTCACGCCGTCTCCCTCCTCCTGCTCGAGGTCAGCCAGATCCTGCTCGCCGGCGGCCGGCTCGGCGTGCAGACGGACTTCACACCCGTGGAGCAGTACGAACCCGACGCGGGCCCGGACCCCGACCTCGACGCCATGCGGCTCCGGCTCGCCGTGCTCCTCGAGAGCGTCGACGCCTACACCGAGGTCTTCGACCCCTACGAGGACCCGCCGGAGATGGTGTCCTCGCTGCTGTCCGACGACCTCACCAGCATCGCCACCGCCCTCGCGCACGGCCTGCGGCACTTCCGGGCCGGACGGGTCAGGGAGGCCCTGTGGTGGTGGCAGTTCTCCTACGTCTCCTCGTGGGGCAACGAGGCCAGCGGCGTACTCCGGGCCCTCCAGTCGGTGGTCGCGCACGACCGGCTCGACGCCGAGTTCGAGAGCGAGCAGGACCAGGTCGCGGCCGCGGACGAGCTGCTCGAGTCCGCCAACCAGTAGCCGCAGGTTTGAGCCCGCCCGGAGGGGAGAGGCTCCCCACGTGGTGGGCCCGGCCGGGCGTCTTGTGATGCGGTGGGCGGTCTCGGCCGAAAGGCCCCCTCGGTAGACTGCAGCGGGACCAAGCCAACCTATCTCGAGGAGAACAGTGGGCATTGTCGTGCAGAAGTACGGCGGTTCCTCCGTTGCCGACGCCGAGGGGATCAAGCGAGTAGCCCAGCGGATCGTCGATGCGAAACGGGCGGGAAACGACGTCGTGGTCGTCGTGTCCGCGATGGGCGACACCACGGACGAGCTGATCGACCTCGCCGAGCAGGTCTCCCCGCTGCCGAGCGGACGCGAGCTGGACATGCTGCTGACGGCGGGTGAGCGCATCTCCATGGCGCTGCTGGCGATGGCGATCGGGAACCTGGGCCAGGAGGCCCAGTCGTTCACGGGCAGCCAGGCCGGGGTGATCACCGACGGCGCGCACGGCAAGGCCAAGATCATCGACGTGACGCCGGGCCGGATCGAGAAGGCGCTCGCCGCCGGGGCCGTGGCGATCGTCGCCGGGTTCCAGGGCGTCAGCCAGGACTCCAAGGACATCACGACCCTGGGCCGGGGTGGTTCGGACACCACCGCGGTCGCCCTCGCCGCCGCGCTCAACGCGGACGTGTGCGAGATCTACAGCGACGTGGACGGCGTATTCACCGCCGACCCGCGGATCGTGCCGTCGGCCCGCAAGCGCGACCGCATCTCCTACGAGGAGATGCTCGAGATGGCGGCCTGCGGCGCGAAGATCCTTCACCTGCGGTGCGTGGAGTACGCCCGCCGGTACCGCATGCCCATCCACGTCCGGTCGTCGTTCAGCAAGAAGACCGGGACCTGGATCGCAGACGACGACGTAGAGGTAGAGGACATGGAACAGGCCATCATCGCCGGGGTCGCCCACGACCGGAGCGAAGCGAAGATCACCGTGGTCGGGGTCCCCGACAAGGTGGGTGAGGCGGCGCGCATCTTCGAGGCGCTGTCCAGTGCGCAGATCAACCTCGACATGATCGTCCAGAACGTCTCGGCTGCCGCGACGAACCTCACCGACATCTCGTTCACGTTGCCGCGCGCGGACGGTCAGACCGCGATGACCGCGCTTGCCCGGCTGAAGGACGAGGTCGGCTACGACTCCCTGCTGTACGACGACCGCATCGGCAAGGTCTCGCTGATCGGCGCCGGGATGCGGTCGCACCCGGGGGTCACCGCGAGGTTCTTCGCGGCCCTGGCCAGCGCCGGCGTGAACATCGAGATGATCTCCACCTCGGAGATCCGCATCTCCGTGGTCGTCGACGAGGAGCAGGTCGACGACGCGGTGAGCGCGACGCACACGGCGTTCGAGCTCGACTCCGACGAGGTCGAGGCCGTCGTCTACGGAGGGACCGGACGATGAGCCCGCACCCTGACGCCGGGGTGCGGCTGGGCATCGTCGGCGCCACCGGCCAGGTGGGTGAGGTGATGCGCCAGATCCTCCTGGAGCGGGAGTTCCCCGTCTCCGAGCTGCGGTTCTTCGCCTCGGCCCGCTCCGCCGGCTCGACCCTCGCCTGGGGCGACCGGGAGGTCGTCGTGGAGGACGCCGCCACGGCGGACCCCAGCGGCCTCGACATCGTGCTGTTCTCCGCAGGGGGTGCGACCTCACGCGAGCTGGCGCCGAAGTTCGCGGCGGCAGGCGCGGTCGTGGTCGACAACTCCTCGGCGTGGCGCCGCGACCCCGAGGTCCCGCTGGTCGTGAGCGAGGTCAACCCCGAGGCGGTGCACGATCGCCCCAAGGGCATCGTCGCCAACCCCAACTGCACGACGATGGCCGCGATGCCCGTGCTCAAGCCGCTGCATGACGAGGCCGGCCTGGTGCGGCTCGTCGCGAGCACCTACCAGGCCGTCTCCGGCAGCGGTGTCGCCGGTGTCGCCGAGCTCGACAGCCAGGTGCGCGCGGCCGCCGGCGACGCGACCGCCCTCGCGCACGACGGCGGCGCCATCGAGTTCCCGGAGCCCAAGGCCTACGCGCGGCACATCGCGTTCAACGTGCTGCCGATGGCGGGCTCGCTCGTGGACGACGGCACGGGCGAGACCGACGAGGAGCAGAAGCTCCGCAACGAGAGCCGCAAGATCCTCGGCATCCCCGAGCTTCGGGTCTCGGGCATCTGCGTGCGCGTGCCGGTCTTCACGGGCCACTCGTTGGCCATCAACGCCGAGTTCGCGCGACCGCTTTCCGCGAAGCGTGCCACCGAGTTGCTGGCGGAGGCACCTGGCGTCTCCCTCACCGACATCCCCACCCCGCTGCAGGCTGCCGGCAAGGACCCCAGCTTCGTGGGACGCATCCGGCAGGATCCGGGGGTGGACGACGAGCGAGGGCTCGCGCTGTTCGTCAGCAACGACAACCTGCGCAAGGGTGCCGCGCTGAACACCGTGCAGATCGCCGAGCTCGTGGCGCGCGGCCTGACCTCGTGACCGCCAAGGGGCCCACCCTCGCCGTCGTCGGCGCGACCGGTGCTGTCGGCACCGTCATGTTGAGCATCCTCTCGATGCGCGAGGACGTGTGGGGTGAGATCCGGCTGATCGCCTCGCCTCGCTCCGTCGGCCGGAAGCTGCGGGTACGCGGCAAGAAGGTCGCGGTGACCGCCCTGACCGAGAAGGCCTTCGACGGCGTGGACGTCGCGATGTTCGACGTACCCGACGACGTCTCGAAGGAGTGGGTGCCGGTCGCCGCCGCCAAGGGCGTGGTCGTGGTCGACAACTCCGGCGCGTTCCGGATGGACCCGAAGGTGCCGCTCGTGGTGCCCGAGGTCAACCCGGACGCGATCAAGAAGCGGCCGCGCGGGATCATCGCGAACCCGAACTGCACGACGCTGACCATGATGGACGCCCTCGGTCCGCTCCACGCGGGGTGGAACCTGAAGGAGCTCGTGGTCGCGTCGTACCAGGCCGCGTCCGGCGCTGGCCAGCCCGGCGTGGACCGCCTCTACGACGAGCTCGAGGTCGTCGGCGGCGACCGGTCCCTCGGCACCGTCCCGGGTGACGTACGCCGGGCGGTCGCGGACAAGCTGGGGGAGGAGGGCTCGCCGTTCCCGGCGCCCCTCGCCCTCAACGTCGTGCCGTGGGCCGGCTCAGCCGAGGACGGCGGCTGGACGAGCGAGGAGCTCAAGGTCCGCAACGAGTCCCGGAAGATCCTGGGCATCCCCGACCTCAAGGTCTCCGCGACCTGCGTGCGCGTGCCGGTCGTGACCACGCACTCGCTGGCGGTGCACGCCACCTTCGAGCGGGAGGTCAGTGTCGAGGAGGCGCGGGCGGTCCTGGTCCAGGCCCCGTCTGTGGTGGTGATCGACGACCCGACCCACCGCGACTTCCCGACGCCCTCGGACGTCGTCGGCGCCGACCCCACGTTCGTGGGCCGGATCCGTCAGGCGCTCGACTTCCCGAACACGCTCGAGCTCTTCGTCTGCGGGGACAACCTGCGCAAGGGCGCGGCGCTCAACACCGCCCAGATCGCGGAGCTGGTCGCCAAGGAGCTGGCCGGCTGACGCTCGAAGGCTGTCAGCGCACGTCGTGCGGCTCGGGGCCCTGTGGCTCGGCGGCGAAGCGGATCGTCACCCAGCGGGACAGCGCGTAGGCGACGGCGCCGAGGGCCGGCATCACGGCGAACATCCACGCCGAGAAGATCACGTCGAGCAGGCCGACCAGCGCGACCACGGTGACGATGCCGACCGCGAGGAAGCTCGTGCTCCCCGGCTCGGAGACCCCGAACAGCTTGAGCATGATCGAGCCGAACAGGACCATCAGGGCCAGGATGGCCACCAGGAGCAGGAGCCCCGGGGCGCCTCCGCACGAGTCCGTGCCCGTGAGGGTCTCGCAGCCCTGGAGGCCCAGGTAGGTCAGGCCCGTCCCGAGACCGCCCACGAGCAGCCCGGTGAGGACGACCGCGAGGCCTGCCGGGATCGACCGGGTACCGCTCGTCTCCGCGCGGCGGCGGGTGGTTGGCAGGGGCTGGGCCGTCTCGGGCTCGGTGAGTACCGGCTCGGTGGGCAGCGGCTGGGGCGGCTCGTAGGCGGGCGGCTCGTAGGCGGGGGCCTCGTAGACGGGTGCCGTGTGGGTGGCCGCGTCAGGTGCGGAAGGTGTCTCCGGTTCGGCGTACCCGTTCTCCGCTGGACGGCCCGCGACGCGCCTGCCGCTCGGTCGCTTCTCCTTCTTGCGCCGACGCGCGCCGGGAAGCTTCAGTGAGGGGAGCTCCAGGGAGGGTTCGTGCTTGCCATCGTCGCCCGGCTTCTGACCCATGGCCGAAGTCTGCCAGACGTCCCGTCGAGGCCTGACCCCGCCAACCCCGCTGCCTCCGGTCGGCGGGGGATGTTTCATCAAGGTATGAGGGTGAGCCGTCACTTCCCACGGCGTGTGCACCGTGGGAAGTGGCGGTTGAGCAACAGACCTTGGGGAAACGCCGGCCGGACCAGCCGGCCCCACAGACGGCGACGGCCCGGGCCGATTGTTGCCTCGGTCCGGGCCATCACATGGGTCGGGCTGACAGGATTTGAACCTGCGGCCTCGTCGTCCCGAACGACGCGCGCTACCAAACTGCGCCACAGCCCGTGGAGCGACCGCGAGTCTACCCGAGCACATGCCGGGCGACGAAACCGGGACCGTCAACGCGAAACGGGCTCGCGTGGGGTCAGCGTGAGCAGCGTCGCCTCGGGCCTGCAGCAGAAGCGCAAGGGGGCGAAGGGCGAGGTGCCCAGGCCGGCCGAGACGTGCAGCCAGGAGGTTCCGGGATCGGTGAGGGACGCGCCCGCGGGGTGACGGTGCAGGCCCTTGGCCCGGGCGGGCTCGAGGTCGCAGTTGGTGACGAGCGCCCCCTTGAACGGCAGGCACAGCTGGCCTCCGTGTGTGTGCCCGGCGAAGATCGCCTCGTACCCGTCCTTCGCGAAGGCGTCGAGCACCCGGAGGTACGGCGCGTGAGCCACCCCGACCCGTACGTCGGCGGTGGGGTCCGCCGGACCCGAGACGCTCGCGAGGTCGTCGTACTCCAGGTGGGGGTCGTCCACGCCGGCGAACGCGAACCTCACACCGCCGACGGTCAGGGAGCCGAAGCGGTTGTTGAGGTTGAGCCAGCCGCGCTCCTGGAACGCGTCGCGCAGCTCCGGCCAGGGCAGCTGTGGCGTGTCCGTCCTGCGTGTCCCGTCGTCCGGGAGCAGGTACTTCACCGGGTTCCTCGTGGACGGTGAGAAGTAGTCGTTGGAGCCGAGCACGAACACGCCCGGGACGTCGAGGAGGTCGTCGAGGGCGTCGAGCAGCGGTGACACCGCCCGCATGTGGGCGATGTTGTCGCCGGTGTTCACCACGAGGTCGGGCTTCAGGTCGGCGAGGCTGTTGAGCCAGGCCAGCTTCTTGCCCTGCCCGGGGGTGAGGTGCATGTCGGTGATGTGAAGGACCCGGAGCGGCTCGGCACCAGGCGGGAAGGATCGGCAGCTCGGTCCTACGGAGGGTGTACGCCCGGACCTCGAACCCTGCGGAGTACGCCAGTCCCGCTGCTCCCAGCAGCGCCCCGACCCCGACCAGCGTCCTTCCAGCGGTGCTGATTCCCGTTCGCATCCGACAAGGCTGCCACAATGGCCCACATGAGCGACTTGAAGGACTGCCTCCGCAGCGACCTGACCACCTCGATCAAGAGCCGCGACGAGGTGCGTTCGTCCACCCTCCGCATGGTGCTGACCGCGATCACGAACGCGGAGGTGTCCGGCAAGCAGTCCCGAGAGCTGACTGACGAGGACGTCCTGGGCGTCCTCAGCACCGAGGCCAAGAAGCGCCGGGAGGCGGCCGAGGCCTTCGAGCAGGCCGGCCGGACGGAGATGGCCGCGAAGGAGAGGGACGAGGCCGAGGTCATCGCCGACTACCTGCCCGAGCCGCTGACCGAGCAGGAGGTCGCCGACCTGGTCACCTCTGCCATCGCCCAGCTCGGGGTCGCCGGAGAGGGCATGCGGGCCATGGGCAAGGTGATGGGCGTCATCCAGTCCAAGGTCAAGGGGCGCGCGGACGGCGCTGCCGTGGCCGCGGAGGTGCGCCGCCAGCTCGGCTGACGGCCCCCGCCTCGGGTCAGCGTCCCCCGCCACCTCCGCCGGCGTCGTTGCCACCGCCGGTCCGGGGGTGCCCCCGCCGGTGCCGCCCCCGTCGGGCCGCCCCCGCCGGTACCGCCACCTCCACCGCTCGGCCTGGGCGACGGCTGCTCCGGCGGCGGTTCCGGCGTGCCGTTGGAGACGTAGATCGTGATGCTGCTGCCCGAACCCACCGTCGAGCCCGAGCCGGGGTCGAGGTAGGCGACGGTGCCGGAGGGTACTCCGAGTTCACCATGGGGCCGATGCTCGGGAAGAGGCCGGCGTCGCGGAGGATCTTCGCCGCGTCCTCCGGACTCATGCCGCCGACGCTCGGGACCGTGACCTCCTGTCCCTGGATCGTGCGCGGGTCGGGCGCGGTGAAGTCCTTGTCGGCGAGCCACTGCTCGATCACGTGCATGGCGTCGCCCCACATCGGACCGGCGTTGGTGCTTCCGAACGCCTCGCTGATGTAGAGCCGCCGACCGTCTGACC
>CAVPAG010000004.1:0-12750 GCA_963701425.1 uncultured Actinomycetota bacterium | reverse complement strand
ACGACGACACGCTCCGAAGAGGCCCGCCACTCTTTCCTCCAAGGTATCGAGCAGACGCCGGCCGTCTGACGAGCGACAGTCAACTGACGGCCGCAGGTCGAAGTCACCTGGTTGAGGAGGCTCGGCTCAGTGAACCGTGACGGTGATGTCCCTCCGTGAGTTCATGATGTCGTCACCCTTCGGGTTGGCGACCACGCGCAGCAGCCGCTGGCCCTTCATCTGCAGGATGACGCGGACCCGGTAGTGGCCATCGTCGTGAGTGAGAAGGACCGCTCCGGGAAGCCCGACCCACTCACCGTTGCGGAAGGTCTTGACGCGCACGGTCGCGTCGGGCAGCGGCACTCCCTCGGACCTGACGAAGCCGTAGAGACGGAAGGTCTGGCCTGAGGCAGGCGTGTAGTCGGTCGAGTGGACGGTGATGTTGCTGGGAGCCAGCACGGTGGACTGGGCGGGTGACATGGCTGCCATGGAGGCAGCCACAGCGATAGTGCCGATCACGGCGGTGGTACGTCGGATGGTGTGCTTCATGGTAGATCCCTTCTGGGAACCGGAGCGGGCTGTCCGCCGCGGATGAGACGAGGTTGCTATCTACAACGTTCCTCTCGCCCCGGAGAGATTTCGATGGCGAACCGGGATGGCCCTGCGGTGCCGAAGGGCCTGGTTCGGACAATCCGTTGCCTTCCTGAGGTGCGGTGGACCAGTTGACATATGCCCATCTGTGAGGCCTCGCACAAAGGTGCCCGACCCGTGCCTTACCTGGATCGGCCAGAGGTACAGGAAGGCTCCGGAAGGAACCGAGAGCGGCGCGTTCTGACATGCGCCAGGTCGCGACCTGGGAGGCGGCCACATAGGGCCATTCGTCATCGTCAGCTCGCAGCTCAGCGACTGAGAGTCAATTGAGACCAAAACTGAGACTAGACGTGAAACGCCGGCTCGGTCCGTGGTGGACCGAACCGGCGTCGTGCCTGGTCAGGCGTGGCGGAGGATAGGGGATTCGAACCCCTGAGGGCGTTAACCCAACCCGCTTTCCAAGCGAGCGCCATAGGCCACTAGGCGAATCCTCCGCGGGAGAGGTTACCGGTCGGACGGCTGCTAGAAGAAATCCGGTCCCGCCCTCCCCGCTTTGGCCGGTCGGCACCGCTGCCCCTAGACTCTGGGACAACCCCCCGTGCGGCGATAACTCGCCCAACTCCCCCAGGGCCGGAAGGCAGCAAGGGTAAGCGAGCTCTTTCGGGTGCGCGGGGGGCCTTTTCATGTCCGGAGTCATGCCCGGACTGATTCCGGGGCCTGGTCTGCGGGTGTCCGGCCTACCGGGTGTCGGTAGAGGTAGTTAGGGTTCAAGGCGTGGACGCACCCCTCGCTCTGTACCGCCGCTACCGGCCCGAGACGTTCTCCGAGGTCATCGGCCAGGACCACGTCACGGCTCCGCTGCGTGCTGCGCTGGCGAACAACCGCGTGAACCACGCCTACCTGTTCTCCGGCCCGAGGGGCTGCGGCAAGACCACCAGCGCCCGGATCCTGGCGCGCGCCCTGAACTGCGAGAAGGGCCCGGTGGCCGACCCCTGCGGCGAGTGCCAGTCGTGCCGCGACCTGGCTCGTGGTGGTCCCGGGTCCATCGACGTGATCGAGATCGACGCGGCCAGCCACGGTGGTGTCGACGACGCACGAGACCTGCGGGAGCGCGCCTTCTTCGCGCCGGTCAGCAGCCGCTACAAGGTCTACATCATCGACGAGGCGCACATGGTCTCCACGCAGGGCTTCAACGCCCTGCTCAAGCTCGTGGAGGAGCCGCCGCCGCACCTGAAGTTCATCTTCGCGACGACCGAGCCCGAGAAGGTCATCGGGACCATCCGCTCGCGGACGCATCACTACCCGTTCCGGCTGATCCCGCCCCGGGTGCTCTCGGCGTACCTCGCAGAGCTGTGCGAGCTCGAGGGCGTGACCATCGAGCCTGCCGCCCTCCCCCTGGTCGTCCGTGCCGGCGGTGGCTCAGCCAGGGACACCCTCTCGGTGCTCGACCAGCTGCTCGGTGGGGCCGGTGACGACGGGGTGACCTACGACCTCGCGACGGGTCTGCTCGGGTTCACTCCCGACACCCTTCTCGACGAGGCGGTCGACGCCTTCGCCGCACACGACGGCAGCACTGTCTTCGGCGTCGTGGACAAGGTCATCGAGACCGGGCAGGACCCGCGTCGGTTCACCGAGGACCTGCTGCGGCGGCTGCGAGACCTGGTGATCATCGCGGCCGTTCCCGACGCTCCCGCGACCGGCCTGATCGACATGCCCGAGGACCAGGCCGAGCGGCTGGTCGCGCAGGCGGCGCGTTTCGGCCGTGCCGACCTCACCCGGGCCGCGGACCTCGTGGCCGCGGGTCTCACCGAGATGCGCGGCGCCACCGCTCCACGACTCCTCCTCGAGCTCATCTGCGCCCGGGTCCTGCTGCCCGGTGCGGACGACTCGACGGACGGGATCATGGCGCGCCTCGACCGGATCGAGAAGCGGATCTCGATCGAGGGTGGCGCCCCCTCGACCCAGCAGCACGTCGGCCGGCCCGCCCCCGCGCCCCGCGCCGCGCCTGCCCCAGCCCCTGCGGAGCCGCAGCAACCCCGACCCTCCGCCCAGCCGCAGACCCCGACGCCCCAGACTCCACCGCCTGCGACCCAGGCGCCGACCCCTCCGGCGCCCGAGCCGGAGCCGGCCGCCGCCCCCGTCGCCGCCGAGCCGCGGGACGCCGAGCCCGTGCGGGCCCAGGAGCAGCAGCCCCCGGCCGGCGGTCTCGGTCTGGTCGAGGTACGTCGCCTGTGGCCGGACCTGCTCGAGTCGGTGAAGCTCAAGCGGCGGTTCACCTGGATCATGCTGAGCCAGAACGCCCAGGTCGCCGCCGTCGACGAGAAGACGCTGACCCTGGCGCTCCTCAACGCGGGCGCCCGCGACTCGTTCCTGCGCAGCGGCAGCGACGAGATCCTTCGTCAGGCGGCGATCGACGTGATCGGCCAGGACTGGCGGATCGACGCGATCGTCGACCCGACCGCGAAGCCCGGCGCCCAGCCCGAGGCGGAGCCGCGTGTCATCCGCTCCGCGGTCCAGGAGGCACAGTCGTCCGTCGCGGAGCGTCCTGCCGACGCCCCCGGACAGGACGGGCCGGTGGCCGAGTCCGAGCCGGAGCAGCCGCCCGCCCCCGCGCGGGCGCCGGTGGACCCGAACGCGATCGCGAGCGCCCGGGGGGCGATCCAGCCGACTCGTGCGGCGGGTCCGGCCGGACCGAAGGAGCCGAGCGTCTCGGACGAGGACGTGGACCGCGACGACCCCGACGCGGACGACTATGGGATCGGTGGTGCGCAGCTTCTCGAGCGTGAGCTCGGTGCGCGGGTCATCGAGGAGATCCAGCACGACTGACCACCGACCGACCAGCGACTGACTACCGAAGGACTGAGGATGACCGAGGCAAACCCGTTCGGCCAAGACCCATTCGGCCAGGGTGGATTCGACATGAACGCGCTGCTCCAGCAGGCGCAGCAGCTGCAGCAGCAGGCCATGGACGCGCAGGCCGAGCTGGCCGAGGCCACCGTCACCGGCACGGTCGGCGACGGCCTGGTGCTGGTCACGCTCAGCGGGACCGGTGAGCTGGTCAAGGTGCAGATCAAGAAGGGCTCGTTCGACCCCGACGAGACCGAGGACCTCGAGGACCTGATCGTCGCCGCCTACCGCGACGCCAAGGCCCAGGCAGACGCGCTCGGGCACGAGAAGCTCGGGCCGCTCGCCGGTGGCCTGGGTGACATGGGCGGTCTCGGCGGCGGTGCGGGTTCCGAGCCGGGCGCCACCCCCGGCTTCTGACCACGGAGAAAGACAGAGTGAATCGGTGTACGAAGGTGTCGTCCAGGACCTGATCGACGAGTTGGGTCGGCTTCCGGGCGTGGGGCCCAAGAGCGCCCAGCGCATCGCGTTCCACATCCTGCAGACGG
This sequence comes from uncultured Actinomycetota bacterium, assembly GCA_963701425.1. GTDB lineage: Bacteria > Actinomycetota > Actinomycetes > Propionibacteriales > Nocardioidaceae > Nocardioides_C. The sequence goes on along the minus strand of CAVPAG010000004.1, from coordinate 8,788 downwards.
ACCCGGTCGACGTACGTCGGCTCGCCCAGGTCCTCGTCGAGGTGAAGGACCGGGTGAAGTTCTGCTCCGTCTGCGGCAACGTCGCGGAGGACGAGCTGTGCCGGATCTGCCGTGACCAGCGGCGGGACCCCTCGGTGATCTGCGTCGTCGAGGAGTCCAAGGACGTCGTCGCGATCGAGCGCACCCGCGAGTTCCGGGGGCGCTACCACGTGCTCGGCGGCGCGATCTCGCCGATCGAGGGCATCGGCCCGGACGACCTGCGGATCCGCGAGCTGATGACCCGGCTCGCCGACGGCGTGGTCACGGAGGTCATCTTGGCCACGGATCCGAACCTCGAGGGCGAGGCGACCGCGACCTATCTCACTCGGCTGCTCAAGCCCATGGGGTTGCGCGTGACGCGACTTGCTAGTGGACTTCCTGTAGGTGGTGACCTCGAGTACGCCGACGAGGTGACCCTGGGACGCGCCTTCGAAGGGAGACGAGCGGTCGATGAGTGAGGAAACGCCCGTGGCATCGGCGGACGAACCTGCCGTGCACAGTGACCTCGAGGACTTCGCGCAACAGATCGCGGACCAGGTCGAGAGCTTCCTGCTCGCCCTCCAGGCGATCGCGCGTGGTGAGTCCTCGGACGGTCACGCCGTCTCCCTCCTCCTGCTCGAGGTCAGCCAGATCCTGCTCGCCGGCGGCCGGCTCGGCGTGCAGACGGACTTCACGCCAGTAGAGCAGTACGAACCCGACGCAGGCCCGGACCCCGACCTCGACGCCATGCGGCTCCGGCTCGCCGTGCTCCTCGAGAGCGTCGACGCCTACACCGAGGTCTTCGACCCCTACGAGGACCCGCCGGAGATGGTGTCCTCGCTGCTCTCCGACGACCTCACCAGCATCGCCACCGCCCTCGCGCACGGCCTGCGGCACTTCCGGGCCGGACGGGTGAGGGAGGCCCTGTGGTGGTGGCAGTTCTCCTACGTCTCCTCGTGGGGCAACGAGGCGAGCGGCGTACTCCGGGCCCTCCAGTCGGTGGTCGCGCACGACCGGCTCGACGCCGAGTTCGAGAGCGAGCAGGACCAGGTCGCGGCCGCGGACGAGCTGCTCGAGTCCGCCAACCAGTAGCCGCAGGTTTGAGCCCGCCCGGAGGGGAGAGGCTCCCCACGTGGTGGGCCCGGCCGGGCGTCTTGTGATGCGGTGGGCGGTCTCGGCCGAAAGGCCCCCTCGGTAGACTGCAGCGGGACCAAGCCAACCTATCTCGAGGAGAACAGTGGGCATTGTCGTGCAGAAGTACGGCGGTTCCTCCGTTGCCGACGCCGAGGGGATCAAGCGAGTAGCCCAGCGGATCGTCGATGCGAAACGGGCGGGAAACGACGTCGTGGTCGTCGTGTCCGCGATGGGCGACACCACGGACGAGCTGATCGACCTCGCCGAGCAGGTCTCCCCGCTGCCGAGCGGACGCGAGCTGGACATGCTGCTGACGGCGGGTGAGCGCATCTCCATGGCGCTGCTGGCGATGGCGATCGGGAACCTGGGCCAGGAGGCCCAGTCGTTCACGGGCAGCCAGGCCGGGGTCATCACCGACGGCGCGCACGGCAAGGCCAAGATCATCGACGTGACGCCGGGCCGGATCGAGAAGGCGCTCGCCGCCGGGGCCGTGGCGATCGTCGCCGGGTTCCAGGGCGTCAGCCAGGACTCCAAGGACATCACGACCCTGGGCCGGGGTGGTTCGGACACCACCGCGGTCGCCCTCGCCGCCGCGCTCAACGCGGACGTGTGCGAGATCTACAGCGACGTGGACGGCGTATTCACCGCCGACCCGCGGATCGTGCCGTCGGCCCGCAAGCGCGACCGCATCTCCTACGAGGAGATGCTCGAGATGGCGGCCTGCGGCGCGAAGATCCTTCACCTGCGGTGCGTGGAGTACGCCCGCCGGTACCGCATGCCCATCCACGTCCGGTCGTCGTTCAGCAAGAAGACCGGGACCTGGATCGCAGACGACGACGTAGAGGTAGAGGACATGGAACAGGCCATCATCGCCGGGGTCGCCCACGACCGGAGCGAAGCGAAGATCACCGTGGTCGGGGTCCCCGACAAGGTGGGTGAGGCGGCGCGCATCTTCGAGGCGCTGTCCAGTGCGCAGATCAACCTCGACATGATCGTCCAGAACGTCTCGGCTGCCGCGACGAACCTCACCGACATCTCGTTCACGTTGCCGCGCGCGGACGGTCAGACCGCGATGACCGCGCTTGCCCGGCTGAAGGACGAGGTCGGCTACGACTCCCTGCTGTACGACGACCGCATCGGCAAGGTCTCGCTGATCGGCGCCGGGATGCGGTCGCACCCGGGGGTCACCGCGAGGTTCTTCGCGGCCCTGGCCAGCGCCGGCGTGAACATCGAGATGATCTCCACCTCGGAGATCCGCATCTCCGTGGTCGTCGACGAGGAGCAGGTCGACGACGCGGTGAGCGCGACGCACACGGCGTTCGAGCTCGACTCCGACGAGGTCGAGGCCGTCGTCTACGGAGGGACCGGACGATGAGCCCGCACCCTGACGCCGGGGTGCGGCTGGGCATCGTCGGCGCCACCGGCCAGGTGGGTGAGGTGATGCGCCAGATCCTCCTGGAGCGGGAGTTCCCCGTCTCCGAGCTGCGGTTCTTCGCCTCGGCCCGCTCCGCCGGCTCGACCCTCGCCTGGGGCGACCGGGAGGTCGTCGTGGAGGACGCCGCCACGGCGGACCCCAGCGGCCTCGACATCGTGCTGTTCTCCGCAGGGGGTGCGACCTCACGCGAGCTGGCGCCGAAGTTCGCGGCGGCAGGCGCGGTCGTGGTCGACAACTCCTCGGCGTGGCGCCGCGACCCCGAGGTCCCGCTGGTCGTGAGCGAGGTCAACCCCGAGGCGGTGCACGATCGCCCCAAGGGCATCGTCGCCAACCCCAACTGCACGACGATGGCCGCGATGCCCGTGCTCAAGCCGCTGCACGACGACGGCCGGCCTGGTGCGGCTCGTCGCGAGCACCTACCAGGCGGTCTCCGGCGGCGGTGTCGCCGGCGTCGCCGAGCTCGACAGCCAGGTGCGCGCGGCCGCCGGCGACGCCGACCGCCCTCGCGCACGACGGCGGCGCCGTCGAGTTCCCGGCGCCCAAGGCCTACGCGCGGCACGATCGCGTTCAACGTGCTGCCGCTGGCCGGGCTCGCTCGTCGACGACGGCACGGGCGAGACCGACGAGGAGCAGAAGCTCCGCGACGAGAGCCGCAAGATCCTCGGCATCCCCGAGCCTTCGCGGTGTCGGGCACCTGCGTGCGCGTGCCGGTCTTCACGGGCCACTCGCTGTCGATCAACGCCGAGTTCGCGCGACCGCTGTCCGCGAAGCCGCGCCACCGAGCTGCTGGCGGCAGGCCCGGGCGTCGTCGCTCACCGACGTGCCCACCCCGCTGGAGGCGGCCGGCAGCGACCCCGTCTTCGTCGGCCGCATCCGGCGGATCCGACGGACGACGAGCGCGGGCTCGCGCTGTTCGTCACCGGCGACAACCTGCGCAAGGGCGCCGCGCTGAACGCCGTGCAGATCGCCGAGCTCGTGGCGCGCGGCCTGACCTCGTGACCGCCAAGGGGCCCACCCTCGCCGTCGTCGGCGCGACCGGTGCTGTCGGCACCGTCATGTTGAGCATCCTCTCGATGCGCGAGGACGTGTGGGGTGAGATCCGGCTGATCGCCTCGCCTCGCTCCGTCGGCCGGAAGCTGCGGGTGCGCGGCAAGAAGGTCGCGGTGACCGCCCTGACCGAGAAGGCCTTCGACGGCGTGGACGTCGCGATGTTCGACGTACCCGACGACGTCTCGAAGGAGTGGGTGCCGGTCGCCGCCGCCAAGGGCGTGGTCGTGGTCGACAACTCCGGCGCGTTCCGGATGGACCCGAAGGTGCCGCTCGTGGTGCCCGAGGTCAACCCGGACGCGATCAAGAAGCGGCCGCGCGGGATCATCGCGAACCCGAACTGCACGACGCTGACCATGATGGACGCCCTCGGTCCGCTCCACGCGGGTGGAACCTGAAGGAGCTCGTGGTCGCGTCGTACCAGGCCGCGTCCGGCGCTGGCCAGCCCGGCGTGGACCGCCTCTACGACGAGCTCGAGGTCGTCGGCGGCGACCGGTCCCTCGGCACCGTCCCGGGTGACGTACGCCGGGCGGTCGCGGACAGCAGGGGGAGGAGGGCTCGCCGTTCCCGGCGCCCCTCGCCCTCAACGTCGTGCCGTGGGCCGGCTCAGCCGAGGACGGCGGCTGGACGAGCGAGGAGCTCAAGGTCCGAACGAGTCCCGGAAGATCCTGGGCATCCCCGACCTCAAGGTCTCCGCGACCTGCGTGCGCGTGCCGGTCGTGACCACGCACTCGCTGGCGGTGCACGCCACCTTCGAGCGGGAGGTCAGTGTCGAGGAGGCGCGGGCGGTCCTGGTCCAGGCCCCGTCTGTGGTGGTGATCGACGACCCGACCCACCGCGACTTCCCGACGCCCTCGGACGTCGTCGGCGCCGACCCCACGTTCGTCGGTCGGATCCGTCAGGCGCTCGACTTCCCGAACACGCTCGAGCTCTTCGTCTGCGGGGACAACCTGCGCAAGGGCGCGGCGCTCAACACGGCCCAGATCGCGGTAGCTGGTCGCCAAGGGCTGGCCGGCTGACGCTCCAAGGCTGTCAGCGCACGTCGTGCGGCTCGGGGTCCTGCGGCTCGGCGGCGAAGCGGGTCGTCACCCAGCGGGACAGCGCGTAGGCGACGGCGCCGAGGGCCGGCATCACGGCGAACATCCACGCCGAGAAGATCACGTCGAGCAGGCCGACCAGCGCGACCACGGTGACGATGCCGACCGCGAGGAAGCTCCGTGCTCCCGGCTCGGAGACCCCGAACAGCTTGAGCATGATCGAGCCGAACAGGACCATCAGGGCCAGGATGGCCACCAGGAGCAGGAGCCCCGGGGCGCCTCCGCACGAGTCCGTGCCCGTGAGGGTCTCGCAGCCCTGGAGGCCCAGGTAGGTCAGGCCAGTCCCGAGACCGCCGACGAGCAGCCCGGTGAGGACGACCGCGAGGCCTGCCGGGATCCGACCGGGTACCGCTCGTCTCCGCGCGGCGGCGGGTGGTTGGCAGGGGCTGGGCCGACTCGGGCTCGGTGAGTACCGGCTCGGTGGGCAGCGGCTGGGGCGGCTCGTAGGCGGGCGGCTCGTAGGCGGGGGCCTCGTAGACGGGTGGCGTGTGGGTGGCCGCGTCACGTGCGGCCGGTGTCTCGGGTTCGGCGTACCCGTTCTCCGCTGGACGGCCCGCGACGCGCCTGCCGCTCGGTCGCTTCTCCTTCTTGCGCCGACGCGCGCCGGAGCTTTCAGCGAGGGGGGGCTTCCAGGGAGGGTTCGTGCTTGCCATCGTCGCCCGGCTTCTGACCCATGGCCGAAGTCTGCCAGACGTCCCGTCGAGGCCTGACCCCGCCAACCCCGCTGCCTCCGGTCGGCGGGGGATGTTTCATCAAACAGGGTGAGCCGTCACTTCCCACGGCGTGTGCACCGTGGGAAGTGACGGCTACCGCTCAGACCTTGGGAAACGCCGGCCGGACCGGCCGGCCCCACAAACGGCGACGGCCCGGGCCGATTGTTGCCTCGGTCCGGGCCATCACATGGGTCGGGCTGACAGGATTTGAACCTGCGGCCTCGTCGTCCCGAACGACGCGCGCTACCAAACTGCGCCACAGCCCGTGGAGCGACCGCGAGTCTACCCGAGCACATGCCGGGCGACGAAACCGGGACCGTCAACGCGAAACGGGCTCGCGTGGGGTCAGCGTGAGCAGCGTCGCCTCGGGCCTGCAGCAGAAGCGCAAGGGGGCGAAGGGCGAGGTGCCCAGGCCGGCCGAGACGTGCAGCCAGGAGGTTCCGGGATCGGTGAGGGACGCGCCCGCGGGGTGACGGTGCAAGCCCTTGGCCCGGGCGGGCTCGAGGTCGCAGTTGGTGACGAGCGCCCCCTTGAACGGCAGGCACAACTGGCCTCCGTGGGTGTGCCCGGCGAAGATCGCCTCGTACCCGTCCTTCGCGAAGGCGTCGAGCACCCGGAGGTACGGCGCGAGCCACCCCGACCCGTACGTCGGCGGTGGGGTCTGCTGGACCCGAGACGCTGGCGAGGTCGTCGTACTCCAGGTGGGGGTCGTCCACGCCGGCGAACGCGAACCTCACACCGCCGACGGTCAGGGAGCCGAAGCGGTTGTTGAGGTTGAGCCAGCCGCGCTCCTGGAACGCATCGCGCAGCTCCGGCCAGGGCAGCGGTGGCGTGTCCGTCCTGCGTGTCCCGTCGTCCGGGAGCAGGTACTTCACCGGGTTCCGCTCGTTGCTGGAGCAGTTGTCGGCAGCCGAGCACGAACACGCCCGGGACGTCGAAGAGCAGGTCGTCGAGGGCGTCGAGCAGGGCGACACCGCCCGCATGTGGGCGATGTTGTCGCCGGTGTTCACCACGAGGTCGGGCTTCAGGTCGGCGAGGCTGTTGAGCCAGGCCAGCTTCTTGCCCTGCCCGGGGGTGAGGTGCATGTTGGTGATGTGAAGGACCCGGAGCGGCTCGGCACCAGGCGGAGGATCGGCAGCTCGGTCTGACGGAGGGTGTACGCCCGGACCTCGAACCCTGCGGAGTACGCCAGTCCCGCTGCTCCCAGCAGCGCCCCGACCCCGACCAGCGTCCTTCCAGCGGTGCTCGTTCCCGTTCGCATCCGACAAGGCTGCCACAATGGCCCACATGAGCGACTTGAAGGACCGCCTCCGCAGCGACCTGACCACCTCGATCAAGAGCCGCGACGAGGTGCGTTCGTCCACCCTCCGCATGGTGCTGACCGCGATCACGAACGCGGAGGTGTCCGGCAAGCAATCCCGAGAAGTCCTACCGACGAGGACGTCCTGGTGTTCCTCAGCACCGAGGCCAAGAAGCGCCGCGAGGCGGCCGAGGCCTTCGAACAGGCCGGCCGCACGGAGATGGCCGCGAAGGAGAGGGACGAGGCCGAGGTCATCGCCGACTACCTGCCCGAGCCGCTGACCGAGCAGGAGGTCGCCGACCTGGTCACCTCTGCCATCGCCCAGCTCGGGGTCGCCGGAGAGGGCATGCGGGCCATGGGCAAGGTGATGGGCGTCATCCAGTCCAAGGTCAAGGGGCGCGCGGACGGCGCTGCCGTGGCCGCGGAGGTGCGCCGCCAGCGGGCTGACGGCCCCCGCCTCGGGTCAGCGTCCCCCGCCACCTCCGCCGGCGTCGTTGCCACCGCCCGGTCCCGGGGGTGCCCCCGCCGGTGCCGCCCCCGTCGGTACCGCCACCTCCACCGCTAGGCCTGGGTGACGGCTGCTCCGGCGGCGGTTCCGGCGTGCCGTTGGAGACGTAGATCGTGATGCTGCTGCCCGAACCCACCGTCGAGCCCGAGCCGGGGTCGAGGTAGGGCGAGGCCGTAGGGGTACTCCGAGTTCACCATGGGGCCGATGCTGGGGAAGAGGCCGGCGTCGCGGAGGATCTTCGCCGCGTCCTCCGGACGCATGCCGCCGACGCTCGGGACCGTGACCTCCTGTCCCTGGATCGTGCGCGGGTCGGGCGCGGTGAAATCCTTGTCTGCGAGCCACTGCTCGATCACGTGGCGGATGGCGTTGCCGCAATCGACGTTGCCGTCGCGTTCGCCGAACGCCTCGGTGATGCAGCAGCTTGCCGACCGTCTGACCGTTGAGCGTCAGCCAGTGTCCCTGACTGTTGGCGCCGGCGATCATCGAGGCCGTGGCGAGGTTCGGGGTGTAGCCGACGAACCAGACCGCCATGTTCTCGTTGATCGTTCCGGTCTTGGCGGCGGAGGGCTGCCCGAGCGCAAGACCCGCGATGTTGCCGAACCCGCCTTCCTCCTGGACGCCGCGGAGGATGTCGTTGACGGCGTCGGCGACGTCGTTGGGCAGGACCTGCTTGCACTCCTTGGGGTAGTCCTTCATGACCTTGCCCGAGCTGTCGAGGATCTCCGTGACCGGTCGGTTGTCGCAGTGGAGCCCGCGAGCCGCGAACGTCGCGTAGGCGCCGGCCATGGCGAGCGGGTTGGTGTCGGCCACGCCCAGCGTGAACGACGGGACACGTTCCCGCCCCGGGTCGTTCAGCCGATGCCCATGTCCTGGGCGGAGCTGGTAGGGCTCACAAGGCCGTGCGCATCTCGAGCGGGCGTAGAACGTGTTCACCGACTGCTGGGTGCCGGTGCAGAGGTTGAAGGTGCCTGCCCCGGTGGAGTTCTGCGGATCCCAGATCTCGCTGCTCCTCAGGTACCCGTCACAGCCCTTGAACCGGTTCACCGGCAGGAACACCTGCTGCGGTGACTTGTATCTGCGTGGACAGGGAGATCCCCGCTTGATGGCCGTGGCGAGCACGAACGCCTTGAACGTCGAGCCGGCCTGGAAGCCGTTCGCGTCGCCGTACTCCCTGGGCACGACGTAGTTGAGGAACGTCTCGCCCTTCTTCTTGTCGCGTCCCATCGGCCGGGACTGGGAGAGCGCCCGCACCTCGCCGGTGCCCGGCGGCACCATCGCCAGGCCCCCATCGCCTGGTCGGTGGGGTAGACGTGGGCCGCGCACCGACTCGTCCGCGGCTCGCTGGAACCGGGGGTCGATCGTGGTCTTGATGGTGAGGCCACCGGCGAGCAGGGCATGCTCACGCGCGTCGCGCGTCTTGCCGAGGTCCGGGTCCTTGAGGAGGTACTCGCGCGTGTAGTCGCAGAAGAAGGGAGCGATCGACGAGACGCAGCCGTTCCTCGCCGCGGTGACCTTGAGGCCCAGAGCCCGCTTCTT
>CAVPAG010000003.1:0-217012 GCA_963701425.1 uncultured Actinomycetota bacterium | reverse complement strand
GACGTACACACGGACGAGCTGGTTGACGCCCGGGGGCAGCTCGTCGCCGTCCTCGCGGTCGAACACGCGGACGCCGATGACCGTGCCGGACTCACCGTGCGGCACCTTCATCGAGGTGTCGCGGACCTCGCGCGCCTTCTCACCGAAGATCGCGCGGAGCAGGCGCTCCTCCGGGGTCAGCTCGGTCTCACCCTTCGGGGTGACCTTGCCGACGAGGATGTCACCGGTGGTGACCTCCGCACCGATCCGGATGATGCCGCGCTCGTCGAGGTCGGCGAGCATCTCCTCGCTGACGTTCGGGATGTCGCGAGTGATCTCCTCGGGGCCCAGCTTGGTGTCGCGGGCGTCGACCTCGTGCTCCTCGATGTGGATCGAGGTGAGGACGTCCTCCTGGACGAGCCGCTGGGAGAGGATGATCGCGTCCTCGTAGTTGTGGCCCTGCCACGACATGAAGGCGACCAGAAGGTTGGTGCCCAGCGCCATCTCGCCGTCGTCGGTGCACGGACCGTCGGCGATCGGCGTACCGACCTCGAGCCGGGCGCCTTCGGAGACCAGCGGGCGCTGGTTGATGCACGTGCCCTGGTTGGAACGCGTGAACTTCTGCATCCGGTAGGTCTTGTAGGTGCCGTCGTCGTTCATCACCTCGACGAAGTCGGCGGTCACCTCCTTGACCACGCCGGCCTGCTCGGCCACCACGACGTCACCGGCGTCGACCGCGGCACGGAACTCCATGCCGGTGCCGACGAGCGGGGCGGCGCTCTTGATGAGCGGGACCGCCTGGCGCTGCATGTTCGCGCCCATGAGGGCGCGGTTGGCGTCGTCGTGCTCGAGGAACGGGATCAGGGCAGTCGCGACCGACACCATCTGGCGCGGCGAGACGTCCATGTAGTCGACCTCTTCGGCCGGGATCACGTCGACCTCGCCGTGACGCTGGCGCACGAGCACCCGCTCCTCCGCGAAGCGGCCGTCGTCGGTCAGCGCGGCGTTGGCCTGCGCGATGACGAAGCGGTCCTCCTCGTCGGCGGTGAGGTAGTCGACCTTGTCGGTGACGCGGCCCTTCTCGACACGGCGGTACGGCGTCTCGACGAAGCCGAACGGGTTGATCCGGCCGAACGTCGACAGCGAGCCGATCAGACCGATGTTCGGACCCTCAGGGGTCTCGATCGGGCACATACGGCCGTAGTGCGACGGGTGGACGTCACGGACCTCGAAGCCCGCGCGGTCACGGGAGAGACCACCGGGGCCGAGCGCCGAGAGGCGACGCTTGTGCGTCAGGCCGGCGATCGGGTTGGTCTGGTCCATGAACTGCGACAGCTGCGAGGTGCCGAAGAACTCCTTCAGCGCCGCGACCACGGGGCGGATGTTGATCAGGCTCTGAGGCGTGATCGCCTCGACGTCCTGGGTGGTCATCCGCTCGCGGACCACGCGCTCCATGCGGGCCAGACCCGTGCGGAGCTGGTTCTGGATGAGCTCACCGACGGTGCGCATACGACGGTTGCCGAAGTGGTCGATGTCGTCGGCGCGGACCTCGATGGCCTCGCCGTCGCGGTCCAGGATGTCGCTGCCCTGGGCGTCCTTGAGCGTGTCGTTGCCCGCGTGCAGCTGCACGATGAAGCGGATGGTCGAGACGATGTCGTCGATGGTCAGCGTCTGCTGGTCGAAGGCCTCGTGCGTGCCGAGCTTCTTGTTGATCTTGTAGCGACCGACCTTCGCGAGGTCGTAGCGCTTGCCGTTGAAGTAGTAGTTCTCCAGCAGCGTCTGCGCGGCCTCACGCGTCGGCGGCTCACCGGGGCGCAGCTTGCGGTAGATGTCGAGCAGCGCGTCGTCCTGGCCGGAGGTGTGGTCCTTCTCCAGCGTGAGCATCATCGACTCGTACTCGCCGAACTCCTCGCGGATCTGCTCGTTGGTCCAGCCGAGGGCCTTGAGCAGCACCGTGACGTTCTGCTTGCGCTTGCGGTCGAGACGGACGCCGACCATGTCGCGCTTGTCGATCTCGAACTCGAGCCAGGCACCGCGCGAGGGGATCACCTTCGCGGTGAAGATGTCCTTGTCGGAGGTCTTGTCCGCGGTGCGCTCGAAGTACACGCCGGGCGAGCGGACGAGCTGGGAGACCACGACACGCTCGGTGCCGTTGATCACGAAGGTGCCCTTGGGGGTCATCAGGGGGAAGTCGCCCATGAAGACCGTCTGGCCCTTGATCTCACCGGTCTCGTTGTTCATGAACTCCGCGGAGACGTAGAGCGGAGCCGAGTAGGTGAAGTCCTTCTCCTTGCACTCCTCCACGGAGTACTTCGGGTCGTAGAAGACGGGGTTCTCGAACGAGAGGGACATCGTGTCCGAGAAGTCCGAGATCGGGGAGATCTCCTCGAAGATCTCCTGGAGACCGGACTTCTGGCTGACGTCTTCGCCGTGCTCGAGACGCCTGGCGACGTCCTCCTGCCAGCGCTCGTTGCCGATCAGCCAGTCGAAGCTGTCGGTCTGGAGGGCGAGGAGCTGCGGAACCTCGAGAGGTTCCTTGATCTTGGCGAAGGAGATACGGCGCGGGTTGCTGCTGGCGGTGCTGCTGGTGCTGCGCGAGGCGGCCAAGAGGGGTCCTTCCGAGGATCGCTCTGGTGAGGGGCCTGCCCACCACAAACCAGCCACCGGGCAGGCTGGAGTGCATATGAGGGCAGACGCAACGAACGATCATAGCCCAGACGCGCGTCGGGTACAACCCGCGCGTCCAGGCGTCGTCGGAACTGCGAAGAGCATGGACCGAAGCCACGCGCGAGTCAAGCACCCGGGCCAGCGCGGCTCCAGGCCGGCCCGGCGTCAGTACGACGTGATGCCGTCCACCAGCCAGGTCCCGTCGACGTTGACCATGTCGAACCGGACGCGGTTCATCGCGACGGGCGGCTGCCCGGTGTTCGCCGAGCTCGTCGTGGTCTGGTTGACGAAGAGCAGCACCGGGATCCGGTCGGGGTCGCGCTCCCCCGCGGCTTCCGCGCACTCCTCGTCGCCCTCGCAGTACTCGCCCGGGGTCCCGAGCATGGCCGACGAGGCGAGCACCTCGGCCTCGACGGTGGCCTTGGTCTGCGTGGCGCTCTCGGTGACGAGCTTGTCGAAGGTCTCGACGTAGTCCTTGCGGTAGTCGTCGGTGAGGAACTTCGCGGCGGCGTCCCGGTCGGCCTCGAGGGACTCCCAGTCGTAGGACAGCACCGCCGTCGCCGCGCTCTCCGCAGCGGCAGGGGCCCGGTCGAGCGCCTCCTGGTAGTCGTCGGTCTGCTCGGCCTGGATGACGAAGTACGCCGCGACCCCGACCGCGATCGCCGTGAGCACGCCGAGTGCGCCGAGGAGCGGCCACCCCAAGGAGCGGCCCGACGTGGTGGTCATGAGTGGGCTCGCAGCCGGCGACCCGGTGTCGCCACCGCCGACCACGACGTCGTCGGCGGTGGGCCTGTCCGGCTGCGTGGCAGGCTTCTCGTCCTCGACCCTGCCAGGCTGCTCCGTCTTGTCGGACTTGCCCTTGCCGGGCTGCTCCGTCTTGCCAGGCTGCTCCGTCTTGTCGGACTTGCCGAGCTTCACGGCAGGCGTCTCGGCCTTGCCGCTGTCACCCGTGGCGGCCTCGCCCTTGGCGGCCTTGCCCTTGGCGGCCTCCGTCTTGTCTGCTTCGCCCTTGGCGTCGGCTGCGGGCACCGGCGGCGTCACGGCACGGGCGGTGCCCGGCATGGGCGGACCGGGCACGCTCGGCGTCGGCTCGGTGCGGCCGAGCTGTGCGTCGTACTCCTTGCGGCGCTCCGGGTCGAGGAGGACCTCCGCGGCCTCGTTGAACAGCCGGAACTGCTTGGTCGAGCCGCCCTCTCCGGGCTCGAAACGGTCGGCAGCCTCGCGCCAGGCCTTGCGGATCTCGTCTCGGGAGGCGTCCGGGGACACGCCGAGGATGTCGTAGAGCGTCGGGTTCATCTGCAGGGTCTCCTTCGGCTCGCCGTCACGCGACCGGGGTGAAGTCGTCGACCAGCCACTCACCGTCGACCTTGACCAGCGAGACCTCCCAGCGGAAGTGCCGCTGGCGCTCGTCGAACACGGTCTTGACGTTCGCGTCGGCGACCACGAGCACACGGGCCGAGTCGTCGTCCATGGTGGCGACGCCTGAGGCGAGCACCTCGCCGTCGGAGGTCATCTGGGCCTCCTGGACCTGAGCGACGATGTCCTCCATCGCGGTCTCGAACTCGGCGCTGAACTTGGTGCTGAGCAGCCCGCCGACGCTCGCCTTGTAGTCGTCGACCGAGGCGGAGTCGTAGTTGTTCACCGAGACCGCGAACTGCTCGGCGACCCTCACCACGTCGGCGCGGGCGTCAAGCTCGTCCTCGGCGCTGTTGAGCCGGGTGAACCCCCAGATCCCGGCGGCGACGGCGGCGACGAGCAGCAGCACGAGCACGGCGGCCATGGCCGTGCGCAGACCCGGGGAGGAGCTCCCCGGGGACTGGGGCTTCGTGCTGTTCTCGTCGTGGTCCGCGGTCACTCCTGCTCGCTCGCGAGCGGTTGGAGCAGCAACCACTTCCACGACTCCTCTCCGAAGACGGACGCAGCGCCGCCGGTGTAGCTGACGTACTCACTCGGGCTGACGTCGGTGTACTGGACTGCCCCCGTCCGGCGATCGTACGCGGCGACCACGGGCGCCCGGTAAGCCGTCCCCGCGCGGGGGGCGTGCTGCGAGCCACGCGCGTTGGACTGCGCCTGGGGCTCGGTGCACTGGGCGTCCATGTCCATCGGCTTGTCCGCGCGGTCCTCGGGCCCACGGACCTGGTCAGGGTCATAGCCCTCGGTGCAGACATGGGGCTCGGTCTGGAGGATCAGTCCGAAGTGCGCGTCGTAGAGGCCGGTCTTGGGATCCTTCGCGACCACGGTGTAGCCACCCTCGACGACGTACGGGTAGATCACGAGCACCTGCTCGATGCCGTCGAGGTGCTTCACGGTCACCTCGCCGGTGGTGACGAGGTTGTTGATCAGCTGGCCGAGGTTGACCTCGTTGTCCTCGAGGAAGCGCCGCAGCTGGTTCGCGGTGGCGCTGCCGTTGTCGATGACCCGGCGCAGGTCCGCGTCGGAGTCGACCAGGGTGTCGGAGAACAGCGCCAGGTTCCTCGAGAAGCTCTGCAGGTCCGAGGCACTGTCGATCTGGGTCTTCAGGACGGTGTTGCTGTCCTTGATCAGCGAGGTGGTGACCTCGAAGTTGTCGTTCGCGGTCTTGATGAAGGAGTTCGACGTGTCGATGATCTGGCCGAGGTCCTCCCCCGTGCCGTTGAACGCCTTGCCCATCTCGGAGACCACCGTGCGCAGGCTGTCCTTGTTGACGGAGTTCACCATCTCGTCGAGGTCGAGCAGCAGCTGCGTCGGCGGGATCGGGGTGGCCGTCTTCGACTGCTCGATCTCGGAGTTCTCCCCGAGGTAGGGGCCCTCGTCGGTGTTGGGCAGCAGGTCGACGTACTGCTCCCCCACCGCCGAGCGGTTGGCGACCAGCGCGTTCGTGTCGAGCGGGATCTCCGCGCTGTCGTCGTCGATCTCGAGGACCACGTCGACCCCCTCGTCGGTGACGACGAGCTCGCCGACCTGCCCCACGGTCACGCCGCGGTAGGAGACGCCGGCCCCGGCGAAGATGCCGCCGGAGTCCTTGAAGTGCGCGACGACACGGTACGAGTCGTCGAACACCAGGCGGTCGAGACGGGCGTAGGTCGCGCCGACGTAGGCGACGCCGACCATGGTGATCAGCGCGAACACCATGAGCTGGACCTTGGTCCTCTTGGAGATCATCGCTGCACCATTCCCTGGATCAGAAGCGCCCCGAGGGTCGGGTCGTAGCCGAGGTCGGCCGCCGACGTGTCGCCGCTCTCGGGCGTCACGGTCGGGGCCCCGAAGAACACCTCACCGGGCACGGCGCGCCCGAGACCGGGCAACGGCAGCGGAAGCGGGTTGCTGCCGTCGCCACCGCCGCCGTCCTCGTCGCCGCCACCGGGCACCAGCGCGTCACAGACCGGGTTCTGGGGGAACTCGCTGCACATGGCCTTGGCCTGCTTGTCGGTCAGGTCGTTGCAGGCCTTGCTGTCCGGGTTGCCGGAGGCCAGGCACTTCTGCGCGTCGTTGAGGGTCTGGTTCGGGTCGATCGGTGAGCCCGGCGGCGTCGGGATCGTCGGCAGGCCCTTGGTCAGGTCGATGTCCATCTGGACCGACAGGTTGGTGTAGTCACCCATGTGCAGGTTGCGCGCCTGGGCGGGGTTGCGGCCGACGACCTCGTCCACGAACGGGTAGGTCAGGAAGACCTGGAAGGCCTTGGGCAGCGAGTCGCCTGCCTCGGCCAGCTTGGTCAGCATCGGGTCGAGGGACCGGAGGCTGTCGATCGTCGCGGTCTTCGACTGCTTGATCACGCGGGTGGCGACCGAGCTGAGGTCGTTGAGCGCCTCGAGCATCTTGACCAGGTCGTCGCGCTGACGGTCGATCGAGGCCAGCGCATCGGGCATCTCGTCGAGCGCCAGCTCGATCGAGCCACGCTGCTCGTTGACGGAGATCGCCAGCCGGTTGAGGCTCTCGATGGCCGTGACGATGTCGGCCTTGTTCTCGTCGAGCTGCGCCATGAACGTGTCGAGCTGGTTCAGCACCGAGCGCACGTCGCCCTCGCGGCCCTCGAAGGCACGGTTGAGCTCGGTCGAGATCGTCTTGAGCTGGGCGACGCCACCACCGTTGAGGAGCAGCGACATCGCGCCGAGGACCTCCTCGACCTCCGGGTTGCGCCCACTGCGGTCGAGCGGGATCACGTCCCCGTCGGAGAGCAGGTTTCCGCTCGCGCCCTCCGTGGGCGCCTTCAGCGACACGAACTTCTCACCCAGGAGGCTGGTCTGGCGGATCTCGGCGAGCGCGTTGTCGGGGAGCTTCACGTCGTCACGCAGCGCCAGGCTGACGCGGGCCTGGTAGCCGTCGACCTCGATGTCGGTCACCTTGCCGACGGTGACGTCGTTGACCTTCACCGAGGACTGCGGGACGAGGTCGAGGACGTCGCGGAACTCCACGTCCACGGTGTACGGGTCGTCGCCGAGGTCGGCGCCGCCGGGCAGCGGCAGGCTGTAGACGTCGAAGTCGCAGCCGCTCAGCGCGAGCGCGCCGACGCAGGCCAGGGCGGCCATCCGCCTCACCCGCGACCCGCGGTTCTGGTTGCTGATGCGCATGGTCAGTCCACCTCCACGAGACCGGCCAGTGACTTGTCGACATGCTCCACAGGGACCTGCTCCAAGGCCTCGCCGTCGGAGAGGGCGGCGGCCCTGGCTGCCCCGCCGAAGGCCTGCTTGATCGTCTTGCACGCCTCGCCACTCGGGTCGTTCGGGGAGACGATCGAGCACAGGAACGCCTCCGGGTTCGCCTCGGCCACGTGCGGTGTCTCCCCCTGGTTCGACCGGGTGTCGAGCGTTCCGGTCGAGGGGTTGTAGGTCAGGAAGAGGTTGTTCAGGGCGAGCGGAGCGACGTTGAGCACCTCGTCGAGGGCGTCGCGCTGCTTGACCAGGATCCGGGTGACGCGGTTGAGCCCGTCGATGTTCTCGCCGAGGGCCTCACGGTTCTCGCGAACGAAGCCGGAGACCTGCTCCATGGCGATGCCGAGGTTGCGCAGCGACGCGGCGAGGTCGTCCCGCTCCCCTTCCAGCACCTGCGCGGCGTCGGCGAGCGAGGCGTTGAAGTCCCGGACGGTCTGGTCGTTCTCGGCGAGCACGGAGATGAAGCGCTCCATCTGCCGGGCCGTGCCGAACAGCTCTTCCTTGTTGTTGTCGAGCGTGCCCGTGAGCTTGCCGAGGTCCTCGATCGTCTGGTTGAACTGCTCGCCCTGACCCGCGAAGTTGCGCGCGGTGGTGTCGAGCAGGCGGGTCAGCGCCCCCTCCTCGTTCGCCCCCTGGGGGCCGAGCGCCACGGTGAGGTCGTCGATGCTCTGGTAGATCTCGTCGAGCTCGAGCGGGGTAGAGGTGGACTCGGTGCTCAAGGTGGCGCCGTCGGCCATCACCGCTCCGCCTTCGTACACCGGGGTGAGCTGGACGAAGCGGTCACCGACGATGGCCGGCGTGATGATCACCGCTTCGGCGTCGGCGGGAACCTTGTACTTCGCGTCGTACCACATCTTGACGGTGACGTCGGTGCCCGAGGGCGTGACACTCTCCACCGCGCCGACGGGTACGCCGAGGATCCGTACGTCGGAGCCCTCGTAGAGCGAGACCGTGCGCGGGAAGCTCGCGGTGACGTACTTCTTCTCCTGGTCCGGGATCATCAGCAGGACCGCGGCGAGGACGACTGCCGCGACGGCGACCAGCGACAGGATCCTGGTCAGGCCACCGAGTCCCATGCGAGAGGAGTGCTGGCTCATCACTGGCCTCCGATCTGCGCGGGCGGCAGGTTCTGGATGTAGGTGTCGAACCACGGCCCGGTGCCGAGCGTGCTGGCGAAGACCCGGTAGAACGGCGCCATCAGCCGCAGGCTGTTGTCGAGGTTCTCCTGGTTCTTGTTGAGCATGTCGACCACGTTGTCGAGATGGTCGAGCGCCGGCTTGAGGTCCGCGCGGGTCTGCCTGACCAGCAGCGTGAGCTCCTGCGAGAGCTGGCTGGTCGCCACGAGCAGGTCGTGGACCGCCTCACGACGGGCCACGAGCGCCCGGAAGAGCTTGTCGCCGTCCTCCATGAGCGTGATCAGGTCGCCGTTGCGGTCAGCCAGGACCCGGGAGACCTTCTCCATGTTGCCGAGCAGCTCGTTGAGCTGCTCGTCGCGAGCCGCGATGTTCTGGGAGAGCGCCGACATGCCGCGCAGGGCGCCCTGGAACTCCTCCGGCGTGTCCTCCATCAGTGCCGACATCGTGTCGAGGCTCTTGGCCAGGCGGTCGGTGTCGATGCGCTCCGAAGTGTCGGCGAGGCCGCTGAAGGCGTCGACCACGTCGTAGGGGGAGCTGGTGCGCATGACCGGGATCTCGGACTCCTCCTCCATCTGCCCGTCGCCCGCGGGCTCGAGCGCGAGGTACATGGCGCCGAGGAGCGTCTTGACCTTGATCGTCGCGGCCGTCGTGGGCCCGAACTCGACGCCGTCCTCGACGTTGAACTCGACCCGGACGTGGTCGCCGGCGAGCTCGACGGCCTGCACCTTGCCGACCCGGACCCCGGCCACGCGGACCTCGTCGTTGGCCTTGAGGCCACCGGCCTCGCTGAAGGCGGCGTAGTAGGTGTCACCGCCGCCGATCAGGGGCAGGTCCTCGGCCCTGAACGCGGCGAGCACCATCGCGGCGATGACAGCGAGGCTCACGGCCCCGATGACGACCGGGTTTCTCTCACGGAAGGGAACGCTCATCCGAGATCACACCTCGCGGCTCCGGTGTCGTACTTGATGTCGTCGATGATCGTGCCGTCGGGCAGTCTCATCTGACCCTTGAAGTTGCACAGGTAGAAGTTGAACCAGGAGCCGTAGATCGCGGTACGGCCGATCTTGTTCAGCTTGATCGGGAGCACCTGGAGCGCCCGGTCGAGCTCGGCCTTGTTGCGGTCGAGGGTGCCGGCGAGCTCGCGCAGCTCGCTGACGTCCTTGGCCAGCGGCTTGCGGACCCCGGTGACCAGGCCTGACGTCTCCACCGCCAGGTCCGAGATCGACTCGAGCGAGCCCAGGATCGCCTCGCGGTCCTTCGAGAGGCCGGAGACGAACTCGCGCAGCCTGATCAGCAGCTCCGAGAGCTCCTCGTCGCGGTCGCCGAGCGTCACCATCACCTCGTTCAGGTTGTCGATGAGCTCGCCGATGACCTGGTCGCGGCTGGCCAGCGTGCTGGTCACCGAAGCGGTGTGCGCCAGCAGGCTCTCGAGCGTGCCGCCCTCACCCTGGAAGACCGTGATGATCTCGTAGGACAGCTTGTTGATGTCCTCGGGAGAGAGCGCCTCGAAGAGCGGCTTGAAGCCGTTGAAGAGCACCGTCAGGTCGAGCGCCGCCTGGGTGCGCGACAGCGGGATGGTCGAGCCGTCGCGGAGGATCGAGGGGCTCCCGACCCCTTGGGTCAGCGCGATGTAGCGCTGGCCGACGAGGTTGCGGTAGCGGATCCCGGCGTTGGTGGCCGCGGTGACCTGCGAGTCCGACTGGACGGTGAAGGTCACCAGGGCCTTGTTCTCGTCGTGGATCTCGATGTCGTTCACGGTGCCGACCTTGACGCCGGCGATGCGCACGTCGTCGCCCTTCACGACGCCGGTGGCATCGCTGAAGACCGCCTTGTACTCCTTGCTGTCGCTGAAGGACAGGTTGCCGATGGTCACCACGAGCAGGCTCGTCGCCACCGTCGTCACGACGATGAAGATCAGCAGCTTGACCGCGTCGCTCGTGGTCCGCTTGTCGAGAAGGCTCATCGCACACTCACCTCCGCTCCGCGTGCCAGCGGACCGAAGAGCAGGGTGGCCACGTCAGGTACGCCATCCACGGGAACTCCCATCACAGGTGCTGCAATTGCGTCGACGACCGATCGCTCGGCCGCGGTGCCGGCGTAGCCGGAGGTCAGGTCGAAGCCGGTGGCCGCGCGAGGGCGGAACTTGCCGTGCCCGTCCTCGACGCCGTCGTCGACGGCGGACATCGGCGGCTGGGGACCCGGGTTCGCCTGGGAGTACGGCGGAGTCGGCAGCGTCTCGCAGTGAGGGCCGTTCTTCGCGTTGTACTCCGGGTCGTCCGCCGGGGAGTACCCGGTCGGCTGGGTCGGGATCGTCTCGAGGTTGATGTGCAGCTTGTGGCCACGCCAGCCGCTGTCCATCCGCGGGATCCAGTTCGACATGCCCTGGAACAGGCAGGGGTACTGCGGCGCGTACTTCTCGTACAGGCGCAGCTGGGGAACGCTCAGCTCGCCGAGACGGATGATGTTGTCGCCGTTGGCCTCGAGGAAGTCCTTGGAGGTCGAGGAGAACCCGGCCACGTCGGAGAAGAGCGCCTCGATCTTCTGCTCGTTCTCGACCAAGGTGTTGCCGGTGGTCACGCTGTTGCGCAGGAACCGGGCCAGGTCGGGCATCGCGGCGCGGTACTCCTCGGACACCTGTCCGAGCAGCCGGAGGTCCTCGACCAGCGCCGGCAGCTGCGGGTTGGTGCGCTTGAGGTAGCCGTCGAGGATCTCGAAGTTCTGCCCGATCTTCTCGCCCCTGCCCTCGAGGGCGGTGGCGAGCGCGGTGAGCGTGTAGTTCAGCTCGGCCGGCTGCACGGTGCGCAGGAAGGGGTAGATGTCGCTGAGCAGCTTCTCGAGCTCGACCGACACCTCCGACTCGGTGATCACGGCGCCGGCGGAGATCGGCTCCGAGGCCGGTGCGTCGGGGATCTGGATCTCGACGTACTTCTCGCCGAAGACCGTCTTGGGCTCGATCCGCGCCGTCGCGTTGGCCGGGATGACGTCGGTCTTCTCGGGCTTGATCGCGAGCTCGAGACGGGCCCCGTCGCCGTCGGTGGAGATCTCGCGGACCTCCCCGACGATCACGCCTCGGACCTTGACGTCGGCGAGCGCCGGGAGCTGGAGCCCGATCTTCGAGGTCTCCAGGGTGACCGGGACGTAGTCCACGAACTTCTTCGTGAACACGGCATAGGTGGCCCAGACCCCGAAGAGGAGCAGGGCGAGAAAGGCAACGCCGAGCACGCGGTGAGCGCCTGCTGCGACGAGCGACCTGGCACTCATCGCAGCTCTACCTCCATGCCACGCGCAAGGGGGCCGAAGAGCAGCGAGGCCACGTCGGGCACCGAGTCGACGGGCAGACCGAGGACGGGAGCGGCGACGCTGTTCACGACGTCGCGCTCGGCAGACGTGCCCGCCCACCCGGACGAGATGTCGACCATCGGAGCGGGACGCCGCTTCCCGGTCGACTCGTCGACCCCGTCGACGATGTCCGGCACCAGCGACATGGGGGGCAGGTTGCCCTGGTGCCACTCGTCGTTGATCGCGCGGCGGCACAGCTCCTCGGAGTGGGGCCCGCGCTTGTCGCCGTAGACGGCGTCGTCCTGCGGCCCGAAGCCGCGGGGCTGCTTGGGCAGCGGCTCCAGGTTGATGTGCAGGGTGTACCCGCGGAACGTCTCCGCCTGACGTGGCGCGGCCTTCACGATGCCGTCGAGGAGGCAGGGGTACTCGGGTGCGTACTTGGCGTAGAGAGGGAGCTGACGAGCACCCAGCTGGCCGAGTCGGATGATGTTGTCGCCGTTCGCCTCCAGGAAGTCCTTCGACGTGGAGGAGAAAGCGGCAACGTCCGCGAACAGGGCTTGGATCTTCTGCTCCTTCTCGATGAACGTGTTCCCGGAGGTCACGCTGTTGCGCAACAGCCGCGCCACCTCGGGGATGGCCGAGCGGTAGACGTCGGAGACCTCGGCGAGCATGCGGAGGTCCTCGACGAGCGCCGGGATCTGCGGGTTGGTCCGCTTCAGGTAGTCGTTGAGCGTGGCGAAGTTCTCGCCGATCGCCTCGCCGCGGCCCTCGAGGGCGGTGGCGAGCGCGGTGAGGGTGTAGTTGAGCTCGGCCGGCTGGACCGCCCTCAGGAAGGGGTAGATGTCGTTGAGGACCCGCTCCACCTCGATGGCGTGGGCGGCCTCCTCGATGACGTCCCCGGGCCGGATCGGGTCGTCCGAGGCGCCCTCGGGGACCAGAAGGGAGACGTACTTCTCACCGAACAGGGTCTTGGGGATGATCTCGGCCGTCACTCCGGCGGGAACCACCTCGCGGCGCGAGGGGTAGAGCCCGAGCGTCAGGGTCACGCCTTCTGAGCTGGTGCGGCTGTCGACGACCTCGCCGACGATGACCCCCCGCAGCTTCACGTCGGCGCGGTCCGGCAGCTGCAGACCGCTCTTGGACGCGCGCAGCGTCACCTCGTCGTACTCCGAGAACGACTTGTTGAACACGGCGTAGGTGAACCAGACCGCGAGGAGGAGCAGCGCCAGGAACGCCACGCCGAACACCCTGTGCTCGATCGTGACGGCGGTCCTGAACGCACGCGACTGGCGGTTGACCATGGCGCTACCCCGCCAACCTGACGGTCGTGGTGGTGCCCCAGATGGCCATCGACAGGAAGAGGTCGATGACGTTGATGGCGACGATGGAGGTCCGCACGGCGTGGCCCACGGCGATACCCACGCCGGCGGGACCACCCGAGGCGTTGTAGCCGTGGTAGGTGTGGATCAGGATCACCACGACGGCGAAGACGAGCACCTTGCCGAAGGACCAGAGCACGTCGCCCGGTGGCAGGAACTGGTTGAAGTAGTGGTCGTAGGTGCCTGTGCTCTGCCCGAAGAACTGGGTGACCGTCAGTCGGGTGGCGAAGTACGACGAGAGCAGCCCGACGACGTACAGCGGCACGATCGCGATGAGGCCGGCGATCATCCGCGTGGTCACCAGGAACGGCATCGACGGGATCGCCATGACCTCGAGCGCGTCGACCTCCTCGGAGATCCGCATGGCGCCGAGCTGGGCGGTGAAGCCGCAGCCGACGGTCGCCGCGAGGGCGATGCCCGCGACGAGCGGGGCGATCTCACGGGTGTTGAAGTAGGCCGAGACGAACCCGGAGAAGGCCGCGGTGCCGATCTGGTTGAGGGCGGCGTAGCCCTGCAGGCCCACCTCGGTGCCGGTGAAGAACGACATCGCGGTGATGACACCGACGGTGCCGCCGATGACCGCGAGGGCGCCGGAGCCCAGCGTGACCTCGGCGAGGAGACGCAGGATCTCCTTCTTGTAGCGACGGATGGTGCGCGGCGTCCAGGCGACAGCCTTCACGTAGAAGGCGAGCTGGGCACCGAGCGTGTCCAGGAAGGTCAGCGGCCTCTGGTAGGCAGCCTTCAGCGTCGAACCAACGGTTGCCATGGCCTCAACCTGTCTTCGGCGGGACGAGCTGGAAGTAGATCGCGCTCATCACGAAGTTGACGACGAACAGGAGCATGAAGGTGATGACGACCGCTTCGTTCACGGCGTCGCCCACGCCCTTCGGTCCACCCGCGGCGTTCATGCCCTTGTAGCAGGCCACGATCGCGGCGATCAGACCGAAGACGAGCGCCTTCGCCATGCCTTGCCAGAGGTCCGGTAGCTGCGCCAGCGCGGTGAAGCTCGCCAGGTAGGCGCCTGGTGTCCCGTCCTGGAGGACGACGTTGAACACGTAGCCACCGGCCACGCCGACCACGCTGACGAGGCCGTTGAGGAAGAACGCGACAAGCATGGTGGCGAGCACACGAGGTACGACGAGCCGCTGGATGGGGTCGATGCCGAGCACCATCATCGCGTCGAGCTCCTCGCGGATCTTGCGCGCACCGAGGTCCGCGGCGATCGCGGAGCCGCCGGCGCCGGCGATGAGGAGCGAGGTGGCGATCGGTCCGGCCTCACGGACGACCGCGAGCACGGAGGCCGAGCCGGTGAACGACTGGGCACCGAACTGCTTGATGAGGCCACCGACCTGGAGGGCGATGACGGCACCGAACGGGATCGCGACCAGGGCGGTCGGGATGATCGTGACCGAGGCGATGAACCAGGCCTGCTGGAGGAACTCCCGCAGCTGGAACGGTCGCTTGAACAGGGCTCGCATGACGTCGAGGCCGAAGGCGAAGAGCTTGCCTGCGGTCCCGACCGGCGCGAGAACCTTCGCGGAGGTGATCGAGGACATGGGTCAGGCTCCGGTAGCCATCGACATGTTCTCGTCGAACGATCCGGGAGGCGGCGTCACTCCGTGCTCCCGGCACCACGCACCGGGCTCACGCTGGCTGCGGCGCGGCATGCCGTTCGAGGGCTCGAGCTGATGCGGGATCGGCGGCAGCGGGGGCAGCTCCTGGTCCTTCTCCTGCTCCAGCTCGTCGGCGTCCTTCTCCTCGGACATGCCGATCGGGCCGACGCGCTGGGCGTTGAGGAACTGGCGCACCACCGGCTCCTCGCTCGAGAGCAGCATCTCGCGGGGACCGAACATGGCGAGGTGCTTGTGGTAGAGCAGACCGATGTTGTCGGGCACCGTGCGGGCGGTGTTGATGTCGTGGGTGACGATCAGGAACGTCGCGTCGATCTGGGCGTTGAGGTCGACGATCAGCTGGTTCAGGAAGGCCGTGCGCACGGGGTCGAGACCGGAGTCCGGCTCGTCGAAGAGGACGATCTCGGGGTCGAGGACGAGGGCCCGGGCCAGGCCGGCCCGCTTGCGCATACCACCGGAGATCTCGCCGGGGAGCTTGCCCTCGGCGCCGAGGAGGCCGACGAGCTCCATCTTCTCCATGACGATGTTCCGGATGTCGGACTCGGACTTCTTGGTGTGCTCGCGCAGGGGGAAGGCGACGTTGTCGTAGAGGCTCATCGAGCCGAACATCGCGCCGTCCTGGAACAGCACGCCGAAGAGCTTGCGGACCTCGTAGAGGTCCTTCTCCGAGCAGTTGGCGATGTCGAGGCCCTCGATGACGATGCTGCCGGTGTCGGGCTTGAGCAGGCCGATGATGGTCTTCAGGAAGACCGACTTGCCGGTGCCGGACGGGCCGAGCATCACGCAGATCTCACCGGCGGGGATCGTCAGGGAGACGTCCTTCCAGATGAGGTCTCGCCCGAAGGACTTCGTGAGTCCGTCCACCTTGATCTCGACGCCCACGAGCGCCCTCCCTTGTCCTATCCGACTGCAATGGCCTACTTGGCCGCCAGATGACCCCTCCGCCACCTTCTGCCCGCCATTACCAACGAGTAAACGCGCGCCGGGTTACGGCGCAGGCGGGATAGATGAGTGTTTTCTGTCCGACGACTTCGTCGTCCGGAGCGCCCGATTCGGGTGGTCGCGCGCACGTCCCGGCGTAGGTCGTCACAGAGGGTGCCATAGGAGGGCGAAGCCGTCGGAACGGGTCCGGGTGCCGAGAAACGCACGACGGCGGCCGCTCCCCTTCCGGGGAACGACCGCCGTCGAGACGGGTGGTCCTGGGATCAGGACCGGAGGTGAGGCGGATGCGTCACTTGAGGGTGACGGTGGCGCCGGCGCCCTCGAGGGCGTCCTTGGCCTTCTCCGCGGCTTCCTTGTTGACGCCCTCGAGGATGGCCTTGGGGGCCGCCTCGACCAGCTCCTTGGCCTCCTTGAGACCGAGGCTGGTGAGTGCGCGCACCTCCTTGATGACGTTGATCTTCTTCTCGCCGGCAGCCTCGAGGACGACGTCGAACTCGTCCTTCTCCTCGGCGGCGGCCTCGCCACCAGCGCCGCCGGCAGCCGGGGCGGCAGCCACGGCAACAGGAGCGGCGGCGGTGACGCCGAAGGCGTCTTCGAACTGCTTCACGAACTCGCTGAGCTCGAGGAGGGTCATCTCCTTGAAAGCGTCGAGCAGCTCGTCGGTGCTGAGCTTCGCCATGGTGGCGGTTCCTCTCTGTGTTACTGCTGACCCTGGGCGGTGGTCCGCTTCCGAGTCATCACTGGTGATGGTTTCGTGAAGGCCCTGGGTCAGGACTCTTCGGTGGTCTCCGCAGCTGCGTCCTCGGCGGGTGCCTCGGATGCCTCTTCGGCCGCGGGGGTCTCGTCGGCGACGGGAGCCTCCGCGGTCTCCTCAGCGGCAGCGGCCGGCTCGCCGGCACCGCCCTTGAGGATCGACGGGTCCTGCTCGGCCTTCGCCTGGAGGGCACCCGCGAGACGGGCGGCCTGGGCGATCGGCGCGTTGAGCAGGTAGACAGCCTGGCTGAGCGACGCGAGCATCGCGCCTGCGAGCTTCCCGAGGAGAACCTCGCGAGACTCGAGATCAGCAAGCTTGGCGATCTCCCCGGCGTCGAGGGTCTTGCCTTCGAAGAGGCCACCCTTGATGACGAGGGAGGGATTTGCCTTGGCAAAGTCACGCAGGCCCTTGGCCGCCTCGACCACGTCGCCGTCGATGAAGGCGATTGCGGTCGGCCCGGTCAGCAGGTCGTCGAATCCTTCGACGCCGGCGTCGCGAGCAGCGATCTGGGTGAGCGTGTTCTTGACCACGGCGTAGTTGGCGTTCTCGCCGAGAGCGCGCCGCAGGTCCTGCAGCTGCTTGACGGTGAGACCGCGGTACTCGGTCAGCACAGCACCTGCAGACTCCCGGAACGTCTCCGTGAGCTCTGCAACGGCTGCTGCCTTGTCTGGCCGCGCCATGGGTCTCCTTCCACGGTTCATGAACGATCAAGCATGGTGGACACCACCGAAGGCGGCGTCCGGAGACCGGTACGTCGGGCCCGGGAACGGAAAACGCCCCGGCACAGGAGGCACGGGGCGTACATGCTGATGCTTAGGCATCAGTCTGAACACTGGTGTCACCTGCGCAGGCCGCCCGCAACGCGGGACCTTCAGTCGGGCACCTCGACCCTTGCGGGACGTGGGCACACCGACAACCGGCGGTCTCTGGTTTCACCGAGAACCTTAAGGGACGGACCGTCGTACACCAAATCGGGCCGGGCGGTCCAGAGGGCTGGTCCCCCTTGGTGAGGATTGCCCGAAAAGGTCTACACCACTTGCCCGGCTCTGCTTCCATGGCTGATGTGGAGTATGTGGACTTCTCGTTGCAGTCGCTCACCGACGTCCTCGACCAGGCCAACACCAGGCTGCGCGGGGGCGCACATGCGGCCGCCCGCATCTGGCCCACGGGCTTCGAGGCCCTCGACCGCAACCTCGGCGGCGGCTTCCGCTCCGGGGAGCTGATCCTGCTCGCCGGGGCCCAGGGGCTCGGCAAGACGACCTGGGCGCTCCAGGCCGCGCGCAACGTCGCACTCTCCGGGCGCTCGGTGCTCTTCTTCTCCTTCGAGCACGACCCGCAGACGATGTTGATCCGGCTCGTCTCGCTCGAGGCCGGGCTCGTGGCCGGCTCCCAGGCGCCGACCACCGCCCACATCCGCGCGGCGTTCGAGGCTGTCGGCGGCCCGGCCGGCTCGCTCGCGGACCGTCTCGACGATGCCGGCACCGGCGGCGCCAAGGCGCTCGAGATCGTCGAGTCGTACGCCCACCACATGGTGCTCCACCGCTCCACGGGCAGCCGCACGACCCTCGAGACGATCACCGACGCGGTCGAGGAGGTCCGCCACCAGACCGGGCAGCTCCCGATCGTGTTCGTGGACTACCTCCAGAAGGTCAAGGTCCCCGACGGGCCCCCCGCCGAGGACGACCGGGTGACGATGGTCGTCGAGGGCCTCAAGGACCTCGCGCTCGACATCGACGTACCCGTCGTGGCGATCGTCGCCGCCGACAAGGCCGGTCTCGAGTCAGGCAAGCGCATGCGTGTGAACAACCTCCGGGGGTCCTCCGCGCTCGCCTACGAGGCCGACACCGTGCTGATCCTCAACAACAAGTTCGACGTGGTCGCACGCCACCACCTCGTCTACAACCTCGGCAGCGCCGAGCGGTTCAAGCACTGGGTCGTCCTCTCGATCGAGAAGAACCGCAGCGGCAAGGACGGCATCGACCTCGAGTTCCAGAAGCGCTTCGAGCTCGGTCGCTTCGAGCCCGAGGGCCAGGTCGTCGCCGAGAAGCTCGTCGACGAACGCATCTTCGTCGAGTAGCCCGCGCTGAGCCGCCCGGCGTACGCCGCCCTGGCCGGCGCAGCAACGCCGCATCTGCCCGATCCGCGCGGCGATCCAGCCCTCCGCGACGTCACAACCTCGCACCTGCCCGATCCTTGCCCCGCGAGCGGCCGACGGCTGACGACCCGTGTCGTTCCCGTCCACATGCGCGCGAACGACAGCCGATCCCGCACACAAGACGTCGTTCCCGTCCACATGCGCGCGAACGGCAGTCGATCCCGCACGCAACGCGTCGTTCCCGTCCACGTGGACGCGATCGACAGGGTGCACCCCACCGGCCGACGTAGCGGCGGGCGAAAACGGGCGGAGGGCACCACGACAGCAACAGGTCCCAGGACCATTTCTCGTCCACCCAGCACGTTCGGCCTCGAAGGCTGAGCAGAAGGACCCAGGCGATGCCTGGCCCCGGCGGTGTGACGGGCGGAGCCGCGAGGCGGGGCGGAGACGTGGCCCGCAGCGAACGTAAAGGCGCCGCCCCGATTCCCACCGCGGCAGCGGCAGAGAAGTCGGGGCGGCGCCCAAGAGAGCTGCGGGCTGCGGCGCAGCCCCGCCGGGAGACCCGGCAGCAGTCAGGAGAGGGAGGCTCAGGCCTCGTCGTCCGACGCGACGTTGCGCGTCCGGTTCGGGTCGACCTGGACCCCGGGGCCCATGGTCGTCGAGACGGTGACCTTCTTCAGGTAGCGGCCCTTGGAGCTGGCCGGCTTGAGCCGCAGCACCTCCTCGAGGGCAGCGGCGTAGTTCTCGGCGAGCTGGGCCTCGGAGAAGGAGGCCTTGCCGATGATGAAGTGGAGGTTCGCGTGACGGTCGACGCGGAACTCGATCTTTCCGCCCTTGATGTCGGACACGGCCTTGGCCACGTCCGGCGTCACGGTTCCGGTCTTCGGGTTCGGCATGAGGCCACGGGGGCCGAGCACGCGGCCGAGCCGGCCGACCTTGCCCATCATGTCGGGCGTCGCGACGACGGCGTCGAAGTCGAGCCAGCCGCCGTTCACCTTCTCGATCAGCTCGTCGCCGCCGACGTGGTCGGCGCCTGCCTCGCGAGCGGCCTCGGCCTTCTCGGCGGTGGCGAAGACCAGGACCCTGGCGGTCTTGCCGGTGCCGTGCGGGAGGTTGACCGTGCCGCGGACCATCTGG
Source organism: uncultured Actinomycetota bacterium (assembly GCA_963701425.1). Lineage (GTDB taxonomy): Bacteria > Actinomycetota > Actinomycetes > Propionibacteriales > Nocardioidaceae > Nocardioides_C. Next base: position 197,385 of record CAVPAG010000003.1, on the reverse strand, counting down.
TCCGCCTTGCGCGGGTCAACGCCGAGGCGCATCGCGACGTCGACGGTCTCGTCGAACTTCTTCTTGCTGCCTGCCTTGGCGAGCTTGATCGCCTGGAGCGGGGTGTGGAGCTCGTCCTTGTCGAACGACTCCGCCGCGGAGCGGTAGGTCTTGCTGCGCTGCATGACTGGTTCCCTCTTTCCTGGGCCAGGTGTGGTCTTTGGGGCGCGTCAGCGGCCCTGCCACGGTTTCTTGTCGGTACGACGGTCGCGGGACCGTCGTGGGTGGCGACCGACCCATGTCACCGGGCGGTCACCGGAGTGCTCAATCGGTGGTGATACCCATCGAGCGGGCGGTGCCCTCGACGATCTTCATCGCGGCGTCGATGTCGTTCGCGTTGAGGTCGGGGAGCTTCGTCGTCGCGATCTCGCGCACCTGGTCCTTGGTCAGCTTGCCGACCTTGTCCTTGTGCGGCACGCTCGAGCCCTTCTGGAGGCCGGCTGCCTTCTTGATCAGCTCAGCCGCCGGGGGCGTCTTCGTGATGAAGGTGAACGACCGGTCCTCGAAGATGGTGATCTCGACGGGGATGACGTTGCCGCGCATCGCCTCGGTCGCTGCGTTGTAGGCCTTGCAGAACTCCATGATGTTCACACCGTGGGGACCGAGAGCGGTACCCACCGGCGGAGCAGGAGTTGCCGCCCCGGCCTGCAGCTGCACCTTGACGAGCGCCGCGATCTTCTTCTTGGGAGGCATGGGAATGGGTCCTTAACTGATGCTTTGCCGCGTTGACACGGCGTTACAACGGGTGGTTGTGCTCTGAGATTCCGCTCAGACCTTCTGGATCTGGCTGAAGCTCAGCTCGACCGGTGTCTCCCGGCCGAAGATCTCGACGAGGGCCTTGACCCTCTGGGTGTCCGCGTTGATCTCGGTGATCGTCGCGTGGAGCGTGGCGAACGGACCGTCGACCACCATGACGGAGTCACTGACGTTGAAGTCCGCGACCTCGGTCTTGCGCTTGGCGGGTGCACCTGCGCCGGCGGCCTCGGGTGCTGCGGCCTCGGCCTGGGCGACCACGGTCGGGGCGAGCATGCTCTCGACCTCGCTGAGCGACAGCGGGACGGGCTGGTGGCTGTGGCCGACGAAGCCGGTCACCGACGGGGTGTGGCGGACGGCTGCCCAGGACTCGTCGGTGAGGTCCATGCGGACCAGGACGTAGCCGGGGAGCACGGTGCGCTTGACGAGCTTGCGCTGGCCGTTCTTGATCTCGGCGACCTCTTCGGTCGGGACGACCACCTCGTGGATGTAGTCCTCCATGTTGAGCGAGGTGATGCGGTTCTCGAGGTTCGCCTTCACCCTGTTCTCCATGCCGGAGTAGGTGTGGATCACGAACCAGTCGCCCGGCTTGGACCACAGGGCCTTGCGGAACTCCTCGAGCGGGTCCGCCTCGCCCTCGGCGGCCTCGCCCTCAGCGGCCTCGCCGTCAGCGGTCTCGACATCGGCAGCAGCCTCTGCGGTCTCGACGTCGGCAGCGGCCTCGGCGGCCTCCACGTCGGCAGCTGCCTCGGCAGTGGCGTCCTCGGCGACGTCCTCGGTGACGGTCGGCCCCTCGGTGGCGGCCTCGACCTCCAGCTCGGCACCCTCGAGCTCCTCGGCCGACTCCTCCGCCGACTCCTCAGGGGTCGCGACAGCGTCGCCGGTCACCGGCGCGGTCTCCGAGTCACCCTCGGGCTGGCCGAGGACGTCCTCGGCGGTCGCCTCGGGTCCCTCGACCTGGTCGTCGTACGGCTGAGACACGGTTAATCAGTCACCTTCGTTGCTGTGCTGCGGATGGGCCGGTGCGCGGACATGTTCACCCGAAGATGGCGAACGCGAGCTTTCCGAACCCGAGGTCGAGCAGGGAGACGATCGACATCACCACGACCACGAACACCATCACCACGATGAAGTACGTGATCAGCTGCTGCTGCGTGGGCCACACGACCTTGCGCAGCTCGGCCACGACCTGGCGGTAGAAGGTGACCGGGCCGGTGCGCTTGTCCGACGATGAGACGGAGCGGCTCTCCGACACTGTCTCCACCTTCCTTCCGCTTGGTTGGACCGACTGGACCGGGTCTCCTCCCGGCGGGAGGGACCTTGCAGGGCACGAGGGACTTGAACCCCCAACCTTCGGTTTTGGAGACCGATGCTCTGCCAGTTGAGCTAGTGCCCTTCGGAGGTCCGGTCGCCCCGCTCGTCGTACCTCTCAAACCCGCGCGCGAACGAGCTTCGCGATGCGATTGCGGGCATGACGACCAAGGGTGCGAACCACCAAGACGAGGATTCTACGGTGTACACCAACGGGAAGTCGAACCGAGCGGGACGACCCTCACTCGTGAACGCGTTCGAAGCACGGACCCGGGTGCGGTTCCAGGGGTGTCAGTGGAACGATGATCCCATGACCGACTCCTCGCCCAGCCCCGAGTCCGGCCCCGAGTCCGCCGCTGAGGACCGGCCCGGCCGCCACGCCGCTGCCCCCTCCCTCTCCCCCGCCGAGCGCAGGATCTCCGCGCGCATCGGCGGGATAGCCGAGTCCGCGACGCTCGCCGTGGACGCGAAGGCCAAGGCGCTCAAGGCCGCGGGCCGCCCCGTGATCGGCTTCGGTGCCGGCGAGCCGGACTTCCCGACGCCCGACTACATCGTCGAGGCGGCCGTGGAGGCCTGCCGCGACCCGCGGAACCACCGGTACACCCCCGCGGGCGGGCTCCCCGAGCTCAAGCAGGCGATCGTCGAGAAGACACGGCGGGACTCCGGCTACGAGGTCGAGGCCGCCCAGGTGCTCGTCACGAACGGCGGCAAGCAGGCGATCTACGAGGCCTTCGCCACCATGCTCGACCCGCTCGACGAGGTCATCGTCCCGGCGCCCTACTGGACCACCTACCCCGAGTCGATCCGGCTCGCGGGCGGCATCCCGGTCGAGGTCCTCGCCGACGAGACCCAGGACTACAAGGTCACCGTCGACCAGCTCGAGGCGGCGCGCACCGAGCGCACGAAGGTGCTGCTGTTCAACTCCCCCTCGAACCCGACCGGCGCGGTCTACAGCCGCGACGAGGTCGAGGCGATCGGCCGCTGGGCCCTCGACCACGACCTGTGGGTGATGACCGACGAGATCTACGAGCACCTGGTGTACGACGGACTCGTGACTGCGTCGATGCCGGTCGCGGTGCCCGAGCTCGCCGACCGCTGCGTCGTGGTCAACGGCGTGGCGAAGACCTACGCCATGACCGGGTGGCGGGTCGGCTGGGTGATCGGCCCGAAGGACGTCGTCAAGGCGGCCACCAACCTCCAGTCCCACGCGACGTCGAACGTCTCCAACGTGGCGCAGCGCGCCGCTCTCGCCGCGGTCGCCGGGAACCTCTCGGCCGTCGAGGAGATGAAGGTCGCCTTCGACCGCCGCCGACGCACGATCGTGTCGATGCTCAACGAGATCGACGGCGTGGTCTGCCCCGAGCCGAAGGGGGCGTTCTACGCCTACCCCTCGGTCAAGGGCCTGCTCGGACGCACCGTCGACGGGGTCACCCCGCAGAGCTCGGCCGAGCTCGCCGAGCTGATCCTGGAGAAGGCCGAGGTCGCCGCGGTCCCGGGCGAGGCGTTCGGGTCGCCGGGGTACCTCCGGTTCTCCTACGCGCTCGGTGACGACGACCTGGTCGAGGGGATCTCCCGGCTGCAGAAGCTCTTCGCGTAGAGCCTCGGCCGCCACCGTGTCAGGGGGTAGCGACCAGACGGGTCGCGACATCCGGAGCCTGCCCAAGGCGCACCTGCACCTGCACTTCACGGGGTCGATGCGCCACTCGACGCTGCTCGAGCTCGCGACCCGCGACGGGGTCAACCTCCCCGAGGCCCTCGTCGAGGACTGGCCGCCGAAGCTGTCGGCGGCCGACGAGAAGGGCTGGTTCCGGTTCCAGAGGCTGTACGACGTCGCACGGTCCGTCCTCCGCACCGAGGACGACGTGCGGCGACTCGTCCGGGAGGCCGCCGAGGACGACGTGGCAGACGGCTCGCGGTGGCTGGAGATCCAGGTCGACCCGAGCGGCTACGCCACACGCTTCGGCGGGGTCACGGCGTTCACCGACCTCGTCCTCGACGCCGTGCGCGACGCCTCGGAGCGGACCGGCCTGGGCATGGCCGTGGTGATCGCCGCGAACCGCACCCGCCACCCGCTCGACGCCCGCACCCTCGCCCGCCTGGCCGCCCAGTACGCCGGACGTGGCGTGGTCGGCTTCGGGCTCAGCAACGACGAGCGCCGTGGGCGGACCGAGGAGTTCGCGCCCGCCTTCGCGATCGCTGCGCGGGCGGGGCTGATGCTCGCGCCCCACGGCGGTGAGCTGCTCGGGCCGCAGAGCGTGCGGACCTGCCTCGACGCGCTTCACGCCGACCGCCTGGGTCACGGGGTCCGCTCGGCCGAGGACCCCGCCCTGCTGGAGCGGGTGGTCGAGCAGGGTGTGGCGCTGGAGGTCTGCCCGGTCTCGAACGTCGCGCTCGGCGTCTACTCCGACCTGACCTCCGTGCCCCTCCCGACGCTGCTGGAGGCCGGGGCGACGGTCGCGCTCGGGGCCGACGACCCGCTGCTCTTCGGCTCCCGTCTCGCGGGGCAGTACGCCACGATGCGCGCGGCGCACGACCTGTCCGACGTACAGCTCGCCGAGCTCGCCTCGATGTCGATCCGGGCGTCGCAGGCGTCCGACGACACGAAGGCGGACCTTCTGCGCGAGGTCAAGGAGTGGCTGGCAGAGTAGGCCCCATGACGAACCGTCCGGGCGACGAGCCCACGCCGCCCGAGCAGCCTCACGAGCCCCAGCAGGGTCCCGAGCAGCCCACCGGCCAGCCCGGCTACTGGGAGCAGCAGGCCCAGCAGCAGCCGCCGTACCAGCAGCCCTACCCGCCCCAGGGCTATCCCGCCCAGGGCTACCCGCCGCCCGGCTACCCCCAGGCGCCGATCCAGTACGCCCCGGACCATCCGCGAGCGACCACGTCGCTGGTGCTCGGCATCCTCGGCGTCGTGCTGTGCCAGGTCATCGCGCCGTTCGCGTGGGCGATGGGCAAGAAGACCCTCGACGAGATCGACGCCTCGCAGGGCCGCGTCGGCGGTCGCGGCGCGGCGCAGGCGGGCTACATCCTCGGCATCGTCGGCACCGTGCTGCTCGCGCTGAGCCTGGTCTTCATCCTGATCTACGTGGTCTTCATGATCGCCGTCGTCGGCGGAGGCGTCGCCACCTCGGAGTTCTGACGGGGGCCGGTCAGAGCGAGCACCCCACCATGACGGGCTCGTTCTCCAGCCGGACCCCGAACTTCTCCTCCACGCCGGCCCGGATCTCGCGCGCGAGCGCGACCAGGTCGGCCGTGGTGGCACCTCCCCGGTTGGTGAGCGCCAGCGTGTGCTTGGTCGAGAGGCTCACCCGGTCGTTGCCGTAGCCCTTGGCGAACCCGCTGCGCTCGATCAGCCAGGCGGCGCTCGTCTTCACGCGACCGTCCGGCTGCTCCCATCGTGGCGCGTCGTCGGGAAGCGTGGCGGCCTGCTCGGGGCCGAGCAGCGGGTTCGTGAAGAAGGAGCCGGCGCTCCAGGTGTCGTGGTCCTCGGCGTCGAGCACCATGCCCTTGCCGCGGCGCAGGCCCAGCACGGCCTCGCGCACCTTGCCCGCCGGGGCCCGCTCGCCGGGTTCCACCCCGAGCGTCCGGGCCAGCTCGGCGTACCTGACAGGCGCTCCGAGGTCGCCGAGCCGCAGCTGGAAGGTGACGGTGAGGACGAGGTAGCGGCCGGGGTCGCGCTTGAAGCGGCTGGTGCGGTAGCCGAAACCGCAGTCGGCGGCGGCGATGGTGCGTACGACGCCCTCCTGCCTGTCCCAGCAGCGGACGGAGGCGATCGTCTCCGCGACCTCCTGGCCGTAGGCGCCGACGTTCTGGATCGGGGTGGCACCGACGCTGCCGGGGATGCCGGAGAGCGCCTCGACGCCCGCCCACCCCTCGTCGACGGCGCGCTCGACGAGGGCGTCCCAGCTCTCGCCGGCCGCCACCGTGACAGTCGCCCCGCTGCAGTCGTCCTGCTCCACGCTGACGCCCGTGGTGGCGATCCCGAGGACCGTGCCCGGGAAGCCCTCGTCGGCGACGACCAGGTTGCTGCCACCCGCGACGAGCAGCAGCGGCTCGCCTGCCTCGTCGGCGGCCCGGACCGTCTCTACGAGCGCGGCCTCGGTGGTGGCCTCGACGAAGCGGGCAGCGGGCCCTCCCAGGCGCAGCGTGGTGCGCCGCGCGAGAAGCTCAGCCACGCACCAGCACCGCCTTGGGCATGCCCAGCACCTTCTCGCCGCCGCAGGTGACCTCGAGCGCGATGTGAACGCCGTCCTCGGTGAGGTTCTTGACGGTCCCGGCGACCTGCACCTCGACGCCGTCGTCGTCATCGGGTACGACGACCGGCTTGGTGAACTTGCAGCCGAGCTCCAGGACCCGGCCGGGCGCACCCGCCCAGGTGTCGAGGGCGCGGGCCGCGAGCGCCATGGTGTACATGCCGTGGGCGATCACGCCCGGCAGGCCGACGGAGCCGGCGACCCGGTCGGACCAGTGGATCGGGTTGAAGTCGCCGCTCGCGCCGGCGTACCTGACGAGGTCGGCCCGCGTCACGCGGTAGGTCTGGGTGGGGAGGACGTCCCCGGCGGCGAGGTCGGTCATGCGGGCTCCTCCGCGCGGTGGACGAGGGTGGCGAAGGCCGTGCACACGGGCTCGCCGTGCTCGTCGGTGATCTCGCTGCGGGTGGCGATGATGTCCGCGCCTCCGATCTGGCGCAGCGAGTCGACGGTCAGGATCGCGGAGAGCCGGTCCCCCACCACGACCGGCCGGGTGTAGGTGAAGCGCTGGTCGCCGTGCACGACGCGGTGCAGCGAGATGCCGACCTCCGGGTCCTCCATCAACGCAGTCATCGCCGAGAAGGCCACGACGATCGGGAACGTCGCCGGCGCGGTCCGCCCGTCGAACTCCGAGCCGGTGGCCCGGGCGAACTCGAGCACCTTCTCGCGGGTGGCGGTGTAGGGCTCCGTGGGCGGGAAGGTCCGTCCGACCAGGGCGGTGTCGACTGCCATGCGCGAGACGCTAGCAGCCGCTCCGGAGAGCAGGTCGCGCAAGCCCGTGACGTAGGAGGCGGGCGTCACGTCGCCGAGGATCACGGCCTCGAGGACGAAGCCCGGGAGCAGGGCGAAGAGCACCTGCGCGACGGCGGCCCACCCGCGCACACAGCAGAAGGAGCGACGCACCCTGGGGTGTCGTCGCTCCTTCTGGGAGTCCAGGAAGTCTGCGCCTCAGCGGGTTTCGCGGTGCGCGGTGTGGGTCCGGCAGCGCGGGCAGAACTTCTTCATCTCCAGACGGTCCGGGTCGTTACGCCGGTTCTTCTTGGTGATGTAGTTGCGTTCCTTGCATTCGACGCACGCCAAGGTGATCTTGGGACGAACGTCCGAGCTCTTGCTGGCCACGGCGGCTGCCTCTTCTTCTTCGGTAGTACTGCCTGTCCAAGTCTGCCCGGCCGGTCAAACCCGGACGACTGTGGTGGTGCTGAGTAGCGGGGGCGGGACTCGAACCCGCGACACCACGATTATGAGCCGTGTGCTCTAACCACCTGAGCTACCCCGCCACCGGGACGGGGCCCCCGGTCGCCTGTGCGACCGGGTTTCCCTTACCCAGAGCCCCTTTACGGAATCGAACCGTAGACCTTCTCCTTACCATGGAGACGCTCTGCCGACTGAGCTAAAGGGGCAAGCGACGAGAAAGAATACACATGCCCGACCACGATGAGAAATCGAGCGAGAACAGCCACGTGAACAGCAGCTTCTATGTGATCCAGGGCACCGCAGAGCATGGCCGGGAGACCTTCACGTCACTGCCCACGACGGCCGGTCCGTGGAGCACCGAGAGCCAGCACGGCAGCCCTCCGGCAGCCCTCATGACCCGGGCGATCGAGCGGCTCGACGCCGGTGCGGACCGGGTCCTGGGGCGGCTGACCGTCGAGCTTCTGGGACCGGTCCCGGTGGGTCCGCTGGCCGTCGAGGCGTCCGTCGTCCGCCCCGGTCGCAGCGTCGAGCTGTGCGCGGCGACGTTGTACGACGAGGAGCGCGGCCGGCCGGTGGCGACCGCCTCGGCCTGGCGTTTCCCGGCCGGCCTCGACGGCCCCGGCGGGCATCCCGAACCACCCGCGCACTCCCCGGCCGACGGGGTGCACCACCCCCGCCCGAAGGGCTGGTCGGGCGGGTACCTCGACGAGGTCGAGTGGCGATGGATCAAGGGTGCCTCCACCGAGCCCGGCCCCGGCATCGTGTGGATGCGACCCCAAGTCGACCTCGTCGCCGGCGAGGAGATGTCGCCGGTGCAACGGCTCATGGCCTGCGTCGACTCGGCCTCCGGCATCTCGGCGGAGCTCGACCCCGCGGACTGGGCGTTCGTCAACACCGAGCTCACCGTCCACGTCCTGCGGCCGCCGGTCGGCGAGTGGGTCTGCGTGGACGCCGAGACCACGCTCAGCGGCGGCGCGGTGGGCCTCGCCACCTCCGCGGTGTACGACGAGCAGGGGCTCGTCGCGCGGACGGCGCAGGCGTTGCTGACCCTGCGGCGCTGAGACCGGCGTCCCACGTCACGGGGCGCCGGAGCAGGTCGCCCCGGCGCCCGGCGACAATGGCGCGGTGAGCAGCAGCTTCTTCGTGCCGCAAGGTGCCTCCGCGCAGGGACGGGACACCTTCGCCGCGATGCCCCCGACCGCGAGCCCCTGGGGCCCCACGAGCCAGCACGGCAGCCCTCCGGCGGCGCTCCTCACGCGGGCGGTCGAGCGACTCGATACAGGCGCGGAGCGCTTCGTCGGCCGGATCACCGTCGACCTGCTCGGGCCGGTCCCGGTCGGCCTGCTGTCGGTGGAGGCCCGCGTCGTGCGACCCGGCCGCAACGTGGAGCTGGTCGAGGCGACGTTGTTCGACGAGGAGAGCGACCGGGCCGTGGCCTCTGCGTCCGCCTGGCGCTTCCCGGCCAACACCGTGGGGCCCGCCGCCGAGACCGTCGCGCTCCCCCACGGTCCGGGTGACGGCGCCGAGCAGGAGGCGCCGGCGTTCTGGTCGCCCGGGTACGTCGAGGCGATGGAGTGGCGCTGGGTGAAGGGCGGCGTCGCCGAGGCCGGTCCCGCGGTGGTGTGGATGCGCCCGCGGCACGCGCTCGTGGAGGGCGAGGAGACCACGCCGCTCCAGAGGCTGATGACGTGCGTGGACTCGGCCTCCGGCGCCTCGTCCGAGCTCGACCCGGCCGAGTGGGGCTTCCAGAACCCCGAGCTCACCGTGCACCTGCTGCGCGAGCCCGTCGGCGAGTGGTTCTGCCTCGACGCCGAGACCACGCTCGGCCCCGGCAGCGTCGGGCTCGCCACCTCCGCGGTGTACGACGAGCGCGGCCTCGTGGGCAGGTCGGCCCAGGCCCTGCTGACCCTGCGTCGCTGAGACCCACGGCCGCTCAGGAGCCCTCGGCGAGCTCCCACAGGGCCACGGTGTAGTGCACGCCGTACGGGTCGCCGCGGTAGAGCAGCCTCGCCCGGGGCGTGGAGCCCTGGGCCGAGACGGCCTCGCCCAGGACGGCGAAGGCAGGCCGGCCCAGGACCATCAGCTCGTCGGCAAGCACCGGGTCGAGCCCTGCCAGGGTCTCGGCGTCCCCGGTCTCGAGCGCGCGGGCGACCTCGTCGTCGAAGCCGAACGCCCGCTCGTCGAGGTAGCCGGGCGCCTTCTCCCCGCGACGGGTGCTGCCGTCGCCCATGACGAGCAGCACGACCCGGCCCTCGACCTCCCCGACGCCCCGGGCGAGGTCCGCCACGGCGGTGGGGTCGGCGTCCCAGGGCAGCGACCGAAGGCGCAGGGGGCCGGCCCAGCCCGACTCCTCGAGCAGCCGCTTCGCGACACCGAGGCTCAGCGGCAGTCCCGCGACGTGGGGAGCGTCCGTCGTACCGAACCTGCGGACCTCGACGGGCAGGGACGGGTCCCACTCGCGGGCGTCGTCAGCACCGCCCACCACGACGACCACGTCGGGGCGTGAGGCCAGGGCTTCCTCCAGGGCCTGGTGACAGGCCGTGCGGAGCTCCGGCACGGCGTCCTGGGCACCGGATAGCTCGCGCAGCAGCAGCGGCGGGTGCGGGCAGGCCACGGCGGAGACGATCACAGGCGCCGAGGCTACCCGCGCCCGGCTGTCAGGAGCGGGCCGACCGCAAACCCAGTGACACCCGGAGTGACCCGGCTCAGGCCAGGCCGCGGACCACCTTCGCCGGGGGTCGGTCGCCCTTGATGCTCGCGACCATGTCGAGCACCTCGCGGGTCTCGCGTGCCTGGTGCACCCGGTAGACCCGTGCGCCGTGCCACGCACTGACCGCCGTGGCCGCCAGCGTCCCGGAGAGCCGCTCCCCCACCGGGAGGTCGAGGGTCTCGCCCACGAAGTCCTTGTTGGACAGCGACACGAGCACGGGCCAGCCGGTCGCGGTCATCTCGTCGAGCCGACGGGTGATCTCGAGCGAGTGCCAGGTGTTCTTGCCGAAGTCGTGGGCGGGGTCGATGAGGACGCTGCGGCGGTCGACGCCGAGCGAGACGGCGCGCTCGGCCAGCGCGACCGTGTCGTCGATCGCCGAGCGCACCACGTCGTCGTAGGACATCCGGTGCGGCGGCGTACGCGGGGCGAGCCCTCCGGTGTGCGTGCACACCAGCGCCGCGTCGTACTCCGCGGCCACCTCCGCGAGAGCCGGGTCGAACCCGCCCCAGGCGTCGTTGAGCAGGTCCGCGCCCGCCTCGCAGACGGCTCGACCCACCTCGGCCCGCCAGGTGTCGACGCTGATCACGAGGTCGGGGAACTCCGCCCTGACCTGACCCACGAAGCCGGCGGTACGACGGACCTCCTCGGCGGCGTCGACGTCCTCACCGGGGCCTGCCTTGACGCCGCCCACGTCGACGATGTCCGCGCCCTCCGCGACCACCTGGCGCACCCTGTCGAGGGCGCGCTGCTCGTCCCAGGTCGCCCCCTTGTCGTAGAAGGAGTCGCGGGTGCGGTTGACGATCGCCATCACCAGCAGGTCGGTGTCGGCGAACTCGCGGCGTCCGAGCTTCAGCACACCGGCGACAGTAGCCGAGCCCCGCGTGCCCCGAGGCCTGGGCCGAACGGCCCGACGTCGTGCATTCCTCTGACAGCCGCAGGGGTGTCGGGTTACAACTTGTTCGTCCCATTTGCTCGACGTCTGCGTGCACCATGCTCCCCTCTCGGATCACCACCCCTCCCCCCTCCCGCGCCCAGCGGCTCCGGACCGTCGCCGCTGCCGTGCTTCTCGGCCTCCTGGGCGGCTGGCTCGGCGTGATGCTCGGCGGCACCGTGCACCACGAGGTCGGCCCGCTCACCACGACGATGCGGGTCCTCCCCTCCTGGGGTGGCGGGACGACCGTGGCCATCCCGCCACTGGGCGAGCTCGTCCTCGACACGCACGAGGGGCCGCTCGGCCTGCACGCGCGGCTCGTCGGGGTCGACGTCGAGGAGGCCCGGACGATCATGGAGGACCCCGAGCTCCTCGCGGGGCTGCGGAAGACCGCCGAGGGCGACCTCCGCTGGGAGCTGATGATGGCGGCCCTGCGCTCGTTGGCCGCGGCGGTCATCGGCGGGGCCGCGCTGAGCCTGCTCGCGATCCGGCGCGTCCGCACGACGCTCCTCGCGGGCTCGGCGGCCGGCACTGCGATGCTCACCGCTGCCGCGGTCGCCTTCACGACCTGGAACCCCGCCTCCCTCGCCGAGCCCCGCTACACCGGCCTCCTCGCGAGCGCTCCGAGCGTGGTCGGAGACGCCGACCGGATCGTCAACGACTTCTCGGTGTACGGCGACCAGCTCGCCCGGCTCGTGGAGAACGTCACGGGCCTCTACGCCGTCACCAACAACCTCCCGATCCTCCCCGCCGACCGGGACGTGGTGCGGGTCCTCCACGTCTCCGACCTCCACCTCGCCCCGCACGCCTGGGACGTGATGCGCACGGTCACCGAGAAGTACGACGTCGACGTGATCGTCGACTCCGGTGACATCACCGACCACGGCTCGAAGCCGGAGAACCGCTACCTCCAGGAGATCCGCCACCTGCGCGCGCCCTACGTCTGGGTCCGCGGCAACCACGACTCGCTGGTGACCGAGCGCGCCATGCGCCGGCTGTCGAACGTCGTGGTCCTCGACGGGAAGGTCAGGAAGGTGAAGGGGCTGACCTTCGTCGGGCTCGGCGACCCGACCTTCACCCCCGACAAGTCCGTGGCCCTCGACGAGGAGGCGATGGCCGGTTACGTGGCCGCCGCGGCCGAGGACCTCGCGGGCATCGCGGAGGAGGCCGGCGGCGTCGACGTGGCCGTCTTCCACGACCCCACCCCGATCCGCGTGCTCGACGGGCTGGCATCGATCTCCCTGTCGGGCCACCTGCACTACCGCAAGGTCCGCCGCGGCGACGAGGGCACGTGGTTCATGAACCAGGGCTCGACCGGCGGGTCCGGCCTCCGGGCGCTGGAGCCGGAGCAGGAGCCCTCGCGGATCGAGCTGTCGGTGCTGTACCTCGACCGCGAGAGCGGCGAGCTCCTCGCCTACGACGACATCAACCTCGGCGGGCTGGGGCTCGCCTCGGCGGAGATCAACCGTCAGGTCGTCGCGCCCTTGACGCCGGACACCGAGATGGTGGCACCCGCGCCGGACGGGTCTGCCGAGGGTGCACAGGACGGTCGCTCTCCGGTCGGGTCGCTTTCACCCTGAGGACATAACGGGGCGAAAGCGTCAGGGCAGTCGCCGACTCCAGTCGAAGGAGATTGCCCATGACCCGCCTACCCACCCTCCTCGCCCTCGCGGCCCTTGCCTGCCTCACGACCCTGGCGCCCGGCCCAGCCGTCGCGATGCCGCAGGGCGCCGGCCCGGAGCAAGACGTGGTCGACGTCGCCCACCGCGGCTCGTCCGGCGAGGCGCCCGAGAACACCCTCGCCGCGGTGGAGCTGGCGCTCGACCAGCGCGCGAGCTTCGTGGAGGTCGACGTGCAGCGCTCCGCCGACGGCGCGCTCGTGGTCATGCACGACACCACGCTGGCGCGGACCACCGACGTCGAGGAGGTCTTCCCCGGCCGAGAGCCCTGGAACGTCGGCGACTTCACGCTCGAGGAGATCAGGCGTCTCGACGCTGGGTCGTGGTTCGCCCGGAAGTACGCCGGCGAGCCGGTGCCGACCCTGCGCGAGGTCGTGAAGACGATCGGCACCCGCGCCGGTCTCCTCCTCGAGGTCAAGGCGCCCGAGCTCTACCCGGGGATCGAGGCCGACATCGACAAGGAGCTGCGGTCGGTCCCGGGGTACCTGGCCGCAGCACTCGCCTCGGACAGCCTGGTGGTGCAGTCGTTCGACCACGGCTCGATGCGGGCCTTCCACGACCGCGCCCCCGAGGTCCCGATCGGTCTGCTGTTCGGCTACCGGCCCTCGACGGCCGAGCTCGACGACGCATCAGGCTGGGCCGAGCAGGTCAACCCGAGCTACCGGGTCACCGACCAGGCGCTCGTGGACGCGGTGCACGAGCGCGGCATGACGATCAGCGTCTACACGATCAACAGCGGCAGCGTGATGCGCGAGTACATCGACCTCGGCGTGGACGGGATCATCACCAACTACCCGGTCGTGCTCCGCGACATCCTGCGCCGCGGCTGACCGGCCACGCCCGTCGTACCCCCGGCACCGCCTCGTCCGTCGCGCACGGGCGAGGCGGTCTGCTGTCCGCACACGCCGCAGGTGGCGGAATAGGGTCGCACCTGGGATGGTTGTGACGGACGGATAGTTGAAGATCGAACTAACCAGCTGTCCGCCCGTCCCCACCGAGGAGGTAACCCTGATGCAGTTCGGCATCTTCACCGTCGGCGACGTCACGACCGACCCCACGACCGGCCGGACCCCGAGCGAGCACGAGCGCATCAAGGCGACCGTCGCGATCGCCAAGAAGGCGGAGGAGGTCGGGCTCGACGTCTTCGCGACCGGGGAGCACCACAACCCGCCGTTCATCGCCTCCGCGCCCACCACGACGCTGGCCTACATCGGCGCCCAGACGGAGCGGATCATCCTCTCGACCGCGACGACGCTGATCACCACCACGGACCCGGTCCTGATCGCGGAGAACTACGCCAAGCTCCAGCACCTCACCGACGGCCGCGTCGACCTGATGATGGGGCGCGGCAACACCGGCCCGGTGTACCCGTGGTTCGGCAAGGACATCCGCGAGGGCATCCCGCTCGCGATCGAGAACTACCACCTGCTCCACCGGCTCTGGCGCGAGGACGTCGTGAGCTGGGAGGGCAAGTTCCGCACCCCGTTGCAGGGCTTCACCTCGACCCCGCGACCTCTCGACGGGGTGCCGCCGTTCGTGTGGCACGGCTCGATCCGAAGCCCCGAGATCGCCGAGCAGGCGGCCTACTACGGCGACGGCTTCTTCGCCAACCACATCTTCTGGCCCAAGGAGCACACGCAGCGGATGATCGGGCTGTACCGCCGCCGCTTCGAGCACTACGGCCACGGCTCCGCGGACCAGGCGATCGTCGGGCTCGGCGGCCAGGTGTTCATGCGCAAGAACAGCCAGGACGCGGTGCGGGAGTTCCGCCCCTACTTCGACAACGCCCCGGTCTACGGCCACGGCCCCTCGCTCGAGGAGTTCACGGCGCAGACGCCGCTGACCGTCGGCAGCCCCCAGCAGGTCATCGAGCGCACGCTCGGCTTCCGGGAGTACGTCGGCGACTACCAGCGTCAGCTGTTCCTGATGGACCACGCCGGCCTGCCGCTGGAGACCGTGCTCGAGCAGCTCGAGATCCTCGGCAGCGAGGTCGTCCCGGTGCTGCGCAAGGAGTTCGCTGCTCTCAGGCCCGCCCACGTCCCGGACGCCCCGACCCACGAGTCGCTCGTCGCGGCCGCCGGCGGCGCCAGGGACACCACGGTCCACGCGGCCGGCGACGACGTCACCGGCCGCTCCCCCGAGGCGGTGGCACGATGAACCGGCCGACCGACGCCGGACGACCCCGCACGATCGCCGTGGTCACCGCCGGGCTGAGCCGGCCCTCCTCGACCCGGCTGCTCGCCGACCGGCTCGCGGAGGCGACGGACCGGGCGTTGAGGCTGTACGACGAGCAGGTGCAGGTCGAGGTCGTCGAGCTGCGCGACCTCGCGCAGGACATCACCAACAACCTGCTCACCGGCTTCCCCAGCGAGACCCTCGCGGCCGCCGTCCGGAAGGTCACGGACGCCGACGGCGTGATCGCGGTGACCCCGGTGTTCAGCGCGTCCTACAGCGGACTGTTCAAGAGCTTCTTCGACGTCCTCGAGGAGGACTCGCTCGCCGGCAAGCCGGTGCTGGTCGCCGCCACCGCCGGCACCGCCCGCCACTCGCTGGTGATCGACTTCGCGATGCGGCCGCTGTTCGCCTACCTCCGCGCGGTCGTCGTGCCCACGGGCGTCTTCGGCGCGAGCGAGGACTTCGGCAGCAACGTGTCCGGGTCGCTGGCCGAGCGGGTCGACCGGGCCGGGCGAGAGCTCGCGGACCTCGTCGTGGGTCGGCGCAGCACGGGTCGGCCGGACCCGTTCGACAACCCGACGCCGTTCGAGCAGCTGCTCGGCTACTGACCGACCGGCCCGAGGTGCACGGCGGCGGGGAGGTGCAGCCTCTCTCGCCACGTGGGCGCGGGAGCAACCTCGCCACGGGCACGGGCGGCCGACTGCGCCTCCCTGGCCTCGCGTCGGGCCCGCTTCGTGAGGGCGCGTGCATGGGCAGCCGCGACGTGTCTCTCGACATCCTGCCGAGCGACACGGACGGCCGCGTCCGCGTCGTAGTTCGGGAACATCATCGGGGGCTCCGGGGGCTGAGTGCACATGTCTGCGATTCAAGACTTCCCCTAAGGGGAGCGCTGCCGCATCCGGAGGGAGCGCTCAGGCTCCGGCGCCCGCCCCTCAGTCTCGCCGCGCCAGTGCTCAGTGACCGAAACGCATCGCGGCGGCTCCGCGGACGACCGCCGTCCGACGGCCTCGGGGCCTCGCGGGCGGTGCCTCCGGGCGCGCTGCCTTCCGGGCCGCCTTGATCTCTCGGGCCACCCGGTGAGCCTCGGCCCGCGCCAGGTCCTGGTCGATGCGGAAACGTGCGAGGTCCAGGGCCGTGCCGGGGTTCATGAAGTACATCTCGCCCTCCCGAGTCATGTGCCGCCCGTCATGGCGACACCTCGAGACTCGCGGTAAGACGCGCCGGGCACATCCGGCGTACTCCCTATCTCAGGCCCGCGGCCCCTCCTCAGTCCTGGGTGGACGTCCTCAGGCGCCGACGAACCCCGTCAGGACTTCTTGGCGGAGGACTTGCCGCCCTTGCGGCCGGCTTCCTTCTTCTGAGCGCTGGAGCCGCCCTGGCTCGAGCTGCTGCCGGAGCCGCTCTTCTTCCCGCCACGGCTGGAGGACCCGGGCGAGTTGGCGATCTTGGCCGCGCGCTCCTTGGACATGCCCTTGTCCTTCAGCGCTTCGTACTGCTTCTCGTTCTTGATGTTCGAGGGCATCGCGCACTCCTTCCAGAGAACGTTTCCGCCCTCGACGTACCCGCCCCATCGCCACGCATGCAGCGACGAGGGCGGTCAGGCGTGCCGCACCGCCACCTGCCGGCGTACGTCGGACAGCGTCAGGCGCTGGCGGCGCCGGGCGGCGACGGTCGTGACCGCGAGCGCGGCCGCGCCCCAGACCAGCAGGGCCACGGCCGACCCGGCCACCGACCCGACCCGCCCGCCGAGGGTCAGGTTGCCGATCCCCTCGGCTGCGAGCGAGACCGGGAGGACCCCGCTGAGCGACTGGATCAGGGCGGGTGCGGTGTCGACCGGCACCAGACCGCCGAGGGAGACCGCCTGGAGGACGGCGAAGACGATCGAGACCATCCAGCCGCGCTTGGGTCCGAAGACGGCGACGAAGGCCTGGTTCAGCGCCGCGAAGGCCGCGGCGGGCACCAGGAGGAACACCGCGACGCCCACGGGCGACTCCATGACCACGTCGAACAGACCCAGCACGGCGAAGAGCAGCACGCTCTGGACGAGCCCGACCACCAGCGCCGGGAGCCACCCGGCGAGGGCGACCCGGAAGGGCGTGGTGGCGGAC
This sequence comes from uncultured Actinomycetota bacterium, assembly GCA_963701425.1. Classification (GTDB taxonomy): domain Bacteria; phylum Actinomycetota; class Actinomycetes; order Propionibacteriales; family Nocardioidaceae; genus Nocardioides_C. Next base: position 180,235 of record CAVPAG010000003.1, on the reverse strand, counting down.
GCGAGAGCCTGCGCCGGGAGCGCACGCCGCACCAGGTAGGTCACGAAGGCACCCAGCCACAGGGCGAGGGCGAGGACGCCGGGGGCGAGGCTCGTGGCGGCGGACGGGGTGGCGTTGAGCCGGTCGGCGTCGCTGACCACGGGCTCGGCCACCGCCCCGGCCAGGGCCTTGCGCTTCTCCGGGGTGAGGGTCGGGATCCTGTCCGCTCCCCTGCCGAGGCCGGTCGCGAGCTCGCGAGACCCGTTGCTGAGGCGCGAGGTGCCGCTCGCGACCCGGCTGCTGCCGTCAGCGAGCCGCGCGGCACCGTCACTGGCCTGGGTCGCCCCGGAGGCGAGCCGGCCCGCGCCCGAGCCGAGCTCCTGCGCACCGGCGGCCAGCCGGTCCGTGCCGGTGTCGAGCCTCCGCGCGCCCGTCGCGAGGCGGTCCGCTCCGCCTGCCAGCCGGTCCGCGCCTCGCGCGGCCCTGCCGACCGCTGAGACCAAAGCGGGAGTGCCGTCGGCGAGCCGGTCGGCCCCGTCGGCGAGCCTCCGCGAGCCGGAGACCATCGCCTCGGCGTTGCCGTTGTCGACGCCGACGGCCTGGATCGTCGCCGCGCACAACCGCGCGTGGCTGCCCGTGAGCACCGGGTCGGTCTGGCAGGCCTGCTTCCAGGCGAGCAGCACCTCGGACCAGCCCTTGGTCCCCTCGGCGAGCCTGTCCGCCCCGTCGGCGAGCTGCCGGGTCTGTCCGGGCAGCGGCCGGACCCGTGCGTGCATGCGCCCGAGGCCGTCGGCCAGCCTGTCGGCCCCGCCGGCGAGCTCACCAGCACCGGCGCTGAGCCGGGAGGTGCCGTCGGCGAGCCTGCTCGCTCCCCCGGCGATTCGGTCTGCTCCGTCGGCGAGACGGCCGGCGCCGCCGGAGAGGGTGTCCAGGCCTCCGGCCAGCTCCCCGGCCCCCGTGGACAGCGCAGTGGTGCCCTCGCCGAGCCGGACGGCGCCGTCGGCGAGACGGTCCGCACCCTTCGCGGCCTTGCCGAGGGAGGCCTTCAGCTCACCGGTCTTCGCGTACATCCCCTCCAGGAACGTGGCGGTGATCCGCTGGTTGAGCCGCGCGGCGGCCACGTCGCCGATCTGGTCACTCACGAGCCCGAGCAGCGCACTCGCGGAGTCGTTGCTGCGCACGGTGATGCGCGCGGTCTCCGGGTCGTTGCGGGTCAGTCCCGCGACCGTCCTGGAGAAGCCCTTCGGGATCGTGATCACCGCGTAGTAGCCACCCTCGCGCAGTCCCTCCGACGCGGAGTCGGGGCTGGTCAGCTCCCAGGCGAGCGTGTGCTCCTCCCTCTGCTGGGAGGTGAGACCTGCCGCGAGGAGGCGGCCGGCCGCGATGGTCTGCCTGTCCTCGCCCTTGCCGGTCTTCACCGGCTCGTCGAGGTTCACGACGGCGGCGGGCACCGCGTCGATCCGGTCGACCCGGTCGCTGAGCGACCACAGCACGAGCGAGCCGAAGAGAACGGGGAGCAGCACGGTGGCCACCAGGACACGGTTCACGGCCAGTCGCCTCACAGCGTCGCCTCCTCGGTCGCGGGGCGCGCTGCGCCCTCCGCGGGCAGGGTCAGGGTGGCCAGGCGCGCGGCAGGCAGTCCGGCCACGTCGCGGGGCTCGCGGGCCGCTCCGGCGACCACGGTCACGCCACGAGCGGTGAGGGTCGCGAGCAGCTCCCAGCGCCGTAGGAGCTCGTCGTCGCTGGTGAACACGTCGACGTCGTCGACCACGACCAGCACGGGCTCCGGGGTACGGCGGCGCCCGATGCGGCCGAGACGCTCCACCCGCGGGAACCGACCGAACAGGTGCACCCGCGACCGCACGGCGGCCGCCTCGTCAGGCAGCACACGGTCGAGGACGACCAGGCGTCCGCCGCTGACGTCGAGCCGGCCGGCGAGCGCGGCCATGAGCGCCCGGCGCGCCACCCGGTCCTGAGTGCGGATCACAAGCAGCTCCCCCGGCCGGACGACCGCGTCGAACGGCGGCACGACGGTCAGTCCCTGCTCGTCGTCGATGCGCACGCCCTCGGCACGCACGACGGCGGGGCCGTGCTGCGCGGTCCACGCCTCGTGGTCGAGGTGGTGCTCGAGCCCCGCGCCCTCGACGTCGAGCGCCGGCAGCCTGCGGTCGAGCCAGGACGGCAGCCACCAGGCCCGGTCCCCGAGGAGCGCCAGAACGGCCGGCACCAGGGTCATCCTCACGACGAAGGCGTCGACGAAGACCCCGACGGCCAGGCCCCACGCGATCGGCTTGACCGAGGCGTCGCTGTTCGGCACGAACGCCGCGAAGACGCTGATCATGATCACCGCCGCGGCGGTCACCACCCGTGCGCTGGAGGTGAAGCCCTTGTGGATGGCGCGTTGCGCGTCGCCGACGTGGACGAACTCCTCGCGCATCCTCGAGACGAGGAAGACCTCGTAGTCCATGGCGAGGCCGAACAGCACGCCCATGAGGATGATCGGCATGAACGAGATGACCGGGCCCACCCGTGACACGTTCAGCGCCTCGGCGAACCAGCCCCACTGGAACACCGCGACCACGGCACCGAACGAGGCTGCCACCGACAGCAGGTAGCCCAGCGTCGCCTTGACGGGCACCGCGACCGACCGGAAGACCACGGTCAGCAGCAGCAGCGACAGGCCGACCACCACGACCCCGAACGGCAGGAGCGCGCCTGCGAGGCGGTCCGACACGTCGATGGTGACGGCCGTGTGGCCCGTGACGAGGAGGTCCTCGACGTCGTACTTCTGCTCGAGGTCGTCAGCGCGGCTGCGGATCTCGCGGACCAGGTCGGCGGTGGCCGGGTCCGCCTGCGCGGCCTCGGGGATGATCTGCACGATGCCGAGGTCGGCCTTCGGGTTCGGTGTCGACAGGGCGACCGCCTCGACCCCGTCGATGCGCCCGAGGTCCTTGCCCAGCCCGTCCATGACACCGAGCGGGTCCGTCGTACGGATGATGTCCACGGTGACCAGGAGCGGGGCGTTGTAGCCGGCGCCGTACGCCTCGGACACGAGGTCGTAGGTGACCCGCTCCGTGCTGCCCGGGGGTGCGGTGCCGTTGTCGGGGAGGCCGAGCGCGAGGTCCTTGGCGGGCACCGCCACGACGGCGAGCGCGACGACGACCAGCGCGACGGTGAGCGCGGGCACCCGGGTCACGAGGGAGACCCAGCGGGCGCCGACGGTGTGGGTGTCTCCGGCTTCGACGACGGCGTGGCGAGCCGCGCGCGACCCCGGCCGCGGCCGCAGGCGCTCACCTGCAAGGGAGAGCATCGCGGGTACGGCGGTCAGCGCGATCAGCACGGCGACGCCCACCGCCGCTGCGGCGGCGAAGCCCATGACGGCGAGGAACGGGATCTGGGCCACCACCAGGCCGCAGAGGGCGATGACCACCGTGGCGCCGGCGAAGATCACGGCGCTGCCGGCGGTGGCGAGGGAGCGTGCGATCGACTCCTCGACGTCCATGTCACCGACGAGCTGCCCCCGGTGGCGGCTGACGATGAAGAGCGCGTAGTCGATGCCGACGGCCAGGCCGATCATCAGCGCCAAGGTCGGGGTGGAGCTGCTGATCGTCGTGACCGAGGCGACCGTGACGACCCCCGCCATCGCGACCCCCACGCCGAGGATCGCGGTCAGGATCGGCATCCCGGCTGCGAGCAACGAGCCGAAGGTGATCGCGAGGACGACCAGCGCCACGATCACTCCAAGGGCCTCGACGATGCTCAGGTGGACGGTGGTGTTGGTGAAGATCGACCCGCCGAGGTTGACCTCCAGCGTGGACGCCTCCGGGAGGCTCTGCGCGGCCTCGGTCAGGTCGTGGAGGGTCTGCTCGTCGAGCTGCTCGAGCGGGATGTCGAGCTGCACCTGCGCGAGCGCGTGCCGACCGTCGTCGGAGAGCGCGATGTCCCGCTGCTCCTGCGCGAAGGGGTCGGTCACCAGCACGACGTGCTCGACCTTCTCGACCCGGTCGAGCGTCTGCCGGATCTCCTCGCGATGGCTGCGGACCTGCTCGTCCTGAGGAGCGACGAAGAGCAGCTGCCCGGACGTCCCCGCGGCCTCGGGGAACTGCCGCTCGAGCACGTCGATGCCCTCCTGGGCCTCGGTCCCCGGGATGGTGAGGTCGTCCTGGAGCTGACCCCCTGCACCGACTGCGACGAGGCCGGAGCCGACGAGCGCCACGAGCCACACGACGAGGACGAGCTTGGCCCGCTGGGCCATCCGCCGGCCGAGGCGGTACAGAAGGGACGACATAGTTCGATACGGTAACGTATCCAATACACAAACGTATCGAGCGGGAGGTTGTCATCTCGGTCACAGGCATGAGGCGCCGGACTAGGGTGAGCGCCGTGTCCCCGCGCCCCTCGCTCTCACCTCGTCGGCGGGAGAACACCCGGGCGCGGCTGCTCGAGGCCGCGCTCGACGTCTTCGCGGAGCGGGGCATCAGGCGGGTCACCGTCGACGAGCTCGTCGGCGCGGCCGGGTTCACCCGCGGCGCGTTCTACTCGAACTTCTCCAGCATCGACGAGGTCTTCTTCGCCGTCTTCGAGGACCAGGCCGAGCGGATGCTCGCAGCGGTCCGCGGTGCCATCGAGGCGGTCCCGCCCGGGGAGTTCTCGCTCGAGTCGCTCGGCGGGATCTTCGAGAGCGTGCACCCCTTCGGCCGGCAGTGGTACCTCATCCACACCGAGTTCGTGCTGCTCGCGCTCCGCAACGAGGAGGCCCGCGAGGTGCTCGGCGAGCACAGCCGGCGGTTCCGCGCCGAGCTCGTCGACGTGATCGGCGACGTGCTGGCCCGGCTCGAGCGGCGGGCGACCATCCCGCTGGAGCAGGTCACCGAGACCGCGGTCGCGCTCTACATGCACAGCATCGCCCAGGAGCACCTCGGCGAGCAGACGCTCGGCCCCGAGGAGCTGCTCGGCAGCGTGCTGCCCCAGGTCGTGCTCGGCCTCTCCGAGCCGCTCGCCTGATCCTCGTCCAGCACGTCGTACCTGGCCATGGTTCGTCCCCCTTGTCCCCCTCTTCGATTCCCCCACTTCCGTGAGGGAGCGACAAGAGGACAAGGCCCCGGACTGCAAACGGTTGGCTCCGCCGGGTTCGCGCGACAGACTGACCCCATCTGCACGCCGAGCGAATAGAGGTCACCGTGGCACCCACCGCTGAGAACGAGAAGCAGCTGATCGAGTCGCTGAAGACCGGGTTGTTCATCGACGGCACCTGGCGCGACGCGAGCAGCGGCGAGACCTTCGAGGTCGAGGACCCCGCCACGGGCCGGCTGCTGACCACGGTCGCCGACGCCACGCCCGAGGACGGCATGGCCGCGCTCGCGGCAGCCACCGAGGCGCAGAGGTCGTGGGGCGCGAGCGCACCTCGTGAGCGTGCGGAGATCCTGCGCCGCGCGTTCGAGGTGGTCACCGAGCGGGCCGACGACTTCGCCCTGCTGATGACCCTCGAGATGGGCAAGCCGCTCCCCGAGGCTCACGGCGAGGTCACCTACGGCGCGGAGTTCCTGCGCTGGTTCTCCGAGGAGGCCGCACGCATCTCGGGCCGCTTCGCGATCGCCCCTGACGGCAAGGCCAGGCTGATGGTGCACAAGCGCCCCGTGGGCCCGTCTCTGTTCATCACCCCGTGGAACTTCCCGCTGGCGATGGCGACCCGCAAGATCGCGCCGGCGATCGCGGCCGGCTGCACGATGATCGTCAAGCCCGCGACGCTCACCCCCCTCACGACCCTGCTGTTCGCGTCGGTCCTCGAGGAGGTCGGGCTGCCGGCCGGCGTGCTCAACGTGATCCCCACCAAGAGCGCGGGCCCCGTGACCGGGCCGATCATCAAGGACCCGCGGCTGCGCAAGCTGTCGTTCACCGGGTCCACCGAGGTCGGTCGCAGCCTGCTGCGCGACTCCGCCGACCAGATCCTGCGCACCTCGATGGAGCTCGGCGGCAACGCGCCGTTCCTGGTGTTCGAGGACGCCGACCTCGACGCGGCGGTCGAGGGCGCGATGCTCGCCAAGCTGCGCAACATGGGCGAGGCCTGCACGGCGGCGAACCGGTTCATCGTGCACGAGTCGGTGGCCGAGCAGTTCGGCAAGCGGCTGGCCGAGAAGATGGCGGCCCTGCCCGTCAAGCGGGGCACCGAGGAGGACTCCAAGATCGGGCCGCTCATCGACGAGAAGAGCCGCCAGAAGGTCCAGGAGCTCGTCGACGACGCGGTCTCCCGCGGCGCCGAGGTGCGGACCGGCGGCAAGCCCCACGACGGCGAGGGCTACTTCTACCCGCCCACCGTCCTCACCGCTGTCGGGGCGGACGCCCGCATCCTCGCCGAGGAGGTCTTCGGCCCCGTGGCGCCGGTGATCACCTTCCGCACCGAGGAGGAGGCGGTCGCGCTGGCCAACGACACCGAGTACGGCCTGGTCGCCTACGCGTACACCCGCGACGTGAGCCGCTCGCTGCGTCTCGCGGACACGATCGAGTCCGGCATGCTCGGCCTCAACGTCGGGATCGTGTCGAACCCGGCGGCGCCCTTCGGCGGCGTCAAGCAGTCCGGGCTCGGCCGCGAGGGCGGGTTCGAGGGCATCGAGGAGTTCCTCGAGACCAAGTACGTCGGGCTCGCCGACCCGTTCGCCGACGCGCAGAAGGCCTGAGCGGCCGACCGCGCCCGTCGTACGACGGTGGGGTGGGCGGTCAGGAGGTGAGGGCTGCCGAGACGACCTCGCGCGCCTCGGCCTGCACCTGCGCGAGGTGGTCGGGCCCCTTGAACGACTCGGCGTAGATCTTGTAGACGTCCTCGGTCCCCGACGGCCGCGCGGCGAACCACGCGTGCTCGGTGGTCACCTTGAGGCCTCCGATCGCGGCACCGTTGCCGGGCGCCTCGGTGAGCCGGGCCGTGATCGGGTCGCCCGCGAGCGTCTCGGCGGTCACGTCGTCAGGTGACAGCGCCGCGAGCTTCGCCTTCTCCTCGCGCGTCGCGGGCGCGTCCACGCGGGCGTACGCCGGGTCGCCGAACTCCTGGGTCAGCTCGGCGTAGTGCCGGCTCGGGGTCCGCCCCGTCGCTGCGAGGATCTCCGAGGCGAGCAGCGCCAGGACGATGCCGTCCTTGTCGGTGGTCCACACCGAGCCGTCGAACCGCAGGAACGACGCGCCGGCCGACTCCTCGCCGCCGAACACCACCGACCCGTCGAGCAGCCCGGGCACGAACCACTTGAAGCCGACCGGGACCTCCGTCATCCGGCGCCCGGCTGCTGCCACGACCCGGTCGATCATCGACGACGACACGAGCGTCTTGCCCACGGCCGCGTCGGGCGACCAGCCCTGCCGTGCGCCCAGGAGATACCGGATCGCGACCGCGAGGTAGTGGTTGGGGTTCATCAGCCCGCCGTCGGGCGTGACGATGCCGTGGCGGTCGGCGTCCGCGTCGTTCCCGGTGGCCAGGTCGTACTCCCCCCGCCGCTCGATCAGCGAGGCCATCGCCGACGGTGACGAGCAGTCCATGCGGATCTTGCCGTCCCAGTCGAGCGTCATGAACCGCCACGTCGGGTCGACCAGCGGGTTCACCACGGACAGGTCGAGGCGGTGGCGTTCGGCGATCTCGGCCCAGTAGGCGACGCTGGCCCCGCCGAGGGGGTCGGCCCCGATGCGTACGCCGGCCTCCCGGACCCGGTCGAGGTCGACCACGGCGGGGAGGTCGTCGACGTACCTGCCGAGGAAGTCGTAGGCCCCGGCAGCGGCGCGCGCTCGCGCGAAGGGGACCCGGCGGACACCGTCGAGACCCGCCTTGATGTAGGCGTTCGCGCGGTCGGCGATCACCTTGGTCGCGTCGCTGTCGGCGGGGCCGCCGTGGGGCGGGTTGTACTTGAAGCCGCCGTCGGAGGGCGGGTTGTGCGAGGGCGTCACGACCACGCCGTCGGCCAGACCCGGGCCCTCGGTGCGACCGCCGTTGGCAGCGAGGATGGCGTGGGAGACCGCCGGCGTCGGGGTGTAGCCGTCGCGGTCGTCGACGAGGACGGTGACGTCGTTGGCGACGAGGACCTCCAGCGCCGAGGACCATGCCGGCTCGGAGAGGGCGTGCGTGTCGCGGCCGAGGAAGAGCGGGCCGTCGTACCCCTGCTCGCGCCGGTAGTCGCAGATCGCCTGGGTGGTCGCCCAGATGTGGGCCTCGTTGAAGGCGTTGCGCAGGCTGGTGCCGCGGTGGCCCGAGGTGCCGAACACGACCGCCTGGTCGGGGTTCTCGGGGTCCGGCTCGCCCGTGTAGTAGGCGGTGACCAGGTGGGCCACGTCGACGAGGTCCGAGGCCTGGGCGGGGGTGCCTGCGCGGGGGTCGCTCATGCGCCGCATGCTACTCGGCGCACGACGCACGCAGCCCGGACGAACGCGCCGGCCAGGTTCGACCGGCGGGGTGCGGGTCAGGCCGGGGGCTGCTCCGCGAACGGCCCTGCGGGCACGGGGACCTCGGCGGCGGGTGAGGCCGAGAGGTAGGGCGCGAGCAGGGCAGAGATGCCGGCTGTGGCGACCTGGCGTTCGTACCGCTCCTGCTCGGAGTCGCGCACGGCCACCCAGCAGTCCGGGTGGTACCAGGCGTCGTCGTCGGCACCGGGGCGCCCGACCGCGACGCTGCGAATGGGGTTACGACACTTCGTACACCGATGGCGCTCCATGGTGGGCCTCCCTCGCACCGGTACCGCCCTCGGCGCCATTGCTCCCCAGCAGCGCCGCTGACCTACCAGCCGCTTTCTCGTGGCAAGGTGCCCACCCCCGGAGCCGTCGCTCCGCCACCACATATCCCAGGGTAGGGCTCCGGCTGTCGGACCGACACAGGTTCGAGCCAACTTTTAACCCTTTGGGCGGGATAGAGTCGGTCTGCCCCCAACCCCGGGTGGCGACACCTTTACCACGGATCGTCCGGCACGTGCCTGCCGGTGAAGGGAATGACGACGGATGGCCTCTGTCACCTACCAGAACGCCCAGCGCATCTACCCCGGCAGCGAGAAGCCGGCAGTGGACAACCTCAACCTCGAGATCGGAGACGGCGAGTTCATGGTGCTCGTCGGCCCGTCGGGCTGCGGCAAGTCCACCAGCCTCCGGATGCTCGCCGGCCTCGAGGAGGTCACCGAAGGGAAGATCTTCATCGGCGACCGCGACATCACCCATGTCGCCCCGAAGGACCGCGACATCGCGATGGTCTTCCAGAACTACGCGCTCTACCCGCACATGAGCGTCGCCGAGAACATGGCCTTCTCGCTGAAGATGGCAGGCGTCGGCAAGGAGGAGCGGATGGCCCGCGTGAGCGAGGCCGCGAAGCTGCTCGACCTCGAGGAGTACCTCGACCGCAAGCCCAAGGCGCTCTCGGGCGGCCAGCGGCAGCGTGTCGCGATGGGCCGCGCGATCGTCCGGCAGCCCCAGGTCTTCTGCATGGACGAGCCGCTGTCGAACCTCGACGCCAAGCTCCGCGTCTCCACCCGCACCCAGATCGCCGCCCTCCAGCAGCGGCTGGGCATCACCACGGTCTACGTCACCCACGACCAGGTGGAGGCGATGACCATGGGCGACCGCGTCGCGGTGATGAAGGACGGCCTCCTCCAGCAGGTCGACACCCCGCTCAACCTCTACGACCGTCCCGTGAACCTCTTCGTGGCCGGCTTCATCGGCTCCCCCGCGATGAACCTGCTCCGCGCGAAGCCGAGCGACGGCGGCGCGAAGATCGGCGACTACCTCGTGCCGGTCGACCGCGCGGCAGCCTCGAAGATGAGCGGCGACATCACCGTCGGGGTTCGTCCCGAGGCGTGGCGGATCGTCACCGAGGCCGAGGGTGGCCTGCCGGTCAAGGTGGCTGTCGTCGAGGAGCTCGGCGCCGACGCCTTCCTGTACGGCACCAGCGAGGTCGAGGGCACCCCGAACCAGGTCGTGGTCCGGATGGAGGCCCGCCGCGACGTGCAGAAGGGGTCGACGGTCCACGTGACGACCGATCCCGAGAAGGTCCACGTCTTCGACTCCACCACGGGCGAGCGCCTGTCGGGCTGAGCGCCGGCGGGCCTCCGCCCCGGGAAACACGAAGGCCGTCCACCTGAGGTGGACGGCCTTCGTGTGTTGAGACGGGCCAGGGGGGGAGGGTGGCGCTAGGGATCAAACTGTCGGGGGGGTTGACTCGTTTGCCCTCGTCTCAAGCTTTCAGTTGTCACGGTTGTCCCGAACCGCTTGTGAAGAGCATGGACCATGCCCGCGGCGAAATGCATCCAATTCCGCCCGCATGAATGTGCACTGCACGATCCTGCAGAAAAGCCACCGCGGGTAACCGCTCTGCCGCGCCTCAGCCTTCTCGCTTCCTGAGACGGTTGTCCGTGATCTGGACGATCGAGCCATTTCCACGCCTGCGCCATACCGTGGTCGGCATGACGTACGCCGGAGACCTCACCCCGACCGAGGCCTGGGAGCTGCTCCACCGCGAGCCCGAGGCCGCCCTCGTCGACGTGCGCTCCGAGGCGGAGTGGATGTTCGTCGGCGTCCCGCACCTCTCCGACCTGGGCAAGAAGCTGGTCACCGTCTCCTGGAACCACTGGCCCGGCGGGCGGAACGCCACGTTCCTCGAGGATCTCGTCGCTGCAGGGGTCACCGGCGGCCCCGTGCTGTTCATCTGCAGGTCAGGGGCGCGCTCGCGTGCGGCGGCGATCGCCGCGACGGAGGTCGGCATCGCCCCGGCGTACAACGTGAGCGAGGGCTTCGAGGGCGACCTCGACGAGCACGGGCACCGCGGAGTCAACGGCTGGCGCTCCCGCGGCCTCCCCTGGCGGCAGTCGTGAACGCCTTCTACGGCCAGCGCCCCGACTGGCGGCCGGACACCCTCGCCGTGCGCGGCGGGCTCTACCGCTCCGAGGTCGACGAGACCGCCGAGGCCCTCTACCTGACGTCGGGCTACGTCTACTCCTCCGCCGCCGAGGCAGAGGCCGCCTTCAAGGGCGAGTCCGACCACTACATCTACTCCCGGTTCAGCAACCCGACCGTCGACGGCTTCGGGGACCGCCTCAAGCTCCTCGAGGGGGCCGAGGCCTGCTTCCCCACCGCGAGCGGCATGGCCGCGGTCTTCAACTCCCTGCTCGCGCTGGTGCGCGCCGGTGACCGCGTCGTCGCCGCACGCAGCCTCTTCGGCTCCTGCTTCGCGATCCTCGACGACCTGCTCCCGCGCTGGGGCGTCACGACCGAGTTCGTCGACGGCCACGACCTCGAGCAGTGGGAGAAGGCACTCGCCACGCCCGCCAAGGCCGTCTTCTTCGAGTCGCCGTCCAACCCGATGCAGGAGCTGATCGACGTACGCCGGGTGTGCGAGCTCGCGCACGCCGCCGGCGCGACGGTCATCGTGGACAACGTGTTCGCGACCCCCGTGCTGCAGCGGCCGCTCGACCTCGGCGCGGACGTCGTCGTCTACTCGGCGACCAAGCACATCGACGGCCAGGGCCGCACCCTCGGCGGCGCGATCCTCGGCCCTGTCGAGTACATCGAGGGCGAGGTCAAGACCCTCATGCGCAACACCGGGCCGTCGCTGAGCCCCTTCAACGCCTGGGTGCTCACCAAGGGCCTGGAGACCCTCCGCATGCGCGTGCTCCACTCCACCGCGGGCGCTGAGCGCATCGCGTCCTGGCTGGAGCAGCATCCCCGCGTGAACCGGGTGCTGTACCCCTGGCTCGAGTCACACCCCCAGCACGCGCTGGCCACGCAGCAGATGAGCGGGGGCGGGACAGTCGTGACCTTCGAGGTCGAGGGCGGGAAGGAGCAGGCGTTCGCGGTGCTCGACGCGCTCCGCATCGTCGACATCTCCAACAACCTCGGCGACTCCAAGTCGCTGATCACCCACCCGGCGACCACGACCCACCACCGGATGGGGCCCGAAGGCCGGGCGCGGGTCGGCATCACCGACGGGCTCGTGCGCCTCTCGGTCGGGCTCGAGGACGTCGACGACATCCTCGAGGACCTCGACCAGGCTCTCGCCGGGACCTGACGGCGTTCTGACGGCGACCTGGCGGACCACGGCCGGTGCCGGGTGCCGGCGCACAGGTCGCCGACTCGGGTCCGCGTCAGCCCCCCGTGGGGCCGCCGTGGTTGCGCAGCTGGCCCCGGCCCTCGTGCTCGGCGTGATGACTTCCGTAGATGGGCTTGTCGACCGTCACGCGCCGGCGACCACGTCGTCGCTCGACGTACGCCCCCACCGCCACGGCCGCCAGGATCACCCAGAACGCCACGATCAGCCACGTCAGCATGGGACCTCCTCGGAAAGTCAGGGCCACACTCTGTCACACCTCGTCGTGCCGGCGACGGACTCCGGCGAGCCGGCGAGGCCGGGCCGGGTCACGGCAGGGGCATCTGAGGTGTCACCCTGCTCTCACCCCCGTGACCAACCTCGGGGGTCGCGCGTTGAACCTGCCGTGACAGCGCACGTGCCCCCCGTCAGCCGGGGCAACCTCATCCGTTTCGTCGGCGCGTTCCTGGGCGGCGTGATGACGACGTTCGGTCTCGTCCTCCAGGTGCTGCCGGTCGGGATCGTCGGAGTCGGACTTGCTCTCGCCTTCATCGTCATGCTTCCGCGACAGCCCATGGTCCTGGCCGGGCTCGCCGCCGGCACCGTCCTGACCCTTGCCGCCCTGTCGATCTCCTGGGCCACCGGCGACTGGAGCTGCGCCGGCGAGGTCGGCGGCCGGCTCGTCGAGCACGACTGCGCGAACAGCCCGGCCGCGACAGGCGAGTAGCCGGCGTCGGACGGTTGCCGTCGCGATGGCCCTGACCCGCGAGCTCAGACCCGTTCGAGCCGGTGGTGCGGCTCCGGAGGAGTCACAGCGGCGACCGGGTCGCCGACCCGGACCGCGCCACCCGCGACGACGACTCCCATGACCCCGGCCTTCCGCACGACCTCGCCGGCGTCGTCCCGACCGACTGCGAGCCGCAGCAGGCCCGTGCGGAAGCGGTCGATCTGCGCGCACGGGTTGCGAAGGCCGGTGACGCGCACGACGGCGTCGGGACCGAGGTGGAGCAGGGTGTCACGCGGCAGGGCGAGCAGGTCGACACCGGCGGTCAGGACGTTCTCGCCGAGGTCGCCTGTCCCGACGTCGTACCCGTGCCGCCTCGCCTCGTCGAGGAACTCCGCAGCCAGCAGGTGCACCTGCCGCAGGTTCGGCTGGGTCGGGTCGGCGGCCACCCGGGAGCGGTGCTGCACGGTGGTGCCCGCATGCGCGTCGCCCTCGACACCATGGCCCTCCACCAGGACGACCTGCTCCTGCGGGACCTTGCTGAACCGGTGCTCCCCGTCCTTTGCCAGGCCCACGACCACCGCCTCCCGGCGCGGGTCCACTACGCGGCGGCCTCGATGTCGGCGACGAACAGCGTCCGGCCGTCGTCGGTGCGGTCGGTGCGGATGGTCAGCTCGACCTCGACCTCGGAGCCGTCGCGACGCAGTGCGGGCACGACCACGGTCCGCCCGACCAGCAGCGCGCGCCCGGAGAGGAAGTGCATCGTGAAGCCTGCAAGGTGGGCCTGCCGGTAGCGCTCCGGGATGATCCCGATGAGCCGGGTCCCGACCAGGTCCGCGCGGTCGTCGTACCCGAGGAGCCGGAGTGCCCGGTCGCTGACCGCCACGATGCGGTCCTCGTCGTCGGCGGCGAGCATGCCGGCCGCCGCCTCGCTGACCCTCCGCACGTCCCAGGCCGGGGGCCGGAGCTGCTGCGTCCGCGGGTCATGGTCGGGCGACCAGGGTGCGGCCAGCCTCGCCCACGCTCTGCGAGATCACCTGGCCGCACAGCCAGGCCCGCAGGCCCTGGAGCTCGGGCTGGACCGGGGGCGTCAGGAACTCCCCGGCCTCGACCATCTGCAGGGCAGTCAGCAACGCCCTTTCCAAGGTCGCGAAGTGCCTGACGGACCGCAGCGGCACCGGCAGGGCCACCCGGGCGCTGCTGACCAGCGGCTCGGTGGCGGCGACCATCACCCGCTCCGGGTCGTCGCCGACACCGGAGGTGGGGATGTGCTCGGCGAGCAGTGCGATGGCGTCGCTGGCCTCCGCGTGCACGACGATCGGGTCCTCGGGCGACTCGAGGTCCAGGCTCGCCAGGAGGTACTCGCGCAGCAGCGACTCGGCATGCTGCCGCCAGGCTTCGTGCAGGAGCAGGGGTACGTCGAGGAGCTCGACGTCGAGGACCTCTCCTCGTCTCCCGGGGTGGGCCGTCGGCCCCGGCGAACGCTCCTCGAGGTCCGCCCGGGAGGCGAGCTGGAACCACACCGTCTTGCCGGGGTCGTCGGCCACGACACCCCACTCGTCGACCATCTCCTCGAGCAGCATGAGGCCCCGGCCGGTGCCCGCGCTGGGCCCGTAGCCGCGCGGGGAGGGGAGGTGAGGACTGCCGTCGGTCACCTCGACCCGCAGACCGCCGTCGACGAAGGAGAAGGCCACGTCGACGGGCGTGCCGGCGTGGACCAGGGCGTTGGTGACGATCTCGCTGACCAGCAGCTCCGCGGTGTCGAGGAGGTCCTCGCGACCGGCCGTGACGAGGCAGTCGCGGATCATCCGGCGGGCCTCGCGGACGCTGGACGGACGCGCCGGGAACCGCCGACGACTCGGCGCCAACCTCTCCCCGACCATCACAACAGAGAAGTCTACGTCCGCAGACCAGGCCGAACCGCCCCGGACCGGACCGTCTCGACCGTGTCATCGAGAGCGGCCGCGGAGGATTCTGGAAAGAGCGGTCAGCTCAGACCTCGGCGCGCGGCGGGGTGACTCGGGTCAGAGCCCGAGGTCGCGGCCGATGAGCTCCTTCATGATCTCGTTGGACCCCGCCCAGATCTTCGTGACGCGGGCGTCCTGCCACGCCCGGGCGACGCGGTACTCGTTCATGTAGCCGTAGCCGCCGTAGAGCTGCACGCAGTGGTCGAGGACGTCGTTCTGCACCTCGGCCGACCACCACTTCGCCTTCGCGGCGTCGATCGCGGTGAGCTCGCCCTTGGAGTGGGCCACCACTGCCTCGTCCACGAACGCCTGGGCCACCTCGATCTTGGTGACGAGCTCGGCGAGCAGGAACTTGTTGTGCTGGAAGTTGCCGATCGACTGGCCGAAGGCCTTGCGGTCCTTGGCGTACTGGATCGTCTCCTCGAGGATCTGCTTGGCGTGGTGGACGTTCGTCACCGCCGAGCCGAGCCGCTCCTGCGGCAGCCAGGTCATCATGTGGATGAAGCCGTTGTCGACCTCGCCGATGACGTTGGCGGCGGGGACACGGACGTCCTCGAAGAACAGCTCGGCGGTGTCGGACTCGGGCTGCCCGACCTTGTCGAGCTTGCGGCCACGGGAGAAGCCCTCCATCCCGGCCTCGACAGCGAAGAGCGTGATGCCGCGGGCCTTCTTCTCCGGGCTCGTGCGGGCGGCGACGATCACGAGGTCGGCGGAGTAGCCGTTGGTGATGAAGGTCTTCGACCCGTTGAGGATCCAGTCGTCGCCGTCGCGGACCGCGGTGGTGCGCAGGCCCGCGAGGTCCGAGCCGCCCGACGGCTCGGTCATGCCGATCGCGGTGAGGATCTCGCCGGTGCAGAACTTCGGCAGCCAGCGCTCGCGCTGCTCCTCGGTGGTGAGGTGCACGAGGTACGGCGCGACGATGTCGGCGTGGATCCCGACGCAGGAGGCGAGGGCCATGTTGACCTTGGCGAGCTCCTCGGTGAGGACCGCGTTGTAGCGGTAGTCGCCGGCCTCGGAGCCGCCGTACTGCTCAGGGATCTCCAGGCCGAGGAAGCCCTGCTTGCCCGCGGCGAGCCACATCTCGCGCGGCATGGCGTGGGCCTCGGCGTGCTCCTCGAGGTGCGGCGTGACCTCGCGGTCGAGGAACTCACGCACAGAGGCGCGGAATGCTTCGTGGTCGGAGTCGTAGATCGATCGCTTCACAGCGAAAAATGTTACCGCAGAGTAGCCCTCGGTGGGAGGGGGTGTCCGACCGCAGCTACAGCCGTCTGACAGCCCCGGGCAGCGCGACCTTTGCGGTGAAAACGCCCGAATTGCCCCAAGCGCGCGGATAATGAGAGCCGGGTGCGACCATCTGCTCGCGCACTCCACCAGAACCGGGGGGCTCTACGTGACCTACGACCAACCACGCGAGGTCACCACCTTGCGCAGGCTGCACGAGCTGATGTGCCGGGTCAACGCGGGCGAGGACCTCGCCTCGGTCCTGCAGTCCCTCGTCGACGGCGTCGCGGACGTGACCGGCTTCGCCGTCGCGGCGGTGAGCTACCTCCACCCCGACCGCGACCTCGAGGTGGTGGCGGTGGCCGGCGACGACGCCGCCCGCGACCAGCTCATCGGGAACCGCACCCCACTCGACGACATCACCGGCGAGTTCGACATCGCGGACGACTGGGGGCTGTTGAAGTTCGTCCCCCACGAGCGGCTCAACGGCGAGCCCGGCCGCGGGTGGATCCCGGACGTCAAGCCCCTCGACGTACCCGACGCCTGGCACCCGGAGGACGCGCTGCTGGCCCCGCTGTCGGCACCGACCGGTGAGATGGTCGGGCTGCTCTCGGTGGACCTGCCCCGCGACGGCCTGCGACCCGGCCGGTTCGCCCGCGAGGCCCTGGAGATGTACGCCGCACAGGCCGGTATCGCGATCAGCAACGCGAAGCAGCGTGAGCGACTCCGCGAGGAGGTGCGCCTGGCCGCTGCCGTCCGCGACGTGGCCCAGACCGCCGGCAACGCCCTCGACCTGGGCCGCGTCATCGACGCCGGTGTCGCGCCGATCGTCAGGGGCCTCGGCTGCGACGCCCTGTGGATCCGGGCCTTCGAGGGCGAGGGCGAGGTCGCCGGGCGCGGACGCGGCGCGATCCATGCCGAGCCCGCGGTCGTGCCGCCCGACGAGGTGGTCGCGCTCGCGACGAGGCTGGCCGAGCACTGCTGGTCGGAGCGTCGCGCGGTGATCCTTCCTGCCTCACATCTCGTCACCCCGGCGGACGTCACCGAGGAGGAGGTCCGGGTCGTCCTCGACTTCGTCGGGCAGAGCGGCTGCCGCACGCTGCTCCTGGCCCCGCTGGGCGCCGGCCCCGAGTGCCTCGGCTACCTCGCGCTCGGGCGCAACGACGAGTCGAGCGTCTGGACCGACGAGGAGATCACCGCTGCCCTGGAGATCGGGCGCGACCTGGGACGGGCAGTCCTGCACGCCCGGCTCTACGAGCGGGAGCGCCAGCTGGTGCAGGAGCTCCAGCAGCTCGACCGCTACAAGACCGAGATGATCTCGACCCTGGCCCACGAGCTGAAGAACCCGCTCACCGCGATCATCGGCCACCTCGAGCTCCTCGAGACCGCCGAGGACGGACGGGTGACCGGAAGGTCCCTGGCCGCGATCCAGCGCGGTGCGACGAGGCTCTCCGACCTGGTCGCGGACCTCCTGCTGCTCTCCAAGGTGGGCGACCCGCACCGGCCGCTGCTGCCGGCCCCCGTCGACCTCTCCGACATCGTCGCGTCCGCGAGCGAGCTGCTGCAGCCCCAGGCTGCCAAGCAGCAGGTGACCCTCGAGCTCGTCGGTGCGACCCAGAAGGTCTCCGCCTACGGCAACGCCGCCGAGCTCGACCGGGTGGTGGGCAACCTGCTCAGCAACGCGGTGAAGTTCAGCCCCGCCGGGGGCACGGTCACCTGCAGCATCGAGGAGGCCGGCGACACGGTGGTCCTGCGCTGCAGCGACCAGGGCATCGGCATCTCGCCCGAGGACCAGGAGCAGCTGTTCACGGAGTTCTTCCGCTCCACGAACCCCGACGCGCTGGAGATCCCCGGCACGGGCCTCGGCCTGACCATCGTCAAGCGCATCATCGAGCGCCACAGCGGCACGATCACCCTCGAGTCCGACCTCGGGAAGGGTGCGACGTTCACCGTCACGCTCCCCGGGGCGACCTCGGCCGCCTGAGCGCCCTCGAACTGTCAGCGATAGCCGTCCAGGCTGGCGAGCACGGCCCGGGCCGCCCGCTCCGCCGAGCCGACGCAGTCGGGGACGCTGACGCCGTGGAAGGCGCTGCCGGCCACCACGACACCGGGATGTCTCGCAAGGACCCTCTCGACCTCCGCCACGCGGGCGGTGTGGCCGACGGTGTACTGCGGCATCACTCCGTGCCAGGCGTGCACGCGTGCGAGAACAGGCTCCGCGGTCACACCCACGGTCTCCTCGAGCTCCGCCCTGGCCAGGGCGACCAGGCTGTCGTGGTCCACGCCGGTGAGCACGTCCCGGCCGGGCCCGCCGAGCGAGACCCGCAGCAACGAGTGCCCCCGGGGAGCCCGCCCCGCGAACTTGGCCGAGCTCCAGGTGCAGGCCCGCGCCGGCCGGTCCTCCTGGGACGGCACCAGGTAGCCGTGGCCCCTGATCTGAGGAGGGACGTGCTCGGCCGCGTAGCCGAGGTTCACGGTCACGGTCGTCCCGCACCGGAAGTCACCCAGGACCGGCGCGAGGTCGCGGTCGAGCGTCCCCGTCGCCGCGGCCACCACCCGGGCCGGGACCGCGAGCACGACCGCGTCCGCCTCGACCGTGCCGTGGGTGCCGTCCGGCCCCACCAGCACCAGGCGGTAGCGGCGACGCCCGGTGTCCTCCACGGCCACCACCCGCGTCCGGGTCAGCACGTCGACGTCATGGAGCTCGCCTCGGAGTGCGGTGACGAGCTCGCCGAGGCCGCCCGCAGGGGCGACGACGCCGGGAGCCGGCCGTGAGCCAGTCGTCCGGCTGCGTCGGCGCTCGGCGAGCACGAACCGGGTGAGGCTTCCGTGCTGCCGCTCCGCCGCGCGCAGGTGCGGCATCGTCGCGTGAAGGCTGAGGTCCGCGGGGTCGGCCCCGAAGATCCCGCTCGCCATCGGCTCGACGAGCCTGCGGTAGAACTCCCCGCCGAGCCGCCGCGTCACGAAGGCCTCGAGGGACTCGTCGGCCTCGTCGGTGCGGGCGGGTACGGCGTACTCCAGGGCCATCCGGAGCTTCGCCGAGGGTGACAGGAGCGGGGTGGTCACCACCGGCCCCAGCCGGCGTGGCACGAAGCCCGCCAGGCCGTCCGGCAGCCTCCGCAGGCGGCCGTCGCGTACGACGTAGCTGCCGGCTGTCGCCTCGACGGCGGGCGTGAGCCGCGGGGCGAGCCCGAGCTCGCTCGCCAGGGCGACGGCCTGCGGCTTGAAGGTGACCAAGGAGTCGGGGCCGCCCTCGAGCACGAAGCCGTCGACGTGCTCGGTCACGATCTTGCCGCCCAGACGCGGCGACGCCTCGACGACGGTCACGGCGAGGTCGGGCCTCGCCTGCCGGAGGCGGTAGGCAGCGGTCAGGCCGGCGATGCCGCCTCCGACGACGACAGCCCGGGTCCGCGAGTCGCTCACCCCTCCCACCCGGGTGGGACGTAGGCGCAGGCCGGGTCGGAGGCGAGCGGGTCGCCGGTGACGGCGTAGGCGCGACCCCGCTGGCCTCCGCAGACGCCGCGGAACTCGCACGCCCCGCACTTGCCGGTCAGCCGAGAGGGGTCGCGGAGGGCACGGAACAGCTCGTGGTTGCGGTACACGTCGACGATGTCGTCCTGGCGGACGTTGCCGACGGTGATCGGCAGGAAGCCCGACGGGGTGATGTCGCCGGTGTGCGAGACGAAGAGGAACCCGCGGCCGTCGTTGACCCCCTGCACGGGTCGGTCGAGCCCGTCGTGGAAGGCGAAGCCCGCCCCGGCGACGTGCTGCCCGCCACGGCTGTGCTGTGCGGCGACGCGCCGGTACATCGGGGCCGCCGTGGCCTTGATGTCGAAGTCGCCCTCCTGCGAGAGCTCGTGGAGCCAGGTCAGGACCCGCTCGTGCTCCTCCGGAGAGATCATCGACAGCTCCTGCCCGCGGCCCATGGGCACGAGGAAGAAGACGCTCCACTGCACCGCGCCCACGTCCTTGACGAACTTCACCATCTCGGGCAGCAGGTCCACGTTGTGCGCGGTCACGGTCGTGTTGACCTGGGTGCTGAGGCCGACCTCCTGGGCGTTGCGCAGGATCGTCATGGTGCGCTCCCAGGAGCCGTCGACCTTGCGGAACGCGTCGTGGACCTCGGGGTCGGGCCCGTCGAGGCTGAGCGCGATCCGGCGTACGCCGGCCAGGGCGGCGAGCCGCAGACGCTGCTTCGTCGGCGAGGTGGTCGCCGTCGGGGTCAGCGAGCAACGCAGGCCCGCTTCGTCGGCGTAGGCGATCAGGTCGAACAGGTCCCGTCGCATCATCGGGTCCCCACCCGTGAAGACGAGGATCGGCGACCCGAACTCCGTGAGCCGGTCGATGAGGGCGAACCCCTCCTCGGTCGAGAGCTCCCGCGGGTCGCGGCGTCGCTGCGCGTCCGCGCGGCAGTGGACACAGGCGAAGACACAGGCCCGGGTCACCTCCCAGGCGATGGTGAAGGGGGCCTGGTCGAAGTCGACCTCCGCCATCCACCGGTCTCGCGCGGTCCGCTCGTGCAGGTGGGCGACGGACATGGACGGACCGCCTTCGGGGAGAGGGGCGCCACCGAGGTGGCCGGGCACCGGGACCGTATCCCCGGCCTGCACCGTGAGAAATGGGTCTTTCGTCCCTCACCCGTTGCCCAAGGTCCCCGAGGTGCGAACCCGGCAGCCCCGCGTGCCTCAGGCCTTGCTGGTCCTGGGGACCTTCGTGATCAGCGTCAGCGCGACCGCGGCCAGGGCCATCACACCGATGGTGCTGTAGGCGACGGTGTAGTTCGGGTCGCCGTCGCCGAGCAGCCAGGAGATGACGATCGGCCCGATGACACCGCCGAGGCTCCAGCCGATGAGCATCAGGCCGTAGATGGCACCCGCGTTCTTCACACCGAAGAAGTCCCCGGCCGTCGCGGGCATGGTGCCGAAGCCGCCGCCGTAACAGAGGTAGACCACCGCGGCGAGGGCGACCCACAGCACCGCGCTCCCGGCGTGCGGGATCACCAGCAGGCACAGGCCCTGGAGGCCGAGCATCGCGGCGAAGGCAGGCATGCGTCCGACGTAGTCCGAGGCCGCGGCCCACACGATCCGTCCCGCGCCGTTGAAGATGGCCAGGACGCCGACCACTGTCGCGGCACCGGCCGTGCTGTAACCGGCGATGCCCTCGGCGCTACCGGCGGCCTGGGAGATCAACGCGATGCCGGCGGTGACGTTGAGGGTGAGGATCGCGGTGAGCAGGTACCACTGCGGCGTACGCAACGCCTCGCCCTGCGTGAAGTCGCGACCAGCCTCGGCGGAGCCACCGGCAGCCGCCTCGTAGCCGGGCACCGTGTAGCCCTCGGGCGGGTTCCTGAAGAACGAGGCACCGATGAGCGACATGACCAGGTAGGCGATGCCCAGGGGGAGGAACGCGCTGGTCGGCTGGTCGGGGTCCTGCTCGATCAGCCACGAGGCAACCGGCGCGGTCAGCACGGCGCCGAACCCGAAGCCGCCGACGGCCAGGCCCGTGATGAGGCCCTTCTTGTCCGGGAACCACTTCTGCAGCATCGCGATGGGCACGATGTAGGCCACACCGAGTCCGAAGCCGCTGATCACGCCGTAGCCGAGGATGATCAGCCACAGCTGGTCGGCGCTGGTGGCGAACGACGCGAGGATGATGCCGATCGCGTAGATCACGCCGCCGACCAGCGCGACGATGCGAGGGCCCTTGCGGTCCTGGATCCGCCCGCCGGTGTAGGTGCCGACGAAGATCATCGCGATCGTCACGGTGAACGGCAGTGACGCCTCGACCTTCGACAGCTGGAAGGGCTCCGCGTCCTGCAGCGCCTTGGCGAAGACGCTCCAGGCGTAGACCGCGCCGATCGAGAACTGGAGCAGGAGCCCCGCCCCGACCAGCAGCCATCGGTTCCCGGCCGGCTGCGCTGTGCCGCGCGGCCGTGTCGCCTCGTCCTCTGTCCGTGCCGTGTTCGCCATGGTCTGCCTCCTCCGTCACACGCCCGAGCGGCGCGCCGACCTAGCCGTGGTAGCGAGTAGGTTCCCCGCGATCGACCCGTTCACGCTGTGGAACGACGGTGTATTTCGGGTCGCGGGCCGACTCCTGGCCGGCCTCGAAGATCCCGAACCGGGTGCACACCGAGCCGGCCATCAGGGCAGCGCCCGACATGACGGCCATCGTCCGGCTGCGACCCGCGAGAAGCGACCCGGCCGCACCGGCGACCGTCAGGGCCTTGGCCGCCTTCATGAGCTTGCCGGCCTTGCCCTTGTGCAGGGGCTCGGCGGTGATGCCCATGGAGCGCTCCATCTGCTTCTCCGCCAGGAGCTCCACGACCGCAGCCCCGACCGCGACCCGGCGCGCGGGGCCGGCCTGGTCGACGGGCGCGCTCAGCATGCCGAGGCCGCCGGACGCGGCGAGGGCGGAGCTCACGAAGACGAAGGGCAGCTCGCGGTACGCCGAGTGCCACGAGGGCGTCGCGGTGTCGGCGAGCAGCACGGCGGTGTAGGCGGCCACCGGAGGCGCGGTGAGGCCGGCCATCAGCCCCGCGGGTCGTCCCGCGAGACGCACCAGCTCGAACGGTCCGCGGACCTTGCTCTCCGGCAGCATCCCGAGGACCTCCGACACGGCCGCCGCGCCGGCGAAGGGCCCGTAGATCGAGAGGATCCAGGTGCCGACCGACATCGGGGAGGTGAGCTTCACGGTGCGCAGCATGTTGAGGAAGCGCTCGGGCCGCCCGAGGTCGTGCACCAGGGCCGCCATGCTGAAGCCCAGCGCGCCCAGCGCGGCGAGACGTCCCGTGCGGCGCAGCGCGGGCAGGTCGTTGAGGTCGGCGCCGGCGGCGAGCAGGGAGGACCCCGCGGCGAGCCCGCCGGAGAAGAGGTACGCCGGGATGTCGTACTCCCACGGGGCGGGCTTGACGATCGGCCTGCCGTAGTAGGAGGTGAACTCGGCCTCCGGGACCATCGAGCGGTCGCCGCCACCGCCCCCGCGACGGCGCCTGTCGCGCCTGGCCGGGCTGCCGCCGTGGGAGCCGATCACAGCCTCGCGGCCGGTGGTCTCGTCGGTCAGGTCCGAACTCTCGACACCCGGACTCATCCGCGCCTCCCCAGGAACGAGATGGCCGCGCCCGCGAGCATCGCGAGTGCCGCAGCGGTCGCGCGGTTGAACATGTGCGGCAGGTCCTTCGTGGTGACCACCGGGTCGGGCGGGAACCCGTAGACCTCGGGCTCGTCGAGCAGGAGGAAGAAGGCGCCCGCTCCGCCGACCCCGTCGTTCGGGTCGTTGCCGTAGAGGCGGGCGTCCATGATCCCGGCCTCGTGGAGCTTCGTGACGCGCTGGTTCGCCCGCTCGCGCAGCTCGTCGAGGTCGCCGTACTGGATCGACTCCGTGGGGCAGGCCTGGGCGCAGGCAGGGCGTTGGCCGGCGTCGAGCCGGTCGTAGCACAGCGTGCACTTCTGGGCGACGCCCTCGTTCAGGACGGCCTTGCCGTCGCCGTCGCCGTGACGGCGGTCGATCACGCCGTACGGGCAGGCCGGGACGCAGTAGCCGCAGCCGTTGCAGATGTCCTCCTGGACCACGACCGTGCCGAACTCGGTGCGGAACAGCGAGCCGGTCGGGCACACGTCGAGGCACGCGGCGTGGGTGCAGTGCTTGCACACGTCGGAGGACATCAGCCAACGGAAGTCCGGCTTCTCACCGACGGTGCCGTCGGGCAGCCGCACCTCGTTGCCCTCGCCGTTGCCCTCCGCACCGACGCTCGGCATGCCGAGGTCCACCGGGGGCTGCCGCAGGCCGGACTCCTGGTCGCCCATCCGCTTCGGCTGCTCGATGAACGCGACGTGGCGCCACTGGTTGGCGTTGAGCGAGTGGCTGTTGTCGTACGACGAGCCCAGCATGTCGAAGCCGTGGTCGGGGACGTCGTTCCACTCCTTGCACGCCACCTCGCACGCCTTGCAGCCGATGCAGATGCTGGTGTCGGTGAAGAACCCCTTGCGCGGGGGCGGGTCGTCGTACCCGGTCTCGACCGCCGGGTCGACGGGGCCGAACAGGCTGTTCCTGCCGATCATGTGTCAGCCTCACTCGGGTCGTCGGTCGGGTCGCCGTCTCCCTGGCCTGCTGCGCCCACGCCCGTCGTCACCACGGGGGCGTACTCGTCGACGTCGACGCCGGCGCGGTGCCGGTACTCGGCGACGAGCCGCATCAGCTCGGCCCCCTTGGGACGCCGGCCCGGGAGGACGTCGCACGTGCCGACCTTGCTCTCCTGGATCAGGACGTTCGGGTCGAGGGAGATGCCGAACAGGTCGTTGGCCGAGTCGCCGGTCACGAGGCCGCCGGAGCCCCAGTGGTACGGCAGCCAGACCTGGTGCACGGTCTTGCCCTCCACCCGCAGCGGGGTGAGCCGGTCGGTGACCATCACGCGACCCTCGACGGCTGCACGCGCGGTCACGACGTGGCACCAGCCGTTGTGCTCGAGCCCTCGCTCGGCGGCCAGCTCGGGCGAGACCTCGACGAACATCTCCGGCTGGAGCTCTGCGAGGTGCTCGAGGTACCTGCTCATCCCGCCGGCCGTGTGGTGCTCGGTGAGCCGGCTGGTGGTGAAGATGAACGGGAAGACGTCCGAGTGCTCCGCCGGCGGGCTGGGGTTCATCCGGTTGTCCGGGCGCTCGTACTCCTTGCGGGTGGGGTTGCCCTGCTGCCCGTAGAGCGGGTTGCGGAACGGTGACTCCACCGGCTCGTAGTGCGTGGGCAGCGGACCGTCGATCAGCCCCTGCGGCACGTACAGCGCGCCCTTCCCGTCGCCCTGCATGATGAACGGGTCGATGCCCTCGATGGCCGCGACGCCCTCGGCCTCCTCCGGTGCGCGGTACGACGGAGGCTTGGTCTTCTCGAAGTCGGGGACGTCGTGACCGGTCCACTCACCGGCCTCCTCGTCCCACCAGACGTAGGCCTTCTTCTCGCTCCAGGGCCGGCCCTCGGGGTCCGCCGAGGCGCGGTTGTAGAGGATGCGCCGGTTCATCGGCCACGCCCAGCCCCACTCGGGCGCCACCCAGGACTGGTCCTTGCCGGGCTTGCGGCGGGCCGCCTGGTTCACGCCGTCCTTGAAGACGCCGGAGTAGATCCAGCAGCCGCCGAGCGTGCTGCCGTCGTCCTTCATCTCCAGGAAGCCGGACAGCGGCCGGCCCGTCGCGACCTCGTAGCCGTTGATCTCCTTGAGGACCGACTCGACGTCCGGCTCGTCGTACTCGCCGTGGACCGGGTAGTCCCAGGCGAGGTCGAGCACCGGCCGGTCCTTCTCCTCCGTGGAACCGGCCAGGCGCTCCCGGACGAGCCGGCCGAGGTGGTAGAAGAACCACAGCTCGGAGCGGCAGTCGCCGACCGGCTCGACCGCCTGCTCACGCCACTGGAGCATGCGCTGGGTCTGGGTGAACGTGCCGGCCTTCTCGACGTGCGAGGCCGCGGGCATCAGGAACACCTCGGTGCGGCACTCCTCGGGGACGATCTCGCCGGTCTCGATCTCCGGGGAGTTCTTCCAGAACGTCGCGCTCTCGATCTCGAACAGGTCGCGCACGACGAGCCAGTCGAGGTTGGCCATGCCGAGCCGCTGCGCCCTCCCGTGGGCCGACCCGACGGCAGGGTTCTGCCCGAGCAGGAAGTAGCCCTTGACCTTGCCGTCGATCATGTCGAGCACGGTGCGGTAGGTGCCGTGGTCGCCGGTGATCTTCGGCAGGTAGTCGAAGCAGAAGTCGTTCTCCGGTGTCGCGGCGTCGCCCCAGTAGGCCTTGAGCAGGTTGACGCCGTAGGCCCCGGCGTTCGCCCAGAACCCCTTGGCTCCAGGCTTGCGCACCGCGTCGATCCACTCCTGCAACGAGGTGTGGTCCTCGGCGTTCGGCATCGGGAGGTAGCCGGGGAGGATGTTGAACAGCGTCGGGATGTCCGTGGACCCCTGGATGCTCGCGTGGCCGCGCAGCGCCATGATCCCGCCGCCGGGACGACCCATGTTGCCGAGCAGCAGCTGGAGGATCGCGCCGGTCCGGATGTACTGCACGCCGACGCTGTGCTGGGTCCAGCCGACGCTGTAGACGAGGGCGGTGGTCTTCTCGCGACCGGAGTTCTCCGTCCACGCCTTGCAGACCTCGAGGAAGGCCTCCTCCGAGACGCCACACGCCTGCGCGACCATCTCCGGCGTGTAGCGGGAGTAGTGCCGCTTCAGGATCTGGTAGACGCACCGCGGGTGCTGGAGCGTCTCGTCGCGGGGCGGGTTCGCGTCGACCTGGATGCCGTGGGTCTCGTGCTGCAGTGCGCTCGCGGTCTCCCGCTGCATCGCGTGGTCCTGCCGTCCGGCGCCGTTCTGCTCCTGCCGCTCGAACTGCCAGCTCTCGGGGTCGTAGGTGCGCGTCTCCGGGTCGAAGCCCGAGAACAGCCCGTCGAGGTCCTCGGTGTCGAGGTACTCGTCGCTGACGATGTTCGCAGCGTTCGTGTAGGCGACGACGTACTCGCGGAAGTCGAGCTCGTTCTGGAGGACGTAGTTGACGATCCCGCCGAGGAACACGATGTCGGTGCCCACGCGGAGCGGCACGAAGGTGTCGGCGAGCGCGCTGGTCCGCGTGAACCTCGGGTCCACGTGGATGACCTTGGCTCCGCGGGCCTTCGCCTCGACCACCCACTGGAAGCCCACGGGGTGGGCCTCGGCCATGTTCGAGCCCTGGATGACGATGCAGTCAGCGTTGGCGAGGTCCTGCTGGAACCCGGTGGCGCCGCCGCGCCCGAAGCTGGTCCCCAGACCGGGGACGGTGGCGGAGTGTCAAATACGCGCCTGGTTCTCGATCTGTATCGCGCCCATGGCCGTGAAGAGCTTCTTGATGAGGTAGTTCTCCTCGTTGTCGAGGGTCGCTCCTCCGAGGCTGGCGATGCCGAGCGTGCGGCGTACCTTCCGGCCGTGCTCGTCGAGCTCCTGCCAGGTGTCGTTGCGGGCCTTCACGACCCGGTCGGCGATCATCTCCATCGCCGTGGGGAGGTCGAGCTCCTCCCACTCCGTGCCGTACGGGCGGCGGTACCTCACCTTGGTCTGGCGGAGGTCGCTGGTGACGAGGTTCTTGCTCGCCGAGCCCTTGGGGCACAGGCGGCCGCGCGAGATGGGGCTGTCCGGGTCGCCCTCGATCTGGACGACCTTCTCGTCCTTGACGAAGACCTTCTGGCCGCAGCCGACGGCGCAGTACGGGCAGACGCTGCGCGCGACGCGGTCAGCGGTGACGGTCCGGGCGGAGATCTCCTCGGTCTTCTGGGACCTCACCGCGGGACCGCGGCCGAGAGGGTCCTTGCCGGTGAACTGCCGCAGCACCGGCCAGCCGAGGAACGCCTTGCCAGAAACCATCGTGCTCTCCTCCCGTTTCGGGGAACCTACCCGAAGCCTGCCGATTCATGCGAGGGGTCTTTCAGCGCACCTCGACGAGGTGGTCCCTCCTGGGCACGAGCTCCCCGACCACCGGGTGCCCGGGCAGCTCTCCCGCGACGAGCAGGCCGCCGGAGGTCTGCGCGTCGGCGAGCAGCACGAGCTCGTCCTCCGAGAGGCCGGAGGCGAGGTGGGGGCGTACCCAGTCGAGGTTGCGCCGGCTCCCCCCGGGCACGAACCCCGCGGCGAGCGACTGCCGGGCGCCATCGACGTACGGCACGGCGGAGGCGTCGACGACGGCCGTGACGCCGCTCGCCCGGGCCATCTTCATGAGGTGGCCGAGGAGGCCGAACCCGGTGACGTCGGTGGCGCACCGCACGCCGGCCGCGACAGCAGCCCGCGAGGCGTCCCGGTTGAGCGTGGTCATGTGCCTGACCGCCTCCTCGAACCACTCCCCCGTGGCCTTGTGGCGGTTGTTGAGGACGCCGAGGCCGAGCGGCTTGGTCAGCGTCAGGGGTACGCCGGGCGTCCCGGCGTCGTTGCGGAGGAGCCGCTGCGGGTCGGCCATGCCGGTGACGGCCAGGCCGTACTTGGGCTCCGGGTCGTCGATGCTGTGGCCGCCGGCGAGATGGGCCCCGGCCTCGGCACAGATGTCGGCGCCGCCCCGGAGCACCTCCGCCGCGAGCTCGAAGGGGATCTTGTCGCGCGGCCAGGCCAGCAGGTTGACGGCGACGATCGGGGTCCCGCCCATGGCGTAGACGTCGGAGAGCGCGTTGGCAGCGGCGATCCGGCCCCAGTCGTAGGCGTCGTCGACCACCGGCGTGAAGAAGTCGGCCGTCGCGACGACGGCACGGTCACCGTCGATGCGGACGGCGGCGGCGTCGTCGCCGTGGTCGAGCCCGACGAGGAGGTCGCCGCCCTCGCGGCTGGTGGGGAGGTCGGTCAGGATCCGCTCGAGCTCCCCCGGCGGCACCTTGCAGGCGCAGCCGCCACCGGCGGCGTACTGGGTCAGCCTGAGGCCGGGCTGGGTCGTGGCGTTCGGGGTGGCACTCACCGGGCCAATGTACGTCTTGTCCGGACAGGTCCTTAGAGTGGCCGCGGAGGCGTTTCTCGTCTGGTGACGGGCGCGGTCCTCAAAACCGTAGGGGCCCAGCAGCTGGGTCCGGCGGGTTCGATTCCCGTCCGCCTCCGCCAACACGTCTCCCCATGGGGCGTTCGCGCCTCCTGGCCGGAACCAGGTCGACGTCCTACCGTGAGGCAGTGACACGCGCACCGGACGTGGCCATCCAGTGGATGGCACGCGGGGAACACGAGATCCCGTCGACGGAGAGCTGGCTGACCTCCGGAGAGGTTGACCGGGCCGCCGGCCTGCGCTTCACGAAGCGCCGCACGGAGTACCTCCTGCGACGGTGGGTCTGCAAGCAGGCCGTCGCGGCCGCCACCGGGATGCAGGCCGACCTGCCCTCTCTCGCCCGGATCGAGGTGGCGAACCACCCCACCGGCGCGCCGTACGTCCAGGTCGACGGGGCTCCGCTCACCCTCGACGTCTCGCTCACCGACCGCGCGGGGTGGGCCGTCTGCCTCGTGGGCGAGCGCCGAGGCCGGGTGGGGTGCGACCTCGAGATCGTCGAGCCGAGGTCGGCAGGGTTCGTCACCGACTTCCTGACCCCGGCCGAGCAGGACTACGTCACCTCCCGGCCGGGGGACGAGCGGGACGCCGCCGCCAACCTGGTCTGGTCGGCCAAGGAGAGCGCCTTGAAGGTGCTGCAGACCGGTCTTCGCCGGGACACCCGCAGTGTCGAGGTGGTCGTCGCGGGCGAGGACGGTGACGTCTCGACAGCCGGGTGGGCTCGCCTCGAGGTCCGGACCGTCGAGGGTGGCCTCATGCCCGGGTGGTGGCGTCGCGACGGGGTCTTCCTCGTCACGGTCGCCGCCGAGAGACCACTCCCCCCTCCGACCCTGCTGGTCGGCTCCACCGACCTGGCGTCCGCGCGCCCGGCGCACTCGTGGGTGGGTCGTCCGTTGTCCCCCTGACCGGAGAGGGTGTGACGCGGCCTCAGCCTCCCTCGGCCATCACCTGTGCCATGCCCCGCTCGAGCGCGTCCACGACGTACGGCCGCAGCTCCGCGGCGGAGATGATCCGGTCCACGGACCCGACGGCACGTGCGCGTTGGATCGTGTGGATCGCGTCGAACTCGTCGGCGACCTGGCCCAGCTTCTCCGAGCGGACCTCCTCGATGAGCCGCGCCAGCTGCGCCCTGAGCGCTCCCGAGGTGGCGCCGTCCGCCGTGTCGATGGCCTCGCGCAGCTCGACCACGCGGGGGTCGTGGTCGGTGCGAGCCCTCACCTCACGGATGAAGACCGTCGCCGCGGCGGGAGCACCCCCGATGACCGACGCGTAGGAACCCTCGAGCGCTGCGATCTCCATCCGCGCGTTGAGCCTCTTGGAGAAGACCACGAACGCGCCTCCGTGGTAGCGCGAGATGACGACGAAGACGATCGGGCCTGCGAAGTTCGTGACCGCGCGACCGAGCTCCGCGCCGTACTCCAGCTGCCAGTGGCGCATCGACTCCGGCGAACCGTCGAAGCCCGAGAGGTTGGCCAGGACGACGAGGGGCCGGTTGCCGCTGGCCGCGTTGATCGCTCGAGCCGTCTTGCGAGCCGACTGCGGGAACAGCGTGCCTGAGGTCCACGACGGTGGGCCGTCGGCGGGCACGTACCCGCGCCGGGCGAGGTTCCGTGACTCCAGACCGAGCATGCAGACGGCCAGGCCGCCGACGTGGGCGTCCCAGACCACCGACGTCTCTCCACCCCGCCAGCGGATCCACCGCTCCAGGGGCTCGGAGTCGGCGTCGGCGACCGCCCGCATGACGGACCGGATGTCGAAGGGCTTCTTGCGCTCCGGGTTCAGCTCCGCCGAGAAGACGTCACCGACCGTGTGCAGGTCGGATCCCGCCACGGCGGTGTGCCGCGACGTCCTCACGTCGCGATCGACGGGGTCGGTGGTCAGGGCACGGCGCGGGAAGCGCTCGCCGGGGACCACGTAGGTGTGGTCGTAGTGACGCAGGAGCACGCGGCAGGCGTCCTCGATGCTCGACGCCCAGTACTGCGCCTGACCGTTCGGTCCCATCACGCGGTCGAACCCGCCGATCCCGAAGTTGTCCTCGGCCGAGACACCCCCGGAGAAGTCCAGTGCCTGCTTGCCGGTCAGCACCATCGCACTCGTCGGCAGCATCACCAGGATGCCTCGGGTGTGCATGAGCATCGTGGCCTCGGCGTTCCAGTAGGGCTGGCCACCCACGTTGATGCCCGTCACGACGACGTTGATCTCACCGCCGCGCTGGGTGAACTCGATGAGCCCACGGAGCACCGCGGCGATCCAGTCCATGTTCTCGGTGCCGCTGTCCATCGCGATGAGCGCGCCCGAGGACACGGCGTACCACTCGACCGGCACTCGCAGCCGTTCTGCCAGGTCGAGCGCGGCCAGGATCCTCCGGCACTCCGGTTCGGCCAGGTTGCCGAGCCCCCGGGTGGGGTCGCTCAGGAGCGCGACCCGGGTCATGCCCTCCGGCACCTTCGCGGTCCGGTTGGTGATCAGGCCGACGATCACGTTGGCCGTGTTGAGTCCCGCCTCCCGCTCGACCGGCTCGAGGGTCCCGTCGGGTCCGAGGTCGTGCTCGACGAAGGATCCGGGCGGGAACTCGGCTGCCGCACCCGGTTCGGGAGTCAGCATCCGCACGACCTCGTAGGGGTACGGGACGCCGAACCGCTGAGCGAGCAGCACCTTCTGGCGGTACGGCGTGAGCGGGCGCACCGGCTCGTTGCCCAGCGGCCTCTCCTGGACGGTGACCCCGTGGCCCCCCACCCCCTGGACCTCGAGGACCGCGTCTCGCACGTGGCCGTTCTGCTCCGCGATACGGACCCGCAGCAGCACCTTCTCGAGGTCGGCGCCCCCCGCCAGCGGGGCGAACGAGCGGGCCAGGCTCGGCCACGACTCACGCGGCACGTTCCACAGCGGCCGCACGTAGAGCACGATCCGGTTCGCCTTGGGGCGCTCCCTCGGTGGGAAGGTGGCCAGGGCCGAGCGCATCGCGGCCAGTGCCTGCAGTCCCATCCGGCCCAGCCACGGGTACGTCGGCTCGCCCTCGGCGCCCTGGACCGGCGTGAGGTCACGGACCTCCGCGACCGCGAACAGCCGATGGTCCTTCGGGTTCTCGTGGGCCACACCGTGGAAGAGGTAGACGTCCTCGGCCGAGGCCAGCCGGCGGAGCCGGAAGTGCGAGAGCCGCCAGAGGTCGAGCCGCTTGGCGAGCATGGGATGGAGGTTCCGGTAGAGCGGGTCCTCCGTCAGGCCGCCACCTGCCTTGGGCCGGTAGCTGAGGTGCACGGTGCGGAAGTGCTCGGCCTCCTCCCCTCCGGTGCTCGTCACGGTGACGTCCACGCGCCACGGCACTCGGCCGAAGTCGCACGCGGCCAGGAGCTCCTCCACCTGCGGGGCGATCTCCTCGACCGGGGTGCGAGCACCGTCCCGCCAGGTCGCGAGATCGACGGTGACCTGACGGTCCGGGGGCACGTCGGCCAGGTGCGCCGCCACGGCGCGAGCAACGACGGGCAGCCGGTCCAGCCGGGTGTAGGCGACCACCAGGTGGATGTGCTTGTTCTCCCAGTCGTAGTCCGCTGCGCACAACAGCTCCCCGTCGCGCTCGTCGAAGCTCACGTCACGCAGCTCCCGGACCCGGTAGAACCGGCGGGCGTAGACCTCCAGCAGCGTTCGGCGGTACCGCGGGTCGTCGGTGCGGAGCCATCGGCGCAACAGCGCTCCGCGCTGAGGGTGGGGCGAGCGCACGAGACGCACGATCGCCTCTTCACGACCCGGAGCCTCGGGGTCGGCCGCCACGGCGTCGAGGACCCGCTCGGTCTCGTCGTACTCCTCGTTCACGAGCGCCTCGAGCACGGGTTCGTCGAAGTAGTGGAACCGCACGTCCCGGGCGAGCTCGGCGATGCCCTGGTCCCTCCCCTGCGTCGCGGTCGCCAACCGGTCGAGGCGGGCCCGCATCGTCGGCGTCGGCCAGCGGCGCCAGCACCGCCCTTGCCCGCAGTCGGCGTCCCAGGATCGAGAGCACGACGGGGGCCAGCTCGCCGACCCTGCTGAAGGAGCGGAACATCCACACCACCGCGGCGTCCAGCTGCGGCGTGCGCTCCAGACCGTCCACGCCGTAGCGGGCCAGCGCCGACACCAGGCGTGCGCGGTACTCCTCGGGCAGACCTGCCCGATCGGGGTCCAGCCACTGCATGAAGGCGAGCAGGTACTCCTGGGTGCTGGTGGCCGTCAGCTCGTCCTCGGGCTCGGTCTCCGTCCTGGGTCGGTACAGCGCCCCGACCTCGGCGAACAGGTCGAGCAGGGCGTCCTCGCAGTGGAGCAGACCCGCGTCACCGGGCGGGCTGATCTCGCCGAGCCTGCGCTGCTCGACGAGCAGCCGCCTCAACCCGGCGGGGTCGAGGTCGTAGCCGAGCAGGTAGTTGCGCAGCGACCCGAAGACCCTGTCGCACGGGGGCGTGCCCGCGGCGGGCCGTGCCTCCAGGCCGGTGAGGTCCAAGGCTCCGGAACCGACGACGCCGGCACCCGCGGGCTCCGTGGCCCGGATCCGCAGGATGGGGGCGCCCGCGCTGACCTGCGCGTTCGGAACCACCTCGACGGCGGCCACCTCGCCGGCATAGGGCGCGGTGACCGTGGACTCCATCTTCATGCTCTCCAGCACGGCCACGGGGTCGCCCTCGGCGATCTGGTCCCCGGGCTGCACCAGGACCGAGACGACGAACGCCGGCCACCCGGCTCGGACGACGCCACCGTCGTCACGGATGACGCGATGGGTGGTTCCGTCGACGACGATCCGGAACATCGCCCCTTGCGTCACCGCCACGACACGGTGGTGGCGGCCCACCGCACCTGACCCGCCGCTCGTACTCGTTGACGAAGTCGACGGAGAGGTCGGCCGCGATGCTGCCCGTGCGCACCCGGTAGGAGCCCGGCGACGTGCGGAACACGGCGAGGTCGTAGGTGACCCCTGCGTAACGCAGCTGGACCTTCGCCCCGACGCTGTCGGGCATCTCCGGGCGTCCGCGCCGCGCACCGGCATGGAAGGCCGCCTGGACACCGGCATGCTCAGCGGCGTACGCCTCCACCGCGGCCGCCAGCAGGGCGACCGGCTGCGGTGGCGGCACGTGCTCGCCCGCCGCGGTGAGCCGGTCCAGCCAGCGGTTGTCGACGTCGCCGGACCGCAGCTCCGGCCGGTCGATGAGGGCGAGGAGGAAGGACCGGTTGGTGGTGCCGCCCTCGACGACGACCGCGCTCTGCGCGAGGGCCCTGCGGAGCCTGGCCAGCGCCTCGTCGCGGTCGCGGCCCCAGGCGATGACCTTGGCGATCATCGAGTCGAACTCGGCCGAGATGGTGTCGCACTCGCGAACGCCGGAGTCGACGCGCACGCCGCTGCCGGTCGGCAGCCGGAGCATCGCGATCCGGCCGGGTGCGGGCACGAAGCCCTGTTCGGGATCCTCGGCACACAACCGGCCCTCGACGGCGTGGCCGTAGACCGGGGGTGGCTCGCCCTCCAGCCTGCCCCCGGCGGCGACGTGGAGCTGGAGCTTGACCAGGTCGAGACCGGTGGTCGCCTCGGTGACGGGGTGCTCGACCTGGAGCCGGGTGTTGACCTCCATGAAGAGGAACTCACGGGTCTCGGGATCGACGAGGAACTCCACCGTCCCCGCGTTGTGGTACCCCACCGCCGCGGAGAGGCGGACCGCTGCCGCCTTGATCGCCGCCTCCGTCGCCGCGTCGAGCGCCGTCGAGGAGGACTCCTCGATGACCTTCTGGTTGCGACGCTGCACGCTGCAGTCGCGGACCCCGACCGCCCAGGTGGTCCCGTGGGCATCGGCGATCACCTGGACCTCCACGTGCCGGGCCGACTCGACGTACTGCTCGAGGAAGACCGCGGGGTCACCGAAGGCCAGCTCGGCCTCTCCCCGCGCCGAGGCCAGGGCAGGCGCCAGCTCGTCAGGAGAGCGGACCAGGCGGATGCCGCGCCCGCCTCCGCCGGCTGCGGCCTTCAGCAGCACCGGGTAGCCGAGCCGCTCAGCCTGTGCGAGCGCCTCCTCGACGTCGTCGACCGGCCCGCCGCCCCAGGGAACGACCGGGACGTCCGCCTTCTCGGCCAACCGCTTGGAGGTGATCTTGTCCCCGAGCATCCTGATGGTGCCGCTGTCGGGGCCCACGAACACGATGCCGGCCTCCTCGCACCGCTGCGCGAACGAGGCGCGCTCCGAGACGAAGCCCCACCCGACCCAGACCGCGTCGCACGACGCCTTCACCAGGGCCTCCACGACGGCCGCCTCGTCGAGGTAGCGCGACTTGCGGTGCCCGTCGCTGGGATCGACGTACGTCGCCGACCCCAGGTTGACCGCCTCGTCGGCCTCCTGCACGAACCACGCCTCGGCGTCCGGGTCGGTGTAGAACGCGACCGTCGTGATGCCCGGGTGATCCGGGTCGGGGGCGCCCTCGGCGCGGTTCAGCTCCGCCACGGCGGTGAGCAGGCGCATGGCCGGCTCTCCGCGGTTGACAACGCCCAGCCTGTGGATCTGCATCTCGGTCTTCACCTCAGGCCTGACCGGCCATCACGTCGCGGAGCGGAGCTCGGACCTCGTCGGCCAGCTCGCCCGGCAGCGGGACGGTGCGGTAGCCCTCGAGCCGGAGGACGACCCGTCCGGTGCGGTCCAGCACCTCGCAGTCGAAGACCCCGGGCTCCCCGACCACCGGATGCGCCAGGGCGACGGCTCCAGCTGGTTGCTCGGCGACCAGCTCGTCCAGCAGGCTCAGCCGGTCGACGTGGGCGGGCAGCGCCAGCCGGCCCTCGTGGCCGGCCTCCCAGAGTCCTGCCACCTGGAAGCACAGCTCCTCCAGCCGGGGGCGCAGGACGGTGGGCGCACCCGCCGGGTCCCGGTCGTCGGGAAGGTGCTCCGCAAGACGTCCGGCCGCACCCTCGTGGTCGCGCCAGGCCTCGCCCACGACCTGGTAGGCCGGGCCGTGGAAGTACAGGCGGTAGACGTCCGGCGGGGTGAGCGCCGGCGTGCCCTCGGTCCGCCCCACAGGGCCTGCCTCCTCGCGCGCGGGGGCCTGCGTCGAGAGCCGCACGCGCCCGGTGAAGTGGACCGTCCGCTGCGGGCTCTCGCTGGTCGGCAGCAGGCGCTCCGCCTCGAGCCGGCAGTCGGCCACGAGGTCGCGGCCGTCCGGGTGGAGAGCCGCCGTGACCGTCACCGTGCGAGGCTCGTTGCGGTAGAACTTCACGGGCGTCAGGAAGTCGACGTCCTCTACGGCCACGACATGCCACTGCGGCACCAGCAGACGGGCCACCTCGGCGAAGGCCTCCATGCCCATCACTCCGGGCAGGACCGGCGTGCCGTCGATCCTGTGGTCGTCGAGGAAGGGCTGGCTCGTCGGATCCAGGGTGGTGCGCACCACCAGGCCGTCGAGCAGGTTCGCCTCGACCACCTCGCCGAAGAGCGTCCCGCCCTGGCTGTCGACCGCGCCCAGGTCGAGCCCGCCCGTGGGGTGGTACCCCGCGGCCATGCGACCCAGCCGGCCCGCGACCACGACCTCGCCCCGGAAGGGCTGTGAGGTCAGCTCGCGTCTCACCCACGCGACACCTGCCTCGGGCGGCAACATCTCCACGCCGGCCATCGCCATGATCTTGGGGATGGAGCCTCGGGTCGCCATGCCGATCCCGCCCCACGCGGTCCAGTCGACAGCGATCCCGCGGGTCTCCGGGCGAGTACGCCGGAAGCTGCTCGTGACCTTGCACAGCAGGTCGTTCGCGGCGCTGTAGTCGGTCTGCCCGGCATTGCCGAACCTGCCGGCCACCGACGAGAAGACCACCGTTGCGCCGACCGGAAGATCTCCGGCGCCGCTCAGGACGTTGAACCAGCCGTCGACCTTGACGTCGTGCACGAGGTCGAACTCGCGTGCCTCCTTGTCCGGGAGCGCGCGGCTGACCTCCACGCCGGCTGCGTGCACCAGCAGGTCGATGCGATCCGTGGTCTCCCGGATCCTCGCCATGACCCTGCCCACCGCGTCCGCGTCGGTGAGGTCCACCGAGTGGTACCGGACCTCGCCCCCGGCATCCCTGACGGCGTCGATCGCCGCAAGAGCGGCGGTCAACCTCTCGAAGCGGGCCAGCTCCTTCTCGATGGCGACCGGCGTCGGCCGCTCCCCCTTCTCCTTCATCCTGGCCGCGAGGACAGCCTTGAACGCGTCCCGATCGTCGACGTACCGCCTCAGGTCGGGGTCGGCCGGGTCCGGCTCCGGGGTCAGGTCGAGCAGGTGGAACGTGCCACCCGAGGCCCCCGCCAGGTCCGCAGTGACGGCAGCGACGATGCTTCCCGCGGCCCCGGTCACCACGACGGTGCTGTCAGCGCCCAGTGACATCGCCCCGTCCGCAGGCGCGTCCTGGGGCGGGAAGGGCCGGGATGCCAGGCCGACGCCCCAGCGCTGTCCGTCCACGTGACCGACCTCGATGCAGCCGGGGTCGTGCAGCGTCTCCGCGACGAGCAGCTCCGCCACGGCAGCCGTCTTGCGGCTCGCCGGCAGGTCCACCGCCTTGACCAGAGCCTCCGGGCGCTCCTGCTTGTACGACTTCGCGAAGCCCGTCACGGCTCCGCCCATCGGAGCGGTGGCACCTGCCTCGTCGTACCCGTGGAAGCCGCCGAGGCGGGTCCCGGTGACGAGGAAGGGACTGTCGTCGTACAACCGACGCATCGTCGCGTACAGCGCCTTGACGCGGCGGCGCAGCGCCTCTCGCCATCCGGCGAGGTCGAGGGCGTCGTGGGGGCCCTCGTCGTCGAGCGCGGCGAGCCAGTACACACCGGAGACC
Organism: uncultured Actinomycetota bacterium; assembly: GCA_963701425.1. Lineage (GTDB taxonomy): Bacteria > Actinomycetota > Actinomycetes > Propionibacteriales > Nocardioidaceae > Nocardioides_C. Next base: position 143,010 of record CAVPAG010000003.1, on the reverse strand, counting down.
GGCCCCTCGGAACCCCAGGCCTGCAGCTTCTCGAGGATCTGCTCGGTGGAGGTCCCCGGGTCGATGGAGAGAGCGGACACGCCGAGCTTGGCCAGCTGCTTCAGCAGCGCGTCGGCGACCCCACCCTCGTCACGCATCACCACGACACGAACACCCGGACCGAGCACAACCCCTGTGGGCACGCACTGGTCGAGCGCAGGACGGAGCACCGGCACCGGCACGCGCCGCGGCATGCGGTCCACCGCATCGAGGTCACCGGCGAGAGTGGTGGGGTGTACGCCGGCCGCGGCCGGTGTGGTCTCGGCCGCCTCGGGAGCAACCTGTGCCGGGGCCGGTCCGCCTGTCGGCTGCGCGGTCTTGTCCAGGATCCAGCCGATGACATGGGTCAACGTCGGGAACTCCCGCAACGACAACGAGTCATCACGCTCCACCCCGAACCGCGCCCGCACCGCAGCGAACACCTCAGCCTGCTTGACCGTGTCCACCCCCAGATCCGCCTCCAGATCCAGATCCAGGTCCAGCAGATCCGGCGGATACCCCGTCATCTCCGCCACGATCGACACCACCGCATCCGCCACCTCATCCGACGACGGACCCGCCCCAGCAGCACCGGTGCGGCCGAAGCGGCCGGTGCCGCAGTCGCAGGTACAGCCGGAGCAGCCGGTGCGGCCGTCGCCACAGGCGAGCCGTGCGGGCGCGACAGGCGCGTGCAGGCGCGGCAGGCGCGGCAGGCGCAGCCGCCGGGGCAGGAGCGGCAGCCGCAGTCGTCACCGCAGCGCCGTCCACCGAAGCAGTGCCAGGAGCGGCAGGCGCCGCGGCCGGTTGCGCGGTCTTGTCCAGGATCCAGCCGATGACATGGGTCAACGTCGGGAACTCCCGCAACGACAACGAGTCATCACGCTCCACCCCGAACCGCGCCCGCACCGCAGCGAACACCTCAGCCTGCTTGACCGTGTCCACCCCCAGATCCGCCTCCAGATCCAGATCCAGGTCCAGCAGATCCGGCGGATACCCCGTCATCTCCGCCACGATCGACACCACCGCATCCGCCACCTCATCCGACGACGGACCCGCCACAGCCGGTGCGGCCGAAGCCGGAGCAGCCGTGCGAGCCGCAGAGCAGCTGGTGCAGCCGGTGCAGCCGTCGCCACAGGCACGACAGGCGCAGCAGGAGCAGCAGCCGTCGCGGCAGGAGCTGCAGCCGCCGCAGTCGTCACCGCAGCGCCATCCACCGAAGCAGTGCCAGGAGCGGCAGGCGCTGCAGCCGGTTGCGCAGTCTTGTCCAGGATCCAGCCGATCACATGGGTCAACGTCGGGAACTCCCGCAACGACAACGAGTCATCACGCTCCACCCCGAACCGCGCCCGCACCGCAGCGAACACCTCAGCCTGCTTGACCGTGTCCACCCCCAGATCCGCCTCCAGATCCAGATCCAGGTCCAGCAGATCCGGCGGATACCCCGTCATCTCCGCCACGATCGACACCACCGCATCCGCCACCTCATCCGACGACGGACCCGCCCACACGCCACCGCGGTGCGGCCGAAGCGGCCGGTGCCGCAGTCGCAGGTACAGCCGGAGCAGCCGGTGCAGCCGTCGCCACAGGCGAGACAGGCGCGGCGCGAGGCAGCAGGTGCAGCCGTCGCGGCAGGAGCTGCAGCCGAAGTCGCGGAGGCAGCGGCAGGGCGCAGCCGCACCTGCAGTCGCGGCAGGAGCTGCGGCAGGTGCTGCAGCCGGTTGCGCGGTCTTGTCCAGGATCCAGCCGATCACATGGGTCAACGTCGGGAACTCCCGCAACGACAACGAGTCATCACGCTCCACCCCGAACCGCGCCCGCACCGCAGCGAACACCTCAGCCTGCTTGACCGTGTCCACCCCCAGATCCGCCTCCAGATCCAGATCCAGGTCCAGCAGATCCGGCGGATACCCCGTCATCTCCGCCACGATCGACACCACCGCATCCGCCACCTCATCCGACGACGGACCCGCCGCAGCAACGCCAACCGGCGGCGCAGCCGAAGCGGCCGGTGCCGCAGTCGCAGGTGCAGCAGCCGGAGCAGCCGGCGCAGCCGGTGCGGCCGTCGCCACAGGCGAAGCCGTCGCGGGCGCGGCAGGAGCAGCAGGTGCAGCCGCGGCCGCATCGCAGCAGGCGCAGCAGGTGCGGCCGTCACCACAGGCGAGACCGCGCCGTCGCCACAGGCGCGGCAGGTGCCGCCGCGGCCCTGCCCGACGTGGTCATCGCCACCGGTGCGACCGCGGGCTCCGAGGGAGCGACCGCAGCGGTCGGGAGCGGAGCCCTCTGTGGCGGGACGCTCGTCGCCGCGGAGCCGGCGGAACCGGCCGCAGAGGGCGGGGGCGCCGCATGCTCGGTCGCGACCGGAGCGGGCTCGGTCCGCATCGACGCGGCCGCGGGCTTGGCTGCGGGCGGACCCTCGTCCACCACGCGCAGCCGTCGGGTGCTGACCTCCAGGCGTGCGCCGGCGACACCGGTGATCGTGTCCAGCCACCGCTGCCAGGCCTGCGGATCGACGATCCGATAGGCGTAACCGAGCTCGCTCGGAGACCGATGGCGCCCGTCGGGAACAGGAGTCCACCGAAGCAGCGACATGGCGATCTGCGATCCGAAGCCGGCTGCCAGACGGAGTGCGTGCCGCACGGGGTAGGCGCCACCCTGCGAGAGGTTGAGCTCTCCGAGCTCGGGGTCGGGCTCCTTGTAGTTCGGGACCGGGGGCACGATGCCGGTCTCGAGGGCCTTGACGGCCACGACGTCCTCGATGCCCGCACCCATCGCATGCCCGGTGAAGCCCTTGGTGTTGGTGATGACGATCGACCCGGCCTCGGGCCCGAAGGCAGAGCGCAGGGCGTTGATCTCTGCCGAGGCGCTGCCGCCGCGGGCGGGCGTGTACGTCTCGTGGGAGACGAAGACGGTCGAGTCGGCGATGTCGTGGCGGTCCACCCCATGCTTCTCCGCCTGGGCGAGCACCGTCTCCATCACCTGCGCGATGTGGCTCACGTCGAGGCGGGTGCCGTGGAAGGCGCTGTTCGCGGTGACCGCTCCGAGCACCTCGCAGATCGGCTGGAGCCCGCGTTCCCGCGCGGCCTCGGCGGACTCGACGACGAAGCTCGCCGCCCCCATCCCGACGATCATGCCGTGACGGCGGCGGTCGAACGGGGTTGCCGCATCCTCCACGGCGTCGTCCGTGGCGGCTGCTCCGGACGCGAGGAAGCCGGAGGCGACCCACGGCAGCAGCGTGTCCGAGGTGACGTCGTCCGCGGAGACGACGACGACACGTCGGCAACGGCCGGCACGAATCCAGTCGTGCGCCAGCGACAGCGCCTGGGTGGTGCTCGCGCACGCAGCGTTGATCTGGGTGTTGGGTCCTCGGGCGCCGATGATCTCCGCGAACTGGGAGTGCCCCATGGACAGGCACCGGAACAGGAACCGCCGGTCGAAGGTGAACGGCTCCAGCTCGAGCAGGTGGCGGAGCTCGGTGATGCGCCGGTCCACCTCGGCCGCCGCGGGCTCCTCGCCGCGCATCCGAGTGCGCACGGCTTCCAAGGCGAGGAGCTGCTCGCGGCGGCCTCGGTCGGTGTAGTACTTGGTCAGGTCCTCGGCGAAGGAGTCGTAGCCCGGGAACGCCGACGCGAAGATCACCCCGGTGTCGTCGCGGAGGGCGTCGGGCAGACCCCAGCGCTCCGGAAGGCTGGAGCCCAGGGATGTGGTCTTGTAACGCATGACGAGCGGGATCCCCGCGTCGCGCAGGGCGTCGAACCCGGCGCCGATGGCCAGCCGGGTGACGGAGTCGAGCGCCGCGTCGCGCGCGGCGTCGACGCCGAACTCCTCGACGACGTCGAGCGGCGCATGCCTTCCGGCCAGCTTCACGACCTCGGCCTCGTCGTCGATGGTCTCGAAGGTCGGGTCACCGGCCTCTCGCTTCACCAGGCGCGTGATGTGAAGGTCGACCATCTGCCGCCGGAAGCGCTGCGGGATGGTGTCGATGAACTGCTGGCCGTCGAGGATCCTCTGCAGGTTCTCGTCGTCGAAGACGTGCTCCACGCCGGGCAGGCCCAGCGCTGCTCCGCTGATGACCACCGGCTCCGACGGGCTCGTCTCGGGCCGGTCGGCCGCCGCAGGAGCCGGAGCACCGTAGAGCCGCAGACCCTGCTCGATGGCCTCGGCGAAGATCCGGCCGAGCTCGACGTACTTGTCACTGCTCATGGCGGTCCCTGAAGGTGAGTCGGTTGAGGGTGACGCCGCCCGAGGAGCGGAGGCGGCCACCGTGTCGGCGGCCTCGACGGGCTCCGGCTGAGTGGCCGGTGCTGTGGGTTGCTCGGCGGTCCCGAGTCCCAGGCCCGAGGCCCACAGCCCGCAGAGCGCGGCGTTGAAGGACGCCAGGTCGCCGCTCTTGGGGTGGTTGGTGAACAGAGCAAGGACGTCCTCGTGCTCGCCCAGTACGTCCTCGACGAAGCCGTGCAGGGCCTTCTTGGGTCCCACCTCGACGAAGACGCGGGCGCCTGCGTCGTACAGGGTGTGGAGCCCACGGACGAACTGCACCGGGGAGGCGACCTGTCGTCCGAGCAGGTCGAGCATGGTCTCCAGGTCGGCGCCGGCCGGGTAGAAGTCCCCGGTGACGTTCGAGACGATCGGAAGAGTCGGGGCGTGCAGGTCCAGGCGTTCCAGGGCCTGCTTCAGGGGCTCGCTCGCCGGCGCGACGATCGAGGTGTGGAAGGCGTGGCTGACCGGGATCCGGGCCGCGGTGACACCCTCGGCCTGGAAGGTGGCGACCGCGCGCTCGACAGCCTCGGTCGCCCCACCGATCACCGCTTGGTTGTTGCTGTTGATGTTCGCGATCACGACGTTGCCGTCGATCGAGTCCACGACCCGCTCGATCTCCGTCAGCGGGCCGAACACGGCAGCCATCGCCCCGTTGTCCTCCACGGACAGCGATGCCATCTCGTGGCCGCGGGCGCTCACGGCCTCCAGTGCTGCTTCGAAGGTCATGGCACCGGCCGCGACGAGAGCGCCGTACTCCCCCAGGCTGTGGCCGATCACCATGTCGGCGCGGATCCCGTAGGAGCCGAGCAGCCTGGTCAGGGCGAGGTCGGTGGCGAGCACCGCGGGCTGGGTGATCTCGGTCCTCATCAGCTGCTGCTGGAGCTCGTTCACCGCATCCGGGTCGTCCTGGTCGACGAAGATGTACGTCGACAGCGGCCTGCCGAGCAGCGGCGTCATGACCCGGTCCGCCTCCGCGAACGTCTCGGCGACGATCGGGTCGTGGCCTCTCAGGTCCTTCAGCATGTTGACGTACTGCGACCCCTGGCCGGTGTACAGGAACGCCACCTTGGGGGCCGGGCCCCGCCCGACGAAGACTCCTTGGGCACGAAGCATCTTCCACATCGCCGGCGAGCCGGACCCGAACGCCTTGACGGCCTTGCCTGCCTTCGCCGCGAGGTCGGCGGCGTCGGCGTAGTCGATCGCGACCCGGACCGCAGCGTCGGCGAGTGCCGGATCGGGTGCCGCCGGGGCCGGTGCCCTGTCGTCCGCCGCCTCCGTGGCGAGACGTTCGAGCTGTTTCACCAGGTCGGCGTCGTCTCGTCCACCGAGCACCACAGCGCCTCGCAACGGAGCCTTCGGCACAGCCGGACCGCCGGCCTCGCCGACCGCTGCCGTCACGCTCGCACGCGGGACCTCCGCCGACGCGAAGGACCGGGACTCGCGCTCGGAGCGGTGCAGTCCGGGGACGTACTCCTCCAAGACCGCGTGGAAGTTCGTTCCACCGAAGCCGAAGGCGCTCACGCCGCCGCGGCGTGCGCCCTCCGGGTCGGCCGGCCACTCCCGCAGCTCGGTGTTCACCCGGAACGGCGTGCGGTCCCAGTCGACGTTGGGGTTGGGGTCACGGAAGTGCAGGCTCGGGGCGAGCTGCTTCTGGTCCAGCTGCATGACCATCTTGAACAGCCCTGCCGCACCCGCTGCAGCCTTGAGGTGGCCGATGTTGGACTTGACCGACCCGAGTGCGATGGAGCCGGGCTCCGCTCCGGAGCTGCCGAAGACGTCGCCCAGACTCGCCAGCTCGGACGCGTCGCCCACCTTCGTCGACGTGCCGTGTGCCTCGATGGCCGAGGCGGCCGTCGGCTTCAGCCCCGCGTTGACCCAGGCCCGCTCGACGGCCAGCCGTTGGCCGACGGGGTTCGGGGCCGTGATGCCCTTCCCCTTGCCGTCGCTGGAGCCCCCGATACCGAGCAGCACAGCGTAGATGTGGTCGCCGTCGCGCTCGGCGTCCGCGAGCCGCTTGAGCACGAAGAGCGCTGCTCCCTCACCCATCACGAAGCCGTCGGCGCCGGCGTCGAAGGGACGCGTGCCGGTCGCCGACAACGCTCCGATCTTGCAGAACTTCACGAAGCCGTAGACACCCATGTTGCGGTCGATGCCGCCGGTGACCACGGCGTCGTATTCGCCGTTGACGAGCCCGCTGACGGCCGCCGTCGTCGCAGCCAGGCCGGAGGCACAGGCGGCATCCGTGGTGAAGTTGGGCCCGCGGAAGTCGAACAGGTTCGCGACCCGGCCGGCCAGGACGTTGGACAGCTCCCCGGGCATGGTGTCCTCGTTGATGTCCGCCTCGTGGGCGAGGAAGCCTTCGTGCCACTCGGAGAGGATCGACGTACGCTGCTCCGCCGGCAGCGCGGCGAAGGACGGCGCGCGCTGGAGGTCCCGGCTGAACTCCGGGAACTGGATGCGCAACGACGTCCGGTAGTGCTTGTCACCGCCGATCGCGTTGCCGATGATCACCGCGACCCGCTCGGGGTCCACGTGCCACTCCGGCCACCCGGCGTCGACGAGCGCGGAACGCGCGGCCGAGACCGCCCACTGCTGACCGAGGTCGAGCTGCTCTGCGACCTTCGGCGGTACCGGAAGTCTCCAGGCCAGCGGCTCCCACGGGTGCTCACGCACCCACCCGCCGATGCGGCTGTAGGTCTTGTCCGGCGCCGCCGGGTCGGCGTCGTAGTAGAGCGCGGGATCCCAGCGCTCGGGGGGTACGTCGCTGATCGAGTACCGGCCGTCGCGCAGGTTCTGCCAGAACGTGGCGGCGTCAGGGGCGTCGGGCATGATCGCGGCGACACCGACGACCGCGACCGGGGAGTTGTGGTGCTCGTTCATGGCCAGTCCTTCGTTGCGTCAGGGGGCGACGCGGTCGTAGAGGACGTCGGCGACGGCGTCCATGTCGGCGAGCAGCCCGACCTGGGCAGCTCGAACCGCTTCCAGGGGGAGGCCCGCGAGAAGCTGCGCGGAGGCGTCCTGCTCGGCGGCGCCGGAGACCCAGCGGACGCCTTCCTCGGCCACCTTGAGCGCTGCCTCACGGGCGAAGACACGGCTGACCGCGGCCAGGCCCGCGGCGTCGAACCTCCGGTCCGCCTTGTCGGGCAGCGCTCCCTCCGCTGCGGCGACGGCGCGGCGTACCAGGGCCGCGGCCGACTCCGCGTAGGCGATCAGCTCGCCGAGCCGCAGCAGGACGTGCTGGTTGCGGGTGAGCCGGCCGACCCGGCAGGCCTCGAGCACGCCGCCCAGACACTCCAGCGCGAGCGCGGCCACGTCGGCGCCGACGAGGGGGTACGACGCGTGCAGGGCGCGGACCTGGGCGGCGACGTCGAGGTAGTGGACGCCGCGGGTCTTGAGGTGCTGCTGCCACCTGTCCCGCGCGATGGTCATCTCCATGATCTCGGAGGTGCCTTCGTAGATCGTGGTGATCCGGACGTCGCGGCGGATCTTCTCCACCACGTAGGGCCGGGTGTAGCCGTAGCCGCCATGCGCCTGGATCGCTGCGTCGGCCGCGGCGACACCTGCCTCGGTGGCGAGGTACTTCGCGATCGCTCCCTCGGTGTTGAGGGCGCCGTCCACACCTTCCCCGGCGTCGATCCTGCGCGCCGTCTCCTCGACGAAGGCGCGAGCGGCCTCCAGGCGTACGACGTGCGGGACGATCAGCTTGTGGGTGTAGCCCTGCTTCTCACTCAGCGGCGCCCCACCCTGGATGCGCTGGGTCGAGTACCGGATCGCGCGGTCCATCGCCTCCCAGCCGCCGCCGAGGCCGAACGCGGCCACCATCAGGCGGGTGTACCCGAAGACCTGCTGCGCCTGGACGAGCCCGCGGCCCTCGACGCCCCCCACGAGGTTCGCGGCAGGCACGACCACGTCGTCGAGGAAGAGAGCGGCGGTGTTGGACAGCCGGATCCCGTGCTTGTCCTCGGGCGGCGCGGAGCTCAGGCCCGCCGTGCCCCGCTCCACGATGAACCACGAGGGCCCGCCCGGCGCCATGGCGAGCACCGTGCAGGCGTCGGCGATGGTGCCGTTGCTGATCCACTGCTTGCGTCCGTTGATGCGGTAACCCGCAGGCCCCGCCCCGTCGGTGCCGTCCACCGGCACCGCCGTGGTGGACATCGCCGCCAGGTCGCTCCCGGCCTCCGGCTCCGTGGCGGCGTAGGCGAAGACCACGCCCTGCTCGGCGATCCGGCCGAGCCACTCCTTGCGCTGGTCCTCGGTGCCCCCCATCAGGATCGGGTCGCTGCCCAGGAACGTGGCGAAGACCGACGTACCCAGGCCGATGTCCACGCGCGCCATCCGCTCACACACCCGGTAGGAGTCGAAGGCCCCACCGCCCAGGCCGCCGTACTCCTCGGGGATGAAGACCAGCTGTACGCCGAGGGCGTCGCTGCACATGGCGCGCACGATGTCCTCGGGGCAGACGTCCTCATGGTCGAGCTCGAGCATCCGGCTCTCGGGGAGCTCGGCCGAGAGGAAGTCGCCGAGGGCCTCGAGCATCAGGTTCAAGGTGCCGAGGTCGAGCCCCTCGTTGACGACGTGAGCAGGTGGGGCGGTGACCGAGGTCATGGCTGGTTCCCTTCGGGATGGCTGGAAGTGGCGGGAGCGGACTTGTCGCGGCTAGCCCTTGCGCCGCTCGACCTCGTCGATGAGCGCGGGGAGCACCGCGTGGGCGTCCCCCACCACAGCGAGGTCCGCGATGGCGAAGATGGGTGCCTTCGGGTCCTTGTTGATCGCGACGATCGTCTGCGAGCCCTGCATGCCGGCCCGGTGCTGGATGGCTCCCGAGATGCCGCTGGCCAGGTAGAGCTGCGGCGCCACGGTCCTTCCCGTCTGCCCGATCTGGAAGTCGTGGCCGTACCAGCCGAGATCGGTCGCTGCCCTCGACGCTGCCACGGCCCCGCCGAGCGCGTCGGCGAGCCGCTCCAGCACCTCGAAGGCCTCGGCCGAGCCCATCCCCCGACCACCCGCGACGACGACCGACGCGTCGGCGAGGTCGGGGCGGCCGGTCCCGGCCTTCGGGGTGCGGCTCACGACCCGCGCCCCGTGCGAGCCCTCGCTGACGTCCACCGCGACCGGCACGAGGGAGGGGTCGGTGGGTGCCACCTCGGGGACTACCGCGTTGGGGCGCACGGTGATGATCGGTGTGCCCCGCACGACCTCGCTCTGCGTCGTCCAGGTGCCGGAGAAGACCGACTGGGTCGCGACAGGTCCGCCGTCTCCGGGCGCGACGTCGACCGCGTCGGTGATGATCCCCGAGTCGAGGCGTACGGCGGCGCGCGCGGCGACCTCCGTCCCCTCCCTGCCGGCGGTGACGAGCACGGCCGCGGGCGAGGCCTTCTTCACGACGGTGACCAGCGCGTCCGCTTTGGGAGCGACGAGGAAGTCCTCGAGGTCCGGGCTGTCCACGACGTACACCCGGGCGGCACCGTGCTCTCCGAGGACCTTGACGACGGCCTCGTCCGGAGGGCCGAAGAGGAGTGCCGCAGGGTCGCCGAGCCTGCGTGCGAGGGTGAGCAGCTCGAGGGTGGCCTTGCGGACCGTTCCGTCGCTGCGTTCGACGAGGACCAGGATCTCGGCCACGGGGTCTCCTTGTGGGTCGTTCGGTGGGTCGTCGGGGTCAGAGCAGCTTCTGGGCTACGAGGAAGTCGGCGATCTGCACGGCGGCGTTGCCGTCGTCGACCACGACAGCGCCCGCCTGGCGAGGGGGCTTGGGCACCGCAGCGCGTACGACGGTCGCGGCACCGGGCACTCCGACCGAGGCCGGGTCGATGCCCACGTCGGCGAGGCTCCACGTGGTGATCGGCTTCTTCTTCGACGCCAGGATCGACTTGAAGGAGGGGTACCGGACCTCCCCCGTCTGGTCGGTCACCGAGACCAGTGCCGGGAGGCTCGCAGTGACCTCCTCGACAGCGATGTCGCCGTTGCGGCGGATCGTCACCGACCCCTCGTCGACGGACAGGGCGCTCGCGAAGGTCACCTGCGGAACGCCTAGCCGGTAGGCCAACATCGCCGGGACGACCGACATCTCCCCGTCCGTGGAAGCCATCCCGCACACGACCAGGTCGAAGCCGATCCGCTCGAGGGCTCGGGCCAGCACGAGCGAGGTCGCGAGCGCGTCAGAACCGTGCAAGGCCTCGTCGCTGATGTGCACGCCGTCGTCGCCGCCGATGCTCAGGGCCTTGCGAAGTCCGTCGGCCGCGCGCGCCGGACCCATGGTGAGGTACGTGACGGTCGCCGGAAGGCCCTTCTCCACGAGCGACACCGCCTGCTCGACGGCGTACTCGTCGAGCTCGGAGAGCCGGCCCTCGACGCCTTCTCGGTCGAACGTCCGGTCGTCGGCGTATCCCAACGAGGCCGTGGGGTCCGGGACGTGTTTGACAAGGACCACGATCTTCATAGGCCACGGGCCTCCCTCTGCGCGGACTCAGTCGTCCTCAAGGACGCTACGCCGATGGGGGCGGGTCCGCGCACAGGTCGAAAGACCTTCCTGGCCCTGACGTTCGATCATTACCCGGAGGTAACGAAGGGCGCGTGGACCAACCGGGAGAACCCGACCGATTCCGTCCTGGGCAGCGATCACCGGCCCGGGACCTGTCGGTGCGCGCTGCAGCACCCGGTCTGCCCACCGAGCACCTTTCGGGCGACAACGACAGCGGCTACGGCTCCTGTCGCGCTGCCGCCTCGCCGCTCTCGATGCGCCGCCCACTGAGGGTGCTCCACCGCAGCTTCATGTGGAAGTTGCGATGGCCGCCGCTCCAGGGCGTGGGGTTGCGCCAGCCACGGATGTCCCACACCTCGTCGATCTCCGAGGGGCGCTCGAGCCTGCCGAAAGCGACCACACTCCACCCCGCCTCGGCCTCGTTGTCGATCTCGTCGATCTCGAACACCGCCTCGGCGCCCTCACCGTAGGTGCCCAGCTCGGAGTGCGGCACCGTGCGGAACACGATGGCGTCGGCGTTGGTGCAGTAGTTCAAGGGCACGATCCGGAGGCCCTTGGGAGTCAGGAACGCCAGCCTCCCGATCCCGCCCCGGTCGAGGTACTCCTGGCACTCGGTCGGGCTCAGCTCGATCATCACGTTCATGGCAGCGGCTCCTCTGACTCCCAGGATGGGCGGAACCCGCCTGAGGCGTCACGGGTCCAAGGTCCCGGCGCGGTGACGCCCGGCCTGACGGCGCGACGAGGCCGCCGCGGCCGCCCGAGTCGGCGACGCCCCCGCGGTCAGCGAACTCGGACGGTGACCGGTTCCGAGGCGCGCCGGGTGCGGATGTCGACCACCCGGAACCGGTTCACGCCCCTCTGACCGGAGGCGACCCACGTCCGGTACCGGCCGCTCCGGACGGTCGCGGACACCGGGAAGCGGACCCAGCGACCTCGTTCGAGCCGTTGCACCGCGAGGCGTGCGCCCCCGTGACCGGGATAGCGGCCCACCAAGTTGATCCTGCCCATGCGGCGCACGTCTCGCGGCGAAGCGCTCAGGGTGGGTCGACGCTTCCCTGCTCGGGCTGCGTCCTTCTTGCCTCGGGGGTGCTTCGCGGCCTTCTTGCCCCCGGCGGCCTTCTTGTCCTTGGCGGCCTTGCCCTGCCCTGACCCGTCCTGCTCCACCTCCGCGGGCGCCGGGGGCGTCGCGGACGGTGAGACCTCCGCACTCACGTGCCCGGCGATTTCACTCTCGGCGGCAGCAGGCTTCGACACCTGGGCCCTCTCCTCGACCAGCCCCGCAACCCGGGCTGTGCTGTAGGCGACGGCACCGAGAACACCGCCGATCACCAACCCCACCGCGACCACGGCGACCAGGGCGCCGGCGAGTCGCTGCCGCCATTCCACTTCGTGCCTTGCCATGTGTGTGTCCACTCCCGAGAGACCGCTGCGCCCCGACAACGACGCGCCGGGCGGAGTACCCGCCCGCTGTGCAAGGGCCTGGCCGCCTCCCGCGATCTACGCGACCCCGGGAGAAGCGGTCAAGCCCGACTGCAATCATCGCTGGAGAGCTCGGCCCCACGGACAGTGGCCCTACGCGGCGTACGACGCGCGGGCCGGCCGGCCGCCTGCCGGCACCGGACAGGGGACGTGCCACGGCGCTTATCGGGCAGGTCACCCTCGTCGCTTTTGACGGAAAAGTGGTCTGGACGTCCCTCAAGGTGCGTTTCGCCGATGCCGAAGGGTGGGCAACTTGACCCGCGACGGGGGGTCGCGCGTTCCGCTCGAACGTCGCAATTCCTGCCGTCGAGTCCTGGGTTGGTGATCCGCGTGGCGCGAGCCCGCCACAAGCACGTCCTCCGTAAGCCCCTCCACATCCGTCTCCTCCGCGTCGGCCTCCCGACACTCGCCGTGATGGCGGTCGGCGCTCCCGCCGCGGCCGTCTGGTCCGACGACCAGCAGGTCGAGCCGATCCCCATGAGCACCGCCGAGGCGGTCGAGATCCGCAGCTCCCCCGTCCCGATGCGCGTTGCGCCGATCACCCGGTCCGAGCCGCGGGTGCGGCTCGAGGAGAAGCCGCCGGAGGTCGTCGACCACAAGTTCGCCACGACACCGCTCAACATCAGGACCCAGCCGTCCGAGGCGGCGAAGGTGCTCGAGGTCCTCGGGTGGGCCGAGAAGATCGCCGTCACCGGCGAGACCCGGGGCGAGTGGGCCGAGGTCGTCATCGAGGAGGAGTCGCGCTGGGTCCGTCGGGAGTTCCTCGCCGAGAGCAGGCCGAAGCCCGAGCCCGAGCCGAAGCCGGACCCCGAGCCCTCCCAGGAGGCCGAGCCGTCCACCGCCCCCGACCCGGAGCCCACGCAGGCGGCGGCTGAGGAGAAACCCGAGGCTCCTGCCCCGACCGGGCTGTCCTCCGCGCCCTGTGCATCCGGCTCGGAGGTCGAGAGCGGCCTGGTCGCCAACGCGATCGCGGTCCACCGTGCGGTCTGCGCCGCCTTCCCTCAGGTCACGAGCTACGGCGGTGTGCGTCCCGGCGACGGCGGCTACCACGGCAGCGGCCAGGCGCTCGACGTCATGATCACCGGATCGACCGGCGACCAGATCGCCGAGTGGCTCCGGGGCCACGCCTCCGCACTCGGCATCAGCGAGATCATCTGGTCCCAGAAGATCTGGACCGCCCAGCGCAGCAGCGAGGGCTGGCGGTGGATGGAGGACCGCGGCTCGACGACGGCCAACCACTACGACCACGTGCACGTCAGCGTCTACTGACCCTCCTGGTGCCGGCTCCCCCTCGTTCCTCGGGCGAGGGGGAGCCGGTGCGTTCGACGGCCACGAGCCTCGGCGCACCCCGTACGACGCACCGCGGCCGTCGTACCGCCGGACGGAACGTCGCGAAGGGCAGGATGTCCCCATGCGCACCCTCGACCTCGCTCAGACCCACGCCCCGGAGCTCATCGCCCTGCGCCGGGAGCTGCACCAGATCCCCGAGCTCGGCCTGCACCTGCCGCTGACCCAGAAGCTGGTGCTGGAGGCGCTCGACGGTCTCGATCTCGAGGTCACGACCGGCGAGGCCCTGTCGTCGGTGGTGGCGGTCCTCCGCGGCAACGCACCCACGGGCGGCGAGCGGCAGGTCGTGCTGCTGCGCGGTGACATGGACGCGCTGCCGGTGACCGAGGAGGTCGACGTCCCGTACCGGTCACGCCACGAGGGGCAGATGCACGCCTGCGGCCACGACCTGCACACGGCTGCCCTCGTGGGGGCCGCACGGATCCTCTCGGAGATGCGTGACGAGCTCGCGGGCGACGTCGTGTTCATGTTCCAGCCCGCCGAGGAGGGTCCTGGCGGCGCGGAGCCGATGATCGCCGAAGGCCTCCTCGAGGCTGCGGGCCGGCCTGTCGACGCGGCGTACGCCCTCCACGTGACCTCGTCGGAGTACCCGCTCGGCCAGTGGTTCGCCAGGCCCCGGGAGATGATGGCCGCCGTCGACCGGGTGAGCATCCGGATGCGGGGAGCCGGCGGCCACGGCTCGCAGCCCCATCGCGCGTTGGACCCGGTGCCGGCGTTGTGCGAGGTGGTCCTCGCGCTCCAGACGATGGTGACCCGCAGCTTCGACGCCTTCGACAGCGTCGTGCTGACCGTGGGAAAGATCGCCGCGGGCACCGCCGACAACATCATCCCGGACACCGCAGAGCTCGAGGCCACGCTGCGCACCTTCTCCTCGGAGACCCGCGAGACCGCGGTGGCGGCGATCGCCCGCGTGGCGAACGGCGTCGCGTCGGCCCACGGCCTGACCGCGGAGGTGGGCTTCAGCGAGAGCTACCCGGCGACGGTGAACGACGACGCCGAGTACGCCCTCGCGGTCGACACGGTCGCCGACATGTTCGGCGAGGACCGGTTCAGCGAGATGCCGCGGCCGGAAATGGGCTCGGAGGACATGTCGTTCGTGATGGAGAAGGTGCCCGGGGCGTACGTGTTCATCAGCGCCTGCCCCGCGGAGGACTACGAGGCGGCGCCCGACAACCACTCTCCCCGAGCGGCCTTCGACGACTCGGTCGTGCCCGACGCAGCGGCGTGGCTGGCCGAGGTCGCTGTGCGCCGGCTCCGTCGTGGTCGTTGACGGGCGGGTCCGGCACCGCCGCGGCGCGGACCTCGGCCGATCCCCCGACAGGTAACGTCGCTCTCGTGACCGACCAGCGCCGCTCGACGCCACGGACCGACCACGTGCTCGCGGACCCGCGGCTGCGGGAGGCTGCGGCGCGGGTCGGCGAGAGCCTCGTGAAACAGGCCGTGCGGACCGCTCTCGAGCGATGCCGCATCGGCGACATCTCCCCTGCGGATGTCGCCGACGAGGCAGTTTTGCTCGTACCCCCGACGGCAACCGCCATGCGGACGGTCGTCAACGCCACCGGCGTCATCGTCCACACGAACCTGGGCAGGGCTCCCCTGTCCGAGGCCGCCGTCGACGCGCTCACGGTGGCCGCGGGCGCAACCGACGTCGAGCTCGACCTCGAGTCGGGACGCCGCGGCCGTCGGGGCAGGTCCGCCCTGGCCGCCCTGTCCGCCGCCGTGCCGGACGCCGAGGCGGTGCACGTGGTGAACAACGGCGCCGCCGCCCTGGCGCTGGTCACCTGTGCCCTCGCGATGGGGCGCAACGTCGTCGTGGCCCGGGGCGAGATGGTCGAGATCGGCGACGGCTTCCGGATCCCCGAGCTCCTGGAGTCCGTGGGCGCGTCGCTTCGCGAGGTGGGCACGACCAACCGGGTGCGGCTCTCCGACTACGAGAGGGCCGTCGACGAGGACACCGCGTTCGTCTTGAAGGTGCACCCCTCGAACTTCGTCGTGGAGGGCTTCACGTCCTCGGTGCCGGTCGCCGAGCTCGCCGGCCTCCCGGTGCCGGTGGTCGCCGACATCGGGTCCGGGCTCCTCGCGCCCCACCCCCGGCTTCCCGAGGAGCCGAGTGCGTCCGCCGCCCTGAGAGCCGGTGCGGACCTGGTCACCGCCTCGGGGGACAAGCTGCTCGGCGGCCCCCAGTGCGGCCTCCTCCTGGGCCGCGCCGAGCTCGTCGAGGGCCTTCGGCGTCATCCCTTCGCCCGCGCTCTGCGGGTGGACAAGCTGACCCTCGCCGCTCTCGAGGCCACGCTCACCGGCCCGCCACCTCCCGTCGCAGTCGCCCTCTCCTCGTCCGCCGACGACCTGCTGGTCCGCGCCGAGAAGCTCGCCGCCGAGCTCTCCGGCACCGTGCCGGCGGAGGCGGTGCCCTCGGTCGCGGCGGTCGGTGGCGGCGGCGCCCCGGGCGTGGAGCTCCCCAGTGCGGCGGTCTCGCTGCCCGCCGAGCTCGCCGTGCCACTTCGCCTCGGGACTCCTCCGGTCGTCGGGTACGTCGCCCGCGGTCGGCTGCTCCTCGACCTGGTCACCGTTCCGCCCGCGCAGGACGCCCTGCTGGCCGATGCCGTACGCCGGGCAGCCGGCGCCCCGGAGGTCTGAGCGCGTGCACGTGATCGCCACCGCCGGCCACGTCGACCACGGCAAGTCCACCCTCGTCCGCGCGCTCACCGGCAGCGACCCGGACCGTCTCGAGGAGGAGCACCGCCGCGGCCTGTCGATCGAGCTCGGTTACGTGTGGACCGAGCTGCCCCCGGTCGGCGACGTGGCGTTCGTCGACGTACCTGGCCACGAGCGTTTCATCTCCACGATGCTCGCCGGGATCGGGCCGGTGCCGGCCGTGCTGTTCGTGGTGGCGGCCGACGACCCGTGGATGCCGCAGGCCGCCGAGCACCTCGCCGCGCTCGACGCGCTCGGCGTCTCCCACGGCGTGGTCGCCGTCTCTCGCTCCGACCTGACCGACCCGCGCCCGGCTGTGGCCCGGGTCGAGGCCGAGCTCGCCGCCACCTCGCTCCGGGGCGCGCCCGTCGTCCCGGTGAGCGGGCAGACCGGGGCCGGGCTCGACGAGCTCCGCGCGCACCTCGTGGCGATGGTCGAGCAGCTGCCGCCACCGGACCACGCTGCGGATGTGCGCCTGTGGGTCGACCGGCGGTTCACGATCAAGGGCGCGGGGACGGTGGTGACGGGCACGCTGCCCGCCGGCACCGTCCGGGTCGGCGACACCCTCTCCGTCGGCGCGACCACCGTGCGGGTGCGAGGGGTGCAGTCGCTCGAGCGCACCCTCGACTCCGCCACCGGCGTCGCCCGGGTCGCACTGAACCTGGTCGGTGACGACGTCGGCGAGGTCGACCGCGGCAGCGTCCTCACGACACCGGGGGCCTGGCACCACACGGACGTGCTCGACGCCCGGCTGGGCGCCGCGGGGTCGACGCCGCCGGAGCGTCCGCTGCTCCACATCGGGGCGACCTCGGTGGGCGCGCACTGCCGCCCCCTCTCCGACGACCTCGTCCGCCTGCGGCTCGACCGGCCCCTACCGCTGCGGGTCGGCGACCGGGCGCTGCTCCGCGACCCGGGGAGCAGGCAGGTCTGGGGCGTCCGGGTGCTCGACCCGGCACCTCCGCCGCTCCGGCGTCGTGGCGCGGCTGCGGCGCGCGCGAAGTCGCTGGCGGCGACACGGAGCGGCGACCTCGCCGACGAGGTCGTCCGTCGTGGGCTGGTCGCCGTGGCGGCCCTGCGTCGGTTCGGCGTCCAGGTCGGGGACGACGAGATCGCCTCCTCGGGAGCGGTGCACGCCGACGGGTGGCTCATGAGCGAACAGCGGGCAGCGGGCGCGGCCGACCTGATGAGCCGGGCCGTGGCCGAGCACGAGCGGGACGCCCCGCTGGCTCCGGGGCTCCCCCTGTCGGTCCTCGCCGAGCGCCTCGGGCTGCCCTCGGTCGAGCTGGTCCGGGCGCTGGTCCGGCCACCCCTGCGGATCGAGGCCGGCCGCGTGACGAGCCGGGCGGCCGTCGTACTCCCGGAAGGCGTGCTGCGGGCGGTCGAGGCCGTGCGCGAGGACCTCGAGAGGGAGCCGTTCGCGGCGCCCACGGCCGACCGGCTGCGCGAGGTCGGGCTCGACAACAAGACCGCTGCCGTGGCCGCCAAGGCCGGGCTCCTGCTGCGACCCGAGCCCGGCATCGTGCTCCTCCCGGGGGCCGACAAGCTCGCGGCGGAGTGGCTGGCGGAGCTCCCCCAGCCGTTCACGACGAGCGAGGCGCGGGTGAGGCTGGGCACCAGTCGCCGCGTCGTGCTCCCGCTGCTCGGGCACCTCGACCGCCAGGGCCTGACCCGCCGCCTCCCCGACGACCGCCGCGAGGTCACCGGCCGCTGAGCTCGGCGCACGGGAGTCAGCCCCAGGCGCTCCGGTCGCCGGGCCCGGCGGGCTCATCCGCGGCTTGATGCGGGCGTTCGGGAGCGGCGGCGCGGGGAGCCGGCTGCCGGCGTACCCCTCCACCCGGCCGAAGCGCTCGGACTCGGCCTGCCACTCCTCGCGGAAGGCGACGATCTCGTCGTGGGATCGCCCCACGAAGTTCCACCACATGACGATCGATTCACGGAACGGCTCGCCGCCGAGGAGCACCACGCGGGCGGGCGAGGACCCGGGGTTCGACAGCGTCAGACGGGTCTCGCCGGGCGCGACGTAGCCGAGGTCCGCCCAGCCCAGCTTCGTGTCGCCCAGGACCACCGGCCCCACGTCGACGAGGACCCCGTGCTCGAAAGCGGGGTCGACCTCCAGGACCACCGACGCCTCCGGGTCGAGCACGACCTCCGCACCGAGCAGCGGCGTGAACGTGTGCACCGGCGAGGTCTCACCGGCCAGCGACCCGAGGAACACCCGCGCCGTTCCGCCGCCCTCGAGCCGGACATCGGCCGGGACGTGGTGGGCGAAGTCGCGTGCGGTGTCCCTGGCGTGGTCGGGAAGGGCCAGCCACAGCTGCACCCCGTGCAGGGTCGTGGTCGACGGCGTCGAGACCTCCGAGTGCGCGATCCCGTGACCGGCGGTCATCAGGTTCAGCTCCCCCGGCCGCACCTTCGCGTGGACGCCGAGGCTGTCGCGGTGCTCGATCTCGCCGGTGAAGAGCCAGCTGACCGTCTGGAGGCCGGTGTGCGGGTGCGGCGGGACGTCCATGCCGCCGGTGTCCGCCACGTCGTCGGGCCCGTAGTGGTCGACGAAGCACCAGGCCCCGATGAGCGACCGTTGGCGCTGCGGCAGCGTACGACGCACGCTCATGGCGCGAGGTCCACCGAGGGGAACCTCGCGCGAGGTGATGACCTCGACCTCGTTCATGCCACCTACTGTGGCACGCCGCCGGTCTCGCCCGGGGTCCGAAGCCGCACCGCCACGAGCGCGACGTCGTCGTCGTTGTTCTCGGGAAGCATCTCGGCGAGCAGTCGGTCGCACATCTGCTGCAGCGGCAGGCCGGAGAGGCGGTCGACCGCCGCGGTCAGTGTCGCGAGGCCCTCGTCGATCGACTCGCCGCGCCGCTCGACGAGGCCGTCGGTGTAGAGAAGCAGGGTCCCGCCCGGGTCGAGGAGGGCACGGCTCTCCGTGCGGTCGGTGTGAGCGAGCACGCCGAGCAGCAGGTCCGGCTCGTCGGTCTCGAGCACGACCGCTCCACCCCCTGGGGGGACCACCAGCGCCGGAGGGTGGCCCGCGTTGGACCAGCACAGCTGGGCCGGTCCCGTGTCGCCGTCGGCCCGGGGGGCGACCTGCACCACCAGGCCGGTCGCCGTGGTCTCGACACGCAGACCCTCGATCGCCTCGTCGAGCCGGCTGAGCATCTCAGCCGGCCCGGTGCCGGTGGTGTAGCTGATGCCGCGCAGCAGCGCGCGAAGCTGGCCCATCGCGGCGGCGGCACGGGTGTCGTGACCCATGACGTCGCCGATCACCAGGACGGTGCTGCCGTCGGCCTGCAGGAAGGCGTCGTACCAGTCCCCACCCACCTGTGCCTCCTCGGCCGCGGCGACGTACCTCACGACGACCTCGGCCTGCTCGGTCTGGGGCGGGTCGGTGAGCAGACTGCGCTGCAGCTCGGCGGCGAGGTCGCGCTGGCGGGCGTAGAGCGAGAGGGTGTCGAGCGCGACGCCGGCGCGGCGCCCGACCTCGACCCCGACGGCGAGGTCCTGCGGCGTGTACGCCGGGGAGTCGGCCGTCCTGACCAGCGACATCGTGCCGCGCACCTCCTCCCGGCCCGGGAGCGGCACCGAGACCACGCTGGCCACACCCATGCGGCTGACGACCGCGCGTGTCTCCTCGTCGCGCACGAACTCCGCCAGGTCCTCCTCGGACACGGTCTCCATGAGCACGGGTCCGCCGGTCCGCACGACCTGCCTGCTCGGCGAGGTCTCTCCCAGGCCGTTCATCAGGCCTTCTCGCACGGCGTGCACCTCGTTCTCGAACGCACGCTCGCGGTGCCTCACGAACACGTGGCGGCTCTGGCCGCGCTGGTCGTAGGTCTGCAGGCTCACCCAGTCGGCGAAGTTCGGGACCACCTGGTCGGCCAGGCGGCGCAGCGCCATCTCGACGTCGAGCGTGCCGGCGAGCGCCTCGGACACGCGACCGAGGAGTCCCACGTGCTCGGCCAGCCGGTCGCGCGTGCGCTCGGCCTGCCGCCGAGTCGTGACGTCCTGCATCAGGACGAGGAGGGCCTCCTCCCCGTTCTCCAGTCGCGTCGGGGCCGTGCTGATGTCCAGGGCGGACTCGCCGGGCCCCTCGAGGGTGCTGGCGGCCGCCGCGTCGTCGAGCCGGCCCGCACGCGCCAGCGCGAACGCCGACTCGAGGTAGTCCGGCGTGGGGAAGAGCGCCGGGATCGACTGCCCGGCAGCGTCGTTGGATAGCTCGAGCAGGTCGCCCGCCCAGCGGTTCCAGGTCACCAACCGGCCCTCGAGGTCGCCGACGAGCACCCCGAACGGTGCGTGGTCGAGCAGCGACCCGAGCGACGCCGGCGCGAGCGCGTGAGGCGTCGAGACCCGCTCCATCGCCGTCACGGCCGCCAGCGTCTCCTGGTGGCGACGTCGGAGGCGGCCGGCCTCGAGCGCCTCCTTGGCCTGCGCCGGCAGGTCCGGGGCGAGGGACTCGACGATCGTCAGCGAGGCGGGCATGTCGGGCGCGTACATCGCCGACCGGCGGATCTCGGCGTCGTTCTCGGGCGACGTGAGCAGCACGACCCCGCACAGCGGCTGGGCCCGGTGGACCCACTGCACGGCGGCGAGCGGCGAGGGGGCCTCGGTGCCGACCGCGACCGCGTCGGCGTCGGCGTCGATCGCGTCCTCGAGCTCGGTCACGGCGACGACGCGGCAGGACTCCGGCCCCACCGCGGCGCACAGCGTTGTTTCCTCGTCGGGGGTGACCGCGACGAGCAGAAGCTTGCCCATGCTGACGGTCAGGTCCCGAGCAGCGGTACGTCGAGCAGAGCTCGGCCGGCCCAGGTCCGCAGGATGTCGGTGGTGGGACTCATGACGTGGGACGCGCGGGCGTCACGCAGGTGGCGCTCCATCGGGTGCCGGTCGCGGTAGCCGATGCCGCCCACGAGCGTCATCGCCTCGTTCGCCACCGAGACCGCGGTGTCGGCGACCTGAGCCTTCGCCGAGGCGAGCGCGGGCAGTGCCTCGGGACCTCCGGCGTCGGCCTCCTCGGCCGCCCAGTACACGAGCCTCCGGGTCGCCTGCACCTGCGACCACAGCACGCCGAGGCGATGCTGGAGGACCGGCTCCCCCGAGATGCTCCGGCCGGTGTGCGCGTGGCGCCGCTTCTTGAGGTGCTCGGTGGCCTCGGTGAGCGCCGCCTGCGCGACGCCGAGGTAGGTGCCGGCCATGGCCGTGAGGAAGTAGGGGGCGACGACCTCGAAGACGTACCAGATCTGGTCGCCGGGAGCGCCCAGGAGCGCGTCGGGGCCGACCGCGACGTCCTCGAGCCGGACGCCGAGCGAGGAGTTGCCCCGCATGCCGATGCCGTCCCACGTGCCGTGCCACGAGACCCCCGGGCTGTCGGCCCACACAGCGACGCAGGAGAACTCCCCGGACGGCGCCTCGGGGTCGGCGGCCACCGTCGAGAGCACGTAGGAGTCGGCCTTGGACCCGTTGGTCACGAAGCTCTTCTCACCGTTGACGAGCCAGCCCTCCCCGTCGGAGGTCAGCCTGGTCTGGGGCAGCCAGAACTCCGCACCCGTGCCCGGCTCGGAGAGCGCGAGCGTCGTCAGGTGCTCGCCGGCGGCGATGGGGCGCAGGAACTCCTTGCGCTGCCGCTCGGTCGGCTTGGCGCCGATCACCGCGGCGGCGACGTTGTGCATGCCGAAGCAGATGGCGGTG
The DNA here is from genome assembly GCA_963701425.1 of uncultured Actinomycetota bacterium. Classification (GTDB taxonomy): domain Bacteria; phylum Actinomycetota; class Actinomycetes; order Propionibacteriales; family Nocardioidaceae; genus Nocardioides_C. The sequence continues at coordinate 121,049 of CAVPAG010000003.1, read as the reverse complement.
GAGGCGCACACCTCGCCGAGCGCCTCGCACACCGCGACCAGCGCCCGCAGGCCCAGGCCGGAGCCGCCGTCCTCGCGGGGCACGACGAGTCCGCCCAGAGAGGTCTGGAGAGCGCGTAGCGCCGCTTCGGGCCAGACGCCGGAGTCGGTCTCCTCGACGTGCGGCGCGGCCACCTCGCTGGCTACCACACGGGCGCGAGCGACCGCCTCATGGACGGACGCTGCAGGGGCTGACATGCGGTAAGGGTAACCGTCCAGAGACTCCCACACCTCCCGGTCGGGGGCGAACGACGTATCTCAGGCATATCCCGGTACGGACCGGAATCGCAGATGTGGTGTGAACCACGTCCACCTGGGTAAAAGGCGGGGTTGTGAGGGACTCGGGAGGCACCATGACCACGTACGGCCAGCAGGACAACCGCGAGGACGCCTACAAGCGACTCGCCGACCCGGCGGTGTACCGCGACGACACACCCCGCGACCAGACCACCGCGGCCCCGTTCCCGGCCGAACGGGAGGAGCCACCCTCGTCGTACGACGACGACACGGCTGCCCACCCGGAGGACGAGGCGGAGTACGCCGAGATCCGGCAGCATGAGCGCTTCGGCGGCGTCAACTGGGGCGCAGGCTTCTTCGGCTGGCTGGTCGCCGCCGGGATGGCCGCCGTCCTCGCCGGTGTCGTCGGCACTGTCGTGACCGCGCTCGACCGGACGGTCGACGCCATCCCCGCCCAGGCACTGAGCGAGCCGCGCACCGTGGCGGTCGTCGCGGCGGCGGTCCTGGTCGTCGTGCTGATGCTCGCCTACTACGCGGGCGGGTACGTCGCCGGACGGATGTCGCGGTTCGACGGCGGCAAGCAGGGCGCCGGGGTCTGGGTGACCGGGCTGCTGCTCACCGCCCTCGCGCTGGGGGGCGGGCTGGTGTTCGGGACGCAGTACAACGTGCTCGACCGGGTCGACCTGCCCTCGCTCCCCATCCCGACCGAGACGCTCGGCCTCGGCGGCATCATCACCGCCGTCGTCGCCCTCGTCGGCTCGCTGCTCGCGGCCATCGGCGGCGGCAAGGTCGGCTGCCGCTACCACCGCAAGGTCGACGCCTACGGCTACGAGGGCTGACCGAGCCCGGCCGGCGTACGTCTCGCCCCGGCCGCCTCGCGCGGTGGCCGAACCCCCAGAATGAGCACGGGACACTGAGGGAGCCGCGCGGAGGCAGGAGGCATTCGGGTGCACGGTCGTGACGTCTATGTCGTCGATGCGGTACGAACGCCGGTCGGCAGGTTCGGCGGCGCGCTCGCCAAGGTCCGGCCGGACGACCTCGCGGCGACGGTGATCCGTTCACTGCTCGAGCGGAACCCCGCACTCGACCCCGCCCGTGTCGACGAGGTCTACTTCGGCGCGGCCAACCAGGCCGGCGAGGACAACCGCAACGTCGCCCGGATGGCCTCGCTCCTGGCCGGGCTGCCGGTGTCGGTGCCGGGGTCGACGGTCAACCGGCTGTGCGCCTCGGGTCTCGACGCCGTCGTCATGGCCGCCCGCGCCGTCGCCGTGGGCGACGCCTCGATCATGGTGGCGGGCGGCGTGGAGTCGATGACCCGCGCACCCTGGGTGCTGCCCAAGGCGGAGCGGCCCTTCCCTGCGGGGAACGCCGAGCTCTTCTCCACGACCCTGGGTTGGCGGATGGTGAACCCGAACATGCCCTCGCAGTGGTCGGTCAGCCTGGGCGAGGCGACCGAGCAGCTCGGCGCGGCCCACGGCGTGACCCGGGAGGCCGCGGACGAGTTCGCGGCGCGCAGCCAGACCCTCGCCGCCAAGGCCTGGGCGGACGGTGCGTACGACGCCGCCGTGGTGCAGGTCGAGGGCGCCGAGATGGGGCGCGACGAGGGGATCCGTGACGGTGTCACCCCCGAGACCCTCGCTGCCCTGAAGCCGTCCTTCCGCCCCGACGGCACGGTCACGGCCGGGAACGCCTCCCAGCTCTCCGACGGCGCCGCCGCCCTGCTGCTGGCCGACGAGGCCGGTCTGGAGGCGCTCGGCGCCGAGCCGCTGGCCCGGGTCACGGCCACCGGCGTCGACGCGGTCGAGCCCCACCGGTTCGGGATCGGGCCGGTGCGAGCGGTCGACCGGGCGCTGGAGAAGGCCGGCCGGACCCACCGCGACGTGACCGTCATGGAGCTGAACGAAGCGTTCGCCGCGCAGTCGCTGGCCTGCCTGTCGCAGTGGCCGGACCTCGACCCGGACGTCGTGAACCCCCTCGGCGGCGCCATCGCGATCGGCCACCCCCTCGGCTGCTCCGGCGCCCGTCTCGCCGGTGCCGTCGCTCATCAGCTCGCCGCCGCCGGCTCGGGCGTCGGGGTGGCGACCTTGTGCATCGGCGTCGGCCAGGGCCTCGCCGTCACCCTGGAGCGCTGAACCCTCCGGCTCGTCCGTCCGTCCTTCCCCCGGAGGGACCTCGCGAACGAGTCGTGCCGTTCTCGCCGTCCCTGACCGACCTATCGGGGCGTTTCGCCCATGCCCTTGCAAGGGGTCAGACCGAGGACGAGACTCACTCACACACATCCGGCCTCGCTCTCGGGGGCAGGGGGCGATGGCCCCGGACGCCGTCCGACCGAGAGGGGCACACCTGTGCAGACACCCGCACCCGTCGACTACGCCAGAGCCACGAGCGTCGAGCACGCCCTGGAGCTGCTGGAGCGGCTCGGACCCGAGTCACGGCTCATCGCCGGAGGTCACAGCCTCCTGCCGATGATGCGCATCAGACTCGCCCAGCCGGAGTGCGTCATCGACATCAACGGCCTCACCGACCTCGACTACATCCGCGTCGAGGGCGGCGAGCTGTGCCTGGGCGCCATGACCCGGCACGCAACGGTCCTCGCGTCGCCTGTCGTCGGCGAGCACTACACGATCTTCCACGACGCCGAGCGCCTGATCGCCGACCCGCCCGTGCGCAACCGCGGGACGGTCGGCGGCTCGTTCTGCCAGGCCGACCCCGCAGAGGACCTCGCCGCCGTCGGCTCCGCGCTCAAGGCGAACCTGGTCATCCGCTCCTCGCAGGGCACCCGCACCGTGCCGGCCCGCGAGTTCCACCAGGGCCCGTACGAGACCGCGCTCGGGGACGCCGAGATGCTCACCGAGGTCCGGGTGCCCATCCGACCCGGAGCCGCGAGCGCCTACACGAAGGTCAAGCGCAAGTCGGGCGACTGGGCGGCAGCCGCCGCCGGCGCCTACCTCATGCTGCGCGACGGCGTCGTCGCCGACGTCGGCATCGGTCTGACCGCGGTGGGCGCTCCGCACTTCTGCGCCGAGGAGGCCGAGGCCTACCTCATGGGCAAGGAGCCGACCGAGGAGCACATCGCAGAGGCCGGCCGCCTCGCCGCACAAGCGTGCAACCCGCGCGCCGACCAGCGCGGCCCGGTCGAGTACAAGCTCCACCTCGCCAACGAGCTCACCCAGCGCGTCCTCCGCACGTCGGTCGAGCGCGCCGAAGGAAGGCACTGACATGCAGGTGACGATGACGGTGAACGGCACCGTGGTGACCCGCGAGATCGAGCCTCGCCTCCTCCTCGTGCACTTCGTGCGCGACCACCCTCGGCCTGACCGGCACCCACTGGGGCTGCGACACCTCGCAGTGCGGGACCTGCGTGCTCCAGCTCGACGGCGTACCCGTCAAGAGCTGCACGGTGCTGGCTGCCATGGCCGACGGCCACGACGTGCGCACGGTCGAGAGCCTCGAGGTGGACGGAAAGCTCGACCCGGTGCAGCAGGGCTTCATGGAGGAGCACGGCCTCCAGTGCGGCTTCTGCACGCCCGGGATGATGATGACCGCGCGCTGGCTGCTCGACAACGACGCGGACCCCGACGAGGCCACCATCCGCGAGGCCATCTCCGGCCAGCTGTGCCGCTGCACCGGCTACGAGAACATCGTCCGCGCCATCCGCTGGGCAGCCGAGCACGAGGGTGCGGAACGGGCCGAGCACGAGCCGCGCACATCCGAGCAGGAGGTTCAGGCATGACCACCACCGGACCCGCCGCCCCTCTCACCACCAGCCCCGCAGGCAACCCGATGGGCTTCGGCCGGATGCTGCGCAAGGAGGACGCCCGCTTCCTCCGCGGCCAGGGGCACTACCTCGACGACCTGACCATGCCCGGCATGCTGCACGCCGCGATCCTGCGGAGCCCGGTCGCGCACGCCAGGATCATGTCGATCGACACCCGCCGGGCCGAGGAGCACCCGAAGGTCAAGGCCGTGATCATCGGCGCCACCCTCGAGTCGCTCAACCTCGCCTGGATGCCGACCCTCAGCGCCGACGTCCAGGCGGTGCTCGCCACCGACAAGGTCCGCTTCCAGGGCCAGGAGGTGGCCATGGTGATCGCGGAGGACAAGTACGCCGCACGTGACGCCCTCGAGCTGATCGACGTGGAGTACGACGTGCTCCCGCCCGTCGTGGACGCCCGCAAGGCGCTCGACCCGGACGCGCCGGTGATCCGCGACGACGTCGAGGGCCGCACCGACAACCACATCTTCGACTGGGAGGCGGGCGACAAGGCTGCTGCGGACGACGTCTTCGCCAAGGCCGACGTGGTGGTGAAGCAGGACATGCTCTACCCCCGCGTGCACCCGGCACCGATGGAGACCTGCGGCACGATCGCCAGCATGGACAAGGTCACCGGCCGGCTCACGGTCTGGTCGACCAACCAGGCGCCGCACGCCCACCGCACCGTCTACGCCCTGGTCGCGGGGATCCCGGAGCACAACATCCAGATCATCTCCCCCGACATCGGAGGCGGGTTCGGCAACAAGGTCGGCATCTACCCCGGCTACGTCCTCGCCGTCGTCGGGTCGATCCTCACCGGCAAGCCGGTCAAGTGGGTCGAGGACCGCAGCGAGAACCTGATGTCCACCTCGTTCGCCCGCGACTACCACATGAAGGGCGAGATCGCCGCGACCCGGGACGGCAAGATCCTCGGGGTGCGGGTGGACGTCCTCGCCGACCACGGGGCCTTCAACGGGACCGCCCAGCCGACGAAGTTCCCGGCCGGGTTCTTCCACATCTTCACGGGCAGCTACGACCTCGAGGCGGCGTACTGCAAGGTCACCGGCGTCTACACGAACAAGGCGCCGGGTGGTGTGGCCTACGCCTGCTCGTTCCGGATCACGGAGGCGGTCTACCTCGTCGAGCGGATGGTCGACGTACTCGCCGACGAGCTCGGGGTCGACCCTGCCGAGCTGCGGATGAAGAACCTGCTGCGGCCCGAGCAGTTCCCCTACACGAGCAAGACCGGCTGGGAGTACGACTCGGGCGACTACCCGCGCGCACTGCAGAAGGCTCTCGACATGGCCGGGTACGACGAGCTGCGGCGCGAGCAGAAGGAGAAGCGTGAGCGCGGCGAGCTGATGGGCATCGGCATCAGCTTCTTCACCGAGGGGGTGGGCGCGGGACCCCGCAAGCACATGGACATCCTCGGCCTCGGCATGGCCGACGGCTGCGAGCTGCGGATCCACCCGACAGGCAAGGGCCAGCTGCGGCTGTCGGTGCAGACCCAGGGCCAGGGCCACGAGACGACGTTCGCGCAGATCGTGTCCCAGGAGCTCGGCATCCCGCCCGAGGACATCGACGTGATCCACGGCGACACCAGCAACACGCCGTTCGGCCTCGGCACCTACGGGTCGCGGTCCACGCCGGTGTCCGGTGCCGCCGCTGCCGTGGTCGCGCAGCGGATCCGCGACAAGGCCCGGGTGATCACGGCGGCGGCGCTGGAGTGCAGCCCCGACGACCTCGAGTGGGAGCAGGGCCGCTGGTACGTCAAGGGCGACCGGACGCAGGGCAAGACGATCCAGGAGGTCGCGATGCTCGCCCACGGCACGCTCGAGCTGCCCGAGGGGGTCGAGGGCCACCTCGACGCGTCGGTGGTCTACGACCCGCCGAACCTCACCTACCCGTTCGGCGCCTACATCTGCGTGGTCGACGTGGACAAGGGCACGGGCCAGGTGTCGGTACGTCGCTTCATCGCGGTCGACGACTGCGGCCCGAGGATCAACCCGATGATCGTCGAGGGGCAGGTGCACGGCGGTCTCGCCGACGGCGTCGGGATGGCGCTGATGCAGGTGATCGCCTTCGACGAGGACGGCAACTGCGTCGGCGGCTCGTTCATGGACTACCTGGTGCCCACGGCGCTCGAGTGCCCGAGCTGGGAGACCGGCGAGACGGTCACCCCGTCGCCGCACCACCCGCAGGGCCTCAAGGGCATCGGCGAGTCCGCGACGGTCGGTTCGCCCGCCGGCGGTCGTGAACGCCGTGATCGACGCGCTCGAGCCGTTCGGGGTGCGCCACGCGGACATGCCGCTGACGCCGGCGAACGTGTGGATGGCCATGCAGGGCAAGCCGATGCGCACCGACCTGGCGGTGACGTGAGCAGACCGGACGTCGAGCAGCGCGCCGCCGAGCTGAGGTCGGAGCGGGTGCCGTTCGTGCACGCGACGGTCGTGCTCGCCGACCGGCCCACGTCGGCCAAGCCCGGCGACGAGGCGCTGGTGTACGCCGACGGGACCCTGGAGGGCTTCGTCGGCGGCACCTGCGCCGAGTCGACGGTGCGTGCCCAGAGCCTCGCGCTGCTCGACTCGGGAGAGCCGCTGCTGCTGCGGATCACCCCGACCCCGGAGCCCGAGGAGGAGCCCCGGCCGGACCGGCTGAGCGTGCACAACCCGTGCCTGTCGGGCGGGACCCTGGAGATCTTCCTGGAGCCCGTCGTACCCGCTCCGCTTCTCGTCGTGCACGGGGACAGCCCGATCGCGAACGCGCTGGCCCGGCTGGGCGAGCGGCTGGGCTACCAGGTGTCCACGCCGGTCGCTCCCGACCTCACGGCCGAGGGCCTCCCCGAGCCGGACCTGACCCACGTGACCGATGCGGCGGCCGTCCTCTGCGCCTCGCACGGCCGCGACGAGGAACCGGTGCTGACCGCGGCGCTGCGGGCAGGGGTGCAGTACGTCGGCCTCGTGGCCAGTCGCAAGCGGGGCGAGGCCGTGGTCGCGTCCCTGGACGTCGACGAGGCCGCGCGGGCACGCGTGCACACTCCGGCAGGCCTCGACATCGGGGCGCGCACCCCCGAGGAGGTGGCGCTGTCGATCCTCGCCGAGATCGTCGCCGAGCGCCGTCGTACGTCGGGGCGACCGCTCGAGCAGCACCATCACCACGCCGAGCATGCGGCCGAGCACGGCACCGAGCACGGATCGGCGCATCACAGAGAGGAGCTCCCGATGATCCGAGAGTTCCGGCACCGCGATCGACCCCGTCTGCGGGATGACGGTGGCGACCGTGGAGACGTCGCTGCACCTCGACCACGAGGGCGTGCGGTACTGGTTCTGCGGCAGCGGCTGCCTGCGCGCCTTCGCGGCCGACCCAGCGGCGTACCTCGGCTCGTGACGCCGTCTCAGGCCGCGGAGGACACTGGCGGCATGGACCTCGCGAGCCTGATCCCCGACATCGCCACGCTGCGCAAGGGTCTCGAGGACACCGGCTACCTGACCGACGAGGCTCTGGCGACCGCGCTGTTCTGCGCCGTGCGGCTGCCCCAGCCGATCCTGCTGGAGGGCGAGGCCGGCGTGGGCAAGACCCAGGCCGCGAAGTCGCTGGCGCAGCTGCTCGGGACGCCGCTGATCCGGCTGCAGTGCTACGACGGCATCGAGGCCGCCGAGGCGCTGTACGAGTGGAACTACCCGCGCCAGCTGCTCGCGATCCGGCTGGCCGAGGCGGAGGGCACGCACCTGCGCGAGTCGGAGCTGTTCGGGCCCGACTACCTCGTCGAGCGGCCGCTGCTCCAGGCCGTTCGCCATCAGGGTCCCCTGCCCGCCGTGCTCCTGATCGACGAGGTGGACCGGGCCGACGAGGAGTTCGAGGCGTTCCTGTTCGAGCTGCTCGCGGAGGGCTCGATCACCATCCCCGAGATCGGCACGATCAAGGCCGAGGTGCCTCCGCTCGCCGTGCTCACCTCGAACCGGACCCGCGACCTCCACGACGCGCTGAAGCGGCGCTGCCTCTACCACTGGATCGACTACCCCGACGTCGGGCGGGCCGCGGAGATCATCCGCCTGCACGTGCCGTCGGCCGTCGAGGAGCTCACCGTCGGGGTGGCAGGCGCCGTGCAGCGGCTGCGCAGCCTCGACCTTCAGAAGCCGCCCGGGGTGGCCGAGGCGATCGACTGGGTCGGCGCGCTCTCGCTGCTGGGGGTGACCCGGCTCGACGGCGCCGTGACCGAGGGCACGCTGGGCTCGGTGCTGAAGTACCGCGAGGACCTCGACCTCGCCGTCGAGCGGGGGCCCGCGTGGGTGGCCGGTGGTGACTGACCGGGTCGCTGAAGGACTCGCGCCAGGTGCCGGAGGTGGCTCCGGGGCGGGCGTCGGGCGGGACCTGCCGAGGGGACTCGCCCCGGACCTGGCCACGGTCGCGGCCGGCTTCGGCCAGCTGCTGCGCGCGGCCGGGGTCCCCGCGAGCCCCGAGCGGTCCGCCCGGTTCGCCGCGGCGGTCGGCCTGGCGCACCCCACGACGGTGGACCAGCTCTACTGGCTGGCGCGGGTGACCCTGCTCGACCAGCACGACCAGGTCGAGGCCTTCGACAGGGTGTTCCGTCAGGTCTTCGGGGGCTTCGCCGACGTCGCAGGCGACCGCGGGGACACCGCCGCTCCCCGTCCGCCGTCACAGGTGCGGCCGGGACCTCGGGTCCACCCGCGGCAGGGCTCGCCGGGCGGCGAGTCCGACGTACCCTCTCCGGCGTCGGCGGCCGGTGAGGAGCGCGAGCAGGACGACGAGGGCCGGGTCCTGATGACCGCGAGCGTCGAGGAGCGCCTGCGCCACAAGGACTTCGCGCACTACACGGACGAGGAGCTCGCGACCCTGCGCCGGCTGGTGGAGGAGCTGCGCGTGGTGGCGCCGCTGCGGCGTGCCCGGCGCACCTCGCGCGCGTCGAGCGGGCGGCGGCTGGACCTCCGCCGCACGCTGCGGCACGCGCACCGCACCGGTGGTGACCCGGTACGCCGGGAGTACCGGCGGCGTCGCACGCAACGGCGACGCGTCGTCCTGATCGCGGACGTGTCGGGCTCGATGGAGTCCTACTCGCGCGTCTACCTCCAGCTGCTCCAGGGAGCGGTGAGAGGAACCGGGGCCGAGGCGTTCGTGCTCGCCACGCGGCTCACGAGACTGTCCCGCGCGCTCGCGACCGGAAATCCGGACCTTGCCCTGGCCAAGGCCGCCGAGGAGGCACCGGACTGGTCGGGCGGCACGCGCATCGGGGCCGCGCTGAAGACGTTCGTCGACGAGTACGGCCGCCGTGGCATGGCACGAGGGGCCGTCGTGGTCATCGTCAGCGACGGGTGGGAGCGAGCCGACCCGGCGCTCCTCGGCGAGCAGATGGCGCGGCTCTCACGGCTCGCGCACCGGGTGGTCTGGGTGAACCCACGCTCGGCTGCCGAGCAGTACGAGCCTCTCGTCGGCGGGATGGCGGCGGCGCTCCCCCACGTCGACGTACTCGTCTCGGGCCACTCGGTCGACGCACTCGACGAGGTCCTCACCGCCATCCGCGGCTGACCTGCATGCCCGGACCTGGCGGCCGGGTCCACATCGTCCCCACGACGAGCTTCGCGTCCGGCGTGGCGGCTCGCCGTTCGCACCGACGACGACCGTTCCGTGCCCGATGGGCGCTGCGTTGGCACGGAAGGTCTGTTCATGAAACGCTCCACGGGGAGACGCCGTGACCAGGTCACGCTCGCTCGCCACGGCAGGCAGGGCCGGACGTCCCCCGTCATGGCGACTACCCTGGCCGGAACGACCCCTACCGGGCATACCGGCAGGGGCCGGCCACAGAACGTTTCGCCGAGGCTGTCGGCGGGGCGTTTTGGCGCGGTCGGACCGACTCGCGTTAATCTTCCCAGTCTTGCGCATCGGGGAGAGCTCCCCGGGGCGCCGCTTCCGGCAGGCGTCCGCGCAAACCTCTAGACCCAAGGAGTCAGAACATGAAGAAGGACGAACTCGTCCAGGCAGTTGCCGACGCCGCCGGCCTGAACAAGGCTGAGGCCGACCGCGCCCTCTCGGCGGTCGTCGACACCGTCACCGGCGCGGTGGCCTCCGGCCAGCGCGTGCAGATTCCGGGCCTCGGCACGTTCGAGGCGCGCGCCCGCAGCGCTCGCGAGGGCCGCAACCCGCAGACCGGCGAGACCATGCAGATCGCCGCGACCACGGTTCCGGGCTTCAAGCCCGCGACCGCGTTCAAGCAGGCAACCGCCGACGGCGGCAAGTAAGCATCTGCTCGGGGCCTGACGCCTCGCGCATGACAAGGGGACCTCGTCCGCCCACGTGGCGGCGGGGTCCCCTTCGTCGTGCCTGCCCTGCGACTGTCGCGTCCGCCCTACGACGCGGGGCTCACCGCGGAGCGACCGAACGCGACCTGCCTGCCGCTCACCCTGAGAAGCAGCAGGGTCACAGGCGGAAGCGCGAGGATCGCGGCAAAGACTCCGGCCGTCGCCATCCCGACGCCCGCCCACTCGAGACCCGACAGGGCGCCGAGATCGCCCAGGTCCTGGCTGGCCACGCTCGCGGCCGGCACACACAGCACGAGGGCGCCGATGACGAGGAGGGTGGAGCGTCCCCGCCGGCGCATCAGTGAGGCCAGGATCGCGCCGGGCAGCGCGAAGACGACGAAGATCACCATGATCGCCACGCTGCCGCCGAGCGAGAAGTGGCTCTCGTGTCCGGCTGCGACGGTGGCCAGGCGCATCATCACACGCGCGACCGCTCCCAGAACCACCCCTGCCGCGACGGCCGCCAACAAGGCGACCCCGATCTTGCGCACCACAGTCATGCCTCTCCCCCTTCGTCCGGTGACTTCCTGGACAGTAGGAAAGCGACCGCCACTTGGAGGCGACTTGGCGGTTTCTTGTCCCGCTCGTCCTGGATTCATCGCTCGCAGTGGCAACAAGACCACGCACGACCAGACGTTCGTGTCTCCGAACGCCCAGAGGTCTGCGGACCGGGAGGGCTGGGCCGCCGTCACCGGGTTGCTCCTCACCGTCACCGGGGGCGTCCTGGGGCGGGCGCGCTGAAGGTGGGGCAGCTTTCCCAGGCCAGGTTTCGTCCACAGGTTCACGAGGCCGCGGTCGTCCACAGAGTTCGAACTGGTGTTCGAATGAGGGGTTGACTTTCCCTAGCGTGGGGGTCATGGAAAAGGTGTCGACGCCGGTGGCGGAGCGGGTGGACCCGGTGCACGGGTTCGCCGGCCGCGCGCTGGCGGCGCTGGACCGGGTCGCGGATGCGCCGGGGTGGGCGATGACCCCGGACGAGCAGGCCGAGACGCTGGTCGAGCTCAGTCGTGCTGGCGGCGCGGGTGACCGAGCTGCGGTGGCGGGTGCTGGCCGCGGCGGACGCGAACGAGATCGGCGCGAAGGACGGCTCCACCTCGACGGCGGCGTGGCTGGCGCGGCGGACCCGGGAGAACCGGGCGCAGACCAACGGGGACCTGCGCGGCGCGCGGGTGCTGGACGAGGAGCGGTTCGCGCCGACCCGGGCGGCGTTCGCCGCCGGTGCGCTGACCACCGATCAGGTGTGGGTGATCATCCGGGCGGTCGAGGACCTCCCGACCGGCGAGGTCACCGACGCACAACGCATCACCGCGCAGGAGCACCTGATCAAGCTCGCGGCTGCTGTATGACGCGAAGCGGCTGCGGGTGCTCGCGAGGCGGCTGTTCGAGGTCCTCGCCCCCGACGAGGCCGACCACCGCGAGGGCGAGGCGCTGGAGCGGGAGGAGCGCCGGGCGCGGGAGAGGACCCGGTTCGCGATGCGCGACAACGGCGACGGCACCACCTCGCGGCTGGTTCAAGCTGCCCACCGCGCAGGCCGACATGCTGGGCAAGGCGGTGCAGGCGTTCGCCGCACCCCGCCGCCAAGACCCCGGCGCCTGGCTGGACGCGGAGGGCCGCAAGGTCCCGTATCCGGTGTTGTTGGGGCAGGCGTTCGCCGAGCTGGTCGAGCACCTCCCGGTCGACAAGCTCCCCCAGGCCGGCGGTGTCGCGGCGATCGTCGCGATCACCATGGAGCTCGACAAGCTCAAGACCGGCCTCGGCGCCGGAACCCTGGACACCGGCACCCCGATGTCCGCCGGGCAGATCCGGCGGCTGGCCTGCAACGCCGGGCTGGTGCCCGCGGTCCTCGGCACCAGGTCGGTGCCACTGGACCTGGGCCGCAAGCGGCGCCTGCACACCGAGGCGCATGCGGATCGCGCTGGGCATCCGGGACAAGGGCTGCACCGCGGTCGGCTGTGACCGGCCCCCGGCCTGGTGTCACGTCCACCACGACGACTGGTGGTCCGAGGGCGGCGGCACCAGCGTCGAGAAGGGCCGGCTGCTGTGCCCGCACCACCACCACCTCGCCCACGACACCCGCTACGACATGCACCGGCTGCCCGACGGCAAGGTCAGCTTCCACAAACGAACGTGACACGACCGGCCGCCTCTGGCCGCGGCCGAGTCACCCTCCCTGAACCCGATTACGTCCAGGCTGCAGGCTGCCCCAGCAGGGGCGGCCCTACCGGCATGCCTCGGCGGGGCGGAGGATGAGCGGTCGCCCGGCGGCACGTCGATCGCGTCGGGCGCGAACGGCAAACTTCGCGCGGATGTCGCAGCCGCCGCAGATGCTGCCTGCGGAATGTTCCTCAGATACCCGGTCAGAAACCCGGCAGCGCGCGAGAGCTCAGCCGAGGCTCTTCAAACGGTTCAGCAGCGGGATGCTCGGGAAGCGCTCCGAGCGGACGCGGTTCAACAACGCCTCCACGTAGAGCGGCATCTCGTCCGGCGCGAGCATCTCCTCGATCATGTCGAGCATCGTCGTCGAGGGGTACTGGTCCTCCTCGATCTTCTGGAGCAGCGCCTCCACGGTGGCCGCGCGAGCGTCGTAGTTGCCGGTGTTCGCCATGGTTTCTCCCTCATCGTCCGGTGCGAGGCGGTGTACCCGCGACGACGGCCTCGGTAAACCCCCACGGGACCGATCTCTCAGTGGGTGATCTCTCAATGCGGTTCCATCAGTGCACGACGGCTGCCCCGGCGAGGATGGAGGCATGTGGCCTGTCGACGCCGAGTCCTTGGTGGCCGCCCAGGAGGAGCTGGCCGCAGCCAAGCCTGAGCTCTGGAGTCCTGGCACCGGCTCGCTGTCGGTGGGCGGCTGCTGGGTGTGCTTCCCGCGTGGCCTCACCGGCCGGGGTGACGCAGGCGACCCGGCGTGGGCTGCAGCCGTAGTCCTGCGTGACCGGAGAGTCATCGGCCAGCACGTCGCCACGGGGGTGACAGGTGCTCCGTACACACCTGGCCTGCTGGCTCTGCGCATGGGCCCGCTCATGGAGCAGGCGGTCCTCGGGCTCGCCACGCGGCCGGATGTCCTCCTGGTCGATGCGAGCAGCCGCGACCATCCCCGGGGCGCAGGACTGGCCCTGCACCTCGGGGCGGTTCTCGACCTGCCGACCGTGGGGGTCACGCACCGGCCTCTCCTGGCGGAGGGTGAGTGGCCCGAAGACCGTCGGGGCGCCACGAGCCCGGTCATGGCCCGCGACACGGTCGTGGGGTGCTGGATGCGCACCAGGCCGGGCGTCCGCCCCCTCGTCGTACATCCGGGCTGGGCGGTCGACCTGGCGACAGCCGTCGAGGTCGTGGCCGCAACGACCGGCCAACGTCGTACCCCCGAACCGCTGCGCCGCGCGCGCTATCTCGCTCGCCGCGCTCGCAACGCGGCCGACGGTCGAGCCCGCCCCGACCGGGCGACCGACGCGATACGCCATGCGTCATCAGGCGTCGGGGAGTAGAACCGATACATGACGGACCAGCACGCGGTCTCGGACGACGCCCGGGCGACGCGGGGCAAGACCCCTGCCGCCGAGGTCGTGCAGGCGCGACTCGTCAGTCAGGTGCGCGAGATCCGGCGCCTCGACCCGCTCGTCCGGCGCGACGTCCCCGACGCGGTCCACCAGATGCGGGTCGCCATCCGGCGGCTGCGCAGCGCTCTCGCCACGTTCCGGCCGATGCTGGACCCCGAGATCACCGAGCCCGTGCGGGAAGAACTGAAGTGGCTCGCCGGCGTACTCGGTGAAGCGCGCGACACCGAGGTCATGCACGACCGGCTCCGGAGCATGATCCTCGCAGAGCCTCGCGAGGCCGTACGCGCAGAGACGCAGAGCCGCGTCGACCGCGAGCTCGACGAGCAGTACCGAGCGGCCCGGAGCATGGCCATGACCGCGATGCAGTCGCCGCGCTACGCCGCCCTGCTTGACCGCCTTGACGCGCTCGCGGCCTCCCCGCCCTGGACCGCGGTGGCCCGCCGAGGACGCGGACAAGGTGCTGCGAGACCGCGCACGCCACGACTGGAAGCGGCTGAAGCGCAGCCATGCTGCCGCGCTCGAGGCGGAGGACCCGGCCGAACGCGCGCTCCGCCTGCACGAGACCCGCAAGGCGGCGAAACGAGCGCGGTACACCGCGGAGGTCGCCGTCCCCGTGCACGGCAAGGACGCCGAACGTTTCGTCGAGGAGACCAAGCGGCTCCAGACGGTGCTCGGCGACCATCACGACAGTGTGGTGACACAGGCGCTGCTGCGGGATCTCGCGGACAGGGCGGATGCCGAGGGCGACAGCTCGTTCACGTTCGGCGTGCTCCATGTCCGCGAGGAGCACGCCATGCGGAAGGCCGAGGCACGGCTCGAGAAGGCGTGGCGCCGGGCGTCCAGGAAGAAGCGCCGCCGGTGGCTCTCCTAGCCGGGCTCACCACGGCGTCGTAGCCCTCGAGGGCGACCATGAGCGCGACCTTCACGCGACTCACCCTGCCACGCCTGCAAGGATCCCTGGGTGACGACGACACGAGCCGCGCTCGCGTGGGCCGAACGGGTCTGGGGCCGAGCCGTCCGTGAGGTCACCCCGCTGAGCGGTGGCTGGACGTCGACGATGCTGAGGCTCGGCGCCGACGACGGTGAGCACGCCGTGCTCCGGCTGATGACGAAGGAGCCCTGGCGCACCCATGCCCCGAGCCTGCTGGCCCGGGAGTCACAGGTCCAGCAGCAGCTCGCGGCGACGGACATCCCCGCACCGGCGACGATCGCGGTCGACCCGCAGGGAGAGGAAGCCGGTACACCCGCCCACCTGATGTCGCGGCTCCCGGGGACGGTGGAGCTGGCCCGCGACGACGACGCGCTCCTCGAACGCCTCGCCCGCCTTCTCGCCGGTATCCATGCCTTCGACCCGGGGTCCGCGAGGCCGCGGGACTACCAGTCGTGGGCGCCTCCGTCGAAGCGGCTCGTGCCCGGGTGGGCCCGGCGTCCGGACCTGTGGCGTGAGGCCTTCGACCTGCTCGACCAGCCACCTCCGTCGTACGTGGGGAGCTTCCTGCACCGGGACTTCCACGTGGGGAACGTGCTCTGGGAGGACGGCGAGGTGAGCGGTGTCGTCGACTGGGTCGAGACGTCCTGGGGCCCCCGCGCCCTCGACGTGGCGCACTGCACGACGTACCTCGCGATGCTCCACGGCCGGGAGGCGGCCGCCCGCTTCGAGGCCGCCTACCGCGGGCTCACCCACGGCCACGGCGAGGACGACCACGCGAGGTACTGGCAGGTGATGGACGTCGTCGGCTACCTGCCCGACCCGACGAAGGTGGTGCAGCCGTGGCGCGACCTCGGGCACGAGGTCCCGGACGAGCAGGCCCGGGTGAGACTCGAGCAGCACCTCGCCACCGCATTGGACCGTTAGAAGGCAATTCTCCCGGTGTGGAGGGTTGCGCACGCTCGCCCCACTTGGTAGGCATGCGTGTCCGCGTTTACCCGTTGGGGAATCGCGGGCGACTCGATGAGCGCGAGAAACCGGGGGACGGTTAGCGGCGCCACACCTGGGCGAAGCCTGGAGCTGCGGCACGCACGGTCGACGGAGGGCGTCGAGGGCATGGTGGTGGTGTGAGTACGGCCGCGGTCGCGGCCTCCCCCGAGGTGCGCAGGGCCGGCCACGAGGAGCAGACGTACGCCGTCGTCCTCTACTTCGACGAGGAGACCGAGGATCGGCTGCTCGCGCTCTGGGCAGCGCTCGACGTGCACGGCGTCGACTCGGCAGCCCGGACCTACGGCGCGGGCTACCGGCCCCACCTGACCCTCTCGATCATCGAGACCTCCGAGCCCGACCGCGTCATCGACGCCCTCGAAGCGCCACTGGCGGAGGTCGCGGGGCTGCCCGTCACCCTGACGTCACTGGGCTTCTTCGTCCCCTACCCCTGCCCGGCCTACCTCGCCGTCACGCCGACGAGTCGCCTGCTCGCGCTCCACGAGCAGGTGTACGACGCACTCGACACGCCATGCTGGGACCACTACCGACCCGGGTCGTGGATGCCGCACTGCACGCTGGCCATGCGGGTCGACCTCACCTCGCCTGTCGCCCACGTGGTCTCGAAGACGGCCCTTCCGATCCATGCGTCCGTCTCGGCCGCCCACCTCGTGGAGATCCCGAAGGACGGCGGTGTGGGTCACGCCGCGGCACGGTTCGGGGTGGACGCCGAGATCCCGACGCAACCGGTCGCACGACACCGTGCAGGGCCGCGCCACCGTCGCGGACGCCGACTCGCCCCGACGATCCCGCTGCGCTGACCATCCCGCTGCCTCGACGATCCCGCTGCGCTGCACCCCGCACACCGAGCACCCTGCGGGCCGCCCAGCCGCAACGCGACGCCGGGCCGGCCCTCAGCCCGCGGTACGCCCGCCGTCGAGGTAGGCCACCAGCCGCTGGAAGAGACTGGTCGCCGCCCGTAGGTCGTCCGACGGCTCGGGAGCCAGTGCCTCGAGCCGGCCCCAGTCGTGGGCGGCCGAGGGAGCCAGCACGTCGGCGAGCCGGGCGCAGACCCGGGCCGCATCGCGCACCGCCCGGGGCTCGAGCGTCCAGACCGCCTCGAAGAGACGATCCCGGTCGGGCACACCGTCCTGGCCGGGAAGCTCCCACGCCGCCAGCGCAGCCGTGTAGTCGGGCGCGTCGCAGACCAGCGACCACTCCCGGCGCATCGGCGCCTCCTCCGGCAGGTGCACCGCGTCGACGCCCGGCGTCGTGCCCGCGTCGGCGGACGCGCTCGTGGACGCGCTCGTGGACGCGCTCGTGGACGCGCCGGACTCATCACGGGACCCGTCGACGGACGCGAAGTCCGCGAACACGACGGCGCTGCGGGCCGTCCGGGCCAGCTCGCGCCAGCGGGGCTCGGCCTGCCGGTAGAACCGCGCCTCCTGGAACGCCGCGAACAGCGTCGGCCGCTGGGCACGTGCGCAGTACTCGTCCTCCATCGCCCAGCTCAGCGCGAGCAGAGTCGACTTCCGGAGCCGCTGCGCCGGGATGTGCGGGTGGCTCCGGCGGAGCTCGGCGAAGACCGAGGTGGTGGGCGTGGCCAGCACCGCCCGTGCCCCCGCGGCCTCGGCTACCGCCGTCTCCAGACGCACGCCGGCGTCCTTGCGGCGCAGGACCTCCTTGACCAGGACGACGTCGCGCTCGTCGTACCGCCGGTGCCCGCTGGCCCGTCGGGACGGGACCGGGAACCCGTAGCGGGTCTCCCAGGCGCGCAGCGTCGCCGGGGTGAGCCCGGTCCTGCGGGCTAGATCGCTGATCGTCAGGCCTTGCGCGATGGCCGCCTCTGTGTTCACTCTTGGAGCATAAACCTCGACACCTTGTTGAGGAAAGTGTCTAGGAAAACTGGACACCGTTGAACTACAGGAGGAAGTCATGGCAGTCGAACAGCGCAGAACGGACGAGGTCCTCGACTGGACCGACCTCGGTCGCGAGATGTGGTCGTTCCTCACCGGACGGCAGGCCGCGATCAACTACAGCTTCATCGACATGGCCGTCGAGGTCCCCCGTGACACGGGTCCCGACGCGCCCCGGGCGACCTGGAAGCTCAACGGCACGCTTCAGGTGAGCACCCGCGACCAGGGGACGACCAACGGCAACAACGGCCAGGGCTGAGGCGTTGTCATGGAGCTGTCCCTCGACGCAGACCTGACCTTCTCGGTGGACGTGCCCGGCGCCCGCACCGTCACCGGGCACCTCACCGGGTCGGGCACCGCACTCGAGCTGCGGATGGACGACTCGTTCGTGTTCGCGAGCCGACGCGACGCCGAGGCCATCCGCGGTCTTGCCGAGGGGCTCGCCCACCGGGGGCTCTCGGTGACGGTGGTCGACCCGGCCGGTCCCCTGGTCACCCTCGGCGCCCGGAGGACCTCATGGCTCCAGCGCCGGGTCACCCGCTCACGCCACATCCGCATCGAGCGCAGCGGCGGCCTCTGGTCGCTCGCCCGCGGCCGGGCGCAGGCAGGAAACGCCGGGGCGCTGCCCACGGCGGACCTGGCACCGCCGACGACGATGTGGCCGCCGGCGCCGACGTTCTTGCGTCGCCGGCGGCACGTGACCACGACCCACGACCCGCACCACGGCGGCAACCCTCGCCTGGTGATGGCCCACGACCCGCATCCGCGGCCCGACGACGTGCAGCCGGTCTTCCGGCTCGGCCGCGAGGTGACCACCATCGGCAGCGCCCCCGACAGCGACATCCGGCTCCCCGGCCTCGCCCCGACCCATGCGGAGGTCCGGCACGACGAGTGGGACGAGTACGTCCTGGTCCGCCTGGGCTCGCGCGCCACGACCCGGGTGAACGGCGCCGTCGTGGACGAGGCGCTGCTCCGGACCGGTACCCGCGTCGAGCTCGGCGACTGGACGATGTCCTTCATCCGCGAGGAGTACGCCGACCACGGTCGGCCGTACGGCGGAAGGATCGGCGGCGAGCTCGGCCACCAGAGGCCCCAGCCGCCGAGGAGGCCACGGCACGCAGACACGGCGTGAGAGCGCGGGGGCTGCCTGACCCATACCGCTCCCCGGGCGCCGGTGTTACATTCCGTTGATCGGCGTCCTGGGGGTGGAGATGCGCGTCCACATCCGTCTGCTCGGGGGATTCGACGTGACCCTTGACGGCCGCACCGTCCCGATGCAGAGCTGGCGCCGACGGTCCGCGACCGGCCTGGTCAAGCTCCTAGCGCTGCAGCCGGGGCGGCGCCTGCGGCGCGAGCAGGTGATCGACGCGCTCTGGCCGGACCTGCTGCTCGACGAGGCAGCGCCGCGGCTCCACGTGGCCGCCCACCACGCTCGCACCGCCGTCGGCTCCCGGGACGCCGTCGTCCTCCTCGGCGGCACCGTGTCCCTCTTCCCCGAAGAGGAGGTCACGATCGACGTCGCCGAGTTCGAGCGTGCTGCCGCTGCCGCCCGGTCCGACGGCTCGCCGCGGGCAGCCGGCGACGCCGTGGCCCGGTACACCGGGGACCTGCTCCCCGACGACCTGTACGAGCCCTGGACCGAGGAGCCGCGCGAGCGGCTCCGCCTGCGGTACCTGGAGCTGCTGCGGGTAGCAGGTCGCTACGAGGAGCTCGTGGCCGCCGACCCCCTCGACGAGGAGGCGCAGCTCGCGCTGGTGCGAAGCCACCTGCGGCACGGGCGGCGGCAGCTGGCGTTGCGCTCGCTCGACGGCATGGCCGACCTCTTCCGTCAGGAGCTCGGGGTCGAGCCGGGCCCGGCCGCGGTCGCGCTGCGGAGGAAGGCCGAGGCGCTCGTCGTCGAGCCGCCGCTCGTGGACGAGACCGTCGTGGACGAGACCGTCGTGGACCAGACAGCTGAGAACCAGCCGGTCGTGGACCGGGCTGCCGTCGTGGAACAACCGGCCTCCGCACCCGCGGCGGACGACCGCGCCCGGCAGGCGGTCGTCCCCGAGCAGCGGAGCCGGGCGACCCCATCACACCGTCCCGGCGCGCGCTCCCCTACCCGCGCCGAGGAGCAGGCTGATCGGCCGTGAAGCCGACCTGGAGGCGGTCGGCTCTCTCCTCGGCTCGCACCGCATCGTGACGATCACCGGCCCGGGCGGGGCGGGCAAGTCGACGCTCTCCCTCGCCCTGGCCCGCAAGGTCCAGGAGGATCACGGGTCGGCCGGAGAGACCGAGGTGATCCTGGCCGAGCTGGCGCCCGTGCGCGACGACGCCGACGTCACCCGTGCCGTGGCGGAGGCTGCGGGCGTGCAGGGCAAGGGCGCGGTGCTCACGACCTCCCTGGCGGCCAACCTGGGGCCGCGCGACGTACTCCTCGTCCTGGACAACTGCGAGCACCTGCTCGACGCCACCGCCGACCTGGCCGACGCCGTCCTCGACGCCGGCGCCCACGCACACATCCTCGTGACCAGCCGCGAACCGCTCCGGGTCGACGGCGAGGCGGAGCACCGGATCGGATCGCTCGGCCCCGAGTCCGCCCAGCTCTTCGTGGAGCGGGCCGTCGCCGCCGCGGGGCCGGGCATCGCCAGCGTGGACGACCCCCGGGTCGTGGACCTGTGCGAGCGGCTCGACGGGCTGCCCCTGGCAATCGAGCTGGCCGCCGCGCAGCTGCGCCACCTGAGCCTGCAGGAGCTGGTCGACCGGCTCGACGACCGCCTCACGCTCCTGGTCGGCGGGCGTCCGAAGGCGGGAGAGCGGCATTCCGCGCTCACCACCACGATCGAGTGGAGCTACCGCCTGCTCTCGGAGCCGGCGCGTCAGGTCTTCGACCGCCTCGGCGTCTTCCCGGCGACCTTCGACCTCGCAGCCGTCGAGGCAGTCACCGGCGACCTCGACGCCGTACACGTGCCCAACCTCCTCGGCGACCTCGTCGCGAAGAGCCTGGTCGTCCACGACCCGGCGAGGCAGCACTACCGGCTGCTGGAGACCATCCGGCTGTTCGCGGCCCGGCGTCTGGACGACGCCGGGCGACGCGAGGAGGTCACGCGAGCTGCTCCGCCGCCACGTCGTCGCGCGGTCGGCGGCGCTGCCCCGCGTCCGCGCCTGGCTGTCAGCCACCCTCGCCGCGCGCAGTCGTGACGACCTCGAGAACGTCCGCCTCGCTTTCGACGCGAGCCTCGATCGCGGCGACCTCACCGCGGCCGTGGACATCGCGCTCGGCCTCAGCACGCTGTGGCGCAACGCCGTCTCGTACGCCGAGGGCCGACGCTGGGTGGCGGCGCTGCGCGAACGTGACCTCTCCCCCGAGGACCGGTTGTGGACGCTGATCCTCACCGCCGACGTCGGCCTGGGATCCGGTGACCCGCGCATGATGCGCGACGCGACCGAGGAGGCCTCCGCGCTCTCCGCAGAGGTCGGTGACCCGGGCGCGGCGGTGATCACCGCCATCTACGAGGCCATGGTCCTCCTCGTCAGGCCAAGCACTCGCCGTACCGCTGCTGGAGGAAGCCCGGGACCGGGCACGGGCCGCGGGCGAGCCGGGGCTCGAACGGGTCGCCCGGGCCTACCGCCTGGTGGCGCTGCGGTTGCTCGGCCACACCCGAGGGCTGCTCGACGAGGCCGGCGCGTTGACGGAGACACAGTACGGATGGGAATACGACCGCTACATCTGCCTGTGGGCGACCAGCCTGCTCGCACTCGTGGACCGTGACGGACCCCGTCTCCGCCGGCTCATGGACGCGCAGCTCGCCGACCTGATGGCAAACGGTCTTCACGAGAACTGGCTGACGATGTACTGGGAGGCGCTCTCGCTGATCGGCGGTGGGGATGACTACCTGCCGCAGCTGCGGCGCGCGTGCCGGCGGGCCGAGGCCGAGGGTCGGCGGCCTGACGCCGACTGCGTCCTGGCTCTCGGGTACGCCGCCGCCTGCCGCGACGACTGGGAGCGGGCCGCCGAGCTGCTGGGGGCCGCGAGCAGGGACCTCCGACGCGACACCGCTGGCTACATCCACCACGCGCTGCTGCGGGAGCAGCTGGTGCAGCCCAGGCTCGACCCGGACGTGTTCAAGACGGTCACCGCGCGGGGAGAGACGCTCACCATCGGCGAGATTCTCGAGGAGCACGCTATGACCTGAGGCGGCCGCTCAGGTCACGGCCGGCCCATGAGGTCGCGGAGAAGGGCCTCCGACTGGCTCGGTCGGAGGCCCTTCTCGACACCGTGTTTCAGCCCACCGGAACCGGCGACGGACCCTGAGGAGCTGCGCCCACCGGCTCCGGCGACGAACCGTGCGGGTCGAAGCTCGGCAGCGCTCGGCCGAGCCACTGGGGGAGATACCAGCTGGCCGGACCCAGCAGGGCCATCGTGGCCGGCACGACCACCAACCGGATCAAGGTCGCGTCGATCGCGATCGCGGCAGCCATGCCGACGCCGATCATCTTGATGACCACGTTCGGGTCGAAGGCGAACCCGAGGAAGACGGCCACCATGATCAACGCCGCCGAGGTGATGACCCGCGCGGTCGAGGCCAGCCCCGTGACGACGCTCCCCCGGCTGTCACCCGTCCGGCGGAACTCCTCACGGACCCGGCTCAGCAGGAACACCTCGTAGTCCATGGACAGCCCGAACAGCACCGCGAACATCAGGACCGGCACGTACGCCGCGATCGGCACCTCCCCCGGCAGCCCGAGCAGGCTCGTGCCGAGCTCGGTCTGGAAGGCCAGCGTCATCACGCCGTAGGCGGCACCGACCGAGAGCAGGTTCACAGCTGCCGCCTTGACGGGCACCACGATCGAGCGGAACAGGATGGTCAGCAGGAGCACGGACATGCCGATGACGACCGCGATGACCAGCCAGAGCCGTTTCCCCATCACATCGGTCAGGTCGACCATGGCAGCGGTCCAACCGGAGATACCGGCTCCGTCCGGGAGGACTTCGGCACGCAGGTCCTTCACCAGCTGTGTGGTGTCAGGGTCCTGCGGACCGGTCTCGGGCGTCACCGTCAGCACCGCCGCCGAGCCGTCCGGCGAGATCACCGGAGTACTCACCGCGGCGACGTTCGGCGTGACCACGAGGTCCGCTGCGAGGCTGTCGAGCTGCGCCTGCCCACCGAGGGTGGGGAGGTCGACACCGACCAGCAGCGGCCCGTTGGCACCTGGCCCGAACGCGTCGGCCACCAGGTCGTAGGCTGCGCGGACGGTCGTGGTCTCCGCCTCGTTGCCCGCGTCGCTCTGACCGATCTGCATGCCGACCGCAGGCAGGGCAAGGCCGATGAGTACGGCGGTCGACCCCACGAGCCAGCGCACGGGCCTGCGACCGACCGTGCGGGCGAACCGAGCGGCGGTGTGAGAGTGCGACATCCTCGACTCGAGGCGACCCGCGCGTCGGTCTCGACGGCTGTAGACCCGGTGCTTGAGCAGCCCGAGCAGCGCCGGCAACAGGGTGACCGCGGCAAGCATCATGACCAGCACGACCAGGCCGGTCGCGTAGCCCATGGTCGCGAAGTCGGGTAGCCCGCTGAACCGCAGCCCGGCAAGCGCGAGCAGGACGGTGCCTCCGGCGAATACCACGGACTGCCCGGCTGTCGCGTTGGCCTGGCCGGCCGCGTCGGGCACCGAGAGGCCCTGCGCGAGCCCGTCGCGGTGACGGGTCACGATGAACAGCGCATAGTCGATGCCGATGCCGAGGCCGACCATCGTGGCCAGTGTCGGCGCGTTGGTGGAGACGTCGGTCAGAGCGGCGAGCAGGGTGATCCCGCCGACACCGGTGAGGAGCCCCATCAGGGCGACCACGAGCGGCAGCGCCGCAACCATCAGCGCACCGAACGCCACAAGGAGGATCAGCAGGGCAACACCGACCCCGACCATCTCGGCCCGACCGCTGACCTCCTGCGAGTTCTCGGGGACCGGTCCGCCGTACTCGACCTGGTAACCGTCCTCGACGGCGCCCTCGGTCGCGCCTTCCAACGCCTCGAGTCCCTCCGAGCCCTCGAAGGTGGTCATCGGGACGTCGTACTGCACGGTGAGAAGAGCGGTCGCTCCCTCGGAGCCGATCGCTGCGGGCAGGACAGAGCTGACGTGGTCGAGCTCGGCCAGCTCCGCCGCCGTGTGCTCGACCACCGCGGGATCGACGCCGTTCTCGTCGTGGAGAACGACCCGGGCCGAGGTGCCCGACATCGCGGGGAAGCGCTCCTCGAGCAGGTCGTTGGTGCGCTGTGTCTCGCTGCCTGGGATGTCGAAGGTGTCTTGGAAGGCACCTCCGAAGGCTCCGGCGAGACCGGCGACGAGGGCAGCCGCGAACAGCCAGGCTGTGACCACCCTCCACGGGTGACGAGCTGCTGCCGCGCCGATTAGAGACAGAAGTCTGGACATGACGGCTCCGATGTTGCGGATTTGAGTTGGTCTGGCGACCGGGACACTCCGAGACTGGGCTTCGAACGCCCTCGGTCGCGCCGGCGAAACCACCGGGATCCTGCCAACCCGGCGTAGCGTGGCTGAGGTGCTGCACGGGCGGAATGCCGAACGTCTGACTGTGGCCGGGCTCGTTGCCGAGGCCAGGGCAGGACACGGCGGCGTGCTCCTGATACGCGGCCCGGCGGGGGTGGGCAAGACCGCGCTCCTCGACGAGGTGGTCCGCGAGACCTCGGGCATGCGGCTGCTGCGCGTCCGTGGTGTCGAGTCCGAGTCGACGCTCGCCTTCGCGGGGCTGCACGCGATGCTGAGCCCCGTGCTCGACCTCGCACGTCGGTTGCCTGGACCGCAGGCGACGGCGCTGAGACAGGCCCTCGGTGTGGAGCCCGGGACCGGTGTCGACCGCTTCCTCGTGTACGTCGCGACACTCAATCTGCTTGCCGAGGCCGCCGCGGCCGAGCCGGTGCTGTGTCTCGTGGACGACGCGCACTGGCTCGACGAGCCATCCCTCCAGGCACTGCTGTTCACGGCACGCCGGCTGCACCAGGAGCAGATCGCGCTGCTGCTCGCCGCACGCGACGACGGTTCCGGGTTCGACGCGCCGGGGGTGCCCGAGCTCCGTCTCGGGGGGCTGCGTCTGGGCGCTGCCCGGGACCTGCTCGCCGAACGAGCCGGGCACGAGGTGTCCCGAGAGGTCACCACCAAGCTGCTCGCGCTCACCGGCGGCAACCCTCTGGCGCTCAGCGAGCTTCCCAGCGCGCTGACGCCTGCACAGCTGAACGGGCTGGACGCGTTGCCCAGGAGACTGCCGCTCACCGAGGGGGTCGAGCGATCCTTCCTCGACCGCGTTCGCGCCCTGCCCGAGGACGCACAGACGTGGCTCCTCGTGGCAGCAGCCGAGGGGTCCGGCGACGTGGCCACGATCCAGGCCGCCTCCGCCCGTCTGGGTGTGGACTTCTCGGCCCTCGAGCACGCAGAGCGGTCCACGCTCGTACTGCTGACCGCCTCAGGCGTGGAGTTCCGGCATCCGCTCGTGAGGTCCTCGGTCTACGGCGCGGCCACAACGGTTGCCAGACGCGAGGCCCACGACGCCCTCGCCGCGGTGCTCGGAGAGCGCGGCGACGTGGACCGGCGCACCTGGCATCGCGCCGCGGCATCCGTCGTCCCGGACGAACAGGTGAGCAGCGAGCTCGAGGAACTGGCTCACCGAACTGCGCTCCGAGGCGGCCCTTCGGCGGCTTCCGCCGCACTCGAGCGAGCTGCCGAGCTCAGCGCTGACGCGGAGTCACGCGTGCGGCGACTGCTCGCTGCCGCGGCACAGGCCCGGCTCGCCGGTCATCACGCCGCCGCCTCCACCCTCCTCGAGACGGCGCGTCCCCTTACCGCGGACCCTCTGCTGCTCGCGGACATCGACCTGTTGCGCGGCGCACTCGAGCTGGTGTCAGGCTCGACCGACGCGGCCGAGGAGATCCTGGTCCGGGCCGCGAGGTCCGTGGTCGACGCAGACCCCGCCCGGGGGCTGCTTCTGCTCGTGATCGCCGCGCAGGCAGCCTCGCTGGCCTCCGACACCCACACCGCCTCCCAGATCAGCGAGCTCGTAGCCGCCTTGTCCTTCGGCGACGGGCGACAGGAGCGTTTCTTCGCCAGCCTGTTGATCGGCTCCGGCCACTACCTGCGCGGTGATCTCCTGTCGGCCGTCGCGCCCCTGCGTGCCGCGATCCGGTCCGCCGGGTCCTTCGACGACAGCATGCTGCTCACCTGGGCAGGCCGGGCGGCCTACTACGTCGGCGACGACGAGGCGGCACATTCGCTCGACTCGCGGGCGGTGTCGATCGCCCGCGCGGTCGGTGCCGTCGGCGACATGCTTCCCCCGTTGCAACGTCTGGCCCTGACCGACGTCTTCCTCGGCAGCTGGTCGACCGCCGAGGCGAGTGCCGGCGAGGCTCTGCGGTTCGCGGAGGAGACGGGGCAGGCCAACCTGGCGTCGCTGCCGGCGTGCTGGCTCGCGCTGTTGGCGGCGTACAAGGGCGACGAGAGCGCCCTCGCCGAGCGAGTCGAGGACGCCGAGCGCATACTCGCGAACCATCCGATGAAGGTCGCGCAAGAGTCCCTCGACTGGGCCCGCGCCGTGGGAGACGACTCCCGCGGGGACTACGCCGGAGCGTTTCGGCGGATCGCCGGGATCGACAGCCCTGGGGTAACCCTGATGGCTGCCTTGGACCGGATCGAGATAGCGGTGCACGCGGAGCGACCCGAGCTGGCCAAGCAGCTGCTCGTCGAGCTGGAGATGTTCGCGACCGTGACCGCCGCTCCCTGGGCCGCCGCCCGGGTTGCCCACTGCCGAGCCCTGCTGCTCTCCGGTGCACCCGCCGCCGACGAGATCTTCCGTGCCGCGCTCGATCACCACTCCCGGTCACGGCGCCGCTTTGAGCAGGCTCGGACCGAGCTCTCGTACGGTGAGTACCTCCGACGTACCCGGCGGCGGGTCGCCGCCCGCCAGCATCTTCGAGCGGCTCTTGGCACCTTTGAGGACCTGGGGGCCGCGCCGTGGCGGGATCGGGCAGCCCAGGAGCTTCGCGCCTCCGGCGAGCGGGCACGCCGGCGAGACCCGGACGTGCTCCCCCAGCTGACTGCGCAGGAGCTGCAGGTCGCCCGTTTCGTCGCCCGAGGTCTGTCCAACCGTGACGTGGCCGCTCAGCTCTTCGTGAGCCCGCGCACCGTCGACTTCCACTTACGCAACGTCTTCGCCAAAGTCGGTGTCAGCTCACGGACGCAGCTGGCGCACGCGTCATTCGAGTAGATCGGGAGGACATGACGATGGCTGCACTTCCTTGGACCAGGCGGTCCACTCCGGACCCCGCCGTCGAATGCACGGTCATGGCTTCGAAGCTCCCCCTTCGTTCACATCGGTCGATCCCGCGCTTCCTGTCCCACACGCTCCGGATCAGGCGGCAGCTGGCACAGACGCCAGGTCTTGTCGGTTACTCGCTGGACGCCCAGCTCCTGGCCAAGACCTTCTGGACCGTGTCCGTGTGGACCGGCAACATCGAGCTGAGCCGGTTCGACAGGTCCGATCCGCACCGTTCGACGAAGAGCACCATTCGCCCTGCGATGCTGCCCACGACGTTCGTCTTCTGGACCTGCCGGGCCGATGAGCTGCCGATCGGATGGGACGAGGTCCGGCGGCGAATCCGCGAGGCCGGAGCCGGCTGAGCTCGTCGGGCACCGCTGTCCGGTCCGCGCCCAGGGCAACCGACCGACCCTGCAAAGTCGTTCGGTTGACCCCTGCGCCGCCTGCGTCCCCGACCCGAACCTGGTGGTTCCACCGTCGCGACGACCTGCCTCCAAGCGGAACCGTGGAGGTTATCCACTCACGACGGAACCAGGAGCAGTGCGATGGCCACCTCGAGAATCATCGAAGAAGAGCGCGGGACCTCTAGCGGGTTCTACCACCACCACAACGGTTACTACGCCGGCGACTTCGCCGGGGCAGACTCGACGACACTGCACCGCTTCGGTTGGCCGCAGATGCCCACCTCGCAGATCCGAAGCACCCAGTGAGCGGTGCGCGGTCCCAGCAGACATGGGCAGAACGGAACGCACCGCCGTCCGCGCGGCTCGCACGGGTGCTGCCCGCACGCACGGCTAGGGTTGCCGTGCGATGGCCAGGACCACGGCGGAACGGCGAAGCAACCTGCCCGCGGAGCTGTCGAGCTTCGTGGGACGCAGGCACGAGCTCGCCTCGGTGCGTAACGGGCTGGCCACGCACCGGCTCGTGACGCTGCTCGGGCCCGGCGGGGTCGGCAAGACCCGGCTGGCGTTCCGCGCGGCGGCGGACCAGGAACGCACTCTGGCCGACGGCGCGTGGGTCGCGGAGCTGGCCCCCGTTCAGGTGCCCGAGCTGGTGCCCGAGACCGTGGTCGGGGCGCTGGGCATCCGGTCCGCCGGAGGGGGCAGCCCCACCGAACGCCTCGTTACGCACCTGCGCGACCGGGAGCTGCTGCTGGTGCTCGACAACTGCGAGCACGTGCAGGAGGCCGCCACGGCGCTGGCGAAGGAGCTGCTGTCCAGCTGCCCGGGCGTCCGGGTCCTGGTCACCAGCCGGCACGCGCTGGCGCTACCGGGCGAGCTGGTGCTCCCGGTGCCGCCGCTGCCTACGCCCGGCCAAGGCCAGGCAGCCGGCGGCCCGGAGGCGCTGATGCACTACGACGCGGTCCGCCTCTTCGTCGACCGGGCCACCGCGAGCTGGTCGTCGTTCCAGGTCACTGCGTCCAACCAGGACGCGCTGGCCGAGCTGGTCCGGCGGCTCGACGGGATGCCGCTCGCGATCGAGCTGGCCTCGGTGCGGGTGCGGTCGCTGACCGTGGAGCAGATCCTCGACCGGCTCAGCGACCGCTTCGCCCTGCTCACCCGAGGGAGCCGGGCCGCGCTGCCCCGGCAGCAGACCCTCCAGGCGCTGCTCGACTGGAGCCACGACCTGCTCGAGCCGCAGGAGCGCCTGGCGTGGGCGCGTGCGTCGGTGTTCAGGGGCGGGTTCGACCTCGCGGCGCTGGAGGCCGTCGCCTGCGACGAGGACCTCCCCGGTGCGGCGCTTTCCGACGTCGTCGACGGCCTCGTCTCCAAGTCGGTGCTCGTCCGCGAGCCCGTCGAGATCCGCGGCGCGGCCCGCTTCCACATGCTGGAGTCGCTGCGCGAGTACGGCAACGCGCGGGTGGCCGAGAACGGCGGCCCCGCGCCGTACGCCGAGCGGCACCGCCGGTGGTATGCCGGGCTGGTCGCGACAGCCGCCGGGGAGCTCTTCGGCGCGGCCCAGGTCGACTGGTTCGCCCGACTGCGCGCCGACCACGACAACCTCAGCGCGGCGCTCGAGCGGCTGGCGCACGACCCGGCGGACGCGGTCGAGGGACTGCGGATGGCCTCGGCGCTGCAGCACCACTGGGTCATGGCAGGCCGCTTCGGCGAGGGCCGGGCGTGGGTGGAGCGGCTCCTGACACAACTACCGGCGCCGAGCGGGGACGAGCCCGTCGAGCTCAGCGTCGCGCGGGCCGCGGGCCTGGAGGTCGCGGGCCGGTTGGCCGTCCTGCAGGGGCAGATCGACGTCGGCAGGCCGCTGTTGGAGGAGGCGCTCGCGGGGGCGACGGAGGCCGGGAACGCCACCTGGCGCGCGCACGCCCTCCACGGGTTGGCACTGGCCTCGGTCTTCTGGGGCGAACCCGCCGCGGCGGTGCCGCTCCTGGAGGAGGCGCTGGCGCTGCACCGGGAGGGCACGGACCCGTTCGGCGTCCCGCTCGCGCTGGTCCAGCTCGCCACGGTGCACGCCACCCTGGGCGATCCCGACCGGGCCATGGCGTACGCCGAGGAGTGCATCGTGCTCAGCGAGGCCGCCTCCGAGCGCTGGTGCGCCGCCCTGGCGCGGTGGGTGGAGGCACTGGTCCAGTGGCAGCTCGGACACGGCGCCCGGTCGCGCACGTACGCCCGAGACGTGCTCCGCCTCAAGGAGCCCTTCGGCGACCGGATGGGCATGGCCATGTCTGTCGAGGTGGTCGCGTGGTCCGAGTCCGAGGCGGGCCACAGTGCGGAAGCCGCCCACCTTCTGGGCGCGGTGCAGGCTGCGCTCGACTCGATCGGCGCCAGCCTCTTCGGTCACCTGCACGACGACCACGACCGTTGCCTCGCACAGACCCGGGAGGCGCTGGGCGACGCCGCCTTCGGGCGGGCCTTCGAGGAGGGGTCGGCGCTGCGCTTCGACGATGCGGTCGCGCTCGCCCTCGGGCGGCGTACGCCGGCTCCTGCGTCCGCGGACACGCACGGCGACGAGGTCCGGCTGACCCGGCGGGAGAGCGAGATCGCCGCCCTGGTGGCCGAGGGGCTGACCAACCGCGAGATCGCGGAGAGGCTGGTGATGTCGCAGCGCACCGCCGAGGGGCACGTCGCCCGCATCCTCGGCAAGCTCAGCTTCACCTCGCGGACGCAGCTGGCCGCGTGGGTGGCCGCGCAGCGACACGGCTGAGGACGGCAACCCGATCCACAGGACTAGACCTACAGGACTAGACCAATAGGACTACCCCCTCGGGCTCTTGTACACATGAGGTTGCCGCATCGCGCTGCCTGGGGAGGGAGCCATGTTGTTCGCGAAGTCCTTGCTTCGTCGTGCCGCCTGGACGGCGGGAGTGCTGACGGGGGCGCTGGTCGCCACGCTTGTCGCCCCCTTGCCGCCGCGCTCGCCGCTGGGGGCGCACCCGCGTCGGCGGCGACCACCCAGCCGAACGTGGCCTGGTCGTCGCAACTCGCAGGCTGGACCGAGGAGTACGTGCCCACCAGCGAGAACGACTGCGTCGCCGGCCGCGACAACTGCCTCAAGGCGACGCTCAAGGAGCTGGCGCAGATCGCCGACGACACCGCCAAGAGCTGCTCGCACGACGCCGTCTTCGCACGTGCCTACCTGCGCATGACGCAGACCTACGGGTGGAGCCGGGACATCCCCGGCTACTACGAGGACGTGCCGTTCGCCAACCACCAGGACGCTGTCTTCGCGAAGTACTACACCGACGCCTACTACGCCTACAGCTCGGGCGACCGCGCCTCGGTGCCGGAGGCGTGGCGCATCGCCTTCGACGCCTCACGGGACAAGAGGGTCAGCGCCACCGGGAGTCTGCTGCTCGGCATGAACGCCCACATCGTCCGCGACCTGCCGTTCGTGCTTGCCGGTGTCGGCCTGGTCGCGCCGGACGGCTCCTCGCGCAAGCCCGACTTCGACGCGGTCGAGCAGTGGCTCTACACCGCAACCAGGCCGTTGCTGGCCGAGCTCGCGACCCGCTTCGACGCCACCGCCGATGACGGCGACGACTCCGGCGGGATCAGCAACCTCACGCTGTTCCAGATGGTCTCCGCGCAGCGCGAGGCCGCCTGGCGCAACGCCGAGGCGCTGGTGTCGGCGCCGACCCCGGAGGCACGCGCCCTCGTCGCCGCGTCGATCGAGGCCGAGGCCGTGTCCGCGGCGCAGACGCTGCTGAGGACGCAGTCGTACGTCCCGCCGCTCGAGTCGTCCGAGCCCCGGGACCAGTGGTGCGCCGCGCACCACGACGACGCGCCGCCGCTGCCGTACGACTTCGGGACGGCGAAGCCCTACGGCTACTAGACGACTGCCGGGCGGTCACCACACGGTCACCGACGGCGTCCACGCGCGCGACGGAAGGAGTCAGGCGATGCCGAGGCAGCCCGAGGCCCCTGGACCGTGGGCTGGATCCAGGGGCCTCGCACGACGAGGGACCTGCAGGGGGTCGGTCCCTCTCCGACCTCGTGGCACCTCCCAGCCACCACGTGGTCACGCCGGGGAAGCGCCTGACACCGCTCCCTCACGACCCCCTTATCGTCGCCCGGCGCAGCACCCGTACGACACGGGAGATCTACGGGTACCCCTACCTGTTTTCCATCGGGGTGCGTACCCGCCCGACCCAGGTTCGAGGACACCATGCGGCAACCGACGCAGCAGCTGATGCCGCATCCGTGGCCGGCTGTGGTGCCGGCGCGTCCGGGCGAGGCTCTGCTGGGCCGTCGCCAGGAGCTCGCCGACCTCCGGCGGACGCTGGCTTCGGCGCGGCTGGTCACGCTCACGGGCCAGGGTGGGATCGGCAAGACGGCCCTGGCACGCGCCGCGGCGGCCGACTACGAGCGGGTACGCCGGGAGGACACGTGGGTCGTCGACCTCGCCGACCTGGTCGACCCCGGACTCCTGGGGCACTCGGTGGCCGGCGCGTTCGGGGTTCAGCTGCCGTACGGTGCCGCCGGCGCCGATGACGTGGCTGCAGCAGTCGCGGACCGTGCGGGCCTGCTGGTGCTCGACAGCTGCGAGGCGATGTTCGACGCGGCGGTCGAGCTGGTGGCGGTGCTGCTCACCTCCGCGCCCCGGCTGCGGGTGCTGACCACGTCCCAGCGGCAGCTCGGCGTGACCGGTGAGGTCGTCGTGCCGGTCGGGCCGCTGGCGGCCGACGAGGCGCAGGCGCTCTTCGCCGCCCGGGCTGCGGCTGCGCTGCCGTCGTTCCGGCTCACCGAGGACAACACCGCCGCGATCGCGCGGCTCTGCGAAGCGCTCGAAGGGGTGCCGCTCTCCGTCGAGCTGGCGGCGGCCCGGATCCGCGTGCTGTCGCCCGAGGGCATCCTCGAGCGGCTCGGCGACCGTCAGCGGCTGCTCGCCAAGGGCGCGCCGGACGCGCCGGCCCGGCAGCGCTCGCTGCGCGCGTCACTGGAGGCAAGCATCGAGCTGTGCACCGCCGACGAGCAGCTGCTCTGGGCCCGGCTGTCGGTCTTCACCGGCGGGTTCCCCCTTGAGGCCGCCGAGGTGGTGTGCGCCGGCAACGGCATCGCCGGAGCGGACGTGCTCGACCTCGTCGACGGGCTCCTGGAGAAGTCGGTGCTCATGCGGGAGGACGACGGCGCGTCGTACGTGCGCTTCCGCATGCTGGAGTCGCTGCGCGAGTACGCCGCGGAGCAGCTGACCGAGGAGCAGCAGCGGACCGGAAAGGACCGGCACCTGGCGTGGTACTCAGACCTGGTCCGCGCCGCCGCCGCCGCGTCCTTCGGCCCCGAGCAGGCCCGGTGGTACCGCACCTTGCGGCGCGAGCACGGCAACCTGCGCGAAGCACTCCGCCACGCCGTCGGTGATCGCCGGCACACGGCGCAGGCCATGGAGATGGTGACCTCACTGGAGGCGTACTGGGCGGTGACCGGCCGGCTGGGCGAGGCCAGACACTGGCTGGCCCGCGCGTCGGCGGTCGACGAGGCCGACAGTGACACCCGGGCTCGCGCACTGGCCCTGACAAGCTGGACGGCGACCCTGCAAGGGGAGCCGGCCACCGGCCGGTCGATGCTGGACGACGCCGAGGCGCTGCTCGCCGCCGGGACAGCCGACGACGCCGCCCGTGCCCGCGTGCTCGTCGCGGGGGCCGTCGAGGCCATCTGGCGAGGCAGCCCCGCCGAGGCGCTCGAGCCCCTGACGCAGGCCGTTGCGGCCGCACGCACGGCCGGCGACCGGCCTCTGGAGGCCACGTCGCTGCTGGTCCTGGCTCTGTGCCGCAGCTTCGCAGGCGACCTCGACGGCGCCGGTTCGGCGCTGCAGACATGTCTCGACCTCACCGGAGCGGCTGGAGAGGTCCACGTCCGGTCCTACGCGCTGGCCGCGCTCGGGATGCTGGCCCTCCTGTGCGGCGACCCGGAGGTGGCCGCCGACCTCGAGCGGCAGGCTCTGGTGATGAAGATGGACCTCGGTGACCGTGCGGCCACGGCGTTCGTCCTCGAGGTGCTGGCCTGGGTGGCGGCCGGTGACAGGCGCCACGAGCGCGCCGCGACCCTGCTCGGTGCCGCCGACGCACTGTGGCGGCACCTGGGCCTGGATCCGGACACCGTGCCGTACCTCTCGCTGAACCGACGGCGCAGCGAGGAGAACGCCGGGATCGACCGTGCGGACTCCGCCTTCCGTGCGGCGTTCCGGCGGGGCGCGGAGCTGTCGGACGAGCAGGTGCTCGCCCTGGCGCTGGAGCAGGCTCCGGCCGAAGAGGCGCCGGAGGAGGAGGTCCTGCTGACCCGCCGGGAGCTCGAGGTGGCCCACCTCGTCGGGGGCGGACTCTCCAACCGGGAGATCGCCGAGCAGCTGAAGATCTCCCAGCGCACGGTGGAGAGCCACGTCGACCACATCCTGCGCAAGCTCGGATTCGGGTCGCGCACCCAGGTGGTCGCCTGGATGGTCGAGCGCGAGACGCGTCGCCGATGAACCGGCCGCAGGAGGTCGGCGACCTGGCCCGCTCGCGTGCCGCCGAGCACCGGATCTCGTTGCGACCCGTCGAAGGCCGGGTCTCGGTCCGCATCGGCGAGGTCGTCCTGGCCGAGAGCGACCGGGCCACGCTGCTCCAGGAGCGTGGCTGT
Source organism: uncultured Actinomycetota bacterium (assembly GCA_963701425.1). Classification (GTDB taxonomy): domain Bacteria; phylum Actinomycetota; class Actinomycetes; order Propionibacteriales; family Nocardioidaceae; genus Nocardioides_C. The sequence goes on along the minus strand of CAVPAG010000003.1, from coordinate 86,952 downwards.
CCTCCCCGCTGGTACCTGCCCCGGGAGGACGTCCGGCTCGACCTGCTCCGGCGTACGACGACCACGACCGTCTGCCCGTTCAAGGGGCGGGCGACGTACTGGTCCTTCGAGCCGGCCGGTGCCGCCGGCGCCGACGTGGCCTGGTCGTACGAGGACCCGATCACCGCGGTGGCCGCGATCCGGGGTCTGGTCTGCTTCTACGCCGAGCGCACCACGACCACGGTGGACGGCCGGCAGCGCTGACCCTCGGCTCCGATCATCCGGTCCGGTCCCGCAACAGCGCGGTCACACGGGGGCGGCGTCGGCCGTGCGCGCGTACTCCAGACGGTCCGTGATCCCGCAGAGGCGCATCAACCGCCAGAGGAACGGGGTGGCTCGGACCACCACGACCTCCCGGCCCTGCGCCTCATGGATCCGACGGAAGGTCAAGAGCGCCCTGAGGCCGGTGAGGTCACAGAACGTGAGGTCACCCAGGTCGACCAGGACCGTCGTCAGGTCCGGTCGCGACGAGTAGGCGTCCCGGGGAATTTCCTTGACCGTGCACAGGTCGAGCTCGCCACGTAGGTCGAGGAACAGGCACGGGGCTTCGGGGACCAAGGAGACCTTCAAGAGGCTGGCTTGCGGTGACTGCTCGTACATCGCGGCATCACTCCAGAGAACTCCGCGGGGGCTCGAATCTCGAACAACATCGATCGTGGCGCAGCCGACACGATCTGACCTCCGCGGGACTACGGAGTCCACTACGTATCTCCCAGGTTGGTTCGCTGGCGGGCGGCTGCGAGTTGCTCCCCTATCGGTGCCTTTGTCCCTTTTGAACCTTGGCAACCTTCACCCGATCCGACGACCTGCAAGGAGCGGAGCTCGTCGACGCGGACCTCCGTGGTGCCCGGTTCGTCAGGGCTGACCTGTCCGGCGTCGTGATGCGGGCGGTCGACGTGCAGGGGGCGGACATCGACGCACCGTGGCTCTTTGGTGACCTCGGCCGCCGCGCCCCGATCCGAGGGCGCCGGTCAGGATGCCGCGGCGACGAGATCCGCGGCTGCGGCGGCCGCGCGCTGACGGGCATCGGCAGGGACCTGCCTCTCCGCGCTCATGCGCTGTTGCCAGAGCTGGACCGCCACCACGCGGGCCGCGGCCTCCTCGACGCGGTCGCGACTCACATCACCGCGCCTGATCGCGCTGGTGACGACACCGTGGGTGTGCGGAGTGTCCGCCGGCATCAGCAGCAGGTCAGCGCCGGCAGCCAGGGCGTCGACCGCGGGGCGTTCGCCAGGTGTGATGACCCCACCCATGCCCAGAGAGTCTGTGATCGCCACCCCGTCGAACCCGAGGTCGTTGCGGAGGAGGTCGTACGCCTCGGGGGCGAGGCTCGTGGGGACACCCGGTGCCACGGAGCTGACATCGAGGTGCCCGATCATGACAGCGGGTGCGCCGGCACGGACCGCTGCCCGGAACGGCGGCAGGTCACGCGCCCCAAGCTCCTGACGGGTGACGTCGATCTCGGGGAGGGTCTCGTGGCTGTCCTGGGTGGCTGCCCCGTGGCCCGGGAAATGCTTCGCGGTCGAGACCAGCCCCGCATCGACGTACCCCTCCACCGCGGCGCTCACCGCACGGGCGGCGACCTGAGGGTCCGACGACGCTGAACGGCTGCCGATCGTCACGTCGGCGTCGCCGATGGTCACGTCGGCGACCGGCGCGAACACCCAGGTGAAGCCGAGCTCGCGCAGCTCGAACGCCATCGCCCGCATGGCGGCGCGGACGGTACGACGACCCTCGCGCCCCTGCGCGACGGCTGCCCCGGCCGTGGCGAAGGACGGGAAGTCCGCGGTGATTCCACCTAGGTGGGCGACCACGCCGCCTTCCTGGTCGACGCCGAGGACCGGCGGGAAGCTTCGGCCGGTCCGCTCGAACGCCTCGGCCACGGCGGCAGTGGTCGCGCTCACCTGGGCGCGGTCCACGATGTTGTCGCCGGTCAGCTGCACTCCGGCCAGGTGGTAGTCCTCGACCATGCGGGCCGCCGCCGCCGGGTCAGTCCCGTGCCACCGACCGACGATGACCTGCCCGGCCAGCTCGGCCACTGACATCGAGCGCACGATCTCCTGCGCCTGAGCGAGCTCCGCCTCGGTCGGTCCCCAGGTCAACGGCTCGTCCGACGGGACGGACTCGGAGGCAGCCCGGTCGGACGTGGAGCGATCGGAGTCGGCTCCACCGGCGGACCCTCCGGAGGGCTCGCCGACGCACGAGCTCGTCAGAAGGGCTGCCGCGATGACAGCGGCGAGAACACGGACAAAAGTTGGCAGAGTCGGCACAGGACGAGGGTAGACAGCGCCGTCCGTGGCCAACGTGCCCGGTCCGCGTGGTGGCCCCTGGCCAACGTCAAGCTCGGTGCTCGGTGGCGTGCGTCGCACTGCTCCGATCACGAACGCCAGGTAGACCGCCCTGGATACTTGAGACGCCCCGCATTGCGGCTCACAGGCTGCCGGATCGTTCAGTCGCGGGTCCACAGCAGCAGCTGCGTGTCGTCCCGGACGTCGCTCCACATCGTCAGCCTGGCCGCGCCCGCCGGGGCCACCGCGACCACCGGCGCGGCACCGGTCCCGAGGTCCCGTCGTCGGCCGAAGCTGCCGTCCCTCCTGACGACCCGGGTCCGGACGAAGGTGTCGACGAGGTCATCGGACCACACCTCCCAGGCCAGCACGCCATCGCCGTCGTCGTCCACGTCGATGCTCCAGCTCGGCAGCTCGCCGCCCGAGACCGGTTCGGGGCCGTTCATCCGGCCGAGCCGGGCAACCGGTCCCAGCCGGTCGCCACGCCACGACCGGGCCCGCAGGGTGAAGCCCGACCCGTCACCCCGGTAGTCGCCCCAGAGCACGGTCGCGTCGCCGGCGAGGTCGGTGCGCAAATGCACCCAGTCGGCCGCCTGGCCCTCCGGTGTGATGCGGCGCGCGGCCTCGAGCCGGCCCCCGGCCCGCCATACCCGCACCCACGCCCGGGAGCCGTCGGCGCGGCTCACCACGGCGTAGGCGTTGCCCCGGCGGTCGAGGTCGACCGCCGCGACGCCGTCGTTGCCCGGCAGGTCCGCCGTCAGCCGCCGGACATGGACGTCGCCGTCGGGGTCGACCCGCGCCACGAACGCGCGCCGGTCCTTGGTCGGGGACATGACGAAGGCGACGTGCCCGGAGCGGCTGGAGACCGGCTTCTCGAGGACGTAGACCCACGGGAGGTAGGTCGGCTTGCCCAGCGAGCTGTCGAGGCGCAGCCGGCGTACGACGGTGTTGTCGTCGCTGGTCGGCACTCCGCGGTCGAAGACGATCGTGGCGACTCCCGACGGGGTGACCGCCACCGAGGGCCTGCCGGAGGTTTCCGCCTCGTCGCTCACCCGGACGATCGGTCCGAGCTCGCCGGTGCGGGACACCCGCCGGGCAAGGACCTGCCACTGCACGGGGTAGTCGGCATCCACCTGCCACACCACGACGGCGTCGCCGTCGTCGTCGACCGCCACGTCGTAGCCGGCGGGGTTCGGGTCCGGTGCTGAGACCACCACGGGCGGACGCATCCGGCCGGCGGCCGTGATCCGGCGGAGGAAGATCCGTTCTCGCCCCTGAGCGTCCTCCTGGGTCCACACGGCCGTTGAGGAGCCGTCTCGTGCGGTGACGATGACCGCCGGCAGGATGAAGACCTTCGCGGCGAGCTCCTCTGGCCCGCTCCATTCGGCTGCCGTTGCCGGTCCCGCCGGCAGCAGCGGCATCACCAGTGCACCCAGCGCGGCCAGCGCCATCCGCGCCATGCCAGGTCTACGTCCTCGCGTGCTCATGTCCATCCGCCCTCTCGCGTCGCGACAGCCTAGAGGAGTGACCGCGCGCCGGAGGCGCATCATGGCCGCGTCGAAACCTGACACAGCCGTCCAGCTGGGCAGCCGACGCATCACCCTCACCCGCGCCGCTCGCGCCCATCTAGCGAGGCGAGGCCGGGCGGGGGCATGTCAGTCCTCGCCAGCGGCAGGCCAGGGCTCGGCACGCCTCCCTACATGTCCCAGGCAGCGAGGTCGGTCTCCCCTAGTCCTCATCAGAGCCGTCGAGCGGCTTGCGCCAGACCGACACGTGGCTCTCGCTGTCGGACGTGAAGGGCGCTCCGTGCCAGTCCGCCACGCGCCGCTCCAGTTCCAGGCCGGCAAGCCGCGCCATGAGGTCGCACTCGGCGGGCCAGATGTAGCGGAAGTTGCTGTAGCCGTAGCGGGTGCTCCCATCGTCCAGCCGACGGTAGTGGTGAGAGGTCCCTTGCTGCGTGACCATGTCGTACGTGTCGAAGCCGACGTGACGGTCGGTCACCTCGAAGGGCACCGCCGCCTGCCCTGGCGGGAACCTTCGAATGCCCGGCACCCACAGCTCGACGACGAAGCGACCGCCCGGCGACAGGTGCCGAGCGGCGTTGCGAAAGCACTGCACCTGCTCGTCCTGGGTGCACAGGTTGCCGATGCTGTTCCAGACGACATACACGAGCGAGAACCGGCCGGGCACGGCCGTCGTGGCCATGTCACCCGTGACGACCGGCAGCTCCTCCACGGACACCTTGCGCCGCAGCCGGTCGACCATCGGCTGCGACAGCTCGATCCCGGTCACGGAGACCCCTCGGGCAGCGAGCGGGATCGCCACCCGACCCGTGCCGATCGCGAGCTCCAGCGCCGGGCCGGATCCCGCCAGCCGGGCGAGGAAGTCCACGGCGGGGTCGAGCACGTGGGGCGCGAACATCTCGGCCGAGATGTCGTCGTACCGCTCCGCGGTGTCCTCGTCCCACAGGTCGCTGCTCGTCATGGGCCACGAGCCTGCTCGCCTCCCAGCACTCACGCCACCCAATTACGAAGAGGTGGCGGGCGTCCACGCGCCGATCTCTCGTCGGTTCACGACAGAGCTCGAGTTCCTGCTGGCTGACACGCAACGGGGTCGATGAGCTTGTGCGAGGGCGCCCCGACGTACTTCCTCGAACCAAGGGTGCGCGACCTTGGGGATGATCACGAAGCGTCGTCTCGCGTTGGTCTTCCATGGCAGTCGTCCGCTCAACGGCCGAAGAGCCCATCGACGTTCGGTAACCCCTCGAACCGGGAGAAGGTCCCCTCGTCGGCGATCTCCCGCGCGGCCTGCAGGAATCCACCCCAGGCGGTGCGCGCCAGGGTGCCACCGACGCTGATCCGGCGTACTCCCAGCCGCGCCGCCTCCGCAACGGTGGTGAACGGAGCGTTGATCAGCAGGTTCACGGGCTTGGGTGAGACTGCGGAGACAATCGCGGCGACGTGCTCGAGATTGTCGATCCGGGGAGCGTAGAGGCAGTCGGCGCCCGCTTCGGCGTACGCGCGCAGCCTTCGGATCGTCTCGTCGATGTCGGGACGCCCGCACACGAACCCCTCGGACCGCCCCGTGAGGACGACGCCCGTACCGCTGTCGTCGATCGCTCGTCGCGCGGCTCTGATCCGTTCCACGGCAAGCTCGAACTCCAGGAGCGGATCAGCCGGGTCGCCGGAGGAGTCCTCGATCGAGAGCCCCGCGATCCCGGTCTCCGCGGCCAGCTTCACGTTCGCCGCGACCTGTCCCGGATCAACTGCGTAACCGCCCTCGAAGTCAGCGTTCACCGGCACCTTCACAGCGCCGACGACGAGGCGTAGATGCTCGAGCACCTGATCACGGGTCGCCTGGGTGTCCGCGCGACCCAGCGTCCAAGCGAACCCGGCACTGGTCGTGGCCAACGCCTTGAAGCCCATCTGTTCCAGGGCCCGCGCGCTCCCCACGTCCCACGGGTTGAGCATCACGAAGCACCCCGAGGAGTGCAGCCGATGGAACTCGGCAATCCGATCGTCGTGAACGTTCATGCCACACCTCGTCGACGGGCCGGGAGTCTGCACTCTAGTCCGATCCAGGTCACCTCCGTCGGGTTCGGCAACAGCCGCTTCGCCGAACGTGTGTTTTTCGCGGGACTTGTCCGTTCTACGCCGGCGTGCCGCGCCGGATGACGGCCGCTGATGCTTTTCGTGGCGTCAGGCCAACAGCAGCAGGACAGTGCGTGCCAACCCCAGCAGCGGCCCGAGGGGAAGCGCGAACCCGATCCAGAAGACGAGCTCGAACGGCAGCAGGGCGTGGCTCAGAGCCGGCGCGTACGGAGTCCCCGCCCAGAGCATCACCGCCAACGCGACCTCGGCAACACACACCGTCAGGAAACCGACGAGGAGGGCAACGCTCGTCTCTATGCCGATCCTTTCGAACGGGCCGTGCCCGTAGGTCGGAAAGCCCATGAAGGTCCATACCTGGCCCGTCCGCGCGAAGTGACGGATCGCGAAGACGCAGGGAAGTCCGAAACCCAACCCCAGAACCAATGACACGGACGCGGCAGCCGTCCTCATCCAAGCATCGTAGGAGAGGAGATGGGCAGTGGTGTAGTCGCTTCTCAGCGCGATGTCCTCGCGCGCTACAACCCCTCGCCCCGGCCTGCGCACGCGTCCGAAAGGGATGCCTTCACGCGAGTGGCAGGGCTATGGTCGCCCCATCATGACTGATGCCCTGGACCTGCTCGCGTGGCTCCACGACTCTGATCCGGCCTTGCGCTGGCAGGTCGAGCGCGACCTCATGCACGAACCGCCCGAGGTCTGGGAGGCAACACGGGCAAGAGTCGCGACCGAGGGCTTCGGCGCGGGGCTCCTCGCGCTCCAAGACCCCGACGGCCAGTGGGCGGGCGGCGCGTACTTCCCCGCGAAATTCGACTTCCACGGCCCCGAAGCGGCAGAAGACGCCGGGCAGCCTTGGACGGCGACGACGTGGACGCTCAACTCGCTGCGGGAGTGGGGCCTTGATCCAACGGTCTTGCGCGAACGCCGCACGGCCGAGCTTCTCGCCGAGAACAGCCGCTGGGAGTACGACGACCTGCCGTACTGGGGCGGCGAGGTCGACTGCTGCATCAACGCCTACACCGTCGCGAACGGGGTGTGGCTCGGCGCCGACATCGCTGGCATCGTGAACTGGTTCCTCGAACATCGCCTGCCCGATGGCGGCTGGAACTGCGACTGGGTCGAAGGCTCGACTCGCTCGTCGTTCCACTCGACGCTCAACTCCCTCAAGGGACTGCTCGCCTACGACGCGGCGACCGGAGGCACGGATGCGACGCGCGCGGCCCGGCGGTCGGGCGAGGAGTACCTCTTGGAGCGTGGCCTCTTCCGCCGCCTCTCCACGGGTGAACCGGTGGCGCCCTGGGTGGACCGCTTCGCCTACCCGTTCCGCTGGTTCTACAACGTGCTCAACGCAGCCGAGTACTTCCGCCAGGCCTCGCAGCTGGACGGGGTGGCACCGGACCCACGTATGGCTGACGCGATCGAGCTCGTCCGAAGCGCCAGACAACCGGACGGCACCTGGCTCCAAGCCCGTCGACACCCTGGCAGGGTGTGGTTCGAGGTCGACGTGCCGGCGGGAGAGCCATCGCCCTGGCTGACTCTCCTCGGCACGCGAGTGCTCGACTGGTGGGACTCCACACCCCGCCCTTGAAGCGTCCGGCGGAGAAGCCGCCGCAGGGCGCGCGTCGACAGTCAACCGCGTGGTTAGAGTGCCCTTCGTGAACCCCGACGAGCTCCTGCGTGGATGCTTTGCATGCGATCAGCAGTCGCAACCGTCCCTGCAACCGCGTGAGGACGTCGTACACACCGACCACTGGCGCATAGCCCATGCCTTCAACAGCACGCTCCCCGGCTGGCTCGTCCTCGTGCCGACCCGGCACGTCCTGTCGTTCACGGACCTCACGCCGGTGGCAGCCGATGAGCTGGGTGGGCTGGTCCGTCGTATGAGCAAGGCCCTCGAGCAGGTCACCGGCTGCGTGAAGACGTATCTCATGCAGTTCTCCGAGGCCGAGGGGTACTCCCACCTGCACCTCCACCTGGTGCCCCGGCTGTCGGACCATCCCGAGGACGCCCGCGGACCGAGCGTCTTTGCCTTCATGAGCGACGACGAGTCCCAGTGGCTCTCTCCCACGGAGCGCGACGACATCGCGCTTGCTCTCCGTGCAGCGTTCGCCCAGACGTAGAGCATCGGCTGAACGCACTTGGTCAGCGCTGGGCGGGGTCCCAGACCCTCACGACCGTGTAGCCGCGTGCCGTACGGATGTCGTGGCCGGCTGGGTTGGCGACCACGCGTGTCGCCCTCGGAGAGCATCCGGCCGCGGAGGAGGAACTGCTCCCCCTGGTTGCATTCCGTGACTCTGCTGTCCCTTCGCACCGCACAATCCGTCTGCTCGGGCGCATCGTCTGCGGCATGGTTGATGGGTGGACTTCGACCAGGTCGTGGCTGAGCACCGCGGTGAGCTGCTCGCTCACTGCTACCGGATGCTGGGCTCACCGGAGGACGCCGAGGACGCGCTGCAGGAGGCGCTGCTCGGGGCGTGGAAGGGGTATTCGGGCTTCGAGGGGCGCAGCGCGATTCGCACCTGGCTCTACGCGATCACCACCAACGCCTGTCTGAAGCAGGTGAAGCGCCGGTTCACGACGCCTGACCTGGTGCCGGCGATCACCCAGACCATGGACCTCGGGGATCCGGACACGGAGCACGCGTTCGTCGAACCATGGGCGACCGACCCTGAGTCGGCGTACATCGAGCGGGAGTCGCTGGAGCTGGCGTACGTGTCGGCACTTCAGCGGCTTCCGGCCACCCAGCGGGCGGTGCTGATCCTGCGCGAGGTCCTGCAGCTCTCGGCCGCCGAGGTGGCCGAGCAGCTCGGGACCACCCCGGCCTCGGTCAACAGCGCCCTTCAACGGGCTCGAGCCACCCTGGGCTCCCGAACCGTCCAGCAGGAGGAGCTCGCCCGTCTCGGCGACGAGGGGGTCCGGGCACTGGTCGACGAGTTCATCACCGCATGGGAGTCCCGCGACGTGGGCAGGATCGCAAGGCTGCTCGCCGATGACGCGCGATTCACGATGCCGCCACTGCCGGCGTGGTTCGACGGCCGGCCATGGTGCTCCGGTTCCTCGCCGAACGCGTCTTCGCGACCCCGTGGCGACTCGAGCCGCTCAACGTCAACGCGCAGCCCGGGTTCTTGTGCTGGCAGCAGGTCGACGGAGTGTTCCGGCCGGGGGCTGTCAACGTGTTGTCGCTCCGGGACGGCCTCGTCACCGCCATCTCAGGCTTCGTCGACCCACGCGTCGTGGAGAAGTTCGCCGCAGACCGATGAATCCCCGGCATCCATGTCCTCTCAAGGAGTAACAGCAGTTCTTCACGAGAGGACCAAGCACCATGCGCAACCTGGTTGTTTCGAACATCGTGAGCCTGGACGGGTACGTCGCCGGCCCGGGAGCGGACGTCATGGCCATGCCGATGGACCACGCCTTCGACGAGGCGAACGCCGAGCGCATGCGGGCCGCAGGAACGGTACTGCTCGGCGCCACGACGTACCGCGGGTTCGTGAGCTTCTGGCCTCACGCGCTTGCGATGCCCGGCTTGACCGAGCCCAGTCGCGAGATCGCAGAGATCTACGCCGACGGCATCGAGAAGGTCGTGGTCTCCGACTCCCTCACGCCCGAGGAGACCGGGCCGTGGCGCGACTCCACCCGGATCGTCCCCCGCACCGACGCCTCGGCGACCGTCGCCGAGCTGCGCGCCGGTGACGCGGCCGACGGGGACATCCTGGTCTTCGGCAGCCCCACCACCTGGAACGCCCTCCTGGTGGCCGGTCTCGTCGACGAGCTCCACCTCATGGTCGGCCCGGTGACCGTCGGCGCCGGGGTCCCCGCCTTCCGTCCGGGCGTCACCACCAGTGGGCTGGCCTTGCGCGACGTACGCCGGTGGGACGGGTCCTCCAACGTGCTGCTGGTCTACACGGTCCCGAGATGACTCCAGCTCGTCCCACTCCACGCGGCGGGTCGATCCGGTCGCTCCCTTCGTGGGCGCCACCTCCGGCGGTGCGTGGCCGGAGGTGGCGCGTGGCCGGAGGTGGCGCGTACGGCGTACCGAGTGCTCAGTCGCTGACCACCGCCCGCAGGACGTCGACGTTCGACGCGCGTCGGGCCGGGCCGAAGGCCGCGATGACGCCGGCGACCGCGGCGGCCACGACGTACAGCCCGAGCTGCCCCACCGGTACGGCGGTCTGGTCGATGCCGTCCTCGGCCATGGTCCGGGTCAGGGCCAGCCCGAGCCCGGTGCCCAAAGCCGCCCCGACCAGGGCGCCGATCACCGAGATCACGACCGACTCCCAGCGGACCATCGCCCGCACCTGGCCGCGCGTCATCCCGACTGCCCGGAGCAGGCCCAGCTCACGGGTGCGCTCGAACACCGACAGCGCCAGCGTGTTGACGATGCCGAGCAGCGCGATCACGACGGCGAGCAGCAGCAGGACGGTGATCAGGCCCATGATCTGGTCGACGAAGGAGGCCATCGAACCCTCGAACTCCTCCTGGTCCATCACCGTGGCGTCCGGCTGGTCCGCGAGGGTCTCCGCGATGCGGTCCTTGACGGTCGCCACGTCCTGCCCGTCCTCGACGAGCACCATCGCGGCGCCCTCGAGCCGGTCCGGGACGTACGCCGTGTGGGCGGCCCCGGTGATCACGAGCTCGGTGTTGACGACCCCCTGGCCCTCGTAGAGGCCCTCGACCTCGAGGTCGCCGACCGGCGTGCCGGCGAAGGCCGCGGGGACCGCGTCACCGACCTGCCAGCCCTGCGTGGCAGCGAACTCCTCCTCCACGATCATCCCGTCCTGGGTCAGGTCGCCGACCTGCCCCTCGACCATGCCGAGGTCGAGGACGTCCTCGACGGTCCGCGGGTCGATCGAGGTGAACGGGACCTCCTCGCCGTCGAGCACGCCCGTCCCGGCCGCGGTCGGCGACACCGTCCGCACGCCGTCGACGTCGCGGACCATGCCGACGACCTCCGGGCTGTAGCCGACGCCCTGGCTGGTGGGCGTGAGCACGAACAGGTCGGCGTTCGTCGAGGTGGACAGCACCTCGGTGAACGACGCCTTGAGCGAGGCGGCGAACACGGAGACGGCCGCCACCGTGGTCAGCCCGATCACCAGCGCCATCGCGGTCGACGCCGTGCGCTTGGGGTTGCGCATGGAGTTCTGCCGCGCGAGCTCCCCCGGGAGGCCGCGTCCGCGCAGCGGCCAGCCGACGAGGGCGGCCAGCGGCCGGGCGAAGAGCGGAGCCAGTGTGGTGACGCCGACCACCGCCAGCACCGCCCCGAGCGGGACCAGCGCCGTGTCCGCCGGGCCGGCGAGCGACGCCACGATCGCGGCGATCCCGCCGAGGGTCATCGTGCCGCCGACGGCGAGCCGCACCTTGGAGAACCGCTCCGCTGCCGGAGCCGCGTCGCGCAGGGCCTCCACCGGCAGCACGCGGGTCGCCCTGCGGGCCGGCGCGACCGCGGCGACCACGGTCACCAGCGTGCCGACGAGCATGCCCACCAGCACGGTCCCGGCCTCGACCTGGATCGGCGCCGACGGCATGGATAGGCCGAAGGCGTTCATCAGCGCCACCAGGCCGCGCGCCATCCCGACTCCGAGCGCCAGGCCGGCCGCGGACGCCGCCGCCCCGACCAGCACCGCCTCGGCGAGGATCGTGCGCATCACCTGGCGGCGGGTCGCCCCGATGGCGCGCAGCAGTGCGAGCTCACGGGTGCGCTGGGCCACCTGCATGGAGAAGGTGTTCCAGATGATGAACGACCCGACGAACAGGGCGATCCCGGCGAAGAGCGTGAGCAGCATGCTGATGAAGCGGATGCCGCCCTTGACCAGGTCGGCCTGCTCTGCCGCGACCTGCTCACCGGTGCGGGCCTCGACACCGGCCGGCAGCACGCCGCCGATGCGCTCGGCGAGCACCTCGTCCGACGTACCGTCCGCTGCCTTGGCGACCACGGTGTCGAAGGTGTGGTCACGGTTGAGCAGCCGCTGCGCGGTGGCCGGCTCGAAGTACGCCGCGGTGGCGCCCACGAGGTCGTCGGAGTCGCCGTAGCCGACGGTGCCGACGACGGTGAACGTGCGGGGCGGTCCCTGGAACAGGACCTTCATCTCGTCGCCGAGCGCGAGCCCGCTGTCCGCGAACGAGCTGGCGTCGACCGCCACCTCGTCCGGCCGGGCGGGGGCGCGCCCCGAGCGGATCTCGGTCTCCCCGCGGAGCGCGGGGTCGCGCGGCAGGGTCATGCCGAGGGTCGGAGCGCCGCTGGGCTGGATCGGCTTGCCGTGGGAGTCCGTCAGCAGCGCGTAGCCCTCCACGGTGCCTTCGGCCGCGAGCACGCCGTCCACCGCGCGGACGTCCTGCACCAGTGCCGCAGGCAGCGGCGGGCGGGGCTCGCCCGGGGCCGGCTGCCGGCCCTCGACGTGGCCGCGGACGACGACGTCGGTGCCCGCGTTGAGGCTGACGAACAGGTCGTCGAAAGCACGCTGCATGCTGGCGCTCATCATCAGCGTGCCGGACAGGAAGGCCACGCCGAGCGCGATCGAGGTGGCGGTCAGGAAGAGCCGGAGCTTGTGCGCCAGCATCCCTTTGATGGTTGCGGTCAACATGGTCAGGCTCCCAGCTGCTTCATGTACTCGAGGACCTCGTCCGAGGTCGGGCGGGACATCTCGTCGACGATGTAGCCGTCGGAGAGGAAGAGGACCCGGTCCGCGTGCGCGGCCGCCGCCGGGTCGTGGGTCACCATCACGACGGTCTGGTGCATATCGCGAACCGCGTGCTGGAGGAAGCGCAGCAGCTCCTCGCCGGAGCGGGAGTCGAGCGCGCCTGTGGGCTCGTCGGCGAAGACGATGTCGGGCTTGCCGGCGAGCGCCCGGGCGGCTGCCACCCGCTGCTGCTGCCCGCCGGAGAGCTCTGCCGGCCGATGGCCGAGCCTTGCCTCGAGGTCGACCGCTTGGACGACCGACTGCATCCAGGACGGTTCGGGCCGGCGACCGGCGATCTTCGAGGGCAGCGCGATGTTCTCCGCCGCGGTCAGGGTCGGCAGCAGGTTGAACGCCTGGAAGATGAAGCCGATCCGGTCTCGCCGCAGGAGCGTGAGCTGCTTGTCGCTCATGGTGGTGATGTCGTCGTCGCCGACGAAAACCTGCCCCGACGTGGGCCGGTCGAGACCGGCGAGCACGTGGAGCAGTGTCGACTTGCCGGACCCGGACGGGCCCATGATCGCGGTGAACCGGCCGGCCTCGACGCTCACGCTGACGTCGTCGAGTGCGCGGACCTGGGCATCGCCGGTGCCGTAGGCCTTGGTGACGCCGACGGCCCGCGCCGCTGTCACGTCGATGACCGACTGCGAGAAGGGGGTTGCGGTGGTGGTCATGCTGTTTCTCCTTGTTCGAGGGTTGGGCGGTGTGGGTGCGGAGGGCTCGCGGGGCGACGGGCTCGTGGGGCGACGGGTGGCTCAGCGCAGGACGAGCACGAGCAGGAGCGCTCCGAACACCACGGTCTGGGCGCTGTGTACGGCGATCCCGAGGAGCGCGCTGCGGTAGCGCCGGGCCGGGTAGGCCAGGACGAACGTGTCGAGCAGGGTCACCGGGATCGACCACGGGATGTGCAGGTGGTAGAGCCCGAACAGCAGGCCGTTGGCCACCCAGTCCCGGCGCCCGAAGACGCCCTGCATGCGCGGCAGGAGCAGGCCGCGGAAGAGCAGCTCCTCGCCGAGAGCCGTGTTGAAGACCATCATCACGACGGTCAGCGCGAACCAGGGCCAGTTGCCAGAGAAGAACTCCTGACCCGCGTTCGACTCGAGGAACAGGCCCATGTCCCGGGTTGCCGGCATCGGCAGCTTCGGCAGCATCTCGTTGACCGCCACCGCCGCGACCAGCGGGACGACGAGCAGCCACAGCCGGCCGCCGCGACGGCCGGTGCGCGGACTGACGGGGGCGTGCAGCCACAGCGCGTCCTTGACGGCGGACCAGCGGAGCGTGCCCTGTTCCCGGCGCACGAGGACTACGACGAGGACCCCTTGCCACACCAGGCCTGCGGTGAGGCTGACGACGATGGCCCGGGGCCAGGCCGAGGGGCCGTCGAGCGTGCCGGCCAGCCACGGCGCGAACAGCCAGGCCAGGGCGGCCATCGGCAAGGCTGCGGCGGCCCAGGTGGCGAGGATCCGCCGGAGGGAGTACTGCGGCAGCGCGGGAGTCTCGGTCGCCGGCCGCGAGGGGCGGGCGCCGGAGGTCGTGGTGCGGACAGTGTCGGTCATGGTGGGTTTCCCTTCACAGGTGTGGCCGGAGCCACGGGTGGTTAGCGGCTCAGGACCAGGGCCGGCTGCCGACGACCACCGAGGGTGGCGTGAGGCGGCGGCACGGGGCGGTCGACGGGGTACACGCTGAAGTCGCCGGCGTAGTAGCCGTTGTGCCGATGCGGCTCCCTGGCGTATGTCCCGTGTTCTTCTTCGATGAGGATCGAGGCGGCCATCGTGGGCTCCTGAGCTGCGGTGCTCCGGTGAGTCGGAGCTGGTTGGTTGACGTCTTCGACGCTAGGAGCGGGACCCCCTCTGCCGCGTCGTCGGAAAGCCGCTTGGTGAGGGGCCGGATCCGACGATCTCCGGTCCTACTTTGGTAGGACGCAGGCGCGGTCCGGCGGCGGTACGTTGAGGGCGTGGCCCGGCTCAAGGCGCTCGTCATCCGGTACGGCGTCGACGTCCTCATCGTCGTCGCGGCGCTCGTCAGCGCGGTCGGCACGCTGACCCGAGACGACCTCGAGCACCCGGACGGCGCGATGCAGTGGGTCGAGGCGGGAGCGATCACGCTGGTCGTCCTGCCGCTGATCCTGCGGCGACGGATGCCGTTCCTCGCGCCGGCGGCGACGTGGCTCCTTGCCGGCGTGCTGTCCTTCGTGGACGGCCGCCTGATCCTGGATCAGGCCGGCGTCGCCGTGGCGGGGCTGGGCGCCGCACTGCTGCTCGGCAACCTGCGCAACGAGCGCCAGGCGCGGGTCGGCCTCGCCATCGTCATCGCGTCGACGACGACCTTGACCTACAACGACCCGACGCACACGGCCGGCGACTGGGTCTTCACGCCGATGATGTTCGTGACCGGGTGGCTGGTCGGTTTCGCGCTGCGGGGGCGGACGGAGCAGACCGAGGCAGCGGAGCAACGAGCCGCCCTGGCGGAGCGCGAGCGTGAGGTGGCGGCCCGCATCGCCGTCGCCGAGGAGCGCAGCCGCATCGCGCGGGAGCTGCACGACGTGGTGGCCCACGCGGTCAGCGTGATGGTGCTCCAGGTCGGCGCGGTGCGGCACCGCATGCCGGAGAGTGACGAGGAGGGCCGCGAGGCGCTCAGGAACGTCGAGCAGGCGGGCCGGGCCGCGCTCGTCGAGATGCGCCGCCTGCTGGACGCGATGCGCCGGGAGGGGGAAGAGGCGGAGCTCCGGCCCCAGCCCGGTCTGGGGAACCTCGACGGGCTGCTGTCCGACGTACGCGCAGCGGGGCTGGACGTCGACCTGCACGTGCACGGCGAGCCGGTCGACCTGCCGTCAGGGCTCGACCTTTCCGCCTACCGCATCCTGCAGGAGGGGCTCACGAACGCGCTGAAGCACTCGGGGGCGCAGCAGGCGGAGGTGGACGTCACCTATGGCGACCGCGACCTTCTCGTCGCCGTGCGTGACGACGGCCGGGGTCCCGCGTCCTCCGACGGGCTGGGTCACGGCCTCGTCGGGATCCGGGAACGCGTCAAGATCTACGGCGGCGAGATGACCGCCGGCGCCGAAAACGGTCGAGGCTTCACCCTCCGCGCCAGACTCCCCCTGAAGGATGGCGACCGATGACGATCCGCGTGCTCGTGGTGGACGACCAGTCGATGGTCCGGGCAGGCCTGCGCATGCTGCTCTCCGACCAGCCCGACATCGAGGTCGTCGCCGAGGCCGGCAACGGGCTCGACGCGGTTGCCCAGGCCCACCGCTTCCACCCCGACGTCGTGCTCATGGACATCCGGATGCCCCAGCTCGACGGGCTCGAGGCGACCCGCCGCATCCTCGGCGCCGACCCCGCGGTCCGCGTCCTGATCCTCACCACCTTCAACCTCGACGACTATGTCTACGAGGCGCTGCGCGCCGGTGCCAGCGGGTTCGTTCTCAAGGACGACCCACCTGAGCAGCTCATCGCCGCGGTGCACACGGTGGCCGCCGGTGAGGCGCTGCTCTCCCCCGCCGTCACCAAGCACGTGATCGCGCACTTCACCCGTCGGCGCCGGCAGCCGGTGCCGGCGACCGTCCAGACCCTGACCGAGCGGGAGCTCGACGTCCTGCGGCTGATCACCCGCGGCTTCTCCAACGCGGAGATCGGCAAGGAACTGTTCATCAGCGACACCACGGTCAAGACCCACGTCACGCGCGTGCTCCAGAAGCTGGATGTCCGCGACCGGGCCCAGGCCATCGTCATGGCCTACCAGTGCAACCTCTTCGAGGACTCTGAGGATCCACCGAGGCGGTAGCGCCGGCCCTGACGCTGCCCTCGCCGAAGATGCGCCGTGCGGCCGATGCATGCCACGATGCTTTCAGGAAGGGCAGGGTCGGCAGAGGTCTCGACGTGCACACCCGCTGTACCGCGACGGGACGCTCGTGAGCAAGGTTTTCCGCTCACGGATGTGTCAGATCGCCTCGACCTACCGGACACAACTTTATGGATTGACCTCTGCGGCCCGTCAGAGGAGCAGCTCCAAGCACTGACTCCCAGACTCGGGCTGCACGAGCTCGCGGTCGAGGACGTTCTCAGCCGACAACGACCCAAGCTGGATCGCTACGACACGCACCTGTTCCTTTCCTGTCACGCAGCGCGTGTCGACGTCGACGCCGGCAGGCTGGACGAAGCAGAGGTGGACGTCTTCATCGGCCGTCGCTGGTTGATCACCGTGCGTAAGAATCCGGCATTCCAGATCGAGCCGGTGCTCGAGCGCTGGGACCGCTCGCCCGATCTGGCTGTGAACGGGGTCGGCTTCCTGCTCTACGGGCTGCTCGACGTCGTGGTGGACAGCTACTTCGACGTCAACCAGAGGTTTGACGAGTTCTACGAGCTCATCAGCGAAGGCATGTTCGCCGAGCAGCGGCTGGGCCCCCAGAGGCAGCGGCAGTGGTTCGACATGACCCGGGCCTTGTTCCGTTTCCATCGCTTGGTCGTGCCGATGCGGGAGGTGTGCGGCAGCCTCGTGCGGCGCGAGCACAGTTCCGTTCCCGAGGAACTCTCTCCCTACTTCCAGGACGTCTACGACCATGTCGTCGGCGTCATCGACGACCTGGACTCGCTGCGCGAAGTCGCCAGCACCATCTTGGAAACCGAAGTGAGCCTCCGCGACCACCGCCAGAACCTGGTCATGAAGCAAGTGTCCAGCTGGGCGGCGATCCTCGCCGTGCCCACCCTGGTCACCGGCTACTACGGCATGAACGTCCCCTACCCGGGCTCGGGTGAGGTTGTCGGCGTGGTCACGTCGGCTGGCGTAATGATCGTCGCTTGCATCGTGCTCTACCACTTGTTCCGACGCAATCACTGGCTCTAGCCGGCCGTCGTGCTCCTCACGCTTCTCAGCGACGTTGGACCGGGACCGGATCTGCAGCACCAGTTGGTCCCACTGCTGTTGGAGGTCGCGCCCGGAAGGTGCCCATCACCCTGCTCGTATGAGGCACTCCGCGGAAGGAAACCGACCTCCGAAGACCGGGCCGCATCCGCCTTCGTGAATTAGGCTCTTCGTCATGTCCGAGCAGCTCGGCGAGCAGCAACAGACGGTCGAGGACGCGCTGGCGCGGCGCGTGGAAGCCCGGCGGGGTGCGGGGTCCCCCCTGACCGAGGCATTGCGCGAGCTGGGAGCGATCGACCGGGCGGTGTACGAGGCCGTGGCGGTTACCCCCAGCCCGGAACTGGACGTCGCTTTTCGCCGGCTCTCAACCGCCGCGAACTACTCGCGGCTGTGGCTGGGCATCGCCGCAGCGATGGCCTGTGCTCGGCGGCAGACGTGGCCGCCGTGCGGCGTTTGAGGGCCTGCTTTCGATCGGCGCGACCTCAGCGTCCGTGAACCTCGGAATCAAACCACTTGCCCATCGGCAGCGGCCGACTCGGGCGGAACCTGCCCCGTTCGGGGCTCGCTACGTGCCGATGCCGAAATCCACGTCCTTCCCGTCCGGCCACGCCGCGTCCGCGTTCGCGTTCGCCTATGCCGTCGCCCGCCACCTGCCGCCGCTGGCATTGCCGATCGGCCTGCTCGCAGGCGCGGTGGCCCACTCGAGAGTTCACACCGGCGTCCACTACCCGAGCGACGTGGTCATCGGCTCCATTCTTGGAGGCGGCACAGCGGCAATGGTCGCAGCTATCTGCGATAGCTTGCGCGAGTAGCAGCGTGATTGCGGCGTGAAAGCAATGCCTGACGCTGCTCGCTGCCGCCTCACGAAATCAGCGCCGTGAGGTTTTCCCTCTTACCACTGCGACCTAGGGCTTCGGGGGCCGTGGCTCGCCAAGGCGCGGCAGTCTGACGTGCGGGAGATTCGCCGACGGGGAGACGCCCGGATGAGTGCTCGAGATCCGGACACGCAGCGCCGTGGGCCGGATGGCGAAACGCAGCGGCGGGCTGACATCCACGGCCTCTCCATCGATACCGGCATGTATCGGTGCAGGGGCAAGCACCTCCAGGTGCGGTGCGCTCCAGGCCCGCCCTGGAGGGTGCGGGCCGTCGTCCGATCCGTCGAGAACGATGATCCCGAGCCGGCCGCTGTCCAGCTTCGGGCGGGTGCCCAGAGGAGGCCGATCCAGCGCATAGGGGTTGTTCGACACCAGTACGACGGCGGGCTGGGCATGCTCACGTCCAGCATCGTCGACGAGACGCAGCGCGGGTGCCTGTCCGTGCGGACCAAGCACCTTCTCCGCGGTGTCGACCAACGTGCGCACCTTCGCATCGCGATAGGCCGATCGGCGGACCGCCTCGCCGTAGATCCCAAGCGACACGTTGTTGAGAAACAGGCGACCGTTCACCTCGGCCACGTCGATCTGACGCTCCACTCCATCGGTGAACGCCTCGAGCGCGCCCAGCACATCTTGCCGGTCCACCCCCAGGTCGAGCGCAAAGTGGTTGCGCGTCCCGGCCGGAATACAGATGAACGGCAGTGCGCTCGAAGCGGCGGCCGCGGCCACAACCGAAAGCGACCCGTCGCCACCAGCCATCCCCAGCGCGTCCGCTCCACTCTCCACAGCCGCACTCACCAGCTGCACCAAGTTGTCGCCAGGGGCCAGGGTGACCACTCCGATGCCCAGGTCCCGGGCCCGCTCGGCCACCCCGACGCGGGACGCCGTGCCGTCGCCCGACCTCGGGTTCACGAACAACACCGGCCGTCGTGGCGGGTCAACGGGTCGCCAGCCAGAGTGAGTCAGCTCCTGCTCTATCAACCTCGCTCCCCTCCCGGTGCCGAACCCGTACTGCGCGCCAAAGCGCGCTGCAGTACGTCGACCTGGTTGCTCACTACGTTCCCCAGGGTGGGCGGCCCATACAGCCCGGCCGGTTCGGGTGTCGCCTCGGCTCGTCAGACTGCCCGACAGAAGCAGGCTGCGCGGTCAAGCGCCCAGATGGCAGAGGACAAGGTCCCGACAGGGATGGCCCGAGATGGAAGGGCAGCACGACGCGAGCAAGCAGGCGGTCGAGAGTGCGCCCCGGCGAGGCAGGTACCCCGGCCGACTTGCGTTCGAGCCATCGAGTTTCTGCGCGTTAGCCGACTGAAGCGATGAGTCGGCGGCCGCTGCCGGGTCTGTACTGGCGACATACGACGGAGGAGGAACCATGGGCAAGGTCATCGCATCCATCACCACGTCGGTCGACGGCTTCGTCACCGGCCCCGATGACGGACCCGAGTACGGCCTGGGCAAGGGCGGAGAACGCCTGCACTACTGGGTTATGGGCGGCCCTTGGACCTACGACGGTGGACACGACTTCGCGATGCACGGTCCGGACAAGGATTTCTACGACGAGCTCGTCGCGAGCTACGGCGCCGGCATCGTCGGCCGGGGGATGTACGACGCCGCGGGCGCGTGGGGAGGCACGAACCCGTTCCCCGGCCCGCTGTTCGTGCTCACCCACCGCACCGGGGACCAGCCGGCGCCGGAGGCGGGGTTCACGTTCGTGTCCGGGCTCGACGACGCGCTGGCACAGGCGGCCGCGAAGGCCGGTGGCAACGACGTGGCGATCGGCGGCGGTGCGGACGTGATCCGGCAGGCGCTGGCCGCCGGTCGGGTGGACGAGCTGGTGCTCTCGACGGCACCGGTGATCCTCGGCGGCGGCAAGCGGCTGTTCGACGGGTTCGACCGTGACATCGACCTCGAGATCATCAAGGCTGTCAGCTCGCCGTACGCCACTCACGTACGGTACGCGGTCACGAAATAGGCGGGCATCCGCGGAGGCGGAATCTCCGTCCGCCCATCGACGGCCCAGGCAAGCCAGAAGTCACGAGCACTCTCTGGTTGAATCCCACGCCCGCGCTCACCCTCGCCAGGGTGGCCCTCGGCATGTGGATGGCCTTCTTCGGGATCGTCCTTGTCGGAACCGGAGTGGTGGTGGGTCTGTACACCTCGATCGCGGCCAGGATCCTTCGCGCGTTCCTTTTCGGCGCGCGACACGGCGGCATGATCCCGCGTTCGTCTGCTTGTCACCATCCGAGTTCGCGCAGCCGCGCGTCTTCGATGCCAAAGTGGTGGCCGACCTCGTGGACCACTGTCCGGCGAACCTGCTCCACGACATCTTGGTCGCTGTGACAGACCGCGCAGATGGCAAGTCGGTAGATCGTGATCCGGTCGGGAAGTACACCGGCGTATGCCGTCGTGCGACGGGTCAAAGGAATGCCGCGATAGAGCCCCAGTAGGCCGGCTGGTCCTTCGTTGTGTTCCACGGTGACGGCCACGTTGCTCATGAGTTCGCCTAGCTCTGCGGGTAGCCCGTCGAGCGCCTCGCTGACCATCGCCTCGAACCGCTCGGGATCAACCTCGACCATGGGGCCAATTGTCTAACAACGCCGCCCGCGCCCGAGGAGGCGAGACCGGCTCGGGGTGCACGCCTCGCGCCTGGTTGTCTGACGAGCACGTTTCGGAGAGCCACGTCTTCCAGCTCCTGGAGCGGGCGAGCCTCCCATCCCGGGCCGTCCCCGGGTTGGGAGCGGTGGCCCAGCACAACTCACGCCCGTGTCCGGCCACGAGGGTGCTGTCGGTCCTCTGGGCGAAAGCAGCGGTCAGCCGCCCGGGTCGCTTCGGACCCGGTCGAGGATGGCGTCGGCGAGCTGGTCGGGCGCCTGGGTGGGGATCCAGTGCGACACCCCGTGCAGGACCACGAAGCGGTACGGTGCGTCCACCCACGGCTCGGTGTGCTCAGGACCCCAGGGGCCGAGCGCGGCGTCGCCGTCGCTCCACACCAACGTCGTTGGGACGGTCACCTTCGGGCGCGTGGACCGCGGGTCATTGAGCGGGATCGCTCGGTACCAGTTGAGCGCATAAGGGAGGGCGCCGTCGTCGACGATCTCGCGCCGGAACCGGGCCACGTCGTCCTCGGTCATCCCACCCTTGCGCAGCCATGTCCCGAACCGGTCGGAGGCGGCGACCAGCTCGGGGACGCAAGGGCAGCTGGAAGAATCCCATGTACCACGACCTCAACGCCTGGCCGGACCGGACGAAGGAGCTGAAGAACGCAGCAGGGTGCCCGACCGACACGGCGGTGAGCGTGCGGACCTTATCCGGCGCTGTCATGGCCGCCAACCACGCCACAGCGGCGCCCCAGTCGTGCCCAACCAGGTGCGCCGTACCGCTGGGCACCTTGTCGACCAGCGCGAGCACGTCCCCGACAAGCTCGTCGACCTTGTAGTCCCGGCGCCTCTTGGGCCTGGCGCGGGGGCTGTAGCCGCGCTGGTCCATCGCCAGGGTCCGGTACCCCGCCTCGTGCAGGATGCGGGCGACCTCGTCCCACGCACTCGCCCGCTCGGGGAAGCCATGCAGGAGGACGACCGGTTCGCCCTCGAGCGAGCCCTGGTCACGGACGTCGAAGACCAACCCGCCGCGCTCGACCTCCGACACTCGCTCACTCATCGGCGCGCTGTCCTTCTTCCCGGCGGTGTGGGTCGCGTTACCCGTCGGCGCTCCCAGACCCTCGCCACCGCCGATGGTTCGGATTATGGCAGGACCCTGCGCGTTCGACACGGCCGAGCGGTGCCCAGGCGGGACGAGTCACAGAGCGCGGTCGGACGAACCCGCACACGGCCCGCTCCGGTTGGTGTCCACCCGCGACGACCACGGAAGTCACGGCCCGGGCGCTCGCGCCGCCGTCACCGCGACCGGGGTGACATGGCGTCCCCTGGACGGTATCGAGCGTCGGCCACCTGTGCGCATTCATGCGGGCTGCCCCACGCCGAACACAGCAGCAGCGCCTGCTCGAACACGTACTCGCCGCGGACCCTGCCGCGTTCGCCGGCCTCGAAGATGCCTTGGGCGCGCGTCGCACGGTCCCGATCGCCGGGTCACGAGCGCAGTCGGGTCTGCACGCTCGCCGAGCAGGGTTGTGAGTCGCCGTCCCCGGCCCGGCAGATGGGTCCTGCCGGGCCGCGAGTTCTACGACTAGATCCGACGGGAAGACGTACCTCGCCCTACGCCCGGAGGCGAAACACTTCTCGTCCAGGCGTGAGGCCGCGCCTCTCCGCCGCCTGTCGGCCGGGCCCTACCTTCTATGCCGCCGAACGAGCCTGTCCGGGTCGAGCTGAGCCTGCAGGATCTCCGAATGGTCGTCCGCGTGACCGCAGACGCGCGTCCCGGCGCAGGCGGCGGCGTGAAGCGCTGAGACCTCGACAACGATCATGCCGATCGTTACCCGCGGGGCTGTAGGCGTGTGGCTGGTCAGCCGCCGGCCATCGCACCCACGACCATGAACGGTTCCTCACCGGCGACGACCCGCTCCGGCAGCGGTTTATCGGGCTCGTCGTGGGACAGGTCTTCCTCGCACGCGAAGAACCGGACGAACGC
The DNA here is from genome assembly GCA_963701425.1 of uncultured Actinomycetota bacterium. Classification (GTDB taxonomy): domain Bacteria; phylum Actinomycetota; class Actinomycetes; order Propionibacteriales; family Nocardioidaceae; genus Nocardioides_C. The sequence continues at coordinate 64,027 of CAVPAG010000003.1, read as the reverse complement.
ACGTCGGCGGGCGGTGGCACGGTCACGGATGGTGCCAAGGAGCATGGGGTACTCCGCCTCGAGAGCGTCGAGCACCGACCGCTGGGTGACCTCGTCCGGGACCTCGAGAAGCACCTCGCCGTGGACCTCAGCCATCGCCCGCAGGTTCGGCGGGAGCGTCACGCGTACCGAGTGACTCATCACGACCTCACGACAGGGTCTGGACCTCGACGGACAGGACCGCCGGCAGGTCACGGACGATGGGTGACCAGGTGTCCCCGGAGTCGCTGGAGGCGTACACCTGTCCCCCTGTGGTGCCGAAGTAGACACCGCACGACTCGTGATGGTCGACGGCCATCGCGTCACGCAGCACGTTGACGTAGCAGTCGTTCTGCGGAAGCCCCTTGGTCAGCGGCTCCCAGGTGTCGCCGCCGGTACGGCTGCGGTAGACACGCAGCTTGCCGTCCACCGGGAAGTGATGCGAGTCGCTGGTGATCGGCACGACGTAGACGGTCTCCGGTTCGTGGGCATGCACGGTGATGGGGAACCCGAAGTCGCTCGGCAGGTCCCCGCTGACCTCGTGCCAGACGTCGCCGGCGTCGTCGCTGCGCATGACGTCCCAGTGCTTCTGCATGTACAGCACGTCGGGGTTGCTCGGGTGCATGTCGAGGCGGTGCACGCAATGGCCGACCTCGGAGTCCTGGTCGGGGATCTCACTCGAACGCAGGCCCTTGTTGATCGGCTGCCACGTGGCGCCGCCGTCGGTGGTGCGGAACGCACCCGCGGCCGAGATCGCGACGTAGAGCCTGTCTGCGTCGGTCGGGTGCTGGAGGATGGTGTGCAGACACATGCCGCCCGCGCCCGGTTGCCACTGCGGGCCGGTGCCGTGCTGGCGCAGTCCCGACAGCTCCGCCCATGACGCTCCACCGTCGGTGGACTTGAACAGTGCGGCATCCTCGACCCCGGCGTACACCGTCTCGGCGTCGTGCAGCGAAGGCTCGAGGTGCCAGACCCGATGGAACTCCCACGGCCGCAGCGACCCGTCGTACCACTGATGCTCGCCGGGAACCCCGTCGTAGCCGAAGTCGTTGCCGACCGTCTCCCAGGACACACCACCGTCATCCGACCGCTGGATCACCTGACCGAACCACCCACTGGTCTGCGAGGCATAGACCCGGTCAGGGTTTATCGGCGACGCCTTGAGGTGGTAGACCTCCCATCCGGGGAAGTGCGGGCCGTCGACCTTCCAGTCTGTGCGCCCCTCGTCCGAGGTGAGGACGAAGGCGCCCTTGCGAGTCCCAACGAGAACACGTGTACCAGCCATCCGCTGTCCCTTTCGCAGTCCGGTCGGCCATGACGCTACTCGCCCGGCCCGACAAAGAGACTCGTGTTTCCCCGAAAACTCATCGGTGGGCATGTGAGCGGCGGTTATGCCCGACTACGGCAGGCTCCGCCAAGCGGGTACGCCCTGCTGGTTTGGTGCGCGCCGGAAGGGCGATGGTGGCGCCCGGCCCAAGGCCAGCGGGCATGCCGCTGTCGGGCCCGACAACAGCACGACGAATGGCGGCTCGGACAGGGACCTTCGCCCGGTTGTCGCCAACCGCAGTCTCCCGGTGAACTGAAGTCGTGACGGACGAAGCTGAGACCCAGGCCCTGGCGGTGGTCGCACAGCGAATGCGCGACCGGTTTCCGAATCTCCCGCCCGAGGTCGTGGACGCTGCAGTGGCCAGGTTTCACCGAGAGTACGACGGTCGACCCATCCGTGAGTTCATCCCACTGCTGGTCGAACGACAGGTTCGGGAGCACCTAAGTGGAAGCATCCCGGCACAGCGACGCTCAGCACCGGACGTGCACAGTCACAGCCCCGTCGGAGTGGCCGACGAAGAGTGACATCCACGCACGAGGGCGCCAACGTCGACCTCGCCGCCGACGGGCGCGCGGTCGCGGTGATGCATGCCTTTGGTCGAGATGACCTACCGGCGATGACCGACCTGCCGCAGAGTCGCCATGTCCTTGTCAGACCTCCGACCGGGTCCGGGAGAACGAGCCCAGCCGGAGGAGCGCAGCCATGTCCCAGTGTGCCCGTGGCCGCGGCACACCAGGACGGTTGCGCGGAACCCGGACCCGGAGCGCCTTCGGACGTATGGTGCAGCGGACCGGCGTCGGGAGGAGGAGTGCCTCCCCGTCGACGCCCACGGGAATCTCGGGCACGTCGGCGGTGACCACCACCTCCGGTGCCTGCAGGACGGTCAGACCACTTTGAGTGCTGCGCCGCAGCAGCCTGACTGCCTGGCGTGCGTCGTCGACGGTCACTGCAACCATGCCGAGCATCCCCGTGTCCATGCGTGCGCGGCGTCCCGTGCCGGCGAGGTCCCCCATGCCATAAGGGTTGTCGCTGACCAGCACCGCCTGTGGGTGATCGACGGTCACACCGTCAGTGCGAGCGACCAGATGAGGGCCCGCGTGCCCGGTGATCAGGTCGGGAAGGAGCTCGAGCGTCGTGCCGGTCTTGTCGTTGCGATACGCCGGGCTTTGGACGATCGCCGCGTAAGCCCCGAACGACGCGTTGTTCACGAATGTCCGGTCCGCGATCTTGCCGAGGTCGACGTGCAGCTCGACCGCGTCCTCGGTGAGCGCAGCGAGGCAGTTCGACGGGTCCTCCCGATCAAGGCCGAGGTCGAGGGCGAAGTGGTTGCGGGTGCCGGCGCTGACCACCATGAACGGCACGTCCAGCTCGGCCGCCACGCCTGCGACGAGGGCCTGCGTTCCGTCACCGCCCGCGACACCGAGCAGGTCAGCGCCTCGCTCCACGGCATCACGGGCGAGCGCGGCAACGTCCACGTCCGACCGCTCGAGCAGGAAGACCTCGGCGCCCAGCGCCTCCGCCTTGTCCTTCAGATCGAACCGCCCCACCTTGCCGCCGCCGGATCGCGGGTTCATCACGATGAACGGGTGCCGCGGAGGCGGGGCGTCGTACTCCGGCATGGCGGCCTCGTCAGCCGTCATCTGGAGCGCGGCCCTGCCGGTCACAACCGCCAGCCCCGCAGCGAGGAGGACTGCGAGGACGACCCACAGAAGTCCGTTTCGAATGAAGAGCCATACCAATGCGATGGGCGTCGCCACGAGCAGAGCTACGGCGAACAGCCGGACCGCGCCGCGGTGGGCGAGGAAGCCGTACGTCGACGCCACGACCAGGACCACTCCGAGGACCGCTACGAAGAGCAGCCACAGGCCGCGCTGTACGGCGAACCCGAGGAGCAGGACCACCGCCACGCACACAAGAAGGATGGCGGCCCGCGCCAGCCAGCGCTGCCGCGCCTCCCCTGGGCTCGTTATCGATGTGCTCACGTGCCACCTCCGCCGGGGCTACTCCACAGAGGACTCTCCGTTCGAGGTCGACCACTTGAACTCGACCTCGATCTCGACCTCGTCTCCGTCGACCTCGACCTCGAACTCCGCCCTGACCTCGTCCGGCAGGCGGAGCTCGATGGTTGCTCCACCCGGCATCGGCAGCTCGGCGGCACCGCCGCGCTCGAACGCCTTCGACAGGGCGTGCAGCCAGACGGCCGCTTCTTTCCGGCTCAACGATTGCTTCTGCTCCAGCTTGACGTCGGACATCCTCATGTTCCTTCCCAGCATCGACGGACACTTCCAGATCAACTGTCGGTGTGATGGCGCCGCGGCTGCCTCATCCCCAGCGGGTGATGGCGTGGACATACGGATGTCTGCGGCGCTCGCTCAGGAGGATGTGCGGCTCTCCGAGCGTTTCTGGCAGAGCGAATTTGATACCGCCCGTCCGACCGCCTCGGGGAGGTCTTACGGCCTGTGTCCTTCCGCCGGAAGCCGACGCCGGAGGCGGGCCTCACCGTGTGATGTCACCGATCGGCAAGATAGGGATCGGCCCAGGCGCTGATGATGCGGGCGGCCCGCTGGGCCTGGTTCCGACCGGTGAGCAGGTGCTCCGCGCCCTCGAGCGACACGAAGCTTCGCGGATGCCGTGCCGCCCGAAAGATCTCACTTGCGTTCGCGATGCCCACCGTATTGTCGGTCGGCGAGTGCATCACCAGCAGCGCCCGGTGCAGCGTGCGGATCTGTTCGTGCAGGTCCACCGCCCGCACATCCTCGATGAAGTGCCGCCGCAAGGTGAGCGCCTTGCCACCGATCAGGAAGGGCGCCTCTCCGTCGGCGAGGATGCGCTCCACGAGCGCGTCATAGTTGTGCTCCACGTGCCCGGGGTCGTACGGCGCACCGATGCTCGCCACCGCGCGCACTGACTCGACCTGGTGGGCCGCCGCGATCACTGCCGCCCCGCCGAAGGAGTGCCCCACCAGGAGCCGCACCGGGCGGCCGGACTCGTTCATGAACCGCACCGCCTGCACGGTGTCAGCAACCTTGTGGGAGAACGAACCGTCGCCCCAATCGCCCTCGGAGTCGCCGAGTCCGAGGTTGTCGAAGCGGAGCATTCCGACGCCCTCGCTGGACAACTGCTTGCAGATCCTGCTCGCGGCGGGGCTGTCCTTGCCCAGTGTGAAGCCATGGGAGAACACTCCCCAGCCGCGGACCGGGCCCTCGGGTAGGTCGATCAGACCAGCCAGACGGGGCCCGCTCGTGCTGGGGAACCACACCCGTTCGGCCACGTCACACATCCTCCCAGACAGGAGAGCAACGTGATCGCCGGCGGCGTCATGACCCTCGATCGGCGACGGCATGCCGAGGAGCTCCTGGCAGGCTCACACGATCGCGCCTCTCGGTGACACCTCGATGCTTGCCACACCGCGCGCGTAGAGCACGACCAACCTGTCACCGCGGCGGCAGCGCAGGACACCGGACTCCTCGCGCAGCACCTCGATGACCTGCTCGACCATCTCACCCTCATCGACCTGGCCGGGATCCTCATACGTCAGGTCCGTGTGCTCGCCACCGAGAAGCCGCACACGCAGCACGATAGTTGCCATGCTCGAACGGTAGTCCGCCCAAGGCGTCCCGCCCTCGCACGGACCTCGCATGCCGGACCGGCGGCACGAAGGTGCGTCACTCCGCCGCTTCAAGCGCCCCGGACTGAATGCCGATCTAGCTCCTCTACTGGCGTCCGACGCTCAACTCCACCGCCACGATCTCATCTTCTGCGATCTGGGCTGACTTGCGGACCACGCCCTTCAAGGGAAGGAGATAGCGGCCGTCCTTGGGGAACAGCGCGGTCGAAAACTCGGTGTCCTTGATGCGCACCGACACAGGCACTTGGCCCCAATACTCGATCCCCTTCGCGGCGAACTTGATGTCGGCGCTCTCCTCCTCGGGGATGGCTACGAAGAAGAAGGGCGCAGGGCCACGCCACTCGATGACCGGACCTTCGAACTCGAAATCCATCAATCCCACACGCCCAGTATCGGGGAAAGCCCCCTCCTCCTCGGCACCGTGAACCGGGAGGCGGCCTCTCTCCACGAAACGAAGAGGTTCAGGACCGGCTGTCGATGCTCCGCCCATGCCCGCGTACGCCGTACGGGTGGTCGATCTGCTTGAGACCCCCGAAACGAGCCGAACCTAGACCCGCCCGCAGCCGCGTCGCGTGGCTCAGGGCTCAACGGCCGCTTGGGACGCATCCCGACCTCGACGGCCGATGAGACTCTACGCTCACCCTGGTCAGACTCTCCAGAACCGCTTGCAGAGAGCATTCACCAACCAGGGAGCGCGCGGATGTCAGTCACACGGATCCACAACTTGTCCATCTCCCTCGACGGCTTCGCCACCGGCGAGCCGCAGTCCGCCGATGCACCGTTCGGCCATGCGGGCGAGCGCCTCCACGAGTGGATGTTGGGTACCCGGTTCTGGGACGCGGGCGGAACCACCGGAGTCGACGACGCTTTCGCTGAGCGCCACAGCTACGACATCGGCACCGAGATCATGGGCGCCAACAAGTTCGGCCCGCCCGGCTGGCAGGACGACCCGGGCTGGAAAGGCTGGTGGGGTCCGAACCCGCCGTTCCACACACCGACCTTCGTGCTCACTCACCGCCCGCGACCCGCGATCGAGATGGAGGGCGGCACCACGTTTCACTTCCTCAACGCCAGCCCCGCCGAGGCGCTCGAAACCGCCCGCGAAGCAGCCGCGGGTCAGGACGTCCGGATCGGCGGTGGCCCCACCGTCGTACGTGACTTCCTCGCCGCCGGGCTCGTCGACCACATGCATCTCGTCCAGGTCCCGATCGTGCTCGGCCGCGGCGTCCGCATCTGGGACGGCCTGGAGGCCCTCGAGGATGCCTACGACGTCGAGGCGGTCTCCTCCCCCAGCGGCGTCACCCACCTCACATTCACGCGCAAGGTCGTCTCGTGAGTGCCGACACCGAACCGCAGATCGCGATCGCGCGCTGGTCGATGCGATAGCAGGGAGCTGCTCGAGGGAGTCGGCGACCTGGCGAGCGCGGCATCGCGCCTCAGTACTTGGGGGGACACTGCTGCTTCTCGCAGTCGGTCACCCAGAAGACCTTGTACTTGGTGTCGGCCCCGATGGATCCCTCGGCTTCGACCTTGACCTTGACGTGGTAGCCCTGCTGCGGGTGCGCCGTGTACTGGCTCAGCAGCCCGCTGAGGTCGTACGTCACCGAGTTGTCGAGGTCGGTGCCCCCGCCGGCCGGGTCTTCGCCGATGAAGACTTCGTCGGTCAGGAGGACCTCACCCCCGCCGGACGGGGGATGGATCGTGAAGGTCACGGTGGCGGACAGGTCTCCCTCGTCGTACCCGTAGAAGTCGAGCTGGAACGGACACGTCACGTGGGGCTCGTTGTTCGGGTGGTCGTCGAACGCGACACTGTCGAGCTTGATGGTGCCGTCGTTGCCCGGCGCTGCGTTCGCTGCTGGCATCGAGAGCACGCTGAGAGCGACTCCGGTCAGCACGCTCCCGAGGCGGATTGCTGTGGTCTGCATGGCTTGTTCTCCGTTCGGCGACGGCGGCCGTCGCAGTTCCAGCGCCAGGGTTGTCGCTGCTCGGTTCGGGCCGCCAGGTGGCTGGTCACACATGAGTCTGCGCACCTGGTCGCGGCCCGGCTTCCTCCACCTTGGGGAGATTTAACGCCTCCTGTCGGGAGAGGTCAGTCACGCCACCTGAGTCAGTACGTCGAGCCCTTCCCGCCGGAGTTCACCCACTTCGCCAGCTCCTGGGTCGCGAGCCCGAGTGTCCTGTCGAACTATCTGCATGCCGGTACGGCGGCCATCGCTGCAGCCCACCACGCGGGGCTGTGACGCCGGTTAGAGGCCCGCGTCAACTACCGGACCGACGACCGACCGCACTTGGAGCGCTCACAAGTCAGGTGCTTCAGCGGAGGAGATGCCGCCCTGCTCGGATCGGCCGAGCGAGGCAAAACTCAGGGCTCAAGCGGCAGAAACACGCGGCGCGAGCGAAGAAACCAACGGCAAGGAGTACCCGCTCCCTGCCACTTCCAAGGTATAGCGCGCCAGGGGGCTTGCGGCAAGGCCCCTGCCGTGCCTCACACTTCTCAGCCGTGCCTCGGAACCGACGGCGATGAGTAGGGGATGTCATGGTGGACGTAGTTGTAGTGGGGGCTGGCCCGACTGGCCTGATGCTGGCCGGCGAGTTGACGCTGGCGGGTGTTGACGTGGCGATCGTGGAGCGTCGCCCCACGCCGGAACTGGTGGGTTCACGTGCGGGCGGGTTCCACTCGCGCACGATCGAGATCCTCGACCAGCGGGGCATCGCCGATCGGTTCCTCGCGGAGGGAAAGACCTATCCCGTGCCGTACTCGGCCAGCAGGATGCTGGACATCAGCGACTTCCCGACTCGCCACCCGTACACGCTCGGACTGTGGCAGAACCACATCGAGCGGATCCTGACCGGCTGGGTCGATGAGTTGGCAGTGCCGATCCATCGGGGGCTCGATGTGACCGGCTTCGTACAAGACGACACCGGCGTCGACATTCGGCTGGCTAGTGGCGATGCGATGCGCGCCAAGTACATCGTTGGCGCCGACGGCGGGCGCAGTGTCATCCGCAAGGCAGCCGGGATCGAGTTCCCCGGCTGGGAGGCGACTACGAGCGCCCTCATCGCCGAGGTCGAGGTGGCCGAAGCACTGCCGACGGGCATCAAGTACGACACCAGCGGCCTGCACGGACTGAGCTTCATGGAGGACGGGCGGACCGTGCGAGTGGTCACGAGCGAGCGAGAGCTCGGGATCACGAACGAACCCACGCTGACCGACCTCAGCCGGAACCTGACCGCGGTTTACGGCACCGATTTCGGGGTGCATCACCCGACCTGGATCTCGAGGTTCACGGATGCAACCCGCCAGGCAGCGGCCTACCGCAGCGGCCGGGTCCTGCTCGCCGGTGACGCCGCGCACATTCACTCTCCCGCCGGTGGCCAGGGCATTGGGCTCGGCATCCAAGACGCCGTGAACCTTGGCTGGAAGCTCGCTCAGGTGGTCAAGGGCATCTCATCGGAAAGCCTTCTGGACACCTATCGCGCCGAGCGGCACCCTGCCGCCGCGCGCGCGTTGGAGTACTCCAAAGCGATGAGCGCGCTCCAGCGCCACGACGTACGGATTGCGGCAGTGCGCGACCTGATGGATCAACTGGTGGGAATGGACGGGCCGCGCCAACTCGTAGCGGGCATCATCTCCGGCCTCGATATCCAGTACGACCTCGGCAAGGGGCACCCGCTGCTCGGCCGTCGGATGCCTGACCTCGACCTGCTCTGCGGCGGTGACGTGGTGCGGGTCTACGACCTGCTCCACACAGCACGGCCAGTGTTGATCAACTTCGGAGAGTCGGGGAGCGTCGCCGTGGGGCCCTGGGCGGACCGGGTGCGACTGCTGGACGCCTCGTACACCGGCGCCTGGAAGCTGCCGGTGATCGGCGCAGTTGATTCGCCACTCGCGGTGCTGGTCCGACCCGACGGTCACGTGGCTTGGGTGGGAGACGGGACTGAATCGGGGCTGAAGGATGCGCTGACTACCTGGTTCGGGCCGCCTGCACCGCAGCAGGCGGCACTCGGTCCAGAAGACAGCTAACGGCTTCTGATTGCCCCACATCGGAGCAGTCATTTCGGATCTGATCCGCAGCGCAGTGCGTTGACCTGCGCGTTTACGACTCCCCCGCCGCCCGTCCGACCAGCGACGTCGCGCCCTGAAGGATGCGGCAGCAAACCTCGGGCGCGTCACCTGCCCCATCCGCCCGCGGTCCACTCGGAAGCGGGCCCGACCGGCCGGACCAGCCCGTACTCGTAGGCCCGCACCACCGCCTGCACCCGCGTGGCGACGCCCAGCTTGGCGAGCACCCGGTTGACGTGGGTCTTCACGGTTGCGGGGGCGACGACGAGGTCGCCGGCGATCTCATCGTTGGAGCGGCCCCGCGCCATCAACACCAGCACCTCCCGCTCACGCTCGGTGAGCGTCGCGAGCTCGTCCGGCACACCCTCGACCGGCGGCGGTTGCCGAAGGTACGCCTCGATCAGGCGCTGGGTGAGCGTCGGTGCGAGCAGCGCCTCCCCGGCGGCAACCGTCCGGATGCCCTCGACCAGCCGGTCCGGAGGCGTCGCCTTCAACACGAAGCCGGCAGCGCCCGCGGCAAGGGCGTCGTAGACGTAGCGGTCCAAGTCGTACGTCGTGAGCACGAGTACCCGGCTCGGCAGCCCGGCAGCGGTGAGCTCGCGGGTGGCGGCGATCCCGTCGAGCACCGGCATCCGGATGTCCATCAGCACCACGTCGGGCGCCGTCCGCCGGACCACCTCCACGGCCTCCCGGCCGTTGGCGGCGACACCGACCACCGCGCACCCACGGGCCTCGAGCACGAGCTGCAGTCCAGTGCGCACGAGCTCCTGGTCGTCGACGATCACCACCGTCGTCACGGCGCCACCGCCGTGCGAAGCGGGATCCGCACGTCCACCTGGTACCTGTCGCCGGTCGGACCGTGGCGCACCGTGCCGCCCAGGAGCGAGACCCGCTCGGCCATGCCGGTGAGCCCGAGCCCGGAGCCCGTCGACGACGGATGGCCCATCCGGTTCGAGCACTCGATGCGGAGCACGTCTGGGTGCGCCTCGACGAGGAGGCGGGCGGCACCATCGCCGTACCGCAGCGCGTTGGTCAAGGCCTCCTGGACGATGCGGTACGCCGACACGTCGACGCCACCGGGCAATGGCCCCGCCGGCGGGGAGACCGAAGCGTCGACGGTCAGGCCCGCCGAACGCATCTCATCAAGGAGCGCCGGCAGGTCGGCCAGCCCGGGCGCGGGATGCAGGCCGAGCTCGTCGGACTCGTCGCGGACCAGGTGCAGCAGCCGGCCGGTCTCGGCGAGGGTACGGCGACCGGTCTCGGCCACCGACTCCAGCAGCGTCAGGGCCCGGTCGGGCGAGGTCCTCACCAGATCCTGTGCGGCGGCGGTCTGGACGACCATGGCGCTGACGGAGTGCGCGATCTCGTCGTGCAGCTCGCGGGCGATACGGTCCCGCTCGGCGCGCACCGCCTGCTGCCGGATCTGCTCTGCCTGCCGGGCGATGTGAGCGGACTGCTCGGCCAGCGTGCGGGTGATCCGCCCGAACACGAACGGCGGGATGGCCAGTGCAAGCACGAAGATCACGTCGGTCACGTCCGCACTGGCGTCGCCTTGCCACGTGTCGACGATGACGAGCAGCAGCGTCACTGCTGCCGCGACCAGCCCGCTGCGCCGCGACGGATACCGGCCCAGGCTGTAGATCCCGAGCACGTACAGGACGATCGGGGTCGCGGCCTGGTCCATCTCGGTGCCGGTCAGCGGGATCCCCATCAGCGCGATGGCCGATATGGGGACGGCAAGCAGCGGGTGGGTCCGCCGGAGCACGAGCAGAGCGGCCGCTACGGCCTCGAGCCCGGCCGCCGCGAGCCAGCCCGACGTACCCAGCGCGGCGAGCTCCACCACCCCGACCACCAGCACGAGCACCGGGACCGAGGCGTCTCGCCACCCGATGCGAGCCTCCACGACACGAGCGTACGGCGCCGGCGCGGCCCGGGCATCCAACCACGGGTGGAGACGGATGCGACCCAGCGGTTGACGACGCGAACCCGGTGCCGGGACGAGACTCGCGGTGATTGCGACCCGTCCTACCGAGGAGGAGAAATGCTCACTGGACACGACCGCGAGATCGGCCGCTTCGCATGGGTGATGGCCTGGATCGGCCTGGTGGTAGGGCAGCTGCACGCCCTCGCCCGCTTCGAGACCGCCGACGGCAGGGAGGACGGCGAGCTGCCGCTGACGGCCGCGTGGGCCGAGCCGGCCGCCGACGTACTCCGGCCGCTGCTCGACTGGGCAGACCCGGACATCGTCTACATCACCTACGGGAAGATCTGGTTCCCGGTCTTCCTCGCGTTCACGCTCTCCGCCCTGGTCGTCTACCGGCGCCGGGAGCCGGTGCGTTTCGAGAAGTGGGCGTGGCGGTTCGCGATCACCGGGTACGTGATCGCATGCGCGGGGGTCTTCCTCGACTACTGGACCCAGTGGACCGGCGACTACAACGGTGACGGCATCGAGGCGACACTCTTCACGGTCGCGTTCGCGGTAACCGTGCCCGGCCTGCTACTGACCCTTCTCGGTTCGACGGTGCTGGGCATCACCTTGCTGGCCAAGCGGTTCCGACCAGCATCAGCGGCGCTCCTGCTCGCGCTGATCATCCCGCTGGCCCTTGGGATCCTCCAGGTCACCTCGATGGGCAGCGCCGCGCTGCCGGTGATGTTCGCGTACGGCATCCTTGGCCGGCGCATCGCACACACCGCCGAGCTGACCCGGACCGCGACGACCGGCGAGGTCGCTCGGACGGCATAGGCCGGGCGTTCAGTCGTGCAGAGGGCAGCGATCGGACGACCCGTCAGTCATGACACCCGAGCGGGTCTGTTGCTCGGCTGCGGGGCTTGCACAGATCGGCGAGAGTCTGTCGTCGCGCTAGCCGGGGACGCGCGACTTGGTCGCCCGTTGCCTCTGGCCGGGATACCGGCCCGTGGCGAAGACCTCGCCCTCGGTTCTGCGCCGACGGACCAGTCCTTCGAGCCTCTTCCCGCCGGCGTTCACCCACTTCGCCAGCTCCTCGGGAACCGCGTCGTACTCGCCGTTGTTGAGCCGTCTGAGCAGCTGGGAGTCCGCCAGGTTCCCGGCGCCGAGGTTGTACACGAAGCTGGTCAGCGCATCGAACTGCGGCTGCGACAAGGGGACCTTCACCAGCGCGTTCACGGCGTTGCCGGCCGGGCGTGCGTCCTCCCGCAGGAGCTGCCGTGCCTCGGACTTGGTGAGGCCCTTCTTGAATCCAGTCGGCTCACTGCCGTCACACGCACCCCTGTGCACCAGGTGCCCGTAACCGATGGTGCAGTGGCCGGCCGGGTCGTCGTACAGGTGAGCGCTGAAGCCCTCGAACTCTGCGATCAGCCGCGCGCCTGCTGCCGACAAGGTCCGGTCTCGCCGCCTGCTGACGACCGTGAAGCCATACCTCTCCCCGAGAGCCGTGAGCGACGGGAGGCTTGGGATGCCATCGGCGTCACCGAGGACGGGGCCGATCCTCCTCTGCCATTGCCTGTACGCCTCCCGTGTGACTGTCCCGGCGTACCCATCGGTGGCGAATCCCGCCGGGAGTAGGCCCTCGGCGAGCAAAGCCTGTTCCACGGTGCGCACCATGCGGGGGTGGAGGCCCTGTCCCTGCGGGCGATCGGCGTCTTTACGGAACGCCTCGACGACGAGGTCCAGGTTCACCGCGCTCGACAGAAGCAAGTCGAGTCGGGGGGCCCGATGGTCGGAGTATCCGAAGGGGTGGACTCGCTCCTCGTAGTGCAGGTGGGGTCCTGAGGTGTTGCCCGTGTTCCCGGAAGTCCCGATCTGCTGCCCTCTTCGGATCCGAGCACCTGGCCGCACCGTGGCGGACGAAAGGTGTGCATACAGGTGCCGGACGCCGCGCGACTCGATGATCACGTGCGTCCCGTAGGCCTCGCCCCAGCCACCGGATCCCTCACCAGCGAACACCACCAACCCGCCCACGGTGGCGTTCACGCGGAGCGGTGTCCGTGCTCGGTAGTCACGACCCGTGTGGTAGCCGGCTGCCCACTGCCCGGGCACTCCGAACTCACAGGTCACGTCGGCACCCGGGATGGGTTGGGCCATGGTCGTTCCCCCTTTGTTGCGTTGCGTCTAAGTAAGTTCCTCCCATGACGTGTGGGGGGAAATAACCCATAAGGGCTACTCGCACCAGAACGGTGCGTCTTGTCATGACTGGAAGTGGCCATTGACCAAGGTGTCTACCCATCCCGACATTCGCCCCTCGACCATGCGTCGCGAGCTCCCCTACAAGCAGCTCGTTTGGCCGAAACCGCAAGCCCAGCGCCACATTCGGGCTTCGATCTGGCCGTAGACCGGCAGACTGGATCACAGCGATCACGCCCTGAGCTGGAGGGGCCGCGGGGTAGTCCGACCGCGGGCGTGCAGATAGATGCAATGCAAGAACGTGAACGCTGAAATCGCGGGTCGTCGGACAGATCGGCGGTCGCACGCACTCCCCTATCCCCAGCGGCGGTGACCGTGTGCTGTCTTCCCTTGTTGTTCGGCACAGAATCGTCCGAGACCCAAATGGGCGTATGCGAGGAATTGTCGGACGCGCGCGCTGTTGCGGCGGCATGCTGAACAGAGTGCCGCCGGCACCGAGCCAGCGGGCGTGCAGGCAGGGAGGAAGCGCAGTGGCGCAGCGGCTGCCCATCATCTACGTACGCGGCTTCGCAGGTGGCCAGTCCGGGATCGACGCGCAGGTCGACGACCCGTTCTACGGCTTCAACGTCGGCTCGACCCATGTCCGGGTCGGTGCGCACGGCGAGCCGAGCTTCTATCAGTTCGAGAGCCCCCTGCTGCGGCTGATGCTCGACCACGACTACAAGCTGGAGGTGAACGGCGGCCAGTGGGCCTGGCTGACCGCGCAGCCCGACGGGAAGGTTGCGCCGGCGACGATCTGGATCCACCGGTTCTACGACGTCTCGGCAACCACCTGGGGCGGCAAGCCCCAGGAGTACAGCCTCGAGCGCGCCGCCGAGAGCCTGCTCGAACTGGTCGACCTGGTGCGACGCAAGACCGGCGCACCGAGGGTGCATCTGGTCGCGCACTCCATGGGCGGGCTGATCTGCCGCTGCCTGATCCAGAAGATCATCCCCGAGCAAGGCGAACACGCCACGACGTACGTCGACCGGCTGTTCACCTACGCCACCCCGCACGGCGGGATCGAGTTCGACATCGGGTTCGGACTCTTCGAGAAGGTCCGTGACGCGTTCGGCATCAACGGCGCAGACATCTTCGGGCCCGAGCGGATGTGGCAGTACCTCAACCCCGGAGACCCGGGACCGCTCCCCAAGGACTGGGACCCCCGGCAGATGCCGGACGAGGCCTTTCCCAAGGACCGGATCTTCACCCTGATCGGCACCAACCCCGAGGACTACGACGTCGCGCGCGGGCTCTCCGTCGCGAGCGGTGGGCGCCAAGAGCGACGGCCTGGTCCAGATCGAGAACGCCTACGTCCCGGGGGCCCGGTTCGCCTTCGTGCACCGCAGCCACTCCGGCCGCTACGGCATCGTCAACTCCGAGGAGGGCTACCAGAACCTCCGCCGGTTCCTCCTCGGCGACCTGGAGGTGACCGCCGACCTGGTGGGCGTACGGTTGCCCGCCCACGACGCGAGAAGCCGAGACAAGGACATCATCTGGCAAGCAGAGGTCGAGCTCGCCGTCCGCGGCCTGCCGATCCTGATGCACCAGCAGGTCGCCGCCCACCACTGCCCGGTCGTGCTCGACCTGCCTGCCGACGACTCCGACCGGCCCCAACCGCTGGTGACCACATTCCTCCTGTCCGACCCGGGCGTTCGACCGGCTGCCGACGACCCGGCGCGATACACCCTGCACCTCAAGCTGCTGTCCCTCCGGCAACACCGCGGCATCTTCGACTTCCGCGACCACCTCGAGCAGACCGCCGACTTCGACGACTGGCTCGTGGTCGACATCGGCGCCCGGGACGGCGCGCTGGTGGCCTGGGCGACCTGGAACTCCCAACTGTCGGTGCCGCTGCGCGACTACACCCCCACGGGAGAGCCGCTACGGGATGAGGACGCCGCGCCCGGACGCTGGGTCAAGCGGATCCCGCTGCCCCCGGCAGCACGTGCGTTCCTCGGCGAGCACGCGGCCGTGCAGCTCACGGTCCGCGACCGGCAGGGCGCCGGCGCAGAAGGCCTCAGCGCCCGGACGGATCCCTCCGGCTGACTCGCGGACCACGCAGGTTCCAGGGACACCACATCTGGGCGGCATATCGTCCGGCCGACGACTACGTCATTACGCCCGCTATGACGCGGTTTCCAACGGCGTACGCCGCGTATTGAGGCGGACGGCACCGTCACGAGGGCCGACATCATTGACCTGGCCGCGAAGCCCTGGCAATCCTGGCAAAGCAGAGCTTTGGCGCCTCCTGCCGAGCGCCTCGGCTACAACGGGTCAGAGGCTCAGGTACCGTGCAAGGAGCGGTTCCGCGCCCCGAGGAGGTCATGGAGCGATGACCCAGGCAACGGTCACCATCCACGGCCACGAGCTTTCGTACTTCGATGGTGGTAACGGCCCAGTGGTGCTCTTCATCCACGGCATCCTCGGCTCCCATAGGAACTGGTCTCACCTCATTGATCGCATGGACGAAACCCAGCGGGTAATCGTTCCGGACCTCTTCGGGCACGGCGCGTCGGCCAAGCCGGTCGGCGACTACTCGCTGGGCGCCCACGCCGGCACGATGCGAGATCTGCTGGACCGCCTCGGCATCGAACGCGTCACCGTCGTCGGGCACAGTCTGGGCGGTGGCATCGCCATGGAGTTCTACTACCTGTTCCCGGAGCGGGTGGACCGGCTCGTTCTGGTCGCGAGCGGAGGGCTGGGCAGGGAGGTCAACCCGATATTGCGCTCCGCCACCTTGCCTGGTGCCGAATGGGTGCTGCCCGTGATCGCCTCCGACTGGGTGCGTGGAAAGGTCGAGTCCGCGAGCCGAGCCGCTTCACGCGTCGGGTGGAAGCCCGGCAAGGACATCACTGCCATCTGGCAGGGGTTCTCGACGCTTGGCGACCGCGAAAGCCGTCGCGCGTTCCTCGCCACCACCCGAGCGGTCATCGACCCAGGGGGCCAGACCGTCAGCGCCCACGACTACCTGCCCGACGCCCTGCCGATCCCGACGTTGGTTGTCTGGGGATCCCGTGACCGGATGATTCCAGCGTGGCACGCGATCACCGCTCAGCGCTCTATCCCGGGATGCCGGGTCGAACTGTTCGAAGGGGCAGGTCACTTCCCTCACCTTGACGAGCCGGACCGCTTCGCCGACGTCTTGCGTGACTTCGTCGCCGCAACTTGTGACCGTTGACATCTTGGGGCCGCTTGGCGGGCCTGACCCGCGATGGTCGGCGACCGCCAGCGTCCCTGCGAGCGCCGCATCCCGGGCATAGAGCGGGCGTCGTCGACCATTCGGCTATTCGCCTGGGCGGACGAAGCCGTGTTCGTAGGCCAGCACGACGGCTTGGACGCGGTCACGCAGACCCAGTTTCGAGAGCACGCGGGCCACGTGCGTCTTGACGGTTTGGATGCTCACGAACAGTTCTTCAGCGATCTCGGCATTGGACCTCCCGCGAGCGATGAGGGTGAGCACTTCAGCCTCGCGCTCGGTGAGCTGGTCGTAGCCCCGCGGTGGACCGCCCCGGCCCGCACGCGTGAACTCCTCGATCAGCCGCCGCGTGATGCTCGGTGCGAGGAGCTCTTCGCCACGAGCGATGGCTCGCACGCCAGCGACAAGCTGCTGGCTTGGCGCGTCCTTGAGCAGGAACCCGCTCGCTCCGGCGAGGAGGGAGTCGTAGACCAGCTGCGACCGGTCGAACGTCGTGAGCATCACGACCCGCACATCCCGCTGGGTCGCTGTTATCCGTCGTGTCGCTTCGATGCCGTCGAGTCCGGGCATGCGGATGTCCATCAGCACGACGTGAGGTCGCAACGAGCCGGCAAGGTCGACTGCCCCGTGCCCGTCTGCAGCCTCACCGACGACCTCCAAGTCGTCCTCGGCCGTGAGGATCATGCGGAGACCAGTTCGGACAAGCTCTTGGTCGTCGGCCAAGAGAATCGACGTCATCGCCGCTCCTGAGGGATAAGAGCGGCCACACGGAAGCCCCCTGGCTCCCGGTGCCCCCATTCAAGCTTTCCGCCCATGGACTCGAGGGTCTCAGCGAGCCCGCGCAAGCCGGTACCAGTGCCCTTGAGCACGGCCCGCTCTTGGCTTCCGTCGTCGACGACCTCGACTGACAGGTCGTTTCCGGATCGGTGAACGCGCACGGCGGCCGACGCACCAGGCGCATGTCGGGCGACATTGACGACGGCTTCGCGGATGACCCGGTGCGCGAGAGCTGCCGCCGGTCCGGATCCCGCACCCTCAGCATTCACCTGGAGGTCCACGCCGACCCGTCTGCCCAGAGCCGCTATGCGTGAATGGTCGAGTGGATGCTCCGCGCTCTCCATGGCTTCGAGTCCGTCCCGTAGCTCGACCAGGCTCCTCTCAGCCACGGATGCGATCACCCGCAGAGCATCGTCATAGTCGCCTCCGGCGCGCTGCTGGGCCCCGGCTTGCAGACACACCGCCGTCATTGCGTGTGCCACCGTGTCGTGCAGTTCACTGGCAAGGACCTCGCGCTCCTGCGCCACAGCGAGCCGTACGGCGGCGCCGCGACCGCGCTCGAGCGCATCGACCACCGCCTCCGTCCGCCGTACGCGGTCCTGCCAGCCGGCGGTGATGCGCCCGACGGCAACGGCACCAACGGTCCAGACGAGCACGATCCACTCATCGTCGCCACCCGTGGCCTCACCGTTCGCGCCTGAGACCCACTCCATGGCGACCGTTCCCAGTGCCGCTACCCCCCAGCCAACAAGCCACCACCAACGGCGACACCACGCACCAACGGAATAGAAGATCACCGCTAGCAGTGCGACACCGGTGACCGTCTCAGGGATTGGGGTTAGGACAGCACTCATCGCCACGCCGACGGCCGACGAGGTAACGGTCGCCACGATCGGGTGACGCCTGCGTGCCACCAGCGGTGCGACCACCGCGAAGGCCCCAACAGTATTCGCCCATACGGGGCCGCGTGCGTCGGAGATGACCGCCGTCTCGATTGCAATCGCGGCACCGATAGCGGCAGGCACCAGGACGTCGAGCACCGTCAGTCGGGGGGCAGCGTGCCCCGATGCCGCCACAGGGGGCCTGTGCCCGTCATCCGCCCGCATGGAACCGAGCGCCTCCCGCAGCCGGTCGAGGACCGAGCGGGCCTCGGTCTCGATGGCCGCGAGCGCCGTTGCGTCGGCCGCTCGCCGCGCCCCCTCGGCACGGATCGCGATCGCAGCGATCTGTTCGGCAAGCCGGGCGTGGACCTCTCCCAAGACCCTGCTCTGCTCTTCGAGCCGGGCAGCTGCCACCTCGATGCGTTGCTGTCCCTCGAGCTCAGCCTGAAGTCCCGTCAGTCGGCGCACCTGACGGGCGCGCGTCGTGACAGCCGCACCAGCTGCCGCCGGCCCACCCACCACGACGAGGAAGAACACCAGGTCGTCGAGCCAGTGATAGCGGTGATCGTGAGCCTGATTGGCCGTGGCGAGGACCGCCGCCGCAGCAACCACACCGGCAACCCCCCACCAGCGCGGAAGCCACGCACCGGCTGCGTAGCCGCCGATGACCGCTATCAACACCATCAGCGGGCCGTCCAGGTACCAGTTCCAACCGAGGGCCACAGCGGTCACAGGTACGAGCCCAGCCGTCACGAGGAGCGCAATGGCGACGGCCGGGCGGGGCATATGCCGAGCCTAGACGCCCAAGACTCGTCGCACGTCACTCTTCGGAGGGACGCTTCTGACCCCACGGACGACGATCCTTGGACTCATGAAATCACGACGCATTGCACTCTGGGCCGCGCTCGCCGCGGCCACGTCCTGGGCCGCGAAGTCTGTCGCCATCAGCGTCGCCGGCGGCCTGGACAAAGAGCCCGCTCGAGGCTCCCCTGTTCTTCACCGGTCTCATCTTCTTCGTCGTGGCGGTCGTGGCGCTCGGCATCGCCGCCACCTCCGGCGTTCGGACCTGGATGCGGATCGCCGCCGGTGTGGGCGCGTTCGTTGTCGGGTTCGCCTTCACCCTCGTTGTCGACGCGGCCGTTGGAGCGTTCCACTCCTCAGGCGCGGACCGTCATTGGGTCTGGACCGAAGTCAATCTGTGGGTCTCCGGCCTCGCCGCACTTGCGATCGCCGTGGCCCTGAACCGGCCACGCCAGCCTCGGACCACACTGGCGTGACCACAGCAAGGCCGACAGAACGTCCCCGAGCGCTCATCGGCTACGAGCGCTCGGCGGCAGCCTCCGCCGCTCATGGAGTCGCGCATTCCCCGGCAGCCCGCACACGTTCACGAGCCGCGTCTTCCGCCGCGACGCGGACACATGCCGGGATCGGCGAGCTCGCTTCCGGATCAGCCGATGAGCGGTAGAGCGATGAAGAGTCAAGCGGGATCTGCGTTGTTGCTGTCGATCGCCTTTGCTTGGCGGACGATCTCATCGACGACGTCGGCTAGCGGTGCGGTGGCGTCGATCGGGATGCCGTTCTTCGGGGTGTCTTCTTTGGTGCGATGCAGCCGCACGATGAGGTCGCGTTCCGATTGCTGTGCCCCGAACTCGTCTTCTGGTCGTTGATCGAGTCGCCGGTTCAGAGTGTCCAGGTCGATCTCCAGGACGAAGACGCCGTCGAACAGGTCCTGGAACTTCGAGAAGTTTCGCGAGCCGCCGCAGAAAAAGGTGACGGGATCATTGTGGTCGGCGATCAGGGCTCGGACTTTGTGCACGTGCCAGATGTGATGCCAGTGCGACGGCACGTCGTCAGTCGGCTCACCCGTTTCCGGATCCCCCTGATAGGCCAAGTCGGTGTCACCGTTGATGGCGTGGAAGCCACGGCGGCGTAGTTCTTTGCAGATCGACGTCTTACCGGTGCCCGAGACGCCCTCGATCAAGTAGTTCCGCATGCCCATCGCTGGACCGTATCCGACCGTCCGGCGGGATCGTGTGCATTCCCGACGTTCGCCGCCCGGTGGAACACGGACCACCGCTCATGCCGCTGATGGCGCGGTCTTGCCGAATTGAGTGCGTTCAGTCAAGGTGCTGCACGGCACCTGAGATCCTTGCGGACATGCGATCTGACGGACAGCCGCTGCCGGACCTGGCTGAGACGGTGGTGTTGCATCGGTTGGGCCTGGTGCGGTCCGACGATCTGCCGAATCTCGCTGCGCGCTGGCTCGCGTCAGATGTGGTCGATACCGAGTCAGTGCGAATGCTCGCTGGTGAGGACCCAGACAATCCATGGACGCTGGAGCGACTGCTCGCTGAGGCAGTCTCCGAAGCGAACGTCGTAGTGGCTTCCGACTACGCGCAGGTTCAGGGCATTGCCGTCGACTGGGTGACCGCGATTTGGCGAGTGTCGGGAGACACCCGTTGGGCTGTTGGAACGTTGGCTCGCCTCGGCGAGACAGATCCGGAGTTTGACCTCGGTTTGTTCATTGGCTTAGACGATGAATGGAACGGCGGCTGGGGTCGCCTTGAGCCGGATCTCAAGGCGGAGGCCATGCACGAACTTGGTCGTCTGGTGCACGGGGGCGACGACGCCGAGCCAGGTGGAACGCACTGATCTGCCGCTGCGAATTTCGCCCGCAGGCACGGACGGCGGCATCTCCGTGTGTCCCGGGGCGTGCTGAGAAGGTGTGCGAGTGCGGCCGCGAGGGCGGAAGGGGCCGTAAGTCAGGCGCACGCTATTGCCGCGGACGTGGAGCTCGGTCGTGCCGAAGCCGAATGACGACAACAAGGACGGTTGCATGAACGGACGGCAGGACCCCACCGGTTCTGGTCGAGGTTTGCCGCGATCGGAGGATCCTCGCGAGCCGGAGGTCTCCGTGTTCGGTTGGCTTTGGCTTGTCTTGGCAGCAGGGCATCTCGTGATGGCGTACGCGTACGCGTCAACGGGTGACCGGCTTGAGTCTGCGCTGCAGGTGAACCTTGGTTTCCTGTGGGCTCTGCTAGCAGTGGACCGGCTGCTGTGGGCGCGCCGGGGATCACGACCAGCGTGGGGCGGTGTCGCCCTAGGGATTGCTGTCGGCGCGCTCGTGATCATGGGCTACTTGTTCTGGAGCCGGTAAACCGAAGAGCGAACGCACGGAAATGCCGCTGTCCGCGCTCTCGTGCTTGATATGCACGTGATCTTCCAGGACATTTCGACCAGCCGTTGTGGCTGCCTGTCGACGGAGCTGGATGCCTCGAGATGTCCACGTCCGACCCGTCCCGATGAGCAGGCGCGCTCGCCGTGCCGAACATAGGCTTCCGTCGTGACCGACCGATACCGAGAGCATCCCGTTGTGACCTGCCACCTGATGGATGGGCAACTGGTCCCAGTCCACGCCTTGGAGGAGTCCGACGAGACCGTGTGGTTCCCGCTGCCACCCGAGCCGGACGCCTCACGGGTCTGGGAGGGGCTTCGTGCGCGTCGAGGGGAGAATGGCGAAACGGCACAGATCCGCGCGGTGCCTTTGTTCGCCTATGACCTCAACTTCGGCGACGAGGTCACCGTTATTGCGTCCGGCGAGGGTCCGTTGGTCGCAACAGCCGTCGTCGCCGATGGAGGCAACTACACATTTCGAGTCTGGCGAGAGGATGCCGATGAGGCCGCTCTCGGTCTAGTCGCGATGGAGTTCGCTGAGATGGGCTGTCTGATCGAGGGGTACAGCAGCCGCCTGCTTGGTCTGTCATGCGACCGGGAGGCAGCCCAAACGGTCGCGGATGCGCTACATGCAGGCGAGCGCGCTGGGCGGTTCACCTACGAGACGGGGCGTCAGCGAACGCACTGACTATGCCGCGGAGAGTGAAGCCCGGCCGTGCCGAGATCCGGAGGTCGGATGCCGGGGGCATCCTGCCCAGAAAGGCAACCGGGCTGCTGGACGCGACGAAAGCGTGAGTGCTCAACTGGTCGCGTGCGATTCGACGTGACCACCCGCGCTTCGCCTGAGCAGGTTCGAGAGGCCCTGACGGACTTCACCGACCGTCGCCTCCAAATCTGGAGCAGCACGCTCGACCCGAAAACGTACGAGGTGCGAGCACTCGGAGATACGTGGGCGGTGGCCCGAGAAAGCACCGCCGGTTCGCCGTTCTGGGTCGTCTCCCGCTACGACTGGTCCGACCCCACTGTGCTCCGGTGGACGGTGGAGGACTGCAGTTGGGGCGGCTCCGGCACGGGATCAGTCCGGATCACCTCCGTGGACGGCGGTGGCAGCCTGGTGCACGCCGAGTGGACCTACACCGGTGCTAGCCGCACACGGGACAAGGTCATGTTGTCCCTGATCCCGCGCTTCCCCCTGAGGCGCATGATCGCCCGCGGGTGGGTGAAGGCCCTGGACCGCTACGCACAGTCGGGTCTCGCCTAGCTCGCCCGGCAGCCATCGCCCGGATCTGTAGCCGCAGAGAGTGAAACGCGGGTGTCAGTGGCGCAGGCGTGGCAGTCAGGTGGCTCATGGCGCGTACGTGCCGTCGCTGGTCGGAGCCGCCCGCAAGGCCAAACATCGGGCGTGTCAGAGCCGTCTCGTGGTGAACAGGGTGGTCCCGTGGACCGCGTCCACTTCCTTCCGCTCGGTCTCGGTGAACCCGACCTTGGCCAGCACCCGGCGAGAAGCGGTGTTCCACTCCCAGACCGTGGCCCACAGACGTTCGTACCCGGACGATCTCGCCCAGTCCAGAACCGCCAACGAGGCCTCGGTCGCGTATCCCTGACGCCAGACCCTGCGTAGCAGCTCGAACGCCAGTTCCGGTTCCCCTTCCGACCCTCGTCCGCTGTCGATCAGCCCGCAGTATCCGATGACGTCACGGGCGGCCTTCCGTTCGACCGCCAGCAACCCCAGCAACCCGATCGACGATGGCTGGTTGGTGCGGATCGACTCCTCGAGGTCTGCGACCGTGGGGTGTCCATCCGCGTCGATTCGGCGGTGCGGCGGCACTCGTGGATCACGTTCTGTCCACAGCTCACGCTGGACGACAGCCTCGGCTACGCGCCAAGGTCTGAGCAGCAGGCGACCCGTCTCGAGCACCACCTCGCGGCCCGGAGTCGCTCCACCTGCCATGACAGCAACCCTCTCACGGGCGAACGCACGGTCATGCCGCCGACAGTGAAAGCGCGATCATGCCGCGTTGAGGACGTCGCGAGACAGCGCTGGGACGCCCTGGGTCGATACGGTGAGACGATGGTGTCATTCGTCAAGTCCGTGACCTTCGATTGCGAGGACGCGCTGGTGGTCGCCACTTTCTGGGCCGCCGCACTCGGATCAAACGTCGACGAAGAAAGCACGAGTCACCGCGCTTGGGTGGAGCCCCCCGGCTGGGGCGGTCCCAACCTTTGGTTCCGCCGAGTGCCCGAGCCCAAGTCGGCGAAGAATCGTCAGCACTTCGATCTGCGCGCCACCGGAGACCTGAAGACAGAGGTTCAGCGATTCCGCAGGCTGGGAGCTCGAGTTCTATCCGAGAGCGAAGATCTCGTTGTCATGGCTGATCCCGAAGGCAACGAGTTCTGCGTCGAACCGTGAGCGGTACGACCAACGGACATGCCCCTGGTCGGCATGCGGCGCAGGTGAAGGATCGAAGCTCGCCGCCCCGCATGCGGAGACATCGTCCAGGCTCCACCATCGGACTTGGTGGAACTCGCTTGCGTCTGGGATCAGTTCCTGATGACGGTGGCCTTCCAGGACAAACCACAGGCTCACGTCCGTATGTCGCTCATGCACCGCACCCACAGTCTCGGTGACGGTCAGGAGAAGCGGTCGTTCGCCGATCCAGGCAGGGAACTGCGCATGGATGCCCAGTTCCTCCAGCACCTCACGTCTCACGGTGTCCACCGGGCCCTCACCCGGTTCGACATGCCCGCGTTAGTAAGCACATACCTAGCCCAGGGTCCGCTCGCAGCCCAAGAGATGCAGTACGTCGATGCGTTCCGACGTTTGCGGGAAGTCGTGCAAGGCGCCTACTTCGCCGGGCGGTTGGTCACCAACGACTTCACCGGCGGAATCGATCAGGCCGAGAACGAGAAGGGCCTCAACGATGCCCGGCGACGCCTTGGCGCACTCGGCTCTTGACACCGGCTGAGTCCCCACCGCAACACCTGCATCGCCCGCACGCGAGCCGGTCAGCGGCACCGGGTCGTCATTGGGTGTCCAGGTCTAAGGTGCCGGGCGCCGGCCGCGCATCGCCGGCCTCTGTGCGGACGCCGTGGCGTGGCCGCGCGCGCAGACACACCACACCGGCCCAGAGCATCCAGACCCAGAAGACGAGTGGGAAGAAGTAGAGGATGTCAAAGAGCGGCTGCATCGACGGCGCGGTCGTGATCTGCGCCCCGATGATGGCGATTCCCGAGACGGCGCCGAGCATGACGAGAGGCAGACTGAACAATCCCGATCGCCACATCACGTAGGTGGTGCACACGATCGCGACGCCGAGCCCACCGCCGATCATCAGGTTCAGCCCCGCCCCCGCCTGATCTACGAGGACGGCCAACGACTCGTCGCCCGCATTGGCGGGTGCCGCCGCCGTAGCAGCCAGTCCATAGGAGGCGATCTCCAAGGTCACGCTGACCGCTGATGCGGCAACGGCGAAGTCCAGCAGCGGATGGCCGTGCCCGGAGTCGGCCAGCGCGTGGCGCAGACCGATGAACAGCAGGATGCGACCGAGCAACACAACGGCGAACCAGCCCGCCATGGCGTAAACGGCGTCCTCGTTGCCCGCGTAGCTGGCCATCACCTCGGAGCTTGACGCATCGCGCGCGACCTGGACTCCCACGCCGGCGACACCGGCCCAGATGATCGCGACCCACTCCAGTAGGTACAGGACGCCACCTGCGAGAACCCATACGTTTCCGACCAGCCCGTCACGCCGCAGTTCACCCATGTGAGGCCCCCTTTTCGTCTTGGTGAGGATGACACTAGGGGCGCGCGGTCATCCACGCCGAGTATCCGGACGCGAAGTCCGCACACGGGTTCGTCTTGGACAAGGCCCTGACCGCGTCGCGTAGTCAGGGTGCTGGTGCATCAACCGCTGAGGGGGCGAGACTCTGCTCGCTGTTGAAGTGTGTGACCGATACTGGAGTCCGGCCGCAGTCACGTCGTGCTGCGGCGCCGTCTACCAGGGGTCGACCTGCCCGCCCGCGAGACGGTGGCCGAGCTGACCCACCGACGCCCTCCTCTTCGACGCTGCACGCCGGCCGGGAGGACCGGCCTGACAACCGATCGACGGCGCGCTGCGTATCCCAATGAGAGGCTGGAACTTCGGGAGGCGAGCGATGGACACGTTGCAGGAAAAGCTCGATCAATCGTTCGGCGACGGTCCCCCGCTCCCGCCGGTCGTCAGCCACGTCGTGGCCGGCCGACGCGCCCTGATGCGACGCCGGGCGGCGAGCGGGGTCGCCGGCCTCGCGGCGGCCGCGGTGCTGGCCACGACCTGGTACGCCGTCTCGCCGAGCTCTCCGACCGGCTCCGATCGGCTGGCCGGGGACCCGACTCCCTCGGCCACCCCGAGCACCTCCGAAGCCACGGAAGACCCCTCCACGGACCCTACCGAGGCACCATGGCCGCGCGGAGAGCTGATCCGCTACGTCGACGGGGAGCTCGAGGTCCGGCCAGGGGTGATCGTCCACGAGCACATCCCCAATCCCTACGGCTTCGAGCCGCCGGCGCTCTCCGACGCACTCGACGTCACCTGGAGGGGCCAGCGGCAGTGGCTGATGATCGAGAAGCGCCCGATGCCTCGAGGCATCTCCTCGTCCTCCTCGACCCCCAGCAACGGTTGGGCAAGCTTTGCCGACTACGTCGCCGACCAGGTCGGCGTCAACGGAGGCAGCGGCTGGCCGGACACCTTCCAGCTCGATGACCGGGGCCAGGTCGTCCCGACCGCAGGAACGCGCGTCTTCAACCGCACCGACGACCCGCAGCTCGGTCCCGAGTTTGCCCGCCCGGGAGCCACGACGGGCGCGGCGGTCGTCTCGGTCGCCGGCGAGGAGGGGAACTACTTCGTGGTGTGGAGGGTGATCGACGGGACCCTCGATGTGATCACCACTCCTCCCGACGACATCGTTGGCGCCACGTTCGAAGAGCTGCTGTCCGGCGCCCGTGCCCGGTACGCCTCGGGCGAGGGCCTGCGATGAGCCGAGCTTCGAGGGACGACGAGTTCAGCGAGTTTGTGGCGGCCCGCCAGGTCCATCTCCGACGCATCGCCTATGCGGTGTGCGGCGACTGGCACCAAGCCGACGACCTGCTGCAGACCTCACTCGTCAAGTTGTACGTCGCCTGGCCGCGGCTGCACCTGGACGGTCGTGAGGAGGCCTACGCCCGGCAGATCATCGTGCGGGCCAACATCGACGAGAGCCGACGTCCCTGGCGGCGCGAGCGGTTGGGGCTCGACGGGCACGACCCGGTAGCGCGGCCGGTGCTGCCCACCGAGGAGCGGTCGGCGCTCTTCGACGCGTTGCAGGACCTGCCCATCATGCAACGTAAGGTGATCGTGCTGCGGCACTGGCTTGGCTTGTCGGTCGAGGAGACCGCGCGCGAGCTCGGCATCGCGACCGGCACCGTCAAGAGCCACTCGTCGCGGGGCATCGAGAAGTTGAAGGCGGCGCTCGCTTCGATGGACGGGGTCGACCCGAACTGGGCGAGCGAGAATCTGCCGTCCCAGACCGCTCGGGCGCCATCGGAGGCACCCGGCCCCTCCTGACCGAAGAGGAGGCAGCACCGTGCAGGCAGCGGGCCAGCTCATTCTCGGTGGCGCAGTAGCGCACGTGCTGGTTTCGGTCGGTCACCATTGTCCAGGACCTCTCCACACGGAGAGGCCTCACGTCCCACGCAAACGGCTGATGCCAGCGCGGCGCTCAGATGGGGACGTTCACGCTGGTGTTGGGTCAAGCTGGTGGTCCCGACCAGCGCCGGCCTGGTCGCCGCGCTGCGGCGGCTTCCAGGGCGCAGCGCACCAGCGCTGCGGAGCTGGGGACGTGCAGGCTCTACGGGCTTGTGCGGCGTGGTGACCTCACAGCGAAAACCGGCTGGTCTGTACATCCTTCAGGAGTTCGGGAGCCGCGCCGATCCTCAGGACATGACGAGGAACGACGAGCCGATCTACGAGACCGTTAAGCGTGAGCACAACTGGGATCCGGAGCGATGCGAGCCGCTGAGCTTGACCACCCTGAGCGTGGGCCGGCACCGCGGGTAGCCCGGGGAGCCGGGCTGTCGGTCTTGCTCTCCCGGCTTCAGCTCCCCGCGTCGAGCCGCTCCTGACTGCGGCCGGTGCTGTTGACAAATCCGGCAGGTGACCGTCCGAAATTCGCCCTAACCTGACGGCATGCCCGCCGAGACTTCGATGGACGTGGATGAGCTCACGATCCGGCCCTTGGCGTCCGACACCTGGCCCGCTTTCGCCGAGTTGGTCGCGCAGTACAACGGCGTGTTCGGCGGGTGCTGGTGCACCGGGTTCCACACACTGTCCCGCGACAAGGACCGCACCTACGAGAGCAACCGCGACCTCAAGTGCCGCTTGGTTGCGGAGGAACGTGCACACGCAGCGCTGGTCTTCGATGGCGACGGCGTGGCCTGGGCAAGTACGGACCGCCCGAGGAACTGCCCAACATCCACCACCGTCAGGAGTACGAGGCGGGACTGGAACGCCCCCGCGACTACCGGATCACGTGCATCTTCGTGGACCGTCGCTACCGGCGGCACGGGGTAGCGGCGCTGGCCCTACGCGGCGCCCTCGACCTCATCGCCAAGGCCGGTGGCGGGGTGGTCGAGGGCTACCCGCACGACATGTCGAAGCAGCCTGAGGGCAAGAAGATGTCGTCCTCCTTCCTCTACAACGGCACCCGCAAACATGTACGAGGAGGCCGGCTTCACCTACCAGCGGTCCAAGGGGCAGAAGAACTGCGTGATCCGACTCGCACGATCGCGTCCGCCTGACCGCGTTACTCGCGCGGGTGCGAGTCCCTCGCGGAGGCGCGTGGTCAGCGCAGATGACCTGCTGGCAAGCCCGAGAACTGCCTGTTTTGGGACCTCGACGGTTCCCGTAGCGCGGGGCGGGCCTCGGCTGGTGGCTATCCGGCGGCCCGGTCCTCCTCGATCTCGGCGTACCGCTGATGCAGTCGGTCGCGGACCTGCTCAGGGGTGTAGGCCCGCCGCTCGCGCTCTCTGCGGGCGACCACGACGCCGGTCGCGACCACGCCAGCCATTCCGGCCAGACCAAGGAGCTTCCACCACGTCGCCGCGCGCATGCCGCCGACCCTAACCGAGATGCGGCACGATGAACCGCGTGACTGATCTGCCCACCGGGATCATCTCCGTCGACGAGGCCGCCCGCGTCACGCGCACCGGCGACCTCTGGCTGTTCCGTGGCCGCTCTGCCGCCGACCGCGCGATCCGGACGCTCACCAACGCACCGGTCAACCACGTCGGCATGGCCGTGGTCGTCGACGACCTGCCGCCGCTGATGTGGCACGCCGAGCTCGGTAAGTCGCTCGTCGACCACTGGTCCGGTGGTTACCACCGTGGCGTGCAGTTGCACGACCTCGGGGACGCGGTGACCCGGTGGCGCGAGACGTACGGTCAGGCGGCGTGGTTGCGCCAGCTCAACCCGGAGGTGGGCCGGACCCAGGAGGACGCCGCGCTGCGCGCGATCGCGCGCCTCGACGGAGCCTCCTTCCCCAGCACCGCCCGCCTTGCAGCCCGGTGGCTGGCCGGGCGCGACGCCCACCAACCGCACCGCAAGCGCGGTCACCGTGTCCGTCCGGAGGCGGCGTTCTGCGCTGAAACCGTCGCGCTGACTCTGCAGGACATGGGAGTCGTCGAGGACGGATGGAAACCGTCGTGGTTCGACCCAGGCACCTTTTGGAGCGGTGAGTTCCTGCCGCTGCTTCCGGGCTGGTCCTACGGCGCTGAGATCCAGGTTGGCCCGCTCCCGCTCGCGACCGCGAAGGTCCCGAGCGCCCGAAGACGCTGGCGCTGATGACACTGCGGTGCCTGAACGTGGCCGTGCGGCACAGAAGCCCCGTCGCGAAGCCTCGGGCAGGGTCTTGCCGCCGTGCGGCGCTGGCCCGCGACTGATCAGGGGGACGAGTCAGGCGTGGTGACCATCGCTCGACCGGCATGCTCCCCGGCCTGGGCCTAGGACGCGGCCAGCCCTCGCACCCTCGCGAGGAGCCGGGTCTTCTCGTCGGGAGTCAGCGGCACCTCCAGCGTCTCCAACCATTCCTCGAGCTCGCCCTCGCGCAGCGGCCGGTGTTCGGTCGGCTCGCCGGGGATACGGACGGTGACCGCGTCGTGAGTCACGGTGACGTGACGGCCGGGCAGATGCTTGGTGAGCATCAGGCCGGTGGTGAAGTGTGAACCCGGATAGGTACTGGTGTAGTGGTGCCCGATCACGACGTCGACCGGCTTCACCTCGAGTTCGTCGGTGGTGTGGGCGACCTCCCAGCCGTCCTCGCGCCGCCGGAGGAGCGCCCAGTCGCCCGCTTCCGTGCGGCGCAGTCGGTAGCGCCAGCCCGGAAGGTAGTCGTCCTCCGCCCCATCGTTCATCGAAATGGGTCGCAGCAAGCTCATGCCAAAGCCGGGGTCGCAGAGGAGCCGCGCGCCCTCGAGGACCACCTCGACCACCATATGCGTGCGTCCCTGCTGCGCGCCCAACTCGGGGTCGCCGACCCGGCCCAGGTGACGCCGGACGTGGTAACCGAGCCGCTCCAGGGCAGCCGCAACGATCGTGGAGTGCTCAAAGCAGTAGCCGCCCCGACCCCGGGTGACGAACTTCTGCTGGATGTCCTCAAGCGAAACGCCAGGGTGCCGACCGAGCAGCACGTCGATGTTGTCGAACGTGAATGCGCGTACGTGTGCCTCGTGCAGCTCAGCCAGCGCCGCCCTGCTGGGCTCCCGCGCCGGGACCCCCACCCGCCTCAGGTAGCCTCCGAGGTCCAGCCGGTCGATCTGCCAAGGGTGCATCGACATGCGCCCCAGTCAACCGCACCACTGTCGAATGCGCTGACCCCGGTCCCGGGGAGGCGTAGCGCCCGGACGGCTGGGCCGATGCGCAAACCGTCGCAGCCTGCCCGGCGGGAGTAGCATCGATGGCGTGGGCCCGGCACGGGGAGGAACGTCGAGCGACTTCCAGTTCGCCTACGACGGGTTCGTGGCCGCCCAGGAAGGGCTGCGGGAGGCGCTCACGTCGACTGGCAACGGCTACTTCTGCACGCGGGGCTGCGCGGAGTGGGAGGACGCGGACGGTACGCACTATCCGGGCACGTACGCGCACGGGATCTACAACAGGCGGACGACCGTCATGGGCATCCATCCGGTGCCCAACGAGGACCTCGTCAACCTCCCAAACTGGCTCGTGCTGAAGCTGCGCATCGAGGGAGACGAGCCGTTCCGCCTCGCCGACGTCGAGCTCCTCGCCTACCGGCACGCGTACGACTTCCGCAACGCGCTGGTGATCCGCGAGCTGAGCTTCCGCGACGGGGTCGGCCGGGAGACCAGCCTGCGCAGCCGCCGCTTCGTGAGCATGCACCGCATGCACCAGGCGGCGATCGCCTGGGACCTCACGCCGCAGAACTGGTCCGGCAGGGTCGAGGTCGTCTCGGCGCTCGACGGTCGCGTGGTCAACAAGGGCGTCGCCCGCTACCGCCACCTCGAGGGCCGCCACCTCGACCCGCAGGGCCCACGGATCGAGGGCAGCGACGTGATCGCGCTCAAGGCACGCACCCGCCAGTCGCGCATCGAGATCGCCGAGGCCGCGCGTACTCGCGTCTTCCGCGACGGCGAGGAGCTGGACGTCGCGCGCACCACCTACCAGACGGAGGACTACGTCCAGCAGGTGCTGGCGCTCGAGCTGGACGAGGGCGCGACCGTCCGGGTGGAGAAGAACGTCGCGTTCTACACCTCACGCGACCGCGGCATCAGCGAGCCGCTGGAGGCAGCGGTCAAGAGCGCTTCCCGGTATCCCGCCTTCGACGAGGCGCTCGAGGGCCAGGCGGACGCCTGGGACGAGCTGTGGGAGGTCTGCGACGTGGAGCTCCCGCGCGAGAAGCGCGTCCAGTTCCTGCTGCGCTTCCACACCGCACACCTGCTGCAGGTGTGCTCCCGACAGACCGCCCACCACGACGCCGGCGTCCCCGCCCGGGGCCTCAACGGCGAGGCGTATCGCGGGCACGTCTTCTGGGACGAGCTCTTCGTCTACCCCTTCCTCAACTGCCGGCTGCCGCTGATCACGCGGGGGCTGCTCCTGTACCGCTACCGGCGGATCGCCGAGGCTCGGCAGGCGGCGCGCCTGAACGGCTACCGCGGGGCGATGTACCCGTGGCAGAGCGGCAGCGACGGCCAGGAGGAGACCCAGACCATCCACCTCAACCCGCTGTCGGGAAAGTGGGAGCCGGACCTCAGCCACCACCAGCGCCACGTGGGCGCGGCGATCTTCTACACCGTCTGGCACTACCACCTCGCCACGAACGAGTTCGACTTCCTGCGCGACTGCGGCGCCGAGATGATGCTGGAGATCGCACGCTTCTGGGCCTCGATCGCGCACTACAACCCCGAGCGCGACCGCTGGGAGATCCACGGCGTGATGGGCCCGGACGAGTTCCACGAGAAGTACCCGGGCGCCACCGAGGGAGGCCTGCGCAACAACGCCTACACGAACGTCATGGCTGCCTGGATCGCCGAGACCGCACTACGGGTCCTCGAGCTCCTGCCATCGAGCCGCCGCGAGGCCCTGCGCAGGCGCATCGGCCTGACGGACGAGGAGATCCACACGTGGCAGCAGATGAGCCGCCGGATGTTCATCCCCTTCCACGCGGACGGGGTCATCAGCCAGTTCGAGGGGTACGAGGACCTCGAGGAGCTCGACTGGGACGGCCTGCGGGCCCGCCACCGCAACATCCAGCGGCTCGACCGGATCCTGCGGGCGGAGGGCGACGACCCCAACCGCTACAAGGCGGCCAAGCAGGCCGACACGCTCATGCTCTTCTACCTGTTCCCCGACGCCGAGCTGCAGCGGCTCTTCGCCCAGCTCGGGTACGAGCTCTCGCCCGAGGTCGTACGTAGGACGATCGAGTACTACGACAGGCGGACGTCCCACGGCTCGACGCTGAGCCTCATCGTCCACGCCGGCGTCCTGGCAGGCATCGACCCCGAGAGCTCGTGGGAGCGGTTCATCGTCGCGCTGCACAGCGACGTCGGCGACATCCAGGGCGGCACGACCCCGGAGGGCATCCACACGGGCGTGATGGCCGGGACGCTCGACCTCGTCCAGCGGATCTACCTCGGCACGGAGGTCCGCGAGGGCGTCGTCTTCTTCGAGCCCAGACTGCACGAGCGACTCGACGGCCTCTCGCTCCTCATGCAGTTCCACGGCACCCCGATCAGAGTGCGGATCGAAGGGAGCGAACTCACCGTCGAGGCCCTGAGGCAAGGGTTCAGCGAGCCTGTCACGATCGGCGTCGGGGACGACGTCCGCGAGCTCACCGCGGGCGAGCGGTGCACGTTCCCCCTCGGGTCACGGGTCGGTCACGCGTAGCGTTTGGCCCATGCAGGCGGGATTCCGAGGAGCCATCTTCGACGTGGACGGCGTGCTCGTCGACTCGCCCCACGAGCGAGCCTGGCGCGACACGCTGCAGGAGCTGATGGAGACGCGCTGGAGCGACATCCGCTCGAGCTCCGAGTACGCCCCGGAGCGGTTCACGTCGCGCGTCTACCAGGACGTCGTGTCGGGCAAGCCGCGCCTGAGCGGGGCTCGGGCCGTGCTCGACCACTTCGACGTACCTGACGCCGACACGAGGGCCGCGGTCTACGCCGAGCTCAAGCAGGAGCGGGTGGTCGAGCTCATCCAGGCCGGTGCAGTTCGCGCCCTTCCAGGACGCGCTGCGGTTCGTGCTCGCCGTGTCCGGCCGCGGGCTGCGGATCGCGGCTGCGTCATCGTCGAAGAACGCCGGGCTGATGCTCGAGCAGATCCGTGTCGACGCATCTGGCCGGAGGTTGCGCGACGTCTTCGCGGCGGACCTCTCGGGCCGCGACTTCGCGCGCGGCAAGCCGGACCCAGAGATCTTCCTGGCCGCCGGCGAGGCGCTGCACCTCGCGCCCGGGGAGTGCTTCGTGGTCGAGGACGCCGTCGCGGGCATCGAGGCCGCCAAGGCAGGCGGCATGGCGGCGCTCGGAGTGGCGCGGGCGGACGACGCCGAGCTCTTGACCGCTGCCGGCGCGGACCTCGTCGTCACGACGCTCGACGACGTCGACCTCGATCGCCTCGCCGAGGGCCGGCTGGTGATCCGGTCTCCCAGGGGCGGCCGTCCGACCATCGAGTAGAGGCCCGGTTCACCGGGCGTCCTGACCCCGTCCTGTGCCGCAAATCGAGCGGGAAACCCAGGCGGATATCGTCGTTGGCGTCAGACCATCGAGGACGTCGGGCCGGCGCTGTTCCTCGCACCGCCCAGACCCTCGCAGTGGCCGAATCCGCCCGTCCGCGTCAGACGACAGGCGGGCACGGATAGGTCGCGCGAGGTTCGCGTGGCTGCCGATGTGCGCAACCCGCCGTCCCCGGCGGCTCCGATGAAGCTGAACCCGTCAGTCGCCCCAACGACTGCTGCGGCCGCGTGCCGGAACGAACGGCTCGTGGTCGTCGACAATCAAGACCCGCACGGCGTCCACGCCATACCTCCGGCCCCATCCCGGAGGAAAGCCCCATGCCCGCGGCAGGGTGGTTTCCCGTACACCCACTGGTGGTTGGCCCACTGCCTTCGTGCGGGGCGTCCCACGGTCGCGAGCGGCCAGCCGGCTACTTCACGCGCCCTGGCCTGTCTAGCGTCGAAGACGAACGCCTTCCCACACGCCTTGCCTCTGGAGACCTGATGACCGCCGCAACCGTTACGCATCGGCCTGACGACCAGCGGCCCCTGCCCCTTTCCGGCCGCGCTCGTGACCTGGCCTTCCCCGTCTTCTCCGTGGCGATAGCCGTCGGCCTCGGGCACGCGCTCGACGACGCCGTGCTCAACCGGCAGCCTGGCGTCCCGCTCGACCAGCACCTCCCGGCGCTGGTCGCCGTCACCGCGGTCGCAGCGGCGGCAACGTGGCTGTTCCGGCGTGCCGGTACGGGGGTTCGTGCCGGTCTGGCTTTCCTCGTGGGTGGAGCGATGCTCGCCAACGGCGCATTGCACGTGATGCACGTGTACGTCGACCGCCTTTCCGAGAGCGACGCGACCGGTGTGGTCGCCGCTGCGGCAGGACTGAGCCTGGTTGCCATGGCCGCCGTTCTGCCGTTCGCGCACCGCGGGGAGCGTCGCCTCAGCCCGCGCCGCCGCTGGGCCGTCCGAGGGCTCGCCACATTGACCATCGTTCTGCTGGCGT
Source organism: uncultured Actinomycetota bacterium (assembly GCA_963701425.1). GTDB lineage: Bacteria > Actinomycetota > Actinomycetes > Propionibacteriales > Nocardioidaceae > Nocardioides_C. Next base: position 29,585 of record CAVPAG010000003.1, on the reverse strand, counting down.
TCTACTGGGTCGTGCCTGTCACCGTGGGGATCGCGCAGACCCATCTCTTCCGCGAGCCGGTCGGCGCGCCCCCGACGGGCTACCAAGCCGTGTCCTTCGCGGCCTCAGACGGCCTGGAGCTCTCGGGCTGGTACTCACCCTCGCGCAACGGTGCCGCCGTGCTCCTGGCGAACACGTCCGGCGGCGACCGGCTGGGGTCCGTTCAGCACGCCGACATGCTCGCGGCCCATGGCTACGGTGTCCTGCTGTACGACGCCCGTGGAAGCGGCGAGAGCGAGGGCACGCCGAACGGGTACGGCTGGGGCTGGAGCAACGACATCTCCGGTGCGCTGGGGTTCCTGCGCCGGCAGCCCGACGTGGACGCCGGCCGCATCGGCGGGCTGGGCCTCTCCACCGGCGCGAACGTCCTGATCGAGGCGGCAGCCGACAACCCGCAACTGAAGGCCGTCGTCGCGGACGGTGCCACCGCGGGCTCCCTCGCCGACCTCACGACGCGGGAGATCTGGGGCAACGCGTACATGGTCTCCGTCATGGGTGCGGTACGGCTCTTCTCCGGCACCGTCCCGGGCGAGCCGCTCGCTGAACTCGCCGCGCGCGTCTCCCCCACGCCGCTCCTGCTCATCGCCGCAGGCTCGTTGCGAGGCGAGATCGAGTCAAACGAGAAGTACGCCGAGGCGGCTAAGGAGCCGGTGGAGCTGTGGACCCTGCCCGACGTGAACCACACCGCCGCGATCCGAGAGGTGCCTGAGGAATACGAGCGCCGCGTCGTCGGGCACTTCCACCGGGCGCTCCTTGACGACCCCGGAAGGTGAGTCCTCCGTCACCAGGGTCGGGAGACCTTCACCAAGGCTGCTGCGGCGCGGACGCCCGGCACATCGACGCCGTACGCCGAGCGGTCACTGGGTGAGCGGCGAGGGTCGTCCCCGGATCGCGTCCCGGGGGCGGCCCTCGGCCACCACCCGCAGTGCCTGCCGCGCGGCCGTGGCCGCGTCGTCGAGGGTGAGGTGGGCGCCGGCCGCGTGCTCCTCGACGACGACATGGTCGCCGTTGCGCTCGCGCAGCCGCTGCAGGCACGCCGCCAGCCGTTCCGCCTCCCCCATGAGCAGGAACGTCCTCTCGGCGTTGACGTCGACCGCCCCGAACAGTGCGGCGGCCTCGCGGTCCTGGCCCACCCGCTCGAGGAAGAGGGCGACCTGCCGCAGCAGCCACCACTGCGCGGCCACGTTGCCGATCTCCTCCCAGTCGGTCATGAGCCGCTCGAGCCGCTCCGCCGCCTCCTCGGGCGACCCGTGACGGGCCGCCAGGGCTACCGACCCACTTCTCGCGAGGTTGAGGAACAGCCGGTGGTCGACCTGCTGGGCCGCCTCCGCGGCGCGTTCGTAGGCCTCCAGTGCCGCAGCCACGTCGCTCTCACCGATGGCCTCGCCGGTGACGTACTCCGCCCATGCCGCCGCGCTCGGGTTGCCGGTTCGCGAGGCCCGGGCACGCAGCTCGGGCAGCCGTGCTCGGGCCTGCTCCGCCCGGCCGCCGTACGCCATCGCCTGGCACACGCAGATCTCGGTCATGACCTCGTTGGTCCGCTGGCCACCCATCCGGTTGAGGTGCGCCGAGCGGCGGAAGCGTTCGATCGCGAGCTCCGTGCGCCCGGCGAACATCGCGAGGTTGCCCCACTGCCCGACCAGGCGGGCCCAGACCGGCGAGCCGTCCTCGGCGGCGGCATGAGCCACTGCGATCCGCTCCGCCTCGTCGAAGTCCCCCGCGACCCAGGCCGCCGCCACCCCGGTCGCGCGCGCGAGCGGCAGCAGAGGGTGGTCGATGTCCCAGTCGGCCACCTGCCGTCCCCAGTCGAGCAGGTCGCGGCGTTGCCGGGGGTAGGCGTAGTCGTACATCAGCGCCGCGAGCTCGACCGCCAGTGGCGGGTCGTGAGCGACCGCATGAGCCCAGGCCCGGTGCAGATCGGCGGTCATGCTCGCGAGCTCTGCCACGCACTGAGCCTCCGACTCCGGCCGGTGACTCCAGCGGAGGTCGGCGACGCGGGCGGCGACGTGCCGGGCATGCCGCTCGCGCAGCGCTCCCCGACCCTCCTCATCGAGCCGCTCGGCGGCGTAGGTCCGCAGCGTGTCCAGCAACCGGAACCGACCTCCCGCAGCCTGCACCAGGGACTGCTCGACGAGCCGGGCCAGGAGGCCGCCCACCGCTGTCGCTGCGAGCTCGCCGTCGGCGCACACGACTCGCGCGTCGGCCAGGCGGAAGTGGTCGGGGAACACCGCCAGGCGCTCGAAGAGCAGCGCCTCCTCGGGAGTCAGCAGCCGGTAGGAGGCGTCAACGACCGCGCGCAGGGTCTGGTGACGAGCGACCGTACGCCGCCCCCCGGCGAGCAGGTCGATCTCACCGCCGACCTGCTCCGTGAACTCGCGGATCCCGAACGCCGGCGCCCGCGCCGCCGCGAGCTCCAGTGCCAGCGGCATGCCGTCGAGCCGCCGGCACAGCTCGGCGACGTCCGAGAGGTCCGTCTCGCTCAGCGCGCCGGGCTCGAGCGCGCTCGCACGCGCCAGGAAGAGCTCCACGGCAGGTCCGGGGTCCGAGCCGCTGGGCAGGGCGAGCGGAGCGACCAGGTGCACGTGCTCCTCCGCGACCGCGAGCCGTTCGCGGCTCGTCGCCAGCACCGTCAATCGCGGCGCACCGGCGAGGACTCGCTCCGCAAACGCCGCCAGGTCAGCGAGCACTGTCTCAGCGTTGTCCAGGCACAACAGCCCCTCGAGATGGCGCATCGACCCCGCGAGGTCGTCCGCCGGAGCGGCGCCCGCCGGCATGTCCACGCCGGTCGCCTCCGCCAGCGCGTCGAGCAGGCGGTCCGGACTGACGGCGGTGAGGTCCGCCCACCACACCCGGTGGCCGGCCTGCGACTCGCGGTGCGCCGCCTCGACGGCCAGCCTGGTCTTGCCCACGCCTCCTGGACCGACCAGCGTCACCACCCGCTCCCGGACCAGGCAGTCGGCCAGCAGGGCCAGGTCCTGGTCACGCCCGATCAGCGGCCCAAGCCGCCAGGGCGGCGGGTTCGACGGCCGCGGCGGACCAGCCGACGCCCGGCCTCGGGTCGGCGGTGGGTCCGGGGCTGGCACCTCGTCTCGCAGGATGCCGGCCTCCAGGTCACGCAGCGCTGCCGGCGGGTCGAGGCCGAGCTCGTCGGCCAGATGCTCCCTGTGTGCCCGGTAGGCCTCGAGCGCCTCCGGTGTCCTGCCATCGGCGTGCAGGGCGCGCATCAGCAGGTCCACGGGCCGGTCACGCAGCGGATGAGCGGAGACGAGGTCACGGGCGGCCGCCACCGCCTCGGTGAGCTCGCCCAGCCGCAGGTGCAGGCCTGCCCGGTCCTCGAGCGCAGAGATCCGCAGCTCCTCGAGGCGCACGGCGGGCGCCCGCGCGAACCCCTCCGCGTGCTCGCCGTAAGCCGGTCCCCGCCACATCTTCAGCGCCCGGTCGAGCAGCGCAGCGGCCGCCTCCGGGTCGTGGTCCCGCAGGTCGCGCGAACGTCGGAAGTCCCGCTCGAACTCCTCGGCGTCGACAGACTCGGCGGGCACCGCGAGCCGGTAGCCGCCCGGCACGGTGACAAGCACCTCGGCCGCCCCGTCGCCGGCGGCGGCAAGCCGGCCGCGCAGCCGGGCCACCACCTGCTGCAGCGCGTTGCCGGGTGCGCCGGGCGAGTCCTCGCCCCACAGCGCGTCGATCAGCCGGTCCAGGGGGACGACGGCGCCCGGGTCCAGCAGCAGGGCGGTGAGGAGCGCGCGGGGGCGCTGGCCGGAGACCGCCACCGTCCCCGTGTCGCCCTCGACCTCGAGCGGGCCGAGCACCCGGAACCTCATCGCGCCTCGCAGTGTCATCACCGTCGGTCCCGGCAGTCTCCGCCGGGGCCCCGCGTCGTCTCCTCCGAGCGTGACCGGGGGCAGCGGTTTGCGTCAACGGACTGTCAGTCCCGCGTCAGCGGCGGTGGCCAGGCTTCTCGATGACGGCGGTGAGGTACACCGCCCCGATCGAAGGAGAGACCCATGCCCTGGTTCGACGGATCCCGAGGCCGCGTCCACCACGACGCCTGGCTGCCCGACGGTGAGGTCCGCTCGGTCGTCGTGTTCCTGCACGGCTTCGGCGAGCACCTCGGCCTCTACGACGCTTTCGCCCGCCGGCTCACCGCCGACGGCCACGCCGTCCACGCCCTCGACTGCGTCGGCCACGGCCGCAGCGACGGCGAGCGCGGCGAGATGATCTGGGAGGCCTACGTTCCCGACGCCCTGGCGCTACTGCGCATCGCAACAGACCGCCACCCCGGTGTCCCGGTGACCCTGGCCGGTCACTCGGGCGGCGCCCTGGCCGCCTTCTTGGTGGCCCTACGCGACCCGCGTCTGGCGGACGGTCTGGTACTCAGCGGTGCCCCGCTCCGCCCGATCGACTGGGTGCACGAGGCCTTGTCCGGTGCAGCCGACGACGGCGAGGGACTCGATCCGACAACTCTGCTCAGCACTCACCCCGACTACGTGCACGCGCTGATGCACGACCCGCTCGTCTACGACGGCGCGATGTCACGCAGGATGCTCGAGTCGCTCGCCGGGCAGTGGCCCGAGGTCGAGGAGGGATTGGCGTTCGGCCGCCCCGACCTGCCGACATTCCTGGTCGGCGGCGAGCTCGACCCGGTCGTGCCCCTGGCCGTGTCGGAGGAGGTCGCAGACCGGCTCCCGCAGGCGACGCTGCGGGTCTTCGCCGGCGACCTGCACGACGTCCTCAACGAGCACGACCGCGACGACGTCCACGATGTCGTGGCCGCCTTCGTCAACGGCGTCTCAGCTCCCGGCGTCGTCCGGAGCAACGCCTGAGAGAGCCAGCCGCAACCGCGGGAGGGGTCAGCGGTTCTTGCGCTTCTCCCGCGGCTTGACCTGGATGTGCACGCGTGTCGCGACTCTGACGGCTGACCCACAGCTTCTTCACCTGCGGGGTGCACACGGTCAGCACGGGGCGAGGCCAGACGGGTCCAGGACGTTGACCTGGGTCACCGACCGGCCGGGCAGGGCGAACCCGGGAGCCGCGCCGTCGAACCACTCGGGCCGGCTCCACGAGTCGAGGTCACCCGTGAGCACCAGCGTCGGCGCATCGGGAGCACGCGGCGGCTCCGTAGCCTCGACGTCCCACACCTCGCAGGCGTCGGCATACGGGCTGTTGACGAACACCTGCCGGCAGAGCGGGTCGTCCTCGGCGGCGCCAGCGCCGCCACCGCCACAAAAGTGGGACGCCCACGGGGCGATTTCTTCTTTGCCTTGAATCCTCAAGCCCGAAATAGGGGGACGCGTCGTGCCGCCGGAGGACCACGGGGCCAACTTGCCGCCGGTCGGAGGACTTCCGCCCCTGCCGCACGCCGTTGCTCGCCTGCTCTGCTCGTGTGGTGGGGTCGTGGACCTCGTGAGCGGTCGGGGCTCGACGGGCGCTCTGGGGCCGGTCCGACTCCGGAGTTGTCGCAAGGAAGGGCATGTGCGTCGTGCGAACGCGCCATCGCATTCTCAGCCACTCGGGACGTACCTCCGCGTCGTCGCGACGCGACCTGCTCACCCGCGACCAGCGACGCGTACTCGCAGGGGTCTGCATCGTGGTGGGGGCGGCCACCACGGTTCCGGCCAGCTACAACTACGTGGTCGTCCCGATGCTGGAGGGCCTCGGAGCGAGCGAGACGCAGGGCTCGCTGTTGCGGCAGCTCCCCAGCATCGCCGGACTACTCGTCATCTTTCTCGCCGGCATCCTCGGTCACCGTTGGGGCGAGCGTGCCCTTATCACCAGGTGCGGAATTCTCTTCACCGTTGGAAACGCCGCGGTCGCGGTGGCTCCCGTCATGGCAGTCGCCGTGGCGGGCCTCGTGCTCGAGAGCATCGGCGCTTCGGGGTTCATCGTGGTCGCGCTTGCTCTGCTCAGTGCGCGAGTGTCGGACGAGGAGGCGCGTGCGTCTGCGTTCTCCACATACGCGACGGTCGGTCCCATCGTTTACCTCGCCATGCCGCTGCTGGCAGGAGTGCTCCTCGACCACAGCAGCTGGCGGCTCGTGGCGGCGGTCTGGGCTCTCAGCGGACTGGTCATACTCATGGCGTCGCGTAAGTACCTGCCAGCGGCGGAGGGTCCGCGGGACTCGCGGGAGATGCTCACGCCCGCACTGGCCGGCGTGCTGTTGATGGCGGCCGTCCAGACCTTGAGCGCCGCAGACCGGGACGGACTGCTCTCGATCGCCGCGCTCGTCCGGTTGGGCATCGCGGTCCTCGCGTTCGCCGCCCTGTCCTGGGCGCTCCGGCGCGCAGAATCCCCATCGCTGTCGTTGGCGGCACTGGGACAGGGCGGAATGTCCCTCCTCCTGATCATCGTCATTCTCATGTCCTTCGCGAACCTGTGGTTCTACATGACCGTCGGACTCCAGTACGTGTACGGCCTCAATGCGCTAGAAACCGCGGTGGCGCTGCTGCCCGCTCAGTCGGCGGCAATCGTCGGAGCGCTGATCACCCGCCGGCTACTTCGGAAGCGGGGCATCACCGTCGCCGGTTCCGTCATGCTCCTGGGGCTCGCCGTGAGCCTGCTGCTCAGCGCGCTTATCACTTCACGATCACCGATGTGGGTCCCGGTCCTGGTGACCGGCCTCTACGCCGTCACCTCCGTCGGGGCAGGCATCCCCCTCACCAACGCCGTCATGGACCTGGCCCCCCAGGGCGAGGACGGCAGCGCATCCGCCTTCCGCAGTGCCGCCGGCAACATCGGCGGCGCTGTCGGTGTGATCGTGATGTCCACGATCGTGTTCAACACCTTCTCCGCCTCCCTCGCGAGTACGCTCGACAGCGAAGGCCTGAAGTCGCAGCAGTCGGTCCAGATCGCCGAGAGCATCCGCGAAGGCGTGACGTCCGAACACGTCGCGGCGAACTACGCGGTGCCGGTCCAGCAGGTCGAGCAGATCGCGGACGCGCAGCGCGACGCCATGGTCGACGGCCTCCGCGCTCACGGAGTGGGTGGAGCCGCCTTCACCGGCGTCTGCCTGGTGATCTTCCTCTGGTCCCGACGGCGGCACGCACACGATTCCGTCCCCGCAGCGGCAGGGCACTGACTCGATATGGAGGCGGCGGCGGGGACGCTGCCGGCCGGGATGTCGGGACAGCCGCGGGATCCGTTCCAGCTGCCCTGGGGGAACCGCTCGCTGTGGTTGGCGATCGTGCTGTGCTTCCTTCCCAGCGAGGAGGCGACAGCCAGGGAGTTGAGCGAGACGTTCTCTTCGGTCGCATGCCGACGGTCACCGGTGGGCCGTCGGTAACCGTCCCGTCGGCGGCCACGATGCTTGCCCTCTGGCCCTCCAATCCACTGCCGCACACCCACACGCCGGCGTCGATGGCCTCCTGGCTGACCGCGTGCGCGGCCTTGTCAACATCCGGCATGTCCTCGTCGGGGATGTGGTCCATCGCGTCGGCATCCAGAACCAGCACGTACTGCGGCATCTCACGACTCCTTCCCGGACCGCTGCGTTCCGGCGGTTCACCTGTCCACGAACGGTAACCCCGCGGTCCGACGATGCGCCGCACGCTCCTATGCCGCCAGTCGTGACCTACCCGTCACGAGTTCAGTGGTGTCCAGATCGATGAGCACAACCCAGGGGTACCCACATGAGCGCGACGGCCAGGAAGTACCGCAGCACAGGCTCAGAGTTCGCTCATGAACCCTGCGAAGAATCCTGACGCGACAGTTTGTCCAGGTCACGCTTGCAGAACCCGTGGTGAGCCCATTCCTCGTTGAGCACGGTGCCGAGGCATTGCCGCACTGTCCGCCCCTTGGCGTACGGGGGCCATCTGTCGTCGTCGGGCACCGGCGCGGTCCGCGCGAGCTGATCAGGCGTGACCTCGGCCAGCCATGTCTCGATCTCCGAAGCCTGCCGGACTCGTACGGCGAGCACCTCGTCGAGGCTCGGTTGGGCGGACGGGTCGAGCCCGTTCTCCTCCTGGTCCATGACGAACGGTGGACCCAGTCCCATGGCCGTGAACGGCTCGGTGAGCCCGAGCACGCAGCGTCGGAACCATGAGTCGTGCACGAAGACAAGGTGGCGCAGGGTTTCGACCATCGACCACTCGCCGTCGACGCCGTGATGTTCGCTGTTCTCGGGCATGGACCGAACTCGCTCGGTGGTCGTCGCCCAATCGTCCCGCAGTTGCCGCCAGGCCTCTCGCAGGTCGTCCGGCTGATCGGAGCGGAGCAGCAGCCGTACCGGGTGACGGCGGTCGAGCTCCGCCTCGACGTACGACATCACCTCGACCCCGTTGACCACGAGATTGGTGACCAGGCCGTCGATCTCGGCGTCCTGCATGACCACACCGACCATCCGCGCTCTACTCAGGTCGCATTCGCGGAACTCTGCGCCGGTGAGGTCCTCATCGTCGAAGCGTCGCATCCAGACAGGCTAGGCCGCACCGCACACGCCACGCCCGGATCTCGCCGCTGGTCGCGCGTTCATGGCGGATGAGCGCGCAAGGCTGTCAACGGGCGCGAGTTGGTCCGGATGCGGCACCATGCGCGTGTGGCTCCGCTGATCGAACCCCCGAACTCAGCACTTCTCGTTGTCGGTCGAGTGGAGTTCGCGCCACCCGCCAGCTTCGGCGGTAGGACTTGCGTGGCAACCGTCGACTGCGTCGCCATCGCAGTGATGAGCGTCGACGACGCTCCCACGTTCGCCTCGTTCGCCACTGATGTCACGCGTGACGACCTCGTGCGGCTCGGCGAGTTCTCCCTGGAAACGGAGTACGAAGCGATCGGCGTCAACCCCACAATGCGCCGATGTGCGCTCATACCGCTGACCGGCAGCAGACCAGCCGTACGGCGTCGACATGCCGTGTCGTGGGCCTATGCTCACCACGGTGCGCGCGGCGCGCATCACGTTGACTGTGGAGGTGCGGTGGACGACACCGAGGGTGCCCGCACGTTCGCTGTCGCGGGCACCACGTACGACTCCTTCATGGGCCGCTATTCCGTCGATCTGGCTCCGGGTTTCGCGGACGCGGCGGGTGTGTCGGCCGGTGACAGGGCACTTGACGTTGGCTGTGGGCCGGGGGCGCTCACCGGGATCCTCGTGTCGAGGCTCGGGCCGGACGCCGTGTACGCGTGTGACCCATCGCCACCGTTCCGCGACGCCTGCGCGGCACGGCATCCCGGTGTAGTTGTGAAGCTTGGCCGCGCGGAGTCGATCCCCTTCGAGGACCAGATCGTCGACCATGCGCTGGCGCAGCTGGTGCTGCACTTCGTGTCCGACCCGAGACGAGCCGCCACCGAGATGGCGCGGGTGGTTCGACCTGGAGGCAAAGTCGCCGCTTGCGTGTGGGACTTCGCGAACGGGATGGAGATGCTTCGTCAGTTCTGGGACGCCGCCCTGAGCATTGATCCTGACGCTCCCGACGAGGCCCAGGTCCTCCGATTCGGGAGATCGGGCGAGATCGCTGAGCTGTTCTCGTCCGTGGCGCTGGAGGACGTGGTGGAGTCGACGCTCAGTGTCGCGTCGACGTACGCCTCGTTCGATGAGCTCTGGAACGGCTTCCTGGCAGGCGTCGGGCCTGCCGGCGCCTACTGCGTGTCGCTGGGCGACGAAGACCGAGAGCGGCTACGGTCGGCGCTGTTCATCAGGTGCGGTTCGCCCGACGGGCCGTTCACTCTCGGCGCTGTCGCGCGCTGCGCAGTCGCTCGCGTTCCCGAGTGAGCTCCCAGGGAGTGCGATCGGGTTCGCGCCTCTGAGAATGACGCAGAGACTCTTCCGCTCCTCGCGTGCAACGAGCACGTCATGCCAATCGGCGCAGCGCACGTTGGTTTGCGAGTTCCGGAGCGCGGCCACGATCTTCTGTTACGGACAGCATTGCTGAGATGAGACCGCTGGCGATATCACCGCTCTGACAGTCTTCAGGACACGAGAGAACACAAGGGAGTGGTCAGAGACGGGCCATTGCGGCCTCGACGGCTGTGGGGGTTCTTCGCTCCCCCGCTCAACTTCCGCACGATTTCCCCACGCGTATGACGCGCGTAGATCCGTTGGGATCACGCTGGAGGGGACAAGCCGGAGGCGTGCGTCTTTCCGCAGTCAGCTCCTTCAACACGGTTGCAGACGATCAGTCCGACTCTTCGCGTAGTCGCGGTTCGGTGCGGTTTCCCGGACGGATGCCCTGCTTGTCTGCGTAGAACGCGCGGACGAAGTCCATGTCCTTCTTGACATGTCCGGTCGGGTGGAAGCTCGGCCCGATTCCGAGGGTCCGCGTCGGGCCGTCGACGAAGCCGAGACTGATCGGCAGGCCGGTCTGCTGGGCAATCCGATAGAAGCCAGGCTTCCAGTACTCACCCTTGCTGCGGGTGCCTTCCGGGGCGATCGCAAGGAGGAAGTGCTGTCCGCTTTCGGCTTCCTCGAGCAGGGCGCGGATCGCAGCACCCGGGTTTTCCCGATCGAGCGGAATGCCGCCAGTGTTGCGCAGGACCCATCCCACGGCGCCCTTGAAATAGGTGTGGCTGATCAGCGCCTGGGGACGCGCACTGTTGGCCCAGGCGATCAGCAGCATGGCGACCCAGTCCCATTGGGACGTGTGCGGAGCACCGACGAGGATCCCGCTGCGTGGCACGTCGCCGACGAGGCGCCACCTCGTGGCCCGGAGCGTGCCGCGGGCGAGCGTGCGTCGAACCCTCATCGTGTGAGCCACATCGTGACGCTAACGCCGTCGGGTTCGCGGACAAAGGAGGCCCCCATGTTTCAAGAAAACATGCGGGTCCCTGATGCGGCGGGCCGCCGGCCGTCAAGGCTGGGCGGCACCTCTTCGACAAGCTCGGCAAGCGCCATGAGCGAACCCGCGGGAGGCGCGCGGTCACACCGCCGCCTGTCGGCGACGCCGTCGACCCTGTGGCGGATTTGTCCATGACGACGCGTCGAGACCCGGCTGGCTCGGCCACTGCCCTCGGCGAGCGCGGGCAGGCTCACCCCAAGGCCAACAAGTCATGGACTGGAAACTCCGTGGGCTAGTTTGTCCATCGACACGTCTTCGGCTGGTGCGTAGCGTCGAACACACCCCGCCCGAGATTGTCCCGGGCCGCCCCGATCCGGGCCGGGGTCGACCCGAAGAAGCGAGGGCAGCCCCATGAGTTATGGCGTCGTTCACCAGTTCAAGGGTGGCACGAAAGATCAGTACGAGGCCTCGATCGCGGCGGTTCACCCGGCCGACGGGAGCCTGCCCGCGGGGCAGGTGTTCCACGCGGCTGGCCCCTCTGCAGAGGGCTGGACCATAGTCGCCGTGCACGACTCGAAGGAAAGCTGGGAGACCTTCCGAGACTCGACCCTGATGCCACACATGCAGCAAGGCATCCCCGGCGGGTTCATCGAACCTCCGCAGGAGACTGTGTTCGAGGTGGTCAACGAGGTCACGGCGTCTGCCGCTTCCTGAACCTCACCGGCCGCGTTGGCACCACCTGGCCGGCGGATGTTCATACTCCTACGGCGGCCCGGGGCCGAGCAGCCAAACCGATCCATAGATTGCGGCGATAGCTGTGGCCGTTGCGAGAACCGCAACAGCCACACCGATAGGGCGTCGCGCCAGCCACTGTGCAAGCGGGAATAGGAGAGGGAAGGCGGGCAGAAGGTACCTGGGCTTTGAGCCGAAGTACCCCGAGGTGGTGAGCGCAAGGACCACGAGGGCCGAAACGAACACAATCAGAGGCAGCGGCTGGCGTTGCTTGACGCACAGGAACACGAGCAGCGCCAGCAGGGCGAGACTGGCGAGCACTAACACGCCGGTGACTGGCGCGGGTCCGGTAAGGAGTTGGCCGATCCACCGCGTGAACGCCACCCCGCCGTCGAAGCCGTTTCCCCATTCGCTCGCTACGTTGAAGTAGCCGGTGGCGCCGCCGACCTGCCAGCCGACCCACGTGATGTACCCGAGCAGGCCCAGCGGTGCGATGGCAGCGGCGGCGAGCGGACGTGGCGACAACCTCGGCCGTCGGGAGCCGCGCTTGGAATCTCCGACGCGGACGCTGTGCAGGACGACCGCGACAAGCAGTGCAGCGATCACTGCTGCCCCCACTGGGCGCGTGAGACCAGCAGCGCAGGCCAGAACGCCTGCGATCAGCCAGCGGTCCTTCAGGATGGCGTGGAGTGCCCAGGCCGAGACTGCGGTGAAGAGCCCCTCGCTGTACGCCATCGACTGGACGATTCCCACCGGGAGGGCGGCCCACAACACGGCTGCGATCACCCCGGTCCGTGGGCCGAAGAGGTGATCGGCCACCGCGAAGATTCCCGCAGCCGCCACGACAGAGGCGACGGCGCTTACGACGAGGCCAGCATCTACTGAGGCCAGACCGGTCATCCCAGCAACGGCACGCTCCAACAGCGGAAGGAGCGGAAAGAATACGTAGTCAGCGAGCAGGCGCCCGTCCTCGTGGATGCGCACGAACCCGTTTCCGTTGTCCGCGATCCCGGCATACCACTGTGCATCCCACTTGGTCAGCAGCCTGTAACCACTCTTCCCCTGCTCCTCGGTAGCCAGGAGGAGTGCGCCCAGCACGAATAAGCGAACGGTGACAAACCCCGCCAGCGCCAAGGCCAATGGAGGCAGAACTGGCGCCTTCCACCGTCCCGCCGGGATATCCACGGCGGCCCCTTGCTCACTCAGCATGCGGCCATTCTCGCCGACAAATCAGGCACATTTTCGCCGTCTGGATCAACGCACCGCGAGCGTCCCGTCGGTCCGCATCCCCGAAGCAGGCGTCCGTACATCGGCTACTTGTTCCGCGCTTTCACTATCCGCGGCAGAACAGGGCGTTTCGTAGAGGCGCAGGTCAAGGTCCGCAACCCGGGCGAGCCCGAGACCTCATCCAGCGCCCCCGCCTCGGGCGTGGGGAAGGCGCCGAATCGAAGCGGTCGCCCGTAGTCCGGCATCAGCCCTCCCGGAGATCCCCGCTGACCAGCACGACGTGCAGCGACCGGGGGCCGTGCACTCCTTCCACGCGGTTGAGCTCGATGTCGCTCGTGGCGCTGGGCCCGCTGATCCAGGTCTGCGGCCGGCCAGGGTCCAGGGCAGCCACGGCCTGAGGCACGCCGCCGACGACCTGGTCCTCTCGGACGATGCACACGTGCAGGTCGGGGACCAGGCTGAGCGCCCGGCGCCCCTGACCGGGTCCGTGCTCGAGGACGATCGTGCCGGTGCTCGCGATGCCCAGCGCCGCCTCGGTGACCACTGCGTCCACCCCGTCTAGCTCGAGGTGGCTCAGCGCACTGTCGGGGACCGCCCCGTCAACGGTGTAGCCGAGGCCGTCGGGGACCACGACGCTACGCGCGTCACCGAGCGCGGCCCGGATCGCCGTCTCGGCGTCCGCGGGCGTCGCCCGGGTCACGGTGGCCCGGTAGTCCTCGACCCGCTCGACGAAGAGGTCGACGAAGCCCTCGGGCACGGGCAGGTCCCGGTAACCCCGCGGCACCTCGGCCTCCGCTGGGGGTGCCGTGGCCAAGGCGTCGCGAACCGACCGGAGGATCTCCTCGCGCGCGTCCATGCTCACTGCTCCCCTCGGGTCGAGTCCGCGGTGCGGGTACGCCGCCACCAGGCGCGGAACGACTCCGCGGGTGGTCTCGGCAGGTCGCGGGCATCGCTCCACAGCGAGCCCGGCCAGGGCATCCGCCCCAAAGCGCCACGACCGCCGGGCAGCTTCCGGTGCGACAGCTTGCCCAGCAGCGTGCCCGCGATCCCGGACCCGCGCTCTGCGAGGCGCAGCCGTCGGGAGTCGGAGAAGACCCACGCTGTCGCCCTCATCGCCACGGCCTCCGGCTTGGGACGACCGGACCGGTGGGCGTCCACGACCTGCGAGCGGAGGTCGACGAGCACCTCGGGGATGTCGATCCGGACCGGGCACGCCTCGAAGCAGGCACCGCAGAGGCTCGAGGCGTACGGCAGGGAGTCGGTCTGCTCGTCCACGCCCACTCCCTTGAGCAGCGGGTTGAGGATCGCGCCGATGGGGCCGGGGTAGACCGACCCGTAGGCGTGACCGCCGGTGCGCTCGTAGACCGGGCAGACGTTGAGACAGGCAGAGCACCGGATGCATCGCAGCGCCTGCCGGCCGACCTCGTCGGCGAGCACGTTGGTGCGCCCGTTGTCGAGGAGTACGACGTGCACCTCCTGCGGGCCGTCGCCCCCGGTCACGCCGGACCACATGGAGGTGTACGGGTTCATCCGCTCCCCGGTGCTCGAGCGGGGCAACAGTTGGAGGAAGACGTCCAGGTCACCCCAGGTGGGCAGCACCTTCTCGATCCCGACGACGGACACCAGCACCTCGGGCAGGGTGAGGCACATCCGCCCGTTGCCCTCACTCTCCACCACGACCAGGGTGCCGGTGTCGGCGATCGCGAAGTTGGCGCCGGAGATCGCCATCTTGGCCTTCAGGAACTTCTCCCGGAGGTGCAGCCGCGCGGCGCCGGCGAGGTCTGCGGGGACGTCGGACAGGCCCTCCGGTGCCGCCCGGCCCACCGAGCCCATCTTCTCGCGGAAGATCTCCCGGATCTCGGCGCGGTTGCGGTGGATCGCGGGCACCAGGATGTGACTCGGCAGGTCGTCGCCGAGCTGCACGATGAGCTCGGCGAGGTCGGTCTCCCACGCGGCGATGCCGTGCTCGGCCAGCGCCTCGTTGAGGCCGATCTCCTGGGTGGCCATCGACTTCACCTTGACCACCTCGTCGACCTGGTGGCCGCGCGCGATCTCCGCAACGATGTCGCACGCCTCGGCGGCGTCACGAGCCCAGTGCACGACGGCACCCCGCGCGGTCAGCGATGTCTCGAGCTCCACGAGGTGTTCGTCGAGCCGTCGCAGCATGTTGTCCTTGATCGCCGCACCCGCCAGGCGCAGCTCCTCCCATTCACCGACCTCCCCGACTACCTTGGCTCGCTTGGCGCGGATGGTGCCGGTGGCGTGGGCGAGGTTCTGCCGCAGCTGTGTGTCGCCCAGAGCGCGGGCTGCGGCCTCGGGGAAGGGGGGCATCCCCACGAACGTGGCGGTCATGACGTCTCCTCGACGCTTGCCAGGATCTCGGCCAAGTGCATCGTGCGCACGCCGGTGCGCTGCCGGGACAGCAGCCCCCCGATGTGCATCAGGCAGGAGTTGTCCCCTGCGACCAGCACCTCGGCCCCTGTCTCCCGGACGTGACGGGCCTTGTCCGACCCCATCGCGACGGAGGTGTCGGGGTTCTTGACCGCGAACGTGCCGCCGAAACCGCAGCACTCCTCCGCGGCGGGAAGCTGCTCGAGCCTGATCCCGCGGACGGCCTGGAGCAACCGCCACGGCCTGTCCCCCACGCCGAGCATCCGCAACGAGTGGCAGGTGGGGTGGTAGGTGACCCGGTGCGGGAAGTAGGCGCCGACGTCTTCGACGCCGAGCACGTCGACCAGGAACTCCGACAGCTCGTAGGTCCGCGGCGACGTGACGGCCACCGCCTTGGCCAGCGCGGGGTCGCCGCTGCGCCGGGCCACGATCGCGTGCTGGTGGCGCACCGAGCCCGCGCACGAGCCGGACGGCGTGACGATCGCGTCGTAGCCGTCGAACGCGTTGACGAAGTTGCGGACCACGGGCACCGCCTCGTCGAGGTAGCCGGTGTTGACCATCGGCTGGGCGCAGCAGGTCTGCGTCTCGGGGAAGTCCACGTCGACTCCGAGCCGGCGGAGCAGGGTGACCACTGCCTTCCCGGTCTCGGGGAACATCGCGTCGTTGACGCAGGTCACCATCAGGGCGACTTTCATGGTCGGTGTCCTTCCAGGCGGTCCAGGGCGGGTGGACCCGCCCAGTAGGCTCGTCCGCTGCTCGTGGTCTGGCTGGTGGTGCTCGTCGTCTTCGTGGGCGCACTCACTCGAGCGACCTTCGGGTTCGGCGAGGCCGTGGTCGCGATGCCGTTGCTGCCGCTACTGCCCATCGGTCTGCCCACCGCCGCCTCGCAGATGGGACTCGTCGGCCTGACCATCGCGGTGGTCAGCGTCCTCGGCGGCCTGGGCAGCGCCTACAGCTTCCACGGGATCCCGGTGGTGGTCTACGGCACGCTGCGCGTCTGGTCGCCCGAGGTGTTCCGCGGGACGCTGCAGGCGTGCTTCCTCGTCTCGGGCGCGCTGGTGGTCGCGGGGCAGGCGATCGGCCGCCTGTGGTCCGAGGACCGGGTGCTGCTGGCCCTGACGGCGTTGCCGGCGGTCGGCCTCGCGGTGCTGCTCGGACGGGTTCTGCACGCGCGGATGCCGGCGCATCGATTCCATCACTACGTCCACCTCCTGGTGGTGGTGCTCGGCCTCGTGCTGCTGGTCAAGGTCCTGGCTGGCTGACGCCTCCCGCGGTTCCGGTCGGGCTTTGCGACACACCCATCACCGCCCCGGCAAAGTCCGCGGCGATCCGGACCATCTGCTCGAGCAGGCCCTCGGCCTCGACACCCGCGAAACGGTCGGCGGGCCCTGACACGGACATCGCCGCGACGACGTTCTCGCCTTGCCCGACCGGGACCGCGGCGCACCTGACCCCGAGCTCCTGCTCCCCCTCGTCGGCGGCCCAGCCACGTTGGCGGGTCGCCGCCAGCTCGTGCATGAACTCGTCGGCGTCGGTGATGCTGTTCGGCGTCCTGGGCGCCAGCCCGGTGCGGGCCACCAGGGCCATCGCCCGCTCGGGTGGCATGGCCGCGAGGAGCACCTTGCCGACCGCCGTGGTGTGGGCGGGGACGTGCCGGCCGACCTCGGCGAACATCCGCAGGCTGTGTGGTGAAGGGACCTGGGCGAGGTAGACCACCTCGTCACCCTCGAGCACCGCCAGGTTTGCGGTCTCGCCGCAGAGCGTGACGAGCTCGCTCAGGTGCGGCTGCGCGCTGCGGGCGAGGGAGCGTTGCGCGGCGTCGCCGAGGACGAAGGCGGATGCGCCGAGGGAGTACTTACGAGCGGCGTCGTGGCGGACGTAGCCGCGGGCCTGCAGGGTGCGGAGCAGCCGGTGCGCCGTGCCCTGCGCCAGACCGGTCGCCGCGGCGAGCTCGCCGACGCCGAGGGGACGGTCGGTCCGGGCCATCGCCTCGAGGAGGTCGATTGCCCGGTCAACCGACTGGACAGCCCCGCCCCCGCGCGCCGCAGCAGGAGCGGCGGGGGTCGGGGTCGTCCTACCGTTCGTCATCGGATCTGCCTACGGAACCATCCAGCCGAGGACCGCGGTGGACTGCAGGAACACGATCACGCACATGAACAGGAGAAGCACCAGGCTCCACCCGAACACCTTGCGGAAGAGGTCGCCCTCCTTGCCCGCCATGCCGACAGCCGCTGCCGCGATGGCGAGGTTCTGCGGGCTCACCATCTTGCCGAGCACGCCACCGGAGGAGTTGGCGGCGGCGAGCAGCAGCGGGTCGAGGCCCGCCTCGGCCGCCGTCTGCACCTGCAGGGCACCGAACAGCGCGTTGGCCGAGGTGTCCGAGCCGGTGACCGCCACCCCCAGCCAGCCCAGGATCGGGGAGAGCACGACGAAGAAGCCGCCGGCGCCGGCGAGCCAGACCCCGAGCGTGGTGGTCTGCCCGGACAGGTTCATCACGTAGGCGAGCCCGAGGACGGCCATCACGGTCACGATCGCCCAGCGGAGCTCGTAGTAGGTCGCGCCGTAGGCCCGGAGCATCCGCGCCGGCGAGATCTTCAGGACGATCGCGGTGAGGATACCGGCGAAGATCATCAGCGTGCCCGCGGCCGGCAGCCAGTTGAAGTTGAACGTGGTGGAGGCCAGCGGCACGCCTGCCGAGTTCGCGACCTCGAGGCCGGGCCAGGCGAAGGGGATGGTCCACGGCTTCTCGGCGAGTGCCTCCTTGACGGCCGTGATGTTCGCGACGGAGAAGATCGCGATGATGATGAGGTACGGCGCGTAGGCCTTCACGACCTCGCTGTTGTGGTCGTGTCCGGAGGCCGTGCGAGCCGTCTCGCCGGCAGCGCCCCCCCGGGCAGGTCCACCCGAACCCATGTCGGCGTGCTGCTCGCCGGGTGCGCCACCGACGGTGGCGCCGACCTGCTCCTCGCCACGCAGGGCCTCGGCGTGGTCGGCGGAGTGCTCCATGTCCGCCGTCGTGATGTCCTCCGCGGGCGACCAGAACCGAAGCAGCAGGACCACCGAGGCGGCAGCGACCAGCGCGGCGACGATGTCGGTCAGCGGCACGGAGATGTAGTTCGCGGCCACGAACTGGGCGACGGCGAAGGAGAGGCCCGCGACGATCGCCGGCAGCCAGGTGTGCTTGACGCCGCGCTTGCCGTCGACGACGAACACCAGGACCAGCGGGACGATGACCGCGAGGATCGGGGTCTGGCGACCGACCATCCCGCCGAGGGTGTCGATGTCGAGCCGTGGGTCGTCGTTGACGCCCGAGGTCACGGTGGCGAGGGTGACGATCGGCGTGGCGAGCGCGCCGAAGGCGACCGGGGCGGTGTTGGCGATCAGCGCGACGGCGGCCGCCTTGATCGGGGCGAAGCCGAGCGCGAGCAGCATCACGACGGTGATGGCCACCGGCGTGCCGAAGCCGGCCAGCGCCTCGAGCAGCGCGCCGAAGCAGAACGCGATGATGATGGCCTGGATCCGGTGGTCGGGGCTGACGCGTTCGAAGGAGCGACGCAGGACACCGAAGTGGCCGGTCTCGACGGTCAGGTTGTAGACCCAGATGGCGTTGATGACGATCCACAGGATCGGGAAGAACCCGAACGCGGCGCCTTCCGACGCAGCCAGCAGGGAGTCGCCCAGCGGCATCTCGAAGAGGGCGACGGCGACCACTATGGCCACGGCCAGAGAGATCAGCCCCGCCATCCAGGCCTTCATGCGCAGCCCGCCGAGCAGGACGAAGAGGGTTACCAGCGGGAGGGCGGCACAGAGCGCGCTCAGCGCCAGGGAGCCCCCGACCGGGTCGAGTGTCTGTTGGAACATTTCTTCCTACCTCAGTTGGTGTGTGCCGGAGTGGTTGGCGGTGCTTGCGGGGAAGACTGTTTCGACGGGGCGTTCCGTCGGGTGAGCGACTCCACGGGGAGACCCCGGATGGCGGCGTCGAGGACCTCGATGGTGTGCGCCATCCCCATGGGGTGCCCGGAGCGCTCGATCGCGGAGGCCACCTGCATCAGGCACCCCGGGTTGGCGGTGACCAGCAGGTCGGCTCCGGTCTTCACGATGTTGGCGGCCTTGCGGTCCCCGAGCTCGCGGGCGGGCTGCGGGTTGAGGATGTTGTAGATGCCGGCCGAGCCGCAGCACAGCTCCGCCTCGGCGATCTCGCGCACCTCGAGGCCGGGGATCTGCCCGAGCAGCTCGCGGGGCTGACGGCGCACGCCTTGGGCGTGGCCGAGGTGGCAGGCGTCGTGGTAGGCCACGGTGACCTGGAGAGGGTGGCGCGGTGCGACCGGTCCGAGTTCGCTGAGGATCTCGGAGACGTCGCGCACCTTGCCCGCGAACTCCGCGGCCCGTTGGGAGTAGCTCAGGTCGTCGGCCAGCAGGTCGGCGTACTCCTTCATCGTCGAGCCGCAGCCGGCGGCGTTGACGACGATCCGCTCCACCCCGGCGGCCTCGAAGGCGTCGACCAGCGCCCGGGCGTACTTCTGCGCCTCCGCCTCCCGGCCGTTGTGCAACGAGAGGGCGCCGCAGCATCCCTGTGCCCGGGGTATGACGACCTCGCACCCCTCGGCCTGGAGCACCCGCAGGGTGGCGGCGTTCACGCCGGGGAAGAACTCTCGCTGCACGCAGCCGGTGAGCAGCCCCACGACCGCCCGCCGCTCGCCCACGGCAGGCGCCCGCTGCGGAAGGACCTCCTTCTTGCCCAGCCGCGGCGCGAGGCTCTCCATCGCGGCGAGCTGGGGCGCCATCCGCTCGAGGAGGCCGGTGCGTCGCATCGCCCGGTCCAGCCCGGTGCGCTGGAGGCCGCGCAACGGTCCGCGCAGCAGGCGCAGACGCTTCGGGTGCGGGAACAGCGCGAAGATGAGCCCCCGCAGGGCACGGTCCTTCGCGGTGCGCTCGTGGCGCCGCTCGACCTGGGCCCGGGTGGACTCGATGAGCTTGTCGTACTGCACACCGGACGGGCAGGCGGTCACGCATGCCATGCAGCCGAGGCAGCGGTCCCAGTGCTGGACCATGGAGTCGGTCAACGGCTCCCCCTCGAGGCCCTCCTTCATGAGGTAGATCCGGCCGCGGGGTGAGTCCATCTCCTCCCCCCACAGGACATAGGTGGGACAAGTGGGGAGGCAGAATCCACAATGCACGCAGTCACCGATGAGCGCGGCGTCCGGTGGGTTGTGGTCGTCGAACGCGCCCATCAGCGAGGGCAGGCCGAGGTCGACCGGCTGGTCGCCGCCGGTGGACCGGCTGTCGGACGTCTGGGTCATCAGATTCCTCCCACGAACCGGCCGGGCGCGAGCCGGTGGTCAGGGTCGAAGCGGTCCTTGACCCGACGCATCAGGTCCAGTGCGGGAACCGGGCCCCAGGTGTCCCCGGCCTGCTTCACCGCGCCCGGCGCATCGAGGACCACGAGGGCACCGCCGTGCCGGGTGCAGGCCCCACGCAAGGCGCCGACCGCGGCGGCCACGGCGGGTACGTCGGTGGTCTGCGGAAGTGCTGCGTAGAGCACACCCGCGCCGGTGGAGCCGCGGAGCGTGACCTGGATCCCCAGGGCGTCGGCCGCCGCGAGCACGTCCTCCAGCCCGGAGAGCGCGAACGTGAGCTTCATCGCGACCTGCCGGTCGTCGCCCCGGGCGTCGAGCGGCCAGGGGTAGTGGCCCCAGTGCTCGGGGGCGGACTCCGACTCGGTCGCCGAGGCACCGAGCAGCTCGAGGGCGCTGGCCGCGCGTCCGGCGACGCCTTCGGGAACGCCCTCCAGGAGCATGGTGAGAGTGCCGCCGTCCGTCCAGTCCAGCTCCACCGCGCCGGGCACGAGCTGGGAGTGGACGACTGCCTGGGTCATCTCGTGCGCCTGCGCCGCGTCGGCGACAGGCACGGACACGAACCGTCGCGCGGCCGGGACCGGGTGCAGGCGGAACAGCGCGTCGGTGACCACGGCGAGGGTGCCGAAGGAGCCGACGACCAGCTTGCCGAGGTCGTAGCCCGCGACGTTCTTCACCACGCGCCCGCCGGCCTTCGCCACCACGCCGTCGGCGCGCACCACCGTCACTCCGATCAGCAGGTCGCGCATGGTGCCGGTGGCGAGCCGCCCGGGGCCGCTCGTGGCGGTGGCCATCGTGCCGCCGATGCTGGCGCCGGGAACCGTCTCGTCCACTGCCAGCCGCTGGCGGGCACTGCCGACGACTTCTTGGACGTCCGCGAGACGGGTGCCTGCCTGGGCCTCGACCACGAGGTCACCTGCAGCGTGGTCGAGCACCTGGTCGAGGCGGCTGACGTCGACGACCACGTCGGCTCGGTGCGGGGGCCTGCCCCAGGTCATCTTCGTGCCACGTCCGCGGGGTACGACCGCGAGTCCGTGCGCCGCGGCGGCCCGCATCACCTCGGCCACCTCCTCGGTCGACGCGGGGCAGGCGACCAGGCCGGGTTGGACGCCGTCCACCCGGTCCGCGGCGCCGCCCTCGTCGACCCGGCTGCAGGCCGACTCGACCGCCCGCCGCGCGGACTCCTGCAGGGTGGCGGACTCCGAGCCTGCGCGCATCAGAACAGCTCCGCGAGGCCGGCCGCCTGGAGCGGGTGGACCCCCTTGCGCCGGCCGGGCACCTCGCCGCACAGCCGCGGGGTCGGGAACACCTTGCCGGGGTTGGAGATGTTCTGCGGGTCGAACGCGCACCGGACCAGCTGCATCGTGTCGAGATCCTCGTCGTTGAACATGCGCGGCATGTAGGCCGCCTTGTCGATGCCGACGCCGTGCTCGCCGGTGATCGACCCACCGTGGCTGATGCACAGGTCCAAGATCGCCCGACTGACCTTCTCGGCGGCGTCGCCGGCACCCTCGACCCCGTCGTCGAAGAGCACGAGGGGGTGCAGGTTGCCGTCGCCCGCGTGGAAGACGTTAGCCACCCGGACCCCCGAGGAGGACGACAGGTCGGCGATCGCCCGAAGCACCTCGGGCAGAGCGGTGCGCGGGATCACGCCGTCCTGCACGATGTAGTCGGGGCTGATCCGTCCCACCGCCGCGAAGGCGGACTTCCGCCCCCGCCAGATCAGCGCCCGTTCCTCGGCATCGGTGGCGACCCTCAGCTCGAAAGCGCCGTGCTCGCGACAGAGCCGGTCGACCTCGGCGAACTCGTGCTCGACCTCCGCCGCGGCTCCGTCGAGCTCGATCACCAGCACCGCTCCGGCACCGGCCGGGTAGTTGCAGTGCACGGCGGCCTCCGCCGCCTCGATGGCGAGGGCGTCCATCATCTCGATCGCAGCGGGGACGATGCCCGCGGCAATGATCGACGACGTGGCGGCCCCGGCGTCGTCGGTGGACCCGAACCCGGCGAGCAGGGTGCGCACCTCCTGCGGGAGACGGGTCAGCCTCACGGTCACGGAGGTGGCGACACCGAGCGTGCCCTCGGACCCGACCACGGCGCCGAGGAGGTCGTAGCCGGGTGCGTCGGGAGCCAGGCCGCCGAGCGGGACGATGTCGCCGTCCGGGGTGACCCAGTCCGCCCCGACGACGTGGTTGGTGGTGAAGCCGTACTTGAGGCAGTGCGCCCCGCCGGAGTTCTCCGCGACGTTGCCGCCGATGGAGCAGACCTGCTGGCTGGAGGGATCCGGCGCGTAGTAGTAGCCCTGCGCGTTCACTGCCTTGCTGACGTCGAGGTTGATCACGCCGGGTTCGACGACGGCCCGCTGGTCCTCGCGGCGAATCTCGTGGATCGCGCGCATGCGCGAGGTCACGACCAGCACGCCGTCGGCCCGGGGCAGGGCCCCACCGGACAGGCCCGTCCCGGAACCGCGGGCCACGAAGGGCACCCCCGCCTCGGCGCAGGCGCGGACCACGCCGGCCAGCTGCTCGGCATTCTCGGGGATCACCACAAGCGCCGGTGTCACCTTGTAGTGGGCCAGGCCGTCGCACTCATAGGTGCGCAGCCGGCTGTGCTCGGTGATGATCCCCTCGGCCGGGATGAGCTGCCTGGCCGCGCGGATCACCGTCTCGAGGTCGAGGGCGGTCGCCCCGGGCTCGCCGGTGCTCGAGGTGGCCTCCGGCGGGGTGGCGTCCACCGAAGGGCCCGCGGTGATGTTGGTGCCGTGGGTGCCGCTCATCGCAGGTCAGGGCATGCGCTCGTAGGCCGGCAGGGTCAGGAAGTCGGGGTACTCGTCGGCGAGCGCCATCTCCGTGAAGGTCGCCCGGGCGTCGTCCCAGCGGCCCTTGCCGAACGCCTCCTCCCCGACCTTCTCGCGGATCGAGGCCATTTCGGACTCGATGATGCTCTCGACCAGCTCGCGGGTGACGCGGTGGCCGTTGCTGAGCTCCACGTCGTTGTGCAGCCACTGCCACACCTGGCTGCGGGAGATCTCCGCGGTCGCGGCGTCCTCCATCAAGTTGTTGATGGCGACCGCGCCGGAGCCGCGGAGCCAGGACTCGAGGTACTGGATGCCGACGCTGATGTTGTTGCGCAGGCCTTCCTCGGTGACGTCTCCGGGCGTGGACTTGACGTCGAGGAGCTGCTCGGCGGTCACGTTCACGTCCTCACGGAGCTTGTCGAGCTGGTTGGGCCGGTCGCCGAGGACCTTGGTGAACTCCTCCTTGCAGATCTCCACCATGCCGGGGTGGGCGACCCACGAGCCGTCGAAGCCGTCGCCCGCCTCGCGAGCCTTGTCGTCGGCGACCTTCTTGAAGGCAGCCTCGTTGACCTCGGGGTCCTTGCTCGGGATGAAGGCCGCCATCCCCCCGATCGCGTGGGCGCCGCGCTTGTGGCAGGTGCGCACCAGCAGCTCGGTGTAGGCGCGCATGAACGGCACGGTCATCGTGACCGAGTTGCGGTCGGGCAGCAGGAAGTCCTTGCCCCGGGTGCGGAACATCTTGATCACGCTGAACATGTAGTCCCAGCGGCCGGCGTTCAGGCCGGCGGAGTGGTCGCGGAGCTCGTAGAGGATCTCCTCCATCTCGAACGCCGCGGGGTAGGTCTCGATCAGCACGGTGGCGCGGATCGTGCCGCGCGGGATCCCGACGAAGTCCTGGGCGATGTTGAACGCGTCGTTCCACAGCCGCGCCTCGAGGTGGGACTCCATCTTGGGCAGGTAGAAGTAGGGACCGGCGCCGCGGTCGATCTGCTTCTGGCCGGACGCGGTCAGGTAGAGCGCGAAGTCGACGAGGCCACCGGAGACCTGCTCGCCGTCGACGAGGATGTGCTTCTCGGGCAGGTGCCAGCCTCGCGGGCGCACCACGATGGTGGCCAGCTCGCCCTCGTTGAGGGCGTAGCTCTTGCCCTCGGGGCTGGTGAAGTCGATCTTGCCGTCGATCGCGTCGAGGAGGTTCAGCTGACCGCCGATGACGTTCTCCCACAGAGGGGTGTTGGCGTCCTCGTGGTCGGCGAGCCACACCTTGGCACCGGAGTTGAGCGCGTTGATGGTCATCTTCCGGTCCGTAGGCCCGGTGATCTCCACCCGGCGGTCGACCAGTCCGGGGGCCGGCGCGGCGACCTTCCAGGAGTCGTCCTCGCGGATGTCCTTGGTCTCCTCCAAGAAGTCCAGGGTGCCACCGGCGGCCAGGTCGGCGACCCGCTGCTCCCGCTTCGCCAGCAGCTCGAGCCGGCGTCCGTTGAGCTCGCGGTGCAGCGTGGCCACGAGGTCGAGCGCCTTGCGGCTGAGGATCTCGTCGTACCGGTCCTGGATCGGGCCGGTGATCTCGATGCCGTCGGGGGTGTCCATGGAGGTCTCCTCGTCTGAGCCGGTTGCGCGCGGTCAGTAAAATTCCACATCCTGGAAGGAATCTTCTGTTTCGTGGAAGTTACCGGAACATATCGCCGCCCCGGGTCCTGAGGCAATGGGTCCGGGGGGCCTCGCCCGAACTTTCCTGCTAGGCCTCGTCGGACCCAGCGGGGAGCACTGTCCCGGGGTTGAGCAGACCGCGCGGGTCCAGGGCAGCCTTGATCGCGGCGTGCACCGCCTGCGACGCCGGATCGAGCTCGCGGGCCAACCAGGACCGCTTCAGCTGTCCCACGCCGTGCTCCCCGGTGATCGTCCCGCCCAGCTCCAGCGTCTTCTCGGTCATCTCGTCGAAAGCAGCGAGGGCGAGGGCTCGGCTCTGCGGGTCGGCGTCGTCGAAGATCACGGTCGGGTGCAGGTTGCCGTCGCCGGCGTGGCCGAAGACCCCGATCACGATCCCGAGGCGCCAGCTGATCTCCTCGATGGCCGCGATCAGGTCGACCATCCTCGATCGGGGGACAGCGACGTCGTCGAGCAGCCAGTCGCCGAGCCGTTCCAGCGCGGGCAGGGCGAGCCGTCGGGCCTCGAGCAGCAAGGCGGCCTCGGCGGGGTCGGAGCTGCGGGCCACGTCGACCGCGCCATGCCGGCCGCAGATGTCCTCGACCTGCGCCAGCAGCTCGTCGGCGTGCTGGTCGTCGCTCTGGATCAGCAGCAGCGCGGCGACGCCGTCCCCGAGCCCCATGTGCGACATCTGGTCGACCGCCTGAACCGTCGTACGGTCCAGGATCTCCATCAGCGACGGGGTCAGCCCGGCGCGGGTCACGCCTGCGACCACCTCGCCGGCGTCGCGGAGGTTCGCGAACGAGGCGACCAGGGTGTGCGCCGACTTCGGCTCCGGGACCAGGCGGACGGTGATCTCGGTGATCACGCCCAAGGTGCCCTCGGAGCCGACGAACAGGTGCGTGAGGTCATAGCCCGCGACGCCCTTGACGGTACGACGCCCTGTCCGCATAACCCGGCCGTCGGCGAGGACCACTTCGAGACCCATCACGAAGTCACCGGTCACTCCGTACTTCACGCAGCACATCCCGCCCGCGTTGGTCGAGGCGTTGCCGCCCACCGTGCACATCTCCACGCTGCCGGGGTCGGGCGGGTAGAACAGGCCCGCGGCCTTGGCAGCAGCTCGCAGGGTTGCGGTGATGACACCGGGCTGGACGACCGCGAGACGGTCGGCCTGGTTGATCTCGAGGATCCGGTCCATCCGGTGCAGGGAGAGGACCACCGAGCCGGCCGAGGCGTTCGCCGCGCCGCTGAGGCCGCTTCCGGCGCCGCGCGGCACCACGGCGACGCCGCGCTCGTGCAGGACCTTCATGCACCGGGAGACCTCGTCGGTCGAGCGTGGCATGAGCACGGCGAGCGGCAGCGCGTGGTCGGTGAACCTCGACTGGTCCCGGGCGTAGGCGGCCACTACGTCCGGGTCGCTCACCATGATGTCCGCCGGGAGGAGCTCCTCCAGCAGCTGAAGCTCCGAGCGCTGGGTCGAGGTCATGTGAGCGAGCCCCCCTGATGTGGCCGGTCCGAGAACGAGACCTTGGCACCGTACCCCGCGGTGGTTGGATGGGGCGATGACGCGGATCCTCATCGCCCCGGACAAGTTCAAGGGTTCGCTCACGGCACGCGAGGTCGCGGACGCCGTCCGCCGCGGCATCCTCGACCGGAGCCCCGGGGCCGAGCTGCGATGCCTGCCCGTCGCCGACGGAGGGGACGGCACGCTCGACGCTGCCGTAGCGGCGGGGTTCGAGAGGATCCCCTGCACAGCCACCGGCCCCACCGGCGACCCGGTGGAGACCGGCTACGCGGTGAACGGCGAGACCGCCGTTGTCGAGATGGCCGACGTCTCCGGGCTCTCCCGGCTGCCCGGGGGCACTCCGGCGCCGCTGACCGCGACGAGCCGCGGCACCGGCGAGCTCGTCGCGGCCGCGCTCGACCGCGGCGCCACCCGGGTCGTGCTGGGCATCGGCGGCAGCGCGTGCACCGACGGGGGCGCCGGCATGCTGCAGGCGCTCGGGGTCTCCCTGCGTGACAGCGCGGGCCATGAGCTGCTCGCCGGAGGTGGCGCCCTCGAGCGGCTCGCTGAGCTCGACCTCTCCGGTCTGCACCCGGCCCTCGCCGCAGCCGAGATCGTCGTCGCCTGCGACGTGGACAACCCGCTGACCGGCGAGCACGGGGCCGCCACCGTCTACGGCCCGCAGAAGGGGGCGTCCGCGACGGACGTCGCGCGCCTCGACACGAACCTCACCCGGCTCGCTGACCACGTCGCCCGGCACACGGGCGCCGACCACCGCGACGCCCCCGGGGCCGGTGCCGCCGGCGGCGTCGGCTTCGCCGCGATCGCGGTCCTCGGCGCGACGCTCCGCCCAGGGATCGACCTCCTCCTGGACCTGCTCGACTTCGACGAGCAGGTCCGCGACACCGGGCTCGTCGTGGTGGGCGAGGGCTCCCTGGACTCCCAGAGCCTGCGCGGCAAGGCGCCGGTGGGGGTGGCCCGGCTGGCTCGGGCCGCCGGTGCGGGTGTGGTGGCCGTCTGCGGCCGCCACGAGCTCGACGACCCCCAGCTGCGCGAGGCGGGCATCGACGCGGTCTACGCGTGCAGTGACCTGGAGCCCGATCCCGAGCGCAGCATGGCCGAGGCGGCGACCCTGGTCGAACAGCTCGGCCGCAGGATCGCCGAGGAACACCTCGCCTCCCCGTCGTTCCGAGCCTGAGGCTTTTCGAGTCCGGCGATCAGCCGGCGAGCACCGCTAGGGTCGTGAGCGCATCTTCCACGGCGGCGGATGGTCGCACCGACGAAAGGGGGAGCTGTATGTTCCTCGGGGGTCCCTTCGTGGCCCGTCGAGCGTGAAAGTCGTTCGAGTAGTTGGTGTCTCTGAGGCCGGTCTGTCCGAGACTACTTCTCGAAGTAGGCCGTTATGGGTTGGATGACGCCATGGCGTTCCTCTGCGGCCGCGTCTTCGGGTGAGGGCGATTCCATCAGCGCCTGCAAGCCCGCCAGGTCGTGGATGTCGGCGGTGATGGCGACGTTGTTGCTCCCATCTGCGGCAACGTAGTCCGTCACGTTGGTGGCGTACTTGCCGATGACAGCAGCCCGCTCGTCCTTGCCCTGGAGCCATCGTTCGATTTCCACGACCGCGTGAGTGACGACCATCTTCGGCATAGCGGGTCTCCTTCGGAAATGCCCGGAAGGCCTTTGGCGGGGATGCCGACGCTCCCGAGGACATCGAGTCTGCCCCGGTCACGGGGCGGTGGCAATGAGTCACTTCGGGGGGAGCCGGACGGCTTGGGAGCGGGATCCAAACAGGCACTGTCATAGCCGCAGAGAGGGAAACGCGGAACCTCCGAAGAGGGGGCGTCGGGGACTGCGCCGGTGAGCGCGGTGCGGCTACGCGATCACGCAGAAGAGGTTGCCCTCAGTGTCGGCCAAGACGACAGAGTCGGCGTCCTCGGGATAGGTCCACTCGACGCGGCTCGCGCCCAACGCGATGAGGCGTTCGACCTCGGTCTCCAGATCGGAGTTGGTGCGGTCGACCCACAGGTCAAGGTGCGTACTGTCGCTCTCGTCGAGGTGGACGCGCACGCCCTCGCCGTTGGGTGAGGCCAGGAAGTCCGGCGCATCCGCCTGCGGCTTATAGCCGAGCGCCTCACTCCAGAACTCGGCCGCGCGTCGCGCTTCATCGACGTGGAGCACGATTGCCTTCGGCTGGGCCGCCATAGAGGTCCTCCCCTGACGCCTTCGCGATTACCCCTTCAGCCTCACACGCCCCGGGGCGAAGTGCACGGCATCTGGCCGCGGATGGTGAAAGCCCCAACGTGCCGAACCCGGCATCTCAACGTCGGGAACGGCGACGGAGCTCTAACCCTGAATGTCCAACGGCTCTCGTCGAGCCTCACCCATCGGTTCGTACCGCTTTCCGCGGGGATGCAGGAAACCTACGAGTGGTTCACGGCGTTCGGTTCCTTCGACGCTGAGCCGACTACCCAGGAGGCGATCTGGCGAGCCGGTCATGCGCCCGCTTCTCCTTAACCCGGTGCGCCGGTTACAGGATCTGCCGCTGCGTGAGCGGCAAGCCCGTGCCCTCGGTCAACGACGGAGGCGGTCTTCGTTCTGCACATCGCGGAGGCCATGCCGAACGGCGAGCCTGATTACCCAGTACAGGACGTACACCCCGAGCACTGGAAAGAGCAAGGCGAGCGCAACCTCGGTCATGAAGTCCGGCATGTTGTCATGCAATCAGAAGCACGAGGTGGCACGGCAGCAACGCACTCAGCCGATGAGCGGATGCGGCGGTGCGGCAGAATGAAGCAGTGAGCCCCACCATCCAACCTCCGAACTCGGTACTTCTGTTGGTAGGGCGCGAGGAGTTCACTCCTCCTCCGACGTTCGCGGGGGAAGCCTGCGCGGCAACCCTCGACTGCATCGCGGTCGGGGTCCTCAGCGTCGATGACGGCTCGACCCTGGCCTCGTTCGCTCAAGCGCGGGAACCGTCTCTGGCGATCCTTGGCGAGTTCACTATCGAGTCGGAGGGGCACCTCTCCCTACGCGACGTCTACAACCGGGAGTACGACTCGATCGGTGTCGATGCTGGCGCGGTGCGGGTGACGGTCATGGGCAACGACCGCTCCGAGCCCAGCGAAGTCAGGTTCATCGTGGGACCCGGCTAAGCAGACGCACTCATATAGCCGCGATCCGCTCGCAGCCACATG
>CAVPAG010000002.1:0-178719 GCA_963701425.1 uncultured Actinomycetota bacterium | reverse complement strand
AGCCGCAGACAGGAAAGCTCTGTCGTGCCGATGAGCAAATGCCAGGAAGTCACGCGTCGCGATACCATTGCGTCCTACGCGGATCGCCATGCCGACGAGTCACCCGCCAGCGTTACGGCGATGACAGCCGGCCACCCACAACTCCCAGACGCGACGGTGTCCCGAATCCAGCCCCCTCTTGGGCCCGTGCCACCGGCACCCGGTCGCACGCGTAAGGTTAGGTGCCCCGCGCCCGGAGATGTCGGCCCCGAAGAGCGTCCCAGGCACGTCATGTACTGCGCGTACCCGATGACCGTCACCCACACCAGCCAGGCTGGGATGGCCTGCGTCGCCAGCCATCCCCACCACGCCATCACCGGTCGACTGCCCTGCGACCGGCCCTCCTCCACCATCGGCTGCCCCGTTCCCTCCGACATGACTCTTCGACGATAGGAGTGCTGAGCCGGTTCCCAACGCACTGACATCAGCGGAGAGTGAAGTCGGGCAACTACCGAAGAGTGGGTGAGAGTCGGTTCAGCGCGCAGCCGATGCCAGACCTGAGGCCGCGTGCGCGACGAGGAGTGCATGTAGGTCGG
The DNA here is from genome assembly GCA_963701425.1 of uncultured Actinomycetota bacterium. Classification (GTDB taxonomy): domain Bacteria; phylum Actinomycetota; class Actinomycetes; order Propionibacteriales; family Nocardioidaceae; genus Nocardioides_C. Next base: position 178,144 of record CAVPAG010000002.1, on the reverse strand, counting down.
AGCCGTCAGCGTCGTTGAGGTAGAGCCGGTTCTCTATGTCTCGGATGCGTTCGTACTGCTGAGGAGTCACGGCGGGGTGCCGCTCGGAGAAACCGGACACGGATCCGATCTCGAAGGGTCCGTCCGCGTCGAGTCGACCTGGAGCGGGGACCGTTGCGGCCTCCTCGAGCAGCTGAGCATCGTTCTCCATCCCGATGGACCGGAGGGCATCAGCGACAAGCCGGAGGTCCTCCACGGCCGAGTTCTCCCACCAGCCCAGAAGCCCTTCCATCTGCAGGTGGGTGTCGAAGTCACACACCACCAGCACTTCCCGAAGCCAAGATGGGGCGTCAGGATCGCGCCTGCGGTCGCCCTCGTCGTACATGCGCAGGCACAGCTCATCAATGACGCGGGTGCCAGTCCAATCACCGGGCGACGCGAGTATTCGGTCGATGAGGCTCACGAACGCGATTGTGCACGCCCATCGTCGTCAAGCGAACGTCCGGAAATGCCGCGTTGAGGGAAACCCCGGCTTGCGTGCGATGCGCGAGTCAGATCCCCTGAACGGGACACCGGCAGGCGGCTATCGGCCCAGCCTCGAAATCCGAGGCACGGCGGCGCTCATCCGTCACCTCTGGGTTCTCGGCCTAACGACCAGCCGGAGATCGCTCCAATCCCTGCCGCCACGTCCCAGCGCGTCCCGGTCCATCCCCACCGCGGGGTGGCGCACAGATGACTGCGTCCGTCTTCGTGGCAGCATCTGGGACGCAACACGGGTCGACGGGACGCTGTGGGACAGAGACAAGGCGCCACTCCTGGGACGGAGTAGCGCCTTGACCTGCGGTTTTACTTTGTAGCGGGGGCAGGATTTGAACCTGCGACCTCTGGGTTATGAGCCCAGCGAGCTACCGAGCTGCTCCACCCCGCGTCGGTGAACACAACCTTACGGGACACCAGTCGATCGCTCCAAATCGAGAGCTGTGGCTCCGGTCACTAGCCTCCGGCTGCCCCGTCGCCGCCCTCGCCGCCGCCGGCACCGCCGCCCTCGGCACCTCCGGTGTCCTCGCCCGGCGCGGTGACTCCCGCGGCCTGGAGTGCCTGGTCGACGAGCGCGCGGGCCCGCTCCATCTCCTGCTGGTACGTCGCCAGGTCGCCCTTCACGAGGGCGGCATCCGCGGCGAGGAAGGCGTCCTCGGCGTCCTGGAGCAGAGCCTGTACGTCGTCGGACGTGCCCGGCTCTCCGGTCCCACCGTCCGGAGGCGGCTCCTCGCCGGGGATCTCCACCGGCTCGTTGCTCGGGTCGATCTCTCCGAGTACGTCGTCCAGCGCGGCCGTCAGGGTGGTCCCGATGCCCACCTCCTTGCCGAAGGACGCGAGCACATAGCGGAGCACCGGATAACGGCCCTCCCCCGACTCACGCAGTGTGTACAGCGGCTGGACGTAGAGCAGGCCGTCCCCGACCGGGAGGGTCAACAGGTTGCCGTCGATGACCTTCGAGCCCGTCCTCGTGAAGGCCAGCCTGCGGTCCTGGATCTCCTGGTCGGCTCCGAACTGGTTGGCGATCTGGGACGGACCCGGGACCTGCGTGCTGCCCGGGAGCCGCAGGATGCGGATCTGCCCGTAGCCCTCCTGGCTGGCATCGGCGTCGACCGAGATGAACGCCGCGAGGTTCTGCCGGTTCTTGGGCACGTAGACGCTGGTGTGCGAGAACACGGGCTCGTCCGACTCGCTCGACGGCGTGTTGACCGACAGGCGGTAGGGCGGCTGGGTCTGGGTCCGGTTCGTCGGGTCCTGCGGGATCTCCCACTGGTCGCTGCCCTCGTAGAAGGTCTTGGGCCGCGTGACGTGATACTGCGCCAGGATGTTGCGCTGCACCTTGAACAGGTCCTCGGGGTAGCGCATGTGGGCACGAAGCTCTTCGGGGATCGAGTCCTTGGGCTCGACCGCCCCCGGGAAGGCCGAGGACCAGGCCTTGAGGATCGGGTCCTCCTCGTCCCACTCGTAGAGCGTCACCGTGCCGTCGTAGGCGTCCACGACCGCCTTGACCGAGTTGCGGATGTAGTTGATCTCGTCGGTCGGCAGCGTGGCGTACGCCGTGTCCGGCTGCAGGCTGTCGCGCGTCATCTCCGACAGGGACCGCTTCTCCGACATCGGGTACTTGTCGGTGGTCGTGTAGGCGTCGAGGATCCAGACCACACGTCCGTCGACCACAGCTGGGTAGGAGTCGCCGTCCACGGTCAGCCACGGAGCGACCTTCTGCACACGCAGCCGCGGCTCGCGGTCGTAGAGGATCTTCGAGTCCTCGTTCACCCGGTTGGACAGGATGATGTTCGGCTCGCTGAACTTGATCGCGTACAGCAGTTTGTTGAACAGGCTGCCGACCGGCACACCCGCCTCGCCGTCGAAGGTGTTGGTCTGCGCGGCGCCACCGGGACCCTCCCCCTCGGGGATGTCGAACTCGACGCCGCGGGCGCCCTCGGGTCCACCGACGATCGAGTAGTTCGGGCTCTGCTCGCCGAAGTAGATCCGCGGCTGGTAGCCCTGGCCGGCGAGGTCGGTGAGCTCGCCCTTGGGCGGGATGTCCTGCTCGGCCCACTCGGGCTCGCCGTCGTTGTCGACTGCCTCGCCCTCGCTGTTGCGCTGGTTGCCGTAGGCGGCGATCACGCCGAAGCCGTGGGTGTAGACGGTGTGGAGGTTCGCCCAGTTGCGCTGGTCGTCGGGGAGGCCGCCCTGGTTCAGCTCGCGTATGGCGAGCACCATGTCGCGCAGCTCGCCGTTCACCGGGTAGCGGTCCACGTCGAGCACGTTCGGGACGCTGTAGTAACCACGCACCTGCTGCAGCTGCTCGAAGGTGTCGGAGACCAGAGCCGGGTCGAGCAGGCGGATGCCCGGGATCGACTGGGCGTCCTCCCTGAGCTGGTCTGTGCTGAGCGAGACCGTGGCGGGGTACGGCGTGATCTCGGCGTCCTCGATCGAGTACGCCGCGCGCGTCGCCTCGATGTTCTTCTGGATGAAGGGCGCCTCCTTGTCCGGCTCGGACGGGGAGACCTGGAACTGCTGCACCACACCGGGCCACAGCGCACCGAGCAGGATCGCCGAGAGGACGAGCAGCGCGAGCCCGACCGTCGGGAGCATCCACGTGCGGCGGAAGACGTTGGCGAAGAACAGCACCGCGCAGATCAACGCGATGAAGGTGAGGATCTCCTTCGAGGGCAGCACCGCGTTCTTGTCGGTATAGGTGACACCGGTGATCAGGCCGGAGGAGTCAGAGGTGATGTCGTACCGGTCGAGCCAGTAGTCGACAGCCTTGAACAGCACGAAGAGCCCGGCGAGCACCGAGATCTGGACCTGGGCGGCGGCGGAGAGCTTGTCGTGCTTGTCCTGCAGCCGGATGCCGCCGTACAGGTAGTGCATCACCGTCGCGGCGATCAGGCCCATCACCGTCGCGGCCATGCCGAAGCCGACCAGGTAGTGCAGCCACGGCAGGTCGAAGACGTAGAAGCCGATGTCCTTGTTGAAGTACGGGTCGGTCTCGCCGAACTCGCTGGCGTTGCGCCAGAGCAGGAACTCCCGCCACTTGCCGGCTCCCGACGCGCCCGCGAACAGCGCGAGCACCAGGCTCACCGCGACCAGCAGCCAGCGGCGCAGCGGCTCGATGACCTCGCGGTACCGGTCGAGGCTGGCCTGCTCGAGCGACGCAGGCCGGAACAGCGGCCTGAACCGGTAGGCCAGGAAGATGTTGACGCCGACGAAGACGCCCATGAGGAGGCCGAAGATCGCGAACAGCATCACGCGCGTGCCGAGCAGCTTGGTGAACACCGAGCCGTAGTCGACGCTGCGGAACCAGAGCCGGTCGGTCCAGATCCCGGTGAACACCGAGATCCCGAAGAACGCCGCGACCAGCACGATGCCCGTGAACAGCAGCGCGCGCGAGCGCTGCGGCGGCTGGGCCGTGCCCGTCGGACGCGGCCGGGCCGGGGGTGGTTCGTCGAAGAATCCGCTCACAGCAGTCCTCTGTCTAGTTCTCGAGCGTGCTCAGCAGCAACTCTAGGAGAGCGGGCACGAGGTCGGGGCTTTCCACGACAGACGTCGCGTCGTCGTGCGACCGGAAACGCAGGGCGCAGTACGTCGATCCCTCCCGCGTCGCGGCGGCCACGATCCGGACCTCCTGCCGCTCCGGGTGGGAGGCGGCGAACGCCTCGGCCGCCTCCGGGTCCTCCGGGATCTCGTCGTCCACGTCGGGAGGGAGCACCAGCCGCTCCACGACGGCGGCACAGCCGAACACCTCGGCGGGCCACATGATCCGTTCGAGGATCTCCTCGAGCGACCGGTCCACCGGGGTGTGGTCCTGCTCGACCGGCGTCAGCGACCCGGCGGCCGAGGCCTCGTCGATCCCCATCGCGGCCGCGAGGCCGGGCTCGCGGGCCAGGAGGTCGGAGGTGGGCACGAGGGCGTAGAGGCGCGACGGCTGGTCCCAGCCGGCCTCGGCGGCGTGCTCCTCGATCTCGCGGACCGCCGTCGCCAGGACGGGGTCCACCTCCGGGCTGTTCTCGTCGAGCATCGGCTCGCGCTCCATCGTCACCTCACCCGCACTCGGGCAGATCGGCGTCCGGGTCGTCGACGTACGCCTGGATCGACGTCACCGCACTGTGCATGGTCGGGGCCTTCACGAGCCTCATCTCCTCCTCGTCGAGCCCGACCGCCAGCGCGGACTCGCAGTTGCGCGGCGGCACGAAGAAGATCTCGGCCCCCGAGTCGGCGGCGGCGACGATCTTCTGCTGGATGCCTCCGATAGGTCCAACGCGCCCGGCCTCGTCGATGGTTCCCGTTCCGGAGATCGCCGCTCCCCCGGTGAGCGCGCCGGGCGTGAGGGTGTCGTAGACGGCGAGCGAGAAGATCAGTCCGGCGCTCGGCCCGCCGATCCGGTCGTCGATGTTCACCGAGACGTCGAAGGGGAAGTCGTAGCTCGGGCCGACCACGATGCCCACGAGCGGGATGGTCGGGTCGTCCTCGGACGGCTCCGGCACGACCTCGATCGTCCGCTCCTCCCCGTCGCGGCGGACGACGAAGGTGGCGGCCTCGCCTTCGGGGGTCTCGCGGACGATCCGGGCGACGTCGGTGGCGTCGCGGATCCGCTCGCCGCCGACCGAGACGATCTGGTCGCGGGTCTCGAGCTTGCCCTCGGCGGGGCTCCCGGGACTCACCGCAAGCACCTCGGTGATCTTGTCGAGCTCGTAGCCGAGCTCGGTGAGCGCGACCGCGACCGCAGTGTCCTGGGAGCTGACCATCTGCACCGCGCTCTCGGTGTCGACGTCCTGCTCGGACTCGTCGGGCGCGTAGAAGGCCTCGCGCGGGTAGACCGCCCTCGACCTGTCGAACCAGGCGGTGAGCGCCTCCCCCAGGCTGACCTCCTGGCTGGGACCGGTCAGCTTGATCGTGGTCAGCTCCAGCCGGCCGTCGGTCTCGTAGCGCTCGTGGCCCTTGACCTGCACGATCTCCTCGCCGCGGGTCTCGGCCAGCACGTCGACCGTCGGGCCTGGACTCATCGTGATGTAGGGCACCGGCATCGAGGCCGCCACATAGAACAGCACGGCGAGCATCACGCTGGCCATGATGCTCGAGACGGTGCGGCGACTCATGCGGTCACCTTCTCACCCGCGCTCAACTAGGCGGAGCGGCGGGTCTGCCCGGAGGGCGGTCCTTGCGCGCCCTGCCGACCGCTCCGCGAGGGGCGGATGGCGATCCCGGTGCTGCGGTCACGGGCCACCATCGGCCGCGGGCGGGAGGCACCCGGGTGCTTCCTGGCGATCGCGGCCGCGAACCGCTCATAGGCCGCCTCGGACCGGTCGGAGTGCTCGCGTCGAGGACGACCCGCCCAGGACGCCCACGCCATCATCACCACAGCGACGACGCCGGTGGGCGCGAGCCAGAACAGGATGTCCACGGTCCCAGGCTAGGACCGCACCGGCCCCGCACCCGGGAGCAACACGGCCCTCAGGGGGTGCCGACCCACTCGTCGGTGCCGTCGGCGAACAGCTGGTGCTTCCAGATGGGCACCCGCTGCTTGAGCCGGTCGATCAGGGCACGCGAGGCCTCGAACGCCTCCCCCCGGTGTGCCGCGGCGGTCGCCACGACGACGGCCGCGTCGCCGATCGCGAGCTGCCCGACCCGGTGGACGGCGGCGACGGCGAGCACGTCGTACTCCCGGCCCACCTCCTCGGCGACGTCGGCGAGCTGGTCGAGCGCGGTCGGGTGGGCGGAGTACTCGAGCCCCGTCACGGACTTGTTCTCGTCGTGGTCGCGGACCGCGCCGACGAAGAGGGTGACGCCTCCGGCCGCGGCGTCGGAGACGGCGGCGAGGACCTCGTCCACCGACAGCGCCGTGTCACGGATGTCGACGAGGCGTACGACGACGGGCGGAAGCGGGCTCACACCCACGAGCGTAGAGGTTGATGCCGAGAGTAGGTTGGGAGGCATGACCAACGACCCGAGCGACCGACCCGGCGACGAGAACAACCCGTTCAAGGGCACGCCGTTCGAGCAGCTCTTCTCCTCGCTCGGAGGTGCCTTCCCGGGGGCCGCGAGCGGCGGTCCCGGCATGCCCGACCTGTCGATGCTGATGAGCCAGATGCAGGCGATGATGGCGCCCTACGAGGGCTCGGTGAACTGGAACCTCGCCAAGGACGTCGCCCGCAAGACCGTCGCGCAGGAGCCCGACCCGTCCCCGACCGCCAAGGACCGGGACGACGTCGCCGACGCCCTGCGCCTGGCCGACCACTGGCTCGACCAGGTCACCGACCTGGCGTCCGGGGTCACCACCTCCGCCGTGTGGAGCCGCGCGCAGTGGGTCGAGGAGACCGTCGAGGTCTGGCAGCGTCTCGTCGAGCCGGTCGCCGAGCACGTCGTGGGTGCCATGGGCGATGCCCTCCCCGAGGAGGCCAAGTCGATGGCCGGACCGTTGATGGGGATGCTCAGCAAGGCCGGCGGCGCGATGTTCGGCACCCAGATCGGGCAGGCGCTCGGCGGGCTCGCCGGCGAGGTGCTCACCGCCTCCGACATCGGTCTCCCCCTCGGCCCGGCCGGCAAGGCAGCGCTCGTCCCCGCGAACGTCCAGGAGTTCGCCGACGGGCTCGACGTCCCCGACGAGGACGTGCTGCTCTACCTGGCCCTCCGTGAGGCCGCCCACCAGCGGCTGTTCGCGCACGTGCCGTGGCTGCGCGCCCACCTGCTCTCGGCCGTCGAGGACTACGGCCGCGGCACCACGATCGACGTCTCCAAGATCGAGGAGTCGATGCGGAACATCGACCCGATGAACCCCGCCGCGATCCAGGAGGCTCTCGAGGGCGGGCTGTTCGAGCCGAAGAAGACCCCCGCGCAGGAGGCCGCGCTCACCCGCCTGGAGACCACGCTCGCCCTCGTCGAGGGCTGGGTCGACGAGGTGGTCGGCCAGGCCACCGCCACCCGGATGCCGAGCGCCGCGAAGCTCCAGGAGGCCGTCCGTCGCCGCCGGGCCGCCGGTGGACCTGCCGAGCAGACGTTCGCCGCCCTCGTCGGTCTCGAGCTGCGACCGCGCCGGCTGCGCGACGCGTCCACGCTGTGGGGCTCGCTGCGCTCCCGTCAGGGGCAGGAGGCCCGTGACGCCGTCTGGGCGCACCCCGACCTGCTGCCCACCTCGGCCGACCTCGACGACCCGCTCGGGTTCCGCGAGCACGTCGAGGAGCCCACGGCCCTCACCGACGAGGAGTTCGACGCCGCCCTGGCCGACCTGCTGGACTCCGACTCCCGCGACGACAGCGGCGCCGCCGACGACGGCTCCGACGGCGGTTCCGACAAGGGCCCCGACGAGCGTTGAGCCACCTGCACGAGGACGCCCTCGCGCTGCTGCGCGCCTGGACCGCGCCCGGTGCCGTCCAGGAGGAGGTGCGCCGGCGGTACGTCGCCCACCTGGAGGCGCATCCCGACGGCCTGAGCCGGACCTGCTTCCCCGACCACATCACCGCGAGCACGCTCGTGCTGTCCGAGGACGGCGAACGGGTCCTGCTCACCCTGCACGCCAAGGCACAGGCGTGGTTCCAGATGGGCGGCCACTGCGAGGACTCGGACACCACCCTGGCGGGCGCGGCCCTGCGTGAGGCCACCGAGGAGTCCGGCGTACCCGGTCTGGAGCTCGACCCCCGACCGGTGCAGCTGAACGCCCACCCGGTGCCGTTCTGCGACCCGCGCGGAACGGTCCACCACCTCGACGTACGCTTCCTCGCCGTCGCACCCGAGGGCGCGGCACACGCGGTCAGCGAGGAGTCGCTCGACGTGCGCTGGTGGCCGTGGGACGCCCTCCCGACGGAGGACGCGGACATGCACGAGCTGGTGCGGCTCGCCCGCCGGCGCCGGGCCGTTCGGGCCGACGTCTAGCCGAGGGGCTCGACGGCCCCCTCGTCGGCGGCGACCATCTCCGCGGCGCCTTCCTCGGAGCAGTCCGGCGGGCCGGCCTGCAACCCGAGGTGCGTCGCGCAGGCGACGCCCTCGAGGAAGCCCTTGGCGCGCTCCGCCTTCGGGTAGCGGTCCACCCAGGCCCAGAACGCCGGCGTGTGGCCTGCCTCGATGAGATGGGCGAGCTCGTGGACGAGCACGTAGTCGATCACCCAGGCAGGCATGCCCTGGAGGCGCCTGGAGAGGCGGATGGACCGGTCGGAGGGGGTGCAGGAGCCCCACCGGCTGTTCTGGTTGTCGACCCAGCGCACCGTCGCGGGGCGCGGCAGGCCGCCGAGGTAGCGGTTGCTCAGCTCCATGGCGCGACGCTTGAGCCCGTCGTCACTGGGGCGGCGACGTTTCTCGGACCGCTCCAGCCGCTCGAGCATGGTGGTCACCCACTCACGCTCCTCCTTGGCGCTGAGCCGGGCCGGGATCATCACGACGACCCGGTCGTCCTCCCGGTACGCCGAGACCGTGCGGCGGCGTCTGCGGCTGCGTCGCACCTCGACGGTGGGCCCCTCGGGGTCGGGGGCGCGGGTGGGCATATCCGCAGGTTACCCGGCTGACCACGCCAAGAGTCGCTCGATCGGCCAGGTGTTGACGATCCGCTCGGGCGGGACCCCGAGCTCCTCGGCCCGGGCACAGCCGTGGTCGAGGAAGTCGAGCTGCCCCGGGGCGTGGGCGTCGCTGTCGATGGAGAACAGGCACCCTGCCTCCAGCGCGACGGCCACGAGGTCGTCGGGCGGGTCGGCCCGCTCCGGCCGGGAGTTGATCTCCACCGCCACGTCGCGGGCCGCGCAGGCGGCGAAGACCTCCTCGGCGTCGAAGGTGCTCTGCGGGCGGGTGCCGCGCCCTCCCGTGATGAGCCGGCCGGTGCAGTGGCCCAGCACGTTGGTGCGCGGGTGCTCGACGGCGGCGACCATGCGGCGGGTCATCGCGGCCGACTCCATCCGCAGCTTGGAGTGCACCGAGGCGACCACGACATCGAGCCGTCCGAGCATCTCCTCGGTCTGGTCGAGGCCGCCTTCCTCGAGGATGTCGACCTCGATGCCGGTCAGCATCCGCAGCTGCCCACCGAGATGGTCGTTGACGGCCGCGACGACCTCGAGCTGCCGCTCCAGGCGCTCGACCGAGAGCCCGTTGGCGACGGTCAGCCGCGGCGAGTGGTCGGTGAGGGCGACGTACTCATGGCCCACCTCGATGGCGGTCATCGCCATCTCCTCGATCGGCGAGCCGCCGTCGGACCAGTCGGAGTGCATGTGGAGGTCGCCGCGCAGCCTCGCGCGCAGCTCCCGGCCACCGTCGGCGAGCGGTCCCGCGGCCTCCTCGAGCCGGCTGAGGTACGCCGGAGTGCGCCCGGCTACCGCCTCGCGGACCACCTTCTCGGTGGACTGCCCGATGCCGGGGAGCTCGCGCAGGGTCCCCTGCGCCGCCCGGGTCCGCACCTCGTCGTCGGAGAGCTTGAGCAGGGTCGCCGCCGCCGTCCGGAACGCCTTCACCTTGTAGGTCTCGGCCCGGGTGCGTTCGAGGAGGAACGCGATCCGCCGCAGGACGGCGACCGGATCGCCCGGCTTTGTCTCGTCCACAGTCCGCCTCTCGCATGTTGGCTGGTCAGACGCCTGCAACGTACGTACCCCGGGCGTGTCCCCCACAGTCTTGTACACCGCTCTCCCCGTGTCCGTCCACAGCGACTCACGCTGGGTCCACACTCTTTCCACAGAGTTATCCACAGGCGTGGACGGTGGACCGTTGACCCTTGCGGCACGCGCCGCCTAGCGTGGGCGCGGAAGAGGCTCCCGGTCACCAGGGGCGGCGTTCGCAAGGGGAAGGCAAGCGCCGTGCCGGTCGAGCGGGGGCCTCTCTACGTGGGCGGCGTCAGCGGCCGGTGAAGCGCGGAGGCCGCTTCTCCTTCGCGGCCGCGATCCCCTCCTGCAGGTCGGCGGTCGCCAGGGTGATCGGCTGGGCGAGCGCCTCCCACTGGACCGCGCTCTCGAAGTCCTCGTGGCCGCCGGTCCGGAGCGCCAGGGTCGTGTAGCGGGTCGGGATGGGCGCGCTCGCCGCGACCCCGGCAGCGATGTCGAGCACGTCGTCGAGAAAGCTCTCGTCCGGCATCACGCGGGAGACCATGCCCAGGCGCAGCGACTCCTCCGCGTCGGCGATCCGGCCGGTCAACAGCAGCTCCCGCGCGTGGGCGTCACCCATGACGTTCGGGAGCAGGTACGTCGCCGCCATGCCCGGGTGCATGCCGAGCTTCACGAACGGTGCGCCGAGCTTGGCCGAGGAGGCCGCGTAGCGCAGGTCGCAGGCCAGGGCGAGGCACAGGCCCGCGCCGATGGCGGCCCCGTTGACCGCCGCGATGGTGGGGACCTCGAGCTTCCGGATCGAGAGCCAGGCCCGGTAGAACGCGATCATCCGGGTGCGCAGGTGGTCGACCTCGGCGTCCGGCTCGCTCGCGATCCAGCTGGTGTTGCCGCCGGAGCAGAACGCCGAGCCGGCGCCGGTCACCACGACCACCCGGACCGACCGGTCGCCGGCGAGCTCGTCGACCGCGGTGACCCAGGAGGAGGTCATCTCGTCCGACATGGCGTTGCGCTGGTCGGGGTTGTCGAGGGTCAGCAGGACGACGCCCTCGGAGGGCCGGTCGATGCGCAGATGGGGGGTCTCGGGCATGCGCGGGACACTACCCAACGCCTCGGGAGCGCCCGTCGTACCGCTTCGGCGGTGAGACCGCGGCACGAGCCGCCTCCAGGGCACTGGGCGGCAGCCACGGTTCCCGCTGGTCCCGAAACGGTACAAAGCGGACAAGTCGGGTGATGCCTGAGCGTGAAACACGCCTGAGAAGGCTGCAGCCTGCATGCAACGGCGTTCCCGCTGCCGTAGGGTGCGAGACGGCTACCACTCATGGCGGCCCCGGCGGGTCTCCTCAAGAGCCCCCGCCGCGACGACCAGCACGACGAATGGCAAGGAGGCCGTCATGGCGGAGACCTGGAGCGGCGAGTTCTACTGCGTCAAGTGCAAGGAGAAGCGCCAGGCCGAGGGCGAGGTCAAGGTCAACGAGAAGGGCACCCGGATGGCCAAGGCCGTCTGCCCGGTCTGCGGCACGAACCTCAACCGCATTCTCGGCAAGGCCTGAGTAGCAGCCACAAGCGACGTCGACGGCGGGGTCTCCCTTCGGGGAGGCCCCGCCGTCATGTTCCCCCGCCGTCCCTGTGGACAGTCGCCGACGCCGATGCGCGGACTCGGGCACCCTCGGGCGGGTGAGAACCAAGGCATCCCCCCGCACGGTCCGCCGGCTGGTCCTGCGACCGGGCATCCACGTGCTACGCCGCAGCGCCACGGAGCTCCAGGTCGGTCTCGACCCCGCCCGAGCCGTCGTCCTGCCCGACCGTCCCGAGGTGCGGGCCGTGCTCGACGCCCTCCGCAGCCCCGGCCGCCCCGTCGGCGTGCAGGAGGAGTACGACGGCCGCACCCTCGAGCTGCTCGCCGACAGCGGCCTGCTCGTGGACGCCGACCTCCTCCTGCCGCTCGCACCGGCGCCGCCCGGGGGTGAGCACGATGCCTCCCGGGTCTCCCGGGCCGACGTGGCGGCACTCGCGGCGCACGCCGGAGACCGTGCCGCCGCGCTCCTGGCCTCTCGAGCCACCGCCGAGGTCGATGTGGCGTCGGTCGGCAGCGCGGAGGCAGCGACAGTCGTCACCTCCCTGGTCGGACTGCTGACCGCGGCGGGTCTCCGCCCCCGCGTGCTCCCCCACGGGCAGCCGCCGCCGGAGCGGGCCATCGACCCCCCGGACGGCCGGCGTTCCGGCGTCCTGGTCGCCGTGGGCGAGCCGGCTCGTGAGGACCTCGACGCGTGGCTGCGCACGGGGACGCCCCACCTCGTGGTCCGCCTCACCGAGGGCAGCGCCGTCATCGGCCCCTTCGTGCTCCCGGGGGAGACCGCCTGCCTGCGCTGCGTCGACGCCCACCACACCGACCTGGACCCGGCGTGGCCGCTGCTCGTGACCCAGCAGGCCGCCGCCGTGGGAAGGGTCCGCGAGGACACCCTTCCGGAGCCGGTCGACACGCTCCTGGCCACGCTGGTCTCCGCGTGGGCGGCCCGCGACCTCGTCTCCCGCGCGGAAGGCCACCGGCCCGCGACGGCCTCCGCCACCATCCGCCTCGATCCGCACCTCACCTCGCTGGAGACCCACTGCTGGCCCCGCCATCCGGCGTGCGGCTGCGCGTGGCAGTGAGTCGCCCGAGTCGGTGAGGCGCGGTCTTGGGGCCGTCCGCGACAATGGGGTCATGACCGACCTGCCCCGCAAGGCCGCCGCGCGCACGGCTCGCCTCGCCGCGCTCCCCCTCGGGTTCGCGGGACGGACCGCCGTAGGTGTCGGCAAGCGGATCGGCGGCGCCCCCGCCGAGGCAGTGATGACCGACGTCCAGCAGCGGACCGCCGAGCAGCTCTTCCGCACCCTGGGCGACCTCAAGGGCGGCGCGATGAAGATGGGGCAGGCCCTCTCCATCCTCGAGTCGGCCTTCCCTGAGAACATCGCGGCGCCGTACCGCGCCCACCTCACCCAGCTCCAGGACTCCGCGCCGCCCATGGCCGCTGCCACCGTGCACGAGGTGCTCCGGCGCGAGCTCGGGGCCTCGTGGCGCAAGAAGCTGGTGGAGTTCGACGACAACCCGGCCGCGGCCGCCTCGATCGGCCAGGTCCACCGGGGCCGCTGGCACGACGGCCGCGAGGTCGCGGTCAAGGTGCAGTACCCCGGCGCCGAGGAGGCGCTGACCTCCGACCTCAAGCAGCTCGGCCGGCTCGCCCGGACCTTCGGCTCGATCGTGCCCGGGATCGACATCAAGCCGATCATCGAGGAGCTCCAGGCCCGGGTGGTCGAGGAGCTCGACTACGAGCTCGAGGCGGACGCGCAGCGGCAGTTCGCCGCCGAGTTCGAGCAGGACCCCCACTTCGTGGTCCCCCACGTCGTGGACGGCAGCACGCGGGTGCTGGTCACGGAGTGGCTGGAGAGCCCGTCGTCGCTGGCACGGATGATCGCCGAGGGCACGCAGGAGGAGCGCGACCACTACGGCGAGCTCTACGTCCGCTTCCTGTTCTCCGGCCCCGCCCGGACCGGCATGCTCCACGCAGACCCGCACCCCGGCAACTACCGGATCCTGCCCGCCCCCGACGGAGGCCCGGGCCGGCTGGGCGTGCTCGACTTCGGCGCCGTGGCGCGTCTGCCCGAGCGCAGCCTGCCGTCGGCCATCGGCACGCTGATGCGGATCGCTCTCAACGACGACTACGTCGAGGTGGTCGAACAGCTGCGGGTCGAGGGCTTCATCAAGCCACGCATCAACGTCGACCCCGAGGAGCTGCGGGACTACCTGGCGGCATTCATCGAGCCGGCCCGGCACGCGACCTTCCGCTTCTCGAGGCAGTGGATGCGGGACCAGTTCGCCCGCCTCAACGACCCGAGAGAGCCCGGCTACACGCTCAGCCTCAAGCTGAACCTGCCCCCGTCGTACCTCCTGATCCACCGGGTCTGGCTCGGCGGGATCGGGGTCCTGTGCCAGCTCGAGGCGGAGGCGCCGTTCCGGCAGATCCTGGAGGAGTCACTGCCCGGCTTCGCCGAGTAGCGACGTCACCGCCGACGGCGGACGGGCCGGCCTACCACCACTCGCTGTCGAGCTTGCCCTCGATCGAGCGGAGGTTCTCGCGCGAGCAGGTCTCGCAGAAGTACTTCGTGCGGCCCCGCTCGAACGCGGTCGTCCAGGTCAACGGGAGCTCGGCGCTCGGCGCGGTGGCGCCGCAGAAGTCACAGGTGACGGACACGGCCCCAGCCTACGCGCGAGAAAGCCGGACCCCCGGCAACCGTTCGGTGGCTGCCGGGGGTCCGGACTCAGGTATCCCTCTGGGAAGCGTCACTCGCTCACAGGGAGCGGGCGAGTGCGAGGCGCGCCTGCTGGGCTGCCCGCTCGGCGCGGCGGGTGAGCCGCCGTGCCCGGGTGATCTGGTGTCCCAGCCGCAGTTCCTGCGCCTCTCCCAGGCGCGAGGCTATCTGCGCACGGGCGAGATCTTCGTTGATCAAGTTCATCTTGGTGCTCCGCATCGGTGAGGTCTTCATGGTTGGTTGGTATCGCTTTCTGGATTCAGGTGCCTGGCTTGCTGTGGGCGGTGTCCCGTCACTGACGGGTCGGGGTGCCTACAGCGAGCGCGAGAGCACGAGTCGGGCCTGCAGGGCTGCGCGCTCGGCCCGACGGGCCTTCCGCTTCGCCAGCAGAAGCTGCTGACCGCGCCGCAGGTGACGCGCCTCGTCCAGGCGGTCGGACATGTGTGCCCGAGCGAGCTCTTCTTGGAGGTAGTACATGGTGAGACTCCGTTGTCTTCCGGTTGTTTTCTCTTACGTTGACGCTTGGTGCTTGGGTGCTGCTTGGGCCTTGCTTGGATGGTTCTGGTGGTGCGGTCTTACGGTCGTGCTGGTCGCCTAGGCGGCCACCTCGTTCTTGCGGGGCCGGCCGCGGGGGCGCTTGCGGGGGATCACCACTCCTTGCAGGAACAGCTCGCCACCCCACACTCCCCAGGGCTCCCTCCGGTCGAGGGCGCCGGCGAGGCACTCGAGGCGAACCGGGCACTCCAGGCAGAGGGCCTTGGCGGTCTCCACGTCGGCGGGGCTCTCGGCGAAGAACAGCTCGGGGCTCTCCCGGCGGCAGGGCAGCTGCTCGTCGTCGACCCTCACCTGCTGCGGGTCCAGGACGCTGATACTCATCTGTCACCTCCTTGTGACTGTCGCTGTGGTGTTGCGAGAAACAAAAAGACCGCGGATCCCGGGTTTCGGGTTCCGCGGCCTGGAGGCTGCCGATGTAGATCGCAATCTAGATCGGTGGACTCCAGGCGGAGGTACCCGGGAAGGCGCCCTCGAGGACGACGACATCGACGATGTGCGTGTAGGTGCACACGGATGCCACGTCAGCGAAACGACGCTTGGTGCCAGCAAGAGCTGCACCGGCCGACACTCCACCCATGGACGGGAGGGTGCGCACAGCAGCAGCGGAGACGGCGTCGGTCCACGAAATGGGCATGGCGATGCCGGCCGGCTTGCTGGTCTGGATGTTCTTGATCACTGTGAGCACCTCCTTCGATGCGTAGGGCGCGGGCTTTGTCAGGGCCGTGTGCGCGCGGTCGTCGTGCGGTGAGAGAAACGTAGCGCCCGCTGGCTGTAAGCGGCAAACCATTTAATGGGTATTTCCCGAAAATCTTGCGGACGCATCAACGTCAGGCCCGGAAGGACTACGACGGCTCCCCCGGATCGTCTGGACGCGGGCCGTCCGCCACCAGAGCGAGGACGTCCTCGCCGTACTTGTCGATCTTGGCCGGGCCCACACCACTCACCCGCAGCAGCGCGGCGGCGTCGGCAGGCCGGATCTCGGCGATCGCCTGGAGCGTGAGGTCGGTGAAGACGACGTACGCCGGAACCTTCTCCTCGCCCGCACGAGCCACCCGCCAGGCCCGCAGCCGCTCGAAAAGCTCCTCGTCATAGGTCGCGGGGCAGTCCTCGCAACGGCCGATCTTGCGCTCGGCCGTCGTGGCCAGCGCCGCGTTGCAGACCCGGCAGTGCGCGACCCCTCGCTTGCCCCGGGAGCGCGAGGACCGCTCCTCGCTCGCCCGGTCCGAGCGGACCTGCGGCCGCAGCCCGGTGAGGAACCGCGACGGCTTCCGCGTCGCGCGGCCACCCGGCGAGCGGGCGAGCGACCAGGTCAGTGCCAGCCGGACCCGGGCGCGGGTCATCCCGACATAGAGGAGCCTGCGCTCCTCCTCGACCGCGGCCGGGCCCTCGGCGTAGATGATCGGCATCGTGCCCTCGTGCATGCCGACGAGGAAGACGTTGTCCCACTCGAGGCCCTTGGCGGCGTGGAGCGTCGCGAGGGTGACTCCCTCGGCGACGGGTGCGTGCTGCTCCGCGGCGCGGCGGTCGAGCTCGTCGACGAACAAGCCGAGGTCCGCGGACTCGTGGGTCGCCGCGAACTCCTCGGCCTGCGAGACGATCGCCTGGAGCGACTCCCAGCGGTCGCGCACGTTGCCGCGCCCGGTCGGGGCCTTCTCGGACCAGTCCATGCCGGAGAGGACCGCCTTCACGTCGGTGACCAGCCCGTCTCCCGACCCGCCACCGCCCCGGGCGTTGCCGCGCAGCAGCGTGACCGCCTGACGGACCTCCGGCCGCTCGAAGAACCGCGCCGCCCCACGGACGACGTAGGGGATGCCGCGCGCCGCGAGCGCCTCCTCGAACGCCTCGGACTGGGCGTTGATCCGGAAGAGGACCGCCACCTCGCGCATCGGCGTGCCCGACTGCCGCAGCCCGAGGATCTGTGCCGCCACGGCCTCTGCCTCGGCCACCTCGTCGGAGTGCTCGGCGTAGGAGATCTCCGGGCCGGCCTCCTGCTGCGAGCGCAGCGACACACCGGCCGAGGGCGTGCCGGCCAGCAGCTGGTTGGCCGCGGCCACGACCTGCGGCGTCGACCGGTAGTTGCGGACCAGCTCGAGCGAGGTCGTCCCGGGATGGCGCCGCGGGAAGTCGGTGAGGTACGTCGCGCTCGCCCCGGCGAAGGAGTAGATGGTCTGCGCCGGGTCGCCGACGACGCACAGGTCGGTGCGGCCCCCGAGCCAGAGGTCGAGCAGGGCGGCCTGGATGGGGCTGACGTCCTGGTACTCGTCGACGACGAACCAGCGGTACTGCCGGCGGACCTCCGCCGCCACCCGCTCGTCCTCGGTGAGCAGGGCCGCGGTGACGAGCAGGACGTCCTCCATGTCCATCCGGCCCTGGTCGCGCTTGACCTCCTCGTAGGTCGCGAAGACGCGGGCGACGGTGGCGGGGTCGTGCCCGGTCACGCTGCGGCCGCGTGCGTCGGCGACCCGGGCGTAGTCGTCGGGGCGGACGTTGCTGACCTTGGCCCACTCGATCTCGGAGGCGAGGTCGCGGAGCGTGGCCTGGTCGGTCTGGAGGCGGTTGCGGCGGGCTGCGTTGCCCAGCAGGGGGAGCTTCGACTCGGTCAGCACGGGCAGCTCGCCGCCGTACACCCGGGGCCAGAAGTAGCGGGCCTGCCGCAGCGCGGCGGAGTGGAAGGTGCGCGCCTGGACTCCCCCGGCACCGAGGGCGCGCAGCCGTCCGCGCATCTCGCCCGCTGCCCGGGTGGTGAAGGTCACCGCGAGGACCTCGGTCGGGTTGAAGACGCCGGTGGCCACGCCGTAGGCGATCCGGTGAGTGATCGCACGGGTCTTGCCCGTGCCGGCGCCGGCCAGGACCCTGACCGGGCCGCGCAGCGCGAGAGCGACCTCACGTTGCTCCGGGTCCAGTGCCTCGAGGAGGCGGTCCGCAGAGCCGCCGAGCGGCCCGAGGGGTGGCACTGCGGCTGGGTCCATCGCGACCACGCGGAACAATCTCCTCAGATCGGTTGTTGTGCTTTCCAGATGCCGCGCGTGAGTGCGGCTCGCTGTGCGCTCGGAGGCCTTCGGCCGACCGGGCCACGACAGACCAACCAGGGTAGACCTCGAAGGGGACAGTTCATGCCTGCCAGCTCAGCGGCCAGCTCGGAAGCCGCCGTGACGATGTACTCGACGCAGTGGTGCGGCTACTGCTTCCGGCTGCGCAAGCAGCTCGACCGTGAGGGCATCGAGTACGAAGTTGTCGACATCGAGCGGGTTCCGGACGCGGCCTTCGTGGTGGAACAGGTCAACAACGGCAACCAGACGGTGCCGACGATGGTCTACAGCGACGGCTCCGCGCAGACCAACCCCTCGCTCAAAGAGGTCAAGGCCAAGCTGGCCTCGCTGAACTGACCCTGAAGCGTCACCACTGACCGGGCAGCGGCCCGCCGTACCAGGTCTCGACCAGGGTGCGGGAGATCGAGATGCCGCCCGGCAGCAGGAGCGTGCCCGCCTCCGCCTCGGCACGCATCTGCTCGCGCGTGAACCAGCGGGCGTCGCTGATCTCCTCCTGGTCGACCTCGATCTCGGTGGTGAGCGCCTCGGCGAAGAAGCCGACCATGAGGCTCGCCGGGAACGGCCAGGGCTGGTTCCCGAGGTAGGTGACCTCGCCGATCTCCACGCCCACCTCCTCGGCGACCTCGCGGCGCACCGCGTTCTCGAGGGACTCCCCCGGGTCGACGAACCCGGCGAGCGTGGAGTACCTGCCCTCGGGCCATCCCGGCTGGCGACCCAGCAGCGCGCGGTCCTCGACGTCGACGACGAGCATGATGACGGCCGGGTCCGTGCGCGGGAAGTGCTGGCGTCCGCACCCGGTGCAGGTCAGCACGTGGCCGGCGGCCGCGACGGTCAGGGCGCTCCCACAGCGAGCGCAGAAACGGTGCGCCCGGTGCCACTCGGCGAGCGCCACGGCGTGCACCAGGAGGCCTGCGTCCGCCGCGGCGAGGTCGGGTCCGACGGTCCGGAGGTTCGTCCAGCCGTCGTCGAGCGGTTCGTCGAGCAGGACCGCGAAGTGCGCGACCCCGTCCTCGAGCCCGAGGAACACCCGCTGCCCTTCCGGGGCCTCGGACGGGCTGCGCCAGGCGATCGACGTACCCCCGTCGACCGGGAACCGCCCACGGGCCAGCAGGAGCACACGCGTTGCGGGGTCCGACCACGTCTCGTCGAGCCAGGCCTCGTCGGTGCGCCGCCGCCCCACGCGGTCGTGCGCACGCACCGAGAGCGCGATCTGAGGAGGCGTCGCGTCCTTGTCGTTCCACATCACGTGCTCGACTCTATGCGCCGGGCTGCTCGGGCTCACCCGGCCTGCCGCCTAGGATCCGGGGTCATGAGCACTCACATCTCCGCAGCCCCGGGCCAGGTGGCCCCGCACGTCCTGATGCCGGGTGACCCGTTGCGCGCGCGATGGATCGCCAACACCTTCCTCGAGGACGCGGAGTGCTACTCCGAGGTGCGCGGCATGTTCGGCTTCACCGGCACCTACCGGGGCGAGCGGGTCTCCGTGCAGGGCTCCGGGATGGGCCTTCCGTCGATGTCGATCTACGCGCACGAGCTCTTCAAGGAGTACGACGTGCAGACGATCGTGCGCGTCGGCTCGTGCGGCGCGCTCAGCCGGGACCTCGGGCTGCGCGACATCGTGCTCGCCTCGGGGGCGTGCACCGACTCGTCGATGAACCGGGTCCGCTTCGAGGGCCTCGACTACGCCCCCGTCGCCGACTTCGGCCTGCTGCGCGCAGCGCACGACGCGGCCCAGGCGATGGACCTGCCCGTGCAGACGAAGGTCGGGCTGATCTTGTCCAGCGACTCCTTCTACAGCGCGCGTCCGGAGCTCACGACCCGGATGGCGGAGTACGGCGTCCTCGCCGTCGAGATGGAGGCCAGCGCCCTCTACACGCTCGCCGCGATGTTCGGCCGCCGCGCCCTGACCGCCTGCACCGTCTCCGACCACATCCTCACCGGCGAGGAGACGACCTCGCAGGAGCGCGAGCAGACCTTCGGCCACATGGTCGAGATCGCGCTCGACGCCATGCTGGCGACCGCGTCCTGATCCTCCTCGGCAGTCGCGGTCAGGCCCCGCCTGTCGCGGTCAGCCCTCGCCCGCGATGATCGCCTCGAGCGCCTCCCGGCCAGGCAGGCGGTGGTGCTCGTCGAGCGTCCCGGTGCGCACGTAGTAGAAGGCCGCCTCGACGCGCTCGACGGGCACCCCCTCGAGCTCGGCCCAGGCGAGCCGGTAGATGGCGAGCTGGAGCGGGTCGGCGGTCTGCCGCTGGTTGGTCTTCCAGTCCACGACGAGGAACCCGGTCGAGGTCTCGTAGACGGCGTCGATCCGGCCGCGGACGACCTGACCACCCAGCACGAGCGCGAACGGTGGCTCGACCGCGTAGGGCACCCGGTCGCCGAAGGGGCCGGCCGTGAACTGCTCGATGAGCTCCTTGAGCTCTCGCTCGTCCTCGATGCCCTCGTCACCACGGCCGGGCACGTCGTCGAGCCCGACGAGCTGCTGCTGTCCGAACCGGGTCTCGACCCAGGCGTGGAAGCGCGTGCCGAACCGGGCCGACGGCGACGGCTTGCGGGGCATGGGCCGTGCGAGGTCCGCGGCGAGGCCCTCCGGCTCGTCTCGCAACCGCGCCAACGAGGTCGCGGAAAGGCTCGACGGCAGCGGCACCTCGACCACGTCGGACCTGCCGGCCCTCGCCTCCTCGAGAAGCCGCTCGAGCTCGTCGTCCCACTCGGCGACCCGGGCAGCCTCGACGAGGTCGAGTCCGTCGTCGGCCGGAAGACCCGTGCCGTCGGCGTCGGCGGTCAGCTCGAAGATCGCCTCGCGCACCAGGGCGGCAGCCTCGGCACGGCGCGCCACCTCGGCGGTGTGGGCCTCGACGGGCCACGGGCGGCTGTCGGCTGCAGCGCGGAGCGGGTTCGGCTCGCCCTTCGCCGGCTTGTCGAGCCAGGGCTCGAAGGGCTCGGACCAGGCGGCGAGCTTCTGGCGGACGACCTGCTGGTACGCCGAGGGGCCGAGCGGCTTCTGCCGCGACGGCGCCCAGCAGTACGACGAGACCGCGAGGAGGTGGCGGGCTCGGGTGAAGGCGACGTAGCCGAGGCGCAGCTCCTCCTCGAGCTCGTGGTCCTTGCAGGACTCCGCGAAGGCCTTCAGCTCGTCGCAGGAGTAGCCGGACAGTGCCGGGAGGTCGCGGGCGTCGCCCCGGAGCGGGTAGGGCAGCACGCCGGGGCCGGCGGTCCACTTGGTGCGGGTGCGGGAGGTCGGGAACTTCTCGTCGGCGACCCCCACGAGGAAGACCGCGTCCCACTCCAGGCCCTTGGCCCGGTGGACGGTGAGCAGCTTGACCGAGTCGGCCTCGGTCGGCGTCGCGACATCGAGCCCGGCGCCGTACTCGTCCTCGGCCTGGAGGTACGCGAGCAGCGCGGGCAGGGTGACGTCGCCGTCGACCGCCTGGAAGTCCGAGACCGCCTTCACGAACAGGTCCAGGTTGTCGCGGCGGGCGTGGGCGGTCGGGCTGACCGACGAGGCGAGCTCGACGTCGATGCCCGTGGTGTCGATGATGCGACGCACCAGGTCGAGCAGCGGCTCACCGGCGTACGCCCGCAGGTCGCGCAGCTCCTTGGACAGCAGGGCGAACCGCTCGCGGGCCTCGGTGGAGTACCCGAGGTCACCGGGGTCGTCGAGGGCGTCGCTGAGCGACACCACCTCGGTCGGGTCCGCCCCCTCGACGGCCTCCGCGAGCTCCTCGTCGACGCTGCGCACGGTGTCGCGAGGGCCCGGGCCCTCGGCGCCGGCGAGGTGGCGAGCCCTGCCGGCCGAGCAGCGCGAGGTCGCGGGCGCCGACCGCCCAGCGCGGTCCGGTCAGGAGGGTCAGCAGCTCGGCGTTGGCGGTGAGGTCGTGCAGGAGCGTCAAGGTGGCGACGACCTCGGCGACCTCGGGCAGCCGGAGGAGGCCCTGGAGCCCGACGATCTCGACCGGGATCTCGGCCTCGGTCAGCGCGTCGAAGACGTCCGCGGCGTGCGCGTTGTCCCGGGTGAGCACGCCGATCCCGGACCAGGCGGGCGACTCCATCGCGGCGTGCGCCTCCTTGACCTGGGTCGCCAGCCAGGCCAGCTCCTCGCCGTAGGTCTCGAGGACCGCGCTGCGCACCACCCCGGGGTCCGCACCCGGCTTGGGCTCCAGCGGCTGCACCTGGGGCATCCGGGAGTACAGCGGCGCGGCCAGGTCGTTGGCCAGCTCGAGGATCCGCTCGTCGGAGCGACGGTTGACCGTCAGCGAGAAGGTGTCGACCTCCGGGGAGCCGTCGGCTCTCGGGAAGTCACGGCCGAAGCCGAGGATGTTGGAGACCGAGGCGCCGCGCCAGCCGTAGATGGCCTGGTTCGGGTCGCCGACGGCCGTGACGGCGTGTCCTCGGCCGGACTCGGGCGAGTCGCCCGAGAAGAGCCGGCTGAGCATCGTGGCCTGGGCGACCGAGGTGTCCTGGTACTCGTCGAGCAGGACGATGCGGTACTTGGCGCGCTCGGCCTCGCCGACCTCGGGCTGCTCGGAGGCGAGGCGCGCGCCGAGCGCGATCTGGTCGGAGAAGTCCATGAGACCCAGGTGGGTCTTGAGGCGCCGGTACGTCTCGACGAGGCCGAGGAGCTCCTCGCGGCGGTCGATGGCGCTGAGCACCTTGTCGACCTCGCCGATCCTGGTCTTCAGCGTCTCGGCTGCCTTGGCCTCCTCGACGAGAGGCCGCTGCGCGGAGTGGAACGCGCGGACGTCGTCGGGGGCCAGCAGGTGCTCGGCCATCGCGCCGTCGAGGGCGAGGAGGTAGTTGATGACCGTCGGCGGGTGGTCGCTGAGCAGCTCGACCGGGCCGTCGTACTGCGCGATGGCGCGGGCCGCGAGCTGGTAGCGGGAGGCGTCGGCGATCACCCGGGTGTCCGGCTCGTGGCCGATCCGGAGGCCGTGCTCGGTCAGCAGGCCGGCGGCATAGGCGTTGTAGGTCGCCACCGTGGGCTCCTCGGGCTCCTCGCCCTCCTCGTCCGTGACGAGACGCTGCCTCGGGCCGGCCGCGGGAAGGATCCCGGCCGCGCGTAGGCCGGAGCGGATCCGCACCGCGAGCTCGTTGGCTGCCTTCGTCGTGAAGGTGAGGCCGAGGATCTGGTCGGGACGCACCTGTCCCGTGGCGACCAGCCAGACCACACGGGCCGCCATCACGGTCGTCTTGCCCGAGCCGGCGCCGGCGATGACCACATGGGGCGAGAGCGGGGCCGTGACCACGGCGAACTGCTGGTCGCTGAAGGTGAAGCTCTCCTGCATCAGCTCCCGGAGCTGCTCAGGTGTCTCGACCGGCCGGGGGGTGAACGAGAGGCTCATGAGAGCACCGTCCCGGCGCCCTTGACCGGGCAGATGGCATGGAACGAGCAGTGGTCGCAGTGACCGCCGGCCCGTGCCGGGAACTCCTCGCCACGCACCACGCGCACCGCCTCCATCAGCTGTTTCTCCACGGCGAGGTGCCCGTCCTCGTCGGGCTCCTGCGGGGCCTGCGTCTGCACCTTCGCGCCACCCCTGACCTCGCGCCGGAGCTGGACCAGCTCGGCGCCGCCCGGGCGGGCGGGCCCACCTCGATGCTCGGGGATCCCCGCGAGCAGCTCGTCGACAGCACCGTGGGCGACGGCGTACTGGTAGAGGCCGAGCTGGGCGTGGCCGGGCAGCTCCTTGTCCGGGGGCGGGTACTTCGAGGTCTTCAGGTCGATCACCACGACGCGGCCGTCCTCGTCGAGCTCGAGCCGGTCGGCATACCCGTTGAGCCGCACCTGCTGTCCGTCGGGCAGGGTCACCTCGGCGGTGAGGTGCTGCTCCGTGGCGACGACGGTCCGCGCGCCCGGCCGGGAGTGCCAGGCGATGAACCGGGCGAGCGCGGCCTGGACCTCCTGCCGCTCACGCGACCGGGACCACGGCGTCCGGAAGCTGAGCTGTTCCCACACCCGGTCGACGTACGACATCAGGTCGTCGGTGTCGGCGAGCTCGCCCTTGCCGATCCGGTCGGCCAGGGCGTGCACCACGAGACCGAACCCCTGCGCGGCCGTCGAGGGGTTCGCTCCCCCGGCCTCACGCTCGAGGAACCACTTCGCGGGGCAGGCGAGGATCGACTCGAGGGCGCTGGCCGAGAGCTTCACCGGCTCGTCGGCGCTACGGATGGGCTGGTCGGCCAGGCTGCGTCCCCGGGTGCCCCACCAGTGCGCAGGGTCTGCCATCGGTGCGAGCGGCCGGGCGCCCGCGGTGGCGAGTGCGAGACGGGCCAGGCGCCGGGCGGCCGCACGGCGCAGCGCCGGTGAGGAGTCGGGGTCGGAGGCGGTGCGTCGCAGCTCCGCCACGAGCCCCCCGAGCGACAGGGGCCGCGGCGGCCGGCCCTTGACCGTCACGGGTTCGACGGCGAGCTCGTCGAGGAAGCGTGAGGGCTGGTCGCCGTCCTCCTCCGGCGACTGCACCGCGGTGACGAGGAGCCGCTCGCTCGCACGGGTGCAGGCGACGTAGAAGAGGCGACGCTCCTCGGCGAGGAGGGTCGCGGTCGTCGTCGGGGGCAGCGCGCCGTCGGCGCCGATCCGGTCGGCCTGCAGGATGCTCGTACGTCGACGGAGGTCCGGCCAGCCGCCCTCCTGGACCTGTGCGACCACGACGAACCGCCACTCGAGGCCCTTCGAGCGGTGCGCGGTGAGCAGCCGGACGCCCTCGCCGCGGACGCCCTGCTCGGCAAGGGTGTCGGCCGGGATCTGCTGGGCGGTGAGCGTGGCGAGGAAGTTGACGACGCTGGTGTGGCCGCGCTGCTCCTCGGTGCGGGCGGCAACGTCGAACAAGGCGCAGAGGGCGTCGAGGTCGCGGTGGGCCATCCGTGCGGCGGCACCGCCGTCGTCGACCATGGCGCGCAGCCGCGCCGACCAGCGCGTGCCGCTCCACAGGGTCCAGAGCACCTCCTCGGCGGTGGCGCCGTCGTCGAGCTCCGCCCGGGCCTGGCGGAACAGCCGCCCCAACCGCGAGACTTTCGCGGCGGGCCGACCGGGGACGTCGGCCAGGACCTCCGGGACGAGCAACGCCTCGCGGACCAGCTCTGGTGAGGGCCGCGGGCCGCGGTCCTCGGCGATCGCCGCCGCCCTCTCCTTGGCACGGAGCACGCGCGCGAGAGCACGGACCTCGGTGGCGTCGAGACCGGCCAGCGGGGAGGAGAGGACCGAGTCGACCCGGGTGACGCCGACGTAGTCCGGGTCGCTGCGGTCGTCGTTGTCGAGGTTCACGACCACGCGGAGCCCGTCGAGCAGCGCGGCCACCGCCGGCTCGCGGACGAGCGGGGTGTCGTCGCTGGCCACCTCGACCGGGACGCCGGCGGCGGAGAGGCTTCGACGCAGCGGCGGGATGGAGCCGCGACCCGAGCGGACGAGGACGGCCATCTCCGACCACGGGATGCCGTCCTCGAGGTGTGCCCGGCGCAGCAGGTCGGCGACGTGCTCGGTCTCCGCGCGCGCGGTGTCGAAGGTGCGCACCTCGACCCGCCCGGGGCCGAACGGGGTCCTGGTCGGCTCGGGGTTGCGGAAGGCATGGAAGAGCTCGGCGTCGATGGCCCCCTTCGTGGGGATCGCGCCCGCCACGGACCGGGATGCCTCGAGGAGAACGGGTCCGAACCTCCGCGTCACCCGGAGCGCGACCGTCCGGGCACGCTCCCCCTGCACCGTGCGGAACTGGTCAGGAAAGTCGAGGATGCCGCGCACCTCGGCGCCACGGAAGGCGTAGATCGACTGGTCGGGGTCGCCGACCACGACGAGGTTACGGCCGTCGCCGGCGAGTGCCTGGAGCAGCCGGACCTGGCTCGGGTCGGTGTCCTGGTACTCGTCGACGAAGACCCAGGAGTACTGGCGGCGCAGCCGGTCGCGCACCTCCGGCGTCTCGGCGAACGCGACGGCGCGGTGGATGAGCTCGGGGTAGTCGATCGCGCTCTCGCTGTCGAGGACGTCGAGGTACTGCCCCATGAAGAGCCCCGCCGCGGTCCACGCCGGCTGCTGCTCGGCGCGCCCGAGCTCGACGAGGTCGGCCGG
Source organism: uncultured Actinomycetota bacterium (assembly GCA_963701425.1). GTDB lineage: Bacteria > Actinomycetota > Actinomycetes > Propionibacteriales > Nocardioidaceae > Nocardioides_C. The sequence goes on along the minus strand of CAVPAG010000002.1, from coordinate 152,168 downwards.
CTCGAGGCCCTTCTCCCGCGCCCGTGCGAGAACCGCCTGGACCTCGCGCGCGAAGCCGCGTGTGCCGACGGCGCGGTCCAGCGAGGCCGGCCAGCGCACGGACTCCGCCTCGTGGGTGAGGAGGCGCTGGAGGACGACGTCCTGCTCCGGCGCGCTCAGCAGCCGCAGCGGCTCGTCGTACAGGCCCTTGGGACCGTGGGCACGGATCAGGCCGTAAGCGAAGGAGTGGAAGGTCGAGCTGAGGCTCGTGGACATCGTGCGGCCGATCCGCGCGGTGACACGGTCGCGCAGCTGCTCGGCGGCCTTGCGGCTGAAGGTCAGCGCGAGCACCGAGTCCGGGGCCACGCCACGCCGCTCGATGCGGTCGACGATGGCCTCGACGAGCGTCGTGGTCTTGCCCGTCCCGGGACCGGCGAGCACCAACAGCGGCCCCGCCTCGTGGTCGACCACCGACTGCTGGAAGGAGTCCAGGGCAGGCGCGCCGGTGCGGCCCGTGGAGGGGTGGACGAGGCGGTACGACGTCATGCGGACAATTGCATCAGAGTGGACCGACAGAGACGTCGGCCCCGTCTCCGGGCGAGTCGGGCCACCACTGAGCGGCCGCCATGTCGACCCGCCCGGACGCCCGAATCGGCGTCCCCTCGGCCCGGTGGTGCTCGAGCGCCTCGCCGTCGTGGCACAGCGGGAGCCCACCATCGGCCCGGACCACCCGCCACCAGGGCACGCCGCCACCCTCGAGCGACATGACCTTCCCGACCTGGCGAGGGCCGCCGACGCCGACGACCTCGGCGATCGACCCGTAGCTCATCACCCGGCCGGCAGGGATCTGCTCGACCACGGCAAGCACCCGCTCGACGTACTCCTCGCGGTCCACGGAGGACACGCTAGCCGTCCGTGGTCACACGGCCGGTGCGAACTCCTGCGTGCCGCGGACCAGCCGCAGGCCGGCGATCCCGGAGTGCCGTTGAGCGAAGACGAGCTGGCGTCGCAGGTCGCTCACGCCGTTGGAGCCGGCGAGCGGTGCGATGGTCACCGTCGAGAGGGTGCCCAGCGCCTTGCCCTCGGCGTCGAGGAAGGCAGCCCCGGAGTCACCGGGCACGCCCGGTGTCGCGGTGTAGACGAGGTGGTTCCAGCCGCCGGCGATCGTCCCGAGACTGCTGCCCTGCTTGGGCGCGAGCACCGTCGCACCGCCACGAAGGCTGGAGTTGCCGAAGGAGTACACCGTGTCGCCGACGTCGGTCGCGCCTCGGTGCAGGCCCACCGGACCTCCCCAGAACGGCACTGTCGGGTTCACCTTGCCGAGGTGCGCCCTGCCGACGCGGACGAGCGCGAAGTCGTTGTAGCCGCAGACGTTCCCGTCGGTGACGCCCAGACGTCGCATGGTCACCCAGGAGCTGTAGACGAGCCGGCCGCGGCCCACGGTCGTGCCACCGCCGACGAGGGAACCGCCCTCGGCGAAGCGGACCCAGGTGCCGAGCGGCAGCGACGCCGTCGAGCAACCGTCGGTGTCGGTCGCCGCCCCCGTGCCGGCGCAGTGGGCGGCGTAGCCGACGTAGACCCGCCCACGGCGGTCGGTGAAGACGAAGTTGCCGGTGCACTGCGCGCCCTTGGTGTACATCTGCACGCCCGGACGGATCTTCGCGCGGTCAGCAGGAGCCCACCGCCCGACGGCCTCGGCTGGTGTGGCAAGAGGGGGTACGACGGCCAGCAGGCCGACGAGGGCGGTGAGGGCGGCGGTCAGCGACAGCGACGCGCGACGCCTGGTGCGGTGAGGTCGTGGGGTGCTCACGAGGGCCTCCGAAAGGTGGAACGGCGAAGGCCCGCCCCGGGTGGAGCGGGCCCTCGCCCGGGTCAGCAGTTGTGGGTCACAGGAGCGGCGAGAACGGCTCGGTCCCGGGCACGAGTGCGAGGCCCGCGATGCCGGAGGTGGCCTTCGCGAACTCGAGCTCGTGGTTCAGGTCGCCCACGCCGTTGGAGCCGGCCAGCGGCGCGATGGCGAGGGTGGACAGCGTGCCGAGCGCGTTGCCCTCGGCGTCGAGGAAGGCGCTGCCCGAGTCACCCGGGACGCCGGGGCTCACGGTGTAGACGGGGTGGCTCCAGCCGTCACCGGTCGTGCCGAGGCTCGTGCCCTGCTTGGGCGAGAGCGCCTCGACGCCGCCGCGGAGGCTCGAGTTGCCGTAGGAGAAGACGTCCTCGCCCGCTGCGGTGCCGTCGGTGTTGATGCCGACCGGTCCGCCCCAGAACGGGATGGAGGGGTTCACGTCGCCGACGAAGGCGGGGTCGACCTTGACGAGCGCGAAGTCGTTGTAGTTGCAGGCGTTCTCGTCCGTCGTACCGGCCTTCTGCATCGCGAGCCAGCTGCTGTAGACGAGCGTGCCGGTGCCGACATTCTCACCGGAGGTCACGAGGCTTCCACCCTCGACGAAGTCGACCTTCGTCCCGAGCGGGAGGGAGCCGGAGTCGCAGCCGTTGGTCTCGGTCGCCCCTCCGGTGCCGGCGCAGTGGGCCGCGTAGCCGACGTACACGTTGGCTGCTCCGTCGGTGAAGACGAAGTTGCCGGTGCACTGGGCCCCGTCGGTGTACATCTGCACGCCCGGGTGGATGGTGGCTGTGTCGGCCGGCGCCCAGGCGGCGGTCGTGACGCCCTTCCTTGCGGCCTCGGCGGGCGCGATCGTGGCGGTGACCGCTGCGGCGGCGAGGACGGCGCTGGCAAGGGTGGCGACAGCGGTGCGGGACCGAGAAACCATGGGTGTTCCTTCCGGAAGGGCATCAGGGGTTGTGATCTGCACAACGACCATGCCCCCGGAAGGTCACGTCCCAAACGTCACGAAAGGGTGAAGCGTCCCCTCAGCACGTACCTCAGTACGACGGCTGCGAAGGGTCGATCTGGTTGACCCACGCGACGACGCCGCCACCCACGTGGATCGCGTCGCTGAAGCCCGCACCCTTGACGACCGCGAGCGCCTCGGCGGAGCGGACACCGGACTTGCAGTGCAGCACGATCTGCTTGTCCTGCGGCAGCTGCTCGAAGGCGTTGCCGTTGAGGAAGTCGCCCTTCGGGATCAGCACCGAGCCGGGGATCCGGTTGATCTCGTACTCGTTGGGCTCACGCACGTCGACCAGGACGAAGTCGCGCTCGCCGTTCTCGCGCTCCTTGAGCATGCCCTCGAGCGTGGTGACCGAGATCGTCGCACCCGCGGCCGCGTCGGCGGCCGACTCGCTGATCGCGCCGCAGAAGGCGTCGTAGTCGATCAGCTCGGTGACGGTCGGGTTGTCACCGCAGATGGCGCAGTTGGGGTCCTTGCGGACCTTGATCTTGCGGTACTCCATCTCGAGCGCGTCGTAGATCATCAGCTTGCCGAGCAGGGGCTCGCCCATGCCGGTGAGGAGCTTGATGGCCTCGTTGACCTGGATGGAGCCGATGCTCGCGCACAGCACACCGAGCACGCCGCCCTCGGCGCACGAGGGGACCATGCCCGGCGGCGGGGGCTCCGGGTAGAGGCAGCGGTAGCACGGGCCTTCCTCGGCCCAGAACACCGAAGCCTGGCCGTCGAAGCGGTAGATCGACCCCCACACGTACGGCTTCTTCAGCAGCACGGCGGCGTCGTTGACCATGTAGCGCGTCGCGAAGTTGTCGGTGCCGTCGACGATGAGGTCGTACTGCTCGAAGATCCCCATCACGTTGTCGTTGTCGAGCCGCTCCTCGTGGAGCACGACGTCGACGTAGGGGTTCGCCTCGAGGATCGACTCCTTGGCCGACTGCGCCTTCGACTTTCCGATGTCGCTCTGGCCGTGGATGATCTGGCGCTGGAGGTTGGACTCGTCGACCTCGTCGAACTCGGCGATGCCGATAGTGCCCACACCGGCCGCGGCCAGGTAGAGCAGCGCGGGGCTGCCGAGGCCGCCGGCACCGATGACCAGCACCTTGGCGTTCTTGAGTCGCTTCTGACCGGTCATCCCGACATCGGGGATGATCAGGTGCCGGCTGTAGCGGCGGACCTCGTCGATGGTCAGCTCGTCAGCGGGCTCGACCAGGGGTGGAAGGGACACGCGTGCTCCTCGGGCCATGTTCGGGGTCTCTACGGCGTTCTGCGGCTTGTGGCCACTCCTGCGTCAACACCGGGTCTGCCCTCCATGTTCCCGGAGCCGGTCGCGGCAACCCCGCCGGTCCCGTCATCTGGACCGGGCACCGGCGATCGCCGGCTCAGACGACCGGCTCCGCGAAGACGACGGCGTTGCTGAGGTACGTCGACCCGTCCCAGTCCTCGCAGGTGACCAGAACGAGCCGCCCCGGGACGGTCTGGCTGAAGACCCGTGCAGCGTCCTCGGCAAGGCTCGCCTTGCGATAGGTCGTGACGCCGGTGACGTGGTAGTCGACCACCCCGCGCGTCGTACGGACTCGAACGCGGTCGCCGGGCTCGAGCATCTCGAGGTCGTCGAACGCGCCGCCGCCGCTGCTCACGGTGTGCCCGGTGACGAGAGCCGATCCCGCGGCGGCACCGGGCCTGGCACCCGACCGCCACCAGCCGAGGACCTGCGGGTCGTCGGGGGGCCGCAGCACGCCCCCGGGCGCGTCGATCCCGACGACCGGAGCGTCCACCCCGAGCCGGGGCACGACGACCCGCCGCGGGACGCCTCGCGAGGGGTGCGAAGAGGGGGTGGTTCGAGACGGCCCCGGGGGGTCGGCCGTCTCGAACCGGACCGCGGGCTCCACGACGAACGGGGACGCTGCCACCGGTTCCGTCAGGGCGCGGTCGGGACGGGGAGCGTCGGTCGCACAACCGGCTGCGACGCCTCCCGAGACTGCAAGGGAAAGCCCGAGCGCGGAGACCTTCAGGGTCAGGCCTCCGCGCCCGGACGATCTGTCAGACCTGGTGCGCACCGCGCGCACGGCCCATCTGCATGGCGCCGGCAAGCAGCAGCATCACCAGACCGGCCCCGACGAGACCCTGCCCGAGCGGGCTGCTCGTGGAGGTAATGGTCACGGTCGGCCCGCCGAGACCGGCGTCGACCGCCGTGGGCACGGCCTCGGCGGTGCCGAGCACCTCGTCCGGCCCGACGACCTCGTCAGGTTTGTCCGCCTCAGGCTTCACGCACCTACCGTCCTCGGCCTCGAGACCCGCGGGAACTGCAGCCTGTGCGCCCTTGATGTTGGAGCAGACATCCAGCGCCTCGGTCGGCAGCACCTCGATCTGGGTGCAGATGCCGTCCTTCTCGGTGTACCCCTTCGGGACGTCCGGCTGGACGCCGTTGACGTTGGTGCAGACGTCCTTCACCGGCGGCGGAGGAGTCTCGTCGTCCTCGCAGGGCGGGCCGGCCGGAACTGCCGGCGTGACCAGCTTCTGCTCGGTCCATGCCGGAACAGCCGACGAGACGAGACGCTGCTCGGTCACCGCAGGGTGCTCGATCGTCTCTGTCCAAGCCGCCTTGACCACGACCGTCTCGTACGTCGGCGCGACGTACTCCTGACCGGGGTCCGTCACAACGCGCTCGTAGTAGAACCACGAGCCGCCGCCGTCCTCCTCAGACGTGCTGTAGACAACTCCGGCTTCGACGCCGTCGGGCAGGTTCGGTGCAGGAGGCTGTCCGGGCGGCGCATGCCAGTTCGAGTCGTCCAGCTCAGGCGGCTCGTCGGAGTTCCCGTTGTAGACCCACCACACGTAGCCGTACGTCGGCTCGACGTACTCCTTGCCCGGGTCGGTCATCCGTTGCTCGGTGACGGCCGGGTGCTCGATCGTCTCGGTCCAGGCCTCGTTGACGACGACTGTCTCGTACACGGCGGGCACCGCTGGGTGCTGGATCGTCTCGTAGACGGCATCCTGCGCCGGTGTGTCGCAAGGAATCTCGTTGTCGACCCCCTGAGCACTTCCCGCGGTCCCCATGACGATGGAGCCGGCCACGAGCGTGGCGACCCCCACCGCAGCCAGGACCGCCGTCATCCGATCCCGGATCCGAGATCTTGTCCTACGCATCTGACCCACCCCACTTCGTTCGGACCCATGTGGTCTCGGCGGGCAGGGCGGTACGACGCGTGCGTCGGTGTGGACTGGTTCCCCCAGGGCAGCAAGCCCGATCGAACCCCCCGGAACCGCAGCGACGGTTCATAACGGCCCCCCGGCCTCAACCTCAGGACATGGGCCCTGTTGGTTGTTGTAACCCCTAAATGCACTCTTCTCCTGCTCTGTGGTGACTGCAAGTCATCCCGTCCCCGACGTGCCCGTGTTGGGTGGGTTTGGGCCCTCTGCCACCGTGAAATGACCTGTATGGGCTATTCCAGTGGTCTCGTGGAGAGAGGCCTCCCGAAAGTCGGCTGCGGGCGAGGTGGCCCGGGGTTGCGATTACCGCGGAGTAGGCTTTTGCCCCAGCAGACCGAGAGGCGAGAGGCGATCAGTGAGCACGATGGATGACCAGAGGCCGCGCGGGGGCCGCATGCCGCGTACGGCGCGACGGGCCCAGCTTCTCGAGTCCGCCTTGGAGGTCTTCGTCGCACAGGGCTACCACGCGGCCGCCATGGACGACATCGCCGACCGTGCCGGTGTCTCGAAGCCGGTGCTCTACCAGCACTTCCCGGGCAAGCTCGAGCTGTACCTCGCTCTGCTCGACCAGTCCTGCGACACGATCATCGAGTCGACCCGCAAGGCGCTCGAGGCGACCGAGAACAACAAGGAGCGGGTAGCCGCCACCATGCAGGTGTTCTACGACTACGTCGCGAACGCCCACGGCGCCTTCCGTCTCGTCTTCGAGTCCGACCTGACCAACGAGCCCGCCGTGCGCGAGCGCGTCGACCGGGTCACCACCGAGACCGCCGACCTGATCGCCGCCGTGATCCACGACGACACCGGACTGCCCGACGAGGCCTCACGCCTGCTCGCGGTCTCGCTCGTCGGCATGGCCCAGGTCAGTGCCCGGTTCTGGCTCGACGACCGTCGCGGCATCAGCCAGCACGACGCCGCGAACCTCGTCTCCAGCCTTGCGTGGCGAGGCATCCGCGGCTTCCCCAGGACCGAGGAGCAGTCCTAGCCGGGTAGGGTCGTCGTACACGCGCCACTGTCGTGGTGCGCGACGACCACCCGCCGGGCGAGCCGGCGCGAGAGCAACGAGGAGGTCCTCCCATGGAGGTCAAGATCGGCGTCCAGAACGTGAACCGTGAGCTGGTCCTCGACACCGACCTGCCCGGCGAGGACATCGAGGCAGCCGTTGCGAAGGCGCTCGCAGGGGACGAGACGGTCATTTCACTGACGGACACCAAGGGCCGCAAGGTCATCGTCCCGACTGACAAGCTCGCGTACGTCGAGCTCGGCTCCCCCACCATCGGCCAGGTCGGCTTCCGCAGCTGACGTCCCCTCGGGCCAGGAGGCGCGCATGGGCTGGACGATCGTTTTCTACCTCGTCGTCGGTCTCGCCGTGGGGCTGCTCGGCAAGTTCATGGCGCCCGGCGACAAGGACAACATCCCGCTCTGGCTCACCATCCTGTGCGGCATCGGCGGCATGGTGGTCGGCGGCTACATCTACGAGTCGTTCGGCGGCGACGGCAGCCCCGGCCTGGACTGGACCCAAGGCTTCGTCGCGGTGATCACAGCCGTCGTGCTCGTGATCGTCGCCTCGACCGTCACCGGGCGGAACACCGCCAGGCGCTGACCCGCGACACCCTCAGGCGGCGAGGCCGAGTGCCGCCATCCGCTGGGCGTGGTTCTCGGTCAACCTCGTGAACATCCGGCCGATCGCAGCGAGGTCCATCCCGGGGCGGTCGACGCCGCCGGACAGGAGCGCCGACAGGGCGTCGCGCTCGGCGGCGACACGCTGGGCCTGGGAGAGCGCCTCCCCCATCAGACGGCGGCCCCAGAGGGCGAGGCGACCGCCGACGCGGTGGTCGGCCTCGATCGCCTTGCGGACCCGGTCGACGACGAACTCCGCCTGTCCCGAGTCCTCGAGGCTGTCGATGATCAGCTCCCGGGTGTCGGCGTCCACGAAGGCGGCGATCTCCCGGTAGAAGTCGGCGGCGAGCCCGTCCCCGACGTACGCCTTGACCAGGCCCTCGAGCCAGTCGCGCGGCGCGGTGTGCACGTGGAAGGCGTCGATCGGGACCTGGAACGGCTTCATGGCCTCGAAGGGGTCCGCCCCGAGCGCGGCGAGGCGGTCACGCAGGCTGACGAAGTGGCCGAACTCGCGCGACGCCATCGCCGCCAGCTCGGCCTTGTCCTCGAGGTCCGGCGCCATCTTCGCGTCCTCGGCGAGGCGCTCGAAGGCCGACATCTCGCCGTAGGCGATCGCTCCGAGAAGGTCCACCACCGCGGCGAGGTAGGTGGGGTCCTCGAAGGCGAGCGGGACGTCTGACGTGGCCCCTGAAGAGGGCGCGGACTCGGGCGTCTCCAGCGGCAAGTCGGTCATGCGGGCAGCCTACCGATAGACTCGAGGTGACATTACGTAGAGAGACAGGCAAGACCCCTGACTACCTTCAGAGAACTCGGGGCCCTCCCCGAGATCGCCGACGCACTCGAGCGTGCCGGCATCACGACCGCCTTCCCCATCCAGGAGATGACCCTCTCGGTCGCCCTGATGGGTACCGACCTCATCGGCCAGGCCCGCACCGGCACGGGCAAGACGCTCGCGTTCGGCGTACCCGTGCTCCAGCGGACCGTCGCGCCGCACGACCCCGACTACGCCGACCTCGCGGCGCCGGACAAGCCGCAGGCACTCGTCATCGCCCCCACCCGTGAGCTCGCGCTCCAGGTGACCAACGACCTCAAGACCGCCGCCGCCGACCGCGGCACCCGCATCCTCACCGTCTACGGCGGTGTGGGCTACGACGCGCAGCTCGACGCCCTCGCTTCGGGCGTCGACGTCGTGGTCGGTACGCCGGGCCGCCTCCTCGACCTGGCCAACCGCCGGTCCCTGGACCTCTCGCACGTCAAGGTGCTGGTTCTCGACGAGGCCGACGAGATGCTCGACCTCGGGTTCCTCCCCGACGTGCAGAAGCTCCTGGCGAAGACTCCCGAGACCAGGCAGACCATGCTGTTCTCGGCGACGATGCCCGCGGCGATCGTCAGCCTGGCGCGCGTGCACATGCGCCACCCGATGAACATCCGCGCCGAGTCCTCGTCCGACGAGCAGACCGTCCCCGCCACCGCGCAGTTCATCTACCAGGTCCACGACCTCGACAAGCCCGAGATGCTCGGGCGCATCCTGCAGGCCGAGAACTCCGGCATCACGATCGTCTTCACCAAGACCAAGCGCCAGGCGCAGCGGGTGGCCGACGACCTCGCCGAGCGTGGCTTCCCGAGCAGCCCCCTCCACGGCGACATGCCGCAGGTGGCGCGCGAGAAGGCGCTGAAGAAGTTCCGCGACGGCAAGCTCAAGGTGCTCGTCGCCACCGACGTGGCCGCCCGCGGCATCGACGTCGCGGACGTGACGCACGTGATCAACTACAGCTGTCCCGAGGACGACAAGACCTACGTGCACCGGATCGGCCGCACCGGCCGTGCTGGCGCAACGGGCATCGCCATCACGTTCGTCGACTGGGCCGACGTGACTCGGTGGAAGGTCATCAACAAGACCCTCGGCCTGCCGTTCGACGAGCTGGTCGAGACCTACTCCACCTCGGAGCACTTCTTCCACGACCAGGGCATCCCCCCGGGCACCAAGGGCCGCCTCGTGCCCGAGACTCAGGCCGAGAAGCCCGCTCGCGAGTCCAAGCCGCGCTCGGAGCGTGAGGACCGCCCTCGCCGCGACCGGAACCGCACGCGGACCCGCGGTGGTGAGAAGACCGACGCCGGTACGACGGGCGGCTCACCCGCCCCGGCTGCGTCCTCGGAGGGTGGTGGCGAGGGCTCGCGGACTCCCGCAACCGCCGTCGTCGTCGCACGCGCAGCGGCCAGACGGCCCAGGCCTCCACGGACTGACCGAGCGCCGCACAGGCGGGCGCGACGATGTGCGCTGAGGACGGTCTCGCTGCCGGCGGACCGTCCGCCGGTCACATCCCGCGCAGCGGTCAGGCGGTGACGACGACCTTCGTCCCGACGATCGCGAAGTACCACAACGCCCGTGCATCAGGACGCCACTGCCGGATGCACCCGTGTGACTGGGGCGTGCCGAGCTGGGCGCGGGTCTGCACGAGCTCGCCGTCGTCGACGGGGATGTCGTGGAACCCGATGGCTGCCCTTTGGCCGTGTGCGAAGCGGACCATGTACTGCATCCGGCCCGAGTCGTCGATGCCCACGGCATGGCGCGAGGTGGAGTACACCTCGTAGGTCCCCGGCTCGAGGTTGTCGGTGAGGCTGCCCGACACGAGGTAGGTCCGGCGTACCAGGTCTCCGCGGTCGACGAGCCACACCCGCTGGGCGCTCATGTCGAAGACCACGCGCTTGCCACTGCCGGAGCCGGCCGGCAGGGCGTCGGACTCGACAGGGGCCGGCTCGGGCACCACATCCGGTGTAGTGGTGGCGTCCGCCATGACGGGCGGCTCGGGGTGACGCATCCTGCTCGCCTCGGTGAAGCCGCTGAGCCGCATCGTCCCCTGTGCGGGGGAACCGGCCGACCCGGCGACCAGAGTCCTCTCACCGGTGTCGGCGCTGGGGAGAACGCCGGTCGCGCCGAGGACCGCGACAGCGGTGATGCCGAGCGCGCTGAACGCAGAGCAGATCCGGCCGTAGCGCGGTCGCACGGAGCGGTGCCTGCCTGGGCGCGGTGCCATGCGCCCGAGTCTAGGCTCCGGAGGCCGCCTTTTTCGTGAGGCTGACGGCCACGTCGCGGTACGCGTCGGCGCCCCTGTTCTTGCGGGCGGTCGCGAGGATCGAGCGTCCCGCGGCCGGGGCCTCCGCGAAGCGGATCGACTTCGGGATCGGAGGCTCGATCACGTCGAGGTCATAGGTCTCGGAGATCGTCTCGAGGACGGTACGCGCGTGGTTGGTGCGGCCGTCGTACAACGTCGGGAGGACGCCCCAGACGGCGAGCTGCTTGTTGGTGAAGCGCCGCACGTCGTGCACGGTGTCGAGCAGCTGGCCCACGCCGCGGTGGGACAGCGTCTCGCACTGGAGCGGGATGAGCACACCGGTGGCGGCGGTCAGGGCTGCGACGGTCAGGACGCCGAGCGACGGGGGGCAGTCGAGCAGCACCCAGTCGTAGCCGTCCAGGTCCTCGAGAGCGGCCCGCAGGACGTACTCACGACCCGTGCGCGTCAGCAGGTCGGCCTCGGCACGGGCGAGCTCGATGGTCGCCGGCAGCAGGTCGACCCCGTCGTCGGTCTCGATGATGACCTCGGTCGCGTCGATGCCCTTGGTGAGCACGTGGTGCACCGAGAGCTCGAGATCCTCGGGGTCGATCCCGAGGGAGAACGTCAGGCAGGCCTGCGGGTCGAGGTCGACGATGAGAACGGTCTTGCCCTGCTCGGCCAGAGCGGCGCCGAGGGAGGCTACGGTCGTCGTCTTGGCGACGCCCCCCTTCTGGTTGGCGATCGCGAGAATCTGAGTACTCATCACGGAACATTGTGCCCGAGACACCGACGGGGCGGGCCGGCAGTCCGTGGAATGCTGTCCGCATGTCTCTCGGAACCGCTCTCGTCACAGGTCCCACCGCCGGTATCGGCCGCTCCTTCGCCGACGTCCTCGCCTCACGCGGCCACGACCTCGTCCTCGTCGCCCGCAACAAGCAGCGGCTCGACGAGCTCGCCGAGGAGCTTCGACGCACGTACGCCGTGGACGTCGACGTGCTCGTGGCCGACCTCGCCGACCGGGCCGAGCTCGCCCTGGTCGAGGCCCGCGTCGCGGACCGGGAGCGCCCGATCTCCCTGCTGGTCAACAACGCCGGCTTCGGGCACAAGCACCCCTTCACCGAGAACACCGTCGAGGACGAGCAGGAGATGCTCGACGTCCTGGTCACCGCGGTGATGCGCCTCAGCCACGCCGCGATCGGCCCGATGCTGGAGCGGGGCGAGGGCGCGATCGTCAACGTCGCGAGCGTCGCAGCCTTCCTCCCCCGCGGCACCTACAGCGCGGCGAAGGCCTACGTGGTGTCGTTCAGCGAGTGGCTCGACCTGACCTACCGCGACCGTGGCGTGCGTGGCATGGCGCTGTGCCCGGGGTTCGTGCGCACCGAGTTCCACGAGCGGATGGGCGTCGGCCGCGACTCGGCGCCGGGCTGGATGTGGCTCGACGCCGACCGGCTGGTGCGGGAGGCGCTGGACGACCTCGAGCGGGGGCGGACGATCTCCGTCCCGAGCAAGCGCTACAAGGTGCTCAGCGGAGTGGCTCGCTACACCCCGTCGTCGCTCCAGGCGAGGTTCCAGGGGCTCGGTCGCAAGTAGCGCGTCACCGTCCGTCCTCGGAGGGGCGGCTCAGCCCTCGCCGGCCAGGAAGGCCCGGACCGCGTCCGCCATCAGCTGGACCGCGATCGCGGACAGCAGCAGACCCGCGATCCGCGAGACGAGGAGGACGCCGCTCTCCCGGATCACCTTGAGGATCGGCACGGAGAACCGCATCGACAGCCAGAGGGAGACGTGCACCAGGAGGACGCCGAGGGCGACCCCCGCGAAGGTGTCGAGGCCCCCGACCTGGTCGGAGAACACCATCGTCGCGACGATCGCGCCCGGCCCGGCCATCATCGGCGTGCCGAGGGGCACCAGAGCCACGTTGACGTTCGCACCCGGCCCCTGGCTGATCGACTGCTCCTTGCCTGTGAGCAGCTCGAGCGCGATGAGCAGGAGCAGCAGCCCGCCGGCCATCTGCAAGGCAGGCAAGGAGATGTTGAGGTAGCCGAGGATCTGCTGGCCGAAGAACGCGAACGCCACGATCACGCCGAACGACACAGCCACCGCCTGCCACGCGGCACGGCGCATCGCCGCGGCCGACCGACCGCCGGTGAGGGCGAGGAACACCGGGATGGTGCCGATCGGGTCCATGATCACGAACAGCGTCACGAACACCTCGGTCATCAGCACGAGGTCGAGCCAGCTCACGGCACCAGGACCTCGGGGGTCGTGCGGCCCGAGGCCTTGGCAGACGCCCGGGCGAGCTCGACGAGACGCGAGAGCTCGTCGGGGTCGGTGGTGTTGCAGCCGAGGTCGTGGTCGACCTTGCCCTCACCGTGGTAGTCGCTGGACCCGGTCACGACCAGGTCGAGGTTGCGCGCGATCGACCGCAGCTCCTCGCGGGTCGGCTCGTCGTGGTCCTGGTGGTCGACCTCGATGCCCACGAGGCCGTCGGCCTTGAGCGCCGCGAAGCGTGCCTCGTCGAGCGCCTGGTGGGTGTAGCGCCTGCCCCACGGGTGTGCGACCACGCTCACCCCGCCGGCCGCGGCGACCATCCGCACCATCTCCTCGAGCGGCGCGGCGTAACGCTTGACGTAGGCCGGGCCCCGGGAGCCGAGGTAGGTGTCGAAGGCCTCCCCGCGGTCCTGCACGACCCCCTTCTCGACCAGGGCGTCGGCCACGTGAGGACGGCCGATCCCCGCGGCGTCGCCGGAGACGCGGCGTACGTCGTCCTCGTCGATCTCGATCCCGAGCGCCCGCAGCTTCGCCACCGTCGCCGGAAGCCGGGCGTTGCGACCGTCGAGGATCCGCTCGAGCTCCTCGGCGAGCGGCTCGTAGGTCGGGTCGGGGAGGTAGGCGAGCAGGTGCACGGCACTGCCCTGGAGCTTGCAGCTGATCTCGATCCCGCGGACCAGGGTCAGACCCTCCTGGCTCGCGGCGTCGGCGGCCTCCACCCACCCTTCGGTCGTGTCGTGGTCGGTGAGGGCGAGTACGTCGATCCCCACCTCGCGCGCGTGACGGACCAGTGCACCGGGCGAGGTGGTCCCGTCGGAGCGGTTCGAGTGGGTATGGAGGTCGATGCGCACCCGCGCAGCCTAGCCGCCACCACCCTCCTCACCACGGGGGCGGGTTTCCCCCGAAGGGTACGTCGATGAGCTCAGGTCCCACGCCTGTCAGGTCGGCCAGGATCCACTCGTCACGAAGGAGCAGGGCCGCCGAGGCCGGACGCAGGATCAGCCAGAGCCATCGCCCGTGTGCCTCGCCGGCGAAGACCGTCCTGTCGAAGCTGGCATCGCAGTTCGAGGTGGAGACCGACCACAGCGGCAGCGCCACCCCGTCGATGCGCACCTTGGCATGCGGGGGGCCGTCACCGATCTCTGCTCCCGGGTCGGTGTGGTCGGTGCCGGCGCAGCGAGCGCCGAGGCCGACGCCCGGCTCCTCCGAGACGACGGTCAGATCCACCACACCGTCGAGGTCGGTGAGGCCTCGGCACGAGAGCATGCTGGCCCGGGCGTCCTGGTCGGGGGCGGAGACGCAGCCGAAGTCGGTGATCGTCCAGCCCGGTGCGAGAGGCCAGGGCACCAGGGTGGGCGCGCCGCCGCAGTTCTGCAGGTGCTCGGCCATCGCCTCGTAGGTCGCGGCCGGTGGCCGCCACAACGGCGTGATCGCGCCGTGGTCGGTGCAGCGCCAGCCGTCCTCACCTTGGGCCACGGGGGACGTGCAGCGGGGGCAGCCGGCCGCGAGACTCATAGGGTCCACCGTCGTGCCCGTGACAGCCCACGTCAAGGAACCGCGCCAGTCCGGCGCCTCCTCACCGAGGCGACGCTCGGTGCCCCTGTCGGAACGCCGTTGCGTCGACGCATGCGTCCACCCTGCGTCGCCGCTCCCCCCTACGCTGGGCCCGTGGAACGGCGACGGGTCGACTGCGTCGGCGGCATCGTGACCGCGCCGGACGGGCGGATCCTGCTCGTCCGGCGGGCGAACCCGCCCGCACAAGGGTGCTGGTCCGTGCCGGGCGGCCGGGTCGAGCCGGGTGAGGACGACGCGGCGGCGACGGCGCGCGAGGTGCTCGAGGAGACCGCGCTCCCCGTGCTCGTGGGAGAGCTGGTCGGCACGGTCGAGCGCGACGCCCCCGACGGTTCGGTCTTCGTGATCCGCGACTACCGGTGCAGACCGGTCGACGACGCGGAGACCGCCGCCGTGGTCGCGGGCGACGACGCCGCAGACGTCGGCTGGTTCACCCCGGAACAGGTGCGCGAGCTCGACTGCGCACCCGGCCTGGTCGAGGCGCTCGAGGAGTGGGGCGTGCTCGGCTCCTGACCGGGCTCAGTGGACACCCGCCATCAGCCTGCGGATGGGGCGGGAGAGCGCCGCGAGCAGCAGGCCCAGGACGACCGCCACGGCACCCACGACACCGAAGTACGTCCGCTCGGTCTCGGCTCAGCACCGCGTCACTCGGCGGCGGCCCCCGGCCAGTTCTTGTCGGGCTGCGGGACCGGTCGGCCGGGCTGCTCGCCGCCGCGCTCGGTGAGGTAGCTCTCCTTCGGCACCATCACCTTGCGGCGGAAGATGCAGACCACCTTGCCGTCCTGGTTGTAGCCGATGGTCTCGACGTAGACCACGCCGCGGTCGTCCTTCGACTTGCTCTCCCACTTGTCGAGGACCGTGGTCTCGCCGTAGATCGTGTCGCCGTGGAAGGTCGGCGCCACGTGACGCAGCGACTCGATCTCGAGGTTCGCGATCGCCTTGCCGGAGATGTCGGGGACGCTCATGCCGAGCAGCAGCGAGTAGATGTAGTTGCCGACGACGACGTTCTTGCCGAACTGGGTGGTGTTCTCGGCGTAGTTGACGTCCATGTGGAGCGGGTGGTGGTTCATGGTCAACAGGCAGAACAGGTGGTCGTCGTACTCCGTGACCGTCTTGCCCGGCCAGTGCTTGTACGTCGCGCCGACCTCGAACTCCTCGTAGCTGCGACCGAACTGCATCCCACACACTCCTGTTGTCTCGACGTCGGGCGTTCGCCCTATCGTGCCGAAACCGGGCAGGCAGCGGGAGAGGCCGGAGGGGTGGCGTTACTCACGCGTAGCCGCCGGCCGGTCCCCGACGGGCTCAGGAGCCCCCGCCACCGGCCTTGCGGCGGTGCATCTTCGGGGCGCCGCCGACCACCTCGGGACCGTGCGCCTTCTCCTTGGCGCCCGTACGCTGTCCGACGCCCCGGCCCTTGTCCTGCTTGCGCGCGAGGGCCTCACGCATCTTGGCCTTCAGGTCCTCGTTGTCTGCCGAACCGTCGCTCTGCGCGGCCATGCCCGAACCTCCTGCGTGGGTGACATCTCGTGGCAACCCTGGCACGAGCCACCCTCGCCGTCGAGCGGTTTACTCCCACGTCGTCGGGATCCCGTGCCCGACCGTGGTCCCGACGACCTGACGCTCCCCGCCCGGCCAGAGGCGCAGGGTGACCAGGAACTCGTGGCCGCTTCCCGGAGTACGCCGGGCGGGCTCGGCCGCGAGATGCGCGAAGGGCGACTGTTCGGTCGCGGCCGCCCCGAGCGCCTCGACCCGCGCGGTCACGGCGTCCTGGTCCGAGGGGCCGAGGTACTGCCACATCACGCTGTGCCACAGCACCGTGGTGGCGCCCTCGCGCAGGTCGACGTCGTTCACGAACGTCACGGCGTCCGCCCGGCGTACCTCCACCGGATGCTCCGCGGCCACGGCGAACGCGCTGCGCAGCCGCTCCAGCCGCTCGCGCTGGTCGGGCCAGACGTAGGAGGTCAGGGTGAGCCGGCCCTCGGTGGTGCTCACGTCGACGGGCGCGAGGTCGCTGCCGAGCCGCTCGACCACGGCCAGGTCCGGCCACGGCACGACCGGTCGCCCCCGCCAGCAGTCCGTGAGCCGCACCGGGCTGTCCGCCGGCCCCTGGAGCACGGTGTCGCCGTCGAGGTAGGCGAACCGGTCGGCGTTCAGGTTGAGCCCGCCGCTGGAGCCGATCTCCATCAGCCGCACGGGCAGGCCAGAGGTCTCCCCGATGCGGAGCAGCCCGCCCATCAGGGCCGCGGACCGGCCGATCTCGTTCGTCTGGGGTGGGCTCAGCAGCCCCTGCCGGATCTCGTCACGACGCTCCCGGAGCAGGCGTTCGAGCAGGGGCCAGGCCGTCGCGAGGTCCCAGGTGCCACCCACGCTCGGGTAGCAGGTGGCGAGCTCGCCGGCCCGGCGGTCCAGGACCAGCCGGTGGATCGTCCCGGCCAGCCGGAGCGCGAGCGCCAGACGGTCCTGGGTCGTCCTCGTGTCCCTGGAGGACCTCCCCGGTCACGCCCCCGGCGTCGAGGTCGTCGGTCAGGCGGCCGAGCAGCTCGGCGTACATCGGCGAGCCGAGCCGGCCACAGGCCTCGGCCTGCTCACGGAAGTGCCCCGAGACGCGGGACAGGGACATCCGGCTACCGTCCGCGACCGACGGAGCGGAGCCTCTCCCTGGTGCGACGGGCGAGGCCGCGGGCCTTGCCAGCCCAGCCCCAGCGCTCGCTCAGGCCGCGCAGGAGGTGCTTGGCCGGCCGCTCGCGCATCTCCCGCTCGAGCAGCTGGAGGCGGTGCAGCTCCTGGCGCTCGCGGTGGGCCCGTCGCCGCAGGTCGGAGTACTCCTGGAGCAGGCCGGTGATCGCGGTGATGCTCTCGGTGAGCACGACGTCGTCGCTCGGCGGCGCGACCGGCGGCTGCTGCGCGAGGCGGTCGCGGTCGGGCACGAGCTCGGCGAGGTCGCCGACGACGTCGACGCCGAGCTGGCCGAGGTCGCGGGCGAGCTGCTCGGAGCGGCGCACCGCGTAGTCGAGGCCGTCGCCGCTGAGGGCGAGCCGGGTGCCGGGCTGCTGGGACAGCACGCGCTCGGCGAACATCGACTTCACATCGGGTGCATAGGGACCCGGCAGGGGAAGCCGGTCGCCGAGCTCGACGTTGACGCGCCGCAGCAGCTCGGCCTGCTCGTAACCGAGGGAGGTGTTGGCCCGCAGGCCGGTCGTGGTGAAGGTCGACGGGTCGAGACCCAGGAGGCCGGCGAAGCGGTCCCACAGCAGGCTCGTCGGCTGACCGGCGGGCGGGACCGTCACCACGTGGACGTGCTCGGGCGGGAGCGTGGACCCCCACCGCTTGAGTACGTCGACGAAGTCCTGGACCTGCCAGAACCACGTCGTGGGGTCCTCGCGACGGAGGTCGGCGACGAACTGGTCGAAGTGGGACGAGGAGCGGTGCTTGACGTGCTCCTGCCACTCGGCGGGGATCTGCCGGACGAGGTCGCGGACCGTGAGCACGAGGTGGACCTCGGCATCGGGTCCGAACGCCTCGAGTGCTCGCTCGGCCTGCACCGCGGTCGCGGGCGCGAAGAGCTCGTGGGAGACGAGCACGTCGCCGTCCCACGCCCGCGACGCCTCCGCGATCCGGCCCCAGACCCCGGTCGCCCGCTCGACGTCCGCCGGCTGCGGGTCGATCTCGCGGACCTCCAGGGTCGCGAGGTAGTGGTCGAAGAACCCGTCCAGAGGCAGCAGCAGCCCCTGCTCCTCGGCGAGGTCCTTCTGCGACCAGAGCACCTCCTGCAGGAACGTCGTACCTGTCTTGGGGCTGCCCACGTGGACGAAGATGCGGCGTGCCATGTCAGGTCTCCGTTCGGGGGGCGCGGCGGACGCGACGCAGGACGGCCGCGGTCAGGTCCTTCGCGGAGCGGCCTCGGACGCGGTCCAGCCAGTCGAGCCTCGTCCGGCGGACCACCCCCTCGCGCGGGGCAGCCGGCTTCGGCTTCGGCTTCGCCGCGGCGGCCGCCCGCTTCTTGCGGCGCGGGGTGTCGAGGGCGACGGCGGCGAGGGCCTGCACGGCTGCGTCGAGGACGGCGTCGGCGTCGGGCTCGGCGGCGACGGTCTGGACGTCGCTCGAGTCCTTCAGCACCGGGCGGAGCTCGTCGAGGTCACCGACCACCTGCGCACCGGAGGTCTTGATGGCGCCGATCTGCTGATCGGCGCGGGCGCGCGCCCAGTCGTGGTACTCCGCGGGCAGGAGCACCTTGGACTCCTGTCCCTTGCGCGCGGCCAGGGTCTTCTTGGCGAGGTTGTGCTTGAACACCCGGTTGTAGACCGGGACGGACACCCCCTGCTCGCGGAGGCGGACGTTGAGGCGGCGCATGAGCTCGGCGGACTCCATGCCGAGCGAGGCGTTGGATCCCAGGTCGGTGAGGTCGTAGCCGCTCGGGTCGATGCCGAGCACCTGGGCGATCCGGCGCCACAGCTCGGCCGGGTCGGCGCCGCTCTGGGGCAGCGTGACCACGTGGACGCGCTCGGCCGGGATCACCGCGGCCCAGCGGTCGAGCAGGAGCTCCATGTCCTGCTGTCCCCAGAAGGCCTTGCCCGCCTCGGTCTCCATCGGGTCGTCCGAGGTGACCTGCTCGAGGAACTCCGGCCAGCGCCAGGTGGAGCGGTTCTGGCTGAACTCCTGCCACGCGGCGGGCACGGTGCGTGCGACGTCGCGCACGGTGAACACGACGTGCACCTCAGCCGGCGCGAGGTCCTTCGCGATGCGCTGGATCTGCCCCGGCGTGGCCATGCACAGCCACTCCATCGAGACGATCGAGTCGTTCGGCCAGACCTCCATCTCGGAGACCAGGCGGTCCCAGGCTCCGGTGACGGCGGCCTTCTGCGACGGCGGCAGCTTCATCCGCCGCACGTCACGGACCGCGTCGACCTGGCGTCCCCACGTCTCGCCCGGGTACAGAAGCGACGAGCGCTCCTTCAGGAGGCTCTTGTTCTTGCCGAGCACCGCTTGGATGTAGGTCGTCCCGCTCTTGGGCAGACCGACATGCAGGAAGACTCTGTGGGACACGCCGGTCACCTTAGCCGACGCCGCAGCGGCCTCCGCGGGCTGCGCCGGGGTTCCTCCTTGCCCCTCAGCCGGCGGCGGAGACGGTCGTTGGTGAGCTGCGCGTCGGCGAGCCGCTCCCCGAGGATCGCCAGGCCGTCGAGGGCGGCGTCGAGCAGCTCGCCGTCGGTGCTCGCCGCCGGGTCGAGAGCCTGCCCGTGCGGCTCGAGGGGCCCGACCAGGTCGTCGAGGTCCCCCACGACGCGGACGCCGGTCTCGCGCAGCTGCGAGACCATGGCAACCGCCGCATCGCGGAGCCAGGCGTGCCGGTCGGGCGTCAACGAGGTGCGCGGCTCCTTGTCGGCCCGGTCTGCGAGGCCGTGCTTGGCGAGTCCCACCTTGAAGCCTCGGCGGTACTCCTCGAACTCGAGGTCGGCCACCCGCTCGTTGAGCCGCCTCATCAGCTCGGCCGAGTGGGCGCCCAGCGCGGCGTTGCCGAAGGACGGCTCGACCGCCTGGTCGGCCGGGACGCCGATCACGGAGGCGAACCGCTCCCAGACGCTGCCGGACCCCGAGGACGGGATCGTGACGAGCGTGACGTTCCCCTCGCCCGCGACGGCGGACCAGGTCCGCACGATCGTGGGGAGGTGGTGGTTCCTCCAGAAGGGCAGGTCGAGGTCGGGGGTCGCCGGCTCCCCCGCGCACACCTCGGCGACGAAGTCGGACCAGGTCGTCGTGCCGCGGTTCTGGGTCGTCTCCTGCCAGTGCGAGGGGACGATCCGGGTGAGGTCGCGCGCGGTCACGACGACCTGCAGCTCGTCCGCGTCGAGACCCTTGACCAGCCGCCTCGCCTCGCGCTCCGGCATGCGCGCCATGAGCTCCATCGAGACGAGCACGTCGCCCGTCGTACCGCTGATCTCCTCACGCAGCCGCTTCCAGCTCCCCTCGCCGCCGGGCGGCAGCATCCGGGAGCCCTGGAAGTCGTGGACGGCGTGCTGGCTCAACCGGGTCGTGTGCCAGGTGACGCCGTGCTGCGCGAGGAGGTCGCGGTTCTCGTCGAAGAGGGCCTGGAGGTAGCTCGTGGCCGCCTTCATGGTCCCTACGTGCAGGTAGACGCGTCGCGCCATGCCTCGGGTCCTAGCCCTTCAGCTTGTAGTCCTCCAGGAGGCGGCGGCCGATGATCATCCGCTGGATGTCCGCGGTGCCCTCACCGATCAGCAGCATCGGCGCCTCGCGGTAGAGCCGCTCGATCTCGTACTCCTTGGAGAAGCCGTAGCCGCCGTGGATCCGGAAGGAGTCCTCGACCACCTGGGAGCAGTACTCCGACGCGAGGTACTTCGCCATGCCGGCCTCGAGGTCGTTGCGCTCGCCACGGTCCTTCGTGCGTGCTGCCTTCACCATCATCTGGTGGGCCGCCTCGATCTTGGTCCCCATCTCCGCGAGACGGAACAGCACCGCCTGGTGCTCGGCGATCTTCTTGCCGAAGGTCTCCCGCTGCTGGGAGTAGGCGACCCCGAGCTCGAAGGCACGCAAGGCCACGCCACATCCACGCGCGGCGACGTTCACACGGCCGACCTCGACGCCGTCCATCATCTGGTAGAAGCCACGGCCCGGCGCTTCGCCGAGGATCTGGTCGGCGCCGATCTCGAAGCCGTCGAAGACCATCTCGGTGGTGTCGACGCCCTTGTAGCCCATCTTCTCGATCTTGCCCGGCACGGTGAGCCCGGGCTTGACCTCGCCGAAGCCTGCGGGCTTCTCCACCAGGAAGGTCGTCATGTTCTTGTAGACGCTGTCGGCGCCCTCGTCGGTCTTCACCAGGACCGCGACCAGGGTGGAGGAGCCACCGTTGGTCAGCCACATCTTCTGGCCGTTGATCGTGTAGCTGTCGCCGTTGCGCGTCGCCTTGGTCTTGATCGCCGACACGTCCGAGCCGCAGCCGGGCTCCGACATCGAGAAGGCACCGCGGATCTCGCCGGCGGCCATCTTGGGCAGGTAGTACTGCTTCTGCTCCTCGGTGCCGTGCTGCATCAGCATGTAAGCCACGATGAAGTGGGTGTTGACGATGCCCGAGACGCTCATCCAGCCGCGAGCGATCTCCTCCACGACGAGCGCGTAGGTCAGCAGCGACTCACCGAGGCCGCCGTACTCCTCGGGGATGGTGAGACCGAACAGGCCGAGCTCCTTCATCCCCTCCACGATCTCGGTGGGGTACTCGTCCTTCGCCTCCAGCTCACCCGCCACCGGCAGGATCTGCTCGTCCACGAAGCTGCGGACGGTCTTGAGGATCTCCTCCTGGATGTCGGTGAGACCCTCGGTCTGGCAGAGACGGCCCATGCTCGTGCTCCTCGGCTGGATGGTGACGGGTGGTCTGGGAGATTATCGGGTGGCCCGGCCCGAAGGTGCCATGAGCAACCTCACAGGCTGTCCAGATCACCTTCCGCAGCGTGACCGCGTCCCTCGGCGGGTCCGGCGACCGCTACTCTGGCACGTCACCGGCCGCCTGAACACCGCCCTATCCCCCGCCCACGGAGTCGAGATGAAGCTGCGTTTCCTCCTCCACGACGTCTTCACCAAGGGCGGCGGGGTGCTCACGGTCACGCTCGCCCTCGCGCGGGACCTCTCCGACCGGTACGACGTGGAGCTGGTCAGCCTCTTCGGCGGCGGCACAGCCGGTCCACCCGCTCCCCGACGGGCGTTCCCGTCCACACGCTCGATCGACCGCCGGGCCGACCAGGGCTTCTGGCGCCGGCGGCTGTCCCGCGTCCCCACGCGCGTGATGCCCGAGAGCGAGCCCCGCTACAAGCAGTACAGCCTCTACTCCGACCTCGTCCTCGCCCGCTACCTGCGCTCGGTGCGCGACGGTGCGGTCGTGACCATGCAGCCGGGCCTCAACATCGCCCTCGCCAGGTTCGGCACCGACCGCTACCTCCGGGTCGCGGAGGACCACCGCCCCTTCGTCGAGCGCCCCCGGTCGACGATGTCCCTCTACGAGAGGTACGCCGGCCGCCTCGACGCCTTCCTGGCCCTCACCAGCGAGGACACGGCCGGCTACGAGCGGATGCTCGGGTCGCAGACCCATGTGCAGACGATGACCAACGGCACCCCGGCCTGGCACGGCCCCCACTCGACGCTCACCGAGAAGGTCGTGGTCGCCGCCGGTCGGCTGGAGCGGAGCAAGGGCTTCGACATCCTCGTCGCCGCCTGGGCCCAGGTGGCGGCCGCGCACCCCGACTGGAGGCTGCGGATCTACGGCGACGGGTCGCAGCGCAAGGAGCTCGAGCAGCAGATCGACGAGCTCGGGCTGCGCGAGAGCGTGACCCTCGAGGGGTTCAGCACCTCGCTGCAGGCGGAGATGGCCAAGGGCTCGCTGTTCGTGCTGAGCTCACGCGCCGAGGGCTACGGCATGGTGCTCGTCGAGGCGATGGCCTGCGGGGTGCCGGTGGTCAGCACGGACTGCCCTGCGGGACCTCGTGACATCATCACTCCTGGGGTGGACGGCCTCCTCGTGCCCAACAAGGACGTCGACGCGCTCGCGGGGGCGATCATCGAGATGATCGAGCTCGACGACGACACACGCCGGAAGATGGCCACCGCTGCACTCGCCAAGGCCGAGGAGCGCAGCCAGGAGGCGGTCTCCGCGCAGTGGGACACCCTGCTGAAGGAGCTCGCCGCGAAGCGCGGCCGCTGACCTTCCGAGACGATGCCCGACCATGCACGACGTGAACGGAGAGAGATGAACCCCTCATCACGGGAGTACACCGCCAGCGTGATCCTCAACCCTCCCGCCGAGCTCGAGGGACAGCGCACCTACACGATCTTCGGCACGCGTCGCGGCGGCACCAGCATGGTCGCCGGCGTGGCCCGGGCCCTCGGCCTCGACCTGGGCCAGGTGGGCCAGCGCAAGAACAACGAGGACCAGCGCTTCCAGAACCGCCCGATGCCGCAGATGCGCGAGGCCATCGAGGCCCGCAACGCCGAGCTCGATGTCTGGGGCTGGAAGTTCCCGGCCGCGGGCGGCTACCTCCCCGAGCTCAGCAACTCCCTGCGCAACCCGTACTTCATCGTCGTCTACCGCGACCCGGTCGCGGCCGCCCTGAGCCAGGCCAAGCGCGACCGCCAGTTCAACCGGCGCACGTCCCGCCTCGCGCTCCACGAGTCCGAGGCCAACAACGCGGTGAACACCGGTCTCGCCCTCGCCACCGACCGGCCCTGCCTCCTGGTCAGCAACGAGAAGGCGCTTTCCGACCCCGAGGGCCTGATCGACGACATCGCCGCCTTCCTCGGCCAGGACGCCCCGTCGGGTTCGCACCGCCAGAAGATCCTGGCCTACATCAAGCCCGGGCAGTACAAGTCGTTCGACGAGTTCTTCGGCGACGGCGCGAACGGCGCAGGTCCCAAGCAGGCGCAGGAGCGCCCCGGCCTGCTGCGCCGGCTGCGCGGCGACAGCGCCTGATCCCCCGACCACTCCCGCTCGACCCCCGACCGGCCCACGACACGGGCCACGAACCGTCACCACAGGAGGCGACAAGACCGTGAAGCTCGAAGGACTGTTCAGCCGACGCCGTGAGGACGGCTCTTCGGGGGACCATCCGCGCTACGTCTTCGTCGTCACCTACGGACGGTCGGGCTCGACGCTGACCCAGGGGCTGCTCAACACCCTCCCCGGCAGCCTCGTCCGCGGCGAGAACAACATGTTCGTCCTCCCCTTCTTCCGCGCCTGGGCAGGGCTGAAGGAGTTCCAGGCGAAGAACAACGAGAACGCCAGGAAGGGGCCGCAGTCGGCCTTCTACGGCCTCGACGAGATCGACCCCGAGAACTTCGTCCAGACCGCCCGGGCCCTCACGCTCGAGTCCCTCTACGGCTCGGCCGACCGCTCGAAGGTCGACGTGCTCGGCTTCAAGGAGGTGCTCTGGCACCGCGTCAAGCGTGACGAGATGGCGGCGTTCTTCGACTGGTTCGAGCTGATCTTCCCCCGCGCGACGTACGTGCTGAACCAGCGCGACCACGCCAGTGTCTCCACCTCCGGCTTCTGGCAGAACCAGGAGGAGCAGCGCGTGATGCGCACGCTCAAGCGCGTCGAGGAGATGCAGCAGTTCCTGCGCGACACCCGGCCGGGTCGCACCCACGACGTCCGCTACGAGCGCGTCACCAGCGACGACCCCGCCGTGCAGGAGAGGGAGCTGCGGGGGCTCGCGGAGTTCGTCGTCGGCTCGTGCGACGACGCGCTGCTCGCGAAGCTGCGCGAGACGCTCGGCAAGGGTCACGGTCCGCGCCCGTTCGGCAAGAGCCGCGGCCAGGCCGACGAGACCGGCGACCAGTCCGGCCAGCCCGCCGACGTGGCGGACGCCTCCGAGTAGGCCGACCCGGGTAGCAGGCCCGGCGAAAGCCCCGAGACACAGCAGGAGCCGCGGACCGGTCGGTCCGCGGCTCCTTGCGTGCTCCCGGCTCCCAGGCCGGTCGGTCAGGTGGAGCTCACTCCCCGGTTCACTGCTCCGGGGCGCTCCAGACGTCCGTGCGCTTCATCCCCGCCGCGCGGCCCTTGGCGGAGATCACCAGCGCCATCTTGCGCGAGGCCTCGTCGATCATCTCGTCGCCGAGCATGACCGCGCCCTTCGCGCCGCCCTTCTCCGAGGTGAAGTACTCGTAGGCGTCGAGGATGTTCTCCGCGTGGTCGTAGTCCTCCTGCTTCGGGGAGTAGACCTCGTTCGCGGCCGCGATCTGGTCCGGGTGCAGCGTCCACTTGCCGTCGAAGCCGAGGGCTGCGGAGCGGCCGGCGACGCGCTTGAAGCCGTCGATGTCCTTGATCTGCAGGTAGGGCCCGTCGATGGCCTGCTTGTTGTGGGCGCGCGCCGCCATCAGGATCCGCATGAGGATGTAGTGGTAGGCGTCGCCGACGTCGTAGCCCGGGGGCTGCTCGCCCACGACGAGCGACTTCATGTTGATCGAGGCCATGAAGTCCGCGGGGCCGAAGATGATCGTCTCCACGCGCGGCGACGCGGTGGCGATGTCGTCGACGTTGATCAGGCCGAGGGCGTTCTCGATCTGGGCCTCGATGCCGATCCGGCCGACCTCGTAGCCCATCGTGGTCTCGATCTGGGTGAGCAGGGTGTCGAGGGCCTTGACCTGGTCGGCGGTCTGGACCTTCGGCAGCATGATGCAGTCGAGGTTCGCTCCGGCGCCCTCGACCACCTCGATGACGTCCTTGTAGGTCCACTGCGTCGTCCAGTCGTTCACGCGGACCGTGCGCACGCGGCTGCCCCAGTCGCCGGTGTTGAGCACCTCGACGATGTTCTTCCGGGCGTCCGGCTTCGCGAGCGGCGCGACGGAGTCCTCGATGTCGAGGAAGACCTGGTCGCTGTCGAGGCCCTGGGCCTTCTCGAGGAAGCGCGGGTTCGACCCCGGGACGGCGTGACAGGAACGGCGGGCGCGCAGCTCACGTGCGATGGGCGCGTCGGACATGGATGAACCTCTCTTCGACGACACGGGGAGATTGCCCGGGAGCCTACTCGCAGGTAAGTGCCCGCGGGGAGGCCTCCGCCCCGTGGCATTGGTCACGAGAACCCTCAGTCGACCGGGGGCTCGACGACCGCCTCGACCGGAGCCCGGTTGCTGAGGATCACCAGGCTCATCCCCGCCAGGATCACGCCCAGACCCACCAGCGCGGCCGCCGGCGGCTGCTGGTCGAGCCACCAGGCCGCCAGCAGCGCGGCGCCCGGGACCTCCAGCAGGATGGCCAGGGAGACCAGCACGGGGCTGGTCGTCGCGAGCAGGTGGTTGAAGACAGAGTGGCCGAGCAGCTGCGCGGTCAGCGTCACCGCGACGAGCAGCAGCCACTGCCCCCCGTCGTACCCGGCCAGCTCCTGCCCCGCGACGAGCGCGGCGACCGCCAGCGCCACCGAGCAGGTGCCGTAGCAGACGAAGGTGTACGTCGTCGTGCTCATCGTCTGGCGGGCGCGGGAGCCGACGATCATGTACGCCGCTGCGGTGACGCCACCGACGAGGGCGAGACCGTCGCCAGCCAGGGCACGCAACGACAGCGACAGGTCGACACCGGAGACGACCAGCACGCCCGCGAAGGCGAGGACGAGCCCCGTCACGACACCGACGCCGAAGCGCTCACCCCGCAGCAGCTGCCACGCCACCACCCAGGCGAGCTGGAGGGAGACCAGCGCGGTCGCCGAGGCCACCGAGGTGAGCGTGAGCGAGGTGACCCAGGTGGCGAAGTGCACCGCCAGCGCCAGGCCGGACGAGGGCGACCAGGACCAGCTGCCGGCTCTCCAGGGACGTCAGCTCGGGTCGCCTCGTCGACAGCGCCGAGGGTGCCAGGAGGACGGTCGCCAGGGCGTTGCGCCAGAACGCGATCGCGAGCGGCGGGACGACCATGGCGGCCATCAGCGGCCCGGACATCGACACCGCGACGACGCCGACGGCCATCAGGAGCAGGGTGCGCACCCGCCGCATTGTTCCTCCCGCCTCCCCTGCTCGCCGCCGCGCCCCGCGGATGCTCCCGTCCGTCGTCGGGGTGTGGGAGGCTCGGTGGCGTGACCGACGCGTTCACCACTGCGCTCATCGCGGAGCTCGGCAAGAAGACCGGCGTGTGCTGGCTGCGCTACGACGACCCCTCCGGGAGCACCCCGGCGCGGGCCAGGGCCGCGTGGCACGTCTGGTACGACGACGCGCTGCACCTCGTCGCGGGCGGCGACGAGCAGCCGCTTCCCGGCATCGCGAAGGCCGAACGGGTCGAGGTCGTGATGCGCAGCAAGGAGAACGGCGGCCGGCTGGTCTCCTGGGTCGGCCGCGTGTCGGTCGTCCGCCCCGACGACGACGCCTGGGACGACGTCACCACCGCGCTGGTGACCGACCGGTTGAACCTCGAGGACCTCACCACGGTCAAGGACGAGTGGGCCCGTCGCAGCGTCGTGGTCCGTATCGACCCGACCGGCGACCTGGTCGAGCAGCCCGGCGCGCTCAGCGACGACGCGCACAACGCCCCGCCCGCGCCGACCTCCGCGACCACGCGAGGCGCGCTGCCCCGGGTGCTCCACCGCCGGCAGCGGCGCAGGCCCGGCCTCAGCTGAGTCGGGCCGGCGGCACCGCGATCCGGCCCGACGCGACCTTCTGCACATGCCCCGCGACGTGGCAGTGCGTGGCGACGCCGTCCACCACCTCGACCCGCCCGAACAGCCGGGAGGGTCGGCCCATCTCCACGCCCTGCGTGATCGTGTAGCGACCGCCCTCGGGGAGGCGGCCCGTGGCGACGAGCGCGATGCCCAGCCCCGCCGCGGCCGACCCGGTCGCGGGGTCCTCAGCCACGTCGAGCCCCGGCACGAAGACACGCGAGCGGACGGTCAGCTCCGGCGCCTCCCCCGCGACGTGGTGCAGGTTGACCCCCTCGATGGGGTCGCGGGTCCGACCCACGGCGGCGAAGCGGTCGACGTACTCCGACAAGGGCGTGAAGGAGGGCCGCGCCCTCGACACGGCGTCCTCGATGACCGGCAGGTGCACGAAGCTCAGGCCGGTGCCTGCCACCCATGCGGACCCGGCCAGGTCGGACGGTGACAGGCCGACGTCCTCGAGCAGGGCGGCGGTGAGCTCCTCGTCGAGCGGGCCCGCCACGTCGCGGGGCGTCGCGGTGAGCTCGACGGCCCCGTCGGCCATGAAGCGCACCCCGATCTCGCCTGCACCGCAGTGCTGGACGACCTCGTCCGCGGCGAGCAG
Source organism: uncultured Actinomycetota bacterium (assembly GCA_963701425.1). Taxonomy (GTDB): domain Bacteria; phylum Actinomycetota; class Actinomycetes; order Propionibacteriales; family Nocardioidaceae; genus Nocardioides_C. The sequence goes on along the minus strand of CAVPAG010000002.1, from coordinate 123,883 downwards.
CCCACGCTCGCGGAGCACCCACGCGGTGCCCAGTGTCGGGTGTCCGGCGAAGGGGATCTCCGAGCCGGGGGTGAAGATCCTCGTGGAGTAGGACGACCCCTCCACCGCCGCCGGGAACGTGGTCTCGGAGAAGTTGAACTCCTGCGCGATCGCGAGGCACTGCGCGGTGCTCAGCTCCTCCGCCCCGTGCACGACGGCGAGCTGGTTGCCTGCGAAGGGCCGGTCGGTGAAGACGTCGACGACGTCGAAGGTGAGCATTCCCGCATCCTCCCCGGGCTGGTGCAACCACGTTCGGCTGCGTGCGAGCGCTAACGTATCGACACGTGAGCACTACCCCGAACCGCGTCTTCGCCGCCCGGCTGGCGGGTCTGCCGGTCTTCGACCCTGCGGGCGACCAGGTGGGCAAGGTGCGCGACCTCGTGGTGGCGCTGCGAACGGGGCCCCAGCAGCCGCGCGTGCTCGGTCTCGTGGTCGACGTCTTCGGCCGGCGCTCGGTGTTCGTGCCGATGACCCGGGTGACCCACGTCGACAGCGGGCAGGTGATCACGACCGGCGTCGTGAACATGCGCCGCTTCGAGCAGCGCTCCACCGAGACGCTGGTGTTCGGCCAGATGCTCGACCGGAAGGTGACGATCCGCGACTCCGGCATCGTCGGCACGGTGTACGACGTGGCGATGGAGCAGGCGCGCAACCGGGACTGGTACCTGTCCCGGGTCGCCCTCCAAGAGGGGTCCAAGCGCTTCGGCCGACGCGGGCAGACCCACGTCGTGGAGTGGAACGAGGTCGACGGCCTCACGCTGCCCGAGGAGAGCCAGGGCGCGACCCACCTGCTCGCCGCCCTCGAGGAGATGCGCCCGGCCGACCTCGCCAACGTCATCCACGACCTGCCGTCGAAACGCCGGCGCGAGGTCGCAGCGGCCCTGAACGACGAGCGGCTCGCGGACGTGCTCGAGGAGCTGCCCGAGGAGGACCAGGTCGAGATCCTCGGCAACCTCGACAGCGAGCGTGCCGCCGACGTCCTCGAGGAGATGTCCGCCGACGACGCGGCCGACCTGATCGCCGAGCTGCCACCGGAGACCGCCGAGGCGCTGCTCGCGCTGATGGAGCCCGACGAGGCCAAGAGCGTGCGGCGGCTGATGTCCTACGAGGAGCGCACCGCCGGCGCGATGATGACCACCGAGCCGGTGATCCTGCCCCCGGACGCCACCGTCGCCGATGCCCTCGCCCATGTCCGCAATGCCGAGCTGACCCCGTCGCTCGCCGCGCTCGTGTACGTGTGCCGGGCACCGTTCGAGCCGCCGACCGGCCGGCTGATCGGGATCGCCCACATCCAGCGGCTGCTCCGGGAGCCGCCCTCGACGATGATCGGCGCCGTGCTCGACACGGACCTCGAGACCCTCCCCGCGAGCGCCACCCTGGAGGACGTCGCACGCCACCTCGCGACCTACAACCTCGTCGCCGCCCCGGTGACCGACGACGACGGCCGGCTCCTCGGTGCGGTGACCGTCGACGACCTCCTCGACCACCTGCTCCCCGAGAACTGGCGCGAGCGGCCCACGCGAGGAGGGCTGCTGCATGGCTAGCGAGAGCCGCAAGGAGCGAGCCGAGCCCGCGCGCGCCCGGCTCGACCAGCCCAAGGAGACCCGGCGCAGGCTGGTCCGCCGTCCGACGTACGACCCCGAGGTCTTCGGCAGCTTCGCCGAGAGCTTCGCGCGCTTCATGGGCACCGCCCGGTTCCTGCTCTACATGACCGGGTTCGTCCTGATCTGGCTGGTCTGGAACTGGATCGCCCCGCCGGAGTGGCAGTGGGACGCCTACCCCTTCATCTTCCTCACGCTCATGCTCAGCCTGCAGGCGTCGTACGCCGCACCCCTGATCCTGCTCGCGCAGAACCGGCAGGAGGACCGCGACCGGGTCATCACCGAGCAGGACCGGCAGGCCAACACCCGGGCCCACGCGGACATGGAGTTCCTGGCCCGGGAGATGGCGTCGCTGCGGATGGCGATCGGCGAGGTCGCGACGCGTGACTACGTGCGCTCGGAGCTCCGGTCGCTGCTCAACGAGCTCGAGGAGCGGCGTCGCGAGGAGGAGGAAGCGGGTGCGCCCGGCGCTGCCCCGGCCTCCGGCGGCGGTGACGAAGGCCACGCGGACCGGCGCTGATCACTTTGTGAACGCCCGCGTACCCTGAACAGCATGACGCCCCCGCCCTCCACGATGACGGACCAGATCAACGCGGCCCTCGCGACCGTCAACGACCCCGAGATCCGCCGCCCGATCACCGAGCTGAACATGGTCGACTCGGTCGAGGTCGACGAGGCCGGCAAGGTCTCGGTCACGGTGCTCCTCACCGTCTCCGGCTGCCCGCTCAAGGACACCATCACCCGCGACGTCACCGCCGCGCTGGAGAAGGTCCCCGGCGTGACCGGCGTGGACCTCACCCTCGGCGTGATGAGCGCCGAGCAGCGCGCGGGTCTCCAGGAGGTGCTGCGAGGCGGCCAGGCGCAGCGGGAGATCCCGTTCGCGAAGTCGGACTCGCTGACCAAGGTGTACGCGATCGCCAGCGGCAAGGGCGGCGTCGGCAAGTCCTCGGTGACCGTGAACCTCGCGGTGGCGATGGCCGCCCAGGGCCTCAAGGTCGGCATCGTGGACGCCGACATCTACGGCCACTCGATCCCCGCGATGCTCGGCGTCGGTGACGTCCGCCCGACCCAGGTCGAGGACATGATCATGCCGGTGCCCACCGAGCACGGCATCTCGGTGATCTCGATCGGCATGCTCAAGCCGCGACGCGACCAGGTCGTCGCGTGGCGCGGCCCGATGCTCGACCGGGCCCTCGTGCAGATGCTCTCCGACGTCTACTGGGGCGACCTCGACGCGCTGTTCCTCGACCTCCCGCCCGGCACCGGCGACGTCGCGATCTCGCTCGGCCAGCACCTGCCGAACGCCGAGGTGGTCGTCGTCACGACCCCGCAGGAGGCGGCCGCGGAGGTCGCCGAGCGCGCAGGCACGATGGCCTCGATGATGCACCAGCGCGTCGTGGGCGTCGTGGAGAACATGTCCTTCCTGCCCTGCCCGCACTGCGGCCCCGAGCACCGGCTCGAGGTCTTCGGGTCCGGCGGCGGCGCCCGGGTGGCGGCGACTCTCTCGAGCCGGTTCGGCTACGACGTGCCGGTCCTCGGCGACGTGCCGCTCGACCTCGCGCTGCGCGAGGGTGGCGACAGCGGGAAGCCGATCGTCGAGACCGCTCCCGACTCCCCGGCCGGCCAGGAGCTGGCCAAGGTCGCCGCGACACTGTCGGGCCGTGGACGCGGTCTCGCCGGCATGCAGCTCGGGCTCACTCCTGCGGGTAGATTCTGACCTGTGTTCGGAGTCGGGCTGCCAGAGTTCCTGGTGATCTTCGTGGTGGCCATCCTCGTGTTCGGCCCCGACCGGCTTCCGGAGTTCGCCCGACAGGCCGGCCGCTTCCTGCGTCAGGTGCGGCAGTTCACCCAGGCAGCCCGCGACGACCTGCGCAACGAGCTCGGGCCTGAGTTCGCGGACCTCGAGCTCACCGACCTCGACCCGCGGCAGGTCGTGCGCAAGCACATCCTGGAGGCCATGGACGAGGAGCCCGACGACACGGCGAGCACGGTGCCGATGCGACCGGGCCTGCGCCCCCTCGAGCGTGGGGAGCGTCCGCCGTACGACCTCGAGGCGACCTGATCGAGCAGCCGGCCGGAGGGGTCAGCCGACCTTCGCGTCGAGGGTGATCTCGAGCGTGCGCACCTCGCCGTCGCGGCGGACGGTCAGACGGATCTTCTCTCCGGGCTGGTGGCTGCGGATCGCTACGATCAGCCCGATCCCGTCGGAGACCGGCTTCTCGTCCACCGCGAGCACGATGTCGCCGTTCTCGAGACCGGCCTGGTCCGCAGGTGTGCCGGAGGGAACCTTGACGATCTCGGCGCCGTCGCGGCGCGAGCCGGTGTCCACCTCCGCCCCGATCACGGGGTACTCCGCCTGACCACTGTTGACGATCTGGGTCGCGGTGACCTTGACCTGCTCCATGGGGATCGCGAAGCCGACACCGATGTTGCCGGACTCCGCCGCGAAGCCGCCCATGGTCGCGATCGCGGAGTTCACGCCGATCACCTCGCCGCGGAGGTTGACCAGGGGTCCACCGGAGTTGCCCGGGTTGATCGCCGCGTCGGTCTGCACGGCGTTGATGAACGACGACTCGTCCCGCTCACCGGCGGTGACCGGTCGGTCGAGCGCGCTGATGATCCCGGAGGTCACCGTGCTGCTGAGGCCGAGCGGGGACCCGATGGCCACCACGGTCTCGCCGATGTTCATGGAGCGGGAGCTGCCGAGGGCGGCAGGCTTGAGGTCCTCCGCCCCCTCGACGTCGAGGACGGCGATGTCGTAGACCGGGCTGCGCCCGACGATCTCTGCGGGGTGGCGGCGTCCCTCGTGGTCGATGACCTCGATGCGCCCCTCGTCGCTCGCGCCCGAGACCACGTGGTTGTTGGTGATCACGTGGCCCTCGCGGTCGACCACGAAGCCGGAGCCGGTCGCGTTGCCCCCGGCGCCCGTGCCGCCCCGGGTGAGGATCTGCACGGTGCTCGGGAGCAAGGCCTCGGCGACGGCTGCGACGGAGCCGTTGTCGGGAAGCGGTGCGGGAGCGGGGTCCTTGCCACCGATGACCGGGACGTTCGCGACGTCGTCGTTCATCGAGGAGGAGACCAGGGCGCCTCCCATCGTGCCGCCGATCAGCCCGACCACGAGTGCGGTCGCCGCGACCACCGGCCAGACCCACCCGGGGAGCCGGCTGCCGCTCTGCGTCGGCTGGGGGTACCAGCCCTGGTAGGGAAGCTGCTGGGTCTGCTGGGCCCAGGCGCCGTGGTAGCCGTTCGGGTCCTGCTGGGCGTAGCCGTAGGGGTCCTGCTGATGAGCGTCGCGCTGCGGGTAGCCGTAGCCGACCCAGTCGCCCTGCGGGGCCTCCTGCTGGGACTCCTGCTGGGCCTCCTGCTGGGGAGTCTGGGGGTACGTCGGCTCGGAGCCCGGCTCGGTCGCGGATGTCTCGTCGTGCGCCGGACGCTCCGTCTCCGCGCGCGGCCACAGCGGGGCGGTGTCGTCGTCTCGGCTCTCCGGTCGGCCGGGCTGGTTGTCGCTCACAGGGCCATTTTGTCCTACCGCTGCAAGTCGGCCGGGACCTCACCCTTGTTCGTCCCCTGCCCCACACCCCGGTCGGGCCGTGGCTGCCGGGTCTCGAGGGGGAGCCTGCCGTGCACCCGCGCCAGCGGGGCGATCATCGCGGTGGGGGCAGTGCTCGGTGTCGTGGTGGGTGCGCTCGCCGGTGCGCCGCCGATGCCCAGGGTCGCGCCGGTCAGCGAGGCGAGCCCCAGCACGGCGGCCGAGACGGAACCGGCCCCGGCGACCGCGAACCCGGCGCGGCGGCGGCCACGACCGCGGCGCTCGATCTCCTCGACCGCGGCCCAGGCGGCGGCGCGGTCGGCCTCGGGGTCACCCGTCGCGGCGCTGAGGCCGTACAGGGAGCCGAGGAGCTGCGGCGGCGGCCCCTGCTCGCCGGACATCGCCGCGAGCTGGGTCTTCACCCACCCCTCGCGCTCCACCTGCCTGCGACAGGAGGCACAGCCGTGCACGTGCGCCCAGGCGCGCTCGGACGAGGCGGGGTCGAGCTGCCCGTCGACGAGGGCGGTGACGGTGATCCCGAGATGACCTCCGAGGTACCTCATCACACCGTTTGCGGGGCGAGGTCGGGGTCGTCGACGGGACCGGAGTAGCGCTGCCGCCCCGCCGAGGGGGCCCGGTGGGCGAGCGCGGCCCGGAGCATCTTGCGGCCACGGTGGATGCGGGAGCGGACGGTCCCGAGCTTCGCGCCCAGGACGTCGGCGATCTCGTCGTACGTCAGGCCCTCGATGTCGCACAGCACGACGGCCGCGCGGAACTCCGGGGGCAGGTCGGCGAGCGCGGCCTCGATGTCGTCGTCGAGCATGCCGTCGGCCACCTGGGTGTCGGGGCTCGGCATGCGGCTGGGCATCCGGAGGTCGGCGTCGTCCGCGAGCGCGTCGAAACGGATCTTCGCCTTGCGGCGGGCCTGGTCGAGGAAGAGGTTCGTGGTGATCCGGTGCAGCCAGCCCTCGAAGGTGCCGGGGGTGTAGCTCGACAGCGAGCGGAAGACCCTGACGAAGACCTCCTGCGTGAGGTCCTCGGCGTCGTGGGGGTTGCCGGTGAGGCGGTAGGCGAGGCGGTACACGCGCGCGGAGTGCTCGGTGACGACGTCCTCCCAGGACGGCGCCTCCCAGGCCTCGGCCAGGTCCGGAGTGCGGTCGAGGTCGCTCATCGGGCGCTCCTTGCCCCAGGGGGTCTTCGCGGCCAGGCCGCCGAGTCCGGTCACCGCCATGCGGGGTGCTGTCCCCTCTCACGCTAGGAGCCGCTCCTGAGAGTCGCCTGAGGATCGAGGCTCGTGTTTCCTGAACAACGTGTCGAGGGTCCCCGGTGTTCCCGGTCCGAAACCCCTGGTGCCGGTAGAGTCACGCCCGAAGACAGCCGTCGACCCGATTTGCCACGATTTGCCGACAGAGGAGGCCATCATCGCTACGGGACTCAAGCCCACCAGCTGGGCTTACGCCGAGGAGTTCGTACGCGAGGACGACGTGCTGGCCGCTGCCCGCGCCCGAGCCAAGGAGGTCGGCGTCGTGCCGATCGGCCCCGGCGGCGGCGCGACGCTGCGGTTCCTCGCCGCGGTGACCGAGGCCCGCGCCGCGGTCGAGATCGGTACCGGCACGGGGGCATCCGGCCTGTGGATGCTGCGCGGCATGCGCCCCGACGGCGTGCTGACCACGGTCGACACCGAGGCCGAGCACCAGCGGATGGCCAAGCAGACCTTCACCGAGGCCGGCATCGCGCCCCAGCGAGTACGCCTGATCCCGGGTGCGGCTCTCGACGTGCTCCCCCGGCTGACCGACGGCCACTACGACCTGGTCTTCTGCGACGGCGACAAGCTCGAGTACTCCGACTACCTCACCGAGGCGCTACGGCTGCTCAAGCCCGGCGGCATCGTGGCCTTCGACAACGCCCTGTGGCACGACCGCGTGGCCGACCCGGCGCAGCGCGACGCCGAGACGGTGGCGATCCGCGAGCTCGGCAGGACCGTCCGGGACCACGAGCGGCTGCTGCCGCTGCTCCTGCCCGTCGGCGACGGCCTGCTCGTCGCGAAGAAGGTGTGGACCCCCGAGTCCTGAGTCAGGACGTCATACACCCTGGCCGCTACTGCGACCGGTCCGTATGACGTCCCGCGCGGTGGCGGGCACCCAGTACCTCAGCTTCCCCTCGCGGGTGTCCTCGTAGACGCCGCCGTTCTTCTCGATCGTGCGACGTGAGCCGTCGTTGTCGGGGTCGCAGGTGACCAGCACGGGGTCGATGCCGAGGTCGGCGGCGACCGGCAGCATCAGCGCGAGGGCCCGGGTCGCGTACCCACGTCGCCGGGCCGACGGGCGGACCGAGTAGCCGACGTGGCCGCCCCAGGTCAGCAGGAGCTCGGTGAGCTCGTGGCGCACGCTGATGCGTCCGACGTACTCGCCGTCGGCGACCATCCACAGCTCGGTCGCGGCGACGTAGCCCTCCGGCCGGGGCGAGCCCTCGTCCTTCTGGCCCGCGACCCACTCCGCGAACCTGGCGAACCGCTCGGGGTCCTCGAGCTCCTCGCGGGTGAACCGCACGTCCTCGGTGAAGGCCTCGGGCCTCACGGCGGGGATGTCGGCGTGGTGCGCCTCACCCGCTGCCAGGAACTCGTCGGCGGCCTCGAGGAAGGATCGCTGGAGGCGTGAGTGCGGCGTGACGAGCTCGAGCATGGCGCACAGGCTAGAGGTACGACGGGCGCGGCGGCGACGGGTTTACCGCGCCGTCGACGGATGGCCCGACACGCCGCCGGATGCGATGTGAAGGTGACGGGTCAGCGGTAACGGGGGGCGGCGAGGAAGCCGGACCCGCCCTCGGCCACGGCGACCACCTCGCACGGCTCGATCAGCACCGGCGCCGAGCCGACGATCTGGGACCCCGGCGACGCCGCCGCGACCTCGGCGAACTCCTTCTCGAAGGCGTCACGCGCCTCGGGGGTCTCGAAGACGTAGCAGCCCTCGAACCACTCCCCTGCGCGCAGCCGCCAGGTCTTGAACCGCAGACCCGGCTTCCCCGTGAAGCGTGCGTGCGACGTCGACTCCACGTAGGCGCTGAGCGCGTCCTCCACGCCCTCGGGGGCGTTCACGAGGGACCAGCGAACCGTCAGACCGTGCATGGGGACCTCCAGGGGTCGAGGGGGCTCAGGTGCTGATGCCGGCCAGCGGCTCGCGCAGCTCCAGCCAGTGCAGCAGCGCTCGCGCGCCGAACCCGGTGGCGCCGCTGGTCCACTCGAAGGTGTCGACGGGCGAGTCGCCCACCGACGCGATGTCGAGGTGGGCCCACGGCAGCCCGGCGGTGAAGTGCTTCAGGAAGAGCGCGGCGGTGATCGCGCCGGGTCCGCCGGCCGCGTTGTCGGCGTCGGCCACCTTGGACTCGAGACGCTCCTCGTAGTCCTCGACGAGGGGCATCCGCCACAGCGGCTCGCCCGCTGCGGCGCCGGCGGTGACGATCAGGTCGGCGAGCGCGTCGTCGGTGGCGAAGATGCCGCCGGTGCGCTGGCCGAGCGCGACCTTCATCGCCCCGGTCAGCGTCGCGACGTCGACGAGGACGTCGGGCTTCAGCTCCGCCACGGCGTAGGCGAGCGCGTCGGCCATGACCAGGCGTCCTTCGGCGTCGGTGTTGCGCACCTCGCTGGTGCGGCCGCCGTAGTGACGGACCACGTCGCCGGGACGGAGCGAGTCGCCGCCGACGGCGTTCTCGGCCGCGGGCACCAGGCCGGTGACGCGGACCGGGCAGTCGATGTCCGCGAGCGCTCCCATGACGGCGAGCACGACCCCGCCGCCGGTCATGTCGCGCTTCATGTTCATCATCGCCTCGGCGGGCTTGATCGAGAGACCGCCCGTGTCGAAGGTGATGCCCTTGCCGACGAGGACGACGTGGGGGGTGTCCCGTCCGGCGCCGCGCGGCGTGTAGTCGAGCCGGATCAGCCGGGGCGGGTGCGCTGAGGCCTGGCCGACGCCGACGATGCCGCCGAACCCGTCGCGGGCGAGCTGCTGCTCGTCCCAGACCTTGAGCTTCAGGCCCGCGGTCGAGGCGACCTCGCCGGCCCGCTCGGCCATCCACGCCGGGCTCTTCTCGTTGGCCGGCACCAGCGCCAGGGTGCGTGCCATCCAACCGGCGCCGGCGAGGGCGATGCCGCGCTCCAGCACCTGCTGCCGCTCGGCCGCGTCGGCGACGCCCGCCAGCACGACACGGGAGACCGGCTGCTCCTTGGCGCCCCCGGACCGTCGGTGGAAGCCGAACGACCCGAGCACCAGCCCTTCGACGAGCGCCCGGAGTCCGGCGTCGTCGCTCAGCGCGGCGAGCGAGGTCGCCACGGTGTCCTTGCCCTTCACCCGACGTGCCAGTGCCGCTCCCGCCTTGCGGAGGTCGGCGGGGGTGCCCGCACCCACGCCGACGAAGAGGACGCTGCGGAGACTCGAGTTGGAGAGCCCGTCGACCGACAGGACCGGGTGCTCTACGACCTCGCCGGTCCTCCCGCTGGCCTGGTGGTGCTCGAGCAGCGCGAAGACGTCGAAGGAGAGCTCGTCGAGCAGCTCGGCAGCGCCGGGACCGAGGGTCGGGCCGTCCTCGTCCTTGACGAGCGGCACGGCGACGACGTCAGCCCCGACCACCCCGGTCGGCGCGGCGCTGCTCAGCGCGATCTGGGGCGGCGAGACCTGGTTGGGCAGTGCCACGGTGCGGTTCCCCCTGTGAGGTGGTCGAAGGTGGGCGACGTCGGAGCGGTGACTCGGGTCGATGCGGCGTCCGGGGCGAGGCAGATCGCCCGGTCGGCCGCAGCGGGTCCGACCCTACTCACCTGGGCGGCTTTGACAACCGAAGACCCTGGGCGCCCGTTGTCGGGGCCCCAGGGTCCTTCAGCGTCAGACGGGCGGCAAGCGCCCGATGGACGGGTATGTCAGCCGACGACCTCGTTGAGGGCCGCGCCGAGAGCGCCTGCCTCCTCGGCGTTCAGCTCGACGACCAGACGGCCACCACCCTCGAGCGGGACGCGCATCACGATGCCGCGCCCTTCCTTCGTGACCTCGAGCGGGCCGTCGCCCGTCCGCGGCTTCATCGCCGCCATGCGCACACCTCTTCCTTGGTCCTGCGGGGCGCCCAGTCGACGTGGTCCCTCCCACATCGAGCGGAAATCACCGTGGCGCGCCGCGCTGCACGTCTAGTATCGCTCATTTCTCCCGCTTCTCCGACCACAACGGTCCGACCGGTACCGAACGGACACCTGCAGCGGGTTCGCCCCGATTACGGCAGACTCCCTCGTGTGCACGCCAGGTCCGCGCTGTTCGACCTCTTCGGCGACCACCTGCGATCCCGGGGAGACCGGGCGCCGGTGGCCTCCCTCGTGCGCATCCTCGCCCCGCTCGGCGTGACCGCGCCCGCAGTGCGGACGGCCATCTCACGCATGGTCCGCCAGGGCTGGCTGGTGCCCGTCGAGGTCGAGGGCGGTCGCGGCTACGCCCTCACCGACCGGGCCCGGCAGCGTCTCGAGGACGCGGCCGCCAGGATCTACCGCACCCGCGACAGCGGGTGGAAGGGTGGCTGGGACCTCCTGGTCGTCGACGCCATGCCCCAGCGGGCCGGCCGCGAGCGGATCCGCTCCGGCCTCTCGTTCCTCGGCTACGCCCAGCTGACCGACGGCACCTGGATCAGCCCCTACGCATCGCCCGAGGCGGAGGCGCTCCTCGAGGCCGAGGGCGCGGGCGCCACGCGCTTCGAGGCGTACGACGGCGACCCGACCGTCCTGGCCCGGCGGGCCTGGGACCTCGACGCCCTGGGCGCCGCGTACGCCGCCTGGCACGCGGAGGCCCGTGACCTCGTCGCCGACCCCGCCGCCGTACTCGGTGTGGCGGACCTCGCCGAGGACGAGCGCGCCTTCGTGGTGCGCTCCCACCTCGTCCACGGCTGGCGCAAGTTCCTCTTCAGCGACCCCGGCCTCCCGGTGGAGCTCCTGCCGCCCGACTGGCCCGGCCACGCCGCCGCTAGGTTCTTCGCCGAGGAGGCCGCACGACTGCTGCCCGCGGCGTCCCGGTTCGTCGACCGAAGCCTTGATCCCGATGCGATGAGTGGAGAGCACCCATGACCGACCAGCCCGTGATCTACGCCGTCTCCGACGGGGTCGCCACGATCACCCTCAACCGCCCCGACGCGATGAACAGCCTCGACGTCGCGACGAAGGTCGCCCTGCGCGACGCGGTGACCCGTGCCGCCGAGGACGAGGCGGTCCGCTGCGTGGTGCTGAGCGGCTCCGGCCGGGCGTTCTGCGTCGGGCAGGACCTCAAGGAGCACATCGAGATCCTCAACAGCAGCTCGTCGGACGAGCTGTTCCGCACCGTGCCCGAGCACTACAACCCGATCGTCAAGGCACTGGCCACGATGAACAAGCCGGTGATCGCCGCGGTCAACGGCGTCGCCGCGGGCGCGGGAGCCTCGCTCGCCTTCGCCTGCGACTTCCGGGTCCTCTCGGAGGGCGCGGGCTTCAACCTCGCGTTCACCGGCGTCGCGCTCTCCTGCGACACCGGCGCGTCGTGGACCCTGCCTCGTCTGGTGGGCCGGGCCAAGGCGCTGGAGCTGCTGTACTTCCCCCGCACGATCCCGGCGCAGGAGTCGCTCGAGCTGGGCCTGGCCACGAAGGTGGTCGACTCGGACAGCCTGCAGCACGAAGTGGCCACCTTGGCGCAGCAGCTAGCGGCCGGTCCCACGGTGGCCTTCGGCGCGGTACGCCGCTCGGTGGAGTACTCCGCCGGGCACGACTTCGAGAGCTCCCTCGACTTCGAGGGCCAGATGATGGCGCTGACCGGCGCGACGGAGGACCACGCCAGGGCGGTGGCGTCGTTCGTCAAGAAGGAGAAGCCGGTCTTCGAGGGCCGGTGAGGCGACCGTGCCCCGCCCGGGTCGCTCCGTCGCCGTCCTCGCCTCGTCGTTGCTCCTGCTCACGGGGCTCCTGACCGGTTCGGCCGCGCCTCCGGCGTACGCCGCCGGCAACCTCGCCTCTCGGATCGACCTGCCCTCGTCGGTGAAGCAGCTGGTGACTGTCACGAGCCGCGGCTGGTCCGACACCGAGGCCACGATCCGGGTCTGGCGGCGCAGCGGCGACTCCTGGCAGCTCGTCCGGGGTCCCGTGCGCGCCTCCCTCGGCTGGAACGGCTTCGTCAGGGCCCGCGAGCGACGCCAGTCGACCGGCACGACGCCGGCCGGCCTCTTCTCGATGCGCTCGGCCTTCGGCACCCGCGCCGACCCGGGGAGCCGGTTGCCCTACCGCCGCGTGGACGGGGACGACTACTGGCCCTACGAGCCGCGCGACCCCGCTACCTACAACATCCTCCAGCCCTCGAAGGCCGCGACGACCCGGTGGCGGTCCGACTACGCCGAGCGGCTCGCGGCCTACGGCTACGAGTACGCCTACAGCGTCGTGCTCGACTTCAACCTCCCACGGGGGGTGCGCTGGTCCAGCGAGCGCAGGCAGTACGTCGCTCGGCGACCCGCCGACACCACCCGCGGCGGCGGGATCTTCCTGCATGTGAAGGAGAAGCGCTACACCGCCGGCTGCGTCTCCGCCCCGATCAGGCAGGTCCGGTGGCTGGTGCGCTGGCTCGACCCCGCCCTGGAGCCGCGGATCGTGATGGGGCCGCGGTCGTGGGTCGTGCGGCGGTTCTAGCGGACCGGTGGCCTCAGCGTCGACCGCCGAGGGCGCGGAGCAGCTGCCCGGGCGCCCGGAGGGTCATCCGCTCCCGCGACGGGTCGGCGGCGTACTCGACGGTGACGGCGGCCCCGTCGAAGTTGTGGTTGAACCACTGGGTGAGCGTGCCGTGGCAGGTGCTGCCGCAGGCGAACTCCTTCGTCGGCAGGCGGAGGTGGTCCGCGAGCCGGTGTACGAACCAGCGCTTCTTGGCACGCCAGAGGTCGACGCCGTACATCGGCTGGTGGAAGGAGACCACGAAGCGGGGGTCGACGCGGCGCAGGAACCGCATCAGCGCCCGGGTCTCCGGCTCGGACGCGGGGCCAGGTCCCGACTCGACCGCCCCGTCGAGCGGCGCCCACGCACGCGGGAAGTTCCGGTTGAGGTCGACGCCGCGGGCGTTCTGGCGCTGCCCCCGGACGAACCCGTCAGGGTTGGTGCCGGGGACCACCCAGAGGTCGATTCCGCGCACGGGCTCGCCGTCGCGAAGCGCCTCGAGGATGGCGCGAGGGGCGGCCTCGTCGCCGTGCATCGAGGCGAGCGCCACCGCCGTGACCCGGGCACCGGGGTCGCCGAGCCGCCAGGCCCGGATCGGCCGGCCCGCGACCGAGTAGCCGATCACCCGCTTCTCGACCACAGCGGGGCGGCCTCTGTCCGCAGCCGCGGGGACTGCGTGAATGGCTCCGGCACCGAGCGCAGCCGCCAGGGCGGCCACCGCCGCGGCGGCCGCCCCCCGGGTCACGGGATGCTGCCGACCAGGAAGAGGATCGTGAAGACAGTGACACCGACGAAGAGGCCCACGTGCGCGAGCACCGACAGGCCGGGACCCTCGCCCCACGTGTCCGCGGCGGGGCCCGAGGCGTGGCGGCCCTTCGCGGGCATCCATCGGGCGAGGATCAGCAGGCCTGCGAGCACGGTCACCCACCAGGCGAGAAGGGCGAGCGCGCCCAGAAGGTCGTTGCCGGTCAGGAGGAAACCGATCCACATGAGCAGTGCCGGGACGCCGGCGTAGGTGTGCATGTTCAGCACGTTGGTCGGGATGGAAAGGCGTCCGGCTGCCTCCCCGCCGCGCGCCAGGCGGACCCTCGTCAGCACGACGACGACGGCCGCGAGAGCGGTCAGCACGATGGTGGCGAGTAACGGGGTCACGATCAGAGCATGCCCGATCCGTGACCGTTATGTGACACGTGGGGGTCGAAAATCTCGGCGTGGCGCGTCAGGCGCCGCTGCGGACCCAGCACCCGGCCAGGTGGTCGTCGACCATGCCGGTGGCCTGCATCAACGCGTAGGCGGTGGTCGGCCCGACGAACCGGAAGCCCCTGCGCTTGAGCTCCTTGGCCATCGCCTTCGACTCGGGGGTGATGGCGGCGACGTCGGCCAGGGTCCGCGGCACGGGCTGTTCGGCCGTCGGCGCGAACGACCAGACCAGCTCGCTGAACGGCTCGTCGAGCGCGAGCACAGCGCGCGCGTTGGCGATCGTCGCCTCGATCTTCGCGCGGTTCCGGACGATGCCGGCGTCCCCGAGCAGCCGGTGTACGTCGACCTCGCCGAAAGCCGCGACCCGCTCGGGGTCGAAGCCGTGGAACGCGGCCCGGAACGCCTCGCGCTTGCGCAGGATCGTGATCCACGAGAGCCCGGACTGGAACGCCTCGAGGCTGAGCCGCTCGAACATCGCCTGGTCGCCTCGGAGGACGCGTCCCCACTCCGTGTCGTGGTAGTCGAGGTACTCCGGGGCAGACCCGGCCCAGCCGCAGCGCAGCCGACTGTCGGGCCCGGCGACCAGGCCGTCGAGGTCAGGCACCCCGGCCTCCGGCCGCCATCGCCTCGGCCCGCCTCGCCATGCGGGCGAGCACGCGCTGGGTGCCCCGCTGCACGAACGGCTCGAGGAGCCTCCAGACCAGCGCGCCCACCCGCCCGAACGGCACGTCGACGTGCTCCCAGAGGCCGACCCTGCAGGCTGCGGGGCCCTCCGGGACGACGCTGAACTCCGCGTCGCCGTGGACGACCGAGCCGGTGTGCATGATCTCGCAGCGCGCCGCCCCGTCGGGGTCCTCCGTCCACGCGGTGATCGTGATGGTGTCCCAGAAGCCGACGGGCCCGAGGCCGGTCCAGGCGCGGAAGCGACCGCCGACCCCGTCGGCCGCGTCGACCCGCTCCACCCGGGTCAGCGGGATCCACTGCCCCTGCCGCGGCCAGTCGGTCACGTACTCCCACACCACGCGGGCAGGGGCCTCGACCCGGACCTCGGCGCGCACCAACGCCTGCATCAGCGTTCCACCTCGTTCTCGTCACGGCTGTCCCGCCGGGACGCGTCGAGCTCGTGGGCGAGCCGTTCGAGCAGGGCGTCGACCTCCGACATCCGGTAGCCCCGGAACGCCGTGGTGAACCGCACGCGCCGGAGGTCCTCGCCGGTGAGCGGCCCCTCGGCCTGGACCCGGGAGTCCGGACGGTCGTCGTACACCTCGGCCATGGAGCCGCCGAAACCGGCGGCGACGACGGCGACCGCGCCCATCAGCAGGACGATCAGCACAGCGAAGAACCAGGTCATCGGATCGTCCTCAGCCGAGCTCGGCGGTGTTCTGGAAGTCGTCGTCCTCGGGCGCGGTGAGCCGGTGCCTCACCCGTGCCTCCTTGACGATGCGGACCACCTCGTCGACGTCGTCGGTGAGGTGGAACATGTCGAGGTCGCCGTCGGAGACCTTGCCGTCGCCGAGCACCGTGTGGCGTAGCCAGTCCACGAGGCCGGACCAGTAGTCCGTGCCCATCAGGACGATCGGGAAGGAGGTCACCTTCTGGGTCTGGACCAGGGTGAGCGCCTCGAAGAGCTCGTCGAAGGTCCCGAAGCCGCCGGGGAGGACCACGAAGCCCTGGGCGTACTTCACGAACATGGTCTTGCGCGCGAAGAAGTAGCGGAAGTTGATGCCGAGGTCGACGAACTCGTTGAGGCCGGCCTCGAAGGGGAGCTCGATGCCGAGCCCGACGGAGACCCCGCCGCTCTCGCAGGCACCCTTGTTGGCCGCCTCCATGATCCCGGGGCCGCCGCCGGTCACCACCGCGAAGCCGGCGAGGCTCAGCGCCCGGCCGAGCTCCTCGGCGAGGGCGTACATCGGGTCGTCCGCAGTGGTGCGGGCGGACCCGAAGACCGAGATCGCGGGCCCGAGCTCGGCGAGCGACCCGAACCCTTCGACGAACTCGGACTGGATTCTGAGTACGCGCCACGGGTCGGTGTGCACCCAGTCGCTCGGCCCACGCGAGTCGAGCAGGCGCTGGTCGGTCGTGCTGCGCTCGAAGGCCCTTCGCCGCATGGTCTCGCGTCCCCGTTGCTTGACAGGCCCCGGCGGGATCTCCTCGAAGGAGTCGGTCTCGCTCATGCCGCCGAGGTTATCCGGCATCGCGAACTCCGCGGGCGATCCGGTCGAGGAGGGGCGCGGCGGCGGCGAGGAGCCGTCGCTCCTCCTGGGACAGCTCGTGCACGACGGCCGCGATCGCCTCGACGCGGCGTTCGCGCGCCCGGTGCATCAGCTCGGTCCCGCGTGAGGTGGGCGCGATCCGCACCGCTCGGCCGTCCGCGGGGTCCGCGCCCCTCTCCGCCAGACCGAGAGCGACCAGGCCGTCGACGATCCGGGTCATGGTGGGGCCCGCGACCTGCTCGGTGCGGGCGAGCTCGCCGAGGCTGCAAGGGCCGCCGAAGACGAGCACGGACAGGGCGGAGAGCCGCGCCGGCGTCAACCCGGACTCGCGGTCGACCCGGTCGAGGGCGCGCAGCAGGTGGATCGCGCCGGAGTTCAGGTCGAGGGCGGTCTGCTTGTCACTCTTGCTGGCGGCCACGGGATATGTATAGCATCCCTAACTATTCATGTAGCGATGCTACCTACCTCCGGGAGCGTGAGTGATGCTGCTTCACCAGGTCGCGCAGCGGGTCACCGACCTCGACCGCGCCGTCGCCTTCTACAAGCGCCTGCTCGACGCGGAGCCGCTCGCGGTGTTCGACCCGCCGGGGCTCGCGTTCTTCCAGCTCGACCGGACCCGCCTCCTGCTCGACCGACTCGCCCCCAGCGCCCTCGTGTACCTCCGGGTCGACGACGTACGCCGGACGGTGGAGCGGCTGCGTGCCGAGGGCGTGACCGTGGACACCGAGCCGCACGTCATCTTCCGCGACGAGCAGGGCACGTTCGGACCGGCCGGCCACGACGAGTGGATGGCGTTCATCCGCGACAGCGAGGGCAACCAGGTCGGGCTGGCGAGCCAGAACCCGCCGGACGACGGAGCCGATCAGGCCTGAGCCTCGCCGGGCGCCGGCTCGAGCCACCTGCGCATCTGCTGCTCCACCCGGCGAAGATGCTCGATCGGCACGAACTCCTCCTGCTTGTGGGCCAGGTGCGGGTCGCCGGGCCCGAAGTTGACCGCGGGGATGCCGAGAGCGCTGAAGCGTGCCACGTCGGTCCAACCGAACTTCGGGTTGGCCTGGCCGCCGACCGCCTCGACGAACGCCGCCGCCGCGGGGACGCTCAGGCCCGGCATGGCAGCAGGGGCGGAGTCGCTGACCTCGATCTCGAAGCCGTCGAAGACCTCCCGCACGTGCGCGAGCGCCTCCTCCTCCGAACGGTCCGGAGCGAACCGGTAGTTGACCGAGACGGTGCACCGGTCGGGCAGGACGTTGCCCGCGACGCCCCCGTTGATGAAGACCGCGTTGAGGCCCTCGTGGTACTCGAGCCCGTCGATGACAGGACGCCGGGCCTCGTAGGCGGCCAGCCGCGCGAGCACCTCCGCCGCACCATGGATCGCGTTGACCCCTCGCCACGAGCGGGCGGAGTGCGCGCGCTCCCCACGGGTCGTCACGTCGACGCGCATCGTGCCCTGGCAGCCGGCCTCGACGACCGCGTCAGAGGGCTCCATCAGGATCGCGAAGTCGGCCTCCAGCAGCTCGGGGTGGCTCTCACCGAGCAGCTTCAGCCCGTTGCGCTCCTCCTCGACCTCCTCGGCCTCGTAGAAGAGGAAGGTGAGGTCGCGGTTGGTCACCGGCATCGTCGCGGCGATCCGCAGGGCGACCGCGACACCACCCTTCATGTCGCAGGTGCCGAGGCCGTGGAGGTTCTCGTCGTCGCGACGGGCAGGCAGGTTGTCGTGGACCGGGACGGTGTCGAGGTGACCCGCGATGACCACGCGCTCCGCGTGCCCGTGGTCGGTGCGGGCGACGACGTTGTTGCCGAACCGCATCACCTCGAGATGGGGCAGGGCGCGAAGCTGGGACTCCACGGCATCGGCGATGGCGTCCTCGTTGCCGCTCACCGACTCGATGTTCACGAGCTGCTCGGTGAGCGTGACGACGTCGGTGGTGATGTCGAGGGAAGTCATGGCGTCATCCTGTCATCGTCGAAGACGCAGAACTCGTTGCCCTCGGGGTCGGCCATGACGGGCCAGCTCAGCCCCGACTCCTCGGCTCCTCCCGCATGCCGGAACGTACGGATCCGGCCCGATGTGTCTTGTGACGCTTCGATACCTTGGCACACGTGACCGACACCAACCAGCAGCAGACAGCCGCGTCCGAGGACACCTCCGCCGGGACCGCCCCCGGGACCACCCCGAGGAGCGCCTGGGGGTTCGGCCTGGCCACGTTCGCAGGCCTCGACGGCGAAGGCGGCGTGCTCGACACGTGGTACCCGTCGCCACAGCTCGGCAAGGCCCCTGAGCACGTCGAGCCGCCCGAGGAGCTCACGGCCCTCGAGGGGACCGACGACGTCCGCGGCGTCCGCCGGACCGTCGTACGCACGGTCGTCGAGGACCTGCAGGCGCCGCCCGCCGACACGCACGACGCCTGGCTGAGGCTCCACCTGCTGAGTGCCCGCCTGGTGGCCCCGCGCACGATCTCCGTGGACGGCATCTTCGGTCAGCTGACCAACGTCGTCTGGACCAGCGAGGGCCCCTGTGCGGTCGAGGAGTTCGAGCAGACCCGGCTCCGGCTGACGGCCGCCGGCCGCCGCGTGAACGTCCTCGGTGTCGACAAGTTCCCCCGGATGACCGACTACGTGCTGCCCACCGGTGTCCGGATCGCCGACGCCGACCGCGTCCGCCTCGGCGCACACCTCGCCTCGGGCACCACCGTGATGCACGAGGGCTTCGTGAACTTCAACGCCGGCACGCTCGGCGCGTCCATGGTCGAGGGCCGGATCAGTGCGGGCGTCGTCGTGGGCGACGGCTCCGACGTGGGCGGAGGAGCCTCGATCATGGGCACCCTCTCCGGCGGCGGCAAGGAGGTCATCTCCATCGGCGAGCGCTGCCTCGTCGGCGCCAACGCCGGCATCGGCATCTCGCTGGGCGACAACTGCGTCGTCGAGGCCGGCTGCTACGTCACGGCGGGCACCAAGGTGACCGTGCGCGACATCGACAACAAGCCCAAGGTCATCAAGGCCGCCGGGCTCTCCGGGGTCGACAACATCCTGTTCCGCCGCAACTCCGTCACCGGCGCGATCGAGGCCGTGCCGCGGCAGGGGGAGGGCATCGAGCTGAACGCAGCACTGCATGCCAACGACTGACCCGCTCCGGCACCGACCTCGCCGACCTCGACGATCCGAGGCCGGCGGGGTGGCGCGCGTTGTCCTCGTCGGCCTCGCCGTGCTCGGGGTCGTCATCGCCGCCGGGATCATGGTGCTGCGTGGGGTCGGGCCCTTCCCCGATCCCGAGGGCTGCACCGTCGAGGTGGGTGACGTGGTCGCCGACCTGAGCACGGAGCAGTCGGAGAACGCCGCCACGATCGCGGCCGTCGGCGTACGTCGAGGCCTGCCCGCCCGCGCCGTGTCGATCGCTCTCGCGACCGCCTACCAGGAGAGCAAGATCAACAACCTCGACCACGGCGACCGCGACTCGCTGGGTCTCTTCCAGCAGCGGCCGTCGATGGGCTGGGGCACCCCGGAGCAGCTCCAGGACCCGCACTACGCGACCAACGCCTTCTACGACGCTCTCGAGAAGGTCGACGGCTACGACAGCATGCGGATCACCGAGGCGGCCCAGGCCGTGCAGAGGTCGGGCTTTCCCGAGGCCTACGAGGACCACGCCGACGACGCCCGCGCGCTCGCCTCGGCGCTCACCGGCTACTCCCCCGACGGCCGGTTCAGCTGCGTCGTCCACCACTCCGACACCCGCTCGGAGCAGCGGCCCGCCGGCAACGGGCTCACCCCGCGCGCCAACGCGGTCCGCAAGGACGTGGAGAGGGCCTTCGGCGAGCTGCCGCTCGGAGGGTTCGCTCCCGAGGGCGTGCGCGACGGCCACCAGGAGGGGTCGACGCACTACGAGGGCCGCGCGGTCGACATCTTCGTGCGTCCGACCAACGAGGCGAACAACCGCAAGGGCTGGGCGATCGCGCAGTACCTCGTCGCCCACGCCGACCGCCTCGACGTACAGCACGTCATCTTCGACGCGAAGATCTGGTCGGCCGGAGCACGGTCGGCCCAGGGCTGGCGGGACTACGACCCGGGCGACCGCCCCGGCGACCGTGAGGTCCTCGAGCACCGCGACCACGTGCACGTCGACGTCGTCGAGGGCGACTGAGCCGCCGAACGACATGTTCGGCGGGTCCCTTCCGTCACACCCGTCACCGAACTCGGCCGTTCGGACGATCCAGGACTGGCACTACTGGGTCATTGCGGACACCGTTCGTCTGCACAAGACTCGCGGAACTGGACATCACGCCCCCCCGCCGGTGCAATGGTCGAGCAACTAGGAGGGGACCCCGCGTGAGCGACTCGATGATCTACACCATCGGCACTGCGCTGAACCGCGCCCGGGACAACGCTGTACCGGTCGAGATCCTCGTCGAGGGGATGTGGATCAGGGGGCATGTGCTCGCGGTCGACGGCTTCGGCGTCGTGCTCCACATCGAGGACAACCAGCACTCGGTCATCCGGATCGAGAGCATCTCCGCGGTCACGATCCTGTCGGCCGCCCCGCACCGCTCCGCCATCGAGCGGGTGCACGCCATGCCCGGCCCCCGGCCGTCCTACGACTGAGCCCCGCTCAGGACAACGCTGCGAGGCGTCGAACCGCCTCGTCCACCCGCTCGTCGGTCGCGGTGAACGCCACGCGCACGTGCTCGGCGCCCGCCGGTCCGTAGAAGTCCCCCGGAGCCACGAGGATCCCGAGCTCGGCCAGTGAGCCGACCGTCTCCCAGCAGGGCTCCCCTCGGGTGGCCCAGAGGTACAGCGAGCCCTGGGAGTCGTCGATCCGGAAGCCCGCCTGCTCCAGGGCCGCCTTGAGCTTCGTACGACGCGCGGCGTAGCGGGCGTGCTGCTCGTCCACGTGGACGTCGTCGTCGAGCGCCGCCTTCATGGCCACCTGCTGCGGACCCGGCATCTGGAGCCCGAGGTTCTTTCGGACCGCGAGCAGCTCCCCGATGACCGCCGGGTCGCCCGCCGCGAACGCGCAGCGGTACCCCGCGAGGTTCGACCGCTTCGAGAGCGAGTGCACCGTGACGATGCCGGTGTGGTCGCCGTCGCAGACGTCGGGGTGCAGGACGCTCACCGGCCAACGACCGTCGTCGGTGGTCTCCCACGCGCACTCGATGTAGCACTCGTCGGAGACCAGCAGGACCCCCCGCTCGCGCGCCCAGGCGACGACCTTGCGCAGGTGGTCGACCGGGAGCACCTTGCCGGTCGGGTTGGAGGGCGAGTTGATCCACAGCATCTTGACCCGCTCGGGGCCGAGTGCCGTCAGCGAGTCCGCGGCGACGGCGCGGGCACCTGCGAGCCGGGCGCCGACCTCGTAGGTCGGGTACGCGAGCTTCGGGTAGACGATCAGGTCGCCGCTTCCCAGGCCGAGGTGGCCGGGCATCGAGGCGATCAGCTCCTTCGAGCCGATCACCGGGAGCACCGCGTCGAGGCCCAGCCCGGTGACGCCGTGCCGGCGCTCGAGCCAGTCGATGCACGCCTGGCGGGTCTCTGGCATGCCGATCGTCATCGGGTAGCCGGGTGAGTCGGCGGCGTCGGACAACGCCTTCTGGACGACCTCGGGCGTCGGGTCGACGGGGGTGCCCACCGAGAGGTCGACGATCCCGTCCACGTGCGACCGCGCCCGTGCGGCGTACTCGGTCAGGTGGTCCCAGGGGAAGTCCGGAAGGCGGCTCGAGACGGCACGTGCCGCCCACCAGGGTCTGGCGGGCGGCACGGTGCCTGAGTCGGCTGAGGTCACTCTTGGTTCTGCGGAGGGAGCGCGGCGATCATCGGGTGGTCCTTCTCGATCACACCCAGCTTCGCGGCGCCGCCCGGCGAACCGAGGTCGTCGAAGAAGTCGACGTTCGCGGTGTAGTAGTCCTTCCACTGCTCCGGGGTGTCGTCCTCGTAGAAGATCGCCTCCACGGGGCAGACGGGCTCGCAGGCACCGCAGTCCACGCACTCATCCGGGTGGATGTAGAGCATGCGCGAGCCTTCGTAGATGCAGTCGACGGGGCACTCGTCGACGCAGGCCCTGTCCTTGACGTCCACGCAGGGCTGCGCGATGACGTACGTCACCTTGGTTCCTCCTCGGATGGATACTGGTCGGGGCGTCCGAGCGTTCGACAGTTGTGTGCGAACCCCTGCGAACAACCTCGTACAGCCTAGTATCACGGGCGCGCGACTTCAGGTCGCCCCCGGTCCAGCAAACGAAAGTCGTGGCCCACCAGTGACCCCCGTGAGCAGCACTCCCCCGGGCCTCGGCCCTCACGTCGTCGGGCAGCGCGTCGTCGTACGTCGGGTGCTCCCTGGCGAGACCGGACCGACGGGCGGGCCGGCGTTCACCGACGTGCTCGGGGTGATGGAGTCCTGGTCGGGCGCCGAGGCCCTCGTGCGCACCGAGTCCGGCGACCTCGTGACGATCCGGGTGGCCGACATCGTCTCCGGGAAGCCCGTCCCGCCGCGTCCCTCGGTCCGGCTGAGGGTGCCGGTCGAGCTGGCCGAGCGGCGGGCGCTCGCCTCGTGGCCCGCCCAGGCGACGGAGCCGCTCGGCGAGTGGGTGTTGCGTGCGTCCGGTGGCTACAGCGGCCGGGCGAACTCCGTGCTGGCCGTCGGCGACCCGGGCCTGTCCTTCGACGTCGCACTCGCGAAGGTCTCGGACTTCTACGACGCACGGGGGCTGCCTCCGTGGGCACAGCTGGTGGTCGGCTCGGACCAGCACGCCGCCTTCGAGTCAGCCGGGTGGGTCTTCGCGCGGCCCGGCGAGGCGGACACGCTCTTCCAGGTCGTGTCGGTGTCCTCGGCCCGTCGAGTGGTACGTCGGTCGCTGCCGGCCGTCGTACCGGCGCTGGAGGTCTCCTCGCGCGTCGACGACGCCTGGCTCGCCGACGACACCCGCGCCCTGGCACACCGTGAGGCGGCGGTGGCGATCCTCGAGGGGCCGGCGGAGGTCGGCTTCGTCTCGGTCACCGACCCCGGCTCGGACGTGGTTGTCGCGAAGGGGCGGGTGGCCCGGGGAGCCGGGGCCGTGCCTGGTGACGAGGACTGGGCCGGGATCACGAACGTCTGGGTCTCCCCTTCGCATCGTCGGCGCGGGCTCGGGACCGTGGTGATGGGCGCCCTGCTCGAGTGGGCCGCCGAGCGCGGTGCGACCACGGCGTACCTCCAGGTCCGCGGTGACAACCCCAGCGCCCTCGCGGCGTACGACCGGCTCGGCTTCGTGACCCACCACGCCTACCGGTACCTGACCACCCCCTGACCGCGCGCTCCGGCGCCGTTCCCGTCCACGTGGATGGCAACGACAGGCAGGGACGCGAAACGCACGTCGTTCCCGCGCAGATGGACGGGAATGACGTGGGTCAGAGGCAGCCGATCGCTGCTTCGGGGTCGGCCGGGCCTTCGCGGTCGAAGGCGTGGAGCACCCAGGCGATCGCCTGACGGTCCATCGGGATGCTCAGGTGCTCTGCGGTGTTGGCCGCGCAGTAGTCCTGGAGCGTGATGTCGGTGCTGCGGTCCCCGGTGAGGAACCCGGACGTGTACGGCACCACCACCTCGTCGTACCGCGTCACGACCTGCGTGTAGTCGACGTCACCGGGGGTCTCGTCGGGGTTGTTCAGTGCCGCGAGGAACTCCGAGCCTGCCTGCTGCTGCTCGCACGAGGCACAGCCCTCGGTCGAGCCCGAGCCGGACCCCCCGGCGACCGTGGTGCCGTGGTTGGACGGCGCGAGCCCGACGAGGTCCTCGACGAGTCCGTCGCCGCCGAGGTGCTTGATGTAGTACCGCGGCATCATCCCGCCCTGCGAGTGACCGACCATCGACACGCGCTGCGCCCCGGTCGCCGCCAGCACGTCGTCCACGAACGACTTCAGCTGCGCGGCCGACTCCTCGACCGGACCGGTCGCGCGGTTGCCGTAGTCGAGGGCGAAGACGCAGTACCCGTCCGCGCTCAACGAGTACGACAGCGCGTCGAGCAGCGAGGCTCGGTCGCCGAACGTGCCGTGCACGATCACCGCCGGGTAGGGCCGCTCCGCCGTGGGTCGGCACGTCCAGTCGTTGGCCCCGACGGGGTCACGGTCGAGCGTGGGGTACGTCGACCAGGGATCCTCGTCGGCGGCGGGAACCAGGACCGCCTGGGCCGGGGCGGCGACGCCGAGGGTCACGAGCGCGAGGAGCAGGGCGAGGAGTGCACGCATGTGACCTGCAACGACCACGGGTCGCCCGCGTTACGCGAGGGCGGTGTCCTAGGCGCTGTACGCGAGGGCGAGGGCCGGAGCCGCCTCCTCGTGGGCGCGGCGCTGGGTGGGCACGGAGGCGGTGGGCGCCTCGGCCCGCTGGGCCACGAGGTGCACGGTGACGAACCGACCACCGGGGCGGTCCAGGGTCGCGGCCTGGAGCTCGACGTGGCCCTCGTCGGTCAGGAAGGCGTGGGCCTGCCAGTGGTGGAAGGCGAGGGCGGACCAGGCCCGCTCGATCGCCCAGCGTGCCTCGTCCTCGGAGACGCCGGCGCCGTAGGTGCACAGCCCCAGGACGAGCCGGTCGGTGTCGTCGGAGCTGCCCACCTCGACGACGTCGAAGACGCCGGAGGCGAGCAGCTCCGCGTGAAGACCGACCTCGAGGACCCTCCGAACCTGGGAGGTCGCAGGTGCGGCGTTCATCTGAAGGCCGTTGCGAAGGCTCTGGAAGGCTACGAGGTTCATGCCTCCGAGCATGCTCGCGCAGGGGCTACGCGGCTCCCACCGTGGGGTAACGGAACCTCCACAGAACCGGAACAGTTCCCGCTGGACGTGCGGCGCCATGGCCCGCCGGACCGGCCCGTCAGCCCTGCCGGCTGCCGTCAGCCCTGCCGGTCGGGCTCCTTGCCGCACACCACGGTGTCCGAGGGCGTGTAGGTCGTGTGCATGGTCTCCTTGCGCACGAGCTCGTCGCTGCCGTGACGGCGGAAGTAGCGGTACACGTCGATGTCGAAGCCGCCGTACCCCTCGTGAGGCACGCAGTTCTTGCCCTGGATGTAGCGGGTCTTCTCCTTGGTGATGTCGTACCGCTCGGAGACGCCCGCGGTGATGTCCCAGTACTTCGTCGACCACATCCGGACGTTCATCCGGCCCGAGGAGGAAGGCGTGGACGGGTCCACCCACGACTCGATGAGGACGCCGTACGGGGTGTCGTTCTTGAACTTCAGGTCGAGGGCGCCCCAGACGACAGTGGCCTCGCGGCCGATCGGGTAGCGGTCGATGTAGAACGAGTGCGGCTTGTGCTCGACGTCCTCGAGGCCGGCGAAGAAGGCGGCGTTGAACAGCGTGGTCGCCACCTGGGAGACCCCGCCGCCGAAGTCCTCCTTGTAGACGCCGTCGCTGATGATGTAGCCCTCGGTGAAGCCGTTCTCCGCGGTCCGCTCCCCGACGGTGCCGTTGAGGCTGAACGTCTCCCCCGGCTTCAGCACGGTGCCGTTCACCAGCTGGGCGGCGCGGCCGAGGTTCGTGTTGCGGTAGTCGGCGTGCGGGAACTCCGTCGTGAACGAGGAGACGACCTCGTCGATCCGGAGCTTCCGTGCGTCTTGGGTGGTGAAGTCCGGGCGGTCGACGACGGTCTTGACCTCGAGAGTGCGCTTGTTGTCGTCCTGGACGACCAGCGTGAGGAACTCCTCGGCGACCTCGTCCGGGTCGAAGGTGACGCCGTTCTTGCCGGGGATGACCTTCGGCTCCCCGCCGACGAGACGGACGGTCGCGGGCTCGGGGCTCAGCGACCCCGTCTCCATCGCGGACTCGATCGCCGCGGTCAGCTTCTTCTTGTTGACGCTCGGCTCGAGCTTGCCGTCCTCAGCCTTCATGGAGAGCGCGCTCGAGTAGGCCTCCGGTCGCACCACGACGTTCTCGCCGTCGAGGACCAGGATCACCGGCGCGGACATCGCCGGGTTGGCGAACTCGTCCATGGCTGCACGGACGTTCTGCTCGGAGACCTCGGGGTCGACCTCTGTGACCTCGAGCGGCACGACACCCTCGGAGTTGTCGGCGAGGTAGGCGTCCAGCACCGCGTCGGTGGCGGAGTCGCGGTCGAGCTCCTGGCCGGACCTGGGGAAGCGGGCCTGGGCCGTGCCGTCCTTGAACGTGATCCGCCCCTCGACGGCCGGCCTGTCGATCCTCTTGGCGAACTTCGCGACGGCGGCGTCGAGCTTCTCCTCGTCGACCGTGACCACGGCCTCGAGATCGTCCCCACCGGCGAGGTAGTCCCACATGCGGCCCGGGTGCCAGGTGCGGCCGCCTCCGGCCTGCTCGACCGACTCGTCGTAGTCAACGGCGAGGCCTGCCTGCGCCGGGCGGATCGACGCACGACGGCCGTCGGCCGCCACGATGATCGGCTCCTCGGCGAGAGGCGCGAGCTCCTCCTCGAGGGCGACCTCGGCCGCTGCGGGGGTGAGGCCTCCGATGTCGACCCCGGAGACCGTCGTACCCCGAGGAACCTTGTCCCCGGTGAACATCGCTCCGGCGACGTACAGGCCGCCGAACAGCATGACGAGACCGACCATCAGCAGCGTTATGACGCGACGGTCGGTCATTTTGTCCTTGAACGGCAGGTCACTCACAACGGGCCATCCTAGGTCGGGACGCCCGCGGAACCGGAATCGTGACGAACGGTGGGAGGCCTCCCCCAGGCGATGCCCGTGACGAGGACCACGAAACCGGCGCCGATCAGCAGCCAGCCACGACTGTCGGCGGAGACGGCGTAGTCGCCTTCACCGCGGCCGGTGATCGCGGCCAGCAGCGGTACCAGCCAGCCCGCCGCGAAGGCGGTACCGGCGCGCGGCAGCCACTGGCGCAGGGTCCAGATCACGAGGACGGCAGTGCCGGCGCCTAGCAGCAGGCCGAGGAACGAGCGGTGCACGACGATCGCGGCGATGCCCGCGGCGAGGCCGAGGAACGCCGCGAGGGCGTAGCCCACGAACCTCATTCGAGGCCGGCGAACAGGTCCGTCTCGAGACCGTCGTCGTTGACCGGGCCCTTGACGCCCTTGGCGAGGCGGAAGAACTCGGTCCCCCACACCTCGTTGCCGATGTTGTTCGACAGGGCGAAGAAGGGCCCGTCCACGGTGATCTGGGTGGCGTGCGCCTTCATCGCGGACATCTTCGCCTCGACGAAGTCGTTGCCGTCGACCGTTGCGTCGAGCAGGTGGTCGGGGGTGATGAACGGAGGCAGCGGGCCGTCGGGGTCCATGCCCTCGAAGGCGGTCGTGTCCCCGGACTCGCGGAGCTTGCGCAGGCCCTCGCGCATACGGCGCTCCGACATCGCGCCCCAGTAGATCTTGGCGATCTCCCACGGCTCGCCGAGGTCGGGCCGGAAGGAGCGCGAGGCGGCGAGAGAGGCGCCGTACGTCGCGACGCGGTGGGCCTGGATGTGGTCGGGATGGCCGTAGCCGCCGAACTCGTCGTAGGTCACGAGCACCTGCGGACGCACCTCGCGGATGATCTCGACGAGGTACGTCGACGCCTCGAGGAGGTCGGCCCGCCAGAAGGTGCCCTCCTTGACGTCCTCGCCCGCGACCGCGTGGCCCTCCTCGTGCCAGACCATGCCCGAGTCGCGGAACCTCCCGGCCCCTCCGAGGAAGCGGTGGTCGGTGACCCCGAGCTCCTTCATGGCGTTGGCGAGCTCGGTGATGCGGTGCTTGCCGAGGGTGTCGTCGCGGTGGGCGGCAATGTGCTCGAGCTCGGGGATGAGCACCTCGCCCTCCTCGCCGAGCGTGCACGTCACGAGCGTGACCTTGGCGCCCCGGGCGACGTACTTCGCCATCGTGGCGCCCTGGTTGATGCTCTCGTCGTCCGGGTGGGCGTGCACCAGCAACATCCGCTGTTCCATGACGGCCAGCCTAGTCGTCGGTGAAGTGGCCCTTCACCCGGCGCGGGGAGTCGGGCAGCTCCAGCGGCGGGGGTACGTCGACGGGGCCGATGTGGCCCATCGCCGAGTCGTGGTCGACCCACCCGTCGTACTGCTCGACGAGGACGTCGAGGACGAACTCGGGCGCGTCGGTGACGACTGCCCACGGGTGGTCCTCGTCGTCGTCCTCGCCGGCGAGCCGCTCCCGGGCGACGCTCGCCTCGAACCCGTCGTGGCGCAGGCGGGCGGCGACGGCGCGAGCGTCGCCCTCCTCGTAGAACACCGCGCGGAGGGTCACGACAGCTCCTTCTCGATCAGGGTGACACGGTCCATGAGGCCGGCGAGGTGTTGCTCCGTCCGCCCCGGTTCGCCGACCTCGGCCAGGCGCTGCATGCCCTCGTCCCCGTTCTCCTGGCCTCGCCGGATCGCGACGACGGAGTGACGGACGCGTCGCGGCACGGCCTCCAGGATCTCGCCGGCGGTGAACCCGCCGTAGGCCCGGGCGACGATCTCCAGCCGCCGAGCCGACTCGGCCGCACCGATGTCGCGGTAGAGCGGCACCGCGGTCCACACGAGCCAGGCGAGCTCCATCAGCCTCGTGGACGGTCCGGCGAGGTCCCAGTCGAAGACGCCGGCCACCCGGTCACCGGCGAAGCAGACGTTGTAGGGCGCCACGTCGTTGTGGGCCACGAGCTCCGGGCGGTCAGGGCTCGGGAAGCGCCAGGGTCCCGGGTGCTCGAAGCCGGCAACGGCGTCGTGGAACAGCCGGGTCCACGCGGCGAGCGACTCGAGCTGGGCGTCAGCGAGGAGCTCGTGGTCCACGTCGACGACCCGGCCGGGGAGGTAGGTGAGGATCTCGCGACCGCGGGCGTCGACACCCAGGGCGCGGGGCACACCGGGCACGCCGCAGTGACGGAGACGGTCGAGCAGGGCGTGCACCGCGGGGGTCCACGGACCGGTGGCCCGGCGGACCGTGTGGCCGACCCGGACCGCTCCACCGACGTTGCCGCCGTCGAGACGGGTGCCGTCGAGCAGGATCTCCCGCAGCTCGTCGAGGAACGGCAGGTCGGGGGCGAGCCACTCGACCGCGTCGAGCTCCTCGGGGCCCAGCCAGCGCACGGCGTCGTGCTCGCTCTCGCGCGGGACCGGCTCGCCGTCGGCGAGCGACGCGAGGGCGACCTTCAACGAGTAGCCCTCGCGGATCGGGACCTCGCCGCGCAGGTGGCCGGTGACCTCGATGCGACAGCCGAGCTCCTCCGCGACCTCGCGGACGATCGCCTGCTCCGGGTGCTCGCCGGGCTCGACCTTCCCGCCCGGGAGCTCCCAGCCCCCGGCGACAGCTGCCGGAGAGGTACGCCGGGCGGCGAGCACCCGTCCCTCGTGGACGATCGCCGCGCCCATCACGAGCACCACAGCGACCTCCTTCGGGTAGTTTCACGAGCGACTCGGGCAGCCAATCTAGTCGGGAGGCGGCGTGGACATCGGCGTGCACCTCCGCCGGAGCGACGAGCGGGTAGCCGAGGTCGATGCGCTCGCCGCGACCCTGTCGGGCGCCGGGGGTGGCCGGGTCGGGCTCGGGGGCGTCCTGGCCGACCTCAACAGGACCGCGACCGTCGCCCGGGTGCCCGCTTCGGCGGCCCACTGGGGCTTCCGCTGGGACGACGAGGACCGGCACAGCCGGCGCTGGTGGCCCCAGGGCATCACGACCTCCGCGGACCACGACGCCTCGGAGGTGTACGACGGCCACCGGGTCGTGATGGTGAGCTGGTACTCCAAGAACCTCGGCGGTCTTCACAAGGGAGCTCGCATCACCGTCGTCGACCTGTCGGAGGGGCGGCCGCGGTACCGGCACGTGCTGCTCGTCGACGCGTTCACCCGCGACGACGGGACGGTCGACGTACGCCCGGTCACGGTGCACGCCGGCGGGATCGTCTGGCACGGCGACCACCTCCACGTGGCGGGCACGGCGCGCGGGATCTCCACCTTCCGGCTCGACGACGTCATGCGGGTCGGCGACCTCGGCGACCGCGGCCGCCTCGGTGTCGGGTCGGGAAGCTTCGGGTACCGCTACCTGCTGCCGGTCCGGTTCACCTACGACGCGTTCGCAGAGGACGGCCACGAGCGGATGCGCTACTCCTTCCTCTCCCTCGACCGGACCTCGGAGGAGCCGAGGCTTCTCGCGGGTGAGTACGGCCGCGGCGGCAGGACCACGCGGCTGGTGGACTTCGCGGTCGACCCTGCGACGGGCCTGCTGCGGGTCTCCGAAGAGGGCCACGCGTGGCCGCTGTCGCTCTCGCTCCAGGGCGTCGAGGGGATGCAGGGTGCCACCGCCGTGGGCGGCCGGTGGTACGTCACGACCAGCGCGGGCAAGTACCTACGCGGTTCGCTGTACGTCGGACGCCCGGGAGCGTTCAGGCGCCGCGCAAGGGTGCTGCCCGTCGGGGTGGAGGACATCGCCTACTGGCCCTCGACGGACGAGCTCTGGTCGCTGTCGGAGTACCCCGGCCGCCGCCACGTCTTCGCGATGAGGCGCTCACGGCTCGGCTGACGCCAGCTGCTGCCGGACCCCGGGTCGTTGTTCTGCGAAAAGGTCCCCTGACTTCAGGGAGCCCGTCCGGCGTTTTCGCAGAGCAGCTCCCGCGGTCAGGTCAGGCGCGCGGTGCCCGGGCGAGCTGGCGGGACTGGGCCACCAGACGACCCGTCGAGTCCCAGACCTCCGCGTCCTCCTCGAGCAGGCCGCCCGCGTAGTTGCGGGTCGAGTGGACGACCTTGAGCCACCCCGGCGCAGGCACGGCACGGACGTGCGCGGTGAGCTCCAGCGTGGGGGCCCAGCCGGGGAGCCCGAGGTCGAAGGTCACCGGGGGCAGGGCGTCGACCGCGAGGAGCAGCGACAGCGGGTCGGGCTCCCGGCCGTCGGCCATCCTCAGCCAGCCACGGATCATCCCCCGGCCGCTCGGCTCGCCGACAGCCCATCCGACGGTGTCAGGGTCGAGCCGCAGGTCGAACCGGTCGAGGAGCGGCGCGTTGGCGCGGAAGTCAGCAGGGGCGAGGTTCGACCCGATGCACTTCTCGACGTCCGGCAGGTCGGGCTCGACCGCGGTGGTGTGGACCTGGTCGGGCAGTGAGGCGAGGTCGCCGTAGGTGGCGATGGCGCGCACCCGCTCGACGGGGAAGCCCTCCTCGTCCTGCACGAGCGAGACCGACCCGGTCGACATGCTGCGGCCCCGGCGAAGGACCGAGGTGGACAACCGCGCCTGCCCGGCCGTGGCCGCGGAGAGGTAGTAGGCGCTGATCGAGATCGGGTCCGGGTGGTCCTCGTCGTCGAAGGTGCGGCGCAGCGCGTTCGCCGCCGCCGCGAGAAGAAGGCCGCCGTTGATCCCCTCACCGATGCTCCAGGACCCGTCGAGGTGCCCGGCGTACTCCCCTTCGGACACCTGCGAGACCGCGATGCCGCGGTCGAACTCGAAGTCGGTCGCGGGCGTGGTGCTCTGCTCGGTGCTCGTCACCGGGCCGAGGCTAGCCGCACGGCGAGGGCCGTCACGGTCCAGGGCAGGACCGCGAACGGCGCGAGCGTCAGAAGGCCGGTCCCCGCTGGGTCGGCACCTGCGAGCGCTGGGCGACGAGATGCACGGTGGCGTAACGGCCGACGACACTCTCGCGGGTGGCGCCCTCGAGCTCGACGAACCCGTCGTCGACCCGCGTCGCGTGCACCTCCCAGAAGGTGTAGCTGACACGTTCGTCCCAGAGACGCTCGACGGTCTCGGCGACCTCGTCCTCGGTGAGGTTGGGCCGGTACTGACACAGCGCGACGACGAGCTGGTCGGGGTCGTCGGTGTGCTCGACCTCGACCGAGTCGAAGAGCCCGCTGTCGCTCAGCGCGTCGCGCAGCTCGTTCTCCATGGCGACCAGGGCCCGCTCCGTGGCGGGCGACGCGTTGATCTGCACTCCCGAGCGCAACGTGTGGAAATGCATCAGCTTCATATCGAGATGATGGCGGCGACATTCCGCGGTTCGCCGGATTTCGGACGGTCGAAAAAGCCACGCAAACACCCTTTAAAAGGGACGTAACACCCCGAACCGAAAGTAAAACTTCACCTTATCTCCCGAGGATTGATATCCGTCAGCCAAAGAGGGGACACCCACAAGACCCGGAGGTAATCTGCGACGAGGGGACGGGCAACCGTTGGGGAGCAGGGATTTGGACACGGGGGAACGCATCAAGGTTGGCGTGGTCGACGACCACGACCTCTTGGTCGCCGGAGTGCGCGCACTCCTGTCGACCCAGAACTCGCCTGCCCGCTTCGTCGCGGGCTCGGCCACGGTGCCGGGACTGCTTCGGGCTCACCGCGCGATCGACATCGTCCTTCTGGACGTGCGCCTCAACGACGGCTCGCACACCGAGGAGAACATCCGCCTGCTCGACAAGCAGGGCTTCCACGTCCTGCTCCACGCGGACAAGAGCCATCGCGAGGCGGCGCCGATCCTCTCGCGGACCCCGGCTCGGGGTCTCGTGTGGAAGAACGACCCCGCCCTCCAGCTGCTCCGCGCACTCGTCGCGGTGGCCAAGGGCGAGAACTGGGTCCCACCGGACTGCGGCCGCCCCGTCGACCTGACCCATCGCGAGACCGAGGTGCTCCGCCTCTACGCCACCGGCCTGAAGTACGCCGAGGTCGCCGCGGCCCTCGACCCCCCGGTGAGCGTCGAGTCTGTCAAGACCTACCTCTCGCGGATCCGCAAGAGGTACGGCGATGCGGGCCGGCCGGCCTCCACGCGGATCGAGCTGCGTCGCCGTGCTCTCGAGGACGGCCTGCTGGCGCCGGAGAACGGCGAGATCTGACCGGGACGCACCCCCACCGACGGGCGGGCGCCCGCGTCACAGCTGCACGAGGCCCCGCACCGCGATGACCAGCTCGGCCGCCTCGTCCGAGGCGTCGAGGTCGACGTCGGCGACGATCCGCCAGTCGTGGTCACCGTCGGGGTCGCCGACGATCTGCTGGACCCGCCAGGTCCGCCCCTCCTGCTCGACCAGGATCATGTGCGGTCCACGGGCGTCCGGCCCGGTGTCGATCGAGTCGTGCTCCTTGAAGTACGCCTCGACCGCCTCGCGCCAGGCCTCGGCGTCCATCCCCGCCTCCGCGTCGAGCTCGCCGAGCTCGTCGTAGGCGCGGCGCGCCGCGAGCTCCACGCGCCGGAACATCGCGTTGCGCACCAGCACCCGGAACGACCGGACGTTCGCGGTGATCGGCCGGGCCTGGGCCGGCCGGGCGTGCGCCTGGACGAGGTCGACCGCCGACTCCGGGTCGTCGGCCGGGTGGCTGAGCTGCTCCCACTCGTCGAGCAGGCTCGAGTCGGTCTGCCGCACGGTCTCCCCGAGCCACTCGATGAGGTCGGTGAGCACGTCGTCCTTCATGCTCTCCGGCACGGTCTGCCGCAGCGCCTTGTAGGCGTCGCCGAGGTAGCGCAGCACGATCCCTTCGGAGCGCGCGAGACCGTAGAAAGCGACGTACTCCCCGAAGGTCATCGCGCGCTCGTACATGTCGCGCACCACTGCCTTCGGCGACAGTGCGCTCTCCGCGATCCACGGGTGCGTGCGCCGGTACACCTCGTAGGTGTGCTCGAGCAGCTCCTGCAGCGGCTTGGGCCAGGAGACCTCCTCCAGCAGGTCCATCCGCTCGTCGTACTCGATCCCGTCGGCCTTCATCTCCGCAACCGCCTCGCCGCGGGCCTTGAACTGCTGCGCGTTCAGCACCGGGCGCGGGTCCTCCAGCGTCGCCTCGATGACCGAGACCACGTCGAGGGCGTACGTGGGCGCCTCCGGGTCGAGCGTCTCGAGCGTCGCGAGGGCGTACGTCGACAGCGGCTGGTTGAGGGCGAAGTCGAGCGGGAGGTCGAGGGAGAGCCGCGCCGTCCGACCGTCGGGGCCGGGTGGGTCGACCTTCTCGACGACGCCGGCGGCGAGGAGCGTCCGGTAGAGCGCGACCGCCCGACGGACGAGGCGTACCTGGCTGTGGCTGTCCTCGTGGTTGTCGCGCAGCAGGTGCCGCATCGCCTCGAACGGGTTGCCCTCCCGCGCGATGACGTTGAGCAGCATCCCGTGGGTCACGCGCATCCGGCTCTGCAGCGGCTCGGGCTCCGCCGCGACCAGGCGCTCGAACGTGTCCTCGGTCCAGGTCACGAACCCCTCGGGCGGCTTCTTGCGCTGCACCTTCCGCTGCTTCTTCGGGTCGTCGCCCGCCTTCTGGAGCGCCTTGTGGTTCTCGACGACGTGGTCGGGAGCCTGGACGACGACCGCTCCCGAGGTGTCGTACCCGGCCCGGCCTGCCCGCCCCGCGATCTGGTGGAACTCGCGGGCCTTGAGGACGCGCTGCCGGCGGCCGTCGTACTTGGTCAGGCCGGTGAGCACCACCGTCCGGATCGGGACGTTGATGCCGACGCCGAGGGTGTCGGTGCCGCAGATCACCTTGAGCAGTCCCGCCTGGGCGAGCTGCTCCACCAGGCGGCGGTACTTCGGCAGCATCCCGGCGTGGTGCACCCCGATGCCGTGTCGGACCAGCCGCGAGAGGGTCTTGCCGAAGCCCTTGCTGAACCGGAAGTCGCCGATGAGCTCGGCGATCCGGTCCTTCTCCTCGCGCGTGCAGACGTTGATGCTCGTCAGGGCCTGGGCGCGCTCGAGGGCGGCCGCCTGGGTGAAGTGGACGACGTACACCGGCGCCTGGTTCGTCGTGAGCAGCTCCTCGAGCGTCTCGTGCAGCGGCGTGAGCGCCCACGAGTAGCTCAGGGGCACCGGCCGCTCGGTGTTCGTGACGACCGCGGTCTCGCGGCCGGTGCGCCGGGTCAGGTCCTCCTGGAACCGCGTCACGTCGCCGAGCGTCGCCGACATCAGGAGGAACTGCGCCTGGGGGAGCTCGAGAAGGGGCACCTGCCAGGCCCAGCCCCGGTCGGGCTCGGAGTAGAAGTGGAACTCGTCCATCACGACCTGGCCGACGTCGGCCTTCGCGCCCTCGCGCAGGGCCTGGTTGGCGAGCACCTCTGCCGTGCAGCAGATGATCGGTGCGTGCGCGTTGACGCTCGCGTCGCCGGTCATCATCCCGACCTTGTCCGCACCGAAGACGTCGCACAGGGCGAAGAACTTCTCGCTCACCAGCGCCTTGATGGGTGCGGTGTAGTAGGTCCGCCGCCCCTCGGCGAGCGCCGCGAAGTGCGCACCGGTCGCGACCAGGCTCTTCCCCGACCCGGTGGGTGTCGAGAGGATGACGTTCGCGCCGGTGAGGATCTCGATCACCGCCTCCTCCTGCGCGGGGTACAACGTGATCCCCCGCTCGGACGCCCAGGTCGTGAAGGCGTCGAGGAGCACGTCGGGGTCGGCAGGTGCGCCGGGCGCGGGCAGCAGGTCGGTGAGAGACATCGCCCCTATCGTCCCCTAGACACCCTGGGCGCAGGCCACGGGCAGGCGTGCCCGGGGCATGAACGTCCGGCCCCGGGGCACGACGAGCCCATGAGCACTCTCCACGCGTTGGTCCTCAACTGCACCCTGAAGCCGGCCCCGACCGCCTCCAGCACCGACGTGCTCGGCAGCGAGCTGCTCGACGCGCTCGCCGAGCACGACGTCAAGGGAGAGATGGTCCGGATCGTCGACGAGCAGGTGAAGTTCGGTGTGCAGACCGACGAGGGTGACGGCGACGGGTGGCCGGCGATCCGGCGGAAGATGCTCGACGCGCAGATCCTGGTCGTCGCGACGCCGATCTGGATGGGCCAGCCGTCAGCGGTCTGCAAGATGGTGCTCGAACGGCTCGACGCCGAGCTCGGGGAGAGCGACGACGAGGGCCGGATGCTCACCTACGGCAAGGTCGCGGGGGTCGCGGTCGTCGGCAACGAGGACGGCGCGCACCACGTGAGCGCGGAGGTCTACCAGGCGCTCAGCGACGTCGGCTTCACGATCCCGCCGAACGGTGTGACGTACTGGGTCGGCGAGGCGATGCAGGGCACCGACTACAAGGACAAGGACCCGCGTCCGGAGAAGACCGAGCAGACCACGAAGACGCTGGCCGCGAACGCCGCGCACCTGGCACGCCTGCTCGCGGACAACCCCTTCCCGCCGACCTGAGTCAGTCCTCCGGCACGACGTCGCGCCGTCGACTCAGTCCCGCACGACGACGCGCAGGGGCTCCTCCGCGTTGTTGGCGAAGCCGCCTCGGCTCCACACCGGCGCCATCGGCTGGTACCGGCCTGATGAGTCGTGTGCTCGCACCCTCAGCAGGTGCTCTCCCGGCGTGGCCGACCAGCGTGCGGTGAAGCGCTGCCAGCCGTGCGGTGAGGAGCTCGGCTCGACCTCGGCGTCCCACCACGTGGTGCCGTCGGTGAGCTCGACGCGGGTGACCTCTCCCCAACCCGACCAGGCCCGGCCCTCCAACAGGTGCTCTCCCACCTGCACGACGCGCGCACGGCTCATGAAGTCGGGGAAACCGGGCGGCACGAGCAGGGCACGAGGCTCGATCCGGGTCACCGGCGTCCCCGGCTGGTCGGGGTCGGTCCGCAGCCGGTAGTTGACGACGTTCTGGAAGCCGTCGAACGGCGCGTCGAGGACCTCGATGTCGCACAGCCACTTCACGTGGGCCATCCCGTACCAGCCGGGGACGACGAGGCGCACCGGGTAGCCGTGCTGGGGCGGCAGCGGGTGTCCGTTCATCTCGTAGGCGACGAGCACGTCGGGCGCGGTGGCGTCCGAGACGCTGAGCCCGCGCCGGTAGTCCTCCTCGACTCCTCGTTCCACGCCATGGTCCGCGCCGGAGAACGCGACGTCGACGGCCTCCGCGGCGACCCCCGCGTCCTCCAGCAGGTCGGCCAGGCGTACCCCGGTCCAGTCGGACGTGCCGACCGCCCCGGTCAGCCAGGGTTGGCTCACCGGGCGAGGAGACAGGTGGGCCCGCCCGTTGCCGGCGCACTCCATGGTGACCCGCACCGTGTGCCGCGGCATGTCCTGCAACGTCTCCAGGTCGAGAGAGATCGGCCTCTCGACGCAGCCGTGGATCTCCAGACGCCAGGTGTCGGCGTCGACGTACGGGATGTCGAAGTGGTTGAGCACGTAGTGGAGGCCCGGAGGCGTCACGTCGTACCTCATCGCCTCCAGCGGCATCGCGTGGTTGCGGGCCGCCAGCGCGAGCTCCTCCAACGAGATGTCCGCCCCAGGCTCGGCGATCCTCGCCTGGGTGCTCACGTCCTGGATCGACAGTGTCATCGGGGCCTCCCTGCGTCGAAGTCCGAGGGTCCGCACCAGACTTCCACCGCACAGGTGGGGCAGCAACGGCCCACACGGGCGGTTGGCGAGGAGGGGAACGCTCTCCCGGGCGGACCTCCCGGACGCTCAGTCGAGCAGGGTCCCGAGCGGCCCGAGGTCGAGGTTGAGGTCCTCCGGGGCGAGGTCGAACTGCTCTCGCAGCTGCGTCATCGCCTCCTCCAGGCGCATCAGCCCCACGCCGAGATCCTCGACCTGGTCGTCGGTCAGGTCGCCCTCGTCGACGCGGCGGAGCGCCTGCCGCTCCATCAGCTGGCGGACCAGCTCGATGATCGTGAGCACCAGCTTCATCAGGTCGCGCTGGACCGACTCGGAGTCGGTCTCCAGCCGACTGGGAAGCGAGGGATGGGGCAGCGGGAACCCGTCCGGCTCCCCCGTCCTGAAGTGCTCGCTCATCGCGCCACCATCTCCGCACGCACCGACGCGATCAGGGCGTGCAGGCGCACCTGTACGAGGTCGACCCCGGCCAGCGAGATCACCAGGTCGCCGGAGATCACCACTCCGGCGCCCAGCAGACGGTCGAGCAGGTCGACCAGGGCGACCGGCTGCAGCGGCTCGTTGGCCGGGTTGTCGGACGGGCGTGAGACCAGTCCGCCGGTGATGTCGTGTGCGGTCACTGCCCCTCCAGGGAGGCGAAGGAGTACGGCGGCCACGGGCCTGCCAGCTCGACACGGATGTGCTCGTGGCGCCCGGTCAGGCGGTCGACCGCGCTCTTGAAGGTCTCGACCTGCTGCCCTGTCGACCAGGTAGGTGCCGTTGAGGATCATCTCCCCCACGTGATGGGTCAGCCGCGGGTCCTGCGGGGCCAGCCTACGACCCGCCACCGCGCTGCCCCGGAGCTCGTCATGCAGCTGCTCGGCGATCTCGGCGTCCTGCTGTGCTGCCGCCTCGCGTTGCTGCGTGGCTGCTCGACGGCGAAGGAGGTAGGCCTTGCCCGCGCCCATGCCCGCCTCGTCGGCGGTGGACTCGTCCCGTGCCCCGGGACGGGCGGAGGGGTCGGCGTACGCCTTGACGCTCCACTCCTCGCGGCCCTCGATCCGGTCGAGCGCCTGCTCCGCGCTCGCATGCCACTCAGCCAGCCGCGCCCGCACGGACTCCTCTCCGAGGAAGACGGTGGCGAGCCGCAGCGGGGCGGTCGGAGCGCGCTCCGAGACCTCTCGGGTGACCCGGTCGTGCGCGGTCGCGACACTCTCGAGCCATGCCAGGTCCTCGAGGTTGCGGCGCAGTCCGTCCTCGCCGAACTCCTCGAGGTCCACCTCGCTGACGACTGCGGCGAGGTCCTCGTGTCGAACCAGCCGGAGTGGTGCATCGTCGATCCCGGTTCGGCCGGCCAGATCCTCGGGGCCGAGCCCTCGAGTGATGGCGTAGCAGTAGAGCCCGGTGCTCACGACCCCGACTCCAGCTCCTGGATGCGTTCTCTCAGCCGGCGGTTCTCCTCCTCCACGAGCTGCTCCCGGAGCCTGCGGTTCTCGTCCTCCAGCTCCTGGTCCTGCCGGCGCGTGCTGAGCATCGGGTCGTTCTCCCACCAGTCGATGCCCATCTCCTTTGCCTTGTCGACCGACGCCACGAGGAGACGGATCTTGATCGTCAGCAGCTCGATGTCGAGCAGGTTGACCTTGATGTCACCGGCGATCACGATGCCCTTGTCGAGGACCCGCTCGAGGATGTCGGCGAGGTTGGCCTGCTGAGGCCGGCTGCTGGACATCTCGTACCGCGGCTGGGAGCTGCGGACGACCGCCCCGGGTTGCTCGGTCACCGGCGGCCACCGTCCCCGTCGCCGCCCTTCCCACGGACGTACCTCCGGACACGCTGGTAGCCCATCAGGTCACCGTCCTCATCGGTCTCGACCGAGTAGGTGGCCAGGATGTCCGTCGAGTCGGGGATGCGTCGGCTCTCCACGACCTCGAGGTCGACCTGCCAGCCGTCGTCGGTGCGATGGATGCCGATCACGCACTCGGGCTCGCGCCCGGTCAGCTCGGCGAGCTGCTGCGCGGCCATCCTCGCGACCTTCATCGCGGGGACCTTCTTGGTCTGGGTCTGCGCGCTCTCCGACGATGTGCCGTTGCTCCGGCTGCGCTCGCTGGTCGTGCTCTTGCGCGCGGGTGCCTTCTTCACGGCGGTGCGCTTGGTCGTCGTCTTCTTGGCGGCAGTCTTCTTGGCCGCGCTCGTGGACGACGTCGCGCTCTTGCGTGCGGTTGCCATGTGTCAGTGTCCCTTCTCGGCACTCCGGCGCCGGCTCTCCATGAGCCGTTCGACGAGCGCGTCCTCCATCGCCTCGGCCTCGTCCTCGGTGATCTGGCCCGAGCTGCGGAGCTCGTCGACGTCCTCGAGCTGGCGGCGGATGACCGAGGGGTCGTAGTACTGGCTCTCGGCCTGATCCAGCACCTGCTCAGCCACCCAGATCGTTCCGCGCACCGGGGCCAGCGGAAGGGTCAGCAGGCCGGTCAGAAGACCCATGTCACTGCTCCGGTACGAAGTCGTAGAGCGCCATGGGCCCCACGAGGCTGAGCCGGACCCGGCCGTCGAGCTCCTCGGCGAGGACCTCGGCCGCGTGCTCGAGCTCGCCCTGCCGCTCGGCGTCCACGAGGAACGCGAACTCGGCAAGGTTGTCCATGCCGGAGACGTCGCGGGCAACGTGGTCCTCGACGTGCGAGACCAGTCGTTCGAGGATCATCTGCTCCTCCCGACGACGCCGTTCCTCCACCGCCTGCGCGACCAGCTCGCCGAGCCGGATGCGCTCGTAGTGTGACGCCTCCTCCGGGAGCCCGGCCGTGCGACGGCGCAGCTCGGCCACCTCGGGCTCGGCCTCCACGATCTCGGCCAGCACAGTGTCGAGCACGTAGCGCGCGCGCAGGGTGAACTGCACCTTGCCCCGGACCTGGTCGAGCAACGCGGTGAAGTGCTCCTCCTGTGGGGCGAGCAGCTCGTCGCGCACGGCGTCCTGTCCCTGCACCACGGAGCCGAACCGCATCGGCAGCACCGGGCCTCGCGAGGCCATCGTGTTGAGGACCGTGCTGTGGGCCACCAGGTCGCGGCGACGGCCCAACGGGCGCTCGGGGTCGACGACCTCGACCAGTGCACCGACCGGGCCCTGCTGGACCAGCAGCACGGCCCCGCCCATGCCGGCGTCCTCGAGGTCGTCGACAGCGGCGTCCGCGGGCACGATGCCGTAGACGTAGTACGCCTCGTCCGTGCCCACGGTCGCCTCCGTCGTTGATGCCATCGTCATTCCTCAGTCACGACTCTCGCGGGCGGCGTCGTGGCCGAGAGCTCGACGAGGACTTCTTGACAGGCCTCCGCTCCCGGCGCTCCTCGTCGTCATCGTCGTCGTCCGACGAGCCACCGGTGAGAGCGTCCTTGGCGGCGCCGAGCATGCCCGAGGTCTTGCCCTTGGCTCCGCTCTCGGTCATCCCCTCGACCATCTCAGGGAGGTCCTTGCCGCCCTTCTCGTACAGGTCGAGACGGTTGGTCGCCTCGGCGAAGCGGAGGTAGGTGTCCACGCTCGCGATCACGATCCGGGCGTCGATGGTGAGCAGCTCGATCCCGACGAGTGAGACGCGGACGTAGGCGTCGATGACGAGCCCCTTGTCGAGGATGACCTCGATGACGTCCGCGAGCCCGCTCGGGGCCGGGCGGTCCAGGTAGCCGCCACCCTGTCTTGTCTGCGCCATTGATGTCACGTGGTCACCTTCGCTTTCGAGAGCCGGCCTTGGCGGAGGAGCGCCGACGCGGCTTCTCCTCCTCTTCCTCTTCCTCTAGGTCGCCCTCATCCTCGGGCGCCTCTTCTTCTTCGTACTCTTCGTACTCGTCCTCGGGCTCTTCTTCCTCGTCGCCCTCGGGCTCTTCCTCTTCCTCTCCCCTCGTACTCGTCCTCGGGCTCTTCTTCCTCGTCGCCCTCGGGCTCTTCTTCTTCCTCTTCCTCTTCGTACTCGTCCTCGGGCTCTTCTTCCTCGTCGCCCTCGGGCTCTTCCTCTTCTTCGTACTCGTCCTCGTCGTACTCGTCCTCGGGCTCTTCGTCCTCGCCCTCGTCGGACTCCTCGTCCTCGTCGCCCTCCTCGGACTCCTCGCCTTCGTACTCGTCCTCGGGCTCGTCCCTCGCTGCCCTCGTCCTCGTACTCGTCGCGGTCCTGCTCCTCCTCGACGACCTCGTCGTGGCTGCGCACGACCTCGCCGTCACGGATCTCGCCGCGCCAGCCGTCGAGCTCGTCGGGCTCGAGAAGGGCGCGGGTCATCACGTGGCGCCGGAAGTGCTTGAGCTCGAGACGCGCGCGTCGGCCCTGGGCGCGCCAGATGTTGCCGGTGCGCTCCATGAAGCCCTGGGGGTAGTACTCGAGGACGACGAGCACCCGGGTCAGGTCGGGCGCGAGCTCGTGGAAGGTGACCGCGCCGTCGACGTGGCCCTTCTCGCCCTTGGAGCGCCAGATGATGCGCTCGTTGGGGACCTGGTCGAGGATGGTCGCCTCCCAGGTGCGGTGGGACCAGAACACCTGGGCCTTGAAGGTGACCTTCTCGTCCTCCTCCTGCTCGACGTTCTTGACCTTCTTCATGAAGTCGGAGAAGTCCTGGAACTGCGTCCACTGGTTGTAGACGACATCGATCGGAGCACCGATGTCGATCTCCTCGATGATGTTCGTGGACTTGGTCGCCTTGGCGCCGTTGCTGCCCCCGCCGCCTCCGGGAAGGGCGTTCTTCACCTTGTCCTTGACGCCACTGAGTCCGCCCTTGACGGCCCCCTTGACCGGTGACTCGCCCTTCGCGGCGGCTTCTACGCCCTTGCCGGCGGCCTTCCCCACGACACCGCCGTTGTCGGCGATCCCCTGGAGGGAGCCGGTCGCGTCGCTGATCCGCTGGGTGACGCTGTCCACGGTCTTCTCGCCGAGCGCCTTGAGGACGTCCTGGAACTCGTCCTTCAGACGGTCGAGGGGGAGCTCTTCCATCACCGACTTGAGCCCGCCTGACTGCTGCTCCTTCTTGTCGTCTGCCATCGTCTCCACCCTCCTCAACGCTTGCTACGCGAGCGGCTGGAGCTGCTCGACTTCTTGGCCGCGGTGCTCCTGGTGGAGCCACCCGAGCGGCTGGACGTGGTCTTCTTGGCCGGGGCCTTCTTCGCCGCGGTCTTCTTGGCGGGCGCCTTCTTGGCAGTGCTCGAAGAGCTCGATCGCTTGGCAGCGGTCTTCTTGGCCGCACTGGTGCTCGACGAGCCGCTCGACTTCTTCGCCGCACCGGTGCTCGACGAGCCGGTCGACTTCTTCGCCGGCCCGCGCGAGGAGCTCGACGAGGCCTTCTTCGTGCCCTGGCGGCTCGCGCTCGAGCTGCTGGAGGTCTTCTTGGCCGGCCTCTTGCTCGCTGCCTTCTTGGCGGTGCCACCGGCTCGGCGGGACGCCTCCGCGGGGCGACGTCGCCTGGGCTTCGGCCGTTCCTCCTGGGCCTCGGGCTCCTCCTCGGATGCCTCGTCCTCGGGCTCCTCCTCGGATGCCTCGTCCTCGGGCTCCTCCTCGGACTCCTCGTCCTCGGGCTCCTCGCCCTCCTCTTCCTGCTCCTCGGCCTCGTCGGCCGCCTCCTCGAGCTCACCGGCGAGGCTGCGCAGACCATCGGTGCGGTTGCGGAGCGAGTCGCTCACCAGCTCCATCCGTGAGCTGAGGGTCGCCAGCGCCGCTGCCTTCGCGGCCTCGAGAAGCTTGCCCCGGACCTGCTCCTGGATCTTGGACAGCTCTTCGTTGCCCTCGATCAGTTCCTGGCCCTGCTTCATCAGGCCGCGTGGGTTCGTGGCGATCTTCTGACCGGCGAGCATGCTCCCGACCGTGATCGCCAGCTTCATGCGCTTGCTGCGTCCGAGCAGATATCCGCTCGCTACCGCGGCAAGCACCTTCGCGTCGTTGCTCATTGCTCCCTCGTTTCTTTGCGGTACACCGACGTCCCCTGAGTCCGACGTACCTCTCCCGGCCCAACGTGTGCCCCACCGCCGTTTCGACAAACCCCCCTCGTCCGAGATCCGGGATCCGCGGGGCCTCGGGCAGGATGGCGGCATGCCACTCGACGTCGCGCGTATCCGGTCCTCGTTCCCTGCCCTGCGGCAGGGGGTCGCCTACTTCGACGGACCTGGCGGGACCCAGGTCCCCACCGAGGTCGCACGTGCGGTCGCGGAGACCCTGACCTCGGGGATCTCCAACCGGGGCACGGTGACCGCCGCCGAGCGGCGGGCCGACGTCGTCACCGCCGGCGCCCGTTCCGCGGTCGCCGACCTCCTCGGAGGTACGCCGGAGGGCGTGGTGTTCGCGCGCTCGATGACGCAGATGACCTACGACCTCGCACGGGCCCTCGCCAAGACGTGGCGCGCGGACGACGAGGTGCTCGTCACACGTCTGGACCACGACGCCAACATCCGCCCCTGGGTCAGCGCCGCAGAGTCGGTCGGGGCGAAGGTGCGCTGGGTCGAGTTCGACAAGGAGACCGCGGAGCTGACCGTGGACCACGTCCGCGACCAGCTCTCGGACCGGACCCGCCTGGTCGCCGTCACCGGCGCCTCCAACATCCTGGGCACCCGGCCCGACATCCCCGCGATCGCCGGGGCCGTGCACGAGGTCGGTGCGCTGCTCCACGTCGACGGTGTGCATCTGACGCCTCACGCGCCGATCGACGTGGCGGCCCT
This sequence comes from uncultured Actinomycetota bacterium, assembly GCA_963701425.1. Classification (GTDB taxonomy): domain Bacteria; phylum Actinomycetota; class Actinomycetes; order Propionibacteriales; family Nocardioidaceae; genus Nocardioides_C. The sequence goes on along the minus strand of CAVPAG010000002.1, from coordinate 79,803 downwards.
CGGAGGCGACTTCTACGCCTGCTCGCCCTACAAGTTCCTCGGCCCGCACCACGGCGTGCTCGCCGCGGATCCCGCGTTGCTCGAGCAGATCGAGCCCGACAAGCTGCTCCCCTCGAGCAACGCGGTCCCTGAGCGCTTCGAGCTCGGGACGCTCCCCTACGAGCTGCTCGCGGGCACCACGGCGGCCGTCGACTTCATCGCGGGCCTGGCCTCGGACGCCGAGGACCGGCGCACCCGGGTCGTGCAGTCGATGCGAGCTGTCGAGGAACACGAGGAGGGGCTGTTCGCGAGGCTGCTGGACGGCCTCGGCGCGATCGACGCCGTCACGCTGCACGGGTCACCGAAGCGACGTACGCCCACGGCGCTGTTCTCGGTGCGCGGCCACTCGCCGGTGGCGGTGTACCAGGCGTTGGCCGAACGAGGCGTGAACGCGCCCGCGAGCCACTTCTACGCGATCGAGGCGGTGCGGTGGATGGGCCTGGGCGACGCAGGCGCGGTCCGGGCCGGCCTCGCTCCGTACACGAACGACGAGGACGTCGACCGGCTCGTCAGCGGTGTGAAGGAGATCGTCCGATGAGCCGGGGCGTGCTGGTCACGGGCGCTTCCCGCGGCATCGGGCGGGCGATCGCGCTGACCTTCGCCGAGGCCGGGGACAGGGTGGCCGTCCACTACGGCCGGTCTCGCGACGAGGCCGAGGCGGTGGCGCGCTCGCTGCCCGGCGACGGTCACGTCGTGGTCCAGGCGGACATGGCCGACCCCGAGGCGGTGCGCTCGGCGGTCGACTCCGCCGCCGAACAGCTCGGCCGGCTCGACGTACTGGTGAACAACGCCGGGATCTTCGTGGCTCACCCGCCCCTGAAGACGGCGTACGCCGAGTGGCAGGAGGCGTGGTCGCGCACGCTCGCGACGAACCTGACGGGCGCCGCCAACGCCACCTTCTGCGCGATTCCGCACCTGATCGCCGCCGGCGGCGGAGCGGTCGTGAACGTCTCGAGCCGCGGCGCGTTCCGTGGCGAGCCCGACAACCCGGCCTACGGCGCGTCGAAGGCAGGCCTCAACGCGTTCGCGCAGTCGATGGCGCTCGTGCTGGCGCCCCACGACATCCGCGTCGGCACGGTCGCGCCGGGCTTCGTGCAGACCGAGATGGCGCGCGACGTGCTCGACGGTCCCGGGGGCGAGGCGGTCCGGAACCAGTCGCCCTTCGGCCGCGTGGCCAAGCCCGAGGAGGTCGCGTCCGCGGTGTTCTGGCTCGCCTCCGAGGGAGCGCGCTTCTCCAGCGGCACGATCGTCGACGTGAACGGCGCGTCGTACCTGCGCAGCTGAGCCCGCGGGACCCGGAGCCGGGAACGGACCGGAGACATAGAGCCGCACCGGCCCCTGGGCGATCCCCGTGCGCACATGTGGGGGGCTAGCAACACGAAGACTGGGCCGGTGCGGTTGACGTCCATCGTGCGCCTGCCTCAGGCGGCACGCAAGCGTTCTGGGAGGTTCTGTGGCCCGTGGGTAGACCGCTTTCTTCCCAGAGCGGCCTCGGACGACGTGCCCAGGCGGAGAACTCGGCCGATCGGTCCCGTAACGGGTGACCTTCGACCCGCGTGCTGCCTGTCCCCCCGGCTCCATCATCGAGACATGGAGCGTCTGACCCCTTTGGCGACCGCCTTCCTCGACGCCGAGGACGAGGACCCCAGCTCCTCGCTCGCCATCGGCGCCATCGCCGTCTTCCCCGGGCCGGCGCCCGCGTTCGAGGAGTTCGTGCAGGCCATCGCCGGCAGGCTGCCGCTGCTTCCGCGCTACCGCCAGAAGCTCCGGACGGTGCCGTTCGACCTCGGCCCCCCGGTGTGGGCAGACGACGCGAAGTTCGACGTCCGCTGGCACATCCGCAACACCGCGCTCCCCGCACCCGGTGGGCGTGAGGAGCTGAGCCGTCTGATGGCGCGGGTGATGGCGACCCGGATGGACCGCGGGCGGCCGCTGTGGGAGTACTGGTTCGTCGAGGGCCTCGCCGACGGTCGCTGGGCCTTCATCTCCAAGCTGCACCACAGCATGGTCGACGGCGTCTCGGGGTCGGAGATCTTCCGGCTGATCCTGGACCCGACGCCCGAGCCCGGGCCGGCGATCGAGGACGACTGGCAGCCCGAGAGCCCGCCGTCCTCTGTCGCGATGACCCTCTCGAGCCTCGGCCACCTGGTCGCGATGCCTGCCACGGCCGGAAGGGCCCTCGCGTCCTCGCTGCGGACACCGCGGCTGCTGGCCCGGCGAGCTGTCTCCACGGCGCGGGGACTCGCGGCGATCACCCGTGCCGCAGCTCCGGCCTCCGGCTCCTCGCTGGTCGGGCCCATCGGACGGGCGCGTCGCTACACCTGGGCGACCGTCTCGCTGGACGACGTGCGCACGGTGCGTCACGCGTTCGGCGGCACCGTCAACGACGTCGCCCTGGCGGTCGCGAGCGGAGGGTTCCGGGAGCTGCTGCTGTCGCGGGGCGAGGCCCCGACGGCTCACATCCTCCGGTCGCTGGTGCCCGTGTCGACCCGGGCGCCCGGGACCGAGAACATCCCCGACAACCGGGTCTCGCTGATGCTCCCCTACCTGCCGGTCGACATCGCCGACCCCGTGGCGCGGCTGCAGGCCATCCGGGAGAGGATCGCGGCCCTCCGCGCGGAGCACGAGCCCGAGGCCGGCCAGAGCGTGACGACGATCGCGGAGTACGGCCCCTTCCCCTCGGTGGCCCTGGGCATCCGGCTGGCCTTCCACGTCCCCCAGCGGCAGATCGTGACCGTGACGACGAACGTGCCGGGCCCCCGCATCAGGCTCTATGGGCTGGGCCGGGAGGTGGAGGAGCTCCTCCCCTACGTGCCCATCGCGGACCGGGTCCGGGTCGGGCTCGCGATGTACTCCTACCTCGGCACGATGACCTTCGGCATCACCGGCGACTACGACAGCGTGCCGGACATCGACGTACTGGCACGCGGCGTCGCGGCCTCGATGGAGCAGCTGGTGGCGGCGGCGCGCCAGCCGGCCTGAGGATCAGGGCACGAGCAGGAGCTTGCCGGTGGTACGACGCGCTTCGAGGTCCTCGTGGGCCCGGCCGGCCTCGTCGAGGGCGTAGCGTCCGCCGACCCGCACGTCCAGCGTCCCCGCGGCGACCTGTCCCAGGACCGCGTCGGCCCGCTCTACGAGCTCCTCGCGGGTGGCGATGTAGTGCGCCAGCGTCGGCCGCGTCAGGAAGAGCGACCCCTTCCGGTTGAGCACCTGGGGGTCGAGGGGCGGCACGGGTCCGCTGGAGGCCCCGAAGAGCACCATGATCCCGCGCGGCACGAGGCAGTCGAGGCCGGCGTCGAAGGTCGACCGGCCCACCCCGTCGTACACGACGTCGACGCCGCGGCCGTCGGTGATCCGCCGGACCTCGGCCACGATGTCGGCCTCGGTGTAGCGGATCACCTCGGCGGCGCCGGCCTCGCGGGCGAGCACGGCCTTCTCCTCGGTCGAGGTCGTGCCGATCACCCGGACGCCCTTGGCCGCGAGCATCTGGGTGAGCAGGAGGCCGACGCCGCCGGCCGTCGCATGCACGAGAGCGGTCTCACCTGCGTGCGCGGGGTGGGTGGACTCGCAGAGGTACTGCGCGGTCATGCCTTGGAGCATCGCGGCGGCCGCCGTCTCGAGGTCCACCTCGTCCGGGACCGGCACCGCCCGCTCCACCGGGACGACGACCTGCTCGGCGTACCCGGCGCCGTTCACCATCGCCCACGCCACCCGGTCACCGACAGCGAGGTCGCTCACCTCGGGACCGACCGCGCTCACGGTGCCGGCACCCTCGGAACCGGCCACGAAAGGTAGCTCCATGGGATAGATCCCGGTGCGCTGGTAGGCGTCGATGAAGTTCACCCCCGCCGCGGCGACGTCCACGAGGACCTGGCCGGGACCCGGCTGTGGGGCGTCGACCTCCTTGACCTGAAGGACCTCGGGACCGCCGGTCTGCTCGATGACTACTGCGCGCACATCTCCTCCTCGTTCATGCTGCCCCTTCCACCGCGGCATCGGCCCCCAGGGCGGGGTGTCCTGGCTGGAGAGCTCGCTCGGCGAGGACGCGCCGACCACGTCGGCAACTCGGGCGGCGTCGTGCGGGACTGCTCCCTCATACCGTCACATTACGGCCTCAACGTACTCGCCGAACGCGTCTACGCCCTGGACCCGGCGTTCGTCACTCCCGCGCAACAGTTCATCGACCGGATCGACTTCGTACCCACCAACAAGCACGATGTCGAGCCCGTCGAGAGCCACGGCCGGACCGGGTCGCATCCGCTCTTGCGCACCGCCCAGAACGGCGGATGATGAAGATTGCGGGGGAAGTGGTGCTTCGAACTAAGGAGGTTCGCGATGACGCAGCGCCACGAACTCAGATGGGGTGGATTCGCCGGCCTTGGCTTTCTCGTACTGGCCGTCCTGGCAACTCTCCTTCCCGGCGTCCCGCCCAGTGTCGATGACGGCCCGGGCACGATCACGTCGTTCGTGACCGACGGCCGCACGCAGCTGCTCCTCTCCGCGCTTCTCTACGCCGCCGCCGCCGGACTGGTGATCTGGTTCAGCGCGGCGTTCGCCGAGGCGATCCGCGAGCGCGATGAGCGCAGCGACGTCCACATGGCCCTGCTCGCGGGATCGGTGCTCGTCGGAGGGGCGCTCTTCGCCTATGGGGCCGCCACAGCCGTTCTGGCCTACGGCTCCGAGACCTTCCTGGCCCCGACGACCGTGGCTCTCTTCAAGGGGACCATGGTGCTCGGCGTGCTGCTCGGCTTCGCCGCGGCGCTGCCGCTCGCAGCAGCAGGGGTCGGAGTCCTGCGCACCCACCTGATGCCCGACTGGCTGGGCTACGTCGGCCTCGCCGCAGCGGCGATCTCGGTCCTGGCAGGTTTCGGCATCTTCTTCGACTCCGGGATCTACGCGCCCGGAGGCTCGCTGATGCCGTACGTGTCGCTCACGGCAGGAGGCATCTTCGTCCTCTGCGCGAGTATCTACATGGTGCGTGAGCACCTCCCGGAGGCAGCGCCTATGACGATGCCGCAGACCTGAGCGGGCTGCGGCGTGCCGGCCGAGCAGTCAGGCTGACGGGAGGTTGAGGGACTCGGTCAACGAGTGCTGCAGACGCTCCCAGTGCCGGCTCCACGACTCGACCGGCTCGAGAGCGCGTTCGAGCACCTCGAGCTGGTGGTCGAGGGCGGAGAGCTCGGCCTGGAGCGCCTGGATGCTCAGACGCTTGGCGTGGACCTCCTCGATGAGCACGTGGAGCTCTGCGGTCAGCGGGGGCGCCTGCTCCGCCAGCTGCCGCAGCGAGGAGAGCATCCGCGTCACCGCCGACGGCACAGGCTCGGGCACCTTGCCGAGAGCCCCGCTGCCTGCGCGCTCCATCAGCTCGGTGACGGCGCGTGTCCGGTCGAGGAAGACGTCGATGGTCGCCTGGAGGAGCCCGTGACGCTCGTCGTTGGTCGGGGCTGGGGTGGGTGCGCGTCGTGCCATGGCTCGATGTTCTCGCCGACGGCTGGTCGCTCGGCAGGGTCCTAGGTCCCGGTGCGGACGGTCGGCTCCGGCCACCACCCGATCGTCCGGCCCGCGGCGTGCGCGGGGCGATCCGTCAGTCGCGGTCCTGCCAGGTGGTGACGCAGACCTCGTTGCCCTCCGCGTCCGCGAGCACCCAGAACGCACGCGCCCGCTTGTCACTGACCAAGGTCCCTCCCGCGGCCAGGGCGGACTCGATCCGGCGGTCCGCCTCGTCGTGGGGCACCGAGACGTCGACGTGGATCCGGTTGCGTTGAGGGCGAGGCTGGTCCATCTGCTGGAACCAGACAGCCGGCCCCTCCCGGGTGGGGTCGACCAGCGGATCCGTCGGCCCGTCGTACCCGGGCTCGTCGGTGTAGGCGAGGACGGCTCGCCAGAACGGCCGGATGCTCGGGATGTCCATCGCGTCGATCGCGAGCTCCAGCTTCTGGACCGACCGGCCGGGCCCGCGCGGGACCGTCTCCAGTCCGAGGGCGCGGACCGTGTCGGTCACCGTCACGGCCAGCTCGACGTCACGCGGGGTCACGGTGCAGACGTCGGGACTCTGCAGCTCGAGGTCGACGCGGTCGGCTCGTGGCAGAGGCCTCAGGTGGCCGTCCGCGTCCTCGCCGCAGCTGGTCGCAGCAGCCGCAGCGACCTGGAGCGCCTGCCCGAGCGAGTCGACGTCGACCGTCGTCATGAGGGTGCCCAGGACGTACCGCCAGCCGAGGTGCTCGACCCCACCGGAGGCCTCGGTGCGGCTCAGAGGTACAGACATGCGGCGAGTCTGGCAGAGGTCGTCACGCGTGGCTTGTCGGAGTGGGGACCTAGGCCTCTTCCACTCCCTCCACCGGCGCTTGGAGTCTGGGACGAGTGGCCTGGGCCCGCCGACATGCGGCGGCACGAGAGGGCCGCGAGGAGGAGGACGACGATGGCAGGGACGAAGACGCCGATGACGAAGGCGCAGCACCACGCGGTGGCCGACGCGTTGTTCAAGGCCTGGAACGACCACGACGTCGAAGCGCTCCTCGAGCACATGACCGATGACGTGGTGTTCGTGGATCCGACCTTGGAGCAGCCGGCGAAGGGCAAGGAGGCGGTGAGGACCCACCTGAAGGACAACTTCACGGCCTTCCCGGACATGCGCTTCCTGCGGGAGGACTTCCACCTTTACCTGACCGACGACGAGGCGGCCAGCATCGCCACGTGGACGATGAAGGGGACGAACACCGGCCCGTCCAAGGAGACCGGGCTCCCCGCCACGGGCAAGGAAGTGACCATCAGCGGCACGGTCATGAGCAAGTTCCGCGACGGGCTGATCAATGAGTACGTCATCCTCTACGACGCACTCAGCTTCATGCAGCAGGTCGGGGCTCTGCCCAAGGCGGTGGGCCTCAAAGCGCTGGTGATATTCGATGTGATGGCCGGCAAGGCCGCCGTCCAGGCCGGAAAGGCCACCCAGCGGGCGGTCCAGGTCATCCGCCGCTAGCGCTCTGCACCCCCGGCGCGCGGTGTGTCTCGGCCTCCGCGCGCACGGTCTGCCTGGCATTGCCGGCTCGCGCCGGCCTTGACAACGGAGCCCCCGCTCTCGTTCGAGAGCGGGGGCTCGTCGCTGTCGTGTCGACGAGGGGGTTCGTCGACGGACGAGCTACGTCAGCCGCGCTCGGCGAAGCGGCGGCGGTAGACCATCAGGCCGCTACCTGCCACGAGGAGTGCCCCGCCGGCCGCGAGCAGCGCCATGTAGTCGTCCCCGGCACCGGTCTCCGGGAGGATGCCACCGCTGGAGGCGGCAGCCGCGGCGTCGGCGCCTGCCTGCGCGTCCGCCCCCGCAGCAGTCTCGGCACCGGTCATCGCGCCGGCCTCGGCCTGCGTGGTGTCCCCGCCCGAGGTGCCCGCGTCGGCACCGGCGTTGCCGGTCGTACCGGCGTCAGCGCCGACCTGGGCTCCGGCCTCCACCTCGGTGTCGGTGTCGGTCGTCGGTGTCACCACCAGTGTCGGTGTCGGTGTCACCACCGGCGTCGGTGTCCGTGTCACCACCGGCGTCGGTGTCCGTGTCACCACCAGCGTCGGTGTCGCGTGTCACCACCAGCGTCGGTGTCCGTGTCGGTGTCGCTGTCACCACCAGCGTCGGTGTCCGTGTCGCCACCAGCGTCGGTGTCCGTGTCACCACCAGCGTCGGTGTCCGTGTCGGTGTCGGTGTCACCACCAGCGTCGGTGTCCGTGTCGCCACCAGCGTCGGTGTCGGTGTCGCCACCAGCATCGGTGTCCGTGTCACCACCAGCATCGGTGTCGGTCCCGCCGTCACCCTCACCGTCGGTGTCGGTGTCCGTGTCACCACCGGCGTCGGTGTCGCCACCAGCGTCGGTGTCCGTGTCACCACCGGCGTCGGTGTCGCCCGTCGTCACCACCGGCGTCGGTGTCCGTGTCACCACCGGCGTCGGTGTCGCCACCAGCGTCGGTGTCCGTGTCGCCACCAGCGTCGGTGTCCGTGTCGCCACCAGCATCGGTGTCCGTGTCGCCACCAGCATCGGTGTCCGTGTCGCCACCAGCATCGGTGTCGGTGTCGCCACCGGACTCAGTGTCGGTCCCGCCGTCACCCTCACCGTCGGTCTCGGTGTCGCCACCGGTCTCCGTGTCGGTGCTCGCCACCGGTCTCGGTGTCGTCGCCCGTCTCGGTGTCGGGCTCGGTCTCCTCGTCTCCCTCAGCCTTGCCGTGCGACCTCACGTGACCGGTCGACAACAGGTCAACGCCGGCCTTGGCGTGGGCGACCTCGTGGCCGGGAGCGAGCCCGATGTGGCCGTCACCGAACTCGATCGCGGCGCCGGCAGCCGCATGCTCCGAGGCGACCGAGCGACCGTGGGCCCCAGCAACGTCGTCCTCGGTCTCGTCGCCGTCCTCACGACAGTTGTCGCGAGCAGTGGCGGCCGCCTTGACCGTCGTACCGAAGTCGCTGCCTCCGCGCGCCTCCGGCTGCCCCTCGTCGGAACCGTCCGCACGCACTGTCGCCGACAGCGCACGGCCGTCGACGCCGCAGCTGTCGCGGTCCGCCTTGGCGGAAGCCCCGGCTGCGGTGTCATCAACGTCCTCGGTCGACTCGTCGCTGTCCTCCGCGGACTCCAGGGCCGGCTCTCCGGACCCGTCAGAGGTCTCGGTCTCCCCGTCCGTCGTGGTGTCGGTGGTCGCATCCGACTCCTGCTCGGCCGAGTTCTCGGCCTCGGCCTCGGCGGCCGGGCTCTCCTGAGCGTCGGCCTCCTCTTCGATGTCGCCGTCGGCGTCGGACTCCGCCTCCTGCTTTGGTGCCGCGTCAGACCGGTCGTCGCTCCGGTGCTGTGCCTGTGAGTCCGTCCGGTCCGCCTGGACGTAGGCGTACGCGACGCCCGACCCGCCCAGTGAGGCGACTACGCCGAGGACGGCCGCTGCCGGCGCTGCGGCCAGCCCTTTGTTGCTCATGCGCTTGCGCATTACTTGGTTCCCTCCAGTTCCCGAGACTGGGTGGATGCCACCCCGAGGACGACGGCAGGCATGCCGCAGGGCGCGGCGTCGTGCTCCCTATGTCGTCCCCACTGCCGTCAGAGGCAGGTTCGTGCGGCCGACGAGCAACGAGCCCGCCGGTGACGCAGTTGGGTTCCCTCCGTGGCATCCCCCGGTGCCTAACGGGGTGACTTTGCCCCGGACGCGGCATTTCACACCTTCTGGGCCGACTTCTGACGCATTCGGGTGACGCGGCGGAGCGCGGTCTGGTCCAGCACAGCCGGCGAGCGTCGATTCGCGGAAATTCTTCGCCTCTGCCCTACAGGTGCACCCTCGTGCGTGCCGATAACCAGCGGAGAAGTCCCCGGTGATTGGAACCGCCTTGCTGCAGAGCCCCCTAGTCCTGGCCCTCGTTCTGCTGACCGTCTACTACGCGCTCGTGGCCGCGGTGCAGCGCGTTCGAGCGAGGAAGTCTGAGCATGCTCTGGTCGGCGCTGTTATCTTCGCGAGCCTCTCGGCGGCCACCGCCGTGTGGCCCGCGCTCGCATGACGAATGCCTGACCGCTGGACGAGCGGCCAGGTCCGGGCAGATCGCAGGAACCAGGCGCCTGGTGCTGTGGTTGACGCGCGCCTCAGGCGGAGTCCGCGCAGCTGCTCGCGCGGGCGGCGCCTGCTCGCTGCGCCGAAGGTACTGGCGCCGGATGTGCGACCGGTTGGCACTCAGCACCTTGGCGACCCGGCCCTTCTGACAACCTGCGAGGTACCCGATGCACCAGTCCAGCTGCTGAAGTGCGTCCTCAGCAGCGCTGCGGTATCGCTCGACGTCATGCATGAGGCCATCGACCTCCGCCTCGAGCTCCCTGATCCGACTCGACTCAGCTGACATGAGCTGTTCCTCCCTCTCTCGGTGTGCCTCCCACACACACATCACGGGTGACCTGTACCCAAACCTGTGCCTCGGCACTCATTCGCCGGGTGGGGCAGCCCCGGATTCGTCGTTCTTGCACCAGTTCATCCGGAATCTCGCCGCGAGAGTTCGACGGCGAGCAGGTGCTTGCACGGACCCCTGCTGGACCTGTGCTTGCTGTACCAGGGGCATGAGCACACGCTTCCGCCAGAGCGACGACGTACGACGTGCTCGGTGCCTGCGCTGCTGACGTAGGCCAGGTCTCCGGCGATGCGGACGGCGCCCGCGTCGACGAGCTCACGGGCGGCACGGAGCCGGGGATGCATGGCCTCCATCCGCTCCGGGTCGAACGGCAGCTCCCGGTGGAAGTACGCCTGCTCGGCCGCGTCGTACCCGACTCGCCCCGCGGCTCCCAGGTGGCCGAGCGCGCGCAGCACGCGTTGCTCGGAGACAGCTGCACCGTCAGCAAGCCGAGGTACGTCGATCCGCGACTCGAAGGAAAGGAGCGCGGACAACAGCTCGGCGTCGACCGCGGCCTGCTCGTCGGAGAGGTCCCACAGCACGCCGCCCTCGCCGGAGAACCCACGCGCGACGTCGGGACTCAGGACGAGAAGCAGGCGGGCGTCATCGAGGGTGAGCTCCCAGAGGCCGGCATCGCTCGGAGCGGTGGAGTCATGGGGCGGCGCGTAGACCCGCAGCGACCGCGCGAAACGCAGCACGGGCTCGAGTGGACGCAGCCGCTCGGGACCCGACAGGCAGACGCCGTCCGCGGACGGGCGCGACGTGAGGCGGAGCGTTCTGCCCGCACCCACGACCCACGCCGGACGGGTCCGTGAGCCGGTACCCGGAGGCAGCGAGCGGACGAAGCGTCGCGCCTCCACAGCCGGCACCTCGATCACAGGGCGCATCCGCGACGCAGAGAGCTGCACCTCGGCGAAGCCCTTGAGCCAACGTTCGGGAAGGGCGACCTTCCTCTCCGTCACGCGCGCGTCCATGGTGGTGACGACGAGGTCCTCCCCGACCGACAGATGCAGCGGGTCGATGCCGCCGACGCGCGCCAACGCGTCGCGCATCGGTGGGTTGAAGTCGACGTTGGTCGTCCCGGTGTCGAGCGCGGGACCGTCGAGACCACCCGGCAGCACGTCGAGCCGTGCGTAGACACCGCAGCACGCCGAGAAGCTCTCGAACCGCAGCCGGTCGCCGTTGCTCGTGACCACCGGGTCGGCGGCTCGCAGGATCGCGGCGACCATGCCCGGCGGGGTGTAGAAGCGCGTCCGTGCGACCTTGGCGACCGAGAGCAACGCCGCGGCGCTCTGCTCCGGATGGCCGAGGAACCCGTCGAAGAAGACCGGATGCTCCGTCCGGCCCTGCGACGTCATGCCACCGCTCGTGGCAAGCACGACGTCGGCCCGTCCCGGCCCGAGCCTCACCTCGGACGGCCGGAGATACCGGTACGTCTGGTCCACAGCAGTCCCCACGTGCGGCAGACTAGGCCAGCATCCGACGCGAGGGGGCTCAGTGCTGGATTTCCCGGAGTACGACGCGCTGGCGCACGTCTCCCGGTCGACGATCTGCGGGCTGCTCGACGAGCTGGGTACGCCTGCCTGGACGGCCCCGTACGAGTACTCCTGGGAGCGGGACAGGCATACGTGGGAGGCGGTCGCGAAGGCCCTGCGACGTTCGCACAGACGGATCCTGCGAACGAGCCCTCGCGACACACCGCCGAGGTGGCTGGCGCCGCTGGTGCGCGGGAGGCTCAAGCAGCTCTCCACAAACGCGTTGTTCTACGACGGTTTCGCGTCCGTGCGGCTGCTGGAGAGGCTGGACCTCGTGGACCTCGACGTGGACGACACCTACGTCCTCGCGTTCGTCAGCGGCTTCGTTCCGATGGACGGTCGCCGTGACAGCGCCGCGCCGGCGCTACGTCGCGACCCGGAGCTTGTCGACCGCGTGCTCTGGCGGCTTTTCGACGTGGAGGGCGGCGGCGAGGTCAGCCTGACCAACGTCGACAGGTTCGGAGGCTGTTGGCAGCAGACCTTCCTCGACCTGGTCGGCGACGGCACGATCCCCCGCGACCAGGTGATGACCCGCTGCCTCGAAACCCTCGGTGGCGACTTCAGCACCTACCGCGCCGGCTGGTTCTCGAAGCTCTACCTGGCGCTCGACCCGACACCCGACGAGATGTCCCGGCACCAGGAGGCGTACCGACTCCTGCTCCGCTCCGAGGTCGGCCCGACCGTCTCGTTGGCGATGAAGCAGCTCGGGGCACTTCTCAGGTCCGGACGACTCGATGCCCCCGAGACCATCCCTGCCCTCGCGCCGGTCGTGCTCGGCCGAGCCAAGGGCAACGCCGTCGCCGCGATCAAGATGGCCGAGCGGCTCGCCGATGCCGACCCCGGGTTGCAGCCCCAGGTCACCGTGCTCGCCCGCGAGGCGGTCGGCCACCCGAACCGCGACGTGCAGGCGGCCGCCGTACAGGCCCTTGAGCGCTATGGCGCGAGCGCCGACGCTGTTGCACGCGCCGACGAGCTGGCACCCAGCCTGCAACGAGCGCTCGGCATCACAGCGGAGGATCGCCTCGACCCGAAGCCCGCTCCGGTCGCTGTTCCGGCGTCGGCACCACCGCCGCCGTCCTCCCGCGACGACCTGCTCGAGCGGACGGCTGCGCTGCTCGAGGATGCGAGCGACGTCCTGGAGGTCGAAGCAGTGCTCGCCGGCCTCGCGTCGACCGGGCCCACCGATGCGCTGCGCCCACTGCTCAAACGCGCTCGCAGACCCGGCGGTGGTCCGATGAGCACGCACGTCGCGGGGCTCGTGCTCGCCTCGCTCGGGGATCCCTTGCAGCCCACCTCCCCTCTCCCGGCTCCCGCCGCCTTTCTGGTCAGCAGGTTCGCGGAGGTGGCCGACATCCTCGCCGGGAAAGAGCGCCCACGGACCCTCCTCGCCACGCCGGACACCGGCGAGGGATGGGTGACCCCGGCGACACTGGTCGATCGCCTGGTCGCCGACCCGGAGCCGCTGGCGAGCGACCTCGTCGCCGCTCTTCTGCGGCTGGGTCCCGAAGGACGCGCGGAGGCCCTCGGACGTGCGCGGCAGGTTCCCGGGGAGCTCGGCCGGAGTGCTGTGCCATGCCCTGGGCGGAGAGGTCGACGCTGCCGGCGTGACCCGGGTGCCGTGGTGGGTGGCCTCCTCGCGTGCGCGATCCCCGCTCGACGACGATCCCCTGCTGCTCCGTCACGGGCTCGACATCGCCGGGCAGGGGCGTCCCCTGGCCACGGGCCTGGACTTCACGACGACGTCCGGCACGTACGTCGACGGCGGCCACAACCGCACCTGGACCCACTACGACTGGACCCCCACCGTCGAGCAGGCACTGCCCGGCGTGGGCCACGACCAGCCCACGGCGCACTGGCCTGGAGCCGGGCCGGTGTCCGGGCACGACGTGGGTCTCAGCGTTCTCGCCGCAGCGGACACCGACCTGGGTGAGCTGGTGGCCCATCTCGCGGCGATCTGGCCCCACGACGCCGAGCACTTCCTCGCTCACACGTGTCCGGTCGTCTTCTATGCGACGTACCCGGGACCGTGGCATGACGCCGTCCGAGTGCTCGAGGCGCTGAGCCGCCACCCCGGAAGGCTCGGCAACCTCGCGGCGGCGACGATCGCCGTGGGCCTCTCGGCGGGGAGGCCGGACCAGCGTCTGGCAGCGATCGACGCCTTCCATGACCTGGTCGGCACCGGCCGTGTGACGCCCACCGGGCTCGCCGACGCCATGGAGCTCACGGCAGGGGCACTGCACTGCCACGCGCTGGGGCGGCAGTCTGCGCGACGCGTCGGTGACACCCGTCGGAGCACGGGCAGCGGTCGCGACCCTGACCTCCCTGTTGCCACGCCTGCAACCCGGACACCAAGGCCTCCACGCACTGCTGGACGTCCTGCACGAGGAGTCGCTGCGACACGGCCTACCGTTCACGGATCCGAGCCTGCGGTCGTGGCTCCAGGGGTTCAGCGGCTCGTCGAAGGCCGCGAGGACGGCGAGAGCTCTGCTCACTGTCTGAGGCGTGAGCGACGTGCGCACGCTCGTCCTGGTCCCTGCCCCGGACTCGCCCAGACCTCGTCCTGACATCCGAAGCATGGGTCACACACCGCCCTGCTACGTGGGCACCGACTCGAAGAGAAACGCGAAGGCCAGAACGGGGACCATCACCCAGGCCACTTTGCCGTGCAGGTCGTTCCGCCCGGACTCGGGGTCGGCGAGGTGGTCGTCGGCCACCAGGCGTTCCCAACGACCACGCGTCAACGCGGTGAATCCCCACACCACGGCGGATGCGGCCAGGTCGGGAGACATCGCACCTGGTCCCCGGAGCGGCGAGAAGTAGGTCGCCAGCTGCCATGCTGCGTGCAGTGCCACCGCTGCGGCCCCGAACCGCAGAGCGGCCGCGTCAACGTGGGGCCGCATGCGAACCACCATCAGCAACGCGCACAGGACTGCGCCGAGGTCGATGGCGATCCGGATCATGCCGCGTGAGTCTAGGCCGGGGCGAACGCCCCCTCCGGGTCAGTCCACGCAGAGGCAGAAGGGGTGCCCGGCCGGGTCGAGGAACACCCGGAAGGACGTTCCGGGCTGGTGGTCGTGCTTGGTCGCGCCGAGGTCGAGCACCGCCGCCTCACCGGCGTCGAGGTCGTCGACGATCACATCGAGGTGCATCTGCTGGGGCACCTTCTGGTCCGGCCATTCAGGCGGGGTGTATGCCTCCACCTGCTGGAAGGAGATGCACTGACCGTAGTCCGCGCGGACCTCAGCCCAGTCGGAGGAGACGTCGACCTTCCAATCCAACATCGCGCCGTAGAACCTCGCGAGAGCGCCCGGATCGGGGCAGTCGATGACGATGCTTGGGAACCGTGCGATAGCCATGCCAGACACGGTACGAGCAGTTGCGGACGATCTACGTCCGGATAGCACCTACAGCCGGGCGGTGCCGGGTCCTTCCTGTCCACGAAGAAGCCTCGACCCTCGTTGCCCAGCCGCTGCTCGAGGGCGCGGAACCTAGGACGAGATCACGAGAACGAGTCGGCGTCATCGCAGAAGCGGGTGGGTGCAGTGCAAGTCGCGAAGGGCTCTGAACCGGCGGGCACGCACACGACTCTTGCCTGGTCAGCCGTGTCCTTGGCGTCGTCGCCGTCTCCTGTGGGCGCTCGCCCTGGCCGGCCAAGGCGGCGCTGGTGCCGGGATGGTCATCTCGCTGGTCGCCTTCGCAGTCGCTGGCGGCCAAGGTCAAGCACGTCCGATGGGCGCCGTTGTGGCTTCCGCTCCTGCTCTTCCCCGTGCTCGCGGTCACCTCTCCCCTCTGGGTGTGATCTGGCCCTGGAAGACGCCAGGTCACGCGTTGTAGCGGAACTCCGCCGACCTCCGGCGCCGACCAACCTCAGCGCGAGGCGATGAACACGAGCTCCCGACCGGGCCTGTCGGGTGCTTCGCGCACCTCGTCGACGACAAAGCCTGATGTGCTCAGGGACCGCTCGATCGCTTCGCGGGTCCGGAACCGCAACGTCGAGTCCGAGTTGAGCAATGAGCCGTCGGACTCGAAGACGTGGGTCCACCGGAACGTCACCAGGTCATCGCCGACGTTGGTCACGTCGCACCAGGTCTCCACCACGCCGACGCCCGGGATGTCGGTCCGCTTGTGCGTCTGTTCGCGAGTCCACTCCAGCCAGGCTCTTGCTGCGGGGTCGCGAGTCTCGAAGACGAGGTGCCCGGCGGGTTTCAGGGCAGCGTGGACCCCGCGAAGCGTCGCGCACCATTCCTCGTCGGTCAGGAACACCTGGGCCACGTTGGCGGTCATCGTGGCAAGGTCCACCTGGAGCCGGGGCAGCGTGGTCGCATCGCCTTGGACCCAGGTCACGCGATCGGCGTACTGCTTTCTCCGGGCGACATCGAGCGATGCCCCGGCCGGATCGACTCCCACAACATCGATCCCCCGCCCCGCGAGAAGGCACGCGAACGTGCCCGTTCCGCACCCGACGTCGAGGACGCTCTTCGCACCGAGCTCGGCAGCGATCGACGCGTACACGTCGAGGTCGTCGCGCACGGGGTCGAGCGGATCGTAGATCTCGGCCAGCCGGCGATCGGCGAAGATCGGGTCTGCCACGAGCCCGACCCTAAGTTGGTCCATGCGCGGACCGCGAAGCGATTTCGCTAGACGTTGAACCTGAACTCGACCACGTCGCCGTCCTGCATGACGTAGTCCTTGCCCTCCATGCGCACCTTGCCCACGGCCTTGGCCGCGTTCATCGAACCTGCCTCGACGAGGTCGTCGAAGGACACGATCTCGGCCTTGATGAAGCCGCGCTGGAAGTCGGTGTGGATGACGCCGGCCGCCTCGGGAGCCGTCGCGCCCTTGGGGATGGTCCAGGCGCGCGTCTCCTTGGGCCCTGCGGTCAGGTAGGTCTGGAGACCAAGCGTGTCGAAGCCGACGCGGGCGAGTACGTCGAGGCCGGGCTCGTCGACGCCCATCTCCTTCAGCATCTCGCGCGCCTCGTCCTCGTCGTCGAGCTCGACGAGCTCCGCCTCGAACTTCGCGTCGAGGAAGATCGCCTCCGACGGCGCCACGAGGTCGCGCATCTTCTGCTTCAGCCCCTCGTCGCCGAGCTCGTCGCTGTCGCAGTTGAAGACGTAGATGTAGGGCTTCGCGGTCATCAGCATGAGCTCGCGCAGCAGGCTCTTGTCGATCTTGGTGGCGATGATCGG
This sequence comes from uncultured Actinomycetota bacterium, assembly GCA_963701425.1. Classification (GTDB taxonomy): domain Bacteria; phylum Actinomycetota; class Actinomycetes; order Propionibacteriales; family Nocardioidaceae; genus Nocardioides_C. The sequence continues at coordinate 63,153 of CAVPAG010000002.1, read as the reverse complement.
CGTACCTGCCTCCAACGCCTCCTTGGCCTCCTTCACCGCCTCGAGGACCGCCGCCGTCTCCTTCTTCAGCCGCGCCTCCTTCTCCAGACGCGGCAGCGCCTTCTCCACGGTCTGGAGGTCGGCGAGGATGAGCTCGGTCTGGATGGTGGAGATGTCGTTGGCGGGGTTGACCTCGCCGTCGACGTGGGTGACGTCCTCGTCGCGGAAGACCCGGGTCACCTGGCAGATCGCCGCGGACTCGCGGATGTGGGAGAGGAACTTGTTGCCGAGGCCCTCGCCCTCCGAGGCACCCCGCACGATGCCCGCGATGTCGACGAACTCGACGGTCGCCGGGAGGATCTTGGCGGAGCCGAAGATCTCCGCGAGCTTCGCCAGGCGTGAGTCCGGGACCCCGACCACGCCGACGTTCGGCTCGATCGTCGCGAACGGGTAGTTCGCTGCGAGCACGTTGTTCTTGGTCAGGGCGTTGAAGAGGGTCGACTTGCCCGCGTTGGGGAGTCCGACGATTCCGATGGTGAGAGCCACGGGCGGACAGTCTAGGTGGCGACCGAGGGCGCAACCGAATCGCGACCGCGGCGGACCTCTCCGCCGCTAGCCTGGTGCTCCTCACCGAGGAGCCGCCGATGTCCCACACCGTCGCCGAGATGTTCGTGGACGCGATCGCACGACACGACTCGTCCGCGCTCACCGAGCTCCTGGCTCCCGACGTCGACTTCCGGGGCCTCACACCCCGTCGCGACTGGGAGGCGCACACCCCGGCCGAGGTGGTCCACATAGTGCTGGGCAACTGGTTCGCGGACAACGACCACATCGACGCGGTCTCGCGCGTCGAGCACGGTGACCCTGTCGGTGACACCCAGCGGGTCGGGTACCGCTTCGAGATCGTCAACCCCGACGGCAGGTCGACCGTCGAGCAGCAGGCGTACTACCGCCTCGACGACGGACGTCTGGCCTACCTCCGCATCGTCTGCTCCGGTTTCCGGCCGCGGGAGACCGCCTCCTAGAGTGGCCCGGTGCGCATCGCCACCTTCAACGTCAACTCCATCCGCTCCCGGATCGACCGGGTCGAGGCCCTGCTCGAGCGCCACGACATCGACGTGATCGCGATCCAGGAGACCAAGGCCCGCGACGACCAGTGGCCGATCATGGGCCTCGAGGCGATGGGCTACGAGGTCGTGACCCATGGCTACGACCAGTGGAACGGGGTGGCGATCGCCAGCAGGGTCGGGATCTCCGACGTACGCCGCGGGTTCGAGGGCATGCCGCAGTGGGGCGAACCCATGACGTCCGAGGCGCGAGCACTCGGGGCGACGTGCGGCGGGGTGCAGGTCTGGTCGCTCTACGTGCCCAACGGGCGCAAGCCCGGCGACCCCCACTTCAAGTACAAGCTCGAGTGGCTCGACCGACTGCGTGACTCGGCTTCCAGGTGGCTCAAGGAGGACCCCTCGGCGCAGATCGCGCTCACCGGGGACTGGAACGTCGCGCCGTTCGACGAGGACGTCTTCGACATCAGCCGCTTCACCAACAGCACTCACGTCACTCCCGAGGAGCGGGCGGCGTTCCGCGCGTTCCTCGAGTGCGGGTACGTCGACGTGGTGCGGCCGTACGCGCCCGGGCCCGACGTCTTCACGTACTGGGACTACTACCGGCAGCGGTTCGAGCGGAACCGAGGCATGCGCATCGACTTCATCCTCGGCTCCCCCGCGCTGACCGAACGGGTTACCGGCGCGCTGATCGACCGCGACGAGCGCGCCGGGTCGGGCGCCAGCGACCACGCGCCCGTGATCGTCGAGCTCGCCTGACCGAAACTGTCGGAGATCTCCGACACCATGTCCCCCATGGAGATCACGACCGTCCTCTCGCTGCTGCTGGTCCTCGTCGTCGGCGTGCTGATCGGCGCCGTCGTCGGCGCGCTCTGGGCCCGTGCGCACGACACCGCGGCCGACGACTCCGCCCGGTTGATGCTCGAGGCCCGCGCCGCCGACCACGCGGTCGTCAAGGAAGGGCTCGAGCGCCTGCACGACCAGATGCGTGACCTCGAGCAGCACCGGGTCTCATGGCAGAGCCAGCTGCGCCAGCAGGTCGAGGACGTCCGCCACTCCACCGACACGCTGCGCCGTGAGACCGCCGCTCTGTCGACGGCGCTGCGCAAGCCCCAGGTCCGCGGCCGCTGGGGCGAGCTCCACCTGCGCAAGGCGGTGGAGGTCGCGGGGCTGGTCTCGCGCTGTGACTTCGCGGAGCAGGTCTCGGTCCGCAACGACGACGGCTTGCTCCGACCAGACCTGGTGGTGAACCTCGCCGGCGGGAAGAGCGTCGTGGTCGACGCCAAGGTTCCGCTCGACGCCTTCCTCGACGCGACCGGCGCCGACTCCGACGAGGAGCGCGACGCCCACCTCTCCCGCCACGCCCGCCAGCTCCGCCAGCACGTCGACACGCTCGGCGCCAAGGCGTACTGGCGTGCACTGCCCGCGAGCCCGGAGTTCGTGGTCCTCTTCGTGCCTGGCGAGTCCTTCCTCTCCGCAGCCCTCGAGGCCGAGCCGGGACTTCTCGAGTACGCCGCCTCACGACAGGTGGTGCTCTCCACGCCGACGACCCTGATCGCACTGCTGCGCACGGTCGCCTACGCCTGGACCCAGGAGGCGCTCGCGGACAAGGCCCGCGACATCCACACGCTGGGCCGCGAGCTCTACGACCGGATCGGTGTCATGGGTGGCCACCTGGACAAGCTCGGACGCGCCCTCACCGGTGCGGTCACGAGCTACAACAAGGCCGTCGGCTCCCTGGAGACCCGGGTGCTGGTCTCCGCGCGGAAGTTCGTGGAGATGGAGGTCTCCGCCGAGGAGCTGTCGTCGCCGGCCCCGGTCACCGAGGCGGCGCGCCCCCTCACCGCCGCAGAGCTGCTCGAAGAGGTGGCCGAGCCGAGGCCGGAGCTGTCCCCTGCGCCGGAGGCGTCTGCGGCGCGTCGCGCCCATTCGGCCTGAGCGCCGCCCTAGCGTGGGGGCCGTGAGCCAACCGCGCCCCCGCCCGCGCCCTCAGCCCGAGGGCCCGGCGCGCACGTTGTGGGAGGAAGGACGGCGTCCCGGTCGCCAGGTCGTCACGCTGTCCACGATCGGCACGCTCTCCGTCGCCGGGCTCAACCTGCTGCTCACCGAGCAGCTCTCCCTCTTCTTCGACCTGACCTTCGTCGTGGTCTGCCTGGTCGCCGCTCTCGTGGTACGCCCGCGCGACTTCTTCGTCGTGGGCGTCCTGCCGCCGCTCCTCATGTTCGCCACCGTCACGCTGCTCGCCGCTTTCGCCCGGACCGCGGTGGCAGAGAAGGTCGACAGCCTGCCCCAGGCGGTCGTCTCCGGGCTTGCTCATCATGCCGGGGCGTTGGTCGCGGGTTATGCGCTCGCGCTGGCAGTCATCGCCCTGCGCCAGGTCGCGCTGCGCAACTCAGGACGCCTCCGCACCTTCGCCTGAAGCGCGCACCACACACGAGCAGCCACAGGAAGATCCGACGATGAACGACATCTCGACCCGCGAGGCCACGCCCGACGACTGGGAGGCCTGGCGCACCCTCCGCCTCCGCTCCCTGCTTCAGGACCCTGACGCGTTCGGCTCGACGCACAAGCACGAGGCGGGGTTCGACAGGCCGACGTGGCAGTCCCGCCTCGACGGACAGGGCGGCCCTGCAGTGATGGCCTACTCCGGGCAGACTCCCGTCGGCATGGGAGCCGGGTGGCTCTACGAACCTGGGCACCTCATGGTCGTCGCGATGTGGACCGAGCCGACCTGGCGCGGGCACGGCGTGGGGCAGAAGGTGCTCGACCACGTCGTCGGCTGGGCACGAGAGCGACGGCTCCGCACCGTCCTGTGGGTCGCCGACGCCAACCCCGGAGCCCGGCGGCTCTACGAGCGGTACGGCTTCCGCGACACCGGAGAGCGCGAGCCGCTGCGTGAGGGAAGCCCGATCACCAAGAGCCGCCTCGTGCTTCCGGAGTGAGCCGAGCCCGAGGTCAGGGCCACCGTTTCAGGCCGACGCGCGGCCGCGTGCAGGCGCGCGCCGGCTGTCGAAGCGCAGCCACCTCTCCCGGGCGTCACCGGATGACTGGCACTCGACCCAGGCGACCATGGCGAGCGCTCCCGCCTCCGGGAACTCGACCCACGTGTAGCCGATGCGAACCGGCGTCGACTCGCCTTCTCTCAGACACGGCGGCACACCCTGCACCGTCCGCCCCAGAGGTAGACGTACCAGACGGCGTCCGCGTGGAACGCGAGCTGGTCGTCGGGGTCGTCCGTGTCGAACGAGGTCAGCCAGTTGTCGGTGTTGTGGAGCATGGCTCGGCCCGTCTTCACGGTGAGCTCCTTGGAGCCGAGGTGCGTGTTGTTCCCGATCAGACCGCCGACCAGGACGGCCCCCATGACCGTGGCCACGATGCCCCAGAGCGGAACCGAGATCCTGCGTGCGAGCCGACTCCTCATGGCACTCCCTTGTCGCCGGGTGCGCGAGGCCGGCGCCTCGTCGTCGCCAGACATGGTGCCGCACGGTCAGGCGGCACATGGCGCCGCCTCGCTCCGAAGCACGATGCCCGACCGGCGTACGGCTCGGCTCGGCTCGCAAGCGGGGCGTGCGGGGTACGGCGCCGCAGCGTCAGGCGACGTTCTCCTCGAGCAGCTGGACGCGATGGCTGGACACCCAGGTCAGGCGCCCGTGCACCGACACCAGCGTCTGGCGGCCCCGACGCGTCACGCGCTCGCCGTGCGTGCGGGCCATGAAGGAGCGCGTGCCGAGCGTGACCATGGCGAGCTCACCCTTGGGCACGCCGTGATCGGGGCGCTCGAAACGAGCGGCGCCGAAGCGGTTGAGGGTCTCGGCGAACCGGACGGGAAAAGCCTGAACCTGGACGGACATGGAGCGACCTGTCTTCTGCACGAACCACGCGGCCGGCTACTGGACCGCGGAGAGTTCCTACCCAGACGCTTGTCCGCTTATGCCTGGAAAGTCTGCAGTTTCCAGATTGTGACGAAACGGTTAGCTGTTCGCCGTCTCGGCTGCCCGCATGTCGCGGCGGAGCTCCGGCGGGAGCGCGAAGATCAGCGACTCCTCGGCGGTGTGCACGGCCTGGGCGTCGGGGTATCCCCGCTCGGCCAGGAAGCCGAGAACACCCTCGACGAGGTCGTCCGGCACCGAGGCGCCGGAGGTGACGCTGACCGTCTCCACCCCGTCGAGCCAGGCCTCGTCGATCTCGCTCGCGTCGTCCACGCGGTAGGCGGCCTTGGCGCCCGCCTCGAGGGCGACCTCGACCAGACGGACGGAGTTCGAGGAGTTGCCCGAGCCCACGACGATCACCAGGTCGGCGTTGTGCGAGATCTCCTTGATCGCCATCTGGCGGTTCTGGGTCGCGTAGCAGATGTCGTCCGACGGCGGGTCGAGCAGCAACGGGAAGCGCTCCCGGATCGCCGCGACCGTCTCGAGGGTCTCGTCGACGGAGAGCGTGGTCTGCGACAGCCAGGCGACCTTGGACGGGTCGCGCACCTCGATGTTCGCGACGTCGTCGGGGCTCTGCACCAGCTGGATGTGCTCAGGTGCCTCACCCGCGGTGCCCTCGACCTCCTCGTGGCCGGCGTGACCGATCAGGAGGATGTCGTAGTCCTCACCGGCGAACCGGCGCGCCTCGTGGTGCACCTTGGTCACGAGCGGGCACGTGGCGTCGATGGTCTTCAGCGAACGCTCCTCGGCCTGCCGGTGCACCTCGGGGGAGACACCGTGGGCGGAGAACACCACCGTGGCCCCCTGCGGCACCTCGTCGAGCTCCTCGACGAAGATCGCCCCGCGCGACTCCAGGTTCGCCACGACGTGCTTGTTGTGCACGATCTGCTTGCGCACGTAGACGGGAGCGCCGTAGAGGTCCAGCGCCTTCTCGACGGTGATCACGGCCCGGTCCACGCCTGCGCAGTAACCGCGGGGTGCCGCGAGCAGCACCGCCCGCTCGGCTGCGTCGGCGTCCAGGACAGGGGGCATCCCCAGGTCGGAAGTGCTCATAGGCACCATCGTAGGTGCTCTGCTTTAGGGTTCCAGGCGTGGCCATCCAGACCTCCCCCGAGCACCCGGCACCCGTCCGGCAGATCGCCAGTGCGATCTCGGGCTGGATCGACCGGCTCGGGGCTGTGTGGGTCGAGGGGCAGATCGCCCAGCTCAACCGCCGCCAGGGCATGAACACCGTCTTCCTCACCCTCCGCGACACAGTCGCCGACATCTCGATCCAGGTCACCTGCTCGCGCCAGGTCTTCGACTCCCTCAACCCGCCGGTGGTCGAGGGCGCCAGCGTGGTCGTCTTCGCCAAGCCGTCGTACTACCCCAACCGCGGCACGCTCAGCCTGTACGCCACCGACATCCGGATGGTCGGCCTCGGCGAGCTGCTCGCCCGGCTGGAGAGGCGCCGTCAGCTGCTCGCCGCCGAGGGACTCTTCGCGCGTGAGCTCAAGCGGAGCCTGCCGTTCCTGCCGCAGATGATCGGGCTGGTCACCGGCGCCCAGTCAGCCGCAGAGCGTGACGTCCTCGAGAACGCCCGCCGTCGTTGGCCGGCCGTCCGGTTCAAGGTCAAGCACGCGTCGATGCAGGGGCAGAACGCCGCCCGCGAGGTGATCGAGGCGCTCGGCGCCCTCGACCGTGACCCCGAGGTCGACGTCATCATCGTCGCCCGAGGGGGTGGTTCGGTGGAGGACCTGCTGCCGTTCTCCGACGAGGGGCTCATCCGCGCGGTCCACAGCATGCGTACGACGGTCGTCTCGGCGATCGGCCACGAGCCGGACACCCCGCTCCTCGACCTCGTCGCGGACGTCCGTGCCTCCACGCCGACCGACGCCGCGAAGATGGTCGTCCCCGACGTCGCGGAGGAGATCGACCGGATCACCCGCCTGCGCGACCGGGGCCGCAACGTGCTGACCGGGTGGCTCGCCCAGCAGCAGCACCAGCTCGACGCGATCCGCGCCCGCCCCAGCCTGGCCGACCCAAGCAGCGGCCTCGAGGACCGTGCCCGCGAGGTCACCGAGCTGTGCGCACGCACCCGTCGCACGATCCATCACAAGCTCGACCGCGCGCACAACGACCTCGAGCACCAGCTCGCCCGGGTCCGCAGCCTCTCGCCGCTTGCGACCCTCGAGCGCGGCTACGCCGTGGTCCAGGACGACGACGGACACGTCCTCACCAGCACGAGCCAGGCCCGGCCGGGGCAGGAACTCCACGTGCGGGTGCGCGACGGCCGGGTCCATGTCAGCGTCACCGGCACCACGGCCGAGCCGGGCGCCGAGATCCCCGCCGAGCCTTCCCCAGCAGAGACACCCCCCGAGGAGCAGCCGTCATGACCGAGCAGCAGTCCCCGAACGAGCAGCTGACCTACGAGCAGGCTCGCGAGGAGCTCGTCGAGGTCGTGCGCCGGCTCGAGGGTGGCGGCACGAACCTCGAGGAGTCATTGGCCCTCTGGGAGCGCGGCGAGAAGCTCGCCCAGATCTGCCAGTCCTGGCTCGACGGGGCGAAGAAGCGCCTCGACGCGGCGATCGCCGCCGAGGACGAGTCCTGAGGCTCGGGGAGCGACTACACGTAGTCAGGGTCGTCCCCGAGGCGGTGTCCAGGGTCGGGCCAGGGGTCGAACCAGCCCCTTCCCTGATGTGCTCGACTGCCCTCCGGGGCGAGGCTGCTATGCATGATCACAGTCCAAGCTCTCACCAAGAAGTACGGCGGGTTCACCGCCGTCGACGACGTCTCCTTCACGGCCGGGGCCGGCCGTGTCACCGGCTTCCTGGGACCGAACGGTGCCGGCAAGTCGACCACGCTGCGCATCCTGGTCGGCCTGACCGCGTCCACCTCCGGCAGCGCCACCATCTCCGGCAGACGGTTCGCCGACCTGCCGAACCCTGGTGCCGAGGTCGGCGTCCTGCTCGACGCCTCCGCGCAGCATGCCGGTCGCACGGGGCGGGAGACCCTCACCCTCGCTCAACGCATCATGGGGCTGCCGGCCCGCCGGGTGCCCGAGATGCTGGACCTGGTCGGCCTCAGCGCGGCCGAGGCCGACCGTAGGGTCCGCAACTACTCGCTCGGCATGCGCCAGCGACTCGGCATCGCCTCCGCCCTGATCGGTCGGCCCCAGGTGCTCGTCCTCGACGAACCCGCGAACGGGCTCGATCCGGCGGGCATCCGCTGGATGCGTGACCTGCTGCGCGACTACGCCGACCAGGGCGGCACCGTCCTGCTGTCCTCGCACCTGCTGAACGAGATCGAGGCCGTCGCCGACGACCTGGTCGTGATCGGTCAGGGACGGATCGTGGCGGAGGGCACGAAGGCCGAGATCCTCCAGGCGACCGGAACCGTCGTGCGCAGCCCCCACATCGAGGACCTGCGGCGAGCCCTCAGCGAATCCGGACTCACCGTCAACACCTCCGGCGGCGCGCTGCGCACCGATGCCGATCCCGCGCTCGTGGGACAGATCGCGTGGCGCGCGGGCCTGGCCCTGAGCGAGCTGAGGTCCGCCGAGAGCACCGGGCTGGAGGAGATCTTCCTCGCCCTCACCGCCGACACCCAACGAGAAGGAGCAGCGGCATGACCGCCATCGCCGTGGAACAGCCCGTGACCGAGCCACGAGCAACGGCTCGCCCCGTGCCGTGGGCCAGGCTCACCCTGATCGAGCTGCGCAAGATGTTCGACACGAGGTCCGGCTTCTGGCTGATGGCGAGCATCCTCATCGCTGCCATCCTGGCGACCGGAGCAGTGATCCTGTTCGCCCCGGACGACCAGATCAGCTATGGAGCCTTCGCCACTGCGTTCGGCTTCCCGATGGCCGTCATCCTGCCGATGGTCGCGATCTTGTCGGTCACCAGCGAGTGGAGCCAACGCAGCGGCCTCACGACGTTCACGCTGGTTCCGCGCCGCGGTCGGGTCATCGCAGCCAAGGCCGTCGCCGCCGTCGGGGTGGGCGTCGTCTCGATCCCGCTGGCCTTCGCGATCGGTGCCGTCGGCAACGTGGTCGGTTCGGCTCTTGCGGGCACCGACATGGTCTGGGACGTCTCGCTCGTCCAGGCGTTCTCCATCGTGCTCGCCAACGTCCTGGGCATGCTCGTCGGCTTCATGCTGGGCGTGCTGATCCGCAGCTCGGCGGGCGCGATCGTGGCCTACTTCGTGTACTCGCTGGTGCTTCCCTCGATCTTCGGCGTTCTGGCCTCAGCGCAGGCGTGGTTCCGCGACCTGCAGCCCTGGGTGGACTTCAGCTTCTCCCAGACCAGGCTCTACGACGAGAGCCCGAGCGGCGACCAGTGGGGTCAGCTCGCCACATCAGGCGCCCTCTGGCTCGTCCTGCCCCTGGTGGTCGGCCTCGTCCTGACCATGCGGTCAGAGATCAAGTAGGGCGCGGCCGGCGCGAGTCAACGCGGCACGTCGACCCGTCGTCAGCCGGACGGCGGGTCGGCGCGCGTCAGTCCAGGGTCTCGACGTAGTCCACCAGGACGTCGAGGCCGGCCGTGCCCACCACCAGCGTCGTGACCTCGCCGTCCTCCCGGGTCAGCGCGGTGTCACCGCCCTCGTCGGTCCAGGTCCGCCAGGTCTGCCCCTCGACCTGGACCGGCTTGCCCCTGACGGCCTCGCGGTCGACGTACGTCTCGACCATCTTGTCCACGCTGCTGCGCGACTGCTCGAGGCCGACGTACCGGTCCTCGTCGGTCAGCACGCCGAGGTGCCACCGCGCGGGCTCCGGCACGAAGTCGACGCTCGTCGCACGCCAGCCGTCCGGAAGGGACGCGGGAGCCAGCAGCGGGAAGTCGGCCTGCTCGCGGGCGTAGTCGAGCGTCTGCTGGTAGTCCACTGCGCGCACCGGGCTCTCGGGCTCGTTGCGGTTGACCGCGCGGAACACCACGTAAGCCCCGACCACCGCGAGCAGGACGAGCATCGCGCCGATCATCCCGGACGCGGACCGCTGGTACCTGCCTGCCTGCTCGCTCACGCATCCATCCTCCCAAGGGCGAAAAGACCCGAACTACCCAGGTCAGCAGTTCCCTGGTGTGTCGGCCCCGGCTCGGGTAGGCATGGAGCATGCGCACCGTCGACGCCCGCCCGCTGTCCGCCGAAGACCTCGACCTGGCCGACGCGCACTGGCGCGCGGCGAACTACCTCGCGGTCGGGCAGATCTACCTTCTCGACAACCCGCTCCTGCGCGAGCCGCTCAAGCCCGAGCACATCAAGCCGCGGCTGCTCGGCCACTGGGGTACGACGCCGGGGCTGAACCTGATCTACACGCACTGCAACCGGCTGATCCGCGAGCAGGACCTCGACATGATGTACGTGATCGGCCCCGGCCACGGCGGACCTGCGATCGTGGCGCAGACCTGGCTCGAAGGGTCGTGGACCGACACGTACCCGGGCACCTCGATGGACGAGCGCGGGATGCAGCGGCTGTTCAGGCAGTTCAGCTTCCCCGGCGGCATCCCGAGCCACGTCGCGCCGGAGGTGCCGGGGTCGATCCACGAGGGCGGCGAGCTCGGCTACTCCCTCTCCCACGCGTTCGGCGCCGCCTTCGACAACCCCGACCTGGTCGTCACGGCCGTGGTCGGTGACGGCGAGGCGGAGACCGGCGCGCTGGCGACGTCGTGGACCGGCTGCCGGTTCCTGAGTCCCCACCGTGACGGTGCGGTGCTGCCGATCCTGCACCTCAACGGCTACAAGATCGCCAACCCGACGGTGCTGGCGCGCATCCCCGAGGACGACCTCGACATGATGCTCCGCGGCTACGGCTGGGACCCGGTGCTGGTCTCCGGCGACGACCCGGCCGAGGTGCACCAGCAGATGGCCGCCGCGCTCGACGACTGCGTCGCGCGCATCCGGGAGATCCAGGCTGCGGCGCGTACCGGCGAGGTCACCGAGGCGGGCTACGTGAAGTGGCCGATGATCGTGATGCGCACCCCCAAGGGCTGGACCGGCCCGGAGGAGGTCGACGGTGTCCCGGTCGAGAACACCTGGCGCTCCCACCAGGTCCCGCTCGCCACGGTGCGCGAGAACGCCGAGCACCGCGAGCAGCTCGAGGCCTGGCTGCGGTCGTACCGGCCCGAGGAGCTCTTCGACGACAACGGCACCCCGGTCGAGTCGGTCCGTTCCTGGGCCCCGACGGGGCCGCGCCGCATGGGGTCCAACCCGCACGCGAACGGCGGGCTGGTCAGCAAACCCCTCGTGTTGCCCGACCCGCGGGAGTACTCCGTCGACGTACCCGCACACGGGGCGCAGGTGCACGAGGCGACGCGTCACACCGGCGCCTACCTGCGCGATGTCATGCGCACGAACCCCGACAACATCAGGCTCTTCGGCCCCGACGAGGTGGAGTCCAACCGCCTCGGCGCCGCCCTCGACGTGACCGGGAAGGCCTGGCAGCTCGAGAGGTACCCGACCGACCAGCATCTCTCCCGCGACGGCCGGATCATGGAGATCCTCTCGGAGCACACCTGCCAGGGCTGGCTCGAGGGCTACAACCTCACCGGCAGGCACGGGCTGTTCACCTCCTACGAGGCGTTCATCCACATCATCGACTCGATGTTCAACCAGCACGCGAAGTGGCTGAAGACGATCCGCGACCTCGACTGGCGCCGGCCGATCCCGTCCTTGAACTACCTGCTGAGCTCGCACGTGTGGCGCCAGGACCACAACGGCTTCAGCCACCAGGACCCCGGCTTCATCGACCACGTGGTCAACAAGAAGGCCGAGGTGATCCGGGTCTACCTGCCGCCGGACACCAACACCCTGCTCTGGACGATGGACCACTGCCTCCAGAGCACCAACTACGTGAACGTCATCGTGGCCGGCAAGCAGCCACAGCCGTCCTGGCTCGACATGGAGGCCGCGGGGCTCCATGCCCGTCGCGGCGTCGGCATCTGGGACTGGGCGAGCAACGACGAGGGCGACCCGCAGGTCGTGATGGGGTGCGCCGGCGACGTACCCACGATGGAGACGCTGGCGGCCGTCCACATCCTGCGGGAGGCGTTGCCCGACCTGCGGGTGCGCGTGGTCAACGTGATGGACCTGATGCGGCTCCAGCCGGCGTCGGAGCACCCGCACGGGCTGCCGGAGCGGGAGTTCGACGCGATCTTCGGGACCGACGTGCCGATCATCTTCGCCTACCACGGCTACCCGTGGCTGATCCACCGGCTGACCTACCGCCACACCAGCCACGAACACCTGCACGTGCGCGGCTACAAGGAGGAGGGTACGACGACCACGCCGTTCGACATGGTGGTGCGCAACGACATGGATCGCTTCCACCTCGTGATCGACGTGATCGACCGGGTGCCGGGCCTGGCCCAGCGCGCGGCCGTGCTGCGGCAGGAGATGGAGGACCGGCGTACGACGCACCGGGCCTACGTCAACGAGTACGGCGCCGACATGCCCGAGATCGTCAACTGGACCTGGCCGTACTCCTGACGGACCGCCGAGGAGCCCCCGTGCACACCGACGGGCGCTACTCCTCGTCGTCCTCGAGGCAGGCGGTGGTCCGGGAGCGCATGACCTCAGGGGTGATGTTCCGCGACATGCGCTTCACCGCGGCGTCGGCCCCCGGGTCGTGGGGCTCGATGCTCAGTTCGTGCTCACCGTCCTCACCGTCCTCGGTCACGGTGACCTTGCTCCGCGGGTCGACGGCCGCGCAGTACTCGACGTCGCCGGTCCTCTCGTCGACCCACTCCACCAGCTTGGTGCGGCCCTCGTCGACCAGACGCACTCTCTTGACCAGGACGGCCTTGGAGTCGTCGTCGCCATCGGCACCGGCGGGCGCGGCGACAGTCCAGAAGAGCGCCGTGCCCGCCAGCATCGCCGTCGCAGCCGCCATGATCGCGACCGTAGAACCTGTTCTCATGGCGTGGAGTATCTCCACCTCCCGCCTGTCGCGGCGGGTGTCTCGCGCTACGAGCGACCAGTAGCGTCAGGGACCCTCAGCCGCGCAGCGCGGGGAGCAGCTCGGCCTCGGCGACCCGGAGGAACTCCTCCTGCCGTTCGTCGCCGATCTGCACGAGCGCGACGTCGGTGAAGCCGGCGCTCTCGAACTCGCGCACCGCCTCGACGATCGCGCCGACGTCGGGACCGCAGGGGATCGAGCCCGCGACGTCCTCGGGCCGGACGAACTGCGTCGCCCCCGCGAAGCCTGACGGACCGGGCAGCTCGGCGTTGACCTTCCACCCGCCGCCGAACCAGCGGAACTGCTCGTGCGCGGTCTTCACGGCACGGTCCTGGTCGGTGTCCCAGCAGACCGGGATCTGGCCGATCTTGCGGGACTCACCGTCGTGGGCGGCGTCCCACTGCCGGACGAGTCCCGCTTCGGGCTCGACCGCGACGAGGTGGTCCGCGAGAGGCGCGAACGTCTCGATCGACTGCCGGCCCGAGACCGCGATGCCGATCTCGACCCGCTCCTCGGGCAGGTCCCAGAGCTTGGCCGAGTCGACCCGGTAATGGTCGCCCGTGAAGTTGACGTACCCGCCCTCGAGCAGGGCCTTGATGATGATGGTCGCCTCCTCGAGCATCTCGTGGCGGAGGTTGACCGGCGGCCAGCCCTCGCCCACCACGTGCTCGTTGAGGTTCTCCCCCGCACCCAGACCGAGCGTGAACCGGTTCTCGCTGAGGACGCCGATGGTCGCTGCCTTCTGCGCGACGACCGCCGGGTGGTAGCGAAGGATCGGGCAGGTCACGTAGGTCATCAGCTCGACCCGGTCGGTCACCTGGCTGACCGCCCCCAGCATGCTCCAGGCGTACCCGGCGTGCCCCTGCTCGTCGAGCCAGGGGAAGTAGTGGTCGCTCATCACCTCGAAGTCGAAGCCTGCCTTCTCGGCACCGGCCGCGTAGCGAACCAGCTCACGAGGCCCGGACTGCTCGGTCATGAGCGTGTAGCCGTAGCGGGTCATGCGTTCTCCTCCGGGTGAGACAGGGGTACGTCGACCACTACCCGCCCGGGACCCGGGGATGCCCCTCGGCAGGCCCGAGACGCAGATGCGGCGCAATCACAGGACATCGGGCCGCAGATGCGGCAGACTCGGGGCCGTGACGACCTACCGAGTTGCCGAAGCAGCCGACGTCCTGGGAGTCAGCGACGACACCCTGCGCCGGTGGATCGACGCCGGCCGGCTGCCCGCCGCGACAGGACCGGACGGGCGGGCCGCGGTGCAGGGCGAGGACCTCGCCCGGTTCGCCAAGGAGATCGCCGAGGCGGGTCCCGAGGGCCCGACCAGCACGACCCGGTCCCACGCGGTGAGCGCACGCAACCGACTCCGCGGGATCGTCACCGCGGTCAAGAAGGACGCGGTCATGGCGCAGGTGGAGCTGGTCTGCGGGCCGTACCGGATGGTCTCGCTGATGAGCTCCGAGGCGGCCGACGAGCTCGGGCTGGAGCCGGGCGTGCTCGCCATCGCGTCGGTGAAGTCGACCAACGTCGTGGTGGAGCTGCCATGAGGTCTCGACAGGCTCGACCAGCGGCAGCGGCTCGACGGAAGGCCGTGGCCCGCATGGTGGCCCTCGCCGCGACCGGACTTCTCCTCGCGGCGGGCTGCGGCGACACGGGTGGTGGCGACGGGCAGCGGCTGACCGTGTTCGCGGCGGCCTCGCTGACCGAGCCGTTCGGGCAGCTCGCCGAGCAGTTCGAGGCCGACCACCCGGGCGTCGAGGTCGTGACCAGCTTCGACTCCTCCGCCACCCTCGCGGCCCAGGTCGTCGCGGGGGCCCCGGCCGACGTGGTGGCCACTGCCGATACCGCCACCATGCAGATCCTCGAGGACGACGACCTGCTCACCGAGCCACCGGTGCCCTTCGCCAGCAACGCGATGGCGCTCGTCGTACCCCCGGACAACCCGGCGGGCATCGACGACGTCACCGACCTCCAGGACGCCGACTACGTCGTGTGCACGGAGACGGCTCCCTGCGGGTCGCTCGCGGCGGACGTCCTCGACCAGGCCGGGGTCACGAACGACCCGCGCAGCCTCGAGGTGGACGTGAAGGCGGTGCTCACCAAGGTGGTGCTCGGCGAGGCGGACGCCGGGCTGGTGTACTCCAGCGACGTGGTGGCCGCCGGGGACGAGGTCGAGGAGGTGCCGCTGCCCGAGGGTGTCACCGCCACGACCCAGGACACCATCGGCGTCACCGCCGACAGCGACGAGCAAGACCTCGCCGAGGAGTTCGTCGACCTGGTCCTCTCCGCCGAGGGGCAGCGCGCGCTCGGCGAGGCAGGTTTCGGAGCGGTTCCGGGCCCGTGAGCCGGACGACCGCGCGACGCGCCCGGCTGGGGCGGGCTCCGGCGTACCTGGTCCTGCCGGGTCTGCTGGGACTGGCGTTCCTGGTCGTCCCCCTGGTCGCGCTGGTCGCGCGCACGCCCGTCCGGGGTCTTCCCGAGCGCCTGACGGACCCGGTCGTCCTCGACGCGCTCTGGCTCTCCGTGTGGACCGCGACCGCCGCGATGGCCGTCAGCCTGGTCGTCGGGCTGCCTCTGGCGTGGGCGCTCGCGCGCCTCGACTTCCCCGGCCGGTCGCTCGTGCGGGTGCTGGTCACCGTCCCGCTCGTCCTTCCGCCGGTGGTCGCCGGAGTCGCGCTGCTGACCGCCTTCGGCCGCACCGGCGTCATCGGCGCTCCGCTGCGCGAGCTCGGGATCACGATCCCGTTCACCCCGGTCGCGGTCGTCCTCGCGCACACGTTCGTCGCGCTGCCGTTCTTCGTCGTCAGCGTGGAGGGAGCGCTGCGTGCGGCCAGCCGGGAGTACGACGAGGTCGCGGCCGTCCTCGGCGCCACGCGTGGCCGCACCTTCCGCCGGGTCACCGTGCCCATGGCGCTGCCCGGGATCGGCGCCGGCCTGGTGCTCGGCTGGGCCCGCTCGCTCGGGGAGTTCGGGGCCACGATCACGTTCGCCGGCAACTTCCCCGGGGTCACCCAGACCATGCCGCTCGCGGTGTACGAAGCGCTGCAGTCCGACCCCGAGGCGGCCCTCGTGCTCAGCCTCGTCATGCTCGTCGTCTCGGTCGGCGTCCTCGCCCTCCTGCGCGAGCGCTGGCTCGGGGAGGTGGTCCCGTGACCTCCTACCTCGACGCCCACGTCAGGGTCCATCGCGCGAGCTTCGACCTCGACGCCCACCTGACCGCCGACCCGGGCGACGTCGTGGCCGTGATCGGGCCGAACGGCGCCGGGAAGTCCACCTTCGTGCGCGCGCTCGCCGGGCTGCTCCCCCTCGACGGCGGCCACGTCGTGTGCGACGGGGAGACCTGGGACGACGGCCTCGGACGTCCCCGGACCGTGCAGGAGCGGCAGACCGGCATGGTCTTCCAGCGACAGCTGCTGTTCCCGCACCTGACCGCCCTGGAGAACGTCGCGTTCGGACCGCGCAGCCGGGGCGTACGTCGAGCGGCGGCCCGTGGCGAGGCTCAGGCCTGGCTCGACCGTCTGGGGGTGGGCGAGCTCGCCGAGCGGAGGCCCCACGAGGTGTCGGGCGGCCAGGCGCAACGCGTCTCGATCGCCCGTGCCCTCGCGACCCGGCCTCGCCTGCTCCTCCTCGACGAGCCCCTGGCCGCCCTCGACGTGGGGGTCGCCATGGCCCTACGGATCGAGCTCGCCCACCACCTCGCGGACTTCCCCGGGGTGAGCGTGCTGGTGACCCACGACGCGCTCGACACGCTCACCGTGGCCAACCGGGTGGTCGTCCTCGACGAGGGGCGGGTGGCCCAGCAGGGCACGCCCGCCGAGGTCGCTCAGCGGCCGCAGACCGAGCACGTGGCGCGGCTGATGGGGCTCAACGTGCTCAGGGGCCGCAGCAGCGGGACCGTCGTACGCCTCGCCGACGGGTCCGAGCTGGTCACGGCCACCGAGGCCGAGGGCGACGTCAACGCCAGCTTCCCGCCGGAGGCGGTCTCGCTCACCGTCGACGAGCCGGGTGGCAGCGCCCGGAACCGATGGCGTGGCACCGTGCGCTCGGTGGTCCCCCACGGCTCGGCCGTGCGCGTGCACCTCGACTCGCCCAGCCCACCGCGCGCCCTGATCGCCGACGTCACGCCTGCCGCGGCCGCAGAGCTGGGCCTCGTGCCGGGACGAATGGTCTGGGCTGCCGTGAAAGCGACAGAGGTGACTGTCTACGCAGTGACGACGGGCACCGTGACGGCTCCGTTACCATCGCGCTATGTCTGACCACCTCCTGCCGCCCGATCTGTCCGCTGCGCACGATGCGCCCGACCGCAACCTGGCGCTGGAGCTGGTCCGCGTCACCGAGGCGGCCGCCATGGCCGCAGGCCGCTGGGTGGGCCGCGGCGACAAGAACGGCGCCGACGGGGTGGCCGTCAACGCCATGCGCGTGCTGATCTCCACGGTCGGCATGCGCGGCACCGTGGTCATCGGCGAGGGCGAGAAGGACAACGCCCCGATGCTCTTCAACGGCGAGGAGGTCGGTGACGGCACCGGCCCCGAGTGCGACGTGGCGGTCGACCCGATCGACGGCACCACGCTGACCGCGAAGGGCATGAGCAACGCGGTCTCCGTGCTCGCGGTCAGCCCGCGAGGCTCGATGTTCGACCCGTCCGCGGTGTTCTACATGGAGAAGCTGGTCACCGGTCCCGAGGCAGCAGACGTGGTGGACATCCGGTACCCGGTGGCGGAGAACATCGCCCGCGTGGCCAAGGCCAAGGGCAGCGCTGCCGAGGACGTCACCGTCGTGATCCTCGACCGCCCCCGCCACGAGGACCTCGTCCACGAGATCCGCGAGACCGGGGCCCGCATCAAGTTCATCACCGACGGTGACGTGGCGGGCGCGATCATGGCCGCCCGGCCGGACACCGGCGTCGACATGCTCATGGGTGTCGGCGGCACGCCCGAGGGCATCATCGCCGCGACGGCGATGAAGTGCATGGGCGGGGTGATCCAGGCGCGGCTGTGGCCGACCGACGACGACGAGCGTCAGCGCGCCCTCGACGCCGGGCACGACCTCCACCGCGACACGGTCCTCACCACCGACGAGCTCGTCACGGGCGACGACTGCTTCTTCGTCGCGACCGGCATCACCGACGGCGAGCTGATGAAGGGGGTCCGCTACCGCGCCGGCGGGGCGACCACCCACTCGCTCGTGATGCGCTCCCGCTCGGGCACGATCCGCTCGATCACCAGCGAGCACCGGCTCGAGAAGCTGCGCTCGTACTCCGCCATCGACTTCGAGCACTGAGCACGGGACGGCGAGTTCGATGACCCGCCTGCCGTTCGTCGTGGTCGGTGAGGCGCTCGTCGACGTCGTCGTGCCGGCGGAGGGCGAGCCGACCTCCGCGGTCGGCGGTTCACCGCTGAACGTCGCGGTCGGCCTCGCCAGGCTCGACATCCCGACCCTGCTGATCACGCGCGTCGGCGACGACGAGCACGGGCGGTGGGTCACCGAGCACGTGCGCGAGTCGGGCGCGGAGCTCGCGGCCACCTCGGTGGTCCCGGGCTCGAGGACGAGTACGGCGACCGCCTACCTCGACGAGGACCAGGCCGCTCGCTACGAGTTCGACCTCGTCTGGGATCTCGACCACCACGTGCTGCCCGAGGCACGCGCGCTCCACGTCGGGTCGCTGGGAGCCGCCCTGCTGCCGGGCCGCCGCGCCGTCGACGACCTGGTCCGGCAGGCGCAGGAGAGCGAGCTCTTCGTCAGCTACGACCCCAACGTGCGCCCCGCCTTCGTGACCGATCCCGAAGCGGTCTGGCGCGACGTGGCGGAGATCGCCTCGCGGACTCGTCTCGTGAAGGTCAGCGACCAGGACCTCAGCACCCTGCGGCCCGGCGTCCCGGTGGCGGACCTCGCCCGCGAGCTCTTGGAGGGTGGCACCACCGAGCTGGTCGTGGTCACGCACGGCCCCGAGGGTGCGAGCGCCTACGCGCCCGCCTTCGACGTCCACCAGCCTGCTCCCGCCGTGGAGGTGGTCGACACGGTCGGTGCCGGCGACTCGTTCATGGCCGGGCTGCTGGCGATCCTCGACGACTGGGACGTGCCCGAGGACGGCGCGGGAGCGGTGGACGCGATGGACGAGGACCGGGTGGCGCTGCTGCTGCGCGGCGCGATGACAGCCGCCGCGGTCACCTGCTCGCGACGAGGGGCTAACCCGCCGACGCGACAGGAACTGCCGCCAACGTGGCCGCTGTGACCTGACGGGTCTCCCGCCGCTCGCGGTTGGCCTGGAGCGTGCTCGTGACGATGTCGAAGACGACCGGGTCGACCGCCATGCCGAGGTGGCTGGTGCTGACCTCCACGGTCTTCGCTCCCGGGTCGAGGCAGCCGCGCCAGTCGATGACGCCGTCGCGGCGGGAGAAGATCGAGGTGAAGGCGACCGAGGGGTCGAGCTCGTGGCGGGACTCCTCCCAGCTGAGCCGAGCGCAGTCGCCGGAGGTGCAGTCGTCGCCCATCATCCCGCCGAGCCCCATCCGGCGGAGCGCGATGACGATGGAGAGGTCGAAGGCCAGCACGGAGTGGATGGCCCCGGGCGCGAGCAGCGGGCTCCCCATCGTGACGATGCCCTCGACGAGGTCGGGCCTCCGGGAGGCGATCCCCCGGGCGAGCAGACCGCCGAGGCTGTGCCCGACGATGGTGACCTTGCGCTCCCGCTTGATGGCGATCGCCTCGATGCGGCGCTCGAGCGCGTAGGACGCCTCCTGGGTGCAGCCGACGTTGGCGTGCATCGTGGACCGGTAGGTCCGGTAGCCGAGCTTGCGCAGGTGCCGCGACATCAGGAGCAGCGAGGAGTCACCGGCCATGAACCCCGGGACGAGGACCACCGGCTCGACCGAGCGGACCGGGGTGAGCGAGGCGTAGGGCGTGCGGCGGCGGCGGACCCGGTCACCCGCGGTGCGGCGTACCAGCCGCGCTGCCTCCACGACGGCGCTGCCCTCGCGGGCGATCGCCCTCAGACCGCTGGGTCCCTCGTAGCCGGGCGGACAGAGGAACTCTCCGAGCGGTGACGCCACGACTACCTCCCAGATCGAAATGCCGTGCCTGTGACGTTAACCACTTCACGTCCCTCGCAAACGTAACGATTCCCGATCGTTACGCCCGGTTGCCGCGCGGGAATCCGTCGCGGAGTGCCCGTAAACTCGTCGGTAACCGCAGCCGTTGGCCACTGCGCCGACGGCCGCACCCTGAGAACCCGGACACCTCGCGGAGGGTTGACGATGCCTGACACCACGCCCGCGCCGTCGCCTGAGCAGATCGCCTCGCTCCCCACCGGCGTGGAGATCTGCTACCAGACCTTCGGCGACCCGGACGCCGAGCCGCTCCTGCTCGTGATGGGACTCGGCGGCCCGATGACCTGGTGGGACCCCGAGTTCTGCCGGCTGCTCGCCGACCGCGGCTTCTTCGTGATCCGCTACGACAACCGCGACACGGGTCGTTCGTCGCGGATCTCGGGCCGGATCAACCGCCGGAAGATCGCAGCCTCGTTCGCCGGGCTCAAGCCGAAGACGCCGTACTCCATGCAGGACATGGCCGACGACGCCTTCGCCCTGCTCGACCACCTGGAGATCGACGCGGCCCACGTGGTGGGCATCTCGATGGGCGGCATGATCGTCCAGACGATGGCCCTCAGCCAGCCCAAGCGCGTGCTGTCCCTGACCTCGATCATGTCCTCGACGGGCCGGCGCACGGTCGGCTGGCAGGACCCGAGCCTCCTTCCGCTGCTCGTGGCGAACCGCGACAGGTCACGCGAGCACTACGTCGAGACCTCGGCCAGGTTGTGGCGCCTCATCGGCTCGCCGCACTACCCGGACACGACCGAGGCGATCCGCGAGAGGGCCGGCGAGACCTGGGACCGCGGTATCAGCCGGGCGGGTGTCATGCGCCAGATGGGCGCGATCCTGACCCAGCCCGACCGCTCCCGCGCGCTGCGGAGCCTGAGGACCCCGACCCTCGTCATCCACGGCACCCACGACAAGATGGTCCACGTCTCCGGAGGCCGGGCGACCTCCCAGGCGATCCCCGGCTCGGAGCTGCTGCTCATCCCGGGTATGGGCCACGACGTGCCGCGCGAGCTGCACGAGACCTTCGTCGACGCGATCAGGCGGGTGGCCGACCGGGCGCGCAACGAGCGGTGACCCCTCAGGACCGGGTCAGCTCGACGAGCTCCTCCGTCGCCTCCTGGAGGTAGCGGATCAGGTTCCACACGTCCGGGACCATCTCGCGACAGGCGATCAGCCCGAAGTCGAGGTCGCCCTCGTAGGAGAACAGCGTGATGTTCAGGCCGCCGGTCCAGTCGGTCACCGCGGAGACCGGGTAGATCCCCTCGACCTTCGCGCCTGCGATGTACAGCGGCAGCTGAGGGCCGGGGACGTTGCTGACGAAGAGGTTGAACAGCACCCCCGGCACCGAGGCGAGCCGGAAGAGGCCACGGGCGGCCAGCCCCGAGAGCGCGGTCGGGATGACGTGCGAGAGGTCCTGCAGCAGGGTCGCCGGGACCGCCTCGAAGTGGCGTTTCGCCTCGTTCATGGCCGCACGCATGAACACCAGCCGCTCGTGCGGGTCCGCGAGGTGCGTCGGCAGCTCCGCGGTCATCACCGAGACGTGGTTGCCGAGCTCGTTGCGCTGGTCGTGGGTCTTCACCGACACAGGTACGGCGACCACCAGCGGCGTCTCGGGCAGCGCGTCGTGGTCCAGCAGCCACCGGCGCAGCGCCGAGGCGGTCAGGGTCATCACGACATCGTTCACGGTCATGTCGAAGTGGTTCTTCACCAGCTTCACGTCGGAGAGGGGCACCGACCCGTAGGCGAACCGGCGGTGCGGGGTGATCCGGCCGTTGAAGGGCGTGCGCGGGGCGTGGAGCTCCCGATGCCCTACGTGCTGGCCGCCGCCGAGCACCCGGCTGACGAACCCGGCCGCCTCGCTGACGAGCCCGGCGCCCGGGAAGTTGGAGGCACCCGGCAGCTCGTCGAGGTAGCTCAGCGAGCGCGGGACCGTCCTCAGCAGCTCCACCGGGTTGAACGCGGCCGAGGTCAGCCCCCGGCGTAACAGGTCGAGCGTCGACGGAAGGCGGCGCGGATCCTCGGCCTCCTCCGCCAGCTCCACCTCGCGTGGCTCGGGGCTGACGTCCAGGATCGTCTCCAGGATCTCAGCACCCGAGATTCCGTCGATCGCCGCGTGGTGAATTTTCGAGTAATAGGCGACCTTGCCGTCCTCGAGACCGGTGATGACGTAGGCCTCCCACAGCGGCCGGCTCCGGTCGAGCGGCCGGGAGTGGATCCGGGCCACCTGCTCGCCCAGCTGCTCACGGCTGCCCGGGCCGGGCAGGGCGAGCTCGCGGAGGTGGAACTCGATGTCGAAGTGCGGGTCGTCGATCCAGTACGGCCGGCCCAGACCCAGCGGCACCTCGACCAGACGCTGACGCAGCGGCGCCGCCAGGTGCAGCCGCGCCTCCATGACGCTCCGGACCGCGTCGAGGTCCCAGGTGCCGCTCGGGACGGTGCTCGGGTCGAGCAGGATCAGGCTCCCGACGTGGCCGACCGTGGTCGTGGACTCGACGTTCAGGAACTGGGCGTCGAGCGCGTTCAGCTGTCGCATGCGGCAAGTCTCTCCTGTGCCTGGGGCTCCCACATCGCGTTTGTGCAGGTCACCGGCGGGTAACGCAGGGTTGCGCTTTTTCACATCCACGGCAGGATGTGAGACACGTCACTACAGGGGAGGCGCATTCATGGCAAGACCCTCGTCCGGCGCTGAAGGCGCACGATCACGACGAAAGCGGATAGCGCTGGGTGCGACGATGGCGGTGATGTCGACCGTCCTCGTCGCGTGCGGTGAGGACGGAGGGCCACCGACCCTCACCTGGTACACCAACCCGGACAGCGGCGGACAGGCGGAGATCGCCAAGCGCTGCACCGAGCAGGCGGACGGCGAGTACAAGATCTCGACCTCCGGGCTCCCCACCGACGCGACAGCGCAGCGCGAGCAGCTCATCCGTCGCCTCGCCGGCGAGGACTCCTCGGTCGCCCTGATGAGCCTGGACCCGCCCTTCGTCCCCGAGTTCGCGCAGGCGGGCTTCCTTCTGGACATCCCGCAGGACCGCGCTAGCGACTTCACCGACGGGGTCGTCGAGAGTGCTGTCGAGAGCGCTACGTGGCAGGACAAGCTCGTGGCGATCCCCTTCTGGGCGAACACCCAGCTGCTGTGGTACCGCAAGTCCGTCGTCGAGGAGGCCGGCCTCAACCCTGACGAGATCACCTGGGACCAGATGATCGAGGCCGCCAACGCACAGAACAAGACGATCGGCGTCCAGGCGCTGCGGTACGAGGGGTACACCGTCTGGATCAACGCGCTCGTCGAGTCCGCCGGCGGACAGGTGCTCGAGAACCCCGAAGCGCCGCCGGAGGAGCTCGAGCTCGGTCTCGACAGCGAGGCCGGCAAGGAGGCCGCGCGCGTCATCAACGAGGCGGCAAGCCTGGCAGGCCCTGCAGTCTCGACGATGGACGAGGAGGCATCGCGCCGGCTGTTCCAGGCCGAGAACGGCGGCTTCCTGGTCAACTGGCCCTACGTCTGGGCGGCCTGGGCCGGTGAGGTCGAGGCCGGGACGCTCGACCAGTCCGTGATCGACGACACCGCCTGGGCGATGTACCCGCGGATGGCGGAAGGCGAGGAGTCACGGCCTCCGTTCGGTGGCATCCACATCGGCGTCGGCGCCTACACCGACTACCCGGAGTTCGCCCTCGAGGCAGCGGAGTGCATCACCACGGAGGAGAACCAGAAGTCCTACATGCTGACCAACGGCAACCCGGCCGCGCTCAAGTCGGTCTACTCCGACCCCGAGGTCCAGAAGGCCTATCCCATGGCGGACCTGATCGTCGAGAGCCTCGACCAGGCTGCCCCGCGGCCGCTCACGCCGTACTACTCGGAGGTCTCCTCCTCCCTCCAGCGTGAGTTCCACCCACCGTCGTCCGTCAGTGAGAACACCCCGGCGGCGACGGCCGACCTGATCCAGGCGGTCATCAACGGGGAGGTGCTGCTGTGAGCACCGCAAGCGACGCGCGTACGCCGCGCGCGAGTGACAAGTCGCGGGACGAGCAGAGGCTGGCGTGGAAGCTGGCCGGTCCGGCCTTCGTCGTCATGATGGCCGTCACGCTCTACCCGATCCTCAACGCCTTCTGGCTGTCGCTGTTCAGCTACCGGCTCACCGACCCTGACAACCGGGCCTTCGTCTGGTTCAAGAACTACCAGGTGATCCTGACCGACGAGCTGTGGTGGCAGGCCTTCGGCGTCACCGCGCTGATCACAGTCATCACCGTGGCGGTGGAGCTGGTCCTGGGCTTCGCCCTGGCGATGGTGATGCACAAGGCGCTGGGTTCGCTGCGGCCGATCCTGCGGACGGCGATCCTGATCCCCTACGCGATCATCACGGTGGTGTCGGCGTTCGCGTGGCAGTTCGCCTTCGCGATCGACACCGGCTTCGTCAACGGCGTGCTCGGTTGGTTGCCCGGGATCAGCGCGGACACCGACTGGTTCGGCGGCTTCTGGTCGTCCCTCGCGGTGATCTGCTTCTCCGAGATCTGGAAGACGACGCCGTTCATCTCGCTGCTGCTGCTGGCGGGGCTTGCGCAGGTGCCCGAGGACATGCAGGAGGCCGCGAAGGTCGATGGCGCCACCTGGTGGCAGCGACTGTGGAAGGTGACGATCCCGAACATGAAGGCGGCGATCATGGTCGCCCTGCTGTTCCGGACCCTCGACGCCTTCCGGATCTTCGACAACATCTTCATCATGACGGCGGGCGCGAACAAGACCGAGAGCGTGTCGTTCCTGACCTACCGGCAAACGATCAGCAGACTCGAGATCGGGCTGGGATCGGCCCTGTCCGTCCTGCTCTTCCTGAGCGTCGTGCTCATAGCGGTCGGCTTCATCAAGGCGTTCCGAGTCGACCTGGGTCAGATGCGAGGTGAGCGGTGATGAAGGAGACACGAGGCGTCAAGACGCTGTGGTGGGTCGCGGGGATCCTCATCATTCTCTACTGCATGATCCCGGTCGTCTGGATCACGTCGCTGTCCTTCAAGGAGCCGGCGCAGCTGTCGGACAAGCAGTTCTTGCCCGACAACCCGAGCTGGAGCAACTACGACTTCATCCTCACCGGTGGGGCGTCGGACCTCTTCCTACCGGCCCTGCGGAACTCGTTCGGCATCACGCTGATAGCGACGTTCATCTCCGTGGTCCTGTCGACCTTCGCGGCCTACGCGATCGCCCGGCTGGACTTCAAGGGCAAGCGGCTGATCCTCACCTCCGCACTCGCGGTGGCGATCTTCCCGGTCGTCGCGATCGTGACGCCGCTGTTCAACCTGTGGCGTGCGATCGGGCTCTACAACACCTGGCCGGGCCTGATCATCCCCTACCTGTCGCTGACGCTGCCGCTGTGCATCTGGACCCTCTCGGCCTTCTTCCGCGAGATCCCGTGGGAGATGGAGCAGGCCGCCCAGGTGGACGGCGCGACGTCGTGGCAGGCCTTCCGCAAGGTGATCGTGCCGTTGGCGGCACCCGGCGTGTTCACCACGGCGATCATCTCGTTCTTCATCGCGTGGAACGACTTCGTCTACGGCATCTCGCTGACCTCGACCGAGGCGGCCCGGCCGGTGCCGGCGGCGCTCGCCTTCTTCACGGGCGCGTCGCAGTTCGAGGAGCCGGCCGGCTACATCGCCGCCGCGGCCGTGGTCGTGACGATTCCGGTCGTCATCTTGGTGCTGCTGTTCCAGCGGCGAATCGTTGCAGGACTTACCAACGGCGCCGTCAAGGGCTGACCGGGAGAAGGAGAATCTGATGGCTGCCATCGAAATGAAGAACATCGTCAAGCAGTACGGCGACGGTTTCCCTGCCGTCAACGACGTCAGCATCGACGTCGAGGACGGCGAGTTCGTGATCCTGGTCGGTCCGTCCGGCTGCGGGAAGTCGACGCTGCTCCGGATGATCGTGGGCCTCGAGGACATCACGTCGGGCGACATGGTCATCGACGGGGAGCGGGTCAACGACAAGGCGCCCCGCGACCGGAACCTCGCCATGGTGTTCCAGAACTACGCGCTCTACCCGCACCTGACCGTCTACGAGAACATCGCCTTCCCGCTGCGACTCTCGAAGAAGTTCAGCGACCAGGAGATCGACGAGAAGGTCCGGGCGGCGAGCAAGACGCTCGAGCTCGACGAGCACCTCGAGCGCAAGCCGGGCAACCTCTCGGGTGGTCAGCGGCAGCGCGTCGCGATGGGCCGGGCGATCGTCCGCGACGCGAAGGCGTTCCTCTTCGACGAGCCGTTGTCGAACCTCGACGCGAAGCTCCGTGGCCAGATGCGCACGGAGATCTCGCGGATCCAGAAGAAGATGGGCATCACCACGGTCTACGTGACCCACGACCAGACCGAGGCGATGACGCTCGGGGACCGTGTCGCGGTGCTCAAGCGGGGCATCTTGCAGCAGCTCGCGACGCCGCGGGAGCTCTACGAACACCCGGTCAACCTTTTCGTCGCCGGCTTCATCGGGTCTCCACCGATGAACTTCCTGCCGGCGACGGTCAAGGGCGACCAGGTCGAGCTGCCGTTCGGCACTGTCACCATCCCGCCGGAGAAGGCCGAGAAGGCCCAGGGCAAGGGGCTCCTCATCGCGGGCATCCGCCCTGAGTACTTCGACGACGCGACCGTGGTCGAGCAGCACAAGCTCGAGAAGGGCTCGACCTTCCGGGCGACCGTCGACGTCACCGAGTGGCTGGGCAACGAGGCCTACGCCTACATCCCGTTCGAGTCGACACCGGAGGTGCAGTCCCAGCTCAACCAGCTCGAGAAGGAGCTCGACATGGAGGCGATGCGCCCCCAGCTCATCGTCGCCCTCGACTCCGCGAGCAGGATTCGCGAGGGCGAGGAGGCAGAGCTCTTCGTCGACACCCGCAAGATGCACCTCTTCGACCCCGAGACGCAGGAGAACCTCACCGTAGGTATCTGACCCGCCTCAGCCCTCGGCCGGTCCCGCTCAGCGGGGCCGGCCGAGGCGCTTCCGGGACTCCCCCGGCATCGCCTTGCGCTGCACGGTCACGCCCGCCATCAGGGCGAGCCCCTTCACGCGTACGACGGGCGAGCCGGCCGTGATCTCGGCGGGCACCTTGTCGCGGGACTGGCTGAAGTCGCCCATGACCCCCACACCGTCGACGATCACCTGGGTCCAGGGGTTCACGACGATGTCGATCCCGGCCATGATCGCCACCGCGTTGATCGTGACCTCGCGCGCGTCGAACAGGGCCTCTCGCAGGTCGAGCGTCACCGACCCCATCATCGAGAAGGCCGTGTGCTGCGTCGGGACCCGCCACACGCCCCGACGGGCACACTCGCTCATGAAGGAGATCGAGCTCTCGTACGTCGTGGCTGGGACCATCGGGTGCGGCCCGGCCGGCTGGACCGCCGGGGGCCCATGGGCGGTGTGCCCGGCAGGGCGCCCGTCGTACGCACGGGGAGGTCTGCGGTGATCGGGACGAGGTCGCCGTAGGTCTTGGCCTTGTAGGTCGCCTCGAGCCGCTCGTCGAGCTCCTCGAGGTCGATCCGGCCCTCGCCCGCCGCCTTGCGCAGCACCTCCGCGACCTGGTGGCGGTCCTCGTCGGAGATCCGGAGCTGTGACGGGTCCGGCCTGTCCATCTCACGTCCCTGCATGCGGCCAGCCTAATCGGCCGCGCGCCGCACCAGGTTCTCCCCCGGAGGTTCGCGTCTAGGAGGGCGGCGATGCCCAGCGCCATCACGACCTGGGGCACCGACGACAGCACGAAGATGCTGATGGTGTTCTGGAGCGCCTTCCAGAAGTAGCGGTCCCCGAGGACGTCCCGGTAGTTCTCCAGCCCGATGAACTCACCCTTCCCGCTCAGCAGGTTCCACTCGTGCACCGAGACGTAGGCGGTGTACCCGAGAGGCACGAGCCCCACGACCAGGAAGAGGAGGAAGAACGGCGAGATGTAGAGGTAGGGCGAGAGCTTCACGTCCCAGCGGCTGAGCCGCTGGCGGAGCGTCGTCGCGTTCGCTTCTCTCTCAGGGGGCCCGGAGCCGCCGGGGCCCCCGCGATGACGGCGGGTCCCGGCGGCTGCAGGTGATGCGGTGGCGGCCATGATGTGAGCGGTGTCCTTCAGCTGATGCGCTCGACGTCGGCGAGGAAGGTCTTCCAGGCCTCGTCGATGCTCTCCTGCCCCTGGTCAAGATCTCCTTGACCTCGGGGTTCTCCGCAGCGATGACGTTGTTGTCGGCGTCCTCGAACGAGTACTCGACCTGGTTGACCATGGCCTGCGCGATCCCGCCCGTCGAGTCGAACCAGGCCGTGTCGGGCACCTCGTCCACGAAGTCGCGGCCGACGGCGAAGTAGTCCTCCCAGGTCGGGAAGAGGGTGGCGACCTCGGCCCGGTCCGTGGGCAGGCCGGCGCTCTCGAACAGGTCGGAGCGGTAACAGATCGCCTCAGGCCCGATGTCGGTGCCGTAGCCGATCAGCTTGCCGTCCGGGGTGGTCGCGGCGTCGGCCTTCCAGTCGAGCCAGCGTCCCTCGAGCTCCGGGTCCGTGAGGTCGACGAACTGGTCGGACTGCTCGACGAGCGCCGCGAGCCAGTCGACCTCGACGGCCTCGATGTCGGAGAGGCCGGAGCCCGCGGCGAGCTTGGTGTACAGGTTGTCCTGGTGGTCGGGCGCGGTCCCCGACTTCTTGTGCTTGATCGAGATGCCGGGATTGGCGGCCTCGTACTCCTCGAACAGCTCCTCGTAGCCGAACTCGTTGAAGGTGGCAACGGTGAGGGTGATGGTGCCGTCCTCGCCTGCGCCCTGCTCGTCACCAGAGCTGGCCGAGCAGGCCGACACAGCGACGGCGAGAGACAGCGCTGCGGCGATGGCAAGGCCCTTGCGACGGCGCGGGGTGGGGCTGGTGTGATCCATGACGAACTCCCTGATCTCGTGACCGGGGACCATACCCGGCCGTGCGTGGAAGCGCTTCCACGGCTTCCGCAGTGATCACTATGCAGGCGGCGCCGGACACCCGTCAACACTTGTCCCAAATGTCGTGGAAGCGCTTCCATCATCGTTCCACGCGCGTTTGAGACGGCGCGAACCCTCGACGACCTGCCCCGGCGCGGTCGATTACGCTCCGGCCTCATGAGCGCGAACCCGGACTTCCGCTACTCCGACCTGCTGCCCACCGGGGCCGACGACACGCCGTACCGGCTGCTGACCACCGAGGGGGTCAGCACCTTCGAGGCCGACGGCCGCACGTTCCTCAAGGTCGAGCCCGAGGCGCTGCGCGTGCTCACCGCGGAGGCGATGCACGACATCGCGCACTACCTGCGTCCGGCGCACCTCGCGCAGCTGCGGAAGATCATCGACGACCCCGAGGCCTCGGGCAACGACCGGTTCGTGGCGCTCGACCTGCTGAAGAACGTCAACATCTCCGCCGGCGGCGTGCTGCCGATGTGCCAGGACACCGGCACCGCGATCGTGATGGGCAAGAAGTCCGAGGGCGTGCTGACCGGGGCAGACGACGGCGAGTGGATCAGCAAGGGCGTGTACGACGCCTACACGGAGCTGAACCTCCGCTACTCCCAGCTCGCTCCCCTGACCATGTGGGAGGAGAAGAACACCGGCACCAACCTCCCCGCGCAGATCGAGCTCTACTCGACGCCTGGTGTCTCCGGCAAGCCTGAGTACAAGTTCCTGTTCATGGCCAAGGGCGGCGGCTCCGCCAACAAGTCCTTCCTCTACCAGGAGACCAAGGCCGTCCTGAACCCCAAGCGGATGCTGGAGTTCCTCGACGAGAAGATCCGCTCCCTCGGCACGGCCGCGTGCCCGCCGTACCACCTCGCGGTCGTCGTGGGCGGCACCTCCGCGGAGTTCGCGCTGAAGACCGCGAAGTACGCCTCCGCGCACTACCTCGACAACCTGCCCACCTCGGGCTCCGACTCGGCGCACGGTTTCCGGGACCTCGAGCTCGAGGAGGAGGTCTTCAAGCTCACCCAGTCGTTCGGGATCGGCGCGCAGTTCGGCGGGAAGTACTTCTGCCACGACGTCCGCGTGGTGCGCCTTCCCCGCCACGGCGCCTCCTGCCCCGTCGCGATCGCGGTCTCCTGCTCGGCCGACCGGCAGGCGCTCGGCAAGATCACCGCCGAGGGAGTGTTCCTCGAGGAGCTCGAGCGCGACCCGGCGAAGTACCTCCCCGACACCACCGACGAGAAGCTGTCGGACGACGTCGTCAAGATCGACCTGAACCGGCCGATGAGCGAGATCCGCGCCGAGCTGTCGAAGTACCCGGTCAAGACCCGGCTCTCGCTCACCGGCCCGCTCGTCGTGGCCCGCGACATCGCGCACGCCAAGATCAAGGAGCGCCTCGACGCGGGCGAGGAGATGCCGCAGTACATGAAGGACCACGCCGTGTACTACGCCGGCCCCGCGAAGACCCCCGAGGGCTACGCGTCCGGCTCCTTCGGCCCCACCACGGCCGGGCGCATGGACTCCTACGTCGACCAGTTCCAGGCCGCGGGCGGCTCGATGGTGATGCTCGCGAAGGGCAACCGTTCGGTCCAGGTCACCGAGCGCCTGCGACGCTCACGGCGGGTTCTACCTCGGGTCGATCGGCGGCCCCGCCGCCCGCCTCGCGCAGGACTGCATCAAGCACGTCGAGGTGCTCGAGTACCCCGAGCTCGGCATGGAGGCGGTCTGGAAGATCGAGGTCGAGGACTTCCCCGCCTTCATCGTGGTCGACGACAAGGGCAACGACTTCTTCGCCGACCCCGCCGGCCAGACCACGGTGCCCCTGTCCGGCATCCGGGTCCGCTCCGCCGAGAAGGTCTGAACCGGCGTCCTCGCCGGAGAGTGGCCGATGGCGGCCGGGAACCTCGTCTTGAACCGACCGCCATCGGCCACAACCGACTCATGTGCGCGTGATCGAGGGGTAATGAGGGGCGTGGAGTACACCGAGGTGGCCCGGGCAGAGTCCCCGCGCGGAGAGATCGTGCTGCGCGAGCGGCGCGACCCCGACGCGGGGCCCAACTCGCCCGTCGTGCTCGAGCTTCGGGTCAACGGCGTGTTCGTGATGGACACCTTCGAGACCAGCAGCGAGAAGGGCCTGGCCACGGCCGCGCTCAAGCGGGTGGAGAACCCCCGCATCGTCGTCATCGGCGGGCTCGGGCTCGGGTTCACGGTGCACGAGGTGCTCGCCGACACGCGCGTCGAGAAGCTGGTCGTCGTCGAGATCGAGGACGCGCTCGTCCAGTGGATGCGCGACGGGACGGTCCCCCACGGTCCGTCGTACCTCGCCGACGAGCGCGTGACCGTGATGACGGCCGACATCCGCATCGCGATGGCCGAGGCCGCCCCCGCGGCGTACGACCTGGTGCTCCTCGACGTCGACAACGGGCCGGGCTTCCTGGTGTACGACGAGAACGAGTCGATCTACCAGAGGGAGTTCCTCCAGCAGGTCAAGGAGGCCCTGCGTCCCGGCGGCGCGCTGGTGATCTGGTCCGCCGCCGAGTCGCCGACGCTCCAGGCCGAGATGGAGCAGGTCTTCGACGAGTCGGTCGCGGTGCCCTACGACGTGACCCTGCAGAGCCGCGACGAGCACTACTGGATCTACCTCGCGCGCAACCACGCATAGCGGTGCATGACCCGGGTAGGGTCCGGTCATGGCTGAGTTCCGCACCGAGCACGACAGCATGGGCGAGGTCCAGGTGCCTGCGGAGGCGCTCTGGCGGGCCCAGACCCAGCGCGCCGTGGAGAACTTCCCGATCAGCGGGAGCACCCTGGAGGACGCCCACATCCAGGCCATCGCCCACGTGAAGGCGGCAGCCGCGAAGGTCAACGCCGAGCTCGGCGTCGTCGACCAGGACATGGCCGACGCGATCGTCGCCGCCGCGGACGAGATCACCGCCGGCGAGCACCTCGACCACTTCCCCGTCGACGTCTTCCAGACCGGTTCGGGGACGTCGTCGAACATGAACATGAACGAGGTCCTCGCCTCGCTCGCCACCCGGAGCCTCGGACGAGACGTCCACCCCAACGACCACGTCAACGCCAGCCAGTCGAGCAACGACACGTTCCCGACCTCGATCCACGTCGCCGCGGTCACCTCGACCACCCACGACCTGGTCCCTGCACTCGACCACCTCGCCGACGCCCTCGAGCGCAAGGCCCGCGAGTTCGCAGACGTCGTGAAGGCCGGCCGCACGCACCTGATGGACGCCACGCCGGTCATGCTCGGCCAGGAGTTCTCCGGCTACGCCGCCGCGATCCGCCTCGGCGTCGAGCGCCTCCAGGCGGCCCTTCCGCGCGTCGCCGAGCTCCCCTTGGGCGGCACCGCGGTCGGCACGGGCATCAACACGCCCGAGGGGTTCGCCCCGCGGGTGATCGAGGAGCTGTCGAACCGCACCGGGCAGCACTTCACCGAGGCCCGGAACCACTTCGAGGCCCAGGGTGCCCGGGACGCACTCGTCGAGCTCTCGGGCGCCGTACGCACCGTCGCCGTGAGCCTGACCAAGATCTGCAACGACCTACGGTGGATGTCCTCGGGCCCCCGCACCGGCCTGGCCGAGATCAACCTCCCCGACCTCCAGCCGGGGTCGAGCATCATGCCCGGCAAGGTCAACCCGGTCCTGCCCGAGGCGACGCTCATGGTCTGCGCCCAGGTGATCGGCAACGACGCCACCGTCGCGACAGCCGGCGCGTCGGGCAGCTTCGAGCTCAACGTGATGATGCCCGTGATGGCCCGCAACCTGCTCGAGTCGGTACGCCTGCTGGGCAACAGCAGCCGCCTGCTCGCCGACCGGTGCATCGACGGGATCACCGCGAACGTCGAGCGGATGCGCACCTATGCCGAGTCCTCACCCTCGGTGGTGACGCCGCTCAACCGCTACATCGGCTACGAGAACGCCGCGAAGGTCGCCAAGACCGCCCTGGCCGAGCAGAAGACCATCAAGGAGGTCGTGCTCGAGATGGGGTACGTCGAGCGGGGTGACCTGACCGAGGCCCAGCTCGACGAGGCCCTCGACGTGGCGAGCATGACCCACCCCTGAGGGCTCACCGCCTCACTTGTCGGCGAGAAACCCCTCGATCTGGGTGGCCAGCCACACGGGTGCCTCGAACATCGGGTAGTGGCCGCACGCCTCGAGCTCGACGAGCGTGACGTCAGGGTAGATCTGCATCCAGCTCTGCTTCATCACCTCGACCGAGAGAGCCGGGTCGTTCTCCCCCACCAGGCAGGCGATAGGGACCTCGGGGCTGCCCACCTCGGCGAGGTAGTCGTCGCTCACCCAGGACCGCACCGCACCGGCGAACGCCTCCTGGGTCGAGGCGGCCCGGGAGAAGGCGACCATGGCGTCCACCCAGGAGGCGGAGTTGCGGCTTCCCGTGGTGAAGTCGATGATCGCGCGCCGGTTGTCGTCGCTCTCCGGCGCACCGAAGAAGAGGCTGCGCCCGTCCTCGTCGAGGGGGACGGGGGCGGGAGCGACGGGGGCGATCCCCACCAGGGCACGCACCCGCTCGGGGGCCTGGGCGAGCAGTGAGGCGGCGGCCTTCCCGCCCATCGAGTGGCCGACGACGGAGAACCGGTCGAGCCCGATCTCGTCAGCGAGGGCGAGCGCGTCGGCGGCGTACTCCCTCATCGTGTACTCACCCGTCTCGCCTCGTCGCGCTCCGTAGCCGCGCATCTCGGGGAACCAGTAGGTGAACCTGTCACGGTCGACGACCTCGGGCAGGTAGCCCCAGCCGTCGGCGGAGCCGAACCAGCCGTGCAGACAGACCACGGCGTGGTCTCCGGTGCCGATGCTCTTCACCTTGCTCATCGCAGACCCCCTGCTCGAACGGCCGGGCGGGCGCCGGCCACGACTGTGGGGGACCTGTCTACACCCCACCGGGACGATGCGTCCGGAAATGAGCCGATTTCCGGGTCGCCCGCGGGCTACGCACGGCGAAGGGCCCCCGGCACGGATGCCGAGGGCCCTTCGAACGCGTGTCTGCCGCGGGGTCAGTACCAGTCGTTCGCCTGCTTGAACTCCCAGGCCGAGCAGGCGGTTCCGTAGGAGTTGGCGATGTACCAGAGGCCCCAGCGGATCTGGCTGACCGGGTTGGTCAGGTAGTCCGCCGGAAGGTTGTCGTGGGTCCCGCCGGTGAGCGCCTGCGGGATGCCGTAGGCCGTCGACGTCGGGTTGTCGGCGGTGGGGTCCCAGTCGCTCTCGCTGACCCAGAGGGCGTCGAGGCAGCTGAACTCGGACTCGGAGAGGCCGTACTCCGGCATCAGCCGGCGGGCGATCTCACGCGGGTCCTCGTCGGCGAGGTCCTCGGTGCGGGTGACGGCGCCGCCGGAGTCCTGCTCGAGGGCGGCCTTCTTGTCCCGGGAGGTCCGCCGGTCGGACCGGGAGACCTCGGCGTTGCGGTCGGCGAGCGACTCGTCGACGGGGGTGTCGGCGCGGTTGGCCTGGGCCGCCGCGATCGTGGCCGCGGCGGTGTCCGCCGGGGCGTTGTCCTTCATGGCCACACCGCCGGTCACGGCGATACCCGTGGCGGCGACCGCCACGCCGGAGTAGGTGACCGACTTGCGCAGGCTCTTCTTCAGCGCTGGCTCAGGCGGTGCGCTCCGGTGCTTCGGAACGTACTTTGCTTTTTGCACAGGCGTTTCTCGCAGAGCTCGACTACAGGGGATCTGTACGTCTGGGAGCGACGAACAAGTGAGCCACGATGCCTGACTCGCCCCAGCCCGTGCAAATTGGGACCGGCTTGGTGCGATCCAGGTCACAAGAGGCTTTTCGCCGCTGCTCGGGAGGATGCCCAGGCGGACATCCGCGAAACCGGCTCCTCCCCTGGTCTGGTCCGGAGGAGGAGCCGGTACGCCGGAGGTCAGAGCGTCACGTGCTCGAGCATCTCCGTCACCAGCGCGGCGATGGGCGACCGCTCTGAACGGGTCAGCGTGACGTGCGCGAACAGCGGGTGGCCCTTGAGCCGCTCGACGACCGCGACGACACCGTCGTGGCGCCCCACACGCAGGTTGTCGCGCTGGGCGACGTCGTGGGTGAGCACGACCTTGCTGTTGGCGCCGATGCGCGAGAGCACCGTCAGCAGCACGTTGCGCTCCAGCGACTGCGCCTCGTCGACGATCACGTAGGCGTCGTGGAGGGAGCGGCCGCGGATGTGGGTGAGCGGCAGCACCTCGAGCATGCCGCGGTCCACGACCTCGTCGATCACGTCGGGTGAGGTGAGCGCCCCCAGCGTGTCGAACACCGCCTGCGCCCAGGGCGCCATCTTCTCCGACTCGCTGCCGGGGAGGTAGCCGAGCTCCTGGCCGCCCACGGCGAACAGCGGGCGGAAGACGACGACCTTCTTGTGCTGGCGGCGCTCCATGACCGCCTCGAGGCCGGCGCAGAGGGCCATCGCGGACTTGCCGGTGCCGGCGCGGCCGCCGAGGGAGACGATCCCGACCTCGGGGTCGAGCAGGATCTCGAGCGCGATGCGTTGCTCGGCGGAGCGGCCGTGGACCCCGAACG
Organism: uncultured Actinomycetota bacterium; assembly: GCA_963701425.1. Classification (GTDB taxonomy): domain Bacteria; phylum Actinomycetota; class Actinomycetes; order Propionibacteriales; family Nocardioidaceae; genus Nocardioides_C. The sequence goes on along the minus strand of CAVPAG010000002.1, from coordinate 27,693 downwards.
CCTCGCGGTCCCCCCGGACGAGGTGGACGCGCTTGTCGGCCTTGACCCGACCGAGCGCGCTGCCCCGCTCCGAGAGCAGCACGAGGCCGGTGTGGCAGGGCAGGTCGCGGGCCTCGGCGAGGTCGATCACGCCGTCGTCGTACAGCTCGTCGACGTCGGCGGCCGCGACCTCCAGCTCGGCCATGCCTGTCCACCCCGACTCGACCGCGAGCTCGGCGCGGTACTCCTCCGCGTCCAGGCCGACGGCCGAGGCCTTGATGCGGAGCGGGAGGTCCTTGGAGACCAACGTGACCGCGTGGCCCTCGTTGGCGAGGTTGCGGGCAACGGCGAGGATCCGGGTGTCGTTGTCGCCGAGGCGGAACCCTGACGGCAGGGACTCGGGGTCGGTGTGGTTGAGCTCGACCCGGATGGTGCCGCCTGCGTCGGAGACGGGGACCGGCTCGTCGAGGCGCCCGTGCAGCATGCGGAGCTCGTCGAGCATCCGCAGGGCGGCCCGGGCGAAGTAGCCGAGCTCGGGGTGGTCACGCTTGCCCTCCAGCTCGGTGATCACGACGACCGGGAGGACCACCTCGTGCTCCTCGAACCGGTGAAGGGCGCCGGGGTCGGCGAGCAGCACGCTCGTGTCCAGGACGTAGGTCCGGACCTCGGGCTTGGCGGGCCCTCTGCTGTTCGGGTTCTTCCGACGAGTGGTGCTCTTGCTTGCAGCCACGGCTACGTCCCCTCAGCAGGACCGACGCACGCACTCAGCGCCCCGGTCCTTATCTCGCGTTGGACCGGGAACGGGCCCGAAAGTCCGAGTGCAGACTTCCGGTCTTCAACTGGTCGTGAATGCTCACGAACGGGCCTCCCGAAACGGCTGGCTTCCCCACCTGCCGTTGTTCCGAAGGTACGACGGGCGTGGCAAACCGGACCAGCGACACGCCCGAACGCGAGGTGAAGCCTGGGGGACGCCCCTAGGACCCGAAGCGACGCTCCCGCTCGGCGTACGCGCGGAGGGCCCGCAGGAAGTCCACGCGCCGGAAGTCGGGCCAGTAGGCCTCGCAGAAGTAGAACTCGCTGTGGGCGCTCTGCCAGAGCAGGAACCCGCCGAGACGCTGCTCCCCCGAGGTGCGGATCACGAGGTCGGGGTCGGGCTGGCCCTTGGTGTAGAGATGCTCGGCGATGTGCTCGACGTCGATGATCTCGGCCAGCTCCTCGATCGAGGTGCCCTGCGAGGCGTGCTCCTGCAGCAGCGAGCGCACGGCATCGGCGATCTCGCGGCGGCCGCCGTACCCGACAGCGACGTTCACGATGAGGCCGTCGACGTCGCGGGTCTCGTCGGCTGCCTCCTTGAGCCGGTGGGCGGTTGCTGCCGGGAGCAGGTCGAGGGCCCCGACCGGGTTGAGCCGCCAGCGTCGCGCCCGGGCGAGGTCGGCCACGGCCTCCTCGATGATCCCCAGCAGGTCGGTCAGCTCCGAGGGCGGGCGGTTGAGGTTGTCGGTGGAGAGCAGCCAGAGTGTGACGACCTCGACGCCGACCTCCTCGCACCACTCGAGGAGGTGGGAGATGTTCGCGGCACCGGCCCGGTGGCCGTGGGCGGCGTCGGCTCCGACGGCCTTCGCCCAGCGGCGGTTGCCGTCGAGCATCACCCCGACGTGCTTGGGCAGCCGGTCGGCCGGCAGGCGCCGCGCCAGGCGTCGCTCGTACGCCGGGTACAGCACCTTGCGAATGCCAGATTTCCAGTCAGCCACGACATCCCACCCTACCTGTGACCGCCCACTCATTCCCTTGATCACGAATGTGTATGCACCGGTAACGTGGCGGTATGTCGCGCCACGAGCACTCCCCCCTGCACGAGCCGGCGCGCGCGACCGCTGACGCGGCCGACCATCTGCGCGAGCACGTCCGCGAGATGCTCGACGAGGTCAAGCCGCGGCTCCGCGGCTGGCTGCACGCCGCGACCGCACCGCTGACCCTCGTCGCCGGCATCGTCCTCATCGCGCTCTCCCCCAACGCCGCCACGCGGGTCGGATCCGCGATCTTCGCCGCGTCCGCCCTCGTGCTCTTCACCGTCTCCGCGATCTACCACCGCGGCACGTGGTCCCCGCGCGTCTGGGCCTTCCTGCGCCGCTTCGACCACGCCAACATCTTCCTGCTCATCGCCGGCAGCTACACGCCTTTCACGCTGCTCCTCCTCGACGGCCGTGACCAGACCGTCCTGCTGACGGTCGTCTGGGTGGGGGCTGCCCTCGGCATCCTGTTCCGGATCTTCTGGGCCGATGCACCCCGGTGGCTCTACACCCCGATCTACATCGGCCTCGGCTGGGCGGCGATCTTCTACTTCGCCGACTTCGTCGAGAACGCCGGCACCGCGGTGCTCACGCTGATGGTCGTCGGCGGCGCTCTCTACACGCTCGGCGGTCTCGTGTACGGCCTCAAGCGTCCCAACCCGTCGCCGACCTGGTTCGGCTTCCACGAGGTCTTCCACACCCTCACGATCCTCGCTTTCGTGACCCACTACGTCGGCATCTCGATCGCCACCTACTCCCTGCGCTAGACAGCAGGATCCGATTGCACAAAACGCCCATCCGGGTATTCACATCGGGCGATTGCGGGCGTACCGTCGAGGTAAGTGAAACCAGCTTGATCGGCTCGGAGGTGTTGCCTATGACGACTCCCTCACGATCGCATCACGAGCCTGAAGGGCCGTGAAGCAGAAAGCTGAAACACGAAGAAGGGGAAGGCCTCGAGCCTTCCCCTTCTCCGTTGTCCGGGTGCTTCCTCAACCGCCCAGCAGCTCCCGCAGGTCGTCCACACCGGTCACCGGCCGCTCGCACACCATCCCCCGGCACACGTACGCCGCGGCCTTCCCGTCCACCAGGCCCCGATCGGCGAGCAGCGGTACGTCGGACGCTCCCGGCGTCCCGACCAGGACCATCGCCCCGGGGCTGACCGCACGTCGGGCCACGCGCTCGAGCTCTCGGCGCGACGGGTCGCCCTCGTCGCCCACGACCGCGATCTCCAGGGGACCCACCAGCGCGGCCTCGGCGGCGGCCAGCGACCACCCGGCGAACCTCGGGACCCGGTCGGCGAGCACCCGCACGGTGCGCAGCGCGGCCTCGGCGGCGTCCCGGTGCGGGCCCGATCCGGTGACCGCGGCGTAGCCGAGGAGCGCGTGCACGAGCGCCGACTGTCCTGACGGGCTCGCGTTGTCGCTCGGGTCCTGCGGGCGGGCCACGAGGGCCTCGGCGTCGTCGGCGGTGTCGTAGAAGCCGCCCTTGCCGTCGGCGAAGTGGGCCAGGGCCGTGTCGAGCAGGCCGCCGGCACGGTCCAGCCACACCGGGTCGCCGGTGGCCGAGAGGAGCGCCAGGAAGCCGTCCGCGACACAGCCGTAGTCCTCGAGCACCCCGGCATGGGGCCCGGCGACCCCGTCCCGCGAGACCCGCCGGATCCGCATCCCGTCGGGGCGGTCCTCCACATGCAGGTCGACCAGCAGGTTCGCCGCACGGGTCGCCGCGTCGACGTACCGCGGCTCCTCCAGCAGGAGCCCCGCCTGCGCGAGGGAGGAGATGGCCAGCCCGTTCCAGGCAGCGACGACCTTGTCGTCGCGCGCCGGCGGGACCCGCCTCGACCGTTCCTCCAGCAGCCTGGAGCGGACCTGTACCCACCGCTCCGGGTCGTCCGGGTCCTGACGCAGCTGGAGGGTCGAGGCGCCGTGCTCGAAGGTGCCGCGCTCGGTGACCTCGAGCATCTGGGCTGCCCACCGGCCGTCGTCGTCGCCCAGGACCTCCACCAGCTCGGCGGGCGTCCAGGCGTAGTACTTCCCCTCGACGCCCTCGGAGTCTGCGTCGAGCGCGGAGGCGAAGCCGCCCTCCGCCGTGAGCAGGTCGGCGAGCAGGAAGTCGGCGGTCTCCCGGGCGACGCGCGCGCCGAGCGGGTCGCCGCTCTGACGCCACCATCGGACGTACACGCCGAGGAGCTGCGCGTTGTCGTAGAGCATCTTCTCGAAGTGCGGGACCACCCAGGCGCGGTCCACGCTGTAGCGGGCGAATCCCCCGCCGAGCTGGTCGTACATCCCGCCGCGAGCCATCGCGTGGCACGTCGACGCGACCATCTCCGCCGCACGCGCGGACCCGGTGCGGGCGTGGTGCCGCAGCAGGAACTCCAGCACCATCGACGGCGGGAACTTCGGGGCTGTCCCGAAGCCGGCCGAGGTGGGGTCGAACTCCCGGCCGAGCTTGTCCACGGCCACCTCGAGCACGGCCTCGTCGAGGTCGTCGCCCTCTCCTAGAGCGTTCTCGGCGCGCAGCCGGTCGCGGATCCGGCCTGCGACACCGGCGACCTCCTCGCGACGGTCGCGCCAGGCGTCCGAGAGCGCCTGGAGGACCTGGGTGAAGGCCGGCTGACCGTGCCGGGGCCGGTCCGGGAAGTAGGTGCCTGCGAAGAAGGGCTCACCCTCGGGGTTGAGGACGACCGTCATCGGCCAGCCTCCGTGGCCGGTCATCGCCGTCGTCGCCGTCATGTAGACCGCGTCGACGTCCGGCCGCTCCTCGCGGTCGACCTTCACGTTCACGAAGTGCGCGTTCATGAGTGAAGCCGTCGCCTCGTCCTCGAAGGACTCGTGCGCCATGACGTGGCACCAGTGGCAGGCCGCGTAGCCGACGCTGAGCAGGACCGGCACGTCGCGGCGACGGGCCTCCTCGAACGCGTCTGGCCCCCACTCCCACCAGTCGACCGGGTTGTCCTTGTGCTGCAGGAGGTAGGGCGACGTCGCGTTCGCCAACCGGTTCACCACTGGGTCCACTCCGATCATCCGGGTCAGGAACCACTACAACACAGGGGCGCGCGACACTCGACCGCTCGGCCGGCGCGTCAACGGCTCCCGCTCTCCACCGCCGGGGCCGGTCAGCGAGGCGGGTCGTCCAGGAAGGCCGACAGCCGGTCGAGTGAGCCGTCCCAGTCGGCTGCGAGCGCGGCCAGGTACGACTGCGCGACCTTGATGGGCTCCGACCGGTGCCGGTAGAGCACTCGGCGCCCCGGACCGGCGTCGCTGGTCACCAGGCCCGCGTCGGCGAGCAGCGCGAGGTGCTTGGCGATGCCCTGCCGGGTGATCGACAACCGACCGGACAGCTCGGTCGCGGTACTCGGTCCGCGCTCGGCCAGCGAGGCGAGGATCGCGCGACGGTTGGGGTCGGCCAGCGCTGCGAAGACGCCGGCCGACACCTCCTCGGGATCAGGCGGCATCGAGGTAGGCCACGAGCTCGTCCAGCTCCGAGCGCCACCCCTCGACGTTGCCCTCGTAGCTCGGCTCCAGCCACTCGTCCGGAAGCTGGGCGAAGCCGCTCTCGGTGACGGTGAGCCGGGTGCCGGACGCGGTCGGCTCGAGGACGAACTCGACGTAGGTCTGCCGCGGATCGCCCTCGGGGGCGCCGGAGATCCCCCAGCAGAAGGCGAACACGGACATCGGGTCGACCACCTTGATCGCGAGGGTCGCCTTCGCGTCGTCGTACTGCTCCCATCGCATGTGCAGGTCCTGGCCGGGAGCGATCTCCCCGTCGGCGTGGCTGCCGAACCACCCGGTGATGCCTTCGAGCGTGGTCAGGGCGCCCCAGACCTTCTCCTGCGGGTGCGCGAGGTCGAGGGTCCGGGTGATCGTGTTGGGGATGGGCATCGTCGCCTCCTGATGCAACTGTCTGGTTGCGATAACCCTAAAGCAACCTACTGGTTGCGTCAATCCCCTCGAGGTCAGAGCGGCGTGCAGCTCCTCGCTCACGCGGTCACCACGTCGGCCCGCGAACGACACCAGCCCCCACGCCCGCCGAGCGGCGGAGGTGGGGGCTGGTCAAGCGGGTCCGCTTGCGGACTAGTGCTGCCTCAGCGGCACTCGCACTTGCGGTCCTCGGGGACGTTCGCCATCACGGTGTCGACGTGCATGCCGCAGCCGTCCCAGGTGGTCTTCTTGCAGGAGGGGCAGGAAACCGGGAAACACATGTTGTTGCTCCAAGAGAGTCGGGTGTGGAACCTGTCTTCAGTATACCCCGGGGGGTATCACGCTCAAACGCCTCAACGGTGGCGGCCCGAGGTTCATTCCCGGCGCGGCGGACCACCGTCGAAGTGGTCTGGTCAGGCGACCCGGCCGGGCCGCCCACCCTTGGCCACCACGGGCAGCCCCGCGCGCGCCCAGGCGCTCATGCCGCCCTTGACGTTGGCCACGTCGCCTCGCTGCGCGGAGAGCATCTTCGCCGCGCGGGAGGAGCGGGCGCCCGAACGGCACACCACGAGCACCTCACGGTTGCGCGGCAGCTCGCCGGCCCGCGCGCTGAGCTGGCCGAGCGGGATGTGGCGCGCCTTGGGCGCGTGTCCGCTGCTCCACTCGTGCTGCTCGCGGACGTCGAGCAGGACGGCGCCGCGCTCCATGGCCTCCTTGGCCTCGGCGGGGCCGACCACGCGGAACTGCTTCTTGAAGAGGGTGTCGAGGAACCCCATCAGCTGTCTTCTCCTTGGTCCTTGGTGACGGGCAGGCCCGCCTCGGCCGCCTTGGTGTAGTCGTCGTCGACCGCGACCAGGTTGCGGCCCGCGGCAGCGAGGAACGAGGCGGCGATCGAGGAGCGGTAGCCGCTGGCGCAGTGCACCCAGACCTCACCCTGTGGCACCTCGTCGACCCGGTCGGCGATCTCGTGGATGGGGATGTTCACCGCGCCCTCGATGTGCTCCTCGTCGTACTCCGACGCCCGTCGTACGTCGAGGACGACCACCTCTCGGTGGTGACGGACGTCGGCCAGGTCGGCGAACGTGGCCAGCGGGTAGCTGCCGAGCTCCTGGGTCGTCCACGAGTCGGGCTTGCCGGTCGCGGTCGCGGCGGGGCGGTCGATGCCGATGCGCGCAAGCTCGCGCTGGGCCTCGGCGACCTGCTCCTCGGACTCGCCGAGCAGGGTGATCGGGGTGCCCCACTTCGTCATCCAGCCGACGTAGGTGGAGAACTGGCCGTCGATGCCGAAGTTGTAGGTCCCTGGCGCGTGCCCGGCTGCGAAGGCGGTGCGGGTCCGCAGGTCCACCAGCCACTCGCCGGCCTCGAGGCGGCGACGCAGCTCCTCGGCGTCGGCCGGCGCCGGCAGCGAGAGGTCCGGCGCCTGCGGCCCGGCCGCATTGGCGGGACCCATCTGCGCGTAGTAGGCGGGGTAGACGTCGAGACCGTCGATGATCTGGCGGACGTAGGCCTCCTCGCTCTCCGTGAGAGCCGGGTTGGCCTCCTTCTCCCGCCCGATCGTGGACTCGTCGGGCTGGTCGTCGGACGAGCCGGCCGCGCAGAAGCTGCCGAAACCGTGGGTCGGGAAGACCGCCGTCTCGTCCGGCAGCTCGGCGAGCCGCTGGGCGGAGCCGTGCTGGAGCCGGGTCAGCTCCTCCGTGTGCTGCGGGCCCAGCAGGTCGGGCCGACCGGTCGCGCCGTAGAGGAGCGAGCCGCCCGTGAACACCGCGAGCGGCTTGCCGTCCGCCTCGACGGCATAGGAGAGGTGGGTGAACGTGTGGCCCGGCGTCCTGATCGCGCGGACCGTCATCCGGTCGCCCACCTCGACCGTGTCGCCGTCACGGACGGGGGTCCGGTCGAAGCTGACGTCGTCCTCGCCGTTGACGTGGTACGCCGCACCGGTCTGCTCGGCCAGGGCGAGCCCACCGGTCACGTAGTCGTTGTGGATGTGGGTCTCGAAGATGTCGAGGACGCGCACACCCTCCTTGGCGGCCAGGTCGAGCACCCGGTCGATGTCGCGCTGCGGGTCCACGACGAACGCCACCTCCCCGTCATGGACGAGGTAGCTGCGGTCACCCAGCGAAGGGGTCTCCAGGGTTCGGATCCTGATGTCGGTCACGATGCGCTCCTCTCGGACGTCCGGCCGGGCTCCTTGCCCTCGACCACCGGCCGGCCGGACCTCACCCACTCCACGGTCCCACCGGCGACCGACCTGGCGTCATAGCCCGAGGCGATCAGCAGGTCCGCCATGGCGAGGCTGCGGTTGCCGGACCGACAGATCAGGTAGACCGGCTCGCCCTTGGGCAGGCGGCCCATCTGGCCGGGCAGATGACCCATCGGGATCAGCTCGGCGCCGGGCACGTGTCCGGTGACGTACTCCCGGGCCTCCCTGACGTCCACCACGGTGGCGCCGTCGTCGTGGGCTCGTGCGAACTGGTCGATGTCGACCTCACGCATCAGTGCATCATCCTTTCCGTGTCAGATACCCTGGGGGGTATATAGATCGAACCCCATCGCGTGCGGATGCATTCCCTGGGTACCCCTGACATCGTGGGGAATGAATCGGAATCAGTCCCGGTTATACCCCCACAGGTATTACGATCAAACTCCCATGGAGGGATAGAGCTCATGGCAACGATCAACCTCGGTGCAACCGACTTCGAGCAGACTGTCGCCGAGAACGACATCGTGTTCGTGGACTTCTGGGCGGCCTGGTGCGGTCCGTGCCGACAGTTCGCACCGACCTACGAGAAGGCGTCCGAGACTCACCAGGACATCGTCTTCGGCAAGGTCGACACCGAGGCGGAGCAGGCGCTCGCCCGGGCCGCGAACATCACGTCCATCCCGACGCTGATGGCCTTCCGCGAGGGCGTGCTCGTCTTCGCCCAGCCCGGCGCCCTCCCGCCGCAGGCGCTCGACCAGGTGATCACCGCGGTCAAGGGCCTCGACATGCAAGAGGTCCACGCAGCCGTCGCCGCCCAGCAGAACGGGGAGGAGGAGAGCGCGTGAGCTATGCCCTCAGCACCACCGTCACGACGCCGTACGACGAGACCGTCGAGGCCGTCCGCGAGGCCCTCGGCGAGCAGGGCTTCGGCGTGCTGACCGAGATCGACATCAAGGCCACGCTGAAGAAGAAGCTCGACGTCGACGTCCCCGCCCAGGTCATCCTGGGCGCCTGCCGGCCTCCGCTCGCTCACGCAGCGCTGCAGGCCGAGCCGTCGATCGGGCTGCTGCTGCCCTGCAACGTCGTGGTCCGCGAGACCGAGGACGGCACGGTCGTCGAGGCGGTCGACCCCCAGACGATGGTCGCGATGACCGACAATGGCGACCTGCAGCCGGTCGCCGACGAGGCCAAGGAGCGCCTCGAGAAGGCACTGGCTTCGCTCTCCGCTTAGCCACCAGAAAAGGAATCGCAAGATGGAACTGCCCGCCGAAGAGATGGTCGCGGTGATCAACCGCCTCAAGCGTGCCCAGGGGCAGCTCAGCGGTGTCATCAAGATGCTCGACGAAGGCCGCGAGTGTGAGGACGTCGTGACGCAGCTCGCCGCGGTCAGCCGTGCCCTCGACAAGGCCGGCTTCGCGATCATCGCCTCCGGGCTGCGGCAGTGCGTGGTCCAGGAGGGCGACGCCGCTGCCCTGGACACCGCGAAGATGGAGAAGCTGTTCCTCTCGCTCGCGTGAGGCCTGTCTCCATGGACGCACACGAATGGGACCGTCGGTACGCCGACACCGAGCTGGTGTGGTCCTCGCGACCCAACCAGTTCGTCGAGTCCGAGCTCGCTGACCTCTCCCCCGGCCGCGCGATCGACGTCGCGGCCGGGGAGGGGCGCAACTCCCTCTGGCTCGCCGAGCGGGGGTGGGACGTCACGGCCGTCGACTTCTCCCGGATCGGCCTCGACAAGGGCCGGACGCTCCAGACCCGTCACGAGCGGGGCCGCGACCTCCGTATCGACTGGGTCCATGCCGACGTGCTCGAGTACGACGCCGGCGAGGGGACCTACGACCTCGCGCTGCTCGCGTACCTCCAGCTCCCCGCGGAGCAGCGCCGCACAGCGGTACGTCGCTCGTTCCTCGCGCTGCGCGACGGGGGCACGCTGCTCGTGGTGGCTCACGACAGCACCAACCTGACCGAGGGCACCGGCGGTCCGCAGTACCCCGAGGTCCTCTACACCGCCGAGGACGTCCTCGCCGACCTCGACGGCGAGAGGTTCGAGGTGGTGCGCGCCGAGCGCGTCGCCCGGGAGGTTCTCCCACCGGCGGAGGACCCCGGCCAGGCTCCGCGCACGGCCTATGACGCGCTCGTGCGCGTCGTACGCACGAACCCGCTCTGACCTCCGTCAGCTCATCAGGACCAGGGCGGCGCCGAGGTCGGTGACCGCGGCGACCGCCTCGACCTGTCAGGGGGTCCGGGGAGTGCCTGTTCCGTCGTTGCCCTCGGCGTCCTCGGCACCCTCGGCGCCTGCCTGAGGGGACTGCGAGCGGTCGGCCTGGCCGGCGTCGGCATCCGAGGCAGGCCCGCCGTCGTCGGACGGCTCCTCGAAGTCGACCTTCCTCAGCTGCTTGCGGAAGCTGAAGACGAGGAGCACGACCGCCGCGGCGAGCAGCAGGAAGACACCGAACCCGAGCCAGCCCGGCTTGACGTCCTCGGGGTCGGGGACCTCGTCGACGAGGGGGACGAGCACTGTCCAGAGGACGGTCATGACGTTCAGGGGGATCATGCCTCCATTGTCGCAAGTGCCTCGCGGACACCGGCGAAGAGATCGTCCTCGGGCAGCATGCTGTCGACGCAGCTGCGCGCGAGCTCGTAGTCCTCGGTCGGCCACGCCTTCTCGTGGACCTCGAGCGGGCAGGCGAACCACGCGCCGTCGGGGTCGATCTGGGTGGCGTGGGCCAGCAGCGCCTGGTCCCTGACCCGGAAGTACTCCGCGCACGGCACTCTCGTCGTGATGCGCTTGGCGTGCTCGGGGTCGGGCTTCCAGCTGGACAGGCGCTCCTCGTACGGCGAGGTCATCCCGCGCATGATCATCTCGTCGTGCAGCGCCTGGGTGCGGTCGCGGTGGAAGCTGTGGTGGTAGTAGAGCTTCAGCGGCTGCCACGGCTCGCCCGCGTCGGGGTACCGCGTCGGGTCGCCCGCGGCCTCGAACGCCGCGACGCTCACCTTGTGACACATGATGTGGTCGGGGTGGGGGTAGCCGCCGTTCTCGTCGTAGGTGGTCACCACGTGCGGCCGGAACTCCCGGATCAGCCGCACCAGCGGCTCGGCGGCCTCCTCGACCGGGACGAGCGCGAAGCAGCCCTCGGGCAGCGGGGGCGGCGGGTCGCCCTCGGGCCAGCCGGAGTCGACGAAGCCGAGCCAGTCCTGGCGCACGCCGAGGATCTCGCGCGCGGCCTCCATCTCCTGGCGGCGGATCTCGGCGATGTTCTCCCAGACGTCGGGACGGTCCATCTTCGGGTTCAGCACCGATCCGCGCTCCCCGCCCGTGCAGGTGACGACGTGGACGTCGACCCCCTCGGCGACGTACTTCGCCGTGGTGGCCGCGCCCTTGCTCGACTCGTCGTCGGGGTGGGCATGGACGTGCATCAGTCGGAGCATGGGGGCAATCCTAGAATGAGGCCGTGACCGACCTGGCGACCCGATACGGGACCCGAAGCCCCGTCCGGCGACGCCTCCTCGTGGCAGGCGTGACGGTCGTCACGCTGGCCTTCCTCGGCTGGCTGGCGTGGGTCATCCTCGAGCACGGCGACCCGGAGGTGACCTCCGAGGTGGTCTCCTTCACGGTGGTCGACCAGCACACCGCGACCGCGACGTTCACCGTCGCCCGTCGTACGCCGGAGGTGGAGGCCTCGTGCCTCCTGCGCGCCCAGGCACCCGACCACGCCGTCGTCGGCGAGCTGAACGTGACCGTCGGCCCCGGCGGGGAGCGGGTACAGACCCTGACCGAGACCGTCCGCACCGAGCGGGAGGCGACGACGGTGGACGTGGTCGGCTGCCTCGCCGAGGGACAGAGCCGGCGACGCTGACGCCCGGGAATTGGCCGCCCCCCGTGGCGCGTTGGTAAACTAGGTCACTTGCCTTGAACGGCCCGTACCGACGATCCCGGAGGACCCGGGACCGACACACCGACAAGCAACTCAGGAGCACGATCCAGTGACGCAGTCGAGCGAACAGAACGTGATCTGGCTGACCCAGGAGGCTTTCGACAAGCTCCAGTCCGAGCTCGAGCACCTGCGTGGGCCGGTCCGCAGCGAGGTCATCGCACGCATCAGCGCCGCCCGCGACGAGGGCGACCTCAAGGAGAACGGCGGATACCACGCTGCCCGCGAGGAGCAGGGCAAGGTCGAGGGGCGCATCCGTCAGCTCGAGGACATGCTCCGCCGCGCCGAGGTGGGCGAGACTCCCCCCGACGACGGCGTCGTCGAGCCGGGCATGAAGGTGACCACCCGCTTCGTCGGCGACGACCAGGTCGAGACCTTCCTCCTCGGCGCACGTGAGATCGAGACCCCGGCGGACCTCGAGGTGTACTCCCCGCAGTCGCCGCTCGGCTCGGCCATCATCGGCAAGAAGCGCGGCGAGGAGGTCGACTTCGAGGCCCCCAACGGCAAGGTGCTCAAGGTCGAGATCGTCGACGCGGTGCCCTACACCGGCGCCTGATCGCGCACGACCACGCGGAAGTGGTCACAGCCGACATCCGGAGCTCTCTCCGGGTCGTCGCCTGTGACCACTTCTGCTTTTCCGGGCCTTTTGCCCGGGAGGACGGGGCCGCTCCGCCCTTGCCCGACATCCGTGGCCCCGATGAGGCTTGAGGCGAGAGGCAGGGTGCCTCCCCCGAGCACCAGGGAGCAAGGATGAGACGACTCGAAGGCAGGGTGGCGCTGGTCACCGGCGGCGCGAGCGGCATCGGCAAGGCCACGGTCTACCGACTGGCCGAGGAGGGCGCGAAGGTCCTGCTGACCGACATCCAGGACGAGGCGGGCGAGGAGATCGCGCAGCACCTGAAGGAGCTGGGCCACGAGGCCGCCTACCTCCACCACGACGTGACCTCACAGGCCGACTGGGAGCGAGCGGTGGAGCACGCGCTGACCGAGTACGGCGGACTCGACATCTTGTTCAACAACGCCGGCGCCGGCGGGCTCGGTGCGATCGAGGACACCTCCCTGGAGGACTACGAGCGCAACGTCGCCGTCGACCAGACCAGCGTCTTCCTGGGGATGAAGATCGCGGCCGAAGCCCTCAAGCAGTCCGCGCACGCCTCCATCGTCAACAACAGCTCGATCTTCGGCGCCAGCGGCGGCTTCGGCACCTCGACGGACTACCACGCCGCGAAGGGGGCGGTGCGGACCATGACCAAGAACCTCGCGGTCCACTGGGCGACCCAGGGGATCCGGGTCAACTCGGTCCACCCGGGCTTCATCGAGACGCCGATCATGGACCAGGCCAAGGGCACGCCGTTCGAGCAGATGATGCTGGACGCGACTCCCATGGGACGTCTGGGAAGGCCCGAGGAGGTCGCAGCCGTGGTCGCTTTCCTCGCCAGTGACGACGCGTCCTTCATGACCGGCGCCGAGGTGTACGTCGACGGCGGCTACATGGCTCGCTAGGACTGCTCGGACACGTGGTACCCGCACTCGCGGAGCCGGCTCAGCACCCGCTCCGCGTGCGGGGCGCCGCGGGTCTCGACCTGCATCGCCACCTCCACCTCGTTGAGGTGCAGGTGCGCCGAGGTCCGCTCGTGCACCACGTCGAGGACGTTCGCGTCGAGCTCGGCGAGCTCGGCGAGGAGCCGCGCCAGCCCGCCGGGCAGGTCGGGGATGCGGACCCGGAAGAAGAGGTAGCGCCCTGCGGCGGCCATGCCGTGGCGGATCACCCTCATCAGCAGCAGCGGGTCGACGTTGCCGCCGGACAGCACCGCCACGGCGGGGGTCGGGAAGCGGTCGGGGTGGTCCATCAGGGCGGCGACCGCCGCGGCACCGGCGGGCTCGACGACGAGCTTGGCCCGCTCGAGGAGCATGAGCAGCGCCCGTGACAGCGACTCCTCGGTCACGGTGACGATGTCGTCGACGTACTCCGAGATGGCACGGAACGGCACCTCACCCGGGCAGCCGACCGCGATCCCGTCGGCCATCGTGCTCATCGTCTCCAGCGCGACCGGGTGCCCGGCGGCGAGCGACGCGGGGTAGGCCGCGGCGCCCTCTGCCTGGACCCCCACCACCCGCACGCGGGGGTTGATGCCCTTGATCGCCGTCGCGATGCCCGCGACGAGGCCGCCGCCGCCGGTGGGGACGAGGACCGTCTCGGCGTTCGGGGCCTGCTCGAGGATCTCGAGGCCGCACGAACCCTGACCGGCGACGATGTCGACGTGGTCGAAGGGATGGATCAGGACCGCGCCGGTCTCCTGGGCGAAGGCCTTGGCGCGCACGAGCGCCGCGTCGACCGTGTTGCCCTCGAAGACCACCTCGGCGCCGTACCCGCGGGTGGCCTTCTCCTTCGGGATCGGGGCGCCGACGGGCATGAAGACCGTCGCCTTGATCCCGAGCAGCCCGGCGGCGAGGGCGACCCCCTGGGCGTGGTTGCCGGCGCTGGCGGCCACCACGCCCGCGGCTCGCTCCTCCTCCGAGAGCCGCGACATCCGGAGGTAGGCCCCGCGGATCTTGAAGGAGCCGGTGCGCTGCAGGTTCTCGCACTTCATCAGGACCGGTCCGCCGGCCACGGCCGACAGCCAGCGGGACTCCTCCATCGGGGTCCTGATCGCGACGCCGCGAAGGGCCTCCGCACCCTTGCGGATGTCCTCGAGGGTCGGGATCGGGACCGGTACGGCGGAGGCTGGGGCGCTCATGCCGCACACCCTATTGCCTCGACCGCCGTCGGTCGTGACGGTGACGGCACTCACGCCCGAATAACTTGCATGGCACACGCAACTCGCTCATGCTGGACCGATGCGTCTCTCCCCGACACCCCCCTCGTCGTACGACGAGCCGGCGACCGCCGAGGAGGCCGTGATGGTCACCCTCGCGCGTCTGGGCCGCCGGATGCGGCAGCGGATGCCGGGCGAGGAGCTCGACTTCGCGGCCATCATGCTGATGAAGACCCTGCTCCAGCGCGGCCCGCTCCGGCTCTCCGTCCTCGCCGGCGTCCTCGACGTCGACGCCTCCACGGTCAGCCGCCAGGTCCGCCACCTCGAGGACCGGGGCCTCCTCGAGCGCACCAGCGACCCGGACGACGGCCGGGCCAGCCGGATCGCGCTCTCGACCGAGGGGCAGACCCGGCTCGAGGCGGGGGCCCGGCGCCGGCGGGCCTTCGTCAGCACGTTGATGGAGACCTGGCCCGCCGAGGAGCGCGAGCACGCTCCGCCTCCTCCTCAACCGCCTTCTCGACGAACTCGACCAGCAGGAGACCCTGTGAACCCCGACTCCGACGGCTACCTCACCCACCGGCAGATCCTGGTGGTCATGGGCGGCCTGATGGTGGGCATGTTCCTCTCGGCGCTCGACCAGAGCATCGTGGGCACGGCCCTCCCCCGCATCACCAGCGAGCTCGGCGGCCTCGACAAGCTCTCCTGGGTCGTGACCGCCTACCTGCTCACCGCGACGGCCTCGACGCCGCTGTGGGGCAAGATCTCCGACCTCTACGGCCGGCGGCTGCTCTTCCAGGTCGCGATCGTGACCTTCATGGTGGGCTCGCTGCTCGCCGGGTTCTCGCAGGACATCAACCAGCTGATCGTGTTCCGGGCGATCCAGGGCCTCGGCGGCGGTGGCCTCATGGCCCTCGCGATGGCCACGATCGGCGACGTGGTGCCGCCCCGGGAGCGCGGCCGCTACCAGGGCTACTTCGCCGCCGTCTTCGGCACCTCCTCGGTCCTCGGGCCGGTGCTCGGTGGCTGGTTCGCCGACGGCCCCGGCTGGGAGTGGATCTTCTTCGTCAACATCCCGATCGGCCTCGTCGCGCTGGTGGTGACGTCGGCCGCCCTGAAGATCCCGCACGTGCGCCGCGACCACAGCATCGACTACCTCGGTGCGGCGGTCGTGGTCGCCTCGGTGACCTCGCTCCTGCTCTACACCGCCTGGGCCGGGCCCGAGCTCGGCTGGGGGTCTCCGACCGGGCTCGCGCTGCTCATCGGCGGGTTCGCGCTCGCCGCGCTCTTCGTGCTCGTGGAGCTCCGCGCGACCGAGCCCATCATCCCGATGCGGCTCTTCCGGAACTCCATCTTCTCCATCGCCAACCTGTTCGGCTTCATGATCGGCGCCGCGATGTTCGGCGCGATGATCTTCATCCCGGTCTACCTCCAGGTCGTCGACGGGATGAGCCCGACCGAGTCCGGCCTCGCCATGCTGCCGCTGGTCGTGGGCATCTTCACCACCTCGATCGCCGCGGGCCGCGCGATGAGCCGCACCGGCCGCTACCGGATGTACCCGATCATGGGCGCCACGGTCACCACGGTCGCCCTCGTGCTGCTCTCGACCCTCGACAACTCGTCGCCGTACTGGTTCGCCGGGGTGTCGATGTTCGTCATGGGCCTCGGCCTGGGCCTGACCATGCAGGTGCTCATCGTCGTGGTCCAGAACTCCGTGGACCGCTCCGACATGGGCGTCGCGACGGCGTCGGTGGCGTTCTTCCGGCAGATGGGCGGCTCCTTCGGCACTGCGCTGTTCGGGGCGATCCTCACCAGCCGTCTCGCGGTGCACCTCACCGACGCGATGCAGGAGGCTCCGGCCGGGACGCCGCCGTCAGCGGTCGGCAGCCCCGAGACGATGGCCAACGACGTACAGGCGATCCAGGCCCTGCCCGGACCGCTCCAGGACCTCGTGACAGGCGCGTTCAGCAGCGCGTTGCACGACATGTTCCTGTCCGCCGTACCGCTGGTGCTGGTGGCGCTCGGCGTCGCGTTCTTCATCAAGGAGGTCCCGCTGGCGGCGCGCCAGGAGGCGGAGGCGACCCCGGTGCACGTCCCGGAGTAGGACAGGATCGGGTGGGACCGGGTCAGCCCTGGGTGCCGGGTGGCTCGGGTTCCCCGACGGGGATCGACTCAGGCGAGGCCGCCTCACCGGCGAGGTAGGTCGCGACGGCGTTCAGGGTGGCTGCGAGGGGCACCGCGACCAGCGCACCCGCGATCCCCCCGAGGAGCACGCCCATCGCGATCGCCACGATCACGCCGAGCGGGTGGACCGAGACGAAGCGGCCCAGCAGGAAGGGCTGGAGCACGTGCGCCTCGATCTGCTGCACCGCGATCACCCCGCCGAGCATGATCAGCGCGACCACCCAGCCGTGTGCCACCAGTGCCACGAGCACCGCAACGGAGCCGGAGATCACGGCGCCGATCATCGGGATGAACGAGAAGAGGAACACCAGCACGCCGATGGCCGTCGCGAAGGGGATGTCGAGGATGAGCGCGACGACCATGATCCCCACCGCGTCGACGAAGGCGACGAGGACGGTGGCGCGGACGAACTGGGTCAGCGACTTCCAGGCCACCCGGCCCGAGCCGTCGGCGCGCAGGCGGGCGGCACGCGGGAAGAGTCGGACCACCCAGGCCCAGATGCGCGACCCGTCCGAGAGGAAGAAGTAGGACGCGAAGAGGACGATGAAGAAGCCCGCGACGATGTGGCCGATCGTCGTACCGACCTGGCTGACCCGGGAGACGATCTCCTCGTTGGAGTTGGTCACGAGGTCCTGGGCGGCCCGGATGTACTCGTTGATCTGCGACTCGCTGGCGTTGAGCGGGCCCTCCCGCAGCCAGGTCCGGATCTCCTCCAGGCCCGTGACGACCTGGTCGGCGAGGTCGCTGAAGCCGGCGGAGACCTGGGTGCCGACGAAGGTGAGCAGGAGGACGACGACCCCGAGACCGCCGAGCACGACGAGGCCCGACGCTGCCCGCCGGTTGATGCCGGCCCTCCCAGCGAGGTCCACGAGCGGGATGGCCAGGGCCGTGATGAAGAGTGCTACGACCAGCGGCAGGAACACCACCGAGAACTTCGCGACCACCCAGAGGACCACGTAGCCGGCGGCACAGATCACCAGGAAGCGCCAGGACCACGCGGCGGCGAGGTCGACCGCCCACGGCACCTGGGCCCGGCTGAAGTTCGTGGGGCCGGCGTCGATCCTCGGCTCGGCCTTCGCGTCCTGCTGACGCTCCGCCCTGACCTGCGCCCACTGGTGGGCGAACTGCGCCGAGAAGCGCTCGGCGAACCTGTCCTCGGAACGGCGGCGCCGTCGCTCCCTCAGCCTGTCCACGCCGCCGGTCAGGCGCTTCCCCATACCCATGCCGACAGCGTAGGTGACCGTCAGTGACGCAGGCGTCGTAGCAGCCGGTAGGCCGCCTCCGGGTGTTGCGCCGCGAGCAGACCGGCCGGGGCCAGTACGTAGTCCGCGTCGACGACCACCTGTGGGTCCTGCGGGAGCTGCCAGCCCTGGCCGTCGTCGGCCAGCAGCCGCGTCATCACCTGCGGGCCCTCACTGCCGCTGTGCCGGAGCACTCCTCCGGAACCGACCATCAGGTCGACCTCGCGGAGGTCCTTGCCGGTGCGCTCGACGACGCGCCCGTCGGGCCCGAAGACGACCTGCGCCCGGCCGGCGTGCCGGCGCACGGCCACCCCGATCGCGACCGAGGCGAGCTCCTGGTCGCGGCCGAGCTCGTCCTCGCTGAGGGGGACGTACGCAGGGTCGGCGTGCCGGTGCTCGGCGACCTCCCAGGCCGTGGCGCGCTCGTCCGGGTCGTCGAGCAGGCCCGAACCCGCTCCGGCCTCGACGGTCGAGAGCGCGCTCCAGCGCATGCCGAGGTCGCCCTCGACGGTGCGGGAGGCCGGGACGGTGGCGACCACCTCGCGGGAGAGGCCGGAGTCCTCGGGGTCGACCTCGACCACGGAGTACACGTCGGTCGTCGCACCACCCACGTCGACGACCACCACGTCGCCCGCCCCGGCGTGCTCCTCGTCAAGCCCTCGCGCGAGGAGCTCGACAGCCGTGAGTACGACGTCGGGCGTCGCGCCGTGCACCATCTCGGTGAAGTCGGCACGCTCGGAGAGGTGCTTGCCGCCGATCACGTGGCGCAGGAACATCTCGCGGATCGCGGCCCGGGCCGAGTCAGGTGCCAGCACGCCGATCTGCGGCACGACGTTGTCGGCGAGGACGTACGGCGTCGAGGCGCCCTCGAGCAGGACCGCCACCTCCTGCCGGGCCTCGATGTTGCCCGCGACGACGACCGGTCCGGGCCACGCGGCACCGGCCAGGACCTTGGCGCACGACAGGAGCACCTCGGCGTTGCCGCCGTCGGTCCCACCGACGAGCAGCAGGACGTCGGGGCGGCTCTCGCGCAGGGCGGCGAGCTTGGTGTCGTCGAGCCCACCACTCGCGACGTGGACGACCCGCCCCCCGCTGGAGAGGGCGACTCGCCGTCCCGCCTCGGCGGTCACGAGCTCCTCGTTGCCGACGACGGCGATCCGCAGACCCCCTCCGGCGCTGGAGCACGCCAGCACCGCGGCCTCGCGGGCCGCCGGCTCGACAGCGGCGAGCTGCTCGAGGCAGTCGTCCCAGCCGTCGAGGACGTCGGTCTCGATCGTCGTACGGTGCTCGGCCTTGGCCACGAGCTCACCGGTGGTGACGTCGACCAGAGCCGCCTTGGTGAAGGTCGACCCGAAGTCGACGCACGCGACGAGGGACCGGCTCACCCCAGGGCCTGGTCCAGGTCGGCGATCAGGTCCTCCACGGTCTCGATGCCGACGCTGAGGCGGATGAGGTCGGCCGGGACCTCCAGCTCGGTGCCGGCGACCGACGCGTGGGTCATCCGTCCGGGGTGCTCGATGAGCGACTCGACACCGCCGAGCGACTCGCCGAGGGTGAACACGTTCGCCTTGGCGCAGGTGTCGAGGGCCTTCTGCTCCCCGTCCTTCACCCGGAAGGAGACGATGCCGCCGTACCTCTTCATCTGCCGGCTCGCGACCTCGTGACCGGGGTGCTCCTCGAGGCCGGGGTAGATCACCTGCGAGACGGCCGGATGGCCGTTCAGGAACTCCACGACGCGCTCGGCGTTGTCGCAGTGGCGGTCCATGCGGACGCCGAGGGTCTTGAGGCCACGCAGGACGAGCCAGGAGTCGAACGGCCCGGCGACGGCGCCGATGGAGTTCTGGTGGAAGGCGAGGCCGTCGGCGATCTCATGGTCCTTCACGACCAGCGCGCCGCCGACCACGTCGGAGTGCCCGCCGCAGTACTTCGTCGTCGAGTGCACGACGATGTCCGCGCCGAGCGTCAGTGGCTGCTGGAGGTACGGCGAGGCGAAGGTGTTGTCGACGACCAGCAGGGCGCCGGCGTCGTGGGCGACCGCCGCCAGCTGCTCGATGTCGGCGATGTTGAGCAGCGGGTTCGTCGGCGTCTCGACCCACACGATCTTGGTCCGGCCCGGCTGGATCGCCGCGCGCACGGCGTCGACGTCGGCGACCTGCGCGGGGGTGTGCTCGAGGCCCCAGGGCTCCGCGACCTTCGAGAACAGGCGGTAGGTCCCGCCGTACGCGTCGTCGGGGATGACCACGTGGTCGCCGGGCCTGCAGAGCGTGCGCAGCAGCGTGTCCTCGGCGGCCAGGCCGCTGGCGAACGCGAAGCCGCGCTCCCCCTCCTCGAGCGCAGCCAGGTTGCCCTCGAGGGCGGTGCGGGTCGGGTTCGCGGTCCGGGAGTACTCGTAGCCGCCCCGCATGCCGCCGACGCCGTCCTGCTTGTAGGTGCTCGTGGCGTAGATCGGCGGGATCACCGCGCCGGTCATCGGGTCGGGGTCGTACCCGGCATGGATGGCGCGGGTCTCGAATCCTGTCTTCTGGCTCTGCTCGCTCACCCGGCCGACCCTACCCGCATCCCGTGGGCCCCTGCTTTCCCAAGGTCCCTGGGGAAAGGGTCACTCCCCTCAGGGAATACCGCCGGGGAAGTGCAGGTTTCCCAAGGGCCCCGGGGGAAGCACACCGACGTCGAGGAGGAGCAGTGTTGTTCAGCCGCCACAAGCTCGAGATGCCGAGCCCTGACCAGGCCCTGGCCGGTCGCGCCGAGCGCTGGTTCAACCTTGCCGAGCGCCACCTCGTGCTCGACGCCCCGCTCGTGACCGACGAGTCCAACATCCCGGCGGGCCACGAGGTCGCCATCTTCGGGCTCGGGTGCTTCTGGGGCGCCGAGGAGGTCTTCTGGCAGATGCCCGGAGTGTGGTCGACCTCCGTCGGGTACGCCGGCGGCATGACGCCCCACCCGTCGTACGAAGAGGTCTGCAGCGGACGCACCGGACACACCGAGGCGGTGCGCGTGGTCTACGACCCGTCGAAGGTGTCCTACGCCGACCTGGTCAAGGCGTTCTACGAGTTCCACGACCCGACCCAGGGCATGCGGCAGGGCAACGACGTGGGCACGCAGTACCGCTCGGCGATCTACACGCTGTCGCAGGAGCAGGAGCGGGTCGCGAAGGAGCTGACCGCGGCCTATGAGCCGGTGCTCGCCGGGCGCGGCTACGGCCCCATCACCACCGAGATCAAGCCCGCTCCGACCTACTACTACGCCGAGGACCACCACCAGCAGTACCTGGCAAAGCACGTAAACGGCTACCGGTGCCACTCTGCGACCGGTGTCGCGTTCCCCGATGGCGGCTAGCCAGCCGGATCAACCGTGCGGATCGGAACAGCCAGACCGGCGTTATCAGCCGCCGGACCGTGAGGGGCTGCAAGCCGATGAGCGACCGGCACGCCGACGAACAAGCGCCTCCTTGCTGACCGGTGGGGTCGAAGTAGCTCGTGCAGGCTGACAGCACACGGGTAGAACAGGTCAGTACGACGGCGCCTTGAGGGCGTAGCGTGGTTGGACGACGTTGGTACTCCCCCATCGCGCGCATGCGGAACGCGCGCCGGCGCTCGAGGCGAGCGCCGCAGGAAAGCTGGTTCGATGTCCAGACCAACCATTCTCACCGTGGACGACGATCCCGGCGTGTCTCGGGCGATCACCCGCGATCTGAAAGGCCGCTACGGCGCCGAGTACCGCGTCGTCAGGGCGACATCCGGTGCGGAGGCGCTCACGGTCCTCGCGGAGCTCGTGCTCCGCAACCGCGCCTTGGCCCTGGTGGTCTCCGACCAAAGGATGCCCGGTATGACGGGGATCGAGCTGCTCGAGCAGGTCAGGGCCCAGGTCCCCGAGGCCAAGCTGCTCCTGCTGACGGCCTACGCCGACACCGACGTCGCGATCAAGGCGATCAACGACATCGGCCTCGACTACTACCTCCTCAAGCCGTGGGACCCACCAGGCGAGCGGCTCTACCCCGTTACCGACGACCTCCTCGACGACTGGAGACACGCGCACCCGGACACCTCCGACGACATTCGGGTGGTCGGTCATCGGTGGTCGGACCGCAGCCACGAGGTCAAGACCTTCCTGGCGCGCAACCACGTGCCCTACCGGTGGCTTGACGTGGAACGGGACGAGGAGGCCAGGCAGCTGGTCCTCCTTGCACGCGCGCGGCCAGAGGATCTTCCCTTGGTCCTCGTGCCGGATGGCGCGGAGTTGCTCGCTCCAGCTACACGCGACCTCGCAGACGCACTTGGGCTGAGAACGCGGGCAGAGCAGCCGCTTTACGACCTCTGCATCGTGGGTGGGGGTCCGGCCGGGTTGGCGGCCGCCGTGTACGCCGCGTCGGAGGGGCTGCGGGCCGTCGTCGTCGAGCGTCATTCGCCGGGTGGGCAAGCAGGCCAAAGCGCGTCGATCGAGAACTATCTCGGCTTCCCCAAGGGTCTCTCGGGCGCCGACCTCACCGACAGGGCGGTGGCGCAGGCGGCTCGTTTCGGTGCCGAGATGGTTCTGGCTCGCGACGTAGCGGGCTTCGAAAGCCGCGGGCCCGTCAGAGCGGTCCGGCTCGACGGCGTTGGAGAGATCGAAGCCCGATCGCTGCTCATCGCGACAGGCGTTTCCTATCGCCTGCTGGCAGCGCCAGGGCTCGCAGAGTTGCGGGACCGGGGCGTGTACTACGGGACAACGGCGAGCGACGCCAGCCAGTGCCAGGGCGAGGACGTGTACATCATCGGAGCTGCGAACTCCGCTGGACAGGCAGCCCTCAGCCTCGCCCGCTTCGCGAAGCGAGTCGTGGTGCTGGCCAGAGCTCATACCCTTGACGCGACGATGTCGCAGTACCTCGTTGCCCGCATCGAGTCGACTCCCAACATCGAGGTGCGGTGGCAGACCGAGGTGGTCGGCGCCAGGGGCGATGGCCATCTCGAGGCGATCACGCTGGCCGACCGAGTGGTCGGTGTCGAGGAGGAGGTGCCCGCGAGCTGGCTCTTCATCTTCGTCGGCGCGTCGCCTCGTACGGAGTGGTTGGGCCCTGACATCGCACGAGACGCCAAGGGCTTCGTGATCACGGGCCAGGACCTGCTGCATCCAGGACTGGCACCCGAGCAGCCGCGATGGCCGCTCGGACGCGCACCCTTCGCGCTCGAGACGAGCGTGCCCGGCGTGTTTGCGGCGGGCGACGTACGTCTGGACTCGATGAAGCGCGTGGCGTCAGCAGTGGGTGAGGGCGCCATGTCGGTGTACTCGGTCCACCGGTATCTGGCGACGATGTGATGAGCATCGCCGAGCTCCGAGCCCTACCGCTGTTCGCCGGTCTCACCGACGGCCAGCTGCACGAGCTGAGCAGCGACGCGAAGGAGCGCCCGTTCAGCCCCGCCGACGAGCTGTTCCAAGAGGGCCATCCGGCGGACTACTGGTGGGTCCTGCTCGAGGGCGCGATCCAGCTGCTCCACCACGTCGGCCATGAGGAGACCGTCCTGGGAACCATGGGGTCCCCCGGGCAGTGGGCCGGCGGTTTCCGCGCCTGGGACGACCACGGAAGATATCTTGCAACCGGCCGTGCGCTGACTTCTGGACGGGTCCTGCGCGTCCCCGCTGAGAGCCTCCGGGACCGCGCAAGTGCCTGGTTCCCCTTTGGAGTCCACCTCATCAAGGGACTCGTGAACTCCGTACGAAACATCGAGTCCGTCGCTCGACAGCGGGAGTCGCTCGTCGCTCTGGGTACGCTCGCAGCCGGCCTTGCACATGAGATCAACAACCCCGCTGCGGCGGCCACCCGATCCGTCGACGCCCTCGGGGAAGCCCACGACAACCTCCTCAGCTCACTCAGGTTGCTGGCGGAACAGTCGATATCCCCGGAGCAGTTCATCGCTCTCGACTCTCTGCGTCGTGAGATCAAGCCGGAGTTGGCGGCTTCCGGCCCGATGGACGTGGCGGACCGCGAGGATGCCATCTCCGAATGGCTCTCTGCACATGACGTGAACCGCGAGTGGGTCATCGCGCCGCCGTTGGCAGCGGCGGGCTGCGACGTCCCGTGGTGTGACCGTGCCGCGAAGCTTCTCGACCGCGCCGCCCTCGGACCGGGTCTGGAGTGGGTAGCGAGCTCGCTCGCCTCGGCGGATCTCCTGTCCGAGGTCAAGGAGTCCACTCACCGCATCAGCGACCTGGTCGCCGCCGTCCGGTCGTACTCGCAGCTCGACCGCGCCTCGCTGCACCCGACGGACTTGACCGAAGGCATCGAGAGCACCCTGGTGATGCTGTCGCACAGGTTCCGGGACGGCATCGACATCGTCCGCGACTACGGCACCGACCTCCCGCTGGTCGATGCCATCGGGGGAGAGCTGAACCAGGTTTGGACGAACCTCATCGACAATGCGATCGACGCCATGAGCGGCGGAGGGACCTTGACGGTGTCGACCCGGATGCATGACCACGGCGTCGTGGTGGAGGTCGCCGACACTGGTCCGGGGATTTCGGATGAGGTGCGCGCTCACGCCTTTGAACCCTTCTACACAACCAAAGGGGTAGGTGAAGGCACGGGCCTTGGCCTGGACATCTCCAGGCGGATTGTCGTCGAGCGGCACGGTGGCGAGATCGCGATCGAGTCACGGCCCGGTGAAACCGTCCTGCGCGTCTGGCTCCCCGCGCCGAAGAAGGCCACACCAGACGAGCAGTCCCCTGTCGGTGCATAGCCGGAACGGCGGGCATGCCTGGCACAATTCGCCGTCCCTGGGCTACGTGCACGGCTCAGGCAGCAGTACCTCGCGAAGAACCCGCACGGCTACCGCTGTCACTCGGCGACCGGGGTGCCGTTCCCCACCGACGTGTAGCCCGACCCGTTCCAACGCACCGCCATACAGAGCCGCCCCCGGGCACGGCGCTGATGCGGGCAGATGCCTGCGTCTTTGCGGCTCCCCTCTGTTGTCAAGACAGCGTGTTTGGCTCGTTGGAGTGTGCGCCGGCGCTTGTCGCCGTCAAGGTCGTTCGTCCGGTGGGGCGCTCCACCTTGACAGCTCCGGCGCGTCGGCGCGTTCGCTGGGGAGCAGAGCCCGCATGGGAGGTTCGCACGGCCGGTGGTGACGGGTAGCGTCGTAGGTGCGGGTCCGGGAAGTGGCTGATCCGAAGTGTCGATGTGCGGAGCCAGGTCGACCGAGCTGGATTCTTGAGTCGCCCCGCAGTGCCCTCCCGGGCCCGTGCCGGCCAGCCGCTGTGCGTCGGGGACGAGCTGCCGGTAGACGGCGTCGGAGATCCTGCGCTTCAAACAGCGCATTGGCCTCCATGGGCTTCTTGCCGTCGCCGCGCTTTCGTCGGTAGGAGACCCGGCCGTCGGTGTCGAGGCGGAGTTGGGTCACGGCGGCAATGTGGATCATGTGGTTGACCCGCCGGTTGGCGCGACGCCCTGCTACGTCCTCGGCACCGACGCGAGGCCACATGCACCCTTGACAAGATTTACTTGTCAAGCGCATGGTGGCGGTATGCAGGACGTTGAGGTCATCGAGAGCGCGGAGGCAGCCGCCGCCGCGCTGGATCCGGTCCGGGCCCGGCTGCTCGGCGAGCTGGCCCGACCGGCCTCCGCCGCCGGGCTCGCCGCCCGAGTCGGCATCGCACGCCAGAAGGTCAACTACCACCTCAAGGCGCTCGAGGCGCACGGCCTGGTGGAGCTGTCCGGCGAGCGCCGGCACGGGGGCATCACCGAGCGGGTACTGCAGGCGTCGGCGGCGTCCTACGTCGTGTCGCCGGCGGCCCTCAGCGCGTCCGCGGCCAACCCGGACGCCAACGCCGACCACTTGTCGGCAAGCTACCTCGTGGCGCTGGCCGGTCGGCTGGTGCGCGAGGTCGGCGCCCTGGCGCGCCGGGCCGGCGCGTCCGGCAAGCGCCTGCCGACCCTGACCATCGACACGCAGATCGGCTTCCGGTCGGCAGCGGACCGGGCTGCCTTCGCGGACGACCTGACCGCCGCGGTGCTCGACCTGGCCGCTCGCTACCACCACGACGACGGGCGCCCGCACCGGCTCCTCGTCGCCGCCCACCCCCTTCCTGAGGAGAACCCATGAGCACCACCCCGAACGTCCCGTACCGCCTGGAGTTCAGCGTCGAGGTCCCGGGCACCCCGGAGCAGGTCTGGCAGGCCATCGCCACCGCCAAGGGCATGAGCGCCTGGTTCGCGCCGACCGAGATGGAGGAGCGCGAAGGCGGCTCCCTGCACTTCACCATGGGCCCGGAGATGGGCTCGGACGGCCAGGTCACCGCATGGGAGCCGCCGCGCCGCCTCGTCTACGAGGAGGACTGGGCCGCCCTCATGGGCAAGGACCCCGATGCGCTCAGCCCGCTGACGTCGGAGTTCCTCGTCGAGGCACAGTCCGGCGGCACCTGCATCGTGCGCGTCACCAGCAGCGGCTTCGGGACCGGCGCCGCCTGGGAGTCGGAGTTCTGGGACACCATGGGCCCCGGCTGGATGCCGTTCTTCGACAACCTGCGCCTCTACCTGTCGCACTTCCCCGGCCAGGAGGCCACACACCTGGAGGCCACCGCCTCCCACCCCGGCGACGCGGAGGCGCTCTGGTCGACCCTGCACGACGCGCTCGGGCTGGGCGACGAGGGCGCGACGGTCGAGGTGCGCGGCGCCACCGGCACGGTCGAGCGCGTCGGTGAGCGGCAGACGCTGGTCCGGCTCACCGCGCCGGTGCCCGGAATGCTCAGCGTCTTCGCGTGGGACGAGGGCGGCGGCAAGGCGACGGCGGGCGTACGGGCGTACCTGTTCTCCGCCGACGCCGCGGACTACGTGCGGCGCGAAGAGCCGGCCTGGCAGGCCTGGCTGCAGGGAATCTCCGTCCCGGCCTGATCTTCTACCGTTCCCGAGGGCGGCCCTGTCGATGCAGGTGCGTCACTCCGCCGCCTATCGGCTACCGAAGTTTCACTCTCATGGCAGCCGATGAGCGGACCGCCCGGTCGGACTCACTCTTGGGGGCCGTCTCCCGTTCGAGCCAAGCGCTCGCGACTCAGATACCGAACCGGCTTGCCGAGCGACTCCGCGTAGGCAATCTCCCGTCGGGTTGACTCACCTACGTAGCCGCCCGGATCCACGATGTACACCTCGTCAGCCATGCGAATCTTTTGGAAGTGCACGCCGCCGAGCCGCCCCTTCAGGTCCGAGCTGTCGGCTGTCCAGTCGTAGTCCGGCAGATCGGGGAGGCTGAACATTCCGAGGCTGATCACGACGCAACCTTCCATCGTGAGCCGCTGGTTGACCTCCGCGAACTCAGCCTCAAACTTGGTCGAGCCGCAGAGCGTGATGACCTTCGCCTCACCCTCGACCGACTGCGGCGCCTGCTGGTCCTCCATGAGGTTCATGATCGATGAACGGCAGGACGAGTCCATCGCCGCCCCCTGGACGTCCGCTCTCGCCGCCCGCCTTCGCCCGCCCGTCGTCGCGGGATACCTGGCTTCCGGCGACCGAAGGTCCCAAATGCCTGCCAGCATCAAACGCATCCGCGACTCGTGGAATGTTCGCCCCACTGCCCGTGACAAGGGACTCACGCTGACCCTAAAGGTGACGGCGTATGACAACGGGATGGTTGAGGTCGATGGCATCCCCATCAACGCCGAACCGAATTACGACCAAGGTCAAGGCTGGTTGGGCGCAGCGGACGTAATCACGACCACGCTGAACGAGTTC
>CAVPAG010000001.1:0-19405 GCA_963701425.1 uncultured Actinomycetota bacterium | reverse complement strand
CGCTGATGCTGGTCACGCCGTACGTCGTTGTTGCGCCGAGCGCCCGGTCGGAGATGAACCGATAATCGTTGTCGCGCACGACCGTGATCTCGAACCCGGCGTCCCGGATCGCCTCGAGGTATTCGTCCCGCTGGGCGGCTCCGCCGATGCATGCGGCCCAAAGCGAGGCGTCGCAGGTGATCCCCTGCGGCAGGTGCCGCGCCGAGACGATGTCCGCGATCGCCAGACGGCCACCGCGCCGCAGCGCCGACGCGGCCGCGCGGAACACCGCCGGTTTGTCCGGCGAGAGGTTGATGACGCCGTTGGAGATGACACAGTCGACGGTGCCGTCCTCGACTGGCACGTCCTCGACGTAGCCCTCGCGAAACTCGACCTGTCCAAAGCCGGCCTCGTGGGCCAACTGGGTCGCCTTGGCGAGCTGGACCTTCGTCATGTCGACGCCGATCACGCTGCCCGTCGGGCCGCACGCGTTGGCGGCCAGGAAGCTGTCCATACCCGATCCGCTGCCCAGATCGAGGACCCTCGCGCCCGGCCCGATCACCGCGAGGTCGAGGAAGTAGCCGACCCCGGCGAACGAGTCGATGGCCGGCGCGGGGACGGCATCGAGATCGGCGGACGGGTAGCCGAGATGCTCGGCGAGTCCACGCCCGGTCTCGAAGTGGAAGCCCGCCTCGGGCGCCAGGGCAACCTGCTCGTACATCTGCTTGACCCGCGCCTCGAGGTCGATGCGATCGAGTGTGCGTACGTCGGTCATGGCGCTGTCCTCTCGTTGATCGTCCGGGCCTCGCGCCGGGCGCTGTCGAACTCATCGCGGTCACGGATCGGCCACATCGCCTGCCCGATCGCCAGCACCCCGCGTGCCGGCAGTGGCACGCCTCCGATGACGGGGTTCTCGCGCAGCCGGGTGGGACTGCCTAGGTCCACGCCGTCGAGGACCGCACTCGACTCGTCGACGAGGTACATCCGCTGCGGCATCAGAAGGCCGGAATGGCCGCTCGGCATCACCCCGGACATCTGCAGCTGTCCCATCCCCAGTGCTTGCGCGAGCCGCTCGCGGGCCCTCAGGAGTGCGGGTGGTCGCCAGCTGGAGAGCGGCATCATGGCGCTGAGCGAGTTGAGCAACCCCATCAACGGTGATCGCGCGGCGGTCACTGTCCAGTCCACCGCCGGCTCGTCCATGGTGACGTGCAGGGTGTAGGGACCCGTCCACTCGAGGTCGATCCGGGCTGCTCCGAAGTACTCGCACGCCGGGCCGTAGTAGCGCGGACAGGCGTGCTCGACGCGCGCCGCATCGGCGTAGATGGACCAGCGGGCCTCGGGATCACGGTGCCACAACGTCCGATACGGGCCGAAGGAGCTCCGCGGGAACACCCGAAGCGCCAGCACGTGCCCGGAGACGAATGGCAGACCGAACACGCCCCAGCCGCGGACGTACTCGTGATCGGGCCAGGGCGCCTCGCCCATACCCGGATCGATCGCGTTGGTCAGGGTGGCCGGACTGCGCATTGGTCGCTCGCTGTCAGTAGCTGAACGTCACGGCCGGATCGTCACCGATCCAGCCCCACATCGGCACGGTGCCGTTGAGCTCGGCGCCGGCGATCAGGTCGGAGGCCTCGAGCTGCTTGGCGTTGAAGCAGATCGGGCAGACGTAGTAGATCCCGCCGGCCGCCTCGAACCGCTTCATCAGCTCGGTCAGCGTGGGACAGCCGTCGCACGCCGTCCCCGTAGCGACGCCCGGAACTGCCAGGCGGACCGCCTCCTTGGTGAGGAAGATCAAGGTGTCGCGGCCGGACTCGGCGGCGCCGACTGCCACCAGGAATGCCACCGTCACCTTCTCCGCATCCTCCAGCCCGGTGCTGAGGCTGATCACTGCTTTGGCCATCGCTGCTTGCCTCCTCGGATCCGGTGTCGACGCTCCGCAGTCGCGGCGTCACAACGGCCACGCTAGGAGTCCAGCCAGGCCGCGTCGTCAGGCAAACTCCCTACGAATCGGGGAAAAGAACTCGTGGGCGATGAATCCGGGCCCTAGGAGTCCAGCCTGTCGTCGAACCCGCCGAGCAGGCCGTTTCGCAGTGCGAAGAGGGTGGCTGTGGAGCGGCTGGACGCGCCAGTCTTGGCGTAGATGCGCTCGATGTGGGTGCCCGCGGTCTTGCGTGAGATTCCGAGCTGGCCGGCGACGTCGCTGGTCGCGGCACCGCGGGCGATCAAGCCGAGCACCTCGATCTCGCGCGGGGTTAGGCCGGCGGGGCCCGCCACTCGCCGTCGGGTCCCGCCACCCGCCGCCGCCAGGATGGCGTCCGCCGCGGCCTGGTCGAGTCGTCCGGCTGCGATCTCGGCGCGGATCGCGCCGGTCGCCTCCTTGAGCGTGCGGGCGGGGCGATGGGAACGGGGCTCGACCAGCTCGTGGAAGGCGCAGGCGGCCGCCAAGATCCGACCCGGCAGCGGAATCGCCTGGCCACTGACGCCGCGGTGGTAGCCGCTGCCGTCCATCCGCTCGTGGGCCAGTCCCGCGATAGCCCCCACCCGGGCCAAGCGCCCTGGGACGGGCCAGCACCCGCTCGGTGAAGTACGACGCCACGCGCAGCCGCTCCTGCTCGGTCGCGGTCAGCGCCGTCGGCTTGTCCAGGATCGCCGCGGTGACACCGTGCAACCCGACGTCGTGGACCAGCCCCGCCCGGTAGATCACCTTCACCTCGCCGGCGGGCAGCCGGAGCAGTCGGGCTGCTTCGGCGGACAGGTCGGCGACGCCCCGCGAGTGGCCCGCGCGGGACGGCACAGCGCAGGTCGGTGAAGTCTGCCAACGCCACCAGGGCGGCGTCGAAGCCCTCGTCGCCTAGCCGACAAGCGAGACCCGGCTCCTGGGAGAAGAGCTCGAACGCGTCGTGCTCGTCGCGGACACCGGGCAGCACCTCGACCGCGGTCGAGCAGAACGCATCGACCAGGCGGGGATCGAACTGGCTACCTGAGCGGGCCCGCGCGACCTCTACGGCGGCCGCGACGCCACCGCGCCGGTGGTGCACCTCGACCACGTCAGCGACGTGGAAGAGCCGGACGACCAGGGCGATCTGTTCGCCTCGGACACCACGCGGGACCCCCTGGCCGTCCCACCGCGCAAAGAACTGCCGGACCGCCTCAGACGTCTCCGCGGGAAGCCCGAGCTGGTCGGACAAGTTCGAGGTGAGCAGGCAATGACCCTGCATACCTTGCATCATCCGGATGCCACCGGTGGCCGCCAGGGTCGCGATCGCCCGCAGCCGTCCCGGCAGCGGCTGACCCCGGCCCGCATGACCGAGGAAGAACGTCATCCCGGACAGCCCGCCCAGGTCCGCCTCGTAGCTGTCCGCACGGAACTCGATGTCGTCACCGAAGCTGGCGGTCACCTCTGGTGCATCAGCCACGCAGCCGACCCACGACAGCATCGCGACGTGAAAGAGCGCCGGCTGCTGCTCGTCGGGCAATCCGACGTGACGGCCGAGACGCGACGCGATCTGCCAACTGCGCAGCAGGTGCTCCATGGGCTGGCCCAAGCCGAGGTCCGTGGCGAGCGAAAACGCAGCCAACAACTCCGCAAGAGTGACACCGCAGTCGGGCTCGTCCACCAGTCCAGCGTAGGGGCTGACGGGGCAGAACGGCCGCCTCCTGTCGCGATCCTGGCTCACCGAATAGCGCCACCGAAGGCTCGCCTTCCGCCGCTTGGGCGGCGACCTTGTCTGCCTTGGGAGGCGACTTCGGCGTCTCCCCGAGCTAGGCGCGCTGGCTCACTAGGACCGAGTGCCGCTCCAAGGACAACGGCCAGCCCTGGTCGTGACCAACTCCTTCCCCGCCGGCGCCCAGCCGCGATCGCAGCCTAAAGGACCGCCCTGAGGAACCGCACGAGATGCGGCATGCCCGGATGGCCGCGGACCAGCGAACGCTTCCGCGGCAGAACCGTGCGTCTCCGAGCGAGCCCAGTGCTGCAACTGGCCAGAATCGCCCGCTGTTTCTGGAGCCCGGTCACTGCAGACCGTGTTCGTACGCGTAGGCAGTGGCTGCAGCGCGGCTGGGTAGGCCCAGCTTCGTGAGGATGTGGCCGACGTGGGTTGCCACGGTCTTCTCGCTGACGACGAGACGCTCGGCGATCTGACGGTTGGTGAGCCCCTTTGCGATGTGTGCCAGGACTTCTTGCTCGCGGCTGGTCAGACCGCTGGACGGCCGAGCTGCGAGGTGCGAGCCCCGCCCTGGCAGCGGCTGCGTCACGGACCGCGTTGAGGCGATCGAAGACCGGGATGGCACCGGCGAGCTCCATCTCGGCACCGTCGTCGTCGCCAACCGCTCGGCACGCGGCTGCGATCAGCGTCCGCGTGCGGGCGGCCTCGTAGGCCGCCCCCAGCTCGCGCCAACCGGCCAGCGCGCGCCGGAGAGCGGACAGGGCGGGTTCGGGCTGATCCTCCGCCAGCAGCACGGCGCCCAGGACCTGCAGGTGCAGCGCGGTCGGCAGGGGCCGTCCGAGCATGCCGGCCACCGTGCCAAGCTCCTCGGCGGCAGATCGCGCGGCGGCGACATCACCGCTGGCGAGGGTGATCTCGACGTAGCCGGCAGCCAGTCGCGCGCGGGACATTCGGTCACCGGCCTCGTGATACGCCCTCCGGATAGAGGCGGCGGCCGCCTCGACCTTTCCCGTGGCCAAGCGCAGCAGCGCGAGCCCGGGCTGCGGATCGCGACCGAGTTCGCTGGCCAGTTGGAACTCGGCCTCGGCGGCGCGGTCCTGGCCACGGAGCCGGTGCAGGTCGCCCTTCAAGTATGCGGCGGCGCCCCGCGACCGTTGCCCCACCGGATCGGCCAGGCGGCGATAAGCCTCCTCGATCTGATCGGCTGCGGCGTCCCAGTCGCCGCGAAGGTAACAGCATCTCGGCGCGATGGATCAGGCACTGACCTCGGTACAGCATGAGCTCTGGCTGGCTGTCGACCCAGCGGCTCAGCGCGGCGGTCCACGTGTGGGCGCGGCGGACATCGAACAGTTCGGTGCAGCCCTCGATGGCGGTGCAGTAGGCATCGCCAATCGCGATCGCCGAGACGTCGTTGGCCTCGATGGCGACCATCCCCTCGTCGAGCAGGGCGACCCCCTCGTCCACTCGGTCAAGCCAGATCAGGCACCTGCCTTCGCCGATCCGTGCCAGCGCTGCGAGTTCGGGGTCGTGGAAGAGGACGCCGATCTCCGCCGCCGCGTGAAACGCCTCGTGCCCGGTGCGCACGTCGCCGGAGAACGCTGCACGCAGCGCGGCCGCGTATCGCAGGTAACCGCGTTCGACGCAGTCGATCTTGCGGTCGTCCAACAGCCGCTGCGCGCGGTCGACCCAACCGCCTCCGCGCGCCAGGTCGCCGCCGTTCAACAGCGCGAAAGCCAGCCAGAAGGCGCACCGGACCGCCCGTGCAACGTCGCCGACGTGGGCACACTTCTCGTGCGCGCTGATCCAGGCGGACCGGCTCTCGTCGCTTAGTCCGGCGAGATACGCCGCGGACGCCAGCCGCTCGAGATCGTCGACCTCGAGCGGCTCCGCGACTGCGGCCGCGGACAACTCGTCGTACGCCCGTCGCCAGGCCTGTCGGTTGAACGCCTCGCGTGCGCGTCCGATCCCGTCGCCCATGGGCTCAGTGTCGCGCGAATACGACGCCTATGCCCAGAACGACGCAGCCTCGGCCGGTCCCGCCGCGATGAACCACATCTCGCGGATGCGCCCGTCGTCGAACCGGTAGACGAAGGAGTCATTCATCTCCAACGTCCGCCCGTTGCGGCCAAGGACGGCGTGTTCCCACTCCGCCCCCCATTCGTCGTCAGCCAGGCAGAACAACTGCTCGAGCTTCACATCCCCGTCGGTCAGCTCAAAGACGGTGCCAAGGGCTGCCAGCAAGCCGTCCACCCCGGAGTGGTCGCCGGCGAACGGAATCGGACCACGGCCATGGAACACCATGTCGTCGGTGAAGATCTGCGTCAGCGTCTCGCGGTCGTTCTCGACGATCGCCTGGGTCATCCGCTCAATGACCGCAACATTCGGGTGGCTGCTCATGATTCCTCCATCGCTCGGGCCTGCTCATGAAGCGACCATAGGAAGTGGGAACCGGCTGCCACATCGGGCGGAATGACGATCCTCCTCGCAGGGAGTGGTCAGCAATTCCACTGATCTCTGCATGTCCCGGAAAAGTGCCGCCTGCCGCCGAGCCGCCAACTGAGACACCGAGTAAGCCCGCGACTCTGGAGATGACACCTGACTGCCTGGTAAGCTGGGCTCACACCATCGCCGAATTGGACGGCTCACCCTCACGAGACCTGGTCTCCATGAACGATCCGCTCTCGCGCCGCGCCGAATCGACCGAGAGATCAAGGCGCCGGCTCCGCCGGCGCACGGCCTGCGAGCGGCGTGGTCGTGCGGTCTGCCGCCGACCTGAGCACCAGTGTCGTGCTCGACCTGCCGGTCGACCGATTCGCGGCAACCCGTGTCAACGGACGCCGAGGTGACGACGTGCGTCGACCTCGGGTGCGGGCTCACCGTGCAGGGTGGGCTGCTCGGCCCTGGCCAGCACGACGTGGTGGGTCGTGGAGATGGCCCACAGCGTCACCAAGGCGACCATCAGCCAGGCAAGGGCCGTGCCGCTTGCTGTCCACAGCACGACGACGCCGGCGGCGAGCGCGGCCATGCCCAGCACAGAGGTGGCAGCCAGGTAGAGCCGGTTGCCGTGGATGAGCTGATCGAAGCTCGGCACGACGGCGACAGCCGACGCGACGAAGCCGAGCACGAGCACGGCCAGCCCCGTGACCCTGGTGCTGCTGAGCCCGAGAACGGTGGCGTCGGTCAGCCACAGCACGTACAGCACGACCGCCACGGCGACCGCGCTGGTGGCAATGATGTCCTTCGTGGGCAGGCGCATCATGGCTCCCGCCTCCTTCGGTGCGTCGGCACCACGAGGATGCCGACGTGTCTCCTGGTAGTGATGCCCGAGCCGGATCCCAGAGTGCGCTAGTGCGTCGTGTGCATCTCTCGCTGGATGTCCGCCTCGGTCACGTCGTGCCGGTAGTAGACGTTCCACCAGTCCAGCACCAGCAGGACGCCCCATCCTGCAAGCACCCAGCCGGGCCAGAAGTAGCCGTACCCACCGGTCGCCCAGATGCCGACGAGGAAGGCGTTGATGACGATGTACGCCACCACGTCGCTGCGGAACTTCCGCTTCCGCATCAACCGGGCACGGGCCTGCTCGTAGTCAGAAGTGGGTGTCTCGGTCATGTCGCCATCTCCTTCGCGACACTCTGCTCCATGCTCAGTTTCGCGCGCAGTGGTCTTGGGTGTCAGGGGCGTTGGTCACCCGGGAGGACCTCAACCGGCGGGACCTTCGTCGGCCGGCCACACGCGGGTGACGACCATCGGGTGGTCGCTGATCTTGCGCTCCAGGGTGGTCCGGTCCACGACGAAGTCGGAGAACGCCGCCAGGGCCGATCCGAAGATCCAGTCGATCCCCCCGAACGTCGGCGGCGTGCAGGTGCCGTCGGCGTTCGATCCTCCTGCGGCCGCCTTCATCTGTCCGTTGGCGGTGAACGCGCAGAAGAACTTCTTGCGTTCGTTCATGTCGCCGGTGACGAACAACGGCACCTTGCGGGAGTTCAACCGCTGCGCGGCGGCGATCTCGCGACGGGTCGCCTCGGCTCGGTACCTGCCCTGGTGGTGGTACCGATGCGTGTCCGCGGGGTTGTGCACGTTCAGCACCCGGATGACCTGACCCGAGGCGTTGTCCCGCAGCGTCACGATCGGCATGTGCCGGGCGCGGCCGTTGAAGTACGGGATCGGGAGGGTCCACGCGTCGACGTACGTGAAGACGTCGGTGTCCCACGCGACGGCGTTCTCGGGGTCACCCGGCGGGTGGAAGAGCCGCCAGCCCTGGGCGAGCCGTGCGAAGTCACCCTTCTGGACGCTCTGGAGCTCCTGGAACCCCACGAGGTCGACGTCATGACTGCGCAACAGCTGTACGGCGGCCCGCATCCGGGCGCCGGCCTGCGGCCACCCCTTCTTGTTGCCACCCCGCTTGGTGTGGGAGTGGCCGAGCACGTTGAACGTCGCGAGCGTGAAGGACGGCGCGGTCGGGTCCGCCGGAGGCGGCGTCGGATCGGGCGACTCCGGCGGGTCGGACGGGGGCGGCGTGGGGCTCCAGGGCGGGAGCGGCGTCGGGATCCACGGCGGGCCGACCAGGATCGGGTCGGTGGGGATCGGGTCCGTCGGGTCGGTCGGGTCCCACGGGTCCGTTCCCGGTCCCCACGGCTGCTCCGAGCCCTCCGGGTCCCACGGCTCGGCCGGGTTCCACGGGTCCGTCTCGCTCCACGGCCCACCGTGCCCGCGCCCGTGCCCTCGACCGTGGTCCCAGCCGCGATGACTGCCCCGGCCGCGGCCGCGGGCCCACGCGTGCTCACCACCCGGGTGCGCGGCGCTGAGGCGCGCGCCGTCAGACGTTGGCGGCGTGGTGGCCGTCCCGGAGGACAGCAACAGCGACGGGGTGATCAGCAGCGCGGCAGCTGTCGAGGCGAACGAGCCGACGAAGAGCATGGAGTTGAATCCGCATCAGGAACAGGGGTACTGGGGCCGACGGCAGGAGGGATCGTGCCGTCCCCCGCGGCAGACCGCATCGGCCGGCGAACGCGATTGCTGAGGTGAAAAGGAAACCGTTCCGTCCGTCGGGACAAGGAGAGGCAGGACTGGTCGAGGTCCCTTACCGCGTGCCGCGGCCCTGGGCAGACTGAAGCCCTAGGACAAGGGGTGGACGATGGGCAACAGCAACACGGGCGCCGCCGCCGGCGGGGGTGCGATCTACGGCCTCGGCATCTTCGGGGCGCTGGTCTACTTCTGGCAGCAGGCCGACGGATTCTGGGAGTACGTCCTCGCCGTCGTCCAGGGCTTGTTCTGGCCGGCCTGGATGGTCTACCAGGCCTTCGAGGCCCTGGCACGCTGAGGAGTCAGCTGATCCGGTGCCACTCCGGGCGGTAGTCCGCATGCGTGGCGTAGCCGTCCGCCAGCAGCCGGAGGAAGGCCTCGCCGGTCGGTCGACGGTCGTCGCACCAGTAGATCAGGTCGATCTGGTCGAGCTTCGCGCTGACAGCAGGGTCGGGCTCGGCGCATAGACAGGTCAGACGACCGTCGGCCCGACGGTCGAACTCACAGCCGGAGGCCACGAGGCCCTCCACGGTGCGCGCGACCAGGAAGTCGGTGAGAGTCACGTCGGCGGACGCTACCCGCGTGCCACCACGCGGGAAAGCCCGTATAGACCAACGAGGCGCCTCGCCCGCCGAACAGGCGAGGCGACGGGTCTTTCGACGGGGAATGGTCCGCGGGCGGCTGGGTAATGCGCGTCTGTGTCACCGGCTGCACTCACGCAGCAGCAGCCGGCAGGCACGGACGCCGCCCCCGGAAACGGTGGATTCGGGGGCGGCCACACCACCCAGGCTCCGTCGTGCTACTCGGACAGCAGCGGTCCGAGCGGCCCGAGGTCGATGTTGAGGTCAGCGGTGGTCAGGCCGTACCGACCCTTGAGCTCCTCCATCGCCTCCTCGAGGCGCATGAGACCCAGGCCGAGCCCCTCCACCTGCTCGTCGGTGAGGTCGCCCTCGTCGACGCGCCGGAGGGCCTGCTTCTCCATCAGCTGACGGATCAGCTCGATCACGGTGAGCACGAGCTTGAAGAGGTCCCGCTCCACGGACTCCTTGTCGGTCTCGAGACGCTCCGGGAACAACCAGGCCTGCTCACTCATGCGGCACCCACCATTCCCGCGGCCCGCATCTCTGCGCGCACCGTGGTGATCAACGCGTGCAGCCGGACCTGCACGAGGTCGACCCCGGCCAACGAGATGACCACGTCGCCCGCCAGCACCACCCCGGTGCCGAGGAGCCGGTCGAGCAGATCCACGAGCGCGATCTGGGGGCCGGCCTGCACCTCGGTCGAGGCCTGGGCTGCCAGCTCGGTCACGTCTGCTCCAGCACCGCGAAGGAGTACGGCGGCCACGGTCCGCCGGCCTCCAGATGAGCCTCGGGATGCTGCTCCGACAACGTGCTCAACGTGGCGGCGAAGGCGTCGCTCTCCTCAACGGGCACGAGGTACGCGCCGTTGAGGGTCATCACACCCTCGTGTCCGGTGAGCCGAGGGTCCTGCGCGGGCAGCCGACGGCTCGCCACCGAGCACTGCGCGAGCGCAGCGTGGATCTCCTCGGCGACCTGGTGCGCGCGCTCCTCCGCCTGCATCCGTCGCTGCGTCGACTCCCGCTTGCGCTGCAGGTAGGCGACTCCGGCGCCTTGTCCCTCGACGGGAGAAGCCGTCGTCGCGGGCGGCGGCTCCGCCGCACCGCGGGCGTAGGTCTTGACGCTCCACTCCATCCGACCCTGCACCCGGTCGAGCGCCTCGTTGAGCGCGTCGTGCCACTCGTCGAGCCGGGCGCGGACACCGTCGTCGTCGAGACAGATCGTCGCGAGCCGCAGCGGGGCCGTCGGCCCGTGGGCGGCGACCGCCTGCACGACCGCGTCATGTCCGCGGGCGACCGTCTCGAGCCAGGCGAGGTCCTCGAGGTTGCGCCGCAGACCCTCCTCCCCGAACTCGTCGAGCCGCACCGTGCTGACCACGGCCGCCAGGCCGCGGTGGTCGACGACGTCGAGTGCGCCGCCGCCGAGTCCGGTCGTGCCCGCGAGGGCATCGGCGGACACACCCCGGGTGATCGCGTAGAGATAGCGACCGGTCCCGGTCTCACCCATTGCCACGTTCCTTCTGCGTCTGCCGCGTCGACCCGTTGGAGCCTCCCGACTCGAGCTCCTCGAGCCGCTCGCGCAGTTGACGGTTCTCGTCGGCGAGACC
This sequence comes from uncultured Actinomycetota bacterium, assembly GCA_963701425.1. Taxonomy (GTDB): domain Bacteria; phylum Actinomycetota; class Actinomycetes; order Propionibacteriales; family Nocardioidaceae; genus Nocardioides_C. Next base: position 8,552 of record CAVPAG010000001.1, on the reverse strand, counting down.
CCGCTCGCTGGTCGTCAGCATGGGGTCGTTGCGCCACCAGTCGATGCCCATCTCCTGCGCCTTGTCGACAGAGACGATGAGCAGCCTGATCTTGATGGTGAGCAGCTCGATGTCGAGCAGGTTCACACGGATGTCGCCGGCGATGATGATGCCCTTGTCCAGCACCCGCTCGAGGATGTCGGCGAGGCTGGCCGGCTGCGGCCGCGAGCTGCTCGGCGACATGGGCGCGGCGTACGGGCGCGACGAGGGCACACCGCTCTGCTGCTCGGTCATCCCGACTCCTGACCCGTCGACCCCCGGTTGTAGCGGCGCAGTCGCCGGTAGCCCTCGAGCTCGCCGTCCTCGTCGACGTCCAGCTCGTAGAGCGCGAGGATGTCCGCCGTGTCGGGGATCCTGCGTACCTCCACGACCTCGACCTCGACCCGCCACCCGTCGTCGGTGCGCTCGAACCCGGTGACGCCTTCGGCCGCCTTGCCGGTCAGCTCGAGGAGCTGCTGTGCGGCCTCGCGGGCCACGGTCATGCCCGACTTCCTCTTGGGTGCCGTCGCGCGCGGGGCGGAGCCGGAGGTACGTCGTCGCGGCGCCGCCTTCTTCGTGGCGCCCTCCGACCCCTTGCTCGCGCTGGCCGACGCGGTCTTCGTCGGAATGCTCTTGGAGGCCGTGCTCTTCCTGGACCGGCTGCTCGAGCCGGCCTTCTTGGTGGTTGCCATCGTCATCCCTCCCGGGGTGCCGGTCGGCTACGGCTGACAAGCAGCCGCTCGACCAGCTCGTCCTCGAGGGCCGTCGCCTCGTCGTCGCTCAGCTCACCGGCTGCGCGGGCCCGATCGACGTCCTCGAGCTGTGCCTTGATGCGTGCAGGGTCGTAGAACTCCTCCTCGGCCTGCTGGCGGACCTGCTCCGCGACCCAGACGGTGCCGCGCAACGGGCGCGACTGGAAGGCCGAGCAGGCCCGTGATCAGTCCCACGTCATCCCTCCACGAAGTCGTACGGCGCCATCGGCCCCATCAGCTGGAGACGGACTCGCTCGTGCATCGCCTCGGCCACCGCCTCCAGGGCGTCCTCGAAGCTCGCGCGCCTGTCGTCGTCGACCAGGAAGGCGACATCCATCATGTGGTCGAGCCCGGCTCCCCCGCGTGGCGCGTAGGACGCGACATGCGGCAGCACGATGTCCAGCACCGTGCCGGCGTCCTGCTCCCGCTTGCGCTCGAGCGCATGTGACACGAGCTCACCGAGACGCACCCGCTCCGCCTGACCGACATGCTCGGGGACGCCACGAGTCCGTTCGCGCAGCGACGCGATCTCAGGGTTTTCAGCAACGACCTCAGCCAGCACCGCGTCCTCGTTGTAGCGGCCCCGCACGTTGAACTGCCGACGGCCTGCGAGCTGGGCCAGCAGCTCCTCGAACCAGTCCGCCTGCGGCTGCCAGGAAGTCCTGCAGGACAGCGTCGACCGTCGGTCAGCACCGAGCCGAACTGGACCGGGACGACCGGCCCGCGCTCGGCCAGTGCGTCGAGCACAGCGGTGTGGGCGAGCAGGTCGGCCCGAAGGCCCGGCGGGCGGTCGAGCGTGATGACCCCGACCGCCGCCGCGACGTCGCCCAGCGCGACGAGCTGGACGGGTGCCTCGTCGACACCCGCCAGCCCGTCTGGCACGGACTCCTCGGCACGGACCACGCCGTACACGTAGAGACCCATGTCCGCGTCGAGGTCCATCAGACTCGCGTCCGCACGCAGTGATGCCTGGGTCACGCTTCCTCGCTGCGTCTGCTCCGTGACGACGACTTGCGGGCCGGCCTACGCGAACGGCCCTCGTCCTCATCGTCCCCGCCGGTAATCGCCTTCTTCGCTCCCTTGATGGCACCGCCGACCTTCCGGCCGGCGCCACTCTCCTGCAGGTCGCCGATGAACTCGTCAAGAGGCTTGCCACCGCCGTGCTCCATCAGGTCGAGACGGTTGGTGGCCTCGGCGAAGCGCAGATACGTGTCCACGCTGGCGATCACGATGCGGGCATCGATGGTGAGCAGCTCGATGCCCACGAGGGACACGCGAACGTAGGCATCGATGACGATGCCCTTGTCGAGGATGACCTCGACGACGTCTGCGAGGCCGCTGGGCGCCGGGCGCTCCAGATAGCCGCCACCTCGCCGCTGGCTGGTTGCAACAGTCATGAGTCAGTTCCCTCCGAGATGGGGTGGTCAGCTGGCCTTGCGACGACGGCGAGGCTGTTCTTCCTCTTCCTCGTCCTCTTCCTCGGGCTCCTCCTCGTCGTACTCGTCCTCGAGCTCCTCGTCGTCCTCGGGCTCCTCGTCCTCGTACTCCTCGTCGGCCTCTTCGTCCTCGTACTCGTCCTCAGGCTCCTCCTCGTCGAGCTCGTCCTCAGGCTCTTCCTCGTCCTCAGGCTCCTCCTCGTCGAGCTCGTCCTCAGGCTCTTCCTCGTCCTCAGGCTCCTCCTCGTCGTACTCGTCCTCGGGCTCGTCAGCTTCCTCAGCCCCGGACTCGTCGTACTCGTCCTCGTCTCCCTCATTGACGTCGTCGCCCTGCTGCTGCTCTTCCTCGACGACCTCGTCGTGGCTCCGGACGACCTCGCCGTCCTCGATCTCGCCGCGCCAGCCCTCGACCTCGTCGGGGTCCTGGATGACCTCGGTCATCACGTGGCGGCGGAAGTGCTTGAGCTCGAGGCGGGCGCGCCTGCCCTGGGCACGCCAGAGGTTGCCGGTGCGCTCGAAGAGGCCCTGCGGGTAGTACTCGAGGACCACGAGGATGCGGGTGAGGTTCGGGGCGATCTCGTGGAACGTGACCGCGCCGTCGACATGGCCCTTCTCGCCCTTGGAGCGCCAGACGATCTTCTCGTCCGGGACCTGCTCGAGGATTTGGGCCTCCCACGTCCGGTGGGACCAGAACACCTGGGCCTTGAAGTTGGCCTTGGCCTCGTCCTCCTGCTCGACGTTGTCGACCTTCTTCATGAAGCCCGACCAGTCCTGGAACTGCGTCCACTGGTTGTAGGCCACGCTCACCGGCACCCCGACATCGATCTCCTCGATGATGTTGGTCGACTTGGTGCCCTTCTCGCCGCCGCTGCTACCGCCGCCGAGCTTCTCCTTGATCTTGTCCTTGGCGCCGGACAGGCCGCCCTTGAGCGCGCCCTTCACGGGCGAGCCGCCCTCGGCCGCCTCCTTGGCGCCTTCCTTCGTGGCCTTGCCGACGAACCCTCCGCCGTCGGCCATGTCGTTGAGCCGGTCGGTCAGGTCGGTCAGGCGCTCGCCGGCGCTGCTGATCGCCTTCTCACCCAGGGTGCTCAGCCCGTGCTGGAGCTCGTCCTTGAGCTTGTCGAAGGGGAGCTCGTCCACGAGGCTCTTCAGAGCCCCGCCGTTGTCGGTCTTCTCTGCCATGGTGATCACGCCGCCTTTCGGGTGGAGCGGCTCGACGACGTCCGCTTACGGGTGCCGCTCGACGATGCCTTCTTGGCGGGGGCCTTCTTCGCTGCGGTCTTCTTCGCGCGGTCTTCTTCGCAGGGGTGGCCTTCTTCGCCGTCGAGGAGGATGCCGACTTCTTCGCCGGGGCCGTCTTCTTGGCGGGACTGGCCTTCTTCGCCGGGCTGGCCTTCTTCGCCGCCGACGACTTCTTCGCCGGAGCCTTCCTCGTGCCGCTCGAGGACGCCTTCTTGGCCGTTCCGGAGGAGGCGGACTTCTTCGCCGGCGCGCTCTTCTTCGCGGCGCTGCTCTTCTTCGCCGTGCCGGATGAAGCGCTCTTCTTGACCGGGGACGAGGTCTTCTTCGCCGGGCCGGCGGACTTCTTGGCCGCTGCGGTGGAGGCAGATGCGCGCTTCCTCGGCGACGACGAACGCCGACGCGGGCGTGTCTCGGACTCGGAGCTCGACGGCCTGCGCGCCTTGCGACGCCTGCGAGGGGGTTCCTCCTCTTCCACCGCGTCCTCGGGCTCCTCCGACTCCTCGTCGGCGACGTCCTCGGGCTCTTCCTCCTCGTCCGCTACGTCCTCGGGCTCCTCGTCGGACTCCTCCGACTCCTCGTCGGGCTCCTCGGACTCATCCGTGTCGTCGTACTCGTCCTCGTCGTACTCGTCTTCGTCGTACTCGTCCTCGGCCTGGTCGTCACCGCCCATCAGGGCGAGGCGGTCGGAACGCTGACGGATCGCGTCGCTGATGCCGTCCATGCGGCTGTTGGCGGTGGCGATCGCGGCGGCGCGGGCGGCGTCGAACAGCTGCGAGCGCACCTGGTCCGAGAGCTTCGAGAGCTCCGGATTGCTCTCGACCAGCTTCATGCCCTGCTGCATCAGGCCGCGCGGGTTCGTCGCGATGCGTTGGCCGGCGAGCATGCTGCCCAAGGTGATGGCGAGCTTCATCTTCTTCCGGCGACCGAGCAGGTACCCTCCGGCCACCCCCAGAACGAGCTTCGTTGGGGCACTCATGAAATTTCCCTCTCCCGAGACATGTGGATCTCTCCTTGAGGAGCGGTACCCCGGCGAGGTGTTCACAAACCCGAGGGCAGGAGTGGGCGGCCGCACGAGGTGCCGCGCAGACGTCGAAGCGAGGGAGATGCAGGTCGCGACGGCGACGATGAGCCGCGCGAGCAGGACGGTGAGCGCCAAGCCGATGAGCCACGTTGCGCCACAGGGTCCGGAGCTCCCGGAGTCACTCCTGGACGGTGAGGAAGGTGTACCGGCTGCGCCCCGCCTGCTTGGCGACGTACATCGCGGCGTCCGCCGCCGAGAGCACGTCGCTGGCACTGAGATGAAACTCCTCGATGATCACGCCACCGATGCTGGCGGTGACGCCGCTGCGGGTGTCCTCGAGCCCGCTCACCTCGTCGCGCAGCGTCTCGACCAGGCTGGCCGCGACGAGCTCGGCGGACTTCTTGTCCGCATGGGGCAGCAGCACGGCGAACTCGTCACCGCCGAGCCGGGCCACCAGGTCCGTCGACCGCATCCGCTGGAGCAGCACCCGGGCGACGTCCACGAGCAGCTCGTCGCCGACGGCATGCCCCAGGGTGTCGTTGACCTCCTTGAAGTGGTCCAGGTCGAGCATGAGCACCGCGCCGCGCGGTCCGTAGCGCCGGCAGTCGTCGACGTGCCGCGCCAGCTCCTGGTCGAACCGGCGCCGGTTGGCCAGCCCCGTCAACGGGTCGTGCTCGGCGAGGAAGGCCAGCTGCCGCTCGTAGCGGTAGCGCTCGGACACGTCCACCACGTTGGTGAGGATCAGGTCCTCGCCGCCGTTCTCGCCGTGCAGCATGGTGCTGATCAGCACGACGTGCAGCTCCTCGCCGTTCGCGCCGCGGACCGACCACTGCGCCTCGGCTCGTCGCTCGACGGTCTCGCGGACACGGGTCAGGTGCACCTCCACGGTGAGGTCGTCCGGGTCGAACGACAGGGCGCGCAGCTGCCGCCCCACCACGTCCTCGCGGCCGAGCAGCGCGGTCAGCGACGGGTTGACCTGCACGACCGTCCCGTCCGGCTCGAGCAGCGCGATGCCCTGGGGAGCGTCCTCGAACAGCCGCTCGGCGCGCTCCTTGGCCACCCTCAGCGTGCGCTCGCGGTCCCGGTCGCGGCTGACGTCGCGCACCATCAGGATGGCCTGCCGCCGATGGGTGGTCGACGGCAGCGGGCTGGCCTGGAACTCGTGCTCGGCCGTGCCGACCATCGCGTAGACGGGTGGCACCTCGTGGCCCGCGAAGGCCGACGACAGGATCCGGTCGAGCGTGCCCGGGACCTCCTTGTCCACGATCTCCTGGAGCCGACGACCGGCCCCGTCGCGGAGCCGGCGCGCGAGGATCCCGGCGCCGGTGACGACGGTGATCCCGGTCTTCTCCTCGACCATGATCACCGTGGTGTCGGGCAGGTGGTCCATCAGCACCCGCCAACGCTGCTCGGCCTGGGTGAGCGCCCGCTCGGCCTGGGTCGCGGACGTCGCATCGACCCCGACGCACAGGTAGCCGGTGAGCTCGTCGTGGGCGTCGCGCAGCGCCGTGACCGACATCCGCACGAACCCGGTCTCGCCGTCGGCCCGCCGCAGGCCCCAGACGCGGCTGCCGGCCCGCGTGTGGGCCAGCCGCGTGAGCACCGCGAAGTCGGGGCTGACCCCGAGCTCCTCCGCGACCTTCTCGAGCTCCTCACGGTGGAAGCAGACCGAGGTCAGCTCGCGTCCGAGCACCTCACCGGCCCGGTAGCCGGTCTGCTTCTCCGCGCCGACGCCGAACGTCGTGATGACCCCGTCGAGGTCGGTGGTGACCAGGCTGCTGAGCGTGGCCCCCCGGACGATGCCCTCGAACCGGGCCGCGATCTCCTGGGACCGGATCGACTCGACCGCCAGCCGGCGGACCACGTGCAGCATCACCGGTGCGATCACCAGGGCGATGCCCGTCCAGAGCACCGCCTGGCGCCACTCGCCGACGGAGTACGACGGCTCGCCCACCACGACCACCGGCAGCACGAACGTGAGCGCCGCCAGCACCGCCGCCGCCATCAGGTCGCGCCGGGTGCCGAACACCGCCAGCCACAGGATCGGGATCGCCACCAGCACCGCGAGCCCGGACTGGTCGCCTCCGGTCGCGTCGCGGAGCACGACGATCAGCGGGAACGCGCCGAGCGGCGCGACCAGGTCGACCCAGCTGCGCTCCACCCTGCTCATGGACGTCGTGTAGGCCTTGGCCATCGCCGCGACCATCGCCACCGCGGCGAACAGGTGCCAGATCTTGGGACTGTACGGCGGCAGCAGCACGCTCCCCAGGCCGATCGCGCTCAGCACCAGGAACGGCATCGCGGTGCGCGGCGTGGGTCGGGCCGCGGGGACGTCCTCCGCGGGGGCGTCGAGGGTCTCAACCACGGATCGGCCCTCCGGGCGCGCGCGGGCCGACGACCACGTTGTCCCCAGTCATACGGCCCCCTCCCCAGGGCGCGGACCCGTCCCCCCGTCGGGCGGTCGTGCCGGGAGCATCCCCGCCTCGACAAGCTTCCGTCCCCCGAGCGTAGGCGACGGATGTGCCCCGGGAACGACCGATTCCACTGTTCCGTCCGAATGGTCCGGATACCATCCCCCGGACGGGTCAGCCCAGCGCTAGTCCCGCCTCGTCGAGGTACCTCGTGCGCCCCGGGTCCAGCCGCCTCCGCATCACCTCGACCGCCTCGGGGTTGGCGTCGACGAGGACGAACCGGCGACCCATCGAGGCGGCCACCGCACCCGTCGTACCGCTGCCCGCGAAGAAGTCCAGCACCCAGTCCCCCGGCCGGGAGGAGGGCTGCAGGATGCGCCGCAGCACCCCCTCCGGCTTCTGGTTCGGGTAGCCGGTCTTCTCGCGCCCCCCGGTCGGCACGATCGTGTGCCACCACACGTCGGTGGGCAGCTTGCCCCGGGCCGCCTTCTCCGGTCCGACGAGGGTGGGCGCGAGGTACGGCACCCGCTCGATCGCGTCCTGGTCGAACAGGTGCGCGCCCGCCTCCTTGACGTAGACCAGGATCGTGTCGTGCTTGGCCGGCCACCGGTCCTTGGCCCGGCCGCCGAAGTCGTAGGCCCAGATCACCTCGTTGAGGAAGTTCTCCCGGCCGAACACCTGGTCGAGCAGCACCTTGCAGTAGTGCGCCTCGCGCCAGTCGATGTGGAAGTAGAGGGTGCCCGAGTCGGCGAGCAGCCGGCGCGCCTCGACCAGCCGCGGCTCGATGAACTCCGCGTAGTCGGCGAAGGAGTCCGGGTACGACATCCGTCCCGTCTCCCGCGTGGCGTAGCGGTTGCCGCGGAAGCCGGTGCGGTCACCCTCGCCGTCGACCTCGCGGACCGACCGGAGCGTACGGCGAAGCCGGGAGGCTCCGGTGTTGAAGGGCGGGTCGATGTAGACCAGCTGGAAGGCGCCGTCCGGCAGCTTCGGCAGCACGTCCATGTTGTCGGCCTGGACCACGTAGTCCGCCGCACCGGCGAGGTCGATCACCTGGACATCCTCTCGCGAGCCCGCACGGCCCGGGACCGGTCCGCGTAACCCGCCCTTCCACACGTCGTTATCACGGCACACGACATCGTGCGGCACACACCCCTGCCGCACCGAAAAAGGGATCCTGCGTTGACCACTCACCCCCGGTCGCGTCGCGCCGTCGCCGCGTCGATCAGCCTCCTGCTCCTCACCCCGCTGAGCCTGCTGGTCACCACAACCGCCGCCGACGCGCTCCCCGTCGCCGGCTCCGTCGCGAGCGCGGCCGAGCCGGCCGCGGGCGCCTCCGCGAGCGGCTTCCTGTTCTACAAGTTCCCGCTGCCGCTCTGCGCCGGGGTCGGCCTCAACGTCTCCTCGGCGCCGTACTTCTCGCGCGAGGACTGTGGCTTCGTCGGCTTCACCCTGACGGGGTCGGCCACGACGCTGCAGGCGAAGCTCTTCGCGGAGGGATCCGACACCGCGTTCGCGACGCTCGACCCGGTCGAGGACGACCAGGTCCCCGGTGACTACCAGGTCGACCTCGCCCCCGACGCCGACTGGCCCTCCGGCACGGTGACGCTGCGGGTGGTCGCCGACGGTGAGCCCGCCGGCGAGACGACCTTCGGCCACAACCTCCTGGCGGTCG